>NZ_NCSM01000047.1 GCF_002224125.1 Streptomyces sp. NBS 14/10
CCCCAAGCTCACGGACAACCACCTCCGGTCCTGGAGCCGGCCAGCCGCAGAATCTTGCGCACTCGCGTCCTCGGCGGCGTGATCAACGAGTACAGATATGCCGCTTGACCAGGAGCGATGATTATTCGAGCCTCACAGGCCTCATCCGCGACGGTGGCTGTGTACGCGTAGCCACGGCCCTGTATGGCCCGATCGAGCATGCGCTTCTCCGCGAGGCGAGTCATCACCGTCATCACCGTGGTGTAGGCCAGCGGCCGCTCCCGGCCCTCGTTGAGTCTGTCGAGTACGGCGCGGACCGTCACCGGCGCTTGGGCCTCCCAGCAGACCCGCATGACCGCGCTCTCCAGTGCCCCCAGGGTCACTGTGTTCTCACCTCCGTAAAACATTGCCCACCACGCCAGGGTAGGAGGTTCGAACGCGTGCGACGGTCCGGTGCGCATCCAGTCGCTGTCCTCGTGGACGCTGCGCGAACTTGGCGCGAAGTTTCAGGTCTTTCTCGGGTGCTTCCGCATCAGTGCTAGTGTCACGGCATGGTTACGGCCTGGTCTCCCTCCGTTATGACGTGGTGCCGCCCGTCGCGGCGGCCGCTGCGTGTGCTGTGGGTGGCGGCGCTTCTGCTCGGGCTCGTGTACGCGCATGGCGTGAGTGCGGAAGGCGTAGCCGGGCATCTCGCATTTGGCGCGGTAGATCAGGGCGCGACCGTGAGCCAGGGCGACACCGGGACAGCGTCCGTCGCCGCTGAGAAGATGTCCGATGGCGGGGTCGAGTCACAGGGTGATCACCGCAACGGCAACCATGATTCCTCTCACCCTGCGCATGAGTGTCTGGTGGGCCAGCCGCAGTACGGTTCCGTATGGGTGGCCCCTTGCCCGGCGATGTTCGGCCGGGCGTCGGCTCCCCTGGCCGCGCCATCGGGGATGACTGGCCTGGCCCGGTTGGTTTCGGGCGGATGTCCGTTGACAGACTCCGACGCCTGCGTGGTTCTGCGGATTTAGGCGCCCCCCGGTACCGTCGGCCGGTCGGCGTATGCCCGCCATACGCCCGGCCCGGCTCGGTGCTGCCAGTTCGCGGTGCTCCTGATCTCCCGGATCCGCTTGTTCAGCACGCCGGTTCGGGGACATTCGGGGCGCTGAACCCTGCCCTGCCGGTCTCTGTCCACCGCCCCTCCCCGCTCCGCATCGGGGGCGGTGGCCCATGCGGAGGAATTGTTGCCGTTCCATCTGCAGGTCCGCCCTGCTCTCTTACCCGGGTCTCCTTGGTATCGCTGCCTCGTCGCCGTTGTGTTGTGCGGGTTGCTGCTGGCCGTTCTGGACTGTGTCGGTCCACATAAGGAGTCAGGCCATCTGAACGCTCGGGTGCCGATCGCGTCCGGGGGGTCCGTGCAGGCGGCATCGCCTGTGGACTCGGATACCGAGGCGGTAACCAGCGTGGAGTCCTGCGTTCCACGCGGCCTTGCCGGTCTGTCCGTGCCGAGGCCACCGGCGCCCTCGCGTGAGCTGGTACCGACTGTCGGCGTAGCTCCGGCATTCGCCATGACGGCCATCCGCGCCGTAGTACGCCCTGGGGGAGAGAGAAGCAGCAGAGTAATGGCCGGGAGTTCCAGGCTGTCCGTCGTCTGCCGGTGGCGCATTTAGGCCGTGCCCGCCATCGCCGTCATGCCGGCGTACCTGAACCAGCGGCCCCCGGATCCGGGAAGCGCGCTACGAGGTCTCGCCGGGACGCGATCAGACGACCCCGACAGCTTTTCACGCTCTGAAAAGAAAGCGGAAAGATGCACTCCTCGACCCCCACCGACACCGGTCCGATGACCGCCAGGTCCGCCCTTTCCGGGCTGGTCGGCAACACCCCGCTCCTGCGAGTGTCCGAGCCCCTCGTCCCGGCAGGACGTGGCTTCTGGGCCAAGCTGGAGGGCTTCAACCCCGGCGGCATCAAGGACCGCCCCGGGCTGCACATGGTCCAACGGGCCCGGGCCCGCGGTGACCTGCGGCCCGGCGGCCGGATCATCGAGTCCACCAGCGGAACTCTGGGACTGGGACTCGCCCTGGCGGGCATGGTCTACCACCACCCGGTCACCCTGGTCACCGATCCGGGGCTGGAGTTGTCGATGACTCGGTTGCTGACCGCGTTCGGCGCCCAGGTCAATGTCGTCTCCGAGCCCCACCCAACCGGTGGCTGGCAGCAGGCCCGCCGTGACCGCGTCCAGCGACTGCGGGACCAGCACCAGGGTTCATGGTGCCCGGACCAGTACAACAACCCCGACAACGTCGCCGCGTACACCCCGCTCGCGCTCGAGCTGGCCCGCGAACTCGGCCATATCGACGTGCTGGTGTGCAGCGGCGGCACCGGCGGACACTCTGCCGGGGTCTCCCGGGTCCTGCGACAGCTCTACCCCGAGTTGACGGTCGTCGGAGTCGACACCGTCGGATCGACGATCTTCGGTCAACCCGCCAGGCCCCGCCTGATGCGGGGGCTGGGATCCAGCATCTACCCCCGCAACGTCGCCTACGACCAGTTCTCGGAAGTGCACTGGGTAGCCCCCGCGGAAGCCGTGTGGACCTGCCGCCAACTGGCCTCGTCCCACTACGCCACCGGTGGATGGAGCGTCGGAGCGGTCGCCCTGGTGGCGGGCTGGCTCGTCCGGACCATGCCCGCGGAGGCCCGGATCGTGGCGATCTTCCCCGATGGGCCGCAACGCTACCTGGGGACGGTCTACGACGACGACTACTGCGCCGCCCATGGTCTGCTCGGCTCACCTCCCGCACCCGAACCAGACCTGATCGGCCGCCTGGACGAAAAGGAGGTACATCGCTGGACCCGGTGCACCACCGTGGCCGACCCCCTCACCCTCCAGGACGCCACGGAGGACCCCGACGAGGAGGTGGCGTAGTGAAGTCGCCGTTCACACAGGTGCGTTCCTATGAGCGCAGTGTCCAGCTGTTGATGGTGAACCAGTTCACCATCAACCTGGGTTTCTACATGCTCATGCCTTACCTGGCCGCCCACCTGTCCGGCACTCTGGGACTGGCCGGCTGGCTCGTCGGACTCATTCTGGGAGTGCGCAACTTCAGCCAGCAGGGCATGTTCCTGGTCGGTGGCACGCTGGCGGACCGGCTCGGCTACAAGCCGCTGATCATCGCCGGATGCGTTCTGCGCACCGTCGGATTCGCCGCGCTGGGACTCGTGGACTCCCTGCCCGCACTACTCGCGGCCTCGGCGGCCACGGGGCTGGCCGGTGCCCTGTTCAACCCCGCGGTACGGGCGTACCTCGCGGCAGACGCGGGGGAGCGCCGGGTGGAGGCGTTCGCACTGTTCAACATCTTCTACCAGGCGGGAATCATGCTCGGCCCGCTGGTGGGCATGGTGCTGACCGGCATAGACTTCCGCGTCACCTGCTTGGTCGCGGCAGCGGTCTTCGCAGTGCTCAGCGTCGTCCAGATCCGTGCGTTGCCGCCCCGGAGGGGCGACAACACCAAGGATGGTCAGGACGCAGGGCGGGAGAGCGTGCTGTCGCAGTGGCGCGAGGTGGTGGCCAACCGGCCCTTCCTGCTCTTCTCGGTCGCCATGATCGGCTCGTACGTCCTGTCGTTCCAGGTCTATCTGGCCCTGCCGCTGGAAGTGCGCCGCCTCGGCGGCGAGGGCGAGTCCGGGACGGTGGCGGTGGCGTTGCTGTTCGCCGTCTCGGGACTGAGCACCATCCTGGGACAGACGAAGGTCACCGCCTGGTGCAACGCCCGGATGGAGCCGGGGCGGGCGCTGACCTGGGGGCTGCTCGCGATGGGTGTGGCGTTCGCACCGCTGCTGCTCGCGACCGCCGTTCCGGTACCGGACGGTGGCGTGGGCCGCTGGCTGCTCGCTGCAGTCCCACCCGCGTTCTCGGCATTGCTGCTCGCGCTGGGGACGATGATCGCCTATCCGTTCGAGATGGACACCATCGTCCGGCTCTCGGGGAACCGGCTCGTGGCCACCCACTACGGGCTGTACAACACCATCTGCGGCGTCGGTATCACCCTGGGCAACCTGCTCACCGGTGCGGCGCTGGATGCTGCCCGGGCGGCGGGGATGTCCGCGCTGCCGTGGCTCGCGCTGCTGGCACTGAGCCTGGCCTGTTCCGTGGCTCTGTACGGGTTGCACCGCACCGGCCGCCTCGCGGCCGTGCAGGCCCCTGAGGCCCAGCCCGCGTCCGCCTGACGGGCCATATGCGGGAACGGAGCGGCGGACGGGGATCAGCCCCGTTCGCCGCTCCTCACCTGCGTCCGAGGCACGGCCATTCGCAGATCGCCGCCTGACCGGTTGAGGCCAACAGCCGTTTGCCGTTCCGTTGGAACAAGGCGGCCAGATTGCCGAGTGTCATCGAGGCGGTAGCGAGAATGGCGAGCGGGGAGGATAAGGGGGCATCCGTGCCGGAGGGTGCCAGTGTTCCGGGCCGGTACAGGGCCGCAAGGGTGCTCCCGCCGCAGGAGTCACGGTCGGCGGGCGGGCGGCCCTCGCCAGCGGCGGAACGGCCGGCGGTGAGGAGAACCATCGCTGCCACCGTGTGCCGTTCAGAAATGCGTCGTTGCAGAACACCGGGGATGTCTGGCCAGGCCTGCTGGGGGCCTGGGACCATGTCGAGATGATCGTTTCGCTGGTGTATCGGGTGACGCGGAAGCTGTTGTCGGTCCCGGCGGTGCTGTTGCGTCGGCAGGCGGCCAAGGATGCTGAACTGCTGGTGCTCCGGCACGAGAATGCGGTGCTGCGCAGGCAGCTTGCGGACCCGGTGCGGTACGAGCCTGCGGGCCGGCTGTGGTTCTCGGTGCTGTCCTCACTGGTACCCCGGTGGCGCTGGGCGCAGGTGTTTCCCGTGACACCTGGGACGTTGCCTGGCTGGCACCGAAGACTTGTCGCGCGCAGATGGGACTACAGCGATCGCCGGAGCAGGGCGGGCCGGCCCGGCGACGGCGGAAGTTGTGAAGGAGTTGGTGCTGCGGCTGGCGCGGGAGAACCCGCGCTGGGGGTGCCGCAGGATCCAGGGGGAGCTCGGTCGGCTGGGCCACGGGATCGGCGCGTCCACGGTATGGAAGATCTTGGCGGCAGCCGGTGTTGACCCGGCTCCCCGCCGCGGCGGGCCGACATGGCGCGAGTTTCTGACATCCCAGGCCGAGGCCATCATCGCCTGCGACTTCCTGCACATCGACCTGGTGGATCTTCGCCGGGTCTACGCGCTGGTCTTCCTCGAGCACGGCACACGCCGCCTCCACATCGCCGGGGTGACCGCACATCCAACCGCACAGTGGACGACCCAGCAGGCCCGCAACTTCACGCTTAAGGCGGGCGTGTGCCTCGAGTCGTTGCGCTTTGTGATCCGCGACCGGGACGGCAAATACGCCGAGTCCTTCGACGCGGTTTTCGAAGCTGAGGGCATCGAAACTGTCAAGGCCGCCCCGCAGTCCCCGCGGATGAACGCACACTGCGAGAGGGTCATCGGGACGCTACGACGCGAGGCCCTCGACCACCTGTTGCTCTGGAACGAACAGCACGCTCTCCACGTTCTCAACACCTACGCCGGACACTACAACGGCCATCGACCGCATCAGGCCCGAAAGCAACTACCTCCCCTCGCCGACTACCGCACTGCGCCGCTGACCGACTTGAAAACCCCAGGACGGCTACTCCAGACCCGTGTCCTTGGTGGCCTGATCAATGAGTACAGATACGCGGCATGACCAGCAGTGACGTGTTTCTGAACGGCACACCACCCACCCACTGCAGCGCACCACAGCGCAACCCGGCCAACTGCCGCCCGGTATCGCTCACACAATAGTTCTAGCGGTGTATCAGCCGGGTCCGCCCAGCACGATCTTCCACACTCGGGTTGCCACCTGGAGGTTGAGCCGGTCCTCGACGTTTGCGAGGTCGTTGCCGCTGATGTCGCGGATGCGCTGGAGCCGGTAGCGCAGCGTGCTGCGGTGGATCGCGAGGGATTCGGCGGTCTCGTCGTAGTTGCCGCCGCAGTCGAAGTACCGGGACAGGGTCTCCACCATGGCCGCGTGGTGCCGGGAGTCGTAGTCGATGAGCTGCCCGAGCCACTCGTGGACGAACGTCTCCAGTTCCCGGTAATCGTTGCCAGGTCCCAGGATGCGGTAGAGGCCGAGCTCGTCGAAGAACGTCGTGCCGTAGCGCTCGCGGGAGTGGCGGCGCACTTCCAGGGCGCGCTGCGCCTCCTGGTAGCGGTGGGGGATGTCGTCCGGGGAGTCGCAACGGGCGCTCACCCCGATCGTCGCGGACCGTGTCCCGGTCTCCCGGGCGAGCGCCTCGTACAGCGCGCGGGCGTGCGGCCTGTCGTCGGTGATAAGGACGACGTGGTCGGAACGTCGGGTCAGCAGTGAGCGCATGCCCACGCCAGAGGCCGCCCGGCCCACGGTCTGCGCGAAGGAATCGTCCGCAGTCCGGTCCGACCGCTGCACCACGACGACGTAGTGACGGCGGTGCAGGTCGTGTCCGACTGCCTCGGACCGGGCATAGGCGCTCGCCTCGTCCGCCCCTGCCAGGAGGTCGTCGACCAGCTCGCGGTGCAGCCTCAGCTCCACTTCGGCCAGATTGCGCAGGTGCGCCAGCTCCAGGGCGAGTGACGTGGCGGCGTGTTCCAGCGCGAGCACGGTGTGCTCGTCGGCCTCGTTCCGGGCATCGACCAGGGCCAGCACGCCCAGGATCTCGCCGTGCCGGCGGACCAGGGTGATCAGCCGGTCCTCTATCCGCACCGGTCCGACCTCCCGGGCGGCGGCGTGCAGCATTTCGTCCTGGCGCACGGGGTCCGGTTCCGGATAGGGGTCGGGGCGGCTGGGCCCGGTCCAGGACCTCAGCCGACCGAAGCGGTCCTCGACCAGCGCGGAGAGTCCAGTGAGCCCGTGCAGTGCGCGGGTGACGGCTTCCTCGCCGCCGCCCGAGGCAGCGACGTCGGCCATGAGCGCGTGAACGGCCCGCTGGTACCCCAGCTCAGCCGCGACGGAGATCAGCTGCCGCTGGAGGGCTGTGCGTTCCTCCCTTAGCCGGTGCAGTTCCAGCGCGTCCTCGCGTTGGCGGCGGTGTGCGAAGGCGACTGACAGTGCAGCGGCGGTGTGCCGGACGAGCGTGACGAGCAGGGAGTACTCGGCCTCGGTGGGCCGGGAGCGGGATGTCACCACGAGGTAGCCGTGGAGCCTCTCAAGTCCGTGTAGCCCCAGGGCCCGGCCCCAGGGCCGGTCGGGTACGGTCACAGGGCCGTCTTGCCCGGCCAGCTCCCGCACCCTGCAGTCCACGACCGGGGCATGGATCTCCCCGTTCCTCGGGCTGGGGACCAGGTCGCCGTCCACCTTGAGGTATCCGGCCTCGGCGCTGTATGGCCCTGCGGCGGCTACGTGGTCCATGGCCAGGCGCAGGATCTCGCCTTCGTCCGGGGTGTCGAACAGGGCGCGGGAGAGCGCCATCAGTTCGTGGAGGGCATGGTCGGCTGGGGCTGGAGCGGGTGGGCGAGGCTCTTTCCGCGCGGCCTTGAGGTGCCGACCGGCGCTGCCCCGCGGAAGTCTGCCCTCCCGGTCGGAGCGCCGGCGGTACAGGTGGTGCGCCCGGCTGCCGACCATGGGATCACTCCGTTCTCTCCAACCCTACAGGGAGGCGAGCGGTGTGTCGCGTACCCGCTCAGGGGTCGGCTTATTCGAAATGTCAGGATAGTTCCTTTCGCGCTCGTGGGGGGATCGGACCCGTGCATTTCTGACTCGCCAGGCGCAGGCGTGGAGCCACTCGGCTCGCCACCCTGGGGAGTGTTCGAAACCCTCCGTGCGCGCCGGCAGGAAGGGCTGAGCGATGACCGAGCAGCATCGCAGGCCGGTTGCCTCGTACAAGACGTACCGGGAAGCCGAACACACCGTTGACCACCTCTCCGACCATGGGTTCCCCGTGGAGACGGTGGCGATCACCGGCCACGACGTGCGCATGGTCGAGCAGGTGATCGGCCGGATGGACTACGGCAGGGCCGCGGGCGAGCGGTGCGCTCTCCGGTGTCCCGATCGGCTGGCTGTTCGGCCTTGTGAAGTGGCTCGACCCCGTCCTCTCCGCCCTGCTCCTCGCCCTGTACGGGCTGATCTTCGGAGTGATCGGCGGCGCGCTGTTCGGCATGCTGCTGCAGGCCCTGCAGGGCGGTCGCTGGGACTTCGCCTCACTCCGCTCGATGCAGCCGAGCCGGTACGAGGTCGTGGTGGACGAGGCGGTCGCCGACGAGGCTGTACGGCTGATCGGCGGGCTGCAGACCACCGGCGGAGGTTCCACCCGTACCTGAACGAACATGATCCGGAGAGTCGGCGCAGGCGCCGGACCGGGAGGAGTTCCTCATGGCGAAGGCAGTGGGCATCGACCTGGGCACCACCAACTCGGTGATCGCCGTGTGGGAGGGCGGCGAGCCGTCCGTCGTGCCCAATAGCGAGGGCAACCGCACGACACCGTCCGTGGTGGCCTTCACCGACACCGGCGAGCGACTGGTGGGCCAGCTGGCCCGGCGCCAGGCGATCCTCAACCCGAAGGGCACCATCTACTCGGCCAAGCGGTTCATCGGCCGGCACTTCGACGAGATCTCCGACGAGGCCAAGGCGGTGGCTTACGACGTCGTCGAGGGCGACGGCGGGGCAGCCCGCTTCAAGGTGCGGGACAAGCTGTACGCGCCAGAGGAGATCAGCGCACAGGTGCTGCGCAAACTCGCCGACGACGCCTCCAAGCAGCTGGGGGAACGGGTCACGGAGGCGGTCATCACGGTGCCCGCCTACTTCAACGACGCTCAGCGCACCGCCACCAAGGACGCCGGACGGATCGCGGGACTGGAGGTGCTGCGGATCATCAACGAGCCGACGGCGGCCGCCCTCGCGTACGGCATGGACAAGAAGCAGCACGAGACCGTCCTCGTCTTCGACCTGGGCGGCGGCACCTTCGACGTCAGCATCCTCGACGTCGGCGACGGCGTGGTGGAGGTACGCTCCACCGCCGGCGACAGCCACCTGGGCGGCGACGACTTCGACCGGCGTCTGGTGGATTACCTCGCGGACGACTTCCAGAGGGAGAACGGCATCGACCTGCGCAAGGACCCGCAGGCGCTGCAACGACTGTTCGAGGCGGCGGAGAAGGCCAAGACCGAGCTCAGTTCGGTGACGCAGACGCAGGTCAGCCTGCCGTTCATCACCGCTGACGCGTCGGGCCCCAAGCACCTCACCGACTCGATCATGCGGTCCACGTTCGAGCAGATCACCGGCGACCTGGTGGAGCGTTGTCTGGGACCGGTCCAGCAGGCCATGGCCGACGCCAAGGTCGGCGAGAGCGACATCGACGAGGTCATCCTCGTAGGCGGCTCCACACGTATCCCAGCGGTCCAGGCCCTGGTCCGCCGGCTGACCGGCGGCAAGGAACCCAACATGAGCGTCAACCCCGATGAGGTCGTGGCGCTGGGCGCCGCGATCCAGGCCGGGGTACTCAAGGGTGAGGTCAAGGACGTCCTGCTGCTCGACGTCACACCCTTGTCGCTGGGCGTGGAGACGCGCGGCGGAGTGATGACGAAGATCATCGAGCGGAACACCACCATCCCGGTGCGCCGTACCGAGACCTTCTCCACCGCCGAGGACAACCAGCCTGCCGTCGATGTGGTGGTCCTCCAGGGCGAGCGCGAGCGGGCCGCCGACAACCGGGTGCTCGGCCGGTTCCAGCTCACCGACATCCGGCCGGCGCCGCGGGGCGAACCACAGATCGAGGTCACCTTCGACATCGACGCCAACGGCATCCTCAACGTCAGGGCCCGCGACCGGGACACCGGCAAGGAACAGGGCATCACCATCAGCGAGAGCTCCAACCTGGACCGCAGTGAGGTCGAACGCATGGTCCAGGAGGCCGAGCGCAACCGGGGTCAGGACCAGGCACTCCGCGAGGCCGTCGACGCGCGCAACGGGCTCGACGCCGTCGCGTACCAGGTCGAGAAGCGCCTCGCCGAACTGGGCGACGCAGCGCCCGCGCACGAGAAGGCACGCGCCGAGATGCTCGTGTCCGACGCCCGGGCGGCGGTCAAGGAAGAGGCGGGCGTGGAGCGCGTGCGACCCCTGACCTCCGAACTCCAGCAGGTCCTCGCCGGGCTGGCGGCCCATCAGGGCGCCGAGGCCACTGGCGGTCCCGGCCAGGACGCCGCCACCGGTGGTCCCACGAGTGGCGGTGGCGGTGGCGACGACGTCATCGACGCAGAGTTCGACAAGGACTGAGGCGCGCCATGCCCAGCCACCGCCAGGAACCCGACCGGGCCGCGTCTGATCCGGTCGAACAGGTCCCGGAAGGCGCCGTACGCCCTCCGCGCGGGGATTTGCCGCAACCGGACCCGCCGCCCCGGCCGGAGGCGGCGAACGAAGAACCGGGTCCCGACGCCGCCGGCCCCGCGGCTGCCGAGGACGAGTACACGACCGCGATCCAGGAACTGGAGGACCGCTGGCGGCGCGCGCTCGCCGACATCGACAACCTTCGCAAGCGTCACGCCAGGGAACTGGAGCGGGAACGGGTGGTCGAGCGGTCCCGCACAGCGTCCGCCTTCCTGCCCGTCCTCGACAACCTCGAACTCGCCCTGACCCACGCCGGCGCCGATCCGGGCGCGATCGTGGAGGGCATACGGGCCGTACGCGACCAGGCGGTGAACGTCCTCGAACTGCTTGGCTACCCGCGGCACGCGGAGACAGGCGTCCCCTTCGACCCGGCCCGGCACGAGGTGGTCGGCGTCGTCCAGGACCCCGACGTCGAGCCTGGCACCGTCGTCGAGGTGCTGCGCCCCGGCTACGGGGACGGCGAACGGCAGCTCAGGCCCGCCGCCGTGACTGTCGCGAAGCGGGAGTGACCGGCGATGGCACGGGACTACTACGAGGTGCTGGGCGTGTCACGGAGCGCGAGCCAGGACGAGATCCAGCAGGCATATCGCAAACTCGCGCGCAGGCACCACCCCGACGTCAGCAAGGACCCCGGGGCCGAGGAGCGTTTCAAGGACCTCAACGAGGCATACAGCGTCCTGTCCGATCCCAAGACCCGAGCCCGCTACGACCGCTTCGGCGAGGATTTCCGCAAGATCCCGGAGGACTTCGACGAACGGGTCGCGGCGAGAGGGGGCGGCGGCTTCCGCGGTGGGAGGACCGCAGGTGCGGGCGGTCCTCGCGTCCGGTACGCCACCGGCTTCGGAGCGGAGGGCATCGACATCGATGACCTGCTCGGCTCCATGTTCGGAGCCGGTGCCGCCCGAGGCGGCGTCCCCGGTGCGGACCAGGAGGCCGAGCTGCCGCTCACCGTCGAGGAGGCGTACCGAGGCGGCCGCCGCACCGTCACGCTCGCCGGTCCCACCGGGCAGCCGCGGCGGTACGAGGTCGACGTGCCGCCGGGCGTCACAGACGGGCAGCGCATCCGGCTGGCGGGCGAGGGCGGCCGGGGCAGTGGTGACGCCCCCGCGGGCGACCTGTACCTGCGGGTGCGTATCCAGCCCCACCCCCGGTTCCGGCTGGACGGCCGCGACGTGCACGTACAGGTCCCGGTCGCCCCCTGGGAGGCGGCCCTGGGCGCGACCGTGCCGGTGCCCACCCCTGGCGGCGGCACGGCCAAGGTCACGGTGCCCGCGGGCTCGTCCAGCGGTCGACGACTGCGGCTGCGCGGCGAGGGCATGCCGAACCCGCGCGGCGCGAACGGCGACCTGTACGCCGAACTCCGCGTCATGGTGCCGCCCACCCTCGGCGACCGGGAGCGCGAACTGTTCGAGGAGCTCGCCGCCACCTCCTCGTACGACCCCAGGAGGACGCGATGAACGACCGACCCGTGGGCGACCGTCCGGTACGGACGGGCGCCGACGTCACCGCCTCGACGGCTGTCCGATACGCGCTCGTGCCTGTCCCCAGGCTCTCGCTGGACACCGTGGCCCGTCGCTCGGGCCTCCACCCCGATCTGATCCGCCGGTTCGTCGCCCTCGGCCTGGTCGACGCCGAGCGCGATGCCGCGAAGCACCTGGTGTTCGACCCCACGGCCCCGGGGGTCCTCGCCCGCATCCAGCGGCTGCGCTCCGGACTCTGCCTCAACTACGCATCCATCGGCCTGGTGCTGGACCTGCTGGACCGCATCAGCCTGCTCGAAGCCGCCCTGCGCCGCGCCGGCACGAGGAGTGAAACACCCCCATGGACATGAACAGTCTCACCCAGAAGTCCCAAGAAGCCCTGCAGGAGGCCCAGACCGCGGCCGTCCGCATGGGGCACACCGAGGTCGACGGGGAACACCTGCTGCTCGCGCTTCTCGATCAGGAGGACGGTCTGATCCCGCGGTTGCTGCAACAGGCCGGCACCGAGCCGAAGGAGCTGCGCGCTGCCGTGCGCGAGGAACTCTCCCGCCGTCCGAAGGTCACCGGCCCCGGCGCGGCACCCGGCCAGGTCTTCGTCACTCAGCGCCTGTCCCGCCTGCTCGATGCCGCCGAACGGGAGGCCAAACGCCTCAAGGACGAGTACGTGTCCGTGGAGCACCTCCTGCTCGCCCTGGCCGAGGAGGGCTCGTCCACCGCCGCCGGGCGACTGCTCACACAGGCCGGCATCACCAGGGACTCGTTCCTGAGCGCGCTCACCCAGGTCCGCGGCAACCAGCGCGTCACCTCCGCCAACCCCGAGGTGGCCTACGAGGCTCTGGAGAAGTACGGCCGTGACCTGGTCGCCGAGGCCCGCTCGGGCAAGCTGGACCCGGTCATCGGCCGGGACGCCGAGATCCGCCGGGTCACCCAGATCCTCAGCCGCAAGTCCAAGAACAACCCTGTCCTCATCGGCGACCCCGGCGTCGGCAAGACCGCCATCGTGGAGGGTCTGGCCCAGCGCATCGTGCGCGGTGACGTCCCCGAAGGACTGCGCGACAAGACGGTGTTCGCCCTCGACATGGGCTCGCTCGTGGCGGGCGCCAAGTACCGCGGTGAGTTCGAGGAACGCCTCAAGGCCGTGCTCAGCGAGGTCAAGGCCGCCCAGGGACGCATCCTGCTCTTCGTCGACGAGCTGCACACCGTCGTCGGCGCGGGCGCCGCCGAAGGAGCCATGGACGCGGGCAACATGCTCAAGCCGATGCTCGCGCGCGGCGAACTGCACATGATCGGCGCCACCACCCTCGACGAGTACCGCAAGCACATCGAGAAGGACGCCGCCCTCGAACGCCGCTTCCAGCAGGTCCTGGTCGACGAGCCGAGCGTGGAGGACACCATCTCCATCCTGCGCGGACTGCGCGAACGCCTGGAGGTCTTCCACGGTGTGAAGATCCAGGACACCGCGCTGGTCTCCGCGGCCACCCTCAGCCACCGCTACATCACCGATCGGTTCCTGCCCGACAAGGCCATCGACCTCGTCGACGAGGCGTGTGCCCGGCTGCGTACCGAGATCGACTCGATGCCCGCCGAACTCGACGAGATCACCCGCCGGGTGACCCGCCTGGAGATCGAGGAGGCGGCCCTTTCCAAGGAGAGCGACCCTGCCAGCAAAGCCCGCCTGGAGGAGCTGCGCAGGGAACTGGCCGACCTGCGCGGCGAGGCCGACGCCAAACACGCCCAGTGGGAGGCCGAACGGCAGGCGATCCGCCGTGTGCAGGAACTGCGCCAGGAACTGGAGCAGGTCCGCCACGAGGCGGAGGAGGCCGAACGCGCCTACGACCTAAACCGCGCCGCCGAACTCCGCTACGGCCGCCTCCAGGAGCTGGAGCGCCGACTCGCCGCAGAGGAGGAGCAACTGGCCTCCAAACAAGGGCAGAACCGGCTGCTGCGCGAGGTCGTCACCGAGGAGGAGATCGCCGAGATTGTCGCCGCCTGGACCGGCATCCCTGTCTCCCGCCTCCAGGAGGGCGAACGCGAGAAACTGCTGCGCCTCGACGACATTCTGCGCGAGCGCGTCATCGGCCAGGACGAGGCTGTCAAGCTCGTCGCCGACGCCATCATCCGCGCCCGCTCCGGCATCCGCGACCCTCGCCGCCCCATCGGCTCGTTCATCTTCCTCGGCCCCACCGGCGTCGGGAAGACCGAGCTGGCCAAGACCCTCGCCCGGGCCCTGTTCGACTCCGAGGAGAACATTGTCCGCCTCGACATGAGTGAGTACCAGGAGCGGCACACCGTCAGCCGGCTCATGGGCGCACCTCCCGGATACGTCGGCTACGAGGAAGGCGGCCAGCTCACCGAGGCCGTACGCCGCAAGCCGTACTCGGTTGTGCTGTTCGACGAGATCGAGAAGGCGCACACCGATGTCTTCAACACCCTGCTGCAGATCCTCGACGACGGCCGCATCACCGATGCTCAGGGCCGCACCGTCGACTTCCGCAACACCGTGATCATCATGACGTCCAACATCGGCTCCGAGCACCTCCTCGACGGCGCCACCGCCGAGGGTGAGATCAAGCCGGACGCCCGCGCCCTGGTGATGGGTGAGCTGCGCGGGCACTTCCGCCCGGAATTCCTCAACCGCGTCGACGACATCGTGCTCTTCAAGCCGCTCGGTGAGCGCCAGATCGAGCGGATCGTGGAGCTGCAGTTCGACGAACTGCGCCGCCGCCTCGCCGAACGCCGCATCACCGTCGAACTCACCGACGCGGCCAGGGAAATGATCGCCCACCAGGGCTACGACCCGGTCTACGGGGCCCGGCCGCTGCGCCGCTACATCTCCCACGAGGTCGAAACCCTCGTCGGACGGTCCCTGCTGCGCGGCGACGTCCAGGACGGCGCGAAGGTCCGCGTCGACGCCGAGCACGGAGAACTGGTGGTCACCTACGACCAGCCCGAGGACATGAAGGGAGCGAGGGCGGCATGAGTACCGTGCAAGCCACCAACGTCACCTGCCCGCACTGCGGGCGCACCAACCGGGTGCCGGCGGCCGCCGAGGGCCGCCCCAGGTGCGGCAACTGCAAGCAGCCTCTGCCGTGGATGGCCGACGCGGGCGACGACGACTTCGCTGACGTCGTCGAGCAGGCCACCGTGCCCGTCGTCGTGGACCTGTGGGCCACCTGGTGCGGCCCCTGCCGCATGGTCAGCCCCGCGCTGGAGGAAGTCGCCGCCGATCTCGCAGGAACGATCAAGCTGGTCAAGGTCGACATCGACAAGAACCCGCGCCTGGCGCGGCGGTTCGAGGTCCAGGCGGTACCGACGCTGCTGGTCCTCGACAAAGGACAGACCATCGCCCGGCAGTCGGGTGCCGCACCTGCCCCTGCCTTGCGGCGGTGGGTGGAGCAGTCGATCGCGGGCCGCGCACCGGCTGGGAAAGGATGATCGGCCATGACCGTACGGACCGACCCCCACCTCGCCCTCGTACGCCCCGTCACCCCGCGTACCCCGGGGTGCGAGGAGTGCCTGGCCACGCATTCCCCCTGGGTCCACCTCAGGCTCTGCCTGACCTGCGGCCACGTCGGCTGCTGCGATTCCTCGCCGAACCGGCATGCCCGCCGTCACGCCGCCGCCGACGGCCATCCGATCGTGGCGTCGCTGGAGCCCGGCGAGGACTGGCGGTGGTGCTTCGTCCATGAGGCGTTCGTGTGATGCCCGGCGACGAGACGCGGCCCGGCACAGCGCCTGTGCCGGACGAGGCGGAGGAGAGTGTCCCCTTCGAGACGCCCGACATCTACGGCGCCTATCCCCGCCTGTCGGAGGACCAGTTGGCCCGCCTGGCGCAGCACGGCCGGCGGCACGCGGTTGACGCCGGTGACGTGCTGATCCGGGAGGGGGAGCGGTGCGAGATGTTTTACGTCGTCCTCAGTGGCTCGGTCGCCATCGTCGAGGGCTACGGCACGCCCGATGAACACCTGCTACGTGTGCACGGCCCCGGCCGCTTCATCGGCGAACTCGGCCTCCTGAACGGACAGGTGGCCTTCTACACCGCCGTGGTCAGGGACCCCGGCGAGATTCACGCCCTGTCCATGGACCAGCTGCGTGACCTGGTGACCCGGGACTCCATCCTTGGTGATGTGGTGCTGCGCGCCTGCCTGGGCCGCCGTGCTCTGCTTGTCGGGCAGGGCGCCGGTTTCCGCATCATCGGCTCGCGCTATTCGCCCGACACCCGGCGGCTGCGCGAGTTCGCCGCCCGAAACCGGCTGCCGCACCGCTGGATCGATCTGGAGACGGACGAGGAGGCCGAGGCGCTGCTGCGCCGCTTCGCGGTCGGTCCGGAGCAGACACCGCTGGTGATCTGGCGGGACACGACCCTGCTGCGCAATCCGAGCAACGCCGAACTGGCCCGGTTCATCGGCCTGCCGCCCCTGGAATCGGGCAACGGCCGCGGCGATCTCCTCATCGTCGGCTCCGGTCCGGCCGGTCTCGCCGCCGCGGTGAACGCGGCCTCCGAGGGCCTCGGCACGACCGTGGTCGAGGCGCTGGCCACCGGCGGCCAGGCCGGCACGTCCTCCCGCATCGACAACTGCTTTGGCTTCCCCTCAGGCATCTCCGGCGCCGAACTCACCGAGCGCGCTGTGCTCCAGGCGGGCAAGTTCGGCGCCCGGATCAGCGTCCCGGCGGAGGCGGCCCGGCTCGAACCGCGGGACGGCCACTACGCCGTCGGCTTCGCCGACGGCAGCGAGATCACCGCCCGTACCGTCGTCCTGGCCACCGGCGCCCGCTACCGCCGCCTCCATGCACCCGGCATCGAACCGTTGGAGGGCGCGGGCGTCCACTACTCGGCGACCGTCTACGAGGCCCAGCAGTGCCGTACCGACCCGGTGGCGGTGGTCGGCGGCGGCAACTCCGCAGGCCAGGCCGTGCTCTTCCTGGCCGGGTACGCACCGCAGGTCTATCTGCTCGTCCGTGGGCCGAGCCTCGAGGCGCACATGTCCCGCTACCTGATCGATCAGATCGAGCGCCACCCGCGGGTGCGCGTGCTGCTGCACACCGAGATGACCGAGGCACTCGGCGACAAGGCGCTGGAGGCCGTCACCGTGGTCGACCACCGTACGGGCGAGTACCGCCACCTCGCGGTGCGGGCCCTGTTCGTCTTCACCGGCGCAGACCCTCACACCGAGTGGCTGTCCGGCGCGATCGCCCTCGACGCGCGCGGCTACGTGCTCACCGGCGCGGAGGCGCAGGCGTGCTCCGTTCCCGAGCTCTGGCAGAGCCAGGGCCGCGACTGCCTGACGTTGGAGACCAGCCTGCCTGGCGTCTTCGCCGCCGGCGACGTCCGCAGCGGCTCGGTGAAGCGTGTGGCATCCGCGGTCGGCGAAGGCGCGATGAGTATCCACTTCGTGCACCGCTACCTGGGCCACACGGCCGCGCCGGGCGGCACCGACAGCTCCCCGTACACCCGTCCGAAGGAGTCCGCTTGGCTCGCATGACGCCCGGCGGGCGAGGAGATCACGAGAAGGAGGCGATGGGAATGACCATGCCCGTCCGGCGCCACCGCGGTGGCGCAGTGCAGGACAGGCCCCTGGGCTGGGCACGCGATCCGCTGACGGACTTCGACCAACTGCTCGGCGAGATGAGCGGACTGATCGAATCCACGGTGGGAGGCGTGGCGCCCGCAGTCGCGTGGGCACCCCTGGCGGATGTCACGGAGTCCGACGACGCCTTCCACGTCGAGATCGAACTCCCCGGCGTCAAGAGCAAGGACATCGACGTCGAAGCCAACGGCCAGGAGCTGGTGGTCACCGGAGAGATCAAGGAGAAGGAACGCAAAGGCGTCCTGCGCCGGAGCACCCGCCGCACCGGAGCCTTCGAGTACCGGCTGCGGCTGCCCGGAGAGGTCGACACCGAAAAGGTCAATGCGCAGATGTCGGACGGGGTGCTCACCATAACCGTCCCCAAGGCCGAGGTCGCAAAGCCGCGGCACGTCGAGATCAGCGAGATGAGTGAAAGCACCGAGAGCAGCGGCTGAGATGCGAACGCCGCGGTTCCGGACACACGTCCGGCACCGCGGCCGGGCCGGCGAGGCTCGGCACCCGGGTGACTCATGGGTGACGTCCCGTGTTTCACAACCCCTCACGGCGGCGGAGACTCGGCACACGGCTCCCCACCGGCTTCCTTTCGGCGCCGCAGACGCCAGGCGCGCAGCAGCCGAAGGGGAAGCAGACCCAGCGGTGCGCGCCGGCCCATGTCCGCCTGGTCCTCGCGGTCGAATGCGCGTGCGTAACGCTCGGCGTCCTGGGCCGACGGATATCGCTTGCTGCCCTCCGCTCCGCACCCACGCGCGCGCAGCGCCAGAGCATCGTGTCGCCCTCATGGAAAAAGCGAAAACGGTGTCCCAGAAGGTGGCAGCGCAGCACAGAAGACCACGCCATGCGGATCTGTCCATTCCGGCCCGTTCTGTACCTTTCTGGGCAACGGCCCGTGGCCCTGAACGAGGAGGCGTGGCATGACCACCACTGGTGAGCTCGGTGTCGTCACGACCAGGGTCCCCGCCCGGCGCGACAGCGCACCGGGCGACCCCCGTGACCAGCGGTGACCGGGGCAGAAGGAAGGCAGCTATGAAATACGACGGATTCCTCGCCCGTGTGCGCGAGCGAGGCGAATACAACGACCAGGACGAAGCCGCAGACGTCACCAACGCCGTGCTGGAAGTGCTGGCCCAACGGATCAGCCCGGGAGAGGTCAAGGACCTCGCATCCCAGCTGCCCGGCCCGCTGGGACAAGTTCTGGACCATGCCACGCCGCAGCAGGCGCGAGGCTTCGGGATCGAAGAGTTCTACCGCCGGGTCGCCGAGCGCACCCATGCCCGGCCGCGTACGGCGCAGTGGGACGCCAGCGCGGTCCTGACCACCGTTGCCGACGCTGTCACCGGCGGAGAGCTGAATCAGATCATCAGCCAACTCCCCTCCAGTTACGCGGTCCTGTTCGGCAAGGCCGACCTCGCGGACTGAGCTCGTGAGGCGCCCAGAACGAAAGGCCCACGAAAATGGCTGATACAGGCTTCTCCTCGTTCGACACCATGGTGGACAAGGTCAATCGGCTTCTCAAAGACGCCGAGGAGGCTTTCGAGTGGCCCAAAGAACGGCGTAAGCAGCCGTACGCGGCACTGCGGGCGGTGCTGCACCCGCTTCGGGATCGTCTCCCGGTCGAGACGGTCGTACAGTTCGGCGCCCAACTGCCGGCCATCGTCAGAGGCGTCTACTACGACGGCTGGAAACCGGCCGAAACGCCCGTAAAGATGAGCAACGAGGAGTTCCTCGCACGGGTCCGGAGCGAATTCCCCTATGCGGTCGAGGGCGGCAGCGAGAAGCTGATGCGCACCGTACTGAAAAATCTGGAGCGCCATGTGAGTGCCGGCGAATGGCAGCACCTCAAATCCCGGGTGCCGAACTCGTTTGCCGCGCTCCTGCCGTGACCCGGGCGGAGGAGGTCATGAGCGCGGCCCGACGCGCCGAGCAGGCCTACAGCGCCCTGGCCGGGACGAGACGTCTGGTCGGCTGCCGGGCAGGTCGAGGGCCCGACGGTGCCGCTGGTGCCGCACCGGGAGAAAGGTATGGGACCGCTCTGCCCGAGCGGCGGGTCAAGCGTGCTCAGAGCATGACAGACAGACTCGGGACACCGAGACCGACCGTGATCGTCTGGATCGCCGTGATCAGGGCGTACAGGCCCCGCTTTGTTCCCGGCGAGCGGAAGCCGGGGCGCAGACGAACCTCCTGTGGCAGCAGCCACCCATCACGACCGACAGCAGCATGAACCTGGATCCGCCTACCCGAGTGATCGATCGGACGAGCCCGCGCCGCTTGCATTCGCAGTGATCGCCTGAGGCCCCTGCATGCGCGGGTATGGCGCTGCAGATGTGCGGCACCATACCCGCCGCTTCCCGGAGACGGAGCTAGGCTCGGCATCCACCGACGTCAGCGTCTGCGTCCTCGCAGTGCCGACGCCACGGCTGCGCTCTCCGGCTCTTGCGGTCACGGATCAGGGGGCTGCCACTCGAACATCAAGATCGTGGCGTCGTCGCTGAGTTTGTTGTGCCGATGCTCGAGGATGGCGTGGATGAGCAGGCGCAGCGCTTCCGGGGCGCTCTGCCCTGCTGCGGTCGACCGGATGATGTAGTCGGTGAAGCGTTCCAGGCCGAACTCTTCGCCTGCCTCGTCGCGTGACTCTACGACGCCGTCTGAGTAGAGCAGTATTCGGTTACCGGGTTCGAGGCTGACCTCGTGCACCTGACGGACGGTCCCGGCGAGACTGGCGGGCAGACTCAATGGCGACAGAGGTGGCAAGTCCGGACGCCAGGTTGTGCCCCATGCCGTCAAGGATTGTGGAGTGCAGAACGTCCTCGGTGAACGCATGGTCGAAAGTATCGCCGCCCAGTTCGTACGCAGGCTCCAGAACCGCCGTCGAAACGACCCGCCCGGTGCCGATCGACCGGGGAGGGAGAAAAGCCCTCACCATCTCCGTGGGCAAGTGCATCGGCCTGGTACGCATGCGCTGTGCGATGGTGTCGCTGTAGGTGCGCTTGGATGTGATGATCAGTGCGAGGAGCAGCGCCGTCGTTCGACAGCGCCGTAGCTTGAGCCCGTCCAGGGTGCTCATGTTCAGCTCTACGACACCCAGCCGCTCCGCCCCGTCGGCCAGGGGCAGCCATACGTGCAGACCGCCGGAGGGGCCTTCTTCCACTCGGAGAGAGTCGGTGCGGTAGGCCCATCCGGCCAGCGGAGTGTCGAGCTCCAGTTCCGGCTCGCTTTCGACAAGCGGCACCAGCAGTCTTTGCTGGATGTCGACCAGATAGATAACGGCCCTGCCCAGACCCATGGCCTCGGCATACCGGTTCAGGACCACGGGCAGTTCCGCAGGTGATGCCAGCTGGGCTGCTCTGACCAGTTCCTCCAGCAGCCGCTCCCCGAACCCGACGGACATGTTCCTGTCCATGCCTTCGATGATCCCTGCGAGGTCGAGCCGCCACAATCTGAGTTCTCCGACACCCGAGATGTGGGCCGATCAGCCTGGGGTGCTGGGGCTTGCCCTTGCGGATCGGTCGGGCTTCGGGACCGACTTACGACACCAGCCGATAGGGGATCGTGCGAATTCCCGCAAGCCGCACAGCGGTCTGCTCCAGCCGCCGGCGGGTGCCCGCCCGCGGTCTTGGCCAGCCCACCGACCAGGACCGCTTTCGGCTGCACCTTGGACGTGGACGAGGGCCTGCGGCGAGCCAGCAGGTCGTTGCGTCAGCCGAGGAAGCAGAGCGCGCTGACGCTGTTTGGCCGTAGTCTGCACCGCCTGGTCCGGTCGCCACTCACAGCAGGAGGTCGAAGACGGCTCGGGCCTCGTCCCAGTGCTGGGTCTGGGGGTTCTTCAGCTCGGGGTGGAGGATCTTGAAGCACTGAGCAAGGGCCAGGCTGAGTCCGCCGATGATGTCCGGATAGGCCGCCTCCGTCTCCTCGTCGGGCGTGCGGTCCAGAGCGGGGTGGGTGGCGAGCTGTTCCAGGATCGGTTTGAGTTCTACTTCCTGGTCGATCTTCCGGAAGTGGTGAATGTTCTCCTGCAGGGCTTTCGTGATCGGTAGGTCACAGGTCCGGATGATGTCGCGCCCGTTGGCCTTGGCAGTGGCCTGGGCGACGGTCAGCAGGTCATAGAGCTTGGCGTCGACGAAGTCGCTGTAGCGCTTGAGATCGTTCTTGTCGACGTCCAGCCCCGCGGCTGCGCGGAAGAACCTTTCGAACCTGGCGATGGACATCACGGTCATGACGGCAACCTCCGGCTGCGGGCGCCGGGGTGGCTCCCGGCCCCTGGGCTTCCCATTCAGCCTGGCCGACGGGGCGCGCGAACGCATGCGCATGTCGGGCCCAATTAGCCTCCCTGTATCGCCCTGCCAGGCCCAGGCGTCCGACTGTCCGGGTAGTCGGACGGGCGTGCGGATCGACAGCAGGGCGAACACCGTGTCGCGGAGCGGCCCCACGTAAGGAGTGCCCCTCCAGATGTCGCTGCTGGTGAGGCCGAACGTCGCGGTGGCGAACAGGCCAGGGAGCGCTCGGGAGAGGCCGGTGAACAGCAGCCAGGGCCGGTTGACGCGGACCAGCCTGCCTAGCAGCCGCAACCGCCCGCGGACGTGCGGTGCCTCGTTGGTGTGCTGGATCCTCCCGGGTGGCAGGGCGTTGCCGGACTCTGAGATCAGCGCTCCGATCACGCCGAGGGTTGCTCCCCCCAGCCGGTGGGCGGCGCGCATCAGGCTGAGCATGGGCAGCGACAGCAGCGCGATGTGCTCCGGCGGGCTGATCATGGCGATGACGGGGCGGGTGTTGTCCTGGTAGGGCAGGTCCGTTCTCCAGTCGCTTCGCGACCTCCGTTGGCCATCCCGGATCGGCCACGAGGACGACGTTGAGCCGCGGCCGCTGGGGGTGAACAGGCGGCGCTGGGGGTGTGGTCATCGATTGCCCTGTGCGCGAGGGTGCCGGTTTGTGGGTGTAGGTCGGCCCGGGGTCGCGCGGCCGACGCGACCCGGCAGGGCGTTCCGGCTAGGCTCACACCCGTGACGTGGCTGCGGGCCTTCGGGGAGGTCGTGCGATCCGGGCTCACGATCGAGGAGACGCGGCTGGAGCCCCTGCTCGCGCTGCGCACGGCCGCTGGGGTGGCCATCGTCATCGGGTCGGCGCTGTGGCTGGTCTCCCCTGCGTATGCCGCGTCTGCCGCCCTCGGTGCCTACTCCGCGGGTGGGGCCACCTTCCAGCGCACCTGGCGTCCACGCAAGGTGATCGCGCTCGGCGCGGGCGCGGGTCTGGCGCTCAGCACCTTCGCGGGCTACCTGGCGGCGGGGCGACTCGTGACGTTCCTCCCGCTGCTGGCCGCATGGGCCTTTGTCGCGGGGATGGCATGGGCCGTCGGCTCGACCGCTGGGATCGTCGCAGCGACGACCGTTGGCAGCATGCTGGTGACCATCACCCTGCCCACGAGCGTCGGGCGAGCCCTGGAGCACGCCGGGGTCATCGCACTCGGGGGCGTGGCGCAGGCCGTGCTGATCCTGCTGTTCCCGATCCGTCGTTGGGGGGCGCATCGTGACGCGCTCGCCGACGCCCTGGCCGCCGTGGCGGACTACGCCCGCCGGCTGCGGCACGACCCGGCCGCCCCGTTCGACCCGGAACCGTTGATGGCGGCCCGGGACGCGGCCGCCGTGACGCCATCACAGGCCCGCACCCGTCCCCCCGTCCTGCACGGCCCCCGGGGACTCGCCGAGCGCATTCGGCCGGTCGTTGCCGCACTCGCCGACCCGGACGTCGGCGCCCCGGCGCAGGGGCCCGGGCGGGACCGCGCGCGGGAGTTGCTCGACGCGGCCGCCGACGTCCTGGACGCGGCCGCCCGTTCGATCCGCCGCGGCACTCCCGCCGAGGTGCGACCCGGGAGCATGGACGTCCTGCGCGTCGACGAGGAGCACGAGGTGCTGGAGGGCCCCGCGCGGCAGGCCGCCGAGCGGCTCGTGGAACTGCTCGGCGAGGCGTTGGAGATCGCCGGGAGCGGTGGCGCGCGCGGAAGGACGCCCACGCCGTCGGGCCCCGTGGGCGCCCAGTTCCTGGTGCGCCCGACAATGTTCCGGCTGGTCCCGGTTGTCGTCCGGGCGGTCCGCCATGAACTCCGCCGGGACTCGCCCGTGTTGCGGCACGCCGTCCGCCTGGCGGCGGTGACCACGCTCGGCTATCTGATCGCCGCCCGGCTCCCCCTGGGCCACGGCTACTGGGTGCCCATCGCCTCGGTGATGGTGATGCGGCCGGACTTCCACCGGACGTACGCGCGCGCGGTGGCTCGTCTCGCCGGGACCCTGGCGGGGGTCGCGCTCGCCACCGGGATGGTGCGGGTCCTGGGACCGGATGCCCATGTGTTCGGCGCGCTGGCGGTGGTCTCGGCGGGCCTGTCGTACACGCTGATCCGTACCGGCTACGCCTACTCCCAGTGCTTCACCGCCGCGTACGTCGTCTTCCTGCTCGGCATGGGCGGCCAGGCGTGGGAGCAGACGGTCCCGGAGCGGGTGGTGCTCACCCTGCTCGGCGGGGCCCTGGCAATGCTGGCGTACGTGGTGTTCCCCGCATGGGAGACACCCCGGCTGCCGAGCCGGCTTGCGGACTGGCTCGCAGCCAACGGCCGCTACGCGGCCGCGGTGCTCCGCAACTATGCCGAACCGACCCGGGAGCATCACGCCGATATGCGCAGGGCACTGCTGGCGAGCAGGGAGGCACGTGCCGCCTGGCAGGAGGCATACGACCGGGCAAGGCAGGAACCAGTCCGCCCCAGGGGGCTGACGTCGCGCGAGGCGCAGGAAGCGCAGGAGGCGCTCAAGGGGTTCGGCCGCGCGGCGATGCTCATGGAGAGCCACGTACCGCGGGCCGACAGCCGTGTCGTCCCCGAGGCGGAGCGGTTCGCCGAGGCCCTGGAGGCGGACACCGCGCAGGCGGCAGTCGACGTGCGCGAGCACAGGAATCCGGACTGGGGGCGCGTGGAGGAGGCGCTCCACGCGTGGGAGGGCGCCGCCGGGGACCGGAGCCCGGTCGTGCGGCGCGAGGCGGAACTGCAGAAGCAAGCCTTGGAGGACCTCGCGACGGCCGTGAGCCGCACACCCCTGGAACGGGACGTCGGCTCTGCTCGCGAGGAGCAGCGAGTGCGGGCGGCCGCGGCGGCGGAAGGTGACGGATCAGGACCCGCGCGCCGGTGCAGGTGACGAAGTCGGCGACGGGGAGCGCCGCGCCTCCTGGAGCGGGAAGTAGTCTCCCGGCCGCGTCGAGCGCCGCCACACGTAACCGCTGTCGCCATCACGAGGATCAGCCCCGCCAGGATGAGCAGTTCGATCCCCTCGACGTTCCACCGGAAGGACTTCTCCGCGTAACGCTTCAGAATGGCTTCACTGGGCCCGACCTCGGGGGATGCACCCCGGGCCTGCGCGCAGAATCGGTCCTCGTGCTGGTCCAGATGCTCTATCTGATCGCTACGCGCATCTTCGCGTGGCTGGTCCTCCTGTCCCGCTCCTCCGCAGCGAAAGATGCGGAGATACTGACCTTGCGGCACGAGGTCGCGGTGCTACGCCGCCAGGTCGCCACACCCCGCCCCAACTGGCCGGACCGCGCGCTGCTGTCCACTCTCGCCCGCCCCCGGCCCCTGCGCGGCCACCGGCTCGTCTCCCCGCGGACGCTCCTGGCCTGGCATCAGCGCCTGATCGCCAGGAAATGGACACAGCCGCCGTCCCCGGGACGCCCGCCCCTGCCGGAAGAGGTCCGTGACCTCATCGCCCGACTCGACGCGGAGAACTCCCGCTGGGGATTCCGCCGCGTGCACGGCGAGCTACGCCGTCTCGGGTGTCGGCGGCGGCTGAACCGTGGTTCTGTCGCAGGTCTTGTGGTTCGGTGACTGAGTGTTAGCCCAGGAGGATGCGTTTGCGGAGCAGGGGCAGCTTGGCGCGGCCGAACATCTGCCGTTTGAGCATCTTGATCCGGTTTACTGCGCCTTCGACGGGGGCCGGAGCTGTAGGGCATGGTGAGGCCGTTGGTGACAGCCTGGGCGTCCTGCCGCAGGCCCGCGACGAAGGAGGGCAGGTCCGGTAGATCGTCTGCTTGGACCTTGGACATCCATTCCTCCAGCTGGTCCCCGTGGCGCCTGGTCATCAGCTCGGCGAAGGTCCGGACGTGGTGGGCGGTCTTCTCCAGCTCCGGGCAGCGGCCGAGGATGGCCTTGAGACGTTCGGCCTGGTGATCGGCAAGTGGTCCGGGTGGCGGGTGATCCAGCTGGTCACGTCCCGCACGGACGGATGCCGGCGGGGTGGCCGGTCAGTGCGGGGGAAGGTGTTGCGCAGCTGCCGGACGTACTCCTTGACCACGCTCTCACCTCCGGTGTAGCCGCGGTCGCGGAGTTCCTCGAACAGCCGGCGGGTGGTGGCGCAGCCTTCCGCCCACCGCTGGTGGAGGCAGGGCTTGTGTGGGTCGAGGATGCTGGTGCGGCCGGTCCATTTGCCGACCAGCAGGTCGTCTGCGGTCGCCGCGCGCAGGAAGCGGCGGACGGTGTTGCGGGCCAGGTTGAGCTGCGCCGCGATGCCGCGGAGGCTGTGGCCGTGGCGGTGCAGTTCGTGGATGGCCTGGTGCGCTCGCGGGTGCGGTCACTGATCCGCCCGGACGTGCGAGGTGCGGCTGTGGTCCGGGCCGTGGACACGGCAGCCCGGACGTCGTCGGCCGTCACCGCCGGCTGGTCGTCGGGCAGTTCGGGCTCGGGGAGCAGAGCCCGATGGCGGATGACCGTCTTTTCCACGGCCTCCACGAGGTTGTGGAAGAGGTGCCAGCGGTCCGCACAGTGCTGGGCGTCCGGTGCTCCGGCGCGGGCGCCGTCGGCGTAGGCGGTGGAGCGGTCGCGGCAGATCACCTCCACGCCGGGGTGGTCGGCCAGCCATCGGGCCAGGGTGGCGGCCTCGCGGTCGGGGAGCACGTCGACGGGCCGGTGGGTGCTGATGTCGATCAGGATCGTGCCGTAGGTATGGCCCCGGCGGAAGGCGAAGTCGTCCACGCCCAGCACCCGTGGGGTGGATGCGTCGGGGTCGGGCAGAGCGCGGATGAGCCGCAGCAGGGTGTCCCGACCGGCGGTCATGCCCAGCAGGTGGGCCAGGCGGGCGCCGGCCCGGCCGGCCAATGCCAGCGCGATCCGGACCAAGGTCGAGCGTTGCCGCTCGGTGCGGTGGGCGTAGGGCCTGGTCAGCCCCGATACCTGTTCCGCGAAGGTCTGCCGAGGGCATTCCCGGTCGCCGCACAGGAAGCGCCGGACCGTCAACGCCAGCACCACCGCCGTCCCCGCGGCCGGCAGGTGGGCGGGATGACGCCGGTAGGAGCCATGGACCCGCTCGGACCAGCCACGGCATCCCGGACACCGCGCACCCCGTGTAGTACTGCGAGCCGCAACGCGTATGCCTGAAGGGTGTCTTTATTGCCGTACGGTACTTGACCTGGGGCCTTGTGATCGTCCACGTATGGGCATGATCAGTGGGCGTGGGTCTGTGACTGCTCCACCTGATCTTCTGCCGACTGTTGCGCTGCCTCCTCCTGCTGGGCCGATCGACCGCCACGAGCAACGCCGAGATCCTCGCGCTTCGCCATGAGGTCGCCGTGCTTCGTCGGCAGATCGAGCGCCCGCGGCTGTCATGGGCCGATCGTGCCGTGCTCTCCGCTCTCGCCCGCCAGCTGCCACCCGTCTTAGCCGTCATCGGCTGGTCACCCCTGGCACACTGCTGACCTGGCACCGCCGTCTGGTGCGCTGGCGTCAACCCCCAACCGGCCCCGGTCGGCCACCGCTGTCGGAAGAGACGGTCGCGCTCATCCAGCGCCTGGCGCGGGACAACCCGACCTGGGGGCACGTCAGAATCCAAGGCGAGCTGCGACGGCTCGGCCATAGGGTTGCCGCCGCCACAATCCGACGCGTCCTGCGCCGCTCCGGTCTGCCGCCCGCACCGCAGCGCGCATCCCAGCAGACCTGGCGCTCCTTCCTCCGCGCCCAGGCCCACACGCTGCTCGCCTGTGACTTCATGCACGTGGAGACCGTCTTCCTCAAACGTCTCTACGTCTTCTTCGTCATGGAGATCGCCATCCGGCGCGTTCACGTTCTGGGCGTCACCGCCCACCCGACCGGCGCATGGGTTACCCAGCTCGCCCGCAACCTGCTCATGGGCCTCGAGGGCACAGCCGGGCGCTTCCGGTTCCTCATCCGTGACCGGGACAGCAAGTTCACCACCGCATTCGACGCCGTCTTCGCCGGCAACGGCTCAGCCGTCATCCCGACGCCGCCGCTAACGACTCCTGACAAAAGAGGCTTCTGGACCTCCGGGAATGACGGTGTGTCAGTTCTCGTTGATGCTGGCCGAAGGGGGTGCGAGTCAGTCGAGACGAGGAAGACCGCTGCCAGACCGTGGGAGATCGACGACGAGTTGTGGGCGCGCATCGAGCCCCGGCGCGAAGGGGTCGAAGCCCTGCGCGATCAGCGAGCGAACTGCCAGCAGGCTTCGCAACGACGACCACGCGTGGATCACGTCGAGGTCGATGTCGGTGCCGTAGCCGGCGATGACGTCGTCGAGGTGCTCCTCGTGTCCGAGCGTGAAGGTGGCGAGGTCGTACAGGGCATCACCCCGGCCCGCCTCGGACCAGTCGATGATGCCGGTGACCTCGTCGCCGTCGACGAAGACGTGCGCGATCTGCAGGTCGCCGTGCGTGAACGCCGGAGTCCACGGCCGGAGCGCGGCCTCGGCGACCTGGCGGTTGCGGGTGACCAGGTCGGCGGGCAGGACGCCGTTCGTCACGAGCAACTCGCACTCGTCGTCGAGTTCCCTCGTCAACTCGTCGATGCTCCGGCCGGCCCGGCCCGGCCGGAGCGGCAGCGGCGCGTCGTGCAGCTTCCGGATGGCGGCGCCCGCCGCGGCCCACGCCGCCGGCGACCCGGTCGATGGCCCGCCAAGGCGCCCAAGCGTCGTCCCCGGGAGTGCGGCGGTCGCGAGCACGGGCGGCTTGCGCCACAGGACCTGCGAGGTCGGGACCGGCGCGAGGGACATCGCCTCGACCTCGACGTCGATGCGCGCCTGATCCGCGTCCACCTTCAGGAACACGTCGCCGACGCGCAGAGTCGCCCGCTCGGAATGGGCGACGACGACTTTGACCTCATCCATGGGCGACCAGTATCCCGGGGATGATCGCCGACGTCGCCAGGTTTATCGCGTGCGATTACGCGGCTGACCGCGTTTCGTTACCCAGCGGCCTCGTTGCACGACACCGATCTCTGACCAGGTCAAGCCCACCACTTTCGTTAGGAGTCCTTACGCGGACGACGCACCGCCAACAACAGCAACACGGCGGGATACTCGGCAGCCTGGTGGGACTCCGACATCCACCGCTCCAGCGTCAAGCCGGAGATGGACACCTTCTGCAACCCACAGATCAACGCCTGCAACCCGGCCAACCCGCCGCGCTGCGAGGTCGACCACCTCGGTGAGTCCTGCGATCCGCCGCACTGGTACCACGCCCCCCAGACGACCTGGAAGGTCGCCTGCCCCACCAGCTGCGGGCACGAGTACCTGACCTACAAGACCCTCAGGACCGAACTCGGCAACGGCAACAACGGCGCGGGCACCATGTGCAACAACTCCGCCGCCGGCTTCACCATCGTGGACGACGTGCCCAGCAGCGTCCCCACATACACCGACGGATGCGGCACAGGCTGGACCAACTCCGGCACCTTCAGCTTCCGCTTCAACGCCGACGCGTAGAAACCCGAGGGGCAGGCGGACAACGACATCGCCTGGGACGCCGTGGGTTTCCAGTGGCTTTCGGCCAAGCCGCGGCACGTCGTGGCCGCATCGATCACGTACTGATGCTGTTCGAGTTCCGCAGGGTCCAGGAGATGGCCGCCAGTAGTCTGGCGGCCACCCGCGCCACCCCCTCGGAGCTGCGCACCATCGAAGTCGCCATGGAGCAGTGCCGGCACGGGTTCGTCCACGGCCAGATCTCCTCGTTAGCGCCGTGCGGGACGAGCGACGCCTGCAGCGCCAGTCCAGCGCCATCGGTATCCACGACTCGTTCGGGGAGAATACCGAGGCGGCCATCGAGGAGCACGAGGCGATCTACCGGGCCATCCGTGACGGCCGCCCCGAGGAAGCGGCGCAGGCGACCGCGGCACACCTCGACCGAACCCTGGAGGACTACCGGCGCGATGATCCAACGCCGTCTGTTCGGCTGACGCCGCCCGTCGGCGCGCCGTGCGCGCCCTGTCCCCGCCGCCGCACGTCTCGGGAAAACGCGGACGGTCCGTTGACTTCTGTACGGCCGGGACTCTAACTTCGGCGTTGAGTGGTTCGACAAGCCGATAGCTGTTCGATATATCGGCCAATCGTCGCTCCGTCCTCGGTCGTCGCGTGTCCTAAAGGACCTGGTTGCCCAGGCGTCCGGGGGTGTGCCTTCGTCATGCCGCCACCCCCGCACAGCACGGGTGAGGGGCGTCAGCCCGCTGGGACGAGGCACGCACGACGCGAAGGCCGTGTCCCTTCCACGTTCTCCCTCTCTCCCCGCGGTGTTCACCCACCGCCCCCGCACCTGATGACCTCCAGCCAAGGACGGCATTGTGGACCTCACCAGAAGACAACTCGGCCGGCTCGCCGCGGTCGGTACCGGCGCCCTCCTGCTCCCGGGCCTGCTCCCGTCGAGCGTGGCGGCGGCAGACTCGTTTCCGGCCGGCGCCTGGGGTGACCAGGGCGACGGCACCTACGCCAACCCGATCGTCCCGGCCGACCTCAGCGACTGGGACTGCATCCGGGTCGGCTCCGACTACTACGGCATCACCAGCACGTTCGGGTACTCACCCGGCATGGCCGTCCTGCACTCGAAGGACCTGGTCAACTGGCGCCCGATCGGCGGCTCGGTCGACGACGTAACCCGCATCGGACCGGAGCTGAACTGGGACCGGATGAACCGCTACGGCCGTGGCGTGTGGGCCGGGGCCATCCGCTTCCACGCGGGGCGGTACTGGGTGTACTTCAACACGCCCGACGAGGGCTTCTTCATGACGTCGGCCCCGTCGCCGACCGGGCCCTGGGAGCCGCTGCACTCGATGTGGCGGACCTCCGGCTGGAACGACGTGTGCCCGTTCTCGGACGACGACGGCCAGGGCTACCTGGTCACCACGCACTACTCGGACAACTACAAGATCCACCTGTACAAGCTGTCCGCGGACGGCAAGTCGCTGGTCGGCCCGGCCCCGGTGATCCACCAGTCGTCGCGCAGCGAGGCCAGCAAGCTGTACAAGATCGACGGTGTCTACTACCACCTGTTCAGCGAGGTGAAGCCCGAGGGCCGGGTGCTGATGATGAACCGCGGCTCCAGCCTCTACGGCCCTTTCGAGACCCGGCAGCTGCTGCACGTCAACACCTCGGTCGACCGCGAGCCCAACCAGGGCGGGCTGGTGCAGACCCCGGGCGGCGACTGGTACTTCGTGACCCACCACGGCCACGGCGGCTGGGAGGGGCGCGTGCTGTCCCTGCTGCCGGTGACCTGGGTGGACGGCTGGCCGATCATCGGCACGGTGGGCTCGGACGGCATCGGCACCATGGCGTGGACGGGCCAGTTGCCCGCCGCCGGCACCCCCGGCCTCCCCGTCGACGCGCTGCCCGCCGTCGTGACCAGCGACTCGTTCACCGACACCCGCCTCAAGCCGCAGTGGGAGTGGTACTACCAACCCCGCGCGAACTACTGGTCGTTGACTGAACGCCCCGGCTATCTGCGGCTGAAGGCGTTCGCGCCGCTGGCCGGGGACAACCTGATGAAGGTGGGCAACACCCTCACCCAACGAGTGCTGCGCACCGCGGGCGGCGCCACGGTGACCGTCCGCCTCGAACTGGCCGGCCTCGCCGACGGCCAGCACGCTGGGCTGTGCCATTACGCCGCCACCTACGCCGGACTGGGTGTCCGACGCTCAGGGACCACCACCACGATCGAGCACAACGCCGGCAACACCCTGACCAGCGGCGCGGCCATCACACAGAACGCCGTGTGGCTGCGCACCACGTGGGACGTGAACGGGGTCAGCCGCTTCTCCTACAGCCTCGACGGGAGCACGTTCACCCAGGTCGGCGGCACCTACCAGCTCACCTGGGGCGGCTACCGCGGCGACCGGATCGGCCTGTACACCTACAACCCGGGCGGCACCGGTTACATCGACGTGGACTCGGTGCAGTACACCATCGCCCCCGCGCGGACATACACATGCGTCAGCGTGCGCAGCGGCAAGGTGGCCGAAGTCTCCGGTGGGTCCGGCGCGGACGGCGCCGCCGTGATCCAGCGGACCGACAACGGCGCGACGAACCAGCAGTGGGCCTTCCAGTCCACGGCCGACGGCTACCACACCATCACCTGCGTCCGCAGCGGCAAGGTGCTCGATGTGGCCGGATCCTCCACGGCGGACGGCGCGCGGGTCGTACAGGCGACCCTCGACGGCAGGGCCAGCCAGCAGTGGCAGCTGCGCCCGCTGTCCGGCGGTGTGTTCCAGGTGGTCAACCGCAACAGCGGCAAGGTGCTCGATGTCAGCTCCGGCAGCACGACCGACGGCGCCGCGCTGATCCAGTACGCCGACAGGGGCAGCACCAACCAGCAGTGGACATTCCGCCGGGTCACCGGCTAGCGCGTGTCTCTTTGATGGGTTGGTCGGTTGATCGGGTGTGTCTGTCCGATTAGTGATCACCGATGCGATGTGGGACCGGATCGAGCCGCTGATGCCGGCGGATCGGTCCCCGGGCGGCGATGGGCCGACCACCGACGCACTCTCGAAGCCATCGCATGGAAGTACCGCACCGACTCACCCTGGCGGGACCTTCCCGACGAACTCGGCTCCTTCCAGACCGCTCACAAGCGGCTGCTCCGATGGGCCGTCGACGGCACGTGGGAGATGATCCTCGCCGCCGTCCTGGCGGCGGCGGACGCCGCCGACGACGTCGACTGGACGGTCTCGGTGGACTCACGGTCGTCCGGACCCACCAGCACGCCGCCGGAGCACTCAAAAAGGGGCGGTCCACTTCCGTGAGCCCGCCGATCACGCGCTCGGACGCTCCCGCGGCGGGCTGAGCACGAAGGTCCACCTGGCCGCAGACGGCCGTGCACGGCCCCTCGCCTTCGCCCTCACCGCAGGCCAGGCAGGTGACGCACCCGCCTTCGAGACGGTGAGGTCCCGCATCCGCGTGCCCCGAAACGGGCCGGGTAGACCACGGACCCGACTTCACCTCGTCCTGGCCGACCGCGCGTACTCCTCCCGCGCCATCCGCACCCACCTGCGACGCAGGGGCATCCGTGCCGTCATCCCGCAGCCGTCCGACCAAGTCGGCTCTTGCTGGCCCTCGTGCGCGGTCGCCGTACCGTCGGTGCGGTCCCCGGAGTCGTCGATCACGGTGACCCGCCGTCGTGCGGGGCCGTCGCCGGCTGCTCGCGCAGCACTTCAAGCCGCCGGTCGTTGACCTGCTCGGCCTCCCAGGGGGACTCGGACAGGAGGAACTGCAGCCGCTGCACCCCCGGCATCCCCGCACCCGCCACCGGCTCCGCCCCGGCCAGGCAGGTGATCGTCTTGTTCCGCTCCCGCGTCGCCGGCAGCCCGGTCAGATACTCACGAAACCCTCGCCGCTGGGCCAGGCTGAAGAAGAGGTCGTCGAACCGGGCCGCGTACTCCTCCAACGGCCCCGGAGCAGGCGGAGACGGACGGCGAGCAGTCATCTTCCGCCCCCAGCAAGGCGGTTGGCTCCTACCGCCGGCCTGCGACCGACCCGTCCCGTCGTCAACCCAACCACGCCGGATTCAACGAACTACCGCTGGACAGGGTCGGGTCCGCACACGCCGCGGTACCTCTTCCGCGTGCCCTTCAATCGCAGTTCCTCAGCCGTATACACGTTGGGGGGCAGAGACCAGTAGGGGCCTTGCGGATGATTGAGAAGGCGCAGGTCAGGAACTCATCTCAGGTGCCTCTGGGAACGCCCCCTCTGATTCGAGAACGGCTGGGTCGTCCGTCCAGGTCAGGTGGTTGGCTGTGAGTACCTGCGGCTGATGCCGTTCTCGCGGCTCAGACGGGACAGAGGAGAGCATCCTCCCAGCGGTCCCCGGCCACTCGGGCCCGTGCCTGGGGATCCGGCCGCCTTACGGCAGTGCGGTGGTGCGCGTGGCGGGCCGGCGCTGGCAGAACCAGGCCCGCCGTCATGTCGTCGCGGTACTCAGCCCAGCGCGATTGCGGTCCACGACACCGGCGGCAGCTCGATGCTGAGCAGCCCGTCGGACAGGATCGCGCTCGGGTTCGCGTGCGGGGTCACGCGGTTCTGCTCGGTGAGTGTGTTCTTCGCATACGCATCCGGGTCGGCGAGTGTGACCGCCTCCAGAACCCGCGGGGAGCCAAGGCTGCGCACATCGACCGTGACCTGAGTGGCCTGCGAAAGCCCGCGGTTGACGAGGAAGATCGCGGCCCGGTCCTCGTCGACGGTCGCGACGGCGTCGACGGCAGACGCCTCGCCATGGCGTTCCGTCGTGTAGGTCGGCGCCTCGACAACGGGCCGGATCACCTCACCGGCGGCAAGCCGGCTGGTGATCGAGAACGGGTAGAAGGTCGTCTGCCGCCAGGCAGGGCCCCCGGGCTCGGTCATGATCGGCGCGATCACGTTGACCAGTTGCGCGAGCGAGGCCGACGTGACGCGGTCGCTGTGCTTGAGCAGCGTCATCAGCAGGTTGCCGACGACGACGGCGTCCGCCACCGAGTAGACGTCCTCCAGCTGCCGGGGGGCGTGCCGCCACTCGTCGTTGACCTCGTCGGACTCGTGGAACTCCTTTTGGTACCAGACGTTCCACTCGTCGAACGAGATGTTGATCTTCTTCTTGGAGCGCTTCTTGTACCCCACGTGGTCGGCGGTCGCGACGACGGTGTCGATGAAGTAGTCCATGTCGGCCGCCGAGGCGAGGAACGAGCCGAGGTCGCCGTCGAGCTCCTGGTAGTAGGCGTGGCAGGAGACGTAGTCGACGTGGTCGTAGGTGTGCTCGAGCACCGTGCGCTCCCAGTCGCCGAAGGTCGGCATCCAGGAGCCGGAGGAGCCGCAGACCACGAGTTCGAGGTCCTTGTCGGCCATCTTCATCGCGCCGGCGGTACGGGCGGCGAGCTTGCCGTAGTCGTCGGCCGTCAGGAAGCCGGTCTGCCAGGGTCCGTCCATCTCGTTGCCGAGGCACCACATGCGCACGTTGTGCGGCTCCGGCGTGCCGTTGGCGACACGCAGGTCCGACAGCGCCGTACCGGAGGGGTGGTTGGCGTACTCGAGCAGGTCCAGGGCGGGCTGGATGCCCCGCGTGCCGAGGTTCACCGCGAGCATCAGCTCGGAGTCGGTGAGCTTGAGCCAGCGGGCGAACTCGTCCAGGCCGACCTGGTTCGACTCCAGCGAATGCCAGGCGAGGTCGCGGCGCACCGGGCGCTTGTCGCGTGGGCCGATCGAGTCCTCCCAGCGGAAGCCGGAGACGAAGTTGCCGCCCGGGTAGCGGATGGTCGTGCTGCCGAGCTCCCTGACGAGCGCGACGACGTCCATACGGAACCCTTCGTCGTTCGCGCTCGGGTGTTCCGGCTCGTAGAGCCCGGTGTACACGCAGCGGCCGAGGTGTTCGACGAACGAGCCGAAGGTGCGGCGTCGGACAGGAGCGATGACGGCCTGCTTGTCGAGAACGATGTGGGCGCGGGGCAATGCAGTGGTCCTTTGCAGTTCAGGATGGGGGTGGTGGGGCAGCGAACGCGCTACTTGACGGAGCCTGCGGTCAGGCCCTTGCGCCAGAACCGCTGGAGACTGATGAAGGCGATGAGCAGGGGGATCAGCGACAGGAACGCACCGGTGATCGGCAGCAGCGGCGGCACTCCGTTGGCGAACTCCGCGCGCCACTGCACCAGGCCCACCGTGACGGGCTGCAGTGAGGGGGTGTTGAGCATGAGCGAGGGCAGCAGGTAGTTGTTCCAGATGCCGACGAACTGGAACAGGAAGACGGTCACCAGTGCCGGGGACATCAGCGGCAGGGCGATCCGGAAGAAGGTGCGCTGTTCGCCTGCTCCGTCGAGCCGTGCGGCCTCCAGCAGTTCGTCCGGGACGGACGCCGCGGCGAAGATCCGGCACAGGTAGACGCCGAACGGGCTGACACAGCTGGGCAGCAGCACCGACCAGTAGGAGTTGGTGATGTCCAGCTTGGCCATGAGCAGGAACAACGGCAGGGCGAACATCGGCGCCGGGATGAGAACCGAGGCGAGGATGACGTTGAACACGCTTTCCCGGCCGCGGAAGCTGAACTTGGACAGCGCGTAGCCGGCCATCGCGGACAGCAGGGTGCCGACGGTGGCGCCGACGAAACTGTACAGCGCGCTGTTGGCGAGCCAGGTGGAGAATATGCCGCCCTCGAAGCTGAACACGTCTCTGATGTTGGTGACCAGGTCGAAGTGGGAGAACCACAGCGGCGTACCGGTATAGAGGTAGCCCGAGGCCTTGGTCGCGGAGACGAACAGCCACCACAGCGGGATCAGCGTGTACAGGGCCATCAGGCCCAGCATGCCGTTGACGACGACCTTGCTCGCGATGTCGGGGCCGCGGCGGGCCGGTCGGGTCGGTCGGTCGGCCGAAATCACGCTCATGCCATCGCTCCCTTGCGCTGGTTGTACTTGAGAAAGCCGAACGAGAGCACGAGGGTGATCAGCGCGAGCACGACGGACTGGGCGGCGGCCAGGTTCTGGCCGCCCACGTCCATGCCCAGGGTCGCGTTCATGATCGGGGAGAACTTCGGGTCGACGCCCGGGATGCGCGCACTGACCAGCACCGCCGGCTCGGTGTACAGCTGCGCCGTCCCGATGATGGAGAAGATCGTGGTCAGCACCAGCGCGGGACGTACCAGCGGGATCTTCACCGCCCACGCCAGGCGCCATCCGGTGCAGCCGTCGAGCGCGGCGGCCTCCATCACCTCCGCCGGGATCGTCTGCAGCGCGGAGTAGATGATCAGCATGTTGTAGCCGGTCCAGCCCCACGTGATCATGTTCCCGATCGAGAACGGGACCCACGACGGCGACAGGAAGTCGACGTCGATCCCGAGGTGGGACAGCGGTCCGGTGAACGGCGAGAGGTCTTTCGCCAGGAGGAATGACCACATCAACGCGGCGATCGCACCCGGCAGCGCGTAGGGCAGGAAGAACGTGAGCCGGTAGGTCTTCCGCAGCCGGGCCGAGCGGGAGTCCAGCAGGAGCGCGAGCAGGAGGGCCAGGCCGAGCATGACCGGGACCTGGACGCAGCCCAGCAGCACGACCCGGGTGATCGACGCGGTGAAGTCGTGGTCGCTGAAGGCGGCGGCGTAGTTGGACAGTCCCGCGAACTCTGTGGACTGCGCACCGCCGAACAGCCCGGTGCGGTGGACGGTGAAGAAGCTCTGGTAGATCGCGTAGCCGATCGGCGCGACCATCATGGTCAGGAAGAGCACCGCGAACGGCGCCAGGAAGCCCGACGCGGTCAACGCGCTGCGGCGGCCGGTGCGCCGAGGCCGGCCGGAGGCGGAGACCCGGGGGGTGCCCGCGGGCGCCGGCCGCGGCGGTGACGCGGCCCGGGTGCTGCTGGGACTGCTCATGGAAACCTCGCTGGGCGGTTCGTCGTCAGGGAGCGGGTCCCCGCGGCGCCGGGTACTGGCGGCCGCGGGAACTCTTCGGGGCGGCTGGAGTTCCGCGGCCTCAGCCGTTGGTCACCGACAGTCCGAGCTTCTTGATCGCGGCGACCGTCGAGGCCTGGACCTTGGTGACCGCGTCCGGCAGGGTGCCCTTGCCCATGGCGCCGGTGAGGTCCGTCTGGACCTGCTGATAGGTCGGGCCGTTGGTCCAGGTGCTGGGCACCTGCGCGGCGGAGGCCTTGTAGACGTCGCCGACCTTCTGGCCGCCGAAGTACGGGTCACCTGCCTTCAGCGCCGGGTCGTCCTGTCCGGCCTTCGACGCCGGGTACAGCCCGCTTTCGATGCCCGTCTTCACGGCCTGCGGGTCACTGGACAGGAAATCGGCGAACTGCGCGGCTTCGCGGGGCGACTTGCACCCGGTCATCACCGAGGTGGCCGAGCCGCCGTTGCTGGAGCTCTTGCCGTCGCCGGCCTCCCAGGTCGGCATCGGGGCGACCCTCCACTTGCCGGACAGGCCCTTCAGGTCGGACTTGATGCCGCCGGCGGCCCAGGACGCGTTGACGAACGTCAGCACCTTGCCGGCTGCGGCGGCCTTGTTGAACTTCGGGTCCCAGGCGTTGCCGGACTTCGACACCAGACCCTTGTCCTTCAGGCCCTGCCAGAAGGCGGCGACCTTGCGGGTGCCGGGGTTGTCGATGCTGACGGTCCAGCTGTCTCCCTTGACCGAGTACCAGGACTGGCCGGTCTGCAGGGTGTAGGCCGCCAGATCGTTGCCCTCGCTGGGCGCGTTGCCGAACTTCACGCTCGGATCGGCGGCGGCGACCTTCTCGGCGTCGGCCTTGTACTCGGCCCAGGTGGCCGGCGGCTTGGTGATGCCGTACTTGGCGAACAGGTCCTTGCGGTAGAAGAGGACCATCGGGCCGACGTCCACCGGGACTCCGTAGACCTTGCCGCCGATGCTGGAGGCGGAGACCGCCGACGGGACGAACTTGGCCATGTCGGCGCTCGCGTACTTCGTGATGTCCATGACCGTGTTCTTCACGAGCATCGACGGGATGGCCTGGTACTCGATCTGGGCCAGGCACGGGCCCTCGCCGGCGGTGATGGCGTTGCTGATCTGGGTGTAGCCGCCCGTGCCGCCCGACGGGATCTTCTTGAAGGTGACCTTGGCGTTCGGGTGGGAGGCGTTCCACTGGTCGACGATCTTCTCGTAGCCGGCCCAGCCCCAGAACTCCATCTTCACCGGCCCGCTCTGGCCCGATTCCTCGGCGGAGTCGTTCTTGTCACTGCTGCACGCGCCGACGCCGAATGCCATGACCGCCGCGGTGGCGAGCGCCAGGAGTCTGCGGGTGCGTATGGTGGTGCTGTCCATGAGAGGGAAACCCTTCGTGACGGGGGACTGACTTACTGGACTGTCGGTGGGCGGGCGGCCAGGCCCGCCTACCGGCCGGTGCTGAACTCCACGCCGAACACCGTCGGGACCGCGGCAAGGACGTCCGATGCCGACGGGCCCGGGCCGCAGGCCGCGCTGCCGAGCCCGTGGTGCGCGTGGTCGAGGTACAGATGGAGTCTGCCGTCGCCGACCAGGTCGTGCTGGTGGGCCGCGGCGGCCAGGGCTGCGGTGCTCCAAGGACGCGCGGTCAGGTCGATGACCGGGTCGCCCGTGATGAGCAAGGTGCCGTCCGGGGTCGTGATCCGGGTGCGGCGGACTTGGTGGCGGTTGCCGTTCTCCTGCGGGCGGACATAGGGGGTCTGCATCGCCGAGACAGTCGACCGGTGGCGGCCGACGCGAGCCGCGGTACGGGAGTCGCGGTACGCCTCGCCGGGACCGAGGCCGAACCACTCGACCTCGGCGTCGGTGCCGGGCAGCGACATCGCGATTCCCAGCCGGGGCAGCGGCACCGACCATGCGCCGTCAGGGGTGACGGCACATTCCAGCCGGAGCCGGGCCTGGCCCGCGTCCGGTCCGTCGCAGGCCGTCCAGCGGTAGACCATGCCGAGCCCGGAGGAGGACCCGACGGCGGCGAGCCGGGCGGTGACCGTGAGTCCTTGTGCGTCGGGCTCGACGCTCAGGACCTCATGGCGCATCCGGTTCAGTCCGGCGGCGAGCCAAGCGGTGATCTGCGGCTCGCCGGAGGCGTTGAGCAGGTCGTTGTCGATCGGGGCACGCCAGATGTCCAGCCAGGGCCCGTCGAGCTCCAGGTCGCCGAGCCGGATCAGCACCCCGCTGCGGACGTCGAACCGCGCGGGGCCCAGTGTGATGTCCCCGTCGTGGGCGATCGCCGGCGCCGGCATGGAGAGGACCGGCGAGGCGGCGGGAGCCACGACCAGCCCCTGCGCCCAGGCGATCTCGTGGCCGGCCCGGGCCCAGGTCTCGTCGGCGGCGAGCACCGCGGTCACGGTCAGCCACACCTCGTCGCCGGAGCCGTTCTTGCGCACCGAATCGAACGCTGCGGCGAGGTCGGCGGGCCATTCGACGGTTGTCGTCGCGCCCGGTGCGGTCGCGGGCACGGTCAGGCCGCCGGAGCCGGCCGGCTCGCCGCCGTCCTCGACGGTCCACTGGAAGTCCAGGTAGCCGGTGTCGCGGACGTGGTGCAGGTTGTGCACGGCGATCCGCCGCGTCGCCGGGTCGACGCGGATCCGGACCGGTTCGATGACCTTCTTGTACTCGACCAGGCCCGGCGACGGCGTGCGGTCCGGGAAGAGCAGCCCGTCGGCGACGAAATTGCCGTCGTGGACCTCCTCTCCGAAGTCGCCGCCGTAGGCGTAGAACGAGTGGGGGGCGTCCTGTTCGGTGCGCCGGAGGATCCCGTGGTCGATCCACTCCCAGATGAATCCGCCGGCCAGGCGCGGGTGCGCGTCGATGACCTGCTGGTACTCGGACAAGCCGCCGGGGCCGGTGCCCATGGCGTGCCCGTACTCACACAGCACGGCCGGAAGGGCCCGGCGGTGGGCGTCGTCAATAGGATCAGCTGTCGGAGGTTCCTGGCCGCGCCCCACCGCGGCCAGCTCGTCCACACCGATGTACATGCGGGAGTACAGGTCGACGTACGCGCAGCTCGCGTAGTCGCCCTCGTAGTGGATCAGGCGGCTGTCGTCGCGCTGCCGTATCCACGCGGCCGCGGCGGCCAGGTTGGCTCCGGTGCCGGACTCGTTCCCCAGCGACCAGACGATGACCGAGGGGTGGTTCTTGTCGCGTTCCACCAACCGCGCGGCCCGGTCCAGGTACGCCTCGCGCCACGCGGGGGCGTCGCTGGGATTGCGCCGCCAGCCGCCCGGCTCGAAGCCGTGCGTCTCGAGGTCGCCCTCGCAGAACACCCACAGCCCGTGCTCGTCGCACAGGTCCAGGAAACGGTGGTCGGGCGGGTAGTGGCTGGTGCGCACCGCGTTGATGTTGTACTGCTTCATCAGCAGCACGTCGGTCACCATGGCGTCCTCGGTCAGGGTGCGTCCCGTCAGAGGGTGCCATTCGTGGCGGTTGACGCCCCGTAGCGAGATCGGCCGGCCGTTTGCGGTCAGCACGCCGTCCACGACGGCCACGGTGCGGAAGCCGATGCGCAGCGGTATCCGCTCCCCGGCTTCGGAGACCAGTTCCCCCGAGTACAGGCGCGGCCGCTCGTCCGACCAGGGCTCGATGCCGTCGATCAGGTGCGGGCCGGCCGGATCGGCGGCGGATATGCCGAGCTCGGGCACCGACAGGGACACGCGGGTCGGGGCGTTGACGTCTACGGACAGGGTGCCCCGGCCTGTGGTGTCGTCGTAGGCGGCGTGGACGAAGAAGTCCTCGACACCGCGGGCTGCCACGGACACCGACCGGAAGATCCCGGACAGCCACCACATGTCCTGGTCTTCCAGGTAGCTGCCGGACGACCACTGGTGCACGCGGACCGCGAGCACGTTCCGGCCAGGCCGCAGACTGCCGGAGACGTCGAACTCGGTCGTCAGCCGGCTGCCCTTGCCGTCGCCGAGCCGGATCCCGTTGAGCCACACCGCGAACGCGGAGTCGACGCCCTCGAACCGGAGCACGGAGGCCGCTGCCGGGAACCCGTCCGGAACGTCGAACTCGCAGCGGTACTCGCCGGTCGGGTTCTGCCGGGGCACCCGCGGCGGGTCGACCGGGAAGGGGTAGAGGATGTTGGTGTAGGCGGGGGCACCGTAGCGCGGCTCGTCGGGCAGGCCGGTCATCTGCCAGCAGGACGGCACGGCGAGCAGGTCCCAGGAGGTGTCGTCGAAGTCCGGCGCGGCGAAGTCCCCGGTGAGGTCGTCCAGCCCTGTCGCCAGTCGGAATCTCCAGTCGCCGTCGAGCGCGATCGTGGGCAGGTCGGAAGCGAACGCGGCGCGCGGCCGCAGCCGTCCGGTGCCCGGCGCCCGGTCTTCGACGTAGGCGTTGGGGTCGAGGTCTTTCATCAGTGGACGTGCCTTCTGTCGCAACTCGTAGCGGTGGCGGGAGGCCGGCCCGGCAGGAGCGTGCCGGCGACTCATGGGGTGACGTGCAGGTGGAGCGGTGCCCGGTGCTATCCGGTCGCCCGGGGCGGGGCGCTGCTGTCCCGGATGGTCAGGGTCGGGCGCAGCAGCGTGAGAACGTTGGTCGGCGGCCGGCCGGAGTCGACGGCGCGCAGCAGCAGCTCGACGGCCTGCTGGGCCATCTCCCGCTTCGGGACGGTGACCGTGGTCAGCGCTGGTTGGATCCGTCCGACCTGGGCGATGTCGTCGAAGCCGACGACGCTGACGTCGCTGGGGACCCGCCGCCCGGACCGGACCACCGCCTCGACGGCACCGAGGGCCAGGATGTCGTGGGTGGCGAAGATCGCCGTCAGTTCCGGATCCGCCTCCAGTGCCGCACAGCCCGCGTCGAAGCCGCCGGCGGCGTCGTCCCTGGTGCAGGGGAACACCTTGCGGTCGTCGATGGTCAGCCCGTGGTCGGCGAACGCCCGGCGCAACCCGACCACGCGCGGCTCGTGCGCGGGGAGATCGGCGATCACCGCGACGTTCCGGTGGCCGAGATCCCTCAGGTAGCGCCCGGCCAGGAACCCGGCGTGCTCGTAGTCGATGGACACCACCGGCAGCATGGTCGGCGGGTCCCCCTCCCAGGCGAACAGCGCGACCGGGAAGGCGGCCTCGACGAGCATCGGCAGTTGCTGTGCGACGCCGTTGTCGCAGGCGACCAGCAGTGCGTCCACCGAGCGCGCGGCGAGGTTCTCCAGGTGGGCCCGGGTGTAGTCGGGATCGTCGCGCGTCGTGGCGAGCAGCAGGTTGTATCCGTGGCCGACCAGGAGGTTCTCCACCTCCTCGACCACCTCCGAATAGAACGGGTTGGCCACCGACGGCACGAACAGCCCCACCGTCGACGTGCTGCCGGTGCGCAGCGAGCGCGCCACCAGGTTCGGCTTGTAGCCGAGTTCGGCGATCGCCTTGTTCACCTTCGCCAGGGTCTCCGGCCGTACCTTCTTGCCGGACACCACGTTGGAGACGGTCTGCTTGGTGACTCCCGCCCGAGCTGCCACCTCCGCCATTGTCACCACGTACGCCCCCTGAGACGTTTATCGATCCACGAAAGTGGCGTCAGCGTAGGGCGACTGCCGCAACAGGGCAAGGCTTCGCGCAGCGACCGTGATTCAGCCGTTACGGGGAACGGCGAGGGCGTCGCAGGCAGGTCACCGCTGTTTCCGCGACTTGATGTGCACGGAGCATTGACGGTCCCGGAAATACGGCAGTAACGTCCCCGTCACGCCCGATCCCGTGGATCGGTCAATGCAGTGGAGCCACCCTGGGCCACCGCGCGAAACAACACTCGGCCTCACCCGCGTCACCCGCTCGGTGCGTCGTGGTGGTCCCCTCGACCCCGACGGCCGCAGCATCGCGAATGCTCCGCGCCGTCTCCAGCAGACGGCGAGCGCCTGAACAGACCCGTAAAGGTCTCGTCCTGAGGAGAGACAGGCATGATCAGACCGGCCGGCGGCGACGCCGACCCGAACCCTGCCCCGGCGCGACGCAGCTCGCGCGTGAAGCGCTTCATCGCGGCCGCTGCCGGCGCCACCATTGCGGTGGCGAGCCTCATGCTCACCGGCGCCGTCCCCGCACACGCCGCCACCACCGTCCACACGTACGCCCCGACAGGAGTGGGAGGCGGTACGACGACGTCCCCGGACGCGGCGTCCACCAAGTACCAGGTGCAAGTCGCCGGCACGCCCGTCCAGGCTGTCCGGTACACCGCGAACCGCAACAACTTCGACATCGCGCGCTTCGCGTCGGACTCCCGGACACCGACGATCACGGTCACGCTGCCCAGCACCACGATCGACACGGTGAACATCTACCCGGCGCGCTACTACCCGTCCAGCAGCGTCTCGGTGAGCGCGGACAAACACACCCTGACGTTCCAGATGTCAGCCGACGCCGGGTTGAACCAAGCGATCGTGATGGTCAACGGCGACTCGACCAGCGTGACGGGACAGCCCTACCTGGCGGTCATCAACGACCCTCTGGAAGACCCGGCGCAGCGTCCGAACACCACGAGCGCACCGGATGGTTCCGGCGTCAACCTGCAGACCGGTGTCCTCAACTTCCAGGAGTTCGCCGCGAAGTACCTCGCGGCGCACCCGAACAGCACGGCTCAGAAGGCTCCCGCCGCGACGACGAGCTCCGTGGCCGGCAAGACCGTCAACGGCACCGCCATCCCCGCCGGTCAGAAAACCTCGGCCGGGACCCTGGTGAGCGCGAGCAGTGTCAATGTGCGGTACCCGAATGTGCGGATGATGGCCGCCGACGACGTCACGTACGCCCTGAAGGCCGCCATCGACACCATCAAAGCCAACCCCACGGCGCTCAACACGCTCTACTTCCCGAACGGCACGTACGTGTGGTCCGGTCTCATGGTCAACGGTGTGGACGGCAGCAAGCTCAAGGGCGGCAAGCTGAAGATCTACACCGACGAAGGGGCCCTGCTGAAGAACCGCATCCAGGGGTACATGGAGGCGTTCGAGCCGGCGGTCGGGATCATCAACTCCAGCAACATCGAAATCGACGGCCGCGGCGTCTTCGACGGCAACGGCGTGGCGAACTACCGCAGTGACTCGCACGACGCCTACCGCAGCCAGCACCAGGGCGGCGTCATGGTCATGCACTCGTCGGACATCACGTTCAACGAAACCTACCTGCGCGACTCGAAGCAGTGGAACTATGAGACCCACAGCGCCAACAGGGTGACGTTCAACAACATCAAGGGCCTCACCCCGTACCCCCAGCCGTGGATCGACGGGACGGACTTCGCGAGCGGCCAGGACATCACCGCCAACGGCGTCTTCACCCTCGGCAACGACGACGCGTTCGCCTCCGGCCACTACAACCCCAGCGACGGATTCACCCCGATGGCCGCCGGCGTGTGGGGCAACTTCCAGCTCGGCACATCCACCCCCGACGTCCAGGGCTATGCCAACGCGGTGGGCGCCCACGACGCCGTCGCCGACGAGCTCGGGTTCGACAACTACCACTGGGACAACGCGGACTCGAAGAACATCTCGGTCAGCGACACGCTGAGCTGGTCCTCCGGTGCCGGCAACTCGATCCGCATCGGATGGAGTTCGTGGGGATACAAGCTCAACAACTACACGTTCGACAACTTCAACTCCATCTCGCAGGGGGCCGGCGGCATCTTCACGCAGAACAGCCCCAAGCCGTACCCGCGTATCTCGAGCATCGTGATCAAGAACAGCTCGTTCGACACCTCCCGGTACGGGTCGGGACCGATCAGGCTCAACGGCGGCAACGGATCCACCCAGACCATCACCGCCGACGACCAGGCGACCTACGGGTTCGCCCCCAACCCTGACGGGTCGGGCGCCACGTACACGTACACCAAGACCCCGATCAGCACCTTCAAGCTCGACAACGTGTGGTTCTCGGAGCAGAAGACGAGCAGCAGCCCGTTGAACGGCGCCACGAACGTGACGCTGAACAACCTCCGCGTCGGGAACCAGCTCGTCCAGTACTCCAGCCAGTTCCCGCTGGCGCCGAGCGGGATCGGCACGCTGACGTCCACCTTCACGGACGCGAACGGCCAGACCCAGAACGTCAAGGCCGGCGCCCTCACCAACGGCGACACCTGGGTGGGTGCGTGGACCGGCGACCAGACCAAGAACAACTCCTCGGACCTGACCCTCATCACCCGCAACACCGGGGTCGGCCTGATGGGCGAGCAGTACACCACAGGGTCCGGCGACGGAAAGATCTCCTACATCCAGTTCCCCCTCAACAGCCTCACCAAGGCACCGAGCCAGGCGACACTCCATCTCACCTACGTCGGCCACCGCTATTCGTCGGTCCCGTCGACTGACACCGACCAACTCCTCGTGCAACCCGTCAGCGACACCACCTGCACCGGCGGCGGCACGTCCTGCCCGATCAACACGATGACCTGGCAGAACCGGCCGAGCTTCACCGCCACGACCTCCTCCGTCGCCAAGTCGGCCACCTTCAGCCTCGGTTCGACCATCGTCCCCGAGGGCGGTGGGACCCACCAGGGCAACGCCATCGACGGCCGCGACATCACCGTCGACATCACCTCCTTCGTCCAGAAGGCTTACGCGGCCAACCAGTCCACGCTCCTGCTCGCCGTCGGTAACGCGGGGGGCACGAACCACGAGCTGCGCTTCGTCAGCTCGGAAGGCGCCACCGGCTCCGGGAAGCTCACCAACGGGACCGCCGAGATGGCGCCCGGGGTGACCGTGACCCCGTAGACACTCGAGGCCGGTCCGTCCCCGCGGGGCGGGCCGGCCTCAGCCGTCCGGTTCTGCAGTCGACGGCTGAGGCAACCACCGCACGTCTGGCAAAGCGCTGTTGTTCACCACCGCACCCGCACCGGTGGCACCCCTGTGCCCAGTTGTACTCACCGTCCGACAACGGAGTCGACCCATGCCACTGCCCGACCTTCCGCTCAACCGTCGGCGTTTCCTCACCACGGCCGCCCTCGCCGCCGGCGCCACGGCCCTGCCCGGCTTCGTCTTCGCCGCCCGGGCCACCGCGGCCGTACCGCCCCAGGTCACCCTGCCCGACCGCGGCATATGGGACAACGCCACCGCCTCCGCCTGGGCCGACGGGTTCCTGAGCGGAAACGGCGAGTACGGGGCCGTCTACTACGGGGCGCCGACGCTCGAGAAGATGATTTTCAATCATCACCGGTTCGTGCTGCCCAACGGCAGCCGGAGCGTCATGCCCCCGGTGATCTCGCCGTATCTCGAGACCGCCCGGGACCAGGCGCTGGCCGGCAACTACTCCGGTGCCTCCTCCACCTTCGCCCACGGCTGGAGCCTCCGCTGGACCCAAACCTTCCACCCCGGCTACGAACTCCAGCTCAGCACCCCGGGCATGACCACCGTCAACGACTTCGCCCGCATCACCGACTTCCGCACCGGAGAGGTCACCCACACCTGGACCGACCAGTACGGCACCTGGAAGCGCCACGTCTTCGTCTCCCGCGCCGACCAGGTCATCGTCCACGAGCTGCTGCCCGCCACCGGCCGCACCGTGGACACCACCATCAGCGTCAACACCGCTCTTGCGGGCGTGCCGACCAGCGTGTCCTACTCCACCACCGCCACCGTCACCAGCGGCGACGGCTACCTGAACCTGCGCGGCACCTACCCCTCCGGCGGTGCCTACGGCTACGAGGGCGTCACCCGCGTCGTGGTCTCCGGCAGCGGCTCCTCCGTCACCACCAGCGGGCAGACCCTGGTGGTCGCCAAGGCCACCAAGGTGCTGCTGCTGACCAAGCTCGGCCGGTACGAGACCTCCACCGGCTGGAACAGCCAGCCCCTGCAGACCGCCCTCGCCGCGCTGACGGTCGACTACGCCACCCTCCTGGGCCGACATGCCCCCAGGCACAAGGCCATGTACGACCGCTCCAGCATCGACCTCAACGTCTCCGCCGCCGACCGCCAGCTGGCCACCAGCGAGCTCGTAGCCCGCCAGAACAACAACGCCTCCGCCATCGACGTCGCACTGCTGGAGCGGATGCACGACTCCGGCCGCTATCTCTTCATCAGTTCCAGTGGTGTCCTGCCACCACGCCTGACCGGCATCTGGACGGGCACCTGGAACGGTTCCTGGGCCGACGACATCACCACCGACGCCAACATCAACCTCCAGGTCGCCGGCGGCAACATCCTCGACCTCACCGACGCCATGCAGGGCTACTTCGACCTCATCCTCGGCCAGCTCGCCCACTGGCGCGACAACGCCACCAACCTCTACGGCGCCCGCGGCTTCCTCGCCCCGTCCCGGACCGACGGCGAGTACGGGCACATGCTGCACTTCAACAGCGGCAGCTTCCCCGGCGAGGCCTGGACCGGCGGCGCCGACTGGCTGCTCTACCCGCTTCTGGAGTACTACCAGATCACCGGCGACAGTGCCTTCCTGAAGAACAAGCTCGGCCCGGCCCTGATGGAACTGGCCCTGTTCTACGAGGACTTCCTCACCCGCACCGACTCCAGCGGCAAGGCGGTCTTCGTCCCCTCCTTCTCCATGGAGAACTCCCCGACCAGCACCGGCCAGTGCTTCTCCATCAACGCCACCGGCGACATCATGGCCGGCAGGCACGCCCTGCAGGCCGCCATCGACGCGGCCAACACCCTTGGCCTGGAGCAGGGCAGCGGCCAGGGCGTGCAACGCTGGACCGCCCTGCTCGCCAAGCTGCCCGACTACACCGTCAACAGCGACGGGGCGCTCGCCGAGTGGTCCTGGCCGGGCCTGACCGACCGCTACAACCACCGGCACGTCCAGCACCTGTACGGGGCCTGGCCGCTGCACGAGATCAACCCCGAGGACAAGCCCGACCTGGTCAAGTACGCCCGCACGGCCCTGGACAAGCGTGGCGACCAGAATTATTCCGCCCACGGCAGCCTCCACCGGGCGCTGGCCCGCGCCCGCCTGAAGGACGGCCCCGGCGTCTACAGCAACCTGCTGAAGATCTACGGCAAGAACATGGTGTGGCGGAGTCTGATGACCTCCCACAACCCCAACCTGGACATCTACAACTGCGACGCCGCCAACACCATCCCCGCCATCCTCGGCGAAGCACTCGTCTACACCCGCCCCGGTGTCCTTGAGATCCTCCCCGCCCTCCCCGACCAGCTCACCAAGGGCACCATCAACGGTGTTCGCGGCCGCAACCGCATCACCATCCAGTCGATGTCCTGGGACACGGCGGCCCGCACGGCCACCGTCAAGCTCACCTCCGGCATCGACCAGAACATCACCTTCATCTGCCGGCGCGGCATCACATCCATCAGCACTGGCGCGACGGTCACCACGTCGTCGCTGGGCAACCACGCCCGCATCGTGTCGCTGACCGCCGGAACGAGCACCACGATCACGATCGGCCTGCTGACCGGCCCCTTCAAGCTGGTCAATCACAAGAGCGGCAAGGTCATGGACGTCTCCGGCGCCTCCACCTCCAACGGTGGGCCCGTCATCCAGTACGCGTGGTCCGGCGGCGCGAACCAGCAGTGGAAGCTGCTCCCCGACTACGACGGGTCCTACCGCCTGTCCAACGTCAACAGCGGCAAGATGCTCGACGTCCCGGGCAGCTCCACCAGCAACGGCACAGCCCTGGACCAGTGGTCGGACGCCAACGGCACCAACCAGTGGTGGAAGCTCGTTCCGGCAGCCACCAGCGGCTACTACCGCCTCGTCAATGTCAAGAGCGGGCTGTGCGCAGACGTGCAGAGTGGATCCACTGCCGACGGCGCCAAGGTCATCCAGTGGCCCGCCAACGGCGGCTCCAACCAGGAATGGCAGCCAGTGGGGCTGTGACGGCCCTGGGCACGTGAGCGGCGGCGATCCGACTCGCCGCCGCGGTCTGGCTCCGGCATCACAGGATGGCCAGGTGGCGACGCTACTCGCCTGCGACTTCATGCACGTGGAGACCGTCTTCCTCAAGCGTCTCTACGTTTTCTTCGTCATGGAGATCAAGACTCGGCGCGTTCATGTGCTGGGTGTCACCGCCCGCCCTACGGGCGCATGGGTCACTCAGCTCGCCCGTAACCTGCTCATGGACCTCGAGGACAGAGCTGGGTGCTTCGGGTTCCTCATCCGGGAATGTGACAGCAAGTTCACTGCAGCGTTCGACGCCGTCTTCGCTGGCAATGGCATAACTACCTCCAGGCCGACGGGGCGGTCGCGGCGAAGCCGTACATCCTGCTGCGGGAGGCGCTGCAGCGCAGCGACAAGGTCGCCATCGCGAAATTCGCGTGGCACAACCGCGAACGGCTGGGCGCGCTCCGCGTGGTGGGCGACGCCATCGTGCTCTCTCGTCCTGGTCCAGGACCTGCCCGTCCAGCTCGCACACCTTCCGGTAGCGGATTCGTCCGCCGTCCGCGGTGTGGATCTGCCTGAAGCTGATCGAGTGGTCCTCGGTAGCGGGCAATACCTTGATCGGAATAGTGCCGTTGACTGAACTGAACACGGAATATTCGCTGGTCAGAGGCCCTACCTGCTAGCTTCCCGGCCATGCTTGAGACGGATGATGCTGCCCGGGACTTAGCAGGCTTCGTGCTGTCGGAGACCGGTGCACTGATCGAGACAACAAACCCGCTGCGGCCATGTCCTTCTTGCTGGTGTCTTCTGAGCCGCCTCCGAGAGCCACAGCGATGCCGATGATGATCGCGACGATCAGGACTCCGAGGCAGCCGAAGCCCACGGCCTTCCCGGTACTCCTCTTCTTCGGCGGTTGCGGCGGAGGCGCTGTCCAGCCCGGTAGCTGAGGGGGCGGCCCGTCTCGGGAATGTGGTGGTGTTCCCCAGCCGGGTGGTTGCTGCTCTGGACATTGAGACTGGTTCATGACACGCCCCTTGGTGCTTCTAAGAGGAATGGCGCGCATCCATGGCGGCGCAGGGCGCGGCGGAGGGCAAGAAGGCCCCGCCGAAGCGGCAGACGCTCGGCCGGGGGCGTGGTGTGGAGCGGCTCGTCGAGGCTGCCGGGTGGTGCTGCGGCGCGTCAGCGGGACTCCTGTACGCCGAGCAGAGTGAGGGCGTTGCGGATGCCCTCGTCGAGGAGTTCGTCGGAGAGTCGCCGGTCGGCCAGGGCGCGGGAGAGCTGCAGGGTTCCGACCATCATGGCGTAAACGCTGAGGGTCTTCGTGTGCACCGAGCGCGGATCGCCGGGCGCCAGGCGAGCGGCGATACCGTCGATGACGGCGAGCACGCCTTTGGTGTACGCCTGCTTGGTCTCGTCCGCGCAGCGCCCGATCTCATCGAGGAGTGCCGCGGAGGGGCAGCCGTCGTCGGGACTGTCGCGGTGCTGGGGCGACAGATACCACCGTACGATCTGCTCGACTCCGGCGATGCCGGGGGCCGCCTGCTCGATGACGTTCGCGTACTGGGTGCGCAGCTGTTCCGCGACCGCGGTGGCCACGAGGTCGTCCTTGGATGCGAAGTGTGCGTAGAAGGCGCCGTTGGTCAGTCCGGCGTCCGCCATCAGCGTCGAGATGCCCGAGCCGTCGATACCGTCCCGCTTGAACCGGCGGCCGGCGGTCTCGATGATCCGCTGCCTCGTCGCCTGCTTGTGCTCTTTCCCGTAACGCGCCACGCGCTTGCTCCTCTGTGCGCCGGAAGGGTCACCCGCGCTTCGCCATCGTATTGGATTGCGAACGTACTCCAATAGTGTGCCGACAGTGTATTGGGGTACTGACACGCCTTCTCTGAGGCCGGCCTGATTCAGTCGTTGTCGGGCGCCATCGAGATCACGACCTTTCCGGCCGTGGTGCGGCCCTGCTCGACGTGCGCCATCGCTTCGAGTGTCTGGTCGAAGGGGAACGTTCGGTCGATGACCGGGCGGAGCTGTCCGTTGTCGTAGAGGGCGGCGAGCTCGCGCAGCTGGGTGCCGTTCGCCTGCATGAAGAAGAACTGGTAGCGCACGCCCAGGGCCTTGGCCTGCTTGCGGATCTTGCGACTGAGCACGTTCATGACCAGGCCCAGAAAGGATGGGGCGCCGAGCTGCTTGGCGAACGCGGCGTCCGGCGGGCCGACGACACTGATGGCCAGGCCGCCGGGCTTCAGCACGGTCAGCGACTTCTCGAGGTTGACTCCACCCACCGAGTCCAGCACCAGGTCGTAGCCGGACAGCACCTGCGAGAAGTCCTCCTTGGTGTAGTCGACGACGATGTCGGCGCCGAGGCTCCTGACCAGCTTCTCGGAATCAGTGTTCGCTGTCGTCGCCACTGTGGCGCCGAGGTGCTTGGCGAGCTGGATGGCCGTCGATCCGAGGCCGCCGGCACCGGCATGGATGAGCACCTTCTGGCCCGGCTTCACGTGGGCGCGGTCGACGAGGATCTGCCAGGCGGCCAGGGCCACCAGCGGCACGGCGGCCGCTTCGCGGAGGGTGAGTGACTCCGGCTTGGGTGAGACGTCGTCCTGGTCGATCGCAGTGAACTCGGCGAAGCCTCCGATCCGCAGGTCGCGGGGACGTGCGTAGACCTCGTCGCCGACTGTCAAGTCGCGCACGGCCGACCCGACCTGCGTCACGATGCCGGCGACGTCGTGGCCGAGCACGAACGGAAGCTTGTACTTCAGGAGTCGTTTGAACTCCCCGTTGCGGACCATTTTGTCCAGCGGGTTGACGCTGGTGGCGCTCACTCGGACCAGGACGTCGCCGTCGCCGACGGTGGGCTCGGGAATGTCTGCGGCGCGTAGGCCGTCCTTGCCGTGCTTCTCGACGATGAATGCCTTCATGTCAGCCATCCCTTTGCGTGATCTTCTCGATTTCCTTACGGCGGACGATGCGCATGTCAGGCCAGCTTCCACATCAGCTGCCGAGGTGCCGTCGAAGCCACTGACCCATCTGCTCGATCGCCCGGTCCACCTCGGGCACGCGCCCCGCGCCCAGGATGAACGAGTGCTGCCCCTCGGGCAGCGGGCGAACCTCGGAGAGGATCTTGAAGTCGGCGAGACGGCGGCCGAAGTCGGCGCCCTCGCCGGCAAGCGCCTCGTACTCTCCGTAGTGGAGGGCTGTGGGCGGCAGGCCGGTCAGGTCGGCGTTCAGGATGCTGATGTCGGGGTCGGTGAAGTCCACGCGGGGGTCCTGCAGCCAAGCCGCTCGGAACTGCTCGAGGATGTCCCGGCTGAGCATCTTGTCGAGTTCCTCGTTCTCGTCCACCTTCGGGTTACTGATGGTGAGGTCGGTCCAGGGCGAGATGCTGATGATCGCCCCAGGGGCTGCCTCGCCCTTGGCGAGCAGGCGCAGCGGCAGCGCGACCGCGAGGGTGCCTCCGATGGAGTGGCCGGTGCTGCCGATGTTCCGCGGCTCGTAGCCCTGTGCGAGCAGCCACCGGTAGGCGGTCTCGGCGTCGTCGATCTGCGCCGGGTGGGGGTGCTCGGGCGCCAGGCGGAAGCCCACGACGAGTGAGCGGGCTCCGGCCGCCTTGGCGATGTGGCCGGCGGCCTTGCGGTCCGATGTGATCGAGGCGGCGACCGATCCGCCGAAATGGAAGTGGAGCAGCGCCTTGTTGGGGTCGGCGCCCTCAGGGATGGCCCACAGGGCGGGGACGCCGTCCGCGTCCACGTCGGCGTAGGTGACGCCTTCCGGCTCGGTCGATGCCGAAGCATGTGTGTCGACGATGTCGCGGACGACGGCCAGGTCGAGGCCCGGTGTCGACGCCTTCGCGCGCACGCTTTCGAGGAACTGCGCGAACTGCTGTGCTTCCGTGCTGATTCCCATGGTGATGCTCCTTGTCAGGTCAGAGCTGAACGCGCCTCTCGCGCGCACTGCAGGTCGATGGGCCGGGTGCGACGTCAGCCGGGCATCCGGTTGAATCTGCGGATCTGCTTGTCGAAGATCCCGGCAGGGACGAGGCGTCGCGCGGTGGTGATGCGTGAGGCGAGCGGTCCGGCGGTGTAGCGCAGCTTCGGCTTCGGGGCGGTGGCTGCCGTGACGATCTCCTTGGCGACGACGGCAGGGTCGTCGCCGGTCTTCATTGCCGCAGCGACCACTTCGTCGAAGACACGCCGCCGCTCCGCATAGAGCGGCAGCGGGGTGTCGGGCTGCGCGGCATTGGCGTCGAAGGCGGTCCGGGTGTAGCCGGGCTCGACGAGCAGGACGCGGACGCCGTGCTCGCGGACCTCGTGGTCCAGGGACTCGGAGTAGCCCTCGATGGCGTGCTTCGCGGCGACGTAGAGGGCCATGTAGGGCTGCGGGATGACGCCGAGGACGGACGAGAGGTTGACGATGCGTCCACGGCCCTGGGCGCGCATGTGCGGCAGGACGGCCTTCGTCATGCGGACGAGACCGAAGAAGTTGAGGTCGAAGAGGCTCTGGGCCTGGGCGACGGAGTTCTCCTCGGCGGCGCCGGCCGATCCGAGACCGGCGTTGTTGACGAGGACGTCGATTCGTCCGAACCGTTTGATCACTTCCTGGACGGCGGCGGTGACGGATTCGTCACTGGTCACGTCGAGGTCGAGGAAGGTCACACCGGCGGGCGGAGTGAGTCCCGAGGTATTCCGTCCGGTTCCGATCACCTCGAACCCGGCTGTGACGAAGGCGCGAGCGGTTGTGTTGCCGATCCCCGATGACGCCCCCGTTACCAGTGCTACCGGCCGATGTGTCGCCATCACAGACTCCCTGCATCATTAAATTACGATCGTTTAACTTACGGTCGTAATACTATGACTGGACGGCGTGGATGGCAAGGAGGGGCTTCGGCGATCGCCGGGAACCTGCGGCTTGGTGCGGGAGGAGAGGCCAGGGGGCGACGAATGCGGCAGGTCACGGATGCAGCCCGGCACTCCCTGTCCGGGCACGCGGAGAAGGTGCGTGCGGCACCGGGCCGGGATGCCGCACCGGTGACGGGCGGCACCAGATGCGAGACGGGTCACAGGCGTGCCGCGCACAGCTTCACGTGCTGACACCGTCGCTCCGTATGCGACGAAGGGTCAACGCTGGCGGACGGGTAGTTCGGCAACTTGCAGGCGGTCCATGGAGTCGAAGAACGCCTGCAACTCGTCCCGGGCCGTGGCACGTTTTCCGTGAAGCCGGGAACCGGCGCGAATCGCATCTGAGGCGAACTGGTCCAGGTGGGCCAGTAGCAGCCCGGCGGCGGGTTTTGGTTCAGAGAAGTCACGAGACCGAAGCTGACGGCTCCGCTCCATACGGGGCGCATGGCTACCTCCCAGGGGCCCCCTGGGATCTCCCAGGGTAGGGCGCGTCTGGGCTGGTGCGTCTCAGAGTAGCCACGACACTACGTTCGATTAATATTCGAACGGTGAGTGCATCTGAAGGATGGCGGTCGGGAGTCGAAAGCCGGGCCGTGGACGCGCGACACGATTTGCCTCCCGACCTCGACCGGCTGTGGGCCGTGGAGATTCTGTGGAATCAGATTTGTCAAGTACGTGTGTGTTTGCCCCGAGAGGCTGGCGCCAGCAATGACCACGGCGATCAGCACCGCTGCCCGCACATTCCACGAGTGGGCTGCCCGGGGAGAGGCCGAGGGGCCGCGGGTGTGAGTAGTTGCAGTACAGGAAGTGACGCTGAGATTGATCTTGCCGCGTTCGCACGGCTCGAACGTCAGCTGACCGCCGGTTTCGAGTGATCACCGCTCCGTGGCGTCGAGCTGGCGGGGACGGTACGGAGTTCGCGCAGGTCGGGGATGTGGTTGTAGAGGGTGCCCGGGGAGACACCGAGGAGTTTGGCGATCGAGGTGATGGACCGGCCGGGGTCGGGCAACAGGTCGCGGGCGGCCTTGATTCTCCAGCCGCCCGGGCGGCTCGGGGCAGCGCCTACTCGGCGACGCTGTGCCGAGCCCGTACCGTGGAAGAGGGCAGGGCAGCTCATCGCCCTTGTCGACACCACTGGTCGGTTCGCGCGGCGGCCCTCAGCGGGCTTTGCCCGGCAGAATCCGTAGCGGCCCCGGGGAAACTGCTGTGGTCGGACTGGAGCGGTGACAGGCGGGCGAGAAGGCTGCCGATGACGGGGGACCGTTCCGCGATAAGCCGCTCGGCGGCGCGGTCGCGGCTGTTCCGCAAGCACCAGCGCGTACAAGGCCGGGCCCAGGCCATCGAGTTGGGTTGGGCAGCCGAAACGCCCATCAGTGTCCGAGACTCCGCTAGACCCTGGGCGGTTTTAAGGCATCCAGAGCTGGGCTTCCACTACGTCGGCGCTTTCGCTCCCAGCGTGGGCAGGTCATTCCAAAGAGTGGCTTAGTTCGACTCCCGAGTGCTGGGAGCGGCCCACTGGCACGTTGGACGGTACCAGTCCATCGGGGCCTGCCCACAAGCCCGTTGTGAGGAATCGGAGTTCGGATGTCTGCTGTGTTCACTGCCGCGCTGATCGCCCGGCACAGCGATCAGGCCATGTCCGTCGACGGCGAGAAGAAGGACGACGGGACTGCCGCCGTCCAGTGGCCGTTCCAGGGCGGCGACCACCAGAAGTGGCACCTGGAGGCGACGACCGGCGGCTACTACGTGGTGCGCGCCGTGCACAGTGGCAAGGCCCTGTCGGTGGAGGGCGAGAGCACGGCCAACGGCGCGAAGGTCATCCAGCGGGGTGCCGTGACCGGACCGCACCAGGAGCGGCGCCTGGTGCAGAAGGACAACGGCTACTTCGCGCTCCAGAACTGCCACAGCGGGCAGTTCCTGTCTGTCAACGGTGAGAGCGCCAACAAGGGCGCCGCGCTGGTCCAGTGGCCCGGCGGCGACGCGCCGCATCAGCAGTTCCGACTCGGATAGCCCCGCGCCACTCGGATTTCCCGGCAGCGGGCTGCCGGGAAATCCGAGTGGCCCGAGCCGCGCAAGGAACGGAATCTCGGAGGCAGTGAGCAGACGCCCAGCGAACTGACTGAACTGGCCGTGCCGAGCTCTTGTCAGCCGACGCGGTGCCGTGCGCGCAGGCCGGTCGGTCCACGTGCACGACACCCCGCCGCAAGGGCGGACTCCTCCGGCTCGGAGTCGAGAGGCCCGGCCTACCCGGACCGTTCGACACCTGGACCGACAGCGACGACCAGGACCACGGGGAACTGGAAGCTGATGGCCTCGGCGGCGGGCTCACGAATACAGACATGCCGCGT
>NZ_NCSM01000048.1:0-31840 GCF_002224125.1 Streptomyces sp. NBS 14/10
GCGTGACCAGCACGGACGCAGTCCTTGGCACCTACAAGGTCAGCGCTGCAGGGTAAGGACACCCGGCCGCCAGGGCAGTTGGTCGTAGGGACCGCCCGCGGAGGGGGACTTGCCCTGGTAGAGGAACTGCAGGTTGCAGGGGTCGATGGTCATGGTCTGGTCGGAGTTGTTGCGGACCAGGTCACCGTGGCTGATGTCGTTGGTCCAGGTGGCACCGCTGTTGGCCTTGCCCGCGAAGGGGTTGCTTTCGCTGCCGGCCTGCGGGGTCCACGAACCGCTCAGGCTGGAGGCCGTGAACGAGCGGAAGTAGCGCCCATTCGCACCCATCGCCTCAACGATCATGAGGTACTGGTTCTGGTCCTGAAGCTTGTAGACCTGCACCCCCTCGAACAGGTTGTTCGTCGAGTCGCTCATGATCGTCGTGTACGACGAGCCGAAGTTGCCCGGGAAGTTCCCGATCGGCATGCTCGCTCGGTAGATCTTGCCGTTGTCACCAGCGAAGAACAGGTACATGTTCTGGCCGTCACCGATCAGGGTCTGGTCGATCGGGCCGGTGCCGGAGCCGGAGATGCTACCGGTGAACAACGGCTGCGGCGAGGACCAGCCGTTGGGGTTGGTGGGGTCGCTCGACGTCCGGTAGATGAAGGGCCACGCACCCCACTGGTACGCCAGCACCCAGATGTTCTTGGGCGCGAAATAGAACAGCGTGGGCGCCACCGCGGCCTGGCTCATCCCGGTCTGGCCGGCCGACCCCATGTCCGACCAGTTCGTGAAGGGATTGAACCTCATCGAGCCGTAAGACGATCCCGACACGTTCGACGCGTAGACCAGGTGCTTGCCGTTGTACACCACGTTGGTGAAGTCCTTCAGCGAGACCCACCCGTTCGCTGGCTGCGCCAACACGCCCGTCGACGTCCACCGGTACGTCGACGGAAGAGAACAGGCGCTGGTGGCCGCCTGAGCCGGGTTGGCGACGAGCGTCGCCGCTAACGAGGCCAGGGCCGCAACCGCGGCTGCGAGCACCGCAGGCAGACGTTTGCGGCTGAAATTTCCTCTGCGCATGAGGACCTCTTGATTTTTGAGTAAGCGGTTCCGGTTGGCCCTGTCAGAGGCTGTCCGGACTGTCGATGTGGTTGCGGTTCGTAGCGGTCCGTGGTCACCGGACCGCCCCCTTGCGGCTTCCCGGTCCTGCAGGACCTTCTGACACACCGGTGGCGCCCTGTGCCTTCGGGCCGCCGCGAAACGCACCGGCCCGTGTCGGATGCCGATCGTCGCGGTGCAAGCCCGCCGCGCGGTGCCCCTCACGTACTCCGCGAGTCGTTCGAGGTTTGATCGAGACCGGGGCCCGCGCGGGACCGCGTGAATTGCATCGTTCATGACATTCCTTGAGTGAGACGGAGCTGAGGAGCAGAACGGCTCAACGGCATACCGTGCCCCACCTGAAGAGGGCATCGAGCGTCACCGAGCCGGGTACCGAGACTCGGCGACGGCCGGGAGGGCGAACCGGTAGCCCGTGAAGAACCGCCAGTCTTGCCCGTGAAGAAGTCGGGTCCGAGGCGGGTGAACGTGATGCCGTCGATGCTGCGGGAGAAGGTCCCGGCGTGCCGCGCCGGGGCGGATGTCCGCGCTGTCGCGCAGCCAGATGCGGCTGCCCGGAACGGTCCGCGGTCGCGAGTTCGTGGCCGGTGCCGGTGGTGTTCCAGGTGCTGTCCATGGTCAACCCGCCGACCATCACCACCGGCATGGCTCCCCCTCGCCCTTGACACCGATCCACGCGGAGGAGTCAGGCAGCGGCGCGAGTCCGGCCCGGTCACCGTCCCGCATCGCGGAGTGGTCGAGCTGGACCGCGGCGGTGGCGGTGAGGCCCTGGACGCGGCCGGTGGCGGCCCCCAGCGCACGACGACAGGAGAGCTGATGAAGCCATGACATCTGCATGAGCGGCATGCTCCTTGCGGCTCGGCCGTTTCGGTGGGCGTGACGGAGGTGCCCTGCTGTACGGGTGGAGCAGCTCTACATGTTCGCGATTTCGAACAAGGGTCGACGTATCGAGCACTCTGGATGGTAGGAGACCGGTGAGCGGCGTCAATACCTCTCGCAAGATTCGCGAGCAACGCCGAAATATTTCGCAGGACTTTATGGATGAACGCCGCAGGTCAAGCCGATCGAATGGCCGGGCTGGGCGGATGGACAGCCCTTTGGTGCCGGAGCGAAGCCGGCCTTGTAGATGGTGTTGACATGGCCGGTCGCCTCTCCAGTCCCGCACTGCGCGGGTCGTTGATTCGTTTGGTGTGATCGGTGCGGGGGTGTGCGGGTGCCGATACATCGTCCGTGCAAGTCATGCCGCTGCTGGTACTCGACCGCTGGCCCGCAGCAGCCCCCGCTTGTTGCACTGCGCGAGGATGGCGTCCAAGATTTGCTGTTCCGGGCGATCAGCCGGTCGAGGAACTCGCTGTCAACCGAGAAGTCGAAGCCACGTTTTATTACTTGGGGACCAAAGTGGGACAGCCTTCTCGCGTAGTCGGTGGTTCACGCGTCACGATGATCGACCGCGCTGCTGCGACTGTGCCCTTGCCGGAAACCTCATCCATGTAGGTCGTGTCGGCGTATGTCGGGTCGGCGTATGTCGGGTCTTCGAACTTGATCGGTGTGTGTCGTCCTGAGCGGCTGACTGGCTGTCACGTTGGGTGAGGGGAAGGGGTGGCCCGGCAGCGGCAGGCGGCTGGGAGGCGGATGCGGGATGCCGGATCCACGGTCGTGCAGGTCGGCCGGGACCTGGTCCTGTCGTGGCCGACGGTGATGGACGCCTTCCGGCAGGTCGGGCAGGAGGTGATGACCGCCCCTCCCGGGCCGGTGACGGTGCTGGGGGTCGATGAGACTCGCCGAGGTCGCATGCAGTGGCGCCAGGATCCGGGCACCGGCCGGTGGGAGCCGACGGCGGACCGCTGCGACTGCCCCACGCCACCGTGACAGCCGACCACTTCCACGTCGTCCAGCCGGCGAACAAGATGCTCAGCCTGCTGCGCCGCCGCACCACCGCCACCCTGCGCGGCCGGCGCGGACGGGCCGCCGGCCCGGAATGGAAGGCCCGGCGCCGCCTGCTGCGCAACCGCGAAGACCTCACCGACACCCAGTTCAGCACGATATGGAGCCAGCTCATCGGCACCGGCGACATCGGCATGACGCTGCTGACCGCGTGGATCGCCAAGGAGAAGCTGCGTGACCTGCTCGCACGCGCCCGCACCACCGACCGGCACCCAACGGGCCACCTGCGCTGGATGTTCCTCACCTGGTGCGCCGACTGCGACATTCCCCGAAGTCCGTACCCTCGCGCGCACCATCGACCGATGGTGGCCCGAGATCCAAGCGTTCGTTGCCACCGGCCACGGCAACGCCAAGAGCAAAGGCATCAACCGCATGATCAAGCTCGCCGCGCGAGCCGCCCACGGCTTCCGCAACCCCACCAACCAACGCCTACGCATACGCTGCGTCACCATCCGCCGGGCCCGAGGCCACCTCCACCCCGCCTGAATTCGAAGACTCCGCAAACCTTGCCGCCGGAATTTGTCGTTCGAGGCCCGGCGGCAAGGTATGCGTTTGGGAATCGCGCCGGCATTCGTCTCTATGTGCGGACGGAGTGCACCGTCGTGTCGCGCGTATTGCGGCTAGATGCTTGATCCGCCGCCGGAGGTGTTGTTCCACCAGGCGCTGTAGGCGTTCAGCGAGTACCGCTTCTGCACGCCGCTGGTCGAGGTGATCTCGATGCCGAACTGCATCGTGTCGAAGGTGGTGTTGCGCAGGAGGTTCTGCGACGCAGCCCATCGCCAGACCGCCGAGGCGTCGATGGTGCCGGTGTTGGTCTGCTGGGCGGGGATGAGCTGCAGGACGTTCCAGCCGGGATCGGCCTGCCAGACCGACGCGTACTGGACGCCGCCGATGGTCACGTTGGACGCGATCTGCCTTCCCCAGCCGCCTGCCGTTCCCCCGGACCAGCTGGTGAAGACCATGATCTCGTCCTGGTTGCCGGTCGACCAGAGGTCGCTCGTCCAGTTCCAGTGGTCACTGCCGGCGACGGGAGCCGACGACGTGTTGTACCAGAAGCCCGCCGAGTTCAACTGCGACAGCGGCGTCTGGGGCCGGACCGAGGTGTTCGGGTAGGACTTGATCCCGCCGCCGGAGTGGTTGGCATCGACGTACCAGGACTTGATGCTGTTGACGGTCTGGCACTGCGTGCCGTGGTTTTCGCCCCAGACGTTGTTGTAGATCGTCCAGGTGCCCTGGGTGTACTGACCCCACCGGTCGCAGGTGGAGCTTACCTGGGCCTGCGCCGGAGACGCGAAGCTCAGGAACGCGGCGATCACGGCGACGATCAGGGCCAGCCGACCGAACCCGGCCGACTTGCTGCTGACGGATTTACGGGCTTGCCATCTCATGTGTCCCTCCAAGGACGGCGATGGGTTGTTCCGGCCCCCCGGTCTGGTGGCGGACTCTGGCGCCGCGAGGTGTCGCTCGCCGGCGAGTCCGGGCTCGGGACGGCGCGACCCAGCCCCGTCCGAGGTGTTTGCGCAGTTGGCCGGCTGATCGGCTTGATGGCCGGCCTTGGGCGAAGTGGTTCCTCCACTGCTCGCAGTTGGAGTCCCCGCCGAAAGCGAGGCGGCCGAGACGGTCGATCAGCTGACGTATTGACACCTTCGCTCCGTTCGCATGCGGTGCTGCTCGCGATGGTGGGTGGCTCGTGTCGTCGAGGTGGCGCGCTCAAGAACTGCGGGAACGGTGCTCGGTCCCCTGACTTTCAAGCACCGGGCTTGCCAGACGCAGGTGCCAGGTGTCGAAGCGCTTGCGTCTGCGTGGACAGTAATGACGGGGCCCCTGAACAGCAAGGCTCTGCACAGGAAGACACATTTCCTTCACGTGCGGACGTCACCCTGTCGAAGCGCTTCGAGCGCATCGGCCGCGCCCGCCACCTGGCCTTCACGGAACCGCTACCGGCCCTGGTGGATGTGGCGGAAGGTGCCGGGGCAGGTGCCGATGTAACGAGTGAAGAACTTCCCGAAGTTGGTGGGGTCGGGAAAGCTCAGACGGCGGGCGATGGTCGCCGCCGGCTCATCCGTGTGCGCCGGCAACCGCTGCACCTCCAACGCGACACGGGCATCGATCACATGCTTCACCGGCTGTCCGGTGGCAGCCATGCACGCAGGGGCCAGGGTCTTGACCGTGTAACCCAGACAGTGCGCGTGCCACCGGTCGTCCCCGGCCGCACATACCGCTGCACCTGTGCAGATCACCATCATCGGCGCCCGGAACATGGCGCGGGGCATCGCCACACGGGCCCCGGTGGGCAGCACACAGTGACCGTCACCGCCAAGGATCCCGCCAAAGCCGCGCGACTCGCCGGCGAGCTGGGCACGCACGCCAGGAACCCGCCCACCAACACCGCCATCGGATACGGATACGGATACGGCATGACCCTGAGTCGTGTCCCGGCCTCGCCCATCTACGGCGGCGGCCCGGCCGCGGGCTCGGCCTCGGAGGTCCGGACCTGCAACGGCGCCAACAGCGGTTCGCCCGCGCCTCCAACAGCGAACTCCAGGTCTACACAGACTTGCTCACCATGTGCCTCGACTCCAACGGCGCGACGAGTCCGGGCTCCGCTGTGGTGATCGAGAACTGCACCGTCGCATCGGTATCGTTGTCCAAGCCCGTCGGGATCGTCAATCGCCGGGGGCAACGGGTGCAGCGGCCTGGCGTTCGCGATGCCTTGGTGTGTCGCCGGATCCGGATCCTGGGCGCCACCGCGCATCCGATCGCATCCTGGGTAGCACAAGCGGCGAAGAACCTGGTCATGGACCTCGAAGACCTCGGCTGCCGGGCACGGTTCATGATCCGGGACCGGGACGGGAAGTTCCCCGCCCTCTTCGATGCCGTCCTCAAGGACGCAGGGATCGAAGTCGTCCTCAGCGGCATCCAGACGCCCAGGATGAACTCGATCACGGAAAGGTGGATACAGACCTGTCGCCGCGAACTCCTGGACCGGACGTTGATCTGGAACCAGCGACACCTCCTCCACACCCTGCGCGAGTTCGAGCAGTTCTACAACGGACACCGACCACACCAAGGCATCGCCAACGCCAGACCGCTACACCCCTTGCCCCCACCGATCGACGACCCGGACACATTAGCCAGCCTCACCATACGTCGACACGATCGCCTCGGCGGCATCCTCCACGAATACCGACATGCAGCGTGACCTGCATGAATGAGATTTCCGGCAAGGGCAACCGCGCCGCTGGCCTTCGGCCGTCTACCCGGTGGCCCTGCTGTGCCGTGTCCTGGGCGTGGTCCGCTCCTCGTTCTATGCATGGCTGGAGGCGGAGGAAGCCAGGCAGGCGAAGACACGGTTGGATGACGCGCTCGCCCATGAGATCAGTGATCCACCTGGCCTCGAAGGGTGCCTACGGTGTTCCGCGCGTGCACGCCGAGCTGCGGCGGCTGGGCCGGACGGTCAATCGCAAGCAGGTCGAGCGGGTCATGCGCGAACGCGGCATCGTCGGCGTCACACGCAGAAGACGCCGTTCGCTGACCCGTCCCGACAAACAGGCACGGCCAGCACCGGATCTGATCGGCCGTGACTTCACCGCTGCCCGGCCCGGCACCCGGCTCGTCGGCGACATCACGTACCTGCCCACGCACGAGGGCTGGTAGGTGACGTCGCCGACCAGTTTGGTTCCGGGCGCATCGGCGTGAAAGTCGCGGCCGATCAGGTCCGGGGCCGGCTTCGCCTTCTTGTCCGGCCGGGTCAGTGAGCGGTGCTTGCGGCGGGTGACGCCGCGGATGTCGCACTCGCGCATCACGCGGGCTATGCGCTTGCGGTTCACCCGCCGCCCGAGGCGGCGCAGCTCGGCGTGGATGCGCGGGACACCGTAGGTACGGCGGGAGGCGAGGTGCAGCACGGTGATCTCGTGCGCGAGTGCGTCGTCGGCGGCCTGGCGCCTGCGGCGGGCGGCTTCGCCCTCGCGCCAGCACCGACACGAGCTCCTCACGCCCCACCCGGACCCGCTCGACCCGCTCCCGCGCGGCATGCACCTCCGCCTGAGCCTGCTCCAGGACCTCCGTCCAGGACTCCAGATCCTGCCTCGCCCGCACCTCACGCTGTTCCATCAGCCCCAGCACCGACGGCATCGCGACCTCCTCGATCAACAACAAGCCGCCCGCTGCCTCCTCTACCCCCTCGCGATCACGCCCCACACACGAAGAAGCCCCTGCTCATCGAACAGAGACTCCCTTTGCCGCAACGCACTCATACACGGACGGCGGGCCGTCCGTGTATGAGTGCGTTCAGCGAACCTGTCGGTGATCCACCGGATCAGGTCACTTCCCGTAGTACGCGTTGTAAAGCGAGATCGTCGACTTGTTGCCCTTCTTGTCGGCGATCTTGGCGTGGAACGAGATCCCCTTGCCCTTGGCCGGGTTCGTGACCGCAATCTTGCCGTTCTTGACGGTGACCTTCTTCCAGGTCTGGCCGTAGTCGTACGACACGTACACCGACAGGGACTTCAGGTTCGAGCCCGCTGCCGAGCCCTGGACGGTCACCGGGACGGAGACCTTCTTGTTGGCCGGGGCCCTGCTGTCCAGGCCGACGGCCGCGTCGAAGCGGATCGAGGACGCGGGCAGCTTGGCCAGGTCGGCCTTCTTGGAGCGGAAGGTCCAGCTGGCGTCGACGCGGGTGGAGGCCGCGGCGACCTTGACGCTGCGCTTGACCGAGGTGGTCAGTTTGTACGCGGCGTCACCGGCCGCAACCGTGAAGATGCCCGCCCCTTCCAGCGGGTCGCTGTTCGAGCTGACCTTGGCGCCGTTGCGATAGAGGGTCGTGGTGACCGACGAGTAGAGCGAGGAACCGGAGTGGGTCTTGCCGTCGGTGAACACTGGCAGGGAGCCGTAAATGCCGTTGCCCTCGCGGTAGATACCGAGACTTGAGCCGACACGCGGACCGAAGACAGCCGTGTTGAAGGTCTTCCCGTAGCTCTTGCCCGCCTTCAGGGTCTGCGGGGTGCCGAGCGTGTAGAAGGCCTCGACGATCGGGAAGCCGGACTCGTCGACCCCGCCGTGCTGCTCGAAGTCGAGTTTCCACTTCGCCCCGCCCGCGGTGGACAGGCGCAGCGTGCGCGTGCCGGGCAGCTTCTGCTGGACCCCGGGCGCAAAGGTGCTTGTACTGCCGGGCAGCTCGCCCCAGGCGTAGATCACGCCCTTCTTACCGCTCGACGAGGCGCCCAGACCGGTCTTCACCGTGGCCAGTTCACTCGCCTTGTAGCGCTTGGTGTAACCGGTGGCGAGCTGCTTGACCTTGCCGCCGGCGAGGGTGTCGTACTCCTCGGCGGGCTTGGCCCAGTGATCCAGTACCGTCGCGCCACCTGCTCGTGCCGCATCGGCTGCGGCGTCCCCCGCGCGGGAGCGGGGCGGGCGGTCTGCGCCGGCGGTCTGGCGATGTCCGCCCGCGTCTTCCACACCCTGATCTGCTCGTGCTGACCGGCGTCGACACGGTCACCGGCATCTGATGCCGCGTGCATGAGCTACCGGGCCGATTTGTCGTCGGACCCGGCGATTCCGTCGGCGCGGTGCGGCCCTGGCGCGTTGAGCCCGTAGTGGGCGCCGACCATCCGCAGCGTGAAGCAGGCGACGGCCGCCCCCAGCGCGGCGGGCACACCGTAGACGCCGGTGCGTTCGCATGCGACGGTGATCCCGGCCCCCAGCAGCGCGGGGATCGCGTACAGATCCGCGTACAGCACCGTCGGCAAGCGCAACACCAGCACGTCGCGTAACGTGCCACCACCGACCCCGGTCACCATGCCGAGCAGCACCGCCTGCGGCGCGCCGATGTGATACTCCAGCGCGGTGGTCGCTCCGGTGACCGCGAACAGACTGAGGCCGGCCGCGTCGAACACCGTGATCAGCGCCCTGTAGCGCTCCAGATGCCGCCACAGCAGGAACGTGACCATGCCGCCGGCCACCGCGACCGCCAGGTACCGCCAGTCGCTGAACGTTGCCGGAGGCAGTGCGCCGGCGAGTACGTCCCGGAGCACGCCGCCGCCCAGGGCGGTCACCATGGCGAGCGCGAGTACGCCGACGATGTCCAGACGTGCCATCCGCGTCGCGGTGAGCGCGCCGTTCAACGCGAACGCGAAGGTGCCCAGCAGGTCGAGTACGAGGTGCAACATTCCATAGCCGTGCATCGTCGACCCCTCGCACCTCCCGCCGTCGCTCGTCTTGACGTCCTCGGCACTGTCTCATCAGGTCACAGTGCGCGCACCGCGTTGACCCGAACGGCCGACACGCGATGCGCGGCCTGTCGCAGCGCTGGCATCCTGGATCCCGGCGGGACCGATGGCGAGCGAGTGATACCTGGTGGGGGCGCAAGCGGAGGGTAGCGCTGTGACAAGACGTGGCTGTGACACGGAACCAGGCGCGGTGGTGCTGATCGCCGACCGGAGCTGGGACGGGCTCGCGGACCGGCCCTCCGGGCACACCGAGGTGGCGGTGTGCGACGGTCGGGTCGCCGAGGTGGGGCCGACTGTCGACCGCGCCCACGCCGAGGTGGTCGAACTCGGCGATCGCATGCTGCTGCCGGGACTGATCGACTGCCACATCCACACCACCGTCGATCCCAGCCGGCTCCTGCGGGCCTTCGCATCCGACGGGTCTGCGGCGATCGCGCTGAGCGCCCTGCCGGTATTGCGTAACCTGCTCCACCGGGGCTTCACCACGATCCGCGACCTGGCCACCTTCGCCGCCGAGCCGGTCACGCTGTATCTGCGCGACGCCATCGCCCGTGGTCACATCGTGGGGCCACGGATGATCGTCGCGCCGTACCTGATCTCCGCGCGGGGCGCGCACGGCGACGCCTCGACACTGCTCGCGTCACACTTCGACCGCGAGATCGGCGCGCTGGCAGACGGCGCGGACGAGATCACGCGCAGGGTACGCGAGAACATCCGTGCCGGCGCCGACTGGATCAAGTTCGGCGCCACCGGCGGCTTCGCCACTCCCTCAGACGATCCCGCACAGACCACCTACACGCAGGAGGAGATGAACGCGCTGGTCGCCACGGCCCACGACCTGGGCATCCCCTGCACGCCGCATGCCTACGGCGACGAGGGCGTCTCGCGCGCCGTCACCGCCGGTGTCCGCTCGATCGAGCACGGCAACCTCGCTTCGGCGTCGACACTGGCCCAGATGACTGAACGGGGCATTTCCCTCGTGCCGACCCAGTTCATGGTAATCGACGCGCTCGACCACCTCGACGACGACAGCTACTGGGAGGGAAAGGATCCAGCGGAACGGGTGAAGTTCACCCGCTACGCCGACCAGCTCCGGGAGTCCGCGCACAACGTGGCCGCAAGCGACGTGCGCATCGCGTTCGGCACCGACGCCGGCATGTTCCCGCACGCCGACAACTGGCGCGAGTTTCCGGCGATGGTCAAGACCGGTATCGCCACCGTGCGGGCCCTTCGCGCTGCCACCAGCGTCGCCGCCGACCTGCTCGACCGGCCCGACCTCGGACGCCTCCAGCCCGGCGCGACCGCCGACCTGGTCGCACTGCCCGCCGACCCCTTCGACGACATCACGGCCGTTGCGGACATCGACTTCGTCATGCAGAAGGGCGCCGTGCACCGCACTCCCACCCCTGGTATCGCAGGTAAGCCCCCAACAGGCCGCTAGGCAGTTTCGTTTGGATCACCAGGCGGACCAGAGGAAGATGCTGTGAGTCCGGCCAGGTAGATCGTTGCGGTCTTGTCGTAACGGTGGCCAGGCCTCGCCACCGCTTCAGGCGGTTGATGCACCGCTCGACGGTGTTGCGCTGCTTGTACGTCTCGCGGTCAAAGGCGGGCGGCCGGCTGCCTCGCCGTAGTCGGTGGACCCGTTGGTCCTGTGCCGTTCGGAAACTCATCGCTGCTGCTCGGAGCGGGTCTGGCGTTCCATCACGGTCTGCTGGAACCCTGTCCGGGTGTTCGTCTCTCTGGTGTACCAGGTGGCTCGGAAGCTGCTCGCGTTCCCAGCATTGCTGTTGCGTCGGGATGCCGCCAAGGACGCGGAACTGCTTGTGCTGCGACACGAGAACGCGGTGCTGCGCAGGCAGCTCACGAGACCTGTGCGGTACGAGCCGGCGGATCGGCTGTGGTTCGCGGCGCTGTCGTCGCTGATCCCCCGGTACCGGTGGGCGAACGCGTTCCCGGTGACGCCCACGACGCTGCTCGCACGGCACCGCAGACTGATCGCTCGGAAATGGGACTACAGCAAGCGCCGGGCCAGGCCCGGGAGACCGCCGACCGCGCGTGTGGTGAAGGCGCTGGTGCTGCGGCTGGCCAAGGAGAATCCGCGGTGGGGCTGCCGACGGATCCAGGGCGAACTCATCCGGCTCGGACACCCGGTCGGCTCGACCACGGTCTGGAAAATCCTCACAGCGGCGGGCATCGATCCAGCCCCACGCCGGGGAGGCCCGACGTGGTGCGAGTTCCTGACCGCGCAAGCCGAGTCCATCATCGCCTGCGACTTCCTACACGTCGACCTGATCGACCTGCGCCGCGTGTACGCGCTGGTGTTCCTCGAGCACGACACACGCCGACTGCACATCGCCGGCGTGACAGCCCATCCCACCGGACCCTGGGCGGTGCAACAGGCGAGAAACCTCGCCATCGAGCTGGGTGTGCGGGTGGACTCGCTGCGCTTCCTGATTCGCGACCGGGACGCGAAGTACACCGAGTCCTTCACCGAGTCCTTCGACGCAGTCTTCGCGGCCGATGACATCGAGGTCGTGCCGACAGAGCCTCGAACGCCCCGGATGAACGCGCCATGTGAACGGGTCATCGGAACCCTGCGGCGCGAGGTCCTCGACCACCTGCTCATATGGAACGAAACCCATGCCCGACAGATCCTCGACGCCTACGCACAGCACTACAACCGTCATCGGCCACACCAAGCCCGGGCACAGCTCCCTCCCCTCGCACACGAGCACCCGAAGCCCATGAGCGCTCCGACTACTCACCGGCTCCTGCACACCCGAATACTCGGCGGCGTGATCAACGAGTACAGATACACCGCCTGACCAGCAGCGACGAGTTTCCGAACGGCACAGGTTCTTCCCCAGCCGGGTCGCGCGGCCATAACGCCGGCTCCAGTCCTCGGTCGCCGACCTCGCCGAACCCCGGCGGATGGCCACTTGGTGGCGTTCGCCGCCGCGGTGCGGAACCGGGCCGCGGACGAGGCGATCGAGGTCTTCGACATGCCGATGTCCGACCTGGCCCGCACCCCAGCGAAGTGTCAGTGGTGGCCCATAGCATCTCGGCCATGACGAGAACGGCACAGACGTACGCCTATCTCCGCCCCTCTGCCGTGCGGGGCACGGCAGAGGGGCGGAGCATCGGTCTGGAGACCTCCGGCGGCGCCACCCCGGCCGGACAGGAAGCCCATCCGCGCTTCTTTAGCGGCTTCCTGACCCACCCCCAGGCCACCGCCGCCGGACTGCTGTGCGTCGCGGACATCGCCGCCGCCCGCTACTACCAGCCGCAGCTCGACTACTGGCGCGACCCGGTCGTCACCGGGAACGGGGACCGGCTGAGGTTCGAGTCGTTCTCCGCTTGCTGCGGGGTGTACGCGCGGCTCGACATGTTGGGCGACGCCCTCGACGGCGACGATATCGGGCACGGCACGACCAACGTCGACGTGAACATCCCGCTGCGGGACGCCCTGACCCGGGTGGGCGCGAGCGATCCGCTGCGTCTGGAGGTCGGGCCCGATGAGATGACCGTCACCACCTTCGACGGGCCGGTGGTGGAGAAGAAGGTGCCGCTGCCCGAGCGCTGGCTGCGGGGCTTCGCCGAGACCCAGGTGATCACCTCCGGCTTCGACCTGCGGGCCGAAATACCCGCGGCCGAGGCCTTGCGTTTCCTCCGCGCGCTGCCACGCCCCAGCACCACCCGCGGCGCCTCCAAGGGAGCGCGCTGGGTCGTCCCGGCGGGCCGCTCGCTGCGCGCCACCACCCGGCCGGTCCCCGGCGCGGTCTGCCTGCCCGGGCCCGAGCGGCTGACCGCGCTGACCTGGGTGCTGCGCCATGCGACGGGGCTGCGGATCCACGGCCCGGCCGTCACGGCGGGCAGCTGTCCGGTGGCGAGCGCGTGGGAGATCGGACTCCCCGGGATGCGGCTGACCCTCGCCCTGTCCCCGGACACGACACGGGGCTTCTCCGGCGAGGGCGGCGTCCTCGACGCCCTGGCGGCGGACGAGTCGGCCGAGGACGCCGACCTGGTCTCGGTGCTGCTCGCCTGGGACCCCGCCGTCGACATCGCCGACCTGGCCGCGCAGTCCGGGCTGACCCCGCAGCGGGTACGGGCCGCGCTCACCCGCCTCGCAACGGCCGGGCGCATCGGCTACGACACGGCGGAGGCGGCGTACTTCCACCGGGAGCTGCCGTACGACGCCGCACGGGCCGAGCGGGACAACCCCCGGCTGCGCGCCGCCCGCGCCCTCGTCGACGCGGGCGCGGTGCGCCTCGACGGCGAGACGGCCACCGTCACCGTCGAGGACCACAGCCACCGCGTGAGGTCCGCCGAAGGGCGGCTGACCTGCACCTGCCGCTGGTGGGCCGAATACCGCGGCGGACGCGGCCCGTGCAAGCACGCCCTCGCCGTCCGCATCGCCCGCCGCGCGGCCGCGCCCGGTACGACCGCCACCGCCCAGGACAACGCCGACACCCCCACCGGAGCCACCCGATGACCTTCACCCACGGCTTCCCCGACTACCGGGTCCCCGACGGCACCGCGGACGGCATCCGCGGCCTGCTGGACGCGGTGCGCGAGGGCCGCGTCGAGGACATCCCCAAGCTGGTCGGCGCCCTGACCGACGCCGAGCGGCGGAAGGGGCTGCCGGTGCTCAAGCAGTGGCGCAAGGACACCCCGGAATTCTGGCGGGGCGAGGGGTACCTGCTGGTGCGCCAGGGCCTGCTGCTCGCCGGGGCGGGGTGCTGCACCGGCGCGGCGGCCGCGGCCCAGTGGCTCACGAGCCGCGATCTGTGGTGGGCCGGGCCCGAGGATCCCCAGGCGGTCGTCGGCGTGATGGGCGACCGTGCCCCCGAGTGGCTGGCCGAGGTGGCGCGCCGGCTGGCGGAGCGCCGCACCGTCGGCGGGTGGGAGTACGGGCTGATCAAGCGGCTGTCGCTGATCGCCGACTGCGAGCCGCCCATGACGGACGGCTTCATCCTCGGCTGGGAGAGGGACATCCCGGAGCGGGGTAAGACGATCGAGGAAAGGCTGCGGGACGATCCGTTCCTGAAAGCGGCCGTCCCCCGGCTCTTCGAGGTGGACGAGGCCGGCTCGGACTTCCAGTACACCCGGGACACCGACCCCGGATGGCCCGACGCGCTCGCCGCACTCGCCCGGGAAGGACTGCTCAGCCGCGAGATGCTGGTCGAGGGCTGTCTGTCGCGGTTGCTGCGCGGTGGCCGGCTCGGCATCGTGAAGGGCTTCCTCGCCCTGCTGACCGCCCTGGACCTGACCGCGGACGAGCGGGCGGCGCACACCCTCACCTGGGTACGGATGCTCTCCGGCGGGCACTCGCTGGCGGCCGCCCGCGCCCAGGAGACGCTGGCCGAACTCGACGAGGCGGGCCGTCTGGAGACCGAGCACCTGGTCGAGGCATCGCGGGCGGCTCTGTTCCGGCCCGAGAAGAAGATCGTGCGCTCCCAACTGGCCATGCTCGACAAGGCGATCAAGCGCGACCGGTCTCTCACGGACGAGCTGCTGCCGGTGGCCGCCGAGGCCTTCGGCCACGAGGACCACAGCCTCCAGGACAAGGCCCTCGCCCTGGCCGTCCGCCACCGCAAGCACGCGGGCGACGCCATCCTCGCCGAACTGGCGGCGAGTGCCGAACTGCTCCCCTCCGACCTGCGTGAACGCGCGGTCGAGGCGTTCGGCGGCGCCGTGGCCGATGAGGAGGCCGATCCGCCCGCCGCGGGGGGCGACGTCCTGCCGCCCGTGCCGGACCCCGAGCGCCTGGATCCCGCACCGCTCGCCCCTGCCGAGCTCGCCGAGGAGGTCGTCGCGCTGCTGCGCGGCAAGGGCACCCCGGCGCAGGAGGAGCGGGCGCTGAACAGCCTCGTGGTCCACGCCCACGCCGACCTGGCGGGGCTCCGCGCGGCCCTGGAACCGGTCGTCGCAGCGCACCGGCAGCCTGCCTCATGGCTGAGCGACAACGTATTCGCACAAGCACTCGAAGCCGTCGTCATGTTCGTCATGGGCGAGGCCGCGGAGGAGAAGACGCGCAGCCTCCGCATCCAGTCCGGCCTGGGCGCCCTCCGTTTCCGGTTCCAGGAGTACCAGTGCCCGCACACGGCGATCTGGTCCATCTGCCTCAGCCGCGCGGCCGAGATCGGGGCGCGCCTGGAACTCGGGGACCCCTTGCCGTTCCTGCTGGCCACGCCCACCTGGACGACGGGAACCATCGACCCGTTGGAGCTGGTGGCCCGGCTCGCCGCGTACGAGGACTCGGGCACCGAGCCCGGCCCGGCGGACCTCGACCAGGCCCTGCTGCGGCTGGACCGGGAAGTGCCGCTCGAAGCGCGGGCCGCGGCGGACCGGCTCACCTCCCCGGCGGGGCGGCGGCTGGCCGCCTGGCTCGCCTCGGGCGGCCTGCCCGATCCCACCCTCTCCCGGGAAACCGAGCCGCTGAGGCTCAGGACCCCCCGCCCCGGTGTCCTCGTGCACACCGAGGCCCTTCCCGGGCATGAAGACTATCCCGAGCCGTTCCGCTCCCTGCTCGGCGCGCACGACCCCATCAGCGCTCCGTGCAAGTGCGGGGGCGGCGGGCAGTGCACCCCGCAGGCCCTGGCCCTCCTGCCCCAGCACCGGGAGATCATCGCGGCACGGATACTGTCCGCCTTCTCGGCCCTGGCCGACTCCGACCACCTCGGTCACGGGGTGCCCGTGCTGCCCGCGCTCGCCGAGTCCGGCGGGCCGGCCGGGCCCGCGACCCATCTGCTGGTGGCATACGGGCTCGGAGCACGGCGCTTGGAGGAGCAGCTATTCGCGGTGGACGCGATGCTCGTGCTGGCCGCTCGCGGACAGCTCGACGCCGAAGGGCTCGGCCGGGACATCGCCGAGCTGACCGGCCTGCGCCGCCTCAAGCCGAAGCGGGTCGTGGCAGCGCTGCAGGAAGCGGCGCGCACCGGTGCTTACGCCACGGTATGGGCGGTGCTCTCGGGCGCCCTCCCCGGGCTCCTGGCGGGAGAACCGGCACCCGCCGCCGGCGCCCTGCTCACGCTCGCGGCCGACTGCGCGGAGCGGTCCGGAGCCCGTGGCGCGATACCGGAGATCGACGAGCTGGCCGCGCGCAAGGGCTCATCACAGCTGATCAAGCAAGCCCGGCGGCTCAGGGCGGCGCTGAGCCGCGACACCTACTAATAAGTAGGGTGCCGGACTGACGGACGGAGTCCTCCATAAAGCCCCAGCGGTGCCCGACCATCACTCAGCTGTGGTCGTCCAGGAAAGCGAACAACGCAGATCCACCACATGCCGCGGGTCCTAAATCCCCGGTTCCGTGTGTCACAAGCATGGCTGTGACACAGGAGGCCGACCGTCGACACGTGATCGCGTTGCCGCAGGTCACCCTGTCTCAGAAGCTGGTGTCATAAGGCTTGGTCAAAACCTGCGTCACGGCGTCAAGTTAGGTGCGGGCCATGGAGCGGGTGGAGGAGATCTCGGCGTTCGCGCTGGGGCGGGTGAACCTGTCCCGGGTGCCGGTGAACAGGCTGTCCACTCTGGCCCGGTACGGACAGTTGAGCAAGGCGCAGACGATCGAGCGGGCGCCGGAGCCGCGGCGGACCGCGCTGTTGACGGCGGTGGTGCGTCAGTTGGAGGGGCAGGCGGCCGATGACGCGCTGGACCTGTTCGCGGTGCTGATGGCGAACCGGCTGATCAGCCCGGCCCGCCGGGCGTCGGACCGGGACCGTCTCGCGATGCTGCCGCAGCTGGAGAAGGCGGCCCGCATCCTGGCGAAGGCGTCGAAGATCCTCACCGAGGAGCTGGACCTGGTCGCCGAGGCCGGGACGGACCTGGACGTCGGCGCGTTGTGGGCGGCGGTCGAGGAGGCCGTGCCGCGTACGGCGGTCGTGGGGGCGGTCGCGACCGTGGAGGCCCTGGTGCCGGAGGACGACGGGTCGGCCGAGGCGGCGATGCGGGAGAAGCTGGCCCTGCGCTACAACACCGTCCGGCCCTTCCTGTCCCTGCTGGGTGAGTCGGACGCGCTCGGTGCGGGCCCGGCCGGGCGACGGGTGCTCGCCGCGGTACGCCGGCAGCCCGCGCTGTCGCGGCGGCGGGTCAAGGACCGGCCGCTGCTGCCCCGCGAGGTCGACGCCGAACTCGTGCCGACGATGTGGAAGCGGGCGGTGTTCTCCAACTCGAAGCTGCCGCAGGGCGCGGTCGACCGTGACGCGTACGTGGTGTGCGTGCTGGAGCAGCTGCACCGCGCGCTGAACCGGCGGGACGTGTTCGCCTCGCCGTCGAACCGGTGGGCGGACCCGCGCGCGAGGCTGCTGGACGGGCCGCGGTGGGAGGCGATGAAGGCGGACGTGCTGGCGGGCCTGTCCCTGTCCGAGGACGCCGCCGAACACCTGGACCAGCTGGTCCGGGCCCTGGATGCCGCGTGGCGGCAGATGGCCGACCGGCTGGAAGAGGCCGGGGACGACGCGAAGGTGGAGGTCGTCGTCCCCGAGGGCGGCGGCAGGGCCAAGTTGTCGGTGGACAAGCTGGGTGCGGTGGGTGAGCCGGAGTCGCTGACCTGGCTGAAGAACACCACCGAGGCTATGCTCCCCAGGATCGACCTGCCGGACCTGCTGTTCGAGGTCCACTCCTGGACCGGGTTCCTCAACTCCTTCGGGCACGTCTCCGACCGGCGCACCCGCATGGACGGCCTGCTCTCCCTGGTTGCCCTGCTCGTCTCGCAGAGCTGCAACATCGGCCTGACACCGGTCATCGACCCTGAGAACAGCGCCCTGACCCGCTCGCGGCTGTCCCACGTCGACCAGGACTACGTGCGCGCCGACACCATCGCCGCGGCGAACGCCGCGCTCATCACCGCCCAGTCCCGGATCGAGCTGGCCCAGATGTGGGGCGGCGGGCTGCTCGCCTCCGTCGACGGGCTGCGCTTCGTCGTCCCCGTCAAGAGCATCAACACCGGCCCCTCGCCCAAGTACTACGGCTACAAACGCGGTGTGACCTGGCTCAACGCCGTCAACGACCAGGTCGCGGGAATCGGCGCGATGGTGGTGCGCGGCATGCCGCGCGACAGCCTGTACACGCTGGACACCCTGCTGAACCTCGACGGCGGGGTGAAGCCGGAGATGGTCGCGACCGACAACGCCTCGTACTCGGACATGGCCTTCGGCCTGTACAAGATGCTTGGCTTCCGCTTCGCCCCGCGCTTCCGGGACCTGGAAGACCAGCGTTCTGGCGGGCCGACCTGCCCGACGACGGGGAGACGCCGGCCGCCGGGTGCGGGCCGCTGGAGGCCGTCGCCTGCAACAAGGTCAACCTCAAGCGGATCGCCACGCACTGGCCGGACATGCTCCGGGTCGCCGGGTCGCTCATCACGAACCAGGTCCGGGCCTACGACCTGCTGCGGATGTTCGGCCGTGAGGGCCACCCCACCCCGCTGGGGGCTGCGTTCGCCGAGTACGGGCGGATCGACAAGACCATGCGCCTGCTCGCCCTGGTCGACCCGGTGGGCGACACCTACCGGCGGCTCATGAACCGGCAGCTTACTGTGCAGGAGTCCCGCCACCGCCTGGCCCGCGCGATCTGCCACGGCGGCCGGGGCCAGATCCGACAGGCGTACCGCGAGGGCCAGGAGGATCAGTTGGCCAGTCTGCATCTCGTTCTCAATGCCGTCGTGCTGTGGAACACCCGCTACTTGGACGCTGCTGTTGCCCGGCTCCGCGCCGAGGGCCACGCCGTCAAGGACGAGGACGTCGCCCGGCTCTCCCCGCTCAAGGACCGGCACATCAACTTCCTGGGCCGCTACCTGTTCAACATCAAGGCCAGCGGCCCCGGCCAGGGCCTGCGCCCCTTCCGCGACCCCGACGCCGCTGAGGACGACGAGGAAGAGGCCTGACATCCTGGGCGTATCCGGGACGTCAGGCCGTTCGTTCGCTGCTTGCTATCGGGTCTTTGGAGGAGATATCCGCGAAGCGGCCCCCGCGGGGGCCGCTTCTGGCTATGTCGATGGCAAGTAGCAGCGCATGCCGATGAGTTCTGACATCGGTTCATGCTCCGTGAGCGCGAGCACGTCGGTGAGTTTTGACACCGCTTCGACGCGGTCAAAAGTGCGTGGCGATCCCGAAGACGCGGCGGAGTTCTGCCTTGTCGTGCCGGTCACGTTCTGTTGGTTCGTATCCCTGATGGAAGTCCTGCTGCTCGGCGGACAAGCACGGGATGGGCGTCCCCTGGATGGTGCCCGTCACGAAGCAGGAGGGGGGATAGGCGAAGGGACGTTGCGGTTCGGGTGACGCCTGCACCGCTGAGCCGTCATCACTGAAGACCAGCGGATGAAGGTCGATCTCCCGGCCGTCCGGAGCCGTCACGACGAATCGGATGGGCCTCCAGTTCAGGCTCTCCACGAAACCTGCCGGGGAGAGAGCCGCCAGCACGGCGGCTTCCTGGTCTTGCCGGTGCATCAAGTCCAGATCGCGATGATCTCGGGTCTGCTCACCGACCAGAGCGTCGATCCCCCATCCGCCACCGACCCAGACGTCGGCCTCCGCCCGCTGCAACAGGGCCAGGACGAAAAACACGTCATCAGCTGTCATCACCCGACGCAGGCTAGAAGCGTCAGCGTCGGGCGGCGATTTCTCTCGGAAGAGGCAGGGCAGGTCCCGTGCAGGGAGGCCCGCTGCGGTCGTCAGTCAGCGGCCTGCTCGGTCCTTGCCCGGGTCTGGGCGAGGCGGAAGGAGTCGGTGCCGGTCTCGATGATGTTCCCGCCGAGGGTGAGGCGGTCGACGGCGACCTCTAGCATGCCCGCGACCCGCTCCCGCGCCGCATCACTCATGCGCGCGACGATCGCCTCGCACTGCGAGGCTTCCACCTCGGAACGGATACGGGAAGCCATGCGGTCCAGGGTGGAAAATGCGGGCAGCTCCAGCCGCTCCTTCTGCCGGACCAGCTCCTCCAGCGCCACATTCACCAGGTCCGCGGTATACGCCTTCGCCGGCGCCTGCATCGCCGCCTCCGCGACCACGCGGGCCTCGCCTGGCCTGTACTTCAGCTCCAGGCGGTCACGTACGGCCGACCGATAGCGCTCCTCGCTCCGCTCGGAGTCCGCCTCTGGCACTGTCCCCGCGGTGAGCCCCGCCTGATCGTGTACATGGGCCACGACCACCTCGGGTATCTCCCCAATCTTGGGGACACGGCCCAGCCGCGCGGCGGACTTCAGCATCACCAGCAGCGCCAAGACCCGGCCCGGGCGGTGATGCGTACGTTCACGAGCCCACGCCGTCTCCTCCGCCGACGGCGTGAAGTACTCCCGCAACTCCCGTTCCGAGATCAGCCTCTTGAACCTCGGATACGCCGTCCGCTCCAGCGACGCCACACCAACCGCCCCACGCCCGACCGACTGACAGCGGCCACCATAAACAGCGACGATCCCTGTAGCGGGGCCAGGGCCAGATCACGGAGCGTACACACACTCACCGTATTTGAGCGTCACGCTCTGCTATGAAGTGGCGGCTATTACGTGTATCTCCTCCACCCACCTACCAGGCCCTGGGGCCGGGGGCGGGCGGGGTGCGCGGTCGCAGGCGCTCTCCCTGGGGCCCGAACATGATCAGGTACTCGACCGGGCCGCCGGGGCCGGCGTTCGCGACCCCATGGGGATTGCGGGTGTCGAACTCGGCGACGTCCCCGGCACTCAGGACGAGGTCCTGGTCGCCGAGTGCGAGCCATAGCCGCCCGTACAGGACGCACAGCCATTCCCAGCCGTCGTGGGAGACCTGCCGGGGCCGCGCGGGCGGCTCCTGGACGGCGGGTAGGACGTGTTTGTGGGCGTGCAAGCCCCCGACGTACCGGGTCAGCGGCAGCACCGCCTTGTCGTCGCCGAAACGCTGGAGCGCGGAGGTGCGGGGCTCGGCGGCGGGGGCGGTGCCGGCCAGTTCGTCCAGGGAGACGCCGTACTCCTTCGCCAACTGCAGCACCACTTCCAGGGTGGGCTTGCGTCGGCTGGTCTCGATCCGCGACAGCGTGCTCGGGGAGATGCCGGTCGCGCAGCTGACGCCGGTGAGCGTGGAGCCGCGGTGTTCGCGTGCGGCCCGCAGCCGGGGGCCCATGGCCGCCAGCGTGTCGGCCACGTCATCGCCTGTCACCCGCTCTGCCCCTTCTGGACGTGCCGCTCCACCATCCTGTCCTGCAAGTTTGCCAGATTGGCAAGGGTAATCGCGATGGACGGTCGCTGCGCCGCATGATCGATGCGTACCTGCGTCCACCCGCGAACCGAGAGAAGACCCCATGCAGCCCGAGCCGTCCGCCGCACTCCGCCACCGCACCGTCGAGGCCCCGACCGGGCGCCTTCACCTGGTCGAGCAGGGCACCGGCCCGCTGGTCCTGCTCGTGCACGGCTTCCCCGAGTCCTGGTACTCCTGGCGCCGCCAGCTCCCGGCCCTCGCCGCGGCCGGCTACCGGGCGGTGGCGATCGACGTGCGCGGCTACGGCCGCTCCTCCAAGCCTGCGGAGACCGACGCCTACCGGATGCTGGACCTGGTGGAGGACAACGTCGCCCTCGTGCACGCCCTCGGCGAGGAGAACGCGGTGGTCGTCGGCCACGACTGGGGCTCCAACATCGCCGCCACCTCTGCCCTGCTCCACCCCGAGGTCTTCCGGGCCGTCGCCCTGCTGAGCGTCCCGTACGCGCCACCCGGCGGCCCCCGCCCCACCGACATCTTCGGCCAGATCGGCGGCCCCGAGCAGGAGTTCTACGTCTCCTACTTCCAGGAGCCCGGCCGCGCCGAGACGGAGATCGAGCCTGACGTGCGGGGCTGGCTCGCGGGCTTCTACGCCGCCCTGTCCGCCGACACCATGCCCGCCCAGGGCGAGCCCGACCCGCACTTCGTCGCCCACGGCGGCCGGCTGCGTGACCGTTTTCCCGCCGGCATCCTCCCGGTCTGGCTGACCGAGGACGACCTCGACGTTTACGCCGGAGAGTTCGAACGCACGGGTCTGACCGGCGCCCTCAACCGCTACCGCAACATGGACCGCGACTGGGAAGATCTCGCCCCCCACCGCGGCGCCCCGATCAAGCAGCCGTCCCTGTTCATCGGCGGCGCCCTGGACGCCTCCACCACCTGGATGTCCGACGCTATCGACGCCTTCCCCACCACCCTCCCCGGCCTGACCGCCTCCCACCTCGTAGAGGGCTGCGGCCACTGGATCCAGCAGGAACGCCCCGAGGAGATCAACCGAATGCTGACCGGCTGGCTCAACACCCTCACGGGCTGAACCGCCAGGCGCGGCCGGGGCTTCTGTACACGGAACAGTTCGGCCCGCCTACCCAAGCGCAGCGGCTACGGCCGGGTGCTGCGTGATTCTCATAAATGACCAGTTGCGAGAGTTCTGCGAACACCCCGGAGCCACTCACGAATCCGCAGGTCGCCGTTCGCAGAACCCCTCGCAAAACCAGCATGTTGTGCGAGACGGTTCTGACAAACTGCGCGGGTGGACCTGACGCCCGATCAAGCAGCAAACGTGGTAGAACGAAACGACTGTCCGAAGTGCGAAGCCCCGGCGGGCAGCGCCTGCCGCACTCGGAGCGGGAAGTGCGTAACGAAGTACCGCACCGCCCGCTTCATCCTCGTCCCCGCGCTCCGCGAGGAACTGGAGGTGACCGTCCCCGAGGACCGCGGCCCGGGGCGGCCGTGGAAGGCGGGCCCGCCCGTCGAAGCTCCACCGGCCGCCGCGACGGCCAAGCCGATCCGGATCGGGTACGCCCGCTGTTCGACCGTGCCCAGCAGGAACTCGCCTCCCAACTCGCCGCACTCGAACCGGTCTGGCTCGTCCTGCGTGGCACCTGGTCCTTCGCCGCCGCGGTGGCGACCGCGGCCGTCGGGTCCTCGACGGCCGCGGCCTGACGGGTCCCGTCAGGCCTGCCTCCCGGCCGTGAGGGACATCAGTTGCCGCTGCCGTTCTTGTCGAGAAGCTTCTTGTACCAGTCGCGCAGCTTGTCGCCACCGGAGGACTTCCAGGTGGAGATGGCCTGCTGCACATCGGGCAGCTTCTTGTGGCCACGCACGAAGTCGATCTCCAGCTGCTCGAACTGGCTGGAGAGGGTCGCGTAGCGAGCCGGTTCGACGATGTTCATGCCGTAGGTGGACGTCTTCTTCAGGAAAGCACCCTGCCGCTGCTGCCACTCGACCTGCTTGCGGGCGACCTCGGGGAAGTCGGGGTGGGCGGTGTAGGGAGCCGGGGCCGCCAGCCCACCCCAGGTGTTGCTCACCTCGGAGTTGCCCTTGTCGGTCTTGACCGGGACGCCGCCCTTGACCGTGTAGTGGGTGCCCTCGACGCCGTAGTCGACGAACATCCGCTCCTTGGTGCCGTAGGGCGCGGCCGCGAAGTTGGCGGCGGCCAGCGCGTTCTCGATCGTCTCCTTCGAGGCGCCCTTGCGGATCATCGACCAGATGCCGGCGGGCGGGGAAGCGTACAGCGTCGGGTTGCCACCGTCGGCGCCGAAGTAGTCCATGCCCTCGATCTCGAAGTCGGGGTTGGACTTCGCCTGTTCGGCGGTCGCGCCGTACCAGCCGTATAGGTTGTCGTTGTAGACCAGGATCTGCCCGGCGGTGAACCGCTGGCTGGGGGTGCCCGTGTTGGCCTTGTCGTCGGGATGGACCACGCCCGCGTCGAACAGCTTGCGGACCCACTCCAGGTGTTCGAGGTACTCGGGGTGCTCGATGCGGTACGTCAGCTTCCCGTCGTCCCCGATGTTCCAGCCGAGCGGCCCGGCAGGGCGGACACCGAAGATGCCCGCCGCCGACCACCTCATGTCACCACAGGCCCACACCTTGGCCTTGGCACTGGTGGCCTCCTTGGCCCAGCTGAGGAACTCATCGGCCGACTTGGGAACGGAGTAGCCCTTCTTGTCGAAGATGTCCTTGCGGTAGAAGGGCGCGATGCCTGGCGCGGCGGCGGCGGGTATCGGGATGCCGCGCAGCGCGCCACCGAAGATGGACATGCGCCACGAGTCGGACGGAATCGCGGCCAGGTTCGGATACTTCTTGACCTTGTCGCCCGCCAGGTAGGGGCCGAGGTCCATGAACTTCGCGGTGACCGCGCTCGCGATCTTGCCGACCAGCTCCCAGCTGGGCACGACCACCACGTCGGGTATGGAGCTGGAGGCGAGAACGGCACCAAGCTTCTCACCATAGGTGTTGCCGTCCTGGTTCTGCCAGGTGATCTTGGTGCCCGCCGCGGCATCGAGCGCCGTGTAGTAGGCGCACCCGGGCTTCGGCGGGGAGCCCCAGAACGGGGACATGACCTTGAAGGAGGCGCCGGTGCCGAGCTTGTCCGGAACCGAGGTGGCGAGGCCCGCGAGGTCGATCTTGCCGGTGTAGCCGGCCGACGAACCGTTCTTCGGCGGAAGGTCCGGCTTGGCGACCGTACTGGCGACGTACGTCGGGAGCAGCTTGTCCGCTGCCTTGCCCGACGTGGCACCCTCTCGTGAACCGCTGTCCGAACCGCCACAGGCGGTGAGCAGCGGCATCCCGCCGGCCACCGCTGCGGTGGCGACCGCCGTGGAAGCGAGGAAACTTCTCCGACTCGGCCCTGAGGAGATGGAGGCGGCGTTCGTCGTCATTGCGTCAACCCTTCATGGCGCACCTGCGTGCCCGGCGGAGGTCGTCGGCTGCGGTGCCGTGACTGGAACTGGCTGAGCGGGAAGCGGACATCCCATTACTGCGACGTGATGACCAGTCGAAGCGCTTCGATGTTGCTGCGAGGTTAAGTGAAGGCATGGGGGCGCACAAGGGTCGCTCCCAAGATTCCTTCGAGGTGCAAGAAGGGGCTTACCCGCATGCCCTGCTCAATGCAACGATGTTGATCTCTTGACACTCCCCTAGTGCCCTGACGAGCAGCGAAGCGCTTCGAAAACACTATCCGACTCCATCTCAAGGGATCCCATGTGTCTGCACACACGCCGCACCCATTACCGCCGTTCCGCGACCGCAGCTGCCGTTCGCGAAGCGCATCGACGACCTTCCGTCGTGGCTCACCCTCGACGAAAAGATCGGATCTCTGCACCAGTTCACGCCCACCGTCGAGCGCATAGGCGTCGACGGGTTCCGGCCAGGAGGCCCTGCACGGCGTCGCCTGGATAGACCAGACCACCGTCTTCGCCCAGGCTGTCGGCCTCGGCGCGACGTGGGACACCGATTTCGTACGGTTGGTCGGCGAGGCCGTCTCCAAGGAGACCCGCGTGATGCGCGCCCGCGACGACCGGGTGGGCCCGAACTTCTGGTCCCCGAAGGCACGGTCGGTCGATCTCTTCGCGGGTGACGGTCCCTTACTGGTAGTGCTCACGTTCTCCCCGGGCACGGCCGGGCCCACGGCTTCGCCACGTGAGCGCCCCCGTGGTCGAGGGCCGGTGTGCACGGCGTCCGCCTCGGACTGCGTGGCACGGTGCGGCTCGCACGCATCGCCTTCTCCGTCTGAGGTCCCGCATCGACCGGGCCGCTTGTGGACCGGATGTCGGGATGGGGTCGGTCAGACGGTCGCGGGTTCGAGGGTGACCTGGTGGCCGAGGGCTCGGAGCTGGCGGACGAGGTCGCGGGGTCTGCGGGCGGGGTTGAGGTGACGCTGATGCCAGTCGGCGCCGAGTTCCTTGCAGGAGGCGCCGGGGTCGTTGATCAGGTGCCAGGCGATGACGAGTATCAAGCGGGCGACGGCGACCAGGGCTTTGGCGTGTCCACGGCGTTTGACGATGCGCCGGTATCGGGCGCCGAGGAAGGTGTCCGTGCCTGCGGCGGCGTTGGCGGCCTCGCCGAGCGCCCCTTTGAGCCAGGGGTTGCCCTGCCCGGCCGGGCCCGCGCTGTTCTTTGCCCGACTGGATGGTCCTGGGACCCTGGATCGTCCGCGCCGGCCTGGTCAACACCTCCTGCCTGACCTTCGAGTCGGCCAACAACCCCGGCCAGTTCCTGCGCCACTCCAACTCAGCCGACCTCGCTCCGAAATGCGCGCCGACCGAGCTCGACCAAGACACCGGCACCCTGAAGGGTGTCAATATTCCGATCAGGCTGCTGAGCTGGGCGTTGCCTGTGGATGGTGAGGCGGTCGGGGTGGCGTGGTGTGGTACTCGTTGAGCAGTCCGCCGAGTACCTGCTTGCGCCTGACCGTGGCGGCGGGCAGGGGGATGATGTGCGGGTCGTCATCTGGGGCACGTAGGTCGAGGCTTCGGTGAGCTCGTCCGGTGTTGTAGTGCTCGGCGTACGTGGTGAGGACCGTACGTAGGTGTCGTTCGCCGGTGATGAGGAGGCGGTCGGTGCATTCGGCGCGGGCTGTGCGTATCCATCGTTCGGCGAACGCGTTGGACCGTGGGCTCTGCGGCGGCGTCGGGATGACGGCTGTGCCGTTGCCGGCGAAGACGGCGTCGAATACGGCGGTGAACTTGCTGTCCCGGTCCCGGATGAGGAACCGGAAGCACCCAGCCCTCTCCTCGAGGCCCGTGAGCAGATTGCGGGCGAGCTGGGTGACCATGTGCCGGTCGGGTGGGCGGTGACGCCCAGGACGTGAACGCGCCGGGTCTTGATCTCCATGACGAAGAAAACATAGAGACGTCTGAGGAAGACGGTCTCCACGTGCATGAAATCGCAAGCCAGCAGCGTGTGAGCCTGTGAACGGAGGAAGGAGCGCCAGGTCTGCTGGGAGGCGCGCCGCGGTGCAGGTGGCAAGCCGGAGCGGCGCAGAACGCGCCGGATCGTGGCGGTGGCGACCCGATGACCAAGCCGTCGAAGCTCACCCTGGCTCCTGACGTATCCCCAGGTCGGGTTCTCTCTCGCCAGGCGCTGGATGAGCGCGGCTGTCTCATCCGGCAATGGTGGACGACCGGATCCGACCGCCGTCTGGCGCCATTTCCAGCACACCAGACGGCGGTGCCAGGTCAGCAGGGTGCCCGGAGTGACCAGCCGACGACGGCGCAAGGCGGGTGGCAGGTGCCGGGCGAGAGCGGAGAGCACAACACGATCGGCCCAGGACAGCCGCGGCCGCTTGATCTGCCGGCGAAGCACAGCCACCTCATGGCGAAGCGCGAGGATCTCGGCGTTGTTCGCGGCGGTCGATCGGCCCAGCAACAGGAAGCAGCCCAGCAGTCGACAGAAGATCAAGTAAAGCAGTCGCAGACCCACGATCACTGATCATGCCCATACTCGGGCGACCGCAAAGCCCCAGGTCAACCACCCTACGGCAATAAAGACACCCTTCAGGCGTCCCCTGCCGCCGGCATCCACGCCTACGCGTGGATCAAGCCCCCGGGCGAGTCGGACGGCTCCAGCGAGGAGATCCCGAACGACGAGGACAAGGGCTTCGACCGCATGTGTGACTCGACCTACGAGGGCAACCCGCTCAACCAGAACCACATGTCCGGCGCGCTGCCGGACGCCCCGCTGTCAGGCCATTGGTTCGACGCGCAGTTCCAGGAGCTGATGGACAACGCCTACCCGCCCCTGTGATCCCCGCGGCCGTCTGACGGCCAGAAGCTGAACGTCGCGGGATGGCGAAGTGCCCCACGCACCTCACCCCCGATGCCACCCAGGCATCGGGGGCGAGGTGTGTTCAGAGCCCATGACACCTCCATTGTCGAAGCGCTTCGAAGCTGCGAGACGACCGTCGAAGTGCTCATCGAACACTGCAGCAGGGGTTGTGCGACCCGCCCATGGGTCCTAATCTCAGCGCAATCGAAGCGCTTCGACCACTCATCTGACCTATGACGCAGCGCGACGATGAGCCGCTTCCCCCACACAACCCCACGCCATCGCACGTTCCCGTGCGCTGACCCAGCGATCACCGCCCAGGCCCCGATCGCCCACGCTCGTGCCCACGTCACCTCCACCGACAGGGCACGAGCCGCTTCAACCCCTCGACACAACGGGACCCCCTACAAGGAATACGGCCGCACCTTCACCCCCAACTACGCCGTCGGCCAGATCACCCTGAAACAGGACTCCTTCGCCGAGGTCACCGACAACTCCACCGTGACGCTCACCTTCCACTTCTGGAGCGGCGAAACCCTCACCTACAACCCTGACCCGCACCGGCACCACCGTCACAGGCACCACAACGTGACGGGCACCGCACCGATCACAGATGAAACCGAGTTTCTCGAGAAAGGTGTGTCCTTCATGCGACGCAGATCGCTCCTCACCGCAGCACTGACCGTCCCGCTGGCCAGCGCAGGCGTCGTCGGCGCCCTCCAGACCCCCGCATATGCCGCCAACTGGAGCTCCTCCGACAAATGGGGGGAATGGAGGGACGGCGCGTACACGGTGCACAACCACGTCTGGGGCAGCGGCGCCGGCGCCCAGACCATCTGGGCGAACTCCCACTCGACCTGGGGCGTCTGGGCCGATCACCCGAACACAGGAGGCGTCAAATCCTACCCACATGCCAGGTACATGCTGGGGCGCGATGTCTGGAGCATGGGGAACGTCTCCAGCAACCACAACGTCACCGTGCCCTCGGGCTCGAACCTCGCCTACGCCACCACCTACGACGTGTGGGGCAACGGCCACGACTACGAGATCATGATCTGGACGCAGTGGTACGGCCAGGTCGGCCCGATCGGCTCGTACGTCACCGATGTCAACCTCGGCAGCCGCGCCTGGGCTTACTACCAGGGCAGCAACGGGTCAAACCCCGTTCACAGCTTCCTGGCGCGCAACCAGACCACCGACTCGTGGGTGGATATCACCGCGCACTGCCAGTGGCTGGTGAGCCAGGGCCGAATGCCGCAGGTCAGCATCGACGAGATCGCGTTCGGCTTTGAGATCACCTCGTCGGCCGGAGGCTACAACTTCAACTGCAACAGCTACGACGTATGGACGTAGCGGGCGATCCGACCGCCGGGCCCAAGTGCGGGCCCGGCGGTCCGCCGTCTCACCCTTGGAGGCGGAACCGCTCACGCATGCCTCGGCTTCTGGCTAAGGGCTTGCAGATCATTAACACGTCGTCTTGATCTTGCTGTTGGTCTCGCAGGTCAGGGCGAGGACCCGTGCTTGGAGGGCTGTGAGAGCCGCGGGTGGGGTGGTCGCGGGCGGGATGGCGATGCTGTGGATGTGAAGCAGTCCGATTCTTGCATGGCGGTACGGCTGCTGCCGAACAGTACGGCCAGGGGTTCTGCGGCCAGGGCGACTCGCAGGTGGAGCACGGTGGCCAGGACCTGTTCGCGGAAGGAGAGCCGAGGCGGGCGGCCGCTGGGTGTCACCGTCGGGGGCCAGAGTTTCTGTGAGTTTGCTCAGTTGCCGCTGGCTCATCCCTGTGAGGGCAGGATCGGACAGCAGGGCCTGGTCCCATTCCCGGATCGGTGCCTGCGAGACCGGGGTTGCAGGGATTGCGGGGTCTGGCTGGGGGTGCAGGACATAGTTCCAGTCGCCGTGGAATGTGTGCCGGGTCAGCGGAAGGGCGGCCATTCCCGCGTCGCCGATTCGGATTCCGACGGGATAGGTGTTGGTGTCCAGCTGGGCGGTCACGCGTAGTCCGGTGGGGGTCGTGGTTGCCGCGATGCTGTTCACGATGACTTCGTGGCTGGTCAGCGGGCGGCCGCGCCAGTTCATGGTGATGTGTGAGAACAGCCGGTGCTCGATCTTGTTCCACTTCGATGTTCCGGGCGGCAGGTGGCACACGTTGATCGTCAGCCCGGTCTCGGCGGCGAGCTGGGCAAGTTCCAGCGGCGGATGGATTCCACCGCGAACGCGGCGGTGTCGTGATCGGTGCCGACGTTGACCCAGCCCGTGTTCGCCGCCAGGTCATAGATTCCGTAGGGGACGGCCTTGCCCAGCTGCGGGTCGGCGAAGTCGTGGATGTGGACGGGAACGGGTTCGCCGGTCGGCCGCCACTGGCAGCCGGTGTTCTTGAAGTCGCCGACGAGCTCCTTCTTCTTGGTGTCCACGCTGATCACCGGCTGGCCGGCGTCTCGGTGCTCGCGTGCCTGCTCGTTGAGGTGGCGGAACTGGGCGTCCCGGTCCGCATGCTGGCCGCCCTCGAGTGTCTTGGCGTTGGCCTGCAGGCTGAAGCCCTCCTCCCGCAGCAGACCGGCAACAGTGTCGGCACTGGTCTTGTGCCCGGCCTGGGTCAGCTCTCGCCGAGGGTGCGGGTGGACTTCACTGTCCACCGCAGCGGCGACATCGGATCTCCGCGCTCGTCCGGCTCGACCAGCTCAAGCAGGGACGGTCGCAGCCTCGGGTCGAGATCCGTAAGCCGCTTGCGTCCGCCGCCCGGTCGGCGCACCCGCCCCAACGGCTCCTCACCAGCCTCCAGCTCGAACACGCCCTTGCGGACGGTCGTCTCGCTCACCGCGGCCGCCCGGGCGACGGCCCGGATGCCGCCATGCCCCAGCCCCCGGGCCTCCGCGGCCATCAACAGCCGTCGCTGCCGCTCATAGAGATGCGGCCACAACACCGCAAATTCACAAGATTGCCGAAGCCGGAGACCGGCTGCGCCGCAACGACATGCCTCGCAAGACCAGCTGGTGCAACACCTGTGCGACATGCGACTTCGCATCGATCTGTCGCGATCGCCCCTCCACTCCGTGAGCACTGGCGAGATCTTCAAGTCCGCTCACTTCGAGGCGTCGTCGGGATCGTGAACGCACGTCGGCGCCCAAGCAGACGGAGCAACATAGCGTGGGATCGCCGGTTAGCCAAACCGGCGATCCCACGCACCATAGATACTCCACCGCCACGCCCTGCCCCCCGCGCCGAGAGGCAACGTCAAGACGAACCAACGCAGGCCATGAGAAGCTACTCCAGAATGGCTTCACTCGGCCTGTCCAGCATGACCAGTCCCTGTGCTGGTGCGGCTTACCTACCTGATCGTCACACGGATCTTCGCCTGACTGTTCCTGATGACTCGATCCTCTGGCGCCAAGAATGCGGAGATTACGCACCGAAGCCGGGCCACCGCGACCCGGCATAAGTTGACAGGCTCAACCGACCATCACCGTGTTGCAACAGCAGATTTGCCGCAATACCTTGCCCAGCAGCTTGTCACTTCGCGCGCCACTGTCCACACACGGCCCGACCACCCCGCTGATCTTCCAGCCCAAGGACGCCCAAGGGCGCTGCCTTGCCCTCCAACGAAGACCTCTGCGGCCAGCCCCTCAGCGCTTGGCACACTATTTATGCGCGCGAGGGTGCCTGCCGGCCGTCTCGCTACGGCGCTGCAGAGCCCGGTAGGGCGCTCACGCCCTGGGAGTACCCCGTCTGCCGGCAGACGCCAAGGGGCATTACCCCGTCTTGACGCGGCAGGCACCTTGCGGCCGGGACACCCGAGCACCGACTGCCTGCGGAAAACACGCCGACCGAGGCCCTCAGCCCACACCTTCCCCCCTGTCGCATGGGGAGCACGACATCGTGCTCCCACCGTGAAAGGTGCTCGAGAGCCGACAAGGGGTCCTTATGCCTCTCGATGCAGAAGACATCCGCATCGATCGGGTGACGCCGGGGGCCTGTGGTTGACGACGGCGCATGGGGGCGCCGTACGGCGCTGTAGGTCTACCGGATCGGGTGACGGACGAATCGGGCACCGTTGACACGTCCGCGAGTTGGGAGCACGAGGGCTCC
>NZ_NCSM01000048.1:31883-43280 GCF_002224125.1 Streptomyces sp. NBS 14/10
GTCGGGACGACAGGATTTGAACCTGCGACCCCTTGACCCCCAGCCGGGTGCCAATTTCTCATCGTTTGCGTCACTTTAAGACTCTCGCTGCCCTGAAGCGCCGTCAAGGCCCTTACAACGCCGTACGCCCCATCTGTCAAGTGCCACGCCGGAGCGCATCACCCGATCCCAGCTAATGGTTATTGCGTCCATACATCGTGGCAAGGTCGATCAAGTGGACGTCATCACGGCGAGCGGCCATCTCGCGGAGCGGCGGGGTGAAGCCGTGCTGGGAGAACAAGGCCAGGGCGGCATCGGCACTGTCATGGCCTTGAGAATCCAGAACGGTGCGGATGCGCTCCAGGCGTTCCAGGTCTTCCACACCACGGCGTCGGACGGTCGCCTTGGCCTCGCCGAGCAGGGCGATGCGCGCCTTGGGGGTGCGCGGCTTGTCGCCAGGGGTGAGGGCGACGACATCGAGTTCGTGTTTGGCGCGTGCCTCGGTGTCATGGATGTCGGTGGTGCCAACCGCTCCGGCGGTGATGCCGGCTTCGTCGGCGGCATAGAGCCGCACCCAGTCGCGGGCGAGTTCTTCGAAGTGGGGGCCGAGGATCTGCGAGGCGAAGGTGGGGACAGCCGCCTGCCACACCTGCTGGCCTTCGCGGCGCTCGAGCAGGTCGGTGTAGGGGACGGTGATCAGCTGGTTGAAGCGGATGATCGGGTCGGCCACGGTGATGGTGGGCTTGCGCTGGCGCAGCAGGTCGTCCTCGCGGCGCAGGTAACCGGAGGAGAGGAGGACATCAAGGATGTGGGCGAGGGCGGTGCGTTCGCGTCCGATGAGTCCGCCGATCTTGCTGGGGGTGGTGGCTCCGGCCGCGACGGCGGAGAGGACCTCGTAGTAGACGACGCGGTTGGTGATCCGCGGGTCCTCGCGGAGCAGGTACTCCGTCTCGTTGCGGGTGAACAGGCCGAGGTCGATGTCGAAGAGGTTGTCCACGACCCAGTCACCAAAACCGCCGATACCGGCCGGCGGATCGTCTTGCACCAACTGCCGGTAGCCCGGGGCCCCGCCGAGGACCGCGTGCAGGTGGAAGGCCAGCTGCGGGTCGTCGATGCCCCACAGCGCGGCGGCCTGCCGGTAGCTGAAGGGGCCCAGCCGCATGTCCAGTACGGCACGGCCGCGCAGCGGTTTGGTGCCCGAGAGCAGCTCGTGCATCACCGACATCGCCGACCCGCACAGGATGAGGCGTCCGCCGGGGGCCCTGTCGGCCTGCGAGCTGTCGTACAGGTGCTGGAGCAGCGAGGGCAGCTGCGGGCTGTGGGTGAGCAGGTACGGGAATTCGTCGATCACCAGCAGCGGGGCGACGCCGGCTTCAGCGCGCCGGGCCACCACCTGAAGCGCCGTGGTGAGGATCTGCTCCCAGTCATCGAGTCGGACCGCGCTCTCGGGCAGGCCGGCGTGCCGCGCGATGGCGGCGCAGAATCGGTGCTGCGCCGCGCGCGTTCCCTCTTCCTGGACCGCCGTGATGTACATGCCACCCGCAACATCGCACAGGGCACGCAGCAGGAAGGACTTGCCGTGACGGCGGCGCCCGGAGACCAGGCCGATGCGCAGCGGCTGCCCTCCCCGCTCAAGGAAACGCACCAGCGCCGCCCACTGCGCGTCGCGGTCGAGCACATGCCCTGGTTTCTCCATGCTCGTCTCCAGAGAGGCCTACACGAACTCTACGGAATCAGTATAGCTCGATTTATACAAAACTCGATGGGGCACGGCTATACCGGACTGAACGCCACTGCTGCTGCGACTGGCCTACCTGGGAGTGACCAACGCGTTCGCGCTGCTGCGTCTGCTGCCGATGAGCGGCAGAAAGAAGGACATCGAGATACTCGTGCTCCGCCACCAGCTGCTGGTCCTGCAGCGTCAGATCGGCAAGCCGGCCTCCACCGGCAGCGACCGTGCCATCCTCACCGGCCTGCTCCACCACCTCCCCAAAGACAGACTGCGGCACCTTCTGCTCCTGGTCCGCCCCGACACAGTGTTGCGCTGGCATCGTGAACTACTCAGGCGACGCCATGCCGCGACTTGCGCACCCAGGTGACGCGGACGCCCACGCACCATCCGCTCGATCCGCGCCCTGGTCCTGCGCCTGGCCAGGGAGAATGCCTCGTGGGGATATCGCCGGATCCACGGCGAACTCGCAGCGCTGGGGATCAAGGTCGCCGCCTCCACGGTCTGGGAGATCCTCCGCGAGCACGGCATCCCACCCGCACCCGCACGGCAGAACACCACCTGGCCGACTTCCTCCGCAGCCAGGCCTAAGCTCTACTCGCCTGCGATCGCTTCGAAGTCTGCACAATGACCGGAGCGCGCCTCCTACGTCTTCGCCGCCATCGAGCACACCACCCGGCGCATCCGGATCCTCGGCGCCACCGCAGACTGGATCGTGCAGCTCGGACGCAACCTCCTCATGGACCTCGAAGACGCAGACAGCAAGACGAAGTTCCTGATTCGAGACCGCGACTCGAAGTTCACATCCGCCTTCGACGCCCTGATGACCGACGCCTGCGTGAAGGTCGCCACCACCGGCATTCGAGTACCGCGGATGAACGCGCTCATGGAGCGCTGGATACAGACCTGCCGCGCGGAACTGCTGGACCGGACCTTGATCTGGAACCAGAGCCACCTCCTGCACACCCTGCGCGAGTACGAGGCCTTCTACAACGAGCCGCCCGCACAGAGCCCTGGCACAAGCCACGCGCCGCCCTGGTCGGTGGTCGCCCGGTCCGAGCACGCCGCGCACTGTAGTCCCATTTCGCCGCGATGAACCTGCGATGCCAGGCCAGCAAGGTGCCCGGCGTGACCGGGAAGACCTCGCGCCACCTGTAGCGGGGTATCAAGCTCGACAGCGCAGCCAGCCAGAACCGATCAACAGGCTCATACCGGACCCGGCCGCTGATCTGACGACGCAACACCGCGTTCTCGTGCCGCAACACGAGCAACTCCGCATCCTTCGTGGCCTCGCTGCGCAGCAGCATCCGAGGGATGGACAGCAGCATGCGAACGACCTTGTACACCAGTGAGACGGTCACGCGAACATGCTGCCGGCTCGAGACCGAATACCGGACGTCACCTGCAGCGACGACTTTCCGAGCCCCACAGGATACCAGAGCACGAGATCGCCGGGTCTCGTGTCGAGCCCCCGTGCGCCCGACGCCGACGCCCGGCCGGCGTCGGGCCCTTCGGCCGTATACGCGCCACTGGACAACGCCACGTCCGCCACACCGGCTCCGGCCATGGTCGACCATGCAAAGAAATGTCTGCGGTCCATGCCAACAGCTTCAACTCATAGGATGTCTGTTGTCGACGGGCAGGCCCAACTTCCGACGGTTTTCGATACCGGACCTACCCGCCGCCCCCTTCCGCAGCACGGCTCAACACGATGACCACGAACCTCACTACAGAGAAAATCGCAGGTGAGTGCCGCTTCGGGTTGGCTCCTCCATATCGACGGATACCGCACCGCCGACTCCACGGCCGCACTCGGTGGAGCGCTTGCGCCGCTTCGCGACGATCAGTGAATGACCGGATGTTTGCCGGGCTGGCAGCGTACCCACGTGAACGTCTCGCTGGTGTACAAGATCGTCCGCAAGTTCCCGTCCATCCCCCAGGTACTGCTGCGCAGCGAGGCGACGGAGGACGCGGAGTTGCTCGCGTTGCGGCACGAGAACACGGCACTGCGTCGTCAGATCAGTGGCTGGGCCGGTATGAGCTGTTGACCGGTTTGCCGAAGCCGGTGGTGCGGGCCAGGGCACCGTGGTGGACACTGTGTCGCCGAGAACGTGCGCCACCTCCTTCCACTCGGTGAGTGACATCGTGAGCGGTGGGAGCAGCTTCAGCACGTGTCCCTGTCCGGAGGTCTCGGCCACGGTCCCGGTGCGGAACAGGGCCCGCTGGGACCCCGTCGGCGAACCTCGAGCGGCTACCTCGGCCAGGAGGAGCTGACCGCCCAGCGCTTCGTGGCGGACCCGTTCACGGCGGCGTCATGTACCGCGGAGGCGACCCGGGTCGCCTCCGCCCGGACGGCCGACTCGAACACCTCGGGCGGATCGACCGCCAGATCAAGAGCCGCGACTTCCGGATCGAGCTGGCCGAGATCCGCTCGCTCCTGCTGGAGGCGGACGTGCGCACAGCGGCCGTCGTGGTGCGTCGCGACGACCCGGCCGACGCGGGACACCGAGCCTGTCACCGACGATGACGGCCTTGCCAAGCGGCTGAGGGAGATCTGGAGGGAAGTGCTGGGCGTGTCGGTCGGTCTGGACGACGACTTCTTCGAGCTGGGCGGCAACTCCCTGCTCGCCGTCCGGATAGGCGCCGCACTGCGCGCGCACGGCCTGCCGTCGCTGCGGCTGCGGGAGCTGTACCGCCATCCGCCCCTCCGGGACACAGTCGGGAGCCTCACGCGTTCGGGCAACTGACCCTCACCGGTCGCCTCGGAGACGGTGGCGCGCTCACCGCCTCCGACGGGCGTGGCCCGCCCACTCGGGTTCTCCCATCGGCAGCGGCCGTCTCACCGGGCAACGCGTTGTCTTACGGACTCGTGACGTGGTGGGCACGGTCCCGTGGGGTGGCGGGTGTGTCGCCCTACCGTGGGCGCGTGCGTGTATTGGTCACCGGCGGTGCCGGTTTCATCGGGTCCCATGTCGTCGAGGCGCTCCAGGCGCGCGGGCACGAGCCCGTCGTGTTCGACACGAGCGAGGACGTGGGTGCGGACGTGCGGGACCGGGACGCTGTGGTGCCCGCCCTGTCCGGGGTGGGCGCCGGTGTGCCACCAGGCCGCGATGGTCGGGCTCGGTACCGGGTTCGCCGACGCGGCGGCGCAACGTGTACGCCACGACCAAACTCGCCCAGGAGCACCTGGCCGCCGCGTGGGCGCGGTCGACGGGCGGGGCGGCTGTGTCGTTGCGCTACCACAACGTGTACGGGCCCCGGATGCCCCGGGACACACCGTACGCCGGGGTCGCCTCCTTCTTCCGTTCGGCGCTCGCCCGGGGTGAGGCCCCGCGCGTGTTCGAGGACGGCCGGCAGCGGCGGGACTTCGTGCACGTGCGGGACGTGGCGGCGGCCAATGCGACAGCCCTGGAGGCCGATGTGGCCGTCGGCGTGCTCACTGCGTACAACACCGGCAGCGGCGAGCCGCACACGGTCGGCGAGATGGCGTCGGCGCTGGCCGTGGCGTACGGCGGGCCCGAGCCGGTCGTGACCGGGGAGCACCGGCTGGGGGACGTGCGGCTCATCTCTTTGCCGTCCACCTCCACCCACAAGGCGTACGGTGGGAACGCGCTTCCCTGGCCGCCCCGGACGGTCCCCCACTGTGGGTCTCCGACGCCGCGTACACACCGACTTACGACCGACCCGACCCGACCTGCCGTCAACCAACCCGCGCCACCGGAATCAACGGTCAACGCTCTGTCACTGTTTGGTCGTCGGCAGGATGTGTGGTGGTCTCGGATGTTGCGGTGAAGGCGTGCACGAGGGGGCGGTCGTCTCCTTGGCGGGTGGCCATGAGGATCCGGCTCACGTGCGGAGGTCCGTCGAGTTCGAGCCTCCGGGCGCCTGGTGGGAGCGGTGTCGTGACGCTGTGGGGAGCGATGGTGACGCCGAGGCCGGCGGCGACGAGCATGATGATGGTGTGCCAGTGTGAGCACTCCTGCGCGACCTGGACGTCGATACCGGCGTCTCGCATCGGCTGCGTGTTCATGTCGAACGCGTGAGGTCCCGCTGACCGTGGGAAAAGGATCAGCGGGTCGGCCGCCAGCGCCGTCGCTGCCACATGGTCACCCTGCGCGGCAGGGTGCTCTGCCGGAACGACGGCGACGAACCGTTCCGTTGCCAGCGGGGACAGGGTGATGCCGTCCCGCTCCTCGGCGTCCCGGACGATCCCGACGTCGGCCGTGCCCCGCTCCAGGGCGGTCAGCACATCGACGGTGAAGCCGTCATGGAGTTTGACCTGGACGTCCGGGCGGATGCGGGAGAACGCGCGGAGCCGCTCGCTCACGATCGCGGCGGCCGAGGTGATGAAGGCGACATCGAGGCGGCCTGCCTCGCCGCGGCCGACACGGCCCGCTTCATCCAGGTCGGCGGCAAGACGGCCCAGAAGGTCCCTCGCCCGTGGCTGGAACGCCGCTCCTGCGTCCGTGAGGCGGACGCTTCGAGAGTTCCTCCGCAGCAGCTCGACGTCGACGATCTTCTCAAGCTGCCTGATCTGCTGGGACAGGGCCGGCTGGGCGATGTGCAGTCGCTGGGCGGCACGGCCGAAGTGGAGCTCCTCGGCCACGGCCAGGAAGTACCGCAGATGGCGAAGCTCGATGCGCTGATCCATAGGTCCAGCTTATTGATGTCTTGCAATCTTTGTATTGGACGTATGGGTCAACCAGAACGGAGGCTGAGGGGACGCCGCACCGAAAAGGAAGCCCGCCTGATGCCGTCCGCCTCCTCCGCCCCGACCATCTCCTCGATTGCCTCCCAGAGCGACGCCGCTGCGTTCCGCGTGCTGAACGAGGAGTGGATCTCGCGTCTGTTCACCCTGGAGGAAGAGGACCGTGCCGTCCTCGGAGATCCGTTCGGCCACATCGTCGGCCCGGGCGGCGACGTTCTCCTCGCACGCGACCCGGGCACCGGCGCTGTGGTCGGGTGCGTGGCGCTCCTGGCCCACCCGGACGCGGTGTTCGAGCTGGCGAAGATGGCGGTGGCGCCCGCCGCGCAGGGACGAGGCATCGGCCGCCAACTCGTTGCCGCAGCGATCGACCGAGCCCGCGCACTGGGCGCGGCCCGGGTGTTCCTCGGCACGAACAGCAAGCTCAGCCCCGCCATCCACCTCTATGAGGAGGCAGGGTTCGTCAGGATCCCCCGCGACCGGCTCCCCGTGGCCGACTACTACGCACGTGCGGACGTCCCGATGGAACTGATGTGACCAGGCCGCCACCAGCGTTGGCTGGCGTGCACTTGAGTAGCTGTTGTCGTACCGATCTTGAGGTTTGTCGATCGAAGGGAGTCACGATCGGGTCGTCGCGGGTAGCTCGGCGCATACAAGCAGGGCCTCGGCGGGTGCGTCGCTCGCGGAGTTCGGCGAGTTCGATGGGTCCGGCGTGGAGGATCCAGCGGTAGGGGCGCCGGGACTCCTTGCGGGCGTTCACCCAGCTGCGGTAGATCCACGAGTAGAGGGTGACTGCGGGCATGTCGAGCTCGGCGGCGAGGTCTTCCAGCCACCACTCAGCGGCTGGCCCCGCGCCCAGCACTGCCCTTGCCAGAAACCTCATCCGCCCTGGTAGGGGCCGGTGAATCGGGTTTCCCGAAATCTGGCCGCGGTCGTCTGAGCCGACGCTCTCGCACAGCTGCCGTCAGCACGTCATGATGATCGATCGTGCTGCTGCGACCGGCTTACCTGGGTGTGACGAACACGTTCGCGATGCTCCGCCTGCTGCCGATGACCGACCGGGACAAGGACGCCGAGATCCTCGCCCTGTGCCACCAGATCACCGTGCTCGAACGCCAACTCGGCAAGGACAAGATCCGGTTCACCCCGAGCCACCGGCCATTCCTGGCAGCGCTCCTACACCGGTTGCCACTGCACGTCGTGCGAAGGTCACGGCTGCTCGTACGCCCCGACACGGTACTGCGTTGGCACCGCAACCTCGTCGCACGCCGCCACGCCGCCTCCTGCCGACCCAAACGCCCAGGACGACCCCCTACAGTGCGCTCGATCCGCGTCCTGGTGCTGCGCCTGGCGAAGGAGAACTCGAGCTGGGGGTACCGGCGCCTGCACGGCGAGCTCCTCGTACTGGGGGTGAAGGTGGGCGCGTCACCCTGTCGGGCATGCGGATGCATGTGCTCGTAGTGATCGAACACAGCAGTCGCCGGATCCGGATCCTGGGCGCCACCACGCATCCGACCGCCTCCTGGGTACCCCAAGCGGCGAAAAACCTCGTCATGGACCTCGAAGACCTCGGCTGCCGGGCACGGTTCATGATCAGGGACAGGGACGGGAAGGTCCCCAAACTGTCCGATGCCGTCCTCAAGGACGCGGGGATCGAGGTCGTGCTCAGCGGCATCCAGATGCCGAGGATGAACTCGATCACGGAAAGGTGGATACAGACCTGCCGCCGCGAGCTCCTGGACCGGACGTTGATCTGGAACCAACGACATCTCCTCGCCACCCTGCGCGAGTTCGAGCAGTTCTACAACGGACACCGACCACACCAGGGCATCGCGAACGGCAGACCGCTGCATCCCCTGCCCCCACCGATCGACGATCCGGACACGTTAGCCCGCCTCGACATACGTCGACACGATCGCCTCGGCGGCATCCTCCACGAATACCGACATGCAGCGTGACCTGCACGGATGAGAATTCCGGCAAGAGCAGAGTTCCAGCCCAGACCGAGGGACCCGCGGGCAGCTGGGGTCACGAACGACTGATCGGATGCCGGGCCATCGAGCCCTTCCATTAGGGAGACGCGTGCCCCCGCACAGCTGCGACAGACCGTGGCCGACTACCTCACCACCTGGCTCGACGCCAAAGCCCTCCCCCTCAAGCAGACCACCCTGGTCCGCTACCGTGACTACGTCACCCATGATCTGATCCCGGCCCTGGGCACCCTCGGGCTCGACGATCTCGCAGCGGCACCTTCTGCTGCTGGTCCGCCCCGACACGGTGTTGCGCTGGCATCGCGACCTGCTCAAGCGGCGCCATGCCGCATCCTGCGTACCCAGGCGACGCGGACGCCCACGCACCATCCGATCGATACACGCCCTGGTCCTGCGCCTGGCCAGGGAGAACACCTCATGGGGATACCGACGGATCCACGGCGAACTCACAGCGCTGGGAATCAAGATCGCCGCCTCCACGGTCTGGGAGTCTCAATGGCCGTTGAGTGCTGGAGTCGTACGACGAGACGGTGGGGAGCCGGCTACCGTGCGACTGCCGTGCGATCGGGCGCGTTCACACCAGGAGCGAAGGGAGCCCCGTCGGGGCAGGATGACCAAATGGGTCCCCTGCCCCGACGGAGCTCGGCCGGCCGGGCGGCGGGTTACCGGCGCCCGGCAGAGACCGGTGCCGTGTGCGGCGCTCCCCTGCTCAGCCGAAGTTCACGTCGCTGCACCACATGTAGGCCTGGTCGAGGTGCGAGGCCTGCCAGATCACGAACAGGATGTGGTGTCCGGTGTAGCCGGAGGTGCTGACGTTGAACGTGTAGTCCGTCGCCGGGCCGAAGCGGCCGGTCTGCGTGATGAAGTCGAGGTTGCCCCAGCCCAGGGTCTGGGTCTTGGGGTCGAAGCCCTGCTTGCTCACGTAGGCCGTGAAGTAGTCGGCACCGTGGGACGCCTGGTCGTGCACGTGGACCGAGAAGTTGTTGCCGACGGTGGTCGTCTTCCACTGCCCGGGCTTGTTCAGACTGGCGTTCCTCGAGAGGTTGTTGCTGCAGAGCGTCCCGTTGGGGGTCTGCGACTGGAACTGGCCACCGAGGCCGTCGCGGAGCGCGCTCATCCAGTTCCACATGGTGTCGGGGTTGGCCTGGAAGGCCTGCCAACACATGGGGTCTTCGGTCTGCATGGCCGGGTTCATGTGGTCGTTACCCCACCTTTCCCAGCAGTGGTACGCGCGGGAGGCGGGGCCGACGACGGAGCCGTGAGCCTGGGCGGGGGCCGACCAGGTCAGTGCGCCGACAACCACGGCGAACAGCATGGCGAGCGCCTGGAGAGGCCGGCGGAGGGCCGACCGGGAACGCCCGGTTAATGGGCTCTGTTTGCGCATGTGGGGGGAACTCCTTCCAGTTGAAAGGCACCATGGGAGCGCTCCCAAGCTACGACTTCTGAGTGAAATGTCAATGAAACAAACGGAGTTGATTACAGGGGTGGGCGGCGATCAGGGAATCTGCCGTGAGCCGGGAGTCACGGGAGGCTTCGGCGACTTCGGTGGCACGACAGTCAGAACCCTTCCCGAAACCGGAAAGCGAGGGTGCGGCCTGCCTGCGTTCCGCGTAATTCGGAGCTCAGAGAGGCACGACACTGCGGGTGCCGATGAATCATCCACGCAGGTTGGGAGCCTGATCACGGATCTTCGGTTCTCCTCGACATTCGCCCACGTGTCTTCACCTGCGCGGGGACCCGGCGGCATCATGGTCTGTCGTACTGCTGCGCCTGGCCTACCTCGCCGCGACCAACGTGTGGGTGCCGGAAACTGCGTCACCCGAGGTGACCTGCGGGTTCGGATCTACCCGAGCGCGGGAGGCTGGCGGGTGCTGTGCGGCATCATGCTGGGTCGTGGCGATACGTCTGATCTATCAACTACCGTGCCAGCTCTTCGGATGGCTTGTGCTGCTTGCCCGGTCGAGTGCGGGGAAGGACGTCGAGATCTTGACGCTCCGGCACCAGCTCGCTGTCGCGCAACGCATCCAGCCACGGCCTCGGCTTTCCTGGAGCGATCGGGCTGTCATGGCAGCGCTGCTCCGGATGGTGAACAAGAAGCAGCGTACACGGCTGGCATTGCTGGTCACACCTGCCCTTGCCGGAAATCTCATCCGTCCTGGAGGGGGCGAGTGCATCGGGTTTCCCGAAATCTGGCCGCGGTCGCTCGAGCTGGCGCTCTCGCGCAGCTGCTGTCTGCGCGTCATGATGATCGATCGTGCTGCTGCGACTGGCTTACCTGGGTGTGTCGAACGCGTTCGCGATGTTGCGCCTGCTGCCGATGACTGATCGGGACAAGAACGCGGAGATCCTCGCTCTACGCCACCAGATCACCGTGCTGGAACGCCAACTCGGCAAGGGAAAGATCCGGTTCACGCCGAGCGATCGGGCGTACCTGGCGGCGCTGTTGCACCGGCTGCCGCTGCACGTCCTGCGAAGGTTACGGCTGCTCGTACGCCCCGACACGGTGCTGCGTTGGCATCGCGACCTCGTCGCACGCCGCCATGCCGCCTCCTGCCGGCCCAAACGCCCGGGACGACCACGCACCGTGCGCTCCATCCGCATCCTGGTGCTGCGCCTGGCAAAGGAGAACCCGAGCTGGGGGTACCGACGCCTGCACGGCGAGCTGCTCGTGCTGGGAGTGAAGGTCGGCGCGTCCACCGTCTGGGAAATCTTGAAGGAGGCCGGCATCGACCCGGCGCCCGAACGGAACTCCAGTACCTGGGCCAGCTTCCTTCGCGGCCAGGCTGATGCCCTGCTGGCCTGCGACTTCATGGAAACAGTCACCCTGTCGGGGGTACGGATGTACGTGCTCCTGGTAATCGAACACGGCAGTCGCCGGATCCACGTCCTGGGCGCCACCGCGCACCCCACCGCCACCTGGGTAGCCCAAGCGGCGAAGAACCTCGTCATGGACCTCGAAGACCTCGGCTGCCGGGCACGGTTCATGATCCGGG
>NZ_NCSM01000049.1 GCF_002224125.1 Streptomyces sp. NBS 14/10
TGCGGGTGCCGATAAATCATCCACGCAGGTCGGGAGGCTGATCACGGATCTTCGGTTCTCCTCGACGTTCACCCCGGGGTCTTCACCTGCGCGGGGCCCCGGCGGCATCATGATCTGTCGTGCTGCTGCGTCTGGCCTACCTCGCCGCGACCAACGCCTTGGCGTTCCTACGCCTCCTACCGATGAGCGACAGGGAGAAGGACGTCGAGATCCTGGTACTCCGGCACCAACTGCTGGTCCTGCAACGCCGGGCCGAGAAGCCGACCTTCACCGATGCCGACCGTGCCATCCTCGCCGGCCTGCTCCACCACGTCCCCAAAGACAGACTGCGGCACCTTCTGCTGCTGGTCCGGCCCGACACGGTCCTGCGCTGGCATCGTGAACTGCTCAGGCGGCGCCATGCCGCGACCTGCGTACCCAGACGACGCGGACGCCCACGCACGATCCGATCGATCCGCGCCCTGGTCCTGCGCCTGGCCAGGGAGAACGCCTCGTGGGGGTATCGCCGGATCCATGGCGAACTCGCAGCCCTGGGTATCAAGACCGCCGCCTCCACCGTCTGGGAAATCCTCCGCCAGCACGGCATCCCACCCGCACCCGAACGGCAGAGCACCACCTGGGCAGACTTCCTCCGCAGCCAGGCCAAAGCTCTACTCGCCTGCGATCTCTTCGAAGTCCGCACGCTGACCGGGGCGCGTCTGTACGTCTTCGCTGTCATCGAGCATGCCACCAGGCGCATCCGGGTCCTCGGCGCCTCCGCACACCCCACCGCGGACTGGATCGTCCAGCTCGGTCGCGACCTCCTCATGGACCTCGAGGACGCAGACAGCAAGGCGAAGTTCCTGATCCGCGACCGCGACTCGAAGTTCACAGCCGCCTTCGACGCCCTGATGACCGATGCCGGCGTGAAGATCGTCACCACCGGCATTCGCATACCGCGGATGAACTCGCTCATGGAGCGCTGGATACAGACCTGCCGCACCGAACTCCTGGACCGGACCCTGATCTGGAACCAGAGCCACCTCCTGCACACCCTGCGCGAGTACGAGACCTTCTACAACGAACACCGCCCACACAGGACACTTGAACAAGCCGCCCCATGCCGCCCACTACCGGCACCCATCACCCAACAAGCCCAACTCACCCACCTGAAAGTCAGCCGACGAGACCGACTCGGCGGAGTCCTCCACCAGTACCAGCACACCGCCTGAGCTGCGCGGATGA
>NZ_NCSM01000005.1:0-259143 GCF_002224125.1 Streptomyces sp. NBS 14/10
CAGACACTCGGGACGGGGCGGTTGAGGTGCGGGCATAGCCAAGGCTAAATGTGCCCGACCGGTTCGGTGCCGGCGCTCATCGGCCGGGGCAACTCGGTTCACACCGACTCCGGCTTGCGGACGGCGGGGGGCGGCACGCTGAGCACCTTGGCGAGTTGGGGCACAAGGCGGAAGCGGCGGTGTGGTACTGGATACCGGATCGCCACCTTGCCCTTGCCGGTCCGGGCACGGCCAGCGGGGCGGGGCGGCGGCGAACGTCCATGGTCTTACCCCTGGCGAGTACCCGGCTCCGGTGCCATGAAGTCAATCTCTATGGCAGGCAGGACCCGAACGCTGCGATCAGGAAAGTCGATGTGCCGGTAGATTTCGTTGTGATGTGCGATTGACTGGTCTGGCAGAGCGAAGTCTGTCGGCTGAGAGCGGACGGATGTGGTGTGTCCGTCCGCCACCAGCACCAGGTCGTAGCCGTGGCTGAGGGCCTGGCGGGCGGTCGTCTCCACGCAGTTCTCCGTGGCAAAACCGGTGACCAGGACCTCGGTCACGCCGAGGCGGATCAGCGTCTCATCGAGGTCGGTGTCCAAGAAGGCATCCGCAGAGGTCTTCGTCACCACCGGCTCTCCGTTCCGCGGCGCCAGTTCGGACAGGGCGTCGCCGCACCCTTGCTGTCGAACTGTGATGACGGGAACGTTCAAAGCACGCGCCCGAAAGCTGAGACCCGCGATGGTTCCGACGGTTCGGTCAGGGCGGTGCATGATGGGCATCATGTCGTCCTGCATGTCGATGACGAGAAGCCCGGCGCGGTGCGGCGTTGGTGGCATCGGCCTACCGTAGCCTTGGCCCTCTGCCAGCGGCCACCGGCTGTGTACCGGCATGGTTGTGCGCACGGCGACACCCCCGTACTCCCTAAGCTCCCTTGCCAGCTTCAACATTGGCCGTAGCAACGGACAACCTCGAGGCGCGTTGCTGGTTTGCGACCACGATGCGCGTCCGGCCTGCCAGGCAGACGGCCCCCGCGATCGGAAGGATCAGGAGCGTGAATGCTCCGGTAAACGCCGGCATCTGACTCGTCGACGCCGCGGAGACTGCGCCCATGACCAGGTTCTGCCCGAGGTTTTGCGAGGTCTGCATCGCGCCACTCGCGTAGCCCTGCTTGTCGGCTGGAGAGTGCGCGAGCGACAGCAGTGTGAGCGACTGCGCCACGACCCCCGTGCCGACGGCGGCCAGCACCATCGAGGACACCGCCGCGGCCAGGGGCAGGGCACCACCGGCATGGTGCACAGCGCCGCCACCGCCATGATTCCGGCCCCGACAGCGACCAGCCGAAGCCGCGGCGCCCGGTTCTGCAGGTGGCCCTGCACCCAGAAGGCCACGGCCCAGGCAAGTACCGCCCCGGTCAACACGAACCCCGTCACCATGCTCGACACGTCACGTCACGTGCCGAGCTGAGCATGAGCGGGACGAAGGTCTCCAGCGTGAAATACGCCCCCGAGGTCAGCGCCCACAGGAGCACCGTGGAGGGCAATCCGCCCCCGGCTCGCCAGGTGTGTGGCGGCAGCGGCCTCGGGGCGAACGCCACGAGCAGCACCACACCGACCGGCGCCCACACCGCGTGCCATGCGTTCCAGACGGAAACGCCGTACTGGGTGAGAGCCGCGGCCACGCTCACCGCTAGTGCGGCGGGCAGGGCGGGGCCGCCGCACGGATTCCCCAGGACTCTCAGGTTCTTGCGATGGTCCTGGCTGTGCTGGTCGTCCGCGAAGGAGCAGTACCGCGACCGCCGCAGGGATCAGAGTGAGCCCCGCGAGGCACAATCCAGCAGGCACTCATGAGGGACAGGGCACGGGCGCGTAGGTGATCCGGGTGGGACTGCCCGATGGCCGCGTTGACGGACACCGCTACCAGGCCCGCAGCGATCCCGTCGCTGAAGCATCCCAAGCCCAGCTGCCAGATGGTGGTACTGGTTGCGGAGATGAGGAGCGTCGTGACGGTGAGGACCACCCCGGCTGTCAGCGGTCGACGGGCCCCGCCGCGATCCACCCTTGCCCCGCCCAGCACACCGCCGAACAAGCTTGCCGCCCCGAACACCCCTGACACTCACGAGGTGGATCGCACAGCCCGCGCCGCAGTCTCTTCAGCCTGCCGGGGCGAGGAACAGTCATGGGTGCCAGGGCGAGGCGCTTGTCCATGTCCAGGCAGCAGGCGCCGTACGGGTTGACGTTCGACCAGAACAGCGCGGTCAGGCCACGCCGGTCCTCGTCCGAGAGCTTCTTCGCCCAGGCCGGTTCAGCCGGGACCGGCTGGACCAGCGGGGGTGTCGACGTGGACGAGCGCGGGCTGAAGCAGGTGCAGGGCGAGCATCGAGGTCTCGGCGTGCGCTTTGTCCGGGCCGGTGAGCGCCCCGTCCTTGCCGTAGTGGAGCACAGTGTTTGCGCTGTTCCAGTTCTCCACGGCCTGGAGCCCGCCGCGGATCTCCCGGCGCAGGCCGGGACTGACCAGGTAGCCGCAGGCGAAGATGGTGCGCACCGCCCGCCCGAGTTCTTCGAGCGCGGCGTAGAACTCCCAGCCAACGATCTAGTGGGCCCCGCTCGGGGACGATGCCTGCGGCGTGCCCGGAAGTCGAATCGTGACGAGGAGGCCGCCGGTGGGGCGGGGTGTGAGGTCGAGGGTGCCGTCGTGTGCTCGGACGATGCTGTGCACGATGGCCAGCCCGAGGCCGACGCCGGCATGCTCGTCGGTGCGTATGCGTTCTGTTCCGCGTTGGAAGGGTGCGGTGAGGGTCGGAACTAGTTCCGATGGGAGCGGATGGCCCGTGTTCTCGACCCGCAGCACGCTCGCGTCGTGCTGCGGTTCGGTGTGGACCGATACGGTGCCGCCCGCGGGGAGGTTGTGGACGATGGCGTTCTGGACGAGGTTCGTCACCATCCGCAGTATGAGCGCCGCGGAGCCGAAGGTCTGTGTTGTCTCGCCGGTGACGTCGAGCGTGATCTGGCGCTTTTCGGCGAGGGGAAGCAGCGTTTCGGCGGCTTCTTCGGCTATGAGGGAGAGGTCGACGGGCTCGGGAGTGAAGCTCCTGCGGTCGGTGCGGCTGAGCAGCAGGAGGGCTTCGGTGAGATTGATCGCCCGCGTGTTGACAGTGTGGAGGCGTTCGATGAGTTCGCCCTGGTCCCGCGTGGGGTCGTTGCGGGCGGCGTCGAGGAGTGTCTGGGAGATTGCCAGCGGGGTGCGCAGTTCGTGGGAGGCGTTCGCGGCGAACCTCTGCTGCTCGGCGACGTGGGATTCGAGTTGTTCGAGCATGGTGTCGAACACGTCGGCGAGTTCGCGGAATTCGTCCTGGCGGCCCTTCATGCGGATCCGGTGGGACAGTGACCCGTTCGCGGCCATCCGTGCCGCGGATGCGATCCGTGTGAGTGGTGCGAGCATCCGGCCGGCGAGAATCCATCCTCCCAAGAGGCCGAACACGAGGAGGAAGGCCAGTGCTGTGGCCGCGGCGGGGGCGAAGCCGCTCAGGAGGTCGGAGCGGTTGGGCCCGGTGATGATCACAGGGCCGAACGTCTTCTGGAGAGATCTGGGGTCGCCGTCCGGTAGCCAGCGCAGCACGAATACCCATACCACGGCCAGCATCAGAGCGCCGGCGAGGAGGAGGAATCCGGCGTAGCTGATGGTGAGCTTCAGCCGGGCACTGAGCCCTGGGCGTCTATTCATGAGTGCCGCCGGGGTGTGTGGTGTCCATGCCGGCGTCGATTCGGTAGCCGACGCCGGGCACCGTGGCGATGAGCCATGGTTCACCGAGTCGTTTACGCAGGGCGGAGACGGTGATGCGGACGGCGTTGGTGAAGGGGTCGGTATTGTTGTCCCAGGCCCGCTCCAGTAGCTCTTCGGCGCTGACGACACCGCCTTCGGCGGCGACGAGGACTTCGAGCACGGCGAACTGTTTGCGCGTGAGCGCGACGTAGCGTCCGTCGCGGAAGACCTCCCGGCGGAAGGGGTCCAGCCGCAGGCTCGCGATCTCGCGGACCGGGGGCCGGGCGTACGCGCGTCTGCGGTCGAGCGCCCGCAGCCGCAGGACGAGCTCCCGCAGCTCGAACGGTTTGGTGAGGTAGTCGTCGGCGCCGAGCTCGAACCCGGAAGCCTTGTCATCGATCCGGTCGGCAGCGGTGAGCATGAGGATCGGGATGCCGCTGCCGGAAGCGACGATGCGTCGGGCGATCTCGTCGCCGGAGGGGCCGGGGATGTCGCGGTCGAGGACCGCGAGGTCGTAGGCGTGGATGCTGAGCAGTTCCAGGGCGGAGTCGCCGTCGCCGGCGATGTCGGCGGCGATCGCCTCCAGCCGCAGACCGTCACGGACGGCTTCGGCCAGGTAGGGCTCGTCCTCCACGATCAGCACGCGCATGTCTGAAGCCTAAGCGGCACAACATATCGCCGACGTATGCAAAGACGTGTGCACACCGGACACGCGACTCAGCCTGCCGGCGCCGGCGCGGGACGAGGCTGGTCGGACGGCGCTTCCTCGGTAGTGCGCCACCAGCGGCGTGACGCCAGTGCGGCCAGCACGGCGCCGGTGGCGTTGACCAGCACATCGTCCACGGAGGACACCCGGTCCAGCCACAGGACGTACTGTGCGGTTTCGACCAGGACCGAGCAGCCCGCCCCGAGCGCCAGGACCCGCGGCACGGACGCCAGCGCCGCAAACCGCATCGGGGCGAAGAACCCCAGCGCCGCGAAGATCAGCAGGTTGCCGACGATCCCACCCGACCCCATCGTGACCAGGTCCCGCAGCGGTACCAGACTCACCCGGCGCGGAGCGGTGCCGGGCCCGGCGCCCGGCATCATGGTCATCCATAGGAACGGCACCGTCCCGTGGACCATGCCCACCTCGGCCAGCGACATCCGCCACGCCGATGCGACGCCGGCGGCACGCCGACGGTGTGCCAGGGCCCACACCACCAGCGCGGCCAACGGCAGCGCGACCAACGTGATGAGCACTACACCGTTGAACGTATCGAAGCAGCCGTGCCACCGCCCGGCCATGCACATCGGAGCCGCCATCATGAGCGGCCGCCGCACGACGAACACGGCGCTCGCCAGGCCGAGGATCGCCAGACCGAGGAGCACGATCCTGCGCGTACGGCGGGGCGGTGCTGACAGGGATGCGTGGTGGTTCATGCCCCCATTGGAGACGGAGGGCCGTTGTGGTGGCGTATGCGATTTTCGATACGCCCGCGATACACGGAATCCCCGGCATCAAGGAATCGACCCAAGGCGGCAGCGAGACGGCCCAGCCACTAGTGATCGCGCCAGCCCAGCTACTGCAGGTGCTGGACGACTCGTCCCCGAACATCACACTGCGGAGCATCCAGGACGAGCTCGCCGTCACGCCCGCACACCTACCCCGCACCGTGAACACCTACTGGACCGTGGACGCCTGAAGGATGTCACATATGGGGCGAGATAGCCGCCGTCAGCGATGATCGGAGCTCCGCGACAGGCCCGGGCAACCCCGGACTCGATGAACGCCCGGCAGTCGGTTACGGCTGCCGGGCAGCAGGATGCCGACGGCCACCACAAGGCGGCTGTTGGCGTCGATGACGACCTGCAGGTTCGTCGAGTACAGATAGTTCTTGCTCGATGCGGAGATGCCGCGGTCGCGGGTTGGCACCAGCGCGCCATCCACGATGGACACGGTGTCCTTGCGCGGCCGATGGGTCGGCGAGATCGCCACCAGTGGAGCGAGACGGTCCAGGATCCGATCGGCCGCGGACTCCGAGACCTCGAACAGCGGCACAACCTGCCGCAATGTGAGGTTCGTCCGCCAGTACGTGGCAATCCGCAACACCCGGTCCGCCCGGCGGCAAACGCCGCGGACGCCCCGCAGGACATCACCGCCACGGCGACGCAGCAGCGCCACCAGCTTCTCGAACTGCGACTGGCGCAACCCGCGGAACGGCTCGACCCACTTCGGATCATCCGAGCGGATGCCGACTCTCGCATGGCGAGAGTCGGACCTCACCAGCGATCAGATCGAAGCCTCGTCGGTCAGCGAAGGCACAGCGCACGGACGGAGGACCATGAGCGAGTCTTCCAAGGTCGCCACCATGGCAAACGGGAACCGGTCGAGCTCAAGACAGAGTGCGACGTCATCAGGATGGACTCCTTGACGCACACCCTCCGCCAGCTCGGCAGCGGCGCGCGACTCGCCGGCACGGCGGAGGAACTCAGCTGCATCCGTTCCAGCCTCGGTGGCCCTGCGAGCGATGTATTGAGCGCACGCCAGATCTTCATCGGCATGCCCGTCGTCGCCCGTGACCACGAACGTGACACTGTCACACTCGCGTGTCCGCAAGAGCCGCGCCGTTGCCTCCGTCACCACGAAGCCGGCGCACAGCACCAGCGACGCCTCCTTGACCGCGAGGGCGCCGACCGTCCCTGCCGTGGTCTTCTGCACAACGGTCCGTCCGCCAAGGTCAACAGATCGCAGCAGGCCCGGCGAGTTGACGGTGTCGAACCCGGGCGTCGGCGGACCGTCTTTGAGCGCCACCCAATCCGGGTGGCGAGCCTTGAGCGCCAGGGCTTCGTCCAGCGACTCAGCAAGAACGATCCTTCCCGCCCCTTGAGCAAAGGCCCAGGCGGCCACCGTGAAAGCACGCATGACGTCGACCACGACCGCCACGGACGGGGCTTCGACCAGCTCAGCGATGCCAAGGAAACGGGCGTCCATCCGGTCATGATCGCGCATGCCCGGCCCGAAGCGCCCAGACAGTGGTCGGCATCACATCGACGGTGTCCGAATGCAACACATCCCGCTGCCTGCGTCGCGAAGTCAGCCGAGGCGGGGCCGGGACCGCCTGCCCTGTGGGTGCACGCCCCTTCGGCGGCCTTCAGCTGAGCTGCTCGGCGAGTCCGACGACGATGCCCTCGGGGCCGCGGACGTAGCAGAGCCGGTAGATGTTCTCGTACTGCACGATCTCGCCAACGAGTTCGGCACCGTGGGCCCGCAGGCGGGCAACGACGTCCTCGATGTCGTCGACGGCAAACATGATGCGACGAAGGCCGAGCGTGTTCGCCGGCGCGTCTTTCGGCTCGGGGGTGATGGCCTTCGGCCTGTGGAACTTCGCCAGCTCCACTCGCCCGTAGCCGTCCGGGACCCGCAGCATGGCGATGTCCTGCCGGACGTCATCGAGCCCGATGACACGCTCCGCCCCGCGCCATTCGAGTGGCCCCTTACCCTCGAGCTCCATGCCGAGTTCGACGAAGAACGCAATGACAGCCTCAAGGTCGTCGACAACGATGAGGACGTTGTCCATCCGCTGGATCGTCATGCTGGGCCTCCTTCGTGTGGCACGGCCACGGTAGCCGCTTCTGCCCCTGAGACGGAGCTGACAAGCCGTCCTCGACATCCTCGGCCACATCCCCTTCCAGAACCGCAAGGTTGTTACGAGTCCCCCGCCCGGGCCGATGAGGTGCTGCCTGAACGTCGAGGATCCGTGCCCGGCGGACAAGCGCGGGAAGATCACCGCCAAGGGCGGGTCGACGAAGGCGGATCCACTGACAGTCCGGCACCGCCCACCTGCTACCCCGCCTGACCACCCGCCGCGCACCCCCGGCCCGCTGTTCCCCACCGGCCGCAGGGCCCCGACCAGGACGCCGACGCCGGACGTATGTCCGAAGACCGGCCGGACTCGGCTGCCCTACCGGCGGACCGAGGGATCCCCGAGGAGAACACCCGCCAGCCGGCCAACCCGCTCGTCCCACCCGAGGACACCGAGCGCCTGGACAGCTGGAACCTGCATCAGCTCCGCCACTGCACCCTCGCGCACGACGCCGAGAGCGGCACCTGAACCCCGATGCTGCCGTGTACGAACTGCTGTGTTTCTGCGAGGCGACTCGAACATCGGCCGGCTGCAGGAACACGGCATCACCATCAGAGACGAATGGGCCGACGCCAACGGCGAACTCGGTCCGGTCTGCGGCGCACAGTCTGCGGCGCACAGTCGCCCTCTTGGCCCACCCCGGACGGCAGGCACATCGACCAGGTCAGCGAAGCACTCGACACCCCTGCGCCGGGCCCCAGACTCCCGCCGCATGATCGTCTCCACCTGAAACGTCGCCGAACCGGCCAACAAAACCCCGGTCGCAGTGTGAACCTCGGGCCGATCCGGGCACAGGCCCTCGATGACGTGATCGGCGATGCGCGGACAATGCGATCCCGTCGCGTCGGTCCGCCCGCAGTGCGGGCCTCCGGCTTCTGGTGCGCTCGTTGACTTCGGCGCCGGAATGTGGCTCAGGGCTCCCCCTTCCATGACCTCATCGCTACCCTGAACCGGGCGAGAGTTGCTGGGGACGGGGATCCGGATGGCGAGTTGGGCGAGATTCACCTGCCGGTGCGGCCATCCGCGCTACCGTCATGGCGACCCGGTGTTCTCCGGCTCCTGCACGGACGACTGCTTGTGCACCGCGTTCGGGGTGCCTGCGCCGAGGCCAGGATACTGGGATCCCGAGCCGTCGCCGCCCAAAGCGGACCGCACCCCACATCCCGCCTGCCCATTGCAGGACCCGGACTGCCAGGGTTTCCACTTCCACCGCTTTGTGGACGGATGATGGAACGCAGCGTGCCACGAGTCGCTGTAGCCGCGGCCTGATGACGGGGGTGTCCAGATGGCGGAGATCGAGGGTGCGCGCCAGGAGTTGGACCGGGCAGTCGAGTGCTTGCGTGCGGAGCTGCACCGGCTGGCCGCGCGGCTCACTCCCGCCCAGGATCCGGACCTCTACATGCCCTCTGATCCGTTCATCGTCGACTGGCACGAGCCGTTGTTGTACCAATACCATGCCGCCGCCCGTATCGAACGCCCGGCCGAACACTACGACGCCACCCTGGCCACCCGCGCGGCGTCGCTGCTCACCTCGGCAGGCTGGCAGGTCACCGACGACGTGACAGATGCGGGCAGCGACACGGAGTTGACCACCGTCACCGCCGACCGGGACGGATTCCGGGTGCGGGTGCGCATCCAGCGGGGGTACGGAGGGGTCGTCTACAGCGGGCAGACCCCGGCGATGGCGCTGTATACGCCTGAGCCGTTCGTCCGCCCAGACCCGGTACGCACCCCGGAAACGGTGCGAGGGGGCTATGTGCTGTGCGACGAATGCGACGGACTGGGCTGGTGCCCCGTCTGCGAGGGACGTGGCTGGTGCCCGAACGAGCAACACGGCCGCGAACGCTGCCCGGAGTGCGACAAGGACAGGCTCTGCCCAATCTGCCAGGGCGCCGGAAAACTGGAAATCGCCCAACTACCAGCCTGAAGGCGCGACCAATACCCCGAACTACGAGAGCTTTGCCGGCACATTCGACCCGTCGGTGCCCCGGGATCCACAGGCAGCAGCGCACACAGCATGGAGGACGCCGACCAGGCCAAGGCGGCACCAGTCCCAAAGGAGCGCGCTACAGATGAGCATGAACGGGGCAACCCTTGGCGCGGATACCGGCCACCCCTCCTGGCCCCAGACCAACCCCGCCGAGGCGCACCAGGGCCGCACGATGTGCTCCTGGTCCTCCAGCCCGAGCCCGGCCGACTGTCCGCCGGTCGACACCCGGATGTACTGAGCAAGCCGCACAGAATCGCGGACCGGTCTGCCCCTGTCCGTCGGTACCTCAGGGCCCAACGTCCATGACAGCCAGGCCCTGATCCCACTGGTGAAAGGGATACCTCCCGTCCGCTCGCGCCGCGGCCCGCGTCGACGCCGATCTGCCAAGCTCCACGCCGACAACGGATACGACTACGTTCACCTGCGGCGATGGTCAACCCCGCAGGTGCGGTAGTGTGTGGGAAGCGTCGCGTGCCGGTGGCAGACCGTGTCAGGCATGGAGGCGCCGGATCGAAGGAGCCCGACGATGTACTCGTCGCACCCTTCGCTCTCGCGTGACTGAGCGCGAGACGACCAGGCTCGTTGCCTGGAGCCAAGAACTCCGTCAGGTGCACCACCGACTACGGGAAGCGCTGTACGTGACCCGCGCCTCCCTCGCCGACGGCACCCCCGGTGAGGCCGCCACCCGCGAACTGCTGCTGTACTGCCACGGCTTCTGCACCGCTCTCGACGGCCACCACCAGGGCGAAGACCGTACCCTGTTCCCGGCCATCGCAGCTGCGCACCCAGAGCTGCGCCCGGTGCTCCGCTCGCTTGAGGAGGATCATTCGATGATCGCCCACCTGCTCGGCAGCCTCCGTACCGCGGTCGACCGGGCCGCGCCGCCTGAGGAGCTTGACCGCCACCTCGAAGGCATCGCCGCGATCATGGAGAACCACTTCCGCTACGAGGAGCGGCAACTGCTCACTGTGCTCGAAACCCTTGAGCTGGCAGCCGTGCCCCGAGAGGTGCTGGGCCCGATATGACCCTGGACCTGACAGTGGGGGCGGTGGTGACCGCCACCCTCAGAATCAGCGACTCGGAGTGCTGGATCAGCCGTTCGTAGTCGCGTGCGTGTCGACGGACGTGCATGATCCAGGCGTCCCCCCGAGCACATCTCCTGGCTCTCGCCCCCCGGACTCGCCCTCCCAGCACCAGCGACGCGGACCAGGAGTACAGCCCCGGCCGGCTACCCGACGCATTGAACCGCCTGACCGCATCTCTCAACCAGGCGGTGTCCGTCGAGGGCGGTCCGTGCTTCGTCTTCCCGGACCGTCTCACCCTCCCCGGCCCAGCCCCGCTGTCCGTCATCGTCTCCGCCACCGACGGCCAGAGCGCCGCTCAGCACCTGATTCGACCCGATAACTGACAGCCCGGTGAGTGGAACGAACTGATCAACGGCCGCATGGAGCGTGCTCCGGAGAGCAGTGACCCGAGACCGCTCGGAGATTCGGAGATGGGCGGAGCCGGATCGGCGTTGCTGATCTCTGGCCGTGACACTTCATCCAAGTGTGCGTCAGAATCGAATCGTGAAGTGGATGGACAACGCCCGCCAGAGGCGGCAGGACGCCGAAGAGCTTCGTGACAAGGCACTGGCGACCGTCGAAGCCAGCACGCTCTCCCATGAGTCGCGCCCGTTCACGCAGGGCAAAGTCATTTGGGGCGCAGTGCGTTCCTCGATGGAAGGCGCCTACGAGGCCCTTCTGATCGAGGCGTCTAGCCTTGGCTACGACGCGGTGCTGGGTGTTGGCTTTACCTCCCCCGCTCAACCACCAGGCAGCGGCAGTGGGTACAGCAGTGTGAACTTCATCGCCTACGGGACTGGTGTCACATGGACGAGCGACAGTTCGGCTTGATCGATCGACGCCAGGAACACCTGCGGGAGCCGAAGTCGTGGACCGTGACGATGTTGGGGTGCGCGAGTCCGCCGACGACCGCGGCCTCTCGGGCGAACCGGGCCACCTGCCGATTGCTGTCCGCGTTGCCGTCGCCGGTGAGGACCTTGACCGCGACCAGGCGGTCTGCCTTGGGGCCAGGTGCCTTCCCAACCTGCCCGAGCCCGCCAGCCCCGATCAGCTCAACGAGCCGGTAGCGCCCATCCAGCACCGTCCCCGCCGGCTCCGCCAGGGCCCTCGAGAGAAGGCGAACCAGGGCAGGTACGACAACGGAGCCCCGCTGTAGGGCTGACGAGTCCACCGGAAGGAACTCGCCCAAAGGAGCTCGAGCAAGCCGGCCGCGCTCGTGCCCACCTGCTCCGCGAGGAGGATGGACCTGCGCCGTCGGCGCCCTGCGGACAGCCGGAGCAAAGAACATCGCGGCCGGCCTCCGCCGCAACGCCCGCGACTTCCGTCGCCCCCTCGTCGTCCTCGGCCTCGTGTGATCACCAACCGAGTGTCACGTCACCACGCCGAGGCCCTGCCCTGGGAGAACCTGTGTGTTCCGTGTCAGTCCCCCGGCGGAACCACCTTTCCCGATCCAATCTGAAATCGTGGACGGTGCAGCCCTGAAGCACATCGGCGCACGCTGACCGTCCGCTGGTTTCGAGACGAGGGAGAGCCTTTGTCCATCCACCCCTTCTACGGCGTGCGAGTGCTCGCCCTGGCCCCCGACCGGCGGCGTGTGAGATTTCGGATCTTCGCTGTCGACTACGACGTCGACCGCCGGTGGCATGCCGAACTGCCGGGAGACCCCGGCTTTTTCCTGTCGCTGCTGTGGCAGAGCGCGGACGACGACGGCGGCGGTTCCCTCGGCCATTTCTTCACCTGGCGGGAGCTCGAGAGCGACGGCTGGCTCGCCGTGAACAGCCGATGGTTCGTCGAAAGCGTCGAACGTGTCGCCGTCCACAACCATCCTCTGTCCGACGAGGACTGGGAGCAGATACATGCCCTCCAGGAGGAAGGGATTCACCAACGAGACGACGGATGGCCGGATGAGGACCTTCTCGTGCAGGCCGACTACGAGCTCCAGGTCACCGACCAACGGTGGCTGGAGCATCTGCGGCCCGGCCTGAGCTGGGAGACCGGGTATTGCCCGGACCCAACCCATCGGTTGCGCGCCGAGGATGCCCCGCACGTACCGGATCTCACGGAACCGGAGGCCGTCCTCACTCCGTTCGCCGACTCCGATTATTCCGACTACATCGTGGTGACGGCCTTCTCCGACGACGGCCGCTTTCTCGCGGTCACCAGCGAGGACGGCGAACTGGCCGTTTACGACATGGACAACCTGTCCGTACGCCTCCACGTGTCACCCGTCTCGGCCGACCGGGACATCATGTGGGTGCCCGGGCGGCATGTGGTCACGCTCAAGGAGGACGCGGTCGACGAGGTTCGCCCGTGGGCCTACGACCTCGACGCCGACACTGAGACCGACGTTCCGGTGGAGCCGGGCCGCGTACGCTCGCGCACCGGCTGCTTCCGGGTCGAGTACGGTGACGGCGGCCGGGTGGACTTCGTCTCCGGGAAGTCCTCGCCCGATCGCACGGTACGGCTCGGTGACGAATCCTCCGGCTGGGTCCGGGGCGTGGCATTCAGCGCGGACGAGACCCGGATGTTCGTAGCCTACGACTCGAAGGTGTACGTGATCGAGCCCGCCACCGGCAGGATCCTGGACGCGATCACCGTGCCGGGCGACTGGCTGAACTCGCTGGCGGCGAGCCCGGACGGTGCGTACCTGGCCGTGGCCACGGAGGACTGGAACGATGAGCGCAAGTGCACACCCGACATCTACCGGGTAGCCGACCGTGAACTCATCATGCGACGCCCGGCAACAGATCGCTTGCCGGCCGGGATCCGTACCCAGGCCCTCGCCTGGTCGCCCGACGGCGCCCGGCTCGCGGCCATCGTCGAGAACGAAATTCACCTCTTCCGCGTCGGCCTGCCGGACGAGCCGCCATCCAGCCTCAGGCTCCCGGCGCCGAACCATGCTGCCCGGAGGAAGTCCGCGCCCGAACCAAGTGGCCAGAACGACCCATCGGCGCCCAAGCCGGCCATTCGACCGCACATGAACACCACGCCGGACGTCTTGGTGCGTCCGCAGAAGTGACAGCGGACTGAACGCGCAACACTGCACAGATCAGGGATAACGCGGGGACAGACACGGTCTTCTCTTGTGATCACTGGATTCAACACCCCATTGATCACTCAAGACTCTGCCCGCCCCGCTCTGACCCGCTCGAACCGGACGGCAAGGGGCAAGTCACGACTACGCCGGAGCCCGGTCCTCGCGCGCAAGCGGCCATCGAGCACGGCGTCGTCGTTCGCCCAGGCCGCGTGATCAGCCTTCCCTGGATCCGGGCCCTCGCCCTTCCGGATCGCCGACGTCGGCTCAGTGCACCGATGTCCTGGCGTGTGGCAGGCGGTGGCAGCAGAGGCGGCCTTGGGGTCAGCTGTCCTCTTCCGCCTCCGGCTTTGGCCCGGTGGTGGCGATCACCTTCTGTAGGTGGTCGACGAAGGCACTGGTGGCGGGGTGAGTCGGGGTGCGCGGCCGGACCAGGCGCACCGTCACCGGGGCTGCATCCGTGATCGGCAGATAGGTCACACCTGGATGCGGATGGCTGTGCTCGGTGCCCTGCGCGGTGACACCGACTGCGTCTCCGGCGGCGATCGTGGTGAGCCATTCGTCGACGTTGGCGACCTGGAACGTGCGGGGTCGCCGGCCGCGGGGCCACAGGTCGGCCGTCGCGGTGGCCGCGGTGGAGCAGAGCACGACCGGCTGGTCAATGAGGTCCGCAAGGCGCACGGCGGAGCGGAGGGCGAGCGGGGTGCCCTCTGGCACCGCGGCCAGACGACACTCTTGGTAGAGCTCCTGTGACACCAGATCCACATGGGGCGACGGCGACGTGCGCACAATTACGGCGTCCAACTCCCCACGGCGCAGCGCTGCTTCGGGGTCCGCGGGCCGATGCACTCTCACCGGGGTCTTCGGGTGTTGTCCGCGCCAGGCGCGCAACAACGGCACCGTGCGGTCACCAAGTGCCGCCCAAGCAAAGCCGACGCGCAGCGGCCGTGGCTCCGCCGCAGCCTCCACCAGTGCGTCGTCCAGCTGGTTGAGGATCAGATGGGCACGCTCATGCAGCAGGCGGCCGGCGTCGGTGAGCGCCAGATGACGGGTCGTGCGCTCCACCAGTTGCGTGCCGATCCGGCGTTCCAACTGCTCCAGGGTTCGCGAGAGCGCGGGCTGGCTGATGCGCAGAGCGACTGCGGCAGCGCTGATGGTGCCCTGGTCACCGATGGCGGCAAGGGCCCGCAGATGCCGCAGCTCCACATTCATAGCCACCAAGCATAAGTCCTGCACACACGGTATTTCCCTCGCCCTTGGCCCCGGGCCTAGCGTGGCCGGCATGAAGATTCTGCTCATCGGCGCCACCGGCACGCTCGGTGCGGCCGTGCACAAGGAACTGTCCGAGCGAGGTCACGAGGTCCTGGCCGTGGCGCGCAGCGGCGGCGATCTGCGCTGCGACATCACCGACCCCGACCAGACCGCCGCGATGTACGAGCACGCCGGCCGTGTGGATGCGGTGGTCAGCACCGCCGGCGACGTACCGTACAAGCCGGTCACCGAGATGACGCCCGAGGACTATCTGTCCGCCTTCCGCGGCAAAGTGCTCAGTCAGATCGACCTGGTACGCCAGGGAGTCCCCCGCATCGCCGAGCGCGGCTCCTTCACCCTGATCACGGGCGTGCTGGCCCGCGAAACCATCCGCACGGGCAGCGCCGCCTCCATGGCCAACGGTGCCGTGGAGGCCTTCGTGCGGGCCGCCGCCATCGAGATCGCCCCGCAGCGAGTCAATGCGGTCAGCCCCACGGTCTTCACGGAGAGCCTCGAGGAGTACGGGGCCTACTTCCCCGGCATGCAGTCGGTCGACCTCGCCCGGGTCGCCCAGGCATACGTCCGCTCCGTCGAGGGCGCCCAGACCGGGCAAATCTATGCCTTGTGAGGCGCCTTCCTGCCGACTCGGAGGATGCGCCCTCCCCGGGGGTGTCACGGCCGCTTCGCGCAAGTTGGTCAGCGTGGCGGTTGGTGATGGGGCATCAGGTCGCAGTCGCCGCGGACATCCGCTGAGCGTGCTGCTGGGCAGGGTTGGAAGCGTTGGAGACAGGAGAGACCCGTCGCCTGCGGCCCTGACTGCGGCCATCGGTTGTGATCAATGGGTGGCCCAGGTGAGACCTGGTCAGCGGCCAGGGGCCGGTGTCATCCCTCACGGCTATGGTCCGGGCTATGACCGATGATCAGATTCAGATACGGGCTGAACACACCCTCGTCGCCTGGGCGCGGATCGAGACGTGGTTGAAGGAGCATGCGCCCCGCACCTTCCAGCGGTTGCCCGCGCCCGCGACGGAGGGCGAGCTCCGCTCGCTGGAGCAGGATCTCGACTTGGCGGTCCCGGCCGATGTGCGCGCCTTCTACCTGGTGCGCAATGGCACGGGGCCGGCCTCGGATTTCGACTGGCCCACATCCGCCGATGGCCCCGAGCCGACCGGGTACTTCCTGCCCGATGGTGAGGGGGTCGGCCCCTTGGAGAAACTGGGAGCGCGGTTCGAGGGCCCGGTCGCGGCCGCGCGCCTGGACGACGAGCCTGGGCAGCGGTACCTGCCGATCACCACCATCGACCCGGACGGCTTCTACGGCAGCTTTGTCGACTGCACCCCCGGCCAGGGGTACGGGCTGCTCGGCGGCTACGCCGAGGCTGAACTTCCGAACCCGGGGAAGGCGACGTTCGCCGCATACCTGACCGAGGTCGCCAACGCGCTGTGCGAGGGGCGGGGCTTCGGGGACGACAACGCGCCGCGCGTGATCGACGGGCGCCTCGACTGGCAGTAGGCGGGTTACCGGACCGCCGACGGCGGCGGGGCGCGGGCCGCCCGTCGTCCACGGTCAGAGCGTCTAGGGGCGTATCGGATCGTGAGCAATCTGTCCATTCGCCCTCACGGTGAGGCATGGATCGGTAGATCTTCATTCCATGACGCGAGTGCAGCTGACGGACGCGGAGTGGGAGTCCATCGGGCCGTACCTGCCGATTGATCACAGGTATCAGACCTCGCCGACCAGGCCGAACGCCGGAATCTGCCGCCGGCCCGTCTGAAACACCGCCCACCGCGAGACCTCGTCGGTGCCGCGGTGAGCAGTTCGCCACCGAGGGGCCGGTGGATCGTTAGTGCCGGCGGGGGCCGCTGGCCGTGGCGGCCGGAAGGGGAGGTCCGGAAATGGTCGGGAGCGAAGGGGCGTTCGGCGACTCGCCGGAGCTGCGCGAGGCGTACGAGGTGTGCGAGACCGAGGTGCGGCAGTTCCTGGCCGCGCTGTGGACGGCGACCGATACGCTGCCCGCGGCGGTCCGGCCGTTTGTCCACGCGATTCACGGATGGACGGTGCGGACGGACCGGATAGCCGACGGGGGCTCGCCCGAGGGCCGCCAGGAGCGTTTCGCCCGCTGGCAGGCCGATACCCTGGCCGACCTGCGATCCGGGCGCAGCGCGCATCCGGTGCGGCGGGCGTTCGTGGACACCGTGCGCAGGTGGGATCTCGACCAGGCGCTGATCGAGGAGTATCTCGACACCGTGCGGGCCGACTGCGCGGGGGTGCCGGTGTTCGAGACCTTCGCCGACCTCCGGCGCTCCTACCTGCGGGGGATTGCGGGTGCCGTGGCCGAGCTGTGGGCGCCCCTGCTGGAGCCGCGCGGCCCCGAGGCCCTGCGGCTGGTGTCGATGCTGTTCGAAGCGTGCCAGGTGGCGGACATGTTCGAGGACCTGCCTGCCGACCTCGCGGCAGGCCGCTGCTACCTGCCGCGAGAGGACCTGCGCCGACTCGGGCTGGAGGTCGGAGACCTGCGAAGCGGCGTACACCGGCAGGCGCTGGACGCGTTCGTGGGCGTCCAACTCACCCACTGGCGCGGGCTGCTGGATGAGGCCGTACCGGTCACCGGGATGGTAGGGGTGGAGTACCAGCCGTTCCTGCACACCCTCCTGCTCGGCGCGCAGTTGCACTACGACGAGGCGACACTGTTGCGCTCCCAGGTGCTGGCGGACGGAGTGGAGCCACTGAGCCTGGACGGCAGTGCGCACCGCCGCCCGGCGCGGCCGGGTCGGGGACCGGTGCCCGGCCATGTCGCGGTGATCATGGACGGCAACCGGCGCTGGGCCGAGGCCCGCGGCCTGCCGGTGCCTCAGGGCCACCGCGCGGGTGAGCGAGCGGCCCTGCGGTTGGTCAACGCGGCCCTGCGGCTGGGCATCCGGCACCTGAGCATCTATACGTTCTCCACGGAGAACTGGGGCCGCTCGCCGGAGGAGCTGGCAGCCCTGTTCGACACCCTCGCCGACGGGATCACCCAGGGTGCGCAGTGGCTGCACAGGCTCGGCGTACAGGTGCGCTGGTGCGGGCGGCGCGACCGGATCGACACCTCGCTGGCGTCCGCGCTCACGCTGGTGGAGAGCATGACCTGCAACAACGACGTGCTCACGTTCACCGTCTGCGTGGACTACGGCGGGCGGGAGGAACTCACCGCCGCCGCCCGTGCGCTGGCCGCCGAAGCGGTGGCAGGCACGATCCGCCCCGAGGACATCGGCCCCGCCGACCTCGCCCGGCACCTGTACGTGCCGGAACTCCCCGATGCCGATCTGCTGGTCCGCACCTCAGGTGAGCAGCGGATCAGCAACTTCCTGCCCTGGCACCTCGCCTATGCCGAGCTGGTCTTCGACCCCACCTTCTGGCCCGACTACGACCTGGCCCGGTTACGCGACGCCGTCACCGCCTACGCGGCGCGCGAGCGCCGCTTTGGCAGTCGTAGTGGCGTGCCCACTCAGGCCGGCCGTGAGAAGCCGGCCCGGACCGGCTGAGCGGTCCGGGCCGGCGATCTGTCAGGGCGTCGGGGGGCACTCACCCTTTCGGCGGCGTGTACACGCCCTCGGCGGTCACGTGCGCCAGCACTGTGTCGGTGGTGAAATCAGCGCCGCCGAAGGTGTTGCTGAACGTCTCCACCAGCTCCGGCGTGGGCCGCAGCGGCACATCGGTCATCCGGACTTTCATCGGCTTGCCCAGCGGCACGCTCTCCGTCTTCAGCACTCCCTTGTCGAGGCCCGGCTGGACCACCGCCTGGTGCCCGAGGTCGACTCCGTTGACCACACACATCCCGGACGCCAGCCCGTCCTGAAGAGCACCCGCCAGGCCGGTCACCCGCACGTTGCCGTCCGGGGTGCGGATGTCGACTCCGCCGTCGAGCCGACCGTCGCCGTGAGCCTTCGGCGGGTCGGCCGCCGACGGGTCACCCTGCCCGGACCGCACCGGGAACCGGATCGCCCTCCCCTGGGCGTCCTGCACCAGCTGGGCGGGAGCCACTGCCTCCACCACCGCCTGGAAGCGGTCCAGAAGCGCCTGGGCCTGCTCGGTCCAGCGGATCTCGACCCAGCCCTCGGAGACCGTGCCCAGCGTGCCCGGCGCGGCGGTGGCGGATGCCGCACCTGTGAACTGGCCAGTAACGGCACGGCCATGGCCGCGCCCAGCACTGAACGTCGCTTTGCGCTCATCGATGTGCCTCCATCCCTTCTCGGGCCGCAGACCACGGCCCGAGGGTGGGATCATCAGGCCACACGGGCACCCCGGCGATCGCAACAAAGAACAAACCACTCGAAAGCGCGACAGCCAACGCCAACACACTTCACCCCCGCCACGGTGACCTCAGCCTCCCCGCCCAAACCCGCGAACCGGGTTGACGGCTCACGCCACCCTGCCGGGCGGGACCCGATGGAACCGATCGCGACCCGCAGCTTCCCCCACGGTCGGCGGCCCAGCCGGATCACGTCAATCAACGGCCGCCGGTCTCAGGCTCCCGGCTGCAATGCCTGACGCAGGGCGGCAGCCCGGGCAAGTCGCACGTCTCGCGGTGCTTCGCACAGTTCCGGGTCAGGCATGCGAAACCCGTCACCCTCGAACCGGGGGACGACATGGACGTGTACGTGATGCAGTACTTGACCTGGGATGTGGTTGTTCTGCGTGACTGTGCTTCCGACGGCCCCGTAGGCGTCCTTCACCGCAGAGGTCACTCTCGCTGTGACCTCGAAGAGTGCATGCAGGAGATCAGTTGGCACGTCATGCAGGCCGGTCACGTGTGACACAGGCAGGACAAGGGCGTGACCAGGGTTGTTCTGCCGCTGCTTGAGCGCCGGGACGACGAAGACGCTCTCCGAACGGTAGGCGACCAAGTCCTCATCGATCTCGCCTTGCCCGATCCTGCAGAACGCGCAGTCGTCCACCCTGGAGACCTCCGAATTCACCTCACGCTGACCTGTCCAGCGAGATCAACGAGTCTGGCAGGCCATCGTCCAGAGGGACATCTCGTTTTCCAGAGCTCGCCGACCGCAAGGACACCGTGCCCGGGATCGCTGTCACGCTGCGCGAGGCCCGACTGACAGCATGCCCGAACAGCGCAAGCGCAGCGGGGTCGTCTGTTACGGGACGCTGTAGCCGCCGTCGACGGTCAGGGCGGTGCCGGTGATGAAGCTGGACTTGTCGGAGGCGAGGAAGACCACGGCGTCGGCGATCTCCTCGTGGCGGGCGATCCGGCCCAGAGGTGGGAGGCGGACAGCGATGCCCGGACATCCTCGTCCAGGGCCGCGATCATCGGGGTGGATCGCAGTTCATTGCGCCGTTCCCCATCCACCACATAACCCGGCCACACGGAAGGCCCTCGAACCCGTCGTCTTACGGGCTCGAGGGCCTTCCTCATGTCAGCACAGCGCCTGACCGCGTCTCCCCCAGCGTGCCGAGGTGGGATCGGGGCGCGTCAGTCGGCGTCGGTGCCGTTGCGATTGACGAGCTGCCGCAGCAGCAGCCTCAGCTCGTCCTGCCCCTTCTTGAGCTCCTCCTGGCCCTTCTCCAGCCGGTCCAATGACGCGGTGTGGTTGGCCAACGCGATCGTGTGCTCGGTCTGCCTGTCGATCACCCGCTGCAGCTTCTCATTGAGGATGCGGGCCATCTCCTGGCTGATCGGGTCTTCAGGCATCCGAGGTTCCTCGCTCGCGTCTCGTTCCGGATCATGTGTCTGCGGACAGCTCCGGCTTTGATTATCTCAGGGAAGGCACGGTGGCCGGTACACCCTGCCGCCCCTCACGTTGCCGCCCGCGGCCTGGTCACCGAGCGGAGCCCAGCCCTTCGCACCTGTCGGGGCCCGGCAGCGTCTCGGTTTCTCCCTGAGCGGTCCAGGTCCTGACCTCATGGGGACGACCGTCGACTTCCTCGATCATGCGGATGACCACGGTCGGGCTGCCACCGTACAGCCCGACCCACGCCCGGTAGGTACGCAGGGCGGTAACACCAGAGGCCCAATCCCCGGTGACGGCCGGGCCGTCTGCCTCGAACTGGAGCATGACGCGGTACGTCACTGCGCGCTGCCCGAGTCCTGGGCCCAAGCCGCCGAGACTTGGCCGGTCGAGGTCAGACGAGAAACGCTCATATGTTCGATTCTAGACGAGCTCGCGCCGCTGGAGAACTGCGACTCGCAGCGATAGACGGCCACGGCGCCCTGAGCGATTTGTCCTAGCGATTCGAGATAGGTGACACCTGATATGGATCAATGGCACCCATGGCGCGGGCAAGACGACGACCAGTGCACTCGTGCAGCAGCTGATCCCGGATTCGCAGGTGTTCGACGCTGAGAAGGTCGGCGAGACACTTATGGACATCACGCCGGGGCTGCCCGAGACGGACAACTTCCAGCACTGGCCGCCGTGGCGGCCGCTCGTCGTCGAGACCGCCCGCCGCGTACTCGACTACACCGGCGGCACGGGCCTCGCCCAACCTGCCATCCCGGTTCGGCACTTCGTCCTCCACGCTGGCCAGGAGACCCTCCGCGGGCGCATCGAGGGGGACACTGCTCTTGGCCCCTCGCCATTCCGCCTCAAATACCTCGAGCGTTACGCCGAGGCGGCCCGCACCTGACTACACGGCGAGGCCGAGGTCGTCGACACCACACACCTCACGCCCGCCCAGGCCGCCCTGCAGATCGCAGAGGCCGTCAAGAGTTGAGGTCCACCCGCCACGCGAAAACAGCCGCGGGTGGCAACAGGGTGTCGACCTTCCGCCAGGAAGAGCGCGCGACTCTTGCAGATCGTCGAGCTGCGCAGCCTGCCCGGGCTGGGGTGAACCTGGCACCAACAGACGTGATCACGCGCCTACGTCGAGGCCGCAGTGGCTCCCCGATGGAGAAAACAAGCTGCGCGGCATCCTCATCTGGGCACACAGACGCCTGGAGGGTGGGCAGAACTAGATTTGGTCGGCCGTCATGGCGCGGCGGACGCTCTCCCGGAGCAGGGTTCGACGCTGCTCATGCAGTTCGGGAGGCTCCTGCGCGGTCGCCGCGTAGACATTGCTGACCGGTGACCACGCCATGGACATGGCGATCACCATGGCCATCACGTCGAATGGGTCTCCTTGGCGCACCAGACCGGCGGCCTGGGCCTTGGCGATGGCGCGCAGCTTGCGGTCGTCAAGGCGATCGGGGTCGTCGACCAGGTGGCCGGCCGGGCGTCGCTCCAGACGCGCCCAGGTAGCCAGTCGGATGAGGTCGGGGCGGCGGAGATACTCGTCGTAGAGGCGTACGGCCCAGTCCGCGAGGTCGGTGGCGTCGATCGGGACGACGTTCACGATCCGCTCCAGCGAGCCGAAGAAGATGGCGTCGAAGAGCCCTTCTTTGCTGCCGAAGTAGGCGTAGAGCTGCGCCTTGTTCGTGCGTGCCGCGGCCACGATCCGCTCGACGCGCGCACCGGCGATCCCATGCTCGGCGAACTCCTGGGTCGCCACATCGAGGATGCGCTGGTACGTCGCGGCTCCACGCGAGGTCAGGGGCTGATCAGCCATGCTCCGACGCTACCAGACAGAACAGTTGGTTTGCCTACACGGGCCGGATGTGCTTACGGTAAATAGACCGAACAGTCTGTCTAGAAGGAGGCGCCATGAGGAACACCATTGGCTGGCAGGTGGAAGGCTCGTCGTCGACACTGCGGCGGATGCCACTGCAACGGCGCGACCTGCGCCCCGACGACATCGCGGTCCGGGTCGACTACTGCGGGGTCTGCCACACCGATGTCCACGCCGTCAGCGCCCGGAGTGGCGAAGGAGGCCGGCCTCTGGTGCCGGGGCACGAGTTCACGGGCGTGGTGACCGAGGCCGGACCTGCGGTCACCCGCTTCACCGTCGGCGACCAGGTCGCGGTGGGCAACATCGTGGATTCGTGCGGCGAGTGCGCCATGTGCCGGGCCGGTCAGGAGAACTTCTGCCACGCCTTCCCGACCCTGACCTACGACGGCATCGACCGGCATGACGGCTCGACCACCCTGGGGGGTTACTCCCGCGAGTACGTCGTCCGTGACCGCTTCGCCTACCCCCTTCCCGCCGGTCTGGATCCGGCCGCCGCCGCTCCGCTGCTCTGTGCCGGGATCACCGTCTGGGAACCGCTGCACGCCCTCGGTGTGGGGCCGGGGGCCCGCGTCGCGGTGGCGGGACTGGGCGGACTGGGCCATCTCGCAGTCAAGATCGCCGTGGCGCTCGGCGCCGACACCTCGGTGATCAGCCGCTCACCGGACAAGGCCAACGACGCTCGTCGTCTCGGCGCCCACGGTCTCATCGTCTCCACGGACCCGGAACAGATGGCTGACGCCCGCGACCGGTTCGACGTTGTCATCGACACCCTCTCCGCCCCGCACGACCTCGGCCCTTACCTGCGCCTGGTCGCCATGGACGGAACGCTCAGCCACCTCGGGCACCTCGGATCCATCACCGTGGAGACCACCGACCTGCTCGTGGGACGCAAGAAACTCAGCTCCGCAGGCAGCGGCGGCAGGCTTGCGACCGCCGCCATGCTCGACTTTTGCGCCGAACACGGCATCACCGCCGACATCGAGCTGCTCCCCTCGACGCATGTGAACGAGGCCCTCGACCGTCTCCGCCGGAACGATGTCCGCTACCGCTTCGTACTCGACATGTCCGACCTGGAGTGAACGGCGAGGGCCAGGAACCGCGCCGCGTCCGGGGTCTCCATCCACCCCTGACGCACGCCGTCGCGCGGCCATCCGCAACGGCAGTGCGACAGGCGGGTCGCCAAGGCCCAGAGCCTAGCCGGTGAGCCAGGGCGGGACGACTTCGTAAGGGCCTCTTGCTTCTCGCCGGCTTCGCAACCGCGAGCTGCCAAGAGGCCCTTCCTTCATGCACGCACGGCCACAGGCTCACCCGATCCAGGAATCTGTTCGATCAATAACGACCGCGTGATCGGAAAGTCAGCTGCTTGTCAGCTCGAACGAGCGACGACCTGTCCGACAACGGAGAAACGCCTTTCACACTGTGGGCAGGTTGCCTCGCCGAAGGCATAGGTCAGGGCGTGCGCCACATCCTCATGGCCGTCCGACAGGGCCAACTCGTAGAGGCGGCGGCCGAGGCCGTCGAGGATGCGCGGGGCGGCCGGATGGAGAGGGCGGGTGTCGGCGTCGTCACAGAGGGCGTCGTCCTCCGACGCGCTGAAGAAGCCCCGCTCACCAATGATCACCCATACCGCCGCGCAGCCGTCTGCATCAGGGCACTCGAGCTCGTACTCCTCGCCGGCGATGCCCCACATCAGATCCTCGGCCCAGTGGATGTCGCCTTCCAGGTTCAGGACCGCCTCCAGTAGATGGCAATAGTCGTTCCGGTCGGCGGTGGCCTGCCGCCACCGGTTCGAAGCGGCCAGCAGGCGTCCGACTTCGGGCGCGTGCTGGTGCCGTGGTTTCCGGGTCTCGTATCGCTGATCGGCCTGGACAAGGACGGCGCCGGCCAGGTGGAGGGCGGCGGCCGCCGTGTCGGCGTGGTCGCCCTCGGCCATGTCCATCAGCGCGGGCAGTAGCAGCGGATGAGAGACTTCGAGGGAACCGTTGTGGTACAGCTCCGTCCACAGGTCGCTCCAGGCCTGACCGTCCCGACCAATCAGTTGGGGACACTGCGAGGGCTCGGCCCATCATCTGCCGGTGCGTCGCTGCAGTGCGCCGAGCAGTGTGCGCCCGGACAGTTCGCGATCGGCGGCCAGCAGGTAGGCCACCGGTGAATCCCCCACCTGTTGGCGTCGAGCCTCGACTCTGCTGGCGATGTACGGCACGAGCGTCACGGCAACTGCGGCGCCGGCCACCGCGAGTTGTCCGCCTGCTGCGGCGACACTGCCCAGAAGGGTCCCGGCAGCGGCGTTGAGGTTTACCTTCTGGACCAATGTTCCCGCTGACGACTCGATACCCTGTGCTCGCAACGCTTTGCGCAGTTCGTTGAGCTGCGGTCTTGTCTGGCTCTCATACAACGACTTGAGGTGGGCCGACGCCACCTCCAAGTTCTCCACTTCGGCGATGGCCTGCAGATCTGCGGTGAGACCAGCGACGTGCTCGTGGAAGGCAGCCAATTCATCCCTGTGGGCTTCGCGGAATCTGATGAGCTTGGCTACGGGCACCTCGGCCAACTTGTCTGGCTCGATCACAGTCCGCAGGGCCACGTGCATGTACGCGCTCTCGGCATGTTCGATCGCCGGGACACGGGCGTGATCCTCGAAAAGCAGGTTGGTCAGCTGGCTGAGTGCGCCTACGGCTTTATGCATGCGCAGGTCATCGGTGGTCGGGGAGAGCATCTCGCCGCGTGCCATGACATCGGTGAGCACGGCAAGGTAGATCGAGCCCAGCTTGGGGTGCATTCCCACCCACGGACCACCGGACGGTTCCGCAAGGCCCATACCGACGAGCTTTTCACTCAGGCCGGTCCCCATTTTCGAGCCGCTGGCGCCGGTGTGCATCCGCAGCATGTAGGAGCTGCGTACCATGTCCCACGTTCCCTGCGGGACGGGAGGTTCGTAGCCAAGCCAATCGGTTGATTGCCGCAGGTCATGCGGGCTCGGATGAAACTCTTCGCGAAAAGAATGCCTCAGTCCGTATCGCTCGACGATTCGATGCGGGTCGGCATCAATGATCTCGGAGAAGGTCTCCGTAACCGTCCTCAACACTGTCGGGCTCGGCGCCGCCTCCACGATGAAGTCAGTCTCGGTACGGAGCTGTCGGACGAGGTCTCGATCCCGGTCTTCCACCATCTCTGGCCGCATCCGGACGATTCGGTCCCAGGTCAATAAGGCGAGCTTCAACCAGTTGTCGTCCTGAAAGTGCATCCACGGGTAGTACAGGGCGATCGATGGCATCGTCCCTCCCTCTGGGTGAGGCAAACAGTGTGTCAGGGGAGGGCGTCGACCTACTACCGGTTCTATGGTTGACGGCTGGTGATCATGGGAATTACGCGGTCGGTCGACGGCGTCGCATGACGTCGCGGCTGGCGGGACGGCGGTCCAGGAACTCACGCCACCGTTTGCGCGGACGGATGCGGGCGTACAGATGGATGGCAGCGAGCGTATGCCTCACGCCGCCGTACCAGTTGAGAGTGGCCCTGAGTCGGTGCGGATGCCTCGTCTGCCCCGATGCCCCCTGCCCTTGCAGGGCATATCGCCAGTGACCGGCATTAAACGAAACGCCAGTAGCTGGACCATCCTGGCCCTGTGTGAGGCATCAGCGACGATGAAGTTCTTGGCGACGGCGAGTATCCCGTTCCAGCGGAGCGGCATTCGTCCAGTCCGGCAGCCGCGCCAGCATCGCCGCCATACGCCCACCGCGTCCGTGTACATGCGCTCCGTCGGCGTCCTCGGCCATCTGCCGAGCCCGCTCCACGAACGTCGCCGACCGGAACTCTCTTGTAGCTCCGGCGGGTACCACGGCAGGTGCAGCGGAGCTGCACTGAATCGCTGACCTGCACATTCACGATTCCATCCACGCCGCGACGCCACCAGCGACACAAGTGGCGCCATATCTGGCTCGCGATGGCGTCACTCATGTGCCATGATGGCAACACGGGCGGCGCACCCCTCGGCCTCGCAGGCCGAGGGGTGCGCGTTTCACGGAGTGAGCCATCAAAGGGGTCGGATCATGGAGACAGCACAGAGCCAGGAGCAGGCGGCGCCCGGCGCCTTCACCGCCTTCGCCCGCTTCGTGGTCTGCGGCGGCGGGGTGGGGATCGCCTCCAGCTTCGCCGTGGCGGCCCTCGCCTCCTGGATTCCCTGGGTCCTGGCCAACGCCCTCATCACCGCGGTTTCCACGCTCCTCGCCACCGAGTTGCACGCCCGCTTCACCTTTGGAGCGGGTGGGCGCGCGACCCGGCGCCAGCATGTCCAGTCAGCCGGATCCGCAGCAGCCGCATACGGCGTGACCTGCATGGCGATGCTTGCCCTGCAGCAACTGGTGGCGGCACCTGGCGCGATACTCGAGCAGATCGTCTACCTGTCCGCCTCCGCACTCACCGGTGCCGCACGGTTCGCGGTACTGCGCCTCCTCGTCTTCACACGGAACCGCTCGCAGGCCAGGGCCACCATCCGCACCGCCCGCCCCGTGCACGCGACCGTGGCCCACGCCCCGGCACTGGCCGACCCGGCAATGCTCCGTTACGCCGCCTGACCGAACCACCGGCGCCTGTCCTCGATCCCCGAAGCAAGAGTCGTGCGGTCGATGTCGAGGTCACACTCCGCTGCACCAATGTGCGCGGCGCTCCGCCGGTGAACAGGGGCGTCCCGGCGCCCAGCGCGACGGGCGCGAAGTGCAGCGTCAGCGTGTCGAGCGCCGAGCCGATCGTGGCGCCGCCACCCATCAGGACGACACCGATGCGCCCGAAGCCCATCGCACGTCTACTGCTCCGGTCACCCGCGTCCCGTCTCGGGTACAGACGACGGGCGTACGCTCCATCCGTCCGCAGCGATCCCGCCGATTGCGCATGGCCGGGACGGCGACCGGTCGGGCTCCTATCCCACCCCCGCGTAGCCCTGTGGCCCAAGGGCAGTGGCACGAATATTCCAGTCCGGAAAACCGATACGCGAGGCAGGCGTGATTCACGGCCCCTCGATAAGCGCTCGGCTTGACCGCCATCGATTCAGGGATACGCTGATCAAGTGCCTCAGGTCGGCTCTCCGCTTTCCGCGCCGGGGGCTCCCGTCCGGATTCACGTCGACGACCGGATAGAGCAATCACGGCGGCTACGGCCGGCGTCTTCCGCACGATCCTCACTGTCCTCAGCCGCCAAAAGGACGAGTTCACTTTGTACGCCGAGGAAGTGGAAGCACATGACTGTCTCTGGGATCTTGGCATCAGGCAGGGGCGGACTGGCCCTCGGAGTAGCGGTGCTCTCCGCTCTGACCGTGGTGCCGGCTCATGCCGCAGACGATCTCGGTAGGGCCCCGGGAGGCCAGAAGCCGACCGTGGTGCTCGCACACGGAGCATTCGCCGACGGGTCCAGCTGGAACGCAGTGGTGCAGCGCCTGCAGCGGGACGGCTACAAGGTCTTCGCCCCTCCCAACACACTGCGCGGCATCCCCCAGGATTCGACGTACCTGAACAGCTTTCTGAAGACCATCAAGGGGCCGATTGTCCTCGTCGGACACTCCTACGGCGGCGAGGTGATCTCGCAGGCGGCCGCCGGCGTCGACAACGTCAAGGCGCTGGTGTACATCAACGCGATCATGCCGGACAAGGGTGAATCCTCCGCGAGCCTCTCCGGCAAGTTTCCGCCAGCCCCGCTCACCAAAGCGTTCAAGAAGGTGCCATTCCGCAACGGCGACGGCAGCACGGGCACCGACCTGTACATCCAGACCGCCAAGCTCCACGCGACCTTCGCCCAGGACCTCTCACAGCAGCAGGCGTCCGTCATGGCATCGACGCAGCGTCCGATCGCGCAATCGGCGTTCACCGACAAGCTCACCGAAGCGGCCTGGCGGGACAAGCCGGTCTACGTGCTCGTCGGCAGGCAGGACCGGGCCATAGACCCCAGCCTCGAACGTTACGAGGCCAAGCGCGCACACGCGCGCAAGACAGTGGAGATCAACTCCTCGCACGTGTCCCTGGTCTCCCACCCCCAAGCGGTCACGGATCTCATCGTGAGCGCGGCTCGCGACTCCGGTCACCGGTAGGCGAAGATCACACGCCCGGACGTGCGGGTCTCAACTGACGGTTCTCGACGTCTGGTTGTCGCCGCCGGACGCCCCGTCCGCCGCTCGGAATCCGCGTGCCTCACCTCGCCGAGGTAGCCGCGAGCGGCACGTCGGCCTGGGGACCATGTGTGCCGCTCGCGAACGGGCGGATGCCAGTCGAAGAGGTTGACGCGGCACCCGACCATGTCGCTGCGGGCCAGCGCGTCCAGATCATCGCGGGCATCGCCATGGATGCCTCCCAGGAGGCTGCACGAGCCGAACCGGCCCCCCGTGCACCAAGCTCGACCGTGCATGACAGCCGCCGGTAAGAGACGTGTCCGGTACCTGTGTGAAGCCAACGCTCCCAGCGGCGTCGGTAACCTTGTGATGGTGGCGGACGACAACCCGAGTTCGAACTCAGTAATAACCGAACAGTGCGCAGGCGGACGCATGACTGGTACACCAACAGCTTTTGCCACGCCCGTCATGGGATTCATCGGACGGGTGGCCCTGCCGGAGTCTGTCACGAGGATGCGCCCCACGTCGTGGCGCGTTGCCAAGCGGCGGTTCTTTGAGCAGGGAGCGTGTCCTGGGCCCCGCCTGGAAGGTTGCGGCACACGCGCTGGAGATGAGGTCTTCGCGTGGAGGTTCCGGCATCCCCGACGGACCCGGGCCGGGGTGATCTCGACCTCGCGCAGTTGGGCGGCGGTTACGGTTGCGCGGTCGGCCGCGGGCTGGAGGCGGATCGCATCCTGGGCCGCGGCCCAGGAGGTGCGGCCCGGTCTCCGACGTGGCCTAGGCTAGACCAAGTACGGCCAGCCCGGCCCGTCCGTGCGCAGTAGGGCGTCGGTGAGCTCGAACAGTTCGTCAGCCCGTCCATTCAGGCAGTCGCAGATTTCGCCCCGGAACGCTCCCCCGCAAGGACTGGTTGCGCTGCGAGACGTCGCTCACCGTCGCCGAGGCCGTCTGTGTTCGCTCCGGCCGCGTCCGCCGATGGGCACTGCCCCCTCAAAGCGATCATCCAGACTCGCCGCGTCGGGAGAGAGCGTCGATGAAGCCATTGGCGGCGGACCAGGTCATCGGAGTGTGGGGAACGCTTCTGCTCCCCATCGAGGGGCGAGGCGACATCATCTGGGACCGGCTGGCGGGCCAGCTCGACGTGCTGCGCTGTCCAACCCGGCGCTGGACAAGTTCCTGGCCACCGTCGGTGGCTGGGCAGACATCGGCGTGATGCTGCGCTGGCCGGCGTCGTCGGCGCCCGTCGACGCCGTCGCACCGGCCCGCGCCGACGCCCACCGGCTGCTGCCCGAGCTCTTCCCGGCGTAGCGTCCGCCTGCTTGTCACAGATCGCTCCTCGGTGCCGGCGATGCTCTGTCCGGGGGTGCTGCCGGCGCTGTACGACGGCGCGGAGGTCGTCCGCAAGCCGGTGTGCCGCACCTCCGCCGACCGCGTCGGAGCCCGAGCGGTCCTGCTGGGCGGGCTGGTCGCCCTTTCCGCCGCTTCCTGCTGCCCGCAGCGCGACACGGGGCGGTGAGGCGGCGACGGGCGATCGTGGTGCGCCGCCGGTTACTCGACCGCTGCTTCGTGGCGAAGCAGTGGCGTGCTTTCTTCGTCAGCCGAAGGGGATGGGGCGTGGCATTGATGGGCGGCGACGCTGCCTTGGTCGACAAGGTCCTCGTACACCCCGACCTTGAACCTGATCAGGTCCAGGGACTGAGTGAGCCTGCCTATCTGGGCGGTGACGTGCTCCTGGTGCTCGCGCATGAGCGTGAGCCGTTCTTCCTCGTTACCGGCGCCCTCTCTGACGAGGTCGGCGTATCGGCGTAGCGCGGGCAGGGGCATGCCTGAGGCGCGGAGAATGATGCAGACGGTCAGCCAGTCCACGTCATCCTCGCTGTAGACGCGGCGTCCGCCAGGTCCGCGTCGCACGTCGTTGACGAAGAGGCCCTCGCGCTCGTAGAAGCGCAGCGCGTGAACGCTCAAACCGGTGCGTTCGGCGACCTGTCCGATGCTCAGACTTGTCGTGATCTGTGCCATGGCGGTCAGAGTAACGGGGTTGATCTAGAGCCGAGTCTAGTTCCTAGGGTGACTCGTGCGTTCGACGCTTCTGTCGCTCTGCGTGATCGGTTGAACTGAACAGGGAGCATCACCATGCGCTATCGCACCCTCGGCAGAACCGGTATCGAGGTCAGTGTCCACTGCCTCGGGACCATGATGTTCCAGGATGGCTGCAACCCCGACCACGACGATTGTGTCCGCATCATCCACGCCGCCCTCGACCAGGGGATCAACTTTGTCGACACCGCCGACATGTACGGACAGGGTGAGTCCGAGGAGATCGTGGGAAAGGCGCTGCGGGGGCGCCGTGACGACGTCGTACTCGCCACCAAGGTCCACTTTCAGATGGGCGAGGGCCGCAACCGCAGTGGCAACTCGCGGCGTTGGATCCTCAAGGCGGTCGAGGACAGCCTCAGGCGCCTGAACACTGACTGGATCGACCTCTACCAGGTCCACCTCCCCGACCACTCCACGGACATCGAGGAGACGCTCTCGGTGCTCAGCGACCTCGTGCGCCAGGGAAAGATCCGCGCCTTCGGTTGCTCGAACTTCCCGGCCGAGGAGATCGTCGAGGCACACCACGTCTCCGAGCGCCGCAGCCTCGGACGTTTCCGCACCGCCCAGCCGCCTTACTCGATTCTGGCCCGCGGGATCGAGACCTCGCTCCTGCCCGTCTGCGAGCGCTACGGAATGGGGGTACTGGTCTGGAGCCCCCTCGCCTTCGGATTCCTCACCGGCAAACATCGCAAGGACCAGCCCATCGACCTGGCAGCCGGCCGTGCCGCGCTCCGCCCGGCGTTCTTCGATCCCGCGATCGCCGAAAACGCCGCCAAGCTCGATGCCGTCGAACAGCTCATCGAACTCGCGACAAGCATCGGCTGCACCCTCCCGCAGCTCGCCGTAGCCTTCACCGTGGCCCACCCCGCCGTCACCTCGGCGATCATCGGCCCGCGGACCATGCAACAGTTGGAGGATCTGCTCAAGGGCGCCGCGCTCACCCTGGATGATGCGGCCCTCGACCGGATCGACGAGATCGTGCCGCCCGGGGTGAACAGGTACAACCCCAGCACCTCCTTCCCCCCGCGATCGCTGACCGACACCGCCTTGCGGCGCCGCCCACTCGCCGAACGCGCCGCGGCCTGAGGTCGGCGACTGCCTCCCGCCGGAAAACGATCGTCCCTCCCATGGGAAGCGATCTTCAACGGTGTTGGGCGGAGCGGGTCAGACCCACGCGAGAACACCCGGTTACCAGCCGCCGGGTGGTGGCCGGAAACCGGGTGTGTCTGGTCTGACAGCGGAGACCACTGCCTGGTCCGGCGGTCGGCGTGGGGGCGGCCGGGCTCGGCCAACCCCCGCCACGTTGAGGCGACCCGAGCGAGATGAGGTGCTGTCAGCTGACGCTGACCCGCTCTCGTCCTACCGGGCTTGGAGGAACTCTCGCGCTCCACGCAGCCGTGTGCGTACGCGTCCCTGGGTGGCGCTGCTGTCGAGGCGGACGTCCAGGGCCCCGGGCATGGCGGTATCGGCTCGGCGCCCGGCAGGCAGCCGAGTTGTGTCGAGTCCGTCGCGTCGGGCGATGAGAACGCCGAGTTCGTGACGGCTGAGGGCGTCCGCCCCGGCCAGGTGGAAGATCCCGGCCTGGTCGGACATGGCGAGTTCCCGCAAAGCGGAGGCGAGGTCTTCGACATGCACCGGGCAGCGGATGTCGTCAGTGAACAGGACGCCGTCACGGGTGCCGGCAACCAGGGCGTGGACCATGCGCTCGTGCGCGGATCCGCCGCGTCCGATGATCAACGAGGTGCGTGCGACCGCAGCGGCCGGCGCCAGCAGCCGCACAGCGGTCTCGGCGGCCGCCTTTGCCGCACCATAAGGGGTGAGGGGATCTGGCAGGCAGGCCTCATCGTAGTGGATCCGGGAACCGGAGAACACGGCGTCGCTGGAGACGTGGACCAGGCGGCAACCGCGCTTCGCCGCGGTAACTGCCACGCGGATCGAGCCGTCGGCGGTGACCGCCCAGTCGCTCCCTCCGCTCGTCGCGTTGATGACGGCACTGGGAGCCACCGCTGCCAGTACCTCATCGACCTGCTCGGGGGCACGAAGGTCGAGCTGGTACCACGAGGCTCCGGGCACGCTACCCGGGCGGGAACAGTACGTCGCGGCCGTCTCCCAGCCTGCAGCAGTCGCCTGACGCACAAGCTCCGTCCCCAGAAACCCACTGCCGCCGATGATCAAGACCCTCATGGCGTCCAACGATAGGACAGCCCCGCGCCGCCCAGGCAGGTCGCCCGGGCTTCGGCAAACGTGTCACCGGCCTGACCACCAAACCCAGTGAAACTTCCCGGACATACCCTGGCCAGCACTGTCTGCGGCGGTGTGTTCGAGGATTGCGGGGACGATCGTCGACCAGTCGGCCCGCTCGACCCCATGGCCGGGGTCCTCCAGAACCAGCAGCCTTCCCCCGGAGATCTGTTTCGCCAGTGCCTCACCGTGCCGGGGCGGGAACATCGGGTCGGCGGCCCCGTGGATCACCAGCGTGGGCCACGCGATCGAGGACAGGGGCGCGGGTGAGAGCTCGCCGTCCGGAAGTGAGTCGTGGTTGCGGGCCGCGGTGAAATCATGCGCGCGCTCGACATCACGACGGACAAGACTGCGGGCGGCGGTCTCATCGAACGGGCGCCGACCCCCGCGAGCACGCGCGCGTAAGCCACCTGGTATTGACGCCGTCCGCGTGCTCGACGCGTATGAGATCCCGGCCGCGCACGTCGTGGGTGTCTCGGCCGGAGGGGCGCTCGCTTGCGGCGGTGACGGCCGGCTGGAGCGCCATCACCGATGAACAGCTGATTGCGCACATCAGGGCGCATGCCGGTCGGCTCAAGTTCGGCTCGACGACCGGCGCCGCCCAGCACTCCCGAGCGCACCGGAGCGAGATTCACCGTCACGATCTACGCACGTGCCGACGGTCGTGTCGTGGTGGCGACCTCCGGGTCCTTCCTGCGGAACTGTACGGGAGCGGCAGCGGCTCACGGCGTTCTACGGCCACGTCCGTAAGGTACTCGACAGTCATGGCGGCGACTTCGGCCCATGAGACGTGAGCGTGGATACGGCGCGAGACAGCCGCGGGGCGGTGTCGAGCAGCACGTCGTGCTGCTGCCGGGCTCACGAGCCTGGTCGCGCCCGGTGGCAGCGACCGCTGAGCCGCGTTTCTTGATCCTTCTCGGTGGCGACGGCGAAGGAGGAGAGGAGCGTCGCAGCGGCGAGGCTGCCCCAGAGGGCGGCCGAGCCGTGAGGGGCGAGAGCGGTGATGACCACCGGGGAGACGGCGAGGCCGAAGCCTGTGGAGAGCTCGAAGCGGGCGAGGACGCGTCCGAGGACATGGGCCGGGGCGAGGGCGGTGACGAGCGCGGTGGCGCTGCCGGCATAGATGATCTCGCCGATCGTGCAGACCACGGACACCATGGCGACGGCCGGGGCACCCCAGCCGTGTCCCAGTGAGGTGACCGCGAGGAAACCGAGGTAGGACGCGGTGAGTACCACGCCGGCGAGAGCCAGCACGGTCCGCCGGGAGAAGCGGGACATCAGGACGGTGACCGGAACCTGCAGGGTGACCACCAGCACCGTGTTGGCCACGAAGATGGCTGCCGACCACACCGGGGATGCGTGCAACTGTGTCACCAGGATCAGAGGAAGCGCGATTTCGGGGACGTTGAGGCAGAAGACGTAGACCACGTTGGCGGCCAGCAGCGCGCGCATCCGGGGTGCGGGCCCGTCGTCGCTGTCCTTGGCCGGGGTAGCGGCCGGATGCGCGTGCAGGTGGACCGACCACGCCAAGGCCGCCGCGGCGAGATAGGCGAGCCCGGTGACGGCTGCCAGCGCCTGCAATGCGGTGGTGCCGCCCGCCAGGCATACGGTGGCGATGAGCGCGCCCACGCCCAGACCGGCGTTGCGCAGAGCACGGCCTGCCGCAAGAGCGGCGTCACGTTCCCGGCCGTGGGCGACCGTGGCCACGAGAGCGGCGTGGGCGGCGGGCCACGCCTGGTTGCCGATGCCGAGGAAGAGCGCCGCCGTCGCGAAGAGCCAGACGTGCCCCGCCGGGGTGGCCAGCAGCAGCGCCACGCCCAGCACCCGCACCAGCATCGACGCTGCCACGACCGTGCTGCGTGCGTCCCGGTCCAGCCATCGACCCACCGCAGGCATACACACCAGGCCCGCGACGACGCCGACCGTCATGGCGGTGCCGGTGACCGGCGCGGACAGCTTCAGCACCGTCACCCCGTAGAGCAGCAGAAAGGGCCGCAGCAGACCGGTGCCGAGCGCGTCCACGGCCAGGGCTACGGCATAGCGGGGGCCTCCGGAGGCACGGACGAGGGCACGGGGCTGGATCTTGGTGGTGGTTGCCATGGCGTCATACGGTGCGTTGGGCCGCCGGGCTGGGCACGTCGGTTGACGGACACCGTCAACCGACGCCGTAGCCGGCCATCCGATCAGTGATGATGAGGGGTGACATTGAGGATCGACATCAGCGGCCTGCCGTCCGAGCGACTGCGGTTCGCCGCCTCCCCACTCGCCGAGCTGACCGCGATGCTGCACGTACTGGCCGAACCCGGGCACCATCCGCAGCTCGCCGGCTGGGCCGGGAATGTCTGGGCCGGGCTGCGGCCGGAGCTGGCCGAACGGTTGCGGGAGGCGGAGTTCCTCTGGCGTTCCTCACAAGCCGACTTCCTGATCCCCGCCCGACCTCGGCCGACCCTCGCCGAGGAGTTGGACGACGTGGACCGGATCGACGACGAAACGTATGTGACCGCCGCGCTCGTCACCACGTGCGGCGGCAACCGGACCCACTTCGCCGCGCCGTCGCCGCTCACCGACGCCACCGCGCGCGAGCGGGCCCTGGACCTGGCACAGGCCCGCGGCAAGATGCCTTCGCGGAACGGCTGCTCGCCGACCCGGCCGCGCCGTGCGGGCGCGGGTGCGCCACACCCTCGAACAGTGCGCCGAGGCCTTCTTCGACGCCGCCTGGACGGGCGTCGCCGTGCAGCTCGCCACCGACCTGCGCCTGAAGAATGACCTGCTGAAGCGCCAGGGCATCGGAGCGGCACTCGCATCGGTCTCCGGCGCGGTCACCCTGGCACCGGACGGCGACTGCATCATCGTGGACAAGCTGCAGGACAAGGCGACCGCCGCCCACGGCGCCGGGGTCACCTTCATCCCCAGTGTCTTCGGCAGCCCGCACCTGGTGGTGGTCCACGCGCACGGGTGGCAGCCGGTGGTGCAGTACCCCGTGGCCGAGTCGAGTCCATCGGAGCCTGTATCGCTGGAAACGGTCACCCTACGGCTGGAGGCACTCGCACATCCGGTACGGCTGCGGCTGCTGCGCACCCTGGCCCGCGGCCCGCACACCACCGCTGAGCTGGCCCACGTCTGGGAACTTTCACCCCCGGAGGTTTCCCGCCACCTCGCTGTCCTGCGCCGCGCGGGCCTGCTCACGTCTCGGCGGCACGGTCGTTACGTCCGCTACACCCTCAACCTGCCCGATCTGACGGCGCTGGGCACCGACCTGCTGGCGGCCGTACTGCGCTGAGTAGCTTCGGTCTGCCAGAACGCGGGCGACCGCAGGCGGGAATCTGTCCCCGCCCGAGCAGGCCAGTCCTGACGGTCTCCGGCTTCGTCAGGCGCTCTTGATCGCACGGATCGAGTACATCAATGGGATACGTGGGTGGCCGGCTGGGAAGCGGTACTCCCCGTTCCTGGAGCGCTCCAGCATCGGGTAGCGCCGGAAGAGTGTGGTGGCGTGCTCGTGCAGGAACTCGATCCGGAGCCCGGCCTGCGCCAGTGCGGTCACCACCTCTCCGAGTGGATGCTGCCACTGGACCGAGACCGTCTTGGTGAGCGGAGGGCCGTCGGTGTAGGTGTGCGGGAAGTCGTAGGTCTCAGCGTGGATCTGGAAGTAGTCGTGTTCCAGACTCTTGCCGTCCTCGCCCAACAGCTCGGTGAGCGGGTGGAATTCGGCGAGGTAGACGGTTCCGCCGTCCTTCAGCATGGAGGACACCACGTTGGCCCAGCGGAGTAGGTCCGGTAGCCAGACCAGGGCTCCGAGGCCGGTGTAGACGATGTCGAAGCGCTCCCCGTCGAGCGCTGCGGGCGCTTCATAGACGTCTGAGACGACGAACCGTGCGCGGTCTGTCATGCCGATGTCCTCGGCCAGTGTGCGCGCAGTGCGGATGGCGGCACGGGAGAAGTCCAGGCCGGTGACCTCCGCACCACGGCGTGCCCATGACAGAGTGTCCTGGCCCATATGGCACTGCAGGTGCACCAGGCGCTTGCCGGACACATCGCCGACCTCGTCGAGTTCGAACGAACGCAGCGTGGACCCGCCGGCTCGGAATCCGGGCAGGTCGTAGAAGTTGCTGACCGCGTGAATACGGACCCTGTCGTCCCAGTTCTCACGGTTGAGCTGGAGCCAGTCCGTCTCCGTGTTGGTCATGCCCGCGACCGTACTGGTCGGCCGAGGTGCGCCGCATGTGAATTGTCACGACCCGGCAGTGCCACGACCCGGCAATGCCACTTGCAGGAAGCGGTGCTCACGATGTCGTAGACCCTGTGGCGGCCGACCCCAGTGTGGCTGGGCCGGCCGCCGTCGGTCGCTCGGTGCCGGAGGACGGCTTCTCTGCGCGGATCACCCGCGCAGGCCAGGTCCTGTCTCTCTGTTCTCCGGACAACTTGTTCGCGTGACTCAGCTACTCGATGGCAGGGTGCAGTGATGAATCAAGCAGAGGTGCTGCTCATCGGCGGGCGCGCAGGCGTCGGCAAGACGACGGTGGGGTGGGAGGTTTCAGCGCGACTGCGCGTCGCGATGATTCCTCACTGCGTCATCGAGGGCGACTTCATGGGGCAGGCGCATCCTGCTCCGGAAGGGGACCCCAGTCGCAAAAAGATCGCCGAGCGCAATCTCACGGCAGTGTGGTCGAATTTCGCTGAGCTGGGTTACCGCCGACTGATCTACACGAACACCGTGAGCGTGTTGACTGACAGCGAGGGCATGTTCCAACGCGCCATGGGTGCAGATGTGAGGATCGTGCGAGTACTGCTCACCGCCTCCGATGCCACCGCTCATGAGCGGCTGACATGTCGGGAACTCGGCTCCGAGTTGGAGCACGAGCTCAAGGGCAGCGCCCGTAAGGCACGGATGCTGGACGAGCAGGCGCCTGCGGACACGGTGCGCGTGGCGACCGATGGGCGTTCTGTTGTCGAGATAGCAAGCGATGTGGTGGGCGCTACCGGCTGGCTGACGGGGGCCGGTGGTTCGGCGCATCGCTGGTCAGCGTCGGGTCCAGATGAGGATGGCGGCGAGATGTAGAGCGGCCCAGTAGGCAATGGCCAGTTTGTCTGTTCGCATGGCCAGTCCACGCCACTGCTTGAGCCGGTTGATGCATCGCTCGACCGCGCTGCGCTGCTTGCATACCTCGGCATCGAACGCCGGCGGGCGACTGCCGGCGCGACCTCGCCGCAGACGGTGAACGACCTGGTCGGTCGGCTGCGGAATGACGGCACGGATCCCGCGCCGACGGAGATGCCCATGGATCGCACGGGACGAATACGCACGATCCGCCAGGGCGGCCTCCGGACGAGTTCTCGGTCTCCCACGTCCGCTCCGCGGAACACGAAGGCTTGCCATCACGGCCTCGAAGGCCGGTGCGTTTCCCGCCTGGCCGGCAATGATGCGGTCTGGAACGAGCCGAGCTCGTCCGTCGGCTTTCTCCTGCGCCCGGCGGAGGTGGCGGGAATTCTGGATCGGCTGACGGCCTGGAAGCGGTCAGCCCTGCCCCGGGCACTCATCTCTGGTGGAGCCACAATCCGATCGCAGCGACGGTGACGGTGCCGTGAAAGACAGGCGCGCTCGTCGAAGCCTCGGAATCATCGGCAGAGCCGTGTGTCGACACCGGGTCTCCGGCTCGGACTCACCGGGTGGAGACCTTATGGACGATGGTGTCGTCCGGGTCCAGCCGTCGCCCGTCCGCAGACAGCACTTCCAGTGCGCGGAGGCGATGTCCCTGTCGGCGGTCGACCAACTCTGAGTGCGGCTCGCCCGAGGCGAAGAAGTGCTGTTCGCCCCACTGCCGCAGCGCCACGATGACGGGGAAGAGCGCCTTGCCCTTCGAAGTCAGTACGTACTCGCGGTAGGCGCTGCCGTCCGCGGCGGGGACGGATTCGAGGACACCGCCGGCGACCAGGGTGCGCAGACGCGCGCTCAGGATGTTCTTCGCCACGCCGAGGCTGCGCTGGAACTCCCCGAAGCGCCGGCTGCCGTCGAAGGCGTCCCGCACGATCAGCAGGGACCACCAGTCCCCGATCGCGTCCACCGACCGGGCGACGGGACATGCGCTGTCGTCGAAGCGCGTCCTGGTCACCATGGCGTCCCTCACTCTCACGACGGTTGCAACATGCTACCAAGAAAGTTACCGTCGCCATTGGTAGCAAGATGAAACCAGATACGTGGAGGGGTGCCGATGCCCGGCAGCGGTGAGGCTGTGACACGACGGACCGAGGCCCGAAGCGGTGAAGGTTCCGCGTTCGTCCTGTCCCGTGGTGTCGTCATACTGTTCGCCGTCGCCTGCGGGGCAGCGGTAGCCAACGTCTACTTTTCCCAGCCACTCCTGGTGACCATGGGCCACGACCTCGACATGAGCCCGGCACTTGTCGGCAGCGTGGTCACCGTCACGCATATCGGATACGGGCTGGGACTCTTCTTCCTCGTGCCGCTGGGCGATGTGGCCGACCGCAGACGTCTCATCGTGACCCAGCTGCTACTCCTGGTGGTGGCGCTGGCCGTGATAGCTGCCGCCCACACGGCGGCGATCCTGCTCGTGGGCATGGCCGCGACGGGGCTTCTCGCGGTCGTGACGCAGACGCTGGTGGCCTTCGCGGCATCACTGGCCCCTCCCGCCGGGCGCGGGCGGGTCGTCGGTCTGGTCACCAGCGGGGTGGTCATCGGAATCCTGCTCGCTCGCACCGCATCCGGCCTCATGGCCGATCTCGCGGGTTGGCGTTCCGTATACGTCGCCTCGGCGTCGCTCACCGCCCTGCTCGCCCTGGTCCTGTACCGCGTGCTGCCGCGCCACGGTGACGCTCCGCCGACACCCCTGCGCTACGGACAGCTCCTGCGCTCCACGATCACCCTGTTCGCACGGGAACGGCTGCTGCGGCTCCGGGCCCTGTTCGGTCTGCTGATCTTCGCCGCCTTCAGCACCCTGTGGAGCAGCGTCGCGCTGCCGCTCAGCGAGTCCCCGTACTTCCTGCCCCACAGCGCGATCGGGGCGCTGGGGCTGATCGGTGTCGCCGGCGCCCTGGCCGCGACCGTGGCGGGCCGCCTCAACGACCGCGGTCTCTCCCGGCGGACCACCGGCATCGCCCTGGCACTGCTCGCCGCCTCGTGGTTGCCCCTGGCCTTCACCCGCAGCTCACTCTGGGCCCTGGTCGTCGGGGTGATCCTTCTCGACCTCGCCGTGCAGGCGGTCCACGTCACCAACCAGACCCTGATCTACGCGCTGCACCCGGACGCGGGCAGTCGGCTGATCGGCGGATACATGGTCTTCTACTCGATCGGCAGCGCCACCGGCGCCATCGCCGCGACCTCCCTCTACACGGTGGCCGGCTGGGGCGCCGTATGCGCACTGGGTGCCGCGTTCAGCTGCCTCGGGCTCGGGCTGTGGGCGTTCACGGCCAAGTAAGCGGCGCGGTCGGTCTCGCCCAGGTGTGCCGGGCAAGCCGTGTGACCGGGGCACCCGCCCGCAGACGGAGCTTTCTGCTTGCGGGCCTACTGGTGGCCCGGCTGTCGCGTGGGTGGGCGCCGGGTTCCACGGCTCCGGTCGTGGTGGTGCTGCTCGGCTGCCCTCAGGCGGCGTGGCGGGCCCGGTCACGATGGCCGCGGATGATCTCCGCGTAGCGGTGGCCGGTTCCCTTGATGGTGCGGGCCTGGGTGCGGTAGTCGACGTGGACGAGCCCGAAGCGCTTGTCGTACCCGTAGGCCCACTCGAAGTTGTCGAGCAGCGACCAGGCGAAGTAGCCGGCCAGCGGGGCGCCCTTGCGGGCTGCCGAGGCGCAGGCCGCGAGGTGCTGAATGAGGTAGTCCTGGCGCTCGGGGTCGTCGACGGTGCCGTCCGGGCGTAGGGCGTCGGGGTAGGAGGAGCCGTTCTCGGTGACGTACAGCTTGCGGGCGCCGTATTCGTCGGTCAGGCGCAGCAGGAGGGTTTCGATGCCGGTGGGGTCGATCTCCCAGTCCATGCCCGTGCGGGGCACGTCCGGGCGGCGGACGGAGTGGGCGTGGGGGGCCGGGGCGGTGGGGGCGTCGGTGACGGTGACCGGGAAGTAGTAGTTCAGGCCCAGCCAGTCGAGGGGTGCGGCGATGATTTCCAGGTCGCCGGGGTGCTCCGGCAGTTCGACCCCGTATACCTCGCGCATGTCCGCGGGGAAACCGCGGCCGTGGACGGGGTCCAGCCACCAGCGGTTGGTGTGGCCGTCCATGCGCCGCGCGGCCGCCAGGTCCTCGGGCCGGTCGGTGGCGGCGTGGACGGTGGAGAGGTTGTTGACGATGCCGACCTCGGCGCCCGGTGCGGCGGCCCGGATCGCCTGGGTGGCGAGGCCGTGGCCGAGCAGCAGATGGTACGAGGCGCGGACGGCTGCGGTCAGATCCGTCAGGCCGGGCGCCATCACGCCGTCGAGGTGGCCGATCCAGGCCGAGCACAGCGGTTCGTTGAGGGTGGTCCAGTGGTGGACCCGGTCGCCGAGGCGGTCGGCCGTCACCGAGGCGTACGTGGCGAAGTGCTCCGCGGTGTCGCGTACGGGCCAGCCGCCTCGGTCCTGGAGCGCCTGCGGTAGGTCCCAGTGGTACAGGGTGACGGAGGGGGTGATGCCCGCTTCCAGCAGACCGTCGATCAGCTCGTCGTAGAAGGCCAGGCCCTTGGCGTTGACCGGCCCGTCGCCACCCGGCATCACCCGTGGCCAGGCGATGGACAGCCGGTAGGCGTTGGTGCCAAGCCGCTTCATCAGCCCGATGTCCTCGCGCCAGCGGTGGTAGTGGTCGCAGGCCACATCGCCGTGGTCGTCGCCCGCGATCCTGCCGGGGGTGTGCGAGAAGGTGTCCCAGATCGAGGGCGACCGTCCGTCCTCGGCGACGGCTCCCTCGATCTGGTAGGCCGAGGTGGCCGTGCCCCAGAGGAAGTCGTGCGGGAGGGCTGTGAGATCCAGGAGTTCGGACACGTACGTCCTTTCGGAGAGGGGATGGCCGGTCACTTGACGGCTCCGGCGGTGAGTCCGGCGACGAGATAGCGCTGCAGCAGGAGGAATCCGGCGACCACGGGGACGCTCACCACGAGGGAGGCGGCCATGATCTGGTTCCAGTAGACGTCGTTCTGGCTGGCGTAGCCCTGGAGGCCGATGGCGAGGGTGCGGGTGGTGTCGTTCGTCATCACGGATGCGAAGAGCACCTCGCCCCAGGCGGTCATGAAGGCGTAGACGGCCACGGCGACGATGCCGGGGGGCGCGGCCGGGACGACGACCCGCAGCAGCGCGCCGAGCGGGCCGCAGCCGTCCACCAGCGCCGCCTCGTCCAGGTCGCGCGGGACGGAGTCGAAGTACCCGATGAGCATCCAGATCGAGAACGGCAGCGAGAAGGTGAGATAGGTGAGGATGAGGCCGCCGCGGGAGCCGAAGAGGGCGATGCCGGTGGTGTTGCCGATGCTGACGTAGATGAGGAACAGGGGCAGCAGGAAGAGGATGCCGGGGAGCATCTGGGTGGAGAGCACGGTGACGGACCGACCGCGTCGGCGATCAGCATCTCGAGCTCGGCGTGGATCTCGGCGTACTCACGCTCGGCCTGCTTGTGCACCCAGGCGATGGACGAGCCCGGCAGGATGTCGTGGAACTGGTTGAGCAGGACCCGCCGCCACAGTGATTCCAGGCGCTCGTACGGATACGGCGCCCCGGCCCGGACGGCGGCGGTCGCGGCCCAGAGTTCGGCCTCGCGCAGCAGGGCCTCGCCGCGCCGGTTGCCGCGTTTGGTGCGCGCCTGGCTGGTGTAGGTGCCGCGATGGTTCTCCAGGTACAGCTCGCCACGCCATACGGGGAGTTGGTCGCGTTCCGAGCGTGCCGCGAAGAAGTCGTCCGGCGCCTCGATGACGACCTTGAGCGAGCCTTCGAGGTCGCGCAGGCGGCGGGTCCGCAGCCACGTTTTCGCCCACGGGCCGCCCCAGGTGGAGCCGAGCGTGAAGGGCTCGTAGTCGGCGCGCAGTGCGTCGGCCACGGGGACCGGTTCGCCTTCGACGAACCAGGCGCTGAGCGTGAGCGGGCATACGGAGCTGTAGAGAGCGGGGCGGATCACACGGTCCAGCAGTTTCCGGATCCGTGTCTCGACGATCCGGCGGTCGTCATGCACGGTGCTGGTCCTTCCAGGCCTCTTTTTCAACGGCGGGCAGTCGAATGGCGTCCTGTGCGCCGTCGGCCCAGGTCACGTCCGCGACCAGGGTGGTCCCCTCGGCACGGGTGGTGACCCGCGGCAGGGCGGCGGGGTCCGAACCGCCGAGGTGAACGAGGGCGACGTGGAGGGTGCCGTAGGCGACCGGGCCGTCGGTCCGCACGACGGGGGTGGCGGATGCGGCGCCCAGCGCGTTGCTGTCGGCTCCCGGCACCACGGACGCGGCGGGCAACCCGTATGCGCCGATGAGAGAGGAGATCAGCCCGTCGACACCTGCTACCCGGGCGGTGGCGCCTTGCGCGGCGCACGGCGCGCCCTGCGGATCGACAGCAAGGGACCATCCGCCGATCCGCAGCACATGACCGGTCGGCTCATCACCGGCGGCAGGGTCGACACGCACGGCCCGTACCTGATCGACCCGCGCAACGCGGAACCGACGGTGATCCAAGGACCAAGCGCATAAGGGGTATCGGGCCCACCGAACGGGTCCCACGTCGCGTCCTGTGGCCAGTGTGCGCGCGAGCGCGAGACGGCCGTGGCACCGTCCATGGAGATTCTGGTCGCCGGGCGGCGGTGCGAGGCACGGCCCGCGGCGTCGAGGAGCACGACCGCGTTGTCGAGCGGGCCAGTGTCCGCACAGGCGCTCGGACCGGCCGTGGGGTCGCCAGGGGTCTCGGGTGCCGTGTGCGTCGAGTAGGCGAACCGGGCGTAGCAGGGGTCGTCGGCGTGGGGCCGAGCCGGGTCGGCGTGGTCGCCGCCGTGGTTGACGACTCGTACCACACCGTCGGCGGCCGTACCGGAGACGAGCCAGCCGGGCGCGGGCAGGACGCGAATGAAGTCGCCTTGCTCTACGGCGAGTTGGGCCTCGCCCTCGGTCCACACCGGGTGGTCCGGCGGCAAGGCGAGACCGATGAAGCCCTTGCTCACCCAGTACGGGGACGCGGGTCCCGAGTACGCTTGGAGGATGCCGCGGTAGGGCCGGTGCCAGCCGAGCGTGAGCAGTCCCCGCTCGTCCATGGCACCGTGGCCGGTGAAGTGGTGGAGCATACGGTTCGCCAGTGCCCGGGTCTCCCCCGGTGCCAGTGGCCTCGCGTCGAACAGGGCGCCGGTCCACAGCGAGGCGAGCGCGGCGTGGCGGTACGTAAGGGAGCGGCCCTGGACGAGCGGGGAGCCGTTGGCACCGATCAGGAGGCGCTGGTCCGCCAGGAAGCGGTGCAGCCGGGCCCGGTAGCGGTCGAGGAGTCCGCCGGGTGCCGCATGGTCGAGGATGCGGCAGAACCACAACGGGTACAGGTGCGTGGCCCAGCCGTTGTAGTGGTCGAAGTTGCGGTGGGCGCCGTCGGTGAGGCCGTCGGAGTACCAGCCGTCGCCCGCGTACCAGCCGTCGGTCAGGGCGATGATGCGGTCGAGGTCCTGTTGCCGCCACTGGCCGCCGACCGTGCGGGCGAATGCCTCGGTGATGCCCTGGAACCAGATCCAGTTGTTGCCGGGCATCGGGTCGCCGACCAGCGGGGCGAGCCAGTCGAGGACCCGCTGCCGCACCTGGTCGTCCAGCCGGTCCCAGATCAACGGCCTCGTCTCGTGCAACGCGAGCGCGATGGAGGCGGCCTCGACCTTGGCCTGGTCGCACTCGGCGAACGTGGGCCAGCGCTCCGGATGCTTCGGGTCGGTGCCGGCGACCAGGCCCTGCGCATACCACCCGGCGATGTCGTGCGGATCGGCTCCGCCCGCTCCCGCGAGCCGGAAGCCGGCCAGCAGGAAGGTGCGGGCGAAGCCTTCGAGTCCGTCGCTGTGCGCACCGTCCGCGCTCGGCACACCGGGCAGGTCGATCAGGGCGTGCTCGTCGGTGGCATGGGGCCGGACGGCGAGCAGCAGCTGGTCCGCGGTCCGCTCCCAGCGGGCACGGTCCTCGGCCGGGGTGCGATTCATGACCGCGGCAGGCGCAGGGTCACCATCTGCAACGGTCGCAGTGCGAGCACGACGCCGCCGTCGCCGAGTGTCGGGGGCTCGGCGTCCGGGAGCGGCCGCTCCAGCAGATCCGTCGGGGCAGCCCGTTCGATGGCGAAGCCGTCGATGCGGACGATGGCACGGGCACGCCCGCCGTGCGCCTCATGGAGGCGGACAACGAGGTCGCCGCTGCGGTCGTCGGCCAGCTTCACCGCGCTGACCACGACGGCGTCGTTGTCCACAGCGACCAGAGGCGCGACCGCTTCGGCGGTTCCGGTGATCCGGCGCTCGGGCAGGTTGGCCCGGTGGCCCTCGCGGACGGCGTCACCGATCGTCGCGCCCGGCGCGAGCGCGTGGTGGAATCGGTGCACACCCTGATCGGTCTCCGGGTCCGGGTAGCGAGGCGCGCGCAGCAGCGAGGCACGCACCGTGGTCGTGGTACCCGCGTCGGCACCCGTACGGACGGCTCGGGTCACGTCGTGGCCGTACGTCGCGTCGTTGACGAGCGCGACGCCCCAGCCCGGCTCCTCGAGATGGACGAAGCGGTGGTTGCAGGCCTCGAATTTGGCCCACTCCCAGCTCGTGTTCTGGTGGGTGGGACGGTACACATGACCGAACTGCGTCTCGGAGGCGTACCGGTCGGCCTTCACATCCAGCGGGAACGCCAGCTTCAGGAACTTCTCCGTCTCGTGCCAGTCGACCTCGGTGTCGATGTCGAGCCGCTTGGCGCCGGCAGGAACGGACAGCAGCTGAACCGCCTTGGAGCGCCCGAAGACCCGCTCAACCCGTACCGCTCCGCCGTCGATACGGACGTCTTTCGCCTCGGTGAGGTCGCTTCCGACGTTGCGGTAGAAGGCGTCCACGTCCCAGGCGTCCCACTGGTTGGGAAAGTCGGGGTGCAGCTGCAGCAGGTTGGCGGCCTGCCCCGGAGCAATCGCCTCCCGGTCCCCGACCCGGTCGTAGGCGGAGACCACCAAGCCCCGCCCGTCGATCTCGACCCGGAGCAAGCCGTTGTCCAGGACGTAGCCGCCCCCGTCACGCGGGACAGGGGTCACACCGTCCCCGTCCGTGGCCTGTGAGGAGGCTCCCCGGGCGGGGACCGAGCGGCGGGTGTGGGGCGCCGAGTTGAAGACGATCTCGGTGCCTCCCGATGGATCGCCGGCCAGCGCGCGCTGCGCAGCCGCGATGATGCCCTCGAGTTCCGCGGCGAGGCGCGCATAGGTCTCGCGTGCCACTCGGTGCACCCATGCGATGGACGAACCCGGCAGGATGTCATGGAACTGGTGCAGCAGCACCGTCTTCCAGATCCGGTCCAGCTCTTCGTGCGGATACGGGAAACCGACGCGTACCGCCGCCGTCGCGGCCCACAGCTCAGCCTCGTACAGGAGGGACTCGCTGCGCCGGTTGCCGCGCTTCGTCTGCGCCTGGCTGGTGAGGGTGGCGCGGTGCAGCTCGAGGTAGAGCTCGCCGACCCAGACGGGCGGATTCGGGTATTCGGCCTCGGCCTTGGCGAAGAAGGCGGCGGGGGTCTCCCACACGACGGCCGCGGCGCCCTCCAGGCTTCGCATCCGGGCCGCCTTGGCGACCATCTCGCGCGTGGTGCCGCCTCCGCCGTCGCCATAGCCGGTCGGCGCGAGGGAGTGCGTGGCGACCCCCTTCTCCTTGAAATTCCTTGCGGCGTGAGCCAGCTGGCGGCCCGTCATTTCGCAGTTGTACGAGTCGACGGGCGGGAAGTGCGTGAAGATTCGGGTGCCGTCGACGCCCTCCCAGAAGAACGTGTGGTGCGGGAACGTGTTGGTGCGGCTCCACGAGATCTTCTGGGTGAGCAGGCGTGTCGAGCCCGCGGCTTTGATGATCTGCGGCAGGCCGGCCGCGAAGCCGAACGTGTCGGGCAGCCACGCCTCGTCGCTCTCGATGCCGAACTCTGCGAGGAAGAAGCGCTTGCCGTGGACGAACTGGCGGGCCATCGCCTCCGACCCGGACATGTTGGTGTCGGACTCGACCCACATGCCGCCGACGGGTACGAACCGTCCGTCGGCGACGGCCTTCTTGACCCTGGCGTACACCTCGGGCCGGTGCTCCTTGATCCAGGCGAACTGCTGTGCCTGGGACATGGCGAAAATGAACTCGGGCTCTTCCTCGATGAGTTGTGTCATGTTCGACGCCGTGCGGGCGACCTTGCGGACCGTCTCCCGCAGCGGCCACAGCCACGCGGAGTCGATGTGGGCGTGGCCGACGGCACTGATGCGGTGGGCCGCGGGTGCGGTGGGCGCGGCGAGCGCACCGGCCAGTTCGTCCCGTGCGGCCTGCGCCGTACCGTTGACGTCCTGGAGGTCGACGGCGTCCAGGGCGCGGCCGACCGCGCGCAGGATCTCCCAGCGGCGGGCCCCGTCGACCGGCAGTTCCGCCATCAGTTCGCCGAGGACCTCCAGGTCCATGACCAGGTTCCAGACCGTCTCGTCGAATACGGCCAGCCGCATCTCGCCGAGCACGTACTGGGGTGCGTCACCGGCGGTGGCCTTGTCGCCCATCGGTGTCGGCTGGAACGGGACGCCGCTCGCGTCGAGGTCCGGGTTGGAGGCCGCCTCGATCCGCCAGTGGACCCGCTCGCCGCCGGACACGGGTGAGCCGACGCCGACGTGGTTGTTGCGCGGGTGGAGTCCCTTGCCGGGGTGCCGTCGGGGGCGTGGACAAGGCCCTCGCACATCCGAGGTCGAGGACGGCCTCGACGGTGCGGCCCGCCCACTCGGCGGGGACCGTCCCGGTGACCTTGAACCAGCTGGTCCCCCACGGCGTTCCCCACGGGGTGCCGGGGGCGATGGGGCGGGTGGGTGCCGCAAGGCCCTCGGCCACCGGCACGGGTTCACCGGGGATGGACCAGATCTCCACGGCGAGGGGTGTCGTGAGGGGGTGGACGGCAGGCCGGATGCGCTCTGTGAGGACGCGTTCCAGGCGTGCTTCGACCGGCTTCCGGTCGTCGTGCAAAAAGGGGTCTCCTGTCGCTGCGAGCGGGCGAGAGGTGGTGCGGGTGTCGTTCAGCGACCGTCCACCGGGGCGGGGCGCTCGCAGGAGCTGGTCACCTGGAGGGCTCGGCCCTGGGCCGCCGCGTCCATGAGGGTGAGCATGATGTCCAGGACGTGTGCGGCGAGTTCGGCCGATGCCCGGTGCGGTCGTCCGGCCGAGAGGGCATCGGCCAGGTCGGCGAGGCCCACGCCGCGTCCCGCGTCCGGGTAGCCGGCAGAGACGGGCAGCATCTCCCAGCCGTCTCCGCGGTGGATCTCGACGGCGCCGTCGAAGCCGTTCGGGTCGGGCAGGGACAGCGAGGCGTCGGTGCCGTGGACCTCGATGCGCGGCAGCCGCGCGGCGTGGATGTCGAAGCTCATCACGAGCGTGGACAGGGCTCCACCCGCGTGCTCCAGGACGCCGGTGAGGTGGGTGTCCACCTCCACCGGGAAGGTGCGCCCGGCGCGCGGGCCGCTGCCGATCGTACGCTGTGCGCGCGGCCGGGAGGACGCGCCGGTCACCCTGACCACCGGGCCGAGCAGGTGGACCAGGGCCGACAGGTAGTAGGGCCCCATGTCGAGCAGTGGGCCGCCGCCCGGCTGGTAGTAGAACTCCGGGTCCGGATGCCACTTCTCGTGGCCCGCGGTGGTCATGAACGCGGTGGCCGCGACCGGCCTGCCGATCAGGCCGTCGTCCACCGCCTTGCGCGCGGTCTGGGTTCCGGTGCCGAGGACCGTGTCGGGCGCGCAGCCGACCCGCAGGCCTGCCGTACGTGCCGCCTCCAGCACGGCGTCGGCCTCCTTGCGGTTGGCCGCCAGGGGCTTCTCGCCGTACACATGCTTGCCCGCGGCGAGCGCCGCAAGGGCGACCTCGGCGTGCGCGGCCGGGATCGTCAGGTTGAGCACAGCGTCCACGTCGTCCCGGGCCACCAGGTCGGCCACGGACTCCGCGACGGCCGGCTCTCCCCCGCCCGGGGCCTGCTCCGCGACGGACTGGGCGCGGCCGCGGTCGAGGTCGGTGACGGCGGTCAGCCGCAGCGAAGTCAGACGCTCCAGCATCGCGAGGTAGGCGCCGCTGATCTTTCCGGCGCCCACAATGCCGATGTTCAAAGGCTTCAGCGGCTCGCCCACAGCAGGCCCCTTTCGGTCAGCGTGCGCACCTCGGGCACGTCGAAGTCGTCGGGCTTGTGCCCGATGGTCGAGACGAAGACCCGGCCCGCGCCCCAGGTCCTGGTCCACACGGCGGGCATCACCGCGGGCCGGTCCCGCAGTTCGTCGGCCGCGAAGGTGGTGGTGGCGAGGACGTCGATATGCGGGTCGGTGAGCACCCAGTACTGCTCGGTGTGCACGGTGAAGTCGTTGAGGCCCTCGATGACGGGATGGTCGGCTCGCTCGGGCAGCAGGCGCACGGCGTGGTCGTGGAAGCCAGGCGGGTGCATCACGAACTTGCCGCCGGTCAGCAGGTGGTAGCCGTGGTCATGGAAGCAGTCGACGATGCCGCCGTGCCAGCCGGCGAGGCCGGTGCCCGCGCGCACCGCCGCGGCGAGGTTCTCGCTCTGCTCGCGGGTGATGGTCCCCATCGTCCAGCACTGCACGATCAGGTCGGTCGCGGCCAAGCGCTCCGCGTCCTCGTACACGGCGAGGTCCTCGGAGGTTTCCACGGTGAATCCGCGGTCCTTGAGGAACGGTACGAAGCTGTCGCTGATCGTCACGGGCTGATGCCCGTCCCAGCCGCCACGGACGACGAGCGCCCGCCGGATGTCGCTGGTCAAGGTGATGACACGCTCCCATCGGCGCCGCAGGGTGGAGTGCGGCGGTCGGAGTCGGATGAAGTCGCTCAACGGGTCGTCGCGGCCCAGCAGAAGTTGATGCTGAGCGAGAAGCTACGAACCACCGTTGCATTTTGTCAATACGTTGGAGGAAGCATGGGAAGGGCCCGCGCACCCCGAGTCGACGAAGGCCTTGTTCACGCCTACCGGCTCAGGTGTCAGGCCACTTATTTTCCACTCTCCACTCAATTTACTACCGGCAACAAGAATTCCCCTTGACCAGTTTCCGATTCGCGGGAGAAATGCCCGCGTCGGCCATTGACTCCGGGCAGCACCATGGTTTTGCTGGCACGCGGAGAAATACCCCCCACTCCCCCAACCCCACTGGAGGAACTCCATGGCCGTCACCAGACGCAGCATGATCGGCGGCGCGATCGCCGCGACCGCGGGCCTGGGCACCGTGGCCGGACTGACGCGGGCCGACGCGGCCGAGACTGCCGGTGCTCAGCCCGCCGCCAGCGGGCCGGGCGATGTCGTCGGCAAGATATCTGTCGGCTATCAGGGCTGGTTCGCCTGCACAGGCGACGGCTCCCCCATCAACAGCTGGTGGCACTGGAGCAGGGATCGGTTCCAATCTCCGTCACTGTCCAACACAACCATCAAATCCTGGCCGGATATGGCTGACTACCAGCGCGGGTTCACCACCGCGTACCCGAATCTCAACAGCGGCAGGCCCGCTCAGCTCTTCTCGTCGTGGGACCAGCGGACCGTCGACACGCACTTTCGCTGGATGCGCGAGAACAACATCGACACGGCCGCTCTTCAGCGCTTCAACCCCTTCGGCGATGAGGGTCCGACGCGTGACGGTATGGCGCAGAAGGTGCGTCAGGCGGCCGAGGCGAACGGGCGCAAGTTCTACATCATGTACGACGTCACCGGCTGGACGTCCATGCAGTCCCAGATCAAGCAGGACTGGACGGAAAAGATGAAGGCACACACCGCGTCCGGCGCTTATGCGCGGCAGAACGGCAAGCCGGTGGTGTGTATTTGGGGGTTCGGCTTCAACGACTCGGGGAGACCATTCGATCCGGCGCCGTGCAAGGACGTAGTCGACTGGTTCAAGGCACAGGGCTGCTACGTGATCGGCGGTGTGCCCACGCACTGGCGTACCGGTACCGAGGATTCACGGCCCGGATTCTCCGCCGTGTACCACTCGTTCAACATGATCTCCCCATGGATGGTGGGGCGTATCTCCAGCCCTTCCCAGTCCGATGACTTCCTCACCAACATCAATACGCCGGACAAAGCGGATTGTGATGCGAACGGCATCGACTATCAGCCGTGTGTGATGCCGGGCGATCTCCAGGAACGTCACCGCAGGCACGGTGATTTCATGTGGCGGCAGTTCTACAACATGGTGCGGCTGGGTGTGGGCGGCATCTACATCTCCATGTTCGACGAGTTCAACGAGGGCAATCAGATCGCCAAGACAGCGACGAGGGCGGCCGATGTGCCGTCGGGTTCGGGGATCTGGGCGCTCGACGAGGACGGTACGGCGTGTTCGTCCGACTACTACCTGCGGCTGACCGGTGACGGCGGCCGGATGCTCAAGGGGCAGATCGCTCTCACCCCCAACCGGCCGACACCGACCACGTGAGGTCCGCCGGGGCCGAGGCGGGGCCCTCCCCTGCCTCAGCCCCGCTCGCGTCCCTTCAGGCGCGGGGTGAAGGTGGCGTGGAACAGTGTCGACGCGGCGCCCACCGCGGCGGCTTCCGCGCTCAGCACCGAGCGCTCCACGTGTACGCGCCGCAACCGGCGGGCGGTGGGGAACTCATTGACGGCGCGCCCGATCTCCTCCAAGTAGCAGTCGGCGACGTCGTCGGTGAAGAACGGGCCGCCCAGGACGATCAGGTCGATGTCCAGAAGATCGACGAGCCCCAGGGCTCCCCGTCCGACGGCACGTGCCACTTCGCGCAGGGCGGCGGTGGCGGCCGGGTGTCCGGCCGCGGCCGCGCGCCCGACGGCGCGGTATGCCTCGGTGCTGCTGTGCTCCGTGCCGGCGGTGCGCAGGCCGAGCCGCTCGGCGAACCGCGGTACGGACACGGGCGGGTTGCACTCGGGCAGGATCTCGGGCCGTCCGTCCGCGGCGACGCGGTCAAGGGCGAGCGCGCACAGCTGTCCGAACTCCCCCGCGTTCGCGCTGACTCCACGGTAGAGGTCGCCGTTGAGGTAGAGGCCGGAGCCGACGCCGGTGCCGAGATAGAGGTAGGCGAAGTCCCGGGCCCTGCGGTCGCGCCCGATCCAGCGCTCGCCCGCGGCGGCGGCGAGCGAGTCCTTCTCGATGAGGACCGGGCAGGGGAAGTGCTCCTTCAGCAGGTACAGCAGGGGCAGGTCCTGCCAGGCCCGCATCAGGGGCGGCCCGAGGACGGTGCCGGAGGCGATGTCGACCGGTCCCGGCACGGCCCCGCCGACGCCGAGGAAGCCGTTGGGCTGAACGGCGCCACGCGCCTTGCTTAGCGCTTCGTGGCCCACCTCGACGGCTTGTGCGACGAATTCGGCGGGGTCGATGTCGGCACTGACGGTGCGTGTGCACGTACACACGATGGATGAGGTGGACCGGTCAATCCTGGCCGTACTCGAAAAACACGGCCGGATCAGCAACGCCGAACTCGCCGACCGAGTCGGCCTGTCGCAATCGCCCTGCCTGCGGCGGGTGCGCCGACTGGAGGAAGCCGGGATCATCCGCGGCTACCGGGCGGTGATCGATCCCGCCGCGGTCGGCCGCAGCCTGCGGGTGTTCGCCGGTGTCCGGCTGATGCGGCACACCCGCGCGGACGTGACCGCGTTCGAGCGTGCGCTCACCCGACTGCCCGAGGTGACCCACACCCACCACGTCACCGGCAATTACGACTACCTACTCGAGGTCGAGGTCGCCGACCTGCCCGCCTACGAGGACTTCCACGCCAACCGGCTGGCCGGCCTGCCCTGCGTAGCCACGGTGACCAGCTACGTCACTATGAAGACGCTCTCCGCGGACACCACATGACGGTCCCGGCTGCCCGACAGCCGGACCCCATCCGCCGTCCTGCCCGACCGGCCGTCCGGGGCGCCGTTGATCTTTGCTCCAGAGCGAGGTGTGCGTGCTGCCGGAACTTGATGGACTGGGTGGATGAAGATTCTGCCGCCTCGTGTGTTGCGGGCACTTGAACGGTTCAATGCCGCCTATCCCTGGGATCACAACGCCCACTACCACCGCTGGATCCTGCGGCAGCTCCCGAGACGCTTCGACGGCGCTCTGGACATCGGCTCCGGCAGCGGTGACCTCGCAAGGCTCATGGCCCGACGTGCCGCTGCCGTGACGGCCGTCGATTCCGATCCGGCGATCACCGCCCAGGCCCAGGAGCTGACTCCTGCGTCGCTTCCCGTGACCTTCGCCGTCACGGATGCGACAGCCGAGTTCCCGAACGGCTCCTACGACGTCATCACCTGTGTCGCCACGATCCATCATCTGCCGTTCGCCCAGACACTCGCCGCTTTCCGCCGTCATCTGGCCCCGGGAGGGACCTTGGTGATCGTCGGCCTGTCCCGCGCCCAAACCCCTGCGGACTACTTGCTGGGTGTCCTCGCCATCCCAGCCAACGCCGCCATGGGCTGGCTGAAGAACAAGGGCCGCCGCTCACCCCGGCCCGTCTCCATGACAGCTCCTACCCGCCCAGCGGACATGACCTTTGACGACATCGTCCGTGAAGCCAGAGAAGTTCTCCCCGGTGCACGACTGCGACGACGGCTGTTCTGGCGCTATACGCTCGTATGGCATCGCCCCTGAGCAGCCCGCGCTCCCGGGCGCAGCGGAACATGTACCCCGAGGCATGTCTGCGGCCCGAAGCAGGCATCGGGCTGTTCTGTGACCGGGCGGCAGGCGACAATACAGATTGACGAGGGACCAGGACGGTTCCAACAGGCAAACGGGGGACACATGATCTTCGTTGTTTCTATGGTGATCCTGCTCGCGGCCGCGGTCGGGGGGTGCTTGGCCGTACTGCTGCGCAGGCGCGGTTCGGGGGAACGCGGGGCACTGGAGCGTGCGGCAGCGGACCAGGGACTCGCACAGGGGCTGGGCGCCGCGAACGCCACGAGGCGGAACACGGGGCCCTCTGGGTTCTGAGTCCTGGCCGCAGGTGCGGCCGGCTCTGTCCGCGAGGCGGCCTGAGCGGCCTGCCGATACGCCATCGCTGTGCCTTGTCCCTTGAACCTTGGCGCTGATGCGGCTGAGGCCGTGCCACCGCCAAGGCAGGGATCCGGGCCGCTACACGCCCGGCACAGTGGAACGAAGGGGGTCCGATTCTCCGGGCTGGTTCGGTTCATCAGCCGGGGAATCTCTGTCGGATCGCTGCCGCTGGGTCCTGGTGTAGAAGGTGTAGGCGACGAACACCACCAGAACCCAGACGCCGGAGACGAGCAGCGATATGCGGGTCTCCGGCAGGATGGCGATGCAGACCAGGACCGCGGCGACGAACACCAACGCGAGGTAGTTGCTGTAGGGATGGAGCGGCATCTTGTAGCGGATCTGGTCCTCCTGGCCGTTGCGGATCTTGGCCTTCCGGAACCTGAGGTGGCTTATCACGATGGATCCCCAGGCGCATACCAAGGCGAAGGCGGTGACGGAGGAGAAGACCGTGAAGACCTGGTCGGGCATCAGAAGGTTGAGCAGTACGCCAACGGCCATGGTCACGAAGACCACCGAGACCGCCTTGGACGGCACCTTCCTGTGGTTGACGGTCCCAAGGAACCTCGGCGCGTTGCCCTGGAGTGACAGGTTGTAGAAAGTGCGGCTGTTGGTGAAGACGGCCGAGTTCACCGCTGAGAGGACGGCGGTGATGACCACCACGTTCATGACCGTTGCCGCGGCCGGGACCCCGATCCTGGTGAAGACCGTCACGAAAGGACTTCCCGTCCCGGTCAACGAGGTCCACGGGAAGACGGTGACGAGAACGGTGATGGCACCCACGTAGAAGATCATGAGTCGCCAGAATGTCGCGTTGACGGCCTTGGGCATCGTCGTGGCGATGTCCTTCACCTCGCCTGCCGCGATGCCCAGGTTCTCCACGCCACCGAAGGAGAACGCAACCATGACAATGGCGAGGAACGCGGCGCTGACGCCGTTGGGGAAGAAGCCGCCGTGATCGTGGAGGTTGCTGAAGCCGATCGCCTTGCCGTCGTTGCCGAGTCCGAAGAAGATCATGGCGAAGCCGAAGAGGATCAGTGCGACGATCGCCACCACTTTGATGATGGCGAACCAGAACTCCGCCTCGCCGTAGAACTTCACCCCGATGACGTTCACGGTGAACATCACCGTGACCGCCACTGCCGCGGTCACCCAGATCGGCAGACCGGGGAACCAGTACTGCACATAGCGTCCGAGCGCGTTGAGCTCCGCCGCGGTGGTGGCGAGGAGGAAGATGAACGCGTTCCATCCGTTCAGGAAGCCGGCGAATCGGTGGATGTAGCGGTTCGCGTAGGAGATGTAGGCGCCGGAGACCGGTTCTTCCACTGACATCTCGCCCAGGGCTCGCATGATGAAGTAGATCACCACGGATGCGACGACGTACGTCACGATGATGGCGGGGCCGGCGGTCGCCACCGCCCACCCGGAGCCGTAGAACAGGCCGGTTCCGATCGCGCCGCCGATGGCGATCATCTGGATATGCCGGCTCTTCAGATCCCGCTTGAGATCTTCTCTCTCGTAGTCCTTCTCGTGGTCCTTCGGGGCGCTCTTAGTCATGGTCATGTCACTCCCGACCGAAGAGGTGTTGCTTTGAAAAGGGGACGCACCCAGTGGGTGGGCTGACTCTGGGTGTGCTGGTGCAGCCGGCGCCCGTGGCAGCGCCACGGGCGCGAACAGCTCACGCCAGACGGTGGCGATGACCGCTTCGATCTCGACCGGCGCCTGTGTTCACAGACCCTCGACGGCCGTGATCAGCCGTCGTATGGCTTCGTCGACCGTGGAACGGGGGCAGCCCAGATTCACTCGCATGTAGCCGTGGCCCTCGATCCCGAACTTCTGCCCCTTGTCCAGCCACAGGCGCGCCTTGGTGAGCATGAACTTGTCCAGGGACTCGGCATCCATCCCGAGGTCCCGGCAGTCCATCCACGCCAGGTAGAGGGAGTCGGCCGGCAGCACCCTGACCTTGGTCACGCCACTGTTGACCGCCTGCGCGAAGTGGGTGTGGTTGCCTCGCAGGTAGGTGAGCATCTCCTCCAGCCATGGCTCGCCGTGCGCGTAGGCGGCCTCGGCTGCGACCATGCCCAACACGTTGACCAGCGGGAACACATTGCGCTCGTACTGGCGGGCCAGCTCCTCACGCAGCCTCGGATCGGGGACGAAGACGTTGGCGCTCTGCAGACCGGGGAGGTTGAACGTCTTGCTGGGCGCCGTACACGTGATGCTGTTCAGCGCGAACTCGCGGCCGAGCGAGGCGAACGGGATGTGCCTCTTTCCCGGGTTGATGACGAGGTCCTGGTGGATCTCGTCGGAGATGACCAGGACACCGTGCCGGGCGCAGATCTCACCCATGGCCCTCAGTTCACCCTCGGTCCAGACGTTCCCGGTGGGGTTGTGGGGGTGGCTCAGGATGAACAGCTTGGTGTCGGGCCGGATGGCGGCCTCGAAGGTCCGGGCGTTGAACCGGTAGCCGTCGTCCGTCCGCTCCAGCGGAGCGAACGCGAGGTGGCGGCCGTTGAGCAGGACGTCGTCGTGGAAGTGGGCGTAGACCGGCGGCTGGATCAGGATCGAATCGCCCGGCGCGGAGAATGCCTGCACCGCGGTCTTGAGCGTGGTGATGATGCCCGCGGTCTGCAGCACCCACTCCCGCGGCACCTCCCAGCCGAACCGTTTGGCCTGCCAGCCGGTCACGGCGTCGAGGTAGCTGTCGGTCGCGCCGCCGGGATACCCGAAGACGCCGTGGTCCACCGCCTGGTGGAGCGCGTCGATTACGGCCTGGGGAGCCTTGAAATCGGTATCGGCGACCCACATCGGCAACGGGTCGGCCGCGGCCTCATCGGCCGCCAGGAGCTGCTGGGCGTAGGCCCACTTCATGGAGTTGGAGTTCTTGCGGTCCACGACGGTGTCGAAAACCGATCCCGTCGTTCCCGCGGCGACTTCCTGCCGTCGCGCCAGGTCAAGGGTGTTGGTGTCGGTTGCCATGGCTGGATGCTAGCCACGACGACGGGCAAAATGTTTATGAACTTTGCCCATACCTGGTTGCTGAGAACTAGAATCTTGCCCATGGACTCCACAGATCGAAAAATTATTGCCATCCTCCAGTCCGAGGGGCGGATCACACTCACCGATCTGGCCGAGCAGGTCCGCCTCAGCGTCTCCAGGTGCCAGCGACGCGTCCGTGAACTGGAGACGGCCGGGATCATCTGCGGCTACCGTGCGGTCGTCGATGCCGCGGCCCTGGGATACGGGTTCGAGGTCCTGCTCTTCGCCACGCTCAGCCGGCCTGACGCGGTGACCGAGTTCGACGCCGCGCTCGCCGACGTCCCCGAGGTCATCGAGGCGCAGAGGCTGTTCGGCGAACCGGACTACCTGATCCGCGTGGTCAGCGCCGACCTGCCGTCCTACCAGCGCCTCTATGAGTCCGTACTCATCCATCTGCCGGGAGTCCGCGGCCTCACCTCGACCATCGTGATGAAGCAAGCCGTCCACCCCCGGCCCTTGCCAGGGCGACCGCCGCGTGAATGACGACGCCGACGCCGACGCACGGCCCATCGCATCCGATCGAGCCGGGCCCCCGCTCATCGAGGAACTGGGTCCGGTCGTAACCTGCGGCCATGAGTGACACCGCCCCTGCCACCCCGCGCGAAGCCTTCGACCTGCTCCTCGCCGGCAACCATCGCTTCGCCGCCGGCACGCCCCGACACCCTCACCAGGACTCCGCCCGCCGCGCCGACACAGCGCCCGCCCAGCACCCGTTCGCCGTGCTGCTCGGCTGCTCCGATTCCCGGCTGGCCGCCGAGATCATCTTCGACCAAGGGCTGGGAGACCTCTTCGTCGTACGCACCGCCGGGCACGCGATCGGACCAGAGGTCCTGGGCAGCATCGAATACGGAGTGAGCATGCTGGGCTGCCCACTGGTCGTGGTCCTCGGCCACGACGCCTGCGGTGCGGTCGCGGCGACCCGCGCCGCCGTGGAAGACGGTACGACCGCCCGCGGGTACCTACGAGACGTGATAGAGCGGGTGACACCCAGTGTGCTGGCCGCTCACGCCGCCGGTGTGAGCGAGGAAGCCGGCTTCATCGCCACACATGTCCGGCACACCGTGGACTTCATCATGGAGCGCTCCCGGGAAGTGGCCGAACAGGTCGCCTCCGGACGCACGGCAGTCGTGGGCCTGTCCTATCGCTTGGCCGAGGGCAGAGCCCGGCCGGTCACCTCCCACGGTCTGGATCTGCCCTCGGGCCCGGCCCTCCGCCTCGACACCGCCCCGACCTCGAACAACCGATGAGCCATCCGTCCCCGCCCGCCGAAGCCGACCTGACCGTCGACGGCGCCGGCCTGCTCTGCGTCGCCCTCCTGCTCCGCCTCCGCAGGCAGATCGAGGGCGCACCGCCGGGCACCGTCGTCCACGTCATCGCCACCGATCCCGCCGCCCCACTCGACCTACCCGCCTGGTGCCACATGACCGGCCACACCTACCTCGGCCCCGTCCCCGGCAAGCAGCCGGCATACGCTCTCCGACTGACCGCCGACGCACGCCCCACCCGCCCCGACGCGCCGTGGCACCCGGTCCAGCCCAGCCCCTGAAGCGGGGCGACAAGTCAGCCCAGGCGGGGCAGAAGCGACGGCCCCGGCGCGGAGCCGCCATCCCGTTTCGCGTCGCACCCTGGTGGCCAGTGGTGCGGGGCGTGCGATCCGTGCCGGGCCACCAGCCGCGTCGTAGCGGGCCTGCATCAGTGTGAACGGCGCGAGTGCGTCGGGGGAAGCTCCCACCTGATCTCGCCTTCGTGCCAGTGTCCGGTTGGAGCCAGGCCCGCAGCAGTGGCAACAGCAGCGGATGCATGATGATCCGGATGAATGTGGGCGCAGATCCCCTGCACGCCTTGCTCCTGCAGCCACGCGACCAGTCCTCGTGCCGCCTCGGTAGCGATGCCGCGCCCCTGCCACGCGGTCCCGACCACCCAGGCAACCTCGGCCGCACACCCACGCTCAGCAGCGGTGATCGTTGCCTGCACCGTCCCGGTCAGGCTTTTCTCCTCGCGGAGTCGGAGCACCCAGTTCCACCACGTCACGGAAGGTTCGGGTGAGCCGGCCACCAGGCGCTCATACCGTGCCCGCAATGCCTGCGGAGAGTGCGGGGCGCCGCCGATGAAGACATGCAGAGCCGGGTCGGAGAGCACCTCGGCCATCTCGTCCGCGTGCTCGACAGCGAGCGGCACGAGGCTCAGCCTGCCAGTCTCGATGGTCCCGATCTTCGGGGTGTTCTTCATGGCGTCCACGCTGTCTCCTTGTCCAACCGCTCCCCCTGGCAGTGCCCACAGGATGGGCACCCCGCTGATCCCACCACGGCAGGGCCCCGAACACATCAGCAGCGAACTCCGACATCGGTGCGGAGCACGGACGGTATACGCACGGATCCCCACTGGTTGGCCCGGCGTGGCTACTTTAGGACTCATCGGCAGTGGACGGATCGGCAGCACTCTCGCGCGGCTGGCCGTGAATGGCGGACTCGACATCGTGCTCAGCAACTCGCGCGGCCCACAGACGCTGGCCAACCTGGTCGCGGAGCTCGGCCCCCGTGCCCGGGCGGCGACCGCGGCGGAAGCCGCCGCAGCAGGCGACTGGGTGGTGGTGACCGTCCCGTTCAAGGCGTACGACTCCTTGCCGCGCGAACCTCTCGCGAAAAAGACGGTCATCGACACCAGCAACTACTCCCCGCAGCGCGACGGCGGAATCGAGACCTTGGACGACGGCTCGACCACGAGCAGCGAACTGCTCCGGCAGTACCTCGGTGAATCGGCGTACGTCGTGAAGGCGTTCAACAACATCCACCACCAACACCTCGCCGTACTGAACAGGCCGGCAGGCGCCGAGGACCGCACCGCGCTCCCCATCGCCGGGGACAACACCGAGGCGAAGCGGCACGCGACCGAACTGCTCGACATTCTCGGCTACGACACCGTCGACGCGGGACCACTCGCGCAGGGCAGGCGCTTCGCACCGGGCACGCCCGCATACGGCGCTCCCTACACGGAGCTGCCCAGCGAGTCGTTCGGCTCCCTGGCGGCCGGCTCCGCTCCGGCCGGGTTCCTCTCCCTCAAGGCAGGCCCCGCTTCGGCCGCCGAGATACGAGCACTCCTGGCGAAGACACAAAACGGATAGGGCATCCGGTTCGGGTTCGACAGGAGCGTTGCGGGTCAGTGGCTGAGCAGCCAGCCGACACGGTCGTAGGCGAGGATCTGGTGAGCCACCATGACCGCGAGCAGCCACCGAGCCGCACGCCGTAGACCGGCGAAGTGGAGGGCGGCCACCGCGCCGAAGAACACGGCGAGTTCGAGGAGCAGCCGTGCCAGGCCCGGTGTGTGGATGTCGCTCTCGCCGGACCGGGACGGGTCGTCCGGCACAGTGAAGGTCCCCCATGCCCAGCCCACGGCGACGGGGAGCACGACGACCACAGCCCAGCGCCAGGGCGAAGGCACGCGATGCCATGCCCAGAGCGCCACGCAGGCCAACGAGACCAGTTCGAGCAGGAAACGGACGGCGAGCATGGCGTCGTTGTTGGCGAGGGCCAGTGTGACGTTCATCTGGCCGCCTCCGAGCGGTCCGCCTCGGCCGCCGGCCGGAGAGCGATCTGCCGGTGCCGCTGATGGGGCGTGGTGCCAGATGCACCGCCGTAGGAGACGCAGAAGACCTGGTCATGTATCAAATGTGATGCGACAGGCACGGTTGCCACTTTCGTAGGAGGAGCGGTAGGGCATCGGTCAGGGTGAGCGATCCAGTTGGCGGGGGCCGTCGGCTGGCGCCGCTGCTGCCGGCAGGACAGTAACTGAGGTGTCCGGCGCTTACGTGTTGGTACGGTGTGCCTCTGCTCGACGGTTGCCTCGGGCAGCCGGGGCTACGGACGGAGCACGATCTTGCCGTGGGTGTGCCCCTGTTCCAGCTCGCGGAACGTGTCTCGCACCTGATCCAGCGGGTAGGTACGGGCGATCGGCACCTCAAGCTCCCCGCGCGCGGCGAGCCGGGCGAGCGCGCCGCCGAGCCTTCTCCGTAGGTCCTCCACCCGCAGTACATCGATCTCGCCATGCGCCGAGTCGGGAGACGGCGGGCGCACTCCGGCGATAGGGCACGCTGCCGACTTCACATCACACATGGTTGGTCAGCGGTCCTTTAGCAGGAGCTGTAGCAGCGTCACGACCCCTACGCCGACCAGAAGTGCCGTGCCCAGTGGGGGATGCTCGAACGCGACATACACGGTGACGGCTCCCACCAGCAGCAACAGCGCCGTCCGCTGATTCATCTGGCCATCCATCTGCATGCACCCTCCCGAACGTGCGGTCCGCCTCCGGTTGCGGCGGTACCCGGTCGATGGAGAGAGAGCGCAGACGGCTGCAACATTGCACGGATTTCCCGCACCAAATTCGTGATGTACATCACACGCGCTCCTTCGGTGCGGCAAAGAGCGCATGCCCTCCCGGCTTCCGACAAGCGGGCCGAACCTGCCACAGTGCCGCGGCCCCTTCACGTCCGCTGTTCAGGCCAAGACGACCGGGTTGCTCAACGCTGCCATGTGCCCCTTCACGTCGCGGACCTCGGTGCGAATGAACGCCGATTCCTCAGCGCTGATCTGCCACTCCACCGTGCCCGACCCGGTGTCGGGCAATGATTCGCTGCACACCTTTCCCCTCTCGGTGTGGAGGCTGACAGTGCCGCAGGGCACACCACGTACGTCAACTCGCACCACGGCCAGCTCATCGCCGATCTTCAGCTGCTCACCGATCCCAGCGCTGCGGTCACCGGCAGAAACCGTGAAAGACAGCCCGACGGCATGCGATGCGGCGATCCAGCTACGGCCGGCGCGGACACCAGCGAGGATCGCCTCAACACTCAGCTCGTCGGCCAGCACAACGGTGTGCGGGGTGCCGATCTGGCCCTCCAGGTGGGTGTCACTGTTGCCTATCGCGGGCCGCCACCGTCCCTGGTGGATCTCCGCGGCCAGGCTGCGCCCCCACTCGGCCAGGGCCGCCTCATTGTCCGCCTGCCATGGCACATCCGAACGCCACGGCCCGTCCCACACCTCAACCACGTCGAAGCCCTGGTACGGATACATGAACGTGCCCGACGCGTACGGGACGTGCGGATGAGCTGCCACACAGAGCCCACCCGCCCGATGAACCTCCTCCAGACGCCCGTCGACTCTGTTGTCCCGCACCCCATAGCGCCAGTCGACCACCTGATCCGGGCGGACCCCCAGCGCTAGCCAATGTCCGGTCCGCGTGACGACCTCTTGCCCCAGGATCACCAACAGATCGTTGCCGGTGTGCCGGCTCCAGGCACCATGCGTCTCAGCAGAGTTGTGCTCGGTGGTCGCGAGGAAATCGAGCCCCGCCGCACGCGCACCTGCCGCAAGTTCCGCGGGTGTCAGCTCGCCGCCGTGCGAGGCCACCGAATGCACATGGCAGTCACCCCGATACCAGCCGCGCCCCCGGTCGGCCACCCGCCGCAACGGGAACTGAGACACCGGAAGCCACTTCCCCGCTTCGTCACCCATCGTCATCCCAGCAACCTAAGGTGCCGCCGGGAGGCCGTGGCCATCGCGGGCGGGCAGCGCGGGTCAGGCTGCCGTCCACGGGCGAAGCTTGTCGGGGTTGCGGACGGCCCAGATGTGTGTGATCCGATCGTGTGCGATGTCGAATGCGTACACCGCCACGATGACGCCCTCTTGGTGGATCGTGAGGCCGGGCTGACCGTTGACCGTGCGTTCCAGGATCGTCCGGTTGCCGGGAGCCCTGCCTGCGATGTCGACGAGGTAATGGGCGATCCTTTCGCCGCCTTCGATCGGGCGGAGTGCGGCCCTGACCAGGCCGGCCTGGTGGGCGGCCGGGGCCGCTTGCGGTCGGGAGGTGCGGAGGCGGCGGCGGGCTTGGGAGGCCAGCTCGCGGCATGCTACCGGGGTGCGGCCGGTGATCTCGGCGATTTGAGGAAGGCCATGCTCACCGACTCGTCCATGGTGACCCGATCGGCCGGGTCGGCCGTGGCGCCGCTGGTCCACTCAGTTCGGCCGGGTAGCGGCTCGGGGATCCATTCGCCTACGTAAGCCTCGCGTCGGGCCCGTGCCGAGCCGAGCAGGTCCAGGCAGATGCGGGTGGGCGACCGTGGTCAGCCAGGCGCCGGGCGAAGCGATGGCATCCCGCTGCTGCGGGGACATGGCGTACCAGCAGGTGTACCCCGGCACAGCGAGTTGAGCCGCTGAGGCCACCCCCGGCTACCCCGGCCCGATCCCGTTCCGAAGTCAGTACGGCGGCCGCGGGCCTGACATCCCGGGCCGCTGCGACGTCGTACTAGTGAGAAGCCGAGATTCCACACCGATTGGAAGGGATGGTCGCGATGTCTACGCAACGCGAGGTCGACGAAGCCAAGATTCGGCTGCAGATCGACAACATTGTGGAAGGGATCCGAGCCAAGGATCTCGAGGGTCTGAAGCAGCTCTACGCGGCGGACGTCGTGTCCTTCGATGTCGAGCCGCCGCTGCAGCATGTAGGGGTAGAGGCGAAGTTGAAGAACTGGGCGAGGGCGTTCACGTTCTTCCAGGATCTGCGTTACGAGGTTCGCGACCTGACCGTCACCGTGGGCGGTGATGTGGCATTCGGGCACTGCTTCGGACGGCTCAGCGGCACGTTGATGAACGGGACGACGACAAGCGGTATGTGGGTCCGGGCCACTTTCTGCTTCCAGAAGATCGACGGCAATTGGTTGGTCGCGCACGACCAGGTTTCTGTGCCGTTCGATATAGCGAGTGGCAAGGGAGTGGCCGACCTCGAGCCCTGACGAGCACCAGAAGTTCGGGGCCTCGCCCGGCGGCGCTACCGCCGTGCGGAACGGCAACGGGACGTGTCCGTGTCGGTGGCTAGGGTTGCGATCGTGGATATCGAGGAGACCAACTGCATGTGGCGGACGGCGCTGGCCGACGGCGACTCGCGTGGTGTCGAACAGTTGCTGCGGCGCGACACGCGACTGCGGCTGTTGGGGCACGAATCGTCGGGGACCCTCGAGACGGCGGGGAAGGCCGAACTGCGAGGGCTTCTGCTGCTGGGCGGCGACGGCGACGTCCCGTTCGCGGCGGACTCTCCGTGGGGTATACCGGCCGACGCGGGTCTCGCCGTCGCCCTGGAACACGTGTGGGCACCGGTCGCCGGGTACTGCCCGGGCTTCCTCGCGGCGTTGCGCGCGGAGGTACTCGGGCTGGCGTTGGTTGCGATGGAGCACGTGTACCTGCTCGGATACCTGTACCTCGCCGATCGGTCAGGCGAGTTGCCGCGTGACCTGACGGACCTGGTGCCGTACACGGGGTCGAACTCCCTGGATGTGCTGTGGGGGACGGCTCCGACCCTCCTCGGCCCGACGGACGTCGTCCCCCTGCTGGACGAGCCGCTCCCCGCGGGCGTTCGCGACCTCGCCGCGGTCCACGCCTCCTTCACGTCGTTCGACTTCGATCTGCGGCTGGACCGCTTCACCACGACGCTCGGCGCCTCGACCCTCGCGGACTATGAGGGAGAAGACCCCGACGACTACGGCCAGGGCGCGGACTTCGTCCGCGCGGCGAACGGCGAGTTCGACCGCTGGACACAGTTCTGCACGTGCACCTCCGCCGCTGAGGCCTACTTCCTGGACATCGACGACCGCGATCCCCACGACACCCCCCGGGTCGCGCTCTCCGGCATGAACGGCACCTCCGAGCGGCCCGGCGAGCCCTTCTGGGACTGGGTCAACCAGGCTCTACCATCCCTGCTCTTCTGCGTGTGAACGTGGTTGAGGTTGGGGTGTGACCCAGATGTGGCAGAAACCTGCCAGAACTTGATCATGATGGCTGGGTCCCTACCACTGGCCGCGCAGGGCTGTCTTGACCATCGCCCTTCTGCTGTCGGCCCCGCTGTGCGTAACGCGCGACCGGGCCGACGGCGAGGCCCGCGCCGGCGAACAGCCCGCCCAGGACCAGCCAGCCGCCGGTGCCCCAGCCGATGAGCAGCGTGGTCATCACGACCGGGCCCAGCATCCGGGCGATCTGCGGGCCCATCCCGAAGAAGCCCTGGTACTGGCCCTGCCGGCCGTCCGGGGCCAGGCCGAAGCCGATCTCCCAGGCGCCGGCGCCGTGCGTCATCTCGCCGAAGACCTGCACGACGGCCGCGGCGAGCAGCACGGCGACGGCCACGAGGGCGCCCGCCGACGCGCCGGAGGCCGCGTACACCAGGCACGCCGCGAGCATCAGCACACCGGCCCGGGCCGTGGCGCGGGCCGCGGTCGCCAGGTCCGTCACCTGGTGGGCGACGCGCACCTGGAAGACCACGACGCTGAGCATGTTGACCACCAGTACGACGGCCGCCATCGACTTGGGGGCGTCGGTGCGCTCCACGATCCACAGCGGCAGGCCGAGGCTGAGCAGCGGCATGTTCAGGTAGAGGACCGCGTTGAGGAGCGTCAGCAGCGCGTACGGGCGGTCATGGAGCACCGCGAGGCGCGGCTCGCCCGTGACGCGGGCCTCGGACGGGGCGGGCGGCACTTCCGGGAGCCGGCCGAGGATGACGACGGCGCAGAGGAACGCCAGCGCGTCCAGTACGAAGACGCAGAGGTACGCGGGCTCCGTGCCGACGGCCAGCGCGATCCCGCCGACACCGGCGCCCAGCGCCAGCCCGCCGTTGAGGGTGGACTGCAACTGGGCGCGGACGCGGGTGCGTTCGTCGGCGTCGACGAGACCTGCGAGCAGCGCCTGGCGGGCGGAGGTCAGGCCTCCCTGACAGCAGGCGTAGAAGCAGAAGACGAGGACGAACAGCGGGAAGCTGCGCACCACGAGGAAGGACAGCAGCGCGGCGGTGGTGCAGACCGCAAGCAGCCGCGCGGTGCGACGCGGTCCCCACTGGTCGGCCAGGTATCCCAGCGGTACGCCGGCGAGCACGCCCGTACACCAGCCGATGGTGAGCGCGAGGCCGATGCGGGCGGCCGAGAGGCCGACGATCTGGGTGAAGAAGAGGGCGGACGTGGCGTAGAAGGCACCGTCGCCGATGGAGTTGGTGAGCTGCGCCTGCGCCAGGATGCGTGGCGGGCGGGGCTGCGGCAGGAACCTGGGCACAGGCGCTCCTCGGGACGGCGGCGAGAACTGATCGTCGTCAGCCAACCACCGTGGCCAGTGGGGAGGAAGGGCCAATTCCCGGCTCGACAGCTGGGCAACCGGGCACTCGCCCGGGCGTCAGCCACTCTCCTGTGCGCGCGGTATGCCCGGACGTAAGCCCCTCTCCCGTGCGCGTGGCCCGGGGCCGCCAGCGGCCGGGACGAGCTCGGCCCCTTCCCGACCGCCCGCGCTGCCGCCGCCGGGCTTGCCGCGGGGTCCTGACACCGCGAGCCCCCGGCTTGGTGAAAGCTGCCACGTTTCGCACGCGCAGAAATGAGTCGCTGCCCGGACCGAGGCCCACATACCTCCGGTCGTATGGCTGATGAGTGCTTCGGACATCCACGGCTAGCCTCGATCTATGACCCGCTCGACCCCGATCCCAGCGATCTCGATGCATACATCCGGATGACAGAGGAGTTCAGCGCACACGAGTGCTGGACATCGGCTGCGGAACAGGCGCGGTCGCGCTTCTGCCGGCTGATCGCGGCATCGAGGTTGTCGGCGTCGATCCCGCCCAGGCATCGATCGATGTGGCCCGGGCCAAGCCGGGCGGCCACCTGGTGTTCGAGACCCGGGATCCGGCCAGGCGCGCCTGGGAAGAGTGGAACCGCGAGACCTCCTACAAGGTGACGGACATCCCAGGCTCCGGCGCGGTCGAAAGCTGGGTCCAGCTGATTGAAGGAGATCGAGGCCGACTTGACCGCACACGGCTATGTGGTGGAGGACGTCCGGGACGCACCTGACCGGCCAGGCAGAGAGTTTGTCTTCCTCGCACGACGTCCGTAGGTCAACCGCCCAGCGCGGGGCGCCCCCGGACACCTGCGACGCCGGCTCCTGTACGGCGGGCCAGCCGCGCGGACAAGGCGGAGGCGAACATGGTCATCGCCACCGCCGGGAACAGCGCCAGCCCGTTACCGAGGGCGCTGAAGGGGACGGGGTATCCCCGGCCGAGACCGCAAGGGACCGGTCCTCGCAGGCCGGCGGTACATCTGGTTTGTCACCGGATGGACGGTTCCACAGAGCAGGTTCCATCCACGTGCAACCCGGTCTCAGACGAGCAACAACCGGAAGGACGTCAGCCATGGGTACTCGCAACACTGTCCTCGGAACCATCGCCGCAGCGGGGCTCACCGCAGTCATGCTCACCGCTGTGACTCCGACGGCCGCTCAGGCCACCGAAGGCTGTAACACCAACAACCCCAGGACGGTCGCGTCAGCGTCGACTCACTCCCGGGGCATCGAGCTGCGGTACAACGGCTCCTGTGCGTGGGGCAGGATTTTCGGCTCCCCGGGCGACCTGGTGTGGGTGGACCGCAGCTTCGACCGCGGCCGGACCTGGGAACAGCTCAGCGTCACCAAGATCAATACCGGCGGCAGCAACCACACCGACGCGTTCAACAACCGCGGCAATCTCATGCGAGCCTGCGGCAAGGCCAGCAACTACCCCGATGTCGCCTGCACCATCTGGTGGTGACCTCGCGCCGACGAAAGACTCCGCGTCGGTGACGATGCCAGTGGCCCGTGGTGCCTGCCGGCGCAGGCACCACGGGCCGGGACGGGGATACTCGTCTGACGTCCGCATCGCCGGACCAGTCTGAGTAGGGGGGCCTGACCGTTGCATCGAGACCGCTCACCGTAGGCGCCGGGCGTTGACCTCCTGGTCGAGCCGCCAGGTGTGCCCGCCGTCGGTCGATCGTTCGTTTCGCCAGTGGAAGGTGTCGGCGGTGATGTCGGCGAAGGTCCAGCGGACGAGGTCGCTGCCGGTGGCGCGTTCCATGACGACCTCATCATCGACCTCGCGGGCGTACATGTGCACCAGGTCGCCATGGGCGGTGCCGTGGAAGGTGAACCGCCATAGTTGCAGGCGCGAGTCCCAGATTCGCACGCACAGGCCACACTCCTGGTCGTGCGAGCGGCCCGCGGCAGGGAGTTCGTCGCGCCCAGGCCATCGCCAGACATCCAGGACCGCTCTGCCCTCCAGGGCGTAGCCGAACTCCCATTCGCCACTGACTCGGCGGGCCGGTGAGTTGTTGGCGGCGGCGTAGTAGGTGATCTGGGTCGCCCAGTGTCCGGCCAGGCGTCCGAACTGCTCCATCTCGTTCGCACACAGGTCGCTGGGGCCATCGGCAAGTAGCGTCTTCAAGCGTGCGTCTCCACGGTCGCAAGCGAGGTCAGGGCGGAGGCGAGGCAGTCGACGATGGGAGTGGCGTACACGCCGTCCGGGTCGAGGTCGGGATCGTAGATGGCGGCATCCAGCCCCACCACCCGGCCGGTGCCGACCAGGGTCGAGATGAGTTCCGCTAGCTGCGAGAAGTCCAGGCCGGGACGGCCCGGAGAGTCCACCGCGGGCAGAGCTCGTTCGTCGAGCACATCGAGGTCGATATGGAGCCAGACGCGGTCCAGCCCACGCCGCTCCAGGCGGCTGATGACCCGCTCACCCAGATCGGCGATACCGATCTGCTGGATCTCCTGGGCGGTGAACCGGGTGACCGGGGGTATCTCCTCGTCCTCCCGGTCGCCGATCTGGACCACGTCCTCGTCGGCGACCAGTGGTCGGCCCACCGCCGGCCAATGGGAGAGCAGCAGCTCACCACGGCCGGTGGCCAGGGCCAGATCCATCCCGGCCGCCGAGCCGAGGGACGAACTGGCGTCGTAGTTGCCGGGGTGCCGGAAGTCGCTGTGCCCGTCGAGGTGTACCAGGCCGCAACGTCCGCCTCGGCGGGCCCCCAGCAGGCACCCCAGCAGGATGCTGCAGTCGCCGCCCAGCACGACCGCGAGCCGGGAGGCACTGAGCGCGCCTTGGACCGCCTCGCCGAGCCGCAGCGCGTGCTCGCGGATGGTCACCCCGTTGCGGATCCGGGTCGCCGGCTGCGCGTCGAACTCGTACGGCGGACGGTCGAGCTGCACCACCCGGGCCGGCCGCAGCCGCGCTTCCAACCCCGCCGCCAGCAGCGCTTGCGGGGCCTGCCATGTGCCGGGCTCGCGCCCCGGAGCGGGCGGTCGCAAGCCGAGATTCCAGGGGGCTGTGATGAGTTCAACGGCGGCAGCCAAGGCCGTCTCCTTTCAATCGGGAGGCATTCCATTCCAACCGGATAACATGTGTACAGTGGTTGGATAGAGTGAGGCAAGCCCATGAAAGGCGGTCGTGCGTGACGGGAACCATCCAGGCTCACACCTTTAAGCCCCGTGACCTGGTCGGCGGGCACTTCGTCATCGACCTGGTGAACACGGTCACGGCTCGTGACGCGGAGCCGATCGACTGGCTCGACGGCTACCCGCGCCTGTTGGAGTGGGCGGCCCTTACTGGTCAGTTCGACCCTGCCGCCCTCGCGGAATTGCAGCGGCTGGCCGAGACCGAGCCCGGCAAAGCCGCGCTGGCCCTGGACCGCACCCGCGAGCTGCGCGAGGCTCTGCACGACCTCATCGCGGCACTGATCCACCAGGACCCTCCGGCCCCCGTGGAGGCGGTCGACCAAGTTGAGAATCATTGGAAGCACGCGGTCGCCCGTGCTCGCCTCACCGTCCGCGAGAACACGCCACAGCTCCAGGTCAGCGTCGAGACATCGGGGCTCGAGTACCTCAACCACGAACTCGTCCTACAGGCGTTCGACCTGCTCCGGTCACTGCCGCTGGAACGCACCCGCGTCTGCACTGGCCTGCGATGCGGCTGGGTGTTCATCGACGGCTCCCGCGGCGGCCGCCGCCGCTGGTGCGACATGGCCACCTGCGGAAACTCCGCGAAAGGCCGAACCCACTACCAGCGGAGGCGACAGACCGCGAACCGACAGGAACATCAGCAGCCGCCCAACGACCAGTAGTTCCCAACGTCCCGTCACGGATCAGAAGCGGATGGCCGCCGGGGTGGGCCAGAGTTCGTCGGGTCGCCGGCGGCGGCAGGCCGGGCGGCGGAGCGGGGTGGCTACCGTGCCCGCAGCGCGTTGCCGGGGTCTGGTCCGTAGAGAAGTTCGACCACGGCGTGGCCCAGCTGGGGCCGGATCCACTCACCGCTCCGTTCTATGCCGATGACGCCTCCGAGGAAGGCCATGTCGTAGGTGCCGGTGGGGGTCTCCCAGCGGAACGGGACACAGGAGACATGGGAGGGGAAGTCGTCCTCAGCGGTGGCGCCGTGGCCGAACGACTGTTTGGGACTTGGTCCGTCGTCGGTGTACCGGTGAGCGAAGAAGGCGGTGATCCAGCCGGTGACCCGGTCGCCGCCGGACGCCGACTCCCACTTGTAGAGCGAACTCCAAAATCCGCGGTCGACGCCCCATCCGGAAGCTGTCGCACTGATCGCCTCCAGCACCGGCTGCAAGGCGGTAAACCACGGCCGCAGACCCTCGAACCACCCCGCCAGCTCCCGCACCCGCGCCGCCAACAGGCGCCAGTCCCGGTCCGTGCCCTCCAGCCGGATCCGCGGAATGCCGCAGAGCGTCTGCCACCGGAAACGGTAATACGGGCTGACCACGTCCATCAGCGCGACCAGCGCGGCGGTGGCATCGGCGGGGGTGGTCGTGGAGAAGGCGGGCTGGAACAGGTCGGCCACCTCGTCGCCGATCCTCAAGCGCAGGGGCTGTTGAACCAGGTTGATCGAGCGCCCCCAGTCCTGCGGGGCGAAGTCGTCGCGGACGGCGATGGTCTGCTGGTATCCGGGGGTGTCGGTGAAGACTCCTTCGTACGTACTGGGGTTCAGCCGGACGTGAACGGCCACCTCGTGCACGACGGCATACCAGAGCAGGTCGGGTGACAGGCTCAGTGGCAGGTGGGCGGTGAAGCACAGGTGGATGGCACGCAGCAGGAGGCTGGAGGTGGGCTCGGTGGTCTCCGGAGCGCTGGTGGACCAGCCTACGAGGCGGTCAGTGCTGCGGTGATGAAAACGCGCCTGGTCTCGGAGCACCGCCCGCAGGAAGCGCTCGTTGCCGAGTTCGGTCAGTTCAGCCGCGAGCCGAGCGGCATTGGAGTCTTCGCCGAGCGGCAGATCTATCTCCAAAGCCATCCATATCCGCCAGGAGCAGTGATCGGCCTCGATCCTAAGAGGTCGATCGAGCCTCTGGGTTCTGACTCACTGCTCGCGACGGATCGACAGCGAAGATCCTTGCAACCCGGCCGACTTGGTGTCCCGCTGGCGTACCCGTTCGGGCGCTTTCCGCTCGCGTATGCCCGGGCCGAAAATGTATGGCTCTCACCGACGGGGGATGCGGTGAGAGCCATCTCCAGTATGGCATGGAATAGGCATCGAAGTGCCCGATCCGGGCTGCAAGTCTCGCATATATCCACAACTTTGGCCCCACGCGGCTCAGCCGCCTCAGCCCGCTCGCACCAATACTTCGTCTCTGCCGCTCCCCGGTGGTACCCCGCCCTGGTCAAGGCAATTCGAGCTCGGCGCGATAACACTCAGTCACATAGGGCATCTCCGTTGGACGCTTCGCGTCCAGCAGCGTGCGGACCCGGGCCAGCAACTCCTCCCGTGTCACGGGCTCCAGAGTGATCACGTAGCTGCGGGAGCCGATCATCGCCATGACCTCCCCAGCCGTCATCGGATGGCTCCACCGGAAGTCCTGCCGCTCGACGGACCCAAAAGGCGCGCCCACGCGCTCCACTTGTCGGTCCTCCGTCGGCGCTGCGGCGTAGTCACGCAGGATCCGGTCCAGCTCTGCGACCCAGGGCACCGACACGTCACGAAGGTTCCACACCAGGCCAAGCCGCCCGGCTGGACGCAGCACCCGGGCAACTTCTGGGACCGCCCGCCGCGGGTTCACCCAGTGCCATGCCTGCGCGCAGACCAGAGTGTCCACGCTTGAGTCCGGTAGCGGGATCGACTCCCCTGTCCCGTCCAGAACTCGCACATCAGGGAGCACCTGGGAGAACTGCTCGCGCATCCCGGCCGAGGGTTCCACCGCGACGACATCCCGGCCTGGAGCCCGCAGCGCACGAGTCAGCTTGCCAGTGCCTGCGCCGAGATCGACCACGGTCCGTGCGCGATCGGGCACCAGCCAGGCCACCGCCTCCGGCGGGTAAGGCGGGCGACCACGCTCATAGGCATCCGCTGCGGCTCCGAACGAGCCCGCCTGACGATACTTCTCCTGCTCTTCGGCCGTCGTCATGCCCGGCATCCTGCCAGTTGGCTGCTTCGTTGCAACCATGCGGACCGGGCGAAGGCTGTCCGAGAGGAGTAGCGGCTCAGGCCCAGCCGGGCGTTGGTGGGAGTGGCCACGTCGGTGGCGTGGGCGGGTGAGGTTCTGACACGAGGTGCGTGGCCTGTCCGCGACTGGAGAGCCAGGCGAGGAGCGCGTGGCCGGGCCCGGTGGAGGGTGTACCAGGCTGGGTGTCGCCAGCCCGCGAGGGCGGTGACCAGGGTGGGCCAGCGTTCGGTGGGCATGGCAGTTGCCTCGCCAAGCATGCGGTCCAGGCTGCAACGCAGGCCCAGGTCGGCGGCGACCGCGGAGAGCGCCGGCTGGATGGCGTAGTTGTTCGCGATCGCCGTTGCGGCTATGGAGGCGAGAAGGAGTGTGCCGCCCCGGGCGAGAGGGCGCGTCACGGTGTTGTGCCTCGGGTGAGGATGACGGCGTAGCGGCACTCGGTGTCGGTGGTGTTGGCGAAGACGCGCTCGGCGGGCTCGCCGAGTTCGATGGTGTCTCCGGTGTCGAGTTCGTGGACGGTGTCGCCGTCGTGGAAGGTCAGGTGGCCGTCGAGGACCCAGACGATCTGGCGGATGAAAGCGAAGGCGGCGGCCGGATAGGGCACGCGGGCCCCGGGGGGCAGGCGGATCTCGGCGATCTCCGCTGGGAAGTGGGGGCCGGTGATCTGGCGGCGGCGGTAGCCGGTGGCGGGGTCGCGCCACTCGGCCGCGTCGGCCTGCCGGCGCACTTCCGGGACTCCGTCTGTGTCGTCCGGGGTTCCTTCGGCGAGGGCGAGCAGGGAGGCGACGCTGAGCTGGAAGGCGGCGGACAGCTTGCCGAGGACGACGGCGGTGGGGCTGCTCTCGCCGCGCTCGATCCGGTTGATCATGGCGCGGGAGACCCCGGAGGCATCCGCGAGCTGGGCCAGGGTCCACCTGCGGCGTTCGCGTTCGGTGCGGACGCGGGCTGCGATCTGCCCCACCAGGGGATCTATTATGTTGGACATGAATCCAATATACGAGAAAAGGCTGGCTGTGGAAGTGCGCCCGGCCCGCCCCGGTGACGCGGAGGCCATACGCGCCATCCGCAACCACGCGATCGAGCACTCGACGGCCCTGTGGACGCAGACCCCGCAGTCCCCCGCCGAGGGGGCCGCCTGGCTGGCCGTACATCTGGAGCGCGGATCGGCGTTCGTGGCCGAGGTGGAGGGCGAAGTGGCCGGGTTCGCGGTCTACGGACCCTGGCGAAAACTGGACGGATACCAGCACACGGTGGATGACTCGGTCTACGTCCGCGAAGACCGACACGGGCTCGGCATCGGCTCCGCGCTGCTGGCCGCCCTCATCGCGTCTGCGCGCGAAGCGGGCCACCACGTCATGATCGCCGATATCGAAGCCGAGAACACCTCCTCGATCCGGCTGCATGAACGGTTCGGGTTCCACCATGTCGGCACGGTGCCGGAGGTCGGCTCCAAGTTCGGCCGATGGCTCGACCTGACGATCATGCGGCTGCCCCTGACCTGAGCCGCCGATGCAACCGTCGACGCGGGACGGCAGTCCTCACCACCGTGGCCGGACAGCCGGGGGCCTCACCCGGCTCGGGTGGCGGGTGGGCGGCTCAGGTGGCGGGTGGGGTGCACGCCTGTCAACTGGGCGGATGGAGAGCGGTAATGCCGGCGAGGACGAGATCGATCCCGGCGAGGAACTGTTCGCGGTCGTCATGCTCGCGTACCTGGTCCGCGACGGCCCGGGTGAACGGGTAGTCGTCAGGGTCGAGCTCTTCCCATGTCGTCGATACGGCGTCGAGGAACTCGGCGCGATCCACCTTGGGCCCGAGAACGCGGGCGTTCGCGGCGTTCTGGCCGGCGGCGCCCAGGATGTAGTGCATCAACGCCGAGGTCGCCGTGAACCAGTTGCCCTCGGGCACACCCAGCGCGCGGACCCGTCGGCCGATGCTTTCGAAGATCCGCGGTGTCACCGACCCCCAGGGGCTGCGCGAGAGCTGCGTGGCGAGCTGTGTGGCGAGCCACGGGTGTTCGTCGATCGATTCGAACAGGCCGAGCGCGACGGCGCGGATCTCGTCCTGCGGCGAGCCCGGAGACTCGGCGGGCTCGATGGTCAGAGCAGTGGCGACTACGGCGTCAGTGGCGGCGTCGAGCAGCTCGCCCTTGTTCGCCACATGCCAATAGATCGCACCGGGCCCGGTGGCGAGGCGCTCGGTCAGCGCCCGGAACGTCAGCCCGCCCTCCCCGGCCGTGTCGAGCAGCTCGACGGCGGCCTCGACGATGCGCTCGCGGGAGAGCGCCTCGGTGCGCCGCTGTGACCGGCGTGTCCGCGTTGCCATGCGGCCATTTTGACATATCTGGAGCACTGTTCCAATATGGAGCACCGTTCCGGACTGGAGCGCCGTTCCAGTGATGGAACGACATACCAGAGAGGCCGACCGGACCTGACCGGGCGGCCTCGATCCCGAAGGAGTCACGATGCGCACTCCCGTCACGATCATCGGCGGCGGCCTCGGCGGCCTCACACTCGCCCGCGTCCTGCACATCCACGGAATCCCGGCCACGGTCTACGAGGCGGAGCCCTCCCCGACGGCGCGCGCGCAGGGCGGGATGCTCGACATCCACGACTACAACGGCCAGCCGGCTCTCCAGGCGGCAGGCTTGATCGACGAGTTCCGCGGCCTCATCCTGGAGGGCCGCGAGGCGACACGGGTCCTCGCCCCGGACGGGACCGTCCTGCTCGACGAACCCGACGACGGCACGGGCGGGCGCCCCGAGGTGCAGCGCGGTGAGCTGCGACGGATCCTGCTCGACTCACTCCCGGCCGACACCGTCCGGTGGGGGCACAAGGTCAGCGGCGTCCGTGCCCTCGGTGACAGCCGCCACGAGGTGACCTTCGCCGACGGCACCACCATCGCCACGAGCCTGCTGGTCGGTGCGGACGGCGCGTGGTCACGGATCCGGCCGCTGCTCTCCCCCGCCACACCCGAGTACGCCGACATATCGTTCGTCGAGACCTACCTGTTCGACGCCGACACCCGGCACCCTGCCAGCGCGAAAGTGGTGGGCGGTGGGGCGCTGTTCGCGCTCTCGCCGGGGAAGGGGATCCAGGCGCACCGGGAGAGCGGCGGGACCCTCCACACCTACCTGGCGTTCCGCAGGTCGCAGGACTGGTTCTCCGGTATCGATTTCACCGAACCCGCCGCGGCCACCGCCCGCATTGTTCAGGAGTTCGACGGCTGGGCACCGGAGCTCACCGCGCTGATCACCGACGCTGACACCGCCCCGGTCCTGCGCCCCATCTACACCCTGCCCATGGAACATCAGTGGGATCGGGTGCCGGGGGTGACCCTGCTCGGCGACGCCGCCCACCTCATGCCAGCGTCCGGCGAAGGCGCCAACCTGGCCATGTACGACGGCGCCGAACTCGGCAAGGCCCTCGCCGCCCACCCCGAAGACACCGAGGCCGCGCTCGCCGAATACGAACAGGCCATGTTCCCCCGGAGCGCTGCGGCCGCCGCTGACGCCGTCCGCATCCACGAGGCCATCTTCGGCGACAACGCGCCCCAGGGCCTGACCAACATGATCACCGGACACGAGTAGACCCCATGAGCCGCTGGTCGCGTCGCCGCGACCGTTGCCGCCCCGGGCCTCCGGCTCGCTCATGACTCGCCAGAGAGCCCAGGGAGGCCCCCGCCTCTTTCGCCGTCTGACCCCACGCATCATCCGCCCCGTCGTCACCGGCCAGTTCCACGTCGACGAGAACCTCATCGCCTCCCGCTTGCACCGGACAGCCGGCCGGCGCCGCGACTCCCCGGACACGCCCTGAGGGACGTACCGGAAGGGGATCAAGCCGAAGTGGCGAGTTCGACGAGGTGCCGGGCCGTGCCGGCAGGATCGACGATCTGATGGAGGTGTGCGCCGGGCAGGTGCGCCACCCGCCAGCCACGTTCGCGCGCCTCGGCGGAGAGGTCGTCGTACGGGGGGCCGAACAGCAGGTAGGAGCAGGGGTGGTCATCCCAGCCGTCGGGCACCGGGATGTGCTGCTCGTAGTAGGACAGCGGCAGGGTGGGCTGCTCCTCGGTGACTGTCTGCCGCATCATCGGATCAGAGAACATGGGTGCGACGTCCACCTCGTCCCACCAGTCGGTCCAGCGCGGCAGCCTGCCATTCACAGCCATCGGGCGAAGGAACTCCAGCAACTCGGGCGAGGCGACAGGAGTTGGCCCGACCCTGGCTGGCAGCGCGGCATCGACGAAGATCGAGTTGGTGACCGGATGGTCCAGGCCCGAGCGAATCGCCGGGAGAAACAAGCCTGCGTTGCTGTGTGCCACCAACGTGACAGGGCTGCCGGCCGAGACCTGCCGCAGGTCGTCGCGGACGGCACTGACGACGCGGGGCCAGAACGGCGGAGCACCTGCGCCAATGTGCAATAGGGACGGCACCCGTACCTGGTATCCCGCCGCCGTCAGGTGCTCAGCCACGGGGTGCCAGGTCGAGGGACCCACGGACGGACTGTGCACAAGAACGAACATCGGCTGCATGTGATGATCCTGTCGCCCATGCCATCGGAGCCGCGACAGTCTTAGCCGACGGCAGAACACTTCGCTTCGAAGCAGTTCACGCGCTGCCGAGCGGTATTCGAGAGTGGGACCACCCCTATCGGGTGCCTTTCTCGCCCAGAGCTGGTCCGGGTCTCACCATGGCGGGCCAGCGCCTCCCTCCGGATCACCGCACTCCGCTGATCCTCCGCAGCATCTCCAGGAACTGCTCCCGCTCGGCTGCCGAAAGCGGGGCCAGGAGTTCGTCGTTGGCCGACTCCCCCGCCTTCGTGCACTCCTCGAGGCGCCGCTCGCCCTCGACGGTGAGGCTCACCGCGTTCTTGCGGCGGTCGGCCGGGTCGGGGGCGCGTACGACGAGGCCCGCCGCCTGAAGATCGTTGAGGATGCCGACCATGTCCTTTGGGTCGAGCGAGACGGTCCTGCCCAGTTCGGCCTGGGCAACCGGGCCGAGATCCGCCACGGCCGCAAGAACCACGTGATGCCACATCTTCATGTCGTGTCGCGCAAGCACCTCCGCGACCAGGCCGCGCCCGCGGGCCGCCGCCCGGCCGAGGAGCCAGCTCGGGAGGGCGCGGATTCGGCTGGGCGCCGGCGGGTTCTCTGCCATGCACGGCAGCATACCGAGAAAACGTTGGACTTCCCAACGACCTTCTGGATATCGTTGGGAAGTCCAATGAATCCCAAGGATGTCGGGAGGCGATCGCGCATGCGGCGCATTCGGTACGAACACATCGGCGGCCCCGAAGCCCTGTTCCAGGAAGAGGTCCCCGTCCCGGAGCCCGGAGCCGGTGAACTGCTCGTCAGGGTCGAGGCGATCGGCGTCACGCTCCCCGTCGTACGCAAAGTGCGCGAGGGTACGCGGCCCATCCCGCTCGGTGGCGAGCTGGCCGGTGAAGTGGTGCGCGTCGGTGAAGACGTGAGCGGATTCGCGCCGGGTGACCGGGTCACCGGGCTCTGCTTCGGGCATGGGTATGCGGAGTACGCGCTGCTGCCCGCCGCGATGGCCTCACCCATCCCGGCGGGCGCCACCGCCAAGGACGCCGTAGCGCTGGTCCGCAGCGGGGTGGTGGCGCTCGGTGCGCTGGACGCCGCGCGCCCGGAGAAGGGCGAGTCGGTTCTGGTCACCGCGGCGGCGAGTGGGGTCGGCCATCTCGCCCTGCAGTTGGCCCGGCTGAGGGGTGCCTCACGCGTCGTCGCCGCCGTGGGCGATCCCGCCAAGGCGGACTTCGTACGCTCCTTCGGCGCCGGTGCCGTGGTGACATACGACCAGGGCGGCTGGGGCGAGCCGGTCGACATCGTGCTCGACGCGGTCGGTGGCGAACTGCTCACACCGGCCGTCAAGGCGCTCGCGCCTGGTGGGCGGCTGGTCGCGTACAGCTCGGGCGGCGGCACCATCGAGGCGTACGACCTCCTCGTGGGCGGCAAGTCGGCCATCGGGTTCCAGGTGGCGATCGTGGCCAGAACCCAGCCACAGCGGTATGCGGGGTGGATCGAGGAGCTGTGGAGGCTGTTCGGTGAGGGTGCGCTGCGGCCCGCGGTCCACGCCGAGTTCGCCCTCGCAGACGCGGCACGGGCGCACGCGACGATCGAGGGCCGGGCCAATCAGGGAAAGGTCGTCCTGGTGCCCTAGGACCGGTCCAGGACCCCAGCCGCCGCGTAGGCCCTTCAGGCCCATGGCCCGCATTGCCCCTCCATGGCCCCTACGGCTGCTGCCACCCGACCTCGATCATCACGAAACCTTCGCCCGGACGCGGAGGGCGGCTCCAGGACCGGGTGCGGAAGGTGTGCAGACGTCCGCGCTCGAGGGCCAACCGCGGCAGCCGGACGCCGAACTCGGCCGCCAGGGCTTCCAAGGCGCGGCGCTCGCCCAGCCGCTCCTCGTGCGGTTCGTCCTGCGGGAAGAGACGGTCCGGGTCCAACGCGACGGGCACGGCGCCCCGTCTGCTGACGGCGGTCCCCCGGACGGTGAACGCGTACCGCTCCTCGCCTCTCTCCGCGACCGACAGATGGAAGACGCCTGGGCGGTCCCCGTGGGAAGGCTCGCTCCACACCGTCACCGCGCGGGTGCCCCGGGAAGCGGTGATGCCTGGAGAGACGAGCCGCCCCTCGTTGTAGCCGGGGCCCGGCTGCGGCTCGAAGGCGAAGCTCCAGCCTGGGCCCGCCCGGCCGACGGCGGCCAGGGCCTCGTCCTCCCACATCGAGCCGTTCCGGTTGTGGTGCAACCGCATACGCGAGTCCCACAGGGTCGTCGGTTCGTCCAGGACAGCGGAGTCGTCGGCGCCGATACGGCCGGGCAGTTCGGCCGGCTCGACCCCTTCCACGAGGAGGAAGCGGTATGACACCAGGAAGTTGCCGGGATCTCCTTCCGCCAGCCACGCCAGACCCGGCGGATCCAGGTCGGCCGCGGGAGGCGGGGCGTCGCCCTGCTGTCCGGCCCGGGGCGTGGCCAGCAACTCCCGGCCCCGCTCCGGCGTGAGCAAAGGACCGATGAGCGGGTCGGCGCACAGGCCGACCGGGGCGAGATGGTCCGGGCCGAGCGGGAGCCATTCGGGCAGCGCGGCGCGCAGAGTGCGCCAGGCCGCGTCGGTGTCGCCCCAGCGGGCCTGCTCCCGCGCCCCCTCCACGGCGCGGCCGAACGGGCCGTCCGCCGTGTAGCGGTACGTGCCTTCCCTGATCTGCCGCAGGATCTCGTCCGCCACCTCGCGCACCGCGTGGGAGGCGCCACCCAGGCGGCGGGTCAACGACCCGTCGTCCCGGCGCTGTCGCGCCTGCCCGGCCGCCAGCACGGGCAGCACCTCCGGCACATACCGCGGGTCGGTCGCGAGCTCGTGAAAAGACACCCTGTACGTCTCCCCGAGCAGCTGACGGATCTGGTCGTGCAGCCCCGTCGCCCGGGGCCTGCCGTACGAGATCGCCTCCGTCAGGGCCACTAAGGCCCGCTCATATCGCCCGCCCAGCGCGTCCAGACGGGCGGCCTCGACGGACGCGTCCAGTGCCCGCGTCGTCGCGTTGCCGAAGACCGCCCCCGCACGCTCCGAGCGGTCCACCTGCAGACTGTGGAACTCCCTGTACATGGCCTCCATGAACACGCGGAACGACGCGTACCGCTCAGGAGGGCTCGCGCGCCACGACGCGTAGCAGTACACGGCCCACTCACCGGCGTCGTCCACGTCTCCAGGGTCCAGCAGGACGTGGACCATGTCCGACTCCACGTCCAACTGCAGCGCCCGCTCCCACATTCCGGCGAGCAACTGCTCCTCGGGCGTGGGGTCGTCGCCCAGATCCCCGGGGAAGTACTCGGCCAGGCCCGCCGCGTCCTCGTGCCACCGGACCCCGTCGGTACCGGCGAGCAGCCATACGAAGCCACCCGCGTGCCGCCAGCCGTCGCTGACCGCCAGAAACGTGCGGTACGAGGGCGGCAGCCGATGCCCGAGCCGCTCCTCCACGCCTCGGATCCGCTCCTCCGCCGCGGGCGGAAACCCCAGCCAACGCGTATGCAGGAGATCCTCGTCCTCCGCGCTCCGTTCGCCCGCCGGCGCATCCAGATCCTGCGCGTCCGCCCACTCCTGGCTCCACCGCACCAGGAAGGACCGCCAGTCGTCGCTCGTGTCCTTCATGCCGACCACCCTGCCAGCCACCACTGACAACGCCCGCCGGCCAGGACGCGCCGGCGGAATTTCCCTGGCGTGGTGGCCGGGCAGGGGCGGAAACTCGTCTCATGGCTGACATGGAGTCGTTCCGGGAAGCGGTCACCGCGTGGGCGGCCGGTGGCCCCGGCGACCCCGCGCGCGAGCTGGCCGCGCGGCTGCCCGTCCGGACGGCCGTCCTGCTCGAAGGGCTGAGCGACGCCGCAGCGGTCAGCACGCTGGCCGCGCGCCGGGGCCGGAACCTGGCGGCCGAAGGAGTCTGTGTCCTGCCGATGGGCGGTGCGATGAGCGTCGGGCGCTTCGCCGGCCTCCTCGGGCCATCCGGCCTGGGCCTGCGCCTCACGGGACTGTGCGACGAGGCGGAGCGTGGCTACTACGCCCGTGGCCTGGCGCGGGCCGGTGCGGGACGACAATGGTTCTTCGTCTGCGCGGCGGATCTGGAAGACGAGCTCATCCGCGCGCTGGGCATGAGGCGGATGGAAGAACTCGTCCGGGCGGAGGGCGAGCTACGCGCCCTGCAGACCTTCCTGCGCCAGCCCGCGCAGCGAAACCGCACCTCACAGCAGCAGTTGCGGCGTTTCCTCGGCACGAAGAAGGGGCGCAAGATCCACTACGGTCGCGTCCTCGTCGAAGCCCTCGACCCCGACCGCATACCCGCCCCGCTCGACGGCCTGCTCACCAGCCTCTGACCACTGGGTGACGCCCCGCAGCACCACCGGCATCCGAGTCACCGTCGTTCAACCCGGCCTCGTGGATCGCGCTCGGTTGAGGGTTCCCATCTCGCCCACCGACACATTGAGTTGGGGTGTGAATCGCCATGTGGCCACTGGTGGTCAAGTGACCGATGACTCTCGCGCGATCATGGCTCAGCAGGTAACGTTCGAGAACGTGTGGGGGGTCGGCTCGGCATTGCTGTCGCCGGAGCAAAGAGATTTGAGGTAATCGCCTGTCATGCGCAACGGGGGAAAGGCACGTTGGTGATAAGACCGCTGTCCATTGACGGCACCTGGTTGTTCCAGCCTCAACTTTTCGACGACGCTCGAGGCACGTTCGCAGCGTGGCATCAAAGGGACGTTTTCCAGGAAGCGACGGTCGACCTGCGGGTCGGATCACCCACCTTCGGCCGTTGGGCGGTCGTGGTCGCGCCCACCGTGGCCGGGGCCCAGGAGGCCGGGCTGCTGCCCGTATACCAGCCCTGATTCCCGTCGCTTGGCAGCGCAGCGCACGGCATCGCATCGCAGCGAGGAGAACCGTGAAGGCACTTGTCCTTTCCGGAGGTTCCGGAACTCGGCTACGTCCCATTACCCACACTTCGGCCAAGCAGTTGGTTCCGGTGGCCAACAAGCCGATTCTCTACTACGTCCTCGAAGGAATAGCGGAGACCGGCATCGAGGACGTCGGCATCATCGTAGGAGAGACCGCCGACGAGATCCGCGGCGCGGTCGGTGACGGCTCCCGGTTCGGTGTCGACGTCACCTACATTCCGCAGGAAAAGCCGCTCGGTCTCGCGCATGCCGTTTTGACGGCGCGCGACTGGCTCGGTGACGACGACTTCGTCATGTATCTCGGCGACAACTTCCTGCTCAGTGGGATCACCGAGCAGACCGAGTTGTTCCGTGCGACCCGGCCGGACGCCCAGATCATGCTCACGCACGTACCCGACCCGACCGCGTTCGGTGTCGCCGAGACGGACGCGGCCGGCCGGGTCATCGGCCTCGAGGAGAAACCGGAGTTTCCCAAGAGCGACCTGGCGCTCGTCGGCGTCTACTTCTTCACCCCCGCCGTGCATGAGGCAGTCGACAGCGTCCGGCCTTCCGCCCGTGGCGAGTTGGAGATCACCGACACCCTCCAGTGGCTCATCGACCAAGGGCGTCGAGTGGAGTCGTCGATCGTCACCGACTACTGGAAGGACACCGGGAACGCCACCGACATGCTGGAGGTGAACCGTTCCGTTCTCGACCGCCTCGTCCGCCGCGTCGAAGGCGCGGTGGACGAGGAGAGTGAGCTGGTCGGCCGGGTGGTCGTGGAACCCGGCGCCACCGTCGTACGGTCGCGGATCGTCGGCCCCGTGATCATCGGCAACGGTGCTCGCGTCGAGGGCTCGTATGTGGGGCCCTACACCTCGGTGGCCGACGACTGCTCGGTCGTCGACAGTGAAATCGAGTACTCCATCGTCCTCCCCAACGCGACCATCGCCGGGGTGGGACGTATCGAGGCCTCGGTCATCGGGCGCTCCGTGGAGGTGACCCCGGCGCCGCGTACCCCGCAAGCCCACCGCCTGATACTCGGCGATCACAGCAAGGTCCAGATACGCGCATGAAGATCCTCATCACCGGCGCCGCCGGGTTCATCGGCTCCCATCTGACCCGTCTGGTCCTCGGGCCCGAGCGGCCGCTGGGCGACGATGTCCACGTCACCGTCCTGGACAAGCTCACCTACGCGGGCAGCCTCGACAACCTCGCCCCGGTGCGCGACGCCCCCGGCTTTGCCTTCGTCCAGGGCGACATCGCCGACCCGGCGCTCGTGGACAGGATCGTGCCCGGGCACGACGCCGTCGTCCACCTCGCCGCCGAGTCCCACGTGGACCGTTCGATCGACTCCGCGCAAGCCTTCGTGCGCACGAATGTGGTGGGCACCGGGGTGTTGCTGGACGCGGCGCTGCGATACGAGATCTCTCGGTTCGTCCATGTGTCGACCGATGAGGTGTACGGGTCGGTCGAGTTCGGCTCCGCCACCGAGGAGGACCGCCTGCAACCCAGCTCGCCGTACTCGGCCACCAAGGCCTCAAGCGACCTGCTGGGGCTCTCGTATCACCAGACGCACGGGCTCGACGTCCGGGTGACGCGCTGCTCCAACAACTACGGCCCGTACCAGTTTCCCGAAAAGCTGATTCCGCTCTTCGTCACCACCCTGCTGCGGGGCGGCAGCGTCCCGCTGTACGGGGATGGCGAGAACGTGCGGGACTGGCTGCACGTCGATGACCACTGCCGCGGTCTGCTCGCGGTGCTCACCGGAGGCAGGGCGGGCGAGGTCTACAACATCGGCGGTGGCACCGAGTTGTCCAACAAGGAACTCACCGCACTCCTGCTGGACGCCTGCGGCGTGGGCTGGGAGCGGGTCGACTGGGTCGAGGACCGCAAGGGACACGACCGGCGGTACTCGGTCGACTGGAACAAGATCCGGCGCGAGCTCGGCTACCGGCCGGCGCGCGACTTCACAGCCGGGATCGCCGACACGGTGGCGTGGTACCGCGCGCGGCTGTGAGTCACGCGCGGTACGCCGGGTTCCGTCGGCTGGTTCCGTGCCGGCCGGCTCCGCCGATCGGGTTCCCTGACCAGTTCCGCCGGTCCGCCGTGTCAAGCGGTGCCTGAGGCGGTCCGCTCCCCCGACACCTTGCCGTTCACGTGCCCCTCGATCAGCTCGCAGCTGGTCTCGACACCCCGGTCGTCGACGATACGCGGGCCGAGGGCCGCGGTGCGCTCGGTGATCCGCGGATCGCTGAGCACGGTCGACACGGAACTGTCCAGCTTCTCCTGGGGGAGCCTGGCCCGCCCGGCACCACCCCCACACGCCACCCCGCCCGGGTGGCCCGGATGGCGGTCGACCGTAATTGACGTGCCCAGAGACTCCGGGCGGGCTAAGGTCTCCGGCATGTACTTCCTCCTTCAGATCTACGGCTGACACGGGCCGGGCAGTGTCCCGGCTCCCCTCTCGCATGCCCATATGCGCATCCCGCGCCGAGTTCGTCTCGGAGCCTGCGGGGCGTCGGCCTGCCGTGTCTTTTCCGCCGCATTCGCCGTAGAACTGAAATGAGTGACCTTCCATGTCCCGTCGCCGTGCCCACATCGCGATGGTCGGTATCCCCGCCGTCAGCCATGTCCTGCCGAGCCTTGAGATCATCCGTGAGTTGGTGACCCGCGGCCATCGGGTCAGCTACGCCAACGACCCCGCGGTGGCCGACCTGATCGCGGGCACCGGCGCCGAACTCGTCCCCTGCGCCTCCCGACTGCCGGTCGCCGACAACAACTGGCCCGACGACCCCATCGCCGCGATGGCCCTCTTCCTCGACGACGCCATCCAGGCGCTCCCCCAGTTGCGCGCCGTCTACGACCGCGAACCGGCGGACCTGTATCTGTACGACATCGGCGCCTACGCCGCGCGTGCCCTCGCCGAATCGCAGGACCGGCCCGTCATGCAGCTGTCCCCGACGTTCGTGGCCTGGGACGGCTACGACCAGGACGTCGCGGCACACCTGCGTCAGCTGCCGGGCGCCGGTGCGTACCGGGCGAAGTTCGCACAGTGGCTCGCCGACTGCGGGGCGTCCACCACCGACGTGGACGCCTTCTCCGGTCGTCCCGCGCGGGCCCTGGCGCTGATCACCCGGGCGATGCAACCGCACGCCGACCAGGTCGACACCGATACGGTGACCTTCGTCGGGCCCTGCTTCGACACACGTGTGGGTGCGGCCGGTTGGACCCGCCCGAGGGATGCGGAGAACGTGCTGCTGATCTCGCTGGGCTCGGCGTACACCCGTCAGCCGGAGTTCTATCGCCAGTGCCTGGCGGCCTACGGCGACCTGCCTGGCTGGCACGTCGTACTCCAGATCGGCAAGTACACCGACGTGGCTGAACTCGGCGACATCCCGTCCAATGTCGAGGTGCACTCCTGGGTCCCGCAGCGGGCGATTCTGGAGCAGGCGGATGCCTTCGTGACCCACGCCGGTATGGGTGGCTGCGGCGAAGGACTGCTGGCAGGCGTCCCGATGATCGCCGTGCCGCAGGCCGTCGATCAGTTCATGAACGCCGATCAGCTCGTGGAATTGGGTGTGGCACGCCGTATCGACACTCCGGAAGCCACCGCCGAGACCCTACGGGCGGCCCTGAACGACCTGGTCACCGACGCGGAGGTCGCCCGCCGCTCGGCACTGCTGCGCGCCGACGCCCGGGCCGAGGGCGGCACCCGGCGCGCCGCCGACCTCATCGAGAACATGCTGGCCTGAGCTTTTCAGGAGTCAGTCGATTCATCGACACTTCGATGCGGCGCGGGCTGCGGTTGACCGGAATGTTCAGCGAGAAGCGGGAACAGTCGGGCAACCGCGGCTACGGCCACGGCGTCCCGGGGGCGCGAGCTGGGGTGGTGCTCCCGGTCTCCGTAGCCGGCGAACAGACGGCGGATGGACGCGGCGAGTTCAGCCAGCTCCGTCGGCGTGAGGTGCAGGACGGCGCTGAAGGACTCGTCCTGCTGCCACGCGGCCGGTGCCTGGTCTCGGTGAGCCAGCCAGTGTTGGTAACTCTCGTCCTCCAGCCCGCGGGCGAGGGTGGCGAACTCTTCAGTCTTTCCCTGATCGGTCTTTCCCTGCTCGGTCGGGTGGGGGGAGCCCCACCGCAGCCGCCACGGCCGCGCTCGGCCGCCTTGGTGCGGCGCTTCCTCGATGAGGCCGTACCGGGCCAGCTGACGCAGGTGGAAGGAGCAGAGTCCGGAGCTTTGGCCGAGGCGGGCGGCGGCTTCGGTGGAGGTGAGGGTGCCGGTTTCGGCGAGCAGGTCCAGCAGGGCGATGCGCACGGGATGGTCGGGGAGGGACTGGCGGGCACGGTCCGGCAGGGGGCTCGCGGCTTCGCTTTGACGGATTTCATCGCTCACTTTGCAAAGGGTGCTACTTTGCAAAGGACTTGGCAAGCCGTTGGGCATGGAAGGCGTGGATGGTTCATGGCTATGGGGTTCGGTGACTCGGCACAGGATCGTCGGGTGCGGGTACAGGGTGAGCCTGTCGAGTCCTATCCACGGCTCGCTCCGGAGGTGGATCGCGGTGCGGTGCGCCGGATCACCGTGGTCGGGGAAGAGGTTCTGCGCCGCCGGTGCCGGGAGGTGACCGAGTTCGGCACACCGGAGCTGGCGAAGCTGATCGACGACATGTTCGCCACCAACCAGGTCGCGGAGGGGGCCGGGCTCGCCGCCAACCAGGTCGACGTGGACCTGCAACTGTTCGTATGGGACATCACGGATGAGTGGGGTGTCCGTCATGTCGGACACATCGCCAACCCGGTCCTGGACGAGGTGGCCGCCGAGCACCGCCGCCTGGTGGAGGAACCTGAAGGCTGTCTGTCCGTCCCCGGCCCCTACCGCGTGGTTCCCCGCCTCGACCGTGCCGTAGTCCGGGGCCGTGACAAGGACGGCAATCCGCTGGTGATCGAGGGCAGGGGCTACTTCGCCCGGTGCCTGCAGCACGAGACCGACCACCTTCACGGCCGCCTGTATCTGGACCGGCTCGCACAGCGGGAGCGGAAAGCGGCCCTCCGCGAGATGAAGGACTCCCAGGACAAGGTCTTCGCCCGGCGTGCCTCCGTGGCGGAAAGGCTCGGCAAATGACCGGCGTTCTGGTGAACACCGGATCCCTTGCGTTATACAACATTGAACAGAGACCCTGGTGTTACGCATGGCAGCGAGCGCGGCCTCGCTGGGCACCCGGTGCGGCACGTGAGTAGAGGTACGCCCGGGGCCTTGACCACATCGACCAGCGCGACCCGCACCTGAGCAACCGACTGCCGGTTGATCGTCCGAAGTGGCCTCCTCGGCGCCCGGGCGCCGTTGCTCCGTGAAAGGTGGATCGTGAGGAACACTCTGACCGCCCAAGCAGAAGAGCGCGATCTCGCACAGCTGGACAGACTCATCGCGGCCCACGAGAAGCTGCTCACCGACCGGATGCGGTGCTCGCTCGAACTACGGGAAGCCGCTCGTGCCACCCTCGCCGGAGGCGTCGCCTCGGCCTGGCAGGATTCCCAACCCGGGGCGATCTGGATCGAGCGTGGCGAGGGCGGGCGCGTCTGGGACGCCGACGGGACCGAGTACGTCGATATGCACGGCGGTTTCGGAGCCGGCCTTGCCGGGCATGCCCACCCGGCCGTCGTCGAGGCGGTCGAGCGGCGGGTGCGCATGGGCACCCACTTCGGCCACCCCACCGAGGACCTGATCTCCGTCTCCCGGCTCTTACGGGACCGTTTCAGGCTGCCGTTATGGCGGTTCAGCAACTCCGGGACCGAGGCCACCATGGACGCCGTGCATCTGATGCGGGTGGCCACCGGCCGCAAGAAGATCATCAAGGTCGAGGGGGCGTACCACGGGCACCATGACTCGGTCCAGGTGTCGACGTTTCCCACCCCGGAGGGGACGGACATCGGCCCGGACCACCGGCCGCGGTCGGTGCCACACGGACCGGCGATTCCCGGGGAGTTCGTCGATCTGACGGTGGCCGTACCGTTCGGCGATATCGACGCGGCGCGCACCGTACTGGAGGAGAACCCGGACTCTGTCGCCGGAATGATCATCGAGCCGGTCATGTTGAACATCGGCGTGGTCGTACCGCCCGCGAGCTACCTCGCCGAGCTGGTGGATCTGCTGCACGCGCATGGCGCGTATCTGGCGTATGACGAGGTGAAAACGGGTCTGGCGGTGGCGCCCGGCGGGGCCACCGAGCTGTTCGGTGTCACTCCCGACATCGTATGCCTGGCCAAGGCGCTCGGTGGCGGGCTGCCGTGTGGTGCCATCGGCGGCACCGCCGAGTTGATGGAGCTCATCGCCGACAACACCTATCAGCAGGTCGGCACGTTCAACGGCAACCCCCTGACCATGGCCGTGGCCCGGGCGATGTTGACCGAGGTCCTCACCCCGGAGGCGTACAGCCATCTGGAGGCCCTGCGCGTCGCCATCGTGACCGGTGTCGAGGAGCTGATGGCGCGGTACGGCATCCCCGGCCACGTCGCCTCGGTCGGGGCCAAGGGCTCGGTCATCTTCGCCGACCGACTGCGTGACTACCGCGATTTCCTCCGCTCCCCCGCCCCGTGGCGGCGGGCTCATTGGCTCTACCAGGTGGGCGGCGGGATCCTGTTGCCGTCGTGGGGCAAGTCCGAGCAGTTCACGCTGTCGGTTCAGCACACCACGGAGGACGCGCGGTTGTACGTGGCCAACTTCGAGCGGCTGTGCCGGGATGTGCGCCCGGCGCAGCGTCCCGAGGTGGCCTCATGATGGCGTTTGAGGAGCGAAGGGATCCGGAGTCGGTCCGCACCGTCGCGGTCGTCGGAACCGGCCTCATCGGAGGCGGCTGGGCCGCGCACTTTCTGCGGATGGGCTACGACGTCATCGCCTACGACCCCGGGCCGGGGGCACAGGACAGGCTGAACGCGCTGGTCGACCGCGCCTGGCCCACCCTGAAGCGGCTCGGCCTCGCCGACGGCGCACGGCGCGACCGGCTCGGTTTCTCCGACTCCCTCACCGAGGCGGTGTCCGCGGGCGACTTCGTCCAGGAGTGCGTCCCCGAGCGACTGGATGTGAAGATCGGTGTCCTGGCCGACATCGACGTGGCGGCGCCCGACGGCGTCGTCGTCGCGTCGAGCACGTCCGGTTACACCATGACCGACATGCAGAGCGCGTGCCGCACCCCCGGGCGTTTCGTCGTCGGCCACCCGTTCAACCCGCCCTACCTCATACCGCTGGTGGAGGTGGTCGGCGGCCGTGCCACCGACCCAGCCGCTGTCACCTGGGCCGACCGTTTTTACCGCCATGCGGGGAAGACTCCCCTGGTGTTGGACCGGGAGCTGCCCGGGTTCATCGCCAACCGGCTCCAAGAGGCCCAGTGGCGCGAGGCACTTCACATGGTCGCCGCCGGTGAGGCGACCGTCGGCCAGATCGACACCGCGATCACCCACGGACCCGGGCTGCGCTGGGCGCTGTTGGGGCCGGCCCTGACGTCCCATCTGGCGGGCGGCCACGGCGGCATGGCCCATATGCTCGACCAATTCGGCCCGTCGCTGCACGATCCCTTGACCAGACTCGACCCACCCGAGTTCACCGACGAGCTGCGCGAGCGGATAGTCGCCGGATGCGAGGCGGCGGCCGGCGGCCGGTCCGTCGCCGAGTTGGAGGAGGAGCGGGACGCCTTCCTGGTCGACCTGCTGCTGCTTCTGGAACGGCACACCGGGCGATGGGGTCGCCGTTCGGCTCCTCCTCACCGCGATTGAGCCTCGCGATCCGTTCGTTCCCCCGGCGCTCTACCGCGGGGACGCGCTTCCCAAGGTGGCGTGATAGCGGAGTTGTGGCAGCCGGTCGACGGTCACGATTCCCGGTTCGGCCCTGATGACATCCGAGAGCCTGTTGACGAGCGTGGTGCAGGTGGTGTCCGGGGTGATCACATGGTCATTACGGAGGTGCAGCGCCGGCCGGCCGGTGGTGCGCCACTCGTTGAAGTCCGACTCGCCGGCGTCGTACACCTTGCCCGTCGAGCTGATGATCAGCTCGATGCCTTCCTCGGTGTGCAGGGTGTCGGTGTCGGTGTAGCCCAGCACCCTGCCCGCGGCGATGTCCTCCCCCAGCGCCTGGCAGGGGGTGGTCTTCGTGGCGATGACGGGCGTGGTCCGTGTCTCAGGCTGCTTCGGTGTCAGCCCGATGGCGGCGGCCAGGGCATAGAGCGAGGTACGGCCGAACGTGGGTTTCCGGGTGGCGTTGGCGAGCCAGCTGTTGAACTCCCCCACCGTCTGGCCGACCTGCTGCTGTTTCGCCACGGCTGGTCCGAAGTCGTCGACATTCCAGGAGAGCTCGCCTTCCACGGTGTGCAGTGTCTGGGCCGAACCCACCAAGAGGGAGACCAGATTGACCCAGTAGGCGTCCTGGTGTCCGGTGCCGGTGACGGTGACCCCGTGCCGCCTGGCGAGCTCGTCGAGCTGTTCCGCGCGTGGCCCGGCGGTCGGGACGGGGTACAGCATCTCTTCCGCCAGCGTGATCACATTGGCCCCCGCCCTGACGACGGTCGCGTAGATCTCGTACATGACCTCGTCGAGGTATGTGCTGACGGCGACGGCCACGATGTCCGGTTCGGTCTCTTCAAGCGTCTCCTTGGCGTCGCTGCGGACAGGGACCCCGAGCGGGGCGAGGCCCGCGAGCGTGCCTAAATCCTCGCCCACCTTCTCGGAGCCGGGCCGGGTGATCGCGGCGACGATCCGCACCCCGCGCTCGCGGAGCAGCCTGGTGATGTGCAGACCCATGGCCCCTGGGCCGTAGATGGCAACCTTGATGGCACTGGCGCTGTCGGTGTCGCTGTCGTTCATGCTCACCTCCGGTGTTGTCGACCTCGACGGCCGCCCGGCGGGGGACGGCCGCCGGCGAGCATGATGACAGCGTCGGGCAGGACCTGGATACGGTGTACGCGGGCGGCTGCTCAGATCGTTCGGCAGAGGCGGGCCGCATCCAGCATCGCGGCATGGACATTCCTGCTGGCCACCGCCTCCCCTATGCGGAACAGCCGGAACGACCCGTCGTCATTGCGCACCACCGACTGAGGCTTACGAGCCAGCAGTTCGGCCAGGTCAACGGCCCCGAGGTTGGTTGAGGCAGCAAGCAGCTCGTCATAGAGCTCCTGGACCGGATCGGTGCCCATCTCCGCCACGACGGCATCGAACGTGCGGCGCTCACGGAACCCGAAGCCGTCCACACCAAGCTCCACCTCCAGCCCCTCCGCGGTCTTGGCGACCCCGCGCAGCCGCCGAAGCACCGCGACGGGTGAACGCGCGGTGCGCGGGCTCGCGTACGTTGCTCGCCGAGATCGCCGGGAGCCAGGTGTCCGTGTAGTTGCTGGTGCGGTGTCCGAGGTGGGTGAGCTGCGTCAGCACCGCCGTGCCCTGCTCGTGGACCTCGTCGGCGAGGCGGCGCAGCCAGGACTCCGCCTCGTCCTTCCAGAGCTGGAGATTGCCGAAGGCCGGTGCGCTGTCCCGGCTTGCCAGAGCGCTGCCACCGATCATGGTCAGCCCGACCCCACCACGGGCCTTCCTCTTCAGGACGAACGGACTCATCAAGGGGTCATCGACAGTCACCCCAGACCTCCGGGGCTTGGGGGCGTACGGGATCAGCGCCCGTGGTTGTGCATGACGTGTTTGGTACGCGCATAGTCGTCCAGCGCGTAGACCGACAGGTCACGGCCGTAGCCGGATCCCTTGAAGCCGCCCCAGGGGACTTCACTGGCCAGCACCAGATGCGAGTTGACCCAGACCGTGCCGAAGTCGAGGCGCGCGGCGATGTCGTGGCTACGGCGGGCGTTCTCGGTCCACACCGATGCCGACAGGCCGAGCGGGACGTCGTTGGCTCGCCGTACCGCTTCGTCCTCGTCGGTGAAGGTCTCGACCGTGATCACAGGGCCGAAGATCTCCTCGCGGGCGGCTTCGGCTCCTTCGGGGACGTCAGCCAGTACGGTCGGGGCGACGAAGTAGCCGGGCCCATCGAGGGCCCCGCCTCCCGTCGCCACCCGGACGTCCTCCTTCTTCGCGCGCTCCAGGTACCCCGTGACACGGTCGAAGTGCGCCTTCGAGACCATCGGGCCGACCTCGACGTCCTCGCCGGCCAGCGGCTCACCGACGACCAACTTGCGGACTTCGCTGACGAGTTGATCGACGAACTGCGCGGCAACCGATGCATGGACGAGGACGCGGCAGGCGGCCCCGCACTCCTGGCCCGAGTTCCAGAAGCCGGCGACGCGCAGGGACGATGCGGCTGCCGCGAGATCGGCGTCAGGGAAGATCACCACCGGTGCCTTGCCGCCGAGTTCGAGGTGCACCCGCTTGAGGCTGTCGGCGGCGGCCCGGGCGACGGCCCGACCGCTGGCGACCGAACCGGTCAGGGCGATCATGTTCACGTCCGGGTGCTCGGCGAGCCGGGCGCCGACGACCGCGCCGTACCCGTTCACCACGTTCAGCACGCCGGGCGGCAGAAGATCCGCGACGAGTTCGGCGAACTTCAGGGTGGTCAGCGGCGTCTGCTCGGACGGTTTGATGACCAGGGTGTTGCCTGCGGCGAGGATGGGCGCGATCTTCCAGGCCGCCATGAGCAGGGGGTAGTTCCACGGGGTGACCACACCGACCACGCCGAGCGGTTCCCGCAGGATGACCGACAGGTGATTCTCGGCGTAGTCACCGGCGGCCATGGAGGTGGTCGCGCGCAGCGCACCGGCCATGAAGCGGAAGGTGTCGACGGCCTGGCCGACGTCGTCCGTCGACACCGCGAGCGGCTTACCGGTGTTCGCCGACTCCAGCTTGCTCAGGAGCTCGGTGTTCGCGGCCAGCCGGTCGGCGATGGTGTGCAGCAGTTCGGAGCGCTCCTTGGGCAGCAGCCGGGCCCATTGGCCCTTGGCCGCCACCGCGGCGGCGACCGCCCGGTCGATGTCCTCGGCGGTGCCCTCGGGAATCCGGGCGATGACGCTCTCCGTACACGGGTCGACCACGTCGATGACACGGTCGGCCGACCCCTCGACGAACGTCCCGTCGACGAAATGCCGGGCCGGAGGGAGGTCGGCCGCGGTGATCAGAGCTGATGTGTCGGCTGCGCGTCGAATGGTGACCGTCGTGAGGCCGGCGGCAGTGGTCATGATCAGTAGCTCCTTGAGTGAGGTCGCGGGAGAATGCCGGGTGGACCGCGCTCGCGGCGTCCGTACGCAACGTCGTGAGCGGCGTAGCGGAAGACGATGTGTCGGGATCATCAGGGTGGCCGCCCAGGACCTTCTCAGCGTGCTGCCGACAACTGCGACAGTTCCTCGACCAGGGAGGAGATCCTGGCGGCCTGGGCGGCGTCGAGGGCGAGGAGCGGTTCGCGGGGCGCTCCGGCGGGGAACCCGGCCGCGTTCAGGGCGGCCTTGACCGCCGGGATGAACGGAGCGGACATGATCGCGTCCATCAGCGGATAGATCCGCGCCCATTCGGCTCGCGCGCGGTCGAGGTCGCCGTCGCGCAACGCGCGGTGGATCGAGACGAGTTCGGCCGGCATGACGTTCGCGGTGCCGGCCATGACGCCGGCGGCGCCCTCGGAGACCGCCTGGAGCAGCAGGCTGTCCCAGCCGACGAAGGTGGAGATGACGTCGCCGTAGTTGTGGATCAGCTGTCCGGCCTGGGCCATGTCGGCGCTGGTGTCCTTGATGTACTGGATGTTCTCGACCTCACGGGCGAGCTGTCCTACGGTCTCCGGTGAGAGGTTGACACCGGTGGCCCCCGGCAGGTTGTAGAGCATGATCGGGACGTCCACGGCGTCGGCGACGGTGCGCAGGTAGTGGAGCGTCTCGTCGAGGGTGAGCGGCTCGTAGTACGGGGCGACCACCATCAGCACCGAGGCGCCGGCCGCCTGCGCGTGGCGGGACAGCTCGACCGCTTCCCTGGTGCTCAGCGCGCCGGTCTGCGCGACGACCGGCACGCGTCCGGCGGCCTGGTCGACGACGGTCTCGACGACCTGGCGCCGCTCCGCCGCGCTCATCGCCGCGAACTCACCGGTGGAGCCACAGGCGACGACGCCGTCGACCCCGCCGTCGATGCTGCGGTCGACCAGGTCGCGCAGTGTCTTCTCGTCGAGCTTTCCGTCCGCCGCGAAGGGGGAGGCGAGTGCGGTCAGGACGCCGCTCAGCTGTGCCGACATTCTGGAGTCTCCTCAGGTGAAGCTGTGGGGGCATCGGCCGGCGGGGCGGATGCGGGGTTCATCGGTTTGTCGTGCCCGGAGTTGTTGGAGCTCCGGACGTGGTGGGGGCCTTATGACGCGGTGGGCGCCGGGGACCGGTCACGCGCGGCGGTCTGCCGCTCCGTGGCCAGCAGGCTCTGTGCCTCCTGCGCCGCGGACAGACCGGACGAGATCGCGGTCTCGGTGTAGAGGGTGCCGAGGTAGTCACCGGCCAGGAACACCCGGCCGCTGCGGCGGGTCAGCGTCTGCTGGAGCTTGCCGCGGCCGGGGAAGCAATAGGGCGCGCCGGTGGGCCACCGCTGGACCTCGGCCTCGACGACCTTGTCGGCGAAGCCGGGCAGCACCTGGTCCAGGTCGTCGAGGTAGATACGGCGGATCTTGTCGTCGTCGTGCTCCAGCAACTCGCGTGCCAGGCTGCCCGGCGAGAAGGTCATGATGCTGCTGCCGGGCCGGCGTTCCGCCGCGTAACCGTGCACGACGTTGGACATGTTCAGCGCGACGTTGAAGGACCGCTTCGGCGTGGCGATGCCGTAGGCGTCGTCCCAGACCTGGCGTCCGGTCTCGTTGCTGAGGAAGGCCGCGCTCACATAAGGGCCGTAGACGATCTTCGACAGGGCCTCGCGGAGGTCGCGGTCGAGATCGACGGCGATCCGGTGGCTGACGGTCGCGGGGGTGGCCAGGACGACGTAGCGCGCCTCGACCTCCTTCTCGACGCCGTCCTGCCGGTAGCGGACGACAACCGAGTTGTTCTTCTGAACGATCTCGTCGACGGGCGAGTTGAGCCGCACCCGGTCCGACAGGGCCGCCGCGATGCTCTCGGTGAGGGTGGACGGGCCGCCGAGGATGCTCTGCGAGAGCCCGGCCCCGATGTTCCACACCAGGCTGAAGTAGCCGACGCCGGCCCCCGCGGAGAGCTGGTCGATATCGGCGGCGGAACGGGTCACCGTGGGCTTGAACAGCGCCTCGGCGTCCTCGGGCAAGTTGCCGATGAAGTCCTTGAAGGAGCGGTCGTTCATGAAGTCGTAGATCCGCTGCTGGCGCTGGGCCTCGGTCTCGCCCCGCCGCAGCCTCACGATCCGGGCGTAACGAGCCACCTGCAGCGCGACCTTGGCACCCGCCTTGACCATGCCGACCCGCGACTCCATCGACATCGGGATGCGGAACGGGTAGCTCTCCACCCGGCCCTTGAGCAGCAACTTGCCGTTCATCGACAGCCCCGCCAGCGAGCCGGGCACCGGTACCGAGTCGACCCCGGTGCTGTTCAGCAGCCACGAGGTGGCCGAGTTCCCACCGGCGTAGACGTGGCCGCCCCAGTTGAGCCAGTACGGTCCGCGTCGCTCCGAACGGACGCGCCCGCCGACCCGTCCCCCGGATTCGAGCAGAAGCGTGTCCCAGTGCCGCAGCCGCCAGCCGGCGGCCAGTCCCGCGATCCCGCCTCCGACAATCACTACGTCTTTCACGGATAGCCTCCTGCGCATTCATGGGGGACGGGCCGGGGCCCGTCGTGACAGCGACGGTCAGACCGCGGCGGGGCGGCCGGCGGGTTCCGTCTTGGGTGACAGTGCGGCGGCCTCGTGCAGGGCCATGCCGCGGGTCTCGGGCGCCCACAGGACGGAGACGACGGCGCCGACGACATTGATGGCGGCGGCCGCGAGCATGGTGCCGCCGATGCCCCAGTCGGTCAGGGCCATGGGGACGAGGTAGGTGCCGACGGCGGCGCCGATGCGGCTGGCGGAGGAGGCCAGGCCGACCGCGGAGCCGCGTACCTCGGTCGGGAACAGCTCGTTCGGGTAGACCCACTGCAGGATCTGGGTGCCGCCGATGATGACCGCGTACGCGGCGAAGAGGACCATGATCACGGCCGCGGGGGCGTCGGGGAAGATACCGAGCAGCAGCAGGGCCAGACCCGACCAGACGAAGCTGTGGATGACCAGGGGGCGCCGGCCCATACGGTTCACGCCGAGCAACGCGATCACACAGCCGATCAGGAACATGACGGTGATCAGGGCCGACCCGACGTTGGCCAGCGAACCCTCGAGCTTGAGGGCGCCGAGGATCTTCGGGCCGAAGGCGTAGATGGCGAACAGCGGGACGATGGAACAGGTCCAGAAGACGGAGATGTAGAGCATCCGTCCGCCGTAACCGGACCGAATGATCGCCTTGAGGTCGACGTTCTCGCGCTCTTCCTCCTCCGGCAGGTCGCCGATCGTCGCCTCCGGACCGTAGACCTGCTTGAGGACCTTCTCGGCCTCCTCGATACGGCCCTTGTTCGCCAGCCAGCGCGGGGACTCGGGCGTGCCCAGTCGCAGCAGCACGATGATCGTGGCGGGCAGCGCGGCACTGGCGAGCATCCACCGCCAGCCGTCGTCACCGGCGTTCAGCAGCGCCTCGCCGACGACGTACGCCACCGCGGCGCCCACGAACCACATGACGACCAGGCCGCCCAGCAGCGGCCCCCGGTAGCGGCGGGGCGTGAACTCGGCCAGCAGCGAGGTGGCGATGGGGTAGTCCGCGCCGACCGCCATGCCGATCAGCAGCCGCAGGACGAACAGCCACACCGGATCGGTGGCCCAGAACTGTGCGACAGAGCAGCCGATGATGGCGACCAGGTCGATGGTGTAGAGGACCTGCCTGCCGAACTTGTCAGTGAGGTAACCGCCCACGAAGGCACCGAGGAAGATCCCGATCAGCGCGGACGCGCCGATGAGGCCCTCGGCGGAGGACGACAGACGCAGCTGCGGCGTGATCTGCACCATGGCCACGCCGATGATGCTCAGGACATAGCCGTCGAGGAACGGACCTCCGGAGGAGTACAGGGCGAGTTTCTTGTGGAAGCGCGACAAGGGCGCGTCATCCACTCTGTTTCCAGCGTTTACGGTCATCACGGCCTCCGGGAGCGGTTCCCGGACGTACCCAGGGCGAGGGTATGTCCGTTCCAGGGTCGGGGTTGATGTCTTGTCGTCGGTGCCGGAAACCCGGTCGGCGTCTTGGTGTCGCGGGCCGGGGAACACTGGGGTTCCGGTGTCGCGAGTGCTGCCCGGAGAGCGTTGTCGGCTCGGGCTCGCGGGGAAGCGAACTCGCGGTTTCTTGGGGACGCCGGCGGCGTGGCCACCGGATGGCAACGAAGTATGTGAAGGCCCCGGCCCGCCAACAATGCCCCCGGTGCCGCGCCGACCGCCGGGGTACGTCTGAACCAAAAGTTCGGCTACGGTTGCCGGCATGGTCGGACGCCCCCGCGACACCGTGGTCCTCACCGAGGACGAACGGACCGCGCTGCTGCAGTGGGCTCGCAGTCGCACCTGTTCACAGGCGCGCGCCCTGCGTGCGCGGATCGTGCTGGCATGCGCGGAGCAGCCCACCAACAGTGACGTGGCCAGGCGCCTTGGGGTCTCCCGCGACATGGTCGGCAAGTGGCGCGCCCGCTTCCTCGCCGAACGGCTGGCCGGCCTGGAGGAGCAGCCCCGTCCCGGGCGTCCTCCCACTGCCGACGACGACACCGTCGCGCATGTCCTCGTCCGTACCCTGACACCGCCCCCGCCCGATACCAGGCAGACCTGGTCGACCCGTTCCATGGCGGCTGAGACCGGTCTGAGCCAGAGCACGGTGAGCCGGATCTGGCGGACCTACGGCATCCAGCGGGGAGAACGCGTCTCAGCCGGGCCGCGCCGGGCGTACTCACTGCCGGACCGTGCCGAAGAGGTGGTGGGCCTGTTCATCGCCCCACCGGTGTGCGTACTCGCGGTGACGGCCCGGGCGGGACGAGCCGGGGCCGCAGGCACTTCCTCGGCGACCGTCACGAGCCGGCTGTTCGGCAAGGACCGGGAAACGCCCCATGTGCTGGCCGTGGCCTGCGCCTTCGCGGACCTGCGGGGCAGGCAGCACGGCGAGAACACGTCCGGGACGGACCACTCCGCGATGGACGCGTTTCTGGAGCAGATGAGGTCGGCCGCGGGGGCCGGTACAAGCGTGCACCTGCTGGCGTACGGCATACCCGCACGGGCATGCGGGACCCTGGACGGGTCGGACCCGGCCGCGTCTGTGCGCCTGCGTTGGCACCGCGCGCCCAGCCGTGAGGCGTGGACCGACGAGGCCCGTCGTCTGCTCGCCGCCGATGGCCAAGTCCCTCCTGAGGCCGCACCCGACCTTCCCCGCCTCCGAGACGCGCTGCTGACCTGGTCGAGCACATGGACCCCGTCCGCGGCCCCCTTCACCCGCATCGCGGCTCCCCGCCCGTCATACGACAGTCCGGCCATCTGCGGGCCTGACAGTGACTCGAACGTCGATGATGTGCACGCCCTCGACCACCGCGCCCCGTCCAGGGCGGCACAGCTCCCATCGCCCGAGGTGTCGCCCGGCGCCCCGATCACCACCGACCCCGTCGTCGGCACGCTGCGCGAAACCCTCCTCACCGGCGACTACCGGCCAGGTGACCGCGTGCTGGAAGCCCCGCTCGCGCTCCGCCTCGGCCTCTCGCGCCGGGGTGTGCGCGCGGGCCTGCACGCGCTGGCCGAGGAGGGCATGCTCGACCTGCTCCCCGGCGGTGCGACCGCGATCCCCACCATCACGGCGAAGGACGTGCTCGACCTCTACGCCCTGCGGGCCAGCCTCGGAGCGCTGCTCATGCGCCGTATCGCCATGCTCGGCCGCGACAACCTCGCCCCGGCCTCAGCGGCCCTGGCGGAGGTCCGCGCCGCCGCCCGGGACAACGACCACGCCCGCATACGTGAAGTCGACCTGCGGTTCCAGGACGCCCTCGCCCGTATCGCGGACCTCCCGCAGGCCGCCGGTACCTTCGAACGCCTCACGGCCCGTCTGCGCATGTTCGTCAACGTCCTGGACATGGACTACAGCCAGGCCTGCGACACCATCGCCGACGAGGACACCGTCGTCCACGACGCGCTGCGCGACGCCGACGGGAACGAGGCGGCGCGCCTGTGGCGGGGGGTCGCGCCTGTGGCGGGTGAAGATCGAACGCTGCGTCCGCTACATGATCGCCCAGCTTCCCGAGGACGACGTCGCCCCGCATCTGTGGACCACCTTGGCAGGCAGGCCCCGGCTGCGCCCGGGAGATCCGCGGGGCGCCGCACACTGACGCGGGGCAACCGTCGGCATCATCGGCCCCATCGCCAACTCGCCGGTTCGGAGGCGAGTTGGCGCCCTCAGCACATCACGGCGCCGTGTCAGATGGCGCCGCGAATGGCCCGCTCGAAGCCCTCGACATGGCTGCGGGCGAGCTGTGCCGCCTGGTCGGGGTCACCGGTGACGATCGCGTCGATCAACGGCCCGTGTTCCGCGACGTGGCCTGCCATATCGGACAGACGGTCGATGAACAGGCACCAGATGCGGGTGGCCAGGTTGTCGTGGCGGACGAGGGTGTCCTCGAGATACGGGTTGTGCGTGGCGGCATAGATGGCGCGGTGGACCGAGAGATCCAGGTGCATGAGCTCGGCGGCGTCCTGCCGACGGGGATCCACGCTCTCCAGCTCCCGCCGTACGGCCGTCAGGGTCGCGCGGTCCGTGGCCGTGGCGCGCCGCGCGGCTTGGGCGGCGGCCAGGGGTTCGAGTTCCTGGCGCACCTCGGAGATATGGGCCAGGTCGGTGATGTTGACGTCGGTGGCGAAGGTGCCGCGTCGGGGGTAGGTGGCGATCAGGCGCTCGTACTGGAGCCGCTTGAGCGCTTCGCGCACCGGCGTGCGTCCGACGCCGAGGGACTGGGCCAGCTGGTCCTCGTTGATCGGTGCGCCCGGGCGGATCTCGAGCATGACGAGCCGATCGCGGATGGCGCGGTAGGCGCGCTCGGCGAGGGACAGCTCCTCGCCCCTGGACTCGGTCGCCACGTTCTGCATGATGCCCCCTTGACCTGCTCCGGCGAGCTCCCATACCTTACCGCAGAGGCTGATATATCAGTTGGCTATTAGGCTTGGACGGCTCTCAGGATGGTGCACAGATGGCAACGGACCCGTCGACCACCAAGGTCACCTCCTCCCTCTCCCTTCCGCTCACCGAGCTCGATCCGGATGTCGCCACGGCGGTGGACGCCGAGTTGCGCCGTCAGCAGTCGACCCTGGAGATGATCGCCTCGGAGAACTTCGCCCCGGCCGCCGTCATGGAGGCCCAGGGGTCGGTCCTGACGAACAAATACGCCGAGGGCTACCCCGGCCGCCGCTACTACGGTGGCTGCGAACACGTCGACGTCGTCGAGCGGTTGGCCATCGCCCGGGCGAAGGAACTGTTCGGCGCCGAAGCGGCGAACGTACAGCCGCACTCGGGCGCCCAGGCGAACGCGGCCGCGATGTTCGCGCTGCTCGAGCCCGGCGACACGATCCTCGGCCTCGACCTGGCGCACGGTGGGCATCTGACCCACGGCATGCGCATCAACTACTCCGGCCGGCTGTACAAGGTCGTGCCGTACCACGTGCGCGAGTCCGATCTGCGCATCGACATGGACGAGGTCGAACAGCTCGCTCTCGCCCACCGGCCCAAGCTGATCGTGGCCGGCTGGTCGGCCTACCCCCGCCGACTGGACTTCGCCGCGTTCCGACGGATCGCCGACGAGGTGGGCGCGTATCTGATGGTGGACATGGCCCACTTCGCCGGGCTGGTGGCCGCGGGCCTCCACCCGAGCCCGGTGCCGTACGCCGATGTGGTGACGACCACCACGCACAAGACACTCGGCGGTCCGCGCGGCGGTGTGATCCTCAGCCGCGCCGAGCTGGCCAAGAAGATCAACTCCGCGGTCTTCCCGGGCCAGCAGGGCGGCCCGTTGGAGCATGTCATCGCGGCGAAAGCGGTGGCCTTCAAGGCGGCGGCGAGCGAGGAGTTCAGGGAGCGCCAGCAGCGCACCCTGGACGGCGCCCGCATCCTCGCCGGACGGCTGCTGGCCGACGATGTGGCCGAGGCCGGGATCACGGTGCTCACCGGCGGCACCGAGGTCCACCTGGTCCTCGTCGACCTGCGCAACTCCACGCTCGACGGGCAGCAGGCCGAGGACCGGCTGCACCGCATCGGTATCACCGTCAACCGCAACGCGGTCCCGTTCGACCCCCGCCCGCCGATGATCTCCTCCGGGCTGCGGATCGGCACCCCGGCCCTGGCCACCCGGGGCTTCGGCGAGACGGAGTTCCGGGAGGTCGCCGACATCATCGCCCAGGCCCTCAAGGAAGAGCAGCTGAGCGACGAGCGCGCGGGCCTGCTGCGTGACCGGGTCGACAAGCTCGCCGGCGCGTTCCCGCTCTATCCCCATCTGGATATCCCCGCCTGAACAACCCAGCTGAGCATTCCCGGCTGAACATCCCGATCTGAACATCCCGATCTGAACGGAGACGCGGCATGACCACCGAGTCGCTGCCGGAGCATCCGGACTTCCTCTGGCGCAACCCCGAGCCGCGCTCCTCGTACGACGTCGTCATCGTCGGTGCCGGAGGCCACGGTCTGGCCACCGCCTACTACCTCGCCAAGAACCACGGCATCACCAATGTCGCCGTCCTGGAGAAGGGCTGGCTGGCCGGCGGCAACATGGCCCGCAACACCACGATCATCCGCTCGAACTACCTGTGGGACGAAAGCGCGGCGATCTACGAACACGCGCTCAAGCTGTGGGAACGGCTCCCGGATGAGCTGGAGTACGACTTCCTGTTCAGCCAGCGCGGCGTCCTCAACCTCGCGCACACGCTGCAGGACGTCCGCGAGGGCGTACGCCGCGTCAACGCCAACCGTCTCAACGGTGTCGACGCCCAGTGGCTGGAGCCGGACGAGATCGCCGAGGTCTGCCCCATCCTCAACGTCTCGCCCCGCACCCGGTATCCGGTCCTCGGTGGCACCTTCCAGCCACGGGCCGGTATCGCCAAGCACGACCACGTCGCCTGGGCGCTGGCCCGCCGGGCCGACGAGATGGGCGTGGATCTGATCCAGGGGTGCGAGGTCACCGGCTTCCTCAAGGACGGCGACCGGGTCGTGGGCGTCGAGACCAGCCGCGGCCGCATCCTCGCCGACCGGGTCGGCCTCGCGGCCGCCGGACACAGCAGCGTGCTGGCCCAGCGGGCCGGCTTCCGGTTGCCGGTGCAGTCCCATCCGCTCCAGGCGCTGGTCTCCGAGCTGCACGAGCCGGTGCACCCCACCGTGGTGATGTCGAACCATGTGCACGTCTACGTCTCCCAGGCGCACAAGGGCGAACTGGTGATGGGCGCGGGCGTCGACGCCTACAACGGCTACGGGCAGCGCGGCTCCTTCCATGTGATCGAGCAGCAGATGGCCGCCGCCGTCGAGCTGTTCCCCGTCTTCGCCCGCGCCCATGTGCTGCGGACCTGGGGCGGCATCGTCGACGTCACGCCGGACGCCTCCCCCATCATCGGCACCACCCCCATCGACAACCTCTACATCAACTGCGGCTGGGGCACCGGGGGTTTCAAGGCCACACCGGCCGCCGGCTGGACCTTCGCGCACACCATCGCCACGGGCGAACCGCATCCGCTGAACGCCCCCTTCGCCCTCGAACGCTTCACGACGGGCGCACTCATCGACGAACACGGCGCCGCGGCCGTGGCCCACTGAACGCCCCCAGGGCCCGCTGAGAGCCTGCTGAGAGCCTGCTGAGAGAAGGACACCGTGCTGCTGATCACCTGCCCATGGTGCGGTCCCCGTGACGAGACCGAGTACCACTACGGGGGACAGGCCCATCTCCCCTACCCCCAAGCCCCCGCGGACCTCGACGACCAGCAGTGGGCCGAGTACGTCTTCTACCGCGACAACACCAAGGGCCCCTTCGCCGAGCGGTGGATGCACGGCACCGGATGCCGCCGCTGGTTCAACGTCCTGCGCGACACCGTCACCAACGACGTGCTCGCCGTCTACCGGCTCGACGAGCCACGCCCCGAACTGCCCCAGGCCGGAGGGAACCGATGACCGACCAGCACTTCCGGCTCCAGCCATTCCGGCTCCGGCACGGGGGCCGTATCGACCGCGGCACCGTGCTCCGCTTCACCGTCGACGGCCGGGAACTGACCGGACACCCCGGAGACACCGTCGCCTCGGCGATGCTGGCGAACGGGCTCGTCGAGGTCGCTCCATCGATCTACCGCGGCCGCCCGCGCGGCATCGTCTCGGCGGGCGTCGAGGAGCCCAACGCCCTGCTGCAGATCGACGGCCCGCACTCGGAGGGCATGCTGCCGGCGACGACGGCAGAGCTGTACGACGGCCTGTCCGCCACGACGCTGTCCGGAATGGGCCGGCTCGACCCGGCCCCCGACCCCGCCGGCTACGACAAGAAGTACGTCCACACCGACGTCCTGGTCATCGGTGCCGGACCGGCCGGGCTCGCCGCCGCTGCCGCTGCCGCCGGCTCCGGCGCCCGTGTGATCCTCGTCGACGACCAGCCCGAACCCGGCGGTTCGCTGCTCTCCGGGCGCACCGAGACGGTCGGCGCGCAGACCGCCCTCGAGTGGGTCGCCGAGGTGCGCGCGGCACTCGACGCCGCACCCGAGGTCGTCGTGTTGCGGCGCACCACGGCGTTCGGCAGTTACGACGACAACTATGTGCTGGCCCTCCAGCGGCGCACCGACCATCTCGGGGCCGACGCCCCCGCTCCGGCGGGTGCGTCGGCGGGTGTCTCGCGCCAGCGGCTGTGGCACATCCGGGCCCGCCAGGTGGTGCTGGCGACCGGCGCCCACGAGCGTCCGCTGGTCTTCGCCGGCAACGACCGCCCCGGGGTCATGCTCGCCGCGGCCGTGCGCTCGTACCTCAGCCGATACGCCGTAACCCCGGGCTCGCGGGCCGTGGTGAGCACGACCAACGACAGCGCCTATGACACGGTCGCCGATCTCCACGCCGCCGGGATCGACATCGCCGCCGTCGTGGACGCGCGCCCCGAACTGTCCCACCGGGCCGCCGAGGTCGCCGTGGCAACCGGGGTACGGGTGCTGAGGGGCAGCGCGGTGGTCGACACCACGGGCGACAGCCGGCTCACCGGCGTCACCGTCCAAGCCCTCGACGAGGGCGGGCAACTCACCGGTGAACCGGAGTCGTTCGCCTGCGACCTGCTCGCCGTCTCGGGCGGCTGGAGCCCGGTGGTGCATCTGCACAGCCAGCGCCAGGGCCGGCTGCGCTGGGACGAGGACCTGGCCGCCTTCGTCCCCGACGGCACCGTACGGGACCAGCAGGTCGTCGGCGCGGCCCGCGGGACGTACGGCCTCGACGGCGCTCTGGCCGAAGGGGCCCGGGCCGGTGCGCGCGCGGCCACGGACGCCGGGTTCCCGGTTCCCGTGCCCGCACCGCCGTACGACGACGCCCGGCCGGGGGCCGGAGCGGGCCCGGTGCGCGCACTGTGGCTGGTGCCCGCTCCCGGCGGTGAACCCGGCAGCTGGGACACCCACTTCGTCGACCTGCAGCGCGACGTCACCGTCGCCGATGTCCGGCGGTCCACCGGAGCCGGTATGCGCGGTGTCGAACACGTCAAGCGCTACACCTCGCTCGGTACGGCGAACGACCAGGGCAAGACCTCCGGCGTCAACGCGATCGGTGTGATCGCCGAGGCCCTTGGCACAAGCGCCTCACCCGGAGAGATCGGCACCACGGCCTACCGGGCTCCGTACACCCCGGTGGCCTTCGCCGCCCTGGCCGGGCGTGAGCGAGGCGACCTGTTCGATCCGGAGCGCACGACCTCCATCCACAGCTGGCATATCGCGCACGGGGCGGTGTTCGAGGACGTCGGGCAGTGGAAGCGCCCCTGGTACTACCCCCGGCCCGGTGAGGACATGGACGAGGCAGTGGCCCGCGAGTGCCGGGCGGCCCGTGAGGGCGTCGCCTTCATGGACGCCTCCACCCTCGGCAAGATCGAGATCTGGGGCGCGGACGCGGGTGAATTCCTCAACCGCATCTACACCAACGCCTTCAAAAAGCTGGCGCCCGGCCTCGCCCGCTACGGCGTGATGTGCAAGCCCGACGGGATGATCTTCGACGACGGTGTGACGCTGCGCCTCGAGGACAACCGCTACTTCATGACCACCACGACCGGTGGCGCCGCCGCGGTCCTGGATTGGCTGGAGGAGTGGCTGCAGACCGAGTGGCCCGAACTCGACGTCCACTGCACCTCGGTGACCGAACAGTGGGCGACCATCGCCGTGGTCGGCCCCCAGTCGCGCCAGGTCGTCGCCCGACTCGCCCCCGACGTCGACCTGTCCGCCGAGGCATTCCCCTTCATGGCCTTCCGCGAGACCACCCTGGCCTCCGGTGTGCCGGCCCGTATCTGCCGGATCTCCTTCTCCGGCGAACTCGCCTACGAGATCAACGTCTCCGCGTGGTACGGCCTGGCCGTCTGGGAGCAGGTGTACGAGGCCGGGCAGCCGTACGGCATCACCCCGTACGGCACCGAGACCATGCACGTCCTGCGGGCCGAGAAGGGCTACATCATCGTCGGCCAGGACACCGACGGCACCGTCACCCCGCAGGACGCGGGCATGTCCTGGGTGGTCTCGAAGCAGAAGGACTTCGTCGGAAAGCGGTCCTACTCCCGCGCCGACACCTCCCGCACCGACCGCAAACAGCTCGTCGGCCTGCTGCCGAGCGACGGCAGGACCCGGCTCCCCGAGGGCACCCAGCTCGTGGCGCCGGACGTGCCCATCACCCCCGAGGCCGGGCCGGTGCCGATGCTCGGCCATGTCACCTCCAGCTACCACAGCCCGGCCCTCGGCCGCCCCTTCGCCCTCGCCCTCGTCGCCGACGGGCGGGCGAGGATCGGCGAGACCCTGCTCGCCCCGGTGGGCCAGGACCTGGTGCCCGTCCTGGTGGCCGACTCCGTCCTCTACGACCCCGAAGGGACCAAGCGAGATGGCTGACCTGACGACCGACGCAGACGCCGGGACCGCGGCACTGCGCCGGAGCCCCCTGGCACATCTGGAGGAGCGGATGCGCGCCGCCGCCGTCAGCGGCAGCCGTGGCGTCACGCTGACCGAGTGGCCGTTCATCACGATGGTGAACGTGCGCGTCGACCCCGCCTCCGAGGCGGCCGACCGCGTCGAGAAGGCCCTGGGTGCGCCGCTCCCACGGCAGTGCGGGCAGACCGCCGCGTCCGGCCCCCATACGGTCGTCTGGCTCGGCCCCGACGAATGGCTCGTCCTGTCCCAGGCCGAAAGCACCGCCGTGGCCGCCGAGTTGCGGGACGCCCTCGCGGGGGCCCCGGGCTCGGTCGTCGACGTCTCGGCGAACCGCACCACGCTGGAGCTGAGCGGCTGGGCCGCCCGGCAGGTGCTCGACAAGGGCTGCCCGCTGGACCTGCACCCCCGCGCATTCGGGCCCGGCCAGGCGGTGTCGACCACCGTGGGACCTGTCGCGGTGCTGCTCTGGCAGGTCGACGACGCACCGACGTATCGGCTCTTCCCGCGGTCGTCGTTCGCCGACTACCTGGCGCGCTGGCTCATCGACGCGATGAGCGAGTACCACGGCCCGGAGGTGCCCTGAGGCGGGTCGTGTGCCGCATCAACCACGCCCACCGCCTACCGGCAGACAACCAAGGCCTGAGGCCGGACGGCGCGCAGCGAGGGTGGCCTTCTGATGGAACACTGGGACGTGATCGAGGAAGGAGCCTCCCGACGACTTTCCCGAGGAGCGCCGAGAATGAGTACCTATCGAGTCATGCAGGTGACTGCCCCGAACGGCACATTCGAACTCGCCGAGCGGGAGGTGCCACAGCCGGGTTTCGGCCAGGTCAGGATCGCCGTGGAGGCATGCGGCATCTGCCACTCCGACGCACTTTTCGTGAGCGGTGGGCTACCGGGCGTATCGTTCCCCGAGGTGCCCGGACACGAGATCGCCGGACACATCGAGGAGCTGGGCGAAGGCACTCAGGACCGTGGATGGCAGGTCGGTGACCGGGTCTCGGTCGGCTGGTTCGGGGGCAGCTGCGGTCATTGCACGTCCTGCCGGAAGGGCGACTTCATCGTCTGCCGGAATCTGAAGGTCCCGGGGTGGGCGTACGACGGAGGATTCGCCGAGAAGGTGATCGCGCCCGTCGACGCCCTGGCCCGCGTACCCGACGGACTGGCGCCGGGCGACGCGGGGCCGATGGCCTGCGCGGGCGTGACCGTCTTCAACGGGCTGCGGCGCAGCTCCGGCCACCCCGGGGACACGGTCGCGGTGCTCGGCCTCGGCGGCCTCGGGCACCTCGGAGTGCAGTACGCGGTCGCGATGGGCTTCGAGACCGTGGGGATCGCCCGCGGCTCCGAGAAGGCCGACTTCGCCAGGCAGCTCGGCGCCCATCACTACATCGACAGCACCTCGGGCACTCCGGTCGCCGATGCGCTGCAGTCCCTGGGCGGCGCCAAGGTCGTCCTGGCCACCGCGGGGAGCTCCGAGGCGATCACAGCCACCGTGGACGGCCTGACCCCCCGCGGGGAGCTGGTGGTGATCGGCGCGGACACCACACCGATGGGCATCAGCCCGGCCCAGATCCTCATGGACGCTCACGTCGTCCGGGGCCACCCGTCCGGCACCTCGCAGGACGTGGAGGACACGATGGCGTTCAGCGCCCTGCACGACATCCGCCCGATGACCGAGCCCGTGCCGCTGGACCGTGCGGACGAGGCGTACCAGAAGATGCTTGCCGGCAAGGCGCGCTTCCGGATGGTGCTCACGGTCGGCTGACACCCGTCAGCCGGTACGGCTCGATCGCGTACTACCTCTCCGCGGCAGCCACGCCCGCCTTGTCGAGCAGTGGCTGGAGGGCGTCGATGAGGGGGCCGGGGGCGACGAGGCCCCCTGTCGGGCTCTCTCCGGCCTCGAACTCACCGACCTCAACGCCGACGACCTCGTGCTGGGCGATCATGTCGGCGATGGACTTGAGGTCATTGAGCGTGAGGCCTCCGGGCACGATGTAGTCGGTCGGCACGATGCCGGGGTCGAGGACGTCGCAGTCGAGGTGTACGTACACCGGGCGGCCGGCGATCGCGGTCTGCAGCCTGGCCGTGATGTCGGGGCCCACTCCGACGAGCGTGATCACACCATCGTCGATCAACGACTGCTCGGGCGGGTCGATGTCGCGGGCGCCGCAGAGGATCACGTTTTCAGTCCTGAGTCCGTCACCGATGCCGGTGTGCCACATCCCCAGCGGCCCGCTCAGCGCGAGGCCGCCCAGGTAGCCGGTCGTGGTGTTCCGCGGGGTGTTCAGGTCGGCGTGCGCGTCGAACCAGATGACGACCGCATCAGGACGATGTCTGGCGACGACCGGAAGGGTCGCCAGGGCGACGGCACACCGGCTCAGCGCGGTGATCGGCGTACCGCCGTCACGGAAGATCCGCTCGTACTGCTCGGCCATCGCCAGAAGTGCGGGGTGCGCCGCCGCGAGTTCGTCGTCCCAGTTCGTGCGGAGCGCGGGCTCAGGCGATCCGACCACGACCGGGGCAACCTTCAGGCGGGACGCGAGTTCGGCGGCGATCATCCCTGAGCCCTGCATCGCGCGGTCGTTGTGATCACCGGCGCGGGCGGCGAAGTGGGTAATCACCGGCGGCTTTCGGGTGGTCGAGGTGGCCATCGAGACTCGCTCTCCAGATGCGGGGACTGACACACCGACCGTATGGCCGGTCGATGTGGTGAAACAAACGACAAAGAGATTGCTCTGAGCGTCGGCAGCCGGTCTCCAGTCGCAGGACGTCATCTGCTGTCGCTCTTGCCGTGGTGGCCGGGCGATAAGGTGTCCGCCATGGTGACTGACGATCTTCCCGCCGATGTTCGTCGCACAGTGGACATGTTCCTGGCCACCGTCGACGAGCTGGCCCCAGGGTTGATCACCGGCTTCTACCTGGTCGGCTCCGTGGCCTTGGGCGACTTCCATCTCGGTGGCACTGGTCGCGGCCGACTCAGCACGGCGAGCGACATCGACTTCATCGCGGTGACCGACCGTCGATGCACCGGGGAGTCCCAGGAGGTGGCTGCGGTTGCGGAGGCGCACGCCCGTACGGTCGCCCGATTTCCCCGGCCGCACTTCGACGGTTCCGTCCTCACCTGGAGCGACCTCGCGACAGGGTCTGACGGCTGCTCAGACGTCCCCTGCGCACAAGAGAGCCGGTTCGTGCCGGCTGGACGGTTCGGCATCAACCCGGTGACATTCTGCGAGCTGGCCTGGCACGGCATCGCGGTGCGCGGGCCGCAGCCGGCCGAGGTGGATGTGTGGGCCGAGCGGGAAGCCTTGCGGGCCTTCACAGCCGACAACCTCCGCTCCTACTGGCGGCCGTGGTGGCAGCGGAAGCGACAGCCCCGCCCCCTGGCCCTTGCCATCGGACTCAGCGGGTGGTTCCCCGTGTGGGCGGTGCTCGGCGTAAGCCGGCTGCATTACACGCTCGCCACCGGTGCCATGACCTCCAAGTGCGGCGCAGGCCAGTACGCGCAGAAAACGTTCGACCCGCGTTGGCACCGCATCGTCGAGGAGAGCCTGGCCTTGCGTACGAGCGGTGCGCAGGGCCGTCGCCACTACCGCAACCCCCTGGCCCGCCGCCGCGACACTCTCGCCTTCCTGGACGCCGTTATCGACTCCGCACTCGCACTGGACACCGCACCCTGACCACCGCGCGCATCGGCCCGCACGTCAGCGGCCCCTGCGGGCGTTGAGCCGGGCGGCCTGGCGCGTCAGGTAATCGCGCTCTGCGAGGTTGGGTGCCTTCTGGGCCGCCTCGACGTACAGCCGTGCCGCCGTCGCCAGGTCCCCGTCGCGCTCGTGGAGGTACGCCGCCACCGCGGCGTGGCGGGGCAGTGAGGCGTCCAGCGCCTCGAGCGCCGCCAGGCCGGCGCGGGGTCCGTCGGCCTCGCCTACGGCGACCGCGCGGTTGAGCCGGACGACCGGGCTGTCGGTCAGGGCCGCGAGCTCGTCGTACCACTCGACGATCTGCACCCAGTCGGTCTCCTCGGCGGTGAGCGCGTCGGCGTGGAGTGCCGCGATGGCGGCCTGGGCCTGGAACTCGCCCAGCCGGTCGCGGGCGAGGGCCGCCTGAAGGATCCCGATGCCCTCGGCGATCGACTTGGTGTCCCACCGGCCGCGGTCCTGCTCGGCGAGCGGCACCAGGCTGCCGTCGGGCGCGGTCCGGGTGGCGCGCCGGGCGTGGTGGAGCAGCATGAGGGCGAGCAGCCCCGCCACCTCGGGGTGGTCGATCGCGGCCGCGAGCTGCCGGGTGAGCCGGATGGCTTCGGCGGCGAGGTCGACGTCGCCGGAGTAGCCCTCGTTGAAGACCAGGTAGAGGACGCGCAGCACGGTGGCGACGTCGCCGGGCTGGTCGAACCGCACGCCGGAGACGGTGCGCTTGGCCCGGCTGATGCGCTGCGCCATGGTGGCCTCGGGCACCAGGTAGGCCTGGGCGATCTGGCGGGTGGTCAGCCCGCCGACGGCGCGCAGCGTGAGCGCGACCGCGGACGACGGCGTCAGTGACGGGTGGGCGCACAGGAAGTACAGCTGGAGCGTGTCGTCCACGGCAGACGTGGGCCCGGGCTCCAGCTCCTCGTCGACAAGGTCCTCACGCCGACGGCGGGCGACGTCCGCCCGCCTCGCGTCGAGGAACCGGCGCCAGGCCACGGTGACCAGCCAGCCCTTCGGGTCCCGCGGCAGGTCGGCCGGCCAGACGCGGACGGCCTCGACCAGCGCGTCCTGCATGGCGTCCTCGGCCGCCGCGAAGTCGGCTCCGCGGCGGACGAGGATCCCGAGCACGCTCGGTGTGAGGCTCCGAAGCAGGGCCTCGTTCATTGATGAAAGCACTCCGTGATGGTGGGCTGCGCGGCCAGGAACGGGCGCACCTCGAGCCACTCGTGGATCGGCTTCCCGCCCGCCCCGGGGGCGGCCGACAGCTCCCCGGCCAGCTCGACGGCGCGCTCGTAGCTGTCGACGTCGATGATCATCCAGCCGGCGATGAGGTCCTTGGTCTCCGCGAACGGTCCGTCGGTGACCGGCGGGCGCCCTTCACCGTCGTAGCGGACCCACGCCCCCTCGGGCGCGAGCGCCTGACCGCCGACGAACTCGCCGGTCTTCTCCAGCCGGGCCGCGAAGTCGTTCATGTACTGCACATGCGCCGAGATCTCCTCCGGCGTCCACTGGTCCATCGGCACGTCGTTGACCGAAGCCGGGGCGCCGCGGTAGTGCTTCAGCAGCAGGTACTTGGCCATCGTGGTTCTCCTCGGTGCTGATGCGACCCATTGTGGTCGCGTTCATTACGGGGACGGAGCCGGTCACAGGTTCTCGACATCGCCGTCCGAATTTTTTTGGGCTCTCGTGGATGAGCCCAGCTAAGCCGTCTCGCGGTGTCCGGGTCAATCAGACGCCGTGCAGCCAGGCGCGGGTGGTGCCGGGTACCGAGCCGGGGTACGTCGCCTCGGGGCGCACACGAGATCGGCGCGCTCGACCGGCAGGCCGTCGGCCGCCGAGGACGCCGACAGACTGATCAAGAATCGAGAAGCGCCGCTCCCCCGGCCGTAGTTAGCGTGACTGCCATGGAGCTGAGACGAGACCGATCCCAGGCGCACCTTCACAAAGTCCCCTCGATGTTCGGACGTCTCATTCCCTCCGCATACCGACCAGTGCTCGCCAACCGGGTGTTCCGGCGGCTGATCCTCGGCTTCGCGGTCTCGTACCTCGGGGACGGGATGAGCTTCGTCGCGGTGGCGTGGCTCGCCATCGAGCTCGCACCGCAAGCCGCCACCGGGCTGTGGGTCGGCGGCGCGGTGGCCGCCTACACGTTGCCGGGCGTGGTCGGCGCGCTGGCGTTCGGCCGCCGCCTGCGCCGGGTGCCGGCCAGACGGCTGCTGCTCGCCGACAACACGGTACGCGCCGTGTTCCTCGGCGCCGTACCGCTCGCCTGGCTCGCAGGGCTGCTCACCCCGCCGCTGTACGTCGTGGTGCTCGCGGTGTCCTCCCTGCTGCACGCATGGGGCAGCGCGGGCAAGTACACCATGCTGGCCGAGCTGCTGCCCGACGAGCAGCGGCTCGCCGCGAACACCCTCGTCAGCTCGGTCAACTTCGCTGCCACGATCGCCGGGCCGGCGATCGCCGGTGTTCTGGTGACGTACGTCAGCTCCGCGCTCGTGCTCGGCCTGGACGCTCTCACCTACCTCTTCCTCGCCGTGCTCATCGCGCGCACCCGGCTGCCGGACTCGAGGGAAGCGGAGGTCTCCGCCGTCGACCAGGCAGCCGCCCGTGGCGGGCTCGCGTTGCTGCGATCCCATCCCGAGCTGCTCGGGCTGCTGACCCTCACCTGGTTCTTCAACCTGCTGTACGGCCCGGTCGAGGTCGCCCTGCCGCTCCATGTGACGAACGACCTGCACGCGCCGGGCACGCTGCTCGGCCTCTACTGGATGCTGTTCGGCATCGGTGCGCTGCTCGGCGGGCTCGCGGCCGGCGCGCTGCGGCAGCTGCCGCTGTGGCCTGTGACGGTGGGCATCGTGATCGGCTGGGGGCTGTCGCTGCTGCCGTTCGGGTTCGACGTGCCGACGGCCGTCACCGTCGTGTGCTTCGCGATCGGCGGTGCGATCTACGGGCCGTTCGTCGCGCTCTCGGTGACACTCATGCAGGCGAAGTCGCCACCGCAACACCTGGCCGCGATGCTCGCAGCCCGCAGCGCGGCACTGCTCACCGCCTCACCGCTCGGCACCGCGATCGGCGGACCGCTCACCGCGGCGCTGGGCCCGCGGGCGACACTCGGCGGCTCAGGGCTGGCCACCGTGGCAGTCGGCGTTGTTGCCTGCTTGCTGCTGCTGACCCGGCGCAGAAACCCGTGATGGTGCACGGAAGCGCGCGGCACCTACTCATCGATATGAGTAATCATTTTCTTGAGTATGATGCGGTACTGGATTGAGGAGAGAGAAGGAGCTGCTTCGATGGCCTTGCGACATGCCGTCCTGGCGGCGCTGCTGGACGGCGAATACAGCGGATACCAGCTGTCGAAGGCGTTCGACGTCGGCGTCGCGAACTTCTGGCACGCCCTGCCCCAGCAGCTGTACGCCGAGCTGACCAAGCTGGAGAAGGAAGGGCTGGTCGCGGGCCGACAGGTGGTCCAGGAGACCCGGCCCAACAAGCGCCTGTTCCATGTCACCGACGCCGGCCGCGCCGAGCTGGAACAGTTCGCCGCGGCCGTCTCGAAGCCCTCGTTCATCCGCGACGACCTGCTGGTCAAGGTCCAGGTCGCCGACCGGATCGGCACCGCGTCAGTGATCGAGCAGCTCGAAGAGCGGGCAGCCGCGGCCGAGGCCAAGATCGAGCTTCTCGGCAATCTGCTGCGGCAGCTGCGCGGCGACACGGACGAAGAGGAGTTCCTACGCCGAGGCGCGCGAATCGGACCGTACCTGACGTGTCTCCGCGGCCTGGCCTTTGAGCAGGGCCACCGGGACTGGTGCCTACGGATCACAGCTGTACTGCGGGAAAGGCAGACGACTGATGCCAAGCGGTGAATACCTGCGCTACGTCGCCCTGGGCGACAGCCAGACCGAAGGGCTGGGCGACGGGGACGACACCGTCGGCCTACGCGGCTTCGCCGACCGGTTCGCCGAGCATCTCACAGCCGTCAACCCCGGGCTCCATTACGCCAATCTGGCCGTACGGGGACGTGTCGCACGCCAGGTCCACGCCGAACAGCTGGGCCCCGCCCTGGCCCTGCGCCCCGACCTGACCACCGTCGTCGCCGGGGTCAACGACCTGCTCCGGCCCCGGTTCGACGCCGCAGAGGTGGCCGGCCACCTGGAAGAGATGTTCGCCGCGCTCACCGCCGCCGGGGCCCAGGTGGTGACACTGACCTTCCCCGACGTGGGGAAGATCGCGCCCCTTGCCCGGCCCCTCAGGTCCCGGGTGTTCGACCTCAACACCCACATCCGCGCAGCGGCCGCCCGCCACGGGGTCACGGTCGCCGAAACCGGACGGCATGCCGTAGCCACCGACCCACGGCTGTGGAGCGCGGACCGACTCCACGCCAGTCCCCTGGGCCACGAGCGGATCGCCGCAGCTCTCGCCGAAGCCATCCATCTCCCCGGGAGCGACGACACGTGGACTCGCCCCCTGCCGCCACACGCGGTGCCCAGGGGCCGGCAAGCCGCAGCGGCCGAACTGCGCTGGGCGGCCGGGTTCCTCGGCCCCTGGCTCGGACGCCGTCTGCGCGGTCGATCCTCCGGCGACGGCCGGACCGCAAAACGCCCCCAGCTCCTGCCCCTTGACGGACCCGGTGTGAGTGTGAAAACACGTCGGAGTCCGAAAGGGGCAGCGGATGGCGGGTGAGGACGACGTCGGCCGGGCGTCTGCCGGGTTCGAGGTGGCTACCGGCTCGGGGCCGCCGCCCGCGGGGGGCGGCCGGGGACGGGAAGCCGCGGTGCAGGCGGCGTTCGAGGGATTGCTGCAGATCCGGCGGCTGATGAACACCTCTGATCGTGTGCCCGCTGAATGGGAACGGCGCCAGCCGATGCGCGCCGTGGCCCTCGCTCTGGAGGCCGCCGGCATTTCACCGTCTGCCACCGACTCACAGGGGCGCCGCGTCGCTACCGGATATTGCGTCAGCGCGACCGAGCAGGCGGGCATCGTGCGGGTCGAGTGGCTGGGTCCGCCAGGAAGCGGCGCCGCGTACTCGGCTCAGGACGAGTTGAGTGGCTGCGTGGCCGTGCTGGGCCGACTGGGCTGGGAGGCCCTGGAGTACCGGGGGCCACGCGGCCGCCGGTCCCTCGAGGTCGAGCCCGCCTCCCCGCCACTTGGGTGAGCCGGCAGTCCCCCTCGCGCGTCAGTCCAGGCAGAACTCGTTGCCCTCAGGGTCGGTCATCACGATGAAGCCGGCGCTCACCGGAGGCGCGGGCTCGTGGCGGCGCACCCGTGTCGCTCCCAGCGCGACGAGCCGGTCGCACTCGGCCTCCAGCACAGCCATCCGCTCTTCCCCCTGCAGGCCGGGAGCCGCACGGACGTCGAGATGCACACGGTTCTTGGCGGTCTTGCCCTCCGGCACATGCTGGAAGAACAGCCGCGGGCCGTGTCCGTCCGGGTCCTCGATGGCCGATCGTGTGTTGCGCTCCTCCTCCGGTACGCCGACCCGTGCGAGGAAGTCGTCCCACGCGGCCAGCGGGTCGGCGTCCTCGGGCAGGTCGACTCCGGGCGGGCCGGGGTGGACGTAGCCCAGTACGTCGCGCCAGAAGGCCGACAGCGCCCGCGGGTCGTGGGCGTCGAAGGTGATCTGAAGGTGGCGGCTCATCGGGTTGCTCCGTTCGTAGCGGCTTTTGTGTGCGGGTAGAGGCCGCGCGGCAGGCAGACCTCGGACAGGTGGTGGATCGGCTCACGGTGGATGTGCGGCACCAGATCGGAGCCGAGCGCGTCTGCGTCCATGGAGCCACCCTGACACCCCTAGCGGACGGAATCGGTCCGCTATCTGGCAGGGTGGGCCACATGGACGTGGCAAGCCGAGACGAGCGCGGTACGACGGAGCGGGTGCTCACCCTGCTCGGGCTGTTGCAGCAGCGCCGGGTCTGGACAGGACCCGAGCTCGCCGAACGGCTCGGGGTCACTCCGCGCACGGTGCGGCGCGATGTCGAGCGGCTGCGCGCGCTCGGCTATCCGGTGCAGGCCACCCAGGGTGTCGGCGGCGGCTACCAACTCGGCCCGGGGCAGGACCTGCCACCGCTGCTGCTCGACGACGAGGAGGCGATCGCCACCGCGGTGTCGCTGCTCGCCGGCGCGGGTGGCGCGGTCGCCGGCGCCGGGGACGCCGCACTGCGGGCGCTCACCAAGCTCGACCGGGTGCTGCCCACCCGGCTGCGGCACGAGGTGCGCGCGCTCTCCGGCTCGGTGGACTCCTTCGGCGGAGGCACGACGCCGGTCGACCCCGTGGTGCTCATGACGCTGGCCAGAGCCTGCCGGGACGAGGTCGAGGCCGACTTCGGCTATCCGTCCGGGGGCGAGGTACGCCGGCGGCGGGTCGAGCCCTACCGCCTGGTCGCCTCCGACCGACGCTGGTACCTCCTCGCGTACGACCTCGAACGCGACGACTGGCGCAGTTTCCGCGTCGACCGGATGACCGCCGTATCCGCACGGACCTGGCGCTTCCGCCCGCGCGCGGCGCCCGATGCGGCGACGTATGTGCAGGAGGGCGTGGCGAGCCGGGTCTACCCGCATCAGGCGCGCTTCCTCGTGCATGCTTCGGCCGATACGGTGCGCGCGCAGATTCCGGCGTCGGCGGCCGTCGTACGGTCGCGCGGGAGCGGGCGCTGCGAAGTGCTCAGTGGCGCGGCCAGCCTCGACTTCGTGCTGATGCATGTGCTCCTGCTGGGGCACGAATTCGACGTACTCGACCCTCCGGAGCTCGGGGAGCGCTGTCGCGCGCTGGCGGAGAGGCTGCTGTCGGCCGGCGCGGCGTTCTCATCGGTGCCGGACCCGGCGGAGTCATGATGTGCCTGTTCAGGGCAGGTGGCCTGAGATACTTCCGGTCATGGATGCGGGGATGACGGGGAACGGAACGCGATCGGGCATAGCGGCGCCCGCGCGGATCACTTCGACGCACACCACGGGCTGGATGCTGCGTTCCGGGGTGGCGGCGGACATCGAGGCCATCGCGGAGTTGCGGGCCACGGTCATGCGCGCGGATTTGGAACGCCTCGGACGCTACGACGAGCACCGGGTGCGACAGCGGCTGCGGGATTCCTTCTCCGCGCAGCACACGTCGATCATCATGGTCGACGATGAACTCGCGGGGTGCGTCACGGTCCGGCCCGCCGACGGCAGCCGGACCGCCGAAGGAATGCGGTGGCTGGAGCACTTCTACCTTGCTCCGCACTGGCAGGGCCGGGGGCTCGGCTCCGCTGTCCTGCGTACGGTGCTGGAGCGGACCGACGCACAGGGTGTGAGCGTGGGTTTGAACGTTTTGCAGGGCAGTGCTGCGCGTCGGCTCTATGAGCGCCACGGTTTCGTCATGGAGGCCGAGGACCCGATCGACGTCTTCATGGTGCGCACCGCACCATGAACGGATCTTCGAGCGTGGGGATGCACGGTGAGAGCAGCGGCTCGGTGTGCTCTGAAACCACGCCGCGGACAAGCCTGAGCACCCGTATGTCGTTCTCATGCCCGCGCGCTTCGTCGTCGCGGATGTGGAGAAGCCCATAAGACCCTGGCGCCACAGCGCCCACGTGCGCGAACAGCTCGATGACATCCTCCGCACCGGACCGGTGATTGGCGTTTCCGCCCAGGTGGACGAACGGCTCCCCGTTCATCCACCTCAGATCGAGCAGGTACGGGTCCACAGCTTGCTCGATGCGCCGTCGAAGGCCGTCGACGATCTCGATCAGCCCGCCCTCTTCCTCCTCCTCGTCGTCGGCGGTGGCGCTCGCTCTCACCGTGATCCACCCGTGGTACTCGAACATGACTCGATGCTAGTGGTAGACCGATTTCCGGCCGATCGCGGACGCAGCGATGAGTTTTCCCGGCCCGGGGAGTCTCACCACCGTTATCGACACCACAGGAGGAACACGTGGCTCAGTTGCTGAGAGTCCAGAACTTCACTGTCTCGAGTGATGGAATCGGCGCCGGTGAGGACCAGAGCCTTGAGAATCCGTTCGGCCACGTCGATCCAGGGAGGCTGTTCGCCTGGGCCGGTGCCACGGCGAGCTGGCCGATGCGCACCGACCCCGGTGGGAGCCGGGGCCTCGACGACTACTTCACACGGGATTACGCACGCAACATCGGCGCCGAGATCATGGGCCGCAACAAGTTCGGGCCCCAGCGCGGGCCGTGGCACGACCACGAGTGGCGCGGCTGGTGGGGTGAGGAGCCCCCGTTCCACACTCCGGTGTTCGTCATGACCCACCACAAGCGGCCTTCGTTCACGCTGTCCGACACCACCTTCCACTTCGTCGACGGCGACCCGGCCACCGTCCTCGAGCTGGCGCGGGAGGCGGCGCAGGGCAAGGACGTCCGGCTCGGCGGCGGGGTTACCACCGTCCGGCAATTCCTTGACGCCGACCTCGTCGACACCATGCATGTGGTGGTCTCCCCCGTGCGCCTCGGATCCGGGCTACGGCTCTGGGAGTCACCCGATGAACTGCTCGACCGATTCCACCTCGAGGTCGTGCCCAGCCCGAGCGGCGTGACGCACCACCTGTTCTGGCGGAGGTGACAAGGCCGAGGGATCAGCTCTCCGCCGTCAGCCCGTGGCGGCGGAGGAAGGCGTCGACGAGCCGGTCGGTGAACTCCTCGCCGACGGGCTCGCCGGTCACCAGCACCCGGTAGTAGACGGGGCCCATGAGCTGGTCGGTCTCGGTCGCCAGATCCAGCCCGGACGGCAACTCCCCCCGCTCCAGGGCACGTTCCAGCGGGAGGCGGTCGCGGCGGCGCTGCTCGTCGAGGTATCTGGACCGGAAGTCCTGGGCGAAGGCCTGATCGTGCTGCGCCTGCGCGATCAGGGCCTTGAAGACGGCGCCGGGGTCGGACTCACTGAGGAACCAGGCCAGTCGGCGCAGATAGCCGCGTAGGTCGAGGGCGATGTCACCGGAGTCGTGCACGGTGAGGTCTTCGGCCACGTCCTGGAGGAAGGCGTCCATGAGGACGTCGGTCTTGGTGCTCCACCAGCGGTAGATGGTCTGCTTGGCGACACCTGCCCGCGTGGCGATGCCCTCCATCGTGACGCCCGCGAAGCCCTTCTCCACGAGCAGGTCGTCGGCCGCGTTCAGCACCGCCTGCCGGGCCTGCTCACTGCGTCCGTGCCGATTGCCGTGGTGACGCGGCGCCGGTCGGCCGGTGTCGCTCGCCTCAGCGGTATGTGTCGCGCGTGCCATCTCGCCTCCCGCGATCAGCATATCCAGTGCCGTTGTCGCACCACCCCTCCTAGACAAGACTCACCGTTGCGTCTACTCTAACGTCCATGACATTCACTCACACCCTTGCCGAGCCTCGCGTCGAGGCCGCCATCAGCCGGATGTTCGAGCTGGCCGAGCAGGACGAGGCCACCGCCGCGCGCCTCGGGGCGGAGCTGGCGCTGTCGAGGCCCCCGCAGGAACTCGCCGACGCCGCGGCCGGGATCTACATGCCGGTATCCGCCGAGGGCGGGAAGCTGCTCTACAACCTGGTCCGTGCCGTCCGCCCGGCCACGGTCGTGGAGTTCGGCATGTCCTTCGGCATCTCCACGCTCCATCTGGCCGCCGCCGTACGGGACAACGGCACCGGGCGCGTCATCACCACGGAAATGAGCAAGGACAAGATCGCCACGGCCCGCCGGACCTTCGCCGAGACCGGGCTGGATGACCTGATCACCGTGCTCGAGGGCGACGCCCGGGAGACCCTGGCCGCTCTCGAAGGCCCCGTGGACCTCGTCCTGCTCGACGGCTGGAAGGACCTGTGCCTGCCCGTGCTGCAACTACTCGAACCACGTCTGCGGCCCGGCACCCTCGTCGTGGCCGACGACATCGACCAGGGCGAGGGCGACGGGCCGCTGCGGCCGTATCTCGACTACGTACGCGACCCCGCGCACGGCTACCAGAACGTGACCTTCCCCGTCGAGGACGGTATGGAGATCAGCTGCCGCCTCTGAAACCGCCCGCACACCGCCGTCCAAGGTCTACACGACGAACAGCGGGCGCGAACCCATCCGGCGGGCCATCATGCGGGCCGCGCGCTGGCGAAGAAGCGGCGGCCGTTCGCCGTCCCCAGTGCTGACCGGTTGGCCAAATCGATCCCGGCACGCGACAGGGCGACCAGGTGGGAGAGCCGTTCCCGTTCCCAGTCCGCGAGCCGTCCGGCCGGCAGGTCCTGGCCGGGTGTCCATCCGCGCATCGCCGCCGCGAGCCCGGCCGCGTCGGCGAACGCCTTCGAGGTCCCCGAGGCGGTGTGGGGACGGACTGTTCCAGCGGCGTCGCCGATCAACGCCACATGGTCGGCGACCATCCGGTGCGGGGACAGGTCGAAGACGGGCTGCATAAAGACCTCGGAGCGCCGTACGAGCTCGGCGAACCGCTCCGGAAGCGAGGTGTCCGCCGTGGTGGCGAGCTGTGCGACGGTCTCCGGTAGCGTCTCCCCGGGTGGTACGAAGGTCGTGAACGTCCTTCCGGACCGGCCCGCCAGCAGCCTGGGCAGATCGCGCTCGGCCACGTTCATGTACCACACCCAGTTGACGCGCCGGGAGCCCTCCGCCAGCTCGCCGTCGGGGCCCGGGACGAGGTAGCACAGCATCTGCAGACCGTCCGCGCCGAAAAACGTGAACCGGCCCGCCAGCAGCTCCAGCAGTTCGGCGGGCAGGGACGACTCCGGCTCCAGGCCTCGCCAGGCCACATAGCCGGCATACGCGGGGCGGCGCCCCGGATCGAGCAGCCCACGCGTCGCCGAGCCGATCCCGTCGGCGCCGACCAGAAAGTTGCCCTGAGCCGTATACCCATCCTCGAATTCGCCGGTGACCTCGGAACCCTCGACTCGTACCCGCCTCAGCGCACTGTCCAGCCGGTAGCACGCCCCGGAAAGGGGCTCACGCAGCGCCCGGTAGAGGGTGTCCCACGCGGTCATCAGCTGAGGCGCCTCGTACCGGGTGGCCCTGCCGCCCCGATGGAGCTGCTGGCGCTCCCGCAGCTCCACGCTCACCGATCGTGCGGACATGCCCAGGCGGACCAGAAGTGCCTCCACCTCGGGCTGCATGACGACCCCGGCGCCGCGGGCCTCCATCTTGCCCGCAGAACGCTCGTACACAGCGACTTCGCCGCCCGCGGCCCGCATCTCGTGCGCTGCTGCGAGGCCTCCGACAGACCCGCCGACGATCAGGGCCTTGAACGCTTTCCTCGGCTGCATCGACTGCATCGACTGCCTTCCTCACGCTTCCTGACGTCGGCCTCGGGCTCGGTGTGCGGCTGGATGACGTGGCTGCGGCCCGGTGGGAGCTGACGCGGCTCGCCGGGGCGGAAGGCGTCGCGGCCCCGGAACGGCGCTGCGCGTCCTTGGCCTCAACGTACACACCAGGGCCGCCCTGCGCGGTCAGGCCGTACGACGAGCACGCGCGTCTCGCACCCTGCGTTGGAAACTCCTGCCGAGGAGGGGCATGGTGGAAAACACCCAAGGCCCATCGGCGGGCAACGCAGAACCTGGAAGAAGTGGTCCGAGCCGGATGATTGTGGCGGTCATGTTTGCCGTGCTGGCTGCCGGCAGCAACGCGGTGGGAACCGTGCTGCAGCGAAGTGCGGCGTTGCGGGTGCCCAGCTCCCCGGCGCGGTTCGGTCTCATCCGGCAGCTGCTGCGCAGCCCGGTCTGGCTCGGGGGCATCCTGGGGGTCGTCTTCGCCGCGCTCTTCCAGGCTCTGGCCTTGAACGCGGGGACGCTGGCGGCGGTCCAGCCCGTGTTCGTCCTCGAGCTTCCGCTGGCTCTCCTGGTCGGCAGCGCGGTCTTCCGGGTGCGGGTGTCGCGCAAGGCGTGGTTCTGCGTGGTGTGCATTTTTGTGGGCCTGGCCATCACTCTGTTCTCCGTCTTCCCTTCCGGAGGACGCACCCAGGTGCCGGGAATCTGGTGGGTGCCGACGCTCGCCGGTGTCGGCGGGGCCGGGACCGTACTCGTTCTGGCCGGGCTGCGGCGCCCGCCTGGTCTGGCGCGGGCGGCTTGTCTGGCGACCGCGGCCGCCATCGGCAACGCGCTCACCGCGGCATTGGTCAAATCCGCCATGGGCATTCTCACCAGGGATGGGGTGGCGGGATTCTTGCTCGCCTGGCAGACCTACGGTTTCGCGGCCGTCGGATCGCTCTCCATCCTCCTGCTGGGATACGCCATGCAAGGCGGCCCACTGATCGCGTCCCAGCCGGCCCTCACACTCGGGGACGCCACGGTCAGCTTCTGCCTCGGTGTCACGCTCTTCGCGGAGTCGCCGCGGCTGGGGCTGTGGCTCCTGCCCACGTCGTTCGGTGTCGCCCTGCTCTGCTACGGCGTCTTCGCCCTCTCCCGCACCCGTTGCCTCGCCAAGTGTGTCGACCCGGATGAGAAGGCACCGCGGCAGGAGGAGCAGCCCGCCACCGCACGCATGTGACGGAACGACGCGGCTGCCAAATGTGGTCACGCATGCCAGTGTCCGCCGGCCCGACCCAAGATCCCCTGTGGGAGGCCACAGTCTTCGTCGCTCACGCTGGGGGACACGACATGGCGTACGGACAACACGTCGCTCACCCTGAGGTGCCCAGGAGCCCGAGGCCGTCGGCCCGCTCCTGCGCCTTTGCACCACCTCATGTCAGGAGAGCGTCATGTCGAGCCCCCCGAAGCCGATCGATTCCGCTGAGTCACAGCTCACCGAACTGGAGCGGCGACACCGCCGTTTCGTCTGGCCGGCCGTCGTCGTGTTCGTCGGCGGCTATCTCACCACCATGGCGGTGGTGGCCTACCGGCCCCATGCGATGGCCGCCGCCGTGTTCGGCCGGCTCAACGTGGGCTATCTGCTGGTGCTGGGAAACTTCGCCCTGACCTTCCTGGTCGCGATCGCCTACCGCTGGTACGCCGAGCGCAGACTGGATCCGCAGGCGCAACGGGTGCGTGCGGCGATGGCCGGACGGTCGCCGGAGGGTGTGCTGTGAGCCACCGCGCCCTGTCCATCGCCCTGTTCGCGGCGTTTGTCGTCGCGACCGTCGCCATCAGCTATGTGGCGGGTCGGCGCACCCGGTCCGCTTCCGACTTCTACGCCGCCGGCCGGCGGATCCGCGGCTGGCAGAACGGCATCGCCGTGGCCGGCGACTATCTGTCCGGGGCGACGTTGCTCGGAGTGACCGGCCTGATCGCGCTCTACGGATTCGACGGGGCCGTATACCTGGTCGGCTTCCTGGTGGCGTTCCTGGTGGTGCTGGTGCTGATCGCCGAGTTGCTGCGCAACACCGGCACCTACACGATGGCCGACACCCTGGCATTCCGGTTGCGCCCGCGTCCGGTGCGCGCCGTCTCCGCCGTGTCCACCATGGTCATCAACCTCTTTTATCTGACCTCGCAGATGGTCGGCGCCGGTGGTCTGATCGGTCTGCTGCTCGGCCTGCACGGCACCGTGGCGGGTGGCATCGCCATCGGCTCGGTCGGCGTCTTGATGATTCTCTATGTCACCGTCGGCGGCATGATCGGCACCACCTGGGTGCAGATCATCAAGGCGGTGCTGCTGTTGGTCGCCACCGCCCTGCTGACCCTGCTGGTCCTGGCCCGCTTCGACTTCTCGGTCGGCCATCTGCTGGAGAGCGCCGCCCAGGCGTCCGGCGATGCGGACCGGTATCTGAGCTCCGGCTCCTACTTCACCAACAAGCTCGACCTCGTGTCGCTGAGCCTGGCCCTGGTGCTCGGCACAGCGGGCCTCCCGCATGTGCTGATGCGTTTCTTCACGGTCCGCGACGCCAGGTCCGCGCGCGCGAGCTCCAACTGGACGATCGGCATCGTCGGCGTCTTCTACCTGGGGCTGATCGTCCTCGGGCTGGGCGCCGCGGCGCTGGTGGGCCCGGCCGCGATCAAGAAGGCGGACAGCAACATGGCCACCCCCTTGCTGGCGCGGTTCCTCGGCGGCGGGCAGCACAGCATGGGCGGTGCGCTGCTGATGGCGGTCATCGCGGCGGTCGCGTTCGCGACGATCCTGGCCGTGGTCGCCGGGCTCACCCTCACGGCTTCGGCGTCGTTCGCGCATGACTTCTACGCCGGTGTGCTGCGCCATGGAGCGTCGGACGAACGGCGCGAGGTCGCCGTCGCCCGCAGGACGGCCATCGTGCTCGGCGTGGTCGCCGTCGCGTTGGCGATCGGGTTGCAGAAGGTCAACCTCGCGTTCCTGGTGGGCGTGGTGTTCGCGCTGGCGGCGAGCGCCAATCTCCCGGTCCTCGTCCTGTCCCTGTACTGGAGGCGCTTCAACACCGCGGGCGCCGTCACCGGCACCTTGGTGGGGTTGGTGTCCAGCGTGGTGCTCGTCGCCGTCAGCCCGACCGTGCTCGGCCCCAGCGGACTGTTTCTGCACCACGTGACGCCGTACTTCCCACTGTCGAATCCCGGCATCGTGTCGATTCCGCTGGCGTTCCTGTCCGCGATCGTGGCCACGTTGCTCACCGGGCGTGAAGAGCAGAGCCCTGACTTCGACGAGCTACGGCTACGTGCCCTGACCGGGTACGAGACCGCTGAGCGCGGTCGGCCGTAACCCGCTCACCGTCGCGGATCATGCGTGCGGCGCCCGGCGCCACTCCCCCGCACATGTCACAACCCCCAGGTATTGAGGGTTCACCTGTGAGGTGCCACAGTCACCGGGTGGGAAAGAGCGCCGCTGATCGCCATGCCGAACTCAGGACCTGGCTCGGTGGTGTCGCGGAGCTCGCCGAGGCAGTGACCGGTGCCGGGAGTGTGCGCTCCCTGCTCGACCTGGTGGCCAAAACGGCCTGCCGCCTGATGGGGTACGACTTCTGCGCCGTGCTGCTGCCGGACTCCCGGCGCGAAGTCCTCGCCATCCAAGGAGCGTGCGGCCTCTCGTCCACCTATATCGCGGGGGTGAACGCCCAGCACCCCGTACGCATCGGGTCGGGACACCCCGGAGAGGCACCTTCCAGCCGGGCGTTCCGGACGGGCCGGGCGGTCGCACTGAGCGACATCGCCGCCGAGACCGACTACGCGTGGGGCGGTGTCGCCGATGAACAGGGCTACCGCTCGATCATCGCCGTACCGTTGACGACCACCGGCTCCTGCCTCGGCACTCTCACCTGCTACCGGGCCGAGGTGCACCGCTTCTCCGACGACGAGCAGGAACTGCTCACCACCCTGGCGAATCAGGCCGCCATCGCGATCGAGACGGCCCGGCTCCGGGAGAGGGAGCGGCGCACCATCGGCGAACTGCGGCAGCTCAACGACTCGCTGCGCGAGCAGCACGCATTGCTGCAGCGGACGGGAGACATCCATCGCCAGCTGACCGAGATGGCCCTGCGCGGCGAGGGTGTCGACGGGGTCGCCCGGGCCCTGGCCGCGCTGCTCGGCCGGCCGGTCCTCTTCGAGGACCCGTACGGGAGCCCGCTGGCCGCCGCCGGCCCCGACGGTGCCGTGCCCTGCGATCGGTTCGACGGGATCGAGCACATCGCGACACTGCGCCGGTCGATCACCCATGACCCGGGCACCGGGACCGTCGAGGTGCGCGCGGGCGCTGCCGGGAGGCCGTGGGTGACGTCCCCGGTGGTGCTCGACAAAGATGTCGTCGCACGGATGTGGATCCCCGGAGAGTCGGCGGAGCTGGGGCCGCTCGGCCGCCGGGCCATCGAGCATGCGGCCGTGGTCGCCGCCCTCGAAATGCTCCGGGGGCGCACAGCCGTCGAGGTGGAGTGGCGGCTGCGCGGCGAGTTGCTGACCGACCTGCTCGCCCAGTCGCCCGCGGCCCTGGCCACCATTGTCGCCCGGGCCGGCCGGCTCGGCCACGATCTGCACCGCCCGCACGCCGTGCTCGTCGTCCGGGCCGACAGCGCCCTCGAACCCGACCCGAACCGGCGGGTCGACGCACAGCGTCAGGTGCTGTCGGCCGTCCACGCGGTGGCATCCGGGCAGAGCCCTCGCCCCCTGGCCGCCCGCCACGGCGACGACGTCGTCGTGCTGTGGCCCCTGGACGGGCCGGCCGTCGACGGTTCCGCCCAGGGCTCGGCGCCGACGCCCGCGGAAGTCGCGCCGGGCACGGTCGCGCCCGAGACGGTGGCGGCCGCCGACGCCATCCGCGGGGCCGTCGCGCGCACGGCGCCGGTCACGGTGACGGTGGCCGTCTCCCGGCCGTGTGCCGACCTGGCCGGTTACCCCGCCGCGTTCCGCACCGCGCGAGGCATGCTGACACTCACCCAACTACGCGGCGGCCGCGACCGAACGGTGGAACTCGGCGATCTGGGGGTGCATGGCCTGCTTCTGCAGTTGGAAGACCCGTCCGAGCTGCTGCGATTCGCGGATCGTACGCTCTCCCCGATCCTCGACTACGACCGCAGACGCGGCACCCGGCTGCTGCACACCCTGCGCACCTATCTGTCCCATGAGCTCAGCACCGCCCGAACCGCCGAAGCGCTGTTCGTGCACCCGAACACCGTGAGCCTGCGGCTCAAACGCATCGAAGACCTGCTCGACGTCAATGTGGCTCAGCCCGATTCGCTGCTGCAGCTCACCGCCGCACTCGCGGCAGCCGATGTCGGCGGCACAGCTCATTTCGCACAGTCTCTTTGAACATCTCCACAACCGGCTTCGCCTGCTCCGGTCAGGCCGGGTGCCCGCCCTCGGCAACGTCCAGGAGCAGCAGGGCCGCGCTGACCTCCACGAGGGTCGCCGGAGCGGAGAGGTCGAGGCCGGCCACCGTTTCGATCCGCCGCAGGCGCTGGCTCACCGTGTTGGGATGGACGCTGAGCCGGTGTGCGGCCTCCGTTCTGCTGAGCTCGCTGTCCAGATAGACGCGGAGCGTTTGCAGCAGGTGCGTGCCGCGCAGCAGATCGTGCTGCCGCACCGCCTCCAGCGTGCGGTCGGCGAAGGCGACCAGCTGCCGGGCGTCGCCCAGTTGCAGGAGCAGGCCCGCCACGCCGAGGTCGTCCGGTGTCACCACGGTGTCCGAACGCCCGGTGCGCAGCGCCACATTGAGCGCTCCGCGAGCGGTCCGGTACGCCTGCACAAAGGTCCGCCGCGCGACGCCGGACACCGCGACGGTCACTCCCTCCGCGTCCGGAACCGAGGCCATCGCATGCCGTATCGACGAGGCGACGGCGTCCATGCGCTCCTTCTCACCGGCCGGGGCGGCCCGCGAGAGCGTACGGACACTGTCCAGGGGCCACAGCGCGACCACGGCTCCCTGGTGCATCGCGACGAGCGGTCTCGGCGTATACGCGGCGGCCAGTTCGGAGACCAGGGCCAATGCGCGCTGGTAGGTGAGGGACCGTCGGGATTCGGTCGCCACGTCGAGCTGCCCGACGACGGCGATGTGGGGGTGGGACAAGTCGTGGCCCAGTCGACGAGCGCGCTCCGCGACCGGGGACGATTCGACGACGGCGCCGCTGAGGATGTCGGCGAGCAGTTCGCCGCGCAGCCGGTGCTCGACCTCGGTGCCGGTGCGCAGCCGGAACAGCTCGAGCGAGATCACGATCGAGGCGTGTTCAAGAGCCCGTTCGTCGAGGAGTGAGAATCCCTCGGCGCCGCGCGGCAGCCACACCCGGGCGACCACCTCCCCCGCCAGCCTGACCGTGGCGGCGACGTATCCGCCTTCTTCGCGCACGATGCCGGTGCTGAGCGTGTGCGCCCCCGACGGGTCCTCCTCCAATGGCAGCGCGGCCCGGACATCGCTGCCCGGCAGCTCCGAGGGGGTGCCGGTCCGCGCGAGCACGGCGCCCCCGGCGTCCTCGACGAGCACGGGCCGCGACACGAGGTCCGCCAGCGCCTGGACGATGCCGTCCAGACCACCGGCCCGCAGAGCGACCTCCAGGAGGCGCTGGTGTATCCGCTCCGATTTCGTCAGCAGGTCGCGCTGGCGGCGCAGCGAGACGTTCAGCTGCTGAAGTTCCTCGACCATCCGTGCCGAGGTGAGCGCGATCGCGGCGTGGTTGGCCAGCAGGGTGAGCCGCTCCACCTCGTGGTCGGTGAAGTCGTGGACGGCCGAGTGGTAGCTGTTGAGCGTGCCGACCACATCGCCGCCGGCGACGAGCGGCACCGAGAGCATCGACCGGTAGCCCTGCTCCTTCGCCACCCCACCCCATGGCGTGAACTGCGGCTCGCGGTCGATGTCCCGCACCGCGACCGGCAGACCCGACCGGAATGCCTGGCTCGACGGCGCGTGGTGGACACCGTCCCCGTGCAGACGTACCGGACGGTCGGAGTTGACACGTGCCACGTACTCGGCCGACAGCCCGCTCCATCCCTCGATGACGAGGTTCTGCCCGGAGCTGTCGGGGATCAGGACTCCGCAGAAGTCGAACCCCAGCAGGGACCGCGCCGTGTCCGCGACGAGACCAAGGACCTCGCGCAGACCGCGCCCGGCGCTCACGGCGGCACTCAGCGCCTGTACGGCCTCCAGCCAGCGGCGCAGTTCGGCGTGCGACTCGGCTCCGTCCGACCCCGCGGGGTCCGCGCTGTCCAGTGACTTTGTCGGCATACATCCAGCATGGCACGCGTCTGAGTGTCAGCAGGGACACATATCCCGAGGGATTGTGTCGGCACAAACATGGAGATGCCCGGGGCCTGTCTGGATACTCGACCGCACGCTGCCGCGCCGAGACGCGGACACCACTCCCCCTCCGCGCATCCGCGGCCCTGTGCCCTTCGTGAGGACAGCCCATGAACGAGAACACCACCCTGCTCGCCGACGCCGACGCCACCGGCACAACGAAGGTGTCGGACGACGCCGCGCACCGCGATCGGACCATCGTCAACCCGGCCACCGGCGCGGTCATCCGCACCGTCGCGGACAACACGGCAGCCGAGGTGGACGAGGCGGTACGGGCGGCGAAGGCGGCCTTCGAATCCGGTCCGTGGCCCCGTATGCCACGCAGTGAGCGAGCCAGGCATCTGCTGCGGTTCGCCGACGCCATCGAGGCGCACACCGAGGTGCTGTTCCAGCTGGAGACGCGGAACAACGGCCGGCCCATCACCGAGACCAGGGCGCAGCTGTCGCGCGTTCCGGAGTGGTTCCGCTACAACGCGGGGCTGCTGGCCACCCAGAGGGACGCCGTGCTGCCCGGCGACGGCCCCTATCTGACCTATCAGCGGCGGTCACCGCTCGGTGTGTGCGGCATCATCACACCGTTCAACCACCCCCTGCTGATCCTCGCGCGCAGCCTGTCCGCGGCGCTGGCCACCGGGAACACCGTGGTGGTCAAGCCCTCCGAGATGACACCGCTGACCACGCTGGCGCTGGTCGACATCCTGCGCGAGGCCGGGCTGCCGGAGGGCGTGGTCGGTGTCGTGACCGGCGGACGCGAGGTGGGGGAACGGCTCACCGGGCACCCCGACATCGCCAAGATCACGCTCACCGGTGGCACCGAGGCCGGACGGGCCGCGGCGGTCGCCACGGCGGCCCGCTTCGCCCGTGTCACCGCGGAGCTCGGCGGTAAGACCCCGATCGTCGTCTTCGACGACATCGCCCCGGTCGTCGCCGCCGAAGGAGCGGCGTTCGCCGCGTTCGTGGCGGCCGGTCAGTCCTGTGTGGCCGGTTCGCGGTTTCTCGTCCAGCGCGGGATCTACGACGAGTTCGTCGAGGCGCTGAGCGCCCGGGCGTCGGCGATCCGGATCGGGGACCCGGTGCGGCCGGAGACCCAGCTGGGGCCGCTGATCAGCGGTGTCCAGCGGGACAAGGTCCTGCGTCTGATCTCGACCGGCATCCAGGAGGGCGTCCGCGTCGCCGCCGGCGGAGGAGTTCCGGACCTGCCGGCGGAGCTCGGCTCCGGCTACTACCTGCAGCCGACCGTGCTGGCCGACGCCACGATGTCGATGACCGTCGCACGCGAGGAGATCTTCGGACCGGTCGCGGTCGTGGTGCCCTTCGACGGGGAGGACGACGCGGTGGCGATGGCCAACGACAACCGGTTCGGTCTCGGGGCCGGCGTGTGGACCCGAGACATCGCTCGTGGCCACCGTGTCGCGGACCGCATCACCGCCGGAATGGTGTGGGTCAACGACCACCACCGGCTGGAGCCCTCGCTCCCGTGGGGCGGGGTCAAGGAGTCCGGCACCGGGCGTGACGCCGGCCAGGAGTCCTTCGACGACTTCACCTGGATCAAGACCGTCGTGGTGCGGACCGCCGCGGACGACGTCGACTGGTACGGGCATGCCGAGCCCGGCCGTCTCAACTGACCGGCCGCCCCGGACACTTTCCCACTCCCCACCAACTTCCCCGTGGTTCCCACGACGACTCCTGTCCGGCAACGTCCAACGAAGGACTCGCCCATGTCGAAAACACAGGCAGCCCCGCCCGCGCGCGGCTGGCGCACGGAGATCACCCGAATCCAATGGCTCGTCCTGCTGGGGACGACGATGGGCTGGGCCCTGGACGGCTTCGCCGGAAGCCTCTACGCACTGGTCCTCGGCCCGGCCATGACCGAGCTGCTGCCGCACAGCGGTGTCGCGGTGGACCCCGACGCCATCGGGTTCTACGGCGGGCTGACCGTGGCCCTGTTCCTCGCCGGCTGGGCGGTCGGCGGGCTTCTGTTCGGCATGCTCGCCGACTACTTCGGACGGGTCCGGGTGCTGTCCGCCGGCATCGTCACCTACGCGGTGTTCACCGCGCTGGCGGCGTTCGCCGACAACTGGTGGCAACTCGGTGTCCTGCGCTTCGTCGCCGGGCTCGGTTCGGGCGTCGAGGCCCCGGTCGGGGCCGCGCTGGTGGCCGAGGTGTGGCGCAACCGCTACCGGGCGCGGGCCTGTGGCGTGATGATGTCCGGCTACGCCGCCGGGTTCTTCATCGCCGCGCTCGCGTACCAGTTGCTCGGCGACCACGGCTGGCGGCTGATGATGGGCATCGCGGTGGCACCCGCGCTCCTCGTGTGGTTCATCCGCCGTTACGTTCCCGAGCCCCCGGAGATCCAGGGTGCCATCGCGGCACGCCGGACACGTAAGTCACAGGGGCAGGCCGCCGCGGCGGACCAGTTCGTCCTGCGCCGGCTGCTCGCCGCGCCGTTGCTGAGCAGGACGGCGATCTGCACGGCACTGGCCACCGGCTCGCTGATCGCCTTCTGGAGCGTATCGACCTGGTATCCCCAGATCATCCGCCAGATGACCGCCGCCGGTGCGATGTCCCCCGAGACCGCCAACAGCCGCGTCGCGGTCGCCTCGATGTTGTTCAACGCGGGCGGGGTCCTCGGCTATGCCTCATGGGGCTTCCTCGCCGACGCGTTCGGGCGGCGCAAGGCCTTCGCCATCAGCTTCGCCGTCTCCGCCGTGAGCGTCGGCTATCTCTTCCCCTTCCACCACGGCTACGGCGAGTTCCTGCTCGCCCTGCCCGTCGTCGGGTTCGGCCTGTTCGGGGCCCTGTCGGGCACCTTCGTCTACGGCCCCGAACTCTTCCCGCCCAGTGTGCGCGCCACCGGTATGGCCCTGTGCAACAGCATCGGTCGCGCCATCACCGCGGCCGGTCCGCTGGTGGCCGGGGTCATGGCCGCCTCCTGGTTCGGCGGCGACCTGGGCCTGGCGACCACCTATGTCGCCGCGGTCGGACTGATCGCCGTGGCCGGACTCGCCTTCGCGCCGGAGACCCGCGGGGCCGAGCTACCGACCGACCCCATCGACCTCGACCCGGACCGGGCGCAACCGGCGACCGGGTCGACCACCAGCAAGGAGATGTACACATGAACGCGTACGACGGTGCCACCGCCGTGGTCATCGGCGGATCGATCGGCGGGCTCACCACCGCGCTCCTCCTGCACGACCTGGGCTTCACGGTCGACGTCTTCGAGCGGACCCCCACCGCACTCGACGGACGCGGAAGCGGCATCGTGCTGCAGCCGGACACCCTGCGCTGGTTCACCGAGCGCAGTGAGCAGCATCCGCAGGACCTCAGCACCTCCACGGACTGGGTGCAGTACCTGGACACCGACAACCGGATCGTCCACCGCGAGCGACGGACCTGGAGCTACACCTCGTGGGGCACGTTCTACCGCGCCCTGCTCGGCGACTTCGGGTCCGACCACTACCATCTGGGCGAGTACGCCTGCGGATTCGACCAGGACGAGCGATCCGTCACGGTGCGGTTCGTGAGCGGGCGTGAGGTGACGGCGGACCTGGTGGTCTTTGCCGATGGAATCACCTCCATCGGGCGCCGCCGCCTCGACCCGGCCGCGGACCTCACCTACTCGGGATACATCGGCTGGCGCGGCACGGTCCCGGAGAAGGACCTGTCCGAGGGCACCCGTGAGCTGCTGAAGGACTCCATCACCTACACCGTGGTGCCCCATTCGCACATCACGCTCTACCCGATCCCCGGCGAAGGCGGGAGCGGGCCGCAGGACCGGCTCATGAACTACGTCTGGTACCGGAACGTGCCCGAGGGCGCCGAGCTGTCCGAGATGCTGATCGACAAGCGCGGCTTCCCCGGCACGGTGTCCATCCACCCCGCCCAGGTCCAGGACCGCTACGTGGCCGAGATGCGGGAGGCCGCGCGGCGGATGCTGTCCCCCGCGGCAGCCGAGGTCGTGACCGCAACCGCCACGCCGTACATCCAGGTCGTCTCCGATGCGCGCGCGTCCCGGATGGCCGAGGGCCGGGTGGCCCTGATCGGCGACGCCGCGTGTGCCGCCCGGCCGCACGCCGCGGCCGGCACCGCGAAAGCGGCGGCCGACGCCTGGGCCCTGGTCGGCGCGCTCCGGGAGGCGGAGGGCGACATCGGCGCCGCCCTGCGCACCTGGGAGCCGGTTCAGCTCGAACTCAGCGCCCGGCTGCTGGAGCGGGTCGTCGCCATGGGCGAGCGGTCCCAGTTCTCGAACACCTGGAAGCCCGGCGACCCGAGCCTGCGATTCGGTCTCTACGGCCCCGGCCGCTGACGCCCACGGATACGCCTCGACCCACCACGGAACACACCCAAGGAGAAAACGATGACCAGTGACAACTTTCTCGCGGACCTGCCGCTGGCAGGCGACCTCGTCGCCGGCGGATTCGACGGATGGCCGCAGGAGCTGCGTGCGGAGTTCGAGGCGCACTCCCACGACGGCCGGGTCGGCTCCCGGCTGCTGAGCGAGACAGCGCGGGTGCGGGTCTGGGAGATCCGGCTCGCCCCCGGCGAGCGCTGGCACGCCCACCGGCATGTCCTCGACTACTTCTGGACCGCGGTGAACGCCGGCCGCAGTCGCCAGCACACGCACGACGGCACGACCCGGGAGGTCTCCTACAACGCCGGGGAGACCCGCCACTTCACCTTCGGCCCGGGCGAATACCTGCTGCACGACATCGAGAACGTCGGCGACACCGAACTCGTCTTCACCACCGTCGAACACCTCGACAGCGCCAACGCGCCGCTGGACATCCACGGCGACGCGCCGGACGCCCGGCAGGAGGGACAGGCGTGATCAGCGCCCCGCTCGCCGAGGGCGTCATCGACGTCCACGCCCACTGGCTGCCAACCGAGCTGTTCCGCCTCCCCCCGGGGGCTCCGTACGGGGGTATGCACGACCGCGACGGCGAACTCCACCTCGGGGACATCCCGCTGTCGATTCCGACCCGGGCGATGAGCGATGTCCCCGCGATCCTCGAGGACATGCGCGCCACGGGTGTGGGGGTGCGGGTCCTGTCCGCACCACCGTTCGCGTTCCCCGTGGGCGGTGTGCCGGAGGCCGATGCGTATGTGACGGCGTTCAACGACGCGCTGTCCGCCGTGGTGTCCGACTCCGATGGCAGGCTCGTGGGCCTCGGCCTGGTCGGGCTCGACGACGCCGACGAGGCACGCGCCCAGATGGAGCGGCTGGCCCGGACCGACGGCATCGCCGGGATCGCGATCCCGCCGCTGCTCGCCGGCGGCTCGCTCGACCGGGGCGTGCTGCGCCACATCCTCACCGACGCCGCGGATCTCGACCTCGCCGTGCTCGTCCATCCCATGCAACTGACCCGGCCGGAGTGGTCGGAGCACTACCTCTCCAACCTCGTGGGCAACCCCGTCGAGAGCGCCACCGCCGTCGCGGCGCTCATCCTGGGCGGCGTCAAGGAGCAGCTGCCGCGGCTGCGGATCTGCTTCGTACACGGCGGTGGCTGCGCACCGTGGCTGCTCGGCCGGTGGACTCACGGCTGGCGGACCCGGGCCGATGTGCGCCGCCACTCGTCCCGGCCACCGGCAGAAGTGTTCGGCGAGCTCTTCTTCGACAGCGTCACCCACGACCCCGGACCGCTGGGGCTGCTGGCCGCGCAGGCGTCCAAGGGCGGCGTCGTCTGCGGGAGCGACTACCCGTTCGACATGGCCCAGCCCGACCCGGTCCGCTTCGCCACCGACCACGGTCCCGACGCCGGAACGCTCACCGCCAACGCGCGGGCGTTCCTCGGGCTGTGACGGGCCCGGCGCCGAGACCAGCGGACAGACCGCTCCAGCCGTTCCGAGCCGTTCCGAGAAGGGAACCCACCGTGTCAGACATCTCCCTGGCCGAGCGCCAGGCAGTCAGAAAGGCCCTCAGACGGCTGGGCCCATTGGTCCTGCTCCTGTACACGGCCGGCTATCTCGACCGCGTCAACCTCGGGACCGCCGCGCTGACGATGAACGCCGACCTCGGCATCAGCACCTCCGCCTTCGGCTTCGCCACCGGGATCTTCTCGGCCGGCTACATCGCCCTGCAGATCCCCGGCAACCTGGCGCTCAACCGGCTGGGCCCGCGACGCTGGCTCGGACTGCTCACCATGTCCTGGGGCGTCGTCGCCGTTTCGTCGAGCCTGATCCAGGGCGAGGGCAGTCTCATCGCGACCAGAATCGCCTTGGGCGCCGTCGAGGCAGGAATGCTCCCCGGGATGTTCATGTATCTGACGATCTGGTTCCCGCCGCGGATGCGCGGGCGGGTCACCGCTCTGGTGTGTCTGCCGTTCTACGCGATCCTGGGAACGCCGCTGTCCGCGGCCATCATCCAGTACGCCCACGGCCTGCTGGGAGTGGCCGGGTGGCGCTGGATGTTCATCCTGGAGGGGGTGCCGACGATCATCCTCGGTCTGGTTCTGCTCCGTTTCCTGACCGACTCCCCGGCGACCGCCACCTGGCTCACCGAGCCGGAACGGGAGGCCCTGCTCCGGGTCACCACGGCGGAGAGCGCCACGGAGAAGCCGCAGATCCGGTTCAGCGATGTCCTCGAGCGCCTGCGCGACCTCCGCCTGGTCGCCCTCTCCGTGGGCGTCAGCCTTCTGTGGGTCGGCTTCGTCGCCATCACCTCCTTCCTTCCGCTGATCATCACCGGCTTCGCCGAACAGGCCCACACCAAGCTGAGCGTGCTCCAGACGGGCCTGCTGTCCGGGTCCGTCTACATCCCCGCGACACTCGTCGCCCTGATCTGGGTGTCCAGTTCGGACCGGCGCAACGAGCGGGTGTGGCACGTGGCCTGCGGTGCGCTGCTGGCCGCCGGCGGCACCGTACTGGCCGCCAACACCACCGGTCTGTGGCTCACCCTGCTCGGTACGGTCCTGCTCACCTCCGGTATCTATGCCGCCCTCTTCCTGATGTGGCAGATCCCGGTCGGACACCTGCACGGCCCCGTCGCCATGTCCGTCGGCATCGCCCTCACCACGATGCTCGGCAACGTCGGCAGCTTCCTGGCCCCCTACATCGTGGGATGGCTGCGCGACACAACCGGAAACTACAACAGCGGCCTGTACTTCATCGCCGCCTCACTCATCGGCTGTGCCGTCGTCACCGTGGCCGGCAACCGGATACGGGCGAAGACCGCCACCTCCCACACCCCGGCCCGGCACCACGACGACCTCGAAGAAGTCACCTCGCACTGACGAAGGACGAAACACCTTGCTCACGATCGACCACATCTCGCTCGGGTCCCGCAACATCTATGCGGGCACCGAACAGCTCTGCGCGGAAACGGGGTTCGGGCAGTACGAGGGGGGCTGGTTCCCCCACCTCGGCATCGCCAACCGCATCGTCCCGCTCGGACCGGACCAGTACATCGAGGTCGAGAGCGTCATCGACGCCTACTCGCCGCAGACCAACCCCAGCGCCCGCTGGTTCTACGACCAGATCGAGGGCGGCGACGTGTTCATCGGCTGGTGCCTGCGGGTCGACACGCGCGACGAACTGGAGAAGCTGGCCGAGCACTTCGGCACCGACATCATCGACAAGCCACTGCGCAAGCGGACGGACGGCGTGCGGCGCAACGCCATCCGTGTCCCCGAGACGATCCCCTGCTGGCAGCGGGGAGTGCCCAACGTGTTCCTGATCGAAGACCTCTCCGAGCACCCGGGGGCACAGCCGCGCGACGGGCAGCGGAACACGCCCCAGGGGATCACCTGGATGGAGGTCGGCGGCACCGAGGCGGATATGCGTGCGTGGCTGGGCGACGGCGCGGCCGACCTTCCCCTGAAGTACAACGGCGGACGTCCCGGTCTGTACGCGGTCGCCGTCGCCACGGACGAGGGCGAGGTGGTGATCCGCCGCACGGCGGTCACCGAGCCCCGACAGCCGGCGAGCTAGTGGCTTGGCTCGGATTGTCGACCGCGTAATTGGTTCGCCGTCCGGTGCCCGTCATTCTGCCTCCAGGTGTGATCTCGACGGTGGCCGTGAGGGCGTCCTGGAGTGTTCGCACGCCTGCGAGCATGGGCGAGGGCGCCTCCCACCCCACGTGTCTACCCGCTCTACCCGCCGTGGCCCGTCGCCTTGCCCGCCACGGCGGCGGCCGCGCGGACGAAGGCGGCCAGGGCTGGGGAGGTGGCGTGCTCGGGCCAGGCGAGGACGAGCGTGGTGGGCTCGGCATCATCGACTGGGACAGCGACCAGGTCGTCGCGGAGCTGGTCGCGGATGGAGGAGGGGAGGACGGCGACCATGCGGCGCAAGGCGATGAGGTGGAGAAGCTGCCCAAGGTCGTGGACCTCAAGTCCGTGTGAGCCACCCTCAGATGCGCCCGGCCAGCGCGGCAGGGGCTCCCCGGCGAGGTCGTTCAGGCAGACCCGGGTACGGCCCGCGAGGCGATGCGAACTCGGCATCACGAGAAGTTGAGTCTCGGTCAGGAGGTCCTGGGTGTCCAGGCCGGTGAGGTCGTGGTGGGGGCGGTGAAGCAGGGCGGCGTCGGCACGACCCTCCCGCAGGAGGATCTCACGCTCGCCGAAGCTGCACACCAGCTCGACCGGCAGCGCACCCGGCTCAGCCTGATAGGCGTCGAGGATCGCGGGCAGCAGGCCACCGTCGCCGCCCGGCTTGATGACCAGGACCAGACGCGGGTCGGCGCGGCCGGCCCGCCGGGTGCGGCGCGCCGCGGCCGACGCGGCGTCGAGCACCGTACGGCTCTCGCGGAGCAGGACGGTCCCCGCCTCGGTCAGTGCGACCCGGCGACTGCCACGTTCCAACAGGGCTACGCCCAGCCGTCGTTCGAGCTGCTGAATGGCGCGGGAGAGCGGCGGTTGGGTCATCCCTAGCCGGGCGGCCGCCCGAAGTGCAGTTCTTCGGCGACAGCGGTGAAGTAGACGAGCTCGCGGACCTCCAGTCTTTCCATACCCGCACGGTATCGCTGCGTACCTGGTCGGTGTTGGAACTCGCGGCCGCCCCCGTGGTTGGCTGAACGCATGACAGAAACCACGATTGCCCTGGTCACCGGTGCCAACAAGGGCATCGGGCGCGAGGTCGCAGCCCGGCTCGCCTCGCTCGGCACGAACGTCCTGCTGGCCTCGCGCGACCCGCACCGCGGTGCGGCAGCCGCAGCCGACCTGGGCCCGCGAGTGTACCCGGTCACCCTGGACGTCACCGACCGCGCCAGCGTCCTATCCGCCGCCCGCTGGATCGAGGAGCGCTTTGGCCGGCTGGACATCCTGGTCAACAACGCCGGCATCTCTGGCGACCTCGCCGCCCAGAGCCCTGGCAGTGTCGAACTGCCCGCTGTACGCGAGGTGTTCGAGACCAACGTGTTCGGCGTGATCAGCGTGACCACCACGATGCTGCCGCTGCTCGCCCGCTCCCCCGCCGCCCGGATCGTCAATGTCAGCAGTGGACTGGGCTCCATCGCCCGGATGACCGATCCCGAGGACTACTTCACAACCCGGCCCCCGTTGGCCGCGTACGTCCCGTCCAAGACCGCACTCAACTCGCTGACCGTGCAGTACGCCAAGGAACTGCGCAGCCGCAACATCCTGGTCAACGCCGCCGATCCGGGGCCGTGTGCGACCGACCTCACCACCGCGTTCCCCGGCCTCACCCGCACCGCGGCCGACGGCGCGGCCGTGGTCGTCCGGCTCGCCACGCTGCCCGATGACGGGCCGACCGGCGGCTTCTTCGACGAGCACGGCCCGGTTCCCTGGTGAGCTGCCTGTCAGGGAACCGAGGGACGGGGTGGTGGGGGTCAGCCCGGACGGGATGGGCGAGCCGGAGACCGCGCCGGCGCCCGACGGGCCGCAGCGCCCGGGTTACCCGCCGGACCGCCCCGGCAACAGCCGATGGAAGGGTAGCGGACCGTCAGGCAGCCTTGGCCGGGTACTCGGTCCAGGTGCGGATGGGTGAGTCGGGGGCAAAGCTGCTCTTCGGTTCGGCGCGGGCATTTCGCCAGCGCACGTAGGCGCCGATGGCGGCGTTCTGTTCGCCATGGCTGCGGTGGTCGGTGCCGTTGAGGGCGAAGTAGCGCAGGGCGGCGAACTCGGACTCGATCCAGTTCAGCCACGATCCGTAGGTCGGCAGGAAGACCAGCTCGATGTCGTTCGCCGCGGCCCACGCGCGGACGTTCGGGTGCTTGTGAGGGGAGAAGTTGTCCAGGACGACGTAGAGCTTCTCGCCGGGCCAGCGGATGCGCAGGGACTTGAGTAGGGACAGGAACTCGCACCACCGTTTGCGGGGCCGGATGCGGTAGTACATCTTGCCGGTGGCCAGGTCGAGGACGGCAAGCATGTGCATCACGCCGTCGTAGCGGTTGTAGGTGGCCCGCAGACGACGTGGTGAGCGGTGCGGGCGCCATGCCTTGCCTTTGCGGGGCATGAGGTTGAGCGGCCCGAACTCGTCCACACAGACCACCCGGCCGTCGGTCGGCGGGGAGTCGTAGAGCGCCAGGATCCGGTGCATCTTGGCGATGAAGTCTGGGTCGTTCGAGGACTTCCAGGTCGTGCTGGTCTGCCAGGAGACCCTGCCCTCGCGCAGTATCCGTCGCAGTGTCTCGCGGCTGACGGCGGGGACCACGTTCTGCTTGACCAGGTGTTCGGCGAGCTTCGTCAGGCTCCAGGTGGAGAACGCGGAGATCTACCAGTCGGCGGGGGACGTCCGGGCGATCAGGCAGATGTGCTCACGCACCTGGCTGCTGATCATCCTGGGGCGACCCCCGCTCCATTTTGGGTCCAGCGCCTCGAACCCCTGCTCGTTGAAGGCGTGGATGACGTCTCGCACATAGTCGGCGCTGACCTGCATCAACGAGGTGATGTCCGGAACCGACTGCCCCTGCGCGGACATCATCACCACGATCGCCCGCCGCAGCCGCACCGCATCCTTCGCGGTCCGGCTGATCCGCTGCAGCCGACGCCCTTCCTCCATGCTTACCGGCCGGACGAACACCCCCGGACGACGTCCCACGACCACCTCCACCATCACAACGTGGAAGCAGCCTGCCGCGCAACGAACGGAAAATCAATTACCCGACCAAGGATCCGAGCCAAGCCACTAGGACCGGCCACCCCGTCGAGGTCAGTCACCCACGGATGCTCAAGGCGTTGTCAGTGGTGCCCTCTAGGGTCGAGGTGGACAGCGCAGGAGCGTTGCCCACCAGTACGGGGAGGGTGTCATGGGTGACGGTATTCGGTGGCTGGCCGACGGGGACGGGGCGGCGGGCTGGATGTCCGGTCTGGTCTTTGCCCGGGGGATCGACGCGGAGGAGCTGGCGGTACGGATGGGCGGGGCGCCCGGGGCGGGGACCCAGCCGATCGCCGATGCCGAAGTGCTGGAGCTGGGCATGACGGTCTACCGGCCCGGTGAGAGGGGCGACGGTGTGGTCCGGGTCGGTGAGCACGCCGGATGGGCGTTCGCGGTCGAGTACGGTGACTCCACTGGAGGCGACCGTCTGAAAGACATCTCCCGCGGGGGCGCGGAGGCCATCCACTACGTGCCGGTCGGGGAACATCCGCCCGCCACCGTCTTCTACGCCCACGACGGCCGCTCCATCTGCGGCTTCGGGCTGTGCGAGGAGACCGTCCGTTGGGGCGAGGAGCGGGATCTGCTGCTGCCCGCCCTCGCCGCCGCCGGGATTCTGCGCCCCGACGGGACCGCGTACGGTGATCACGAGAACGAGGACTACACCGCCCGAAGCCGCCGCGCTCTCGCCGTCGTCGAAGAGCGCTTCGGCCTCTCGCTGCCCCCGGCCTTGCTCACCGAGGCGCGGCTTCCCGCGTACGCGGTCAGTGGCGCCCCGGATATGACCACCGAGGACCCCGACTTCGACGTCGTCTGCGCCTGGGCCACCGCCAACGGCTATCCGCTCCCCAGTGGTCGGCTCCGTCTGATCCCCGCCCTCCTGCGACGGGCCTACCGGCACGCCACCACTGACTGACGCCGCGACGCGCTACTCGTCTTCGTCCGACGCCTCGCGGCGCGGGTGCGGGCGCACCGTGAGCGACTGCTGCGCATATCCGACCGGACCGCGTACGTCATGCAGAACCGTACTGGTGACGCCCAGCCCCGTGGCCCCGAAGACGACCGTGGTGTCCAGCCCGGTCCAGCGCCCCTCGGGCCGCCGGTAGAGGTGCACGGACATGTCGACGTTCGGGTACATCCACTGCGTGGGCGGCTGTCGTACGGCGATGCCATTGGCGGTGTCGACAAGTGCGATGTAGTTCGCCAACGCGCCGCTTTGCTCACCGTTGACCAGCGCCAGCGGAGTGGAGACCCAGGCCGTGGTGCGGCCGGGGCGCGGTGTGCCGACGGGCCTCAGGTCAAGGGACGCGATATAGCCGCCCGGCCACTGCTCGGACAGCGCCCAGCCGTCGAGCGGTTCGGGAGCGGGCAGCGCCGCAGGCTCACCGCCTGCCACGGCGCTGGTGTCCTGCGCGGCCAGAAGCCAGGCACGGGCGCGTACGACGGTGCGTTCGGCGATGGTGACCGCCGCCTCGACGAGTTCTATGGTGCGGCCGGGCCTGACCGTCTCCACGGAGATCTGACACTCGTCGAGGGCGATCCGCCCGAGGATGTCGAAGCTCAAGCGGCTGAACAGCATGCCCGGCTGTGCTTCGGAGTCGAGGTGGCGCTCCATGGCGTGGACGACGAGGCCACCGAGCGGGCTGAAGTGCTGCTCGTCCGTGCTCCAAGCCCCGCTCGCGTGGGCGGTCGGCTTGTACCGCCCCTCGTCGATGCGCTCGTAATAACTCGGCACGGTCCACGCGTCCTCGGTCAACGACGTTCTCTCCGTTCAGCACGACACACACCGACACCACTCGGCTGCCCGCTGCTCGGGCCGCTCTGTTCAGTGCCGCCTACACCGACCTCAGCATAAGGGCGACGGGGCGCGAGTCGGATGTCGGTGTCCGACTCCGTCACCTCGGCGGCGAGGTCGCCGCCGAGAGAATCCGCGCGGCGGTCCAGCAGGTTGTAGTGGTTGCCCTGTTGCACCGGACTGTCGAGGGCGTCTCGCACCACGGCGTTGGCGCCCTCCTTGGTGAAACTGGCGGTGTTCGGTCGCCCGAGGCTGCAGCCGAGGCCGGAGGTGGACACGGTCAGGCCGGAGTTGCCCAGCCGGGCTACCGCGTGACCCGCTTCCGGGCCCGGCGCGGAGGCTTTGGTGGCGGTCTGATGCCGTCAGGGGGTCGTCAGCCCCCCGGTGCGCTGGAACCACTCGGCGCGGGGACCGGAGAGCTCGTCCTTGGCCAGGGGCGTGATGATCACCCCGGGGCTGACGGCGTTGACACGGGCTCCGCGCTTGCCCCACGCGGCGGCCGCGGTCTGCACGCGCAGCGAGTTGGCCCGCTTGGAGAGGGCGTACGCGTGGACCGAGGAACCCACCTGGTCGGGCTGGAGGAACGGCAGCGAGACCGGCCCAGCCCGGCCGCCGCGTCAGCCAGGGCCTCGACCGCGGCACGGTCGGAGACGTCGGTGACCCGGGTCGTCACCTCGTAGCCCTCGTCGCCGAGTTGTTCCGCGGCTTCGGCCAGTGCCTTGTCGCTGTAGTCGGCCAGCAGCAGAAGGCGTCCGGCGCCGATACGGCGGGCGATGGCGCGGCCGATGCTGCCCGCGCCGATGACGACGGCGATTCCCTTGCTCACGTCAGGATCCTTTGCTTCGTGGTGGCGGGGGTCAGAGGATCAGGAGTCAGGGAGTCAGGCGATCAGGGGGTCACCAGCACCTTCAGTGCCTCGCGGGCCGCCATCGCCCGATAGCCCTCGGGTGTCTCGCCCAGGCCCACCGTACGGTCGAAAACACGTCCGGGCTGGATACGGCCCTCGAGGATGTCGGGCAGCAGCTCCTCGATGTAGGCACGGGCCGGGGCCACGCCGCCGGTGAGGGTGATGTTGTTCATGAACTCCGGGAAGCCGAGGGGGACTTCCCCGTACTGGGGCGCGCCGACCCGGCTGACCGTACCGCCCGCGCGGACCACGCCCAGTGACGTCTGGAGGGCGGGCAGGGTGCCGACGCACTCCAGCACGGTGTGGGTGCCGTCGCCGCCGGTCAGCTCCCGTACGCGCGCGACGCCCTCCTCCCCGCGTTCGGACACGATGTCGGTGGCGCCGAAGTCACGGCCCAGGTCGGTGCGGCCCTTGTGCCGGCCCATCAGGATGATCCGCTCGGCACCGAGCCGCTCGGCGCTGATGACCGCGGACAGTCCCACCGCGCCGTCGCCGATCACCGTCACGGTCGTACGGGGGTTGACCCCGGCCGTGACCGCGCAGTGGTGGCCGGTGCACAGGACGTCGGAGAGGGTGAGCAGGGAGGGCAGGAGGGCGGAGTCCTCGGCCACCGGGAGTTTCACCAGCGTGCCCTGCGCCTGCGGCACCCGTACCGCCTCGCCCTGCCCGCCGTCGATGCCGTCCCGCGCCCACAGGCCACCGCGCCGGCAGGAGGTGTGCAGGCCCTCGGCGCAGAAGTCACAGGTGTTGTCGGACCAGACGAAGGGGGCGACGACCAGGTCGCCACGCTTGAGGCCGGACACGTCCGCGCCGGTGTCCTCGACGACGCCGAGGAACTCGTGGCCCATGCGCACGCCGTGCTCCGTGGCCGGCATGGAGCCGTACGGCCACAGGTCGCTGCCACAGACACAGGCGCGCAGGACACGTACGACGGCGTCGGTGGGCTGCTGGATCTTCGGGTCCGGGACGTTCTCGAGGCGGACGTCGCCGGAGCCGTACATCAGTGTTGCTCGCATGAAGGTTGCTCCCAGGGGTCAGCGGATGATTCCGACACGTTCGACACTCCCGCGCGGGCGCGTCGCGCGGCAGACCGCGGTGTTCCGGGGAGTGGCGTTCCGGGGAGTGGCAGGGCCCCTCACGCGCCCGCCGTTGTTCAGCTCACCGAACCCCGTCGTCACCAACACCCGGTCGCACTAAGGCAAGGTTTACCTAATCAAAAGGGCCTCTGGGCGGAGGATCCCCTGTTCAGCACCGCGATGAAGCCGCGCCGGATTCAGGGGAGTTGGCCGTTGGAGACCGCACGGTGAGGCGGGGCAAGAGAGCCCGCCCCGTTCTGCTCATGACATTGCTGGTCGTGGCGCTGGGGATCATCTGCCTGCTGTCACTCGCCCTCGGCGCGGCGAGTATCCCGCCGGACCAGGTGGTGCGGGCGCTGATCGGCGACCCGCCGAGCCGGTTCGTGGACAACATCGTCTGGTCGGCTCGGGTGCCGCGTACCGCGCTCGGTCTCACGGCGGGCGCCGCCCTCGGTCTGTCCGGCGCCGTCATGCAGGCCCTGACCCGCAATCCGCTCGCGGATCCCGGAGTGCTGGGGGTCAGTGCGGGCGCGTCGTTCGCCATCGTGCTGGCGGTGGGGGTGTTCGGGCTCGGCTCGTTCCACGGGTACATCTGGTTCGCCTTCGCCGGTGCGCTCGCCGCGAGCGTCCTGGTCTACCTCCTCGGCGGGCTCGGGCGCTCCGGCCCGACGCCGGTCAAGCTGGCGCTCGCCGGTGTCTCGGTGACCTCGCTGCTCTCGTCGCTCACCAGCGCCGTCGTGCTCACCGACCCCGATGTGCTGGACCGCTACCGCTTCTGGTCGGCCGGTTCGATGGCGGACCAGGACGGCGCCACGGTGCTGCGTATGCTGCCCTTCCTCCTCGCGGGTACGGTCCTGGCCCTGGTCTGCGCACCGGCCCTCAACAGCCTGGCCCTCGGCGACGACGTGGCGGCCTCGCTGGGGCGTCGGCTGGGCCTGGTCCGGCTCCAGAGAGTCGCCGCGATCACCCTGCTGACCGGTGCGGCGGTCGCGGCCATCGGGCCGGTCGTCTTCATCGGCCTGGTGGTCCCCCACCTCGCCCGGGTCCTCGCCCGGTCGGCGGGGCTCGGCCCGGACCACCGCTGGTTGCTGCCGCTGTCCGCCGTACTCGCGCCCGCTCTGCTGCTCACCGCGGACATCGTCGGCCGTACGGTCGCCCGGCCCACCGAGGTGCAGGCCGGGGTGATCGTCGCCTTCATCGGCGGGCCGTTCTTCATCGCCCTGGTCCGCCGACACCGTCTGGCGGAGGTGTGACGATGGCCGTTTCCCGCTCCGCGCCCCGGCCGCCGAAGTTCCCGGCGGCCGAGGGACTCGCGCCCGTACGGTCCTTCCGCGGCTACCGGCTCGCCGTACCGCCCGTGTCCGGGATCCTGCGGCCCCGGCTGGTGACGCTGTGCGCGCTGCTCGCCGCCGCCGTCTCCGTCCTGTTCTGCGGGGGCTGTCGATCGGCGACTACCCGATCGCCTTCGCCGATGTCGTACGCGCCCTCACCGGCTCCGGCGACCCCGCCACCGTGCTGGTGGTCCGCGAACTGCGGCTGCCGCGGGCCCTGGTGGGTCTGCTGGCCGGGATCGCCTTCGGCGTCTCCGGCGGCCTCTTCCAGACCATGACCCGCAATCCGCTCGCCAGCCCCGACATGATCGGCCTCACCCAGGGCGCGGGCACCGCCGTGGTGGCGGGCATCGTGCTGGGCTGGGACGGCGGCCTCGGCACCCAGGCCCTCGGGCTGCTCGGCGCGCTCGGCACCGCGCTGGCCGTGTACGCGCTCGCCTGGCGGCGCGGCGCCACCGGCTACCGGATCATCCTGGTCGGCATCGGGGTGGCCTGGATCTGCACCAGCGCCACCGACTATCTGGTGGCCAAGGGCGGCAACTTCCAGGCGCAGGCCGCCCTCGGCCGGCTGGTGGGCAACCTCAACGGCCGGATCTGGTCCCAGACCACGCCGCTGGTCGCCGCCCTGGCGGTGCTGTTGCCGGCGGCGCTGCTGCTCGGCCGGCTGCTGCGCACCCTGCAACTCGGCGACGACGTCGCCACCGGCCTCGGCACCCGGGTGCAGCCGGTGCGGCTCGCCGTCCTGCTCACCGGTGTCGGGCTGATCGCCTTCGCCACCGCCGCGGCCGGCCCGGTGGCCTTCGTGGCGCTGGCCGCGCCGCAGATCGCCCAGCGGCTGGCGGCCACCGCCTGGCCGCCCACGGGCGCCTCGGGGCTGACCGGGGCGCTGATGGTGCTCGGCAGCGATCTCATCGCCCGCACCCTGATCTCCGGCACGGAGCTGCCGGTCGGAATCGTCACCGGCGTGCTCGGCGCGCCCGTTCTGCTCTGGCTGCTCGTCCGCGCCAACCGCGCGGGATCAGGAGGTTGATCCATGTCGGCTGATCCCCTGCCGGCCCCCGACCCCGGCCCGGACCTGCGGGCGAGTGGGCTGCGCCTGGCCTACGACAACCGGCTGGTGGTGGACGGCCTCGATCTGGCCGTGCCCCCCGGACGGATCACGGCCATCGTGGGCGCCAACGCCTGCGGCAAGTCCACCCTGCTGCGCGCCCTCGCCCGGCTGCTCGCGCCGCGCGGCGGCGCCGTCCAGCTCGACGGCCGGGAGCTGCGCTCCGTCCCGACCCGGGAGCTGGCGCGGCGGCTCGGCATCCTGCCGCAGAGCCCGGCGGCGCCGGACGGGCTGACCGTCATCGACCTGGTGGGGCGCGGCCGTTCACCGCACCAGACGTGGTGGCGGCAGTGGTCGGGCGCCGACGAACAGGCCGTCCAGCGGGCGCTGGCTGCCACCGGTATGACCGAGCTGGCGGACCGGCCGCTGGACGAACTGTCCGGTGGCCAGCGCCAGCGCGCCTGGATCGCCATGGCGGTGGCGCAGGACACCGCGGTGCTGCTGCTGGACGAGCCGACGACGTACCTGGATCTGGCGCACCAGATCGACGTCCTGGACCTGGTCACGGACCTCAACCGGCGGGAGCGCCGCACGGTGGTGATGGTGCTGCACGACCTCAACCAGGCCTGCCGCTACGCCGACCACGTGGTGGCCATGAAGGCGGGGCGGATCGCCGCCGAGGGCGCGCCCGCCGAGGTCATCACCGCCGAGACCGTCGAGGACGTCTTCGGCCTCCGCTGCCAGGTCACCTCGGACCCGGTCAGCGGCACCCCGATGGTCATCCCGATGGGGCGCCACCACGAGGAGCGGCGCGAGCGGCCGGCCGAACACCTCCCACGCACCGTCACAGCACCGACCCGACCATGAAGGACGACTGATGCGCGGCTCTTTGAGGGGCACCCGGCCCGCCGCGGTGCTCGCCTCCGTACTGCTCCTGTTCACCACCGCCACCGCCTGCGGCTCCGAGGAGGACTCCGGGACCGACGACGGCACATCGGCCGCCTCCGGCGGCGCCTCTCCGGTGACCATCCCGCACAAGTACGGCAGCACCACCATCAAGAACGAGCCCAAGCGGATCGTCACGGTCGGCCTGACCGACCAGGACGCCGTGCTGGCCCTCGGCAAGCTTCCGGTCGGCACCACCGAGTGGAACGGCGGCTACGAGGGCGCCATCGGCCCCTGGGCCCGGGACGAGCTGGGCAGCGCGAAGACACCGACCGTGCTCAAGGACACCGGTACGGGGCCGCAGACGGAGAAGATCGCCGCGTTGCGGCCGGACCTCATCCTCACGGTCTACGGCGGCCTGACCAAGGAGCAGTACGAGACGCTTTCGAAGTTCGCGCCGGTGGTGGCCCAGCCCAAGGAGTACAACGACTTCGGCGTCCCGTGGCAGCGGCAGACGGAGCTCATCGGCACCGCGCTCGGGCAGAAGGCCAAGGCGAAGGAGCTGGTCAAGGGCGTCCAGGCCACATTCAGGACCGTGGCCGCCGAACACCCGGCCTTCGCCGGGGCCGGCGCGGTGATGGCCACCCCCTACGACGGCATCTTTGTCTTCGGCAGCCAGGACCCGCGCTCCCGCGTCCTCACCGACCTCGGCTTCACCCTCCCGGCCGACCTGGACAAGGTGATCGGTGACGAGTTCGGCGCCAATATCAGCAAGGAGCGCACCGACCTGCTGGACACCGACGCGATCGTGTGGATCGTCGCCGACCCGGCCAAGGACGAGGGCAAGCTCGACCGGAACCCCCTCTACGCCGACCTGAAGGTCGCGAAACAGGACCGCGAGGTCTACGTCAAGGAGTCCAGCGACTACGGGAACGTCATCTCCTTCGTGACGGTCCTGAGCCTGCCGTACACGCTCGACCGGCTGGCCCCGCAACTGGCCGCCGCCGTCGGCGGCAAGCCCGCCACGCGGGTGGCACAGCCGGCGTCCTGACCGCGCCCGGCCTCGACTCCCTCAGCACGGTGGCCGGTACGTGTGCTGGGGGAAGTACTGGCGCCATTCGGCCTGGGTGATGGCGGGGAAGGCGGTGGCGCAGATCCGGGAGGCGACATGCTCGGCGCTGGGGTCCCACAGGAGCGCGGTCCAGTCTTCGCCGCCGGTGGCGAGGGTTCGGCCGTCGGGGCTGAAGGCGAGCGTGTCGACCGGCTTGTTGTGGCCTGCCAGCAGGGCCAGTTCCTGGGGGCCACCGTGGCCGGCGATGTCGTACAGCCGCACCGTGTCGTCCGAGCTCGCGGCGGCCAGCATCTGCCCGCCCGGGGCGAAGGCGACGGACATGACGCCGTCGGCGTAGCCGGAGAGCCGGCTGCGCAGGACCGGGTGACGGGGATCGGCCAGATCCCACAGCCGTACGGTGCGGTCCTCGCTGCCGGTGGCCAGGGTGCGGTCGTCGGGGCTGAACGCGACCGATTTCACCCCGTCGGTGTGGCCGACGAGGACAGCCAGGCGTCCGGGGTGCCGTCGGTCGGCCAGATTCCACACGCTGGCCGTGCGGTTGCGGTCGCCCACGGCCAGGGTGCGGCCGTTGTGGGAGAACGCCACGGAGTCCACGGCGCCCGCTCTCCGCAGGGCGGCGAGGAGACGGGGACGCCGCACATCCGTCACGTCCCACAGCCGGACGATGCCCCTTTCACCGCCGGTGGCCAGGGTGTGGCCGTCCGGGCTGTACGCGATCGCGTTGACGTGGCCGACGCGGGACGGCAGAACACCCAGCAGGCGGGGACGGCGCGATGCGTCCGGGGCCCACAGCCGTACGGTGCCGTCGGCACTGCCACTGGCCAGGACGCGCCCGTCCGGCCGGAAGACCACGGAGTTGACCGGGCCCGTGTGGCCGGTGAGTGGGGGCAGCTCCCGGGGGCGGCGCAGGTCCGCGAGGCTCCACATGCGCACGCTGCGGTCGTAGCTGCCGGTGGCCAGCAGGCGGCCGTCGGGGCTGAAGGCGGCGGAGTAGACCGAGCTGCTGTGGCCGGTCAGGGCCGGTCCGGGCAGATCCCACAGACGTGCGGTCTGATCCGCGCTTCCGGTGACCAGGGTGCGGCCGTCGGGGCTGAAGGCGAGCGATCCGACACCGCTGGTGTGGCCTGAGAGAACGCCCAGTTCACGGATGGGGCCGGCGGCGGTCACCACCCACCGGCGTACGGTGGCGTCGATGCTGCCGCTGGCCAGTGTGCGGCCGTCGGGGCTGAACGCCACCGTGGTGACCGCGTCGGTGTGCCCGGTGAGCGCCTTCACCGGGTGGGCGTGGCGTGGCGTGGCCACGTCCCACAGCCGCACCTTGTAGTCGGTGCCGCCGGTGGCGAGCCTGCGGCCGTCCGGGGCGAACGCCATCGCGTTCACGGTGCCGCTGGGGTCGGCCTCGGCCGACAGTTGCCGCGGACGTCCGCCCGAGGCGGGCACCGCCCACAGCCGTACGGTGTGGTCGGCCTGGCCCGTGGCCAGCATCCGACCGTCCCGGCTGAACGCCACCGCGGTCACGGCGGCAGATACCCCCAACGCGGCGAGGCGGCGTGGCCGGTGACCGTTCGGCAGCCGCCACAGCCGGATCCCGTCGCGGGCGACCACCGCCAGCGTTCTCTCGCCGGGGCCGAATGCCACTCCGACGACCGGACCGGCGTCGGCCGACAGGCGCGCCGCGAGCCGGGGCCGCCGCACATCGCCGATATCCCACACCGCCACCTTGCCGTCCTCGCCTCCCGCGGCCACCAGACGGCCGTCGTGGCTGACGGCGACCGTGCGGACGGGGCCGGCCAGGCGGGGCAGCGCGCCGAGTTCACGTGGCCGGTGAGGATCCGCGGCCCGCCATAATCGCACGGTCCCGTCGGCGTCGCCGGTGGCCAGCGTGGAGCCGTCCGGGGCGAACGCCGCCGTGGTGACCACGATCCGCCGACCGGTCAGCTGTGTGGCGTACGGAGTGGCGAACGTGCTGAGCAGAGCGCCGCGCGCCTCCGGGGTGGGCGACAGCCGGTAGGCGGCCAGACTCACCTGGGCGGCCAGGGCGGGGTTGGCCGCCCGTACCGCCGCGGCCCTTTCGGCGGCCCGCTGTGAACTCGCCACATCGCGCTGTGCGCCGGCGTCGTCGCGCTGCCGGTCCGCCGACCGCTGCGCCACGACGGCGAGGACCGCGGTCGTGGTCGTGAGGACGAGCAGGGCGCTCAGCAGCGCCACCGCCAGGTGACCCAGCCGGGTGCGGCGCCGCACCGCCGTTTGCTCGGCCGCCCGAGCGGCCGAGCTCGCGTCCAGGAACTCCCGCTCCGGGGCGGACAGGGACGTGCGGTCGAGTCCGGTGGCCATGGTGAGGCGGGTGCCGCGGTACAGCGCGCCGGGGTCGCGCCCCAGCGATTCCCAGACCTGCGCCGCGTCGGTGAGCCGGCGCAGGGTCCGGGTGTCCTCGCGGTCCTCGGTCAGCCATCTGCGCAGCCGGGGCCAGCACCGGATCAGGGCCTCGTGGGCCAGTTCCACCCGCTCGCGGTCCAGCGTCAGCAGCCGCGCGGCGGCCGCACGGTGCAGTACGGCGTCGATATCGCCGCCGTCGGCCTCGGCCAGCCCCTCCAACTCCTCCAGGCGGGCCGGCCGCCGGGTGTCCTGTGTGCCTTCGCCCAGGGCGGTCAGCCGCACGAACACCCGCCGGGCCAGCTTCCGCTGCTCCCCGTTCAGTTGCCGGAAGAAGTCCTCCGCGGTGCGTACCAGGGCGCCCTCCAGCCCGCCCGCAGCCTCGAACGCGTCCAGCGTCAGCGCGTTGCCGCGCCTCCGCCGCCAGGTCTGGAGCAGCGCGTGGGACAGCAGCGGCAGCATCCCGGGCTGGGCGTGCGCCTGGGCCGTGAGCGTCGCCAGCAGCGCGCCCTCGACGGTGAGTCCGGCCCGGTGGGCCGGTTTGACCACCGCCCGGCGCAGCTCGTCCAGGCCCATGGGGCCGACCGGCACCTGTGCGTCGCGCATCGCCTCCACCAGCGGGGCGTTGTGGGTGCAGTACGTGTAGAAGTCGGCCCGTACCCCCAGCACCACCCGGCACCGGGCGCCCTCGGCCGAGGCGGCGGTGACCAGGGCCGCGATGAAACGGTCCCGTTCGAAGTCGTCCCGGCAGAGGGTGAAGGCTTCCTCGAACTGATCGACGACCAGCACCACGTCACCGCCGGCCGCGTCGGAGCGGACGGTGATCTGCCGCACCGCGCGGCCCAGGTTCTCCGGGGCGTCCTTCAGCTCCTCGTACAGTCCGCCCGGCGTGACCCCCGCCAGCGCGCCCAGCCGCACCGCGCACTCCTCCAGCGGCCGCGGCCCCGGCGTCAACACCACTGTCGTCGCCGTTCCCTCCAGGCGCGGCACCAGCCCGGCCCGCAGCAGCGAGGACTTGCCCGAGCCCGAGGCCCCGATCACGGCCACGAACCGCTGTCGCTCCAGGCGCCCGGCCAGCTCGTCCACCAGCTGCTCGCGGCCGAAGAACCACTCCGCGTCCTGTTCCCGGAACGACCGCAGGCCCGCATACGGCGAGTCCGCGTCGGACTCCTCCCCCGGGCCGAGGGCGGAGGGCCCTTCACCGAGCTGTTCCGCCGCTTCCCGCCAACGCTGCTCCCACTCCTCCACGTTCCCCTCGCAGGCGCGTACGTACGCCAGCGTCACCGCCAGCGTCGGCAGCCGCTGCCCGGAGGCCGCGGAGGACAGGGTGGAAATCGAGTAGTGCGCCTGTTCGGCCAGTCTCCGGTACGTCGGATTGCCGGCCTTCTGCCGCAGCTGTCTGAGGCCCGCGGCGAACTCCAGTAACAGGCCGTCCCCCGACTCCAGCGGTCGTTCCCTGCGCGGCATCGCCGCACCTCCCCCTTGTTGCCGCAGGTCCTGGCCAGCGCGGCGTCGTCACATTTTTCAGGACTTGTTTGTTCGGCACCAGGGCTCGAAGCCGAACAATGCCCGAGCCGCTAGACCTGGGAGCGGACAACAGCGCGTTCCAGGTCGTGGGGTCGGTCGAGGCGGAGGAGTTTTGCGGTGAACGGGTGGTGGGTGGTGTTGCCGGATACGGAGGCCGCCGCCGCGCTGGCGGCGCGGCTGCGGCGGGACGAACCCGGCGAAGGCGCGTCGAGCTGTCTGCGGCATGCGTCGGGCAGACCGTGGCTGATCGGCCGACGGGTCGATGGGCACATGCTCGCCGTCCGGGCGGGGGCCACGCGGCTCGCCCTGTCGGGCAGGTTCACTGTCTCCCCGGAGGAACTGCGCCGGAAGGCCGCGCGGGTGCGGAGCGCGCAGGAGGTGGAGCGGGCGGTCGCCGGGCTGGCGGGCGGCTATCACGTGCTGGCCTCGGTGGACGGCAGCGTATGGGCACGAGGGACGGCCTCTGCGGCGTGTCGCGTCTTCACCGCGCGCGTGGACGGCGTACCGGTGGCGGCTTCGGACGCGGATGTGCTGGCCGAGCTGGTCGGTTCGGCGCCGGACATGGAGATGCTGGCGGCGCGGCTGCTGGAACCGGGTGTGTCATGGGCGGCGTTGGGCGGGCGCACCATGTGGCAGGGGGTTCGTGCCGTGCGGCCGGACGAGGCGCTGATGTGGCCCCGCGACGGCAGCGGACGCACGGTGCGCTGGTGGTGCCCTCCCGAGCCTGTCCTCCCGCTGGGCGAGGCGGCACGGGGGGTGCGCGCCGCGCTCATGGAGGCGGTGGACACCTGTACGGCGGGCGGGGGGACGGTCAGCGCGGACCTGTCCGGCGGGCTGGATTCGACGAGCCTGTGCTTTCTGGCCGCTCGCGGTGACGCCGCGTTGGTGACGGCGCGCTGGGAGGGTGTGGACGCGCGCGATGACGATGCCGTATGGGCCGCCCAGGCCGCTCGGGAACTGCCCGCGGCCACGCATCTGGTGGTCGGGCGGCAAGAGACGCCCGGCTGGTTCGCAGGGCTGGGGTCGCTGCGCCTGGCCGCGCAGGAGCCCGGCCCCTGGACGCGGGATGTCGCGACGCTGGACGACTTGCTGCGCCGCGTCCAAGCACACGGGTCCCGGCTGCATCTGGGCGGCGGAGGCGGCGACGAGCTGTTCACCCCGGCCCCCTTCGACTGCATCGACGCCTTGGCGCAGCACCCGGGGACGGTGCTCAGGCGGGCCCGGCGGCAACGCCTCGACTGGCGTGTCAGCCGCTGGGCCATGCTGCGGGCGCTGACGGACCGGCGTGACTACCACCGGTGGCTGCTGGAGGCGGCCGACCATCTGACCGCCCACCGCACGCAGGGGCCGGCGGATCACCTCGGCTGGCAGCCGGTGCCCCGTATGCCCGCGTGGGCCTCCCCGCAGGCCGCCCGCTCGGCGCGGGACGTGCTGCGGGAGGCCGCCGAACGCTGCCCCGAGCCGCTTGCTCCCCAACGCGGCCTCCACGCCGTACTGCACCAGGTACGGGAAGGCGGTAACACCGTGCGCCTGATAAACAAGTCCCTGCCAGGACCCGATCTCGCGCTGCCCTACACCGACGACGCCGTGGTGGCCGCCGCCCTGTCCGTCCGCCCGTGGGAGGCCGCGGCCCCGGGACGCTTCAAACCGCTGCTGACAACCGCGATGGACGGCATCGTTCCCCAGCAGGTCCTGCGGCGCACGGCAAAGGGCCAGTACTGTGCGGACTTCTCTCGCGCCCTGGACCGGCAGCGCGGTGAAATCTCCACGCTGCTGGACGGTTCGCTGCTGGCCGAGGCCGGCCTGATCGACCCCGACCGCCTGCGCCGCGTCGCGCATTCACTCGCCTCGATCGCCGACCTGGCACCGCTGATGTCCACGGTCGGCTGCGAAATCTGGCTGCGCTCACAAGAGCGGACACCGCACCACCTCGCGTCCACGCTGACCGGAGCCACGCCATGAGCCGCATCACGCTACGCGTTGACGCAGGGGTCGGTCAGATGGTGGCCAGCAGCAGGTCCTCGCCGCTCGACGGGCGAAGGCCGTCGGTGCGGTCGGCGAAGTAGCGCTCGGCCAGCACGGCCCCCGATACGTGCCGGGCGTCCTTGAAGCCGGCCTCGCGGGCCATGGCCAGCATTTCCTCCGGCGGGTAGAAGCTGATGAACGGCGTTCCGGATGTGCGCGCGCCTTCCGCACTGGCACGGAAGCCGGGGCGATCGGCCTCATCGACCAGTTCGGGCGGCAGCATGAAGGTCATGGCGAGCGTCGAGTCGGGGGCGAGTCCGCCGATCTGGCGCAGGGTGGCCGCGGTGGCCTCTTTGGTGAGGTACATGGTGACGCCCGTGGAGACAATGACCGCCGGCCGGCCGGGATCGAAGCCGGCAGCGGTCAGCCGCTCCAGCCAGGACTCGCTGGCCTCGAAGTCGACCGGCACCAGGTGCAGCCAGTCGGGAATGCCGTACCCGAGTTCGGCCAGGCGGCGGCGCTTCCATGCCTGAGGGCCGGGCTGATCGACCTCGAAGACCCGCAGGCGGGAGGCGATTTCCGGCCTGCGCTGCGCGAAGGTGTCCAGGCCGGCTCCCAGAATGACGTACTGGGCGACACCGCGGTCGGCCCGCTCGGCGACCAGGTCCTCGATGAACCGAGCGCGGGCCACGATGGATGCCCGGAATCCGCTGGTGGCGCGCGGGTCCATATCGGGGCGGCGGCGCCAGTCCTCCTCGGGGGCCGCCAACTCGCGGCCGATCTCGTCCTCGAGTACATGGGGCGGTGAGTCGACCTCCAGGTGCATCGCCCGCCAGAGGGCGACCCGCACCGCACTGCTCTCCGGCGCCCCGGTCTCCTCGTCTGCCATGGTGCTCCCCTCTTCTTTCCTGTGCGCCGTGTGGAGGAATCAGCCCGTCAGCCGGACGGCAGCGCGGCGGCGGCCGAACCGGCGAGCTCCTTGGCCAGTTCGCAGGGCCTGCCCTTGCGGCCCGCCCCCTTGATGTCGAGGACCAGCCGCTCGGTCCCCTCCTCCCGGTCCACGCCGATGTAGCCGCGGTAGACCACTTCGACGCGACAGCTGCCCGCCCCCTCGTAGCCCTCCAGAACGATGGCCTTGCGATCGCCGAGGTCGGCCAACCGGGCGTTCTTGTCGTTCGACATTCCGCCCTGGTCGAATCGCAGGTCCACCTCCAAGTCGTTGGTGGTGCTCTTCCACTGGCAGTCCCAGCGGCCGAATCCGACGTCCGGGTCCTTGGCGTCGATACCGCGCACCTTCTCCAGCGCCTTGGCGTCGAGCAGCGAGCACGCGTCCTGGTGCGCCAGCGACTTGGACCGGAAGGCCGCGGTACGCCGGGGGATCTCACCGTCGTTGAGCACCTTGACCGCGATGCCCGTGGCGACATCGGCGGTGCGACACAGCGGCTCCTTGATCTCGTTGGGCTCTCTCGCCGCCGCGGTGACCCGAAGGCTGTTGCCGCGCGCACCGGTCACCGCCATGTGCCGCACACACTCTTTGGCACCGGCGGCGCGTTCCATGACGGTCACCCGGCCCGTGGTCTTGCTCGCCACCCCCTCCGGCAGCGGATCGGCGTCGAGCTCCACCCTCACGTCCACAACGTCCTCGCCCCCCTCTTTCAGGATGACATCGCACCGGTTGAAGTTGCCCTCGTCACCGTCCAGTTCAGCCTCGTCGTACCGGCCGAACACGGTGGCATCCAGCAAGGCGCAGGGGTCGGCCGTACGGGGGTCACCGATGAAGCCCGCGGCGCCGCTGCGCGTGCTGCCACCCGCCGATGGGGTGGGTTTGTCCGCGTCGGCTTCGTCACCGAGGCTCATCACGAGGAACGGAACGGCGATGGCCAGTGCCGTGCCGGCGGCGACACCGGCCGTGAGCAGCGGGCGGCGCCTGACGAGGGTCGTCGTCCGGCGCGGCTGTCCGCCCGGCGGGTCCTCGACGCCGGCGACGGTGTCCGTATAGGGCTTGGTCACCGAGGTCAGCGGGAGGGTCGGGAGCTGGTCCGGCGATCCCGCGATGCCCGCGAGCGCGGTGAGCGACTCGACGGCGGTGGGACGGGCCCTGGGGTCGCGCTGGAGCATCGCGGTGAGCACCCCGCCGAGCGGCCCGACCTGGGGGCCTACGGCCTCCAGCCGGACCGCGCGTCCATGGCCGCGCAGCGGCGCGGTCCCGGTGACCAGCCAGTGCAGGGTGGCACCGAGGGAGAAGACGTCGGACGCCCGCTCGGGCGCTGCCCGGAACGCCTCGGGGGCGGCGTAGGCCGGGGTGAGGCTGATCGGTCCGTTGGGCGTGATCGTCTCACTGCCGTCCGCTCGATACGCGGCGCCGAAGTCGGCCAGCTTGGCCACTCTGTCGTGAGTGATCACGATATTGCCCGGCTTGACGTCGCAGTGCACGATCCCCTTGGCGTGCAGGGCCGCCAGCGCGGCCGCGATCTGCGCGCCGATGTGCGCAGCGAGCTGCGGGGCCATCTTCACCGGGACGTCCAGGCTCCCGCCGGTCACATGCTCCATCACCAGCCAGAACGTGGCCTTCTTGCCCTTGCCCGCGCGGACGGCGTCGTAGAGGGTGACCACATGCGGATGGCTGAACTTCGCCAGCGCGCGTGCTTCGGCCAGCAGTTGATCGAAGCCGGCCTGGCTGTTGTCCTCGAGCAGGGCCCGCTTGAGGACGACGGGCCGGCCCAGCTCCGTGTCGACAGCGAACCAGACCGCCCCTCTTCCTCCCTCGACGGGCCCCCTCGTGAGCCGGTACTTGCCCACTTTCTCCCCCCGGCGCACAACGACTCTCCCCTCGCGCAAGACCGGATCCTGCTGTTACAGGCACGCGGATCGAACTTACTGCGTACGGGAAGAGTCACACAGCGTTTCCGGCGCTCTTGAGGGTGAACCCGGGCCCGGTAGGTGTCCGTGGCGCGCCGGGCATGGCCGGTTGAGGAGGGGATTCACACACCACTCCAGAAATCATCACCTTCTGTGGAGATTGTGATGCCCGGCACCGTGATCTCCTGACTAGGAGTGGGTGACCTTGAGACTGGATATCCGGACCTCGCCGTAGTTGTCGCTGTCGCACGGGTCCGAGTTGCCGCAGTTGGCCTGTGTGTAGGCCCCCGCTTTGAAGTAGTTGGTGTCGCCGTCGTGGGAGATCGTGGTCTCCCGGTGCCCGTTGTAGTACACGGCGATCTTTCCGCCCTTCGCCACGAACTTGGCCTGGAACTCGGTGCCCAGCTCGTAGTCGTCGGTGACGAGGTGGCGGCGGGAGTCGTCACCGTCGGTGATGTAGAGTTTGCGGCCCTCGAGGCGGAAGACCGTGACATCGTCGTCGCCGCCATGGACCTGGGCGCCGACCAGATGCGGCTTGTCGTTGGGCAGGGCCCAGAAGGCTTCCCTGACCACGAGGGTGTGGGTGCCCTCGGTGGTCGACCAACTGGCTTCTTCTTCCCCGTTGTCGGTCATCTCCCGCAACTCGGCACGCGGGTAGCTGGAGCCGCCCGTCGTCACACCGTTGACGGCGGCTCGGAACCGGACCGCGTCACACTCCTCGTTGACCCGGAACCAGGGCTTGGCGGAGAAGGTGGCGAGCTCGGGTTGGGTGATCTCGGTCGGATCCTCGTCGTCGCCGGTGGGAAGGGTCATCTTCCAGTTGGTGAGGTCGAGGACATCGGCGGGGTAGGTGCAGCGGGCGGCGGGGGCGTCGTGGCGGGTGGACGTGTCGGCCTGCGCGGGGAGCACGAGGGCGGCGGTCGAGGCGGCCACGGAGATGCCTGCGAGGACGATGATGCGCATACGCGGCATGTGCGGTCTTCCTTCCTGGGCGAGGGGGGACAAGCGCGAGCGTCATTTCCCTCGAAACGTGGAGACGTCGTCGCACTGATCCCGCCGGCGCGGAACGGGCGTGGGTCGTTCGCCATTGTTCGCCGCCGTCACCGGGACGGGTCCCGGTGACGGCGGCGACACTCCATGGCGCGACCCCGGCCACACGCGGACGCGGCCGGGGGTCAGCCGGCCAGCTTCACCTTGGTCGCTTTGGCCACCTCGCAGGTCTGCGGCATCGCGGCGGAGTCCCCCTTCCAGGCGGCGGACGCGAGCGCGCTCTTCCGGGCTCCGACCTGGACGGGCTGGTCGGCGAGGGTGGCGTAGACCGCCTTGTCGGGGTGCGCGGAGTTCAGAAAGCGGACCTTGACGGTGTAGGCGTAGTCCGCCGCGCCGTTCACGTTGTCGAGCTGGACGACCGCGAACAGCTTGGCCGCGTCGCGCAGCTGGCACGACTTGATGCTGACCTCGACCTTGGACGTGACGGGTTGGGCGGGGCCGGACCCGCCGGCCGCACCACTCGCCCCGGCGGAGGGCGACGACGTGGCCTTCGCGCCCGGCGAGCCGCCGCTGCTCGCGCGCTGCTGCCCGCTCTGCTTCCCGCTCTTCCCGTCGACATCGGACGATGCGTCGTCCGAGCCGCCACTGGAGCAGGCCGAGAGGGCGAGGAGGGCGGAGGCGGCGAGGGCGCCGAACGTGGCGACGCGAGGAAGGTGGCGCATGGCGGAAGGTCCCCCGTCAGGACACAGGTTCGCCGGACGGACCGGCCGGATCCGTTTCACGCTAGCACCTGGGGTAATCGCCGCCCGCGGGGCGGGTGGACGACGAGTTCGGCCTCGCTCGTGTCCGTGTGGAGGCACAGCGGACACCGACCGGCTAAGTGTCGAACTCGCAGTCGCGGGTCTCCGGCAGGGCCAGCAGGCACAGCAGGCTCACCAGACAGAGCCCGCCGGTGTAGAAACCGAGCACGAGCGGTGAATCCCACTGGCTGTTCAGCCAAGTGGCGATGGACGGGGCGAAGCCGCCACCGAGGGTGTTGGCGAGGATGAAGGCCGCGGAGGCGCCGGTGTAGCGCAGCCGGGCGGGGAACAGTTCGGCCAGGAATGCCGCCACCGGAGAGAACATCAGCGCGAGCAGCACGAGTCCGACCGTATAGGCGCCGGTGATCGTCAGTGCGTCGCGCGAGCTCAGTGAGGCGTACATGGGCACGGCCCATAACACGCAGCCGACGGCCCCGGTCAGCATCACCGGGCGGCGGCCGACCCGGTCGGCGAGCCTGGCGGCCGGGACGGTGATCGCGATTCCGGCCGCGGCGCCGACGCTCGCGGCGGTCAGCATCGTGTTCTGCGGAATGTCGAGTGACTTCGGGCCGTACGAGATGCTGTAGACGATCGTCAGGTAGTAGACGGCCGATCCACCGAGCGCCGCGCCGACGCCGAGCAGCAGCCGCCCGGGATGCTGTTGGAGAAGCACACCGAGCGGAAAGCGGGACACCGGCGTCGGCGCCGGTGTCGTACGGGTGGCCGCCGGGCTGAACACGGGTGACTCGGAGACCGTCGTACGCACCCACAGGCCGATCAGGACGAGGACGGTGCTGAGCAGGAAGGGGATCCGCCAGGCGCCATGTGTGAAGCCCTCCCGGCCCGCGAGGTGGAGGGTGGGCAGGATGACGGCGCTGGACAGCAGGAAGCCGAGCGAGGGGCCGGCCTGGGGAATGGACGCGTACAGCGCACGGCGCCCGGGTGGCGCGTGTTCCACGGAGAGCAGCACCGCGCCACCCCACTCGCCTCCCATGCTCACGCCCTGCAGCAGGCGGAGCGTCACCAGCAGGACGGGAGCGAGGAGTCCCGCGGTCTCATACGTCGGCAATAGTCCGACGCCCACCGTTGCCACGCCCATCAGCAACAGTGAGGTGACCAGGGCCTGTCGGCGGCCCAGCCGGTCACCGATCGTCCCGAACAGTACGACGCCGAGGGGGCGGGCCAGGAAGGCCGCGGCGAACGTGAGGAACGCGGCCAGGGAGGAGGCGGTGTCGCTCCCGGAGGGGAAGAAGGCCGGGCCGAGGACGAGCGCGGCGGCGGTGCCGTACACGGCGAAGTCGTAGTACTCGATCGTGGTGCCGATCAGGCTCGCGACGGCGATCCGCGCTGCCTTGCTCTTCGGTTCCGGCGGTGGTGCGACGGCCGGTCTGGGACGGGCGGTCTCGAGCGCGATCTTGGCGGGGGAATCGGGCATGGGGGTTCACTTCCGGTATGCCCGGAACCAAACGGTCCGGGTCCAGATGGGGACGGCCTCGCATGCAACACGAATCGGAGCGGGGTGTCACTCTAAACCCCGAAATTCGATTTCGACAAGGAAGCCTGGTCATCCGATTTAGCCGGTGGATGTCGCGGGTTCCGGAGCCGAATAAGCGCCTCTTTACACAGCTCACCAGCCATAAACGTGCGCCGCGGCTACGGGTGGACACATCTCCAAAAGCTGCACAGAGCGCACCATGCGGCACCACCCCCACCACTTTCCGCATAACGACCCACGATGACCACGACTCAACCCCCAACGACCCGGTCGAGGGCTAATAAGTATGCAGGGCACGGTGTAAAAATTCCCAGGCAGTCACACCTTGCCAACGAGCGATCACCCGGTGAATGCTGAGGCGAGTAAGAACTTGAAAGTTTCATGACCGCTCTTTTTCGGCCATGGAGGCCCCAACGGGATGCCGTAGTTCCGCTTTTCCAGGATTTTCACTCGAAGCCGCTGCCAGACCTTGCCATGCGGCCTCTGGGTATGGAAGGCGCATTACCCATGATGAAAAACGGCAAGTTATTTCGCCTAAGACGACTGTCGTTGGCGGGTGACGACAAACACCTGCTCGTCCCACTCGACCACAGCGTGTCGGACGGCCCGATCGTCCCCGCCGACCAGTGGGCCGATCTGCTCCGGGCGCTGGTGGCCGGCGGAGCGGACGGGATCGTCGTCCACAAGGGACGCGCCCGGGCCCTCGCACCGGACATCCTCAAAAGCTGCGCCCTGGTGGTGCACTTGAGCGCCAGTACCGCCTGCTCCGCCGATGTCAACGCCAAGGTGCTGGTCGGCGATGTCGAGGAGGCCTTGCGGCTCGGTGCGGACGCGGTCAGCGTGCATGTGAACATCGGGTCGGACACCGAAGCGCAGCAGCTCGCCGATCTGGGGGCGGTGGCCCGCTCCTGCGATGCGTGGGGCATGCCGCTGATCGCGATGGTCTACCCCCGGGGCCCGCGGATCGAGAACCCGCACGATCCCGCTCTGCTCTCGCATCTGGCCAATGTCGCCGCGGATCTGGGCGCCGACATGGTGAAGACCTCCGTCGCCCTGCCGCTCGACCGGATGGCCGAGGTGGTGGCGAACAGCCCCATCCCCATCCTGGCGGCCGGAGGCCCGCCGGACGGCTCCGACCTCGTCGAATACGGCACCGCCGTCATGGCCTCCGGCTGTCGGGGGCTGGCCATCGGCCGCCGGGTCTTCACCTCCCCCTCACCCGCCGCGCTGGTGTCCCGGCTCTCCGCGGTCGTACACGGCGGCAGTGGCGGCAGCGGCGGTGACGGCACCGAACCGGCGACGCGTCCCGACGGCCGGACCGATGACATGGCCCATTACTCGACGATGGTGGCAGGTATCGCATGAGGTTTGCATGGATCGATCTGCGTGAAGTCCCGGGGCCACAGCTCCAGGCGGTGGTGGACGCGGCCATCCACACCCGGATGGCCGGGGTGCTGGCCACCGATGCCGAACTGCTCGCGACGCTGCCCCCGACCGTCACCCGGGTGCTGATCCCCGGGGATCCGGCCACGGACACCGCGAAGAAGCCCGGCGCCAAGGAGAAGAAGGAAACCAAGGGGGATTCCAAAGGGGATTCCAAGGAGGCGAAGGCCACCACCACATCCCCGGCCGGCGCCACATCCCCGGCCGGCGCCGGATGGGACGTCCTGCTGCGGACGTTCACCACCCAGGACGAGCTCGACGCCCTCGCCGCGGACAACCGCGCCGCCGGTGGCACGCCCACCGCCGGCTTCATCGACGTACGTGACGACCGCACCCTGCGGCTGTCGTGCGCGGGCGCCATGGCGCTGCCGTACACCGTCATCCACTTCGCCGACCCGACCAAGATCCCGCTGGAGATCGTGCTCGCCGCGGCCGAGTCCGCCGAGGGCAAGCTGCTCACCACCGTCGCCGACCTGGAAGAGGCGGCCATCGTCTTCGATGTGCTGGAGCGCGGCTCGGACGGCATCCTGTACCCGCCCCGCACCGCCGACGAGGTGTTCGCGCTGGCACGGCTGCTGGAGGCCACCACCCCGCAGCTGGAGCTGACCACGCTGACCGTGGAGCGCATCCAGCACGTCGGGCTCGGCGACCGGGTCTGTGTGGACACCTGCTCGCACTTCGAGGAGGACGAGGGCATCCTCGTCGGCTCGTACTCCTCCGGGTTCATCCTCTGCTGCAGCGAAACCCATCCGCTGCCGTACATGCCGACCCGGCCGTTCCGGGTCAACGCCGGCGCCCTGCACTCGTACACGCTCGGGCCCGAGAACCGCACCAGCTATCTGAGCGAGGTGGGCTCCGGCCACGCCCTGCTGGCGGTCGGCGCCGACGGCCGCACCCGACGGGTCGTGGTCGGCCGCGCCAAGCTGGAGTCCCGGCCGCTGCTGGAGATCCGCGCGCACGCCGAGGACGGACAGTTGGTCAGCCTGACCGTGCAGGACGACTGGCATGTACGGGTGCTCGGCCCGGGCGGGAAGGTCCTCAACGTCACCGAGCTGCGGACCGGCGATGAACTGCTCGGCTATCTGGCCACGGACAAGCGCCATGTGGGCCTGCCGATCGGCGAGTTCTGCAAGGAATTCTGATGGACACCACAGGCATGGCACCCGTGATCCAGAGGCTGTTCGACGGGCGGAATGACAACCTGCCCTATCTGACGCATGAGCGGCTGACCATCTCCCGGGGCGAGTTACGGGAGCGGGTGGCCAAACAGGCCGAGGTGTTCGCCGGGTACGGCATCGGTCCGGGCAGCACCGTGGGCCTGCGGACGCCGCCCAGCTTCACCCAGGTCGAGGTGTTGCTCACGCTGTGGCGGCTCGGTGCCCAGGTGTTGCTCTTCGACTTCCGGCTCAAACCGGCCGAGGTGGAAGCGCTCTGCGCCTCCTGCCGACCGCAGTTCATGGTCCGGGCCGGTTCCAACGTCCAGGGGGCGTCCGGTTTCCGGCCCGAGTACGAGATCGTCACCGAGTGCCGAAGAACCGGCCGACCGGCCACCACCGCACACCGGCTGGTCCAGTTCAGCTCGGGCTCCACCGGACGGCCGAAGGTGATCGGCAGGACCGCCCGGTCGATCGAGGCCGAGGTGGACCGGTTCGCCTCGATCCCCGGTATGCCCGGCGAGGGCGACCGACTGCTGCTGCTCAGTTCCACGGCGCACAGTTTCGGTCTGATCGGCGGGCTGCTGCACTCGCTGGCGGCCGGTGTCTCCGTGGTCTTCGCGCCCCGGGTCTCCGCCCGCGACATCCTGCGGACGGCGGTCGACCACCGGATCACCGCCCTGTTCGGGGTGCCGATGCACTACGAACTGCTCGCCGCCGCCATCGATCCCCCCGAACTGCCCGAGCTGCGGGTCGCGGTGTCGGGCGGCGAGCTGATGCCACCCGAGGTCGCGGCACGGTTCACCGAACGGTACGGCGTACCGGTCGGCGAGTCCTACGGGACCACGGAGACCGGTGTGGTCGCCATGGACGTCAGCGGCGCGCTGCGGCCGTCGGTCGGCCGGACCGTACTGGGTGTGGTGGTACGGGAGCACGGGGGCGAACTTGACGTCGCCCTCGAGGACTCGCCGTATCTCTTCGACTCGGGCGGCGCCCAGTTCGCGGACGGCTGGCTGCACACCAGGGACCGGGCCACGGTGGACGGCACCGGGGCGGTCCAGGTGCGCGGCCGCGCCGACTCCCTCGTCGTGATCGGCGGCCTCAAAGTGGATCTCACCGAGGTCGAGAATGTGCTCCGCGCGCACCCGGGGGTCGAGCAGGCGGTTCTGGTCCACGAGGGCGTGACCGAGGCCTATGTGGCGCTGGCCGCCGGGGACGACCGCCCGTCCGCCGAGGAGCTGCTGCGCTGGTGCCGGGAGCGGCTTGCCGACTACAAGCTGCCGCGGGTGATCCGGCTGCTGGACACCCTGCCCCGCACGTCCAACGGGAAGCTGGTGCGTCAGGCCGCCACGCTGCAGGCGGCCGCGACGGTCGGAGGGTAGCCGGCCGGGGCTGTTCACACCTTCGTACGACTCTTTCTTTTACGTGAGGATTTCATTCATGGACACGCCAACGCTGGAGGGCGAGATCCGCGAGTTCGTCCTGGCCACGGTCATCGACGAGATGAGCCTCCTGACGAGCCGCGACGGCATCACGGACGAGAGCCCGGTGACCGTCGAGGGGCTCGAGCTCGACTCGCTGAGCCTGATCGAGCTCACCCTGCGGCTGGAGTCGCGGTTCGGCGTAGAGATTCCGGACGCCGATATCGAGCCGCTGGCCGCCCTGAACCTCGGCCAGCTCGTCGCCGAGGTCGCCCGACGCGGTGCGAAGGCATGAGCGCGGGAGACACAGCGAGCGACGGCGGTCTTGCCCTGTCCCCCATCACCACCGACACCGTCCGGGAGCTGCTGTCGGACCGCAGGGTCTTCCCGGCGGTGCCCGCCGAGCTCGACGAGGACGCCGAACTGGTACTGGACTCCCTCGGGTTGGTGTGGCTGCTGCATGTGGTGGAGGAGCGCTACGGCCTGGTCGTGGAACCGAGCGACGAGGACGTCGTCGGGCTGACCTCGCTGCGGCGGCTCACCGCATATCTGCGCGCCGCACAGACGAACCGGCGCCAGGAGAGGGCGGCAGAGGGCGGCCGCGATGAGCGGTGAGGTGACGGTGACCGGATTCGGTGTGCGCACCGCGTTCGGCACGGGCGCCGAGGCCCTGCGTCGCGGGGTGTTCGCGGGAGTCCCCTCGTTCCGGGCCACCACGAGGTTCGACACCGGCCCGTACCGTACGCCGATGGCGGGCGTCGCCCCGGACGGACCCGACGCGGCCTGGGACTGGGCGCTGCGCCATGCGCTCGCGCAGTGCGGTACGGAGGCCGTCGACATGGCGGGCCTCCGGCCGGGTACGAAGGCCGCGGTGCTGCTCGGCGTCGCCGGCGACTGCACCAGCATCACTCGCCACTGGCGAACCGCCGCCGGGGCCACGCCCGGGCGGCGGCAGGACGTGGAAGCGGCCCCAGACACCGCGGCCGGGGCGGCGGAGCGGGCCGCCGACGCCGTGCCCGCGCACCTCGCCGAACTGCTGGCCGGGCGGCTCGCGCTGACCGGGCCACGGCTCACCTTCACCAACGCCTGTGTCGCCTCCGCAGCGGCGATCATCCATGCCTGCCGGCTGATCTCCTCGGGCCGGATCGACGCGGCGGTCTGCGCGGGTGGATACCTGGTGGAGGAGGAGACCTTCGCCAAGTTCGACTCCGGCCGGGCGCTGTCCCGCGACGGCGCGGTGCGCCCGTTCAGCGCCGACCGCAGTGGACTGCTGCTGGGCGACGGGGTGGCGGCCGTCGTGCTGGAGTCCGCCGAACACGCCCGGCGCCGCGGTGCCCGGCCGCTGGCCACCGTGGTGGGCTGGGGCGCGGCCACGGACACCCACCACATCGCCCAACCGCATCCGGAGGGTGTCGGGCTGGCGCGCGCGGCACGGCAGGCGATGCGGCGCGCCGGGGACCCGGAGGGGGCGGGCCTCGGCTATGTCAACGCCCATGGGACCGGCACCAAGTACAACGACGGGGCGGAGACCCGTGGACTGCGGGCCGCCTTTCCCGAGCGGGCCGACACCATACCCATCAGCTCCACCAAGAGCACCACCGGCCATCTCCTGGAGGCCGCGGGCGTGGTGGAGTTCGTGATCACGATGCTGGCCCTGCTGGACGGCGTACTGCCGCCGACCGCCGGGTTCACCCGCTCGGCCCCGGAGTGCGACCTGGACTATGTGCCGAACCAGCCGCGTACGGCCGATCTGCGCCGGGCCCTCACCGTCAACGCCGCCTTCGGGGGCGCCAACACCGCACTCGTGCTGGAGCGGCCGTGAAGACCGAGAAGACGGTACTCCGCTCCCCCTTGGGCATCCTCGCCACCGCCACCGCGACGCTCGGCACCGGGCGGGACGACGACCTCCCGCTGCCGCGGCTGCCCGGTTTCGTGGAGTCGTCGTTCAGCCCGCTGGCGTACGAGGTCAGCCGGCAGTGCCTCACCGAACGGCCCGGGGACGGCTCACGCACCGCCGTGGCGCTGGCCAGTCTGATGGGCGACACCACCACCGCCGATCTGGCCAGTCGGCGCATGGTCTCCGGGCAGGTCCACAACCCGCTGCTGTTCATGCAGGCCACCGCCAACTCCGTACTGGGCTATACGAGCCGGGAGTTCGGGATCACCGGGCAGACGTTCAGCCTCTCCACCCTCGACGATCCGGTGGCCGAGCTGCTGGCGATGGCGGATCTGCTGCTGGAGGACCCGGAGCTGGACCGGGTCCTGGTGCTGGGCGTGGAGCTCGGCGGCGGAGAGCGCCGTGAGGCGGGGGTGCCCCCGGCCGATGGCTGGGCAAGGGTGACCGACGCGTACCGGGAACTGGCCGTCGGCAGCGGCCGCCCCGTCCCGCCCCCGTCGACGCCCGCCGGGCTGGCGGCGGCGGTGCTGCTCGGCCGGCCGGGCGCCGAGGCAGCGGTCTCGATCCGGTCGGCCGAGCCGTACGACGCCGACCACGCCACCCACGGCGAGGCAGTCGGCACCGAGGCCGTCGGCACCGAGGCGCCCGGGCATCCCGGAAACATCCTGGGCCTGTTCGACCTGGCCGCCGCCCACCGGCGGCTGCTGCGGGACGGCGGCAGTCACCTCCTGGTGACGGAGCCGGGCGCGCGGGGCGGCCGCACCGCGTTCCGGCTCACCGCCGACACGGAAACTCCCCCGGGCGCGCCGACGGACGCGCACGCCGTAAGGGACGACAGGGAGACCCATGCTCATCACTAGGCAGGAGCGGGCGCGGATCTGCTCCGACACCGAGCTCGGTGCCGGCAATGTCCTGCACCGCCTGAAGGCGTACGGCCGCCCACTCGACGAGCCCGTGCTGTGGACGGACGGCAGTTGGCAGGCGCCGGACGGCAGCCGACCCGAGGCGCTGACGCTCGGTCAGCTGGACGAGGCGGCCCGGACCTACGCGGGCTGGTATGCCGCAAAGGGCGTACGGCCCCGCGATCCGGTCGCCGTGCACACCGCCTCCAGCACCGAGTTCGCGGTGAACTTCCTGGCGCTGACGTCCCTCGGCGCCATCCCGTCGTTCGTCAACGGCAATCTGCCCCCGGAGATCGCCCGGCAATACGTACGCGGACAAGGCGCGGTGGGCGCCTTCGCCGACCGCGACCACCGTGCCGTGCTGTCCGGGTCCGGGCCGTCCGGGCTGGGCTTCTGCGTGACCGCCGCCGAGATCCGGCCGACCCACCGCGAGCTGCTGCCCCGGTCCTACCCGTACCGGCACGACCCGACCGACCCGGTGATCATCTCCCACTCCTCGGGCACCACCGGGATGCCCAAGGGCGTGCCGCACACCCACCACACGCTGATGTACGCGCAGGTGCACCGGCTGCGCTACTCCACCGGCGCCGATATGGAGCGCACGCTGGTGGGGCTGCCGGGCGCGCACAACGCCGCGGTGGCGACGCTGCTGTACTGCCTGCTGCTGCGCGCGAACATCAAGCTGCTCTCCAGCCAGCGCGGCGCCGATGTGCTGGACGCCGTCGAGGAGTTCCGGCCCAGTACGGTGCTGGCCTTCGCGGCGACCTTCGGCGAGATGGCCGCGGCCGACCTGGCGGCCCGGGACCTGTCCAGTGTGCAGGTGTGGTTCAACACCGGAGACGCGGCGCACGAGGCGCATATCCGGGCCCTGGTCCAGCACGGCGGCCATGAGCGGATCGGCAGGGACCTGCGCCGTACCCGGGTCGAGGGCTCGGTCTTCGTCGACGGGCTCGGCTCGTCGGAAGCCGGCTACTCGGTCTTCCACAACCGGCACACCAAGGACACCTCGGCCTACTCGCGCTGCGTCGGCAAGCCGATCAGCTTCGCCCAGGCCGCCGTGCTCGGCGAGGACGGCACCCCGCTGCCGCCCGGGCAGGTCGGCCGCCTCGGGCTGAAGTCGCCGACGCTCACCCCCGGGTACTGGAACGACTCGCTGACCTTCCACCGGCTGCGGCTCGGCGGCTACTGGCTCACCGGGGACCTCGCCTACCAGGACGAGGAGGGCAACTTCTACCACCTCGACCGTGCCCCGGACGCCATCCGCACCCGGAACGGGATCCTGTTCAGCACCCGAACCGAGGAGTTGCTGCTGCGGGAGCTGCCCGAGCTGGCCGACTGCACGCTCGTCGGGGTCGCCCCGAAGGGGGTACGAGCGGACTGGGACGGCGACGGAGAGGCCGAGGCGTACGCACTGCTCCAGCTCGCGGACGACAGCGACAACGACGGCAGCCCCAGCGATGAAACGTGGACCGGACGGGTCAACGCCGCCCTCGCCGATGCCGGGTTCCCCCTGGTGACGCGGGCCCTGCGGATGAAGCCCGACGACGTGGCCAAGGGCGCCACGGGCAAGGTTCTCAAACGAGTGATACGCGACAGGTTCGCGGCCAAGGAGCACACATGAGCACGGAGGCATACCGGCTGTGGTGGCAGCACGACGCCAACTGGTATCAGGGGGTGGCCAAGCGGTTCGGACAGCAGGTCGCGAACGAGATCAACGCCGAGGCGATGCGCAAGATCGCCCTCAAGGTCGGGCAGCAGGTCGCCCGGCGGAGCGGCGCGCTGCCCGACAGCGGTGACGGCGCCAAAAACCTGGAGGAGCTGCGCCGCCGGTACGACGAGTGCGGCGACCGGATGTTCCCGCGGGAGCTGCGCAACGCCTCGACCGAGGTGGCCGGGGACGATCTGATCGTGCTCACGCTGCGGCGGAACTTCGCCATCACCATGGTGCGGATGGCCGGTTCGCTGGAGGCCTACCAGTGCCCGTGCACCGACGTCCACGCGGGTTGGTCCGAAGGGCTCGGCGTGACCTTGTCGGAGAACCGGGCCACGAGCTGTCTACGGGAGGGCGATGCGGCGTGCCACCTGCTGATGCGGCTGCGCACCCCCCTTTCGCCCGGTGCGGAGGGCTGACCGTTGCGGATACTTGTCGCCGGGGCGACCGGAGTGATCGGACACCCGCTGGTGGGCGCGCTGCGGGCGCGGGGCCACCAGGTGAGCGCGCTGGTACGGGAGGAGTCCCGGGCGAAGGCCCTGAACGAAGACGCCGACACGGTCGTGGTCGCCGACGCCCTCGACCAACAGGCCCTGCTGTCGGCGGTCTCGGCCGCCCGGCCCGACGTGGTCGTCCACCAGATGACGGCGCTGCGGCTGTTACGCGACGACCCCGCGGAGGCCTTCGCGCTGACCGCGCGGCTGCGTACCGAGGGCACCGCCCATCTGGTCGCGGCGGCCCGCGCGGCCGGGGCCCGGCGGCTGGTCGCGCAGAGCATCGCCTTCGCCGCCGCGCCGGCCGGGGATCCGGTGCTCGACGAGGACGCGCCGCTGTACGTGGACGCCCCCGATCCCGGCTGGGCGGCGACCGTACGGGCCGTCGCCGAGCTGGAACGGCTGGTCCTGGACAGCCCCGACCTCGCGGGCGTGGTGCTGCGGTACGGCACCCTGTACGGCGCCGGAACCGCGTACGCCCGGACCGGCGGGACCGGACAGGCAGTGCTGGCCGGCCGGCTCCCGCTCCCCGAGGGCGCGCCCGGGATCACCTCGTTCCTGCATGTGGAAGACGCGGTGGCGGCCACGGTCGCCGCCGTCGAATCGGACGCCACCGGCGTCTTCCATGTGACGGACGACGAGCCGGTCCCGGCCGCGCAGTGGCTTCCGGCCTACGCCCGAGCGCTGGGCGGCCCGGCGCCGCGCACGATCCCGGCCGCGCTCGCGCCCCGGCTGCTCGGCTGGTTCATCACCCATCAGCTCACCGCGGCGCGCGGGGCGGCGAGCGACCGGGCGCGTACGGCGCTGGGCTGGAAGCCGCTGCGGCCGAGCTGGCGCGACGGGCTGGGCGCGGAATGACCAAAGCCGCCCCGTCCCGGTCGTGGGCCGTCGTCCTGGTCGTGGTCTGCGCCCAGATGCTGATCTGGCTGGACACCTCGATCCTCAATGTCGCCGTCACCACCCTGGCCGATCCGGACCGGGGCCTGGGCGCGACCCCCGCCGAACTGGAGTGGGTGGCGAGCGCCTACACCCTGGTCTTCGCCGGCACCCTCTTCGCGGGCGGCGCGCTGGCCGACCGCTTCGGTCCCCGTACCACCCTGCTCGCCGGTCTGGCGCTGTTCGGCGCCGCCTCCGGCGCCGGTGCGTTCGCCGGAAGTCCGGCCTGGCTCATCGTAGCGCGCGGCTTCATGGGCGCGGGCAGTGCGCTGCTGATGCCCGCGACGCTGTCGATCATCGTACGGAGCACCCCGGCGGAGAAGCGCACCCGTGCGATCGCGATCTGGAGCTCGTCCAGCGGCCTCGGCGTGGCCGTCGGCCCGGTCGCGGGCGGGGCGCTGCTCAGCCACTTCTGGTGGGGGTCGGTGTTCCTGGTCAATGTGCCGATCGTCGCCCTGTGTCTGGCCGGAGTGGTGGCCGTCGTTCCCGAGCTGGGCGGCGCACGACGGCAGGTGCTCGATCTGCCGGGTCTTGCCCTGTCGGTGCTCGGCCTTGGCGGCCTGGTCTTCGGGGTCATCGAGCTGGGCAACGGGGAGACCTGGTACGGGCCGCACGTCCTGCTTCCGCTGCTGCTGGGCGGCGCGCTGCTGGCCGCCTTCGTGGCCGGTCAGCGCAGATCTCCGGCGCCCAGCCTGGATGTGCGGCTCTTCCGGCAGCCCGGGTTCACGGCCGGGAGCGTGGTGCTGCTGCTCGCGTTCATGGCGCTGGCCGGGCACCTGTTCTACGCGGCCTTCTATCTCCAGGGGCCCTTGGGGCTCTCCCCCGCGCGCGCCGGAACCGTGATGATCGCCGCCGCGGTCGGCATCGTCCTGGGGAGTCAGGCGTCCCCGGCGATGAGCCGGCGGCTGTCGGCCCGGTGGACGGTCGCGGCCGGAATACTGGTCACCGCGGCCACGTATCTCGCCTATCTGTGGTTCGACGAGCGGACCCCGGTCCCGACCATCGCGGCCCTGCTGCTGGTGCAGGGATTCGGCATGGGCCTGATCGGCACACCGGTCACCGCCGTGATGATGAGCGCGGTTCCACACCATCTCGCGGGCGCCGGATCCGCCGTCAACAGCGTGACGCGGCAGGTGGGCGGGACACTCGGGGTGGCGATGGCCGGCTCGGTCCTCTCCGGGGTGTACCGGGAGCGGATGGCCGATGCCACGCTGCCCGGCGGTCCGCGGGGGCTGCCGCCCGGCGCCGAGGAGCGGGCCCGGACCTCGGCCGAGGCGGCACGCTCGCTGGCGCAGTCGCTACGGCTGCCGCAACTGGCGGAGACGGCCGACCGCGCCTTCCTGGAGGCGATGTACGCGGCCACGCTCTGGACCGCCGCACTGGCCCTCGTCGGGTTCGCCGTGAGTGTCGTGGGGCTGCGTTTCCGGGAAGCGGGGCCGAAGGACCTCCAGGAAGAGCCGGAAGAACCACGGGAGGCGCGGGCGCCAGGGAGTACGCGTTCGAACCTTGGAGGGTGACGCTCGTCACAGACCCGCAGAGCCGCGCAGTCGGCGGACATGGCGGCGCTCCCGGAGAAGCACGCGAGCGATGGCCGGCCCGGATGGACGGGCGGGGGCGTGGAGCAGGGCGGGGCCTTTGGCGGCGGCCGCGATGGCGGTCAGGTCCTCGATTTCGATCACGGCACGGAACAGTGGGCGGCCCTCGGGCGGTGCGAGATCGACCAGGCTCCGGCTCGCGGCCAGGCTCTGGCGGGCCCGGCCGAGGAGGCGTTCGAGAAGGCTCCGGGTTCCGGGGGTGTCCCGGGCACTTTCCAGATCGGCGCGGGTGACACCGTGGGCGTCGAGCGTGCTGCGCACGAGATTGAGGCGCCCCTCGGCGAGGTCTTCGGACAGGTCGTTGGCGAAGTCGAGGCGCTGGCTGCCGTCGATGTACGTGCGGCACGCCTCGCGGTAGCCCGACGGCGGGTCCTCCCCGGCGATCAGACCCGCGATCAGCATGAACGCGGGCAGCGCGTACTGGTCGACGTAGCGCTGGTAGTCCGCTTCGGTGGCGAAGCCGGTGAACTCCAGCTCCGTGGCCGCCGCGTCGAGAAAGTCCTCGACGCGGGCGCGGAAGCCGGGGTGGGCGGAGACGGTGTACAGCAGCGGCCGGATGGCCGGGTGATCGCTTTCACCGACGGCCAGGCCCTCGCGGACTTCCTTCTCCCACCGTGCGTAGGCCGCGGGGCGCTCGGCCTCGGGGCCGCTGTCGAGGAGGTTGTCGGTGTGGTGCATAAAGGCGATCGCCGTGATCAGATGCGGCAGCAGCGGCCGGGGCAGAAGCAGGCGCGCCGCGAGATAGGAGCTGCGCCGGTATCTCGCGACCAGTTTCCGCTGGCGCGCGTAGTCGTCGCGCAACGTCGGATCGCTGATCCCCGCGGCGTCAAGCGCCCTGCCCCATACGCCCATGGGCCACCCTCCCGGTCCCTCGAATCCACGCGCGGTTCCTTTATACGTCCAGCCGGTAGCGGTCCCGGGCCATGTGTGAAAGGAGTGGGTACGCGCCGGGAGCGGTCCGGCTGGATGAGGGAGAGCGGTGGGATCCGTGAGTGAGCGGGACATCGGGGGCTTGCGGCCCGCGGGACTGGACGAGGCGATACGCACCACCGCCGGGGATATCGCCGTGCTGTTGCGCGGCGCGACCGACACCGGGGCGCCGGTGCCCGGCTCGCGGTGGTCGGTCGGGGAGGTGGCGGCGCATCTGGCGCAGGCCAATGAGCTGATGGCGGACATCGCGGCCGGGAAGTCGCGCCCGTACGGCGATGGCACGCCGGGCGGGCTGGCCGAGGCCAACGAGGTCGCGCTCGCGGCGTTCACCGAGCGTGGCGCCGGGCCGTTGGCCGCCCTGATCGTGGCGCAGGCCGATGCGTTCCTCGAGGTGGCGGCGTCCCGGCAGTCCGCGGCGCAGGGCGAACTGGTCAGCCCCATGGGCCCGATGAGCATGGACGTACTGGGGTCGTATCTGCTGACGCATATGCTCGGCCACGGCTATGACCTCGCCCGTGCGCTGGGCCGTCCGCATATGGTCAGCCGTGCCCGAGCCCAACTGTGCCTGCCGTTCCTGATGGTGGCGATGGACCGGGTCGTCAGCCCCGCCGCCGCCGGGCACACCGCCCGCTACGCCCTCCGCCTCGGGGGCGGCGCGCGCTTCGGCGCCACGTTCACCGACGGCGCGGTGGCCGTCGATCCACGGCCGCCGGGCCGCCCGGACTGCACGATCCTCATGGAGCCGGTCGCCTTTCTCCTGGTGGCGCTCGGCCGCCTCGGCCCATGGGGCGCCCTCGCCCGGGGACGTGTCCTGGCCTGGGGCCGCAAGCCCTGGCTGGCCCCGCGCTTCCCCACTCTCTTCACCCCGCCCTGATCCGGCCCGATCCGGTCTGCGGACCCGCGCGGTGTCCGTCACCCGCACGGTTGACGACACCTTGCCGGTGAACCCTCCGTACCGGACGCTACAGATGAACCAATTCGGCGGAAGGTACCGTCAGCATGGCCTTTCCAGGAGAGTCGGCGGCCTACCGTACGGCCCGCGACCAGCTGCTCGATCGGGAAATCGAGCTGCGCCGCGCCACCGAGGCGGTGGCTGCCGCGAGGCGCGCGCTGCCGCCCGGCGGGGTGGTCCCGGAGGACTACGTCTTCCAGGGGGCGGGGCCTGACGGAGCCCCGGCCGACGTCAGGCTGTCGGAGCTCTTCGCACCCGGCAAGGATTCACTGGTCATCTACAGCTATATGTTTCCGCGCCATCCCGGTGACAGCCGACCCGGACCCAGGAGCGGCCACTCGGCGGAGCTGAAGATCAAGGAGGGCCCTTGCCCCTCCTGCACGGCGCTGCTCGACCAACTGGACGGCGCCGCCGATCACGTCGGCCAACACGTCAACTTCGTCGTCGTGGCGAGGACACCGCTGCCACGGCTCCTGACCTTCGCCCAAGAGCGCGGCTGGCGACACCTGCGGCTGCTCTCCGCGGCCGACAACACCTACAGCCGCGACTATCTGGCCGAGGCGGTGGACGGCTCATCGATGCCCATGCTGAATGTGTTCCACCGCGATGGCGGGACCATCCGCCACTTCTGGGGTTCGGAAATGCTCTACTCACCCATGGAATCGGGTCACGGCCCCCGCCACGTAGACGCCCTCGATCCGCTGTGGAACATGTTCGACCTCACCCCGGAGGGGCGCGGCATGGACTGGGCGGAGCAGCTGGACTACTCATCCAAGCCGTAGATCATTTACGGGGACACCCTCTAGGCTCTGGCGGTCATGGACAGCCAGACAGACCTGGAAGCGGCACGCGCAAGCGCGGGCTCATTCCTTCAGTACTACTGGGAAGCCGCCGAGCACGACACCGTTGAGGAGCTGGAGGACGACGAAGCGGAGATCCGGGCGGCCTACGCCGCCATCCAGGCGGTCGTTCCCGACGACGCCACCAGCTCCACCGGCCTGACGCTCCTCCAACTGGGCACGTTGCGGGCCCACCTGAACGATGAATTCGGCACCAGTGAGGACCACTTCGACTACGAACACACGCCACCCGCCGGGTTGGACGAGGACGACGAGCAGGGCCGGGAACTGGCAGCCGAAGTGGTGCGGGCGGCGGAACGCACGCTCGCCCTGCAAGGGTCCGACAACCTGGCAGCCTTTTCGCGCGCGTGTGCGCTGCACTGGCTGGGCGAGCATGAGGCCGCGGCGGCTGCCTATCGGGACGTACTGCGCATCGATCCCTATGACCACATCGCGAAGGCCCGCATAGAACACCTGGAGGACATCGAGCTCCCCGAACCGCCGGGCGGACTCATCGCCCAGCATCCACACGGCTTCCATCTGCTGGAGATGACCCATCTCATCGGGCACAGCGGTAGCACCAAGGGCTGGGTCTGGCTGTTCAGCGATCCGTCCTCCGTCCACCGCGCGGCGGAGGGCTGTCTCGAGACATGGCTGGCCGGCCTCGGCCACAGCCTGGACCACGAGTGCGGCATATGGACCCATGTCCCCGGCAGCGCCGACAAGGGATTCGAGTTGCGCGAGGCGATTCACCGGACGGCCGAGGGGCGGCCGTTCATCGACTGGTCACAGGTGCCCCTGCCCGAACTGGGGCACGACCCTCTGCCGGCCGGCCGGCCGATCCGCCGGCAGGGGCAGCTGCACTTCTTCGGCGGAACCGAACACGACGACTCCTGACCACGCCCGGGGCGCGTGCCGCGGACACGCAGGCGCCGGCGCCCCGGCCTCGGCATGAGGCGGGGCGCCGGACCGGGCCTGGATCAGCACATCTTGTAGTCGTAGCGAGTGCTGTTGTACGAACACGAATCGCGGAAGGCACCGGACGGCTTCCGCAAGGTCACGGTGTCCTTGTCGTTGTTCCACACATAGTTTCCGCGCCCCCAGTAGACATGACCGGCGCTCTGGGTGCCCTTACCGGTGTGGATCGTCACCGTCTTCCCCGCACCGATCTTGTACGAGGGGAAGGTGAAGGTGTAGCCGGTGTTGTCCCGGACCGTATAGCCCTTGAGCTGAACGGCGGCACCCGTGGTGTTCCGTAGCTGCACGTACTCGGCGTTCAGGCTCGGGTTGGAGCGGGTGTCGCTTCCGGGGCTGTCGTAATAGACCTTGTACAGGTGGATCGAGCCCGCGGCCTGCGCCTGGGTGGGCAGCAGGGCGATACCGGCTGCGGCCGCCGTGGCTATGACGGCGGCGAGAGTGCGGGTGGGCAACAAGAAACGTCCTCCCCTACGGCCGGGCACCCCCCTGGTCCCGGCGAGGACGCTCACACTACGGGCGGACCGACATGAAGGGGGCAGCGTTACCGAACTGGGATACTGGGGGTGAATGGCGAGGAACGTCAGCTGCGGGGGCGAACGGGGGGCAGGGGCGCGGTGTCTACGACGGGGCTTGTTCGGCGGCCCGCCACTCCGGGGCCAGGACCGACCAGATCTCGATGTCGTGGCGCCTGCCCCGGTACAGGAAGTTCCCGCGCAGCACGCCGTCCTGCGTCATCCCCAGGCGCTGGGCCACGGCGACGCTGGCCCTGTTCCCTGCCGCGGCCCGCCACTCCACGCGGTGGATGCCCCGCTCCTCGATGGCCCAGTCGATGATCACGCGCGCGGCTCGGGTCACCAGCCCCTTGCCGACCGCCGAGGGCTCCAGCCAGCAGCCCACCTCGGCGGTGCCCTGTGCCAGGTCCATCGTCCTGAAGAGGACTCCGCCGACCAGTTCCCCGTTCACCCAGATGCCGTAGATCCGCCCGGCGTCGGCCGCGGCCTTCTCCGCGTAGGTCTGGAGATACGCACGGCTCGACGCCAGGTCCGTCACCCGGTCGGCCAGCCCGATGAACTGTTCGACGAGCTCACGTCCTCGCTCCATATGGGCCAGGAACTCCTCGGCCCGCCAGGGCTCGAGCGGGCGCAGCTCCGCACCATCGTCGCCCAGGGATATCGCGTACATGGTCACCTCCACGTCGAAGCCGGCGCACACGGCGAAAAGGATCTTCTCACGACCACATCAGGGCCCACGGGCCCGTACGGCATTCGGGGCCCGCCGGGTCCTCAGCACCGCTGAGGACCCGGCACCCGACATGGCGAAACGATCCGGCGGCGCCGCTCAGTGACGGGTCTTCGACATCGACACCGATGACTTCACCCCGGCCCCCGGGACGGTCTCCGGGGTGCGGGGACCGGGGAGCGGAATCTGGCCCGGCTGCTGCAGGACGACGGTGCGCACCGGCAGGGGGATCTCGATGCCCTCGGTCCGGTAGCGCTGATGGAGCCGCTTGAGGAATTCATGTTTGATCAGGAACTGGTCGCTGAATTCCTGGACACGCAGGATGACCGAGAAGTCGATACCGGCTTCCCCGAAGGTGTGGAATCGGACGGCCGGTTCATGGTCCGGGACGCCGCCGGACACCTCGGCCATCACCTCTTCGGCGACGTCGAGGCTCACCCGCTCGACCTGTTCGAGGTCGCTGTCGTAGTCGACCCTCGCCTGGATCATGATCGACATCTGCTCTTCGGGCTGATTGTAGTTGGTGGTGATGGCGCCGGCGAGCTTGGCGTTCGGGATGATCACCAGGTTGTCCGGGAGCTGGCGCACCGTGGTGTTACGCCAGTTGATGTCGACGACGTAACCCTCCTCACCGCTGCCGAGCCGGATGTAGTGGCCGGGCTGCACCGTCTTGGAGGCGAGGATGTGGACGCCCGCGAAGAGGTTGGCCAGCGTGTCCTGGAGCGCCAGGGCGACCGCGAGGCCGCCCACGCCGAGCGCGGTGAGCAGCGGGGCGATCGAGATGCCGAGCGTTTCCAGCAGGATGAGGACGCCCATCGCCAGCACCGCGATGCGGGTGATGTTGACGAAAATGGTGGCGCTGCCCGCCACTCCCGACCGCGACAGCGCCTGGTTGCGCACCAGATCGGCGACCACGCGGGCCACGGCGATGGTGGTGGCCAGGATGAGCACTGCGGTCATCACCTGGTGGACGCTGTGGTCGATGGCCCTGGTCAGCGGCAGGGCCGCGGCCGCCCCGGACACACCGGCGACGACGGACGCCCAGGGGGCGATGGTGCGCAGCGCGTCGACGATGATGTCGTCGCCGGTCCACCGGGTCCGGCGCGCCCGCTCCCCCAGCCAGCGCAGCGCCATGCGGGACAACAGGACCATCGCCAGGCCCCCGGCCAAGGCGGCGCAGACGACGATGAGGTCGTGCAGCGTGAGCGCGCGGGTCACCGGCCACTCCCCGTACGCCGCGAAGCGTGCCGCGATGTGCGGCAGCTCCGGCCGCACAGGGCGGTGGGCCGCGGTCCGGGTGCGCGCTCGTGGCGAGGTCTACCGGGGAGTTCGGAGTGCTGTCTTGTCACCGTGTCACCTGCTCGTGCCTGGGATGTCGGGCTGCGCCGGGGCTGTTGTGCCGGGCCCTGACGCGGTCTGCCATCCTGCCTCATGCCTCCCGCGCGGACGGCACCAACCAGCCAGGGGCCCGCCGAGGCCGCGACGTGGCCGCACGCGTCAGGCGTCCGCGTGGGTCATGTGCCGGACCACGGTGGCGGACCGGCCGGTGGCGGCGTGGCGGATCCTGGTGCGCCACAGCCACCTGATGTCGCGTGCGAAGGACCAGATGAGCAGCGCCAGCGCCACCAGCACCACCGCGAGCGACGCCAAGTGCGGGAGGAGCGCGGAGGCTGCCACCAGCAGGGCGATTCCCTGCAGCGCGGCCACCGCCTTGCGGGCGGTGTTCACCGGCAGTGGCTCGTTCAGCCAGGGCAGGGCGCGGGCGGCCGCGACGAAGGCGTAGCGCATGGCGCCGATGGTGAGCACCCACGGGCCCAGCGAGGTGGCCACGTAGACGCTGAGCACCAGGATGAGGAAGGCGTCGACCTCCATGTCGAAGCGTGCCCCCAGGGGGGACGCCGTTCCGGTGCGCCGGGCGACCTTGCCGTCGACGGCGTCGAGGATCAGCGCCACCGTGGTGAGGGCGACGAGGGCCGGGACGCGGGGCGGGCTCTGGAAGGAGTCGGCGACCAGCGCGGTCACACCCCCCACCAGCGTGGCGCGGGCCAGGGTGACGCGGTTGGCGGCGCCGAAGGACCTGAGCCAGGAGCGGCACACGGCGCGCGTCAGCACGGCCCAGGTGGCGAACGCGAACGCCAGGCCCGTCAGCCAGCCCGCCGGCCCCAGGCCGAGCGCGGTGCCCAGAAGTGTCAGCAGGAGTATCTGTGCGACCGCTCCCACCGCCGTCTCCTGCCGCAACAGCGTCGTGTCGTATGTGTTGTTCAGGGCAGCCACCGTGCACCCTCCGGCTGTTGTGGCGGAGTCGTTGAGTGCCGCGTACCGTGTTCGCGGCTTGGTAATCGTCACTACGTACGTGACGGGCAAAGTGTTCAGCCCGTTGTCAGGCCCGATCTTTCTGGAGGACGTCGATGGAGCGCGTCGCCCGCGCCTTCTGGCTCCGCACACCCGGCCACGGCGAGGTACGGGAGGTCCCGCTGCCGGTGCCCGGCGCCGACGACGTCGTGGTGCGCGCCCTGTTCTCCGGGGTGAGCCGGGGGACGGAGACCCTGGTCTTCCGCGGCGGGGTGCCGGAGAGCCAGTACGCCACGATGCGGGCCCCGTTCCAGGAGGGCGAGTTCCCCGGTCCGGTCAAGTACGGCTATCTCAACGTCGGCGTGGTGGAGGAGGGTCCGGCAGCGCTGCTGGGCCGTACGGTCTTCAGCCTGTATCCGCACCAGACGCGGTTCGTCGTCCCGGCGAGCGCCGTGACCCCGGTGCCGGAGACCGTGCCGGCGGCGCGGGCCGTGCTGGCGGGGACGGTGGAGACGGCGGTGAACGCCCTGTGGGACGCGGCGCCGTTGATCGGCGACCGGATCGCGGTGATCGGGGCCGGGATGGTCGGCGCGAGCGTGGCCGCCGTGCTCGCCCGGTTTCCGGCCGTACGCGTCCAGCTGGTCGACGCGAACCCCGCGCGCGCCGGGGTCGCGGAGGCCCTGGGCGTCGACTTCGCGCTCCCCGAGGAGGCCGCGGACGACTGCGATCTCGTCGTCCACGCCAGCGCCACCGAGGCCGGGCTCGCGCGCGCCCTCGAACTGCTCGCGCCGGAGGGGACGGTCCTGGAGCTGAGCTGGTACGGCGACCGGCGGGTCAGCCTGCCGCTGGGCGAGGCGTTCCACTCCCGCCGTCTGGTCGTGCGCAGCAGCCAGGTGGGCACGGTGTCCCCGGCCCGGGGCTCGCGCCGCACCTTCGCCGACCGGCTTGCGCTGGCGCTGGAGCTGCTGGCCGACCCCGCTCTCGACGCGCTGGTGACCGGGGAGTGCGCCTTCGAGGAGCTGCCGGAGGTGCTGCCCCGCCTCGCGTCCGGGGAGCTGCCGGGGCTGTGCCACCGCGTGCGGTACGGGTCGGCCTGAGCGGTCCGAAGAGTCGGCTGAGCGGTCCGAACGGTCCGAAGAGCGGTCCGAACGGTCGCAAGGGTCTGGATAATCCAGCAGGATCCAGCACAATTCAGCGCGGCTCTGAACCAGGTCGCCAGGTCGGCCGTACTACATGACGTGGCCCGGTCGAGGGCCGCCAGCAGCCGTGCCGTACCTGGAGGGTCGTTCGTTGTTCAGCATCACCGTTCGTGATCACCTGATGATCGCTCACAGCTTCCACGGAGAGGTCTTCGGGCCCGCGCAGCGCCTGCACGGGGCGACGTTCCTGGTGGACGCCACCTTCCGGCGCGCCGAGCTGGACGCCGACAACATCGTGGTCGACATCGGCCTCGCCACCCAGCAGCTGAACGCGGTGGTCGGCGAGCTTAACTACCGCAATCTCGACGAGGACCCCGCCTTCGCGGGCATCAACACCAGTACGGAGTTCCTGGCCAAGGTCATCGCCGACCGCCTCGCCGACCGGGTGGCCGCCGGGGAGCTGGGCGAGGGGGCACGGGGGCTTTCCGCGCTGACGGTCACGCTGCACGAGTCGCATATCGCCTGGGCGAGTTACGAGCGGGATCTGTGAGAGCGCGCCCGATGAGCCGCGCCGACGCCACCATGACGGACCCGCGCTCCATGCACTTCGTCATGCCCGGTGGCGTGACCGATCCGGCCGCGCCGAGCGGTGGCAACACCTATGACCGCCGGGTGTGCCGGGAGCTGCCGGGCGCCGGCTGGCAGGTCCACGAGCACGCCGTCGCGGGCAGCTGGCCGCAGCCGGACCCCGAGGCACGCGCGGAGCTGGCCCGTGTCCTCGCCGAGCGGCCGGACGGCAGCGTCGTCCTCCTCGACGGTCTTGTGGCCTGCGCCGTGCCGTACATCGTCGTGCCCGAGACGCGGCGGCTGCGGCTGGCGGTGCTGGTGCATCTGCCGCTGGCCGACGAGACGGGGCTCACCCCCGGCCGGGCGGCGGACCTGGACGCGCTGGAGCGCAAGACGCTGCGCGCCGTCCCGGCCGTGGTGACGACCAGTGACTGGGCGGCCCGCAGGTTGGTGGCCCACCACGGGCTCGCCCCCGCCCGGGTGCACGTCGCCGCGCCCGGCGCGGACCCCGCGCCCCTGGCGCCAGGCACCGATGGCGCCTCACAGCTGCTGTGCGTCGCCTCGGTGACCCCGCGCAAGGGGCAGCACCTGCTGATCGAGGCCCTGGCCGAGGTGGCCGACCTGCCGTGGAGCCTGCTGTGTGTCGGCGGCCTCGGCCAGGACCCCGACTATGTGACCCGGCTGCGTGAGCTGGTCGACGAGCACGGCCTGGGCGACCGGGTGCGGTTCGCGGGACCACGGGCCGGTGCGGAGTTGGACGCCTGCTACGCGGCGGCCGACCTGCTGGTGCTCACCTCGTACGCCGAGACGTACGGCATGGTCGTGACCGAGGCCCTGGCGCGGGGAATTCCGGTGCTGGCGACGGCCGTGGGCGGGGTCCCGGAAGCGCTGGGGCGGGCTCCCGACGGCGGACTGCCGGGCGTCCTCGTGCCTCCGCGGGACCCCGCGGCGCTCGTCGCGGCGCTGCGCGGCTGGCTCGTCGGGCCGGGCGTGCGGGGGCGGTTGAAGGCGGCCGCGCGGGGACGGCGCGCCGCTCTGGGCGGCTGGGAGACGACGGCGCAGCGCACGGCCGACGTGCTGGAACAGCTTCGATGCGAACCACGGAGGGCCGCATGAACACCACCGACGTGCCGCTGTACCAGCCGGAGTGGCTGGAGCTGCGGGAGCGCGCCGACGCCGCGGCCCGCGCCGTGGGACTCCTCGACCCGCTGCGCGGCTGGCTGGCGGAGGCCGGGCGGCCCGGCGGTCTTGTGATCCACGATCTGGGCTGCGGCACGGGTTCCATGGGCCGCTGGCTCGCGCCCCGGCTGCCCGGCCCCCAGCACTGGGTGCTGTACGACCGCGATCCGGCGTTGCTGGGCCGGGCCGCCGCGCAGACGCCCACCTCGACCGCCGACGGCGCCGGTGTCACGGTTCTGACCCGGCGCGCGGACCTCGGGGAGCTGGCCGCGGAGGATCTGGCCGGGGCCTCGCTGGTGACGGCGTCCGCTCTGCTGGACGTGCTGACCCGGGACGAGGTGGACGCGCTGGTCGCCGCCTGCGCCGAGGCCGGTTGTCCGGTGTTGCTGGCGCTGTCGGTGGTGGGGCGGGTCGAGCTTTCCCCGGCCGATCCGTTTGACGGCGAGATCGCTGACGCGTTCAACGCTCATCAGCGCCGCGGCGGTCTGTTGGGGCCTGACGCGGTCATGGTGGCCTCCGACGCCTTCGCTCTGCGGGGCGCGTCGGTGCGGGTGCACAGCAGCCCGTGGCGGCTCGGCGCGGGCGAGTCCGCGCTGACGGCCCAGTGGCTGCGGGGCTGGGTCGAGGCGGCCTGTGAACAGCGGCCGGTTCTGGCGCCACGCGCCGAGGCGTATCTGCGGGACCGCCTGGCGGCGTGTGCCGCGGGCGAATTGCGGGTGGTGGTGCACCACAGCGATCTGCTGGCGCTGCCCGGGACGACGGGTGGGGCGTCGTGAACGCGGGGGCGCTCAAGGCGCGGCTCGGCACCATCGCCGGTGCGGTCATCCTCGCCGTGGTGGTGTGGCGGGTGGGTACGGGCGCCTTTCTGGACGGCGTGCGCCGGATCGACGCCGTGACTCTTCTGGCGGCGCTTGCTCTGGGCCTGTTCACCACGGTCTTCAGCGCCTGGCGCTGGTGTCTGGTGGCCCGGGCGCTGGGCATCCGGCTGCCGCTGGGCGCGGCCGTGGCGGACTACTACCGGGCCCTGTTCCTGAACGCGGCGCTGCCCGGCGGTGTCCTCGGCGATGTGCACCGCGCGGTGCGGCACGGGCGCGACGCCGGTGATGTCGGCCGGGGGGTGCGCGCGGTGGTGCTGGAGCGGGCGGCGGGCCAGGTGGTGCTGGCCGCGGTCGGCGTGGGGATTCTGCTGACCCGGCCGTCCCTGGCGGTGGCGGAGACCCGCCACCTCGTCGGCCGGCTGGCCACGGCGCCGGGCGCCTTGGCGGTCCTCGCCGCGGTGTGCGCCCTGGCCGCCGTGGCCGTCGTACGGCTGCGCGGCAGGCCCCGTACGTCACGGTGGCGCCGCGCGGTCCGCGCCGCGCTGGGCGAGGCGCGGCGCGGACTGCTGGCCCGGGGGTGCTGGCCGGGGGTGGCGGTCTCGTCCGTGGCGGTGCTGGCCGGGCATCTGGGGACGTTTCTGCTGGCCGCCCGGGCCGCCGGATCAAGTGCTCCGCTGGCCGAGTTGCTGCCCCTGATGGTGCTGGCGCTGCTCGCCATGGCGCTGCCGCTGAACGTCGGTGGCTGGGGTCCCCGGGAGGGCGTCACCGCGTGGGCCTTCGGCGCCGCCGGTCTGGGCGCGGCCCAGGGGCTGACCGTCGCCGTGGTCTACGGAGTGCTCACCTTCGCGGCGAGCCTGCCCGGTTTCGCCGTGCTCGTGGGGCAGTGGTCCGCCGGGTTGCGACGTTCCCAGGTCGATCTCGAAGAGGGTGTCCTCGCCGAGGTGGGCGCGGCGCATGGGCGGGCGGAGCGCGTCCCGCATGACGGACGTACCGGCGAAGCGGAGCCCGGGGACGCCGTCGCCGAGCAGCACCGGGGCCACGGTGACATAGAGCCGGTCCAGCGCCCGCTGGTGAAGGAAGCGCGACACGGTGACACCGCCGCCCTCGATCAGCACCCGGCCCAGGCCGCGTCGGGCCAGGGCCTCCAGCAGGCTCCGGGGCTCGAAGGCGTCGCGGTCCGGCAGGGTCAACACGCCGACGTGGCTGCCGTGGCCGCCGAGGCCGCCATGGCCGCTGTCGCCGCCGACCGACCCGTGCTGGCCGCGGCCGCTGGCCGCGGTCACCACCCACAGGGTGGGAGCTGAGCCATCGGTGAACACCCGGCGTTGCGGCGGCACCCGGCCGTGCGGATCGAGGACGACCCGCACCGGGTTGGTCCCCGTGCATGCGCGCACCGTCAGCTGGGGGTCGTCGGCGACGGCGGTGCCGGCTCCGACGACCACGGCGTCGGCGAGGGCGCGGAGGTGGTGCAGGTGAGCGCGGTCTTCCTCGCCGGTGACATAGTCGGCGTCACCGGTGCGGGTGGCGATGAAACCGTCCAGGCTCTGGCCGAGTTGCGCGAAGGCCAGGCGCGGGCCGGCCAGGCACAGCGGCAGATAGCGGTCGGTGAGGATGCGCGCCTCGGGCGAGACCTCCTGCCGCCACCGCAGCCCGCCGTCGGAGCCGCGGATCAGCCCGGCGGCCTCGGCGTCCGCCTCGGACCGGATGGCGCGCAGCCGTTCCCAGGCCGCCGTCTCGTCGAGCGCGGTCATCGGGGCTCCTTCAGGGTCAGCAGGGAGAAGTACTCGGCGAAGGAATCGACGAGCGCGGTGAGGATTTCCTTTCCTTTCTCGGCGGTTGCCAGGGAGGGGCGACCGATGACTCCGGATTCGGTGTAGGCCGCCATACCGAGGGTGAGGAGATGTCTGCGATCGTCGGCGAGGAAATCGGATGTTTCATGGCCGGGGCGGACGAGTTCCGGATGGGCGTGCAGGAGGATGGATGTCTCGACTTCCCCCGCGTGCATATCGCTCTGGGACGAGGTCTGCACTCCCGCTTCGCTGCGCGCGGTGTCCCAGTCCGCCGATCCCGGGAAGAGCGCCATGCGGGTACCGGTGGAGGCGGATTCCTGAACCACATTGCGCAGTACGTAATTTCCGCCGTGTCCGTTGACCAGAATCAGCGCGTCGATACCGGACCGGCGGAGTGATGTGGCGATGTCCCGCACAACGGCATGGAGGGTCGCGGCGGAAATGCTGACCGTCCCCGGCCATGCCTCGTGCTCATGCGAACACGAGATGGTGAGCGGGGGAAGGAGATGGACCGAATATACGGCGGCGATCTCCCGGGCTATGGTGCAGGCGATGACCGTGTCGGTCACCAGGGGCAGAAATTCCCCGTGTTGTTCGAAGCTGCCGATGGGGAGGACCGCGACGCCGGCCTTCCGGGCCCGTACGTCCTCGGTGGTATCCGGCGGCAGCAGGCCAGGCGCCTGCGGTCGTGTCTCCGAACCGGTCATGTCTGTCAGGCCTTTCGCTCTGCGTTCCGTCTTTGTGTGCGCGATGCCAGGCTACGCGGTCGGGCGCACTTCCACCGGCCGAACGTGATGAACCGGGCAGCGAGGTTGGTTTCCTTTGTCATTTTTCACGCACCCCGCGAGTATTCTGCGGATTCCCAGTTAGGATCAGAACATGACAGAAAGCGATGGCCCGTTCAGCGAGAACGCTCGACCGTCAGGCGTCCAGCGAGTGGCGCAGGTCCAACTGTCCACCGAGTACGGCGTTTTTCTTGCGGTCGGCTACTTGGACACCATTCGCGGGGATGAACAAATAGCGCTGGTCTACGGCGATGTCGCGGGCGATCGAGCGCTTACCCGCCTGCATTCGGAGTGTCTGACCGGGGACGCCTTCGGGTCCCGGCACTGCGAATGCGGCGATCAGCTGTCCGCGGCGCTGCGCGCCATCGCGAGCGAAGGGTGCGGCGTTCTCGTCTACCTCCAAGGTCACGAGGGGCGCGGCATCGGGCTGCTGGCCAAGCTCCGGGCGATGCAACTCCAGGCGGAGGGGCTTGACACCGTGGAGGCGAACCTCGCGCTGGGGCTCCCGGTCGACGCCCGGGACTACCGGGTGGCGGCGGATATCCTGCACGACCTCGGCGTACGGTCGGTGCGGCTGCTGTCGAACAACCCCCGCAAACGCGAGTCACTGCTGCGGCATGGCATCAAGGTCGCCGAACAGGTGCCACTGCTGATACCTCCACGCGAGGAGAACTTCGCCTATCTACGGGCCAAGGCGGACCGCCTCGATCACCATCTGCCGCATTTGGACAGCGTGGCCGAACGGTCCTGACGGCTCCTCGGCCGACACCCCCAGGTGTGCCCGCCGGCGCAAGGCGCCGGCGGGCACACCGCGTCTCGAATGCGCCACCCTGTCGCCACGCGCCACGGTCTACTCCGCCGCGTGGCGCCTGCAGTTGAAATATACACCGCACACGGCTCGGCGGTCTCGTGAAATCCCTTTTCCATCAACGGCCATATCCGTAAACCCCGGGTAACACCCAGGTCACGGGCTTTCCTTCAGATATTTGTATGTGTTGTGAGCATTCCACTCGCAAAGTGTGCCCGATGTGCCACACTTCCATTCGCACGACGGGAGCGGCCGTCGGCACGGCCCTTCGGGGACGGCCCGCACGCGGGCCGTGTGCTGCCCGGAAAGGAGTTGCGGCTGGAGTGGACAGTGAACCGGTCACGGTGACTGCCGCATATCGAGTGGATCCGGGCCAGGAGAGCGAGTTCTATGCCTGGGCCATTGCGATGCTGAATGTCACGGCCCGCCTTCCGGGATATTTAGGGGGCGGCGTGCTGGGCTCCGGGCAGGGCAGCGGAGAGTGGCATGTCATCTACCGATTCGACAGAGAAGAATCCGCCCAGGCCTGGGAGTACTCGCTCGAACGCGCCCGCTGGGCGACCCGGGCAGGGTCCTTCATACAGGAGACCGGGGTACAGCGCAGGGCCGGTCTGAAAAACTGGTTCGAAGGGCCGGTACGACCCCTGCCACCGCCTCCCAAGTGGAAGCTCTGGCTGGTGAATTTGAGTGCGGTTTTCCCTCCCGTCCTCATCTTCAATGTGCTGGTGATCCCATTTCTGGGAGATACCAATTTCCTGCTGCGGACCCTGGCTCTCTGTCTTGGCGTGACCGCGATGGTGACCTGGCTTGTCATGCCACGCCTGCAAATGCTCTTGAAGAAGTGGCTCTATCCGCCGCTTCAGTCGATTCGGGGGCGCCACAAGCGGGTGGCGGCGAACGGCCCGCGTTCGCGCCGGTAAAGGCGCGCGAACCGAGCGGGCCCTGGCCGAGGCGATGGACCCGGCCGGTCGTAAAGCGAGGAGGCAATACAGATGGACGCGCTCAAGACGCTCCTGATCGACCATCACGACTCGTATACCTACAACCTTTTCCAGCTGCTCACGGAGGTCAACGGCGAGGAGCCGGTGGTGATCCTCCACGACTCGCCCGAGTGCCTGGATCCGAATCTGCTGGATTTGTCAGACCCGTCGGGTCAGTCGGGCCTCGCGGGTCTCTCGAGGTTTGACAACATCGTGGTGTCGCCCGGCCCCGGCCACCCGGCCGACCCGCGTGACTTTGGAGCCACCGCCCAGCTGATCGAGCGGTCCCCCATACCGGTCCTCGGGGTGTGCCTCGGCCACCAGGGCATCGCCCTCGGCGCCCAGGCCCGGGTGGTGCCCGCCCCCGAACCCCGCCACGGGCATCTCTCCCGGATCCGGCACGGCGAGCGCGGGCTGTTCCGCGGGCTCCCCCAGGACTTCACCGCCGTCCGCTACCACTCGCTGTGCGTGGCGGAACCGCTGCCCCTGCCCCTCCAGGCCATCGCCTGGTCCGAGGACGGTGTGCTGATGGCGCTGCGCCACCGCACCCGGCCGCTGTGGGGGGTGCAGTTCCATCCGGAGTCCGTCCTCACCGGATACGGCCACCGGATCCTGGCCAACTTCCGCGATCTGACCCGCGAATACGCGGCCATGACCGCGGACCAGTCGTCCGCGCCGCCGCCCGCGGCGGCCCGCCCCGTGAAACACCGGGAGCTCGCCGACACCGCGCCGGCCGCGGCCGCTCCCCCGCCCGCGAGGCGGACGGCGGTCGCCGAGGACAGCGTCGGCTACCGGCTGCACTCCCGGTGGCTCGCCGTCCCGATCGACACGGAGGCGGCCTTCACCCGTCTGTACGCGGACGCGCCGCGCGCGTTCTGGCTGGACAGCGCGCGGACCCGGTCCGGTGAGGCGCGCTTCTCCTTCCTGGGCGACGGCCGGGGCCCGCTGGCCGAGTTCGTCCGCTACGACGTGGGCCGCGGCGCCTGCGAGGTCGAGCGGGCCGGGAAGCCCGTCACCCACGTCCCCGGCAGCGTCTTCGACCACCTCAAGAAGGAGCTGGCGCGCCGCCGCGTCGCCGCCCCGACCCTCCCGTTCGACTTCACGGGCGGCTACATCGGCTACTTCGGCTACGAGCTCAAGGCCGACTGCGGCTCCACCAACCGGCACGAGGCGAAGACCCCCGACGCCTGCTGGCTGTTCGCGGACCGGTTTCTGGCCGTCGACCACCAAGAGGGCGTCACCTACGCCCTGTGTCTGACCGAGGACACCCCGGACGGCCACCGCGAGGCCGCCGAGTGGCTGGACGACACCATCACCACGCTCACCCGCCTCCCGGTGGGCGGCGAGCCCGCCCCTCCCCCGACGGCCTCCGGGGCCACCACGGCCGCCGTCGAGCCCTGGCTGGTGCGGGACCGGGAGCGGTACCTGGCGGATATCGAGGCCTGCCAGCGGGAGCTGAGGGCCGGCACCAGCTACGAGATCTGTCTCACCGACTCGGCCTGGCTACCCGCGCCGGACGATTCGTACGCCTTCTACCGTGCGCTGCGCCGCCTCAACCCCGCGCCGTACGCGGCCTTCCTGCGGTTCGGGGAGGCGGATGTGGCGTGTGCCTCCCCCGAGCGCTTTCTGCGGATCAGTCCCGACAGAACGGCCGAGGCCAGGCCGATCAAGGGCACGGCGCCACGCGGCCGGAACGCCGACGAGGACGCCCGGGCCCGGGCCACCCTGGCCACCAGCCCGAAGACCCGCGCCGAGAACCTGATGATCGTCGATCTGCTCCGCAACGACCTGGGACGGGTCTGCGCGCCCGGGACCGTACGCGTCCCCGATCTGATGCACACCGAGACCTACGCCACCGTCCACCAGTTGGTGTCCACCGTGCGCGGCCGGCTCCACGAGGACAGGGACGCCGTCGACTGTGTACGGGCCTGCTTCCCCGGTGGATCCATGACCGGAGCGCCCAAGGAGCGGACCCTGGAGATCATCGACACGCTGGAGACCGAGGCGCGCGGCGTCTACTCCGGGGCGCTCGGCTTCCTCAGCTGCAACGGCGCGGCGGACCTCAACATCGTCATCCGCACCGCCGTGTTCACCGACGGCCGGATGCACATCGGCGCGGGCGGGGCCATCGTCCTGGCGTCCGACCCGGAGGAGGAGTACCAGGAGATGCTGCTCAAGACGGCCGCGACCATGCGCGCCTACCACGACGGCCGCGTTGATGACCTGCCGCCCACGGAACCCCCAGAGTCGGCAGGCGCGCTGGTGGCCGCCGCCGCGCCCGCCGCCGCCCCCGCCGAGGAGGCGGACCGGTGACCGCCGCGCCCGCGCCGGCCAATCTGGCAGAACACCTCGCGGTGCGTGCCGAACAGGAGGGGTGGTCGGCCCGGCCCGCGTTTGTGGAGGGCCACCGCGTATGGACCCACGGCGAGATCCACGACCTGGCCGCGCGCATGGCCACCGTGCTGGCGCGGCGTGGGGTGACGGCGGGCGACCGGATCCTGATCGCCCTGCCCGACGGAGTCCCCTGGGTGTGCGCGTTCCTGGCCACGGCGCGCCTGGGTGGGATCGCGGTGCTGGTCAACCCCGCGCTCACCGCGGACGAGCACCGTTTCATGGCCGAGAACTCCAAGGCCGTGCTGTGTGTCTCCGGGCCCGGCATCGAGGACCACTTCGAGGCGGATCGCTGGCTGGGGGCGGACCAGTTGTCGGCGCTGGCCTGCACCGCTTCCCCGGCCACCGCCGCGGAGCCGGTGACCGCCCGCGCCCCGCTGTACATCCAGTACACCTCCGGGACCACGGGCCGGCCCAAGGGGGTGGTGCACTGCCACGGCGACCCGGCAGCCTATTGGGAGCTGGTGGGCAAGGACGTCCTGGACATCGGCCCCGATGACGTGTCGTTCTCCGTGTCCCGGCTGTTCTACGCCTACGGCTTCGGCAACGCCTTCGTCTTCCCCCTCTTCTCGGGGTCGTCCGCGGTGCTGACCTCCAGCCGCCCCGGCCCGTCCCTGACGGACGACGTCATCGCCCGGCACCGGGTGAGCGTGCTGTACTCCGTGCCGTCCGCGTACGCGGCGCTGGTGGACGAGCGCGGCGCCGGGCACGCGGCGTGCTTCTCCTCGGTGCGCGCCGCCGTCAGCGCCGGCGAGTGGCTGCCCGGCACGCTGGGGGAGCAAGTGGGCGGACTGCTCGGGGCGCCGGTCCTGGAGCAGATCGGCTCCACCGAGGCAGGACACGCGTTCTGCGCCAACTCGGTCTGGGCCAACTCCCCGGGCACCGTGGGCCTTCCGGTGCCCCGTTTCGAGCTGGAATTGCGGGACGGCACCGGCGCCGTCGTGCCCGACGGCGCGGAGGGGGAGCTGTGGGTGCGCGGCCCGACGGTGACGCCCGGCTATCTGGGGCTGCCGGAGGAGTCCAGGGCCAGGCTGGTCGGCGGATGGCTGGGCACCCGGGACCGGGCGCGCCGCGAGCCGGACGGCAGCTACCGGCATCTGGGGCGGGTGGACGACCTGGAGATGGTCGGCGGGATCACCGTCTCGCCGCTGGAGGTGGAGAACGTACTGCGGCGCCATCCGTCGGTACGGGAGGTCGCGGTGGCCGCCGTGCCAGACGACCGGGGGGCCACGCGGCTGCACGCGTTCGTGGTCCCCGCCGCCCCCGCGGGGGAAGGCTCCGGGATCGACGGGCGGGCGCTCAGCGCGGATCTGATCGCCCTGGCCCGGCGGCGGCTCGCCTCTTTCAAGGCCCCCAGGGCGGTGCATCTGGTGCCCTCCCTGCCCCGGACGCCGTCGGGCAAGCTGCGCCGCCATCTGGTGCGGCAGGGGGCCTGGTGAACGGCGGGCGCCCTGCGGCGGGGCCCGCTCCGTTGACGTACATCGAACGCGTAAGGAACCGGATATGTTGCGACAGCTGATGCCCGAGCACGGGTTCTACATCGGGCTGATGTTCCGGGAGGCCGCGGCCCGGCACGGCAATGTGCCGGTGACCTTGGACCAGCCGCTGGACATCGCCCCGGACGCCGGTACGGAGCTGGGCTACGCCGAACTCGCGGACCTGATCGACGACATGGCCGGACGGCTGTGGGCGGCCGGGGTACGGCCGAGCGAACACGTGGCCATCCACAAGTCGGACAACGTCGACATCGCGCTGCTGGCCTGCGCGGCCTCCCGGATCGGCGCGGTGCCGGCGCTGTTGTCGCCGTCGCTGGACGGGTCGGTCACCGGGGTGCTGCTCGACCGGCTGCACGCACCCTGGCTGCTCACCGACCACGCGACGCTAGGGGGTGCCCTGAGCGGTCTTGACACGGGGCTGGCGCGCGGTGTGCTGACGGTGGACGACGCCCCCGGCGCACCGGGGCACACCGTCGCGCTGGCGACCTACGAAGGGGCGCCGCGGCGTCCCGCCGTACGGCTGCACCCCAAGGAGCCCTCCCTGATCACCCACAGCTCGGGGACCACCGGGATCCCCAAGCTGGCGGTGCACTGCCCGTACGCCATGTGGAACCGGCTGGTGCCGCAGAAGGCGCTGGGCCGGTCGACCCGTGGCGAGCCCGCCGCGCTGCACATGTCGTATGTGCACTCCCGCTTCTACCATCTGCTGGGCGTGCTGCTGCACTTCGGCAGCCCGCTGCTGCTGCTCGTCGACCCGGACCCGGCCCACGCCGGTCCGCTGCTGGCGGCGCACCGCCCCGGCATCGTCGAGACCCATCCCAACACCTTTGTGCTGTGGGAGGACCTGGCCGCCGCCCCCGGCGCGCCGCTGTCCAATGTCCGCGCCTACGGCTCCACGTTCGACGCGATCCATCCGCGCACCGTCCGCCGGCTGCTGGGCGCGTCCCGGCGCCGCGCGCCGCATCTGGTGCAGCTGTACGGGCAGAGCGAGACGGGCCCGGTGGTCTTCCGCCGGCACGGCCGCAGGGACGCGGGACGGCTGGGCGGGTGGCGGGTTGACAACGCTGGGCGGCGGGTCGGCAACGCGATCCCCGGGTTCACCCGGATCCGGGTGGTGGACGAGCGCGGCAGGAAGTGTCCGCCCGGCACACCGGGGGCCATCGAGGCCCGCACCCGCGGCCGTATCCTCACCTACCTCGGCGCGCCCGATCTGTACGCCCGGCAGGTGGACCGGGGCTGGTGGCGGATGGGCGACATGGGCTATCAGGACCGGTGGGGCGGGCTGTATCTGATCGACCGGGAGGTCGATCAGATCCCTGCGCTCGACAGTAACCTGGAGATCGAGGACACACTGCTGTCGCGGCTCGGCGAGCTGCGCGAGGTGGTCATCGTGGCGGGTCCTGACGAGCGGCCCGTACCGCTGGTGTGCACACGCGGGGACGAGCCGCTGGAGGACGGCAGGTGGCGGCGGGCCACCGCGGACCTGCCGGGGCTGTCCGCACCGGTGCACTGCCGGTTCCAGGACCTGCCCCGGACCGGCACCTGGAAGATCAAGCGCCTGGAGATCGCCCGGCTGCTCGCCTGTGGCGAGTTGCCCACGCTCTCCCCGGCGCGGGCCGGGGGCTGAGGTGGCGAAGGGGCGGCGGCCGGTCCTGGTGGTGGGCGCCGGGCCGGTGGGGATGACGGCCGCGCTGGCCCTCACCGCCCGGGGAGTGCCGGTCACCGTGCTGGAGGCCGGGCCGCGGGGGCGGGTGCGGCCGGGCAGCCGGGCGCTGTTCGTCCACCGGCGGTCGCTGCGGCTGCTGGAGCGGGCCCGGCCGGGCCTCGGCGCGCGCATCGCGGCGTACGGGACGACATGGGGCACCCGGCGCACGCTCTACCGCGGCCGCGAGGTGTACGCCCGGACCGCCGCCCCCGCCGCCGACGGCGACGAGCTGCCCCCGTTCACCAGTCTGCGCCAGGTGGACACCGAGCGGTTCCTGTACGAGGCGTGTGTCTCGGCGGGCGTGGAGTTCTGCTGGGACGCGGAGGTGAGCGGCGCCCGGGTGGCCGGTGGCGAGGTGGCGGTGGCCGCGGCGGACGGCCGGACCTGGACGTCGAGCCATGTGGTGGCGGCCGACGGCGCGCGGTCGGCGGTGCGCGAGGCGCTGGACATCCCGCTGGAGGGCGACCGGTCCGAGGGGTACCACGTGGTGGTGGACGTGGCGGAGCCGGACGGCGACGGGCTGCCGGTGGAGCGGGTGTTCCACTACGAGCATCCGGGCACCGGCGGCCGCAGTGTGCTGCGGGTGCCCTTCACCGGAGGCTTCCAGATGGATCTGCAGTGTCACGCCGACGACCCGCCGGAGGACTACGACAGCGAGGAGGCGGTACGCCGATGGCTGCCCCCGCTGGTCGGCGAGCGGTACACGGACCAGGTCCTGTGGGTGTCGCGGTACCACTTCCTGCGCAAGGTGGCCGCGTCGTTCACCGACCCGGGAGGCCGGGTGCTGCTGGTCGGAGAGACCGCGCACCTGTTCCCGCCCTTCGGGGCGCGGGGGATGAACAGCGGGATGGCGGACGCGGAGGCGGCGGCCGAGGCGGTGGCGGTGGCGCGTCGCGATCCGGCGCGGGCGCCGGCGGCGGTCGGTGAGTTCGCCGCGGTGCGCCGCGCCGCGGCCGTGTTCAACAGCGCGGCGGCCGGGGCGGCGCTGGCGCATCTGCGGCCCCGGCGCTGGGGGCGGGCCGCACAGCGCGCGGCGGCGACGCTGGCGCCCGTGGTGCCCCGGTGCGGGGCGTGGCTGGAGCGCGCGCCCTACGGGCCACGCCACGGACCGCCGGGCGCGGCGCCCGGCAGCCCCTCGCCCGGTGGATACTGAACCCGGCTCGGACATGAAGGAGCTGTTGAGGATGGAGATGGCCGCGGTGTGGCAGGTCGGCCAGGACGCAGGGAAGGAGCCGGACATCCGGGCGTTGATGTGGTGCGAGGACCGTGGTCTGACACCGTGCCGACCGGTGCCGGACACGGCGCTGCTGGCCGCCGATTCCTGGCTGGTCGACGAGGGGCGGGTGCGGGGCCTGGACCTGCATCGCCGCCGGTTCGTCGCGGCCTGCGCGGAGGCGACGGGCGACTCTCCGGCACGGATCGAGAGGTTCTGGCAGGAGGCGATCGACCTCCTGCCGCGCGCCGGTGCGTGGTTTCCGCGGGTGGAACTCGCCGGCCCGGAACCGGCCCGGCTGTTTCTGCGGATACGGCCCGCGCCGCCGCGCACCGAGAGCGTGGCCGTGTGGGTCAGCGAGGAGGCCGACCCGCGGGTCCTCCCCCGCCGTAAGGGGCCCGATCTGGCCCTGCTGGCCGAACTGCGCGGGCGGGCCACCGAACGGGGGGCGCAGGAACTGCTGCTCACCACGCCGGACGGGCTGGTGCTCGAGGGGGTGACGGCGAGTGTCCTGTGGTGGGACGGGGACACCCTGTGCCGCCCCTCCCCCGGGCTGCCGCTGCTCGCGGGCGTGACATCGGCCCTGATCGAGGAGCGCGCCACGCGGCTGGGCGTGCCCGTGGAGCACCGCCGGCCCACCGTGGCGGACCTGGACGGTCGCGAGGTGTGGTTCGTCAACGCCCTGCACGGCATCCGGCCGGTGACCGAATGGCTCGGCAGCCCGCTGCGCGCGGGCCCGGCCCGGCACGCGGCCTCCTGGCAGAACTGGCTCGGCACGGCAACGGAACCACTGAACGACACGAACGGAGCTTCCCGATGACCAAGGCCCCCGGTACCGCACCGACCCCCCGGATGAATCTCAAGCAGCTGACGCCCAAGGTCTCGGCGGCGATGGGCGAACTGCACGCGGCGGCGGCGCTGGCGGCCTCCGAGGCGGGGCTCGAACCCGAGCTGCTGGAGCTGATCAGGATCCGCGCGTCGCAGCTCAACGGCTGCGCCTTCTGTCTGGACCTGCACACCAAGGACGCCCGCGCCCACGGCGAGAGCGACCAGCGGCTCCACACGCTGAGCGCCTGGCGGGAGACGCCGTTCTTCACCGACCGGGAGCGGGCCGCCCTCGCGCTGACCGAGGCGGTCACCTCGGTTCAGGACGGGCAGGTGCCCGATGAGGTCTACCGGGCCGCGCGCGAGGTGTGGGACGAGCCGCAGGTGGCGGCGATCATCTGGGCCGCCGTCGTCATCAACGCGTACAACCGCATCGCGATCAGCACCCGGATGATCCCCGGCTAGTGCTCAGGTGGCGCCGCGCCCGTGACGGAAAATCAGATGCGGGCGCGGCGTGGGCCCTGGCACGCTGCCGCGGTGAATCGTGAAAAGATCTCCAGGCTCGCCCACGCCGACCATCCGATCGCTTCCCCCATCGACGACGACGCGGTGCGCCGACTGCTCGAAGTGGGCCTTCCGCGCGGCGACGAGCGGGTGCTCGACCTCGGCTGCGGCGGCGGGGAGTGGCTGCTGCGCGCCTTGTCCGCGCGGCCCAAGGTGCATGCCGAGGGCGTCGACATCTCCGAACCCGCCCTGGCCGATGCCCGGGCGGCGGCCGAGCGCCTCGGGGTCGCGGACCGGCTCGTCCTCCACCAGCAGGAGGCCGACGGCTTCTCCTCACCGCACTCCTTCGACCTCGTGCTCAGCGTCGGTGCCGCCCACGCCTTCGGCGGGCTCCTCCCCACGCTCGCCGCGGCGCGCCGCCATCTGGCCCCCGGCGGGCGCGTCCTGATCGGTGACGGGTACTGGGAGCGCGAGCCCTCCCCGGAGGCCGTCGAGATGCTGGGCGACTTCGACGACCTGGCGACCACTGTGGACCGGGTCGTCGCCGACGGATGGACCCCCGTCCACGGGCACGTCAGCACCCGCGGGGAGCTGGACGCGTACGAATGGGCCTGGACGGGTTCGCTGACCCGCTGGGCCCTGGACCACCCCGAGGACCCCGGCAGCGCCCAGGCGCTCGATGTGGCCGCCGACCACCGCACCGGATGGCTGCGCCACTACCGGGACTCCTTCGGCTTCGTCCATCTGATCCTGCGCAGCACGGAGGCGTAACCCGGGCCGCCCGCCCCGCCACGCCGCGGCCGATTGCCGTCACAGGGCGACACGTCCCTGGTTGAATCGCCCCGTACGGGGACGATTCACATCCCGTGTCGGCCGCGCGGGACCGGGACGCAGGAGGCGGTGGCGCCCACGTGAGCAGCACATCTCGCCCTCCGCATGGCCGACGCGCACCGCGCGTGGCCCGGGCCGGCCGCCCCGGCCACCGGGCCCGCGCCGCCGCATCACTGCGCGCGGCTGAGCGGCGGGGCGGGGCCGACCTGGTGCACCCCGGGCTGCGCCTCGCGGCGGCGTACGCATGGCGGCTGCTGGTGGTCGGGGCGCTCGTCTACGCGGCGTTCAAGGTGCTGGGGCGCTTCGAGCTCGTCGCGGTGGCGGTGTTCCTGGGGCTGGTGGTGACCGCGCTGCTGCGGCCGCTGGCCGACCTGTTGGAGCGGCTGGTCCCGCGGCCCCTCGCGGTGGCGGTGGCGCTGATCGGCAGCATCGTCGTGTTGCTCGGCCTGCTGGCGCTGGTGGGCAGCGTGGCGGCCGCGGAGGCGGGCAAGCTGGTGGGCGAGTTCCGCGGCGGGGTGGGCCGGATCAGCCGCTGGCTGGAGCAGCCGCCGTTCCGGGTCAAACACGGCACGCTTCAGAGACTGCACGAGCGGATCAGCACCTTCGTCGCGACCCACCGGGGGGCGCTGATCAGCCGGGCGCTCAGCGGCGCCAACCGGGTCGTGGAAGTTCTCACCGGGGCTGCCCTGGCCCTGTTCTGCTCGGTGTTCTTCATCTACGGCGGCGACCGGATGTGGCAGTGGTTCCACGCCCAGCTGCCCGAGACCGCCCGGTCGCCGTGGGACCGGGGGGCCCGGGCGGCGTGGTCCACGTTCGCGGGCTATACGCGCGGCATCATCATCGTGGCGGCCTCCAACGCGGCGATGGTGGGCATCGCCCTGTTCCTGCTGCGGGTGCCGCTGGCGCTGCCGCTGACGGTGCTGGTGTTCTTCGCCACCTTCATCCCCCTGATCGGCGCGCCCATCGCGCTGGCCGTGGCGACCGTGGTGGCGCTGGCCGGGCGGGGCCCGGTCATCGCCGCCGCCGTGCTGGTGCTCATCGTCGTCATCGGCCAGATCGAGGGCCATGTGCTCCATCCGCTGGTGATGAGCTGGGCCGTGCAGCTGCACCCGGTGGTGGTCGCGATCTCGGTCATCGGCGGCAGCCTCGTCGCCGGGGTGATCGGCGCGATCGTGGCCGTGCCGATGGTGTCGGTCGTCTGGTCGGTGGTACGTACGCTGCGCACCGAGGAGTGACGGCTCAGCCCTTGCCTCGCCGCGCGGCACCGGCCGCGAAGACGGCGCCGAGCAGCAGCGCGGACAGCGCGGCGACGGCCGGGGCGGGCGGGCCGGCCGGATGGCCGTTGGCCCTGACCGCGCCCATGAAGTCGAGCAGCGGCAGACCATTGGCGGTCGCGTACCACAGCGGGAGGTAGCCGGCCTGGAAGAGCCGGTGGGTGCGGCTGAGCGTGCCCAGGGCCAGAGCCAGGGACGGGACGAAGAGCGCGCCGCCGGCCCAGGCGCCGACCCCGGCCCAGTCGGCCGCCGCGACGAACCGGACCAGCGGGGCGAGTGCGGCCAGCGCCGTGACCGCGAGCCCGGACAGCCACTCGGCGAACGTTCTCCGGCCCGGTGCCGGGTAGGCGCCGAGCAGGGACTCCACGCCGTACTCATGGCGCTGGGTGCCCAGACGGGACCAGATGAGGACCGGCCAGATCCAGGCCGCGGGCAGGACGATCCGGGGCACCGCCGAGAGCGGCGCCACCAGACCGGCGACCGTGATGGCCGCCGCGACCGCCCACCACCACCGCGGGGCACCCCGAACGAGGATGCGGAGCTCGCCCGCCAGCAGCCGCCCGAAGGCCCCGCCCGGCCGCACCACGGTGCGCGGCGGACCGGTGAACACCGGGGCCATCGGGGCCGCCACGGGCGCGGGTGTGCCACCCGGCCGGGGCTGCGGTGGCGCGCCGCCACGGGCGGGGTCGAACCGGCCGAACCAGAGCGCGGGGAGCAGCGCCGCCACGGCCGCCGCCAGGACCAGGGCCAGCCGCGTGGCCAGGAAGTTCATGCTCGGGGTGAACCCGTCCCATACGAAGGTCCGCAGCGGCCGGTCGACATAGGTCAGGCCCAGGCTGAATTCCTGGCCGGACAGATCGAGGTGGTGGGCCGTCATATCGGCCCGCATCGAGGCGACGACACCGTGCACTCCGATGCCGCCGAGCGGTGCGCCGGGCCCCTGGCCGCCGAGCGCGACGGCCAGCCACACAAAGAACCAGATCACGTTTCCGAGCCCCTTGCGCAGCGGCGGCGTGGCGTCGAACAGCAGCGCGGCGGCGGCGGTCACCGCCACCAGGGGCAGCGCGATCAGCGCGAAGGGCAGCAGCAACTGACCCGGTTCGATGGTGTCGCTCTCGCCGCGGGCCAGTTGCATCACCGGCGCGGTGAGCGCGAGCACCCCCGCCATGGAGCCGAGCACCATCGCGTTGCTGAGGAATTTCGCCGCGAGGTAGCCGGAGCCGCGCAGCGGTGTCGCGGCGAGGAGCCGGCCCACGCCGGTGGCCTCGTCCCGGGCGATGGCGCCGCGTACGGCGTAGAAGCCGCCGAGCGTCAGCCACAGCGCACCGGCGAGCGCGGTCGCCGTGCCGGTGTAGGCGCTGTTGTAGACGCCGCGGTAGTCGCCGAGCTGCATGATGACCCAGCGGGTCCCGGGGTCCGGCACGGCCAGATAGCCGAGGCCGACCGCCGCCGCCAGAGTCAGCGCGTACGCGGGGCGGCGGGCTCGCTCACGGAAGTCGGCGAGGGCGAGCCTGCCGAGCCGGCCGGCCGTCATCGCCGCGCCTCCCGCCACTGGTCGGCGGGGCTGTCCGGTTGATGGATGACGGCGAGGTAGGCGTCCTCCAGGTCCGGGGCCACCGGTTCTGCGTCCGGGTACGGCGGCTCCGGGGCCAGCAGCCGCAGCCGTACGCCATCGGCCGTGCGCACCGCGCGGCTGACCGGGTGGCGTGTCTGCGCGAGGGCGGCCTGCTCGGGGCCGACCACCGCCTCCCACACCCGCCCGGCGACCTCGCCCAGCAGCTCCTCGGGGGTGCCGCGGCGCCGCAGCCGCCCGTCGGCGACCACCGCGATATCGGACGCCACCGATTCGACGTCGGAGACGATGTGGGTGGACAGCATCACCACCCGATCGGCGGCCAGTTCGCTGAGCAGGTTACGGAAGCGCACCCGCTCCTGCGGATCGAGTCCGGCGGTCGGCTCGTCGACGACGAGAACCCGCGGATCGGCCAGCAGGGTCTGCGCGATGCCCACCCGGCGCAGCATCCCGCCGGAGTATCCGCCCAGGGGGCGTCCGGCCGCCTCGGTGAGGTTGACGAGTTCGAGCAGTTCGTCGATGCGGGCGCGCGCGGCGCGGGCCGAGATGCCCTTCGCCGCGGCGAGGTAGGCGAGGAATTCCCGCGCGGTCAGATGGGGGTAGACGCCGAAGTCCTGCGGCAGATAGCCCAGCGCCTGCCGCAGAGCGTCCGGCCGCGCCACCGCGTCCTCTCCGTCGTACAGGATTCTTCCCCCGGTGGGACGGGTGACGGTGGCGGCCATCCGCATCAGTGAGGACTTTCCGGCGCCGTTGGGCCCCAGCAGTCCCAGCAGACCGGGGCCCAGACGGAGCGTCATATGGTCCACCGCCCGTTTTCCGCCCCGATAGACCTTGCTGACATCGATCAGTTCGAGCATGGGGCCACTGTCGCCGGGCGGGGTGTGCGGGCGCTTCGCGGCAGGGAGGGAATTCCGGTTCCCCCGGCCGGGGGAAGGCGCCTCTGGCTCTCAGGGGGGAGGCGGGCGGTGTGGGGTGGCCACCATACTTGCGCCCGTGTGGAGAGCGCCCGACTGGAAACGACCCGTCCCGAAACCGCCCTTGCCGGTGGCGATCGGCCCGCTGTTGCGCGCGGACACTGTACGGGGCTGGGTGTACGCGCTGGCCGGCGCGGCCTGGAGCCTGCCGCCGGTGGCGGTGGCGCTCGCCGTGACGGCGGGGGTGGCCCGGTCGTGGCCGGCGGGGCTTCGCTGGGTGTGTTTCGGGGCCGTGTTCGCGGCGCTGCTCACGGCCGGCGGCCGCCCGCGTGCGGTACGGGCGCGGTGTGTGCGCCTGGCCAACCGGCTGCTGCGCACCGGGCTGCCCGTGCCTGTCGCGTCCCCCGGCGCCGGTCCGCGCGACCTCGTACGCACCCCGGCGTGGCTGGCGCTGCACATGGCGGTGGGCTGGGCGGTGGTGGCCGTGACGGGTCTGCTGGGGATGTCGGCGGCGGTGCTGCCGGCGGTCTGGCTCGGCGGTGGCGAGCGGATCGCGCTGCTCGGTCTGTCGGTGCGGGTGGCGGGCGGTTGGCGGGGCGGATGGGCCCCGCTCGCCGCGGTCGGCTGTCTCGCGGCGGCGGCGTGGCTGTGCGCGGGCTCGGTGGCCGTCCTGCGGTGGGCGGCTCCGGCCCTGCTCGGGCCCCGGCCGGCCGAGCGACTGGCCGCGCTCGAGGAGCGTACGCGCCTGCTGGCCGGACGCAACCGGCTGGCGCAGGAGTTGCACGACTCCATCGGGCACACCCTCACGGCCGCCACCATCCAGGCGGCCGTGGCCGCGGAGCTGATGGACCGGGAGCCGGAGGCGGCCCGGCGCGCGCTCAGCAGCATCGAGGAGTCCTCCCGCAGCGCGATGGACGACCTGGACCATGTGCTCGGCGTGTTGCGGGAGGGCAAGGCCCCGACGGCCCCGCAGCACACGCTCGGCGATCTGCGTGCCCTGCTGGAGCGGGTGCGGCTGACCGGTACCGAGGTGCACGCCGACCTCGACGGCGACTGGGCGCGGGTGCCGGCGGCCGTGTCCCGGGAGGCCTACCGCATCATCCAGGAGGGGCTGACCAACGCCCTGCGCCATGCCCACCGGGCGCCGGTGACGCTGCGCGTGGCGGTGGCGGGCGACTGGCTGGAGGCGGAGATCGGCAACCCGATGACGGGCGGCCGCGCCCTCGGCCTCACCAGGCCCGGCCGACGGGGGCAGGGCCTGACCGGAGTCGCCGAGCGCGTACGGCTGCTGCGCGGCGAGGTCAGCGCCGGTCGGGTGGCGGACGGCCGGTGGCGGCTGGTGGCCCGGATACCGCTACGGTCGGCGCCATGAACACCGCGCCCGTGACCGTGCTCATCGCCGACGACGAGGAGTTGACCCGCACCGGACTGCGGGCCCTGCTGTCGGCCAAGCCTGATCTGGAGGTGGTGGGCGAGGCGACGGATGGCGCCGAGGTGCTGCCTCTGGTCCGGGCCACTCGCCCGGACGTGGTGCTGATGGATGTGCGGATGCCCGGGATGGACGGTATCGAGGCCACCCGGCAGCTGCGGTCGGCCCTGGAGGACCCGCCGAAGGTCGTGGTGATCACGACCTTCGAGAGCGATGAACACGTCTATGACGCGCTGCGGGCGGGCGCCGACGGCTTCATCCTCAAGCGGACGCCGTCGCAGGCGATCGCACACGCCATACGGCTGGTGGCCACGGGCGATTCGGTGCTCTTCCCCGACGCCGTGCGCAGGCTGGTGGCGGCCCGCCCGCTGCCCCCGGTCGGCCCGGCCGTCGGCCACGCTCCGCTGACCGCCCGTGAGACGGAGATCCTGAGGCTCATGGCCACCGGTCTGTCCAATCCGGACATCGCGGGCCGTCTGACGGTCAGTCTGGAGACCGTCAAGACCCATGTGAGCAATCTGCTGACCAAGCTGGGCGCCCAGAACCGCACCCAGGCCGTCATCCTGGCCTACGAGTCCGGCCTCGTCGTCCCCGGTGGCCGCTGAGCCGCGGGCGCACCGGGCGCCGGCGCACCGGGCGCGGCGGCGGACCACATGGCGGCTGAGGGAATCCCTAGAGGTTCCCTCGCGCCGCACCCCATCGTTTCCATTGGTATGGACATATCAAGCTGGCGGGGCCTAGGCTCCTCCGCGATCGGCCATGAGAGCGCTCTCAGGTCTCCCCTGTTCTGCCCTCGTTTCGCAGCGCAACAGAAGGAGAACTGCCATGCGACGCACGACCGCCGTCCGTGTCGGCCTGTCCGCCTTACTGGTCCTCGGCTCCCTGACAGGCGCCGGCACCGCACTCTCCACCGCCGCGGCCACTCCCGGCCCCGACTCATCCGCGCCCTCCGCGAAGCTCGTCAGCACCCTCGGCCGCGACCTTGGCCTGACGGAGGGACAGGCCAAGGCCCGTCTGCGTCAGGAGGCGGCGGCCATGAAGCTGGCGCCGAAGGCCGAGCGCGCCGCGGGCAAGGCGTTCGGCGGCTCCTGGTTCGACGCGGAGACCGGAAAGCTGGTCGTCGGCGTCACCAGCCAACAGCAGGCCGAGGCCGTACGGACGACCGGCGCCACCGCCCGGACCGTCCGGCACACCGCGAAGGAGCTCGACGCGGTGAAGGCGAGACTCGACGCGAAGGCCGGGAAGAAGGCCGCCCCGGCCGGGGTGAGCAGCTGGCGTGTCGACCCGAAGGCGGGCAGCGTGGTGATCTCCGTCCGCCGGGGGTCCGAGGGCGACGCCGCCGTACGCGCGTTCGTCGGCGCGGCGAAGGACCAGGCCAAGCGGGCGGGCTCGATCCCGGTCACGGTCGAGAAGACCGCCGCGCAGGCGCCGACCACCTTGGCCGCGGGCACCGTCGGCGGCGACCCGTACTACACCGGCAACGTCCGCTGCTCCATCGGCTTCTCGGTGCAGGGCGGTTTCGTCACGGCCGGGCACTGCAGCGGCGCCGGCGCCTCCGTCAACGGATGGGACGGCTCGTACGTCGGCAACTTCCAGGGCTCGTCCTTCCCCGGCAACGACTACGCGTGGGTCAGCGTCGGCAGCGGCTGGTGGACCGTCCCGGTGGTGCTCGGCTGGGGCACGGTGCCGGACGCGCTGGTCCGCGGCTCCGCGGAGGCCCCGGTCGGCGCCTCGATCTGCCGCTCCGGCTCCACCACCCACTGGCACTGCGGCACGGTGCTGGCCAAGAACGAGACGGTGAACTACAGCCAGGGCGCGGTGTACCAGATGACCAAGACCAATGTGTGCGCCGAGGGCGGTGACTCGGGCGGCTCGTTCATCAGCGGCGACCAGGCCCAGGGCGTGACCTCCGGCGGCTGGGGCAACTGCAGCAGTGGCGGGGAGACCTGGTTCCAGCCGGTGAACGAGATCCTGTCGACGTACGGACTGCGGCTGCACACCGCCTGAGCCCGAGCGGCCTGAAGGCAGGCGTGGGAGGCGGGCCTTGTCCGGCCCGCCTCCCACTGCTGGCTACCAGGTCACACCCGCACCACGTCCGCGATGTCCACGGGGCGTCCGGTGGCGAAGGACTGGTTGGCCGCCAGGCCCGCGGCCAGGGCGAGCGCGCCGTCGACCTCGTTCGCCCGCAGCGCCGCCGCGTCACCGGTGTCGGGCGCGGCCTCGGGGTCGACGGGCCCGTAGAGGGCGTCCAGCATGCGCGCGTCGCCACCGCCGTGGCCGGCGTGGTCGTAGTCGGTGACGGCCACCTCGTGCGGGGGCTCCCACAGCGGGTGGACGGTGATGCGGTGGCCGCCCGCGTTGGCGAGCGCGGTGTCGCCGTGGACCGCGCCCTTGGCGGAGGCGAGCCGGGCCCGGGGCGGCTGCCACAGGCTCTCCTCGACCTGCAGCTCGAGACGGCCGCGCGTCCCGTTGAACATCACCCGGTAGCCCTCCCACGGCGAGTAGGCGGTGAGGTGGTACGTCATGGTGGCGCCGGTGGAGTAGCGCACCAGGAGCGCCATGTCGTCCTCGATGGTGATGTTGTCGCCGAACACGTTGCGGTCGCGCAGATAGCCGTCCTCGCCCTCGGCCCGCAGATAGAGGGAGTTCAGCGCCTCGTTGTCCTCCAGGTGGACGGCGAAGGGGTCGTCGGCCGCCGCCTGCGCCCCGTGGGCCCGGTCGTAGTCCCGCCGGTAGCCGGTGCGCTCCCCCGCCTCGCGGCCGTAGAAGGCGAGCCGCCCGTAGCCGAAGACCTGCTCGGGGCGGGCGCCGAGCCACCAGTTGACGAGGTCGAAGTGGTGGCTGGACTTGTGCACCATCAGACCGCCGCTGTTGGCCTTCTCGCGGTGCCAGCGGCGGAAGTAGTCGGCGCCGTGGCGGACATCGAGCAGCCACTCGAAGTGCACGGACAGCACATCGCCGATGGCGCCTTCGGCCAGGAGCCGGCGCACCCGCTCATGGACGGGGTTGAAGCGGTAGTTGAAGGCCACGGAGAGGCTGTTGCCGGTGCGGCGCACCGTTTCCAGGATGCGGGCGCAAGCGTAGGCGTCGACCGTCATGGGCTTCTCGGTGACGACGCGCGCGCCGTGTTCCAGGGCGGGGACGATGTAGTGGTCGTGGAGCGCGTCCACGGTGGTGACCAGCACCTCGTCGATGTCCTCGGTGCGCAGCAGCCGTTCGAAGTCCGCCGCCCCGTACGCGGTGGCCGCCGGGCGGCCCGCGGCGGCGAGCAGGTCGTTGTGGTGGGCGATCCGCACCGGGTTGGGGTCGCACAGGGCGGCGATGTGCAGCTGCGGGCGGCGGGAGAAGGCTTCGGTGAAGGTCTGTGCCCGGTGGCCGGTGCCGACGATGGCGACGCGCCTGGTTGTGGTGGTGGCGGCCATGCGATTCCTCTCCCGCTGCTGGGCTGATTGAAGCTGCACGGAAGAGTTGCATTCGTTTGCAGACGCGTCAATGGCAGTAGGTGAAGTGACGGGGCGTCCGGCCTGCCCATCGGTGGAAGTATGCGGGAACGATTGCAGAGCGGTCGCCGACGCTGTGGCGATACGCCAACGCTCGGCCATACATCCGATCTTTAAGGCCACACCTCTCCTCTTTCCCTCTCAATCGCGCCTCACCCCTCCCCAGTTATCGGATGACTCTGTAACGTATCCGCCTCGGGAGGCAATCATGGCGAGATCTGTCAGACGCACCACCCTGGCTCTTCTGCTCAGCGCCGTGCTCGCGATGACGCTGTTCGTCACGGCACCCGCACATGCTCAGGACTCGACGTGGACGGTGAGCGGACCCTCGGCGCGCTCCGGCCCGCAGGCCCGACTACAACTCGACGCGACCACGGGCGCGCTGACCCTCCAGGTGTCGCGGGGCGGCCGTACGGTGCTCGAACCCTCGCCCCTCGGCATCCGCACCGAGGGCGCGGATCTGTCGCGGGGTCTGCGGCTGTCGGGGCGCGAGCGCCATGTGGTCGCGGAGCGCTACCGCGCCACCGTCGGCAAACAACGCGTCCGCGACGTACGCATGACCGAGACGAGGTTCCACTTCCGCGGGGACGGGGGCGCCCGGCTCGACGTCGTGGTCCGGGTCTCGGACGACGGCGTCGCCTACCGCTATGTCCTGCCGAAGGGCAGCGGGGACGTCCTCGGCGAGACCTCGGCCTTCACGCTGCCCACGGACGCGACGGCGTGGCTCGGCGCCTACCGGCGCGACAACGAGAATCTGTTCAACCAGTACCCGGCGGCCACCGCGCCGACCGGCGAGTACATGGCACAGGCGCTGTTCGAGACGCGGGGCACCTACGCCCTGATCGCCGAGTCGGACCTCAGCGGCCGCTACTCCGCCGCCCGCCTGGTCCACGAGGCGGGCCTGCCCACCTATCGCATCGGGCTGTGGGACGAGCGGGTCACCTCCGACGGCGCGCTGAGCACACCGTGGCGGGCGCTGGTCGTGGGCGATCTCGCGACCGTCACGGAGTCCACCTTCACCGATGACCTGGCGCCCGCCTCGCGGGTCGCCGACACCTCGTGGATCCGGCCGGGGCCCGCCCTGTGGACCTGGCTGGCCGGGGGAAAACCCGCCGGGCAGAGCCTGTCGATGCAGAAGGGGTACGTGGACTACGCGGCCCAGCGCGGCTGGCCGTATGTGGTGGTCGACGCCGGCTGGTACTTCGACCCGGACCAGTGGGACGTCACCGACCCCAACTGGCAGACGAACAGCTGGATCCCGGAGCTCGTGACCTACGCGCGGGAGCGCGGCGTCGGCATCCAGGTCTGGATCCACCACCGCGATCTGGACACGGCCGAGGAGCGTGAGCAGTGGCTGCCCACCCTGGAGAGGTGGGGCGTGAAGGGGGTGAAGATCGACTTCATGGACTCCGAATCGCAGGACACGCTGCGCTGGTACGACGAGATCCTTCCGGCCACCGCCGCCCACCATCTGCTGGTCAACTTCCATGGCTCGACGATCCCCAAGGGCATCCAGCGCACCTGGCCGCATGTGATGACGATGGAAGGCGTCAACGGCGAGGAGAAGCGCGTCAACACCGCGCAGCATCTGACCACGCTCCCCTTCACCCGCAACGTCATCGGCTCCATGGACTTCACCCCGGGCGCCTTCCACCGCCCGCAGCGTCCGAACGCGGCCTCGGACTCGGGCGAGCTGGGTCTGTCCGTGCTGTACGAGTCCGGTATCCAGAACCTCGCGGGCACCCCCGAGTCGTATGACGCTCGCCCACTCGCACGGGGCTTCCTCGAACAGCTCCCCGCGGCCTGGGACCGCACCCGGCTGCTCGCGGGGCGGCCCGGCGAGAGCGCGGTGCTGGCCCGGGCGAGCGGCGGGCGGTGGTTCATCGGCGGCACCTTCGCCGGCGCCGGGCACACCGCCGAGGTGCCGCTGCGGCTGGGGTCGGGCACCTGGCTGGTCGATCTGGTCCTCGACGGCCCCGACGGCCTGGTACGCGAACCTCGGGTGATGCGCGGCGGGGACACCCTGTCCGTGCCGGTCGTGGCGGACGGCGGCTTCGCGGCCATCGCCTGCCGCTGGCACCCCGGCCGCACCAGCTGCGACCGGTCGGCCGCCTGAGCCGGGAGCCGGCGCCACCGCTCGGCGGGCTCAGCTCGCGCGACCGCCGCTTCCGCGCACCTCGAGTCCGTCGAGGAGCTTACGGGTGGCCTCGGCCACCGCCTCGACGGCCTGGTCGAAGACCTCACGGTTATGGGCGGCGGGCGCGCGGAACCCGGACACCTTGCGGACGTACTGCAGGGCAGCCGCCTCGATGTCCTCGTCGTGGAGCTCGGGCGTCATGGGCGGGCGGAGTGTCTTGATGCTGCGGCACATGCCTCCAGTGTGCGCCCCGCCACTGACAACGGGGGCTTCAGTCCCCGAGGTGGTCGATCTCCCGCATCTTGTTCGTCGCGTCCAGGGCGGCGACCTTGTAGGACTCGGCGAAGGTCGGATAGTTGAACACCGCGTCGACCAGGTAGTCGACGGTACCGCCGCAGCCCATCACCGCCTGGCCGATGTGGATCAGCTCGGTCGCGCCGGTGCCGAAGCAGTGCACCCCCAGCAGCCGCCGGTCCTGCGGGGACACCAGCAGCTTCAGCATGCCGTGCGAGTCGCCGACGATCTGACCGCGGGCCAGCTCGCGATAGCGCGAGACGCCGACCTCGAACGGCACACACGCATCGGTGAGCTGGTCCTCGGTGCGGCCGATGAAGCTGATCTCGGGGATGCTGTAGATCCCGATGGGCTGAAGGTCGTGGATCGGGTTCACCGGCTCGTCGCAGGCGTGGTACGCGGCGCTGCGGCCCTGCTCCATCGAGGTGGCGGCGAGCGCGGGGAAGCCGATCACGTCGCCGACCGCGTAGATGTGCGGCACGGCCGTGCGGTAGTGCTCGTCCACCGTGATCCGGCCCCGCCGGTCGGCCGTGAGGCCCGCCTTGCCGAGGTCGAGGTCGTCGGTCAGCCCCTGGCGTCCGGCGGAGTACATCACCGCGTCGGCGGGGATCTTTTTCCCGCTCTCCAGCACGGTCAGGGCGCCGCGGGCGTGGCGCTCGACCGCCGCGACCGTCTCGCCGAAGCGGAAGGTGACGGCCAGGTCCCGCAGCCGGTACTTCAGCGCCTCGACCACTTCGACATCGCAGAAGTCCAGCATGCCCTCGCGCTGCTCGACCACCGTGACCTTGCTGCCCAGGGCGGCGAACATGGAGGCGTATTCGATGCCGATCACCCCCGCGCCCACGATGACCATGGAGCGCGGCACCCGCTCCATGTTCAGGACACTGTCCGAGTCCATGATCGTCCGTTCGTCGAACTCCACGGACGCCGGGCGCGCCGGGCGGGTACCCGTGGCGATCACGATATGGCCGGCGGTCAGCAGCTGTTCATGGCCGTCGGCGTCGCGTACGGCGACGGTGTGGTCGTCCACGAAGCGTCCGACGCCGGCGAACACCGCGACCCGGTTGCGGGCCAACTGGCTGCGGATGACGTCCACTTCGCGGCTGACCACATGCTGGGTACGAGCCGTCAGATCGGCGACGGTGATCTCGTCCTTGAGGCGGTAGCTCTGGCCGTACAGATCGCGCTGCGTCAGTCCGGTGAGGTAGAGCACCGCCTCCCGCAGGGTCTTGGAGGGGACGGTCCCGGTGTGTATGGAGACGCCGCCGACCATGTCCGGACGGTCGACGACAGCCACGCTGCGGCCGAGCTTCGCCGCGGCGATGGCCGCTTTCTGGCCACCCGGGCCGGATCCGATCACGAGCATGTCAAAGTCGGGCACCTGAGAAGTCTGGCACCCCATGCCACCCGCCCGAAAGAGCAAGAGCCCTTTCTCCGGAGCCCATTTGGGGCTGCCGCCCCGCGGGCCTCAGGCGCGGCGGTCGGGGCGACGGCCGGGGGGCTGGCGCGGCTCGGGGCGGGCGGTGGGCTCGGGGACCTTGCGGGTCTGCGGCGACTTCTCGGTGACGGTGAGCGGGCGCCCGTAGTGGCGGATCTCCAGCGGGGCGCCGCGCACCATGGTGTAGGTGGCGGTGGCGTCGGTGATCTCCACCCGCAGGCACCGGCCCAGCACCTGGACGGTGAAGGCCAGCCGGGCCAGCTTCTCCGGCAGCTTGGGCGAGAAGTTGAGGCTGCCGTCGGTGTGGCGCATCCCGCCGAATCCGGCCACCAGCGCGATCCAGGTGCCGGCCAGCGAGGCGATATGCAGTCCGTCGCGGGTATTGTGCTCCAGGTCCCTGAGGTCCATCAGGGCGGCCTCACCCAAGTAGTCGTAGGCCAGGCGCAGATGGCCGACCTCGGCGGCGATGACGGCCTGGGCGCAGGCGGACAGGGAGGAGTCGCGGACGGTCATCGCCTCGTAGTACGCGAAGTCGCGTGCCTTCTGCTCGTCGGTGAAGGCATCGCCGCGCAGATACAGCGCCAGCACCAGGTCGGCCTGTTTGACGACCTGCTTGCGGTACAGGTCGAAGTAGGGGAAGTGGAGCATCAGCGGGTACTGGTCGGGATGCGTGCCCTCGAAGTCCCACACCTGGTGGTCGGTGAAGTCGGCCGACTGCTCATGGACGCCCAGGGTCTTGTTGTACGGGATCGTCATGGCCTCGGCGGCGTCCCGCCAGGCCGCGGCCTCCTCGTCGTCCACCCCCAGCACGGCACCCTTGGCCGGGTGGCGCTCGACGACGTCCGCGGCGGCGCGCAGGTTCGACTGGGCCATGAGGTTGGTGTAGAGGTTGTCGTCGCCGAGCGCGCTGTACTCGTCGGGGCCGGTCACCCCGTCGATGTGGAAGCGGCCGTGGTGGTCGTGGTGGCCCAGCGAGCGCCACAGCCGGGCCGTCTCCACCAGCAGTTCCACCGCGGTCTCGCGCTCGAAGTCGTCGTCGCCGGTGGCCGAGACGTAGCGCACCACGGCGTCGGCCACGTCCGCGTTGACATGGAAGGCCGCCGTGCCGGCCGGCCAGTACCCGGAGCACTCGGACCCCTCGATGGTGCGCCAGGGGAAGGCGGCGCCGTGGTGGCCGAGCTGGCGGGCCCGCTCCCGGGCGGCGGGCAGTGTGGACTGCCGCCAGCGCAGCGCCTCGGCGACGGATTCGGGGAAGGTGTAGGTGAGCAGCGGCAGCACGAAGGTGTCGGTGTCCCAGAAGGAGTGTCCGTCGTAGCCGGCCCCGGTCAGGCCCTTGGCGGGGATCGCCCGCTCCTCCGCGCGGGCCCCGGCCTGCAGCACGTGGAAGAGGGCGAAGCGCACGGCCTGCTGGATCTCGGCGTCGCCCTCGACCTCGACGTCCGCGCGGCTCCAGAAGCCCTCGAGCCAGCCCCGCTGCTGGTCCACCAGGCCCTTCCAGCCGGTGCTCGCGGCGCCGGCCAGCGCGGCCTCCACCTGGTCCCGGACGGCGGGCAGCGAGCGGGCGCCGGACCAGCCGTAGGCGACCAGCTTCTCCAGCCGCAGCACCTCACCCGGCTTGAGCACCGAGGTGACGGTGAGGCGGGCGACGTCCTCGCTGCTCTCACTCGAGGTGCGGGTGGGCGGCGGTCCGCTGATGAAGTGGTCGGCGGCGGAGGCGACCCGCAGCCGGCTGGCCTCGGTGCAGTGGATCAGGAGCAGCCGCATGTCATGGGCGGCGTGCTCCTCGGGCCGCAGGGGGGACTCCAGGGCGGCGGCGACCCGGGGGTCGCCGGCGCGGTGCGGCAGTTGTTCGTTGGCGACCAGCTCGGACTGGACGACGATCCGGACCTCCGCGTCCACGGCCTCCACCTCGTAGGCGACGGCGGCGATGGCCCGCTGAGTGAGGGAGACCATCCGGGTGGAGCGCAGCTTCACGGTGGTGCCGGAGGGGGAGGTCCACTCGCAGGTGCGGTGCAGCAGCCCACCGCGCAGATCGAGGACGCGCTCGTGCGAGCGCAGCCGCCCGTAGCGCAGATCGAAGGGCTCGTCGTCCACCAGCAGCCTGATGATCTTGCCATTGGTGACGTTGATCATGGACTGGCCGGACTCGGGGTAGCCGTAGCCGGCCTCGGCGTACGGCAGGGGGCGCAGCTCGTGCACGCCGTTGAGATAGGAGCCGGGCCAGCCGTGCGGCTCGCCTTCGTCCAGGTTGCCGCGCCAGCCCACATGGCCGTTGGAGAGCGCGAAGACGGACTCGCTCTGCGGCAGCACATCGAGGTGGAGCTCGGTTTCGCGGAGCATCCAGGGGTCGACGGCGTATGAGGAATCGGTGATCACGAGGCGTCCTCCTCCAGCAGCTCGGCGAGGTCCCGCACCACGATGTCCGCGCCGTGGGCGCGCAGCGCCTCGGCCTGGCCGACCCGGTCGACGCCCACGACACAGCCGAAGCGCCCGCCGCGGCCGGCCTCCATGCCCGCCAGGGCGTCCTCGAACACCGCGGCGGCCGCGGGGGCGACGCCCAGGTCGCGGGCGGCTTCCAGGAAGGTGTCCGGATGCGGCTTGCCCGGCAGCCCGCGCTCGGCGGCGACCACGCCGTCGATACGGACCTCGAAGAGGTGTTCTATCTTCGCAGAGATCAGGACATCGCGGCAGTTGGCGCTCGACGAGACGACCGCGGTACGCAGGCCCGCGGCGCGGACCGCCTCGGCAAAGCGCACCGACCCCGGGTACGCCTCGACCCCCTCTTCCCGGATCTTCGCCAGGACCAGGGCGTTCTTACGGGTGCCGAGGCCGTGCACCGTGTCCGCGTCGGGCGGGTCCCGGTCCGTCCCCTCGGGCAACTCGATCCCCCGGGACGCCAGGAAGGTGCGCACCCCGTCGGCGCGGGGCCGCCCGTCGACGTACTCGTCGTAGTCGTCGACCTTGTCGAAGGGGCGGAAGCCGGGGCCCTCGCGGCGCCGGAGGAAGTCGTCGAACATCTCCTTCCACGCCGCCGCGTGGATCACCGCGGTGCGGGTCAGCACCCCGTCGAGATCGAACAGGCAGGCCCGGACGGACTCCGGGAGGCGGAGCTTGGTCATGGCTCCCGGTTCCCCAGCAGCCGTCGGTCTATGCGTCGAATCGGCGAGGCGGCAGGGGGCACCTCCCAGCGGTAGCTGGGGGAGAACCGAGCCTTAAAAAGGGAGCCTCAGCGCGGGGCGATGGTGCGGCCGAGGCGGCGGGAGGCGTCGGCGGCCTCCAGGATGGCCACCACCTCGCGGCCGAACCGCACGTCACACGGGTCGCCGGTGCCGGTGCGGGCGCCTCGCAGCAGCCGGTCCGTGGCCGCGGTGAACGCCTCGACGGGGCTGATCCCCGCGTCGGGGACGGCGGCCACGCCCTGTTCACCGTAGAAGTCGCAGGTGTGCGCGACGGCGGCGGGCCGGGCGTCCAGGGTGAGCGCGAGGGTGCCGACCGCGCCCGAACGGTGGCGCAGCAGCACATGTGCCGCCCCGCGCGGGCCGCCGACCGCGGTGACCTCGGCGACCGGGCCCAGCACGGGCAGCAGGACGGACAGGGCGTGCGGGCCGACGTCCCACAGGCCGCCGCGCTCCCGCCGCCATGGGGAGCCTCCGTAGGGGTTGCCGGGCCGGAAGATCGAGGCGAAGGCCGTCGCCCGGCCGCCGTCCCAGCCTCCGTCGGCCGCGGCACGGGTGAGGAAGTCCTCCACCGGCTGGGCGAAGCGGCGGGTGAAGAACACCACGGAGGCCAACCCGCGCTCCTCGACGGCGTCCACCACGCGATCGGCGTCGTCGGTGGTGAAGGCGAGCGGCTTGTCGAGCAGCAGATGGCGCCCGGCGCGCGCGGCGCGCAGCGCCAGGTCGCTCTGGATGTCCGGCGGCAGGGCCACGGCGACCGCCTCGACGTCGGCGATCAGCTCGTCGGGCCGGTCGTAGGCCCGGATGCCGTACCGCTCGGCCAGCGTCCGCGCCTTGACCGGGTCCCGGCCCCAGACGCCCACCAGCTCCGCCTCGGGGTGCGCGGCGAGGGCCGCGCCCTGGGTCTCGGCCGCCCAGTGACCCGTGCCCAGCAGTCCGAACCGCAATGCCGCCCCCTGTGTCTCCCGGTGCTCCGCTCATTGCCGGGCGCGATCCTACGCCGCGCGGTGCGGGTCGGCGGAAGAGGGCCGGGAGATCGGTGGTGCCCCCGCGCGGGGGAGGCCCGCCACCCGGTCGGATGCGGGGGCGAGCCGCCGGGCGGTGGCGGTGGCAGTGTGAGCCTCGGCCGGGCCGCCGGGCGGCCACCGCGGCCGTACCGGGCAGCGGGAGCCCTCGTCCCGTGGCACGGCCGTGACTCCACCCGCACCACCGCTGGAGGAATCCCGTGGCCCGTGGCCCGATCCGCGCGTTTTTGTGGCTCGGTTCTCCCCCAGCCACCGCTGGGAGGTGCCCCAGGGGCGCTACAGCCCCTGTCGACGGTCGACCACGCGGCGGTAGCCGCAAATCGACCGCAGCCTCGCCCGCCCGCGCGGCGGAGCCGCATATTGATCGCAGCCCCGCGGCCTCCGCGCGCTCTCCCTTTCACGGTGACATCAGCGCCTTCGGCGCGGGCGGCCGCGCCCCTTCGGCTCACTCACCTGGGCGTCGGGAAGGCGCAGCGACCGCCCCGCGCGCCGACGGCCCGCGGACCCTGCCGCTCACCGTGGCGCGCCACTCCCCCGCCCGGCGGCGGGCCGTGCGGCTGCGGGTGGCGGGGGCGCTGCTGCTGGTGTGCGCCGCGGCTTCGGCCTGTGCCGCCTCCGACGAGCAGACGCGGCCGGCGCGCACGAAGCCGTCGCGGACGTCCAGCGCGTCGGCGTCGGCGTCGGCCGCGGCCTCGAAGGCCGCCGCCGCCCGGCTGCTGCCCGGGATGCCACCGCCGCTTGACCCGCACGACCTGTACGCGGCCGACCGGCCGGGCAAGCTGTCCCCGGCGGTCAAGGGCTTGCCGCCGCGGGTGTATGTGCCGAACACGCTGTCCAACACGGTCAGCGTCATCGACCCGAAGACGTACAAGGTGATCCGCACCCTCCGGGTCGGCAGCCAGCCGCAGCACGTCGTGCCCTCCTGGGACCTGAAGACGCTGTGGGTCAACAACGACCTCGGCAACAGCCTGACCCCGATCGACCCGGCCACCGGGAAGACCGGCCGCCCGGTGGACGTCCACGATCCGTACAACCTCTACTTCACTCCCGACGGCAAGTACGCGGTGGTGATGGCCTCCGCGGACCGGGCGCTGGTGTTCCGGGACGCGCACACCATGCGGGTGGTGAAGTCGGTGCCGGTGTCGTGCTACGGCGTCAACCACGCGGACTTCTCGCCCGACGGCCGCTACTTCATCGTGTCCTGCGAGTTCTCCGGCGAGCTGCTGAAGGTGGACACGGCCCGGATGAAGGTGATCGGGCAGCAGCGGCTGCCGCTCGTGGGCGCCATGCCGCAGGACGTGAAGATCTCACCGGACGGCCGGACCTGGTACATCGCCGACATGATGGCCGACGGGGTGTGGGTGCTGAACGGGGACGCCTTCACCCGGCCCCGGCTGCTGCCCACCGGCCAGGGCGCCCACGGTCTGTATGTCAGCCGGGACTCCCGCAGCATGTACATCACCAACCGCGGCGAGGGCACCATCTCGGTCCTGTCGCTCGCCACCGGCAAGCTGGTGGGGCGCTGGCGGCTGCCCGGCGGCGGCAGCCCCGATATGGGCGGGGTGTCCGCCGATGGAAAGGTGCTGTGGCTCTCCGGCCGCTACAACTCCGAGGTGTACGCGATCGCCACCCGCGACGGCCGGCTGCTGGCCCGGATCCCGGTGGGCGGCGGCCCGCACGGGCTGGCGGTCTTTCCCCAGCCGGGCCGCTACTCTCTGGGCCACACCGGCGTCTTCCGCTGAGCCGCCGGCCGGGTCCGGCGAGCCGATGACGGGGCGTAAGCCGTCTTCCCCCGCCGACCACCCCCGCGTAGCGTGACGTGGACATGCCTGGATGGGGCGTCAAGGGGAGGAGTCGCGAGTCGCGATGGAGAACGGCAGCAGGACACGGCGTCAGTTCCTGGCCACGGCGGGAACCACCGGCGGCGCCCTCGCACTGGGCACCACGATGGCCCACCCCGCCTCGGCCGCGCCCAAGACGGCCCGTACCGTCGCCGTGCTCGGCGGCGGCGTCTCGGGGCTGAGCGCCGCGCAGGAGCTGGCCGAGCGGGGGTTCTCGGTCACGGTGTACGAGCGCAACCGCATCCTCGGCGGCAAGGCCCGCAGCATGGACGTCCCCGGCACCGGAAGCGGTGGGCGCAGGGCCTTACCCGGCGAGCACGGCTTCCGCTTCTTCCCGGGTTTCTACCGGAATCTTCCCGACACCCTGCGCCGGATCCCCTTCCCCGGCAACGCCGGCGGCTGCCGGGACAACCTGGTCGCCGCGACCGAGGAGTTGTTCGCCCGCAACGGCGGCACCCCGGATCTGCGGCTGCCGTTCCGCACCCTGACCGCACCGCCCGATCCGAGCTCCCTCACCCCCGACGCGTTGCTGCAACTCCTCATCGGTTTCCTGGACACCGCGCTCGGCCTGCCCGCCACCGAGACCGCGTACTTCGCAAGCCGCGTCCTGGTCCAGCTGACCAGCTGCGATCTGCGCCGCGAGGGGCAGTGGGAGCGGGTGCCGTGGTGGGACTTCGTCAAGGCCGAGAAGATGTCGCACGACTACCAGCGGCTGCTGGCCGTCGGCATCACCCGTAACATCGTCGCCACCAAGGCAGAGGAGGCCAGCACCCGCACCGTCGCCCGCGTCCTCCAGGCGTTCGTGTACAACGTCCTCGCGCGGGGCCACGACGGGGAGCCGGACCGAGTGCTGAACGCACCGACCAGCGAGGCGTGGATCGATCCGTGGGAGACACATCTGCGCTCGCTGGGTGTGCGGTTCGAGCTCGGCGCCGAGGTGACGGAGCTGAGTTACGAGGGCGGGCGGATCACCGGGGCGCGTCTGAAGGACCCGGACACCGGCGCCACCCGCACCGCCACCGCCGACCACTACCTCAGCGCGCTGCCCGTCGAACACGCCCGCACCACCTGGGGAGCGTCGCTGCGGGCCGCCGATCCGCAGCTCGCCCGCTGCGACAAGCTGCGCACGGACTGGATGGTCGGCGTCCAGTTCTATCTGCGCACCCCCACCCCGATCCTGAACGGGCATGTGGACTGCGTGGACTCGCCCTGGTCGATCACCGCCATCGGGCAGGCGCAGTTCTGGAAGGGGCGCGACTTCCCCGCCGACTACGGGGACGGGCAGGTCACCGACTGCCTGTCCACCATCGTCTCCGAATGGGACAAGCCCGGCATCCTGTACGGGAAGACCGCCAAGCAGTGCACCCGTGAGGAGGTCGTCCGCGAGATCTGGGCGCAGCTGAAGGACAGCCTGCACGACACCGGACGGACGGTGCTGCGCGATGCGGATGTGCATGCGTGGTTCATGGACCCGGCCGTCGAAGGGCTCGGCGGACCCTCGCCCAGCAACCGTGAACAACTCCTGATCCACCCGGCCGGCACCTGGTACAACCGCCCCAGCGCGGCCACCGCCGTGCCCAATCTCTTCCTCGCCGGGGACTATGTGGCCACCGACATGGACCTGGCCACGATGGAGGGTGCCAACGAGTCGGCCCGCCGGGCCGTCAACGCGCTCCTGGACGCCGAGGGCTCGAGCGCCCCGCGCTGCGCCATCTGGACGCTGTACCAGCCGCCTGAGCTGGAGCCGCTGCGCCGCGTCGACGAGACCCGCTACCGGCTGGGGCTGCCCAACGCGTTCGACCTCGGCTGACACGCAACGGTGTTGTTCAGATCCGCCAGGAGCGGATGCGGCCCGCCGCGTCGTAGACGTCGGCCTTGCTGGACAGGATGTCGCGGACCAGGTCGATCAGCGCGCCGTACGGCGGATCGATGCCCTCGCCCGAGGCGTGCATATAGGCGACGGCCGTGGCGCTGGCGAATCGCGCGTTGCTCGCCGGGAGCGGCCTGAGCAGCGCGATGGTGTGCAGCAGCGCCGCGGCGCGCCACGCGGGGTCCGGGTCGACGCCCAGACGTGGCGGGTCGACGCGATGCCGGGCCACGGCGGCGACCAGTCCCGAGAAGTCGGAGATGGAGGGTTGTTCCGGCATGACCTCCTCATGACGCTGCAGCAGCCAGGGGACGTCGATATGCAGTAGCGGGGCCATGGTCAGGCGGCCTGTCCCGGGTCGTGGGGGCGGTGTTCATCATCCGGGAACGCATCGGCGAACGCCTGCGCGTTGTCCGCGAAGAAGCGCCGGAAGACCTCCGCGCCTTCCTGCAGCGCGCGGTGGCGGGCGATGTCGGCGACGGTCGCCTCCCGGACGAGGGCCTTCATCGTGGTGCCACGCTCCTTGGCGATCTGGCGGAGGTCCTCAAGTTCCCGATCGCTGAATTCCACATTGAGAGCTGACATGCTCCACACCCTACTTGCCAGGTACCTCGACAGCAATCGCCGCAGGTCAAATATTGTTTTTGTAGGTACTTGACAAGTATTTCGAGCTCCCGGGCCACCGGCCTTCGAACACCTGCGGGTACGGTGAGCCGCACCACAGGAGAGAGAGGGACCATGGAGCAGCGTGAGTTCGGCCGGATCGGCAGGAAGGTCTCCGTCGTCGGGCTGGGGACCTGGCAGCTGGGCGCGGACTGGGGCGAGGTCGGCGAGGACGACGCGCTGGCGGTGCTGGACGCGGCCGTCGAGTCGGGGGTGACCTTCTTCGACACCGCCGATGTGTACGGGGACGGGCGCAGCGAGCAGCTCATCGGGCGCTATCTGCGAAGCCGCCCGGACGCGCGGATCTTCGTGGCGACCAAGATGGGGCGACGGCTGCCGCAGGTCGCGGAGAACTACACGCTGGACAACTTCCTGGCCTGGACGGACCGTTCGCGCGCCAACCTCGGGGTGGACACGCTGGATCTGGTGCAGCTGCACTGCCCGCCGTCGTCGGTGCACTCCTCCGACGCCGTCTTCGACGCGCTGGACACGCTGGTGGACCGCGGGCGTGTGGCGGCGTACGGGGTGAGCGTGGAGACCTGCGAGGAGGCGCTGGCGGCGATCGAGCACCCGGGGACGGCGAGCGTGCAGATCATTCTCAATCCGTTCCGGCTCAAGCCGCTGGAGCGGGTGCTGCCCGCGGCCGCCGCGGCCGGGGTGGGGATCATCGCGCGGGTGCCGCTGGCGTCGGGCCTGCTGTCCGGCCGGTACACCAAGGACACGGTGTTCTCCGAGAACGACCACCGCACGTACAACCGCCACGGCGAGATGTTCGACCAGGGCGAGACCTTCTCGGGTGTGGACTTCGCGGCGGGTGTCGAGGCGGCGGTTGAGTTCGGGGAGCTGGCGCCCGAGGGGGCGACGCCCGCGCAGAGCGCGCTGCGGTGGGTCGTCCAGCAGCCGGGGGTGACCTCGGTCATCCCGGGGGCGCGCTCGCCCGAGCAGGCCCGGGCGAACGCCACGGCGGCGGCGCTGCCCGCGCTGGAGCAGTCCACGCTGGACGCGGTCCGCGAGCTGTACGACCGGCGGATCCGCGCCCAGGTGCACCACCGCTGGTGACGCCGACGGGTCAGTTCGGGAAGCCGGCGGCCTGCGCCCACGCGCTGAGCTCGCGCTGTGCCGCGGCGCGCAGCTCGGCCGAGGGGGCGGCGGTGCCGTCGGCGACCAGCGCGTAGTGGAGGGTTCCGGCCCCGGGCGGCGCGGAGAGCAGCAGCCGCCTGGCGTCGGTGCCGCCGCTCTCCGCCGCGGTCGCCACGGGGTGGTCGGCGGTGTGCCCGTGCGCGGTGTAGGCGGGCGGGCCGGTGACGGTGCCCAGGTCGGAGACCACGGTGGTGGTGGCGGGGTCGAAGTCGCGGGGCAGATGCAGTTCGGTGGGGGCCTCGGTGGCGCTGTTCTGGCGCCACACCAGCATCCCGTAGCGGCCGGAGCCGACCAGCCGTGCCACATTGGGCAGGCTGCTGGGGACGCGGTCCCAGCTCAGGATGGTGGAGCCGTCGCGCGAGCGGTCCTCGAAGGTGAAGGCGAGGGTACGGCCCGCCACCGCGCTCGGGTAGAGGCGGTCCAGGAGCCGGGCGTCCTGGCGGAGCACGGCCGCCCCGGTGTCATCGAGCCGTACGGCCGACAGGTCCTCGTCGTTCCAGGCGTCGCCGCCGGTGAGGAGCTTGTCGGGGTTGCCGTTCATCGCCTCGTGGTGGCGGCCGTTGTACAGGTCCCACTGCCACTGGTTGGCGGACAGCACCGGGCCCGAGGCGGCGGCCTTGCTCCACCAGGTGGCGCCGCTGAGCCGGGAGTCCAGCGCCTGGTACAGGCCCTTGACCACGGTCGGCGCCTTGTCGGAGGTGAAGCCGGTCAGCGGGTGTCCGTACTCGCTGACGACGGCCGTGGTGCCGAGCGCCGAGGCGCGGTCGCGCACGGTGGCGAAGTCGGTGGCGTACTGGCCGTCCTGGGCCTTGCCGGGCATGAAGACGCCGGAGATGGCCTTCTGGTCGTAGAAGTGGGTGTTGAACACATAGCGCGAGTCGATGGCCCCGGCGTCGAGCAGGCCGCCCTCCTGGCGCTGGAAGTCGATGTTGGAGTTCCAGAACAGGTTGGGCTCGACGAAGGCGGGCTTGTCGGCCCAGCCCGCGGCGTCCATGCGCGCGCGGAACTTCTCATAGAACGGCCACAGCACGTCCTTCTCCCAGGCGCGGCTGGACTGGCCGCTGTCGTAGCGGCCCGCGTACGGCTCGTTGTACGGGTCGAAGCCGACGACACGGGCGAACTCGTCGGTGGCCAGATGGCCGGCCAGGTAGGCCATGGTCTTCTCGGCGGTGGTCAGGAAGGCGTCCTGGACCCGGACCGTCCCGGCGGAGGTCTGCAGGGCGCGGTTCTTCCAGAAGTCTCGGGTGGCGTCCTGGACGGCGGGGTTCTGGGCGATGTTCTGGCCCCAGTGGACGCAGATGCCGCAGGACTCCTTGGGGTAGCCGCCGGCCTTGACGACCCATTCGGGCGCGCCGTCGCCGGAGTACCAGCTGTCCTTGTCGAACAGGTGGCGGGAGTAGAGGTCCTGGTGGAAGTCGGGGTAGATCCGTATCCCGGCGTCCAGGAAGGCCCGCATCTGCTCGGTGGCCTTGCGCAGATACTCCTCGTCGACCTTGCCGGGCTCGGGCTCGGCGTGGGCCCAGGACAGCAGGAAGCGGACGGAGTTGGCGCCGGTGAGGCCGCGCATGGCCTGGGCCGACTTCCGGGCGTCGGCGGCGCTTGCGAAGGGCAGACCGCCGTTCTCCGCCAGCTTGACCTCGCCGGAGACGTTGAATCCGCGCAGGACGACCTCGCGCCCGTGGCCGTCGGTGAACCGGCCGCCCGCTACGGAGATCCGGTCCGCTGCCGGGCCGTCGGACCAAGGCGGCTCGGCGGCGGCCGCGGTGCCGCCCGGGGCGGCGACCGCCGCCATCAACAGCAGGGCGGCCGCCCCGAGCAGTCGTATGCGGCCCGTACGAAGACGGACCCTCATCCCGTGCGTCACTGTGGTCGCCATGAACCTACCGTCGGGTAAACATGAGCGTCCGTCAACATATCCGGCACGCGCAGTTCACCGGTCAGCGGTGGCCGAACCAGTCCATCGCGGGCAGGGCCTTGTCGCCGTAGTCGAACAGGGCCTGGTTCTCCCAGGCGTTGCCGGAGCCCGGGTCGGTGGGGTCCCAGCCGCTGCCCTTGACAGCGGTCCAGGCGGGCTCCCAGTAGACGACACCAAGGCCCCGGCCGCCCGGCACCGCCTCCACCACGTTCATCACATCCCGGAGGTTGGCGGCCTGTCCGGCGGGGGTGGCGGGGTAGCCGTCGACGAGCTGGTCGGCGGTGGCCACGTTGTTCGCCAGGCCGTCGTCGTTGGCGAGGGTGTGGGCGTAGGCGGTCTCGGCGACCAGGACCGGCTTGCCGTAGCGGGCCGCCACGTCGTCCAGGTTGGCCTGGAGATCGGACAGCGGGCCGTGCCAGTAGCCGTAGTACGACAGGGCGATGACGTCGAACGGCACCTTCTGCGCGACCGCCTGGTCGAACCACCACCTCGTGCCCCCGTTGTCCCCGCCCTTGGCCAGGTGCAGCGCGACCTTGGTGTCGGACGAGACGGCCTTGGCGGCGTTCGCGCCGGAGGTGAGCAGCCCGGCGAGCTGGGAGAAGTTGCTGGTGGAGCCCTCGGGCCAGAGCATGCCGCCGTTGATCTCATTGCCGATCTGGACCATGTCGGCCGTGGTGCCCTGCGCCTTGAGCGCGCCCAGGACGTCGTACGTGTGGTCGTACACGTCCTGCTTGAGCCGGCTGTAGTCGTGTCCGGCCCAGGCGGCCGGCTTGGTCTGCTTGCCGGGATCGGCCCAGCTGTCGGAGTAGTGGAAGTCGATCAGCAGCTTCATCCCCTGGGCCTTGGCGCGCTTGGCCATGGCCAGCACCTTGGCCTTGGTGTTGTAGCCGTCGGCCGGGTTCACCCACACCTTCAGCCGCGCGTAGTTCATACCGGAGGCGCGCAGAATGGCCAGGGCGTCGCCGCTGGTGCCGTTCGCGGAGCGGTAGGTGGCGCCGAATGCCTCGTTCTTGGCGAGGGTGGACACGTCCCCGCCCTTGACCGTGAGGCCCGTGCCGCCCTTGGTGAAGGTGAGGTCGTCCAGGTTGGCCCACTCCCCCGCGTGGGCGTCGGAGTTGAGGCTGATGGTGCACTGGCCACTGGTGACCGTGACCGAGGTGACCAGGCGGATCCACGTGCCGTTCGGGGTCGGCGGCAGATCGGTGCGCTGCTCGGCACCGCCGCAGTCGCGCAGGGCGAGGTACGCGGCGTTCTGTCCGCCGCTGGAGCGCACCCAGGCGCTGAGCGTGTAGGTGCCGTTCGCGAGGCCGGACAGGTACTGGTAGGTCTGCACCTTGTACGCCGAGGAGGACCAGTGGGACAGCCGGTAGCCGCCGCTGTGGCCGCCGGTCTCGGTGTAGGACGCGTTGTTGTTGCCGGCGGCGGAGTAGGTGCTCCAGCCGGACGGGGTGGCGGTGCCGGTGCCGTCGGCCTCGAATCCGGTGTTGGCCAGGGTGCTCGCGGCGTGTGCGGCCGGCGCGGGGAGCGCGGTCAGCAGCAGCGCGCCGAGGGCGGGGAGCGCGGCGGCGCGCAGCAGAGTGCGGGTGGTGCTCCGTATGTCGTGCATCGTCGAGTCCCTTCGACAATGAGCGAGTGGGGGTATGAGCGTGTCTTGGCGCGCTGCGCGGGCTGGGCTGAGGAGCCGCGCAGCGACGGAGGAGCGAGCAGTGACGAGGGAAGCCCGCGCATTGGAGCGCGCCGAGACTGAGCGGGGGGAGGGGTTAGCGGAGTTGCGGTCGTTCAGTCGTTCAGTCGCAGTACGCGGACGGCGCCCGCGGGCACCGCGAGGTGTCCGGCGCTGCGCTCGCCGGTGAGCAGTTCGGTGCCGGGGGTGGGGTGGGGCACCTTGGCGTCGGTGTCGCCGTGGTTGATCGCGAAGAGGTAGCTGCCACAGTCGCCGGTGCGGTACACCACCTCCACATCGCGGGGCAGGTCGGGGCGGTCCGTGAGGCCCGCGTCGGCGCAGACGGGGGCGAGCAGGGTCGCCAGGTCGTGCGGGGCGAGCCGGGTGGAGAGGTACCAGGCGGTGCCCCGGCCGAGCCGGTGGCGGGTGACGGCGGGGTGGCCCGCGGCGAAGCCGTCGGCGTAGGTCCATACTGTCTCGGCGCCGCGTGGCACCACGATCTCGGACCAGACGTCGCCGGTGAGCCCGGCCCCGCCGGGGCCGGTCAGGCGCACCCGCCCGCCCTCGGCGAGCGGGGAGAACTCCTCGACCACCAGGCCCAGGACATCGCGCAGCGCGCCGGGGTAGGGGCCGGGGTGAACGGCGTCGTGTTCGTCGACGATGCCGGAGAAACACGAGACGACGAGGGTGCCGCCGCCCTCGACGTACGCGCGCAGATTGTCCCCGGCGCGTGCGGTGGCGAGGTAGAGGGCGGGCACGACGACGAGCGGATAGCGGCTCAGATCGGCCTCGGGGTGGGCGAAGTCGACGGTCAGGTGGCGGTCGTAGAGGACTTCGTAGAAGCTGTCGGCGCGTTCGCGCGCGTCCAGGTCCTCGCTCGGCCGCCACTCCAGCCGCTGCGCCCACCAGGACTCCCAGTCCCAGACCATCGCCGCGTCGGCCACCGTACGGCTGCCCCGCAGCTCGCCCAGGTTCGCCAGGTCGGCCCCGAGCGCCACGACCTCGCGCCATACGCGGCTGTCGGTGCCGGCGTGCGGCACCATCGCCGAGTGGAACTTCTCCGCGCCGTGCCGTGACTGGCGCCACTGGAAGAACAGCGCGCCCTCGGAGCCGCGGGCCACATGCCCCAGGCTGTTGCGGGCCATCTCCCCGGGCCGCTTGGCGGGGTTGCGCGGCTGCCAGCTGACGCCGCTGGTGGAGTGTTCGAGCAGCAGCCAGGGCGCGCCGCCGGCGACGGAGCGGGTCAGATCGGCGGCCATGGCGAGGTTGACATGGGTGCGGCGGCCGTCGGTGATCAGATAGTGGTCGTTGGTGACCAGGTCGACCTCGCGGCCCCAGGCCCAGTAGTCGACCGAGTCGCACTGGCTGAGCGCGGTCATGAAGTTGGTGGTGACCGGGATGCCGGGGGACAGCCGGTGCAGGATGTCGCGCTCGGCGGTGAAGTTGGCGCGCATGGTGGCGTCGGCGAAGCGGGCGTAGTCGAGACGCTGGGCGGGGTTGGCGACGGTGGGGGTGGCGCGCGGCGGGTTGATCTGCGCGAAGGCGCCGTAGCGCTGGCCCCAGAAGGCGGTGCCCCAGGCGTCGTTGACCGCGTCCAGGGTGCCGTAGCGCTCGCGCAGCCAGTCGCGGAAGCCGTCCGCGCAGGTGTCGCAGTAGCAGGCGTTGACCGGCACTCCGTACTCATTGTGCACATGCCACAGGGCGAGCGCGGGGTGGTCGCCGTAGCGCCGCGCGAGCTGTTCGGTGATGGCGGTCGCGGCCCGGCGGTAGGCGGGCGAGCTGTGGCAGATGGCGCCGCGTGAGCCGAACTCGTAGCGCACGCCCTCCCGGCTGACCGGCAGCGCCTCGCGGTGGGCGCGGTAGAACCAGGCGGGCGGGGCCACGGTGGGGGTGCCGAGGTCGACGGCGACACCGGCCTCGTGGAGCAGGGCGAGCAGCCGGTCCAGCCAGCCGAAGTCGTAGCGTCCGGGCTCGGGTTCCAGCAGGGCCCAGGAGAAGATCCCGACGCTGACCATGGTGACCCCGGCCTCGCGCATCAGCCGGATGTCCTCGGGCCAGAGGGATTCGGGCCACTGCTCGGGGTTGTAGTCGCCGCCATAGGCGAGGCCAGCCATCGCAACTCCTGGGAATCACTGGGAACGTACACAGACCACAGAGCAGCGGCCGCCCCCAGATAACCGCATGGCAACGAGCATTGACAAGCGTCATCCGCGTTTCTCTACTGTTCTCTCTACTGTGAACGCTCACAGATCGCCCAGGGAGGCATTCGTGAACCATCACCCCGTCAACCTTCGTGTCCTCGCGGTATCGGTCGCGGCCGCCTTGTCGGCCACCGCCCTGCTCACCGGCTGCGGCTCGTCCGACGACTCGGCCGACTCGGACGGTCCGGTCGAGCTGACCTACTGGGCCTGGGCACCCGACCTCGAGAAGGTCGCGGCGATCTGGAACAAGGAACACCCGGACATCAAGGTGACCGTCAAGAAGCAGGCGTCCGGCGACGACCTCGTCACCAAGATCATCACGGCTGCCAAGGCGCATAAGGCCCCGGACCTGGTGCAGGCCGAGTACCAGGCGCTGCCCACCCTGGTCAGCAACGATGTGCTGGCCGACATATCCGGTCAGGTGGGCGACGTCGAGGGCGAGTTCGCCGGGGGCATCTGGCGCCAGGTCACCCTCGGTACGGACGCGGTCTACGCCCTGCCCCAGGACTCCGGGCCGATGATGCTGTACTACCGCAAGGACCTGTTCCAGCAGTACGACCTCCAGGTCCCCACCACCTGGGAGGAGTTCGCGGCCACCGCCCGCAAGCTCAAGGAGAAGGCCCCGGACAAGGCGCTCACCACCTTCTCCGCCAATGACTCCGGACTCTTCGCGGGCCTGGCCCAGCAGGCCGGCGCCAGCTGGTGGACCACCCGCGGCGACAAGTGGAAGGTGGCCATCGACGGCGCCCCCACCCGCAAGGTCGCCGACTTCTGGGGCGGCCTGGTCAAGGAGGGGGCCATCGACAACCAGCCGATGTACACCCCGGCCTGGAACAAGGCGCTCAACACCGGTAAGCAGATCGCCTGGGTGAGCGCGGTATGGGCACCCGGCACCCTCAAGACCGCGGCCCCCGACACCCAGGGCACATGGGCGATGGCGCCCCTCCCCCAGTGGAGCAAGGGCTCGAACTGGACCGGCAGCTGGGGCGGCTCCTCCACCGCCGTCACCAACGACAGCGCGCACAAGGACGCCGCCGCGAAGTTCGCGAAGTGGCTCAACACCGACCCGAAGGCGGTCGCCGCGCTGGTGAAGGTGTGCAACGTCTACCCGGCCGCCACCACCGCGCACAATGGCGACGCGCTGAAGAAGGCGCCCGACTTCTTCTCCGACCAGCCCGACTTCTACGCCAAGGTCGCCGAGATCACCGAGGGCATCGCACCCGCCGCCTGGGGGCCGAACGTCAACGTCGCGTACGCGTCCTTCAACGACAGCTTCGGCAAGGCCGCCAAGAACAAGTCCGACTTCGGCGCCGCGCTGACGGCCATGCAGCAGGCCACCGTCACCGATCTGAAGAAGCACGGCTTCGAGGTCGCCGAGTGACCCTGCGCCCCACGGGGCACGGTCCGCGCCGCGCCCCCTATGTCTTCCTCCTTCCCGCGATCCTCCTGTTCGCCGGTCTGTTCGCGCTGCCCATCGGCTACGCCCTCTACCTCAGCCTCCGCAAGATCGACGTCAAGGGCCTGGGCCTTGGCAAGGGCGCCCGGGAAGAGGTGTGGGCCGGTCTTTCCAACTACACCGACGCGCTGCACGACCCGGAACTGCTCGACGGCGCCCGGCGCGTCCTCGGATACGGCCTGATCGTCGTGCCCACGATGCTGGGCCTGGCCCTGCTGTTCGCGCTGCTGCTCGACGCCGACCGGCGGGGCCGCAAGGACACCCTGCTGCGCGGCTTCTCACGGCTGGCGATCTTCCTTCCGTACGCGATCCCCGGCGTGGTCGCCGCGCTGTTGTGGGGGTTCCTCTATCTGCCCGATGTGAGCCCGTTCCACTATCTGCTCGACAAGGCCGGGCTGCCGCGGCCCGAACTGCTGGACGGCAACGGGCTCTATGTGTCCCTGTCCAATATCGCGGTGTGGGGCGGCACCGGCTTCAACATGATCGTGATCTACACCTCGCTGCGGTCCATACCCGCCGAGGTCTACGAGGCGGCGCGGCTCGACGGGTGCTCCCAGATACAGATCGCGCTGCGCATCAAGATCCCCATGGTGGTCCCGTCCCTCGTGCTCACCTTCTTCTTCTCGATCATCGCCACCGTGCAGGTGTTCAGCGAACCGACCACGCTCAAGCCGCTCACCAACTCGGTCTCCACCACCTGGAGCCCCCTGATGGATGTCCATCAGAAGGCCTTCGTGGAGGGCGATCTCTACGCGGCCGCCGCCACCTCGGTGATCATCGCGGTCGTCACCCTGGTCCTGTCCTTCGGTTTCCTGAGGTTCGCGGGCGCCCGTACCGGTCAGGGAGACGCCCGATGAGCACCACCGCCACCACCGCCACCCCGGCCGCCCGCGGCCGCGCCTCCTGGATCCCCACCGCCCTGCTGCTGCTCGGCGCCCTCTACTGCCTGCTGCCGGTCGCCTGGGTCGCGATCGCCTCCACCAAGAGCGGAGGCGAGCTCTTCTCCACCTTCACCTTCCTGCCGGGCACCGGATTCGCGGACAACATCGCCGACCTGTCCGCGTACCGCGACGGTGTGTACTGGAGGTGGATGGCCAACTCGCTGCTGTACGCGGGGCTCGGCGCGCTGCTGTCCTGCGCCGTCTCCGCCCTGTCCGGCTACGCCCTGGCGCGCTACCGGTTCCGCGGCCGCGAGGCCGTCTTCAACGTCCTGCTGACCGGGGTGCTGATGCCCCCGGTGATCCTCGCCGTACCGCAGTACCTGCTGCTGGCCAAGGCCGACATGGCCGACACCTATCTGTCGGTGCTGCTGCCGAACATCCTGTCGCCGTACGGAATCTATCTGGCGCGGATCTACGCGGCCGCGGCCGTCCCCGCCGAAATGGTCGAGGCGGGGCGGATGGACGGCGCGGGAGAGTGGCGGATCTTCCGCTCGGTGGCGCTGCCGATGATGCGGCCCGGCCTGGTCACGGTCTTCCTCTTCCAGTTCGTGACCATCTGGAACAACTTCCTGCTGCCGTACATCATGCTCGGCGACGACGAGAAGTTCCCCGTCACCCTGGGGCTGTTCACCCTGCTGCGGCAGGGCTCCGCCACCCCGGCCCTGTACACCCTCGTCATCACCGGAGCGCTGCTGGCCATCATCCCGCTCATCGCGCTGTTCCTGGTCGTCCAGCGCTTCTGGAGTCTGGATCTGCTCTCCGGGGCCGTAAAGTCCTGACCGACGAAGCGATATCTGGAGAGACAAGAACGCGCATGAGCCGCACCGGCAACAGCACCCCCGGCCGACGACGGCCACCGACCATCCATGACGTGGCGCGCGAGGCCGGAGTCTCGCGCGGCACCGTCTCGCGCGTCCTCAACGGTGGGCACTATGTGAGCCCGGGGGCGCAGGAGGCGGTCAACGCCGCCATCCGCAAGACCGGCTATGTGGTCAACCGGCACGCCCGCTCGTTGATCACCGGCCGGTCGGACTCGGTGGCCTTCCTGCTCACCGAGCCGCAGGAGCGGTTCTTCGAGGACCCCAACTTCAGTGTGCTGCTGCGCGGCTGCACCCAGGCGCTGGCCGCACACGACATCACGCTGCTGCTGATGAGCGCGAGCGACGAACCGGAGCGGCGGCGGATCACGCGCTTCCTCACCGGCGGCCATGTCGACGGGGTGCTGCTGGTCTCCAGCCACTCCGGCGACCCGCTCGCCACCCGGCTGCGGAAGGCCGGGGTGCCGCTGGTGGCCTGCGGCAAACCGCTGGTCCAGAGCCCGGGGATGGCCTACGTCGCCGCCGACGACCGCGCCGGGGCCCGCGACATGGTGCGCCATCTGCTGAACACCGGCCGCCGTCGCATAGCGACCGTCACCGGTCCGCTGGACACCCCCGGCGGCGTCGACCGGCTCGCCGGATACCGCGAAGAACTCGCGGCGGCGGGCCTGGCGGCGGACGAGGAGCTGGTGGTCTCGGGCGACTACAGCCGTGCCAGCGGCGATCGGGCGGCGGCCGAGCTGCTGGCGCGGGCGCCGGACCTGGACGCCGTCTTCGTCGCCTCGGACCTGATGGCCCAGGGCGTGCTGGCCGCGCTGCGGCGGAGCGGGCGGCGGGTGCCGCAGGACGTCGCCGTGGCCGGGTTCGACGACTCCCCCGCCGCGCTGGCCACCAGCCCCGGCCTCACCACGATCCGCCAGCCGTGGGAGCGGATCACCGCCGAGATGGTACGGGTGCTGCTGGCGCAGATCGGCGGCGAGGAGCCGTCCGGGGTGATCCTCCCCACCGAACTCGTGATCCGGGAATCGGCCTGAGCCGCCGAGGTGCGGGCACCGCGTGTGCCGCGGCGCCCGCGCCCCTCCCCGCTGCGCGGCCGTGTGGCGGCGCGCTACCGCGCGAAGCCGCGGCCCAGCTGCGCGTCCGCCTCGGGGCCGCCCAGCGCGTTCGGCCCGAACGAGACGACCCCGGTGGTGGTCAGCCCGCCCGTGCCGCCACGCAGCACCCAGGCCGCGCCGCTCGAGGTATAGGTACCGTCCTCGTCGGGCGCGCCCACGGCCAGGTCGTCCTTGCCGTCGCCGTCGGTGTCCCCGAGCCGCACGGCCGCGCCGAAGTGGTCCCCGGCCTCCGCGGCGCCCGGGACGCCCGCGGTGTCCTGGGTGAACGCCTGGGCACCGGTGCCGCTGAGGCCGCCCGCGCCGCCGTAGAGCTGGACGACGCTGCCTGCGTCCACGCCGCCGTCCAGGTCCTCGTACGGGATGCCGACCGCGATGTCCGCGTACCCGTCGCCGTTGACGTCACCGGCGCTCAGCGAGTAGCCGAACTGATCGCCGTCCTCGTTCACCCCGGGCACGCCCGCGGTGTTCTGGTCGATGACCTTGGTGCGGGTGGCGCCGGGGCCGCTCGCGGAGCCGTAGAGGACCTTGATGGTGCCGTGGTCGTACGGCAGGTTCTCCACCACGTTGCCGGGGACGGTCCGGATGATCAGGTCGGCGTAGCCGTCCTTGTCGACGTCGCCGATGGTGCCCGAGGCGGCGTGGTCGGTCCGGGTCGGCGCCGAGCCCAGGCCGCTCGCGCCGCCCTTCCAGTACAGGCTCGGCTCGGACATCTCCTCGAAGGCGTGGGTGGTGACCAGGTCGTCGGAGCCGTCGCCGTTGATGTCGCCCGCGACCATTTCGGTCGGGCCGAAGGTACGGCCCGTGTTCAGGGTGTTCGCGGTGGCCGCGGCGCCCTGGCGGGTGAACGGGCCGTACAGCACGCGCAGTTCGCCCTCGCCGGTGCCCTCCGCGACCAGGTCGGCGTGGCCGTCGCCGTTGAAGTCGCCGCCGGCCAGGATCCCGTCGTCGGTGCTGGTGGCGTCGGGCAGCGCGGTGCCGCCCGTCAGCCCGCCCGCCGAGCCCCACAGGACGGTGACGGGCGAGTCGCCCGAGGACTGCACGGCCAGGTCGGTGTAGCCGTCGCCGTCCAGGTCCCGGGCGACCGTGCGGTAGCCGAACCAGGCCCCGTCCGCCGGGTCGCCGGGCACGCCTGCGGTCGCCCTGCTGATGATCTGCCGGTGGGTGGTGTCCGCCCCGGTGGCGGAACCGTAGACCACCGCGACATAGCCGGCGCGGGTCTTGCCGCCGACCGTGGCGGCGGGGGCGGAGACGACGACGTCCGGGTGGCCGTCCTTGTCGAAGTCGGCCCGCGGCGCGGCCCCGGCGAGGGAGGTGCCGGTGGCACCCTGCTCGGCGGCGCCGGCAGTTGAAGTGGACAGTAAGGCGGGGGTGGTTACGAGTGCGGCCACCATCGCGCAGCGCACGGCGGTGGCAATGGAGCGGTGACGCACAAGTCCTCCTGCTGTTGGTACAGAGTTCATCTCAGGTACACCCTGGAGGACTGCTGATCGGGGGCGACGGTTGTGCGCCGGGCGCGATCAATCCATATGTGACGCGTCGGCCGGGCCCGGCTCCGCGCCGTCCGGCTCATCCGTGTCCGACCCATCCGCCGGCTCCCGGACATACCGCAGGACACCCATCATGTGGTGGTCGCCGACGGTCTCCGGGGCTGCGGCCACGCAGTCCGCCAGCTCCTTGGTGAGGGCGTCGGCGTCGATTCCGGCCCCGATCATCACCAGTTGTGTCGTCCGGGTCTCGCCGGGCGCCCAGTCCGACGGCTGGAAGCGGAGGTAGGAGCCGACCGCGTGCAGGGCGAACTTCTCGCCGTGTCCGGGGGCGGCGAAGTGGAGGAAACCCTTCATCCGATAGAGCCCGGCGGGCCGGCCGTCGACGAATTCCATGAACCGGCGCGGATCCAGCGGCCGGTCTGCGGTGAACTCCACGCTCTGGTAGGCCGCGTGGAGGTGTTCGTGCCAGTCGTCCTCGTCCGAGCACACCTCGGCGAAGGAGAGCTGGTGGAACCGCTCCTCGTCCGGCGCGCCGGGGCCGCGGTCGAAGAGGAAGTCGGGGTCGACGCGCCCGTGTTCGGCGGTGACGACGGGGGTGCCCGGGGCGATCCGGGCGACTGTCTCCAGCACCCGGGTGCGCTCCGGCTCCCGGACCCGGTCGGCCTTGTTGAGCACCACCGCGTCGGCTGCCCGCACATGCCGGTCGAGCTCCGGGTGGCGCTCACGGATGTTCTCGAACTCCACGGCGTCGACGACCTCGACCAGTCCGCCGTACGCGATGTGCTCGCATCCGCTGGAGAGCAGTGTACGGATCATGCTCTGCGGCTCGGCGAGGCCGCTCGCCTCGATCACGATGACATCGATGCCCAGGCCCGGTTCGGTGAGCCGGGCCAGCATCTCGTCCATCTCGGATGAGTCCGCGGCGCAGCACAGACAGCCGTTCTCGATCGGGATCATGGAGTCGACCTGACCGGCGACGGCCATCGCGTCGATGTTGATGCTTCCGAAGTCGTTGACTATGACGCCGATGCGGGTGTCCACGCTGCCGCGCAGCAGGTGGTTGAGCATGGTCGTCTTTCCGGAGCCCAGGAAACCAGTGACGAGTACGACCGGGATCCGCCTGGTGGCCAAGGTTGCGACTCCGTTGCAGTGATTGCGTTGCGGTGATGCGTATGCAGCGACTCGTGGGCGCGCGGCTGCGACGGCTCATTCTATCCGGCGTACGGAGCGAGCCCCGTACGCAGCATGGCGAAGGCACGGTCGGCAGCGGCCACCGCACCCGGGTAGACCTCGTCGGCGCTCGCACCGCCCTCGATCCGGCGCCAGTTGTCCTGGCCGAGGATCCGCTGGACCGCGATGATCTGGCCCGCGGCGAGGCGTGGCGTCACGTCGTCCGGCGCCGCGAGGTCATCCGGTTCCGGTCCGCCGATCGCGCTCAGCGCGGTGGTCAGCGCCTCCTCCGATCTGCTGATGTACTCGAACATGCGGGCCACCAAGCTGGGCGTCCCGTACAGCAGCCGCTGGAAGGCCAGCACGCCCGGCACATCGTTCAGGCCGGTGATCGGATCGCGCCGCTCAAGACCCGCCAGGAAGTGCTGGTGCAGCGCGGCCAGAGGCGACTGTCCCGCCGCGCGGTCCCGGACCACCCGGGCCGCCTCGTCCTCGTGGTCGGCGAAGCGGTGCAGCACCAGGTCCTCCTTGGCCGGGAAGTACCGGAACAGGGTGGGCTTGGACACCTCGGCCGCGGCGGCCACATCGGCGACGGAGACCTGGTCGAAGCCCCGTTCCAGAAACAGGGAGATCGCCGTTTCGGAGATCGTCCGGTACATCCGCTGCTTCTTGCGCTCCCGCAAGCCCGTCTCGCCGCTCATGGGACGCAACCGTAACCCTTGCCCGGACCTGACCAGTCTCGGCCACGCGACACCGGCCCGGCCATCGACGGGTTCCTCGTACGCAATCGCGCGCGTACCGCCGCCAGGTCGGCATTAACACCGCAAGCCGTACCATTTGGCGCCATCGGACTCTAGCGGGATCCTGGCCGACTTGCGCCTGTCAGCCGTCTTCCGCAGCCACCCGCCACATCCTTAAGCTCTCAACAAGAGAGACGGCTGATGCACCTGTGCCACACGATGCCCGCGTGACCCGGGCCGGGCCCCGCGCAAACCGCTCAGCGCCGGAGCGCCGACTCTTCGACACACGCGGCACATCGCGCTTCTCCCCCACACCCGCCAGTCCTGACACGCCCCGGCATGACCAGCCGAACGCTGACCGAAATACCGAACGCCAGCCTCGGCGCGTCCCTCGGCGCGCCACAGCCCGAACTCGACCGCGCACACCTACGGTTGGGCCCCATCGCCGCGGAAGGAATCGCCACGATGCACCCCGAAACAACACACCAGGAACCGAGCGAACGGGCCACGGCACCGGCCTGGTCCGCACATCCACTGCACGAGTTGTCCGGGGAGGACCGCCACCTCTTCCAACGGTTCGGCCGAGGGCCGGTGGCGGCCGTGTCCTGGGCCGGTGTCCACCACGCCTTCGAGCGGCACGCCGCCACCGATCCGCTCGCCGTCGCGGCCGAACACCTCGGCGCCACCATCAGCTACGGAGAGCTGGACCGGCAGGCGAACCGGCTGGCCGCGCATCTGGCCCGGCTCGGTGTGCGCCCCGGCGACAACGTGGCGTTATGCGTACGGCGTTCCATACCCATGCTGGTCGGCCTGCTGGCCACCCTCAAAGCCGGGGCAGCGTATGTGCCGCAGGACGCCGGACTGACCCCCCGCGCCCAGCTCGACCACGTCATCCGCACCGCCCGGACCCGCGTGATCCTCGCGACCTCCGGCTACGCGGACCGGATTCCGGTGCCCGACGGCCACGTCCTCATCGCCATCGACACCATGATGGAGGGCAGCGGAGACACCGCGGCGTTCCGGCCCGCCCGGCCCGTCCGGGGCGACGACGGCTGCTATGTGCTCTTCACCTCCGGCACCACGGGGCGCCCCAACGGGGTCACCGTCACCCACCGGAACGTCTGCAACATCCTGCTGACCGAACCCGGCGACCTCGGCATGCGTCCCGGGACGCGGGTGAGCCAGATCCTCAATGTGGCGTTCGACATGGCCGCGTGGGAGATCCTGGGCTGCCTGAGCCACGGCGCCACCCTGGTCATCCGCGGCAAGGACATCGCCGAGACCGTACGGCGGGTGGACGTGGTCATCGCGACCCCGACCGTGCTCAGCCGGCTCGACCCCGACCAGTGCCGAGGCGTGAAGGTGGCGGCCGTGGCCGGGGAGCCCTGCCCGCGCCGGCTCGCCGACCGGTGGGCCCGCTTCTGCACCTTCTACAACGCGTGCGGGCCGACCGAGACCACCATCGTGAACACCATGCAGCGCCACGACCCCGCCGCACTGCGCCTGACCATCGGCCGCCCCACCCCCAACAACACGGTGTACGTCCTGGACGCGGACCGAAGGCCCTGCGCCATCGGCGAGACGGGTGAGATGTGGGCCGGAGGTGACGGGGTGTCGGCCGGCTATCTGCACAACCCCGCGCTGAACGCCGAGCGCTATGTGCCCGACCCCTTCCTGGGCGGGGGCCGGATGATGTTCCGCACCCGCGACCTGGGCCGCTGGACACCCGACGGGGAGCTGGAACACCTGGGCCGGACCGACGACCAGGTGAAGGTGCGGGGGTTCCGCGTGGAGCTGGACTCGGTGTCGGCGGTGCTGGAGTCACTGCCCGGCTGCGCCCGCGCGGTGACACTCAAGCCGGACGACACCGGCCTGGTGTCCTTCGTCTCGCCCGCCCATCTCGACCCCGAGGCGGCGCGGCGGGCCGTGGCCGCCGCGCTCCCCTACTACTGCGTGCCGCGGGCGGTGCACCCGATGGCGGCGCTGCCGCTCACCAGCCGCGGAAAGGTCGACAAGGCGGCCCTGCTGCAGCTGGCCGCCGAGCGCCGGACGAGTGGCGAGGTGGCGTCATGACCCCCGCCCGCACCGTGGCCCCGGCGCCCCGGGCGAAAGTGGCGCTGCCGCCACCGACATCGCTGCCACGGCGGATCCTCAAGCATCCGCGCCTGATGCACTACAACCGGCTGATCGCGCTCGTATGGGCGGTCAATCTGGTCTTTCTCGCCACCCGCGCTGACGGGGGGCTCGGGCCGCGGACCCTCTCCCACGCCGCACTCGCGAACTTCCTGCTGGCGATCGTCGTCCGCCAGCAGTACGTCATCAATCTGCTCTTCCGGCTCGCCACCGCGGCGCCCACCAACTGGCCGCTGCGGATCCGCTGGACACTGGGAAAGGTCTACCACTTCGGTGGACTGCACGTCGGCGGCGCCACCGCGGGCGCGCTGTGGTTTCTGGCCCTGGTCGGCTCGCTCACCCGGCACGGCGCTCCGGCCGCCACGCTCGCCGTCTCGTATGCGCTGCTGGGGCTGCTGGTGGCCATCGTGGCCACCGCGCTGCCGCCCTTCCGGGCGCGGTTCCACGACCACTTCGAGAAGGCACACCGCTTCGGCGGCTGGGCGGCGCTCGCGCTGCTGTGGGCGCAGACCGTGCTGACCACGCTCGACGAGCGGGGTGGCGCCTCCGCCGCGGAGGCCCTGCTGACGGCTCCCGAACTGTGGACCGTGGCCGTGCTGACCTTCAGCGTCGCCCTGCCCTGGCTGCAGCTGCGCCGGGTGCCGGTGGCCATCGAGCGCCCCTCCTCGCATGTGGCGCTCGTCCGCTTCGACCACGGCGTGACGCCGTTCGCCGGATCGTCCACGGCCATCAGCCGCAACCCGCTGCTGGAGTGGCACTCATTCGCCAATGTGCCCGCCCCCGGCGAGGCGGGGTTCCGCCTCACCGTCTCCCGCGCCGGGGACTGGACCGGGAAGTTCATCGACGACGCGCCCTCCCACGTCTGGGTCAAGGGCATCACCACGGCGGGCGTGGCCAATATCGAGACCCTGTTCACCAAGGTGGTCTATGTGGCCACCGGAAGCGGTATCGGCCCCTGTCTGCCCCATCTGCTGGCCCGCGCGGTTCCGGCCCGTCTGGTCTGGGCGACCCGCGATCCGCGCAGGACCTACGGCGACCGGCTGGTCGACGAGATCCTCGCCGTCCAGCCCGACGCGCTCATCTGGGACACCTCCGAACACGGCAAGCCCGACATGGTCGAGCTGGCCTATGCCGCGTACGCCGACTTCGGGGCTGAAGCCGTGATCTGCATCTCCAACAAGAAGCTGACCTGGCAGGTTGTCCAGGGCATGGAGCGCCGCGGGATCCCCGCGTACGGCGCCATCTGGGACTCATAGGGAGACACCATGGACGTCATCAAGATCGAACAACATGGGCGTGTGGTCACCGCGCGGCTGCACCGCCCCACCGTGCTCAACGCGCTGAACAGCGAGGTGATGACCGAGCTGGTCGCGGCCCTGTCACCGCTGGACCTCGACCCGGACGTCGGCTGCTTTGTGATCACCGGGTCCGAGCGGGTCTTCGCCGCGGGCGCCGACATCAAGGAGATGGCGGCCAAGTCCTTCGCCGAGATATCCGAGGAGGACTTCTTCGCGGGCTGGGAGGGGTTCGCCGCGCTGCGCACCCCGAAGATCGCCGCCGTCCGCGGCTATGCGCTCGGCGGCGGCTGCGAACTGGCCATGATGTGCGATCTGATCCTCGCGGGCGAGTCCGCGGTGTTCGGCCAGCCGGAGATCAAGCTGGGCGTGATCCCGGGCATCGGCGGCACCCAGCGGCTGACCAGGCTGGTGGGCAAGGCCAAGGCGATGGATCTGATCCTCACCGGCCGGACCATGGCCGCCGAGGAGGCCGAGCGCTGTGGTCTGGTCTCCCGCGTCGTGCCGGACGACCAGCTCATGGCGGAGGCGGCGGAGGCGGCCGCCGCCATCGCGTCGTACGGCAGGACCGCGGTCAGGGCCGCCCGGGAGGCGGTGGAGCGGGCCCTGGAGGTGGGGTTGCGCGAGGGGCTGCTGTTCGAGCGGCGGACCTTCCACGCCCTGTTCGCCACCGAGGACCAGTCCGAGGGCATGCGGGCGTTCCTCGACAAGCGCGCCCCGCGCTTCACCGGCCACTGAGCCGGCCACTGAGCCGGCGGAGCGCGGGGGAAAGCGCTTTCTGGCAGGATCTTCCTCAGCCGTCCGCCACCGGGAGGAAACCAGCATGACCACGCGCCCGTCCGCCGTGCCGCTCCACTGCGACCAGGGCGGTACGGGCGCTCCCCCGCTGCTGCTGGTGCACGGCTGGGGCGGCGACGCCGGGGAGTGGGCTCCGCACCTGGCCGCGTGGTCGCGCCGGCACCGGGTGCTCGCCCCGGACCTGCGCGGCCACGGCCGCTCCCCCGCGCCCGCCGACGGGGACTACGGGCCGCGTGACTTCGCCGCAGACCTCGCGGCCCTGCTGCACCGCCTGGACACCGGTCCCGTCGTCGCCGTCGGCCACTCGATGGGCGGGCAGGCCGTCACCGCACTGGCCGTCGAGCACCCCGCCCTGGTACGGGCCGTGGTGGTACTGGACCCGGCGTACGGCGCCGACGAGGCGGAGCTGGCCCGGCTGCCCACCGAGCAGGAGGCGCTGCGCGCCGAGGGAGCCGGGTGGGCGGTGCGGTTCGTCCGTGGGGCCTTCGGACCGCACACCCCGCCCGGCGTGCGGGCGCGCCATGAGCGGCTGATGGCGGCGATGGACCCGGACGTGCTCGCCCGGTGCCGCGACGGAATGTATCTGGCGCCGGACGCCTTCGGGGCGCGGGCGGCGGCGCGGGCGTATCTGGCGCGCCGCCGCTGCCCGGTGCTGGGCGTGTACTCGAACGAGGCGCCGGCCGACTGGGAGCGCGCCTCGCTCCCCCACCCGTACTCCCGCGTCGAGGCGTGGCCGGGGTGCGGCCACTATCTGCACGAGGACCGGCGGGAGGCGTTGGTCGAGCTGGTCGAGGAGTGGACCGCCGGGCTCGGCGAGCCCGGGGCCACCACCTCCCTGTGACAGCCGGCCGGGGCGATCAGGGGATCTCGATGCCGTTCTCGGCCGAGAGCCGGTCGATCTCGGCCAGTTCGGCGTCGGTGAAGGCGGGCGAGTCGAGCACCGCCACATTCTGCTCCAGCTGGGCGACGCTGCTCGCGCCGATCAGCACGGACACCACGCGCGGGTCGCGCAACACCCAGGCCAGGGCCATCTGGGCAAGCGTCTGGCCACGGCCCTCGGCGAGCTTGTTGAGGGCGTGCAGCAGGGAGATCCGCTGCTCGGTGAGCACATCGCGCTTGAGGAAGTGTCCGAGCGCCATGCGGGAGTCGGCGGGCACCCCCTTGAGGTAGCGGTCGGTGAGCTGTCCCTGGGCGAGCGGCGAGAAGGCGATGACACCGGCGCCCGCCTGCGCGGATGCCTCCAGCACCCCACCCTCCACCCCGCGCTGCAGGATGGAGTACGGGTGCTGGTTGATCAGGTACGGGGTGCGCAGTTCCTTGAGGATGGCGGCGGCCCGCTCGATGGCCTCGGGCGGGTAGTTGGACAGGCCCGCGTAGAGCGCCTTGCCCTGTCGCACCGCGCTGTCCAGCGCGCCCATGGTCTCTTCGAGGGGCGTGTCCGGGTCGAAGCGGTGGGAGTAGAAGACATCGACGTAGTCCAGGCCCATCCGGGTCAGCGACTGGTCGAGGCTGGCGAGGAGGTACTTGCGCGAGCCGAATTCGCCGTACGGGCCCGGCCACATCAGATATCCGGCCTTGCTCGCGATGAACAGCTCGTCGCGGTAGGGGCGGAAGTCCTGGGCGAAGACCGTGCCGAAGTTGGACTCGGCGCTGCCGGGCGGCGGGCCGTAGTTGTTGGCCAGGTCGATATGGGTGACCCCGAGGTCGAAGGCGCGGCGCAGCACGTCGCGCTGGGTCTCGATCGGGTGGGTGTCGCCGAAGTTGTGCCACAGGCCCAGGGAGACCTTCGGCAACAGCACGCCACTGCGGCCACAGCGCTGGTACTGCATGGAGCCGTAGCGGCCCTCGGCGGCGAGATAGACCATGTGCGTCGTCCTCGTTCTCGTGTGGTGCTCGTATCTGCTTCGACCTCGGTGTCAATCGTGGTCATTGTGCCAGGGTCGCGATACTCGGGTAACGTGTAGGCCGTGCGTTGCAAGAACCAAGCGCGCACACCGTGCCACTCGAGAACCAAGACGGCACAGTCGAGCTTTGCTCAGCAAACCGGGCAGGTTCCGTCCCGGCTGGTGTTGAGGGAGTAAGACCTTTCAGGCCGCTGGTCTGCAGGGCTTCCTGAGCCAGGAATCCCCCTGCTCAAGCTGGGGGAGGGTTCAAATACAGCACGGCGGTGCCGACTTGCTCCGTAGCTCACGGCGACATAGTCCAGTGGCCGGTCGGTAGCGGGTCGGCCCCGACGCGCTGTTCGGCGCCGCCTCCGCTTGTGATGGTGCGAAGCGCAGCTTGCCGGAGTCGGCGCGTGGGTGAGGAAAGTGTCGGCGGTCACGCCCGTCCCGACATCGAAGATCCGGGTCCATGCCATGTGCTGGCCCTCCAGGAGGCGCCGCGGGTGAGCGTGGCGGTCTTGCCGGTGGCGTCGGCGGCGCTGGTCCCGCGGGTTTCGTCGAAGCGGTGCCAGGCGGCGAAGGCGGGCGGCGGGGTGGGCGGCTCGCCGGTCAGCCAGTAGACGTTGTAGTTCTGGTGGTGGACGCGGGCGACGGGGAGCAGGGTGACGGTTTCGCCGCTCGCGGTGGCGGTGAACTTGAGCGTGGCGCCGGACTGCTGCCGCACCGAGTCCTTCACCAGCCGCGGCATGGTCATACTGGGGCGGTTGCCGTATGCCCCGGCGAGCACGACCGGCCCGTACAGCACGGCCTGGACATCCGGGTCGTCGGGCGTGGGGTCGAGCTTCACCCCATCGGCAGGGTCACGTCGACGCGGTCGCCGGCCTTCCAGGAGCGGTCGATGACCAGCCAGCTGCCGGGTTTCGGCTGGTCCGGGAGGGTGGTGCCGTTGTGCGCCGCGCGGGCGCCGGTGGCCCAGGCGGGGATGCGCACACGCAGTTCGAGGGAGGCGGCGCCGGAGGCCACGGCGAGGGTGGTGGTCTGCTGGTCGGGGAAGCCGGTGGTCTGCCGCCAGGTGATGCCCTTCTCCTGCCAGCGCAGCTCGGAGGGGATGAAGAGGTTCACCAGCAGGCGTTGGTCCGCGTAGGTGTAGATGGTGTCGGCGAACTTGACCTGGGTCTCCATGCCACTGCCGTGGTCGCAGGAGAAGTTGTTGTAGTCGGTGGAGTACTGATTGGGGTCGGTGCCCATGAAGGGCGGCTGTTGTTTGGAGGCGCCGGGCGCCAGGCCGGTGTAGTAGATGTTGAAGCCGTGGGCCGAGTCGGGGTCCTGTTCGCCCAGCATCTGGTTGAAGAGCGTGCGCTCGTAGTAGTCGAGCAGGTCGGTGCGGTCGGGCGCATGGAAGTGGATCAGCCGGGTGAGCTTGAGCATGTTGTACGAGTTGCAGTTCTCACAGCAGTTGTTGGACAGCTGGGCGGCGATGGCGCCCGGCTCGTGGAACGCCTCGCCGTTGCTGTTGCCACCGATGACATAGGTGTGGTGGTCGGTGACGATCTTCCAGAAGTTCTCGCCGATGGTGCGGTAGCGGCTGGCCAGGCCCTGTTCCCACAGCCGAAGGGCGCCGACCATCTTGGGGATCTGGGTGTTGGCGTGCAACCCGGCGAGCTGGTCCTCGTTGCGGGCGAGCGGGTCGAAGACCCGGGCGTGGGTGAAGCGCTGCGGCCCTTGTCCAGCAGCACGGTGTCGCCGGTGTTGGCGTAGCTGAGGGCGAGCCCGGACAGCAGATGGCCGGTGCTGTGGCCGCGTAACTCGGTGGTCGGGCTCTCCCAGCCGCCGCACGGCTGGGCGCCGCTCGCCAGGCCGACGCCCCGCCGGAAGGTGTGGAGCAGCCGGTCGATGTCGACGTACCGCAGATAGGCGGTGTTACGGGACTGCTTGTCCTTGAAGGCGCTCGGCAACAGGGTGACCGCGCCGAGCGGGAACGGCCGGACGCTACTCAGCGCCCGTACCCGGCCGCGGGGTGCGGCCGGGCCGGTGGAAGTGGCAGGGGCGGCGGCCATGGCCGTGCCTCCGGCCGCGGCCGTGAGCGCGACGGCCGCGGCACCGGAGGCCGTGGTGGCGAGGAAGTGCCGTCTGTCGACTGGTTCGTTCATGTTCTTCCCTCACAGAGGTTCGAAATTACGAATAATGTCCGACATGCTGTGCACGGCGACGGTACCGACACTTCCGTGGAAGTCAACAGCCCCAGCAGTAACAGGGTGTGGGGCCGGTCAGCCGCGCCGCCACTGCTGGTTGGCGCCACCCGTACAGGTCCACTGCACGATCGCGGCCTTGTCCGCGGTGGACTCGTCCGCCACGTCCAGACACTTGCCGCTGCTCCGGGAGGTCAGCCGCACATATCCGTCGCCGGTGTCCGTGGCCTGCCACTGCTGGTTCGCCCCCGCGCCGCAGGCCGACTGGACGACCTTCGCGCCGTCGTCGGCGGAGCCGCCGCTGACGGTCAGACACTGGGAGCTGTGCCGGGCGACCAGCTGGACATAGCCGCCGCCGGCGTCCTTGGACCAGAACAGCTGGTTGCCACCGCCGTTGCAGGTGTACTGCACGGCCGCGGTGCCATCGGTCTGCGAGGCCGAGGTGATGTCGGCGCATTTGCCGCTGTGCCGGGCCACCAGCGTGCGGTACGGCCCGCCGGAGCCGGTCACGGTGCCCGCCTCGGTGTCGATGGCCAGCTGCGGAAACCAGTCCATCGTCATCGTGCGCGAGGTCGGGAAGGACAGCGGCAGCCACACATAGCGGGAGTCGTTGACCTTGCCGCCGAAGGAGTTGCCCCAGCGGTCGCCCAGATACAGATAGGACGTCGCGCCATCGCCCTGCACCGGCAGCACATACGCGGTCTGGGAGCCGTACGCGGTCGCGTCGCCGATATTCGCCATCTCGGTCCACGGCCCGGCCAGGTCGGTCGCGGTGGCGTACTTCTGCTGGTTGGGGTTCCAGCCGGTGGCACCGGAGGTCAGCATGAAGTAGACGTTGCCGCGCTTGAAGAGGGCGGGCGCCTCGCGGTGGCCGCCGGGCCAGGGGTTGGCCACCAGGCTCGCCACTCCCGTGTAGTCGTCGGTCAGCCGGTAGATCTGCAGGTCATAGTTCTCCCGGGCCGCCGAGACCATATAGCCGGTGCCGTCGTTGTCCTGGAACAGCGTGATGTCCCGCGACATGTGCTGGCCCAGCGGCCGGAAGCTGCCCCGCCAGGTGTAGTCGCCGTCGACGGTCGGGGAGGTGGCGACCGCGGCGCGCGCCTCGCCGTAGTCGGTGCCGTTCTCCTTGTGCATCCACATCACGAACTGCTTGGTCCGCTGGTTGTAGAGGACCTTGGGCCGCTCGATATTGGCCTTCGCCAGCTCGGGGTCCGTCGCCTGGGTCAGCACGTGTCTGCGGAACTCCCAGCTCTTGAGGTCCTTCGAGCGGTAGGCGGACACATAGCGGAAGGTGTTGTCCGCGTTACGGTTCTCGCCGAACCAGTAGTAATACGCGCCGACCTTGATGGCTCCCCCGCCGTGGGCGTGCACCGGATCGCCCGAGGTGGTGGCAAACTGTGTCCCGTTGAGGACAGTCACGGGGGCGGCCTGCGCGCCGGACGCGCACAGCAACGGGGCCAGCAGGGCCGCGCACACGGCGACCACGAGCGTCCAGAGGCGGGGGCGCCTCGTCTTCGGGGCAGGCATCACACACTCTCCTTCAGCACGGTGAAGTGGCGGGCGAATCCGGAGAGGCCGGGCAGCTCCCTGATCGGGGTCCAGGTCCGGAATCCGTCGAGGCTGTCGCTGTAGTAGTACTTGTGGTCCGCGTAGCCGTCGAAGTAGATACGCCAGCCGCCGTTGTCCAGATGGACCAGCGCGGGCCCCTCGCGCCAACTGCCCCAGCCCGCCCAGTCGCCGGTGCCGCGGAAGGTGTACGGCCCGCCCAGGCTGGTGGCCGTCGCGTACTCGATGTACTTCGTCGTCTCCTGCTTGGTGAAGGCGTGGTACTGACCGGCGTAGCGGACGACGAAGGTGTCGATGTAGTTGGCGCTGTCCAGGCCGGTGATCGGCTTCGGGGAGGTCCACGAGGACAGCGCGGCGTTGGTGGCGGTGAGCAGATGCGGCCGGAAAGTCTGGCCGGAGGTGGACGTGGTGTCCAGCGAGACGATGACGTTGATACTGCCGTTGGTGTCCACGAAGAACTCGGGCGCCCAGGTGCGCTCCAGACCGGCCACCGGGAGGGTGTGGTCGCGTACGAAGGTCCAGTTCACCCGGTCTCGGCTGCGTGCGAAGCCGATGGTGTTCCCGGTCCAGTTGGTGGTGTAGACGATGTAGTAGTAGCCGTCGGTGTGCTTGATGACGCTGGGGTCGCGGATCAGCTGGGCCGGGGGCGTGTACGCCGGGCCCTTGAGCAGCGTGTAGGCCAGCGCGTCCGGCGAGTCGTAGACGTACATGTTGGACTCGCTGCTGTTCGTGAACGCGGTCATGGTGTACCGCGATGTCGCCTTCGCCTCGCGTACGGGCGCGTCGGCCACCGGGATGCCGAAGTCCGGGGTGCCGTCGGCCTTCCAGCGCAGGGTCTGGACGCGGGTGTGGCGGTTGGGGTCGTGCAGCGGATCGCCGGTGATGTCCTTGTACTGGCGCGCATGGTAGACGAGGACGTCGGTGCGGCCGTCTTCGGCGACGGTGAAGGAGTTGTGCCCCGGACCGTACTGCTTGGTGGTGTCATTGCTGGTGAAGACCGGCGTCGGGCTCTTGGCCCAGGAGGCGGGGTCCAGCAGGTCGCTGCTCGCGGAGGCGGTCAGCAGCCCCATGCAGTAGTTGCTGTCGGTGGCGCTGGCGGAGTAGGTCAGGAAGACCTTGTTGTTCCGCTGGAGGACCGAGGGTCCCTCGTTGACCTTGTAGCCGCGGGTCTCCCAGTCGTACGTCGGGCGGGAGATCTCCACCTGCGGGCCGGTGACGGTCCATGGGTTGGCCATCCGGGCAAGGTAGATGCTGGAGTTGTTGCCGACGGCCGGGTTGGACTGGGCCCAGACGAGATAGCGGTTGCCCCGGTGGACGAAGGTGGAGGCGTCGAGGGAGAAGGAGTCCAGTGGGGTGGTGATCCGGCCCTTCTCGGTCCAGGTCCCGGTGAACGGGTTGGCGCTCGCGTTCTCCAGCACCCACATCCGGATCTTCCAGACGTCGTTGGCCGGTGCCGAGGCGAAGTAGACATACCACTTGCCGTCGATGAAGTGGATCTCCGGCGCCCAGATGTGGGCGCCCATGTCGCCGCTGGTGTGCTTCCTCCAGATCACCGACTCGGCGGCGGTGGACAGACCCTGCAGGGTCTTGGAGCGGCGCAGGATGATGCGGTCGTACTCGGGTGCGGTGGCGGTGAAGTAGTAGTAGCCATCGGTGTGTTTGACGATATGCGGATCGGCCCGCTGCAGGACCAGCGGATTGCGGTACGGCTCGGCCTTGGCCCCGGCCGGCGCGGCTTTGGCCTGTGCCGCGGACGGGCCCGCGGCGTGGGCCAGGCCGGGCGCACCCACGACGGCGCCCGCTGCCAGGGCGCCCTTGAGGACCAGCCGGCGGCCGGGTTGTTGTTCACTGCGGCTCATGTCTGTCTCCTGATGACGGACCACGGTGATCGATTTTGTTCGGAGATTAAGGCTTCTGATGACTTCTGACAGTCCCTGAGGAAGGTGCGAAACTTTCGAAAACGCCGCGGGGCCCGGGGCGTTCATCAGTAGAGACGGAAGCCTTGTCGCGGAGCACAGGCTTACCTAAGCTCGCCGCGACAACCGGTTTCCATGTCTGTGACCAGGAAGAAGTGGTAGGCGGATGACCGCAGGACCGATCCGACTCTCCATGGGTGCGCACACCGCACTGCGCCCGGCCACCACGGCCCGTATCACCGGCGGCTTCTGGGCCGCCAGGCGCCGCACCAACGCCGAGGTGAGCATCGCGCAGGGGCCGCACCGGCTCGAGGAGGCGGGCAACTTGGGCAATCTGCGGGCGGCCGCCGCGGCGAAGGCGCCGGGGTTCAGCGGCGACTTCCAGTTCCAGGACTCGGATGTGCACAAATGGCTGGAGGCCGCGTCCTGGCAGCTGGCTGAAGGAGCTGAGGTGCCGGCTGGAGGTACCGGGGCAGCCGGGGCGGCCGCCGGGGAACTGGCCCGGCATGTCGGCCGGTTGACCGAACTCGTGGCCGCCGCGCAGGACACCGACGGCTACCTCCAGACGTACTACCAGGTCAGGCCGGGTGCCCAGCGGTGGACCGAGTTGCACTGGGGTCATGAGCTCTACTGCGCGGGCCATCTCATCCAGGCCGCGATCGCGCACCACCGGGCTATGGGAGGCGATGAACTCCTCGGCGTGGCGGTGCGGTTCGCCGACCACATCGACGCCACCTTCGGCCCCGGCAAGCCGGTGGACGCCGTATGCGGACACCCGGAGATCGAGACGGCGCTGGTCGAGCTGTACCGGGAGACGGACGAGCGGCGCTATCTCGACCTCGCCCGCTACTTCGTGGACCGGCGCGGAGCGGGCACCCTCGGCGACGGCGCCGTGGACCGGGAGGCCGACCGCCGCCCCGGCGCACCCTACTGGCAGGACCACGCCCCGGTGCGGGACGCGGCCGGGGTCACCGGGCACGCCGTACGCCAGCTGTACCTGCTCGCCGGGGCCGCCGACCTGGCGGCCGAGACCGGCGACCCCGGGCTGCGGGAGGCGCTGGTGCGGCTGTGGGAGGACACGGCCGCCACCAAGACCTATCTGACCGGTGGGGTCGGCTCCCGGCACGACCTGGAGGCGTTCGGCGACGCGTACGAACTGCCGCCGGACCGGGCGTACGCCGAGACGTGCGCGGCCATCGCCTCGATCCAGTTCGGCTGGCGCATGGCGCTGCTGACGGGCGAGGCCCGCTACAGCGACCTGGTCGAACGGACCTTGTACAACGGCTTCCTGTCGGGCGTCTCGCTGGACGGGAACCGCTGGCTGTACGTCAACCCGCTCCAGGTCCGCGAGGACTACGCCGGTCCGCACGGCGACCAGGGGGCGCGCCGCACGGAGTGGTTCCGCTGCGCCTGCTGCCCGCCGAACGTGATGCGGCTACTGGCCTCGCTGCCGCACTACGTGGCCAGCGGCGACGCGGACGGCCTGCAGCTGCACCAGTACGCGTCGGGGTCGTACGCGGCGGGCGGCGGGGCGGTGCGGGTAGGCACCGGCTACCCCTGGGAGGGCCGGATCGCGGTCGTCGTGGACGAGGTCCCCGGCGACGGGGACTGGACCCTCTCGCTGCGCATCCCGCACTGGGCGGACGAGTACGGGGCGACGGTCAACGGCGAGGCCGTGGCCGGGCGGGCCGAGGGCGGCTGGCTGCGGCTGCGGCGCCGCTGGCGGCCGGGCGAGACGGTGGTGCTCGAGCTGCCACTGCACCCCCGGCTCACCCGGCCCGACCCCCGGGTGGACGCGGTGCGCGGCTGCGTCGCGATCGAGCGCGGGCCGCTGGTGTACTGCCTGGAGGCGCCGGACCAGCCGGCCGATCTCAGGCTCGACCGCGTCCAGCTCGACCCCGGGGCGGCGCTGCACGCCACGCACCGGCCGGAACTGCTCGGCGGGGTCACCGCGATCACGGCCGGGGCGCTGCGCTCCCAGGTCCGGCCCGAGGGCTGGTGGCCGTACGCCGATGCCGACGGCGGCGCACCCGGAACCCCCGGAGCACCCGGCGCGCTCGGAGCACCGCATGCCCCCGCCGCCGAGCCGGTCCGGGTGACGGCGATCCCCTACTACGCGTGGGCGAACCGGGAGGCGGGGGCGATGCGGGTGTGGATTCCGGTGTAAGCGCTTGCGCGATCCTCTCGTGCGGTATGCCTGCGCACCTCGCTGTGGAACTCGCCGGGTGGTCCGGACGTTGGGCGCTTGAGGAACACGGTTGTGTGCCCGAGGGCACCGGCGAACGGGAGGTGTCCCTTGAGCACCGGCTCCACGGACCGGGGAGCGGACCCCGACGAGCCCAGCGAGCCCGGCAAGTCCGGCGACTGGGACGACGTGGTCCTGGACCAGGACTTCATACGCGGCGCGGAGGTGTCCGAGCCCACCGCGCGCACCCGGATGCTGACCGCGCGCTGGCGGCGCGGCGTGCCCGAGCCGCAGCCGTGGCGCGCGGATGAGCCGCCGGCGGGCTGGTTCTGGAGCAAGCGCCGCAGGCGGCGACGGCGGCGTTAGGGCCGCGTCGGGGCCCAGGGCCGGGGCCGCTCCGCACGACGGCGGCGTTAGCGGGGGCGCGGTCGCGATCGCGGCGTCTTCCGGCAGGCGACGGCGGCGTATTTCCCAGCGGGCAACGGCGGCAACGTTTCGGTGAGCGGCGGCGACCAACCGTCGCGGGCGGCCACGCACCCGTACCGCCCCTCCACGGGGGCGTGCCGTCTGCTTCCACTTCCCGACCCGGAAGCGAGCCGCCATGCCACTGTTAAGAAGACTCCGAATGCTCCTGGTCGCCGTGGCGGCCGGGGCACTGTCCGTCATCGGCTTCTCCGCACCCGCGGGGGCCGCCACCTCGGCGCCCGCCGACACCTGGAATCCGCCGAGCAACCTCGTCCGGCCGCTGGACGAGGTCTGGAAGCATGTCGAGTCCACCTACCCGGACCTCTACGGCTTCAAGAACTACGGCTGGGACCAGCTGATGGCCAACAAGGGCAGCCTCAACTACTGCGTGCGCTGGGAATCCGACCAGCCCGTCAGCGCCGCGCTGCGCGACCAGATCCACACCGCCCTCAAGCGGCAGTCCAAGAAGTGGATCGACTCCGTCGCGGGCTTCGACGGCTTCCCGTACAACGACGTCCCGGTCAAGATCGTCGGCTGGGCCGTCAAGAACCGCTCGACCCTCCAGTGGACCGACAACTCGGTGGACATCTACACCGGGCTGGAGAGCGAAGGCGCGCCGCAGTGCTCCCCCGACTGCGGTCGCTTCTTCCACCAGGACGGCAACTACTCCAAGTGTCCCGGCGGCGCGGCGCGCCACTACGACCAGTCGCTCTGGCTCACCAAGGGCTTCGGCGGCGGCGCGGGCGGCGACTGGGGCCAGCGCATCGGCAGTGAGTACATGGTCGGCGCGGTGAACCAGGACAACATCCATATCCTGCTGCACGAGATCGGCCACACCTACGGTCTGGACGACTTCTACGACTGGACCCCGACCGGTGTCGGCGGCTTCCTGATGCAGGCGGGAACGGCGGATCACATCACCGAGTTCGACAAGTGGATGTACCGCGACTTCTGGCGCCACCTCAAGAGCCGCTACGGCTTGTAGACACCCGCACCGCGGCCCCGTACGCCCCCCAGCGTACGGGGCCTGCTTGCGGTTTTTCGAAAGTTTCGGTCCGATATTAACCAGATGTCGCATCCTCAATTCCGGGGGGTTCCCCGCCGACTTGGGGCCCCTTAATGTAGGAACCGGTTGCTATCCGGTCAACGCTTCGAGCGGGCGAGTTCCCGTATTCGAAATTTTCGCCAACCGGCGGGTACGGAAGGGGATTCTCGATGGCGCGATCCTCGGGGTCGACGGGGCCCACCCTGGCGGTCATCGCCCGTGAGGCGGGGGTGTCGGTGCCGACCGCCTCGAAGGTGGTCAATGGCCGGGAGGATGTCGCCCCGGACACCCGGCGCCGGGTCACCGAGGTGCTGGACCGCCTGGGATATGTCCGCCGGCCCCGCTTCGAGGCGTCCAAGCCGCCGGCCCTGATCGACCTGGTGGTGCACTCACTGGACACCGCGTGGTCGGGCGCGGTGCTGCACGGTGTGGAGCAGGCCGCACACGACGCGGGTCTTGACGTGGTGGTCTCGGCCGGGCTCACCCGCACCCGCGGCGGCCGCCCCGAGCGGGGCTGGCTGGACAAGCTCTGCGCCCGCGGGAGTTCCGGGGTGCTGTTCAACCTCGCCGAGCTGACGCCCACCCAGTACGCCTGGCTGGACGAGCACCGCATCCCGTTTGTGATGATCGACCCCGTGCTGGAACCGCCGCCCGGTGTGCCGTCCGTCGGCGCCGCCAACTGGCAGGGCGGGGTGAGCGCGGCGGAGCACCTGATCGGCCTCGGGCACCGGCGGATCGCGGTGATCGGCGGCTATCGGCGCAAGCAGTGCAGCAGCGCCCGGGTCGCCGGGTACCGCTCGGCGATGGCGGCGGCCGGGCTGCGCGTCCCGCCGGACTATGTGCGGTACGGCAACTTCGATGAAACCGTTTCCTATCAGCGGATGTGTGAGCTCCTGGAACTGCCCGAGCCGCCCACCGCCGTCTTCACCTGCTCCGACCAGATGGCGCTCGGCGTGTACCAGGCACTGGCGGAGCGGGGGCTGCGGGTCCCGGACGACTTCAGCGTGGTGGGCTTCGACGACCTCCCGCAGGCCCGCTGGGTCACGCCCGCGCTCACCACGGTCCGTCAGCCGCTGTCCGAGATGGCGGCGACGGCGCTGCGCAGTCTGCTGCGGCTGATGTCGGGCGAGGTGCCCGAGGGCACTCGGACGGAGCTGTCCACCCGGCTCGTGCTCCGCTCCAGCACCGCTCCCCCGCCCGGCCCTCTCTCTTGACCGAGAACTCGAACACTGATCGGATATCCGGACGATCATGTATGGCGAGAAGCGCTGTCGCTATGGTAAGCGCTTGCCACCCCCGAACCGCTCGTCCCGACCCACCCGCGCCGACCCACCCGCACCGTCGCACCACTCACCCGGGAGGTACCCCCGCCGTGTTCGTCGACATGCCCCTGGACCAACTGCGCGCCTACCAGCCGGCCCTGCCCGAGCCCGACGGCTTCGACGCCTTCTGGGAGCGCACCCTCGCCGAGGCGGGCGAGCACGCTCTGGAGGCGGTGTTCACCGAGACCGACGCGGGGCTCGCCCGTCTGCACACCTACGACGTGGAGTTCTCCGGATTCGGCGGGCACCGGATAGGCGGCTGGCTGCTGGCGCCGCGGGACGCGGCGGGCCCGCTGCCCTGCGTGGTGCAGTACATCGGCTACAACGGCGGCCGGGGCCTGCCGCACAACTGGCTGCTGTGGCCGTCGGTGGGCTACGCGGTCTTCGTCATGGACAGCCGCGGCCAGGGCGCCTCCCCCAACAACCCCGGCAGCACGCCCGACCCGGTCGGCGGCACCGGGCCCGAGGCCGCCGGCAAGATGACCAAGGGGATCCTGTCCCCGGACGACTACTACTACCGTCGGCTGTACACCGACGCGGTACGCGCCGTCGCTGCCGCCCGCACGCATCCGCTGGTCGACGAGGGGCGGATCGTCGTCAGCGGCGGCAGCCAGGGCGGCGGCCTGGCCCTGGCCGCCGCCGGTCTGGTGCCGGATCTGACCGCGGCGCTGATCGATGTGCCGTTCATGACGCATATCCGCCGCGCCGTGGAGATCACCGACGCCGATCCGTACGGCGAAGTGGCCCGGTTCTGCGCCGGCCAGCGCGGCCTGGCGGACCAGGTCCTGGCCACGATGGACCACTTCGACGGGCTCAACTTCGCCATCCGCGCGACTGCGCCAGCGCTCTTCTCGACCGCGCTGCGCGACGAGATCACCCCCACGTCCTGCGGTTTCGCCGCGTACAACCACTACGCGGGCGACAAGGACCTGAAGGTGTGGGCCTTCAACGGCCATGAGGGCGGCGGCGTGCACCAGCAGGCCGAGCAGATCGCGTTTCTGCGCGGCCTGTTCGGCTGACGGGCCCGGCCCCGGGGGCGGCGGGCGTTCGGCCGCCGCCCCGAGCGGGGAAGAAAGGTGCCTGAGAACGCACCGAAGGAGTCGCCCGTGCCCGCGCACCCCCTGGACGGCATCACCGTCGTCGCTCTGGAACAGGCCGTCGCCGCCCCGTTCGCCACCCGCCAGCTCGCCGATCTCGGCGCCCGCGTCATCAAGGTGGAACGGCCGGGGCGGGGGGACTTCGCCCGCGACTACGACCGTGCCGTCAAGGGCCTGTCCGCCTATTTCGTCTGGATCAACCGCGGCAAGGAGAGCGTCGTCCTCGACCTCAAGGGCGACGCGGATCGCAGGCTGCTCGACGGGCTGATCGCCGCCGCGGATGTATTCGTGCACAATCTCGCGCCCGGCGCCGTGGACCGGCTCGGCCTCGGCGCGCCGGTGCTGCGCGACCGGCATCCACGCCTGATCACCTGCGCCATCTCCGGATACGGCCCCGATGGCCCCTACCGGGACAAGAAGGCGTACGACCTGCTGGTCCAGTGCGAGACGGGGCTGCTGTCGATCACCGGCGACCCGGAAGCCCCGGCGCGGCCCGGGATCTCGATCGCGGACATCGCGGGCGGGATGTACGCCTACAGCGGGATTCTCACCGCGCTGTACGAGCGGGAGCGTACGGGTGAAGGAACCGATCTGAGCGTCAGCCTCCTGGACGCGCTCGGCGAATGGATGGGCCATCCCTACTTCGCGCAGGCCTACGGCGGGGCTCCGCTCCTGCGCAGCGGCGCCCGCCATCCGTCCATCTCGCCGTATGGGCCCTACCGCTGCGGGGGCGGCGCGCGGGTCTTTCTCAGCGTGCAGAGCGACCGCGAGTGGATCGCCCTGTGCGAGCAGGTGCTGCGCCGCCCGGAGCTGATCCGCGATCCGCGGTTCGCCGACAACCCCGCGCGCCGCGAGCATGACGAAGAGCTGACGGCGGAGCTGGAGGAGTGTTTTGCGACGCACACCGCGGACGGGCTGATCGCGCTCCTGGACGGGGCGGGCATCGCGAACGCCCGGCTCCGCGATATCGCGGAGTTCGCCGCCCATCCGCAGCTGGAAGCACGCGCGCGGTGGCGGGAATTCGACTCCCCGGTGGGTCCGCTGCGCGGTCTGCTGCCACCGGTCGAGGTGGCCGGGCGCCAGGCGGCGATGCGGCCGGTGCCCGCACTCGGCGAGCACACGGAGGCGGTGCGCGCCGAGTTCTCCCCATAGCGGGCCGCCCGTCCGGGCAAGACGGACCTGGCGGACCTACCCTGCCGAGGCCACAGGGGCGAGGTTTTCGTCGCGCCGCACCAGGGCGGCGTACCGCCCGCCCTTGGCCAGCAGTTCCTCATGGCTGCCCTGTTCGGCGATGTGCCCACCGTCGAGGACCACGATCTGGTCGGCGTCCCGCACGGTGGACAGTCGGTGGGCGATGGTGATCGTGGTCCGTCCGGCGGAGAGGGTGTCGATGGCCTGCTGCACCGCGTGCTCGGTGCGGGTGTCCAGGGCGCTGGTCGCCTCGTCGAGGATGAGCACGGGCGGGTCGCGCAGTATGGTGCGGGCGATGGCCAGCCGCTGCTTCTCGCCGCCGGAGAAGCGGTAGCCGCGCTCGCCGACGAGGGTGTCATAGCCCTCGGGCAGCGAGGCGATGTGGTCATGGATCTGGGCGGCACGCGCGGCCGCCACGATCTCCTCGTCCGTGGCGTCGGGCTTGGCGAAGCGCAGATTGTCGGCCACGGAGGCGTGGAAGAGATAGGTCTCCTGGGAGACGACGCCGACCGCGCGGGAGAGGGTGTCGAAGTCGAGGTCGCGGACGTCCACACCGTCGATCAGGATCCGGCCGCCGGTGACGTCGTACAGCCTCGGCACCAGATAGCTGAGGGTGGTCTTGCCGGAGCCGGTCGGCCCGACGACGGCCAGGCTGCCGCCCGCCGGGACGGTCAGGTCGATGCCGCTGAGCGTGGGCCTCGAGCTCTTCAAGCCCTTCAGGTCCCCCGTGTCCTTCGCTTCTCTCGCGTCCTTCGGGTCCTTCGGGTACGAGAAGTCCACGCGGTCGAAGCGGACTTCGCCGCGCACCTTCGCCAACCGCACGGGCTCGGCGGGCTCGGTGATGTCGATCGGCAGGTCGAGGTATTCGAAGATGCGCTGGAAGAGGGCGAGGGAGGTCTGGATGTCCACTCCGGTGGACAGCAGGCTGACCGTGGGCCGGAACAGTCCCTGTTGCAGCGAGACAAAGGCGACCAGGGTGCCGATGGAGACGGAGGGGCCGCCCGAGTCCAGGACCATCCCGGCGGCCCAGTAGATGACGGCGGGCATGGCGGCCATGACGATGCCGATGGTGGACATCCGCCAGCGCCCGGCCATGCTGGAGCGCACCTCCAGACCGACCAGTCGCTCGGACTCCCGGGCGAACTCCCGGGTCAGCGACTCGGACCGGCCCATCGTGCGGCCGAGGAGGATCCCGCTCACCGACAGGGACTCGGTCACCATCGCGGACATGGCCGCCATCTGCTTCTGGCGCTGCGAGGTGATCCGCTTGCGCTCGCGCCCGACCCGGCGGCTGATCCAGACGAACAGCGGCAGCAGAAGCAGCGAGACGACGGTCAGCCGCCAGTCGAGGGCGAGCATCGCGACGACCGTGGCGACGACGCTGGTGAGGTTGGAGACCAGCGAGGTCGCGGTGGAGGTGACGGTGGCCTGCATGCCACCGATGTCATTGGCGATCCGGGACTGCACCTCGCCGGTGCGGGTGCGGGTGAAGAAGGCGAGCGGCATGCGCTGCAGCCGGTCGTAGACCGCCGTGCGCAGATCGTGCATGACGCGCTGGCCGACGGTGGTGGAGATGAGGGTCTGCAGCACTCCGAAGACGCTGGTGACGACGGCCGCGGCGATCATGCCGAGGGCGAGCAGGGTCAGCAGTCCGGTGCGGCGCTCGGGGATCGCGGTGTCCAGGACCTCGCGCAGCAGGAACGGCGAGGCGACGGAGACCAGGGCGGAGGCGCCGACCAGCAGGGCGACGAGGGCGAGGCGGCCACGATAGGGGCGGAAGAGCCCGAGGATGCGCCGCAGCTGGGCGGGCTGCTCGGGGTCGGCGGAAGATGAGGTCCACTGAGATGCGTCGTGGTGCATGGGCTCCTTCTGAGCAGGGGTGGGTGGCACGCGACCGGGTACGAACGCGGCCTTGCCCAGCATTTTGCCGAGCATAGCTCATTGTTACCTATACTCACAATGAACCTTGTCCTGATAGACTGCGATCATGTCCGCCCCCGACACCTCAGGCCTCCTCACGGAGCAGCTGCTGCGCCTGACCCGCAGACTGCACCGCGCCCAGAAGCGGCATATGGAGCCGCTGGGCATCACCCCCGCCCAGTCCCGTCTGCTGCGCATGGTGGCGCACAGCGACCGGCCGCCGCGCATGGCGGACCTCGCGCAACGGCTCGAAGTGGTCCCGCGCGCAGTGACGACGCTGGTGGACGCTCTGGAGGCGCATGGCTCCGTGCGCCGCGCGCCCGATCCGGACAGCCGTCGCGTGGTGCGCGTCGAGCTCACCGACACCGGCCGCGCGACGCTGCGCGCGCTGCGCGACGCGCGCCGGGCCGCCGCGGAGGAGATCCTGGCCCCGCTGTCCGACCGGCAGCGCGAGATGCTGGGCGAGCTGCTTGACACGCTCGCCGGCACACCCGACCAGGGCCGCTGCTGAGGAGACCGCCCCCGCGGCGCTGCCCGTGCGCCCGGCTCAGTGCCCCGACGCGGGGGACCCCGCGGGCGGGGCGGCCGACGCGTCCGCGTCCGTGTCCGTGTCCGTGTCCGGAGCAGCCTCGGCCAGTGCCGCGGCCTCCTCTTCGACGGCCGTCCGCTCACCGTCGAGTACGCGCTTGGCCTTCGCCATGTCCAGCGCGCCCTCCCAGCGCGAGACGGCGAAGACGGCGACACAGTTGCCGAGCAGATTGGTCGCCACCCGCATCGAGTCCATGATCCGGTCCACGCCGAGCAGCAGCGCGACGGCGGCCGCGGGGATCACTCCGAGGGCCGAGGCCGTCGCCGAGAGCGCCAGGAAGGCCGAACCGGGCACGCCCGCCATGCCCTTGCTGGTGAGCATCAGCACGAGGACCACGGTGATCTGCTGACCCAGGCTCAGGTCCACACCGACCGCCTGGGAGATGAAGAGCGTGCCAATGGACAGATAGATGGAGGCGCCGTCGAGGTTGAAGGAGTATCCGGTGGGGAGCACGAGCCCGACCGCGTCGTCCCGGCACCCGGCCGCGCGCAGCTTCTGCATCACCCGCGGCAGAACGGTCTCGCTGGAGGCGGTGCCGAGGGCCAGCAGCATCTCCTCGCGGGTGTACTTGACGAACTTCCACAGGCTCAGCCCGGTGATCGCCTTGAGGGCCACGCCGAGCACCGCCAGGAAGAGCAGCGCGACGCCGTAGCAGAGCGCGATCAGCTTCCCGTAAGTCGTCAGGGCCCCCATCCCGTACTGGCCGACGAGATGCGCCATGGCGCCGAAGACCGCCAGCGGGGCGAGCCTCATGATGAAGCCGACGATCGCGAAGACGACCTCCTGGGCCTGTTCGATGGCCGGCAGGATCGCGGGCACCTTCGTCTTGCCGAGGTGGAGCAGGGCGGCGCCCACCAGACAGGCCAGCACGAGGACCTGGAGCAGGGAGTTCTGGGCGAAGGCGCCGACTGCGCTATCCGGCAGCGCGTCCAGGATGAACTGGGAGGTCGAGGGCAGATGGCCGCCGCCGGTCTTGTCGTCGACGGCTGAGGAGTCGAGCGTGGCGGGGTCGACGTGCATACCGGTGCCGGGGCCGACCAGATTGGCCGCCAGCAGACCGAAGAGCAGCGCCACGGTGGTGGCCACCTCGAACCAGATGAGCGCCTTGAGCCCGATCCGCCCGAACGCCTTGAGGTCCCCGGCTTTGGCGATCCCGGCGACGACGACGCAGAAGACCAGCGGGGCGATCACCGCCTTGATCAGACGCACGAATCCGTCGCCGAGCGGCTGAACGGCCGTCCCCACGTCCGGCCACAGCCGCCCGACGGCGATTCCGAGTACGAGGGCGCAGGCGACCTGCGTGAACAGCGAGGTGCGCAGCAGTCTCAGGGCGCGCAGGGGAAGGGATGGTGCGGCGAGCGGCACGTGGACACCTCCGAGCTAGTTTCTGAGATGCGGAAAGTAAATTCCGCGATGCGCCACTATGGCGGAGCGTGATCGCCTACGGAAGGGCCCGGTGTAACAACGGTGAAAATCCTGTCCGCGCATACCGCCCCGGCCGACGGGAACTCAGGAGCGAGGAGCGGAGCAGACCTGCCCCACGGGGCCGACGCAAGGGACGGCCGCACAGACGCGAAGGACGGCCGCAGAAGGGGCGGAAGGGAGAGGTGGGACGATGCGTTTTCGCGACCGGAGGCAAGCCGGGCGGAAGCTGGCCGAGCGGCTGCGCGAGCCGCCGCGGGGCGAGCGGTTGAGGAATCCCGTGGTGCTGGCGCTGCCCCGGGGCGGCGCGCCGGTGGCGGACGAGGTCGCCCAGGCGCTGCAGGTGCCGCTGGACGTGCTCGTGGCCCGGAAGATCGGCGCCCCGTTCAACCCCGAACTGGGCGTCGGCGCCCTCGCCGGGGACGATCCGCCGCTGTATGACGAGGGGGCGCTGGCCCTGCTCGACCTGACACCGGCCCAGCTCGCCCCGCGGGCCCGGGAAGAGCGCACCGAGCTGCGCCGCCGCGAGCAGCTGTACCGCCGTGGGCGCCCCTCGGCCGACCTGCGGGACCGCACGGTGATCGTGGTGGACGACGGGCTGGCCACCGGAGTCACCGCGCGGGCCGCGCTGCGCTCCGTACGCCATCGCGAGCCCGCCCGGGTGATCCTCGCGGTGCCGGTGTGCTCACGGGAGGCCGCGGCGGCGGTCCGGCCGGAGGTCGACGACCTGGTGTGCCTGGACCAGCCCGACCCGTTCCAGGCGGTCGGCCTGTGGTACGAGGACTTCGCGCAGGTCCGCGACGACGAAGTGATCGATGTGCTGCGGGCCTCCCTCGTGCCGCGATGAGAGGTCCAAACCCATCCGAACCCGCTGCCGGGCCGGGTGTGACGGGCCATTCCGTCACACCCGGCCCATGGCTCACGCGGCCAGGTGTGCCTTGTCCCCCATCACCACGACGGGGTGCAGCGCGGGGTCGAGGTTCTTCAGCAGGTACTCCATACCGGACTTGGGCACGCTCACACACGCCGAGGTGCCGCTGCCGTGGTCCATGTGCAGCCAGATGGAACCGCCCTTGCTCTGGCCCTGAGGCCGGGTCGGATCGAGCGGTGAGGTGCCCTTGACGCGGTTGTAGTCGATGGCGATGACGTAGTCGAAGTCGTGCCAGTGGGTCTTGGGCCAGTAGTGCGGGGCGGCGAAGGCGGCGGCCTGGTTGTACGGCAGCCGGGCGCCGGGATCCGGCAGCACACCGCCCGCGTCGCTGAGCGAGTAGACGCCGACCGGGCTGCGCTTGTCGCCCTCGTGATGGCCGGTCGTCCAGCCGCGCTTGCCGTTGTGCGCGGCCCAACTGCGGGTCCGCTCCCACTTCTTGCCCTGCTTCGTATAGAGCACCACGGTCGCGTCCGCGGAGTTCACGCCATTCCCGTAGACCGCGACGACCTGGCGCGAGTCGGCCGGGATCTTCGACTGGAGGGCGTCGCCCACCTTCGGGATGCGCGTGGGATCCGACACGGGGGCGGAGCTGCGCAGCGCCTGCTTGCCCTGGCCACCGCTCTTGTCGCCGTCCCCGCCCCCGCCGCCGCAGGCCGTCAGGAGGATGAGGGCGGCACCGGTGGCGGCCGCCGCACGCATGGACGTCGTGCCGGAAATTCGCATGTGCCCCATCGTCCCACTTCCGCGTCGTGGCGACGCACGCGGGATTGGCGTGTTCCGGGTCCCGGCACGGGAAAACCAGTTGAATGCCGCAGGGGTGGGGCGCGAGTCTTTCACGGCTCCTGCCTGCCCGTCACCCCGCCCGAGCCCTGGGACGTCATGCACATTCGCGATCTTCCGTACCCCGATCCCGGCCTACCCGACGTCCGATCAGGACCCCACTTCCTGTGGTGGCTGGGCAGAAATCAACTGGGCGGGCAGGTGAAGGCGGCGCTGTGGGGTCTGCTGCACATGGCCGCCCTGGTGTCCTTCCCCGTGGCCATCGGCTTTGGTGTCCAGGCGGTCGTGGACGGCTCGGGCGGGCGGCTGGCGCTGTCCGGCGGGCTGATCGCCGGGCTGACCGTACTCACCGCGCTCGGCGACACCATGCTGCACCGGGCGGCGATCACCAACTGGATCACGGCGGCGGCGCGGGTACAGCAGCTTCTGGCGCGCAAGGCGGTCGAGCTGGGTTCGACGCTGACGCGACGGGTGGCGGCGGGCGAGGTGGTGGCCGTCTCCACCGGCGATGTGGAGAAGATCGGCTGGTTCGTGGAGGCGCTGTCCCGCTTTACGGCGGCCGCGATCACCACCGTCGGGGTGTGTGTTGCCCTGATCGTCTATCAGCCGGCGCTGGGGATGGTGGTGGCCCTCGGCGTGCCCGCACTGGCGCTGGCGGTCTTTCCGCTGCTGCCCCGGGCCACACGGCGGGCGGACGAGCAGCGGGAGAAGGCCGGTCGGGCGACCGAGCTGGCCTCGGACACCGTGGCGGGGCTGCGGGTGCTGCGCGGCATCGGGGGCGAGGAGCTGTTCCTCGACCGCTACCGGCGGGCCTCGCAGGAGGTGCGGACGGCGGCGGTGCGCAGCGCCCGCATGTGGGCGCTGATCGCCGCGGTGCAGGTCGCCCTGCCGGGGCTGCTGATGATCGGGGTCGTCTGGTACGGGGCGACGCTCGCCCGGGAGGGCCAGATCTCGGTGGGCGAGCTGGTGACCGTCTACAGCGCGGTGACCTTTCTGCTCTTCCCGTTGAGAAACTTCGAAGAGATCGCGATGGCGTATTCCTTCTCCCGGCCTTCGGCGCGACGCGCCGCCCGGGTGCTGGGGCTGCGGCGCTCCTCGTACGGCGCCGAAGGCTCCGTCGCGGGGGCGGCGGCCGACGAGGCGGACAGAGCCGACGGGGAGAAGTTCGGTGGCGATCTGTACGACCCGGCGAGCGGAGTGCTCGCACCCGCCGGACAGCTGACCGCGGTGGTGTGCGGCGACCCGGACCTGGCGGGACGGCTGGCCGACCGGCTCGGCGGACACGCTCCGGGCGACGGGGACAACAAGGACGAGGACAAAGCCAAGGGCGAGGCCGGCGGCGGCGCGGCGGAGGCGGAGCCCGGGCGGACGCCGTCGGCGCTGCTGGGCGGCGTTCGGCTGGACGAGGTGCCGCTGGCCGCGGCCCGCCGGGCCGTGCTGGTCCAGGACAAGGATCCGGTGCTGCTGTCGGGCACGCTCGCCGAACTGCTCGATGTGCCCCGCTCGGGGGTGGTCACGGTGACGGAGGCCCTGGAGGCGGCGCAGTGCGGCGATGTGCTGGACGCGCTCGCCCAGGCATCGGTGGACGGCTCGGGCGCGGCGGACCCGCTGCACGCGCGGATCACCGAGCGCGGCCGCTCCCTGTCGGGTGGCCAGCGGCAGCGGCTGGCGCTGGCCCGCTCGCTGGTGACCGACCCCGAGGTGCTGGTGCTCGACGAGCCGACGTCCGCGGTGGACTCGCACACCGAGGCGCGTGTCGCGCAGGGCCTGCGGCGGCTGCGGACGGGGCGGACCACCGTGGTCTTCACCTCCAGCCCGCTGCTGCTGGACCGGGCCGACCGGGTGGTGTTCGTACGGGACGGCAAGGCGGCCGCCGCGGGGCTGCACCGCGAACTGCTGGGCACCGAGTACGCATACCGCGCGGTGGTCACGCGCGAACCGGATGAGCCGGCTGAGGCAGACCTGGAAACGGACCAGGACGGGGACGGCCACGGGGCCACGGGGCACGACGCCTCGGGGCCCGGGGCCGCGGGGCGGATCGGACAGATCGAGGAGTCGGCATGATCGGAGTGGCCCCACCGGCCTTTGACCCCGCCGCACCGCAGTCGGCGACGACACTGCCGGTCGGCACCCCCGCCACCGTGCGGGACTACGTCCGCGAGCTGCTGCGGCGGCACCGAACGGCCTTCGCCGTGCTGATGGCCGTGAACGCGACCGCCGTGATCGCCTCCATGGTCGGCCCGCAGCTGCTGGGCGGGCTGGTCGAGGACCTTGCGGCGGGAGAGCGTGATCTGCGCATCGGACGCGCCGTCGCGCTTTTCGCGGTGGCGCTCGCGGTGCAGACCGCGTTCGTCCGCATGGTGCGGCTGCGCGGCGCGGTGCTGGGCGAGAGGATGCTGGCGGATCTGCGCGAGGACTTCCTCGTACGGTCGGTGGGCCTACCGCCGAGCGTGCTGGAGCGGGCCGGGACCGGCGATCTGCTGTCCCGGATCACCACCGACGTCGACCGGCTGGCCAACGCGATGCGCGAGGCGGTGCCCCAGCTGGCCATCGGGGTCGTGTGGACGGTGCTGCTGCTCGGCGCGCTGACCGTGACGGCGCCGCCGCTGGGTCTTGCGGTGCTGATCGCACTCCCGGTGCTGGTGATCGGCTGCCGCTGGTACTTCCGCCGGGCGCCGAGCGCCTACCGCTCGGAGGCCGCCGGATACGCGGCGGTGGCCTCGTCCCTCACCGAGACGGTGGACGCCGGGCGGACCATCGAGGCGCAGCGGCTGGGTGACCGGCGGACCGCCCTGTCCGACCGCCGGATCCGCGAATGGACCGCGTGGGAGCGGTACACGCTCTGGCTGCGCAGCGTGCTCTTCCCTGTGATCAATGTGACGTACTCGCTGATCACCGGGTCGGTCCTGATGATCGGCGGCGCCTTTGTGCTGCATGGCTGGATGACGGTCGGCGAGCTGACGACGGGCGCGCTGCTGGCCCAGATGCTGGTGGAGCCGGTCGGGCTGATTCTGCGCTGGTACGACGAGCTGCAGGTGGCGCAGGTGTCGCTGGCCCGGCTGGTGGGGGTGCGGGAGATCGAGCCGGACTCGGCCGACGACACGGTGACGCCCGGCGGCCGGGAGGTGCGCGCGGACGAGGTGCGGTTCGGATATCGGGCGGACAGCGATGTGCTGCACGGGGTGACCATGCGGGTACGGCCCGGGACGCGACTGGCCCTGGTCGGGCCGTCCGGCGCGGGCAAGTCCACCCTGGGCCGGCTGCTCGCCGGGATCTACGCGCCCCGGACCGGCACGGTGACGCTGGGCGACGCGGAGCTGGCGCGGATGCCGGCCGAGCGGGTGCGCGAGCATGTGGCGCTGGTCAACCAGGAGCACCATGTCTTCGTGGGGTCGCTGCGCGACAATCTGCTGCTGGCCCGCACCTCCGCGCGGGACACCGAGCTGTGGGCGGCCCTGAGCGCGGTGGACGCCGACGGCTGGGCGCGGGCGCTGGAGGACGGTCTGGACGCCGAGGTCGGGTCGGGCGGGCTGGCGCTGACCCCGGCGCAGGCTCAGCAGATCGCTCTGGCCCGGCTGGTCCTGGCCGATCCGCATACGCTCGTCCTGGACGAGGCCACCTCGCTGCTCGATCCGCGGGCGGCGCGACACCTGGAGCGGTCCCTGGGCCGGGTGCTGGAGGGCCGGACCGTGGTCGCCATCGCCCACCGGCTGCACACCGCGCATGACGCGGACCTGATCGCGGTGGTCGAGCAGGGCCG
>NZ_NCSM01000005.1:259164-391904 GCF_002224125.1 Streptomyces sp. NBS 14/10
CGGCGCGGCTCACTCCGCGCCGCCGGGTCACGAGCTCAGCCGCCGGGTCACCGAGTCAGCCCGCGCCGCCGGGCCACAGGGTCAGATGATGCCGAGGGCCCCGAGGCCGCTCAGGCCGCCCACCACCATGAAGGCCGGCATCAGCACCTTCAACTCGACCCAACTGCCCGCCCGGAAGCGCATCCCCTTCGGGGGCCCGACCGGGTACCACCGCTTGCGGCCTATCGGTATGGGCCACAGGATCGGGCATCCGGAGACGGTGAGCGCGTCACCGATGTCGTGCACCAGGGCCCCCAGGACGATCGGCAGGCCGAGCCACAGATACTCCTGACCCGGCGCGGTGAACAGCCAGTCGGCGCCATTGCCCGGCTTGTGCAGCACATCGGCGAGGATCCAGGCGCTGGTGGCGCCGAGCAGCCAGACCAGCACATCGCTGGAGACCCGCGCCATGCGCCACAGCAGCCCCTCGACGGCCAGCACCATATGGACGAAGAGGATCGCGAGCACCGCCCAGCGGCCACCGATCATCGCGAGGGCCGAGGCGCCCCCGCCGATCAGCACTGCCCACAGCCAGGTGTGGGTGAGGGTGCGGTGGCCACCCGAGCGGCGCGGGTCGCCCTGCTTCTTGGTCGCCTTGTAAACCGCGTGCGAGAGCTTGTCGACCACCTCGCACAGGCCCCGGGAGACCGGCCCGAACGAGCGGGATATCGTCGCGGCCTTGTGGTCGAGATCGGGGGCGAGCGCCGCCCCGGCGCAGATCAGAGCGCCGACGACCAGCACCGGCCAGGGCATCTCATGGCCCGCCGCCGCAGCCGCCGCGCCCACCCCCAGCCAGGCCGCCGCCCCGGACAGCGAATGCGCCGGTCCCATCATGGTCTTATCCCCGCCCCTGTTCGTGCCCGCGCGTGCGCGGGTCTGTCTCTTGGGAAGTTCTCCAGGGCTCGATGCGCCCCTTCGGCCCACTCGCCGGGCACAGCCTAGCGGCGGACGATCTTCGTCCCAGCAGCCGGTTCCCGGCCGACGCGGGAAAGCAGGCAGTATAGGGGCGTGACTCTTATCGATCAGCTGCCGAGCGACGCCGACCCCGACGCCCTTTTCGAGGCGTTTTCCACGTGGGTCGAGGAGCGGGGCATCTCGCTCTACCCCGCCCAGGAGGAAGCGCTGATCGAGGTGGTGTCCGGATCGAACGTCATCCTGTCCACCCCCACCGGCTCCGGCAAGAGCCTGGTGGCGGCGGGCGCCCACTTCGCCGCCCTCGCCCGGGACGAGGTCACCTTCTACACCGCGCCGATCAAGGCGCTCGTCTCGGAGAAGTTCTTCGAGCTGTGCAAGATCTTCGGTACCGAGAACGTCGGGATGCTCACGGGAGACGCGTCGGTCAACGCGGACGCGCCGGTGATCTGCTGCACGGCCGAGGTGCTGGCGTCCATCGCCCTGCGGGACGGCAAGGATGCCGACATCGGTCAAGTGGTCATGGATGAGTTCCACTTCTATGCGGAGCCGGACCGCGGCTGGGCGTGGCAGATCCCGCTGCTCGAGCTGGACCAGGCCCAGTTCGTGCTGATGTCGGCGACGCTCGGCGACGTGACCCGGTTCGAGGAGGACCTGGCCCGGCGCACCGGGCGGCCCACCTCGGTGGTGCGGTCCGCGACCCGGCCCGTGCCGCTGAGCTATGAGTACCGCACCACGCCGCTGACCGAGACGCTGACGGAGCTGCTGGAGACCCGGCAGGCGCCCGTCTACATCGTGCACTTCACCCAGGCGGCCGCGGTGGAGCGGGCCCAGGCCCTGATGAGCATCAATATGTGCACGCGGGCGGAGAAGGACGAGATCGCGGCGCTCATCGGAAACTTCCGGTTCACCACCAAGTTCGGCCGGAACCTGTCCCGCTATGTGCGGCACGGTATCGGCGTGCACCACGCCGGGATGCTGCCGAAGTACCGGCGGCTGGTGGAGAAGCTGGCGCAGGCCGGGCTGCTGAAGGTCATCTGCGGTACGGACACCTTGGGCGTGGGCGTCAACGTGCCCATCCGCACGGTCTTGTTCACCGCGCTGACGAAGTACGACGGCCAGCGGGTGCGGACGCTGCGGGCCAGGGAGTTCCACCAGATCGCCGGCCGCGCCGGGCGGGCCGGGTTCGACACCGCCGGCTTTGTCGTGGCGCAGGCGCCCGAGCATGTCATCGAGAACGAGAAGGCGCTGGCGAAGGCCGGGGACGATCCGAAGAAGCGGCGCAAGGTGGTACGCAAGAAGGCGCCCGAAGGGTTCGTCAGCTGGGGACAGAACACCTTCGAAAAACTGATCGCCTCCGAGCCCGAACCGCTCACCTCTCGCTTCAGGGTCACCCACGCGATGCTGCTGTCGGTCATCGCCCGGCCGGGCAACCCCTTCGAGGGGATGCGGCGTCTCCTCGAGGACAACCACGAGCCGCGCAAGAACCAGCTGCGCCATATCCGCCGGGCCATCGCGATCTACCGCTCGCTGCTGGACGGGGGCGTGGTGGAGCAGCTCAAGGAGCCCGATGCCGAGGGGCGGACCGTACGGCTGACGGTGGATCTGCAGCAGGACTTCGCGCTGAACCAGCCGCTGTCCACCTTCGCGCTCGCCGCCTTCGAGCTCCTGGAACCCGAATCCCCCTCCTATGCCCTGGACATGGTCTCGGTCGTCGAGTCGACTCTGGACGATCCACGGCAGATCCTGGCGGCCCAGCAGAACAAGGCCCGGGGCGAGGCGGTGGCCGCGATGAAGGCGGACGGCGTCGAGTACGAGGAGCGCATGGAGCGGCTTCAGGACGTCTCGTACCCCAAGCCGCTGGAAGAACTGCTCTTCCACGCCTACGGCCTCTACCGCAAGAGCCACCCGTGGGTCGGCGACCACCCGCTGTCGCCCAAGTCGGTGATCCGCGATATGTACGAACGCGCGATGACGTTCACCGAGTTCACCTCGTACTACGACCTGGCGCGGACCGAGGGCATCGTGCTGCGCTACCTCGCCAGCGCCTTCAAGGCCCTGGACCACACCGTGCCGGACGATCTGAAGTCCGATGAGTTCCAGGACATCATCGCCTGGCTCGGCGAGATGGTGCGACAGGTCGACTCCAGCCTGCTGGACGAGTGGGAACAGCTGGCGAACCCCGAGGAGGAGTCCGCGGAGGAGGCTCAGGAGCGCGCCGACCAGGTCCGGCCGGTCACCGCGAACGCGCGCGCCTTCCGCGTCCTGGTGCGCAACGCGATGTTCCGCCGGGTCGAGCTCGCCGCGCTGGACAAGGTGGCCGAGCTCGGCGAGATGGACGCCGACTCCGGCTGGGACGAGGACGCGTGGGCTACGGCGATGGACGCGTACTGGGAGGAGTACGAGGACCTGGGCACCGGCCCGCAGGCGCGCGGTCCGAAGCTGCTGCAGATCGAGGAGCAGCCGGAGCACGGGCTGTGGCGGGTGCGGCAGACCTTCGACGACCCGAACGGTGACCACGACTGGGGCATCTCGGCGGAGGTCGACCTGACGGCCTCCGACGAGGAGGGCCGGGCGGTGGTGCGGATCACCGCGGTGGGGCAGCTGTAGCCTCCCAGGCGTCACGGCCCCGGAACAGGTGGGGCCCGAACAAGCGGGGCCCGGCCCCGCGGTGAGCACCACCAGTGAAGGAGCACCACCGATGACCAATCCCGCCGAGCGCCTGGTCGATCTGCTGGACCTGGAGCAGATCGAGTTGGACATCTTCCGCGGCCTCAGCCCCGACGAGTCGCTGCAGCGGGTGTTCGGCGGGCAGGTGGCCGGGCAGGCGCTGGTGGCCGCGGGACGGACCACCGACGGGCAGCGCCCGGTGCACTCGCTCCACGCGTACTTCCTGCGCCCGGGGCGGCCGGGGGTGCCGATCGTGTACCAGGTGGAGCGCGTCCGCGACGGTCGCTCCTTCACCACGCGCCGGGTCGTCGCCGTCCAGCAGGGTCGGACGATCTTCAATCTGACTGCCTCCTTCCATCTTCCCGAGCCGGGCATCGAACAACAGCTGCCGATGCCCGAGGTGCCTGAGCCGGAGAGCCTGCCGAAGCTCGCCGACGAGATCCGCGAGCACCTCGGGGCGCTCCCCGAGTCGCTCGAGAGAATGGCGCGGCGTCAGCCCTTCGACATCCGGTATGTGGAGCGGCTGCGCTGGACGCCCCAGGAGCTCGAGGGCGCCGAGCCGCGCAGCGCGGTATGGATGCGGGCGGTCGGCCCGCTCGGCGACGACCCGCTCGTGCACACCTGCGCGCTCGCCTACGCGAGCGACATGATGCTGCTGGACGCGGTGCGGGTGCCGGTGGAGCCGCTGTGGGGCCGCCGCGGCTTCGACATGGCCTCGCTGGACCACGCCATGTGGTTCCACCGGCCGTTCCGCACCGACGAGTGGTTCCTCTACGACCAGGAGTCGCCGATCGCCACCGGCGGCCGCGGGCTGGCCCGCGGCCGGATCTACGACCGGGCCGGCCGGCTGCTCGTCTCCGTGATGCAGGAAGGGCTCTTCCGCCCCCTGTAGGCAGCCGTGGGGCCGTCCGCCGCACTTCGGCGCCCACGGACGAGGCGGTGCCAGAGCGGGCGCCTGCGCGACCGCGCGGGAGGCGGGGTGGGCTCGCTCCCCGGCGACTCCGCCACTTCGGTCGGCAGCGGGACGGGTGGCTGGACGGGTGGCTGGACGGGTGGCTGGACGGGTGGCTGGATGGGGCGCGCCTCGCGGGCGTCCCGCACACAGGTCTCCAGCGCGGCCCGGCAGCGCCGGATCTCCGCGGGGTCGTCCGCCGCCACCAGAGCGGCGGTCACCTCCGCCGCCGGGCCGATCCCGGCGGGCACCGGGGCGAGCCGGGGCATCAGCTCACGCAGACACGCCCGCTCGGCCGGGTCGGTGACGACCGCGTCCAGCTCGGCCGGGGTCAGCAGCGCGGCCCATACCGCGGCCCGCGCCCAGGGGTCGTCGGTCAGGGCGAGCAGCTGCTCGACGCGACGGCGGCGCCATCTGGCGGCCCGCTGATCCTCCCCCTCGTCGAGTGTGGCGCGCAGCCCGGCCGGGATACGTCCGGTCAACAGAGCGGGCTCCCGCCCGGCGAACGCGGCGAGCTCCGCGGCCGGATACAGCCACACCACCGCCCGGTACCGGTTGACATAGAAACGGACCGGAGTGAAGAAGCCACCACGCGCCAGGCGAGTGAACCGGCCCTGGCTGATGCCCAGCAGCTCGGCACCCTCGGCCGTGCCCATCACGCGCAGCCGAGCGCGCAACGCGCTCGGGAAGCCCTCGGCAGCCGCGAGCCGGAGCAGCTCCGCACGCGCCACCCGGCGCCCCATGGCGCCCACGGCGACGGTACGCACCTCGCCCAGTTGCACAGCCAGCTCGAACTCGCCACGCTTGAGGGCCAGCTCCCTGGCGGCTCTGTCGAACGCGACGGTCTCCTCACCCCCGTCCGGCACCGGCGGCACCGGACTCTTCCTCGGCTTCTGATGCGATGTCCGAGGCGGCGATGTCCGAGGCGACTCTTGAAGCGTTTGATACGACTCTTGAAGCGCCTTCTGACGGTCCCCCACTACCACGACGGTTCTCCCCCGCGACTAGTCGATCACTGACAGTGACGACAATAGCCGCTGAACGAGACCGCCCGTCAGGCCTGTGGATAACTTCCGCTCACAGTCCGCTTGGCGCCCCGCTCTCCTGTCTCGCCTCGACCCCCAGGTGCTCCCCCACCCTGTTGACCAACAGCGCCATCTCGTACGCGACCTGACCGACGTCGGCGTCCGGGCCGCTGAGCACGCACAGACAGCTGCCGTCCCCGGCGGCCGTCACAAACAGCACGCCCTCCTCGAATTCGACCATCGTCTGCCGCACCCGCCCCGTGCGAAAGTGCAGCCCGGACCCCTTGGCCAGGCTGTGTAACCCCGAGGCGACGGCGGCAAGATGTTCGGCATCCTGCCGCACGAGCGTGGAGCTGGCGCCCGTGACCAGCCCGTCGTTCGAGAGCACCAAGGCATGCCGTATCTGTGCGATCCGCTCCGTCAGATCGTCCAGCAGCCAATCGAGCCCCTTGCTGAGTGCCATACCGTTCCTCCCCGTCCGGCCAACCACCACAGCTGCCGGGCAAGCCTTTCTCACTGCCGCTCTCCGGGCAACCCGGCCCGCCTGTCGGCGCGCCTATGTGCGCCGCTTGACACAAGATGGAGACATGGCACGGAAAATGACCAAGGATCAGTGGCAGAAGTTCATCTCGGAGGGCACCCACACGGCGAAGCTGTCGACCGTGCGGGCCGACGGCAGCCCGCATATCGCGCCCGTCTGGTTCCTGCTCGACGGCGACGACATCGTCTTCAACACGGGCGCGGACACCGTCAAAGGCCGCAACATGGCCCGCGACGGGCGGGTCAGCCTCTGTGTGGACGACGACCGGCCCCCGTTCTCGTTCGTCACCTTGCAGGGGCGCGCCGAGCTGAGCGACCGGCTGGAGGAGGTCCGCGACTGGGCCACCCGGATCGCGGCTCGGTACATGGGTGAGGACCTTGCGGAGCAGTACGGCGCCCGCAATGGCGTCCCGGGCGAGCTGCTGGTGCGGGTCCGCGTCGAGAAAGTCATCGCTCTCGCCGACGTCGCCGACTAGCCGGATTCGGCCGAAACCCATCGCTCCCCGACGGGTCTTCGACGAGAGCTGGGAGCAGGGGCAGCCGGTTCAGGGCCAGCCGGTTCAGGGCCTGGGACATCAGGTACCGAGGCTTGGGACAGGTGACTCAGCGCTGATAGAGGCCGACCAGCGTGCCGCTCGCGAGCTGGCTGCGGTCGACGGCGCGGTGCACCTCGTCGGCCGACGGCTCGTCGGGGAGGACCAGCGGTTCGGGCAGGGCGTACAGCCGGAAGAAATACCGGTGCGGCTGATCACCCGCGGGCGGGTGCGGCCCGCCCCAGCCCTCCTGGTGGTATCCGTTGGTGCGCGGCACGCCGCCCGTGGGCGTCCGTCCGCTGCCCACTCCGCCGCTGGCGGGGGCGATCCCGGTGACGAGCCAGTGGACGAACGCCCCGGACGGGGCGTCCGGGTCCTCGCACAGCAGGGCCAGCTCGGCCGTGCCGGCGGGGAAGCCGGACCAGGTCAGCGGCGGCGAGAGGTCTTCCCCGTCCTTGGTGTACCGGCGGGGGATCCGGTCGTGGTCGTCGAACGCGGCGCTGTTGAGCTCGATTCCAGCCATGAGCAGGCGAGTACCCGCATGGAGGGCGGCCAAGCGGCCGGCCACCCTCAGCCGCGCCCGGTCAGGCGGGGGCGGCCGGGGTCTCCGGGAGGCGCGGGTGGGCGCGCAGATGTTCCTCGACCCGCTCGACGAGTCGGGCCGTCTCGGAGGCGATCAGCGCCGGGTCGGCGGTGGCCGCGCTCAGGACGGCCAGATACGAGCCCTCGCCCGCCGCCACGACGAACAGGTTGCCGGCTTCCATCGCCACCATGGTCTGGCGCGCCGCACCGCGCGCCCGTCCGCGCGCCGCGCCGACGGCGAGGCCGTGGAAGCCGGAGGCGACGGCGGCCAGTTGCTCGGCGTCACGGCGGTTGAGCCCGCGGGAAGCGCTCACCGTCGCTCCGTCACCGGACAGTACGACGGCGTGTCGTACGTCCCCGACGCGGACCACCAGATCGTCCAGAAGGCAGTCGAGGCCGTCCGGGAAGCGGGCGGCGATTCTGCGGTGCTCGGTCATGGCCCTCTCCTTCTGTCGGGAGCTGTCCCATGGCCCAGGGACGCTAGCCGGGAGGGGGCGCGCGCAGGGGGCGCATTCGGAAGATGCTGGAATTTGACAGGGACAGATGACAGAACGATCGGCCGATGCCCGAACATGCACACTATCCGGGTTCTCGCTCAGGGGTTTTCCCTCAGCTACCTTCAGATCCGGCCCGCCCGAGGAGTCGTATGAGCCACCAGCACACCCCCGCCGACCGCCTGGCCGAGGTCCGGGATTTTTTCACCCCGCGGGCCGCCGACTGGGACACCCGCTTTCCCGACGACGGCCCCGCCTACGCCGCCGCCGTCGCCGACCTCGGCCTGCGCCCCGGGGACGCGGTGCTCGACGCCGGCTGCGGTACCGGCCGCGCCCTGCCCGCACTGCGCGCCGCCGTCGGCCCCACCGGAACGGTCCTCGGCGCCGACGCCACGCCCGCGATGCTGTCGGCCGCCATCCGCGCCGACCGGCACCGGGACGTGGCGCTCGCCCTCACCGACGTCACCAGGCTGCCGCTGCGCGACGGCTGTCTGGACGCGGTGTTCGGCGCCGGGCTGATCTCCCACCTTCCCGAGCCCGAGGCAGGACTGCGGGAGCTCGCCCGGGTGGTGCGCCCCCAGGGCCGGCTCGCGCTGTTCCACCCCGTGGGACGGGCCGCGCTCGCCGCCCGGAAGGGCCGCCCGATCACCCCCGACGATCTGCGGGCCGAGCCCAACCTGCGCCCGCTGCTGGCCCGTTCGGGCTGGCAGCTGACCTCGTACACGGACCGGGACACGCGCTTCCTGGCCCTCGCGGTCCGTCAGGGCTGAGCAGACAGAATCATGCATCGCCGCCGCTGTATCACGAGGTCGAGATACAGCGTCCTTGCGGAACAATGCGCACATGCTGGAACTCGCCATCCTGGGCTTCCTCTGCGACACGCCGCTGCACGGCTATGAGCTGCGCAAGCGAATCGCCGCGCTGACCGGGCACGTCAAACCCGTGGCCGAAAGCACGCTGTACCCGGCGATCAAGCGTCTGGAGACGGCCGGGCTGCTGGCCCGCGAGACCCAGCCGGGCACGGGTGCCGCGCCACGGCACGTGCTGACCCTGACCGCCGGGGGCCGAGCCGAGCTCCGTCGCCGCCTCACGGGGCCGGCACAGGCCGATATCACCGACGAGAACCGCTGGTTCACCGTGCTCGCGTTTCTGCGACACCTGGAGGACCCGGCGGCCCAGACGAGAGTGCTGGAGCGCCGGCTGGCGTTTCTGCGGCAACCCACGAGCTTTTTCTACGATGACGACCGGCCGCTGCGCGCCGAGGAGATCGAGGACCCGTTCCGGCGCGGCATCCTGACCATCGCCCGCGCCACCAACCAGGCCGAACAGTCCTGGCTGCGCCGCACCCTGGACTCGCTGCGGGCGACCGGTGGCGCCTGAGGACGGTGTGGCCGACAGGCCCGATCCGCATCCGCGCGCAAAGTCTCGACGCCGTGGCTACTGGCTGGTTAAGGTGCGCCGCACAACGCATTGGCCCCGGATTCCGGTACCGCAGAAGAGGAGGCTGCCGTGCCTGCCAGTGAGGACTCGGACGACGACGCGCTGTATGTGCTCACCGCCGTGGTGCTGACGCCCGCGCAGTTCCCGAGCGTGCTGGGCGACGACTATCCCGAGGCCTGCGCCGCGCTCGGCCTCGAGCCGTACGGGGCCGGGTACGGGCTGGTGATGGGCCAGGACGGGGACGGCGCCCGGTGGACCGTCGTCACCAACGACGCGTCGCTGGTCGCCTGCGCCGTCGCCGCGTGGGACTGCGGGATGGAATACGACCTGGCGATCGACGAGCGCACGGTAGTCGTCTCTCTCCCCGGCTGGCCGCTCGCGGTGGCCGTCGCCGCGCCGGGCGTCCCCGCGCCGCACGACCCCGAACCCGGCCGGGAGGGCGGGGAGACGGCCACGCCGCCGCTCGCCCCGCCGAACACCGAGCGGTGGGGCCCGGCGCAGCGGCGGCTGGGCGCGGACGAGATCGCGCTGCAGTGGGCACTGTGGCGCGAACAGGTCGACAGCGACGTCACGTTCGTGTCTCCCGGCGAGAAGCCGCACGGGGGTGTGCGACGCGTACTGGCGGAGGCGCGCGGATACCTGGACGCGCCCCCGCCGCTCGGCCGCGTCCGCTCCGCCTTCGCCTCAGGCGACGCGCGGACACTGCGGGCCGACGGGCCCGGCTGGAGCATCGTGGCCCGTACGGATGACATCGCGTTCGTGCCGATGGACGACGCGCCGGGAGAGGTACTGCCGGGCGGCCGCGGCCCGGAGCTGCCGGGCCTGCTGACGGCACTGGACCAACTGGCCGTACGGCCTGGCTGAGGCGGCGTCGGGTCCGGGGCCCGCCGACCGTGGCGCTGCTTCGGGTGGAGTGGCGAGTGGCACTGCGCAGTGGGTTACGGCGATGACCACCGGCGGGGAGCGCCGCCCCGATCTTCTGTGGGGCGGCGCCCCCTGATCGCAGCGCGAATCGCCGCCTCAGGTGCGCGGATGGGACTCCGGCGTACGGATCGCCCCGGTCGCGGACCGCCCGCCCCTCGTCTCGTGTCACCAGCGGCAGTGTGGATCGACGAGGAGGGCCGCCTCGGCCGTATCCGGGTCGGGGTGCCTACACAGCTCGTCGATCTCCGCCCGCCACGGGTCCGGCCAGCCACTCCTGACGCCCATCCCCTTCACCAAGGCGAGCGCCGTCAGCCCACCCGCTGCGTCGCCGCGCTCGCGCAACACGCCGATGACGGTGAGCACCGCCGCCCGCACATGCTCGTCGTCGTGGTCGAACGCGACGTAGTCGTCGAAGCACAGGCGGTCCGGCCGCTCCCGGACCAGCGAGAGATAGCGCTCCCAGCGGCCGAGTCCGGAATCGCCCGCGCGCAGGGCGGCGCAGGCAACGCTCACCAAGGCGCCGGTGGCCTCGCGGCGCAGCCCGGCGGCCAGGAGCGCGTCCACCACGGCGTCGCCCGGGGAGAGTTCACCGGCCGTCTCTTGGACGAGCCGGTTGATGACGGCGGACCCGCACCCGGCGAGCCGCCGCAGCGCGTCGGCGCGTTCGCCTCGTCCGCTCGACCCGGCGTCGTCGATGCCCGCGTCGGTGTCGGTGTCGTCGGTGCGTGTCCGTGCGACCAAGGTCTCGAGCACGCCGCGCAGGGCGGAGGCTCCCTCTTCTCCAGGGACACGCCCGAGCGCGTCCACCGCGGCGCGCCACACATTTGACGGCCGGTTCGTGGCGACGGCGGCCGCCGCCAGCGCGCCAGTCGCTTCCTCGAACGTCCCGGTCGCCCCGGCACCCATGCAGTGCGGCAGCGCGGCGCAGGCGGCCCGGGCCGCCGCGTCGTCCCCGGTACGGACCACGTCGGCGAGGAAGGACGCGTACGCCGAGCGAGCACGGATCCCCGCCGCTTCCGGATCACTCACGATCACGGCCTCGAGGACGGCGGGCTCGTACAGATACTCCCTCAGCCGGTCGGCCACGCCCGGCGCGCCGACCCGGGCGAGGAGCGGGCGTACGAGCACCACCCGCACGTCCCGGTGCTGCCCGGGCTCGTCCCAGGCCGCGAGCAGCGCGGCGAACGCCGCGTCGCCGGGCATCTCGGCCAGAGCGCGGACGGCCTCCTTACGACTGCCGACCGGCGCCGACACCGAGCGCACGGCGGGTGCGAGGAGGGCGACGGCCCTCCGATCGGACACGCCACCCAGAAGGCGCCGCACCCCTGCCATCGCCGCCCGCCCCCGTGCTCCGCCGGTTCCGGCGTGTTGGAGGAGGAGGGAAAGAACAACGTCGGGGGCCGCCCGACCGGACTTGTGAGGGCTGTCGGGCGTGTCCCGGTCAGCGGTTTGCGGCCCGGACGCGCCTGGGCCAGCGGAGCGAGGGATGACGGTGTCCCCACCGAGCGGCTCGACGCCGGACCCGTCGCCCTGTCCAGGCTCAGCCCGGCGAACGGGCTCCCGGCCAGACGCCTCGCGCATGGCGGAGTCACGCGAAGCCGGACCGGCGGCACCCCGGCCAGGCGCGCCAGGCGCGGAGGTGTCCCCGTCAGCCATGCGCGGCTCCGAGGCATCGGGCCAGACCGGCTCAGGCCCGCCTGGTCCGACGGCACGGGCATCACCCACGACACCACCGGGCGGCTCGACGCCGGGCCCGTCGCCGCCGGTCACGCGGGCTTCCGCAACTCCCTGACCAGACGCACGTGGATCGGATGCGCCCACGACGCCACCGGGCACCTCGACACCCACTCCATCGCCACCAGGCACATGCGCTTTCGCGACGACCGGGACGGGCCGGTCGTTCTGGTGGGCGTTTGGCGCGCGGTCGAAGTAGGCGCCGAGCGCCGCGGTTTCGCCCAGTGCGGTCAGCGCCGCCGCGGCCACGGGCTGCGGTGCGCTGGACGCCAGGTCTGCCAGGAGCGCCGGGTCGCGCAGTAGGGCCGCGGCGTCGGCGCGGGCGCGCGGCGGAGCCTCGTCGTCGGCGGCCATCGCCGCGAGGTGAGTGTCCAGCAGGCGCCGTGTCCGCGCGGTCCACCGGCCGGTGACGGAGTACGGCAGACGCGGTACCCAGCGGTCGGCGGGGCGGCGCGACAGCTGACCGGGCAACCCGTGCCGGGCGGCGCGCAGTACGTCCTCCAATAGGTCGGTACGGCGGGCGGCCAGGGTCCGCAGCACCGGTTCCACGGTGGCGAACGACGGGTCAGAAGCGATCAGCTGGGCGCAGCGCCGCTCTCGCGTGACGGGGGCCGCGATCCATGCCGCGGCGGCGCGGGCGGCCGTCCCGGGATCCTCCCCGTCGAGCGCGGTGTGGCCCACCAGCGCATCCAGTGTGGGGAGTTCGGCGAGATGGGGCGCGAGGAGTTCGGCGAGGGATACGAGCCGGGAGGCGGGGAGGTGACTCTCCGCCTGCCCGATCGGTTGGACGGCCTGCTCGCTCGGTCGGCCAACCGGTCCGGTCGGTTGGCCACCCTGGCCCAAGTGGCGGTCGGTCGCTTCGCCGACGTGGTCGGGGGCCGTCCCGGCCCAGATGGCCGCCGCCGCCCGCGAGTCGAGTCTCAACGGCGTGACCGGGCCTCGACGGCGCGGGTCGCGTATGACCTGGCACAGCAGACGGGCAGTCTGTGCCGCCCGTTCGGCGTCTCCCCGGGCCGCCGCGCTCTCCGTGGTGCGGCGCAGCCAGCGTTCGGCGGCGGCGACCGTGGCGGGCGTGGAGTCGCGGGAGTGGACGGTGGTCAGCGCCGCGTCGCGCAACACGCTCAGCGGTACCGCGGCCAGCATCCGGCGCGGCGCGCCGGCGGCCTGCTCCAGCGCGACGCGTCGTACTTCCTCCCTGTCGTGCCAGGCCCGCTCGCAGGCTGCCACGATCCGCGCGAATTGCGCGGAGTCGGCGTTCAGCTCGGCGCATGCGAGGAGGGCACGCCAGGCGTACGCGCGTTCGTAGGGGCGGTGGCCCGCCGCCGCCTCGAGCAGGATCGGTTCGGCGTCGGCGAGCGGAGCCACGGCGGCGAGTTGGTTGCGCAGTGTCGACGACCGGTGTGGCCGGGCGAGGACGGGGCGCAGAAGGTCCGCGCGGTCCGCCGGGTCGAGTGCGGCGAGGGCGTTGAAGCGGGCCCTCCTGCCGAGGCCACGCGCGGGGATGCGGGCTTCGACGATGCGACGGCGTGTCGCGGCGGGGAGGAGTGCGAGCAGGGGGTCGGGGGTGATGTCGAACCGGTCGGGGCCGCCGTACCAGCGGATGCCAACGGCGCCCGCCTGGGCCGCTTCGGCCAGTTCGGCCAGTTCCTCGGGGGTGAGGGCGCGCAGTGCCCGCAGCACGGGCCGGGGCAGCGGCCCGGTGGGCAGCCGGAAGGTGGGCGTACGTCCCGCCCCACCAGCCCCGTCGCCGTCGCCGTCGGCGCGGGAGGCGGCCCGCCGGAGGATCGCCAGCACCTCACGCGGCTTGTGCAGCAGTGCCACCGCGCCGCGGCCGTCGATCAGCTTGGGCGCCCGTTCGAAGAGCAGCAGCCCGGCGTCGGTGTCGCGTTCGGCCACGACGGCGGCCAACAGGCGGTGGCGGCGGGCCAGTCGCCGTCGGCCGTAGTCGTCGCGCGCCTCGTACTCGGCCGCCAGCCGGGCGGCGACGGCCGCCGGGGCGGTGCGGGCGAGGGTGCGCAGGACGCCGATCGGCGGGTCGAGGCGGGGCAGCCACTCGGCCGCCACGCCGGGTGAGCACGCGGGCAGCAGACGGGCGGCGTCGACGGGCCCGTAGGCTGCGTGCGCCCGAGGCAGCAGCCGGTCGGCGAGCGCGGTACGTCGGCCGGCCCGCAGTACGCGGTACGTCTCGTGCCGTACGGAACGGCCCTCGCTCAAGGCGAGTTGGGCCAGGGCCTCTTCGGGCACCGGCAGCCGGATGGCCGCCGACAGGGCGCGGCGGCGCAGCAGAGGGTCGGCGAGAGCGGCTGCCACGGCATCGAGGTCGCGGCGGACGACGGCGAGAAACAGCGCGAGGTGCCGGTCATCCGGCTCCGGGGAGGAGTCGAGGGCGGTACGCAGGGCGCTGCAGGCGTCCGGGGAGAGCGTGCGGGCGTAGCGAGCCAGGGCGCTCATCCGGGCGGGGAAGGGCAGCGGGTCGAAGTGCGCCCGGAGCCAGGGAGATGTCAGCGGCTGAGGAGTTCCGTATGCGGCCATGGGCGATCACCGAGAGATCGCGAGGCCGTCCTTTCCATGCGTCATGGTGCGGATCATGGCCCGGCGCCGGTCAACGGCACAAGTCATTTACGGAACATCGCACCGCGGGCCGGCCGGGCCAAGGCGACGAGGACCGCCGGACCAGCCGGGCCTTCACGGCGCGGATGGACGGGGTCCGGGTGACACCCGCGATCGGTGTTGCGCGGTCACTCCCAGGCGCATGTCACCCCGGGCCCCGAGCCCGGCCGGCGGTCGCGGCGGTCCGGCTCCGCCACGCCGCGGTCCGCCGTCTCCCGCCGCGCCCCTTCTCCCGGTTTCCATCCGGGAATTCGCCATCGGGGCGAACCCGATGGCGCGGCGCCGGTCACCGGCGGGCGGGGCAGCTGCCGCGGCCGCGGTCAGCGCCCAAGCTCCTTGCGCGACACCCGGCGCAGTCTGCGCCGCTGAGAAGGGTCGAGCATCAGGTATGCCAGTGTGGGAACACCGACGATCACCAGGACCGCCGCCCAGAACGGCAGCAGCTGGCACAGCAAGATCACTCCTATCGCCGCACCCCCGGCGACGGCCACAGCGCGCTTGGACATCTCCCTCTGCCTCCTTCGCGGCTCATGCCGCTTCACTTCTGTCAACGGACACCGAGGGCGTGCGGTTCCTGAGTGCGAAGGATGCAGGTGAGGTGCTTCACACCGGCCCCCCGCCCGGCCGGGCCACTCGTCAGGTACCCTCGGCGGCTCCCACTAGTCAAGTTTGAGGAATGCGTCAGCTCCGTGACACCACCCACCGTGGCAACGCCCTCCGAGATCGCCGAACTCAGCCGCTGTACCACCGTCTTCCTCCCCGCCGATCCCGCGCGAACCGGACGCGTCGCCTTCTGGCGGCCGGACGGCCCGGAACCCACCGGCCCGGGTACCACCGAAGAGATCACCGTCGTGGTCCCTGCCCTTGCCGCCGAGAACGACAGGGACGACGGGAACGACGGGGATGACGGAAACGACGGAAACGCCGGGGACGACGGCGGCCCGGGCGTCCGTATCCGCGCCGTACGGGCCCTCGTCCTGCCCCTGGCCGAGGCGCTTCCGGTGCTCACCCGCGCCCGGGCACGCGCCGCGCACTCCCCCTCCTCCCAGGCCGACCCCACGGCGGTCTTCTGGGGCGCCGCCGCGGTGCTAGCCCTCCAGCTCGCCGCCCGCGGACGGCTGCTGCCCGGGCTCACGGCCACCGACCACGAGGCCTGGCGCGTCGGCCCGCTCGCCGAGGAGGATCTGCGGCGGGTGCGTGACCTGGCCGCCGCCATGCCCCCGGCCGCCCACGCCGTACCCCTGCCCGGCACCGATCCGCTGCGCCTGCCGGAGCCGGAACGCCACATCCGCGCGTTCCTCGACGCGGTCGCGGACGGGCTGCCGCGCTCGCCCGCGGCGGCCCTGGCCGCCGGCGGCCCCGCCTTCGCCGCGGCCAAGCCGCAGCGCCTGCCCGCGCAGCGGGCCTGGGCGGCGGATCTCGCCGCCGGGCACGACGCCGGCGTCCGGCTGTCGCTGCGGATCGAGCTGCTGGACGGGGGCCTCACCAGCAGCGGTGACCTCACCGGCGACGGCAACGGCAACGGCGAGCGCAACAACGACCACCGCGACGGAAACCGCAAAGCCCCCTCCGGTCCCCGCTTCCTCGCCGTCCTCCAACTCCACAGCCTGGCCGACCCGGCCCTGCTGGCGGACGCCGCCGAGGTATGGGCGGGCACCTCGGCCGCCGCCGCGGCCCTGGGACCGCGCGCCCGTATGGACGCGCTGCTGACGCTGCGCCGGGCCGCCCGCGCCTGGGCGCCGCTCGCACCGCTGCTGTCGGCCGCCGTGCCCGACGCGCTCGACCTCGCCGATGAGGAGGTCGTCGAACTGCTCGGCCCGGCGGCCGAGGCGCTGGACGCCGCGGGGGTCCAGGTCCACTGGCCGAAGGAGCTGGCGCGGGGGCTGACCGCACGTGCCGTCGTCGGCCCGCAGGGCGGTGCCGACGACGAGGGGCCGGACCCGGCCGGATCCGCGATGCCCTCGTATCTGTCGGCCGACGCGCTGCTCCGCTTCAGCTGGCGGTTCGCCGTCGGCGACCAGGAGCTCACCCGGGCGGAGCTGGACCGGCTCGCCGAGGCCGCCCGCCCGGTGGTGCGGCTGCGTGGCCAGTGGGTCGTCATCGACCCGGAGGCGGTCCGCCGGGCCCGCGACCGCAAGGACCGCGACATCACCACCGCCGACGCGCTCGGCGCCGTCCTGACCGGCCGGACCGAGGCCGAGGGCGCCGGGGTCGACGTACGGGCCGCCGGCTGGCTGGCCACGCTGCGGGATCGTCTCGCCGACCCCGAGGGCCCGCGCCACGGACCCGTCGCCCAGCCCGCGGACTTGGCCGCCACCCTGCGCGACTACCAGCTGCGGGGGCTGGGCTGGCTGAGCCGGATGACGTCGCTCGGACTCGGGGGCACGCTCGCCGACGACATGGGTCTTGGCAAGACCATCACCCTGATCGCCCTCCACCTTCACCGCCAGACCGTCCCCGAGGCCGCCGGGCCCACCCTCGTGGTCGCGCCCGCCTCCCTGCTGGGGAACTGGCAGCGCGAGATCGAACGGTTCGCGCCCGGCACCCCGGTGCGCCGCTTCCACGGCGCCGCGCGCACCCTGGAGGACCTGGCGGACGGGGAGTTCGTCCTCACCACGTACGGGACGATGCGGCTCGACACGCCACGGCTGGCCGAGGCGGTGCCCAAGAGCTGGGGTCTGGTGGTCGCCGACGAGGCGCAGCACGTCAAGAACCCGTACTCGGCGACCGCCAAGCAGCTGCGCACCATCGACGCCAAGGCGCGCGTCGCGCTCACCGGCACCCCGATCGAGAACAACCTCTCCGAGCTGTGGGCGATCTTCGACTGGACGACACCCGGGCTGCTCGGCGGCCTCGGGTGGTTCCGCGCCCACTACGCCCAGGCCGTCGAGAGCGGAAGCGACCCGGCCGCCGCCGACCGCCTGGCGAAGCTCGTCCGCCCGTTCCTGCTCAGGCGCCGCAAGTCGGACCCGGGCATCGCGCCCGAGCTCCCGCCGAAGACCGAGACGGACCGCGCCGTGTCGCTCACCAAGGAGCAGGCGGGGCTGTACGAGGCGGTGGTGCGCGAAATGCTGGCCGAGATCTCCGGCGCCGACGGGCTGGCCCGGCGCGGGCTCATCGTCAAGCTCCTGACCGGCCTGAAGCAGATCTGCAACCACCCCGCGCAGTATCTGAAGGAGGACCGGCCCGTCATCCCCGGCCGGTCGGGAAAGCTGGAGCTGCTGGACGAACTGCTGGACACCATCCTCGCCGAGGACGCGAGCGTGCTCGTCTTCACCCAGTACGTACAGATGGCGCGCCTCCTCCAGGACCACCTGGCGGCGCGCGGCATCGGCGCGCAGTTGCTGTACGGCGGCACGCCGGTGGCGCGCCGTCAGGAGCTCGTGGACCGCTTCCAGGAGGGCGAAGTGCCCGTGTTCCTGCTGTCCTTGAAGGCGGCGGGCACCGGCCTGAACCTCACCCGGGCCGGGCATGTCGTGCACTACGACCGCTGGTGGAACCCGGCCGTGGAGGCGCAGGCCACCGACCGCGCGTACCGGATCGGGCAGACCCAGCCGGTGCAGGTGCACCGGCTGATCGCCGAGGGCACGGTGGAGGACCGGATCGCCGCGATGCTCGAGCGCAAGCGGGAACTGGCGGACGCGGTGCTCGGCGCCGGGGAGGCGGCGCTCACCGAACTGACCGATGCCGAGCTGGCACAGCTCGTGGAGTTGAGGGGGACCGGGCGATGAGCGACACCGGGGACGGCCAGGCGGCGTACGACGGGCGCGAGCGCATCTTCGAGGCCCTGCCGCCCGCCCGCGGCCGCGGCTTCGCCAGCACCTGGTGGGGCCGGGCGTGGCTGAAGGCGCTGGAGGACACGGCGCTCGACGGGCAGCAGTTGGGGCGCGGGCGCAAGCACGCGCGCGAGGGCGCGGTCGGGGCGGTGTGCGTACGGCCGGGCCGGATCACGGCGGTGGTACGGGATCGCGACCGTACGCCGCACCGCTCCGATGTGCTGCTGCAGGAGTTGACCGGCGCCGAGTGGGAACGGCTGCTGGACGTGGTCGCCGACCGGGCCGGGCATATCGCCGCCCTGCTCGACCGGGACATGCCCCCGCAGCTCGCGGAGGACGCGGCGGCCGCGGGCGTCGAACTGCTCCCGGGCATCGGCGATCTGGAGCCGCAGTGCGGATGCGAGGCCTGGGACCACTGCCCGCACACCGCGGCGCTGTGCTACCAGGTCGCCCGGCTGCTGGACGAGGACCCGTTCGTACTACTGCTGATGCGCGGCCGGGGGGAGCGCGAGCTCCTGGACGAGCTCCAGGTGCGCAGCGTGGCGCGCGCCGCCGGGCGGCGCGCCCCGCACGACGCCGCGGGCCACGCGCCGGAAGGCGTGTCGGCGCAGGAGGCGTTCGCCGCGGCCGCCTCCCGGCCGCCGCTGCCCGCGCCCCCGCCGGCCGTGGCCGAGCCCGGTCGGCCGCCGACGCTGAGCGGCGGCAGCGATCCGGCGCCGGGGCTGGACGTCGCCGCGCTGGAGTTCTTGGCGGCGGACGCCGCGATACGAGCCCAGCGGCTGCTGGCCGAGGCGCTGGCGCCCGGCCACACCTCCGCCCCGCTGCCGAACGCGCTCACGCTCTGGCAGGACGCGGTGCGGCTGGCCACCGCCGGCCCTCCGGCCGGTATCGCCGACCGTCTCGCCGCGGGCTGCGGCCGCGACCGAGGCGAACTGGCGCGTGCCGTACGCGCCTGGGGGCACGGCGGGCCTGCCGGGCTCGCCGTACTGGAGGAGGAGTGGACCCCGGCCGACGAGGCACTTGCGCGGGCCCTCGCCTCGCTCGCCGCCGCCTGGGAGGGCGAGGAGCGGGCGCCGCGGCTGCGGGCGGCGGGCCACCGCTGGACGGTGGTCGGCACGGACGTGCAGCTGCGCTACGGCCGGGACGGGCGCTGGTGGCCGTACCGCAAGGAGCGCGGCCGCTGGTGGCCGGCCGGGCCGTCGAACCACGACCCGGCGGCGGCGCTGGCGACCCTGGACGCGGTGCCTGTGCCTGCGGCGCGGGGGTAGCGGCAGCGGCGGAGAGTTCGAGGGCCACGGGCTGACGGTACCGGGCGGGCGGCGGCCGCTTCTCCCGGGAGGGGACAGCGGCCGCCGCTGAACGGGCGGCTCCCACCAGGGCGCCGTCGCGCTGCCCTCTGGCCGACCCGGGACAGCGCCCCGTCCTACGCGACGCGGTGCGCGAGCTGAGCCGTCGACTGCCCGCGGCGCGGCGTACTGACCGCCGCCATCTCCGGGCGGCGCCCGCTGCTCGGCGGTGCGCCTGAGCACCGGCGCCGCGCCGTGCCGTGCCCGCCCGCCGTACGCGCCCGCCGCCAGGCGCTGGTCGGCGCCGTGGCGGCGGTGGTGCTCGGCGGGGCCGCGCCCTGCGCTGGTCCAGCGAGGGGCGGCGGGCTGCGGCGCCCCTCGCCAGGTGAGCCAAGCACGCCGGGGCGGAGGCATCGGCGACCGACGCCGTGAGGGCCGACACCGGCAGAGGAGCACCCCTGACCGCCCCTGCCCACGGCCGACCATCGCCGAAGACGGCCACGGAGCCGCGCCGCGGCAGGCGGGCCGCGACCTCGCCGCGCGGCGGCGTGCCGACCACCGCCGACCGGCGACACTCCCGGCCGAAGGCCGCGGGTACCCCGTCCGACGGTGACCGGGGCGTGCCCCGACCCCGCGGGCCCCTCGGCGTCCGGAGAGACCGGCCCCGTACCCCCGACCCGGCAACCTTTCCGTCCCGCGCGGCAACCGCAGGGCATCAGCATGTCCGGCACGTCTCCACGGGATGGAGTCACCCCCCATGTCCTCAACGGACCGGCGCCCCCGGCGGCGCCTCACTGGACCGCTCGTCAGCGCCCCTCTCGCCCTGGCCACAGGTGCCGTGCTGGTCGCCGCGGGCGCACCGGCGGCGCAGGCCAAGGCCGCGGCGACGATCGTCGTCGCGAAGGACGGCAGCGGCAACTACACCACCGTGCAGGCCGCGGTCAACGCGGTGCCGGCGAACAACACCTCCGCCGTCACCATCTCCGTCAAGCCCGGCACGTACCGCGAGACCGTGAAGATCCCCAGCAACAAGCCGCATATCCGGCTGGTGGGCACCACCAGCAGCAAGAACGACGTGACCATCGTCTACAACAACGCCTCGGGCACCCCCAAGCCCGGCGGCGGGACCTACGGCACCAGCGGCAGCGCCACCTTCGCCGTCGAGGCGGATGACTTCCAGGCCCGCAATCTGCAGTTCGTCAACGACTTCAACGAGGCGAACACCAGCATCACCGACAAGCAGGCGGTCGCGCTGCGGACCGCGGGCGACAAGATCGTCCTGGACAACATCGGGGCCCTGGGCGACCAGGACACCCTGCTGCTGGACTCGGCGAGCAAGGACAAGGTCGGCCGGGTGTACGTCAACAACGCCTGGATCCAGGGCAATGTCGACTTCATCTTCGGCCGCGCCTCCGCCGTGATCACCAAGTCGACGATACGGCTGGTCAAGCGGTACGACGGCAGCTCGGCCGGATATGTGGCCGCGCCCTCGACCGCGGCCGGCAAGCACGGCTTCCTGATCATCAACAGCAACGTCACCGGCGATGTCAGCGACCGCAGCCACTACCTCGGCCGCCCCTGGCACGCGGGCGGCGACGCGAGCCTGGACCCGCAGGCCATCGTCCGCAACACCTCCCTGAGCGCCGCGGTCCGGACCACCCCGTGGACGGATATGAGCGGCTTCTCCTGGAAGGACGACCGGTTCGCCGAGTACAAGAACACCGGGGCGGGTTCCGGGTCGGCGAGCACCGACCGGCCTCAGCTCAGCGACTCCCAGGCCGCGGACTACGAGATCGCGGACTGGCTGGGCGACTGGACGCCCTGACGGCTCCGGTCCCCGGAACCCGGCCGCCGGTCCCGTCGGGGGGCTGGACCGGCGGCCGACCCGCGTCCGTACCACCGACGGCCGGCTCACATCCGGACCACCGGCGGCCGGCCCACCAGCGCGTGGGCCGGCCGCCACCCGCGGTCAGCCGCGAGCGCCCAGCAGATGGTCCATCGCCAGCTGGTCCAGGCGCTCGAAGGCCATGCCGCGCTCCGCCGCGGCCGTGACGTCGAACTCCTCGAAGGCGGCGCGGTCCGCGAGCAGACCGGCCAGCGTCTCCCCCTCGCCGAGCGTCGGAAGCACCAGCTCGTCCAGGCGCGAGGCGCGCAGCGCCTCCTGGACCTCCGGGTCGGCGCGGAAGGCCGCGGCCCGCTCCTTGAGGATGAGGTAGTTGCGCATGCACCCGGCGGCGGACGCCCAGACGCCCGCGATGTCCTCGGTGCGCGGCGGCTTGAAGTCGAAGTGGCGCGGGCCCTGGTAGCCGGCCGTCTCCAGGAGGTCGACGAGCCAGAAGGCGGCCCGCAGATCACCCGCCCCGAAGCGCAGGTCCTGGTCGTACTTGATGCCGGACTGCCCGTTGAGGTCGATGTGGAAGAGCTTGTCCGCCCACAGCGCCTGGGCGATGCCGTGCGGGAAGTTCAGCCCGGCCATCTGCTCATGGCCGACCTCGGGGTTGACGCCGTACAGCTCGGGCCGCTCCAGCCGCTCGATGAAGGCGAGGGCGTGGCCGACGGTCGGCAGGAGGATGTCGCCGCGCGGCTCGTTGGGCTTGGGTTCGATGGCGAACCGCAGGTCGTAGCCCTGCTCGGTGACGTAGGCGCCGAGCAGGTCGAATGCCTCCTTCATCCGGTCGAGCGCGGCGCGTACGTCCTTGGCGGCGCCGGACTCGGCGCCCTCGCGCCCGCCCCAGGCCACATAGGTCTTGGCGCCCAGCTCGACGGCGAGGTCGATGTTGCGGATGGTCTTGCGCAGCGCGTAGCGGCGCACGTCCCGGTCGTTGGCGGTGAACGCGCCGTCCTTGAAGACCGGGTGGGTGAAGAGGTTGGTGGTGGCCATGGGCACCGTCATGCCCGTGGCGTCCAGGGCCTCCCGGAAGCGCTTGATGTGTGACTCGCGCTCGGTCTCGGAGGCGCCGAAGGGGATCAGGTCGTCGTCGTGGAACGTTACGCCGTACGCGCCGAGCTCGGCGAGTCGCGTCACGGACTCGACGGGGTCGAGCGCCGGGCGGGTGGCGTCCCCGAAGGGATCCCTGCCCTGCCAGCCGACCGTCCACAGACCGAAGGTGAACTTGTCCTCGGGGGTGGGGTTGTAGCTCATGGCGGCTCCCTCGCCTATTTCGTCATGGCGCTTTACAAATTAGTATGCACGAGCATTCCGGGGAAGCCCCGCTCAGCCGGACACTGGTCAGCCGGAGGTTGATCAGCCGAAGATTGGTCGGCCTCACACTGACCAGCCTCACACCTGACCAGTCGTACACAGGAACGTGAAAGGGAGAGCGCGATGGCAGCAGCAGCCGTGCCCGTGCCCGAGGGACCGCTGGTGGTCGGCGTGGACAGCTCCACGCAGTCCACGAAGGCGCTGGTCGTCGACGCCGCGACCGGCCAGGTCGTCGCGCGCGGCCAGGCGCCGCACACCGTCGGCGGCGGAGCGGGAGGTGACGGCAAGGAGAGCGACCCGGAGCAGTGGTGGGGGGCGCTGGCAGCGGCGCTCGGCCAGTGCGGGGCGCACGCCCGGCAGGCGGCCGCGATCTCGGTCGGCGGCCAGCAGCACGGCCTGGTCACACTGGACGCCGCGGGGCGCCCGGTGCGCCCGGCGCTGCTGTGGAACGACGTGCGGTCGGCCCCGCAGCGCGACCGCCTGGTCGAGGAGCTGGGCGGACCGGCGGCGTGGGCGGAGCGGATCGGCAGCGTGCCCGCGCCCGCCTTCACCGTCACCAAGTGGGCCTGGCTGAAGGAGACGGAACCCGAGGCCGCGCGGGCCACCGCCGCCGTGCGGCTCCCCCACGACTACCTCACCGAACGGCTCACCGGCCAGGGCACGACCGACCGCGGCGACGCCTCCGGCACCGGCTGGTGGGCGTCGTCGAGCGAGTCGTACGACGGGGACATCCTGGAGCGCGTCGGCCTCTCCCCCGACCTGCTGCCGCGCGTGCTGCGGCACGGCGAGGCGGCCGGGACCGTACGGCACCTCCCGGACCTGCCACTGCCCGACGGCGCCCTGGTGGCCACCGGCACGGGCGACAACATGGCGGCGGCCCTCGGCCTCGGGCTGCGGCCCGGGCAGCCCGTGCTGAGCCTGGGCACCTCCGGCACCGTCTACGCCGTCTCGGCGCGCCGTCCCGCCGACCCCACCGGGGTGGTCGCGGGGTTCGCGGACTCGCGGGACGCCTGGCTGCCGCTGGCCTGCACGCTCAACTGCACGCTGGCCGTGGACCGGATCGCCGCCCTGCTCGGCCGCGAGCGCGAGGCGGTGGAGGAGGGCGGCTCGGCCGTTCTGCTGCCGTTCCTCGACGGCGAGCGCACCCCCGACCTGCCGCTGGCCTCCGGGCTGCTGTACGGGCTGCGCCATGACACGACGCCGGGTCAGCTGCTCCAGGCGGCCTACGACGGGGCCGTGTTCGCGCTGCTCACCGCGCTCGACCGGGTCCTGGACGCGGACGCCGCGCCCGACGCTCCGCTGCTGCTCATCGGCGGCGGCGCCAAGGGTACGGCGTGGCGGGAGACGGTGCTCCGCCTCAGTGGCCGGCCCGTCCAGGTGCCCCGGGCCGAGGAGCTGGTCGCACTCGGCGCGGCAGCCCAGGCCGCGGGCCTGCTGCTGGGCGAGGATCCGGCGGCGGTGGCCCGGCGCTGGAAGACGGCGGAGGGACCCTCGTACGAGGCGGTGAAGCGCGACGAGGTGGCGCTGGAGCGGCTGGGCGGGGTCCTGTCCGATGCCGACGCGTTGCTGCGCAGCTCCACGCCGTAGGGTCGGGCCCGGGCCACGGAGGTACAGCGCGGGGTCCACCACCGCCAGGACCCACGGCAGAGACAGGAGAACCGTCAGGTGGCAGCGCCACTGCCCAACACTCAGCAGGCGATGCGCAGACGCAACCTCTCCCTCGTGCTGCATGCCGTGGCCGCGCACGGTCCGCTGTCCCGCGCCGCTGTCGCGGCCCGGATCGGGCTGACCCGGGCCGCCGTCTCGACGCTTGTCGACGAGCTGGCCCGGGACGGGCTGCTGGTGGAGCTCGGGCCGTCCCGGCCGGGCACGGTCGGCCGCCCCGGCAGCGCGCTGCAGCTCAACGAGCGCGGACCGGCCGGTCTTGGCGCTGAGATAGGCGTGGACCACCTGGCGGTGTGCGCGATGGACCTCGGCAGGCGGGTGCGGGTACGGGCCCAGGTCGAGTCGGCGAACCGGGACGGCGCGCCGGGCCCCGTGCTCGGGCGACTCGCCGAGCTCGTACGGCGTGTCGCGGCGGAGGCGGAGGGCGAGGGGCTGCGGCCGGTGGGGCTCGCGGTGGCGGTGCCCGGGCTGGTGGCGCGCGAGTCCTGCGTCGTGGTGCGGGCGCCGAACCTCGGCTGGGAGGGCGTGGATGTGGGCCCCGCGCTGCGCGAGGCGCTGCCGGGCCTGCCCCTGACCGTCGACAACGAGGCCAACTTGGGCGCGCTCGCGGAGCTGTGGCTCGGCGGGCACGACCCCGCGCCGCGTGACTTCGTGCATGTCTCGGCCGAGATCGGTATCGGTGCCGCCGTGGTGATCGACGGACGGCTGCTGCGCGGAACGCATGGATTCGCGGGCGAGCTGGGCCATGTGCCGGTGCGGCCCGAGGGCCCCGCGTGCGTATGCGGCGGGCGCGGCTGTCTGGAGCAGTACGCGGGCGAGGAGGCCGTACTGCGGGCCGGGGGCATCCCCGCGGAGCAGGCTGCCGACGAGCACCGGGCTCCCGGGAGCCGGATCGCCCTGCTGGCCCGGCGCGCGGCGGACGGCGACCAGAAGGTGCGGCGCGCGCTGCGCGGCGCGGGTGCGGCGCTGGGCATCGCCCTGGCGGGCACGGTGAACCTTCTCGACCCGCAGAAGGTGGTGCTGGGCGGGGCGCTCACCCCGCTGGCGCCCTGGCTGCTGCCCGCCCTGGAGCGGGAGCTGGCGCAGCGGCTCACGGATCCCGCCAGGCCGGGCCAGGACGTGGTCACCGTCTCCCGGCTGGGCTCCGACGGCCCGGTGCTGGGCGCGGCGGGCTCGGTGGTCCAGGGGGTTCTGGACGACCCGGCGGCGCTGAGGGAGGACGGCGCGTAAAGCATCCGGGGGAAGCCCTGTGGCCCGGCGAGCCCTGTGGCTTGGCCGGGCCCTGCGGTCCGGCTGCTTCGGCGTGTCGTGAGTGCTGTCGCCCGACTGGCCGACACGCGCCTCCCAGGGAGGCGCGTGTGGTGATCATACGATCTGCCAGTGACTGCCGTGAGTCCGCGGGGCGGGTCAGTGAGCGCCGCGCAGGAAGTTCTCCAGACCCGCCAGGTCGTCGGTGTTGATGTAGTCGACGTCGGCGGCCAGGAGTTCGCGCCACAGCGCCTCGCGCTCCACACCCGCCACATCGGGGGTGGCCCAGAAGCGTACGCGCTGGCCGTTGGCGTGCGCCGAGCCCACGATCTGGCGCAGCTTGTCGCGCTCGGCCGACGGCATCTGACCGGCGCCCAGCCAGCTGAAGCTCTGCGTCCAGTTGCTGCTGATGAGCGGGATGAAGGAGGCGGGCACACCGCTGCCCAGGTCCTCGAGACGCCCGTCGTAGAAGGCGTGGCGCACCCGCTCGGCCTCCATCGGGGCCCGCGCGCCACGGTCGCCCGAGATGACGGGGGTCACCGCGGAGCGGCGCACCCGGCCGCCGACGCCGCCGTGGGCGCTGGACAGCATCGAGTGGTAGGGGCGCAGGCGCTTGGCGAGTTCGAGGTAGGTGGGCTCGCCCGCGGTCTTGATGTCGATGAGCAGCTGGAGCGTCAGGTCGTGGCCGCGGTAGACCCGGCCGCCGTTCTGCTTGACGCGCCGCGCCAGCGGGTCGAGGTAGAGCGACTCCAGGGTGCGGGTGGGGTCGAGGTCTTCCGCGTCATGGGCGACCAGCAACTGGCCGTCCACCAGCCAGATGTCGGCCTCGACGCTCCCGAAGCCGTGGGAGAGCGCGTCGGTGAGCGGACGCGGGTGTTCGTAGTCGTTGTGGGCGTGGGCTCTGGCCAGCGGCGGCTTACCCCTGCCGGAGCCCGAACTCGCGTATGCGGGGGCGGCTATCCCGCCCGCCACAGCTGCTCCGAGGGTGACGACAAAGGCGCGGCGCGTACGGCGGACCATGGGGGCCTCCCGGCTCTTGCCCCGGCTCGGGGCCGGGGTTGTACGACGGACGCCAGTGAGTATCGGGGCGGCGTGGGCCGGTTGGGCAGGGGCGTGCGAAGAGTTCCGCGGGTGGTCTCCAGCCATTTCCGTACCGTTCCCGCGGCACGCGCGGCGCGTCCCGAAGCGATGGCCCTGGCCTGGTGGTTGACGGGAGGTGCGCCGTGGCGGTGAGGAGACGCGCGGGAACCATGCGAACGCGCGCGGGGGTGGCGGTGGCGGTGGTCCTCTCCTGGGGCGTACTGGCCGGGGCGGGCCCGGCCGGGGCGGGTTCCGTGCCCACCCTCCACGCCGCGCCCCGCTATCTGGAGCACACCGCGCTGGCGCCCGGCGTGGAGTACCGCCAGTTCACACTGGCCACCTCGCACGGCACGGCGCTGGGGCATCTGCTCACCGTCGATCTGCGGCAGCCTGAGGTCTCGCTCGACCTGCTCCGCCCCGACGCGGTCGCCTCGCGCGCCCGGGTCTCCACGATGGCCGCCGGGCGCTCCGCGATCGCCGCCGTGAACGGCGACTTCTTCGACATCACCGAGACCCAGCACCCCGGCGTGGACGCGACGGGCGCCGCGGTGGGCCCGGAGGTCACGGGCGGGCTGGCGCTCAAGTCGGCGGTGCCCCAGGGCCAGCGGTTCGGCCCGGCGGCACCACTCGGCACCTCCACCGAGGACGTCATCGGGGTCGGCGCCGACCGGATCGCCCGGGTGGGCCGGCTGACCCTGCGCGGCACGGTGACGGCGGAAGGCCGGGGCACCCGGCCGCTGCGCGGGCTGAACCAATACGCGGTGGCCGTGGACGGCATCGGGGCGTACACCTCCGACTGGGGCAGCGCGTCCCGGGTGCGGGCCACCTGCGGTGTGGACACCGCCCGGTCGGCGCCCTGCAGCGCGGAGACCTTCGAGGTGACGGTGCGTGAGGGCCGGGTCGCCGAGCGGGCGGCCACGCCCGGCAAGGGCCCGATCGAGGCCGACTCGTTCGTCCTGGTGGGGCGGGAGGCGGGGGCTCGGGCGCTGCGCGAGCTGCGGGTGGGCGACCCGGTGCGCTTCGACTACGGGCTGCGCGATACGCACGGCCCACGGTTCGCCTTCGCGCTCGGCGGCTTTCCGGTCGTGCGCGACCGCCACAGGCTGGACGGGCTCGACCCGGTCACCGGGGCGGTGCGCACGGCGGCGGGCATCGGCGACCGCGGGCATCGGCTGTATCTGCTGGTGCTGGACGGCGAGATGACCTACCGCGCCGGGCTGACCCTCAGCGAGCTCGCGGATGTGATGCTCGGCCTCGGCGCCGACGATGTGGTCAACCTCGACGGCGGCGGCTCCTCGACGCTTGTGGCGCGGGAGGCGGACGGCGAGCGGTTGACGGTGCGCAACCATCCCTCGGGCGGCACCGAGCGGCTGGTCCCCAATGGGATCGCGGTGTTCAGCCGCGCCCGGCCCGACGTACGGTCCCAGCCGGACGTACGGTCCCAGCCGGAGGACCGCCGCTGAGCCCGCGCGACCCGCCGGTCAGGGCCGGACGCTGCTGACCACGTCCGCGGTCGCCGCCAGCCCCTCGGAGATGGTGGGCGCGATACTGCTGCTGGCCAGGTAGAAGCCCAGCGTGACGCAGACCAGCGCATGGGAGATACGCAGCCCTCCGCTCCGCAGGAAGACCACCGCCAGGATCAGCAGCAGTAGGACCACGGAGATCGAAATGGCCATGGCGAGCCTCCTCAGGCGCTTCATGAGGATCGGAATCCGGCCGCCAGTTTCGCCCAGTTATGCCCTTGACCCGCGCCATCGCGGTGCTCCATACGAGTGCCGATCACGGGTGCGAACGCCCCGGCCGCACCCGAATGCCACACCCCGCTCGCCCTCGGACGGCACACCCCGGCCACTCCCGGGCCGCGCGAAGCGCCACGCGCGGCGGCCGGGAGCGGGGCCGCTCAGCCGACAGGGGCGGGCAGGTCCACCAGCCCGGCCAGCGCCTCGCGGTGGCGGCCGGGGGTGCCCAGCGCGATCTCGTCGCTCTTGGCCCGCTTGAGGTAGAGATGCGCCGGGTGTTCCCAGGTCATGCCGATCCCGCCGTGCAGTTGCACGCACTCCTCGGCAGCGTGCACCGCGACCCGCGCACAGTACGACTGGGCGACCGCCACCGTGATGGGGACCTCGGGGCTGTCCGCGGCGAGCGCGTCGGCGGCGTGCCGGGCCGCGGCGCGGGCGGAGACCAGCTCCAGCCAGAGCCTGGCCATTCGATGTTTGAGCGCCTGGAACGAACCAATGGGGCGGCCGAACTGATGGCGCTCCTTGGTGTGCCGTACGGTCTCCGCCAAACACCATTCGGCCAGACCCAGTTGTTCGGAGGCAAGCAGCCCGGCCCCCGCCATAAGGGCCCGGCCGACGGCGGCCCGGGCTCGGTCGGGCCCGGCGAGGCGGCGGGCCGGGACCTGAGCGAAGTGGAGCGCGGCGAGCGGCCGGGTCAGGTCGAGCGCGGTCAGCGGCTCGACGGTGACCTCGCCGGTATCGCCGGTGACACCGGTGACGCCCGGGGCGTCGATGTCCACGGCGTAGAGCCCGTACCCGTCCGGGCCCTCGGCCGGGACCAGCAGCACATCCGCCCCGACCGCGCCCGCCACGCCGCCGACCCGGCCGCTCAGGGCGCCGTCGGCGCCGGCGGTGACGGTCGCGGTCGGCGCGCCGCCGGGCGCACTGGACAGCGGCAGCGCGAGCGCGCCGACCACACTTCCCTCGGCGAGCCCGCCGAGCAGCCGGGCCACCTGCTCCTCGTCGGTGTCGCAGCCCAGCAGGGCGGAGACGGCGAGCACGGCGCTGGTGAGATAGGGAACGGGGGCGACGGAGCGGCCCAGCTCCTCCAGCACGACGGCAGCCTCCCGCGCGGTGGCGCCCTGTCCGCCCAGCTTGTCGGGCACCAGCAGCCCGGCCGTCCCCATCTCCACGGCCAGCGAGCGCCACAACGCGGGGTCGTACGGGCGGCGGCTCTCCGCCTCGGCGAGCACCGCGGCGGGCGGGCAGCGGTCGGCGAGCAGCGACCGCACGGCGGCGCGCAGATCGTCCTCGGCCTCGGAGTAGAGCAGATCGGCCTCGGAAGAGAGCTTGTCCGGGGTGCTCATCGGGGCAGGTCCTTCCACGGGAGGTCCTTGTCGGTCCGCGGCTCGGACGGCAGGCCCAGGACGCGTTCGGCGACGATGTTGAGCAGCACCTCGGAGGTGCCGCCCTCGATGGAGTTGCCCTTGGCGCGCAGATACCGGTAGCCGGCCTCGCGCCCGGTGAAGTCGACGAGCTCGGGGCGGCGCAGCGTCCAGTCGTCGTACAGCAGGCCCTCCTCGCCCAGCAGTTCCACCTCCAGGCCGCTGATCTCCTGGTTGAGTCGGGCGAAGGCGAGCTTCATCGCCGAGCCCTCGGGGCCGGGCTGGCCCATCGCCAGCTGCTGGCGCAGCCGTTCGCCCGCCAGCCGGGCCGCCTCGGCCTCCACCCACAGCCCGAGCAGCCGCTGGTGGAGATCGTGGGTGCGCAGCTCGGGCCGCTCGCGCCAGGCCGTGGCGATCCGGCCGATCATGTCGCCCTCACGGGGGACGCGGCCGCCGCCGATGGCGACGCGCTCGTTCATCAGGGTGGTCTGGGCGACCTTCCAGCCCTCGCCGACCTCGCCGAGGCGCCGGCTGTCGGGGATGCGCACGCCGGTGAGAAAGACCTCGTTGAACTCCGCCTCGCCGGTGATCTGGCGCAGCGGGCGCACCTCGACCCCGGGGTCGGTCATATCGCAGATGAAGTAGCTGATGCCGCGGTGCTTGGGCAGGTCCGGGTCGGTGCGGGCGATCAGGATCGCCCAGCGGGCGAGGTGGGCGCTGGACGTCCAGACCTTCTGCCCGTCGATCACCCAGGTGTCTCCGTCGCGCACCGCCCGGGTGCCGAGGGCCGCGAGGTCGGAGCCGGCTCCCGGTTCGCTGAACAGCTGACACCACACCTCCTCACCGGTCCACAGCGGGCGCAGCAGACGGGTGCGCTGCTCGTCGGTGCCGAAGCCGAGGATGGTGGGCGCGGCCATGCCGAGGCCGATGCCGATGCGGCGGGGGTCGTTGTCCGGCGCGCCCGCGGCGTCGAGTTCGGCGTCCACGACGGACTGCAGGGAGCGGGGGGCGCCCAGGCCGCCGAGCCCTGCCGGGTAATGGATCCAGGCGAGTCCGGCGTCGAAGCGGGCCCGCAGGAAGTCCAGCCTGGCCGTGGTGGCCACGGGGTGCTCGGCGAGCAGTTGCCTGACCTGGTCGCGCAGTCCGTCGGCGGTCACCCGCTCCGTGGTCGTACTCATCGCCCCTCCCCCTGACGCTGCCCCGGGACGACCACGACACGGCCGGTGGTGGTGCCGTCCGCGACGCGCTGGACGGCGTCGGCTGCCGCGTCCAGCGGCACCCGCTCGCTGACCAGGGGGCTGACCGTGCCCTGGGCGGCGAGGCGCGTCAGCTCGTCGTGGCAGGCGCGGACGGCGGCGGGGTCGTGGGTGTTGTACAGGCCCCAGTGGAGGCCGAGGATGGCGTAGTTCTTGACGAGGGCGTGGTTGAGGGCGGCCTGGGGGACGACGCCGCTGGCGAATCCGACGACCACGATCCGGCCCTCGAAGGCCACGCACTTGACCGACTTGGCGAACGCGTCGCCGCCGACCGGGTCGTAGATCACATCGGCGCCCCGTCCGCCGGTGGCCTCCTTGACGGCAGCGACGATGTCCTCGTGCCGCCGGTCGATCACGAGGTCGCAGCCGAGCTCCCGGGCCACCTTGGCCTTGTCCTCGCCGCCGACGACACCGATCACCCGCGCCCCGTGGGCCTTGCCCAGCTGGACGGCGGCGCTGCCGACGCCGCCCGCGGCGGCGTGCACGAGCAGCGTCTCGCCGGGCTGCAGCCGGGCCCGGCGGTGCAGGCCGAACCACCCGGTCTGGTAGCCGATGTGCAGCGCCGCGGCCTGCGCGTCGTCCAGCGCGTCGGGCGCGGGCAGCGCGGCCGCGGCGCTGACGACCGTGGTCTCGGCGAAGCCGCCGGTGGGCAGCGCGGGGGTGGCGATGACCCGGTCGCCCGGGCGGCCCTGCGCGCCTTCACCGACGGCCAGGACCTCGCCGCACACCTCGACGCCGGGGGTGAACGGCAGCGGCGGGCGCACCTGGTACTGCCCGCGGCACAGCAGGGCGTCGGGGAAGTTGACGTCGGCGGCCCTGACCCGCAGCAGCAGCTGTCCGGGCCCGGCGGCCGGCTCCGCCACCTCTTCCAGCCGCATCACCGCGCGCGGCTCGCCCGTCTCGTGCACTCGCCATGCCTGCATACCGGTGGCCTCCCACACCCTGTCGGTCGGCGCGCGGTCCTCGCGCCGAGCGCATACTAACCAGTCGGTACGACCAGCGGAACCGTCCGGCGAGGCGCGTCCGGATCACTCCGCCGGGCGACGGATGCACTCTTGTGCGACGCTGGACGGGCCCTGAGGCTGGATGGGCCCTTGAGTCAGACGCCACCGACAGGTGAGAGTGGGCGGCGGCAACGCGGCTCGCACCGACCCCCAAAAGGCGCGCGAACCGAGCCCATCCAAACGGGACGGGAGTGACGACTGTGCCCGACAACCAGGCGATCAACGAAGCCGAGACAGAGGCCCGAATACGCGGCATCTGTTTCAAGACCGGACCGCCCCGGCGGTTCGGTGTCGAGCTCGAATGGCTCGTACACGATGTGCACCACCCCGCACACCCCGTGGAGACCGCCCGGCTGGAGGCCGCGGTCACCGCACTGCGCGAACTGCCGCTCCGGTCCAGCCTCACCTTCGAACCGGGCGGCCAGCTGGAGCTCAGCTCCCTCCCGGCCGACTCGCTCACCGCCCTGGTGGAGTCCGCCGCCGCCGATCTGGCGCTCGTACGCCCGCTCCTCGCCCGCCTCGGCCTGGGCATCGCCGGCCACGGGCACGACCCCTGGCGCCCACCGCGCAGGTTTCTCACCACCCCCCGCTACGCCACGATGGAGAGCTACTTCGACCGCCGCGGCCCGGCCGGGCGTTCCATGATGTGCAACACCGCCTCCGTGCAGGTGTGTGTGGACGCCGGCCACGACGAGCCGGGACCGCTCGGCGTCGGGAGACGCTGGCAGCTGGCCCATCTGCTGGGGGCCGTGCTGACCGCCGCCTTCGCCAACTCTCCGCTGCGCCAGGGCGCGCCCACCGGCTACCGCTCGACGCGGCAGGCCCTGTGGACCGCGATGGACCCCGGCCGGACGCTTGCGCCACCCACCGGCCCGGACCTGCGGGCCGCCTGGGCCGGGTATGTGCTGGACGCGCCCGTGATGGCCATCCGGGACGGCGAGGAGGCGTGGGCCGTGCCGTACGGGCTCACCTTCCGCGACTGGATCCGCACCGGCGCACCCCGGCCGCCCACCTGGGACGACCTCGACTACCACATATCGACCCTCTTCCCGCCCGTCCGCCCCCGCGGCCATCTGGAGCTGCGCATGATCGACGCGCAGCGCGGCGACGACGGCTGGATCGTCCCGCTCGCCGTCACCGTGGCCCTCTTCGACGACCCCGAGGCGACGGAGACCGTCTACCGCGTGGTGAAACCCCTCTCGGAGACGGCGGGCCCGGAGCCCGCGCCCGCCAATCCGCTGTGGCGCTCCGCCGCCCGCCGCGCCCTCGCCGACCCCGAGCTGCGCGCCGCCGCGACCGTCTGCTTCACCACGGCCCTGGAGGCGCTGCCCCGGCTCGGGGCCTCCCCCGCCATCACCTCCGCCGTCGCCGCCTTCACCGACCGCTATGTCGCCCGCGGCCGGTGTCCCGCCGACGATCTGCTCACCCCCGTCACCGGGAAGGAGTACCGGCCATGACCGCTCCCGGCCTCGACACCGACCCCGAGGCGCTGCGCCTGAGCGCCGCAGCGGCGCTGCGGCGCGCGCGCGAACGCACCGGCACCCTCACCACCTGCGTCGATGAACACGACCTCACCGCCCAGCACTCCCCGCTGATGTCACCGCTGGTCTGGGACCTGGCCCACATCGGCAACCAGGAGGAGCAGTGGCTGCTGCGCGCGGTCGCCGGGCAGGAGGCGCTGCGCCCCGAGATCGACTCGGTGTACGACGCTTTCGAGCACCCGCGCGCCAAGCGGCCCTGGCTGCCGCTGCTGCCGCCCGCCGAGGCCCGCGGATACGTGGCCGATGTACGCGGCCGGGTGCTCGATGTGCTCGAGCGGATCCCGCTGCGGGGCGGGCCGCTGGTCGACGCCGCCTTCGCGTTCGGCATGATCGCGCAGCACGAACAGCAGCACGACGAGACGATGCTCATCACCCACCAGCTGCGCCCAGGGCCCGCCGCGCTCACCGCCCCGCCCCCGCCGGAAAGCGCTGACGGCGCCGCCCTGCCGGCGGAGGTGCTGATCCCCGGTGGCTCGTTCACCATGGGCACCTCCACCGAGCCCTGGGCCCTGGACAACGAGCGCCCGGCCCACCGGCGGGTGGTCCCCGCCTTCTTCATGGACACCGCCCCGGTCACGGCCGGCGCGTACGCGCGGTTCATCGAGGACGGCGGCTATGAGCGGCGGCGCTGGTGGACCGAGGCGGGCTGGCGCCATATCCACGAGCACGGCCTGACCGCGCCGCTGTTCTGGCGGCGCGAGGCCGGGCAGTGGCTGCGTCGGCGGTTCGGCGTGACGGAGCCGGTGCGGCCCGATGAACCCGTGGTGCATGTGAACTGGTACGAGGCCGACGCCTACGCCCGCTGGGCGGGTCGGCGGCTGCCCACCGAGGCGGAGTGGGAGAAGGCCGCCCGGCACGATCCGGCGGACGGCCGGTCCCGGCGCTACCCCTGGGGCGACGCGGACCCCACCCCGGTCCACGCCAACCTGGGCCAGCGCCATCTGCGGCCGGCCCCGGCCGGCAGCTATCCGCGCGGTGCCTCGCCGCTCGGCGTCCGGCAGCTGATCGGCGACGTATGGGAGTGGACGGCCAGCGACTTCCTGCCCTACCCGGGGTTCCGGGCCTTTCCGTACCGCGAGTACTCGGAGGTTTTCTTCGGTGACGCGTACAAGGTGCTGCGCGGCGGCTCCTTCGCCGTGGACCAGGTCGCCTGCCGCGGCACCTTCCGCAATTGGGACCTGCCGATACGCCGCCAGATCTTCTCGGGCTTCCGCACCGCGCGCGACGCGGCGCCCGGGGAAGCGTGAACCGGAAGGGGGTGATGCCGATGTGCCGGCATCTCGCCTATCTCGGACCCAACACCCCTGTGGGGGAACTCCTCATCGCGCCCCCGCACGGGCTGTACCGCCAGTCGTACGAGCCACGGCGGCAGCGGCACGGCCGGATGAACGCCGACGGGTTCGGCGTCGGCTGGTACGCGGAGGGCGACCCGGTGGCCGCCCGCTACCGGCGCGCCGGGCCCATCTGGGCCGATCCGTCATTCACCGATCTGGCCCGGGTGATCCGGACCGGCTCGCTGCTGGCCGCCGTGCGCAACGCCTCGGAGGCGAGCGCCGACGGGGAGGCGGGCGCCGCCCCCTTCGCCTCGGGGGCCTGGCTGTTCAGCCACAACGGCAGGGTCGAGGACTGGCCCCACTCCATGGCCGACCTCGTCACCACCCTGCCGCCCGCCGATCTGCTGCGGCTGGAGGCGCGCTGCGACGCGGCGTTCCTGTGGGCGCTCACGCTGCACCGGCTGCGCCTGGGCCACGACCTGGCCACGGCACTGGGCGAGACCACCGGCACGGTGGCCGCCTCGGCGCCCGGGTCGCGGCTGAATCTGCTGCTCACGGACGGCGAGACCATCGCCGCCACCACCTGGGGCGACACACTCAGCTATCTGGCCGATCCGGGCCACAGCGTGGTGGTCGCGTCCGAGCCGTACGACGACGATCCGCGCTGGACCGACGTCCCCGACCGCACCCTGCTCACCGCCACCCGCTCCGATGTTCAGCTCACCGCACTCAAGGAGGCTTCCCTGTGAGCCCCTTCACCATCACCCGCACCCTGCCCGCCGACGCCACAGCCGCCGCGCTGCGCGCCGATGTGGCCGAGGGGCTTACCCGCACCCCCAAACAGCTGCCGCCGAAGTGGTTCTACGACGCCCGCGGAAGCGTGCTGTTCGAGCGGATCACCGAGCTGCCCGAGTACTACCCGACCCGCGCGGAGCGGGAGATCCTGGTCGCCCGGGCCGCGGAGATCGCCGCCGCGACCCGCGCCCGTACCCTCGTCGAGCTGGGTTCCGGCTCCTCCGAGAAGACCCGCCATCTGCTCCGCGCGCTGCCGGATCTGCATGCCTACGTACCCGTGGACGTGAGCGAGAGCGCGCTGACCCTCGCGGGGCGCGCCCTGCTCGCCGAGCATCCGGAGCTGACGGTGCACGCGCTGGTCGCCGACTTCCTGGAGGGGCTTGCCCTTCCGCAGGACCCGCCGGGCCCGCGCCTGGTGGCGTTCCTCGGCGGCACCATCGGCAATCTGCTGCCCGTCGAGCGGGCCGGGTTCCTCACCTCGGTCAGCGCCCTGCTGGCGCCCGGCGACGCGCTGCTGCTGGGCACCGACCTGGTCAAGGACGAGGCCACGCTGGTCGCCGCGTACGACGACGCTCAGGGCGTCACGGCGGAGTTCAACAAGAACGTGCTGGCCGTCCTCGACCGGGAGCTGGGCGCGGACTTCGACCCGGCGGACTTCGACCATGTGGCGCTGTGGGACGCCGAGCACGAGTGGATCGAGATGCGGCTGCGGGCCCGCGGTGCCATCACCGCGAAAATCCCGGCGCTGGACCTCGCGGTGCACCTCGCGGCCGGGGAGGAGATCCGCACCGAGGTCTCCGCGAAGTTCCGCCAGGAGCGGGTGCGGGCGGAGCTCACCGCGGCGGGGCTCCAGCCGCGGCGGTGGTGGACCGACAGCGAGGGGCGGTTCGCGCTGTCGCTCGCGGTCCGGGTGTAGGGGCTGGGCGCCGGGTCGGCCGAGCGCGACCCGGCGCACCCACCGGGGCCGGGGCGCACAACTCCGCTGTCACCACGCCCTGTCGCAATCACTACGCTCCGTTCCACCCGCAACACCGACCGAAATAATGTGATCCACGTCACTCTCCAGCGGTGAGGCCGCAGCGCAGCGCGTTGCGGCCTTCAACCGTGCCCCAACTCCCTCTTGATGTGGCGAAATCCACACCCTTAATCTTTGGCGCGCCCGGCAGCGCGCCGCGAAGGCGCATGAGAAGGAGCCGTCCATGGCCTTACGCGGACGCCACCGCCGCTACAAGCCCAACCGCATCTCCCGCGCCTCGCTCAGCGTCACCGCGGGCGGCGCCGGTATCGCCCTGCCGCTGATCGGTGCGGCCGGGGCGGGCGCGGCCTCCGGGGAGACCTGGGAGAAGGTCGCCCACTGCGAGTCCACCGAGAACTGGGACATCAACACCGGCAACGGCTTCTACGGAGGCCTGCAGTTCACCCAGTCCACCTGGGAGGCGTACGGCGGGTCCGCGTACGCGCCCCGGGCCGACCTGGCCAGCAAGGACCAGCAGATAGCCGTAGCCGAGAAGGTGCTCGACGCCCAAGGCCCCGGTGCCTGGCCGAACTGCTCGGGGCGGGCCGGGCTGACCCGAGCCGACGCCGCCCCGCAGAGCACGCCCAAGGCCAAGGCCGCGTCGGCGACGACACACCAGCAGGCCGACCGCACCCCGCAGACCAAGCGCGACACGCCGACGCCCACCAGCCTCCCGGGCCGCACGTCGGCCAAGGACAGCGCGTACGTGGTCATCAGCGGCGACACGCTGACCCGGATCGCCAAGCGGCACGATGTCGACGGCGGCTGGCAGACGATCTACCAGGCCAACCGCGAGACCGTCGGCGGCGACCCGGATCTGATCTTCCCAGGCCAGAAGCTCTCTCTGAACGACTCCGGGGCCAAGGCCAAGCCCAAGGCGAAGCACGAACCCAAAGCCGAGCCCAAAGCCAAGGCGAAGCCGAAGGCCGAGCGGCCGTCGAAGGCCGCCAAGCCGGACCGCCACCACCGGACCGCCCACAAGCCCGCCGCCAAGAAGCCCGCCGGCACCTCGGAGTTCACCGCCCCGGTCACCGGGGTCGGCCCGAGCACGGCGTACCGCGCGGCCGGGGGCAGTTGGTCGAGCGGCTATCACACCGGCGTCGACTTCCCCGTGGGCATCGGCACCTCGGTCAAGGCCGTCGGCGCCGGCCGGGTGGTCTCGGCGGGGTGGGCCGACGCATACGGCTACGAGGTGGTCATCCAGCACCCGGACGGCCGGTACAGCCAGTACGCCCATCTGTCGCAGCTGTCCGTCCGGGCGGGCCAGCAGGTGGGCGGCGGCCAGCAGGTGGGCCGCAGCGGCTCGACGGGCAATGCCACCGGTCCACATCTGCACTTCGAGATCCGTACCGGCCCCGGTTACGGCTCCGATATCAACCCGCTGGCCTATCTGCGCTCACACGGCGTCTCCATCTGAGCAGGCCGAGCGGGCGCGCGCGGCGAGCCGGGGCAGGAGGTCCCCGGCCCGCTCGCAGACCACGATGCCGTCCACGTCGCGGCGCGACACGAACCCTTCGGCCGCGGCGTGGGCGAGGAAGGCGAGCAGGGGCTGGTAGAAGCCGTCGGTGTCGAGGAGGGCGCACGGCTTGTCGTGCAGCCCGATCTGGGCCCATGTCAGCGTCTCGAAGAACTCCTCGGCGGTGCCGAGCCCACCCGGCAGGGCGACGAAGGCATCGCCGAGTTCCGCCATGCGCGCCTTGCGCTGATGCATGTCCTCGACGACCAGGAGCCGGGTGAGACCGGTGTGGCGGATCTCGTGGCGCGCCAGGTGCCGCGGGATGACGCCCGTGACGGCGGCGCCCCCGCGCAGGGCGGCGTCGGCCACAGCCCCCATCAGGCCCACCCGGGCCCCTCCGTACACCAGCTCCAGCCCCGCCTCGGCCACGGCCCGGCCGAACTCGGCCGCCGCGCGGAGATGGACCGGACGGCAGCCGGAAGAGGCCCCGCAGAAAACCGTGACCCGGCACAGGCGCGCGTAGCCGCTCACGCCGCGCCATAAACAGCCGAAGGTATTCCGCCGAAAACTTTCGAGAAGATTGCGTCCTGCAATATTCCATGTTCGGCATGGCGCTCCGCCACCATCCACGCCATCTTATCCAGTTGTGCCTCGGAGAGCTCATACGAGGTCAGCGATTCCACGCCCACCGAATAGGTGGCGCACCATTCCAGAACCGCTTCGAGCCCGTTGACAGACGCCGCGAAGAATCGGTGGTCCGGACTTTCCCAGAGGGCGGCCAGCTCTTCGAGCATGCTGCTCCCGGCCCCCTCGGGGGCGAGCATCCGGCGCGCCCTGCGCGCCAGGCGGACCACATAGCCTTCCCGGTCCTGGATATGCAGCAGCCGTACGGTCAGCCGGCAGGGAAGTTCCGGGAGCCGCTCGGCAAAAGCCTGGAGCAGCGAGATGGAGCCGCCCTCGACGACCACGAACCGATGGTGCTCGCCGAGCTCCGCCAGCCTGCTGACGAGCGCGTCCGCCGCGTCCTCGGCCGGGTAGTCCCCGTCGGCGACGGTCCGGTCGCACAGCCAGGAGCGCTCCACGTCCACCGCCTCCTCGCCGGCCCGGGCGCTGGTGGTGGCCAGATCGGTGAAGCACTGGATCCGGTCGGCCACGACGATCGGCGCCCCCGTGATCCGGGCCAGCGCGGTGGCGGCCGCGCTCTTCCCGACGCCGGTGGGCCCTGCGATGACATGCACGAACTGCGGGCTTCCGCCAGGTGATCCAGCCATTGAAATCCCCTCCACCGCAACGTTCCTGACGATCAATCACGGTAACCCCGGCCGCCTCGTGCACATCCCTAGCCAAGGCATCAATACAGTAAACGAATGGGCAAGTAATTAAAGGTTGAATATTTAACGCCGTCCTTACTTGCGCCGCGCCACACTCCGGATCGCACCATTCTCGCGGCAGCTCTCATGGCTGCCCGAACGTTATTCACGAGAGGACCGGGTATGACTCGACTTTCGGATCCGCCGTCACCAATACTCGAGCGATTCGGCAAGGGCTGGAATCCGGACACGCTCTCGGCCCTGGCCGGATCGGTCCCGATCGATCTCGGTGTGCCCGTCGAGCGCGTACTGGAACAGCTCGGGCCGGTACTCGGCCGCCCCGAGGCCCGTACGGTGCTGGTCGGTTACGGCGCCTCGTACGACACCGCGCCACAGGACGTGGCGCTGTTCGGCGCGCTCCCCGGCTGGAGCGTCCATGTGCCGGGACACCCCGACGAGGTCGGGCGGCTGCTGCGGGAGGCCGCGGCCGGTGACGGGAGTACGTACCTCAGACTGCCCGAGCAGGGCAACGCCGAGCCGCACGGCGGCGCTTCGGGGTCGTTCGAGGTCGTCAGGCTCGGCGCGGGTGGTGTGGTGCTGGCCGTCGGCCCCACGCTGGACACGGTGGTGCGCGCCACCGCCGGTCTCGATCTGACCGTCCTGTACTCCTCGACCATCCGCCCCTTCGACGCGGTCGGTCTGCGCACGGCGGTGCTGGCCGCCGACCGGGCCGACGTCATCCTGGTCGAGCCCCATCTGGCCGGGACCTCGGCGCACTGTGTCGCCGAGACCCTGGTCAACGTCCCGCACCGGCTCCGCGCCCTCGGCCTCCCCTGGGACGACACCGAGCCGGGCGCCCATGGGCTCGACGAGGCCGGCATCGCCGCGACGGTCAGGGCCTTCCTGCGCTGAAGGCGTCGCGCCCGCGCTGAAGGCATCACGACAGCACATCACTTCCCGGGGAGGAAGCCGATGAACGTTCTCCTGATCTCCGGCATGGGGCCGGAAGTACCGAACAAGAAGCTTCTGGAGGGCTCCTCGTTCCAGGCGTTACTGGCCCCCGAGGGCCACCGCGCGGCCGCTGGGCGGCCCGACGTGTTCGACCTGTCCCTCCTGCGCACGGCGGACGGAACGGGCCGGCCCCTGCTGCGCCCCAGGCGCGCCGGCGGCCGGGCCCGCGCGGTCAGCTCCGTACGCCTCGCCGCCCCCGCCGCCGAGGAGGCCGAACCGGGCAAGGCACCCCATCTGACCACGTTTACCCTGCAGTCGATCCTGCTGGCCGCCGGGGTCGACCACGAGGTGTACCCGATCGAGCGGATCTGGACCGGGTCCGTGGTGGAACCCCCGACCGACGTGGACATCGTGCTGCTCTCGACCACGTTCATCTGGGACCGCCGCACCCTCGCCAAGGCCGTCGGCTGGGTGGAGGAACGATTCCCCACCGCGGTCCTGGTGCTCGGCGGGCAGTACAGCAACCTCAAGTTCCAGCGGATCCTGGCCGAGCACCCCTTCGTCCGGTACATCGTCCGCGGTGACGCCGAGGCCGCCCTGCCCGCTCTGCTGCGCGCGCTGCGCGCCAAGGGCGATGTGGCCGACGTACCCAACCTGGTGTGGCGCGACCCCGATACGGACCGGATGCGCATGACCAGGATCGAGTACGTCGATCTGGACGCGCTGCCCTCGCCCGGGCCGGTGGGTACGCTCCCGGTCGTCCCCTACGAGTCCATGCGGGGCTGCCCGTTCAGCTGCAAGTACTGCTCCTTCCCCGCCGCCTCGCCCAAGTGGCGCTACAAGTCGGCCCAGAAGATCGCCGACGACTTCCTGCGCTACCGCCGGGAGAACGGCGCCGAGTACATCAAGGCCCTGGACTCCACCTTCACCGTGCCGCCGACCCGGCTGCGCGCGCTGCTGCCGCTGCTGGCGGAGGCCGACGTCGGCTGGGAGGCGTATACGCGCGCCAACTCGATCCGCGACCGGAACGTCGTGGCCGATCTGGAGCGGGCCCACTGCCGTGCGCTGTCCATCGGCTTCGAGTCGATGAACGACACCACGCTGGGCTATATGCACAAACAGGTCAAGGCGCGCGCCAACCGGATGGCCTTCGAGCTGCTGCGGAACAGCTCGATCCACTCCTTTGTCTCGTTCATCGTCGGCTATCCCGGTGAGACCCCCGAACTCTTCGAGGACACCAGGCGGTTCCTGGTGTCGGAGTACTCCGGCCAGTTCGCGCTCTACGTCTTCATGATGAACGACGAGACCATGCCGATCTGGCAGGAGGCCGACCGCTTCGGCCTCGAGGTGTTCGACCTGGACGGCGAGGCGGAGGACTGGACCCACCACGGCATGGACAGCCGCACCGCCGCCCAACTGCAGTTGGAGACCCTGCGCGAGGTGCGCTGGAAGAACGACCACGCGATCGCCAGGGTGTGGCAGCACGGCTTCGAGTCCCCGCTGCTCCCCGGCCGCTCCCCCGCGCAGAACGCGGCGGTCGAGAAGCTGGTGGACCGCCTCGGGATGCTGAGCGCCGACGTCCGCGACCCGGCCGAGGCCACGCGCCGCAGGGACCGCCTCCTCTCCGGCCTCGCCGGCCATGGGGTGGTCACGGCCCGCTGAGGTCGTACTGGCAGGCCTGCAGATGGAACAGCTCGGCGTAGATGCCACCCCGGTCCAGCAGCTCCTGCGGGGTGCCCGACTCGGCGAGCCGCCCCTCGTGGAGGACGTGGATGAGGTCGGCGTGCCGGACGGACGCCAGCCGGTGGGTGATCAGCACGACGGTCTGACCCTCCCCCGCGAGCGCGCGGATCTGCTCGAAGACGGCCAGCTCGGCGCGGGCGTCGAGCGCCGAGGTGGGCTCGTCGACCAGCAGCACGGGCGCGGTGCGGTAGCGGGCGCGGGCGATGCCGAGCCGCTGCCACTGGCCTCCGGAGAGCTGGTGGCCGCCGCGGAACTCCCGGGCCAGCAGGGTGTCCCAGCCGTGCGGCAGCCCGGCGACGATGTCGTCGGCCCCGGCGTAGGCCGCCGCGCGGTCCAGGGCCTCGGCGCGGATGGGGCTCTGCGGGCTGCCGATCGCGACGTTCGCCTTGGCGGTGAACGGCCAGCGCTTGAAGTCCTGGTTGACCATGGCGATCCGGGAGAAGAGCTGTTCGCGGTCGGCCTCCGCGATATCGGTGCCGTCCCACAGGATGCGCCCCGAGTCCGGCAGATGGAGCCCGGCGAGCAGCTTGACCAGGGTGGACTTACCGGATCCGTTCTCGCCGACGAGGGCCACCACGCCCCCGCCGGGGATGGTGAGGCTGACCTTGTCCAGGGCGGGCCGGTCGCTCCCGGGGTAGGTGAAGGAGACGGAGTCGAAGCGGATCTCCGCCGGCTCCTCGGGCAGCGGCAGCCCGCCCTCGGGGATGGCGTACCGCTCGGCGTCCTCGCACAGCCGGTCGAGGTCCTGGACGAACAGCATCTCCTCGTAGAGCTGGTTGAGCTGGAGCACCAGGGTGGACAGGTTCTGCGACCCGGTGCGGATCGCGATGACCGCGGTGCCCGCGACGGACAGCTCCATGCCGCCGGAGAGCAGCAGCCCGGCGAGCGCCGAGTAGGTGGCGAGGGTCGCCGCGCCGGTGAGCGTCGCGGCGATCAGCTCGGTGCCGGCCGCGGCGTCGGCCAGCCGGGTCTGCTCCGCCTCCGCGGACTCCGACATCCGGCGGAAGTGCCGCAGCAGGAAGCCGCCGACGCCGTGCACCCGGACCTCCTGCGCCGCCTCGCGCTCGGTGAGCAGCCGGCTGAGCAGATGGCCCGCGCGGGCGTGCTCGATCATGGTGTGGAAGGAGAGATAGCGGCGGCGGGCGATACGCAGCGAGCTCCAGCTGCGCGGCAGGGCGATGAGCACCAGCAGGGGCAGCAGTACGGGGTGCAGAACGGTCAGCACTCCGGCGGCGGCGACGACGGCGAGCAGTCCGTTGACCACCGCCACGCAGTACTTGACCATGCGCCGGGCCGAGGAGGCCCCGTATTGGGCGGAGTCCAGCAGCCGGTGGAACTCCGCGTCCTCGATGGCGGAGAGCTCCACACGGGCCGCGCACTCCAAGTACCGTTCGGTCGCGACCCGTTCGACCTTCGGCTCGAGTCGGCCGGTCCCGGCCGTCGAGGCCGAGGCCAGCAGCGCGCCGAGGACCGCCACCACGCCGACCACGATCAGTGACGGCAGTGCGCTGTGCAGCCGGTCGGCGGTCGCCCCGTCGGAGAGCAGGGCCGCCAGCGCGTCGTTCACCGCGACCAGGCTGAACGCCTGGCCGATCCCCTGGCCGAGCTCCGCCGCCGCGACCGTTTGCAGCGCCCTGCGGTCGGCGGCCCAGGCGAGCCGTACGGTGGAGCCCACCAGGCGCGGGAGCCTGCGGGCCATCGCCCATAGCGACAGATGCAGATAGGCGTCGTCGTAGCGGCTGAATCCCATGTCGTACCGGAGCCGTCCGCCGAAGAGCAGTTGCTCGGACTCCGATGTCTCGTCAGTGGCCTGTTGCTTGCGTCGCCGCGGCCACGGCATCGCACCACCCCCTCCGCCTAGGCACCGCGTCAGTCTGTCGTAGCGGAGGGTCCGTCCGCGATGCATTTCCGGTCGGCCTCGGCCGCGCTCCGTGGCACGATGTGCGAGGTGTGGGGCATGGTGCGCCCGCGGTGGGGCGGGGTGCGCGCCCTTCCCCGAGCCGGAAAGCGGAGGAGAGTGCGGCGCGTGCGCCTGGCCCACGACGACCCACGGCTGCGTTACCGGGGGGCGGTATCGCTGCAACGGGGCCCCGGCTGGACCGCGCCGTGGCGGCTGCCGCATTCGGAGGCGGCGCTGTATCTGCCCGAGGGCGGGCTGGGGCGGGCGGCGATGCCGTCGGGGGTGCGGGTGGGGCTGCGTACCGACAGCACCGGGCTGACCTGCCGCTATCAGGCGGATCCGGCACCGAAGCTCAATGGCCCGCCGGAGGTGGCGCGGCTGGATGTGCTCTGCGAGGGGCGGCACTCGGCCACCGTCGAGCTCCAGACGCACGGCGGGGACGCGGAGTTCCGGATCGACGGCCTGCCGGGGCGGATGGCCACGGTCGAGTTGTGGCTGCCCTTCTACCATCAGTTCCGGCTGTGCGACCTGACGCTGGACGCGGGCGCGGCGGTCGAGCGTGACGGCGGTGAGGGGCGGCCGCGCTGGGTGCACTACGGCAGCTCCATCTCGCAGGGGCGCGGCGCGGCCTCCCCGAGCCGGACGTGGCCCGCCCTGGTGGCCCGGCGCGCCGGCTGGGAGCTGACCTCGCTGGCGCTGGGCGCGGCCTGCCAGCTTCAGCCGATGACCGCGCGGCTGATGCGGGACCTGCCGGCCGATGTGCTCACCGTCTGCGTCGGGATCAACATCCAGGCGCTGGGCAGCCACAACCGCGACTCGCTGGCCTCGGCGCTGGTCGGCTTCGTCACGACGGTGCGCGAGGGGCATCCCACGACCCCGTTCGCCGTGATGTCGAACATCGTCGCGCCCGAGCGGGAGGAGGTGCCAGGGCCCTCCGGTATGACGATGCGCGAGTGCCGGGCGCACATACGGCGCGCGGTCGAGCTGCTGCGTACGCACGGGGATACGAATCTGCACTACATCCACGGCCCGAAGGTGTTCGGGCCCAGCTGTACGCGGCTGCTGCTGGAACCCGAGGGCCTGGACCGGCTGCACCCCGCGCCCGCGGGCCACCCCGTCTTCGCCGCCCGCTTCCTGGCGGCTCTGCGCCACGCGGGATGTACGCCGGAGGTCGCGGCGGGCTCATGACGCCCCGTACACCGGCTGCGGCGGCTCGGCGGCGGCGAGCAGCTTCCGGGCGGCGTCGCCCGCCTCGGCCGGGGTCCAGCGGGCGCCCTTGTCGGCGGTCGGGCCCGGCCGCCAGCCCTCCATGACGGTGATACGCCCGGCCTCGGCCTCGAAGACCCGGCCGGTGACACCCGCGCTGTCGGCGGAGGCGAGCCAGACGACGAGCGGTGAGACGTTCTCGGGGGCCATCGCGTCGAAGGCGCCGGCCTGGTCCGGAGCGGCCATGGTCTCGGCGAAGGTCCGCTCGGTCATCCGGGTCCGGGCGGCCGGGGCGATGGCGTTGACCTGGACGCCGTAGCGGCCGAGCTCGGCGGCGGCCACGAGGGTCAGCCCCACGATCCCGGCCTTGGCGGCGGAGTAGTTTCCCTGGCCGACGCTGCCCAGCAGCCCCGCCCCCGAGCTGGTGTTGACCACGCGGGCGGCCGGGGCGCGGCCCGCCTTGGCCTCGGCGCGCCAGTGGGCGGCGGCGTGCCGCAGCGGCAGGAAGTGGCCCTTGAGGTGGACGCGCAGCACCGCGTCCCAGTCGTCCTCGTCCAGGTTGATCAGCATGCGGTCGCGCAGAAAGCCGGCGTTGTTGACGAGGGTGTCGAGCCGGCCGTAGGTGTCGAGGGCGGTGGCGACCAGGGAGACCGCGCCGTCGGTGGTGGCGATGTCGCCGCCGTGCGCGACCGCTTCGCCGCCCAGCGCCCGGATCTCGGCGGCGACGTCCTGAGCCGGGCTCCCCTGGCCCGCCGCGCCGTCCAGGGCCACGCCGAGGTCGTTGACGACGACCTTGGCCCCCTCGGCGGCGAGGGCCAGTGCGTGTGCGCGGCCCAGGCCGCGGCCCGCTCCGGTGACGACGGCGACGCGTCCGGCGCACAGTCCGGTCATCTTGGGTCCTCCTGCTCGTTGACGTTGGCGGCGTCGAGGAACGCCGGGCGCTCACCGCCGCCGTGGACGCACAGGGCGGCGCCGCTGATGTACGCGGCGAGGTCGGAGGCGAGAAAGACGCAGGCGTCGCCCGCCTCGTCCGGTTCGCCCAGCCTCCCGAGGGGGATGGTGCGGCCGACGGCGGCGAGCCCGACCTCGTCGCCATAGTGCAGATGGGACAGTTCGGTGCGGACCATGCCGAGTACGACGGTGTTGACCCGGACCGCGGGGGCCCATTCCACGGCCAGGGAGTGGGCGAGGTTGGCGAGGCCCGCCTTGGCGGCTCCGTAGGCGGCGGTGCCGGGCGACGGGCGGGTCCCGCTGACGCTGCCGATCATCACGATGGAGCCGCCGCGCTCCTGATGCCGCATCACCTCGTAGGCGGCGAGGGAGACGGTCAGGGGGGCGATGAGGTTCAGCTCGACGACGCGGGCCGCGTGGCGCGGCCCGGAGTCGGCGAGCAGTCCGAACCGGCTGCCTCCGGCGTTGTTGACCAGGACGTCGAGCCGGCCGTACGAACCGCGCAGCCCTTCGAAGAAGGCGCCGACGGCGTCCGCGTCGCGCACGTCAAGCGGCAGGAAGCGGGCCGTGCGGCCCGCCGCCTCGACGGGCCGCTCCCCTGGCCGGCGGGCGCAGACCACGACCTCGGCGCCCGCGGTGAGCAGCGACCGCGCGATCCCCGCCCCCACACCCCGCGTCCCTCCGGTGACGACCGCGACGCGCCCGGACAGGTCGATGGTGACGGCCACGTGACACCTCCCGCTGCGCCCCGAGCGCTGCTACCTTCTCGCCTAACAAATGTTTGGTGGAAAGGTAGCGGATCTGCTCATGGGTGTCTCCACCTCCGCCCCATACGCGGGCGTCGCCGTCGTCACCGTGGACTTCCCACCGGTCAACGCCCTTCCCGTGCAGGGCTGGTACGAGCTCGCGTCGGCCGTGCGCGGCGCGGGCAGAGACCCGGATGTGCGCTGTGTCGTCCTCGCCGCCGCCGGGCGGGGCTTCAACGCGGGCGTGGACATCAAGGAGATGCAGCGCACCGAGGGACACCAGGCCCTGATCGGCGCCAACCACGGCTGCTACGAGGCGTTCGCCGCCGTCTACGACTGCCAGGTCCCGGTCATCGCCGCGGTGCACGGCTTCTGCCTCGGCGGCGGCATCGGCCTGGTCGGCAACGCCGACGCGATCGTGGCGAGCGACGACGCGACGTTCGGGCTGCCGGAGCTGGACCGGGGCGCCCTGGGCGCGGCCACCCATCTGGCCCGGCTGGTGCCGCAGCACCTGATGCGCGCCCTGTACTACACCTCGCGCACCGTAACCGCCGAGGAGCTGCACGGGCACGGCTCGGTGTGGCGGGTCGTACCGCGCGCGGAGCTGTCGGACGCGGCGCTGGAGCTGGCCCGCGAGATCGCTGCCAAGGACGGGGCGCTGCTGCGGCTGGCCAAGGCCGCGATCAACGGCATCGACCCGGTCGACGTACGCCGCAGCTACCGCTTCGAGCAGGGCTTCACCTTCGAGGCCAACCTGAGCGGCATCGCCGACCGGCACCGCGAGGCGTTCATGTCCGGCCCCTCCTCCGGTTTTTCTGCCGGCCTTTCCGCCGAGGCGGGTGAGCGGCGTTGAGCCCCGGCAGCAAGCGGATGAGCCCGGAGGAGGCCGTCGGCCGGATCGAGAGCGGTATGACGGTCGGCATCGGCGGCTGGGGGTCGCGGCGCAAGCCCATGGCGCTGGTGCGGGCGCTGCTGCGCTCGCCGGTCACCGATCTGACCGTGGTCTCGTACGGGGGGCCTGACGTCGGGCTGCTGGCCGCCGCCGGGAAGATCCGCAAACTGGTCGCCGCCTTCGCCACGCTCGACTCGATCCCGCTCGAGCCGCACTTCAGGGCGGCGCGCGAGCGCGGGGACTTCGAACTGGTGGAGCTGGACGAGGCGATGTTCATGTGGGGGCTGACCGCCGCCGTCCACCGGCTGCCGTTCATGCCGGTGCGGGCGGGGCTCGGCTCGGACGTGATGACCGTCAACCCGGGGCTGCGGACGGTCACCTCGCCGTACGAGGACGGGGAGGAGCTGGTGGCGGTGCCCGCGCTGCGGCTGGACGCCGCGCTGGTGCACCTCAACCGGGCCGACGCATACGGCAACGGCCAGTATCTGGGCCCGGACCCGTACTTCGACGACCTGTTCTGCGAGGCGGCCGAAACGGCGTATGTCTCCTGCGAACGCGTCGTGGACAGCGCGGAGTTCGCGGACGCGGGCGGTCCGCAGACGCTGCTGGTCAAGCGCTATGCGGTGACCGGCGTGATCGAGACCCCGAACGGCGCCCATTTCACCTCGTGCGCCCCCGACTACGGGCGCGACGAGGCGTTCCAGCGCGCGTACGCGAAGGCCGCCGCCGACCCGGGCGCGTGGCGGGAGTTCACCGAGCGCTTCCTGTCCGGCGACGAGAACGCGTACCAGACGGCGGTGGCGGCATTCACCAAGGAGGGCGCATGAGTACGGTCACCCGGGCCGAGTACTGCGTGGTGGCCTGCGCGGAGGCATGGCGCGGCGACGGCGAGGTCCTGGCCGCCCCCATGGGCACGGTGCCGCGCATCGGCGCCCAGCTGGCCCGGCTCACCTTCGCGCCCGACCTGCTGCTCACGGACGGCGAGGCCATGCTGCTGGGCGACGGGCCGGGGGTGGTGGAGGGCTGGCTGCCCTACCGCCAGCATCTGTCACTGGTGAGCGGCGGCAAGCGGCACGTGATGATGGGCGCCAGCCAGCTCGACCGGCACGGCAACCAGAACATCAGCTGCATCGGCGACTGGAAGCGGCCCCGGCGGCAGCTGCTGGGCGTGCGCGGCGCGCCCGTCAACACGCTGAACAACCCGACGAGTTACTGGGTGTCCCGGCACTCCCGGCGGGTCTTCGTCGAGCGCGTCGACATGGTCTGCGGCGTCGGCTACGACCGGGCGGCCGCCGCGGGGCCGTCCGCCACCCGCTACCACCGCATCCCGTGCGTCGTGACCGACCTGGCCGTACTCGACTTCGGCACGCCCGACCGCACCATGCGCGTGCGCTCCCTGCACCCGGGCGTGACCGCCCAGCAGGTGCGGGAGGCGACCGGCTTCGCGCTCGACATCGCGGACGACGTCCCGTACACCCGCGAGCCCACGGGCACGGAACTGCGGCTGATCCGGGAGGTCATCGACCCGGAGGGGCTGCGCGAGCGGGAGGTGCCCGCCTGATGGACACCCCGCTGACCAAGCTCGTCGGCGTGCGCCATCCGATCGTGCAGACCGGCATGGGGTGGGTGGCCGGGCCCCGGCTGGTGTCCGCCACCGCCAACGCCGGCGCGCTTGGCATCCTCGCCTCCGCCACCATGACCCCGCACCAGCTGCGCTCGGCCGTACGGGAGGTCAGCTCGCGCACGGACGCGCCCTTCGGCGTGAACCTGCGGGCGGACGCGGGGGACGCCGAGGACCGGGTGCGGATCATCATCGAGGAGGGGGTGCGAGTCGCGTCCTTCGCGCTCGCCCCCACGCGGGAGCTGATCGCCCGGCTGAAGGACGCGGGCGTGGTCGTCATCCCGTCCGTCGGCGCACGGCGACACGCCGAGAAGGTCGCCGCCTGGGGCGCGGACGCGGTCGTGGTGCAGGGCGGCGAGGGCGGCGGCCACACCGGGAGCGTCGGCACGGCCGTGCTGCTGCCCCAGGTCGTGGACGCGGTCGACATCCCCGTCGTGGCGGCCGGCGGCTTCTTCGACGGACGCGGTCTGGTGGCCGCGCTCGCGTACGGAGCGGCGGGGATCGCGATGGGCACCCGCTTTCTGCTGACCTCCGACAGCACGGTCCCGGACGCGGTCAAAGCCCGCTATCTGGCGGCGTCGGTCACGGACGTCACCGTCACCACGGCGGTCGACGGGCTCCCCCACCGGATGCTCCGCAGCGAGCTGGTCGCCTCCCTGGAACGCTCCGGGCGCGCCGCGACGCTGGCGCGAGCGCTGCGCCACGCCGCGGCCTTCCGGCGGCTGTCCGGGCTGAGCTGGGCGCGGATGGTGCGCGACGGGCTCGCGATGAAGCACGGCAAGGAGCTGACCTGGAGTCAGGTGCTGCTGGCCGCCAACACGCCGATGCTGCTGAAGGCGTCGATGGTGGACGGCCGTACGGACAGCGGGGTGATGGCCTCCGGGCAGGTCGCCGGGGTGATCGACGACCTGCCGTCGTGCGCGGAGCTGGTGGAGCGGGTGATGGCGGAGGCGGCGGAGGTCCTGGGCCGGCTTACGTGACGGCGGCCGCGGGACCCCACCCCCACGGCCCCCTCGCACCGCTCGGCCCCAGGGGGCCTCACGGGCTTCGGGCGCCTGCGCCGGACTCCGTCCGTCGGCCGTAGGGCTGCTCCCACTCACAACCGCTCGATGATCGTCACGTTCGCCTGGCCGCCACCCTCGCACATCGTCTGCAGGCCGTAACGCCCGCCCGTGCGCTCCAGTTCATGCAGCAGGGTGGTCATCAGCTTGGTGCCCGTGGCGCCCAGCGGGTGGCCGAGGGCGATGGCGCCGCCGTTGACGTTGACCTTCTCCGGGTCCGCGCCGGACTCTTTCAGCCAGGCCAGCACCACGGGCGCGAAGGCCTCGTTGATCTCCACCAGGTCGATGTCGTCGATGGTCATGCCGGTCTTCTTCAGCGCGTGCGCCGTCGCCGGGATCGGCGCGGACAGCATGCGGATCGGGTCCTCGCCGCGCACCGAGAGGTGGTGGACGCGGGCGCGCGGCGTCAGACCGTGTTCGCGCACCGCGCGTTCGGAGGCGATCAGCATCGCCGCCGCCCCGTCGGAGACCTGGGAGGACAGGGCGGCGGTGATCCGGCCGCCCTCCATGACCGGTTTGAGGCCGGCCATCTTCTCCAGGCTGGTGTCCCGGCGCGGCCCCTCGTCGGCGGTGACCTCCCCGTACGGCACGAGCTCGCGGTCGAAGCGGCCCTCGTCCAGGGCTCGTATCGCCCGCTGGTGGGAGCGCAGCGCGAACTCCTCCATCGCCTCGCGGGTGATGCCCCACTTCTCGGCGATCAGCTCGGCGCCGTAGAACTGGTTGACCGGCCGGTCGCCGTAGCGCGCCCGCCAGCCCTCGGAGCCCGCGTAGGGGCCCTCGGTCAGCCCGAGCGGGACGGTCGCCTGACGGCTGGCGAAGGCGATGGGCACCATCGACATGTTCTGCACACCGCCCGCGACCACCAGGTCCTGGGTGCCGGAGAGGACCGCCTGGGCCGCGAAGTGGATCGCCTGCTGGGAGGAGCCGCACTGCCGGTCGACGGTCACGCCCGGGACCTCCTCGGGCAGCCCGGCGGCCAGCCAGCAGGTGCGCGCGATGTCCCCGGCCTGTGGGCCGACGGTGTCCAGGCAGCCGAGGACCACGTCCTCGACGGCGGCCGGGTCGGCGCCGGAGCGCTCCATCAGGGCGCGCAGGACGTGCGCGCCGAGGTCGGCCGGGTGGACGGACGCCAGTCCGCCGTTCCGCTTGCCGACCGGGGTCCGTACCGCTTCGACGATGTATGCCTCGGCCATGATCGCTCCTTCAGCCCGGTGTTGCCCGGCGTAAAGCCTGGTGGTCAGGCCCGCGGGGTGATGCCGTCCAGGACCATCGACAGGTACTGGCGGGCGATCTCCTCGGGGCTGTGCTGTCCGCCCGGCCGGTACCACGAGGCGGCGACCCAGACGGTGTCGCGCAGAAAGCGGTACGCCAGCCGGATGTCGACGTCGGCGCGGAAGACCCCCTCGGCCACCCCGCGCTCGAGCGTGCCCAGCCATGCCTCCTCGAACTTCCGCTGCGAGACGGTGAGATAGCCGAAGCGGGGCTGGGCGGAGAGGTGCTTGGACTCCTTCTGGTAGATGGCGACCGCGGCCCGGTGCCGGTCGATCTCCCGGAAGGACTCGGTGACAAGCGCCTCAATGGTCTCCCTGGGGCCGAGCCCGGCGCCGAGCACGGCCTCGTAGCCGGCCCACAGCTCGTCGAGGAAGCTGGAGAGGATCTCGTCGACCATCGCCTCCTTGGAGTCGAAGTGGTAGTAGAGGCTGCCCGCGAGCATCCCCGCCTCATCGGCGATGCGGCGCACGGTGGTCGCGTTGTACCCGTGCGCGGCGAACACCTCCGCCGCCGTCGAGAGCAGTTCGCGCCGTCGCCGGGGAGACGGGGTCACGGTGGTCTTCTTGCTGTTGTCGCTGGTCTTCGGCACATGACCATTGTCACTGTCCCGCCTCTCCGGCCCTTCCGCCTCACGCGTGCTGACTGCTGACGGACACCGTCTCGCCCGTCATGTACGAGGAGTAGCCGCTGGCCAGGAAGACGATGACGTTGGCCACCTCCCACGGCTCGGCGTATCGGCCGAACGCCTCCTTCTCGGTGAGTTCGGCGAGCAGTTCGGGGGTGGTCACCTTCACCAGGTGCGGATGCATGGCCAGGCTCGGCGCGACCGCGTTGACGCGTACGCCGTAGGCGGCGGCCTCGACGGCGGCGCAGCGGGTGAGGGCCATCACGCCGGCCTTGGCCGCGGCGTAGTGGGCCTGGCCGGCCTGGGCGCGCCAGCCGACGACGGAGGCGTTGTTGACGATGACGCCGCCGCGGCCGTCGGCCTTCATCCGGCGCAACGCGGCGCGGGTGCAGCGGAAGGTGCCGCCCAGTGTGACGTCGATGACCTTCTGCCACTGCTCGTCGGTCATCTCGGTCAGCTCGGCGGTGCCGCCGAGCCCGGCGTTGTTGACGACGGCGTCCAGGCGGCCGTGGGCCTCCTCGGCGAGGTCGAGGAGCGAGGCCACCTGGTCCTCTTCGGTCACATCGCAGGCCGTCCCCGCGACCCGGTCCGCCCCGAACTCCCCGGCGAGCGCCGTGACGGTCTCCTTCAGGCGGCGGGCGTGGGCGTCGCCGATGACGACGCGGGCGCCCTCCTCGAGGAATTTACGGGCGGTGGCTCCGCCGATGCCGGTGCCCGCCGCGGCCGTGATGACGGCCGTACGGCCGGTGAGGAGGCCGTGGCCGGGGACGTAGGGCGCTCGGTCGGCCTGGTTGCCCGCCTTGCTGTCCGCCTTGTTGTCCATCACGGCGCCACGGTAACCTACCAAACACTTGTTAGGGAACGAGGAGGGGGCGGGAGCTCCGGTGGATCTGGACCTGACCGAGCGACAGCGGGCGTTCCGGGACGAGGCGCGGCGGTGGCTCGCGGCCCATGTGCCCGCCGAACCCCTGCCCTCCCTGGAGACCGCCGAGGGCTTCGCCGCCCACCGCGTCTGGGAGCGGACGCTCGCCTCGGACCGCTGGTCGGCGGTGAGCTGGCCCGAGGAGTACGGCGGACGGGGCGCGTCGCTCGTCGAGTGGCTGCTGTTCGAGGAGGAGTACTACGCGGCGGGGGCGCCCGGCCGGGTCAGTCAGAACGGGATCAGCCTGCTGGCCCCCACGCTCTTCGAGAACGGCACGGCCGAGCAGCGGGCCCGGGTGCTGCCGCCGCTGGCCCGCGGCGAGGTCATCTGGGCGCAGGCCTGGTCCGAGCCCGAATCCGGTTCGGACCTCGCGTCCCTGCGCTCCACCGCCGAACGCACCGACGGCGGCTGGCTGTTGAACGGCCTGAAGACATGGTCGTCCCGGGCCGCCTTCGCCGACCGTGCCTTCGGCCTGTTCCGCAGCGACCGGGGGGCGTCGGCTCCTCACCGCGGACTCACGTATCTGATGTTCCCGCTGCGCGCGCCGGGCGTGACAGTGCGCCCCATCGGCCGGCTCGACGGCAAGCCCGCCTTCGCCGAGCTCTTCCTCGACCAGGTCTTCGTGCCCGACGAGGATGTGATCGGCGAGCCGGGCGAAGGCTGGCGGGTGGCGATGAGCACGGCGGGGAACGAGCGCGGGCTGACCCTGCGCAGCCCGGGGCGCTTCACCGCGGCCGCGCGCCGCCTGACGGCGCTGTGGCACGAACGGGCCACGGACACCACCCCCGAAACCGACCCCGGCCCCGGCCCCGACCCCGCGGCCGACGTCTCGTCCGCGCTGCGCGACCGGGTGGCCGACGCGGTGATCCGGGCCCGCGCGTATGAGCTCTTCGCCTACGCGGGCGCCTCCCGGCTGGCCGCCGGTGGCTCCCTGGGCGCCGAGTCGAGCCTCAACAAGATCTTCTGGTCCGAGCTGGACATCGCCCTCCACGAGACGGCCCTTGACCTGCTCGGACCCCATGGCGAACTCGCCGACTCCGCCTCCGACGCGCCCGCGCGCGGCGCCTGGGCGGACGGCTACACCTTCGCCCTGGCGGGCCCGGTCTACGCGGGCACCAACGAGATCCAGCGCGACATCATCGCCGAGCGGCTGCTCGGACTGCCGAAGGGGCGCAGATGAGGCGGGGTCCGCTGCCGGGACGAGCGATGAAGGGGCGGTACGGATGAGATTCCTGCTGGACCAGGAGCAGAAGGATTTCGGCCACACCCTGGACCGTATGCTCTCCGCCGCCGGGACCCCGGAGGCGGTACGGGCCTGGGCACGGGGCGAGCGCGAGCCGGGGCGGGCGGTGTGGGGGCGGCTGGGCGAGGCCGGGGTGTTCGCGCTGGCCGTTCCTTCAGGCTACGAGGGCGCGGGGCCGCTGCCGGTGGAGCTCGCGGTGGCGTACGTCGAGGCGGGCCGGCACGGGGTGCCGGGGCCGCTGGTCGAGACGGCCGCCGCGGCGGTCCTCCTCGCGACGCTCGCCGAGCACGGCGACGCGGCAGCGGCGGCTGCGGCGAAGGAGTGGCTGCCGCGCATCGCGGCGGGGCAGGCGATGGTCACGCTCACGGCGCCCGATGGCGGTCCGTACGCGCTGGACGCGGACGCCGCCGACGCGGTGTTCGCCGTCGAGGGTGAGCGGCTGCGGGCGGCGCCGGGGCACGGGCCGGTGCAGCCCTCGCTGGATCCGGCCAGGCGGCTGGCCCGGCCGCTCGACGGCGGCGAGACGCTGGCGAGCGGCCCGGCCGTCGCGGCGGCCGCCGCGCGCGCCGCGGACTGGGCCGCGTTCGCGACGGCCGCCCAAGCACTCGGCACCGGGCTCGCGCTGCTGGAGCGGACCGTGGCATACGCCAGGCAGCGCACCCAGTTCGGCCGCCCGATCGGCTCGTTCCAAGCGGTCAAGCACCAGCTCGCGGACGTCCTCGTCGCCCTGGAGTTCGCCCGGCCGCTGCTGTACGGGGCCGCGCTGGCGCTGGCGGACGGCACCGGTCGGGCCGGCGCGGAGGTCGCCGCCGCCAAGGTCGCCGCGGGCGAGGCGGCGTACGCGGCGGCCAGGACCGCGCTGCAGCTGCACGGCGCGATCGGCTACACGGACGAGTACGACCTGTCCTTGTGGATCCGCAAGGCCCGTGCGCTGCGCGCCGCTTGGGGCTCCCCCTCCGTCTGCCGCGCCCGCGTCCTCGCGCCCTGAGCGGGTGCCGCCGGGAGCCGTCAGCCGATGACAGTTCGGCCGAAGGGTGCCGTCCGCTGCACCAGGTAATCCATGCTGTGACGACCGACCGGCATGGACCAGCGGCTCGGCGGAGAGCGACGGAGAACAGAGGTATCGCGCACATGCACCGGACCCGGCCGACATTGGAGAGCGTGGCGCTGCACGCGGGCGTCTCGCGCGCCACGGTGTCCCGCGTCGTCAACGGCTCCACCAGGGTCGGCGAGGACGCCCGCGAGGCGGTGCAGCGGGCCATCCGGGAGCTGGGGTACGTCCCCAACCAGGCGGCCCGCAGCCTGGTCACCCAGCGCACCGACTCCTTCGCGCTCGTCCTGCCCGAGGAGCCGGGCCGGGTGTTCTCCGACGACCAGTTCTTCCCCGGCGTGGTGCGCGGGGTGAGCCAGCGGCTGGAGGAGGCCGACAAGCAGCTGGTGCTGATGATGGCCCGCTCCCCCGCCAGCCGGGACCGCATCGAGCGCTTCGCCCTGGCGCGCCATGTCGACGGGGTCATGGTCGCCTCCGTACACGGCGCCGACCCGCTGCCCGCCTCCCTCGCCCGCATGGGCATCCCGGTGGTCTCCAACGAACGGCTGCTCGGCCCGGTGCCCCTGCCGTACGTCGGCGTGGACAACGTCGGGGGCGCGACCGCCGCCGTGCGCCATCTGGTGCGCTCGGGGCGCACCAGGATCGCCACCGTCGCGGGCCCACAGGACATGGTCGCCGGGATCGACCGGTTGGCCGGCTACCGGGCGGCGCTGGACGAGGCGCGGCTGTCCGCGACCGTCGCCGTCGGTGACTTCACCCAGGAGTCGGGCGTGGCCGCGACGCGCGAGCTGCTGCGCGCCGAGCCGGGGCTCGACGCGGTGTTCGCGGCCTCCGACCTGATGGCGGTGGGGGTGCTGCGGGCGCTGCGGCAGGCGGGCCGCCGGGTGCCGGACGACGTCGCCGTGGTCGGCTTCGACGATATCGAGACCGCCCGCTACACCGATCCGCCGCTGACCACGGTCCGCCAGCCCATCGCTCACATCGGCAGGCGGCTCGCCCATCAGCTGCTGCGCCTCGCCTCCGGCGAGCAGATCGAGCCGTCGCTGGTCCTGCCGACCGAACTGGTCCTGCGGGAGTCGGCCTGAATCACCCCGGTTCCCGGGGTCAGTCCCCCGCGTACTGGGGCAGCAGGGCCCGGAGCTCGCGTTCGAAGGCGTCGTAGTGGCGGCGCAGATCGGCGCCCGGCCAGTCGGGGGGCAACAGCCCGGTGGGCAGGACCGGGTCGGCGAGGAGGTGGCGGAGCACGGCGGCCGCCACGGTGAACCGCTCGGCCGGTCCGTCGGCCCGCTCCAGGGCCGCCGACAGCAGCCGGGCCCGGGCGGCCCAGCCGTCCAGGTCCCACAGCCGGGCCGCGAGCCGGACCGGGTCGCCCTCGGGCGCGCCGGTGAGCCACGCGCACTGCTCGGCGGCGACGGCCGGGCGCGGCCGTATCAGGTTGGCGGGGCGCAGCCAGGTGCCTTCGCGCAGCTCGGCCAGGCGCAGGGCGGCCATGGCCTGGCGCAGCGCGGCCCGCTCGGGCGCGGCGCGGCGGTCGGAGGTGACGACCGCGATCTCCCAGCCGCCGTCCCAGCGCCGGGTACGGGGGGCGCGGCTGTCGTCCTGCCGCGCCTGGCGGGCCAGGAGGCGGTCGGTGAGCCGGTAGGCGCCGCCGCGCTGCTCGAGGTCGCCGGCCGCGACCATACGGGTGAGCGCGACCCGGACGGTGCCCTCCGCGGCACCGAACAGCGCCCCGACGCGGACCAGGGCGCGGGCGGGCAGCTGGGGCGGATGGTGGCCGAGCAGGGTGCTGAGCACGATCGAGCGGGCCGTCAGCGGGCGCAGCGCGAGCGCCCCGGCGGCAGCGCTTCCGTCGGCGGCGCCGGGAGCGGCGGCGCGGGGTTCAGCGGGATCGCGAGTGTCGCTGATGTCGCTGGTGTCGCGGGTGTCGCGGGTGTCGTCCATATGTGCCCGAACCCTATCCATTACAGTTCTTCGTCAAGCATGATGGAAGTGTAAGAGAGCAGGGCCCCCGCACACGAGGAGACGCCATGGGTGCCACGCATGAAGTCCTCAATCAGGCCCCGCCGCTGATCGACTTCAGCACGGCCGACGACCCGGCCCTGCTGGAGGCCCTGCGGCGGGACGGAGGGAGCTGGGGCGAGCAGGAGGTGCGGGAGCTGGGCTCGCTGGCCGGGTCCGCCGAGGTCCAGGACTGGGCGCGGATGGCCGAGGAGCACCCTCCGGTGCTGCACACCCACGACCGGTACGGCCACCGCGTCGACGAGGTCGAGTACCACCCGGCGTACCACCAGCTGATGGCCGCCGCCGTGGCCAGTGGGCAGCACGCCGCCGCCTGGACCGAGACCCGGCCGGGGGCGCATCTGGTGCGCGCGGCCAAGTTCTACTGCTTCGCGCAGGCCGAGCCGGGCCATGGCTGCCCCATCTCCATGACGTACGCCGCGGTCCCGGCGCTGCGCGCCGAGCCGGAGCTGGCGGCCGCCTACGAGCCGCTGCTGGCTGCCCGCGTCTACGACTTCGGGCTGCGCCCGCCGCTGGGCAAGCGGGGGCTGATCGCCGGTATGTCGATGACGGAGAAGCAGGGCGGCTCGGACGTACGGGCCAACACCACGCGGGCGCTCCCGCAGGTGGACGGCAGCTATCTGCTGACCGGTCACAAGTGGTTCACCTCCGCCCCGATGAGCGACATCTTCCTCACCCTCGCCCAGGCCGACGAGGGCCTGACCTGCTTCCTGGTGCCGCGCGTGCTGCCCGACGGGACCCTCAACGCCATGCGGCTGCAGCGGCTCAAGAACAAGCTCGGCAACCGCTCCAACGCCTCCTCCGAGATCGAGTACGACGGCGCCGTGGCCTGGCGGGTCGGGGATCCGGGCCGGGGGGTGCGCACGATCGTCGAGATGGTGAATGTGACCCGACTGGACTGTGTGATCGGCTCGGCGGCGGGCATGCGGGCCGGGCTCCGGCAGGCCCTGCACCACACCGAGCACCGGCGGGCGTTCGGCGCGGAGCTGATCGACCAGCCGCTGATGCGCAATGTGCTCGCCGATCTGGCCGTCGAGTCGGAGGCCGCCACGACGCTCGCGATGCGGCTGGCGACGGCTCTGGACCGGGCCCAGGCCGGGGACGAGTCGGAGGCGGCGCTGCGCCGGCTGGGGCTGGCGGTGAGCAAGTACTGGGTGTGCAAGCGCGGCGCCACACACGCGGCCGAGGCCCTGGAGTGCCTGGGCGGCAACGGCTATGTCGAGGAGTCCGGCATGCCGCGCCTGTACCGGGAGGCGCCGCTGCTGTCGATCTGGGAGGGCTCCGGCAATGTCGCGGCCCTCGACGTACTGCGTGCGCTGGGCCGCGAGTCGGGGGCGCTGGACGCCTTCCTGGCCGAGGTGGACACCGCCGCCGGGGCGGACGCGCGGCTGGACGCGGCCGTCGCCCGCCTCCGCGGTCTGCTGCCGCAGCTCGCCGATCCCCAGCGGGCGCAGCTGCTCGCCCGCCGCCTCGCCGAGCAGATGACGCTGGTCCTGCAGGGCAGTCTGCTGGTGCGGTACAGCCACCCCGCGGTGGCGGACGCCTTCTGCGCCTCGCGGCTCGACGGCGACTGGGGCCACGCCTTCGGCACCCTGCCGCCCGGCGTGGACACCGGCCCGATCCTGGACCGGGCACGGCTCAAGGACGCGCGGTGACTGCCTTTTAAGCAGAGCCACAGCCCGGACGGGCGGATTCCGCGCAAATTCACCTATTCGAGGGAATCCACGCGGGCATACGGCTGTAACGGGTCCGATCAGCCGAAGATCTCGGTCGTGAACCGATGGCAACGCACGTTGCGTTCAGGGATTCTCGCCACGGCCCTGGTACTCGCCTCGGCGGGGGCGGGCCCCGTGGCCGAGGCGGACCGGGCCGGGGCTGACGGGCCCGACCACTCGGCACATGGCCCGCACGGGGGCATCCACCTCCACATCGAGGTGCGCATTCCGGGTCTCGACGTGATCTGGCCGGGGTGGTGTCCGACGCCGACGCCGACGCCCACCCCCACAAAGACCCCCACGCCGACCCCGACCCCCACGCCTACGCCGACGGACACCCCGACGCCGACGCCGACCCCCACGCATACGTCGACGCCGACGCCCACCCCCACGCAGACGACCGCGCCCACGCCGACGCACCGCCCCACCCACACCGCGGCGCCCACCCCTCCCGCCAAGCCGTCCTCGGCCGCGCCGCCCCCCGCACGCCCCACCGCGCCCCCGGCGCCGTCCCGGTCGGCCGCCAAGAAGCCGCCCAGGACGCCGCTGCCGAGCTCACCGGCGCCGACCGGCCCGCCTCGTACCGCGGAGTTGCGCTCGTACCACGCGCCCGCCCCCCAAAAGTCGGGCGGCGGCGTCTCGTTGGTCACCTTCACCCTGCTGATCACCGCGCCCGCGGTGCTCGCGGCCGCCGCCCTGCGCCCCCGTTCGCGCTCGCGCTCCGCCGCGCGCGGCCGCGGGTCGCGCGGCTGACGCCGACGCCGAGACCTGACGGAGGTTGCCCATGCCCGAATGGCTGATTCTGATTCTCGTGACGGCGGGGGTCTGTGCGCTCGTCGTGGCCGTCACGCTGCTCAACCAGCGGCGGGTCCCCGAGGACGACGACCCCTCGGAGACCCCCGATGTCATCGAGTACATGACCATGATGATCGGCGTGGTGTACGCCATCGTGCTGGGCCTGGCCATCGCCGGCGTCTGGGAGGCGCGCGGCGCCGCTCAGGACGGCGTGCGCACGGAGGCGCAGGCGCTGCACGAGGTGAGCGAGCGCGCGGCCGGCTACCCCGCGCCGGTACGCGACCGCATCCGCGCGGACGCCCAGGCGTATGCGGACCATATGGTGTCCAAGGAGTGGCAGGTGATGATCGACAAGGGCGAGCTCACCGACCGCGGCGCCACGCTGCTGGCCGAGTTGCGGCGCGATGTCACCGACTACACGCCGCGCACCGAGCGGGAGTGGCATATCTACCAGCCGCTGGTGGACCAGGTCGCCGCGGTGGACGCCGCCCGCCAGGCACGGGCGCAGAACGCCGGGCCGACGATGCCCAGAGTGGTCTGGATCGGGCTGGTCGTCGGCGCGGCGCTGGTGGTCGGGCTGCTGTTCACGCTGCAGATCCGCCGCACACCGCGCGAGCTGGCGATGTCCGCGATGTTCTGCGCGCTGATGGTCTTTCTGCTCTTCCTGGTCTGGGACTTCGACGCGCCCTTCGGCCGGTCGGTCGGGGACACGGCCGACCCGTTCAGGGATCTGTTTCCCAGCTGACCGGCAGGTGTTTGAGGCCGTTCTGGAAGTTGGACGTGAGCCGCACCGGCTCGCCTGCCCGGCGCAGCCCGGGCAGGCGGGTCAGCGCGCCGCGCAGCATCGCCCGCATCTGGAGCCGGGCGAGGTGCGCGCCCAGGCAGAAGTGCGGGCCATGGCCGAAGCTGACGTGGTCGTTGGGGCTCCGGGTGATGTCGAAGCGGTCGGGGTCGGTGAAGACCGTCTCGTCGCGGTTGGCGGAGGCGTGGTAGACGACGACCTTGTCGCCGCGCCGGATACGCTGCCCGCCCAGCTCCACCTCGCGGGTCGCGGTGCGGCGGAAGTCGATGACGGGCGGCCAGAAGCGCAGCATCTCCTCCACGGCGGAGTCGGTCAGCTCCGGGCGGGCCAGCAGGAGTTCATGGCTCTCGGGGTGGTCCAGCAGGGTCAGCAGCCCGCCGGGGATGCCGTTGCGCAGGGTCTCGTTCCCGGCCACCGCGAAGAGGAAGAACATGTTCTCGAACTCCTCGCGGCTCAGACCACCCTCCCGCAGATGGGCCATCACGGTGCCGGGCCGGGGCCGTTCGGCCAGCGCGTGGGCGTAGGCGAACATATCGGCCAGGGCCTCGCGGGAGCGCGGGTTCATCGGCCGGCCGTCCGGGCGGGTCAGCGACCGCGGCCGGCGGACGAGGGCCGCGCGCGCCATCGGGCTGAGCCCCGCGGCCTCGGCGGTGCTCGAGGCGGCGTATTCGGCGTCCTGGTAGCCGATGACCCGGCTCGCCCAGTCGAACAGCAGCCCCCGGTCGCTCTCGGGGACGCCCATGACATGGGCCAGCGTCCACACCGGCAGATCCGCCGCGAGCTCCACGAAGTCGGCCTCGCCGCGCGGTGCCACGCCCTCGACGAGCGCCCGCGCGCGTGCCTCGATGACCGTCCGGAGCTCGCGCACCGCGCGCGGGGTGAAGGCCGCCGCGACGGCCCGCCGCGTCCGGGAGTGGTCCGGCGGGTCCTGATTGAGCATCATCGCCCGGACGAACTCCAGATCGCCGGGCGTGTCCGGGTCACGGATCTGGGTGGCACCCAGATGGGAGGAGAAGACCTCCGGGGTACGCAACACATGTTTGACATCCGTGTGCCGGAAGACCGCCCAGAAGCCGGGGCCCGCGGGCCACGCCCCGACCGCGGGTTCCTCGATCCAGCAGACGGGGCGGGTGGCGCGCGCCTCGGCGAAGAGCGCGTACGGGACACCGGCGGCGTAGGTCTCGGGCAGGAACACCGCGTCAGGGTTCACAGCCGTGACCGTACGGCGCCACCCGCCGGTGCCGTCAAGACGGGCGCGTACGGGATGCCGGCGGGTCAGGACACCGGCACCGGCAGCACCCGGCGCAGCGGGTCCTCCGGCAGCAGCCCGTGGCGCTTCCACTCCCTCGGATAGCCGACCGACACCTCCTGGAAGCGCACCCCGTCCTCCACGGTGGTCCTGGGGATGTGCAGATGTCCGTAGACCACGGTCTCGGCGCGGAACCGCACATGCCAGTCGGCGCTGAGCTCGGTGCCGCACCACAGGGCGAAGTCGGGGTAGCGCAGCACCCGGGTGGGCAGCCGGGTCAGCGGCCAGTGGTTGATGAGCACGGTCCGCAGCTCGGGGTCGCATGCCTCGAGCCGCGCCTCGGTCTCCTTGACGCGGGCCCGGCACCACGCGTCGAGGGTGGCGTACGGCTCCGGGTGGAGGAAGTGCTCGTCGGTGCACACGACCCCCGCCTCGTGCGCATGGGCGAGGGCCGCCTCCTTGGTCTCCAGGCCCTCGAGTCGGAACGAGTAGTCGTAGAGCAGGAAGAGCGGGGCGATGGTCAGCGGGCCGCCGATGCCCTCCCACACCGGGTAGGGGTCCTCGGGGGTGACGATCCCCTTCGCCCGGCACATGTCCACCAGCGCCTGGTAGCGCCGTACGCCACGGGACTTTTCCGGGTCCTTGGGGTGGCTCCACAGCTCATGGTTGCCGGGCGACCAGATGACCTTGGCGAAGCGCTCGCCCAGCAGGCCCAGCGCCCACTCGATATCGGCGAACAGCTCGCCGACGTCCCCGGCGACGATCAGCCAGTCGTCGTCCGAGCCCGGCCGCAGCCGTTCCACGATCTCCCGGTTCTCCTGGTAGGCCACGTGCAGATCACTGATGGCGAGGAGCTCGCCACGGTGCGTTCCGCCCATCGATTCTCCTGTCGTACGGTGCCGGTCATGGTGGGTCGCGGCGCGGGCGCCGCGGTCCGGGCCGGTTGATCACCTACCCTTTCCTGGCGCTAGCCTCGCAGATGTGGTGGACAAACTCCCCGCGTCCTTCGAACGCGGAACGGACGGCCCGAAAGTCATCGTGGTCGGAGTGGACGGCTCCGATTCTTCCTGGCGGGCCGCGTCGTACGCGGCCGGCCTGGCCCGGCGGCAGCGCGCGCTGCTCGCCGTGGTCTACGTACAGCCGGTGCTGGCCGCGGGGGCGGCGCTGGGGGCCTCGGTGGCCCAGACCACCGAGCAGGTCGCCGAGGAGCTGATCCAGGAGATCCGTCGGGCGGCGGAGCGGCTGCGCGGGGTCTTCGAGGTGCGCTGGGAGTTCCACACCTTCCGCGGCGATCCGTACAACGGCCTGGTGCAGGCGGCCGACGAGCTCAAGGCCGACGCCGTGGTGGTGGGCGCGTCGGAGCAGGCGGGGCACCGCTTCGTCGGCTCGGTCGCGATCCGGCTGGTCAAGGCCGGGCGCTGGCCGGTGACCGTGGTGCCCTGACCGGGGCGGCCGGGCGGCCGGTCGCACGTCAGTACGAGGCGGTGCGAGGCGGTACGAGCGACCTTGCCCGCCGGGCGTCAGGAGTCGGTGTCCTCGATCCGGAAGCCGATCTTCAGCCCTACCTGGTAGTGCGCGATCCGCCCTTGTTCCATGTGTCCGCGAATCTCGGTGACTTCGAACCAATCGAGCTCACGCAGGGTCTTCGCCGCCCGGTCGATACCGCTCGCGATCGCGGCGTCGACGCCGTCCCCCGATGACCCGACGACCTCGACAACGCGGTATGTGTGGTTGGACATGGTCCTTCCCCTCACCGTGGAGCTGCCCCTCCCACCGTGCATCACGCCGCCCCTGTCCGCGACTCGATGACGCGCTGGGCCACCGGTCGCGTCCCTGGCCATCAGGCCCTGTTGCTGCGAACATGGGCTCTTTGACCTGCAGTTGGGGCAGGGAGTCGCTGCGGGTGACGCGATCACCTCGCGGCGGCGGCATCGACAGCACACGGGGGATGTCATGACGGAGCCGGCACGCCCGGACGGCCAGTGGCCACCAGAGAGCCCGCCGCCACAGGGCGGCGCGTACGGTCCACCTCCACCGCAGGGCGGCGGGTTCGGCCCGCCCCCGGACGCCTTCGGGCCGCCGCCGGAGCCTCCGTACGCGCCCCCGCAGGGCACCCCGTACCCACCCCCGCAGCACTCCCCCTACGGACCGCCGCCGGGCTCACCGTACTGGCCCCCGCCGCCTCCACCGCCGGCCCCGGGGCCGCGCGGCGGAGCGCGGCGGCTGCTGCCCTCGGGGCGGCGCGGGCGGTTCTTGCTGTTCGGCGGGGTCGGTGCGCTGATCCTGGCGCTGGTGGCCGGGCTGCTGCTCTGGAACGACACCTCGGGATCGGAGGAGCCGCAGGCGAAGCGGAAGAGCCTGCCGAAGCTGAACCTGGCGCCGTTCCGGCAGGCGGTCGACAATCTTCTGCTCGTCCCCGGCCTGCGCTACGAGGAATCCTCGCCGGCCGACACCACGAAGCGGGACATCACCGTCACCGCCTCCGGCAGCCGCTTCGGCACCATGGGCCACGGCCAGAAGTCGCTCGACCGCGAAATCTTGAACGTGGGCGGCAAGACCTTCACCCGCTGGCGGGTGGACCCCGCACCCGGCAAGGACGCCAAGCCCGGCAAGGAGGCTCCCGGCACATGGGAGGCCGGGTACGGGAGCGGCGCCGACTCGGCGAGGGAAGCGGTCGAACGCCGGCCGTCCCCGGCCGCGCTGGCGACTGAGCTCTCCCGGGCCCTGGACGCATTGGAGGGCACCCCGGCCCCGAGCGAGTCGGCTCGGCCGCCCCGCACGGTGCACGGCACGCCGGCCCTCGCGGTGGACACCTCCGCGGGCCGTCTGCTCATCACCGAGAAGAAGCCGCACCGAGTGCTGCGCCTCGAGCCCTACGCCCCGTCCCGGCTGACGGAACCCACGCCGAGCGGGACCGCCGGCAGGGTGAGCCTGACCAGGGCCAAGGATTCCCCGGAGGTGACGGACGGTCCTCTCGAGGGCAGTGATTCCCAGGGCATGGACCTGGCCCCGGTCACCGGGGACGCCGTCGACCCGATGCTCGACACCCTGGAGAAGCAGACCAAGGAACTCAACAAGGCCACCGACAGCGGCATCTCCCTCACGCTCAGCGGCTCGGGGTCGGTCAAGTGCGGTTCCGGGGGCTGCACCGCCGGCCAGAGCTTCACCGGACAGATCACCACCAGCGCGAAGAGCCGCCTGGTGGACGGCAAGGTCACCGCTGTCATGAGCGCCACCTTCACCATCGACGGCAGGTCCGCCGGCGGGTGCACGAGTCAGCAGGGCACCTTCGCCGTCACCGGCACCGGCGTCTCGGGCAATCTGTCCTGCTCCAATCCGGGCGCCGGTCCGACCTTCGCCTCGATCGAGGCACAGAAGAAGGCGGAGGCCCGGGCCCGCTCCCGGGCGAACGGCGGCCGACCGGTCCAGTACCGCATCCCGTACACCTCCCGCACCCTGATCACCGCCCGCGCGCTGGCGACGGTCGAGGTGAAGCGGCTCGTGGACCGGGTGAAGCAGGAGCGGAACAGCGCGAACTGCGCCAGGCCCTACAGCTTCCCCACCGGCACCCGGCCCACCACCCTCACTGCGACCAACGACCACCCGTTCCGGCTGGCTGACGCGGGGAAAAAGGCCGGTAGCAACTGCAATCCGATCACACGTCAGCAGTCCGACGACATCGCCAAGTACCTGGGCTACCGAAACACCGGCAAGAAATCCGCCGGAGGAGCCCCGATCTGGGAGCACAAGAAGCCGGGGCGAACTCTGCCGCGCTACATCACCTGGGACCGGACCGGGCACAAGGGCGGTATTTTCAAGGGCGCCAACTTCAAAAATCCCTTCCAGTCCACCAAGGACTCGGCCCGGGACGGCACCTATGATTTGGACATCGGACCCAACGGAGAGATACGAGGCCTCAGGTGGGTCGCAAAGTAATCACCGAGCTGGCCGTCGGCCCTCGTGACGAAAGCGTGCGAGACGCGCTCGGCGAAGCCGAGGGCTGGGGTGCTTACGCAACGGAGTTGCGCGGAGTGCTCGGGGCCGTGATCGAGGCGAGCGGCGCCGACACGTTCGAGGTCGGCGAGTTGTTCGTCGGCCAGCCGCTGCCCGACGAGCTCTCCGCGCTCCGCAACGGGCTGGAGATCAGCCCGCGGGAGGCTGTGGACCTCGCCGTGGGCATGGCGGCCGGTCGCGGTCCCTACTGTCGGCTGACCAGCACGGATCAGCTGCGCATCGAATCGGGATGGAATGGTTTCGTACATCTCCTTATGACGCCGGAGATGGCCGGCCGGATGGCGGGCCTGCACGGCGACGACGTGAGTCTCGAATGGCGCACCGCGGCACCGGAACCCGCGGCTGAGTCACCGATCGTCGACAGGCCGGCCGATGCGGAATTCTGGGCCGCCGTACGAACAGCTACCACGGAGCTGACCCTGCTGTGCGAGCGCTGGGCGTACGGCGCGTGCGGCTACCGATGGTTCCGGGTGACCTCGGAGAACTCCGCCGAGGTGGCCGAAGCCGTCCGCCCCCGCTCACTGCTGTGTGTCGTGTCCGACCCCGAATTGCGACTCGACGCGGATCTGCTGGACGAAGACTTCACGGCCTTCAAGGGGCCACTGACGCCAGGAGAGTTGACCTACCGTTCCTATCCGGGTGGCGCGGATTCTCTCGCCGAAATCACCGACGACGGCTTCACGTTCATGCTCAAGGATTCCGCCATGGAGAACTGGCGCGCCGTCGTGCCGGACTCCGACGGAGTGGTCAGAGCACGATGGGAGGATTTCAGGGAAGAGGACGGATAGCCGTACCCCCTCAGCCGCTCGGGGCCGCGTGTCCCACCAGCGGTGCCGTATCCATGCCGGTGTCGTGCCGCAGACCGTGCAGGAACTCCTCGATCGTCTCCTCGGAGGTGCGCCGCGGCTGCCACCCCAGTTCGTCGCGGGCGCGGCCGGCGTCCATCAGCGGCAGCCGCAGCGCGGCGTCGAACAGCTGGGGGGAGGCGGGGACCAGGCGAAGGTGCCAGGCGGCGGCCAGTGCCGAGCGGGCGGCGATACGCGGCGTCCGGACCACCCTGGCGCCCAGCATCTCGGCGAGCACGCGCGCGTCGAGCGGGGGTTCGGCGGCCAGGTTGAAGGCGCCGCGCACATCCCGGCCGATCGCGAGCCGATATGCCTCGGCCGCGTCGTCGGTGTGCAGGGCCTGCAGCAGCAGTCCGTGGATGTCGGGCACCACCGGCAGCAGGGCGGGGCGCACCAGCCGGCGGGGCAGGAACGGTCCCAGGAACAGGCGGCGCTGCTCGGCCGCGGACTGCTCCTTGAAGAGGAACGCGGGGCGCATCCGCACCACCCTCACCTGCGGATGCTCGCCCTCGTAGGCGTCCAGCACCCGTTCCAGGTAGGCCTTTTCGCGGCAGTACGCGGCCTCGGGCCAGCCGTGAGTGGGCCAGGACTCGTCCACCCGGCGGTCCTGGGGGCCGGGCGCGTACGCCCCCACCGAGGACGCGTACACCAGCACCGGCACCTCCGCGGCCGCGACGGCCTCGAAGAGGCGGATACTGCCGAGGACATTGGTCCGCCAGGTGGTCACCGGGGCGTGGCTGGGCTGGATGAGCCAGGCCAGATGGATCACGGCGTCGGCGCCTTCGAGGGGCCGGACCAGGTCGTCCGCCTCCTCCGCGATATCGGCCCGGATCCAGGTCACCTTCGGCGGCTTCCAGGCGGGGATGCGGCGGGCGACCCCCACGACGGAGGTGACGTCCGGGTCCTCGCCGAGCGCCCGGAGGACGCTGGTGCCGGTGTTGCCGGTGGCGCCGAACACCACCACACGCTTTCCGCGGTCGTTGCTCATGATCCGCTCCTCGTACAGTCACAGCGGTTGTACGTCAGTTCGCCGCGCCGACCAGTTGACGGGCGGCGGCGGCGATCGCCTCCGCGTCGATCCCGGCCGCGGCCAGTTGCTGCGCCGGGGTGGCGGAGGCCGGCATGTCGCGCACGGCGAGCCGGGCCGTGGGGGGCATCGGGTAGCCGTCGCAGAAGGCCTCCAGCACCGCGTCACCCAGCCCGCCCTCGGGGTGGTGGTCCTCGACGGTCACCAGGGCCCCCGTCAGGTCGGCGGCGGCCCTGAGGGTTTGCGCGTCCGCCGGCTTGACCGTGTACAGGTCGATGACGCGGGCGTGGATGCCCTCCTGGGCGAGCCGGTCGGCGGCGGCGATCGCCTCGTGCAGGGTCACTCCGGCCGCGACGATGGTCACGTGGTCGTCGTCCGTGGCGCGCACCAGCTTGCTGCCGCCGATCGGGAAGCTTTCGGAGGGCGGGTAGATGACCGGGGTCTTGCCGCGGGAGGTACGCAGATAGCGGATGCCCGACTCCTCGGCCATCTCGGCGGTGAGCCGGGCGGTCTGGTTGGCGTCGCACGGGTACAGCACCGTGCTGCCGTGCACCGCGCGGAAGGCCGCCAGGTCCTCGAGCCCCATCTGAGAGGGGCCGTCCTCGCCGATGGCCACCCCGGCGTGCGACCCGACCAGGTTGAGGTCCGCCCGGCTGATGGAGGCCATCCGTATGAAGTCATAGGCGCGGGTGAAGAAGGCCGCGAAGGTGGACGCGTACGGGGTCCAGCCGCAGGCCTGGATCCCGACGGCGGCGGCCACCAGCTGCTGTTCGGCGATGTAGCACTCGAAGAACCGCTCGGGGTGTTCCTTGGCGAAGAGCTCGGTGCGCGTGGAGTCGCCCACTTCGCCGTCGAGCACGACCACATCGCCGCGGGCCGTGCCGAGCGCGGCCAGCGCCTGCCCGAACGCGTCCCGCGTCGCGACCTCTTCGCCGGGGTCGAAGCGCGGCAGGGTCAGGGTGCCTTCGCGGGACGGCTGCGCGATGCCGGCCGCGGGCGGGCCGAGGACCGGTACGGCCATCTCCCGTACGCCGCCGAGTTCGGCGACCGCCTCCTCGGGGTCCGGCAGCGGCTTGCCGTGCAGGCCCTCCCGGTTCTCCACGGCGGCCACGCCCCGGCCCTTGACGGTGCGGGCGATGATCGCCGTGGGCCGGCCGACCGTGGAGGCCGCGTCGCCGTAGGCGCGGTCGATCGCGGCGACGTCATGGCCGTCGATCTCGATGGTGTGCCAGCCGAAGGCGTGCAGACGGCGCGCGTACGCGCCCAGATCCCATTCGTGGCGGGTGGGCCCGCGCTGGCCCAGCCGGTTCACATCGATGATGGCGGTGAGGTTGTCCAGGTGCTCGTACCAGCCGTGCTCGACGGCCTCCCACACCGAACCCTCGGCCAGTTCGCTGTCCCCGCACAGCACCCAGACGCGGCTGTTCACCTTGTCCAGGCGCTTGCGGGCGAGCGCCAGGCCGACGCCGATGGGCAGCCCCTGTCCCAGCGACCCGGTGGCCACATCCACCCACGGCAGCCGCGGGGTGGGGTGTCCCTCCACCCGGCTGCCGAGCTTGCGGAAGGTGAGAAGCTCCTCGTCGCTGATCGCCCCGGCCGCCTTGAACAGGGAGTACAGGAGTGGGGACGCATGCCCCTTGGAGAAGACCAGGTGGTCGTTGCCGGGGTGGCGGGGCTGTTCGAAGTCGTAGTGCAGATGGTTCGCCAACAGGACGGCCATCAGGTCCGCGGCCGACATCGACGAGGTGGGATGGCCGGATCCGGCCGCCGCCGCGGCCCGCACCGAGTCCACTCGGAGCTGCTGTCCGAGCTCGCTGAGCAGATGGTCTTGCATATCGCTCCTTCGTGGTCTCTGGTCTGGTCCCTGGCCCATCAGCGGCCGTCCGGGGCCGTATGGGGCATCCGGACCCGCTCGGGCGCCTCGGTGTCCAGCGGGACCGCCCAGGAGCGCACCATGCCCAGCTGTACGCCCTGCGGCGGCAGCACCATGTCGATCAGCCAGTCGGTGGCGACGCGGACGCGGTTGCCGGGCATCGCCATCAGGTGGTAGCCGCGGGTGACCAGATTGGCCACCGGTCCGGACAGCGGCACATGCAGCGGATTGGCGGCTCCCTGCACCCCGCCGAGGTCGACGGTGAAACCGAGGTCGTGGTGTTTGTACGGGCGCCGCGTGCCGTACCCCAGCGTGGCCGCCACATTGCGGCCCGCCACCTTGCCCTGCCGCTGCGCATGCTGCGCGGTCATCGGCGTGAACTGGCCCGGCCGGGTCAAATCGGGCACCGCCGCCGCGTCCCCGCAGGCCAGCACCTCGGGGTGACCCGGTACGGCGAGATACGGGTCGACGCACAGCCGCCCCCGCTCCGTCGGCAGACCGAGGTCGTCCACCAGCGGGTCGGGACGGACGCCCACACACCAGATCAGCGACCGGGTCGCGATGAACTCACCGGTGTCGAGCAACACGCCGTCCTTGGTGGCCTCCTTGACCGAGGTGCCCGTACGGATGTCCACGCCGCGCTTGGTCAGCACCCGGTCCGCGGTGTCGGACAGCCTCCGGTCGAGTTCGGGCAGCACCCGGTCCGCGATGTCGATCAGCAGCCAGCGCGGCGGCGGGGCGCCGCGCAGCGCGGCGTTGTGGCGAGTGAGGGCGTCGGTGAGCAGCACGCCGTGTGCGGCCACCTCGGTGCCGGTGTACCCCGCGCCGACCACCACGAAGGTGCGGCGGGCGGCCTGCTCCGCGGGGTCGTCGGACGCCCCGGCCAGCTCGATCTGGCGGATCATGTGGTCGCGCAGATACAGCGCCTCGGGCATGCCCCGGAAGCCGTGCGCATGCTCGGCCACGCCGGGGACCGGCAGCAACTTGTTGACGCTGCCGACGGACAGCACGAGCCGGTCGTAGTCCATCCGGCCGCGCCGGCCCTCGGGGTCCGTCCAGTTGATCCGGCGGGCGTCGAGTTCGACCGAGTCGACCTCGCCGAGCACGAGGCGGACCCCCGGCAGGGTCTGGGTGAGGGAGATCGAGACCCGGCGGGGTTCCAGGACGGCGGCCGCCACTTGCGGCAGCAGCGGCAGATACAGAAAGTAGTCGTTGGGGTTGACCAGGACGATCTCCGCCTCGTCCCGCAGGGTGCGGGAGAGCGTACGGGCCGCCTGGTAGCCGGCGAATCCGGCGCCGACGATCACGATGCGGACTCGGTTCACGCGGGGCTCCCGGGCGTGGGGATCTCACGGAACGCTCCAAGTGCCCCTCAGTCGCCGAGGCCAAACCCAGGACAGCAAGCCCCCTTGTTTTCGAGGCTCGGCCCCAGGGGCCTGAGGCCGAGCCGGCGTGCCGCGTCCGCGGCCCGTTACCGACGGGCCCGCGCCACCTCCCCCGTGACGCGCTCGTCCCAGTCGATGCGGTAACCGGTCAGCCAGTCCGCGCCGCCGTCGGCGTCCGCCCGCTCGAGTTTCCGCGGGAGTATCGCGTCCCGCAGGGCCCGGCCCACCGGCCCGGGCACGGTGCGGCGGATCAGGCCCGCGCTCGTCGCGACCACCCGCTCCACCCGCTCGCGGCGCAGCCGCTCGTACGCGGCGAAGGCAGATCGGGGCGTGCGCAGGTCGCGCAGGCACTTGGCGAGCACCACGCCGTCCTCGATGGCCAGGGACGCGCCCTGGGCGGCGTTCGGCGCACAGGCGTGCACCGCGTCCCCCACCAGGACCATCGTCTCGTCGGACCAGGTGGGCGTCGAGGCGATGTCGTAGGCGTTGGTGGCGACGATGGACTCACCGCTCGCGCGGATGATCTCGGCCGCCGGGGTGTTGTCGTCCGCGAACAGACCGGCTAGTTGCTCCCGCCACTGCTCCGGGGTGATCGCCGCGAGCTCGTCCTTGGACAGCTCGGCGCCCGGGGTGTTGGCGAACCACCAGACCTCGCCGTCGGGGGCCGTGGTGCAGCCGAAGAACGCGCGCTTGCCGTAGATCATGGCGTAGCTGTCGGGGTCCGGGGGCGCCGCGGCGTCGCGGGTGTAGCCGCACACCGTGTGCTGGCCGGTGAAGCGCGGCCGGGGCGCCGCGGCTTCGATGGTCCTGCGGATGAGGGAGTGGATTCCGTCGGCGCCGATGAGCAGGTCCCCCTGGGCCCGCCCGCCGTCCGCGAAGGAGGCCACCACGCGTCCGTCGGGGCCGGTCTGGGCCGCCAGGAGGCGCTTGCCGTGCTCGACGCGCACACCGCGGCGTGCCGCCTCCTCGCGCAACACCCGTGCCAGGGTGGCGCGTTTGATCGTACGGGCGCTCAGCGCGCCCTCCTCGGAGCCGGCCATGGGCCGCCCGCCGAGCCGTTTGCCGGTGTTGCTGATGAAGTCGGCGCGGCCTGCCGGGAAGGAGTTGTCCAGCACCGGCTGGTGTGCGCCGATGGTGCGCAACGCCTCCATGCCGTTGGCGGAGATGAGCAGAAACGCACCCGCTTCGGTGGCGGCTGCGTCGGCTGTGCCTGCCGTGCCGTCTGTGCCTGCCGTGCCGGCTGGGGGATACGCCTCGTACACGGCCGCGTTGATTCCGGCCTTGCGCAGGGCGATCGCGGTCACGGTTCCGGCGATTCCGCCACCGATGATCAGGGCATGGGTCATGGTGCTCCGTGGAGTGGAGTGGGGGGACAGTGGGTGGTGCGGGTACTTCTCGGCACAGCGCTATCAGGGTCGGCCGATGCCGTCCAGTCCCCGACGGAAATGACGCCGGGTCCCGTGTCGAACGGCGGCATTTTAAGGTGTCATTGACGGTCGTGTGTGGGGGGAGAGGGCAACTGTGCGATGTCACGGGGTGCTTCGGGGCGGTGTGGCCGCCTTGTCGGTCGGCCTGCTGCTGGCCGGCTGTTCGCCGGGGTCCGGCGGGACGGGCCCCAAGCGCCCGGGTACGCCTTCGGACTTGGGGGCGCCGCCGTCGGCGAACGACAGGCCGCGGGCGAGCCCGACCCCGTCCGGCCCCGACTTCACGGTGCGCCCCGACCGGGTGCCCGCCACCTCCGCGCGGGTGCTGCGGCTGGCCCGCCAGGTGATCGCCGGGCCGCAGGACTTCGGGGCCGACTTCGTACGGCAGCACCCCTTCGAAAGCGACCCGCGCACCTGGGCGGTGCTGGACGGGGTGTGTGTCTGGCAGCGCGAGAAGCTGCCCAAGGGGGTGCTCGCCAGTCTGTCGCAGCACAGCGTGCTACCCGCCAAAGGGGCGGGGAAGGGGCCGGTCCGGGTGATGGTGGTGGTGTCGGTGCACGCCGATGCCGACAGCGCCGACCAGGAGATGGCCACCACGCTGGAGGAGGTGGTGCGCTGCCCCGAGCAGTGGCTGAACCAGGACGAGCGGATCATCTCGCTGTTGTCGTCGGGCGCCCCGTGGGGGCGGCGCGGCCAGGAGACGGCGGATGACCAGATCTGGGAGCACGGCGAGTACGAGAGCGACTCGGCCGGGGGCCCGTATCCGTACATCTGGGGCTCCTCGCGGATCGGGCCGGTGACCGTGTCCGTGATGGTCAAGGGAGCCAAGGGATACAGCGAGAAGGAGACCGACGACCTGCTGTACTCCCCGCTGGTCAAGATGGCCGAGGCCGCGAAGGGGGAACTGAAGTGATCCCGCTGCGTTCGGGGGATCCGGCGCGGATCGGGAGCTACCGGCTGCTGGGCAGACTCGGCGCCGGCGGCATGGGCATCGTCTACCTCGCACGCTCCACCGGCGGCGCCCTGGTCGCCCTCAAAATCATCCAAGCCGAATACGCCCACGACCCTCAATTCCGCGCCCGCTTCCGCCGCGAAGTCACCGCAGCCCGCCGCATCAACACCCCCTGGGCCACCACCGTCCCGACGCCGACACCGAATCAGACACACCCTGGCTCGCCACCACCTACGTCCCAGGCCCCTCACTCACCGAAGCCATCACCACCCACGGCCCCTCCCCCACACCACCACCCACACCCTCGCCCAAGCACTCCACACCATCCACCAAACAGGACTCATCCACCGCGACCCCACCACCGGACGCCCGCCGTTCGGCACCGGTCCGGTGGCCGCGATGCTGTTCCGTACGGTGCACGACACGGCCGATCTGACCGGGGTGCCCGATCAGCTGCGCCCGCTCATCGAGGCCTGCCTCGACAAGGACCCCGAGCGCCGACCGACCGCCGCCGAGCTGGTGCGGCGGCTGGCGGAGGGCGGGCCGCCGGTGGACGGTACGGGGTGGCTGCCGCGGCCGGTCGCCCAGTTGATCGCCAAGCGCTCGGCGGAGCTGCTGGCGCTCCCCGACGTCCCTCCCACGGTGGTCGGTCCGGCGGATGAGGCGCCGAAGCCGCCGCGCCCCGGCCGCCGCAGGTTTCTGGCGGTGGCCTCGGGCGGCGCGGTGCTGGGGGCCGGGGGCGGCCTCGGCATCTGGGCGGCATCGCGCCCCGACGCGGGCAGCGGCGGGGGCGGGGGCGGGCGGCCCACCCCGCCCCGGTGGACGGTCGGGGTGCACGCCGATCTGACGGGTGGCCAGGCCACGGCCGGAACGGCCCAGCGCCGGGGCGCCGAGTTGGCGGTGGAGAGCCTCAACGCCCGTGCGGACCGGCCCGTCACGCTCGCCCTCAAGACCCTGGGCGACCGTGGTACCCCGGGCGGTGCGCGTGGCGTCGCCGAGCGGATGGCCGCCGACCCCGCGGTCATCGCGGTCATCGGGCCGACGACCGACGCGACCTGCGCGGCCGCCATCGGCGCCTACGACAAGGCGGGGCTGCCGCTGCTGTCGGTGTCGGTCGGCACGGCCGAGGTGTCCGCCGTCGAGCACCCGTCCTATCTGCAGACCCGCCCGGACGACGGCGGTCTCGGCCTTCCGCTGTTGTCCTACCTCGCCCGGCACACCCGGCCGCACCGCACGGCCCTGATCGACGACCGCACCGCCGGGGACTACAGCTGGAACCTCATCCGGTCCATGGCCACCGCGATGCGCGGCGGGGACCTGCCGTCGCTGACCGTCACCGTCCCGGCGGACGCGAGGGACTTCGGCCGGGCGGTGGACGAGGTGCGCCGAAGCGGGGTCCGTGCGGTGGTCTTCGGCGGCCTCGCGCCCCGGGCCGCGCTGTTCGCCCGGGAGTTGGCGTCCGCCGGCTTCACCGGGGCGCGGCTGGCCACGCAGCCGGTCATCGACGCCGCGTTCCTGAAGCGGGCCGGCGAGGCCGCGAACGGCCGGCTGCTCAGCTCGGCCTTCACCGACGCGACGGCCCTGCCCGCGGCGCGGCCCTTCACGGCCGCGTGCCGCAAGCGGTACGGGTCCGCGCCCGGGCGCTACGCCGCGGAGGCGTACGACGTCGTCGGGCTCATCGCCCAGGCGCTGCGCGAGTTGGATCCACAGGGCGCCGACCGGGAGGCCATGGCGCGCAGGCTGCGCGCGGTCCGGTACCGGGGGATCACCAAGACGTACGCCTTCGAGCGGGGCAACGGCTCCCTGACCCCGGGCACCGGGCTGTTCCTCTACCGGGTCGAGCAGGGGCGGTTCCGTTTCCTGGGCGACTACGAGAGTGCGACGCGCGCCTGAGGCGGCCCCGGAGAGAGTGCGACGCGCGCCTGAGGGCCTCGGCCGGCGCTACTTCAGCAGCCGGGACAGCCGCCGGTCGGCGAGCGGCTTCCCACCGGTCTGGCAGGTCGGGCAGTACTGCAGGGAGGAGTCCGCGAAGGACACCTCACGGACCATGTCACCGCACACCGGACAGGGCTGGCCGGTGCGGCCGTGCACTCGCATACCGCCGCGCTTCTCCGCCTTCAAGTCGCGCGCCGCCAGCCCCAGGGAGCGCTCGACGGCGTCGCGCAGCGTGCTGCCCATCGCCTCGTACAGCCGGGCGATCTCCTCCTCCGTCAGGTCGCCTGCCAGCCGGTAGGGCGACATCCGGGCGGCGTGCAGAATCTCGTCCGAATAGGCGTTGCCGATCCCGGCGATGACGCTCTGGTCGCGCAGCACGCCCTTGATCCGGTGGCGCACTCCGCGCAGCAGCCCGGCGAACTCCTCGATGGTGAAGGACTCCGCGAGCGGGTCAGGACCCAGCCGGGCGATGCCCGGCACCTCCTGGGGGTCGCGCACACAGTAGACGGACAGCGCCTTGCGGGTGCCCGCCTCGGTGAGGTCGAAGCCGGCGCCCTCCGGGCCGGCCAGCCGCAGCCGCAGCGCCAGCGGGCCCTTGCCGGGGCGGGGCGGGTCCTCCGGGAGGCCGTCCCGCCAGCGCAGCCAGCCCGCCCTGGCGAGGTGGAGGACCAGATGCGGGCCGTCGGTGGCCAGGTCGAGGAACTTGCCGTGGCGGCGCACCGCGGTGACGGTACGCCCTTCGAGGTCGGTCAGCGGCGGATCGTACGTCTTGAGGACGCTGACCGCGGCGGGGTGGACACGGGCGATCTCCCGGCCGACGGCGCGCTCGGCCAGGATCCGCGCCAGGGCCTCCACCTCGGGCAATTCCGGCATATGACCAGTGTGCCCCAGCGGCCGGGACCCGGCCGGTCACCCCTCCAGCGGCGCTGAGCTGCGGGTCCGATGGCCCGCCCCTACGCTGACCCAAGAGCCGGACCGGCGCCGCACACCGGCTCGGCACGCCCGCGCCGCCCCCGCAGTACCGCGTCTCTCCCCGTTCCGCACGGAGGCTTCCCCCATGGTCGACACCGCACAGCACGAGCGGTCCACTCTGCGTCACGCCGCGTCATTCCTCCGTTACGAACGGTACGAGGGCGGCAGTCTGGAGGCGGAGCGGCGGGTCCTGGACAAGCTGGCGCAGGAGCTGGTGGGCGTGCGGGGGGCGCACCGTCCCGGCGGCAGCCCCGCGCGTCTCCTGCGTACCTTCCAGGCCAGGCCGGCGCTCAGCGTGGACAACGCCCGGCTGCGCTTCCACGACGACCTGCCCGAGGTGCTGCGGGTCGGCTACGCGCAGCCGGGCGCCGAGTATGCGGCCGCGGTGCGGCTGTCCGACGCGCGCGGCGCCGAGCGGCCGCCTGCCGCGCCCGGTCTGCGGCGGATGGCCGTACGGGTGCGGGCCGGGGCCGAGGGGACACACGACCTGCTGGCCACCGGTTTCCCGGTGTCGCACGCCGCCGACGCGCGCGAATACGTCGCCTTCGCCAAGGCCATGGCGGGCGCGGGCAGCGCCGCCGAGCAGGCCTTCGGGCTGCTGGTGAAGCTGCCGCTGGCCGTCGGCTGGTCCACCGCGGCCCGGATGCGCCGCAATGTGCACACCGCCGCCCGGCACGCCGTCGGCTCGCTGGCCCGCGAGACCTTCTGGAGCTGCGGGGCGATCCTGTGGGGCGACGCGGGGCCGGTCCGCTACCAGCTGCGCCCCGCTCCCGGCGGCACCCCGGCCCCGCCGCCCGACCGGGGCGATCCCGACTATCTCCACCGGGAGCTGACGCAGCGCCTGTTCACCGGAGACATCAGCTTCGAGCTGTGCGTGCAGCGGTATCTGGACGAGCGCCGCACTCCGGTCGAGGACGGCTCGGTGGAGTGGCGGGAGAGCGACGCGCCCGTCATCCCGGTGGCCCTGCTGACCGTGCCGCGCCAGGACCTGGACGCGGCCGCGGCCCGATCGGCGGCGCGCCGGGTGGAGCGGCTGGCCTTCGACCCCTGGCACACCACGGAGGAGTTCCGCCCGCTGGGCAACCTCAACCGCGCCCGCAAGGCCGCGTACGAGGCGAGCGGCGCCCAGCGGCTGGGGCTGCGGCTGACCCCCGCCGGACTGCTCGCCCCCGCCGGGCCTCCGGCCCTCGTCACACCGCGCCCTGTCGCCATCCTGCAGGCCCCGGTACGCGCGGCCTTCGGCCTGGTGGGCCGGTATGTCCCCTGGCACCGGCTGCCCCTTCCGGCCGGGCTGCGTGGCCTGGTGGCACCGGGCCCGTCGCTGCCCCGCGCCGGCGATCTGCTCAAACCGCCGATGGGCGCGCTCGGCCAGGTCCTCGGCCGCGGGCCCTTCTCCGCTCCGCCGGCATCGGCTCCATCGGCATCCACTTCGTCGGCACCCGCGTCGTCGGCGTACCGGCGGAGTGGATGAGGGGCCGCGAGCGGCGCGGCCGGTGGCCGTTCGCGGCCAGGGCACCGGAAAATCGACCTTGACCGGTTTACCGACGCGGTAGGGTGTGGCGTTCGTCGCGAGCGGCAGCCGAGCAGCGGGAGTCGGTGCATGGACAGCGAGGTCACGGCAGGGCCGGCGCGGCGCGTCACCATCAAGGACGTCGCCGCGCGGGCCGGGGTCTCCAAGGGCGCGGTGTCGCTGGCCTTCAACGACCGCCCGGGCGTCTCCCAGGCCACCCGGGCCCGGATCTTCGAGGCCGCCCGGGAGCTGGGGTGGGCGCCGCATCTGTCCGCCCGGTCGCTGTCCAACGCACGGGTGGACGCCGTGGGCCTGGCCATCGCCCGGCCGGCCCGGATGCTGGGGCTCGAGCCGTGGTTCATGGAGTTCGTCTCGGGCATCGAGAGCGTGCTCGTCGAGCGGTCCTGCTCGCTGCTGCTGCGGCTGGTGCGGGATGTGCGGGAGGAGATCGAGGTCCAGGAGGCGTGGTGGCGGGGGCGGCAGGTCGGCGGGTCGATTCTCGTCGACCTCCACGACGGGGATCCGCGCGTCCCTGAGCTGCACCGGCTCGGGGTGCCCGCCGTGGCCGCCGGGCACCCCTCTCTGGCCGGCGGATTCACCTGCGTATGGACCGACGACGGCACGGCCGTCACCGAGGCGGTGCGCTATCTGGCGGCGCTGGGCCACCGGCGGATCGCCCGGGTGAGCGGCCCCGCCACGCTGGGGCACAGCGTGATCCGTACCGCCGCCTTCGAAGCGGCGGTACGGGAGTTGGGCCTGGCCGACGGGCGCACGGTCGCCACCGACTTCTCGGGGGAGGAAGGGGCGCGCGCCACGCGGGCGCTGCTGGCCTCGGCCGACCGGCCGACGGCCGTCATCTACGACAACGACATCATGGCGGTGGCGGGCCTGTCGGTGACCGCCGAGATGGGGCTTGCGGTGCCCGCCGATGTCTCGCTGCTGGCCTGGGACGACTCCCAGCTGTGCCAGCTCACGCACCCCACGCTGTCGGCGATGAGCCATGACGTCTTCGGCTTCGGGGCCGAGGTGGCCCGCCGCCTGTTCGATGTGCTCGGCCAGGCGGAGCCCAGCGCCCACCAGGCGCCCACCCCGGCCCTCACCCCGCGCGGCAGCACCGCCCCGCCACGGCGACCCTGAACCGGTTAAGCGAGGACCGGCGGGCGTACCGCGCCGACCGGATGAACTCGGCCCGCCCCGGGGCCCGCCGGACAGCGCGTGTCCGGCGTTAGGTGGTACGGATAACCGGGTGCCCGGCGACGAGGGCGAACCGAGCCGGGAAACAGGCCCAGGGAGCGGTTCCGCATGGACTGGTTCACCTCATCCGACTACTGGCTGACCCGGCTGGTCTTCCAACGGGGGCTGGCGGCCCTGTATGTGATCGCCTTTGTGGTCGCGGCGAACCAGGGGCGGGCCCTGATCGGCGAGCGCGGCCTGACGCCGGTGCCGCGGTTCACCGCGCATATGCCGTTCCGGCGCTCCCCCAGCCTGTTCCACCTCCACTTCTCGGACCGCTTCTTCACCGGCTGCGCCTGGCTGGGGGCCGCGCTCGCCGCCGCGGTGGTGGCGGGGGCCGCGGACCGGCTGCCGCTGTGGGCCGCGATGCTGATGTGGCTGGTGCTGTGGCTGCTGTATCTGTCGATCGTCAACGTCGGACAGGTGTGGTACGGATTCGGCTGGGAGTCACTGCTCCTGGAGACCGGCTTTCTCGCCGTCTTCCTCGGCAACGCCCGCACCGCGCCGCCGGTCCTGGTGCTGTGGCTGCTGCGCTGGCTGCTGTTCCGGGTCGAGTTCGGCGCCGGGCTGATCAAGATCCGAGGGGACCGCTGCTGGCGGCAGCTGACCTGTCTGTACTACCACCACGAGACACAGCCGATGCCGGGCCCGCTGAGCTGGTTCTTCCACCGGCTGCCGGGGTCCCTGCACCGGGTCGAGGTCGCGGCCAATCACGTCGCCCAGTTGGCCGTGCCCTTCGCGCTGTTCACACCGCAGCCGGTGGCGAGCGTGGCCGGGGGCGTGATCGCGGTCACCCAGCTGTGGCTGGTCGCGTCCGGCAACTTCTCGTGGCTGAACTGGGTGACCATCCTGCTGGCCCTCGCCGCGGTCGACGGGCGGCGCGCGGCCCAGGCGCTGGGGCTCCCCGAGCCGCCGCCGCTCGCCGCTCCCCCGGTGTGGTACGAGGCCCTGGTGCTGGCCGCCACCGTGCTGGTGGTGGTGCTCAGCTACTGGCCGACCCGGAACCTGGTGTCGGGCAGTCAGCTGATGAACTACTCCTTCAACCCGCTGCACCTGGTCAACACCTACGGCGCCTTCGGCAGCGTCAACCGCGCCCGGTTCGAGGTGGTGATCCAGGGCACCGACGAGCCGCTGCCCACGCCGGACGCGGTGTGGAAGGAGTACGAGTTCCGCGGCAAGCCGGGCGATGTGCGCCGGATGCCGCGCCAGTTCGCCCCGTACCATCTGCGGCTGGACTGGATGATGTGGTTCGCCGGGATCTCACCGGCCTACGCCCGATCCTGGTTCGGCCCGCTGGTCACCAAGCTGCTGGAGGGCGATCGGGCGACGCTGAAGCTGCTGCGGGTGTGCCCCTTCCCCGACACGCCGCCCACCCATATCCGCGCCCGGCTGTTTCTGTACCGCTTCACGACCTGGGATGAGTTGCGGGCCACCGGCGCATGGTGGCACCGCACACTGATTCGTGAATTCCTGCCCCCGGTCGCCCTCGACCGCCCGGACCGGCGGGACCGATAGCCAGGGGGATGCCCGCGGCTCAGAAGCCCATGAAGTGGCGCACCGACGGCGCCGTACGCGCCACCGCCACCTTCTCCAGCGCGTATGTGCGAACCGGTTCCCGGAAGCGGTAGTGCCGCCCGCCCGCCGCCCGCTCCTCCGAGACCTCCAGCAGTGAGGCGTCGACCAGCCGCATCAGCACCACATCGGCCGTGGTGGTGTCGGTGCCCAGCGCCCGGGCGCCCTGCCCGGCGGTGAACAGCCGGTGCCGTATCAGGGCCAGCCGCAGAAAGCATTCCTGGGCGTCCTCATCGAGCTTGCGGAAGCAGCTGTCCAGCCGGTCGTACAGGTCGAGCCCCAGCGCCGACAGTTCGGAGAGCCGGTGCTGCCCCTTGGCGGATCGTATCTTCGCCAGTACGCAGGAGATACTGACCGGCCGCAACGCCATCAGCCGCTCGCCGAGGAAGGTGATGGCCAGGGGCAGCCCGTCCGCCAGCCGCACCACGTCGGCGACGGCCTCGGGCTCGGCGTCCGTCCACTCCCGTCCGATCAGCCGGGTGAGCAGTTGCCCGCCCTCCGCGGTGGACAGGCAGCCGAGCGCCACGGTCCGCGCCCCGCGCAGCCCGTACAGCAGGGAGCGGGCGGTGATCAGCACGGCGCAGCCGGTGCCGCCCGGGAGCAGCGGTTCGACCTGCTGCGGCGAGTCGGCGTCGTCCAGCACCAGCAGCACTCGGCGATCGGAGCTCCAGGTTCGGAACAACGCCGTCCGCCTGCCCAGCGTCGTGGGGATGTCGCGCGGCGCCACGCCGATCCCCCGCAGGATGTGCTCCATCGCCTCCGCCGCGGTCGCCGGGTTGGGCTGTGATCCGCCCAGAGGTACGTACAGCTGCCCGTCGGGGTAGCGGGCGCGGACCGCATGGGCGAGGTGGATGGCGGTGGCCGTCTTGCCGACACCCGGCATACCGACCAGCGACACCACGGGCAGGCCCGTGGTGTCGCCGTAGGCCGCGAGCAGGCCGGCGATCTCGTCGAGCACGGTCTGCCGCCCGGTGAAGTCGACGGTGTCCCGGGGGAGTTGGGCGGGCGGGGCCGGGGGCTGTACGCGGCGGGGCGGCGGGGGCGGGGCGGCCGGCGGGTCGAGCGAGGGGTCACCGGCGAGCATGGAGCGCTGCAGCCGCTGGAGTTCGGGGCCCGGCTCCAGGCCCAACTCGTCGACCAGATGGCGGCGCAGATCGTGGAACACCTTCAACGCCTCGCCGCGCCGCCCGGAACGGTGGAGCGCGAGCATCAGCTTGGCGTGGATGCCCTCGTGCAGGGGCCTGGCCGCGGCCAGCGCCTTGAGCTCACCGTTCAGCTCATGGTGCCGACCGAGCTGGAAATCGGCTTCGACGCGCATCTCCAGGGCGCGCAGCCGGCGCTCCTCCAGTTCGGTGGCATGCGCTTCGAGCAGTTCCCCGCGGTCCACATTGGCCAGGGCGCTGCCCTGCCACATCCCCAGGGCCCGGTTCAGCACTTCCCTGGCATGTCCGGGGTCCCCGGCGGCAAGCACCTCCCTGCCTTCTTCGACCAGGGCCCGAAAGGAATTGAAATCGATCGCGCTTTCCGGTGCGCGGACGGTATAGCCGCCCGGCCGGGTCTGGAGCAACAGCTCTCCGCCGCAGCCCGGACGGGCCAGGCTGCGGCGGAGTTCATAGATATAGGTGTGTACGGCGCGAATGGCCTTGTCCGGGGGGCTGCTTCCCCACAGTTCGTCGATGAGGTCCTTGGTGGGCACGACCTCGTTGTGCCGCAGTATCAGCAGGGCCAGGGTCCGGCGGAGCTTGGGGGCGCTCGGCGTGCGAACGCGGGAGTCGTCCAGGACCTCGAAGTTTCCCAGAACCTGAAACCTCATGCGCGAACCCCCCGGTTCATTGGCGACAGGGCCCTGCCCGTTCCCCCGTATTCAGTTCGCAGCCGAGGATACCTCCGACCTGCATGATCACTGGATTCTAGGCGTATTTCGGCTCATTCGCGCCTGTGCCTGTTGATACGCGATTTAATTGATGAGCCCGTACGCGCCCAGAAATCGCGGATCAGTTCGGCGCATATCTTTCCGAACCGGGGTGGTGGATTACCCGCACCGCGAAATTGTCAATGGCCGTGCGGCGCCGAGCGGTGCACCGGCCCATGAGCGGCGAGGCAGTGCTCGTCGGGCGCGTCGCCCTCGAGCACCGGGCCGTGTGCGTCGTTCGGCGGCCGACGGTCGCCGAGGTGGTCGACCTGGAGGGTGGTGTGGGTGATTCCGTAGTGCTCGCCCAGCATCCGCTCCAGGTCCTCGCGAACGGCGTGGCAGTCGCCGTCCGGGGCCGCGACCAGCACATGGGCGGAGAGCGAGACCTCCCCCGAGGTGATCTGCCAGACATGCAGATCGTGCACTTCGGCCACGGCCGCGTGGGACACCAGCCGGTCGCCGATCTCATCGGGCTCGACCCCGCTCGGCGCCGCCTCCAGCAGCACCCGGCCGGAGGCCCGGACCAGCCCCACGCCGGCCTTGACCATGAGCGCCACCACGACGAGCGAGGCGATCGCGTCCGCACGCGCGAAACCCGTGGTCAGAACGACGACACCGGAGATGGCGGTGCCGACGAAGGCGAAGAGGTCGTTGAGGATGTGCTGATAGGCGCCTTCGACGTTGAGCGAGCTGCGGTTGGCTTTGGACATGCACCAGGCCGCCGCGATATTGACGGCCACTCCGGCGAGTCCGGTGGCCAGGACCAGAGCGCCGTTCACATCGGGCGGGTCGATCAGACGCTCCACCGACTCATAGCCCAGCCACACCGCGAGGAGCAGCAGCGAGAGCCCATTGGCCTGGGCGGAGAGAATTTCGGCGCGTTTGAGACCGTAGGTGTAGCCGCCGCGCGAGGGGCGGGCCGCGAGCCGGATCGCGAACAGCGCGAGAACGATGGACGCGGCGTCGGTGAGCATATGGGCGGCATCGGACATCAGCGCCAGCGAGCGCGCCACCACCCCGATGATGCCCTCGATCACGATGAAGCCGCTGATCAGCGAGAGCGCCGCCAGCAGCCAGCGACGGTCGGCGTTCTCCGCCACGCCATGGCTGTGCCCGGCGTGGCCCTCCCCGGGGCCGTGCGTATGGGTACCCACCCGCTCCTCCTCGAATCGCCCACCGGAACAGCGCAATTGAACAGCACATCGGAAAATAATCCAAAGGCTGCAATGGACACGGTTATCAAGTGCCACAATCACGCGGCACGGGCGGCGATACCGGCGGCGACGCGGAATGCCTTTCTGAATTCGGCAACGCTTTTCATTGTCGGACACGGTCGGTGATATGTGCGAGACCGCCCCGGTCCGGGTGAGCTCCGCGGTGAGCCGGTGACCGCGCCGGGCGCGGCGCGTTGGCCTGACATGACGACGACGATGCGACGCCGTTCTCTCTCGCAGCCGAGCAGAGCGCTGGACCGGAGCACCGCGGGCGGCGAAACGCTCCATCAGAGCACCTGTGTGCCCATCTACGCCGCCCTGGTCGAGCGCTGGGCCTCCGCGGGCCGGGCCGTGCCGGGGCGCTACGACCGGGAGTGGGCCGAGCTGGTGAACTGTCCGCCCTGGCCCGAGCGGGTCCGCTCGGCCTCCCGGCCCGCCGCTTCCCCGGCGCCGCTCAAGCGCTCCTGATATCAGGCAGTGGTGATATCCGGCGCCGGACGGGCCCGGCCCGGGCGGGCCGCGTCACGCGCGGCGGACGCGGCCCTCGGCGACCAGCCGGTGCAGCACCTGGCGCAGCGCGGGGGCGCAGCGGTCTTCCCCGTCCGCCGTGAGCCAGGCCAGCTCGGCGATTTCCCGGCCCGGGGCCGGCTCGCCCTGCGCCGCGCCCGTATAGCAGGTCATCCGCAGCCGTCGGCCGCCCTGGCCGTGTGCCTCGTCCTCGATGACGAAGGGCTCACGTGCGGCCAGGGCCGCGGGCGCGGCGGTCAGGCCGAGCTCCTCGGCGAGCTCACGGGCCAGAGCCTGCGGCCCGTCCTCCCCCGGTTCGAGCTTGCCGCCGGGCAGATAGAACGCGTCGCGCCCGCGGGTGCGCACCGCCAGCAGCTGCCCGTCGCGTACGCAGACCCAGCCCACCGACTCCAGCGGCGCCGCCGCACTCCCCGAGTCGGTCACTCGGCCTCGTCCTCCCCGCCCGCCGCGCCCTCCAGGCCGCCCTCGGTCTCCAGGTACAGCTCCCGCACCGCCGCCAGGACCTCGGGGTCCGGGTGCTCCCACAGACCGCGGCTCTCCGCCTCCAGCAGCCGCTCGGCCATGCCGTGCAGCGCCCAGGGGTTGGCCTCCTGGAGGAAGGAGCGGTTCTCTGGGTCGAGGAGATAGCTCTGGGCCAGCTTGTCGTACATCCAGTCGGCGACCACGCCCGTGGTGGCGTCGTAACCGAAGAGGTAGTCGACGGTCGCGGCGAGTTCGAAGGCGCCCTTGTAGCCGTGGCGGCGCATCGCCTCGATCCAGCGCGGGTTGACCACGCGTGCGCGGAAGACCCGGGAGGTCTCCTCGTGCAGGGTGCGGGTGCGGACCGTCTCGGGGCGGGTGGAGTCGCCGATGTACGCGGCCGGGGCGGTGCCCTTGAGGGCGCGCACGGTGGCGACCATGCCGCCGTGGTACTGGAAGTAGTCGTCCGAGTCCGCGATGTCGTGTTCGCGGGTGTCGGTGTTCTTGGCCGCGACCGCGATCCGGCGGTAGGCGCTCTCCATCTCCGCGCGGGCCGGCCGGCCCTCCAGGCCGCGGCCGTACGCGTAGCCGCCCCAGACCGTGTAGACCTCCGCCAGGTCGGCATCGGTGCGCCAGTCGCGGCTGTCGATGAGCTGGAGCAGACCCGCGCCGTAGGTGCCGGGGCGGGAGCCGAAGATACGGGTGGTGGCGCGGCGTTCGTCGCCGTGCTCGGCGAGGTCGGCCTGGGCGTGGGCGCGGATGTAGTTGTCGGCCTCGGGCTCGTCGAGGGAGGCGGCGAGGCGTACGGCGTCGTCGAGCAGCGCCACGACATGCGGGAACGCGTCACGGAAGAAGCCGCTGATGCGTAGAGTGACATCGACCCTGGGGCGGCCCAGCTGCTCGAGTGTCGCGGGTTCGAGTCCCGTTACTCGTCGCGAGGCGTCGTCCCACACCGGGCGGACGCCCAACAGCGCCAGCGCCTCGGCCACGTCGTCGCCCGAGGTGCGCATCGCGCTGGTGCCCCACAGCGACAGGCCGACGGAGCGCGGCCAGGCGCCGTCGTTGTCGCGGCGGTAGCGCTCCAGCAGCGAGTCGGCGAGCGCCTGGCCGGTCTCCCAGGCCAGCCGGCTGGGCACGGCCTTGGGGTCGACGGAGTAGAAGTTACGGCCGGTCGGCAGGACGTTGACCAGGCCGCGCAGCGGTGAACCGGAGGGGCCCGCGGGCACGAAGCCGCCGCTCAGGGCATGCACGGCGTGGTCGATCTCGTCGGTGGTGGCGGCCAGCCGCGGCACGACCTCGCGGGCCGCGAAGTCGAGGATCGCGGTCACCGCGTCGTGCTGCTCCTCGGGCAGTCCCAGGCACGCCTTCTCGACGGCCTCCGGGGCCCAGTCGGCGTCCTCCATCGCCTGGACGAGGGCGCGGGCTCGGTCCTCCGCCTCGTCCGCGCCGGTGCGGGTGGCGGCCGACTCGTCGAGGCCGAGTGCCTCGCGCAGCCCGGGGAGCGCTGTGGTCCCGCCCCAGATCTGCCGGGCGCGCAGAATGGCCAGGACGAGGTTGACCCGCTCGGGGCCGGAGGGGGCGGTGCCGAGGACATGCAGGCCGTCACGGATCTGGGCGTCCTTGACCTCGCACAGCCAGCCGTCCACGTGCAGCAGGAAGTCGTCGAAGCCGTCGTCGTCCGGCCGGTCCTCCAGGCCGAGGTCATGGTCGAGCCTGGCGGCCTGGATGAGGGTCCAGATCTGGGCGCGGATGGCGGGGAGTTTGGCCGGGTCCATCGCCGAGATGGCGGCGTACTCGTCCAGCAGCTGCTCCAGGCGCGCGATGTCGCCGTAGGAGTCGGCGCGGGCCATGGGCGGCACGAGGTGGTCGACGAGGGTGGCATGGGCGCGGCGCTTGGCCTGCGTGCCCTCCCCCGGGTCGTTGACCAGGAACGGGTAGATCAGCGGCAGATCGCCGAGCGCCGCGTCGGGGCCACAGGCGGCGGACAGGCCCGCGTTCTTGCCGGGCAGCCACTCCAGGTTGCCGTGCTTGCCCAGGTGCACCATGGCGTCGGCGCCGAAGCCGCCGTCGGCCTGAGCGGTGGCGATCCAGCGGTATGCGGCCAGATAGTGGTGTGAGGGCGGCAGATCGGGGTCGTGGTAGATGGCGATCGGGTTCTCGCCGAAGCCGCGCGGTGGCTGGATGACGACCAGCAGATTGCCCCGGCGCAGCGCGGCCAGCACGATCTCGCCCTCGGGGTCGCGGCTGGTGTCGACGAACATCTCGCCCGGCGGCGGCCCCCAGTGCCCCTCCACCGCCTCGCGCAGCTCCTGCGGCAGCCGGGCGTACCAGCGGCGGTAGTCGGCGGCGGGGATCCGGACCGGGTTGCGGGCCAGCTGCTCCTCGGTGAGCCAGTCCTGGTCGTGGCCGCCCGCCTCGATGAGGGCCCGGATCAGCTCGTCACCGTCGCCGGACGCGAGGCCGGGCAGCGCCTCGGGTCCCTCCACCGGGCCGAGGTCGAAGCCGTCCGCGCGCAGCCGGCGCAGCAGGGCGACTGCGCTGGCGGGCGTGTCCAGGCCGACGGCGTTGCCGATGCGGGAGTGCTTGGTGGGGTAGGCGGACAGCACGAGCGCGAGGCGCTTGTCGGCCGCCGGTATGTGGCGCAGCCGGGCGTGTCGTACGGCGATCCCCGCGACACGCGCGGCGCGCTCGGGGTCGGCGACATAGACGGGCAGGCCATCCTCGTCGGTCTCCTTGAAGGAGAACGGCACGGTGATCAGCCGCCCGTCGAACTCCGGGACGGCGACCTGGGTCGCCGCGTCCAGAGGCGAAAGGCCCTCGTCGTTCGCCTCCCACGCGGCGCGCGGGCCGGTCAGGCACAGCGCCTGGAGCACCGGGACGTCCAGCCCGGCCAGCGCGCCCGCGTCCCACGCCTCGTCGTCGCCGCCGGCCGAGGCCTCGGCGGGCCGGGTGCCGCCCGCGGCGAGCACGGTGGTCACCACCGCGTCGGCCTCGGCGAGGGCTTCCAGCAACTCGGGCTCGGGTGCGCGCAGCGAGGCGACGTACAGCGGCAGCGCGCGGCCCCCGGTGTCCTCGACGGCCTGGCACAGCGCCTCCACGAAGGCGGTGTTGCCGCTCATGTGGTGGGCGCGGTAGTAGAGCACGGCGATCCGCGGGCCGGTGACGTCCTCGCGCGCGGTGCGCTCCAGTGCGCCCCACGAGGGCGCGGGTGCGGGCGGCTCGAAGCCGTGGCCGGTCAGCAGGACGGTGTCGGACAGGAAGCGGGCCAGCCGGCCGAGGTTGCCGGGCCCGCCGTGCGCGAGATAGGCGTGTGCCTCGGCGGCGATGCCGACCGGGACCGTGGATGCCTCCATGAGCTGGGCGTCCGGGGCCTGTTCGCCGGTCAGGACCACGACGGGGCGGTCCCCGGCGAGCAGCGCGTCGAGCCCTTCCTGCCAGGCGCGCACCCCGCCGAGCAGCCGTACGACGACGAGTTCGACGCCGTCGAGGAGCGCGGGCAGCTCGTCCAGGGGGAGCCGGGCCGGGTTGGCGAGCCGATAGGGCACCGGGGTCTGTGCCGCGCGGGCACTGAGCAGGTCGGTGTCGGACGTCGACAGCAGCAGGATCATGCGACGGCAGGCCTTCCTCGGGGTCCGCGCCCCGGGCGGGTTGAAGACGGCGGGAGTTCCTGGCTCGCGCGGCCGTCGCAATACCGGCTGCCGCGCTCACAGTGGCGGGACCGCGCCGGATTTCCACCGGCTCCTACCCTACCCGCCGTGAGCATAGTAGGCGCTTCTGACCTGCCGCGGGGCGGTGAGCCGAACGCAATCGTCGGTATGCTCGCCGCCATGCCCCTCACCCCGACAACCGCCCCACCAGGGGACGAAACCCCCGCGCGCGGTCGCGACGACGCCTGCCCCGGCGCGCTGCGCCTGCACTCGGCGGACGACGGCGCACTGGCCCGGGTGCGGCTGCCCGCCGGACTCCTGACGGTGCGTCAGGCGCTTGTGCTGGCGCTCGCGGCCGAGGAGTTGGGCGACGGCCGGCTGGACCTCACCTCCCGGGGCAATCTGCAGCTGCGCGGCCTCGACGCGGGGTGCGGGGCCGGACTCGCGGCCCGGCTGCGGACGGCAGGGCTGCTCCCGTCGGACCGGCACGACCGGGTGCGCAACATCGTGGCGTCCCCGCTGTCCGGGCTGGACGGGGCGGGGTACGCGGATGTCTCGGCGTGGGCGCGGGAACTGGACGCCCTGCTGTGCGACAACGCGCCCGCGGGCTCCGGATTGGGCGAACTGGCGGGGCTGTCGGGCCGGTTCCTGTTCGCGCTCGACGACGGGCGCGGCGATGTGGCGGCGCTTGGCGCGGATGTGACATTGATCGCAGCGCCGGACGGCGAGGCGGTGCTGCGACTCGGCTCCGCCGGGGGACATGGACCCGCACGCCCGAAATCCACCGCGCCGAACGCCACAGACTCCCCCGAAGCCACAGACCGCCACGACGCACCGGACCACGCTGACACGCCGAGCGTCGCGGCGCGCCGGGGCGGGCGACCGGTGGGCGACGACACGCCGGGCCGGACGCGGCCGCTGGATCCCCCAACGCCCGCGGGCGGGCCGGGGGACACGAAGCCGAGGCCCGCGCCCGGTGACGACCCCCCGGCGCTTCGGGTGCGCGCTACGGACGCGCCGCGCGCGGCGGCGCTGGCCGCGGTGGCGTTTCTCGACGCGGTGCGCGCGAGTGGCACACGCGCGTGGCGTGTCAGCGAGCTGCCTGCGCGACACGCCGTGACGGCCGACCAATTGGCCGGGCGACTCGCCGAAGCAGGAATCCAGGTCGTACCCCTCGCCCCTCACTCCCCAACCACCGCGCCGAGCGCACCACTCGTCGGGCTCGTGGCCGGGCCGGACGGGTGGTGCGCGTTGTCGGTCGCCGCCCCGCTGGGGCGGCTCACCGCCGCGCGGTGGCGGCTGCTCGCCGAGCTCGCCGCCCGGGGCGGCTCGGGCGAGTTGCGTGTGACACCCTGGCGCGGCGTGGTGCTGCCCGGGTTCTCCCCCGGCGACGCCGAGGCCGCGCTGCGGGAGCTCGCCGACGCCGAACTGGTGACCGCGCCGCACTCCCCCTGGTTCGGGGTCGGCGCGTGCACGGGACGCCCCGGCTGCGCCAAGTCCCTGGCCGATGTGCGTGCCGAGGCGGCGCGCGCGGTGGCGGGCGAGGCGTCCGGCGACGGCCGACCAGGCCCGCCGCGAAGCCGCCTGCCCGTGTACTTCTCCGGCTGCGAGCGGCGCTGCGGCCACCCCGGCGGACCGGTCCGGTGGGTCGACGTGCTGGCGACGGGCGACGGCTACCAGGTCGCCGTACGAGATGCCACAGGGTCCGCGCGGGGCGTGGACGTAACAGCAGAGCAAGTGGCCGGCGCCGTGGCGGCGGCCCGTGGAACGACATGATCGAGGGCACAGTGTTCGACTACGAGAAGGACGGCGCGGCCATATACCGCGCCTCCTTTGCCACCATCCGCGCCGAGGCCGATCTGGGCGGTCTGCCCACCGACGTCGGCCAGGTCGCGGTGCGGATGATCCACGCCTGCGGCATGGTCGACCTCGTCCAGGACCTCGCGTACTCCCCCCAGGTGGTCGCCCGCGCCCGCGCCGCGCTGCGCGCCGGCGCGCCCGTGCTCTGCGACGCGCACATGGTGGCCAGCGGTGTGACCCGCAAGCGGCTGCCCGCGGACAACGATGTGGTGTGCACCCTGTCCGACCCCGGCGTGCCCGAACGGGCCCGCCGGATGGGCACCACACGCAGCGCCGCCGCGCTCGAGCTGTGGCGGGACCGGCTGGAGGGTGCGGTGGTGGCCATCGGCAACGCGCCCACCGCGCTGTTCCACCTGCTCGAGATGGTCGAAGCGGGCGCGCCACGCCCGGCGGCCGTCATCGGCGTACCGGTCGGCTTCATCGGCGCCGCCGAGTCCAAGGAGGCGCTGGCCGGCCATCCGGCCGCGCTCGACCACCTGGTGGTGCGCGGCAGGCGTGGCGGCAGCGCCATCGCCGCGGCCGCGGTCAACGCGATTGCGAGCGAGGAAGAGTGAGCGAGCAGCAGACGGGCCGGCTCTACGGCGTGGGTCTTGGCCCCGGCGACCCCTCGCTGATGACCGTACGCGCCGTGGAGGTCATCGCCGCGGCCGATGTCGTCGCGTACCACAGCGCCCGGCACGGCCGGAGCATCGCGCGCTCCATCGCCGAGCGTCATCTGCGGCCCGACCACATCGAGGAGCGGCTGGTCTATCCGGTCACCACCGAGACCACCGACCACCCCGGCGGCTACCGCGGCGCGATGGAGGAGTTCTACGCGGACGCGGCGGCCCGGCTGGCCGCCCATCTGGACGCGGGGCGCACGGTCGCGGTGCTCGCCGAGGGTGACCCGCTCTTCTACGGCTCCTACATGCATATGCACAAGCGCCTAGCCGACCGCTACCCCACCGAGGTCGTCCCCGGAGTCACCTCCGTGAGCGCGGCCGCCGCCCGGATCGGGGCTCCGCTGGTGGAGGGCGAGGAGGTGCTGACCGTCCTGCCCGGCACACTCCCGGAGGAGGAGCTGACGGCCCGCCTGGCCACCACCGACGCGGCCGCCGTGATGAAGCTCGGCCGCACCTTCCCCGCGGTGCGGCGGGCGCTGGAGCGCTCGGGGCGGCTGGCGGAGGCCCAGTACGTGGAGCGGGCCACGATGGGCGCGGAGCGCGTCGCGCCACTGGCCGAGGTGGACCCCGAGTCGGTGCCCTACTTCTCGGTGGCGGTGCTGCCGAGCCGGATCGACGCGCAGGCCCCGGCGCGCCGCGGCGAGGTCGTGGTGGTGGGCCTCGGCCCGGCGGGCCCGCTGTGGCTGACCCCCGAGGCGCGGGGCGAGTTGGCCGCCGCCGAGGATCTGGTCGGCTACACCACCTATCTGAACCGGGTGCCGAAGCGCCCGGGGCAGCACCGGCATGCCTCGGACAACAAGGTGGAGGCCGAACGCGCAGAGTTCGCGCTCGACCTGGCCCGGCGCGGACGGCGGGTCGCCGTCGTCTCCTCGGGCGACCCGGGCGTTTTCGCCATGGCCACGGCCGTACTGGAGGCGGCGGCCGAGGATCCGTACCGCGAGGTGCCGGTCCGGGTGGTGCCCGGCATGACCGCGGCCCACGCGGCCGCCGCCCGCGCGGGCGCGCCGCTCGGCCACGACTACGCGGTGGTCTCCCTGTCCGACCGGCTCAAGCCCTGGGAGGTCATCGCCGAACGCCTCCGCGCCGCGGCCGCGGCCGACCTGGTGCTCGCCCTGTACAACCCCGGCTCGCGCAGCCGCATCTGGCAGGTCGGCAAGGCCCGCGAGCTGCTGCTCGAACACCGCGCGCCCGACACGCCCGTCGTGCTCGGCCGGGACGTGGGCGGCCCCGAGGAGCGGATACGGATCGTCAGGCTGGCCGATCTCGACCCGGCCCAGGTCGATATGCGCACCATCCTGCTGATCGGCTCCTCCCAAACCCGCACGGCCCGGCGTGGCGACGGCACCGAGATCGTCTGGACGCCACGCCGCTACCCGGAGCGCTGACGGGCGGCGCGGACGGTCAGCAGGTCAGCCGAGGGTGGTGCCCAGCCAGGCCAGGGCGGCTGCCGGGTCGGGCACGACCGGCACGCCGTCCGGGGCCGCGGGACGCCGGACGACGACGACCGGCAGCCCGGCCTCGCGCGCCGCGGTGAGCTTGGCGGCGGTGGCACCGGCGCCGCTGTCCTTGGTGACCACCACGTCGATGCGGTGGCGGCGCAGCAGCTCCGCCTCCCCCGCCACGCTGAACGGACCGCGGTCCAGCAGCACTTCCATGTGCGGCGGGGCCGGTGGCTCGGGCGCGTCGACGGAGCGGACCAGGAACCACTGCCCGGTGAGACGGGCGAAGGCGGCCAGGCCCATCCGCCCGGTGGTGAGGAAGATCCGCTGCCCCAGGGCGGGCAGCAGCCCGGCCGCCTCGTCCAGCGACCCCGCCCAGTGCCACCGGTCCCCCGGGCCGGGCACCCAGCCGGGGCGGCGCAGGGCGAGCAGGGGAACATGGGCCGTGGCGGCCGCCCGGGCCGCGTTGAAACTGATCGTGCCGGCGAAAGGATGGGTGGCGTCGATGAGCGCGTCCACCTGCTGCTCGCGCAGCCAGCGAGCCAGGCCCTCGGGGCCTCCGAATCCGCCGATCCGGACCTGCCCGGCCGGCAGCCGCGGCTCGGCGACACGCCCGGCCAGCGAGCTGGTGACGCGCAGCCCGGGGGCGTCGGCCACTTCGGCGGCCAGTCGGCGCGCCTCGGTGGTGCCGCCCAGGATGAGCACATGGCGGGGCCGGCGCGGCCGGGCTCCGGGGGCGGCCTCCGCCGGGTTCGGTGTCATCGGATGCCTTCCGTGGTGCGAGGTGCCGTGCCGGTCCGCGGCCTGCCGGCCGCGCCCGGTCAACCCTGCCATGGCCGTGGCCGACCGCGCGGCGACGAGAGGCGGCGCTTCCCGTGGCTGAGCAGACATCGAAGGCCGGGATCGCTCCGGCCGGGGGCCGCAGTGCGCAGTTGGAGCGTTCGGGGTTGCGGCACGGCTGGACCACCGGGGCGTGTGCGACGGCGGCGACGACGGCCGCGTACACCGCGCTGCTCAGCGCGGAGTTTCCCGATCCGGTGACCATCGAGCTGCCGAAGGGGCAGCGGCCCGCGTTCGCGCTCGCGGGCGAGGAGCTGACGGCGGACCGGGCGATGGCCGCGGTGGTGAAGGACGCGGGTGACGACCCGGATGTCACGCATGGCGCGGTGGTGCGGGCCACGGTGCGGCTGCTCCCGCCCGGGAGCGGTGTAGTCTTCCGGGCCGGGCCCGGCGTCGGTACGGTGACCCGTCCCGGGCTGCCGCTCGCGGTCGGCGAGCCCGCCATCAACCCCGTACCCCGGCAGATGATGCGCGATCACATCGCGTCGGTCGCGGCCCGTCTCGGTGGCACCGGGGACGCCGAGGTCGAGATCGCGGTGGACCACGGCGAGGAGATCGCCCGCAGCACCTGGAATCCGCGCCTGGGCATCCTCGGCGGGCTGTCGATCCTCGGGACGACGGGCATCGTGGTGCCGTACTCCTGCTCGGCGTGGATCGACAGCATCCGGCGCGGCGTGGATGTGGCGCGCGCGGCCGGGCGCCGGCATGTGGCGGGCTGTACGGGGGCGACCTCGGAGAAGGTCGCGGTGGCCGTGCACGGGCTGCCGCAGGACGCGCTGCTGGACATGGGCGACTTCGCGGGGGCGGTGCTCAAGTATCTGCGGCGCCATCCGGTGGACCGGCTGACCGTCGCCGGAGGATTCGCCAAGCTCTCCAAACTGGCCGCCGGACATCTGGATCTGCACTCCTCCCGCTCGCAGGTGGACAAGGGCTTCCTCGCGGAGCTGGCCCGCCGTGGCGGGGCGGACGAGGAGCTGGTGGCGGCGGTGGCGGCGGCCAACACGGGCCTGGAGACGGTACAGCTGTGCGCGGCGCGCGGGGTGCCGCTCGGTGATCTGGTCGCGGTGGCGGCCCGGGAGACGGCGCTCGGGGTGCTGCGTGGGGCGCCGGTGGCCGTGGACGTCATCTGCATCGACCGCGCGGGCGCCATCGTGGGCCGTGCGGCGGCGCGGGGGCCCCGGGGCGCGGCGACCTGACGCTCCCCCGCCTCAAGGCCGCTCGCGGCGCGCCGAGTACAGGTGGCTGTCCCGGAACTGCTCCGCGCCCAGCGTGCGGCCCACCATGATGACCGCGGTGCGCACCACTCCCGCCTCCTTCACCCGGTCCGCGATATCGCCGAGCGTGCCGCGCAGCACCAGCTCGTCGGGGCGGCTCGCCCGGGCGACCACCGCCGCGGGGCAGTCGGCGCCGTAGTGCGGGAGGAGTTCGGCCACCACCCGGTCCACGTACCGGGCGGCCAGGTGCAGCACGATCAGCGCCCGGCTGCGGCCGAGGGTGGCGAGGTCCTCGCCGTCGGGCATCGGCGTGGCCTGCTGGGCGATGCGGGTGAGGACGACGGTCTGGCCGACGGTCGGCACGGTCAGCTCGCGCCCCAGCGCGGCCGCGGCGGCGGCGAACGCGGGGACGCCGGGGATCACCTCGTACGGCACACCGTGCGCGTCCAGCCGCCGCATCTGCTCGGCGACGGCGCTGAACACCGACGGGTCGCCGGAGTGCAGCCGGGCCACGTCCTCACCCGCTCGGTGGGCGCCGACCAGCTCGTCGGTGATCTGGTCGAGGTTGAGCCGGGCGGTGTCGACCAGGCGGGCGTCCGGCGGACACTCGGCGAGGAGTTCGCGCGGCACCAGGCTGCCCGCGTACAGGCACACCCGGCAGCGGGCCAGGGTGCGGGCGCCGCGCACGGTGATCAGGTCGGCGGCGCCGGGGCCCGCGCCGATGAAGTACACGGTCATGGGGAGGTCTCTCCTTCGACGGCTTCCACCGAGGGTTCGGCTGCGGGCCCGGCCGTCGCTTTGACCGCGGCCCACTGGGTGACCGGCATCGCCTGCCGCCATCCGGTGAAGCCGCCGACCGGGGCTGCGTGCGCAACCGCGATCCGGACCAGTTCCCCTCCGTACCGCCGGTACCAGCCGGCGAGCAGCGCCTCCGACTCCAGCGTCACGGTGTTCGCCACGAGCCGCCCGCCGACGGGCAGCGCCGCCCAGCAGGTCTCGAGCAGGCCGGGCACGGTCAGGCCGCCGCCGACGAACACCGCGTCGGGGGTGGCCAGTCCGGTCAGCGCGTCCGGGGCGGCGCCGGTGACGACGCGCAGCCCGGGCACCCCGAGCGCGGCGGCGTTGCGGCCGATGCGCTCGGCCCGTACGGGGTCCCGCTCGACGGACACCGCGGCGCAACTCCGGTGCGTACGCATCCACTCCACGGCGATCGAACCGGAGCCGCCACCGACGTCCCACAGCAGCTCTCCGGGGGCGGGGGCCAGCGCGGCGAGCGTGGCGGCGCGCACATGGCGCTTCGTCAGCTGGCCGTCGTGCTCGTACGCCTGGTCCGGCAGCCCGGGGACGGCGGACAGGCGCAGCGTGTCCGCGACGGGGGCGCATTCGACGGCGATGACGTTGAGGGGGTCGCCGGGGGCGTGCGGCCAGTGGTCGGCGGTGCCTTCGAGGTGCCGTTCGCGCTCGCCGCCCAGCTGCTCCAGGACCCGCATCCGGCTGGGGCCGAAGCCGCGGTCGCGCAGCAGCGCGGCGACCTCAGCGGGGGTGGCGGCGCCCGCGCTGAGGACGAGCAGCCGCCGCCGGGCGTGCAGGGAGCGGGACAGGGAGGCGATGGGCCGTCCAACGAGGCTGATCACCTCGGCCTCCTCCACCGGCCAGCCCAGCCGCGCGCAGGCGTGCGACACGGACGACGGGTGGGGCAGCACCCGCAGCCGGTCGGAGCCCAACTCCTCGGCCAGGGTGCGGCCGATACCGAAGAACATGGGGTCGCCGCTGGCCAGCACGGACACCCGCCGCCCGGCGTACGCCGCGAACAGCCCCTGCACGGCGGGCCGCAGCGGCGACGGCCACGGCACGCGTTCGGCGGTGCAGCCGGGGGGCAGCAGATTCAGCTGGCGCGGGCCGCCGATGACCAGCTCGGCCGCCAGCAGCGCCTCGCGCCCCGCCGCCGCCAGCCCGTCCCAGCCGTCCGCTCCCAGCCCTACGACGGTGACCGGGGGGTGGGTGGGGTTCACGGCGTTACGGACCTTTCGGCGTGCGAAGCGTATGCGAGGCGACGACCGGAACTCTACTGTGACCTGCGGCGCAACCCCGAGGCGGGTGAGCGGCGCAGTACGCAGTCGCCGCACAGGCCGCCGCCCGGCACCCGGTAGTAGAGGCAGCAGGTGCGGCGGCGGAAGGCGGGCGGCGGGGAGGTCAGGGTGCCGGCGTCGCGCAGCGGCGGGTGGGCCAGCTGGGCACGGGCCAGGTCGGTGGCCCGCTCCGCCGCCTCGGGGTGGCCGTGCGCCTGGCACCAGTCGTACAGGACACGCAGCGAACCGGCCAGCGCCGAGGCTGCGTTCCCCCACAGCAGCCGCCCCGAGACCCGGTAGGCCCGGGTGACGGCGGAGTGCAACGGCAGCAGATTGGTGTACGCCGCGTCACCCACCTGACCGGCGAGCCCTCCGGGTTCGCCCATGACCGACGGCACGCCGGGCCACCACAGGTCGTCGGGGGCGGCGCGCCCGGGGTGCCACCACAGCCGGTCGCAGCGGAGGCGCGACACGCTGCCGGTCAGGGCCGCCTGGCCGAGGGCGAGCGACCACACCCGGGCGGCGAGCCCCTGGAAGACGAGCGATGCCGCGACCCTCGGCTCATCGGTGCGCAGGCTCGCGGCCACCGCCTCGACGCGGGCGCGCAGCAGCGGCGCGGCGGCGCCCTCGGGCGTCAGCCGGTACGCCTCGCCGATCAGCGCGTAACCCTCGTCTCGAGGATTGCCGGGGTCGGTGCGCAGGGCGAAGAACGGCCCCGGCTCGGCCGCCGAAGGACCGGCCGTCAGCGGCGGGTCACCCATCCGCGTCGGTCGGCGTCCCGAACGCCTCCAGCAGCTGGTCGGCGGCCAGCGTCGCCGTCAGCGTGCCATCGCGCACCTGCTGTTCGAGTACGGGGCCGAGCCGCCGCACCCCGGGGTGTTCCCGCAGCCGGGTCAGCAGCTGGTCGCGGACCATCGACCAGGTCCAGTCGACCTGCTGGTCGCGCCGCTTGGCGTCCAGCGCGCCGGTGGCCTCCAGCACCCGGCGGTGCTGCTCAAGACGCTCCCACACCACATCGAGGCCGGTGCCCTCGCGGGCACTGCAGGTCAGCACCGGGGGGTTCCAGGGTGCGTCCGCGGGCTGCAGCAGCCGTAGCGCGCCCCTGAGTTCGCGGGCGGCGGCCTTGGCGTCGCGCTCATGGGGGCCGTCCGCCTTGTTGATGGCGACGACGTCCGCGAGCTCCAGCACACCCTTCTTGATGCCCTGGAGCTGGTCGCCGGTGCGGGCGAGGGAGAGCAGCAGAAAGGAGTCGACCATGCCCGCCACGGCGGTCTCCGACTGGCCCACGCCCACCGTCTCGACCAGCAGCACGTCATAGCCCGCGGCCTCCATGACCACCATGGACTCGCGGGTCGCGCGGGCCACCCCGCCCAGCGTGCCCGCGCTGGGCGAGGGGCGGACGAAGGCGGCCGGGTCGACCGCCAGCCGCTCCATCCTGGTCTTGTCGCCCAGGATGGAGCCGCCGGTGCGGCTGGAGGAGGGGTCGACGGCGAGCACCGCGACCTTGTGGCCGAGCCCGGTGAGCAGCGAGCCCAGGGCGTCGATGAAGGTGGACTTGCCCACGCCGGGCACGCCGCTGATGCCCACCCGGCGCGCCCCGCCCGCATACGGCAGCAGTTCGATCAGCAGCCGCTGGGCGAGGTCGCGGTGGTCGGGGCGGGTGGACTCGACGAGCGTGATCGCGCGGGCGATGTACGCTCGGGAGCCGTCGAGCACCCTCTTGGCGTAGGTGTCGATGTCGATTTTGACGGTTCGTTTCCTCTTAGCGGGCATGGGCCTACAGCTCGTGGCCGAGGTCCGCGGCCAGCGTCCGCACCAGCTCGTACGCGGCCTCGGGGATGACCGTGCCGGGCAGGAAGACGGCGGCGGCGCCCGCCTCGTGCAGGGTCTGCACGTCCTGCGGCGGGATGACCCCGCCCACCACGATGGTGATGTCCTCCCGCCCCGCCTCGGCCAGTTGCTCGCGCAGCGCGGGCACCAGCGTGAGGTGGCCGGCCGCGAGCGAGGAGACGCCGACGATGTGCACATCGGCCTCGACCGCCTGCCGCGCGACCTCCTCGGGCGTCTGGAAGAGCGGGCCGACATCGACGTCGAAGCCCAGGTCGGCGAAGGCGGTGGCGATCACCTTCTGGCCGCGGTCATGCCCGTCCTGACCCATCTTGGCGACCAGGATGCGCGGGCGGCGGCCCTCCGCGCGCTCGAATTCCTCGACCGCCGCGCGGGTACGGTCCACGCCGGAGGACGGTCCGGCCTCGTCTCGATACACACCGGCGATCGTACGGATCTGGCCGGAGTGGCGCCCGTACACCTTCTCCAGCGCGTCGGAGATCTCGCCGACGGTGGCCTTGGCGCGGGCGGCGTTCACGGCGAGCGCGAGGAGGTTGCCCTCAAGGCCGGCACCCGGTCCGGACTCGGCGGCCGCGGTGAGCGCGCGCAGCGCGTCCTGGCAGGCGGCCTCGTCGCGCTCGGCGCGCAGCCGGCGCAGCTTCTCGAACTGCTGGGCGCGGACCGCGGAGTTGTCGACCTTGAGGACGTCGATCTGCTCGTCGCTGTCGACGCGATATTTGTTGACGCCGATCACCGGCTGCCGCCCGGAGTCGATCCGCGCCTGGGTGCGGGCCGCGGCCTCCTCGACGCGCATCTTGGGGATGCCTGCGTCGATGGCCTTGGCCATACCGCCCGCGGCCTCGACCTCCTGGATGTGCTGCCAGGCGCGCCGGGCCAGGTCGTGGGTCAGCCGCTCCACATACGCGCTGCCGCCCCACGGGTCGATCACCCGGCAGGTGCCGGACTCCTGCTGGAGCAGGATCTGGGTGTTGCGGGCGATGCGCGCGGAGAAGTCGGTGGGCAGCGCAAGGGCCTCGTCGAGGGCGTTGGTGTGCAGCGACTGGGTGTGGCCCTGGGTGGCGGCCATGGCCTCCACACAGGTGCGGGCCACGTTGTTGAACACGTCCTGGGCGGTCAGCGACCAGCCGGAGGTCTGCGAATGGGTGCGCAGCGACAGCGACTTGGGGTTCTTGGGGTCGAACTGGCCGACGAGCTTGGCCCACAGCAGCCGGGCCGCCCGCAGCTTGGCGATCTCCATGAAGAAGTTCATGCCGATCGCCCAGAAGAACGAGAGCCGGGGCGCGAAGGCGTCCACGTCCATCCCGGCGTCGAGCCCCGCGCGCAGATACTCCACACCGTCGGCGAGGGTGTACGCCAGCTCCAGGTCGGCCGTGGCGCCCGCTTCCTGGATGTGGTAGCCGGAGATGGAGATGGAGTTGTAGCGCGGCATCCGCTGCGAGGTGAAGGCGAAGATGTCGGAGATGATCCGCATCGACGGCTGCGGCGGATAGATATAGGTGTTGCGGACCATGAACTCCTTGAGGATGTCGTTCTGGATGGTCCCGGCCAGCTTGTCGGGCGCCACGCCCTGTTCCTCGGCGGCGACGATGTAGAGCGCGAGTACGGGCAGCACCGCGCCGTTCATCGTCATCGACACGCTCATCCGGTCCAGCGGGATGCCGTCGAAGAGCTGCCGCATGTCGTAGATGGAGTCGATGGCCACGCCCGCCATGCCGACGTCGCCGGTGACCCTGGGGTGGTCGCTGTCGTAGCCGCGGTGGGTGGGCAGGTCGAAGGCGACCGACAGGCCCTTCTGGCCCGCGGCGAGGTTGCGGCGGTAGAAGGCGTTGGACTCCTCTGCGGTGGAGAAGCCCGCGTACTGGCGGATGGTCCAGGGCTGGTTGACGTACATCGTCGGGTACGGGCCGCGGAGATACGGCGCGATGCCCGGGTAGGTGCCCAGGAAGTCGAGGCCGACCAGGTCCTCGGCGCCGTACAGCGGTTTGACCCCGATGCCCTCGGGGGTGTCCCACACCAGGTCCTCGACACCCTTGCCGGTGGCGCTCTGGAGCGCCTCCGTCCACGCCGCGGCACCCGCCGCGCCGGACACCTCCTCCGGTGTCCCGAGGTCGACCGTGGAGAAGTCAGGAATCCCGCTCACGGTCACGCCACTCCCATCGTCTCGAGGGCCGAGGTCAGCACCTCGACCGCGTCACAGCCGGCGAAGACGAACGCGTCCACGCCGGCCCGCTGCAATTCCCCGCGCAGTTCCTGGCGCCGCTCACCGGGCCTGCCCGCCAGGTAGACGCGCAGCGCTCCGGCGGCCTTCAACCGCTCCGCCACGGCCACCGCCTCCTGCTCGTACACCTTGTCGCTCGAACACAGACAGACCACGCGGGCGCCGCTGGCGGCGAACGCCTCGGCGGCCGACTCCGCGTCGACGGTGGCGGGTTCGTGCACCGCCTCGATGCCGCCCGCCTGGAAGAGGTTGGCGGCGAACGCGGCGCGCGCGGTGTGCGCGGCCGCGGGGCCGAGCGCGGCCAGGAACACCCGGGGCCGGGTCCCCTCCGCCGCCAGGTGTCTGTCGGAACGGGCGCGCAGCGCCTCGTACGCCTCGTCGCGGCGCACCCGCGGCAGACCGCCGCCGGGCGGTACGGGGGCGGGCTCGCGCTCCACCGGCTGCTCCGCGAGGTTCGGGAACTCGCTGACGCCGGTGATCGGCTCCTTGCGGCGGGCGAGGTCCTTCGCACGGCGCTCCCAGGTGGCGGCCAGCCGCCGCTCCACAAGACCGGAGGCGAGGGCCTGCGCCAGTCCCCCGGCGCGCTCGATCTCCTGGAAGAAGGCCCAGGCCGCGTTGGCCACGTCGCCGGTCAGGCTCTCGACGTACCAGGAGCCTCCGGCCGGGTCGATCACCCGCGCCAGCTGGGACTCCTCCAGCAGGATCGTGGAGGTGTTACGGGCGATCCGGCGGGCGAAGTCGTCGGGCAGGCCGATCGCGGAGTCGAAGGGCAGCACGGTGACGGCGTCGGCCCCGCCCACCCCGGCGGCCAGGGCCGCGACGGTGGTGCGCAGCATGTTCACCCAGGGGTCGCGGCGGGTCATCATCACCGGGGAGGTCACCGCGTGCTGGCACTGGGCCGCCGCCTCGGTGGGGGCGCCGCACACCTGCGCCACACGCGCCCACAGGCGCCTGGCGGCGCGCAGCTTGGCAATGGTGAGGAACTGGTCGGCGGTGGCCGCGTAGCGGAACTCCAGCTGGCCGCAGGCCGCTTCGGCCGTCAGCGGCCCGGCGTCGGTCAGCGCGCGCAGGTACTCCACGCCCGCGGCGAGCGAGCAGCCGAGCTCCTGCGCAGCGGATCCGCCGGCCTCGTGGTACGGCAGGGCGTCCACGGTGAAGGCCCGTACGCCCGGGTGGTCGCGGTTGCAGACCGCCGCGACCCCGGTGGCGGCGGACAGGTGGGCCGCGAGGTCGGTGTGGTCGCCGGTGCGGGCCGCCAGGCCCAGCGGGTCGGCGCCGAGATTGCCGAGGGCCGCGCGCGGCGGCACCTGGCGGTCGGCGTACAGCCGCAGCAGCGCGCGGGCGGCGGCCTCGAAGTCGGCGCCCGCGTCCAGGACGACGGGGGCGAGGTCGAGATAGACCCCCTTGAGGGCTTCGGGCAGCGCCTCCACGGGCAGCCCGGCCCCGCCGACCGCCAGCCACACCGAGCCCGCCCCGTTCTCCAGGTCCGCGAGCACCGCGCGGTTGGTGTGCGCGGGATCGGAGTGGGCGTGGCGCTGGCGTACGTCCCAGCCGGACACCGTGGAGCCCTGCGCCCGGCCGCCGCGTACGAAGGGCGCGAACCCGGGATAGCCGGGGTCGGCGGGGGCGTCCTCCGCGGTGTAGAGCGGGTGGACGGAGATTCCGTCCTCGAGCGCGGTGGAGAGCGCCGCCGCGGCCTGTGCGCCGACGGCGTCCACCGTGCCGGATTTGCGCAGCACCCCTTCGACAAGGTGGTGCCACTGGTCTCGGGTCGCCGCCGGGAAGTCGGCGGCGAGCGGCAGGTCGTCAGGCAGGACCGTCATGGGAGGAGGCTAGTGCGAGGACCTAAAGCGACAGCAGTGTCCCCCTCTGTGACCTTGCTCTCTAGCAGAATCTCCAACCCGTCCGGCCCTGTGACGGGAACGACGACGGCCCGTCTGAACCACGAAGGCCCGCCCGGTGCGACGGGGGATGCACACCGGGCGGGCTCAGGACCTTTTTACCGCATCGAAGCGCAGTTATGCATCAAAAGCTTGTTCGCTTTCCCCCGCTACCACGCGACGGGAAGCGACATCAAGCCATGTGCGCGAATCGTCGGCCGCCGGCGCAGCTCTGTGCGCGAAATGTCCAGACGCAGCCCCGGAAGGCGGCTCAACAGGGCGGCCAGCGCCGTTTCGGCCTCCAACCGGGCCAGCGGGGCACCAAGGCAATAGTGGATTCCGTGGCCGAACGCAAGATGACCCAATCGGCCAAAATCCGGATCAAGTCGATCCGGTTCCTTGAAATGGCCGGGGTCGCGGTTGGCGGAGGCCAGGGAGAGCAGCACGGTCTCCCCCGCCGGGACCGTCACCCCGCCGATCTCCACGTCCTCGAGCGGAAAGCGGCGGATCGCCAGCGGCGCCGGGCCGTCGTGGCGCGCGAACTCCTCGACCGCCGCCGCGATACCGGCGGGCCGCTCGCGCAGCTCCCGCAGCAGCGCGGGGTGGTCGAGCAGCGAGAGCACCGCGTTGCCGATGAGGTGGGTCACGTTCTCGTACCCGGCCATCAGCAGCAGAAAGGCCAGCGAGGTCAGTTCGTCCTCGGTGAGCCGGTCGCCACCCTCCCCGGCGCCGCCCTCACCGGCGCCGCCGCCCGCGTCGTCCCGTACCGCGATCAGGTCGGAGAGCAGATCGTCGCCGGGCTCCTCGCGCTTGCTCGCGATCAGACCGGTGTAGAAGCGCAGCATGTTACCGACCGCCTCCTTCGCCAGATGCGGCCGCTCCGGGTCGGGGGCGATGAGCGCGTCGCTCCAGGCGCGGAAGTCCCGGCGGTCGCGCTGGGGGACGCCGAGCAGATCGCAGATCACGGTGATGGGCAGCGGTCCTGCGTACGCGGCGATCAGATCGGCCCGGCCGACCGGCTCGACTGCGTCGAGGAGTTCGTCCGCGGCGCGCCGGACCGGCTCCCGCATCCGCTCGACACGCCCGGGGGTGAAGGCCTTGGCCACCAGCCGACGCACCCGGGTGTGGTCCGGCGGGTCCATGTTGAGCAGATTGGCGTCCAGGGCGGGCGGCAGGCCGAATCCGCGGAAGTTGCCGGGCAGCGCGTTGCTCTTGTCCAGGGACAGCCGGGGGTCGGCGAGCGCGCGCCGCACATCGTCGTAGCGGGTCACCAGCCAGGCGGGCCGCCCGTCCGGACCCGGGATCCGGTGGACGGGGCCCGCCTCGCGCAACTCGGCGTACGCGGCGTGCGGATCCGCCAGCAGCGCACGGGTGTCGAACGGCTCTGGCGGGCCGGGAACAGCGGTGTTCGCGGAGTTCGCGGAGTTCTGCATGGCTCCCGACTCTAGGGCCTGGTCCGTGACGCCCGGTCGGTCAGAGCCAGTCTGGCGACCGGTCTTCGAACTCGGCCCGGGCAGGGTGACGCATGGTGGCCGAGAGGCGGCGCCGGGGCTGAATCTCCCCGGCGCCGCCCTGTGCCACGGGCGGCCCCGACCCCCGTCCAGGGCCACCTCGCTCTCGGTCCCCCTTCACTGCCGCTGGGCGGCGGTCCGTTCGCCCAGCTCCTCAAGCACCTCGTCGACGAGCGGCTGGTGGTACACGTCGGCGACGCGCGCCAGGTGCTCATGCTCCTGGCCCGGCCCAGCGCCCGTCTCGACCACCACGCTGTCAGCGCCGGGCACCGGCACGCGCCCGGCCGCTTGGTTCAGCAAACCGCGTCGGAGCGCCGCCGCTTCCATGAATGCAACAAGTTGCCAATCCCCGAGTCCCGCAGCACGCCCCTTGACACGGGCGATCTCCAGGGCCTCGGCCTCCACATGGCGCCGGACACCGCGCTGTACGTCCCGGATCTCCGCCATCTGACGGTTGGCCCGCCACTCCAGATCGGCGAACGGCCACCAGCCGGTCCAGCCGGGGTACCCCATGTAAGCCGCCATGGCCACTTCGGGCGCCTGGGCGGTGACCTCGCGCCACAGCGGGTTCAGCCGGCGCAGCCTGCGCCAGGCGGAGACACGCGGCCCGAGCGCCGGGATGGCGAACCCGGCCAGAACCAGCAGCGCGGCGACCGAAGCGGTCAGCGGCGCCACGCCGTTGGACAGCCAGGGCAGGTCCCGGCCCGCCCAGGAGAAGAGAAAGCCGATCACCTTGCAGGCGCAGTACGCCAGGCCCAGCCAGCACCCGGCGGCCAGCACCCGCAGCCCCCGGGCGAGCCAGGAGCCGCGCAGGGTGGACGCGTACCGCCGGCACAGCACCCCGAGCCCGGCCAGACCCGAACCGAAAATGGCCAGATACAGCACCAGGAAGGTGACAACTCCCGGCGCCTCCGCGTATGCGGTGCTGAAGTCGCGGGGGTGCTCGACGGCGTCGGGGCGGCCGACGGCGAAGCCGATGACGGCGACCGACCACGCCGCGCCGACGGCGGTCACCACCGTACGGGGCCGCACCGCCGACCCGGTCCAGCGCAGCATCAGCACCAGGGCGCCGGTGGCGAACACCACCACCGAGGAGTAGAGGAAGACCATGGCCAGATTGGCCACGCCCACCAGGCGGTCGAACCAGCGGTAGACACTCGGCGCGGAGAGCAGGAACACATTCGCCACGCCGGCCGTCATGACGCAGGTCAGGCCCAGGTCGGCGTTCTGCCGGTCGCGGAACCAGGCGCGTGCCTTGTACGCGACGATCGCCCACGCGGCGGCGCCGAAGCACAGGTAGACGACGTCAAACACGCGCGCCCCCGCCCTCGCCACCGGTCCCGGTACCGCCCGTCCGTGAGCCGCGGACATGCCGCAGCGCGGGCCCGAGCGCGGCGGCGAGTTCGGCCGCCCGCCCCTCGAGCGGCAGTCCGTCGTCGGGCGAGGCCGGCACCACGCGCTCCATGAGGAGGGTGCCCAGCACCTCGGTCTCGCGCTCGGTCAGGTCGTCGTAGCAGTGGTGGCGCGCGAAGTCCGCGGTCATCCCCAACCGCCGCATGGCGGTGGTGACATCGACCGACGGCGCCCACATGCGCAGCGCGTCCTCGGTGACGGCGGGGTCCTGGTCGTGGCCGAGCAGCAGATGCCCGACCTCGTGCAGCGCGATATGGGTCTGGTGCCAGGGGGACGTCCGCAGTTCGTAGAAGATCCAGAATCCGTCGTCGGTGCTGGCCGTCATGCCCGAGACGACGCCGCCCAGGCTCATCGGCACCAGGTGTACGGGACGGCCCACCCGGCCCGCCACGAGGTCGCACAGACCCGGCAGGTCGGTCGTGGCCGGCAGCCCGAGCTCCTTGATGAGCTGCTTGCACCGCCGCCGTATCCGCCCCACTCGCATGCCCGCACCGTCCTCGTCTCCGATCCGCCGCCAGGACTGGAACAGCCGATCCTGGTCACCGTCGGCCACTGGGCGCCCCGTCGTCGGGATCCCGTGGGCCGCCCGGACCGCCCGGACCACCGGCGTCGGCCGGGTCGGGCGGGAGGTTCATCTGCTGTCGGAACTGGGAGATGATCGCGGCAAGGCTGTCCTGCACCTCCGGTGGCAGGCCCACCGAGCGCAGCGCGATACCGCGCACCCGCTTGTCGCGCATCGCGACGAGGAACCGCACCTCTTCCTCGACCCGCTCGGCCTGCGACGGGGACAGGTCCCCCAACAGATAGCCGACGGGCACGGCGAAGAACTTGGCCAGGGCCCGCAGCACGTCGGGGCTCGGGTTGGTGCGCTTGCCGTTGCGCAGCATGGAGAGGTACTGCTCGGTCAGGCCGACCCCGCCGTACTCGTCGCCGCCGCTGATGGCCTCGGCGACATGGGCGTTGGTGTAGGGCGCGCCCGGCGGGTGCATGGTGGCGAACAGGTAGTTGAGCCGCCGCGCCAGCGGGTTGCCGTCGGCCTCCGGCGACCCATGGGTCCCCACTGCCATCCGCACCCCCTCCTGCTGGTCACGGCGCATTCACTCACGGTTGGTTAAGGCGGACTCGGCCGCGCGATGCATCCTGCCATGGGTATCGGGCGGCACACCAGCCCACCCCCGGCCGACCATGGCCGGGGCGGACTTAACCAGCAGTTGAGGAGCGCGAGCGCTGAGAGGGGCACAAAAGGAAAATCCTGGTGCCGCCGCGCCGGGCGCGTGAGTTCAGGGGCGCTTGCCGCGTCAGTCCACGCTCTGGAGGATGTGCGGCTCGGCCAGGTCGTCCTCGTACCCGGCGAGCCGGATGGGGGCTGATCTCGCCCAGACTTCCAGGCTGCCCACCTCCGTCGGCTCCGCGAACGCGAACCGCTCGCGGTCCTTGGTCGGCGAATCGTCGCTCTGTGTCTTCTCGGGGGTCACCGCACACTCCCTAGTGTCGGCTGAACCGGATGTGTCGCCAGGTTAACGAGATCCAGAACGCCGTGCGCGTTGATTCCCAAGGAGTGGACACCCCGTCCCGGGACCGCGGGCCGGTGGCCACCCGCCCGCGCCGCGACGCACCAGGTCACAAGGGGGTCGCGGGCGGGTACCGCCGAACGGGTGGCTCAGCTCGCGGAGCCCACGTCCTCGGCGAGCGCGTCCCGCTCCAGCCGCTCCACGCGGTTCTCGGCGGGGGTGTGCAGCGCCGCCTCGGCCGCCTGGGCCCGCTCGGCGTCCGCGAGCAGGGAGTGGCCGGTCGACAGGACGGCCAGACCGACCAGAACCGCGACCGCGCCGACGTAGAACGGCATATGCACGTCGTAGTGCTCGGCCAGCCGTCCGGCGGCGTACGGCGCCAGACCGCCGCCGATGAACCGGACGAAGCCGTAGGCGGCGGAGGCCACCGAGCGCTCGACCGGGGCGACGGTCATAACCGCCTGGGTGGTGATGGTGTTGTTCACGCCGATGAAGGCGCCGGCCAGGATCACCGCGGCGATCAGTGTCGTCCGGGACGAGGTGAACAACCCGATCACCAGGATGTCCAGGGCGAACAGCGCCAGGTTCAGGTACAGGGCGCGGGCTATGCCGAGGCGGGCCTGGAGCCGGGGCGCGACGAACACGGAGAAGATCGCGACCAGCACGCCCCAGCCGGTGAAGACATAGCCGAGCTCATGGGTGCCCAGCTCCATGGGGTACGGGGAGTAGCCGAGGACGGTGAAGAAGCCCCAGTTGTAGCAGAGCGCCATCAGGCCCATGGTGAGCAGCCCGCGGTGGCGGAGCGCCTTGAGCGGGTCGAGGAGCGAGGCGCGGCGGGCGGGGGTCGGGGTCGGCTGGACCAGGACCAGGGTGGCGATCAGCGCGATCGCCATCAGCACGGAGACGCCGAAGAAAGGCCCGCGCCAGTTGATCCCGCCCAGCTCGCCGCCCAGCAGCGGGCCGACGGCGATGCCGACGCCGAGCGCGGTCTCGTAGAGGATGATCGCCCCGGCGAACCCGCCGCTCGCCGAGCCGACGATCACAGCGAGCGAGGTGGCGATGAACAGGGCGTTACCAAGGCCCCAGCCCGCGCGGAAGCCGACGATGCCGCCGATGCTCCCGGACGCGCCCGCGAGCGCGCTGAACACCACAATGACCGCCAGGCCCGCCACCAGGGTCCGCTTGGCGCCGATGCGGCTGGAGACGAAGCCGGTGACCAGCATGGCGACGGCGGTGACCACCAGGTAGCTGGTGAACAGCAGCGACACCTGGCTGGGCGTGGCGTGCAGCTGGCTGGACAGGGCGGGCAGGATGGGGTCGACGAGCCCGATGCCCATGAAGGAGATCACGCAGGCGAAGGCCACGGCCCATACGGCCTTCGGCTGCCGGAACGGACTCGGGGCGCTGGGATGAGCGGACAAGGTGTACTCCCGGATAGGAATGCGTTCTGTGAATGCGCTCTCGGGGATGCGGCCGGGCGCGGCGAAACGGGGTGACGGCGGGCCATGCGCCGGGTGTGACAGGAGGGGTGACGGCCCGTCACTTGGTGGGCGTCGCGGGGCGGCCGCCCGGGCCTGCCACGCTCGCCACGAGGCGCCGCAGCGCGGGCGCGGCCGAGTCGACCGCGGCGGCGAGCGTCGCCTGATCCTCGGCCGGGAGCGCGGCCAGCAGGCCGGACAGGCGCGTGACACGGTCCCGGCGCCGCTCGGCGAGCAGCCGCCGCCCGGCGTCGGTGATGGACACGAGCACGGCCCGGCGGTCGTCCGGGTCGGCGACCCGGGCCGTCAGCCCCTGCTTGGTCAGGCGCTGCACCAGCTGAGTCATGGCGGGCTGGCTCACTCCCTCGTCGGCGGCGAGCGCGGTCAGCCGGGTGGGGCCCTCGCGGGCCAGCCGGCCGAGGGCGGAGGCGGCGGTCATGCTGATGTCCCGCTTGCCCAGTTGGCGCACCGCGAGCACCGCCAGCTGTTCCAGGACGTCGGCGATCTCCTCGCGCCGCTCGCGGCCGACCGGATCCTCGCCCGCTATAGCTGCATCACCCATGCATTCATTTGTATCACACACCTATATAACTGAACGAGCCCTCGCACGCCGCCCGTCCGACACCCCGGGTTAAGGTCTGCTGCGCGCCGCACGCGCGCTGATCACATCTGTGGGGGGACCGTGTCGATTTCGCGTGCCGTCAAGCCCATCGCCCTGCCCCTGGCGGGGGTCTTGGTGTCCTGCGCCGTGGTGTTCCACTGGCTGGGCTGGTCCGCGCTGTCCAGCGAGTCGAACGGAGCGTGCGGGGGCCGGTACGACCCGTGCCCCGAAGGGCTCACGCCGGTGCTCATCCTCGCGTTCGTCTTCACCTTCGCCGGTGCCTTCGGGGTGATCACCGCCGTCGCGATGAACAGCGGATCGCTGGCCACACGCTGGACGGTGTCGCTGGTCGTGGTGGGCCTGACCGGCGGCGTATGGCCGGGCGTGCTCGGGTACGAATGGCTGCGCGGGCCGCACCTGGACGTGGCTTGGGAAGCGCCCCGGGACCGCCCCTCCTCCGTGCGGGCCGTCGGTGACTGGATGCCGGGGCCGTCCACCCTCATCAGGGCGCGCAACGACGGGCTGTTCGCCTACGACACCTCGGACGGCACCCGGCGGTGGACCGTCCCGGCGCCCGAGCGGAGATCGGTGTGCACGATGAGCCGCACCACGCCGTCCGCCATCGGTCTAGTGGGCCTCGGGCGGTACGAGAAGCCCTGCGACACCGTGATCGCCGTCGATCTGTCCTCCGGCCGCACGCTGTGGACGAAGAAGATCAGCGCCGATGACTCCGTCACCCGGGCCACCGACGCCCGGCTGGTCGGCGCCGGTGACACCGCGGTGGCCCTGGAGCGGAAGGCGGTCGTCGGGCTCGGGCTACGCGACGGCGCGGCCCGGTGGCGCAGCCCGCTGGACCGCGACTGCGAGGCCCTGGCCGTCGACGCGACGCCCGAGCGCGCCCTGGTCGTGGAGCAGTGCACCAGCACCGACGGCGAGAACGCCAAGATGCGGCTGTCCGCCCTCGACCCGCGGTCCGGCGCGTGGCAGTGGCACAGCACGCTGCCGACGGAGAGCAAGTGGAAGGCGCTGTTCATGCTCTCGGCCGACCCGATCGTCGTGTACGTGGACGAGGACGACGACCGCGGGACCGACGCGGTGATCAGCTTCGACGACAAGGGGCGGCGGCAGGCCGTGATCCCCCGGTCCGGCCCGGAGGACGACCTCAACTTCCAGGTCATGCCGTACGGCTACAGCCAGCCCTTCGACGCCCGGCCGGTCTTCCGGTCGGTGGTGGCCAAAGGGCTGTTCATCACCGCTGTCGGCCCGACGGACAAGGACGCTCCCGAAGACGTCGCCGCGTACTCGCTGAAGGACGGCAAGCGCGTCTGGAAGACATCGCTCGGCGCGGCCGTCGCCGCCCTGACGCAGGACCGCGCGGGAGAGCTCGATCTCCTGGCCGGTGGCGGCGTATGGCGTCTCGACCCGGCCACCGGTGAGAAGCACGGCCGAACCCCGCTGCGCGGCGCGCCGGCCGGCGACGTCCTCGCCCTGCACCGGGTGAAGAGCGGCCGGTACGTGATCGTCAACTCGAACGGGGCGGAGGACACGCCACCGGTGTTCGCGGTCAAGTAGCCGAGGACGCGACCGCCGCGGCCCTGCTGCCCCATCAGCCCTCCCAGGGCCAGCGGGCGTTCCGACCGGCCTCCAGGAGCGGGATCATGCGGAAGGCATGGTCCGTCAGGCCCCCGAACGCATGGCGGTTGCCACCGCCCGAGGGCATCGCCCCGGCCCGGTAGCCCGCCATGTTCCACATGTAGACCGGCACTTCGGCGGGCACCAGGTCGTCGATGTGCGTCTCGGGCATACCGCCCCACTGGCCGTGGCAGTTCGACGGCAGCCAGCCGGGGCGGGTCTGCTCATCAGTGACGATGACGATCCGGTCGTGACCGGCGTAGTGCTTCTTGACGGCGGAGGGGATGTCGGTGCCGTTGATCCGCCCGAACTCCTCCATGAGCCGCAGCGCGCTGCCGCCCTTGGACACCGTGAGCCGCCGGCTGCTCATGCCGAACTCGACCAGCGTCGGGGCCTCGGCCCGCACCGCGAGACCCGCGCCGAACACCGCGGCCTGCTCGGCGAGCGGGATGTCCGAGGTGTTCGGGGTGGAGTATCCGTAGCCGGGGAACATCGACGGCGACCGGTCGATCAGGATCAGCGTCCGGCCGGGCAGCGACGGCACGTTGGCCAGCGAGGCGTTCAGCGCCTTCTCCAGGGCGTGGCCCCAGCGCAGCGACCGGGTGTGCTTGTACGCCGCCCAGAACCGGAACGGGAACATACGCGACCGCGCGACCTGCGCGGGGTCAGCGATGCGCGCGGCCACCTGCTCGGCGACCTCGTCCGGGACACCGGCCTCGTCGAAGTTGCGCAGATTGCGCACCAGCGCCATCAGGCCCATGGCCGGGATGGCCGCTTCCCAGGCCGCCTTGTCCATCGGCCCCTGAAGCCAGCCGGCCAGCCGCTCCCAGGTGAACCCCGCGCCCGCGAGCCCGCCAGGGGCGGTGACCAGCGAGGGGTCGAGCACATATGCCCGGCGGTCCGGGACCGGAAGCGCGGAGAGCTCGGCCGCGGCCCGCAGCACGGTGAGGTTCTCGGGGATCTCGGTGTCGCGGCCGTGGCGCCGGTCGAGGGCGTGCTTGAACAGATCACCCTGCCACGGCTTGTCGTCCGCCGGGCGGGCGTGCACGAGGTTGAGCACATCGCCGAACCGGAAACCCTTGGCGGCGGTGTCGTACTTGAGCAACGACCGCTCGTCGTAGAGGCGCCGTACGGCGTCGGCCACGCCGCGCTTGACGGGCTTGGGCAGCGCCCGGCCGTACCGGCCGGTCCAGTAGCCGAGCATCTCCCCCGGCTCGTCGGCGCGCCGCAGCACCGAGTCCACGACCTGCCGCGAGTGGCCGGGCGCCGCCGCGTCCAGGCGCGCCCTGACGTACTCGGCGGCGCCCACCAGGGACGCGGTACGCATATTGCCCCCGCGGCGCAGCCAGCCCAGCAGCCGGGCGGTCCACTCCGGGTCCTCGACGGCCAGCTTCCGCACCAGGTGGCGGTAGCGGTCGTCGCGGTCGTCGCCCTGCTCGTAGAAGGTGTCGGTGCCGACCAGGTTGGACACCGCGAGGAGGAACAGCTCGCTCTTGTCGTCGCGGAGGTATCCGGTCGCGCCCTCGTGGGTGGCCGTCCGCTCCCCGGTGGTGGCGATCGGCGAGACGGCCGCCCGGCGCGTGGCACGGGTGTTGAAGCGAGCCATGAGATTTCCCCCTCGTACATGGATGTCCAGGTGAAGTGGCCCCCGCCCGCGCGCCTGGACGCGTTCACTGTAGCGACGACGGCCCTGGACACCGAACCGATTAACGGCCCCGGCCCCTCCCCCGTACGAGCCATCGCCACCTCCCGCCACCGGGGGAAACGCATTTCGCTCCGCGCAGCGATGTGGGCCCGTACCGGCGAATGACACGTTGGTGCGGGGATCCGGTTCGGCCGCGAAGGAAAGGCGCGTATGTCGAAGACTCGTATGGCTCGTATGGCTCGTATGGCGAAGACGAAGAGGAACAGAGGGGTCGTGGCGTTTCTCGCCATCACCTGCGGCGGTACCTGGCTCTGGCTGTGGGTGGCCCACGGTGTCCTGGGGCTGTCGGCGCTGAACCCGCTGCTGCAGCTGCCGGGTTTCTGTATGCCGGGGATCGCGGCGATCGTCGTACGGCGGTGGGTCACCCGGGAGGGGTTCGCCGACGCGGGGCTTCGGCCGCGTCTGCGGGCCGCCTGGCCGTACTACCTCGCCGCCTGGCTCGGCCCGCTCGCCCTGGCCGCGGTGACCATGGCGCTCGCCGCCGCCCTGGGCGTATGGCACCCGGACCTGTCGCCGCTCGACGAGCTCGCGCCGGGGGTGGCGAGGTGGCCGGCGCTGCTGGTCCTGATGCTCGTCGTCCCGCTGCTCACCCCGGTGTACTGGGGAGAGGAGTTCGGGTGGACCAGCTATCTCCGGCCGCGGCTGTTCGGTGGCCGCGTCCTGCCGTCCGTGGTGGCCACGAGTCTCATCTGGGCGGTGTGGCACTACCCGCTCGCCTTCATCGGCTATGCCGACTTCGAGAACGTGGCGCTCGGCCTGCTGGTCTGGACCGTGTCCTTGCTGTGCCAGGAAGTCGTCCTGGCGTGGCTGTATCTGCGCAGCGGCACCGTCTGGGTGGCGAGCCTGGCGCACGCCGGGAACAATATGGTGCTCTTCCTGCTCACCGGTCAGTTGCTGAGCGACGGGGCCGACGGCCTCGGTGCGATCGCGACCATGCTCCTCACCACGGTCCCCGTGGCCGCGCTCGCCGGGTGGCTCGCGTGGCTCTCCCGCCGCCGGGCAAGGGCGTTGAACGCACGGCCCGCGCGCCGCGTACTCCAGGGCGCGGGCGGGCCCGCCCGCCGCCAGGACCAGGAGGGCTGCATCGGATGACCCCACATCGCACCGCCACCGTGGCCGCCCTCCTCGGGGCGGCCCCGGTCCTGCTCATGACGCTGGCCGCCGGGCCCGCGCAGGCGCACGGCGCGCCGACGGACCCGGTCAGCCGGACGGTGGCCTGCTCCCCCGAGGGCGGCGAGAACTCCCGGTCGGCCGCGTGCCGGGCGGCCGTCGCCGCCGGCGGGGTCCCGGACGAGTGGGACAATCTGCGGGTGGCCGGGGTGGCCGGCCAGGACCGGCAGAAGATTCCCGACGGGAAGCTGTGCAGCGGGGGGCTCGACGTATACAAGGGGCTCGATCTGGCCCGCGCCGACTGGCCCTCGACACGGCTGACCGCCGGTGCGGACCTCACCCTCACCTACCGTTCGACCATCCCGCACACCGGGACGTTCGAGCTGTATCTCACCAAGGAGGGCTACGATCCCACGCGGCCGCTGAAGTGGTCCGACCTGGACGCGAAGCCGTTCGCGACGGCCACCGACCCGGCCCTGGTCGACGACGCCTACCGCATCCAGGCCAAGCTGCCCACCGGCCGGACGGGCCGTCAGCTCCTGTTCACCATCTGGCGGAACACCAGCACGCCCGACACCTACTACTCGTGCTCCGATGTGGTGTTCGGCGGAGCCGAGGACACGGCAGGCAAAAAGGCCCCGGCCGAGGGCGGCGAGACCGACACCGCCGAACCCCCCGCCAAACCCACTGGCACACCCACCGGCGAAAGCACCGCCGAAAACACCGGCACCGACATCGGTCAGGACACCGACCGCGCCGACGCCACCGAGAACACCCCGGTGACGCTGTACGCGGGTGGCGCGGCGGCGCTCGCCGTCGGTGCGGGTGTGGTCGTCACCCTGCGACGGCGGCGCCCCCGACGTCACCGGTGACGACGAGGTCGGCCCGGTGCCGGGTGCCGGCCACCAGGTCGGCGTTACGCTGGTCCGTGCCCAGGCTCCAGGCCACCGCCGCGGCGTGGTCCTTGCCGAACCGCTCGTGGCGGGCGACGAGCCGGCGCAGCCGCTCGTCCTCGTCCAGCTCGCAGTACCAGACCTCGTCGAGCTGCGGCCGTACCCGGGCCCAGTCCCCCTCGTCGTACAGCAGGTAGTTGCCCTCGGTGATGACCAGTCGGGCGGTGCGCGGTACGGGGATGCTGCCCGCGATCGGCTGCTCCAGCTCCCGTTCGAAGCCCGGCGCGTACACCACGTCGTCCTCGTCCTGGTGCAGCCGGCGCAGCAGCGCGGCGTAGCCCGCCGCGTCGAAGGTGTCCGGGGCGCCCTTGCGGTCGCGGCGGCCCAGGCGGTCGAGCTCGATATCGGCGAGGTGGAAGCCGTCCATCGGCATATGGGCGACCCAGCCGCCCACGCCCTCTCCTCCGTCCTCGGCCGGGCCGTCGCGCAGCGCGGTCAGCAGGTGTTCGGCGAGGGTGGACTTGCCGGCCCCGGGGCTTCCGGTGATCCCGAGAACGGCGCGCCGCCCGGGCCGCACCAGGGCGCGGGCGCGGGCCGCGAGATCCTCGATCGTCATCGGCGTCATCGGCCGCGGCCGCTCACGGCGAGCTGGTTGGTGATGAAGGCGTGGGCGTGGCGGGCCAGGTCCTCGCCGTCGGACCACAGGTCGCGCCAGACGGCGAGGTCGTTGGACAGGCCCTGGGCGACCACGGCGGAGGAGAAGGACTCGAAGGTGATCGGGCCGCGGTAGCCGATATCGGCGAGCGCGTGGAAGAAGGCCGTGAAGTCCAGGTGTCCGGAGCCGAGGTAGCCGCGGTGGTTCTCGCCGATGTGGACGTAGCCGAGCCGGTCGCCGACCTCGTGCACCGGCCGGATGAGATCGTCCTCTTCGATGTTCATGTGGTAAGTGTCCAGGTGGATCAGGACGTTGTCCGCACCGATGTCATCGGCCAGCGCGAGGGCGTCGCGGGCGGTGTTGATGACGTTGGTCTCGTAGCGGTTGCAGATCTCCAGGCCCAGCGTCATGCCGAGGCCCGCCGCCTCCTGGGCGAGCCGCCCCAGCACGGTGACGGCGTTGCGCCGGCCGGCCGCGGTGAGGGGGCCCGCGTACTTGCCGAGAGCGCTGTAGAGCGCGCCGGTGAAGTGGGTTCCGCCCAGGCCGTGGGTGACGGCGAGGGAGCTGTGCAGCAGGCGCTCACCGCGCTCGACCACGGCAAGGTCATCGCTGGAGACATCGGCGTCGAAGGCGAGCCCGCGGGAGCAGGCGACCCGCAGTCCGGCGTCCTCCAGCTGGCGGCGCGCCGCGGGGACATCCAGCGAGTCCGAGTCGTGCAGCGAGAGTTCGAGGAGGTCGAAGCCGGTGGCCTTGGTCTTGTCGATGGCGTACGTGAGCGATTCGGGCGAGGTGTCGCCCGCCCACACGAGGGCGTGCACGCCGATCGGGTTGGCCTGGGTCACGGTGGTCATGAGCGGTGTTCCTTTGTGTGGCTGGTCGATGAGTGGCTAGGCGGCCTGCGCGCCGGTGATGAGCGCGACGATCTCCTCGCCCGTGGTCTCCGCGGTCCGGCGGCCCGCGACGCAGCGGCCGGACCGCATCACCCAGACCTGGTCGCTGAGCCGCATGACCTGCGCGAAGTTATGGCTGATGAGCAACACCGCGTGGCCGTCGTCGCGCAGCTTGAGGATGAGCTCTTCGACGCGCGCGGTCTCCTGGACGCCGAGGGCCGCCGTGGGCTCGTCCATGATGACCAGCTGCGAGCTGAATCCGGCCGCCCGGCAGATGGACACGGCCTGGCGCTGGCCGCCGGACAGCCGCCGCACCCGCGAGGTGACCGCCGGGACGTTGACCGCGAGGGTGGAGACCATCTCCTGGGCGCGGGTCTGCATGGCCTTGCGGTCGAGGAAGGACACCGGTCCGATGCGGCGGACGATCTCGCGGTTGAGGAACAGGTTCTGCCAGACGGTGAGGTCTTCGACCAGCGCGAGGTTCTGGTGGACGGTCTCGATGCCCGCCTCACGGGCGTCCTCCGGCGAGCCGAAGTCGATCTGCGCTCCGTCGAAGAGGATGCGGCCGCTGTCCGGGCGGTGCATTCCGGACACGCACCGTACGAGGGTGGACTTGCCCGCGCCGTTGTCGCCGACCAGCGCGGTGATCTCACCGCGGCGCAGGCTGACGGACACATCGACGAGGGCGCGTACGCTGCCGAAGGACAGCGAGACGTCCTCGCAGCGCAGCAGTTCGTCCGAGGCGGTGGCCGCGGTCTGGGGCTCGGACTTGACGGTCGTCATCGCTGAAACCTCATCAGGAAGGCCGCGAGCACCACGACGATGCCGACGGACAGCGGCTGGTAGAACTGGGAGACGCCGAGCAGGGTCAGTCCGTTGACCAGCGCGGTCAGCAGCAGTGCGCCGATGACCGGGCCGATGACGGTGGCCCGGCCGCCGAACAGGCTGACCCCGCCGAGGACGACGGCGGCGACCGAGTTCAGCAGGAAGGACGTGTTGGCGGCGGGCTCGGCGGCCCCGACCCGCGCGACCAGCAGGATGGAGGCGAGCCCGGCGAGGAGCCCGGCGACGGCGTACACCGCGATCTTGATGCGTGCGGTGCTGATGCCCATCGCGGTGGCCGATTCGGGCGATCCGCCGGTGGCCAGCAGATGGGTGCCGAACCGGGTGTGGAAGAGCACCACATGGGCCACGATGGCGACGGCCGCGGCGATGATGAACATCCAGCCCAGGATCCCGATGCCGTTGGTGGACAGCTTCAGCAGGGCCGGTTCGATGACGGTCACGGGCTTGCCGTTGGAGACGATGAGGGCGAGCCCCGAGGCCGCCGACAGCATGCCGAGCGTGACGATGAAGTCGGTGATCTTGCCGCGGGCCACCACGAAGCCGTTGAGCAGTCCGGCGAGGGTCGAGGCGGCCACGGCGACGGCGCAGGAGGCCGTGAGCCCCCAGCCGGCCGAGTACGCCTGGCCGAAGCCGACCGCGCCCAGGGTCATGGTGGAGGCGATGGACAGGTCGATGCCCGCGGTGGCGATGACGAAGGTCTGTCCGACCCCCAGAATGATCAGGATCGCGGCGGCCTCCAGCATGGACTGGATATTGCCGGTGCTCAGAAAGGTCGGGTTGGCGGCCTGGAAGACCACCACGAGCACGATGAGCCCGACCAGGGCCGCCCAGTCGGCCCAGAAACCGATGTCACGCAGGCGCGTGGGCCAAGTGTCACGGTCGGGTGCCGCGAGCGTTGCGTTTGCCATGTGTGTCCTCCTGGCGATGGCGGGTGGCGTGGCACGCCACCCGCCCGCCGGATGCGTCGCTGTTGGGGCTGTTGAGGACGGCCCTAGCGCAGGAGCTGCTTGAACGGGTCGTCGTAGGTGCCGAAGGGCTTGGGCGTGGCGGCCAGCGCCTTGCCCGCGTTGTCCTTGGTCACGAGTTCCACCGGGGCCTTGACGTCGGCGGGCAGCTTCTTGCCCTTGGCGGCCGCCTGGCACGCCTCGATGCCCATCAGGCCGATGGCGTACGGATACTGGGCCACGGTGGCGTCCAGGGTGCCGGACTCGACGGCCTTCAGCGCGTCCTTGACCCCGTCCACGCTGATGACCTTGACCTTGCCGGTCTTGCCCGCGTTGGCGATGGCGCGGGAGACGCCGAGGCCCATGTCGTCGTTGGCCACGAAGAAGCCGGACAGGTCCTTGTTGGCGCGCATCACATCAGTGGCCTTGGTGAGGGCTGTCTGCCGGTCCCAGTCGGCGGCCACCGTCTGGACCACCTCCAGCTTGCCGCTCACACCCTTCTTGAATCCGTCGACGCGGGCCGCGCTGGTGACATCACCGGCGATGCCGCCTATGACGGCGACCTTGCCGCCCTTGGGCAGCAGTTCCGCCATCCGCTCGCCGGCCGTCTCGCCGGCCGCCACGTTGTCGGTGCCGATGTAGGTGGCCGGGGTGGCGTTCGCCGCCTTGGCCGCCTTGGCGTCGACGGGGTTGTCGATGTTGACGATGGTCTTCTTCTTCGCGGCGAGCTTGGCCAGCCCCTGGACCAGATTGGAGCCGGAGATCGGGTTGACGATGAAGCAGCCGTAGTCCTGGCCGGCCAGCCCGTTCAACTTGTCGGCCTGGCCGGTGGTGTCGGTGATCGAGTTCGCGGCCTGCACGGTCGTCGACAGCTTCGCCGACTTGGCCTGTGTCTCGATGCCCTGGCGCATGCTCTGGAAGAACGGGTTGTCCAGCCCCTTGATCACGGCGGCGACCTTGGTGCTGCCCGACGCGCCCGTGTCGCCGGATCCGCAGCCGCTCAGGACCAGGGCTCCGGCCACGACGGCGGCAGCGGTGGCGACAACGCTCCCTCTTCTCACGGTGGCTTTTCTCCGCATCAGGCGTCCCTTCCGATGGTGATGCGGCTGAAAGTAGCCCCCGTTTATGAGATCGAGCAACCCTTCTTTCAACTTTTTCCGTCACAAGATTGCCATCTTCCGTCCACTCACACCCATGGCTAGAGTGTGCGAGTGGACACCATCAACGCAGGCGCTCTCCGGACCGGGATCGCTCTCGGCGATGTTCTCGCCCTGTTCCGCGATGTCGACGAGGGCCTGACCAAGGCGGATGTGGTGCGTCTTACGGGGCTGTCACGGACCACCGTCAACCAGCGTCTCGACAGCCTCCTCGGCGCCCAACTCCTCGTCCCCGCACCGGAGGACGCGCGCACCCGCGGCCGCCCCGCGAGCCGATTCGTCGTCAACCGCCACCGTGGGGTGCTGCTGGTGGCCGACATCGGCGCGACCGGGCTGCGCACCGCCGTATGCGACCTGGGCGGGGAGGTACGGGCGGAGCGCGAGGCCCCCTCGGATGTGACCGCCGGGCCGTCGGCCGTTCTGGCCCTCGTCGACGAGCTGTTCGGCCGGCTGCTCAAGGAGACCCGGCACGAGGAGTCGGACGTCCTCGGCGTGGGCCTCGGGGTGCCCGGTCCGGTGGACTTCGGCACCGGGCGCGTGGTCAGCCCGCCGATCATGACCGGCTGGGACCGTTATGACATCCCCGGCTGGTTCGCCCCGCGCTACGACTGCCCGGTGCTGGTGGACAAGGACGTCAACGCCATGGCGTACGGCGAACACCGGCTGCGCTACCCCGACACCGCCCATCTGCTCATGGTCAAGATCGGCACCGGCGTGGGCACCGGCATCATCGCCGGCGGCCGGATCCACCGGGGGGCCGACGGCGCGGCCGGGGACGTGGGCCATATCCAGGTCACCGTCGAGGACGTCGCCGAGCCCCCGCTGTGCCGCTGCGGAAACACCGGCTGCGTGGAGGCCTACGCCGGCGGCTGGGCCCTGGTCCGGGACCTGAGGGAGGCCGGTTACGAGGTGGCCACCGTCGACGACGCGGTACGGCTCATCCGCTCCGGCGACATCACCGCCGTACGGCTCGCGCGCCGCGCCGCCCGCATCCTGGGGGGCGCCATCGCCGACGCGGTCAATATGTTCAACCCCCGGGTCATCGCCATCGGCGGTCAACTCGCCCACACCGACGAGCAGTTGTTCGCCGGCATCCGGGAGGTCGTGTACGGCCGCTCACTGCCGCTGGCCACCCGCAACCTCCAGATCGTGCGCAGCGAACTGGATCCGCACGCCGGCATCCTCGGCCTGTCCCAGCTGCTGACCGACGGCATCTACGCACCGGAGCGGGTCAGGCAACTCGTCGAGGGCACCGCCTCGTAGGATGCGGGGCACCGCCTCTTAGGATGCGGGCCATGGACATCGAGCTGGACCCGCCGCACGGCATCACGGGCTTCCCCCTCGGCATGCCCGCGGACGACCTCAAGGCCGCGGCCGCGGAGCTGGGCAGGATCAAGGTCTCCAACGACGGCTCCGCGGCGCGGTTCCGCTCGATGAAGGTGCTCGCGCTGCACCCGCAGTTCGAGATCGTCTTCCATCTCGAGGACGGCAAGACCCTCGGCGCCGCGGAGGTGTGGATCCCCCGCCCCGGCCCCGAGGACATCACCGTCCGCTTCCGCGGTATCGACGTCTTCCGCACCCCGGCCCGGGAGTTGCTGGGGCGGCTGGCGGCGATGGGCCTGACGGTCCTGGACGAGACCTTGTACGCGTATCTGCCCGGGCTCTCCCTCGGCTTCACCCGGGTGGCCGGTCATGAGGTCCCGCTGGACACCGACGGCGAACCGCTGTACTTCCAGGCGGTGTTGACCGGTCCGACCGACTACTACGACTACAAACTGTCCGACGGCTGAGCCCCGCCAGGCGGCCCGCTGCTCTCGCGGACGACGAGTTCCGTGGCGACCTCGACCCGCGTGGTCTCGGGCTGTTCGCCGGCGAGCAGTTGGAGGACCATCCGGGCGGCGAGCGCGGTCATATCGGCGAGCGGGGTGCGCACGGTGGTCAGCCGCGGGGTGACCCAGTCGGCGAAGGGCAGATCGTCGAAGCCGACCACGCTCAGGTCCTCGGGGATGCGCAGACCGAGGGTGGCGGCCGCGCGGAAGGTGCCGAGGGCCTGGTGGTCGCTGCCCGCGAAGATGGCGGTGGGCCGCCGGTCCAGCGCGAGCAGGTCCAGGGCGTGCCGGTGGGCGAGGTCATGGGTGAAGTCGCCGTACCGTACGAGCTCCGGGTCGTAGGGCAGCCCGGCCTCCTCCAGCGCCGAGCGGTAGCCGTCGGCGCGGGCGCGTGAGGTGAGACGGCGTTGCGGGCCGCTGATGATGGCGATACGGCGGTGGCCGAGCTCGATCAGATGGCGCGTGGCGGCCAGCCCGCCGGGCCAGTTGGTGGCGCCCACCCACGGCACACCGGGCGCGGGCTCGTCGACCGGGGCGACCAGCGCGAAGGGAATGCCGAGCCGGCGCAGCTCCTCGTGTTGCGCGGTGGTCAACTCGGGTACGACCAGGATCGCGCCGAGGGTGGGCCGGGTGGCCAGGGAGTCCAGCCACTGGCGGGCCAGCCGGGTGCGGCCGTGGGTGGCCGAGACGACCAGGCTCATGCCGACGCCGTGCAGGGCCTCCTCCGCGCCGCGGATCAGCTCGACCGCCCAGGGGCTGTCCAGTTCGTTGATGACGAAGTCGATCAGCCCGCCGCGCAGCACCGCCGAGGCCGCGGGGCGGTGCCGGGCGAGATAGCCGTACCGCTCCAGAAGCCGTTGGACCTTTGCTCTGGTCTTCGAGGAGACATCGGATCTGTTATGCAGCACCTTTGAGACGGTAGAGACCGAAACGCCCGCCTCCTTCGCTATCTCAGCCAAAGTCGCCCGCGCCATTTCGTCCCCAGCCGTTGACCCCATCCGATGTTTCTCCTACCTTTCGGGACGATCTCGGTGTTGCGAAAACTATCGCAACATCAACTCCAAGGTATTGAGGTGGTCTTCGAGAGATGACCGACCGCAACGCGTTGCAGGGGTTCGCACGCCGTCTCACCGAGCCGCTGCTGCCGCACTTCAGCGAGGGCCGGGCCAGGCTCAGGCTCGGCGTCAACACCGCCATCCACGACGACACGGCCGCCGAACTGGAGTCCTTCGCCCGGCCCCTGTGGGGCCTCGCACCGCTCGCCGCCGGCGGCGGGGCCTTCGAGCACTGGGGCCACTGGGTGCGGGGCCTGGCCACTGGCACGGACCCCGACCACCCCGAGTACTGGGGCGAACCCGGCCCCCACGACCAGCGGATCGTCGAGATGGCCGCGATCGGCTTCGCCCTGGCGCTGGCCCCCGACCGGCTGTGGGACCCGCTCAAGGGGCCCGAGCGGGACCGGGTCGCGCGCTGGCTGCGCTCCGCCCTCGACCGCCCCACCACCGAGAACAACTGGCTCTTCTTCCCCGTCCTGATCGGCCTCGGCCTCGACCGGGTCGGCGTGTCCTACGACCCCGCCCCGATCCGGGTGAGGCTGGACCGGCTGGAGTCCTTCGCGCTCGGCGACGGCTGGTACGCGGACGGGCCCACCGAGCGCCGCGACTACTACGTGCCGTGGGCGATGCACTTCTACGGGCTGCTGTACGCGGCGCTCGCCGGTGAGCGCGACCCCGAGCGCGCGGTGCGCTTCCGGATGCGCGCCTCGCTGTTCGCGGCGGACTTCCAGCACTGGTTCGCGGACGACGGGGCCGCCGTCCCGTACGGCCGCAGCCTCACCTACCGCTTCGCGCAGGCCGCGTTCTGGGCCGCGCTGCCGTACGCCGGGGTCGAGGCGCTGCCGTGGGGCGTGGTCAAGGGGCATCTGCTGCGCCATCTGCGCTGGTGGCAGCGGCGCCCGGAGGCCGTGGGCGAGGGCCTGCTGTCCATCGGCTACGGCTATCCGCAGCCCGCGCTCGCCGAGCAGTACAACGCCCCGGGTTCCCCGTACTGGGCGATGAAGTCCTTGCTGCCCCTCGCGCTCCCCGCGAGCCATCCGTTCTGGACCGCGCCGGAGCCGCCCGCCCCGGCCCTCGCCCCCGTCAGCGCCCAGCCGCACGCGGGCGCGGTGCTGATGCGCGCGGACGGCGAGGTCACGCTGCTGGCCGGCCGGCAGCACCACGCGTGGGTGCGGCACGGCGCGGAGAAGTACGCCAAGTTCGCGTACTCGACCCGGTTCGGCTTCAGTCTGCCCTCGGGTCCGCTGGGCCTGGAGCAGGGGGCGTACGACTCGATGCTCGCCCTGAGCGACGACGGCAACCACTACCGCGTCCGCGAGGAGCCCGGCGCCACACAGGTGGCCGGGGACACCATCCGCTGCACCTGGCACCCCTGGCCGGACGTCGAGATCACCACCTGGCTGACCGCCGCCCCGCCCTGGCATCTGCGCACCCATCGCATCCGCACCGGGCGCGCGCTGCACACCGCCGAGGGCGGCTTCGCGATCGACCGGGACCCGGGCCTTACCCGGCAGGCCTGCGCCGGGCGGGCCAGGGCCTGGGGGCCGGCCGGGCTGACCGGTCTGATCGACAGCGACGGGCAGCGCACCGGGCGGGTCGTCGACGCTCTGCCCGGCACGAATGTGCTCGCCCGGCGCACCGCCCTGCCCACGCTCATCGGACAGCTGACGCCCGGTGAGCACTGGCTGCGGTGTGTCGTCCTCGGCACCGCCGCGGGACCGGAGGGCGAGGCCGCTTGGAGGCGCCCACCCGCACACCCCACCATGGGAGGCAGTACATGAGATCCGCGTTCAGGATCGTGTCCATGGTCGCCGCGGCAGCGGCGGCCCTGGCCACGACATCGTTCCCCGGGGCCGCGGCGGCCGACACCGCGGCCGGCGCGCCCCGGGGCCATACGTACCACGTCGCCACCTGGGGCGCCGACCGGGCGGACGGCAGCGCCGCGCACCCGCTGCGCACCATCGGCCGCTGCACCGAACTGGTCCGGCCCGGCGACACCTGTCTGATCCACCGCGGCCGCTACCGCGAACGCGTCGCCCCGCCCTCGGGCACCAAGGACGCGCCGATCACCATCGCCGCGTACGGGGACGGCACCGTCACCGTCGACGGCACCAGGACCGTGAAGGGCTGGCGGGACGCGGGCGACGGGCTGGTCGCCACCGAGGTGGACCTGCCGCTCGACCCCAGCGAGAACGCCCTGTTCGTCGACGGCGAGCGGGCCATGGAGGGGCGCTGGCCCAACTCGGGGCCGGATCCGCTCAATCCGTCCTGGGCCGTGGCCGAGCGGACCTCCACCGATCAGCACATCGACGACCCCGATCTGCCGGCCGGCGACTTCACCGGCGCCACCGTCCATCTGTGGGCCGGGTCCAACCCCTGGAGCCAGCAGACCGGCACGGTGACCGCCACCGCCACCGGCGCGCTCGACTTCAAAGGCGGCAACTACCGCTGCACCCCGCTGTGCATGGGCGACCAGAACTACCGCAACTACTACCTGGTCGGCGCCAAGTCCACCCTCGACCAGCCGGGCGAGTGGTACTACGACAAGGGCGCCAAGCGGCTGTACCTGGTCCCGCCCAAGGGCGGCCTCGCGGGCCACACCGTGACCGCGAAGTACGAGAGCTGGGGCGTGGACCTGGCCGGCAGCTCGTACGTCACCGTCCGGGGGCTCGATCTGTGGGGCACCTCGCTGCGCACGGGCGACACCAGCACGGGCGTGCTCGTCGAGGGGCTGCGGGCCCGCTATATCTCCGAGTTCTCGACCCTGCCCATGCCACGCGACGACGAGCTGGCCATCCCGCCCTTCGAGGGGCATATCGTCGCCGCCCGGGTGCTGGGCTCGGGGGTGCAGATCCGCGGCAGCGGGAACACCCTGCGCGACAGCGATATCGGGTACTCCGCGGGCACCGGCGTGCTGCTGCGCGGCAGCGGGAACACCGTGACCAACACGTACATCCACGACGTCGGCTGGATGGGCAGCTACACGCCCGGTATCGAGATCAACGGCAGTGGGCAGACCGTCACCCACAACACGATCCGGCGCACCGGCCGGGCGAGCATCGACACCGCCTGGCAGCTCAACGGGGTGTCCTTCCACGACAACCGCATCGCCTACAACGACCTGTCCGAGGCCATGCGCACCTCGCGCGACGGCAGCCCGTTCTATGTGTGCTGCAACCTGGACGCCAAGGGCACCAGCGTCGACCACAACACCGTCCACGACGCCGACGGCCAGGTCGGCTACTACATCGACAACTCCTCGAGCAACTTCCTGCTGCACCACAACGTGGCGTACAACACCGGCTCCCGCGGCACCTTCTTCAACGGCCACAGCAGCGTCAGCCTCGGCAACCGCGACCACCACTCCACCTACGGCCTCGGTGTCTCCACCGCCGTCCGGCTGAGCGGCGCGACCGACGCCTCGGGCACCTACGTCAGCAACGACGTGGCGCTCGCGCCGATGGACATCACCGGGCCGGGCGACCCGGCCCCGGTGGTGCGCAGCAACCTGCTGCCGCCCGCCGACCCGGGTTACACCGACGCGCGCAACGGCGAGCTGTGGCCGCGCGAGGGCTCGCCGGCCATCGACGCGGGCGAGACCGTGGACGGCGTGACCACCGGTGTCCGGGGCGCGGGCCCCGACCAGGGGGCGTATGAGTACGGCGCACCGATCTGGTCGTCCGGCTGCGATCTGCCGGGCTGCCAGTCGCGGGTCCACAACGACGGCTGGAAGGCCACCGCCTCCGACGGCAGCGACGCCTCGGACGCCGTCGACGGCGTCCAGACCACCCAGTGGAAAGGGACGGCCGCACAGGCTACGGGCCAGTCGCTCACGCTCGACCTCGGCGCGGCCAAGACCTTCGACCGGCTGTCGATCGACGCCGGTATGGACGCCACCGGCCACCCGTACGGCTTCGCCGTGTCCGTCAGCGACGACGGCAGCCACTGGGGCGCGCCCGTCGCCCGGGTCGGCGGCCGCTCCTTCACCCAGGACGCGGTGTTCCCGCAGCAGACCGCGCGCTATCTGCGCGTCGAGCTGACGGCCCCCGGCGAGGTCCCCTGGGCCGTCAACGAGATCCGGCTCTACGCCGACGGCCCGGACGCCGCGGCCACCCTCCAGGCCGAGCAGGCCACTTCCGTACGCGGGGCCGACCGGGGCGAGGCGGCCACCGGAGTGCTCGGCTCGGGCGACCGGATCGGCTTCCGCGGGGTGCGGTTCGGCGCGGGCGCGGACAAGCTGACCGTACGGCTGGCCTCCGCCGGCTGCGGCCGGGGCTGCTCGCTGCAACTGCGGCTCGACGCCCCGGACGGCCGGGTGGCCGCCACATTGCCGGTGCCGGACACCGGCTCCACCGACACCTGGCAGGAGCGGTCGGTGGCACTCCCCCGCACCGTCACCGGCACGCATGATGTCTATCTCGTGGCCACCGGCGGCCCCCGGGTCGCCGCCCTCGACTGGCTGACGCTGCGCCGCTGATGTCCAGTTGATGTCTGCTGGGGCGGGCCGGGTCAGGCCCGTCCCAGCAGCGCGTCCCGGTGCAGCCAGGCAAGCCTGAGCAGGGCGGCCCCGGCGGGCTGCATGGGTTCCACCGTCGTGAGCCGTTCGATGTGGTCGGCCCGGAAGGGCACGCCCATCGAGCGGCCGGTGCCGTCCTCGACGCCGACGAGATGTCCTTCGTCGTTCGTCGCGGCCAGGTCCTGGAAGAGTTCGTCGAAGACCTCGGCGTCCAGGACGAGCACGGTGAGCATGTCGATGACGAACGTCAGCGGGTCCACGCCGAGCCCCAGCCAGTGGACACTCGCCGCGCCCGAGGCGCGGGCGTCGCCCAGGGCCCGGTTGAAGGGCCATGCGTCGTAGTCGACGGGCGCGGTGTCGCTGCCGTAGTCCTCGCTCGTGCCCAGCAGTTCCTCGCTGAGCTCCCGGACGATCGCGCGCCACAGGCCGAAGTCGTTGGCCTCGTTCCAGGGGGCGTCGTGGGACGGCTGGAACATGCCGACCGGCGTCACCTGGTGGAGCCCGCCCGCGGTGGCGACCTTCGCCGGATCGCGCCAGTGGAGGATGAATTCGGCGTGGCCGGTGGGGTCATGGCGCAGGACGAGGGTGCTGATGCCCGCCATGACCGGGCGGACGGTCAGCTCGGTCGGGTCGCCGATGAGGGCGCGGAACGGTGTGCGCACCGGGCCGCCACCATACGAGGCCGCGGCGAATTCATGCGCGGCGGCCTCGCAGATGTCGATGACGTCGAAGTAGTGGCCGCGGCCGAAGGTGAGCGTGGCCGCGTCATCGCCCCTCACCTGGAGCAGCCGGTAACACGCGCGGTTCTCGAAGAGGCGGGGGCGCGCCAGCTCACCGACGGCCTCGGCGTACGAGGCGTACGGTGTGCCGTCATCGCGCAGCGGCCGGATGGGGTCGAGCGCGGGGCTGTGCCCGTCCACCGGAGTGGCTGGGGTCTCGCCGGTCCACACCAGCCGCACCCGCTCCAGCGGGACGGGCCGGTCGGGGATCCACCCCGGCCGGGCGAGCAGAGGGGTTCCGGCCACTCGCCGGTGGGCGGGGAAGGCTTCGGCGGCGCGGGCGGTCAGCTCGGACCGGCGCCGGTTCAGATCCGCTCGTACGGAGCGCCACTGGTCGCGGGTTCGGCCGGGCTGCACGCGCGGGGCGGATACGGGGTGGTCATGGGTCACCTCCCCTCTTTACCAGCAGCCGGTGCGGCGTGTTCGCCAGTACCCGGTGCGGCGTGCCCGGCCGGCGGTTCCGCCACCGGCCGGGCACGGCCGTCACCGCCGGTACTCGACGGCGCCGGTGTCCGGGGCGCCCTGGTACAGGCGGGTGCCGATGTAGTCACGGCCGCCGTTGTCCGGCGTGGCCGCGCCGCCGTCGATCAGCGGTGACCCCTTGGCCGGGGCGAAGCCCAGGGCCGTGCTGAGCTGCGGTCCGGTGGCGGCCGTGCCGTACGGGCCCGAGACGGCCGGGTCCCGGAACAGCGGGTCTCCCGTGCGGGCGGCGGTGTCGGTCGCGGGGACGGGCAGCGTGGCGCCACCGTAGAAGTTGCGGCCGTAGGTGATGGTCGGGCTGGTGGTCAGGGACGCGTCGGCGACCGACGAGTAGAAGGCGTTGTCGTGGAGGTCGTACCGGGCGGCGAGGGAGGACCCGTAGCCGTACACCACGTAGCGGCTCGTCGCGTTGTACACGGTGTTGTTGTGGACCTCCGCGGTGGCCGCCTTGTCGGAGTGCAGATAGATGGGGTACCGGGAGTTTCCGCTGACGATGTTGTAGCGGACCACGACGTCGCCGAACGCGAACTGGCAGAGCAGGAAGCCGTCTCCGTTGTCGTGCACGAAGTTGTACTGGATGACGACCCGTGTGGTGCCCTTGTCCGCGTCGATGCCGTTGGAGTCGGCGCCCCCGGCCTTCTGCTGCGTCCGGTACACCTCGTTGCGCTGGATCACCACATCGTCGGAGTAGTACGTCTCGATGCCCGAGGTCCCCGTCGCGTCGACCACGTTGTGATCGACCAGGGCGCCCCGCACATTGGTCAGATAGATCCCGTTGCATCCGTAGGCCGTGCCGGCCTGGGTGATGTAGTTGTCGCGGATGGTCACCTTGGTGTGCGGGGTGAAGGTGGTGTCGGCGGCCGAGGTGCGGGTACCCCAGCCTGTCGGAGTGGCGATGGTGTTGCCGTTCGCGTCCTTCCCGTCACCCGTGTACTGCTTCACCACGATCCCGGCGAACGAGGTGTTGCGCACCGTGGAGTGCCGCACCTCGATGTCGTTGAGGACGGTCGGCGTGGCGGGCGGCGCGGTGATGTCGGGCACGGTGGTGTCGAAGATGATGCCACCGGTCTTCTTCGAGCCGTCCCAGCCCGTCTTGAAGTGGATTCCGGGTGCGTTGTTCGAGACGCTGCCGCTGATCCAGTTCACCTCGCCCGTGACGTCGTGGACGTCGACCCGCTCGATGACGAAGTGGTCGAGCCGCCGCGAGTCGTCCCCCGACACATGGATGCCGCGCAGATCGCGCAGGTTCTCGCCGGGTGTGCCGGTGGCGGGGACGGCGTTGCTGACGTCGAGGTCGCCGATCTCCCAGTACTCCTGGTTGAACAGGCGGACCGCGTCATCGACCCGCCCCTCCCCCTCGATCCTCGGCTTCGGCCCCTTGCCGTAGTCGCCGATCACGATCGGCCGGTGCTCCTCGCCCGACCCCTTGGGCCACAGCTGCCCCTGCCATGAGCCACCGGCCTTGAGCAGGATGCGGTCACCGGGCCGGAACGTCGTCCGGTTGACCTGGTCGAGGCTCCGCCAGGGCGTGGCGGCGCTGGTGCCCGAAGCGCTGTCGTTCCCCGCGCGCGAGTCCACGTAGTACGTGATTCCGCCCGGCGGGTCGTCGGCCCGGGCGGTGGCGGGCGGCCCGAGCAGCGGGAACGCGCCCAGGGCGACCGCGACGAGCGGGCCGAGCAGCCGGCCGCGCCCGGCGCGTCTGACTGGGTGCATAGGTGTCATCGTCGACCCCTTCCTCGGGATGGTTGCCGCGCTGCGGCCGAGTCATGGAAAGCGCTCTCACGCGCCCCTGTCAAGGCATCACGCATGCCTTGCACCGAACTCCGCTTGCGCAGTGGCGTATCGCCCCCGCCGGTTCTCATTTCTTGGATCTCATCACCCACGAAAGAGACAGCGCTTTCTGGAGCTCTCACATCTGTCCCAGATACCCCCGGGGGTAATTCTGCTAGGGTCGGCCACATACCCCCGGGGGTAAATGAGAGACGAAGGGAGCATGCTCGTGTTCTTCATCGACACCGTGGACGTGCCAGGGCTGGGAAACCGCGGCTATCTGGCCGGCGGCCGCGAAGCGGCCGTGGTGGTCGACCCGCCACGTGACATCGACCGGATCATCGCCATGGCCGCTCGACGGGTAGTACGCATCTCCCATGTGGTCGAGACGCATGTGCACAACGACTACGTGACCGGCGGTCTGGAGCTCGCCCGGCTCACCGGCGCCGCCTACCTGGTCCCCGCCGGGGCCCGGGTGGCCTACGAGCGGGTGCCGGTCGGCGACGGGGACACCGTGGACATCGGCGACGGGCTGGCGCTGCGCGCGCTGGCCACGCCCGGCCACACCCCGCACCACACCGCGTACGTGCTGGAGGAGGCCGGACGGGCGGTGGCCGTCTTCACCGGCGGGTCGCTGCTCATCGGTACGGTCGGGCGCCCGGATCTGGTCGAACCGCGGCTGACCGAGCGGCTGGCCCGGGCCCAGCACGCGTCCGTTCGCAGGCTCGCCGCCGAGCTGCCGGACCAGACCGCCGTACTGCCCACCCATGGCTTCGGAAGCTTCTGCTCCTCCGGGCCGGCCGCGGGCGACGCGACGTCGATCGGCGAGCAACGCGCCACCAACGAGGCGGTCACCGAGGATGCCGACACCTTCGTCGCCCGGCTGCTGTCCGGCCTCGACGACATACCCGCGTACTACGCGCACATGGGCCCGGCCAACGCCGCCGGACCGGCGCCCGTCGATCTGACCCCGCCCGCACGCGCGGACGCCGACGAGATAGCCGCGCGCCTGGCGGCCGGTGAATGGGTCGTCGACCTCCGCAACCGCGTCGCCTTCGCCGAGGGTCACGTCGGCGGCACCTTCAACTTCGCTGCCGACGGTCAACTCGCCACCTATCTGGCCTGGTTGCTCCCCTGGGGCAAGCCGGTCACCCTGCTCGCCGAGTCGCCCGAGCAGCTGGCCGCCGCCCAGCGCGAACTCGTCCGCGTCGGCATCGACCGGCCCGCTGCCGCCGCCACCGGCCCGCTCGCGGCATGGCTGCGGGACGGGGAGCGGCCACGCTCCTTCCCGCGCGCCACCTTCGCCGAGCTCGCCACCCGGGCCGCGGACCGGGCGACGGTCGTCCTCGATGTCCGCCGGAAGTCCGAGCGCGCCCGGGAGCACATCGCGGATTCGCTGCACATCCCCGTACACCAGCTGCGGGACCGGCTCGCGGAGATCCCGGCGGGCACCGTGTGGGTGCACTGTGCCGGGGGGATGCGGGCCGCCATCGCCGCCTCGCTGCTGGACGCCGCCGGCCGGTCCGTCGTCGCCGTGGACGATGGTTTCAACGCCGCACGCGAGGCCGGTCTGCCGGTCGTCTCCGGAGTCTCAGACGTATCAGGCATCTCCGGCGTCCCTGGCAGTGCCCCTGCGCGGATCACCGCCGAGCAGGCCCGGACCCGCACCGCGGTGGACGGCGACGCGGTGCTGCTGGATGTGCGCGAGCCGGAGGAGTGGGCCGCCGGACACGCACCCGGCGCGGTACTCGCGCCACTGTCCGCGCTGACGGCCGGGGCACCACTGCCCCAGGGCCTCCAGGGCCGCCCGCTCGTGGTGATCTGCCGTACCGGCAACCGCTCCCGGCAGGCGGTCGAACTGCTCGTCGGGCGCCGCGTCGACGCGGTGGACGTCACCGGCGGGATGGGGGCCTGGGCCGAGGCGGGCCTGCCGGTGGTGGCCGGCCCGGGCGATGACAACGCGGTGGCGAACGGCGCGGGCGACAACAACAACGCGGTGGCGGGCGACGGCGGCCGGACAGCGTGAGCACCGCGCTTCTCGCCCTGGCCGCCGGGGCCGTCATCGGCCTCGCACTGGGCGCCCTCGGGGGCGGCGGCAGCGTGCTGGCAGTCCCCGCTCTGATCTATCTGCTCGGCTTCACCCCCGCCGCGGCCACCACCGCGAGTCTGATCATTGTCACGGCCACCTCCGCCACCGCGCTGTACGCACACGCGCGCGACGGCAACGTCCGCTGGCGTACGGGGGCGCTCTTCGCGGCCGCGGGCCTGCTGCCCGCGGCCCTGGGCGGACTGGCCGCCGGCCAGCTGCCGCCCTCCCTGCTGACCGGGGCGTTCGCCCTCGTCGCGGCCGTCGCGGCGCTGCGCATGTTCCGGCAGGCACCCCAAGAGGAGGGCAGCCGACCGGTGCGGCCGGGCCGGGCTGCCGGGGCCGGGGCCGGGCTCGGCGCCGTGACGGGCGTCCTGGGCGTGGGCGGCGGCTTTCTCGCCGTACCGGCCCTGGTGGGCGCGCTCGGCCTGCGGATGCGGGCCGCGGTCGGCACCAGCCTGCTGGTCATCACTGCCAACTCGCTGGCCGCGCTGGTTGCCCGCGGCGGCAGCGCCCACGGCATCGACTGGGCGGTCCTCGCGCCCTTCGCCGGGACCGCGGTCCTCGGCGCCTGGGACGGGAAACGCCTCGCGGCCAAGGTCTCCGGCGATGCGCTCCGGCGGGTCTTCGCCTCGGTGCTGCTGGCCGTGGCGGCGCTCATGCTGATCGACGTGATCGTATGAGCGTCACATCGATCAGCGTCACGCGAGGGAGAGAAACAGCTTCTCCAGCCTGGCGCGCATCTGTTCCCGGTCCTCGTCCGCGTTTCCGCGTGCCTCGACGTCGGTCAGACACTGCTGCAGACCGGTGGCGATGATGGCGAAGCCCGCCCGGTCCAAGGCGCGCGACGCGGCGGCGAGCTGAGTGACGACGTCCTCGCAGTCCCGCCCCTCCTCGATCATCCGGATCACACCGGAGATCTGCCCCTGAGCACGCCGCAGCCGGTTCAGTACGGCCTTCAGCTCCGCGCCGGCGAGATCCAGTTCCACGAAAACACCTCCACACAATACCCCTAGGGGTAATTTACCTCCCCGCATGGGGCACCGTCGACAACCCTCAGGATGTGCACCACCATGAACGCTTCCGACACCTGCACCGCCGACCAGGCCCGCGCCCG
>NZ_NCSM01000050.1:0-61030 GCF_002224125.1 Streptomyces sp. NBS 14/10
CATTTCGCCTGTTCAAGCAGACGCTGGGCTGGACGAAGCCGCGGCTGCGGAGCTCGCAGGCGGCCGACCGCTGGACCTGGCTGGTGATCGTCGCGCACACCCAGCTCCGGCTCGCCCGTCCGCTCGCCGTCGACCTGCGGCGGCCTTGGGAGAAGGCGACCGAGCCGAACAAGCTCACGCCCGCTCGGGTCCGCCGAGGATTCCGGAACCTGTGGACGAAGGCCGGCTCTCCGGCCGATGCGCCGAGACTCTCTCGGCCCGGGCCCGGAAGGCCACGGGGCTCGAAGAACCACCGCCCGGCCACCCGTCATGACGTGGGTCGCGTCCTCGCCACCGGCGAGGTCTACAGCCGTCCCGCCCACCACAAGAAGGGCACCAAACCCCGACGCACCAGCGGTCTGGTGCTTGACAGTGAGGCAGCGAGCAGTGGGTGATGTGACTGCAAGCGGCTTCGAGGGGGATCTGTGGATCTTGGCTCTGTGATTATCGCGGTGGCAGGTGTGGCCGGAACACTGGGGGGATCGTTCCTCACCCAACGCGCCTCCGAACGGGCAAAACGTCGCGAGATAGAGCTGCTTCGGGGCCAAGAGGAGGTTCGCGAGAACCTGCTGCTCCGACGCACTTGCTACATGGAACTCAACCGGGATGCACGCCAGTTCACCACAGCGCTCAACCGCCATCTGCACATCATGCGGGAACGCAGTGTCGAGGAGACCGACAGCGAGGCACTCGATGAGGCAAAAGGAGCCCATCGCGACAGATACTCCGAAGCGCAGATGATCGCCCCCGACGAGGTGCTCGCATTCGCGAGTGAAGTCAATCAGGCCCTGAACAAGGTCTATGGCCAGGTCAAACGCCTTGAGCGACAAGAGTCCGAACCTGGGGAGACGGTGGCCACCGCTGTCCAGGCCCAGGCAGAGATCTGGGACATGCTCCAAGCCATGAGGAGCGCAATGCGCCATGATCTCGGGGTGACCGCCCAAGAGTGACGACGCGCCGATGGATCGCACCACCCAACTGGCCGACATCGAAGCAGACGTTAAATCACAAGCTCAGTGCGTGTTTCCGAACCCGAATCGGAAGCTCAATGGCTTGATGGAGGGACAGGACGGCTGTGGGGCCGTTCAGCGACGTGTCATGTGCCCGCTTCCGGCAGTCAACGCGCGACGCTGCGCATCAGTCTCTCTAGGTCGCGTTCGCCGGCCGGTGTTTGTGCCCCGTTCTGCAGGCCCCCGCTGATCAGGTGCTGAGCGGCCGGCAGGCTGAACGTAGAAGCCCAAGCGTCGTTCTCACGGAGGAGTCCTTCCGTGAAGTCATCGGCAGGCAGCGAGTGCTTGGCTGCTTCGATGACACCGTCGGGCAGCGCGACGATGTTACGGGCGATACGGTCGACGTACTCGTCGAGCTCGTCGGCCGGCAGGGCCCGGTTGATCCATCCGTAGGACGCTGCGGTCTCGGCATCGAACAAGTCGGCCGTGAGGATCACTTCCAGTGCGCGGTTACGACCCACGCGGTCCCGGAGGTACTGCGTTCCGCCTCCGCCGGGGATGATGCCCATGAGTGCTTCGATCTGACCGATTCCAGCGGTCTCGATGGCGGCGAATGTCATGTCCGCTGCGGCCACGAATTCCGCTCCGCCTCCGCGGGCCTTCCCGGCGAGCTTCACGATGGTCACCTGGGGCTGATGGCGGATCAGCTCACCGATCGCCTGGAACACGTTGACGTCCGCTGGCGCGGATGCGGCGAGTTCCTGGAGGACGTCCATCTCTTCCCCGATATGCATGTCCACGTGAGCAATGAAGAATTCCGGGTCGGCGCTCGAGAAGACGATCACGCGGACGGAAGAATCGTCCTTGAGGTCCGTCAGTACCGTCCGCAGCTCGCGCATCATCGTCGTTCCGAGCGCGTTCACCGGGGGATTGTCGAGGACGATCCGGGCGACGCCGTGTTCGCTGCTCACGCGCAGGGTCGAGTAGGCATCGTTCGTCATGAGGTTCTCCGTTGGTTACCGCTGGGCATGTAGGTTTGCAATGCATACCTACCGTCGGCGACGACGCCCAGATGGTCAAGAACGCACTTTGGGAGCACCTAGGATCATGAAGGACACCGGTTTGCATGGCGTTGACCCCGAAACACGGACGGTTTTCCGGGCGGACTGCCCCAGTCGGCCGATCCTCGACCAGATAGCGGACAAGTGGTCGATGATGGTGATGGCGCTGCTGGAGCGGCCCACCCGGTTCAACGAACTGAAGCGAGGTCTGGAGGGCATCACGCAACGTGTCCTCACCCAGACACTGCGCCGTCTCGAGCGCAACGGCATGATTCAGCGCACGGTGCTGGCGACCTCACCGGTCGGCGTCGAGTACTCGCTCACACCACTGGGCGAGTCCCTGCGCGAGCCATTCGGCCAGCTCTACGACTGGACCGTCGAGCACAGCGGAGAGATCCAGAACTGCCAGCGGGCGTACGACACTAGAGCTGGCGCATAACCGCCTGTTCAATGATGTCGATGTGCAGGTGAAGCGTAGTGGCATGGACGAACAGGGCTCAGCTGGCCTGTGTCGGCTTTCTTGTCCAGCTGGGGTGGCGCCCTTCCGGGCCAGGCGCCTGGCCATGAGGGTGATGGCGGCCCAAGTGATCAGGGCCTCGGAGTGCTGGATGAGCCGTTCGTAGTCCCTCGCGTGGCGGCGTGCGTGCATCATCCAGGCGAGCGACCTTTCAACGACCCAGCGGCGGGGCAGCACGACGAAGCCGGAGGCGTCCTTGGGACGGCTGACGGGCTTGATCGTGAGGTTGAGGTGCTGTTTTGCCCAGTCGACGAGCTTCCCGGCGTAGGCGGAGTCGGCCCAGACAATCGTGATCTCGGGGTGCATCAGGCGCAGGCGGAAGAGGACTTCCTTGGCTGCTGCGGCATCGTGCAAGTCGGCAGGAGTGACCATGACCATGAGGGGAAGTCCGCGGGTGTCGACGACTAGGCCCATCCTCCGCACATGACCGGTTCGGATGAACTGATGATGCGGCCGGTACCTGGGTGGGTGCTGCTCGTTGAGTGTGACGTGCCGATATCTCGTTCGCGGCGTTCCCGGGTCCAGCGTCCCCGTATAACGGTGGAGTTGACTCTCGTGGTGGAGAGGCGTCTGGGCGCTCTGCCTGCCTCTGCCGAGTTTCTGCGCCGACTGGACGTGGCCGGGATCATCGACGAGCTGTGCCCGATCCGCGATGTGGCGCACGTGACCCACGGGCAGGTCATCGAGGTGCTGGTCGCCAATCGCCTGGCGGTGCCCACCTCGATGGTGCGGGTCGGTGACTGGGCACGGGTCTGGGCGGTGGAGGAGGTCTTCGGGGTCGATCCCGGCTTCCTCAACGACGACCGGCTCGCCCGCGCGCTGGATGCCATCGCCCCGCAGCTGGAGCAGTCTTGATCGCCAGCACGGACGCGCTGGCGATCAAGAACTACAGCTGCCGTGACCGTGCACGACATATTCCCGGCCACGGCCCCGAGTATCGCGGCTACCGGCTTGATCAGGAAGCGTCGTAATAGCCTCCGAAATATTTCACGGGTGACCATGCCGGCATTACTTCCGGGAGTTCGGGAGCCAGGTCCCGATATTCGCCGTCACCGAATACTACGCGGCCGTCTACAACGGTTAGTACGGAGGAGATGCCTCTGATCTCATCATCTGGTACGGAAAAATAATCCGCGTTGAGCACGGCGAAGTCGGCTAGGTTGCCCGGTGCTATTCTGCCTTTTTCGTGTTCGCTGTTTTCGAACCAGGCGGCACCCAGGGTAAAGAGCTTCAATGCTTCTGCTCGGCTCAGGCGGTTGTCGCTGCCCAACACCTCCGAGCCTGACACGGATTTGCCGGTAACGGCCCAGCTAATGGTTGTCCAGGGATGATACGAGGATGCCCTGTATCCGTCAGTGGTCAGAGCGACCGGGATACCACTTTGCAGCAGAAGGCGGAAGGGCGGCGTCTGCAAGGCCTTTTCTCTGCTGTAGGTCTTTACAAAGCTGTCGCCGTGCACGGCCATTTTGCCATCCAAGGCCACGGCTCCGCCGAGCTTCCTAACCCGCGCTATGTTTTCCGGGCTGATGGTTTCGGCATGCTCAATGGACCAGCGCAAGCCATCAAGCGGCGTCTGCTGATTTACTTTCTCCAAGGCATCCAGGAAGGGAGTAATGTTCTCGTTGTAACTGAGGTGTACCCGGAAGGGAATCCTTCGCTTTACGAGCTTCGCGAAATCTTCCTCTACCTTCGAACGCATCAACTCCGGATCGATGATGATCGCCGGCTGATCAAAATCTTCGTGATCGTGCAGCTCAGGCCCGAGAGCCTCCCCGTAGCCTTCGTATTCATGACCGTGCAGCCACCTCGGATGCAGGTTTTGACCGGGACTGATTGGGGCCTTTTTGGTTATGGTCTCAATTGCGTCGTCTACATTTATTTCGAAGCCGCTGCTCGTGATCGCAATCTGTATGTCAATAAAGGGAAGCCGAACCCTCAGGAGGTCATCCCTGATCAATGCGCCAACAATATTGTGGCCCTCCGGATAAGGTTCTGAGCTCGCGCAGTCTATGACGGAGGTTACGCCGAAGCGATTCAGATCCCTGATTGCCTGGCCCAGTGAGTTCACTTGCTCTTCGAAGCCCGGTGTAGGAAGCATGGCTTCGATGGTGATGAAGTTAAAGGTATTGCCGTATACGACTCCCGTATAGCGGCCATCCTGGTCCTTCTCCAAGACCATCCCGGGCAAGTCCGGAAAGGCAGAGGTGCCTATCCCCAGCTGTTCCATGGCCTGAGCGTTCATGAAGGCCTGGTTGTAGGCGTATTGCACGTGAAGAGGCCGGTTGGGCACAGCCCTTTCGAGCTCTTCCATGGTAGGAAGTCTGTCCTCTTCGAACTGATGGGGCGACCAGCCGCCAGACACCCTTACCCACTGACCTTCCGGCGTCCTCTCGGCCTGCTCGTGCAGCATTTCTAGTGCCCGTGCCAGAGTAGGGACGCCATCCCATCTTGTTTCGTAATTATAGAATTTGCTATTTAGCAGGTGCAGATGCGCGTCTTCCAGGCCTGGTATCAACCGCAGACCGCCGGCGTCAATCACCTTTGTATCTTGGCCCTTTAGGGCAAGGATCTCAGCATCGTTGCCAACAGCGTAAATCCTCCCCCGCTTCACAGCTAGCGCAGCCGCCTCCGGCTGTGCCAAATTCTGCGTGGTAATTCTTGCGTTATGAACGATTAGATCGGCACCCACAAATGTGTCCTGCATCTTCCCTGCCTCCTCTGGTCATTGGTCTGCTGGCATGCTGCGATAGCAACGAGCGGCTTAGCAGGTCCGTCCCCGGCCCGGCAAGCCCGACGAACTGGCCCGTCGAGGCCGGGTCGACGGGCCAACTGCCAACGATCGCGAACGGTGGCCAAACGCCTGTGACCGCACAGGCTGCCGGCCTCGTCCAACACGAGTGTGCTGCCCGGGTTGTTGGCGAGCGTGAAGTCCGCCGTGGCCGCGTAGCTGCTGCCGCACGGCGTCGGAATGATCGCGACGCCGGTGACGGACAAGTTCCAGCTCGCAGCGCCATAACCGGCAGTGTTCGCCGTGCCGCGGAGATACGCCCCGTTCGGGCATGGCACTGCGAACCTGATGAAGGCGGACGCCAGGGTTGGCTTCCTTCGTCACCGGCGTTCCTTCCCCCTTGAGCGGCGTGATACGTGACATATCAACTAGCGTCAACCGTAGCAGATAGCCTTGACATGTCAACTACCTCTACGGCGCCGGTCATGACCCGGATCGGGATCATCCTTGGCAGCACCCACCCCAGGGGCCCGGGAGTGTTCCGGGAATGTCCCCATAGTTATGGGATGCCGTAGAGGGTGAGTACGGCTGTTGGTGTGGTGTGAGCGCGGCGTGCGCTGGCGGTGTTGGCCCAGCCGGCGAGACGGAAGGCGCTACGGATGATGTCGCGGAGGGCGGCCATGACGGCGGGGGCGTTGCGGATGCGGGTCTGGCTGGCGTCTTCGTCGAAGGTGACGTCTCGGATCCAATGCACGCTGTTCTCGATGCGTCAAGCAGGCTGCGCCGGTGTGTGGTCGTCGAGTTCGTCGGCAAAGCGGGGGTGGACGCGAGTGGTGCGTCCTCGCGCCTTGGCGAGGCGTGCTTCGAGCCGGCTGATCGTTTCGCGTGTGGCGTAGAGGATCCAGTGGTGCGGGTGGCGCGTCTCCTGGCGCCCAGTCAGGAGTCCGTCGCCCAGCCACTTGCGGACGGTTCCGATGGTGCAACCGAGGTGGGCGGCGAGGTCAGTCACGGCAGCTGTAGCTCTTGATCATGCTGGCCTTGTCGCGTCGTCGCGGCCGCGGTGATGTTGTTCCAGCGGCGGTGTGTCTCGGCTGCCCGGTGCTGGTGTGCGCGGCGCCAGGCGGACCAGTGCAGCAGGTGATCGCGGTCGCGGCGGGGCGAGGGCAGGACGGTGGCCCGCAGCACGCGGACAACCGCCCGGGGTTGCACTGCTTCCGCAGCCTAGGAAGATCGGCACAGCGCAGACTTGAACCACAGCGACGTCCGCGGGCCTCGTAACGCTTTGCTTCGGGCACGTCGCTCATTTCGACCGTCATGTGCCCTCCTCTTGGGTCCGATCCCGCTCCGCAGGCGAGCTCGCGTCGCGCACACGCCCCCGGCGACCGGCCTGCCGCCAGCACCCCGCCTTCAGGCGGTATGGCTGATCGCCGCAGCCATGTTCGGCGCCGGGATCACGAGCGATGTCTTCGGCGTGCTGTGGGCCACCACCATCCAGCGGGAGATCCCGGAGCGGGCGCTGTCCCGCATCAGTTCTTACGACCGGTTCGGCGCCGCCCTACTCTCGCCGCAGGGACACACCCTGCGCACGGCGGCTGAGGCGTCTTCCACCGCGGCAGTTTCCTCGGATGTGGAGCATCCGGTGGGCGAGGAAACAGCGGGCTGAGGCGTACCCGGGCGATTCCGGGCTGCCCAGGCCGTCACGAACCCGAGCCACATTGACCGTCAGTCGCGGCGGTGGCGCCTGGCCCGTGCGATGCGCGAGCTCGGCCGATGCACATTCCATGCCCCGGACCCGGTGGCCAGGCCAACCCGATCGAGACAAACGTTCCTGGAACTCGTCTGCGTACTCACCCGGGGTGAGCGTGACAACGGCCTGCGGCTTCGAGCCCTCGATGACCGGCGGCACCGACTGAGCCTCGCCGAAGCGGGCGGCCGAGCGGCCGGAGAGGCGGCAGGTGGCGCTGCCGGTTTTGGCGATCGTGAGCAGCATGTGGTTCACGGGGTCGGGGCGGCCTTGGTGGTGGAGCCCCCGCAGGTGACGGTCTCGTCCCCGGGCGCCGCGGCTCAACAGCGCTCGGCCGGGCTCATCGGCGTGGTTCCCAACGAAAGAGGCGGGAGGCTAGCCCGACGGCGACGACGACCCAGCTCAGTGTGGGGACCAGCAGGATCAGGGAGTCCGCGACGGGTACGTTGCCCTCCCAGGCATTGACGACCAGTTCGGTGGCGGCGCCACCGGGAAGCAGCCCCTTGAGCAGGGCGAGATTTTCAGTGCCGGTCATGCCTACCCAGCTGGCGACCGCGATCACCGACAGGCTGACGGGTAGCGTGGTCACCTGAGCGTGCTCCGGCGTTCGTGAGCCCCGCCGTGGCGAGTGCCAGGCCGACCATCGTGGCCAGCGTGGCCAGGACTGCAGCCGCGAGGAGCGGGACCTGGGACGGTTCGGTGGCGACCACGCCCAGCACGATCAGGATCCCGACCACCTGGACCAGCGCGATGACCGTGACCGGCAAGAGCAGCCCTGCGAGGATGTCGACATCGCCGGCGGCGGTGGAGCGCAGCCGTTTGAGGAAGAGGTTCTGCCGACGCGAGGCCAGCGTAGTCACGGCCGTGGTGTAGAGCCCGAAGGCCATCACGGTGAACATCACGATCGCCGCGATGTAGCCGAGGCCGGCCACATCCTCGAAGACCTCGTGCCGGTAGACGAAGAACGCACTGATGGCGACCGGCACGATAAGACCGGTGACCAGAACCAGCCGGTTCCGGAAGATCTGGATCAGCTCACTGCGAGCGATCACGAACATGGAGTTGGGTCCCTTCGTGGCAAAGCGTTGGTGGGTTCAGCCGCCGGTGATGGCGCGGAAGACATCGTCGAGGCGGGTCGGACCGGCCTGCAGTTCCCGGAAGTCCACCCCGGCGTCGTGAGCCCAGCCCAGCAGGCGGTGGAGGTCCTCCTGCAGGCTGAAGGTCTCCACACGAAAGGCCCCGTCCGCGTGCACAGCTCCCATTGGCGGCTCGGGAGCACCGGCCGGAAGAGCGAAGGTGATCATCGATGGCAGGGTCTGCGTCAACTCCACGACGGTCCCCTCACGGTGGAAGGTCCCCTGGTGCATGAGCCCGATACGATCGGCCCGTTGCTGCGCCTCCTCCAGGTAGTGAGTGGTGAGCACGACCGTGGATCCCCCGTCGCGCAGCCTGTCCACGGCGGCCCAGAGCGCGTCGCGGGACTGGATATCCAGGCCGGTCGTCGGCTCGTCCAAGATGACCAGCTCGGGCCCGCCGTACACGGCGGTGGCAAAGTCCAGACGACGTTTCCCCAGATCGAAGCAGCGCAGGGCCAGAAGGTAAGCGCGCAGGCACTCCGGGACCCCCGGCAAGGCCGCTCCGATGCCGGCTTGGCGCGCTCCCTCCGTGAAGTCGTACTGGCTCGACACGCGCGCGAGGCTGAGACGCACCCGCGCCCCCGCCTCGCAAGGCAGGCGGAGAGCTGGGCACAGTGGTTTGCGCCAGCGCTCGTCAGGTCGCTGAGGTCGTGAAACTGGACCTCGATGAGGACGGCGGCTGTCTCAGGGGCGGGGAATGTTTCGCAGGTTGGCGCGGGCCAGGTCGAGCATCTTGCCGACGCCCCCGTCGAGCACTGTCCGGCCCGCGGCGAAGGCGAATCCCTTGACCTGGGCTGCCGAGATGTGCGGCGGGATCGACAGCGCGTTGGGGTCGGTCACCAGGTCGACCAGGAACGGTCCGTCGTGGGCGAGCGCCCGCTTGAGTCCCTCGACGACATCCCCGGGGCGCTCGATGCGGATCGCCTCGATGCCCGCGCTGCGGGCGATCGCCGCATAGTCCACCGGCTCGTGGTCGGTCTCGTGCTCGGGCAGCCCCTCGACCAGCATCTCCAACTTCACCATGCCCAGGGAGGAGTTGTTGAAGACGATCGTCTTCACCGGCAGATCGTGCAGTTTCACTGTGAGCAACTCGCCCATCAGCATGCCCAGTCCGCCGTCACCCGACATCGATATCACCTGGCGGCCGGCGTAAGCGAACTGCGCGCCGATGGCGTGCGGCAGCGCGTTGGCCATCGTGCCGTGCAGGAACGAACCGATCACCCGGCGCCGCCCATTGGGGGTCAGATAACGCGCCGCCCAAACGTTGGACATGCCGGTGTCCACGGCGAACACAGCGTCGTCAGCCGCGAGTTCGTCCAGAACCGAGGCCGCGTACTCAGGGTGGATCGGGGTGTGCCGCTCGACGTCGTGGGTGTAGGCGGAGACCACCGTCTCCAGCGACTTGGCATGTTTGTCCAGCATCCGGTCCAGATAGGTACGGCCCCGCTTCGCCTCGACCAACGGCAGCACAGCCCGCAGCGTCTCCCGGACGTCGCCGTGGACCCCGAGTTCCAGCACAGTACGACGGCCGAGGCGGCCCGCATCGTGGTCGATCTGCACGGTCCGTGCCTGCGGCAGGAAGTCGTTGTACGGGAAGTCGGTGCCGAGCAAGACGACCAGGTCGGCCTCGTGCATTGCGTCGAAGCAGGCGCCGTAGCCCAGCAGACCGCTCATGCCCACGTCGTACGGGTTGTCGAACTGGATCCACTCCTTGCCCCGCAGGGTGTGCCCGATGGGGGCGGCAGCCTTCTCGGCGAGCGCCATGACCTCGGCGTGCGCGTCCCTCACTCCCGCACCGCAGAACAGCATCACCTTCCGAGCCACGTTCACCTTCTCGGCCAGCGCCCGAACCTGTGTGTCCGGCGCGATGACCCGGCCGCGCTCAGTGACCAGGTCGCTGCTTCCCGTCGGGTGAGTCGCCGCGTCGTGCGCGACATCGCCCGGTATCACCAGGACTGACACCGCGCTGTTGCCAAGAGCCCGCTGCATGGCGATCCGCAGAACCCGGGGCATCTGCCCGGGGGTGCTGATCATCTCGCAGTAGTCGCTGCACTCCGTGAATAGCCTTTCCGGGTGGGTCTCTTGGAAGAAGCCGGTGCCGATCTGGTGGGACGGGATGTGCGAGGCGAGTGCCAGCACGGGCGCACCGGAGCGGTGGGCGTCGTACAGTCCCTGGATCAGATGCGTGTTTCCGGGGCCACAGCTTCCGGCACACACCGCGAGCTTGCCGGTCAGTTGTGCCTCCGCTGCCGCGGCGAAGGCGGCGGCCTCCTCGTTCCGTACATGCACCCACTCGATGCCGTCGGTACGGCGCACCGCGTCGACCACCGAATTCAGGCTGTCACCCACCACGCCGTAGATCCGCTCCACGCCCGCCTGGCGCAGGATGTCCACCATCTGCTGGGCCACGGTCAGATTCCGCATCACCGGACTTCTCCCCTCGGGCTGCACACCCGTCTCATGTGACTCTCGACAGCCTCAATATGGTTGATGCATCCACTATAGAGGCATGGGCGCCCGGGGGCCTTGGCCCTCAGCCGAGCTGCGCCTTCAGCCACCGCAGGACGTCGGGTGTGACAGGGTCGGTGATGTCCGCGAACTCGTCGTGCCGCTTGAGGAACTTGGCGACGTAGGGGCAGACGGGGACGATCCGCATTCCGGATGCGCGCACGTCGGCGAGTGCCTGCTGGACCAGGTGCGGGCCCAGCCCCTGGCCTGCGAACGCCTCGTCGACCTCCGTGTGGAAGAAGACACGTTGCACGCCCAGGTCACGGTAAGCGGTCAGTCCCGCGCGTCGGCCGTCGACCAGGATCTCGTACCGGCGATCGGCGTCCGCCCGCTCGACGACCGTAGTGGTGGAGGACTCACTCATGGTGTGCCTTTCGTGAGGGAGGTCAGCGGGTCGGTGGGTTCCGGCGCGGTGTGATGACGGCGTTCGGCAGGGCCGGTGCGGGAAGGCGGCCGCCGGGAAATTCCTTGATGACGCCGAAGCGGTCGGAGGAGGCTTCCCAGTCCTCGCGGGCCTTCACAATGTCCTCGTGGCTGCGACCGATGAAGTTCCACCACATGACGATCTCCTCCCCGAAGGGAGGTCCCCCGAGGAGGACGACCCGCGCCGGGGCGTCGGTCTCGTTGACCGTCGTCAGGACATCCGCGCCGCGAGGGACGTAGCCGAGTTCGGCAGGCCGCAGCACAGTGTCGATCAGGCGGATGTCCCCGCTGTCCACGAGGAGGCCGTGCTCGAAGGTCGCGTCCACGGCGAGGGTGAGCGTCCTGTGCGGTTCGATGACGATCTCGGCGCCGAGCAGCGGCGTGAAGGCCCGGACCGGGGAGGTCCGGCCGGCGAGCGAGCCCAGGAATACCCTGATCTCGGCCCCGTCGACCTGCGCGGGTTCAGGCACGTAGTGCTGGAAGTCCCGGGCGGTGTTGCGGTGTTCCTCGGGCAGCGCGACCCACAGCTGGACGCCGTGGATGACGGTGGTGTTCGGAGTGGAGACCTCTGAGTGGGCGATGCCGTATCCGCCGGTCATGAGGTTCATCTCGCCGGGCCGGACCAGGGCGTGGGTGCCGAGGGTGTCGCGATGCTCGACCTCTCCACTGAACAGCCAGCTCACCGTCTGCAGTCCGGTGTGCGGATGCGGGGGCAGGTCCATGCCACCCGACGCGGCGACCTGGTGCGGACCGTAGTGATCGGCGAAGCACCAGGCGCCGATGAGTGAGCGCTCCCGCTGGGGCAGTGTCCGCCGCACACGCATCGCGCGCGGACCGCCGAGGGGGACCTCGCGCGCCGACAGGACGTCGACGCGGGGGGCTCCGGTCGGCCGGTCACCTTCGACGAGCGCACCGCGGCGTAGGGCCGCGGCATCGGTTTCCGTGTTGCCCACCGAGAGCACCTCCCGCTCGATCTGGTTGTCGCATCAACTATAATGCCACGAGGGCAGGCCGATGGCCACAGCACCCGCACGAACACGGGCCACTTTGAGCGTGGCTCGAAGGAGGCCCCGCCGTGAGCAACTACCCCAGCAGTTCCCCACCCCGCAGGATCTTCGTCGACAAGCAGAGCCCCAAGGCCTTCCTTGCCCTGGTGCAGGTTTCGGAGGCGGTCCGGGCAACAGCCTCCGAGGCCGGACTCGACCGCACCACGGTGGAACTGATCAACCTCCGTGTGTCGCAGCTCAACGGCTGCGCCTACTGCCTCGACGTGCACACCAGGGCGGCCCTGCGCGCCGGTGAATCACCGCAGAGACTCGGTGTCCTGAGCGCATGGCGGGACACCGGCCTGTTCACGCCCTCGGAGCGTGCGGCCCTGGCGCTGGCCGAGGCCACAACCGATCCGGTGAACACCGCGGCTCAGACATCCGCCTACGAGGCCGCCCGGCAGGTTCTCCCCGAGGCTCAGGTCTCAGCTGCGATCTGGGTGGCGGTCACCATCAACGCGTTCAATCGCGTGTCGGTCATGAGCAAGCACCCGGTGCCGTCGCCTCCCGCCAAGTAGGGGCGGTCGGCCCGCCACACCGGGCTGTCGAGGTCGCAGCGGCGACGGGGCAACTCATGGCCCCCTTCGTTCTCTTCCCGCTCCCTCAGCGGCCACCGCGGCGACGCTCACGCCGGCCACATGACGCAGGCCGGGCCGCCCTTCGCGAGAGGCTGGTTCCTCGCCGAGCCTCTCCAACACGCGCTCGGAGATCCGAGCCAGCAACCGCAGCTCGGACGGCGTGACATGGTCGAGGAAGAGCTCACGCACCGCCTTCACATGACGCGGGGCGGCGGCTTCGACCAACGCTCGCCCCTCGTCCGTGATCGCCACGAACGTGCCACGGCCGTCTTCGGCACACTCGTCCCGCACCACCAGACCACGCTGCACCATCCGGGTGATGTGGTGGGACATCCGGCTCTTCTCCCACTCCAACGCCCTGGCGATGTCCAGAAGCCGCCGCCGGTCCGGTACGTCCGCCAGCTCGGCCAGTACGGCGAAGTCCGCAGGCGAGACGTTGAACTCCGTCTGCAACAAGCGAGACAACCGGCCCATGAGTCTCTCATTCATGCGGACGAAGCTCCGCCACGCACGCTGCTCCTCCGCCGTCAACCTACCCACCGCCTGTTCCATGAAGAGGCTGCGGCCGCTCGTCGGTGGTCCGGCCCCCGGGGTATGGCCCGCCGGCGGTAGCGGGTCAGCCCACCTGGATGTTCGCGGCGTTCCGGGCGAGCCAGTCGTCGAGGCTCTCGAGTGCCGGGTTGATCTCCCGCAGGAGGTCCAGGTCGCGGGCGCCGGTGAACTCCTGGTCGAAGTCGCCGTAGTACTGAAACATGTTGGCGATCTCGTCACCCGCCGGTACGCCCAGGGAGCGGAAGACGTCGTAGGGCACCGACTGGAAGCGCACCGGCTCGCCGATCGCGGCGCCCAGCTTCTGCGCGTACTGGGCGCCGGTCAGGTGGTCGCCGGCGAGGCCGACGGTCTGGCCGATGAACCGCTCACTGTCCTTGAGGATGGCGAGCGCCGTGCGGCCGATGTCGTTCACGTCCACGCCGGCCAGCAGTTTGCCTTCCTCAAGCGGCAGTGTCAGCGTCAGTACGCCGTCCTCGGCCCGCTTGGGACCCATCATCGACAGGAAGCCCTGGAAGAAGAAGGTGGTGTTGAGGAAGGTGGTCGGCACCCCTGCCTGCCGAAACAGCTCGTTGCCCTCGCCCTTGGCGTCGAAGTGCGGGACGTTGTACTTCTCCTGCAGGACGGGCATCCGCTCGTCCTGCAGCGGCAGCAGTTCACGGGTGTCCTCCAGCGTCGACCACACCACGTGCCGCAGCCCGGCGTTCTTCGCGGACCGCACCAGGACCTCGATCTCCTCAGTCTCCTTGGCCGCCGAACCGTGGGCCCAGAAGTTGGTGACGAGGAAGGCGCCGTAGGCACCCTCGAACGCCTTGTGCACGGACGGCTCGTCATGGAAATCCGCCCGCACGACCTCCGCACCGAGCTGCGCGAGTTCCTTGGCCGCGGGCGAGCCGGGGTTTCTGGTCAGCGCACGCACCGTGAACCCCGAGTCCGGATCGGCGAGGATCGCCCGGGCGGTGCCGCCTCCCTGGGCACCGGTCGCACCGGCAACCGCGATGACCTTCTTCTCACTCATGCCATTACCCCTACGCACAGAGATATTATTGACGCATCAACTGAAGCGCATCCTGGTTGATTAATCAACCAGTGGCACGAATTTCAGCCGCGATCGCTGCGAAAGTCACCTGAGTGGCACAACACGACCGGCCAGACGCCCGGCTCAGCCAGACCGGGATGGTTCCCGTGATGCACGCGCGGGCGGCGTCCGGAGTTGCCACGCTCGCGAGGGCGCCGTCCACGGAGACAAGAGGTAACCCCGTGGCAAGCACCTGGCCCACACCGATGCTCCGGCACAACTTCCCGACCATCTTCAAACGTTCCCGGCTGCGGCCTTCTCCCCCGCAGCCTTCGTATCCGCCGCACGGAGCCGACAGCCACGATCAGGGCATCGCGGAACGCTGGACCCCCGCCGAGGTGTTGCCGTACGTGTACTCCATCGAGCTCAGCTCGTTCAGCAGGCGCTGTCGCGATGCGTCGGAATCCGACTCCTTCAGTCCCCGGCGAAGGTAGTGGATCGGCCGGCCGCTGCCCTCGCAGCCCGGGGGAAGGCTGCGGGCTTCGGCTGCCGGGCGGTAGTCGCCGACTGCGCCTACTTAAGTCAGCGATGACTGGTACCTCGCACTGCGCGAGGCCGGCCTGGCCTACGTGGTCGCCCTCAAGCCGCACCGCGGCACCTGGGCTCGCCGACCAGCCGCACACCCCCATCGAAGCCGCCCACGCCCTGACCTGGCGCAATGCCAAGCGTCCAGGCGACTGGACACCCGTGGAGCGTCACTTCCGCGACACGCACACCGAGACCTGGTGGGCCGCCGATGTCTACCTGGGCGCTACGGACCCGACTCACCCTGCCGGCTGGTCGTGGCCACCACCGACCCAGCCGGCCTGCCGGAGAAGGCCACCTGGTACCTGACTACCAACCTGCCTCACCCCGACGCATCCCATGCCACCCCCAGCCCGCACCCGCCGGCCGACCTCGCCGAGATCGTCCGCCTCTACGGCCTGCGTCCGTGGATCGAGCAGAGCTACAAGCAGATCAAGGACGAACTCGGCCGGGCCGACTTCCAAGTCCGCTCCGACCGCCCCATCCGCCGCCACCAGACCCTGGTCAACTGCCGCCTTCTCCTTCTGCTGGGACCAATGGTTCACCCCACCCGGACCCCTGGATGCCACCGCGCCGGACCCGTGCCCCGACGAGGGGCCAGAGAGGGGGACCGGCCCGTCCCACCAGCCCCAACAGCCTTGGTGGCCCGGGTCCTTACGAGCCATCCGTTCCTGGCCCACCCCCCGCCGTCACCCTCAACCGATGGTGGCGAGCCTGGACGGACACGGACCCACCCTCCGAGCTCCAGGCCCTGATCGACGCGGTCACCACCGGACACGGCATTGACCTCTACCTCCGGATTTAACGAACTACCGGTAGGTGGTGTGAAGAAACTGGGTGACAGCGCGGTCAGGATCGGGCGCTACGCGGACGGCCTCGTTGGGCAGAAGGAACTGCTTGAACTCAGAGCTGAAGTAGGCGTCTTGGGGGCCGACCGGGTAATCGGCGAACCCGCCGGGGTTCGGGGTAGGTGCAGGCGTAAAGGCACCTTCCTCTCCACCCCCGGGCCAGAACCCGCGGCTGGACAGTTCCCGGGAGCAGCCCTCGACCATGTCCCAGTCCCCGCAGTTGGGTGCGCCGCCGGAGTGGAAGAGCCGACCGCCCGGAGAAGCGGGTGCAGGCGAGATCCATCGCGCCCCAGAAGAAGTGCACCGGGCTGACCTTGCCGACGAAGTGCGACCTGAACTCGCCCATTTCCCGATTGGCCTGCAGCAGCTGTCGCCTGAACAGGGCAGCCGCTTCGCCGTCGTAGGAGGCGTGGTCGTGGTCCTCGGCAAAGGGGATCGCCGACTGGACCTCGTTGGGGCGCGGATGGATCGGGGCCTCGATCCCGAGCTCATCGAGCGTGCGCAGGATCCGGGTGTAAAACTCGGCGATCGGCATGGGCCGGAGCGGGGAAGCTTCGCGCGCCGTTGTCGCTGCTGCGGACTTCGAGCTGGTGGCCGACGAAGTCGAATTCGATCTGCCCCGGCGCGGTACGGGATGGTCGACGTCGTCAACCAGCGGGGGCTGACGTGTTCCTGATGAGCATTGCTGATTTTTCCTGAGGTCTTGCGAAGTGAGTCGGAGACGTGCTGGTCATAGGCGTGCTCCAGAGTTCGGACGGGATGGTTCCCACTGGTGTCCGCTACGCGAAAACCTGACGCCGACTTCAGGTGCAAGCGGGACGTGGAGTCGAGTCAGGAGGTCGGGATGCGGATCGGAGAGGTCGCCGCGAAGGCGGGCGTCAGCGTCAGGGCGCTGCGCTACTACAAGCAGCAGGACTTGCTCCGCTCCTCCCGGAATCCCGCGGGCCAGCGCCGGTATCCGGACGGTGCCGTCGAACGGGTCAGGCTGATCCAACAGCTGTACTCCGTAAACCTGACCAGCAGAACCATTCGCGAGGTGCTGCCGTTCGCTGACTCCGGCGGGGCGTCACCGGAACTGCCGGAGCTGCTCGGCGCCGAACGCGACCGCCTCGACCGGCAGATGACGGACCTGCAAAACGTGCGCAGGCGGCTGCGCGACTGCATCACCGAGGCGCGCAATCATGGCGGAACAGGAAGTTCATCCTGAACCAGGGGGCAACGGGCCGAGTGGGCAGTTGATACGTCGACGGCACCAGGAGCGTGTCCGGGAGGCGACCACTTCCCTTACCGGCTCAGGAGAAGCGGTCAACGCCCGCCGGCGCTGTGACCACATGGGTTCGCCGGTTCGGATGCCTACAGGTTGTCGACGTAGAAGTTCGTGAGCCGTTCGACGGCGGCGTCGACGTATTCGGGCTCGTCGTACATCTCGTAGTGGCCGGCGCCCTCGATCACCATCAGGTCGACCGGGTTGGGGGCCATCTTCCACAGCTGCATGCCCGCCTCGTAGGAGCCTGTGTTGCCGATGCGTCCGGCGAGGATGACCTGCAGTGGCTGGGTCATGAGTGGGTCGACCAGGTGGAACGCGTCGTAGCCCAGCAGGAGGGAGTCGCTGCGCGAGAGGCGGCGGTTGGTGGAGTGCTCGTTGCCGCCCCGCTCGGTGCGGTAGTAGGTAATAGCCTGCGTGGTGTCGATATCGGTCAGACCGGCTGCCGCGGCGTCCTCCAGGGTGTCGGGCAGCCAGTTCGCTCGGGTCATCTCGCCCAAGCGGGCCTCTTCGATGCGCGCGTCGGCGAGGGCGTCGAGTGCGGCGTCCGGGCCGTCGGGCTGGAAGCCGCGGAACGAGGTGCCCATGTTGCCGGGGACCACGGTTCCGACCGCCTTGATGCGGTGGTCCGTGCGGGCGGTGTGCACGGCGTAGCCGCCGCCGGCGCAGATGCCGAGGACGCCGATGCGCTGCGGGTCGATGCCGGGGGTCGTGGTGAGCGCGTCGATGGCGTAGGAGATGTCCTCACCGCGGCGGTAGGGGTCTTCGAGGTCGCGGGGTTCGCCTCCGCTCTGCCCCTGGTGACCGGGATCGAAGACGAGCATCGCGATGCCGCGGGCGGCGAGGCGGGACGCGTAGTTCGCACCGATCTGCTCCTTCACGCTGCTGCCGGGCGTGGAGAGCACCACGGCGCGCAGCGGCGCGGCGCTGTCGGCGTTGTCGGGCAGGTGAAGGTCGGCCGCGAGCTCGATCGGTCCGCGCGGGATCGTGATGTGCTGAAGCATGGACAGCGCCCTTCGTGAGACCATTCTTCCATAGCTGCGCCAGTACAAAAACGATACTTGTACAGCTTAGAACTAATACAGAACGGTACCACTTGGTTGGGGGACTCACATGTCGGCCGACGGTGCGCAACTGTGGACGCTGAACCAGCGGCTGCTGAGTGTCGTGATGGACGCCTGCACGGAGGAGCTGACTGATCTCGGACTGGAGACGAAGGAGTTCTTCGTCCTGGCGGAGGTGGCCGCGTCGCCGTACCCGGCAGAGATCGCGGCGGCACTGCTGCTGCCCAAAGCAAGCGTGACGGTCTACGTCCGCAACCTCGTCGCCAAGGGGTTCATCCGGCGCGAGATCGACGACGCGGACCTGCGGCGTCACCGCCTCGTACTCACCTCCGCGGGCACAAAGGCGCGAGATCGTGCACTCGCAGCCCTGGCGGCGGAGTACGACCGCAGGCTGGCGAGAATCACCCCGCAGGACCGCACCGAGCTGCAGCGCATCCTTCAGGAGATGCTCTCGCCCGCCGACCGGGCGGAGGTCTGACCACGCAGGCCTGGGCTACGCCGGCAGTACTACGAGCTTGCCGCTCAGGTGCCCGGATTGGCTCACCGCCAGTGCCGCCGCAGACTCGTCGAGGGGGTAAGTGCCCGCGATGGGCATCTGCAGCCGTCCCGCCTCGATGAGGGCGAGGATGTCACCGAGCGCTTGGGGACCCCCTGCTCCCGGCTCGGCCATGTACACCTGGATTCCGGTGTCCGCGGCGTCGAAGGTCACGAGTGAGAGGACGCGTGTCGGACCGCCGGCGAGTTCGATCGAGTCCGGGATTTCACCGCGGCCGGAGGCGTCGAGGACCGCGTCAACTCCGTGGGGGGAAATCGCTCGTACGCGGTCGACCAGGCCCTTGCCATAGGTGACCGGTTCCACACCGAAGGAGCGGAGCTGTTCATGGTTGCGTTCGCTCGCGGTGCCGATGACACGCGCACCGCGGGCGACGGCCAGCTGTACGGCGAAGGTGCCCACGCCACCGGCTGCGGCATGGACCAGCAGCGTCTCCCCCGTGGAGATCTTCAGCTTGTTGAGGACCTCCCAGGCGGTGATACCAGTACCGGCCAGGGTTGCGGCAACCTCCCACGGGACGGAAGCCGGCTTGGCGACCAGTGCAGCGGGGTCGGCGAGCGCCGACTGCGCGTAGGAGGGTGTAAGGGAGGCCCCCAGCACCTCGTCACCGACGCTGAAGGCGGTCACGCCCTCGCCGACCTGGTCGACTACGCCGGCCACGTCGGAGCCGAGGCCGCCCGGGAGATCGACGGGCATCACCTGGCGCATGTATCCGTGCAGGATCTTCCAGTCGATCGGATTGACGCCTGCGGCCCGTACCGCGAGCCGTACCTGCCCGGGGCCCGCGGTGAGCGGCGGAACATCGACGATACGCAGCACGTCAGGGGTGCCGTACTCGGAGAACTGCACTGCAAGGGACATCTGCTCGACTCCAAGATCTTGGGTGCTACATGCAGGAGAGCGGGCACGGCCGTGTCACTGACCGCAGGGCCCCGCATGGTCGCAGTACGGCCGGAGGCGGCTCTGCCCGCAGCCGCACAGAATGACCCTGGTCTCGGCGCGCGCGCCTTGCGGCGTGTCCACGCTCAGCTCCCCGCGCACGGTCAGCTGCCCGATGGCACTGCGGGTGATCGTGGTGGGCCGGTCGGGGGTTTCCGTCCCGCCCTCCACGAGTTCGTACTGGAGCGCGCCCGAGGGACAGCGCCGCACGACCTCCGCCAGGCGCTCGGCCGTAGTCCTGTCCGGCTGGATCCACGGTCGCTTCGTCGGGTCGAACACCTCGGGCAGGCGATGGACGCATTCGGCGGCGTGGAGGCAGCGCCTGGCCTCGAAGATCACCGTGATCGATTCCGTCCGGTATGCCTTCTGCTCGGATTCGCCGCTCATGCCCGCCTCCGTTCCTGCCGTGCTCGGCTTTCAGTCACTGACCTTGCTGCGGGACTGGTACAGCAGGTCCTGGTACTCGGGGTGCCGGCTGATCCAGCCCGCGAAGAAGGGACAGGTGGCCAGCACCCGCAGGTTCGCGGCACGTGCCTCGTCAAGGGCTGTACGGACCAGCGCGGACCCGACTCCCGCGCCCTCGTGCTCCGTCTCGACCTCGGTGTGCACGAACGCAACGAGTTCCGTCGTGCGGATGTATTCCGCGACGCCCGCCACCTTGGACTCTCCATCGACACGGGCCTCGTAGCGCTTCGCCTCGGGCACGTCGCTCACTTCGACCGTCATGTGTCCTCCTTGTGGGGTCTGATCCCGCTCAACTCGGCAGAATCCCGTCAGCCAGGACATCAGCCTAGCCCTGCAAGGTTGATGCATCAACTTAACCCATGACGAAGGCATCCGTAGCACCGAGCGAGCACGGGGTGCCGACCTCCATGCCTGCACGAGACACGGCTCGAGCACTCGCGGGCCGGGCGTGAACCGAAGCATCCCGGTCACGACGCACGCGCCCTCGCTGAGGGTTGCGTCGCCGCCACCACCAGTAGATGAGCTGTCAACGATTTCGTTAGACTGCCCCCATGGACGCACAACCGCGCTGGCTCGACCCAGAGCAGAAGGCCGCCTGGGACAGCTTCATCCGAATGCAGGAGACACTCATCGGACGGCTGTCCCGGCGCATCCAGGCCGACTCCGGATTGTCAGCAGCCGACTACATCGTGCTCGTCAGCCTCACCGAAAGAGGCAACGGGCGGATGCGCTTCCTGGATCTGGCCAAACTCGTGGAGTGGGAGAAGAGCCGAATGTCCCACCAGGTCACGCGGATGGCCAAACGCGGGCTCGTGGCCAGGGAGGAATGCCCCGACGACGGACGCGGAGCATTCATCGTCGCCACCCCGGCCGGCTACAAGGCGATCGAAGAGGCCGCACCCCCGCACGTCGAGCACGTCCGCCGCCTGTTCATCGATGCCCTGACCCCGAACCAGCTCAGCACACTCGGCCGGATCTCCAAGCGCGTCCTGGACCACATGGAGAAGCAGCCGGACTGACCGGGCAGGGGACGCGACTCCCTGGATCACGAAAGGCCTGCCCTGCGCCGCCCCGAAGTGACGTCCTGGTGCACGGGGCTGCCGGTGGATGAGGGTTTCCCTCCTCTCCCCCCACGCCAGGACTGGAAGGGCGCAGGGTCTGAGCTTTCACCCGGAACCCTAGGGCAACATGGTTGACCTGTCAACCTCAGAGGATCGGGGCAGAAGTAGCCGCACATCGGCCGCCCTTGGCGGCGGCAAGGCCGGCGCCGGGTGGCACTGCCGGGGCTACACCATAGTGTTGCCGTTGGCGGATTTTTCGGCAGGGACGATGTCTTGGACGACGTCCCAGTGTTCCACGATGCGTCCGTTGTCCAGCCGGAAGATGTCGACGATGGCCACGGGGTTCGGGGCCCAGCCGTGGACGATGCTGTGGGTGAAGACCAGGTCGCCTTGGGCGGCGATCCGCTGCGGCTCCCAGGAGAAGCCCTCCAGGTTTGGAACGACGTTGCGCAGGGTGTCGAGCCCATTGGGCATCTGCGGGCTGTGCTGGATGTAGGGCTCAACCCAGTATCGGTCTATCGCGGTGAGGTCCTTGTCGGCGAACAACTCCCGCATCGCGGTGAGTACGATGTCGACGTTGCGTGTTGCCTGATCGTCCTGCGCGGCGACATGCTGGGTCATGGTCAGGCCTCCTTGATCGTTCCGATGAAGTGGTAGAGCTTGCCGTCGACGGTCACGTTGGAGTAAAACTTCCCGTTTTCGAAGTCCTCAAGGTGCGTCACCGTAGCCCCGCTCGCCTCGGTCCAGGAGTTCAGACAGACGCCTTCACGGATCTCTTGCAGGTTCAGAGCCACCGTTTCAGCGTGACCGTCGGGGCGAGCCCCGCACCGTGCTCCACGACGAAGCTGCCCTGGGTCGGCGAATCGAAGGTGAACCGCACCTTTCAGGTCGCCGAGGTCGAAGCGGTAGCTGTGGTCGGCTAGTCGCTTGGTCATGGCAGGTCCTTCGAATGGCCGATCACAACCTCGACGACCATGAGTTGAAATCTCAACTCATGGTCGGCGTTTGCCGCAAGCCTTCTGACACCTGGAACACACTCTGAGGCTTGTGGAGCCGCTCACATCAGACGGTGGACCCCGCTGCGAGCGGCGTTCGACCTGGTTGACAACCCTCCGGCACAGGCCCGATGACGTTGCCCGCCACCCGCGCCGAGCAATGCACGTCGCTCGATTGGGCGCCGTGCCGGCCCTGCGGTGACATCCCGCCCTCTTCGCCGACACCGCCGTAGGTCTACTCAAACCCGTTGACTTGCCGTGCCGTCGAGGCGGCCCTCGCACGAGCATTGCCCGTTGGGGAGGGTGCATCGGCAGCACGAGGCGAGTCTCCGGTGCCACACCGGCTCCGACGGCCCCTTCGACAGACGCTGTTCGCCGCCGTGGCCGTCGCCCCGCCGTGAGGGCGTACCTTGCGAGTCAGAGGCCAGAACGCCCGGAGGCCGGGTCGGGCCGCTGAGGCCGCTCGCCAAGGACCCGCGCGAAGAGCGCCTCCCGCAGGGCCACTTCACGAGGATCGTCCCAGAGCCGGAAGCCAGTACGGTTCATCGCGTACGCGAAGCCCGTGCCGGTGTCCGGGTCTGCGAAGGCGAACGACCCGCCCAGGCCCATCGTCCCGAAGGCCCGGTCCGACTCGGAGCCGAACCTGAACGCCGGGAACGGCTTGACGTACCCCAGGGAGAACCTCGTCTCGACGCGCAGCACCTCGTCGAAGTGTCCGTTCGTCGGAGGTGGGGCAGCGACGCGCAACGCGTCCATCGTGGCATCGGTGAGACCCAGGGTGGCGCCGCCGGTTGCCACCTCGCCGTAGAGCTTGGCGATCGACCGCACCTGGCCGACGCCGTTGGCCGCCGGAATCTCCGCGGCCTGCACATCCGGCCGGTTGAAGTTCTCCACGGTGCCCAGCACCCGCGGATTGCCGAACGCCCTGGCGGTCAAGCTCCGTGGGTTCGCGTATGCCCGGATGAATGATGCCGGCATCGCTCTCAGGTGCAGCATCATCTCCCAGGGACGGAATCCGTGGATACGGGCGACCCGATCGCGATCAGTGTCCTGCGGCAGGCCGAAGTGGAAGTCGAGGTCGAGCGGCGTCGCGACCTCGTCGGCGAAGAACCGGCCGATACGGCGTTTTCCGGGGTCGATTCGGCTGATGAGCTCGCTCTCGTACCAGCCCAATGACTGGCCGTGGTAGCCGTGCCGGGTGCCCGGCTCCCATGCCGGACGCTGTTCGGCAAGAGCCGTGGCGAGGGTGCGGGAGCCAGTCAGGTCACCGAGCTCGAGTGGCCGGTCGATCACCGGCAGCCCGGCCTGATGGGCAAGCAGCTGGCGGACGGTGACATCGCCCTTGCCCGCGGCGGCGAATTCGGGCCAATAGGCCGCCACGCGCTCATCGTGGTCGAGCAGGCCACGTGCGTGCAACACCGCGAGCGCCACTGCTGCCACGCCCTTGGACGTGGAGAAGACCGGCACCATCGTTTCCGCCTCCCAGGGGAGGCGGTTGCGGCCGTTCCGGTATCCGCCCCAGAGGTCCACGACCTTCCGCCCGCCGTGGTAGACGACGCAGGCAGCGCCGATCTCGTTGCGTACGGCGAAGTTCTCGCGAAAGGCGTCGGCCACTGCGCCATAGCCTTCATCCACGGCACCGCGAACCGTGCGGCCTGGTACATCGAGCTTGAAGACCACTGCTTCTCCTTCATGTTGCGGCTCCCACCCTGGTGCGTGGGGTGACCCGCTGGTGTCGATTCGAGGCGTCGCAGCTGCACGCCGAGGGCGCGGGTCGCCGATCCGGTCGCGGCGCCGCCGCCCCGACAAGGGTGAAGCCGTGGTCGCGTCGCGTCAGCGGAAGAGATCGGTCTGGCCGTTCGACGCGGACAGGCCACCATCGACGGCGATGTGCGCGCCGTTGACGTACGAGGCGCCGGAGCCGGCAAGGAACGCCACGACAGCGGCCACCTCGGCGGGATCGCCGGGCCGGCCCATGGGCACCCGGTCGTCGAACCGGTCGCGCAACGGCGTACCTTCGGTGAGCGCTGTCCGGATCTCCGCGCGGGTGGTCGTCACACCGGGATGGACCACGTTGACCCGGATCTCCCGGCCATGGTCGAGGGCCATCGCATTGGTCAGATTGGCCACCGCCCCCTTGGTCGCGTTGTAAGCGGCCTGCGTCCAGTCACCACGCACGCCACCAACGGATCCGATGTTGACGATGCACCCGCGGACCGCGCGCAGGTGGGGCAAGGCGGCGCGGGAGGCAAAGAACAGGCCGTCGACGTTCACGCTCATCATGGCACGATAGGCATCCTCGCTCGTGCTCTCCACGGTGCCCGGCTGCGCCAGCCCCGCGTTGTTGACGAGGACGTCCAGACGCCCGAACCGCTCGGCCGCCCCGCCGCCTTGCCCCGGCCCTCGCCCAGGCGGCGAAGGACCTCGCAGAGCAGCGGCTCGCCGACGCCGATCTCTCGTCGGCGATGCCGGCCCGGGAACTGAACGTTTCCGTGCGTACTTTGCAGCGCGCGTTCGCGGCGGGTGGGGAATCGGTGACCGCCTACATCCGGGAACGGCGCTTGGAGTTGGCCAGGCAGGCGCTGCCGGCTTCTCGGCTGGCCGTCTCGGAAATCGCCGCGCACTGGCAGTTCGCCGACAGCAGCCACTTCAGCCGCGCCTTCAAGCGGCGCTATGGACTCACACCCCCCGAGTACGCCCGACAGAACACCTGATCAGAGGTGGACCGGCGTCAAACACTACTCAAGGCCAACGCACCCGCAAGCGCGAGGATGCAGATTCCCGAAATCTGGTCGACCCGACGGGCGATCGATCCCTTGTACGATCGAAGCCGCCATCGAAGAATCCTCCCGGCTCCGACGTAGAGGCCGCCAATGACGGCTTCAACGCCCATGTAGGCCAGGCCCAGAACGGCAATGTGCAGTTCCGCATCCCGTCCGCCGCTCGTGAATTGAGGGAGGAGTGCCGCGAAAAGCAGAAGGGCTTTGGGGTTGGTTATGGCGACCATAAATTCCTGGCGGGGGATCCGCCACCGACCGGTGCGGCCCTCTTCGTCCTCGACCACCGAAGCGGCCTCCGGCCTGCTTCTCAGCGCTGCCATACCAATCCAGACTAAATACGCCATTCCACTCCATTTAATCACGGTCAGCACACCAGGAGACTGTGCGAGAACCGCGCCGAGACCCAGTACGACGATGCCGATCAGCAGAGTGAAGGCAGCGAGGCGCGCGAGGATTCCGACAAGAGCCCAGGAAGCGCCGCATCGGATGGCGTTACTCAGGCCCAACAGCTGGTTCGCTCCAGGGATTATGGATATCAATACGGCAGAGGGAAGGAAGTCCATCCAATAGATCACGCTCCCAGCATCGGCCGTATGGCCAATGCTGGGGACGGAGGCACCGCGAGATATTGATCACGCAGTACGACAAACTTTCGATGCCGAGAAGCTCGATAATGCGCGCACCGATGTCGCCGAGCGCGAAAGCGCCAAGCCCGCCTGCCAAGAGGGGCGCCCCCGACTGGTGACGTGCAGCCGCACCCACCGCGACACGATCTAGTTGACACGCCAACCATAGAAGTGCCATGGTTTACGTGTCAACTAGATCGGCGGAGGTGGTGTGGGCGCGGGACCTGACCGGCGGGGAACTCGCGCAGGTCGCCCAGGACGGACGTCCCGCCCGGTCGTCACGGACCACGCACCGCCACACCCCGACACAACGAAAGCGTTGAGCGAAGTGAACACGATGGATGTTTCGCAAATCGAGTTCGGTATCGACAGCTTCGGAGACCGGCCCCGAAACGACCAGGGCGTGATCGTCTCGCACGCGCAGGCGATCCGCGCCGCGGTGACCGAAGCGGTCCTTGCCGACCAGGTCGGTATCGACGTTGTTGCGTTGGGCGAGCACCACCGGCCCGAGTACGCGATCTCCAGCCCTGAGACAGTGCTGGCGGGTATCGCGACAGCCACGAAGCGCATCCGGCTGGCCTCGGGCGTGACAGTGCTGTCCTCGGACGACCCGGTGCGAGTGTTCCAGCGGTTCGCCACGGTCGATGCGCTCTCCAGCGGCCGCGCCGAGGTGATCCTCGGACGCGGTTCCTTCACCGAGTCGTTCCCCCTGTTCGGGTACGACCTCAAGGACTACGAGGTGCTGTTCGAGGAGAAGATCGACCTTTTCCATCGGCTCCTGGACGAGAAGCCGGTCAGCTGGGAAGGCACCACGCGTGCCGCCCTGCACGATGCGGACGTGTACCCGAAGACGGATTCGGGGCGTCTCAACACCTGGGTAGGGGTTGGCGGGACACCCCAGTCCGTGCTCCGCACCGCTCAGTACGGCTTCCGGCTCATGCTCGCAATCATCGGCGGCGCCCCCGACCGGTTCGCTCCCTACGTGGATCTGTACCGGCGTGCCAGCCACGAGTTCGGCACGACCGCGCAGCCAATCGGCACGCATTCGCCCGGCTTCGTCGCCTCCACTGACGAAGAGGCCAAGGAGCTCTTCTACCCTGGGTACAAGGAGATCCGCGACCGGATCGGGGGGCAGCGCGGCTGGCCGCCGCTCCGCCGGGAAGAATTCGACGCCGAGGTGGACCGCGGGTCGCTGTACGTCGGCTCGGTCGAGACGGTCGCGGCCAAGATCGCCCATGCCATCCGGGTCCTGAACGCGGGCCGGTTCGACATGATCTACTCCGCCGCCGGCACCGTTTCAGCCTCCGCGCGTCTGCGTTCGGTCGAGCTGTACGGCACCCAGGTCATCCCTCGGATCCGCGAGCTTCTGGCCGAGCAGCCCGCGGCCACGGCGGGAGCGGCGCGATGACCTACCCTGTCACCACTGTCGGGATCCTGGGAGCCGGGAAAGTCGGCACCGTCCTGGCGCGCTTGGCGGTCGCCGCCGGCTACCGAGTCCTGATCTCCGGGTCCGGTGATCCCTCCAAGATCGCGCTTACCACCAAGATCCTCACCCCCGGAGCGATCGCCGTATGGTCGGCCCAGGCCGCGGATGCCGCCGACGTGGTGGTCCTGGCTCTCCCGCTCGGCAAACACCGCGACCTCCCAGTCCCGAAGCTAGAGGGAAAGCTGGTCATCGACGCGATGAACCACTGGTGGGAGGTCGATGGTCCCCGCGACGCGATCCTCCCTCCCGACACCTCTTCGAGCGAAGTCGTTCAGCGGTTCCTGACAGGCGCACGTGTCGTGAAAGCCCTCAACCACATGGGTTACCACGACCTCGAGGACGGGGCTCGTCCAGCCGGCGGCCTCGGACGCAAGGCCATCGCGATCGCCGGCGACTCGCCCAAGGATCTCGCCGTCGTGTCTGCGCTGATCGACGCTCTCGGATTCGACCCACTCACCATCGGCGATCTCACAGCGGGCGTCCGGCTCGAGCCCGGAACCCCCGCCTTCGGAGCCAATGTCGACGCCGACCGGCTTCGCGTGCTCACCGCCACCCCCGCTCCGACAAGACTTTTTGAGCACTCGTAACAGAAGAACAGAAGCACCTCGGCCGGACCGGAGAACCGTGGCCACGCCGTGACGCTCTCTGCAGAAAGACAGTCAGATGACTCAAGGACTGGCTGACAACCCCGGCGCATCCGTGACGGTCGAGCTCGATCTCGCCAGCCCGATCAGCTCCTACACAATTGTTCGTGCCGACGAAACACCCGTCGGCATGGCCGACTTCGTCGTCATACCTGGCGCAAGCGAAGAACGAATATTCTTCCATACCGAGGTGTGCCAGGATTTCGGCGGCGGTGATCTGGTTGCGCTGCCAGTGAGCAAGGCACTCACAGACAGCATTCGCGAAAACGTCACCGTCGTGCCGTTGTGCCCGATGTTCGCTCGCCATCTGCGGGTACATGGTGACGAATTTGTCGCGCAACGATGGTATGTTCCGTCAGCCGATACCTGACGACATAGGAGTAATCACGCGCGCCGCGCTCGGCGAAGCGTGAGGTCATCTCCCTGGGTTGCATCGACAATGTGACGCAGTGAAGCGCCGCCAGGGGCCTCCTGGTACCAGGGCGGACGCAGCACGGTTCTCACGGCGCGAAGATGGCAATTATGCATGGAGGACGAATGCGGCCAATCATTCCCGACTACCTGGCCGAGGTACTGAGAGATGTGGAGTCGGACACCTCCGGAGAGCCGGCGGGATACATCCCTGAGCTCGCAGCAGCGGACCCCGAGCGCCTCGGTGCCGCCTTTGCCATGATTGACGGAGAGGTCTACGGTGCCGGTGACATAGATATCGAGTTCACAATCCAATCGATCTCCAAGCCGTTCGTGTATGCGTTGGCCCTGACTGATCGCGGATTCGATCCGGTACTCGCCAAAGTCGGTGTCGAACCGTCCGGAGAGGCGTTCAACGAGATCTCTCTCGAAAGCGATACGGGGCGCCCTCTCAATCCCATGATCAACGCTGGCGCGATCACCGTACACTCACTGGCCGGCGCGGAGGACCTGAATCCGACGGAGCGTGTGGAACGCGTGCTCCACGGCCTCTCGGCGTTCGCCGGTCGTCGACTGACGATGGATGAGGCGGTATGTGCGTCAGAGATGGAGCACGCGCACCGCAACCTCGCCATTGCCCACATGCTCCGCAGTCACGATGTCCTCACCAAGGACCCAAGGACCATCGTGGACGGCTACACCCGCCAGTGTTCCGTGCTCGTCACCACGCGTGATCTGGCCATGATGGCCGCGACGTTGGCCAACCGTGGGATCAACCCTCTCTCGGGTGAGCAGGTGGTGCCGGAACCGGTGGTGCGTCAGGTGCTGAGCGTCATGTTCAGCTGTGGAATGTACGACGCCGCTGGTGACTGGGCGACCCAGGTCGGTATTCCGGCAAAGAGCGGGGTGGCCGGGGGCCTGATCGGCGCGCTCCCCGGACAGATCGGCATTGCCACGTTCTCACCACGACTGGACGGTCACGGGAACAGTGTTCGCGGGGTGTCACTGTTCGAACGATTCTCTTCGGACATGGGTCTGCATGTGATGGAGGTCCCCGCCGCCGCGCGTGCCGTCGTGCGGTCCCACCATGTCGTTGGCAGCGGACCGAACGCGCTCCGGGTCCTGCAACTGCAAGGTGGCGTCGGCTTTGCCGGAGCCGAGAGAGTTGTTCAGGAAGCCATGGACATTTTGCCTTCGGACGTCAGGGTGGCTTTGGACCTGACAAGGGTCTATTCGATCGACGATGTGGCACGGCGCGTGCTGCTGGAGGTCGCACGCCGGCTGACGCTGGCTGGTCACGAGGTCTACCTCGTCGACCCAGAATCGATCATGCCCGATCCCGATCCCGGCGATGGTGGCCGAGTCACCGTCGTAGACAACCTGGATCAGGCTGTGATCCCGACTCGGGGCAGCTCAGCACAGGAGCCAGCCGGATACGGATCGGCGAACCCTCTGGCCCGCCTCCGATAACACAGAGTTCTCACACACAGATATGGGCCGGTGTTCGTTTCGTCGGCCAGAAGGGAAAGAAATCATGGGTTACATCACCGTCGGCACGGAGAACAGTACGCCGGTCGAGCTCTACTACGAGGATCAGGGTTCCGGGCAGCCGGTCGTCCTGATCCACGGCTACCCGCTGAACGGGCACAGCTGGGAACGTCAGACGCGCGAGCTGTTGGCCCAGGGATATCGGGTCATCACCTATGACCGTCGTGGCTTCGGCCAGTCGTCGAAGGTGAACTCCGGTTACGACTACGACACCTTCGCCGCTGACCTGAACACGGTCCTTGAGACCCTCAACCTCCAGGACGCCGTCCTTGTCGGTTTCTCGATGGGCACCGGGGAACTCGCCCGCTACGTGAGTCGCTACGGTCATGAGCGTGTCGCGAAGCTCGCCTTCCTCGCCTCGCTCGAGCCGTTTCTCGTCGCCCGCGACGACAACCCCGACGGGGTGCCGCAGGAGGTCTTCGACGGCATCGCCGCGACCGCAAAGGCGGATCGGTACGCCTGGTACAAGCAGTTCTACGCGGACTTCTACAACCTCGACGAGAACCTCGGCACCCGTATCAGCGAGGAGGTCGTGACCGGTAGCTGGAACGTCGCGATCCGCAGCGCTCCGGTGGCTGCGTACGCTGTGGTATCGGCATGGATCGAGGACTTCCGCGCCGACGTCGAGGCGGTCCGCGCGAGCGGCAAGCCCGCACTGATCCTGCACGGAACGAAGGACAACATCCTCCCGATCGACGCCACTGGGCGCCGATTCCACAAGGCACTCCCCGAGGCCGACTACGTCGAGGTCGAAGGAGCACCGCACGGCCTGCTCTGGACCCACGCCGACGAGGTCAACACCGCGCTGCGCGACTTCCTCTCGAAGTGACGGTGGATGACCGGCTGTTCCCCTGACGGCTTCTCATGACGCGGAACCGCGTCATCGCCGCCGACGAGAGGCGTATGTGGCGCCGAACTGTTGTTGAGGTGCCACATACGCCCCTCGAACGCGGGAGGGATACGACATGCCGTGGAGCACTCGCCGGCTCGCAGCTGGCGGACACGACAGTGAACACCATCCGCCACTATCACCGTCTCGGTCCACTCGATGAATCGGAGCGCCGGCACAACGGATACAAGCAGTACGAGGTGCGGCACCTGGTGAGTCTGCTGCGCATCCGATGTCTCGCAGAGCTCGGTGTGCCGCTCGCACGGATCGGTGACGTCAGCGCCGACACCGACAGCACACCGGGCGTCCTGCGCAACCTCGACGCCGAGCTCCAGCGGCGCATCGAGCGCTTGGAGAAGGCGCGGACGGACATCGCAGCGATCCTCCGCGCCCGCGCGCCGGCGGACGTCCCTGCCGGATTCGAGTCCGTGGCAGCTCGGCTGTCCGAGGCCGACAGCTCGATGATTCACATCAACGGACAGGGAGACGCGGAAACCTCTGGGCGAAAGGCTCGCGCGGATTCTCACGCAGAATCTCGTCGACTATCCATGGATGAGCGATCCTGCTTCGCACCTGTCCAAGAGCGGATCCGTCACCGCGCAGACGTTCGTGGATGCCATGCCGGAGTTGCACAAACCCTGCCCAATTAGACGTGATTGTCCAAGCCGGCACTCTCGCGCATGAGCGAGTGTGTGCCATGCGAAAGCAGAGTGAAGGCGGACGGGGTTGTCCAGTCAGGGAGCAGCGCCGTAGGCGCTTGACTCTGTCCTTCCCGGCGTCCCGGGCGGCCCGCCACTCGATGATGTGGGAGTGGTACAGCCGCTCACGGCGCAGGGTCGCGCCTTTCTCCCCGGCCGGGGCGGCGTCGTACTCGGCGACCATGCGCAGCTCGTATTCCGGGGAGAAGCGGCGGCGGGTCGGTTCGGTGCCGGGTCCTCGGACTCGGCTATCGGACTGTTCGTGCTGGTCATACGGGGGTGGACTCCCGCCTCGCCCAGGAAGGACAATCCGGCATACCGGGTGTCTCACCACAGACTGACAGGGAGGGCCTCGCCTCCCGCGACGAAGTCCACCCTGTGACCGGCCCACCGGCTGGCTGAGCGCCCTGAACGAGGACGGCATCGGTGCCGCCCTGCGCGCAGTGCACGCGGACGTGGCCCACTCCTGGAGCCTCAAGGAGCTCCCCGACATCAGCCACATGTCGCGGCAGGTCGCGCGCGACATCCTGGCCGAGTGGTGTGTCCAGAGCCAGGTGCACATGCGCGACCGGCGGCCCGTCGCGGAGGGCGACCTGCCCGCCGACACCGACCCGGAACTGATCGCCCGCTACGCCATGACGATCGCGAATGGCATGGCCGTGCAGGCGGTGGGTGGTGCGGCGGGCGAGGATCTCCAACGAGCGGCGGACGCCGCTCTCCGGAACTGGCCGCCGTCCTGACAACTGCCGCGCTTGAATCAGTCGACCAGTGAGGTTCGCCACCAGGATCCGTTTTCCTGGACCGGCCTGTCATCGGCGGATCCGTAAGGTCTGACGTTCTGTCCACAACACGCAGAGGATCATGCGGTGCCTGATCCTGTTCCAGCGGCCTCAACCGGCTGGATCACGAACTGCGGCTGGAGTATTGACGACAGGCAGTACCCGACACGGATCGATGCCGGGGCAGCGGTGATGTCATGCCTGGTTTTCGGTGGGCGTGGCCAGGAGCTGCATCTCCCAGGTGAAGGCCACACCGCTGGCACCGCCGTGCTGCGCCTGAACCTCGGCGGCGCCCTGCACGGTCTTCTCGCGGGCCCAGTCGCGCTGCCACTCGCCCAGCACGGCCATCCAGGTGATCGGGGTCACGCCCGCCTGGATCATGCGCTGCACCGCCATGTCGTGGGCCTCCTTGGAGACACCGCCCGACGCGTCGGTGACGACGTAGACCTCGAAGCCCTCACCCGCCGCCTGTATCGCCGGCATGGCCACGCAGATCTCCGTCCAGAGGCCGGCGATGATCAGCTTCTTGCGTCCTGTCGCCTTGACGGCGTTCACGACACGCTCGTCCTGCCAGGTGTTGATGAAGGTCCTGTTGATCGGCTTCTGCTCCGGGAACACATCCTGCAGACCCTGGAGAAGAAGGCCGCCGCGCTCCTCCAGGACGGTGGTCAGAATGGTCGGAACGTCGTACACCTTGGCGGCCTTGGCGAGCCCGACGGCGTTGTTGATGACCATCGTCGGTTCGTGGCTGTGCAGGTTGGCGACCTGGAACGGCTGGTGGTCGATGAGCGCGAGCACGCTCTCCTCGGGCGTCAGCAGCGCGCTGAGTCCGGCCTTGTTCTCGGTACCCACGAGATTCCCCTTCTGGAACTTTGCGTCCGCGGGTCTCCGGTAGTGCACCGACACCTCGATACCCCGACGTGAGCCAGATACGGGTTGGCCGGGCCGGCGACCGCAAACCATTTGGTTGACGCGTCATCGACACTAGATGTCGATCGGTGATGCGTCAACTAGCAACGGTCTTGGGCGTTCAGGCGAACTGGTCAGGTATGGTCACCGGCGTCCGTGAAGCGCAACTCGAGGGATACTGCTACGAGTTGATGGGTGATGGCGGATGAGGTGTCGGTGCTGGTGAACGGCATGATGCATTTGAGGCGTTCAAAGTCCGGCCGCAGGGCTGACGCCCGCCACCAGCTCGTCTTCGTCAACCGCTCCACCATCACGTTGGCGGACGTGTCCGCCCGCGCACCTGTGCCCAGGCCAGGAGAATCGAGCTCCGCCTCAACGTCACCGGGATCCAGGTCCGCCGGCCTCTCGCCGGCCGCGGGGACGGCGCGCGTTCGTATCCGGCAAGAAGAGACACAAACCCATGAAGGCCACCGTCATCGCCGACTTACCTGGCCGCAGGTTATGGGCCGATGCCCTTCGCCCCGGCCGCAGGCGTGACGCCACGGCCGCCCGCAGCGAAGGCATCACCGACTTCTTCCAGCACTTTCCCGCCGGTCAAGCCTCCGGGCGGTTTCCGCCGGGAGGCTTGACCGGCTGACGGAATTGTCGGCAGCCTGGTTGCAGGGCTCGCCGGATCGCATCGTTGCTACGGGATCGGTCCGTCGTAGTCCGTCCAGAAGTCGATGGCGTCCGATCGCGGCCGGGGTGCCGGCGCGCTGCCTTCACCAAATTCCATGACCTGCTCGGGTGCTTGCTCCACCGTGGGCCAGACCGGCAGGCCCGATGCGTTCGGGTCGCCCGTACGCACGAAATTGACCCAGTACGCGCTCATCTGGTCGCGCAACCTGTAGTCGACCTCTTCGTATACGGCGTCATTGTCCTTCCCGAGGTTGTCATAGGCGTACATCACCTCCGCACCGTGATAGGCGCCGAACTTCTCGAGGCCTTTTCCGGCGGGACGCGAGTGAAGTAGTAGAGGTACGCGTCTGACTCGCCCGCTTGAGTCCGCAGGCGCGCCCAGCGGTGCATGGCGCGAGTCATGATCTTGTCGGTATCGGCCTCCAGTCGGGACTTCAGCACCTGTTCCTGGTTCTCACCGGGGTACAGTCGCAAAAAGCGCTCGGCGTCCGCGCCGTACGTCTTGCGGACCGACTCCTGATACGTGTCCGCGTCGGTGCCCGGTGGGGTGGCCAGAGCGAGCGAGGCCTCGTCCGCGTTACTGTCGAGAAGGATCGGCACGTCCAACTGTTCTCCGGATGCGTAGATCTCCACCGGCGGCCGGTCCAGGAGGTGGCCGTCGATGGAGGGACGCCAGTGGGCGTCGAGTGACTTGACGGCGTCGAGGATGCGCTGACGGACATCTTGCGCATCTCCTCCACGGAGGCCGCCCCCAGGTTCTCGCTCAGACGTCTGCCGGCGTCCTCTGCCGCCGCCCTGGTATCGGCCTGATCGCCCTTCTCGGTGCTTCCGACCCTGCCCATACAGGCCCCGCTCCCGGCAATGATGCCGTCCACCAGCCCTTCAGCGAGTGGCGTCGCGCCCAGAATGCACACGCTCGCGCCGCCGGCGGACTCTCCCCCGCGATCGTCACTTGGTCAGGTCTCCGCCGAACGCCGCGATGTTCTGTCGGATCCATTTCAGCGCGCAATCTGATCGAGGATTCCGTAATTACCTGAAGTGCTTTCCTTGGATTCTGCCGCGAGTTCCGGATGAGAAAGGAATCCGAGCACTCACAGCCGGTAGTTGAGTGTGACGACGATCACCTCACCCCTCGAAGCGAGTGCCTCGCCGCCGTAGAGCGGCGGAGCTCCCGAACCAGTCGTGAACCCCCCGCCCGGAACGTGGACGAGCACGGGAAGCTTCGCCGAGGCGGGCTTCGTGCTGTGCCAGATGTTGAGGGTGAGGCTGTCCTCGCTGACCGGATACGGGTTGAGGAACGTGTCCTTGAACGGGAACGTCCGAGAACCTGTCGGCGGTGAACACCTCGGAGCGCGGCTCGGGAGGCTGAGGCGGACTCCAACGTAAATCTCCCACGGGGGGCCGGGCGTAGGCGATGCCCGCGAATATCTCGACCGTGCGCTCGTGGTTGAGGACGCCTCGCACGGGCCCCTCCCGCGTGGAGACGAGCGCGGAAGGCTGGGGATCGGTCCCGCCCGCGATGCGGTTCTGCGCGGGTGGGTAGGCGAGGACGGCAGTGGTACTCACGAGTGTTCCGGCAAGCAGCCAGGCCACTTGGAGCAGGGCGCGCCCTCGAAGCCACCAGGGTGCGGTCACACCGAGGGCCGCGAGCAGCGTGCCCAGGAGTGCCCAACTCCACCACGGGCTCCGGTTGCGCCATGCAAGCATGGCCGCGATCGCGGTAAGGGGAAGGAGGGGTACCCAGTATCTGGGAGATCGAGTGAACCTTCGCCGCCGACCCGCGCCTACATTGGCGATTGCTTGATCAACGCCTGGTGGGTGAGTCTTTTTCCGGTTCGCACTAAACCAGTCTTTCGGTTCCTGGACAGAGCACACCTGCGTGCCGGCAGTCGATCGGGCCGGTGACCCGCAATGCCTGGCCGTTCCCGGCCTCGCCGCTGCCCTCTGCTGCTACAAGCGACTCGTCCGCTTCACCACATACGACACGGTCTTATATCCGACCCCGCTCCCGTGCGAGACGCACCGCCGCGTGCCGGTTCTCCGCGCCGAGCTTGCTCTCGGCCGACGACAGGTAGCTCCGTACGGTCCCCTCGGCGAGTGCGGCGCGCTCGGCGATCTCCGCGAGGGGCGCCCCGTCAGCGGCGTGCTCCAGCACCTCGGCCTCCCGCGCGGTCAGCGGCGAGTCCCCGGTGGAGATCGCGTCGGCGACCAACTCCGGGTCGACGTACCGGTTTCCGGCGTGCACCGTGCGGATCAGCTCGGCGAGCCGCTGGGCGCTGACCGTCATGGGGACGAACCCGCGCACACCCGCCGCGAGCGCCCGCTTCAGATGCCCGGGCGCCCGTGACTGGTCACGATCAGTACCTGGCAGGCGGGCAGCTCGGCCCGCAGCGATGTGGCGACCTTCACACCGTCGGCGCCGGGCATCTGGAGATCCAGTACGGCGACGTCCGGAGTGTGCGCCCGTGCCATCGCCAGTGCCTCGCGGCCGGTGGCCGCCTCGGCGAACGACGACCAGGTCGTCCTCCAGGGACAGCAGGGCCGCCAGGGCCCCGCGGATGAGGTGCTCGTCGTCGGCGAGCAGGACGCGCACGGTCGGCGTCACGGGGCGACCTCCAGCGCACGAGCCCGCTGCGCAGGACCGGCGTCGCCGATCCGGCGACGATCTCCACGTCCCGCAGGTCTCCGGTGCGCAGCCGCTTGAGGACGAGTTCCTCGCGCCGGACGACGAAGACGCCGACGAGGGCCGAGTAGACGGCGAACAGCAGTGAGAAGCCGACCGCGGCGGGCAGCATGAGCGTGCCGGTGGTCAGCCCGGCTCCCGCGAGATCCATCTCCTTGGCCGCCGACCTCACACTGAACGGCAGCACCAGCGGCACGAACAGGGTAGCGATCAGGGCCCCTTGTTCCGTCCAAAGAGGGTCAGCTCGGCGTGGGCGAGGGCGACCATGCGCGACCTCGGCGTGCTGATCGCGCCACGCCGCACCGAGGCGCTCGGGGTGGCCGTGGTGGCGCTCATGCCACGTACACCTTCGCCGTCTCCGGTGCCGTTCTGTCGCTCGTCCGTGAGGAGACCTCTTTGGCGATGCTCAGGAAGGCTTCCTCCAGGGACGCCGAGCGCACGTCCAGGCGGCGCAGCTCGACTCCGGCCTGTCCGGCCCACACCAGCAGTCCGGTGGCCGCGCGCTGGAGTTCCCGGGTTTGCAGCTTGACCATCCGGCCGTCGACCTCGTGGTCGCTCACGCCCAGTGAGGCGAGCGGTGGCAGGTCGCCCACGAAGTAGCCCGCGGGGAGTTCGAAGGAGATGTGGGACGGCTGAGCGGCGGTCACCTCGGCCGGGGTCCAGGTTGCGGCGATCCGTCCCTCGTGCATGATCGCGAGCCGGTCTGCGAGGTGCTCGGCCTCCTCCAGGTAATGCGTGGTCAGCAGCACCGTCGTACCGGCGTCACGCAGTGCGCTCACCAACTCCCAGGTGTCCCGGCGGCCTTCGGCGTCCAGCCCGGCGCTGGGCTCGTCCAGGAAGAGCACCTCGGGGTCGCCGAGCAACGCGAGCGCCAGGTCCAGGCGGCGCCGCTGGCCGCCGGAGAGCTGCTTCACGCGGGTGTCGGTCTCCGACTTCAGGCCGACCAGCTCCAGGACTTCGGCCGGCGGGCGGGCGCCGCTCACACACCCCGCCCACATGCGGGCGGTCTCCGCGACTGTCAGTTCGGAGGGGAAGCCGCCTTCCTGGAGCATGACCCCGGTGCGGGGGCGTACAGCGGCCCGCTCGGTGTACGGGTCGTGCCCGAGGACGCGCACTCGCCCGCCGGTCGGAGCCGCGAGGCCCTCCAGTAGTTCGACCGTCGACGTCTTGCCGGCGCCGTCCGTGCCCAGCAGCGCGAAGACCTCGCCGCGGCGCACGGAGAAGTCGACACCGCGCACGGCCTCGAACCCGCCCCCATACACACGCCGCAGGTCCGTGACCTCAATCACAGATTCGTGTCCGTCTGTTCTCATGTTTCAACCCTCTCCGTGGAAGCGCGGGGAACCAGCGCGCCCTGTCACCAGTCGGCATGACAAACGTCATACGGCGGTTGTGTGCGAGGGAGGCACGCCTGTTCAGTACTCCGGCAGCGGTGCGGCCCTGAACTAGTGGTCGTCGTTGACCAGGCGTGAAGGGCGTGGCTGAGGTCGGCTGCTGGACTGGGGAGTTGGAGTCGGTGTTCGAGAGCGGGTGGCAGGCCGGTTCGGTCGGGCGGATCTGCGGTGGCGCATGCGGGACTACGTCCGCGGTCCGCTGGGTGCTCATAGCTCAGTTCGCCCGCGGGTGAACCGCGTTCAGAACTCCTGCCCGGCCGGGCGCACCAGGACCTCGTGCACCGCGAATCGCGGGTGCCTCGTCATGGCGAAGACAACGAGGCAGTTCCGTGGCGACGCCGCCTGGCTCGATCAATGTGATGCGGATCTTTGGTTTCAGCTCAAGGCGCAGCGACTCGCTCCATCCGTTGACACCCCGCTTCGTCGCGGCGTACACGCCGCCGCCGGGTTCGGCGCGCCGGCCGGCCACGGAACCGATGTTGACGATGTCGGCGTGCGCGGCGGCTTTCAACTGATCGAGGAAGACCTCAGTGGCTGTGATCGTGCCGAGGAGATTCACTTCGATCATGCGCCGATAATCGTCACGCCGCCTCGCCGCCGAAGGGCCCGACGAGCGCTACACCTGCGTTGTTCACCAGCACGGTGGCTCTGCCGAGTTCGGTTCGTACGCGGTCGGCCGCGGCGACGAGAGACGCGCGATCGGTGACGTCCGCCTCGATGGCAATCGCGCCGTTGCCGATCTCCTCTGCGATGGCGGCGATGCGATCGAGCCCGCGAGCCAGAAGTGCCACGGCGAGTCCGGCCGCCGCGAGTTCTCGGGCGGTCGCGGCGCCTATCCCGGAGGATGCACCGGTGACGACGGCGACACCAGCCGAGGCGCGGGAATCGGTCATACGTCTCCCCCTTTCGATTCTCCTGCATCCGATCAACAATTAGTTCACATGTCAACCACTGGAGAGCGCGCACCGAAGCATCGCAGGGTTCGCACGACAACTGGCACGTCGGCAGCACTTTGACGGTTCCCCTGTTCAGGAGCGCTCTGGGTGAGTGCAGAGGCTGTCGTACGCCGTACCGAACCAGCCCATCGAGCCTTGCGGTCTCGGAAGAGACCGACTGTTGCTCATGCGCCTTCCGTCCGCGTCAGTTGACGACTCCGTGCTCCCACGCCCCCGAGCGATCTCCACACGGTTGCGGGCCCGCAGTTTGTCCTGGATCCGGCTCAAGTGGCTTTTCACTGTGCTCAGGGAGAGGGTCAGCTTCTCCGGAATCTCGTTGTTCGTGCGCCCTCGCGCCACGAAGCGGACGATCTTGTGCTCCTGCGGGCTCAGTCGCTGTGTGGCGGCCGAGTTCTCGGTGTGCTGCGGTGGGCTCAGGTGCTCCAGAAGCCACACCGCGACAGACGGGGAGATGAGAGAGTCCCCTCCTGCCGCGGCATGGACCGCCTCGATCAGCAGCCGGCGCGTGGGAAGCGGCATGGAAGCTGGGACGCTTCAGATGCCACCCACCGCGTGGTGCCTCAGGTCTGGTTCTCGCCACCGTCGACGTAGACGTTCGCGCCGACGACGTAGCTGCTCTGGTCCGAGGCCAGGAAGGCCACGACTGCGGCGGCCTCCTCGGGCCGGCCCATGCGGCCCTTGGGCACGGTCGCGGCGACCTGCTCCTTGATGGCCCGGGCGGTCTCCTCGTCGCCGAAGGCGGCGGTGCCCCCGGGAGTCTCGATCCATGCCGGCGAGACCACGTTGACCCGGATGCCACGGCCCTTGAGCTCGGTGGACCACGTCCGCGCGAAGGACCGGACGGCCGCCTTCGACGCCGCGTACGCGCCGAACGCCTCCATTCCGCGGTCAGCGGCCGTCGAACCGACCAGGACAATCGAGGCTCCGTCGTTGAGCAGCGGCAACGCCTTCTGCACGGTGAACAGCGTGCCTCGGGTGTTGGCCGCGAAGGTCTGGTCGAAGTGCTCCTCGGTGGTCTGCTCCAGCGTCATGAACGAACCGATCGCCGCATTCGCCACGAGCACGTCCAAATTCTGGCCTCGCGCCCGGACCGCCTCGTAGAGCCGGTCCAGGTCCTCCGGCTTCGCGATGTCGCCGACGACCGCGGCGGCCCGGTCCGTTCCGATGGTCTTGACGGCGGCCTCCAGCTCGGCCTCACGTCGCCCGGTGACGAACACGTACGCACCCTCGTCCGCCAGCCGTACGGCGGTGGCCAGACCGATACCGGTGCTGCCCCCGGTGACCACCGCCGTCTTGCCTTCCAGCTGTCCCATATGGATGTCTCCATCACTTTCTCGCTGCCGATCCGTCCGACGTCGATACTGCGGGAGATCGCGGATACTATCCATGATGCAGAGTCCACAGTTCTTTACGTATCGTCCAGGAGGTGCCGTCGGTGCTCGGATACCGGGATCCAGTGGCTGACACCTCGCAAACGGCCGCCGCGCCGGCGGCGAAGACCACTGAGACGTAGCCTTCGATACCGGCCGCACGCGGCGGGCTCTGCGTGGCTGAGCCCGACTGGGTCAGCCCACGAGCTGCTTCTTCAGGGCCTCGACGTCGTGGACGTTGGACATCTGCACGAACTTTCCGTCACGGATCCGGTACAAGGCGAACTCGTCGATCTCGATCGGAGCGCCAGTGGGGGCCACCCCGAGCCATTCCTTGGTGGGGGTGCCGTGGTTGACGGAGTGGCAGGCCAGGGTTTCACCGTGGATCGCCACTTCCTTGATCTCCCAGTACATGTCGGGGACCGCGTCCGTGATGCTCTTGAGCGCCGCGACTACGTCCGCGCGAGTGGCCGGCTCGCCGTGCGAGAGGATGGACTCGTTGACGAACTCGTCCATGCGGTCGAACTCATGCGCGTTGAGCGCCTCGCAGTAGCGGTCGTAGAACTCGCGAATGTTGAAGTCGGACATGACTGCCTTTCTCACCCGGCGTCCGGGCTGTACTTGTGTGCTCATGGTTCACCTGCGACATCGATAATGCGGGAGCAGCGGACTACTATCCATAATGCAGAGTCCACAGTTCTTTACGTATCGTCCAGGAGGTGCCGTCGGTGCTCGGATACCGGGATCCAGTGGCTGACGCGATCAGCCTGCTCCGGCCCCGCACGGTGATCGGGCCCAGTCTCCGGGCCGCGGGCGAGTGGGCGCTGCGCTTCGACACGTTCTTGCACGTGCGGATCGGTGGCCTCGTGCGCGGCACGTGCTGGTTGATCCTCGAAGGACACGAGCCGGTGCTCCTGCATGAGGGTGACACCTTCATGCTGGGCAACCCGCCGCCCTACGTGCTGGCCGGCACACTCGACGCGAGCCCGCGCCCTGCGGAGCAGGTGTGGGCGGCTGCCGAGGACGGGTTCGTGCGGATCGGCCCCAAGTCCGAGGAGGACCTCTACCTCTGCGTCGGGCACATCGCGTTCGACGACCAGAACGCGGCCCTCCTGACGGACCTTCTGCCGCCGCTGGTGATCGTCCGCGTGGGCGATCCTCATGGCGGGCGGCTCGCGCAGCTGATCGATCTCCTGGCCACCGAGGTCGGGGTCGCCGCCGCCGGCGGCCCGCTGGTGCAGAACCACCTCGCACAGATCCTGCTCGTGCACATGCTGCGTGCTCACGCCGGTCAGACAGACCGGCCCACCGGCTGGCTGAGCGCCCTGAACGAGGACGGGATCGGTGCCGCCCTGCGCGCCGTGCACGCGGACGTGGCCCACTCCTGGAGCCTCAAGGAGCTCGCCGAGATCAGCCACATGTCACGTTCCGCGTTCGCCCAGACCTTCAAGAGCCACGTCGGGGTCCCGCCCTTGGAGTACCTGATCCAATGGCGCATGAGCCTCGCGCGCGACGCCCTCGCCCGCGACACCCTGTCGATCTCCGAGCTCGCACGGGCCACGGGCTACCAGTCCGAGAGCGCGTTCAGCACCGCGTTCCGCCGCGTGGTCGGCTCATCGCCCGCACAGTTCCGGAACCAAGCACGACAGCCAGCGCACTCAACCGCGAACAGAAACTGAAGAAGGCGTCCTCAGCTCAGCTGCGCCGCTCACACCGGCGACGAAGACACCAGCACAGCGCCCGCCGGCACCACCACCACGACCTGGTCGGGGAGTACGTCGGGCACACCGCGCCCAAGACGACCGCCGTCTTCCGGCGCGCCCTGGGCGGGGTGCTCTTCATCGATGAGGCGTACTCCCTCGTGCCCATCGCGACCGTCAAGGCGCACACGGGCAACCTGTTCGCCAAGCTGGCGGTCGAGAACCGGGTACAGATCGCGCTCCTGGTCCGCGACGCGGAGGAATGACGGACCCCGCGACGAGGTGAACCTTGAGCGGATCCGCCACGCACCGGCCGGTCGCTCCGCCGCTCGCCCGGGCATTCTGTCGGACGCATGCCGGCCGCCGCTCGTCTCACGGCGGGCGGCGGACTGGACGGGTCCGCCGCCCGCCGAGCACCCGTCGGTCGAGTGCGGACGAGCCGGACAGACTCCCCGGCCATGCGCACCTACCGCGACCTCTTCCGCACTGCGGGTGCCGATAAATCATCCACGCAGGTCGGGAGCCTGATCATGGATCTTCGCGGCTCTCCTCGACATCCGCCCCAAGTGCCTTCACCCGCGAAGGGCCGGGGCGACATCATGATCTGTCGTGCTGCTGCGCCTGGCCTACCTCGCCGCGACCAACACCCTGGCGTTCCTACGCCTCCTGCCGATGAGCGACAAAGAGAAGGACATCGAGATCCTGGTGCTCCGGCACCAGCTGCTGGTCCTGCAGCGCCAGGTCGGCAAGCCGACCTTCACCGACACAGACCGTGCCATCCTCGCCGGCCTTCTGCACCACCTGCCCAAAGACAGACTGCGGCACCTTCTGCTGCTGGTCCGCCCCGAGACGGTCTTGCGCTGGCATCGGGAGCTGCTCAGGCGGCGCCATGCCGCGACCTGCGTACCCAACCGACGCGGACGCCCACGCACCATCCGGTCGATCCGCGCCCTGGTCCTGCGCCTGGCCAGAGAGAACGTCATGGGGGTATCGCCGGACCCACGGCGAGCTCGCAGCCCTGGGGATCAAGGTCGCCGCCTGCACCGTCTGGGAAATCCTCCACCAGCACGGCATCCCACCCGCACCCGAACGGCAGAGCACCACCTGGGCCGACTTCCTCCGAAGCCAGGCCAAGGCCATTCTCGCCTGCGATCTCTTCGAAGTTCGCACGCTGATTGGGGCGCGCCTGTACGTCTTCGCTGTCGTCGAGCACACCACCCGTCGCATCCGGGTCCTCGGCGCCACCGCACACCCCGTCACGGAGTGGATCGTGCAGCTCGGACGCAACCTCCTCATGGACCTCGAGGACGCAGGCAGCAAGGCGAAGTTCCTCATCCGCGACCGCGACTCGAAGTTCACAGCCGCCTTCGACGCCCTGATGACCGATGCCGGACTGAAGGTCGTCACCACCGGCATTCGGATACCCCGGATGAACTCCCTCATCGAGCGCTGCCGCCCTGGAATGCATCCCCTGCCCGGTCAAGGAGCAGTGCACCAATTCACGAAAGGGCCGCCGGCTCAGCCTCTACCCGCGTGAGCTCACCGAGGCCATCCGCACCGCCCGCGCCCAGCAACAGGACGGAACCTGGCAGCGCGGCTATGCGCTCCGCGCCGGGGTCGAGGGCGCCATCCGCCAGGCGACCCACACCACCGGCCTGCGCCGAGCCCGCTACCGCGGCCTTGCCAAGACACACCTCGACCACGCCACCAGCGCGACCGCCCTCAACCTCACCCGACTCCAACTCCGCCTCATAGCACAGGAGTCGGAATTAACCACCAAGATCGCACAGCCGGATACTGTGCCACCCGAGGTGACATGCGGTTTCGGATCTGCCAGAGCGCAGAAGGCTGGCGGGTGGTAGGCGGCATCATGCAGTGATCTTGTTCAAGTTCAGAAGCAGCATGTCCGAGTCAAGGTGTCGATGAGCGGCGTGCTCACTGCTGGTGAGGCCGGGTATCAGCGCTCATGGGACGAGAAGACGAGAGGCACAGCCCCTGGACCACGATTACCCCACCAGGGATTTAACAGCCGAGGTTATCCGTTTGACACACTATTTTTGCGCCTCCGTGGCCTGAACAACAGCTCCGCACTTGTGGCCACGACAAGGGGAATCCCCAGGTCAGGGACGTCAGGGCCCTGTGGGGCGTGAGGTGGTCGCGTGGTGTGTCCCTAGGCGGAGACTGGAAGTGTCGGCACCTCGTATCACTCCCAGGAGGGGATCACCATGCGCTCCTCCGCCGACCGTGGACGCGTCTACCGCCGCTGCGGCTGCCGCGACGAACACCGCCACCAGCTCGGAACCCACTGCCCACAACTGGCCACCGACAGTAACCACGGAAGCTGGACCTTCGCCGTCGACCTCCCCTCCCCCCGACCACAAGCGCACCACCGTCCGCCGCGGCGGCTTCCCCACCCAGGACGCCGCAAGGGCGGCGCTGCGGCGCATGCTCGAAGGCGAGGCCGGCGGGTTCACCGCCGACCCCAACCAGACTGTCGCCGACTACCTCACCACCTGGCTCGAAGGCAAGGCGTACGTGCTCAAGCCAACCACCGTGGCCCGCTACCGCGACTACGTCACCCACGACCTCATCCCCGCACTCGGCGCATTGAAGCTGGACGAACTCGGCCACCGCCACATTGCGGGATTCGCACACTCTCAACTCGACGCCGGCCGAGGGCGAGTCACCGTGTACCGCTGCCTGGCCACCCTCTCCAGCGCCCTGGGCGACGCCGTCCGACAACACCGCCTCACCCACAACCCACTCAACGCCCTCTACTCCACCGCCCTGGCGTTCACTTCACCCACCGCATCCCAGCCCCAAGGAACGCATGCGACCACCACGCGACCACCACGCCAGAACACGCACAAAAAGGCCGCCCCCGCATCTCTGTGGAAACGGCCTCCGACCTGCGAAAACACTGGTCGGGACGACAGGATTTGAACCTGCGACCCCCTGACCCCCACACCAGCGACTACCCTCCGCAACTATCCGTATCAGGATGCAGCGGCCCGTTCAGAGACGTACACCGCCACGTGAAGCCTAAGATGCAAACACCCCGCACACTACGCGCCAGCAGGCGCCACCGGGCGCAGTCGGCCGAGGCATCCCTCTTTCGAGTGACGCGAACCGCGGTCCGGCGACTTTGACCGCGCGGGGCCGAGCCCAGCGCCATCCCCTCCGATCCACGAAACACCCGACGCTGAACACCCCGCCCGAGGCCGACCCTCGACATGCACCTTGCTGGCCGCACGGCACCTGCACCCCGCACGATCGATAAGGGATTTATTATCATGGCAAGGGTGCAAGAGATTCCGGGAGGACATGATGGCCAAGATCACCATTGAGATCGACGAGGAGCGCCTCGCCGAGGCCAAGCAGCTCCTGCACACCGAGGACGACACTGAGGCCGTGGCCAAGGCGGTGGACATCGCGGTCGGTGCGATCTACCAGCGCCGCGCGGCCCGCCAGCGGCTGAGCGAGCTCGCCGGCGAGGGCGGCGCCTTCGGCGAGGCCCGCCCGGCGTGAGCGAGTCATATCTGATCGACACCAGTGCCTGCAACCGGCTGTTCCGGATCCCCGCCGTGGAGCGACGCTGGGCCGCCATCCTTGATGAAGGCCGGATGAGCGTATGCGAGATCACCGAGCTTGAACTGGTCCATGCCGTCGGCGGCCGCGAGGAACGGGCCGTACTGGAACGCTATCTCCACGACGCCTTCGGCTGGACCCCTGTGCCCGACCGTGCACTGACCCGGGCCCGGCAGGTACAAGACCTCCTCGTCACCTCGAGCTGGCACCAGGGACCGGGAGCAGTCGACCTGATGACCGCCGCCACCGCAGAACTGTGCGGGCTGACACTGCTCCACTACGACGCGGACTTCGAAACCATCGCCAAAGTGACCGGACAACCCCACCAGTGGATCGCCCCACGCCGCAGCGTCGACTGACAAGGACAACGGCCACTATGGACCACACCACACACCCGGCCAAGCAGACGGACACGAGATCGCCCGAGAAGACCGCCACCCACGTCTGGGGAACCTTCCTGAAAAAGGCCCGGCACAGCCGAGGAATGAGCCAGCGGGCACTGGCCCGGGAACTGGGAGTCAGCCAGGCCCGGATCGCCCAGATCGAAAACGGAGCCAGCACCCCACAGATCGATACCATGGCCGCCTACATCACCGCCCTCGGCGGCGAACTGACCCTGCGAGCCGACTTCCACGACCACGCCACCCAGACCACATGGCCCCAACCACACACCACAGAAAGCTGACACCCACACAGGTCGCCTTCACACCTGTACGCCTGCGGCATGTCGGTGCGCAACATCCGCTCCCACCTGGCTGGCATGTATGACGCCCAGGCCTCGCCGGACCTGATCGCCAAGATCACCACCTACTGGGTTGTTCTCTGCTGTTGGGCCGTTCGTCTGCCTCAGGCAACCCTGAACCTGGGCCTGCAGGCGTCGTACGATGCTCTGATCGCCATCCTGCGGCTGCCGATAAATCATCCACGCAGGTCGGGAGCCTGATCACGGATCTTCGGTTCTCCTCGACATTCACCCAAGTGCCGTCACCTGCACAGGGCCCCCGCGGCATCATGATCTGTCGTGCTGCTTGCGCCTGGCCTACCTCGCGCGACCAACGCCCTGGCGTTCCTACGCCGCCTGCCGATGAGCGACAAAGACAAGGACATCGAGATCCTCGTACTCCGGCACCAACTGCTGGTCCTGCAGCGTCAGGTCGGCAAGCCCTGTGCTTGCCGAGAATGTCATCCGCCCTGGTCGGAGGCTTGTATGGGGACCGGCGGTCGTCGGCCTCGCCGCCCGGGTAGGCGCTCTCGCGTAGTCGGTGGTTCACGCGTCATGATGATCGACCGTGCTGCTGCGACTGGCCTACCTGGGCGTGACCAACACGTTCGCGCTGCTGCGCCTGCTGCCGAAGAGCGACCGGGACAAGGATGCGGAGATCCTGGCTCTCCGCCATCAGATCGCGGTGCTCGAACGCCAACTCGACGGATCCCGACTACGGTTCACGCCGAGCGGGGCTCAAAGAGAGCATCGCCCACGTCGGCGTCACCCGCGACGCCATCACGCTGCTGACCGAGGCGGACCAGCTCATCCCCGCCGACCTGGGTGACGCCCAGCTCTGCGAGGCCCTACTGGAAACCCTCCGATGACAGCCCCAGCCCAACGCCGAAGTCCAGGAGCAGCCGACCCACGACCAAGCGCCTGAAGTAACACCTACTGCCGGGCACTCTTGGTCACGGCGGTGACTGGGTGCCTTGTCTGGCGGCTGAGCGCCCGAGTCGGCGGGCCCCGCTCGCTGTGCGTACGGTGGAGGCATGGCGAGATGGGGCCCAGCCTCCCTGGAGGCGGAGGGCGCTGCCATCCGGCGCCTGATCGCCGCCCGCCCGGAGGAGTACAACCGCCTCCTGGAGGAGACGAGGGGTGAGGTGCCACAGGAGCCGTCCGAGAGCTGCGCCTGCCTGGGCGCGACTGCCCTGGAGCTGGCGGATCTCCTCGGCCACGACAGACAGGGGCACCAGGTGCACCGGGCCTTGTGGTCGAACCAGATTCGCAGCGTGGAGGAACTGCTGCGTGTCCTCAACGAAGACGTAGGGCTGTACCACCTGCACGGCCAGGGGCTGGGGCGCGGCGGACTGGCGCGCATCCATGACCGGGTGCGTCGACTGGGTGTGCCGGCGGTTGGTGCCCCGGCCGCGCTCACTGAGCGGCCGGGAACCTCTACGGAACCAACCCGGCCGTCGTGATCCAGCTCATCGAGGAGACCGACGGCCGCCGGCACGTTGCGCCAGACCTGGACCGCACGAGGCGAGGTCGTAGCCATCCTGGCCCGCGCGGTACGGAAGCATCTCCCCATGCCTGACATCGTGTGCGGCCGGTGATCCGCATCGCCCGTACTCTTGGCCGTACCGACATCGGGCTGCTGCGGCCCGGTGGGGCGGCATCACATGGCGGGTGCCGAAAACTGGAGGCAACATCTCATGCTGATCGCTCAGCGTCCCACTCTCACCGAAGAGATCGTGGACGGGCACCGCTCCCGGTTCGTGATCGAGCCGCTGGAGCCGGGCTTCGGCTACACCCTCGGCAACTCCCTGCGCCGCACCCTCCTCTCCTCGATCCCCGGCGCCGCCGTCACCAGCATCCGGATCGACGGGGTCCTGCACGAGTTCACCACCGTGCCGGGCGTCAAGGAGGACGTCACCGACCTCATCCTCAACATCAAGCAGCTGGTCGTCTCCTCCGAGCACGACGAGCCGGTCGTGATGTACCTGCGCAAGCAGGGCCCCGGCGTGGTCACCGCGGCCGACATCGCCCCGCCGGCCGGTGTCGAGGTGCACAGCCCCGACCTGGTCCTGGCCACACTGAACGCCAAGGGCAAGCTCGAGATGGAGCTGACCGTCGAGCGCGGCCGCGGCTACGTCTCCGCCGTCCAGAACAAGCAGCAGGGCCAGGAGATCGGCCGCATCCCGGTCGACTCCATCTACAGCCCGGTGCTCAAGGTCACCTACAAGGTCGAGGCGACCCGCGTCGAGCAGCGCACAGACTTCGACAAGCTGATCGTCGACGTCGAGACCAAGTCCGCGATGCGTCCGAGTGACGCGGTGGCCTCGGCGGGCAAGACCCTGGTCGAGCTGTTCGGCCTGGCCCACGAGCTGAACGTCGAAGCCGAGGGCATCGAAGTGGGCCCGTCGCTGACAGACACCGCGCTGGCGGCCGATCTGGCGATCCCGATCGAGGAACTGGAGCTCACCGTCCGTTCCTACAACTGCCTCAAGCGCGAGGGCATCCACTCCGTGGGTGAGCTCGTGGCGCGCAACGAGGCGGACCTGCTCGACATCCGCAACTTCGGTGAGAAGTCGATCGACGAGGTCAAGGAGAAGCTGACCGGTATGGGCCTGGCGTTCAAGGACAGCCCGCCCGGATTCGACCCGACCGCTGCGGCCGCCGCCTTCGACGCAGGCAACCACACGGGCTTCGCCGAGACCGAGCGGTACTGAACCGCTCCGACGGCGTCGTCACGCGGCTCGTTCTTGGAACGGCCGCGATCAGCATGGTCGATCAGTTTGAGGGCTGGCGGTGGCCGTCGCTGGGAAGTGTTCGGGCGACGCGTTGTCGCCTCGCAGGTGGGGGTATCTCAGTGGACAGCACCGAGCAGAAAATAGATCAGCAGTTCGCGGAGCTTCGAAAGGAGGTCGGGCGCCGGCATCGCGACCTCGCAAGACGCCGTCATGCCGCCTTATCGCGGCCCAAGCGACCCGGTCGCCCTCGTACCCGTGCGGTCCATCCGGACTCTGGAACTGCGCCTGGCCAGGAAGAGTTCCACGAATACAGACATGCCCCGTGACCTGTACGGATGACGTATTCGGCAAACGCAGTGTCGCCGAGTTCGAGGCCGACGTCGTACGCGAGGTGCGTGGAGGGGCAGCTCACGAACCGCGGGCCCTCCGGGTCTCGCCGGGGGCGGCACGGCGGGCGTGGTCAGCAGGAACTGCCCCGAGGGGCACCATGAGGTCCTGTGGCGGCGGTCTGATTTCTCAGTACCCCCTGTATCCGGCCGGATGCGGAGTCGGCCGCGCCCGCCGATCCTTGTCCGCATGAGTGAGACACCGGTGAGACAGCAGAGTACGGCCGCGTTCTACGGCCAGGCGGTGTCGCCTCTTTCGCTGTCGCCATGGCAGCCACCGCCATCGGGATCTTCCGGCTGAACGCCGACGCCTGGGTACGCGGCTTCCTGGCCATCGCCGTCCTCTATCTGGTGACCTCCGCTTTCACCCTGGCCAAGGTGATCCGGGACCGGCAGGAGGCCGGGCAGATCGCCAGCCGGGTCGATCAGACGCGGATGGAGAAGCTGCTCTCAGAGCACGACCCCTTCGAAAAGCCGTGAACCCTTCCATATTGCCCAAGACGTCGTCCCATTCGGCGAGTCTGCGGTAGCAGATCCTGCCAGCCGGGCCGGGCCGGGGATGCTCGATGCCGGCGGGAACGGGATTGACCAGGCCTGGATGAGATCGCGTAGCCTGGGCCTGGCCGCGCTGGGCGACCAGGCCCGCGGCGGCTGCTGAGGGCCGCAAGGGTTCGTCAGGCGGAGGCGGGACGCAGCCGGTAGGCGTAGCTGTAGGTGCGCCCGGAGTGCAACAGGTACTTCTCCAGCGGTGCCGCGCCCCAGGAGTTGATGCCGCCTACGCCCATCTGGCGGTGGTTGATGAGCAGGATCGTCTCGTCGCGACGCCTCAGCTGATACGGGTGCCTGGGGCCGTCGAGGTCCGACGGTGTGAAGTGCAGGGCGCTGGTCTCCAGCAGCGGCTCGCCCTCGGCGGGGTCGGCGACGACGGTCAGACCCTCGCCGGAGCGGTCGGTCAGCGACAGCCGGCGGACGTCCGTCTGGTTCCCCGTCTGCTGGGGCCTTACGTACGGGGCGACCTGCTGATCGACCGTGGAGCGCCACCGACCCACGAACGCGGACGCCTTGCGGTCCTGGTAGTTCTCGTGGGGGCCGCGCCCGAACCAGTCGAGCCGTTCGTGGCCGTCCGGCACGGTGAGCAGGGCGCCGACCACGGGCAGGTCCGGCAGCCCGGCCGGGGCGTCGAGGGTGTGGCGCACCCGCACCTCACCGTCGGCCCGCACCCGGAACACCGTGTTCCAGGTGGCGGTCCTGGGTGAGGTGGGCAGCGTGCAGGCGACCTCGACGACGACCTCGCCGGGCGCGGGCCGCGAGGCCGTCACGGAGGTCACCGTCCGCTTGATTCCGGCGTCCCGCCAGGTCGCAGCCGTCTTCTGGAAGCCGCGGCCGATGTCGTTGTCCGTGGGGCCGCGCCAGAAGTTGGGCACGGGTCCCTCGGCGAGCAGGGCCCGTCCCTTCCAGGTGTACGAGGCCAGGGTTCCGGAGGACTTGGACACCACCACCTCCACCTCCGGGCCACTCACCGTGACCTCGGTCGCGGTCTCGGTGACCGTCAGCCTGCCGGTCACCGGGGCGTCGCCGGGGGCCGAGGCGTGCCAGTCCAGAACCAGTTGCTCGGCGGCGACCTCGTGCCCGGCTGGGGCCCAGCGGGTCCGCTCGCGCAGCATGAAGGAGAGGCTCAGAAAGTACTCGCCCCCGGAGTCGGAGGGCGAGGGTTTGCGGTACGGGATGTGCACGACGCCCTCCCTGCCGGGAGCCACAGCCGGGGCCGGAAGCGTGCCGTGCTGGACAGTCTCACCGTCCCGGGTCACGGACCAGCGCAGCGTGTAGGCGTCCAGGCCGCTGAAGAGATGTTTGTTGCGGACCTTCACGGTGCCCCCGGACCCGCCGGAGAGGTCGTCGGCCGCGATGCCCACCGGCTGGTAGCACTTCTTCAACTCGATCAGCCCGGGGTGGACCGACCGGTCCGCGGCCACCAGTCCGTTGCAGCAGAAGTTGCTGTCCGTGGGATAGCCGGCGTGCCAGTCGCCGCCGTAGGACAGGTACGTGTGCCGGGCGTCGTCCGGTACCGGCAGCCTGATGGCCTGGTCGACCCAGTCCCAGACGAAGGCGCCGTGCAGGTTCGGATAGCGCTCGAAGACGTCCCAGTACTCCTGGAGGTTTCCGCCGCTGTTGCCCATCGAGTGGTTGTACTCGCACAGCACGAAGGGGGTCTGATTGCCAGACCTGCCGTAGGCCTCCACGCCCTCGGGGCCGGTGTACATCTCACTGTGCAGGTCGGCGACGGAGTTCATGCCCTCGTAGTGCACCGGACGCGAGGCGTCGCGGGCATGCGCCCAGTCGGCCATGACCTTGAAGTTCGTTCCCTGCCCCGCCTCGTTGCCGAGCGACCAGACGACGACGCACGGATGGTTCTTGTCCCGTTCGACCATGGACCGCAGCCGGTCCACACACGCGTCGGTCCACTCCGGCAGGGAACCGGGCACCGTGTCCCGCACGCCGTGCGTCTCCAGGTTCGCCTCGTCGATCACGTACAGTCCGTACTCGTCGCAGAGTTCCAGCCAGCGCGGGTGGTTGGGGTAGTGCGAGGTGCGGACGGCGTTGATGTTGTGCTGCTTCATCAGGCGGATGTCCTCGATCATCCGCGCCTCGTCGACGGCCTGGCCCCGTTCGGGGTCGGTCTCGTGGCGGTTGGTGCCGCGGAACATCACCGGCTTGCCGTTGACGGTGAACCGTCCTGACCCGTACTCCACCTGCCGGAATCCGATCCGCGTGCTGTGGACGTCGGCCGTCCGACCGCGTGCGTCGGTGAGTGTCACGACGAGCGTGTACAGATTGGGGTCCTCGGCGGACCACAGTGCGGGAGCCCGCACATCGCCCTTCAGGGACGCCGAGCCGTCGCCCGCGTCACCCGAGAGGCGGACCACCCGGCGGCCTCGTGCATCGAAGAGGTCCGCCGCGACACGGTGCCCCGCGGTGCCGTCCCCGCCACGGTCCCGTACGGTGACGCCGACTGTCAGCACCGCGTCGCGGTAGGCGGAGTCCAGTTCGGTGTGCACGAACAGGTCCTGAACGTGGACCGGGGGGATCGAGTACAGGTAGACGTCCCGGAAGATCCCGGACAGGTCGATCATGTCCTGGTCCTCCAGCCAGCTGCCGTCGGACCAGCGGTGGACTTCCACCGCGAGGGTGTTGCCGCCCTTCCGCAAATGCGGTGTGATGTCGAACTCGGCGGGCGTGTAGCTGTCCTCGCTGTAGCCCACCTGCTCACCGTTCACCCACACGAAGAACGCCGACTTCACCCCCTGGAACGACAGCAGGGTGCGCCGCCCCGACCAGTCGGCGGGCACGGTGAAGGTGCGGCGATAGGAGCCGACCGGGTTGAAGTCCTTGGGCACCTGCGGGGGGCTCGGCGTCTCATAGCCGATCCACGGGTACTTGATGTTGAGGTAGATCGGCTCCGGGTAGCCCTCGATCTCCCAGTTGGAGGGCACTGGGATGTGGTTCCATCCACTGTCGTCGAAGTCCGGGGCCTGGAACCCGGTGGGCCGCTGGTCCGCGTTCCGCGACCATCGAAAGCGCCAGCTTCCGTTGAGCGAACGGTAGTACGGGGAATCCTGGAACCGCCCCCGCAGCGCGTCGGCCGGGGCCGCGTACGGCACGAGACGGGCTCGCGCCGCTTCACGGTTCACCTGGAAGATCCGCGGGTCGGCGTCCCACGGATCGCCCTCGGCGGCGAACGCCCGCTTCTGGGCGCTGAAAGCGGCCCATCCCGCCAGGGCGCCCGCGGCGAGCACCGTGCGACGGCGCGGACGGTTCGTACTGTTTCTCTCTGCACTCATTCGCGACTCCGAACTCAAGGCATCAAGAATCGTCAGCATCGAACAGAAGGCCCCACGGCACAAGACCGCCGACGGTTCGATGATGCGGTGCAGGCCCGGGCCGGCGCAGGCGAGGCGGTCGGGGTGCATGCGGAAGGTGACGCGGCGTTCCTCGCCGGGAGCCAGACGTACACGGCCGAAGCCATTCAACCGAAACAACCGGACGCGCCGACGCCTGAGGGGTGTCAATATTCCGATCAGGCTGCTGAGCTGGGCGTCTCCTGGGGGTGGTGAGGCAGTCGGAGTGGCGTACTGCGCGCGACCTCACTCCTCCTTCGGCGGAGCCGTGCTCTCCCGGACGGTGAGGGACGTCGCGATCTCCAGTCCGACCCGCGGCACATGGTCGCCGCGGCCGAGCGCCAGGGCCAGCTCGGTGGCGGCTGCCGCCATCTCGGCCAGCGGCTGATGGACCGTGGTCAGGGGAGGATCCGCCCAGGCCACGGCCGGGACGTCGTCGTAGCCCACCACGCTGAGATCGTGCGGGATGCGCAAGCCGAGCTCGCGGGCGGCCTGGTAGACACCGAGCGCCTGCATATCGTTCGCGGTGAACACCGAGGTGGGGCGATCAGGGCGGGACAGCAACTCGCGCGCCGCGGTGCACCCGTGCTCGCGCGTGAGTTGGGTCTTCACCACCAGTTCGGGTGCTGTCGGCAGACCGGCCTCCGAGAGAGCGGAGAAGTAACCGGACAGCCGGGCGCGGCAGTAGGAGTGATCCGGCCCGCTGATCATGGCGATGCGCCGGTGTCCCAGGTCGAGCAGATGCCGGGTCGCCGTCTGGCCGCCCCTCCAGTTCGTGGCACTGACGAACGGCACGTCGTCGGGCAGCTCGTCGATCGGGTCGAAGACGACGAACGGAATGCTCCTCGCCTTCAGCTGTTCCCGCTCCGCTTCGGAGAGCTGTGACACCGACAGAATGCACTGGGGGCGCCGTCCGACCGTGTCGTCGATCATCCCCGCCGAGTCGTGGAGTCCGAACGCGGACACCAGCAGCCCGAGCCGGTTCATGCGGGCCACGCGCTCGACACCGCGGATGATCTCCACGGCCCACATGCTCTCCAGCTCGCGGAACACCAGCTCCACCAGGTTGCTGCGGCTCTTGGGAGGCTTGCGGTAACCGTACTCATGGATCAGCTGCTCGACCCGGGCGCGGGTCTCGTCCGACACCCCGGAACGGCCGTTGAGGACCTTCGACACAGTGGGAACCGAGACGCCGGCCGACTCGGCGATGTACGCGATCGTCACCGACGCGGGTCCCGCGCCGAGCTCACTGTCGTCACCCGCCGAAGATCTTTCCGATCTGTTGTCCGGCACGCTCGCCTTTCCCCAAACCCTCGCCTGCTCCCACCGCCATTCTGACACCTCCCGTTGAGCGCTTGTGACTCGATCTTGAAGATGTATGCCGGTTGCGCCGGAGCTCCGGAACCCGACCTTTGCGGTAAGAGGCGCCGGAACGCTCTGTCGATGTCGGCGGTCAATGGGGCGTCGGAGCCCGCGGGCCCACGCGCAGCGCTCGCGGCTACGAGGCGCCGTCCCGGTCCAGGTGCTCGCGCAGCCACTGCTCGGTGGTGCTGACGTGCATGAGGGCGGCGGCCTGGGCGAGGGGAGCATCGCCGGCGGACAGCGCGTGGTAGATCGCCTCGTGCTCGGCCAGCGTGCGGCCGGCGGCATCTTCGTCGACCAGTCCGCGCCAGATACGCGCGCGCAGCGTCCGGCTCGCGATGCCCTCCAGCAAAGTGGCGAGCGTCGCGTTGCCCGTGGCCGCGATCACCGCGCGGTGGAACGCGGCGTCGTGCTCGTTGAGCTCCTCGACGTCGTCGCGGGCCACCTGCATGGCCTCCAGGTGTCGCTCCACCTCCGCAAGCCCCTCGGCCGAGATACGGCCGGCGGCCAGGCCGGTGGCGACCGGCTCGAAAAGTCGGCGGACCTCGGTCAGCTCCAGCAGAGTGTCGCCGCGCAACAGCTCCACCGCGGATCCGATGCCGCTCAGCAGCAGTTCCGGTTCCAGGCTGGTCACGTACGTGCCGTCGCCGCGCCGGATCTCCAGCACCCGTGAGACGGCCAGCGCCTTGACCGCTTCCCGCATCAGATTGCGGGACAGTCCCAGCTCCGCGGCGAGCTGCTGTTCGGGTGGCAGCTTGGCACCCGGAGGAAGCTCGCCCGACTGGACGAGCTCCCTGATGCGGTCGATGGCCTTGTCGGTCAATGACATGCTGCGCTACCCCCTGCTCATCCCCGGGCGTCGGGGCAGCGTATCAATACATCCCATGTCTCCTCGAGGGACCGCCATGGCTACACAAGTCACGGACACACGCTCGCGTCCGCCGCGGCCGTATTGGTCACAGGGGTGTGAACGTCCACAGCAAGTTGGTGCTGTTTCCGTAGGTCCACTGCTTGGTGACCGACCCCGAGTCGACGTTGCCGCCACCGTCGAGGACCAGGCCGGTGGTGCCGTTGGCGATCGAACAGCGGTCGCCGCCCCGGTGGGTGATCGTCCACTGCTGGTTGGTGCCGCCGTTCCAGGCGGCCTGCCTGGCGGCGGAACCGTCTGCGGTGGCGCCCCAGCCGTCGGCGACCATGCCGTTCGTGCGGTTGACCAGCTTGTAGTAGCCGCCTGGGACCGCCACCGCCTGCCACTGCAGGTTGGAGCTGCCGTCCCAGGTCCATTGCTTGAGGTTGGAGCCGGAGGCGACGTTGCCACCGCTGTCCAAAGCGAGGGCGTTGGTGACGTTGGTGATCCGGAAGTGCGTCGCCGGATTGAACTGGACCCTCAGCGAGGTGATCTGGTCGTTGTTGCCGGTAATCCGCAGGTCTGGATTTTCGGTGGTGAAGGTCCAGGAGGTGCCGGTGAAGTTGTCCCCGGCGTAGCCGACCACCTGGTAGCCGGGGGCCGGCCGCAGGGAGGAGAGGGTGCGCGCGCCCAGTCCGGCCGCGATCAGGTCGGCCGCCGTGTAGTCGCCGAGGGCGAGCACGGCGGCGTCGCCGCTGTAGTTGACCTCCTTGAAGGCAACGGCGCCGGCGAGCGGCCGCAGGCCTGGGATCGTGCCGGAGAAGGCGAGCTTGAGGACGTAGGCTCCCGCGCTGTACGGGGCCGAGGACGGCAGGGTGACCGTGAGGCCGGACGCGTTCTGGGTCGGCGTGGGCAGGTCGATGTAGGTGCCGGCGGTGGAGCCGAGCAGCTTCACCGAGGTCAGCGAGGAGATGTTGATCCGGTCCGAGTTGAGGGTCTTGATCGTCAGCGAGCTGCCGGGCCAGCCCAGGACGGTGGCGTACAGGACGTTGTCGGCCTTGTTGCGCGTGAAGCGGATGTCCTGCGCGGTGCCGGCATGCGGGGTGGTGAACGAGCCGCCGCCCATCTTCGTCGGGCCCTCGCCGTACGCCGTCCAGGCGCGGGTCGCGTACACCGACTCGCCGAAGCGTTTCAGGTGGTCTCCGATGCCGAGCAGGATGTCCTTCTGTGCCTGCGGGATGGTGCCGTCGGCCATCGGCGCGATGTTCAGCAGCATGTTGCCGTTCTTGCTGACCCGGTCGATGAACGAGTGCAGCATCTGCGGGAGGGTGTAGTACCCGATGCCCTGGGTGTAGCACCAGCTGCTGCTGGAGATGCTGTCGTCGGTCAGCCAGTACGGGGTGGTGATGTCGGCGGGGCCGCCGCGCTCGTAGTCGAAGACCTCGCCCTTGCTGTTCATGCCGTCCTTGTACGTGGCGACGACCTCACGACCCCAGCTGCCCGCCTGGTTGTAGTAGTACGACAGGAAGTTCAGGCGCTCGGTCTCGTCAACGGCGTCCAGCTTGAAGTCCTGCCACAGGATGTCGGGCTGGGCCCGGTCGATGACCTCCTTGAGCTTGTCGAACCAGAGCTGGTTCTCCGCGGCCGAACCCAGTTGCCCGTAGAGCTTCTTGAGGCTGCTGTCCGTCTGAGCGGGAACGAATTCGTAGAAGCCGTTGAAGTTGTACGCATGGTGCATGGCCACCAGCAACTTCAGGCCCTTGGCGCGGATGGCCGTGGAGAAGAGCCGCAGCAGGTCGAGACCCGGACCCTTCTTCACCGAGTTCCACTCATTGACCTGGCTGTCCCACATGGAGAAGCCGTCATGGTGCTCGGCGACCGGCCCGGCGAACCTGGCGCCGGCGTCGACGAACAGCTGCGCCCACTCGTCGGGGTCGAAGTTCCCGCCGTCCGACTTCAGCTTCGGCGCGAACTTCACGAAGTTGCCCGCCAGGTCCCGCGCTCCGTTGATGAAGTGGTGATAAGGCCAGGCCGATGGCTGGCCGTAGGTCGCGGTGTGATGTTGGTTGGCCCGGCTGCCGGCCTGGTACATGCTGCGCGGGTACCACTCATTGTCGAAGGCGGGGACGCTGAAAGCGCCCCAGTGGAAGTAGATCCCGAACTTCGCGTCCCTGAACCACTCCGGGGCAGGCGGGTGCTGGTCGACCGAGTTCCAGTCGGGCGTGTACGTGCTGGGCGCCGCCTGGGCGACGCCGACGCCTAACACACCTCCACCGGCGGCCGCCGCGGCCACGCAGGTGGCGCTGGCCAGGAACTGGCGTCTGTTGATCGAGCTCGGCATGGACACATCCCTGGGGCGGAGAGGAAGAGGGAATCAGGGGACAGCAATTGGCGTGGCTGCTTGTGCCTGGAGCGTCGCTTGTTATGCACGAAGGTCGACCATGTCTCCCTGGGATGTCAACGGGCGTGCAGGGATGAAAAGCGCCACATGGCCAGTCAATTTGCGTGATTTATACCTTGAGATGCATGTTTGTGACTGCTGATACATGGCATGTCTGGCAGCTACTTCGCGACCGATCCCATGCCGTCACCTTGGGTGCACCCTGAGCTGGAACTTGCAAGAGATCGAGCGAGGGGCTGGACAGCACGGTAGCCGAGACACCTGCCGCGTTCGAGGCGCTGGAGGCCGGTGGCCATGTGATGAAGATCCTCGTGGACTGCACCGACAAGACGGAGGCGGCAGCGGTATGAGTGCGTTCGACCTGACGGGCCGGCTGGCTGTCGTCACGGGAGCCCGACGGGGCATCGGCCGGGCCATGGCCAGTGCTCTGGGCGCGGACCTCGCCGCACGGGCGCGGCCGGTGGACATCCTGGTCAACAAAGCCGGCACCATCCGTCTCGCACCCGCGGCCGAACATACCGACACCGACTGGGACCTGGTGCTCCAGGTGAACCTCAACGCCCAGTTCGCCCTGAGCCGGGCGGTGAGCGCGGCGATGGTGGCCCGCGTTGGCAACCTCTACCGAGTCACACCGGCCCAGGACGCGGCAGCGGCTCTCCGAGCAGCGCCTGGGAGCCGCCCTGCGCGATCGGCCCCGCGAGCGATCTTCGCGCCCAGGGTCTGATCAGGCTGGACGTACCCACGCCCCGGTGATCCCGCTGTTCACTCGGCTCCGGGGCTGAGCAGCCACTGCCCTTGGGAGCCGTCGATCATGGGGTGTCACGGCGCTGGCCCTGGCCACCGTGCACCCGTTCAGGAGTGGTCATCGGGGTACGGCAGCCCCAGGCTCGGCAGGAGTTCGGTTTCCGTCCGCTCCCGACCACTTGTGTTAACGGTCACATCACCGCATGATTGTGGCGTCGGAATCCAAAGTGTCAAGAGCTCGCGCAGCATGGATTTCTCCGGGCTTCTTCCGCCCGACCGGGCCCGGCGGCCGCGCGGATGACCGTCGGGGATGAATCCGCGCCTGAGTGACCGGTCACATAGCCGCGCCGACAAGGAGCAAGGAGCCAGCCATGCCGAGCGGCTACCGCCGCCTTCCCGGAGTCGGCACAGCTTGATGTGCACGGCCCCCGACACCAGTGGCGCCCCCACCGTGACCATCCGCGATGTCGCGCGGGAAGCCGGCGTCTCCCACCAGACGGTCTCCCGCGTCATCAACGGCCACTCCGCCGTCGCCGATGCCACCCGTCACCGGGTCGAAGCCGCCATCGATTCGCTCGGATTCCGGCCCAACCACGCGGCCCGCGAGCTCGCGGGCAAGGCAGCCCGCTCGCTGACCGTCCTCACCAGCGATACCAGTCTGTACGGGGCCGCCTCGACGTTGCGCGGCATCGAAGAGGCCGCCCGAGCCGCCTCATTCGCGGTCGCGGTCAGCGTGCTGGACCGCCACGCCCACCCGGACCGGGCGGAGTTACGCGCCCGCCTCGCGCGGCCGGGCGAACCCGTCGTGGTCATCGCCTTCGACGCCCCCGGGGTGCATGCCCTGCGGCTGTTGCCCGCGGACACACCTGTGGTGGCCGCTGTCGAGCGACCCTCCGGCAGAGAACCGGTCTCCGCCCGGCCGCAGGCCTGGCTGGACGATCGGCTCGCCGCCGCCCACGCCACCCGCCATCTGCTGGGCCTGGGCCACCGCACAGTGCACTATCTGGCGCTACCTTCCTCGACCGCGGACGTGGCCCAGCGCACGCAGGGCTGGCTGGACGCGCTGCGCGCGGCCGGTGCCCCGGAACCGCCCGTGCTGGAAGGTGGCTGGACGCCGCGTACCGGCTACCTTGCCGCGCGGGAGCTGGTCGCGGACCGGTCGGTGACCGCGGTGCTGTGCGGCAACGACGACGTGGCCGCCGGGGTGATGCGGGCGGCCCGCGAAGCCGGACGCCACATCCCCGACGACTTGAGCGTGGCCGGCTTCGACGACGTACCCGTCGCGGCCTTCCTCGCCCCCGCGCTGACCACGGTCCGACTCGACTTCGAGGGGCTCGGCCGCACCTGTTTCTCACTGCTGCGCCGACTGCTCGACCCCGCGGCACCCGCTCCCGACCCCTGCGACGAGCCCGCTCTGATCGTCCGCGAGAGCACCGGCCCATGGCGCGGGACCGGCGAATAAACGGCAGCGCGAGTGCCGTTCCGGCCACATGAGCCGAGTACCGGACGCACAAACAGCCTTCATCGGTCATCGACGGGCTGGTTGGTGCAAGGGGTGTTGACGTCCCACGGAGTCCGCCTATCATCCATGCTGTCCGACCTTCCGATTGTCGTTCGATACGCCGAACGATAGTCCGGGTGGACAGGTTTGTGTCGGCCCCACAGACCACCGTTGACAGCCGTATCCCGGTGAGGTTCCCCCTACGTCACCGTGCCGGAGTTCGAGGACACGGGCGGCGACGTTCAAGGGAGCCATCCCCAGCCGACACAGGGAGCTTCCCCATACCCGACCCGACCGGCGGCCGCCGCCACCCGGTCGTCGGGGCCGTCAGCAGCCTTCCTCAACACCGGCATGACCGCACCACAGCCGAAATTGGGAGCGCTCCCAACGAGAACGCCTCGATCTCCAAGGAGAACCATGACTGTTGTGAAGCCACCCGGCCGATACCGAACCCTCGCGTTAGGTCTCCTGGCCGCCGGCGTGATGGCGGTGGCCGGGACCGCGAACGCCGCACCCGCCACTGCCACCGCCACTGACTCCGCCGCTCCCTCTGACTCCATTCAGGCGTCCACCCTGGGCGCTCAGGCGGCCCAGTCCGGCCGGTACTTCGGGACCGCCGTGGCCGCCGGCAAGCTCGGCGACGGGACGTACTCGACCATCCTGAACCGCGAGTTCAACATGGTCACCCCCGAGAACGAGATGAAGTGGGACACCACCGAGCGCTCCCGCGGCTCGTTCAACTTCGGCCCCGCCGACCAGATCGTCAGCCACGCCACCTCGCACGGCCAGCGCGTACGCGGCCACACCCTGGTCTGGCACTCCCAACTGCCCAGCTGGGTCAGCTCCATCGGCGACGCGAACACTTTGCGCAGCGTCATGAACAACCACATCAACGGCGTGATGGGCCACTACAGGGGCAAGGTATACGCCTGGGACGTGGTGAACGAGGCGTTCGCCGACGGCGGCAGCGGAGCACACCGCCCCTCGGTCTTCCAGAACCTGCTGGGCGACGGCTTCATCGAACAGGCCTTCCGCACCGCGCGGGCGGCCGACTCGTCGGCCAAGCTCTGCTACAACGACTACAACATCGAGAACTGGAGCGACGCCAAGACCCAGGGCGTCTACCGCATGGTGCGCGACTTCAAGTCCCGCGGTGTGCCCATCGACTGCGTCGGCTTCCAGGCCCACTTCGGCACCGGCGGCCCGCCCGCCAGCTTCCAGACCACC
>NZ_NCSM01000050.1:61110-62084 GCF_002224125.1 Streptomyces sp. NBS 14/10
ACCGACTCCTGGCGCGCCGGGGACAAGCCACTGCTCTTCGACGGCAACGGCAACAAGAAGGCGGCCTACAACTCGGCGCTCACCGCGATGGGCGGCACCCCCGCGGTGAAGGCCGCGGCAACGGCCCCGGCGAAGAACGCTGCCTCCCCCAGCTCGGCCTCCCCCAGTTCGGCCTCCTCCCGCTCGGCCGCCGCCCTGCCCGGCAGCTTCAACTGGAGCTCCAGCGGGATCCTGATGTCCCCGAAGCCGGACTCCACCCACAACATCGCCGGGCTCAAGGACCCGACCGTGGTCTACTACAACGGCAAGTACCACGTGTTCGCCAGCGTCGCCAGCGCCTCCGGATACAGCCTGGTGTATCTGAACTTCACCGACTGGTCCCAGGCGGCCTCGGCCCCGCACCACTACCTGGACCGCAGCGGGATCGGCACCGGATACCGGGCCGCACCCCAGGTGTTCTACTTCGCGCCCCAGCGCACCTGGTACCTCGTGTACCAGACCGGCAACGCCTCGTTCTCCACCAACACCGACATCAGCAACCCGAACGGGTGGAGCGCGCCACGCAACTTCTACTCCTCGATGCCGGACATCATCAAGCAGAACATCGGCAACGGCTACTGGGTCGACATGTGGGTGATCTGCGACAGCGCCAACTGCTACCTGTTCTCCTCCGACGACAACGGACACCTCTACCGCTCCCAGACCAGCCTCGCCCAGTTCCCGAACGGGTTCACCAACACCGTCATCGCCGCCCAGGACTCCAACAAATACGCCCTGTTCGAGGCGAGCAACGTGTACAAGGTGCAGGGCAGCGACCAGTACCTGCTGATCGTCGAGGCCATCGGATCCGACGGACGACGCTACTTCCGCTCCTGGACCACCAACAGCCTCGCCGGCTCCTGGACCCAGCTGGCCGCCTCCGAGAGCAACCCGTTCGCCCGCGCCAGCAACACCACCTTCCCCGCGGGAGCCTG
>NZ_NCSM01000051.1:0-22337 GCF_002224125.1 Streptomyces sp. NBS 14/10
CCAGCATTCTGAAAGCATCCCTAAGCCCTTTGGAGGAGGGCTGATGTACCGCCCCCGCCCCGAGCACGACCGTGACCAGGAGTGCGAGCTTTCGTACTCGCACGAACCCGCCGACGGCTCCGACCGCCCGCTGCCGGTGACCGAACTCGCCCTGCGGATCGACGGGTTGACGAAGTCGGACGACGACAGCGAGGCCCGGGCCCGCTCGGCGGAGGCGACCGTCTTCCTGTCGTACGCGGACCTGTCCGACGCCCTAGGCCTGGAACTGACCCGGGGCTACGGTTCCGACCGGATCCGCGCCCGCGTCCTGACCACCCTCGGCTTCGAGGTCACCGCGACGACGACCGTCTCGGCGGCCTCCGGCAACCGCGTCACCTTCAAGGACTTCAAGGTCGCGGGCCGCGTCGCCCTGCCCGAGGCCGGTGAGAAGTTGCTCGACCAGGTCTTCGCCGAGCCGATCGCGTCGCGGAACATCCCCGACGGCCTCCGACTGCGCTCGGTCACCACCACGGAGCAGGGCCTCACCGCCCACTCCTCCGGCAAGTCGGTCACCTTCCGCCGCGACGACGCCCGGGACACCTCGTCGAACGGGTCGGCCGGAGAGAAATCAGGTGCCGTGGGCCGGAAGAGCCGTAGCCATCGCCGACCCAACCTCCTCGACCACCGCGCTCGCCCGATCCTCCGGCACGCCGGCCGCGATGAGGGTGGCCGTGGCGATCCGGTGCCCGTCGTCCTCCAGCGCGCCGGTGTTGACGGACTCCACCAGAGCTACGATCATCGCCATCAGGCCTGCGCTCTGCACGGCCGGCGGCAGATGGGCGTGGAAGACGCCGTCCCGCTGCCCGCGCTCCAGGATCCCGGTGGCGGCCTCCCGGGCCGGCGCGAGCACCTCGGCGACGCGCTCGGAGCCGAGGTCCCGCCGGGTGAGCGCCAGCAGCATGCGGTAGCGGTCGCCCACGGGCCACATCCGGAGTACGAACCGCGCCAACGCCCGCTCGGCCGACTCCCCCGGCTCCGGCCCGGCCTCCACCGTGTTCCGCAACGTCTCGGCAGCTTCCTCGGCGAGCGCCTCCAGCAGCGCCGCCCGCCCCGGGAAGTGCCCGAAGAGGGTGCGCCGTACGACCCCGGCGGCCCGCGCCACCTCCTCCAGCGTGACATCGGGGTTCCGCCCCAGCTCCTCACGGGCCGTGGCCAGGATGCGCGCCCGGTTGGACCGCGAATTACGGCGCAGCGGCTCGCGGGCCACGTGCTTGCTCACGGAGAACCTCGCAGCATCAAACGACGGACGAACGGCCCCCCATTTTGTCACGCCGAGCCGAAGCCCCCGTATCACGCCCCACCGGCCGCTGCCTCACGCGGGACCCGTGAAGGGTGTCAATATCCCGATCAGGCTGCTGAGCTGGGCATTTCCTGTCGATGGTGAGGCGGTCGGGGTGGAGTTGTGTGGTACTCGTTGAGCAGTCCGCCAAGTACCCGCTGGCGCCTGACCGTGGTGGCGGGCAGGGGGATGATGTTCGGGTCGTCGTCTGGAGCACGTAGGTTCAGGCTGCGGTGAGCCCGTCCGGCGTTGTAGTGCTCGGCGTACCCGGTCAGGACCGTACGTAGGTGTCGTTCGCCGGTGATGAGGAGTCGGTCGGTGCATTCGGCGCGGGCTGTGCGTATCCATCGTTCGGCGAACGCGTTGGACCGTGGGCTTTGCGGCGGTGTCGGGTCGGGATGACGGCTGTGCCGTTGCCGGCGAAGACGGCGTCGAATGTGGCGGTGAACTTGCTGTCCCGGTCCCGGATGAGGAACCGGAAACCCAGTCCTCTCCTCGAGGTCCATGAGCAGGTTGCGGGCGAGTTGGGCGACCCATGCGCCGGTCGGGTGGGCGGTGACACCCAGGACGTGAACGCGCCGGGTGGCGATCTCCATGACGAAGAAGACATAGAGACGTCTGAGGAAGACGGTCTCCACGTGCATGAAGTCGCAGGCGAGCAGCGTGTGGGCCTGGGATCGAAGGAAGGTACGCCAGGTCTGCTGGGATGCGCGCTGCGGTGCGGGCGGCAGACCGGAGCGGCGCAGAACGCGCCGGATCGTGGCGGCGGCGACCCGATGGCCAAGCCGTCGCGGTTCGCCCTGGATCCTGACGTATCCCCAGGTCGGGTTCTCTCGCGCCAGGCGCCGGATGAGCGCGACTGTCTCTTCTGGCAATGGTGGCCGACCGGGTCCGACCGTCGTCTGGCGCCACTTCCAGCGCACCGGACGGCGGTGCCAGGCCAGCAGGGTGCCCGGGGTGACCAGCCGATGGCAGCGTAAGACGGGTGGCAGGTGCCGGGCGAGAGCGGAGAGCACAGCACGATCGGCCCAAGAGAGCCGCGGGCGCTCGATCTGCCGGCGAAGCACCACGACCTCATGACGAAGCACGAGGATCTCGGCGTCCTTCGCGGCTGTCGATCGGCCCAGCACGAGGAAACAGCCCAGTAGTCGGCAGAAGATCAAGTAGAGCAATCGCAGACCCACGATCAGTGAACATGCCCATATTGGGACCATCGCAAAGCACCAGGTCAGCCGCCGTACGGCAGTAATGACACCCTTCAGGCCGGGAGCGGGGTGAACGCAGAAGCATCGGCGGTGTCTGTATCACCCTGGTTGAGAGTGAGCCGCCGATGCTTCCTGACAGGACGATATCCGCTTCACTGTCCGGGCTGCTGCTGGCCTGCCGTTCCTGCTTCACTGCCCCGACCTGTCGGACCTTCTGCGCCCTGCTGACCGGGCTGATCGCGCAGCCCCGTCGGCGCACGGTGTGCGGGATGCTGCTCGGAGCGCAGCTGGAGCGCACCTGGCACCACGCCCGGGCCCATCGCTTGTTCTCCTGCGCGCGCTGGTCAGCCGATGAGGTCGGTCTGGCCCTGGCCGCTTGGATCGTCGAGCGCATCCTGCCGGACGATGCACCGCTCCTGGTCGCGGTGGACGACACCCTGTTCAAACGGAGCGGACGGAAGGTCTTCGGTGCAGCCTGGCAGCATGACGGCTCGGCCAGGGGCCCGCGCCCGGCCGGCTTCGGCAACTGCTGGGTGGTCGCCGGGATCGTGGTGACCCTGCCGTTCCTGGCCAGGCCGGTGTGCCTGCCGGTGCTGGCCCGGCTGTGGCGTCCCCGGCACACCGGGAAGATCGCCTTGGCCCGCGAAATGGCCGAACGGATCGCGGCCCACTTCCCCGACCGCACCGTGCACACGGTCGGCGATGCCGCTTACGTCGGCGAACACCTCCGCGGCCTGCCGACACCCGTCTCCTGGACCAGCCGGCTGAAGGTCACCTCGGTGCTGCACGAACTGCCACCACCGCGGACCGGCAAGAAGGGACGCCCGCACACCAAAGGGGCCCGGCTGGGCACTCCAGCGGAACTCGCCCGGCTGGTGGAGTGGCGGCGCATCAAGGTCCACCGCTACGGACGCACGTCCCCGGTCTTCCTCGCCGAACGTATCTGCCTGTAGTACGGCTCCTTCCACACCCGGCCGATCCGGGTCGTCCTGGTCCGGGACGAGCGCTGCGGGCCCGGCACCGGGCTGGACCGCGGCTACGGCGCCGCCCTGGTCACCACCGACCTGACCAGCCCCGCCGAGGAGATCGTAGAACGCTACGCGTCCCGGTGGGCGATCGAGACGGCCTTCTACGACGCCCGCCAGACTGTCGGTGTCGGCGAGGCCCGCAACCGCACCCGGCCCGCGGTCGAACCTACCGTGCCCTTCGGCCTGTTCGCCCTGACCGTGGTGATCCTCTGGTACACACTCGCTGGCCACCAGCCCACCGATGCCACCGAACACCGGTCCCGGGCCCGCTGGTACACCACAAAGACCCAGCCCTCCTTCGAGGACATGACCGCCAAACTCCGCCGTGTCATCACCGCCCACCGTTTTCGCGGCCCACGCCCTCACCAGGCAACACCCCAAGAAATCCAGGCCGTCCTCACCGCCTGGGCCGCCCCCGGAACATGACCACCCAGAACCGCGAAACACGAGAGGTCTCTACGTGCATGAAATCGCAAGCCAGCGGCGTGTGGGCCTGGGATCGGAGGAAGGAGCGCCAGGTCTGCTGGGATGCACGCTGCGGTGCGGGTGACAGGCCGGAGCGGCGCAGAACGCGCCAGACCGTGACGGCGGCGACCCGATGGCCAAGCCGTCGCAGCTCGCCCTGGATCCTGACGTACCCCCAGGTCGGGTTCTCTCTCGCCAGGCGCTGGACGAGCGCGACCGTCTCTTCTGCCAACGGTGGCCGGCCGGGCCTGGCCGGTGCCTGCCGCCACTTCCAACGCACCAGACGGCGGTGCCAGGTCAGCAGCGTGCCCGGGGTGACCAGCCGATGGCGGCGCAAGGCGGGCGGCAGGTGCCGTGCGAGAGTGGAGAGCACGGCACGGTCAGCCCATGAGAGCCGCGGCCGCTCTACCTGCCGGCGCAGCACGGCGACCTCATGACGAAGGGCAAGGATCTCGGCGTGGTTCGCGGCCGTCGACCGGCCCAGCAGGAGGAGGCAGCCCAGTAGGCGGCAGAAGATCAGGTAGAGCAGTCGCAGACCCACGATCACTGATCATGCCCATACGTGGGCGACCACAAAGCCCCAGGTCAACCACCCCACTTGCCCGTGCAGTACTGGCGATCGCGTCGACACCGGGCAAAGCGATCCGGCTCAGCCGCAGCCAGCTGCGTGCCGCGTTGAAGTGCGGCGGCCGGGTATGCCGCACCCGGATGGCGTAGCTGGGACTTCCTGACGGCCTGATCGGGTGCCGCACGGTGAGCGTCTGGAGACCGGGGAAGCGCGCGGCATCAGGCGTTCAACCAGATCCGGCGGTTCCGCGCTGCGCCGTAGATCGGCCCGATCTGCCTCGGTGTCCACACCCCCTCCAGGCGTTTGAACGACGAGAACTCCCTGTCCCGGACGACACGCACATCCTGCAAGGAGGGCGTCACAGTGATCGTGTCGACGTCGACGAAAGCGAGCACAGGGCGCACATCGACGGCGAAGCCGCACGCTCGGGTGAGTGCCCGGGACGCACGCCTGGCTTCGGCGCGGCACTTGCGTACATACGGGTATGACTGGCCACCGATCTTCACGGAGTCGTCGCCCACCCAGACGCGGGCGCCGCGGTGGTACTTCGTGTTCACGCTGAAGACGCCACCTGGGCCGATCAGCAGATGATCGATGTCCACATCCCGCGGTAGCGGTATCGAATGAAGCACCCGCCAGCCCTTGCGGGTGAGTCGCTCCAGCTCCGCGCCCACCCTCCGCTCCCCCACCAAGCCCTTCCGCCAGCCGTACGCCTCGGACCGCCGCCCCAACATCATCGTCACCAAGCGAGCCACGATGCCGGGTGCAAGCTCATCGAGCTTCGCACTCACAGCGGTACCTGGCCGATTAGCCGCGAGGTCGTCCTCTGGGCGCAGAGAATCCCGGCAGTCGTCGACCGCCGCGGCCTCCGAGGTGGTCGACGACGGCGTGCCTGCCAAGTACGGAGCCAGAACCTCGACAACGGCATCCCGGTATTCCTCGGCCAAGACGTTCAACTTCCCGGTGCCGCGGTCGAACCAGGCGACCTTCTCGCCGCCTGGGAGGTTGACATACAGGCGGTCATGCCCATACCGCTTCCATGGCGAAACCCGTAATCCGTCCACACCCGCACCCCCACCACATCGACGACGAAGCCGCGACCATACGACCCAACCTCGCCGACTCAAGGCAAGAGCGCATCACACTTCACGCCAGAACGATTCTTCTCTAAGCGGGCAGTTCGTGAGTGTATGAGTGATTCTGCTATCACCTGATGCTGTGGGTGTGGGGTGGATTCTTCCGGGCCGAGGGCTGTGGTCTGGCGGGCTGGCCGGATGAGTGAACGCAAGCCGTATCCAAGCGACTTATCGGACGGACAGTGGAACCTGATCGAGCCGGTGATCACCGCGTGGAAGGACGGGCACCGCTCGGTCAGCGGCCATCAGGGCGCCTATGACACGCGGAAAATCCTAAATGGGATCCTCTACCAGGGGCGAACCGGCCTACCTCCCGCACGACCTGCCTGAAGGGTGTCTTTATTGGCGTCCGGTGGTTGACCTGAGGCTTTGCGCTCGCCCAAGTGTGGGCATGATCAGTGATCGTGGGTCTGCGACTGCTCTACCTGATCTTCTGCCGCCTACTGGGCTGCCTCCTCCTGCTGGGCCGGTCGACGGCCGCGAACCACGCCGAGATCCTTGCCCTTCGTCATGAGGTCGCCGTGCTGCGCCGGCAGGTAGAGCGGCCGCGGCTCTCATGGGCTGACCGTGCCGTGCTCTCCACTCTCGCACGGCACCTGCCATCCGCCTTGCGCCGCCATCGGCTGGTCACCCCGGGCACGCTGCTGACCTGGCACCGCCGTCTGGTGCGCTGGAAATGGCGACAGACACCCGTCAGGCCCGGCCGGCCACCGTTGCCGGAAGGGATTGCGGCGCTCATCCAGCGCCTGGCGCAGAGAACCCGACCTGGGGATACGTCAGGATCCAGGGCGAGCTGCGACGGCTGGGTCATCGGGTCGCCGCCGCCACCATCCGGCGCGTCCTGCGCCGCTCCGGTCTACCACCCGCACCGCAGCGCGCATCCCAGCAGACCTGGCGCTCCTTCCTCCGCGCCCAGGCCCACACGCTGCTCGCCTGCGACTTCATGCACGTGGAGACCGTCTTCCTCAAACGTCTCTACGTCTTCTTCGCCATGGAGATCGCCACCCGGCGCGTTCACATCCTGGGCGTCACCCCCCGCCCCACCGGCGCATGGGTCGCCCAACTCGCCCGCAACCTGCTCATGGACCTCGAGGAGAGAGCTGGGTGCTTCCGGTTCCTCATCCGGGACCGGGACAGCAAGTTCACCGCCACATTCGACGCCGTCTTCGCCGGCAACGGCACAGCCGTCATCCCGACACCGCCGCAAAGCCCACGGCCAAACGCGTTCGCCGAACGATGGATACGCACAGCCCGCACCGAATGCACCGACCGCCTCCTCATCACCGGCGAACGACACCTTCGCACCGTCCTCACCAGGTACGCCGAGCACTACAACGCCGGACGGGCCCACCGCAGCCTCGGCCTACATGCTCCAGACGACGACCCGGGCATCATCCCCCTGCCCGCCGCCACGGTCAGGCGCAAGCAGGTACTCGGCGGACTGCTCAACGAGTACCACACCATGTCACCCCGACCGCCTCACCATTCACAGGAAACGCCCAGCTCAGCGGCCTGATCGGAATATTGACACCCTTCAGGTGCCTTTCTTAAGCACACTCCCTCACTCGACGGCCACCGTTTTGGACTGCCACGCGCCCGGGCGAATGCCTGTCGCCTTCCGGAAGAACACTGAGAAGTTGGACGCGTCGGGGAAGCCGAGCGTGTTGGCGCAGGCGGCCGCGGTGAGCCGGTCGTGTGCGAGGAGCCTTTTGGCTTCCAGGACGATCCGATCGACGATGTATGCCTTCGCGCTGCGGCCGGTGACCTGCTGCACCGCTCTTGAGAGGGTGCGGGGTGCGTATCCCAGTGTCCGGGCGTAGTAGCCGGCGTCGTGATGTTCCCGGAAGTGCGCTTCGACGCTGGACCGGAACAGTCGGAACACCGGATTGATCGACCGGGCTTCAGCGTGAGGGGGCCGGAGCCGGGCGATGAGCGCCGAGAGCAGGATCTCGGGCAGCTCCGTCGAAATATCCCCGGGTGGGGCGGATGCTTCGAGGAGGAGATGGTTGCGCGCGGTGTCGACGAACGGCCAGTCGGCGTCGGAAACGCTCCAGTGTGCGACCAGGTCGGGGGACGCGACGAGCTCCCGGGTGGCGTGGGTGACCGGCGCGGTCGGCACGAACAGCACGACGTGCCCAGCCACGTCAGCGATGTCATCCCATCGGTGCACAGCTCCAGGAGCGACCCACACCGCGGACCGCTCCTGGAGCGGGTGTCGGAGGAAGTCCACGGTGACGGATCCGTGCCCGGCATCGACGACGGCGAGGACGTGGAAGTCGGCACGCTGTGTCCCGCCGTCGTTCAGCTCGCGAAGGCGGTCGAACGTCATGGTTTCGACAGCGGCGGCACGGCGCCCGACGGGCTGGTAGGTCATCTGCCGGATCACCATCATCTGTCCATTTTCCACCATCAGGCGACCAGTCATGCCGATGCCCCGGCACAGCGGCAGAGATTCAATGAACACACAGAACAACCGCCCCAGAACACTGATCGAGAGAGTCACGATGAACACGACGCAGCAGCCGCTACTGCCCGCTTATGACCACCGGCCGGGGACCGGACCGACCCTGGTGTTTCTGCACTACTGGGGTGGATCCGCCCGCACCTGGGACCTCGTCGTCGACCGCCTCGCGGGACGCGACATGCTCACTGTCGACTTCCGCGGGTGGAGTCGCTCGAGCAACCTGGCCGGCCCCTACACCCTCCGCCAACTCGCCGACGACACGCTCGCCGTGATCGCCGACGCGGGCGTCACCGACTACGTCCTCGTCGGACATTCCATGGGTGGCAAGGTCGCGCAGCTCATAGCGGCGACCCGGCCCGCCGGCCTCCGCGGGATCATCCTCGTCGGTTCCGCTCCGGCGAAGCCCGCCGCAGGGATCACTCCCGAGTACCGGGAAGGCCTTTCCCATGCCTACGACTCCGACGAGTCCGTCGCCGGCGCACGGGATCACATCCTCACCGCGACCGAGCTGCCCGAATCGATCAAGTCGCAGATCGCGGCCGACTCGCGGGCCAGCACCGACGCCGCCCGCACGGAGTGGCCACTGCGCGGCATCGCGGAGGACGTCTGCGAGCACACCCGCATGATCAGCGTTCCCGCCCTCGTCGTCGCCGGAGAGAACGACCATGTCGAGCCCGTCGACGTGCTCGTCGACAACCTGGTGCCCTACCTCTCCGGAGCCGACTTCGCGGTGATTCCGAACACGGGTCACCTGATCCCGCTGGAAGCTCCGGCCGACCTCGTCGACGCAATCACGGCCTTCGCACCAGCAGCCTGACCATCTGCGCGGCCTGAAAATCGACTTCGCCCCCGATCACACGCCAGACGCCCCGCCGCGTGACAGCGTGAGGCTGAGGCCCGACCCTCCCGCGTTGATGCGCACCCCCTCCAGACCTGCTTGCCGCGGCCGACCGGGGCGACAAGCCGGTCGGCCTCACCGCCCGGCGCCGTGCCGAGACACCTCAGCAGGTGGGGCCCGTGTTCATGGGCTACCTGCAGGCCGGTGACGTCGAGGACCTGCTGTCGCTCTATGAGCCGAACAGCGACGGCTCGGCCGCCTCGTGGTCCGGGGACGTCTGCGGACCAACGGCGAGCCCGTGGCATGGCCACGTGGCCTGTGACCTGATCGTCCTGGACACCAGCCGACAACCAGCGCGAGTAGTTCTCCTGTCCCTCACACCAGAGCCGTGACCAGCAACTTCACGAGGCACACCACTCATTGGGGAGACCTGTGCCTGTGCTGCCATCATGGCTGACCGAACCGCTTCGGGACCAATTCGCGTCCCTGCTAGCGGCCGCAGTAGCACCCGGACCATCCGCTGGGCTGCCACCGCCCCCGAACTCCTCACCGGCCCCCTCCAAGGGGTGTACGACCCGTCCGGGCACGGCGCCGCCCTGTTCGCGCTCTCGCCGGCATGGCGGAGTCCGAGCGCGAGTACATCCGGGAGAAGTCCCTGGAGGGCCAGGCGTCCGCCCCCGAACGCGGCCGGCACGGCGGGCGCCCCAAAGTCGTCGACGAGGACATGGCCGCGTACGCGCGATCCCTGCGGGCCAACGGCGTGCCCGTCCCGCAGATCGCGCAGAAACTCGTCATCACGGTGGCGGCAGAACTGTCCGTCAGACGATAGAAGTCGCCTGCCCCTCCTGTCAGCGGCAAAGCTCGGACCGGAGCCGGGCAGCCAGGTCGACCGCCGCCTCGATCTCCTCGCGGCGGATGGACACGCTCTCGACGTTGAGGCCGAACGGCACCTCGAGCCGTCGACAGAAGGTCATCAGCTCGCGGGCGGTCGCCAGCGCATGCTCGAACGATGCCTGCAGCGTGTCATCGGCGTGCTGGAGTTCGTTGTGGATCCAGCGGGGCACGTCCACGCCGAGCCACCTCAGGAACTCCAGCGTCTTCATCGACCCGCAGACCGAGAACGTGAACACGATCGGGACGGGCGCCAGATCACGGGCGGCGCACTCGTAGCGGTAGTCCGAAACCAGGTCCTTGGCGGCGTTGACGTCGTAAACGACCTGGGTGACGAAGTACGAGCAGCCGGCCTCCTGCTTCGCGAGCAAACGCAGGTGCTCCGTACCAGTGCGCGTGTGTCGCTCCGGGATCGCGACGCCGCCAAGCAGCAGGTCGGGCCTGAGTTCGGCCCGCAGCAACTGGGCGCGCGACAGAGTGGTGGCAACCGGCGTCTCCCGCGACGCCGCGCCCACGAAGACCGAGAGGACCCGGTCTGGTTGCTCCGTGAGCCAGCTCCGGAAGTCGCTCTCATCGTACTTGCCGACCGCCCGGTAAACCACGACCGGCAGGTCGAGCTCTCCGAAGTGCCGGGCGAGGTACTCCGCGGGGTCCATCGTCTGCGTGAACGGGAACGGCCGCTCGGCCGGGTTCCGGTCGCTCTCGTCGTCGATGTCGTATAGCACGAGCCCGTCGGGCTCCAGGCCGTCGAGCCGCTTGCGGGTGACGTCGGCGATCTCCTGAGCCCGCTCGGGGGTGGTCGTCTGCCTGGGCGGCGTCACCGCGAGGAACAGAAATTCACCTGCGCGGTCACAGATGCGCTGTTGGAGGTCCACGGCAGCGACCCTAACCGGTCGGCTGGTTCCGTCGTGCTCCGAACGCAGCCGTAACGCCTTGCTACTGACAGTTCCCCGGCACTGTGACTACGCCGCGGGTGCGCCGGGCGTCGCCGGGGGCGAGCAAGCTGGTGAGTTCGGCAATCGCCTCGGACGACGGTTTGAAGTAGCGGCGGACGTTCTCCGGCTTCTTGTGCCGGGACTTCGCCATCAGCATCAGCAGCGAGGCGCCCTGTTCACCGAGATGGGTCAGGGCGGAGTGACGGTTCTCGTGCAGGTCCCAGCCCGTGCCCGGTCCGCGCACGGCGGTGTGCTCGTCGAGCAGAGCGCGGGCCTGCCCGTACGACAGCCGGGCCAGTCCGGTGTCCGGGCAGACGTCACGGGGGCTGACGACTCTGCCCGGCCCCGGGCGGCGGTGGGTGACGAATACCGGGCCGTGGGCGCGGCCTTTCAACAGACGGGGCAGGAGCCGGGCGGTGCCGGCGTCCCAGTACACGGGCTCCAGCACGCAGTCCTCGCGCGCCTGGCCGCGGCGGCGGGCCTTGGTCCGGGCGCCCTTCGCCTTGACCGGGCAGCGGCGCGCGGCGAGGTCCAGGTCCTGGATATTCACACCACCGCCACGCCTCCGGCGGCCTCGAACTGGGGTATGCCCGGGTCTCCACCACCAAACAAAGCCTGTAACGCCAACTCGACGCCCTGGGCAACGCCGGTATTCCCGACGAACAGATCTACGTCGACAAAAAGAGCGGCGCCACCGTCGAGCGCCCCGGCCTGGCCGACCTTCTCGCCTACGCCCGGCCCGGGGACACCATCGTCGTGCACACCCTCGACCGGCTCGGCCGCAACCTGCGCGAAGTCCTCAACCTCGTCCACGACCTGAGTGAGAAAAAGATCGGGGTCTGCTCACTCGCCGACCCGCTGCCGATCAACACCGCCGACGAAGGCATGGGCCGCATCGCCTTCCTGCTGCTGGCCCTGTTCGCCGAGATGGAAGGCACCTTCACCGCCGAATGCGCCGCTCACGCCCACGCCGTCGCCGAAGCCGCCGGCCGCCGCATCGACCGCCCCGTCGCCCACCCCGCCGACAAGATCGACTATGCAAGACTGCTGAAGCAGCAGGGCAGCAGCCTCGGCGAGATCGCCACGAAGACCGGCATTCCCAAGTCCTCCCTGCACCGCTACCTCCAGGCGTAGTAGCGGTGCCGAAGCCAGGGAAGGGCTGACGTCGAGGAGGGCTTCGGTTCAGAGGATGCCCAGGAGCCTGCCCAGAGTTCCCCCGAGCACCCGGTCACGTACTTCGCCAGGAGGGGTGACCCGTTCGATGGTGGTGCGGGCGAGCACGGGATCACCGTAGGGGGCGTCCGAGCCGAACAAGGTCCGCTCGGGGATCTCACGGATCGCCAGCCGCACCGCGAAGATGATGTTGGCCGTGGACAGTTCCAGATACATGCTCGGCGTGTCCCGCACCAGTTCGATGGCCTCCATCCAGTTCATCCCACCGAGCTGGCTGACTACCAGTGGAACCGCCGGGTAGCGCGCGGCGAGACGGGACAGGGCGCGCAGGTCTTCCGCAGTGGTGGGGGCGAAGCCATGGACGACGACAGGCAGCCCGCCATGGTCATGCGCCGCGGCGAGCACGGGCTCGATCCGGGCAGCCTCCCCCGCGGGAGGCGTGAGTTCCCCGATCCCGCGCAGTCCGTGCCCCACCACCTCGCGGTCGATCAGGGCCGCGATGTCCTCCTCGGACAGGTCCAGCGGCACGGAGCCGAACCCGATGAAACGGTCCGGGTGCGCGGCCAGGGTCTCGTGCAGCTCCGCCCAGGCGGTGCGGTAGCCGTCGACGCTGTTCCCACGGCCTGCCAGGGCATTGTCGAGGACGCTCATCTCGCGACGCAGTGATGCAAGATCAACAGCCCGTTCCGGATGCGGGCGGGTACCGAAGAGTACCGCGCGATCCACTCCCGCATCGTCCAAGGCGGCAAGGTGGCTTTCGACCGGGTCGTGGACATGGCTATGGGCATCAATGATCACCAGGTACCTCCGAAGGAGAGCAGGCCGCCGGAATGCGGCAGGGCGGACGCACTGTTGCTCCTTGACACCATTGGAAGGTCAAACCCGAGAGGAAGCAGACAGTGCTCATCGGAGAACTGGCCAAGCGGACCGGGACCAGCGAACGCCTCCTGCGCTACTACGAACGGGCGGGGCTGCTCCGGCCCGTACGCCAGCCCAACGGGTACCGGACCTATGACGAGGCTGCCCCCGCCGTGGTCCTGCGGATCCGGGCCCTGCTCGCGGCGGGACTACCGACCCGCATCATCCGCCAGGTCCTTCCCTGCACCAACGCCGAGTCCGCCGTACTGCCATGCCCCGGCATCCTGGACCAGGGCGGCGTCGTTCAGGGGTTCTGTCCGGTTTGATCACGTGATGCCGAGGGTTGCCAGCGGTCGGGTGGCGTCTCGGCTGTGTTTGCGCAGGCCGGCGGCGATGTTGTCGCAGCCGGTCAGGCGGAGGGCGCCGATGGCCAGGTTGCGCAGTGCCGCCATGGCCCGGGGCGCGGTCCCGGTCCGCACACGGGAGGCGTCTTCGGCGAAGGTGGTGTCGCGCACGTGGTGGATCTTGTTCTCGATGCCCCAGTGTTCGCGTATACGGTGCGCGATCTCGGGGGCATCGGCCTGCTCGGCCGTCAGATCGGTGACCGCGTAGACACGTTCCAGGGTGACCTTCCTGGTGGTGACCGTCCGGCGGCGGCGCACGATCTGCACGGCCTGGGCGGCGTGGGGGAAGTCGAGGCCGCGGGTGACGGTGCAGGTCTTGACGCGGCGGATCTCGTCACGGCCGTGCTCCGTGGCGCGGGTCTTGTCCAGCAGCGGAACCTCCCGCCAGGGCAGCTGCTTGAGGTGCTGGTGCAGCAGCGGCTGATTCCCCTTGATCACGGCGATGTAGTGGGCCTTCTTCTCCTCCACCAGGAAGCGGGCATGGGCTGTCTGGGAGTGCAGGGCGTCGAAGGTGACCATGATGTCGGCCAGGTCGAGGTCGGCGAGCATCGGCCGGAAGACGGTGATCTCGTTGGTCTTGGCGCTGACCTCACGCTGGGCTGCGACCAGGCCGGTCCCGGTCATCGCGGCCAGAAGGTGGACCGGGGTGCCGTCGGCGCGGCGCCGCGAACGCTCTTGCCGTCCACGGCCAGCGAGCGGCGGGCGCGTCTGCCCAGGCCATGGTCGGGTCGCGGGCGGCGAGCCAGGCGCCGATCGCCTCGTCGAGGGCGTCGCCGTCCACGCGCTGCAGGATTCGGCGCACGGTGGCTTCGGTCGGGGCGGTGGGCCCGGCGGGTTCGCGGCTGGGGCCGCCGAGGGTGGTGAGCACGGCGGCTGGGGCGTCGGCTGCCCATTCCGCGATCGCGGTCAGGGATTTCGCGCCGGCCAGTACCGCGCACGCGGCGAGTGCGAGGACGAAGGCGAGGGGGTGGCGGCGCCCCTTGGCCCTACGTGGATCGGGCACGGTCGCGAGGCGGTCCAGCAGCTCCGGGTGTTCCCCGGGCTCGGCAGGGCGGCCGGTGGCGAGCCGGCCCAGGCCGGCGGGGATGGGCGCTGATGATCGGGCAGGCACGGTCTTCCGGCGTGGTGATGACAGCGGCCAAGATCCTTTCCCCTGCGGACGGCCAGTTGGACTCCCCACCGGAGGACTGGCTTGTACGCAGGGTGATCGTCGCCGAGGGATGACCCGAACCGTGGTGGCGAGGGGCCCGGGCTGGGGTTACCTGGCGGTCGGCTCGGGGTGGATCTGCTCGATGCGGTCGCGCTTGCTGTACAGGTCCCAGTAGTGCTCGGCGAGGTCGTCGGGGTCGACGAGCGGGCCGACGCCTTCGGGCAGGGATGCGGCGGCGATCTCTCCCATCTCGCTGCGGGCGATGAAGGCCGCGATGGACAGGGTGCCGGCGTAGGCGCCGATGTCGGCGAGTTCGCCGTTGAGGGAGTGCAGCCAGTTGCGGGCGGCGGACATCAGCGGGCCCACGCCGCTCATGTACGGCCGCGGCGCCACGGCGGTGTGGCCGGTGGTCATCAGGAACGCGCCGTCGCCGCGCTCGGCCCACTCGGGCAGCACCGCGCGGACCACCTCGACCGGGGTGAGCAGGAGAAGGGGGCTGTCCTTCTGCAAGGTGGCGGCGTCCAGCTTGGCGGCGGGGGCGAAGCTCTGTTCCCCGCTGATCGGCCCGTACTCGATGACGTCGATCCGGCCGAACCGCCCGCGGACGGCGTCGATAAGGGCGGGAACCTCGGCGGGCTTGGAGAGGTCGGCGGTGAATCCGACCGCGTCAATGCCCTCACCGGTGAGCTGTTCGACGAGTGCGTCGAGACGGTCCTTGCGGCGGGCGACGAGGGCGACGCGGAAGCCTTCGCGGGCGAAGCGGCGGGCGACGGAGGCGCCGAGACCGGTGCCGGCTCCGAAGACCGCAATGACCTTGGAAGCTTCGGACATGGGGATGTCTCCTCGGGATTTCGTGGGACTGTTCAACAGGGGTTCGAGGTGGGTCAGCCGCGGGCGTTCCACACCAGCGGCGCGCTGCGGATCCAGGTCTCCTCGTCGATGGCGTCGAGGAGGAAGCGGGCGAGGTCGGTCCGGTTGATCCAGCGCCCGGGGGCGGTGGTGCCCGGGTCGGCGGCGTGCAGGGGTCCGGTGGCGGGCCTGTCGGTGAGTGCGACGGCGCGGGCGAGGGTCCAGTCGGTGTCGGAGGCGCGCACGACATGGTCGACGCCGGTGTGGTCGGTGAAGCCGGCCTTGATGTTCGACAGGTTGATGAACGCCTTCATAAGCGGGTTGAGGCGGGCCCAGTCGTCGCCGGCGCCCTGTGAGGAGGTCAGGGCGATCCGGCGGATGCCCTGTTCGGCCATGACGGTCAGGGTGTTGCGGGCGGCGTCGGTCATGAACATCGGCGGGCTGACCGGCTTGGCCCAGGGGTTGTCGGAGGCGCGGGCGTTGTTCAGCGCGCTGATCACCGCCTGGGTGCCCTGGGCGGCCCGGCGGATGTCGTCGATGTTCGCGGGCGTGCCCTGGATCAGCTCGACACCGGTCGGGGCATGGACGGCGGAGGGATCGCGGACGAGGGCGCGGACGCGGTGGCCGCGTTCGGCGGCCTGTGCCAGGACGTGGATGCCGGTGCGGCCGCTGCCGCCGAGGACGAGCAGGTCGGTCATGGGGAGTCATCGCCTTTCGTGGGCGGAGGGCCGGCAGCGGGCGCCGGCCGGGGATGGATTCGGAAGGGTCAGAAGGAGTACGGGCCGAAGCGGCCCCAGGCCACCACGACGGACAGGGCCAGCAGCACGCCGTTCATGCCGATCGCGCTGTACTCCCGGCGGCGGAGGTGGAAGGTGCCGGCCAGCGCCATCACCACCGCGACGCCGAGTGCGGCGAGCGGTGTGAGGACTACCGCGATGCCGGTGGCGGCGGGCAGGACCAGGCCGAGTGCGGCGGCCAGCTCGACCGCCCCGATCAGCCGCACCGTGCCCGGCGTGAGGTCCTTGGCGTAGGGGAGGGTGCCGACGAGCTTGTGGATCGGCTGGGTCGTCTTCATGACGCCGGCCATCGCGAACACTGCGGCCAGCAGTCCCTGCAGTACCCACAGCAGGACGTTCATCGGACTCCTGGCTTCTGGATCACGGGGGCTATGGGGAGATCAGCCGTGTACGGGGACGGCGCAGCCGTCCGGGCCGCAGGCCGGGGCGTCGCCACCGGCGGGGGTGAGGGGGTGGGTGTCGTCCCAAGCAGTGCGGAGCAGGTCCAGCAGGGTGTCGCTGTCCTGGGCACCGGGGACGCCGTAGCGGCCGTCGATGACGATGAACGGAGCACCCGTCGCGCCGAGGCGCTGAGCGCGGGCCGCGTCATCGCGGACCTGCTCGCGGTAGCGGTGCTGGGCGAGGGCCTGTCGGGTCTGCTCGCGATCCAGGCCCAGGGTGTCGGCGAGGGCGAGCAGGTCGTCCAGGGAGAAGACGGGCTTGGCCTTGCCGAAGTAGGTGTCGAAGATCGCGTCCCACGCTTTACGGTTCTTGCCCTGGGCGGAGGCGTGGGCGAGGAACTCGTGGGCCAGGTCGGTGTTGCCGACCTGGTTGTCCAGTACCCGGTAGGGGCTCAGACCCTCGGCTGCGGCCAGTGTCTCGATCCGCCGGGTCGACGCCTCGGCCTGACCGCCGCCCACACCGTGCCGTCGCAGCAGAGCCTCGCGGACGGAGAAGGTGCGGTCCTCGGGGAAGCTGCTGCTGAGCGGGAACGAGTGGTGGACCACCTCCACCTCGCCCGCGTACTCGAACCGCTCGACGGCCCGCTGCAGACGGTGATGGCCCAGCCCGCACCAGGGGCACGTCACCTCGGACCAGATGTCCACCTTCACCACGCACCTCCAATTCTTACGACTTGTTCGTAACGCCATGGTGGACCAGTATGGAAGGCGATACAAAAGGCACATCCGTGTGCGTGCCGGAGAGGAATGTGCGTCATGGAACAGACCCGCGAAACGAAGGCGGCCGGTGGGGCGGAGGTGGTCGGGGCGGCGGCAATCGGGCCGTGCGCGGCGATCCCCGCCGAGCACATGACCTTCATCCGCGAGGTCCTGGACCGCGTCGGCGACAAGTGGAGCCTGCTGCTGATCGCCGTCCTGGAGCCGGGCCCGCTGCGCTACACCGACCTGCAGCGCCAAGTCCCCGGGATCTCCCAGCGCATGCTCACCCTCACCCTGCGCCAACTCCAGCAGGACGGCCTGATCTCCCGCACTGCCTACGCCGAAGTGCCCCCGCGCGTCGAGTACACCCTGACCCCGCTCGGCCGTGGCCTCCACGAGATCGCCACGTCCCTGGTCGGTTGGGCCGCCGCCCACCACGACGAGATCCGTGAGAACCGGGCCCGCACGACCTCAGCGCAGCCGCGTACGACTGCACGCGCCTGAGCTACCAGAGACCGTCACCGACTGTAGCGAAACACGCGGCCACCCGACTCCCCGTCGGTGGCCGCGGCTGGAGGATTCCCACTGGCCACCGACATGGTGATCAGGGACTCGACACCTCATGACCACTCGGAGGCTGTGCCTGCCTCCGTTCCAGCCCGGTCCGCGAATCCCACAGTCACGTCAGCTGCCTGAATCGGCATCAAGACGGACACATCGCCTGAACGACGCCGCCCTGGCATCCTGGACGCGCTCCACACCCAGCTACGCACCCTTGATCAGCGATCAGCCGAGATCAATGCAGCCAGGGATGTCCTGCAGCAGATCATCACTACCGCCGAGACCGCTACCGCATCTGCCGCGTCCCGAGCCCCAGCAACGGGCGCACCGTGAGCCTGTGGTTCACACCGGCTCAGAGATCCGCCGCCAGACTGTGCAGGCGACTCTGGTCATTCGTGCAGACGACTCCAGAAGCTGACGCTTGGGACGCGTGTTAGAGGTCCTGTTCGGCACCAGGTCGTAACCACCCTCGTATCCCTTATACGAGACTGGTTCGGCAGGAGCGATTCTGAGGGGGAGACGCGCATGAGCGGTAGTGACCGGGTGCAGGCGGACCAGGCGAGCAGGGGGTCGATGCCCCAGGAGACCTGGCGGGGCCTTCCTCGGTCCCTTCGCCCCCGCGTGTGGACGATCACGTATTCCCGATACGCTTCTTCAAGGGAAGTCCTTCTTCCCTCGCAGCCAACACGACCCTCAGCAAGTCCTAAGTCTTGTCCCGTAAATGATCTACGGCATGCTGGCTGACCTGCTCGTCTTCTCAGTCACCCGGCAAGGGCGAGATTGTGCAGGCGCGCAATGCCGAGCATGGCGTGGTGGACGCCGTCGCCCTTGAGGCGGCAGTCGCGCAGGATCTTCCAGGTCTTCATGCGGGCGAAGGCATGCTCGACGCGGGCACGGACTTTGCGGTGGGAGGCGTTGTGTTCCTCCTTCCAGGCCGGAAGTTCGCTCTGACCTTTCTCTCGGCGGTGTGGGATGACCAGGCCGGTGCCGCGGTAGCCGCCGTCCGCGATGACGGCGGTCGTGCCGACGGCGGCTTTCGCCCCGGACAGTTCCCATGCCTTGCAGTCGTTGCGGTTGCCGGGGAGTGGCCGGCCGACAGCGACGACCAGGCGGGTGTCGGCGTCGATGACGACCTGGTGGTTGGTGGAGTACCGGTAGTTTTTCGACTGCTCGGCGATGGTGTGGTCGCGGGTGGGGACCAGAGTTCCGTCCACGATCAGGACGGTGTCTTTGCGGAAGCGTTTGCGCTGCTGGAGCGCGAGCGAAGGGCCGATGTGGTCGATGATGCGGTCGGCGGCCGACTTCGACACCCCGAACAGCGGTGCCAGCTGCCGCAGCGTGAGGTTGGTGCGCCAGTACGCGGCGACCAGCAGGACTCGGTCCTCCAGCGGCAGACTCCACGGCCGGCCCTTGCGAACCAGGTCCGCGCCTTCGCGACGAAGCGCGGTGATGAGCTTGCCGAACTGGCGTGGGCTCAGCCCGGTGAACGGGGCTATCCAGGAAGGCTCCGACGCCGTGATCACACCAGACACGACAAGATCATGTCACCCATGACCGGCAGGCCTCTTCTCCTTGCAGGGCCCGATGTCCGACGCTCGACCTACGATGCCCGGATGCAGCCACACTTCACCGGTACCGCCCTGATCACCGACGACGTCCCGGCCCTCGCCGCCTTCTACGCCGCGGTCCTGGACGCAGATGTCGAAGGCAGCGCCCCCTTCGCCCGCGTGACGGTCCCCGGTGCCGTCCTGTCGTTCTTCTCCACACAGGGCATGGAATCGATGGTGCCCGGATCGATGGCCGCCGCTGCGAGCGGAGGCTTCACCCTGGAGTTCCAGGTCACCGACGTGGACGCACGCCACGAACGCCTGCGGGCTCGGGGCATCGAGATCCTCAAGCCGCCGACAACCCAGCCCTGGGGACGCCGCTCGGTGTGGCTGCGCGACCCCGACGGCAACATCGTCAACCTCTACCAGGACGCGTGACGACCGGTTGCCCGCACCTCGGCTCGCTCATTGCGGGACAGCCTTTAGGGAGAACTAAGGAGTTCACGCATCACAGATGCCAGATTTCTATTAGTCTGCGCGCGAATTGCCTCTGTCGTCGAGCGATCTGCGCCGTTCCATTTGTAGCTCCGATTTTTCTGTTTCCCTGCGGGGCTCGAATAATCATCGCTCCTGGTAAAGCGGCGTATCTGTACTCGTTGATCACGCCGCTGAGGACGCGAGTGCGCAGGACTCTGCGGCTGGCCGGGTCAAGGACCGGAGGTGGTTGCCCGTCTGCTTGGAGAGGTAGCTGGCATCGGGCTCGGTGCGGGCGGTGCGCGTTGTAGTTGTGGGGCTCGGATATTCATCGCTGCTGGTCAAAACGCCACGGCCGCCGCGTAGCACTGCGATCCTGGTTGGATGGTCGTGTCGCTTCTCTACCGGATGACTCGACGTCTTCTCTCCGTTCCAGCAGTGCTCCTACGGCGGGACACCTCGAAGGAGGCTGAGCTTCTCGTCCTCCGGCACGAAAACGCTGTGCTAAGACGCCAGTTGCAGGGGCGGGTACGGTACGAGCCTGCGGACCGTCTCCGGTTCGCAGCCCTGTCCGCGCTGATCCTCCGCCGCCGCTGAGCCAAGGTCTTCCCGGTCACACCGAGCACGCTGCTGGCCCTGGCACCGCAGGCTCGTCGCCCGCCGATGGGACTACTCCCGACGACGCCGAGGTCCCGGACGGCCGCCCACGCAGGCCGCCACCAAGAACCTCGTACTGCGCCTTGCCCGCGAGAACAGCCGATGGGGCCATCGCCGGATCCAGGGCGAACTGGCCCGGCTGGGACATCCGATCGCCGCCTCCACCGTCTGGCAGATCCTCCACACCGCAGGAATCGACCCCGCACCACGCCGCACCGGCCCAACCTGGCGCGAGTTCCTCTCCGCGCAGGCCGCCAGCTTGATCGCCTGCGACTTCCTCCGCATCGACACCATCAGCCCGCAACGTCTCTACGCTCTGACCTTTCTCCAGCACCGCACCCGGCGCCTGCACATCGCCGGCGTCACCGCACACCCGACCGCGGCCTGGGCCACCCAGCAGGCCCGCAACCTCGCCACCGTGTGCCGTTCGGAAACTCATCGCTCCTGTTCGGCGGTAGTCTGGCGCGCCATTACAGTCTGCTGGAACCCTGTCCGGATGATCGTTCCGCTCGTATACCAAGTGACTTGGAAGCTGCTCGCGGTCCCGACGGTGCTGCTGCGCCGGGACACAGCCAAGAACGCAGAATTGCTCGTGCTGCGGCACGAGAATGCGGTGCTGCGCAGGCAGCTCACGAGGCCGGTGACTCGATCATGGAGTGCTGGATACAGATCTGTCGTCGCGAGCTACTGGACCGTACGTTGATCTGGAACCAGCGACATCTTGTGCCGTTCAGAAACGCGTCACTGCTGGTCATGCCGCGTATCTGTACTCATTGATCAGGCCACCAAGGATACGGGTCCGGAGCAGCCGTCGTGGGGTTTTCGAGTCGCTCAGCGGCGCAGTGTGGTGATCGGCGAGTGGAGGTAGTTGCTCTCGGGCCTGATGCGGTCGATGCCCGTTGTAGTGTCCGGCGTAGGTGCTGAGAACGTGGAGAGCGTGGCGCTCGCTCCAGCGCAACAGGTGGTCGAGGGCCTCGCGCCGTAGCGTCCCGATGGCCCTCTCGCAGTGTGCGTTCATCCGCGGGGACTGCGGGTCGGTCTTGAGGGTTTTGATGCCCTCAGCTTCGAAGACGGCGTCGAAGGACTCGGTGTATTTGCCGTCCCGGTCGCGGATCACAAAGCACAACGACTCCAGGCGCACGCCCGCCTCAAGCGCAAGGTTGCGGGCCTGGTGGGTCGTCCACTGTGCGGTCGGATGCGCGGTCACCCCGGCGATGTGGAGGCGGCGTGTGCCGTGCTCGAGGAAGATCAGTGCGTAGACGCGGCGAAGATCCACCAGGTCGATGTGCAGGAAGTCGCAGGCGATGATGGCCTCGGCCTGGGATGTCAGGAACTCACACCACGTAGGCCGGCCGCGGCGGGGAGCAGGGTCGACCCCGGCTGCCGCCAAGATCTTCCATACCGTGGACGAGCCGATCCTGTGGCCCAGCCGACCGAGCTCCCCCTGGATCCTGCGGCAGCCCCAGCGCGGGTTCTCCCGCGCCAGCCGCAGCACCAACTCCTTCACAACTTCCGCCGTCGCCGGGCCGGCCCGGCTTGCTCCGGCACGCACTGTAGTCCCACCTGCGTGCAACGAGACGCCGATGCCAGCCGAGCAAGGTCCCCGGTGTCACAGGGAACACCTGCGCCCAGCGACGCCGAGGTATCAGCGAAGAACAACGCCGCGAACCACAAACGATCCGCCCACTCATACCGCACCGGACTCGAAAGTTGCCTGCGCAGCACCACGTTCTCATGCCGGAGCACGAGCAACTCAGCGTCTGTGGCCATCCGCCGACGCAGCAGCACCGCTGGGACCGTCAGAAGCTTCCGCGTGACCTGATACACCAATGAGACGATCACTTGCACATGGCCCCAACGAGCCCGCAGACCCCGCCAGA
>NZ_NCSM01000051.1:22392-28006 GCF_002224125.1 Streptomyces sp. NBS 14/10
CGCCGCGGAGCACCGCGGCGGGCCGGATCCGTCACTCCAGGCGGCGCGGCGGGACGTGGGGCAACCGCGGCCCGACCCTTCTCGGCAGCTACCGGCGCATCGGCGAAGGCCCGTACGCCGGGTCTGGTCAGCCCGGCGGACGGGTGTACCGGTTGCGCAAGTTCGTGATCAACCCATCGGTGTCGACGGTCGCGTGCTCGACCCCGGCCGCGGTCATCAGGCTGCCGTCGTCCCGGCGCGCCGCGACGACCCAGTGCGACTCGATCGTGCCGTCCTCGAGAATCGTGGTTGTCCAGTAGTGCTTGCTCTCGGCCACCGCCGCCACGAACACCCGGTAGAACTCCATGATGGCGGGCATGCCGGTCACCGGCTCGTCGCGCAGCCTCACGGTGGCGTCCGGCGCGAAGATCGTGGGGAGCTCCGCCAGCGCCGAGGGGTCCCGCACGGCGCGGTCGGCGAGCTCCATGTAGCGGTCGAGTGCTGTGTGCGTCATCTGGCCCGTCACGTCGTCTCCGTCATCGTGTACTCCTGCCGGATCCGCTCCTCCGGCACACCGTTGACCCGCGCCGCGCGAAGCACCAACTCCGGTGCCATCAGCGACGCCGGATGGGCGGTCATGAACCCCACCGCCCGCAGGGCCGTGCCGACCTGCTCGTCCCGGGCCGCTGCCTCCCTCACCTGTCGCAGGGCCCACGCCTGCCGCCGCCCCTGATCGGTGGCCGGTGGCGTTGCCAGGCCCAGCCGGATGGCGTCGCCGGCCGTGGACGTCTGCCACGCGGCTTCGACGACGACCTTTTCCAGCTCGAGGAAGTGCCGGGCCGGGGCGTCCAGGTCGGGGCCGGAGCGCAGGTACTCCGACAGGCAGGAGGCGTGGAGCGCGGCCGAGGACATACCTTGCCCGTACAGGGGGTTGAACGAGGCGACGGCGTCGCCGAGGACCGCCAGGCGGGCGGGGAAGCGGTCGAGCGCCTCGAAGTGGCGCCACCTGCTGTCGGGGTGGCGGTACGGGACGACCTCGCCGACGATTTCGCCCTTGACGGCTTCCTGGAAAATCGGTGGCAGCTCACGGCACCGGGCGACGAACTCGTCGGCCGTGCGGCCCTCGGCGCCGTTGCCGAAGTGGGCGAGCATCACCACCCACTGCTGGTTCTCGATCGGGTTGACCGCCGCTCCGGCGATGTCCTTCGGGAAGTGCGGGCTGTAACGGGAGATGCCGCTGAGGGGGCCGTCCCAGTCGGCCGAGCGCGTGAAGCGGGCAGACAGGTAGCGGATGTCGGCCTGGAGCCGTTGCGTCTCCGGTCGGGGCCAGCCGCCCTGCTCCAGCCAGTCACTCAGCCTGCTGCCGCGGCCGGAGGCGTCGACGACGAAGTCGGCTGGGACGACGACGTGGTCGCCGCCGACCGCGTAGCGCACCGACTCGACGGCGCCGCGCGCGTACCGCAGCCCCATGACGCGTCCACTCACCAGCTCGACGTTGGGCAGTGCGAGCGTGCGCCGACGGATCAGCGACTCCAGGAAGGGGCGACTGCTCCCCACGAACCGCGCGTTGGGCGTGGCGATCTGCTCGACGTCGTCGAGGTAGGTGGCGGTGCGCTCCGGACCGCACGAGACAGCACCCCCGGCGAGGGCCTGTGCCACGACACCGGGGAAGAAGCGTTCGAGCTGCGCGCGTCCGCCGGGCAGCAGGAGGTGCACCTGGGAGCCCTGCGGGACGCCGGGACGAGCCGCGCCGCTGAGCGCGGCTTCCGGCTGGTCGGTCTCGATGATCACGACACGGTTGGCGTGGTCCGCGAGCACGCGGGCCGCGACCAGGCCGGCGACGCCGCCGCCGAGCACGCAGGCGGTGCCGAGACGAACCTCGGTGCGGACCGGCGGGACGGTGGTGGTGAGCCGCTCGAAGACCGCGGCGGGAGAGTTCGGCATGGGATCCCTCATGCGTCGTGGACGGCGTCTCGATCGAGGAGACTTGGCAGGAAAGCCTCCCGCACGAGACTGACGGGCACGGTTCCACGGCACAGCAGTGCGGTGACGGTCAGCACGGGAGCGTCGGCGTCGCAGGGCGGTCGCACGGCGGGTTCGAGGCGGGTCGGTTCGGACGTGACCATCACGCGCCGCACTCCACCGCCCGCGGCCAGCACGGGCCCCAGCGGTGCGTTGGTGGTGCTGAGCACGGCGCGTTCCTCGGGGCTTATGCGGTCGAGCGCCACGACGGCGCTCGCGGTGACGACCTTTTCGGTCCCGGCGCGCAGGTGAACGGTGCGGAACTGCACACGGGCACCCGTCGAGAGCCGCATCAGTTCGGCCACCCGCTCCGGCGGCAAGAAGGGGTCCGCCTCCGCCTGCGCCGAACCCCCGCCGAATGTCCGCTCGGTCGGCGGGACGAGTAATCGGCCATCCGCGCGGTGGCGGATCTCCGCGGTGACCGGAGCACCGCACCACTCCTCCAGCACCTCGGTGGCCAAACTCGCCGACTCCCGCAGGAGCGCCACGAACTGGGCCAGGCTGCGCGACTCCGTGCGCACGGACCAGGGGCCTGCATACATGTGTTTCCTCCGCCGTCACTCCGGTGCGACCGCGTGGCCGCGCCTCAAAAGGCTCTCCCCGCAACGATGGCGACGAGCACGAGCCACCCGAAGAAACGGTTTGCCATGAACTTTTCCCGGCAGTCGGCAGGGTTGTCGATGTCCACCGTCACCACCTGCCAGAGCAGGTGCGCCACGCCCGGCAGAAACAGCGCGTAGAACGTCCAGTGCAGACCGGCGACCGCTCCGGCGGCCACGATCCCGACCACGGTCGCCCCGTAAAACCCGGCGACCCAGGGCCGGGTCGCCCTGCCGAGGCGCAGCGCGAGGGACTTCACCCCCACCTGCACGTCGTCCGCCTTGTCCTGGTGGGCGTAGATCGTGTCGTACCCCAGCGTCCAGAAGACACCGGCGACGAAGAGCAGGAGCGCGGGAGTCTCGATCCTCCCGGCCACCGCGAGCCAACCGGCGAGGATGTAGCAGCCGAAGACCATCCCCAGCCAGGCCTGCGGCCAGTAGGTGATCCGCTTCATGAACGGGTACGCGACCACCAGCGGATAGGAGGCGGCCACGAACACCGCCGCCGGAACGCTGGCCACAGCCAGCACGAGCAGCCCCGCCACCGCCTGCACCACGGCGAAGACAAGCGCCCCCGTGACCGTGACCGTTCCGGCCGCGAGCGGCCTCGCGACGGTACGTGCCACCCGGGCGTCGAACTTGCGGTCGGCAAGGTCGTTGACGACGCAGCCGAAGCCGCGCACCAGCACCCCACCGACCGTGAACAGCAGCACCTGGCGCCAGTCGGGCAGCCCCGCCGAGGCGAGCGCGATCCCCCACAGGCCGGGGAGGAGGTACAGCCAACTACCTATGGGCGCGTGCATACGCGCCAGTTGCAGATAGGGGAGGACGGCCTTCGGCGCACGCGGCACGATCGACGCCGCGATGCTCGGCACGACTAACCGGTATCGCGTGCTCTGCTGCGAGGGTTGAGCGGAAATATCGATCACCTGACCGTGCGAGGACTATTTTCGTGACTCTCGCAGAACAGCCCACCTCGGCTGAACACGGATTCCCCGTGATCTCGGACACGTTTGTTCGCGCTGCGCCGATCTCGTCCCGTTAACCTCAATTTGTCGGCCGTGGTGATTTTCTGATGGGCCATCGATTCGTTGGCGGCGCAGTAAGCCGTTGCGTAAACGGCGCCTTGTGCTAACGGTGTTTGCCGAACCGAGTGTTCATGTTCGAGGCATATTCGACGCCGGATAGTGACGATGGGGCTGGACGAACTCGTCGCCCTGTGCGCGGAGTACCCTGCGCAGCACTTTGCCGTTGCCGTTGCGGGGCAGTGTGTCCAGCCATACGACGTCCTGCGGAACCTTGTACCAGGACAGGGTGGATCGGGCCAGCTCGACCAACTCGGCGGCGAGCGCGTCGTCACCCCGCACCGGCCCTTCGTCGGACGAGCCGGGTGCCGCGGCGGCGACGACGTAGGCGCGCAGGCTCGTGTCCCCGGCCGGGCGCCGCACGGAGCTGACCGCCGCCTCAAGCACGCGCGGGTGGCTCTCCAGCAGGCGTTCGACCTCGCTCGGCACCACGTTCTGTCCGCCGATCACCTCGACGTCGTCGAGCCGGCCGTGCGCGTGCACGACACCGTTCTCGTCGATGGAGGCGAGGTCGCCGGTCGGCCACCACACGTCGGTCAGGATGTCGGGTCCGAGGCTGCCGCGGGCGACGCCGCGGGTGGCGACGGGGACGCGGATGTGCAGTTCGCCCCTACCGCCCGTGGGCAGCTCCTGTCCGTCGGCGTCGACGACACGCACCGGCCTGCCGGGCAGGGGCGGACCGACCGCCGACGGCACGTCGTAGACCGCGGGCGGGCCGACGGCGACGCCACCGGCTTCCGTCGTGCCGTAGGTATTGAGCAGCCGGGGGCCCATGATCGGGACCAGCTGCTCGCGCAGTCGCGCGGTGAGCACTTCCCCGGCGCAGAAGGCCTGACGGACGTTGCCCAGTACCTCGGCATGGCCGGGTTCGAGCAGCAGCCGCGCCAGGAAGCTCGGCTGCGCGAACAGGACGGTGACGTTGTGGCGGCGCATGAGCTCGACCGCGGCGGCCGGGGTCGCGCGGGGCCGCGACAGCACGGCCACCTGCCCGGTTTCGAGGGTGGTGAATACCGACGCGCTCAGCCCGCCCACGAAGTACATGCGCGACACCGAGAGCCCGACGGTGTCGGGTCCGCTCACCAGGCCAGGCGCACGTGGGGCGCCGAGGTCGCGATGGCGGAAGAAGCACAACTTCGGCGCCCCGGTGGTGCCGGAGGTGAACACGGCCAGCGCGGCGGCGTCCCCGCCCGTGGCGAACACCTCCTCCGGCTCTGCCGCCACGAGCGGACCGACCTCGCTGGTGGGAGCCGACCCGCCGTCCCCGAGCCACCCGGCGGTCTCCGGGTCGACCACGACAAGCGCCGGTTCAGCCGTGACCACGTCGCGCGTCAGATCCTCCCGGCTCATCTGGACGTTCACCGGCACCGCGACGAGACCCGCCTGCCACGCGCCGAGCAGACACCACACCATCTCCACACTGTCGGGAAAGGCGAGCAGCACCCGGTCACCGGTGCGCAGACCGTGCGACCGGTATCCGGCCGCCACCCTCGCCGCCCCGTCGAACACCTCCGCGAAGGTCCACGCCCGGCCGTCAGCATGGAACGCGGTCCGTTCGCTCCACCCCTTCTCGCGCACATGCTTCGCCCAACGGCGCGTCAAGTTCTCGGGTATGTCCACCCGATGCTCCTGTCTCATCCGGGAAACATCGCCCCATTATGGCTGGCGCGAATTAGCCGGTCTCCAGAGTCTCAGGGGGGTTCGGGCGGCGTCAGGCCGTTTCCGCTGGCTCTTGGACGGTGTCGCGGAGCCCGATGACGATCATGGTGACAGTGCCCTGCCCGCTCAAACTCGGCACCGGGCCAACTTCCCCACACCTGCCGCTGGAGCAGGCCGGGAACTCGGAGGAACGCTGCGACGGATACGGCAACTCGTCGATCATCAGCAACGGTGCGCTTGCCGAATATCTTGTCCGTGCAGGTCACGCGGCAT
>NZ_NCSM01000052.1:0-9677 GCF_002224125.1 Streptomyces sp. NBS 14/10
TGGGCAACAGGATCGGGCAGGGTGGGCGGTGACGCCCAGGACATGGACTCGCCGGGTCTTGATCTCCATGACGAAGAAGATGTAGAGACGCTTGAGGAAGACGGTCTCCACGTGCATGAAGTCGCAGGCAAGCAGCGTGTGGGCCTGGGGGCGGAGGAAGGACCGCCAGGTCTGCTGGGAGGCGCGCTGCGCTGCGGGCGGCGGACCGGAGCGGCGCAGGACGCGCCGGACCGTGGCGGCGGCGATCCAATGACCGAGCCGTCGGAGTTCGCCTTGGATCCTGACGTATCCCCAGGTCGGGTTCTCTCACGCCAGGCGCTGGATGAGCGCGACCGTCTCTTCCGCCAGCGGTGGCCGGCCGGGTCCGGTCGGGGGTTGGCGCCATTTCCAGCGCTCGCCGAGATCCTGGTGTTACGCCATCAACTGGCCGTGCTGCAGCGACAGACCGACAACCCAAAGCTCACCTGGCCAGACCGTGCGCTACTCGCCGCCCCCCTGCACCGCCTCCCCCGGGTCCATCTTCGTCAACTACCTCTGATGGTCTCGCGTGACACAGCGCTGCGCCGGCACCGTGAGCTGCCGCGCCGCCGCCACGCGAAGGCCTCCCGCCCCAAACGGCCGGGACGACCCCACACTGTACGATCCGTGCGCGCCCTGGTGTTACGGCTGGCACGAGAGAACTCCAGCTGGGGGTACCGGCGCATCCACGGCGAACTCGCCGTCCTCGGTATCAAGGTCGCCACCGGCACCGTGTGTAACATCCTCAAGGCTTCTTCGAGACCAAAACCCTGACCGGAGCGACGCTGTACGTCTCCGCGGTGATCGAGCACGCCACCCGCCGTGAACGAATCCCCGGCGCGACCGCACACTCCACCGCGGCCTGGGCCACCCAGGCCGCCCGCAATATGGCCATGGACCTCCAAGCCGCAGGGCACCCACTCAAGTTGGGTTCAGGTCGGTGTGCAGCAGGTGGTGGTCCGAGTACGGGGTCGGAAGCACACGGTGCTCGAGCGGGACGATGCCTCGCAGGAAAATGTAGTCAAACTTGCTCTGCCAGTCGGTGGTCGGCTTGCAGGTTCCGGTAGACGAGGGATGACACTGGGGGTCTGTGTCCGCGGCCAGTGCCCACATCCCGGTGAGCTCGGGAGCGTCCGGCACAGCGTTGAAGTCGCCGAGAACGATCGCGCGGTCGTACCGGGCGACGTCTGCGGCGAGTATGTCGGTCTGGTCTGCTCGGACCGCCTCCTGACGTCGTTGAGCGAGGTGTGTGTTGAAGACCCGGACGGACCGGCCGCCCACACTGGTGGTGACTGCCATGTACCCACGGTCCTCGGATCCGCCGTCGGGGTATTCCACGTTGACCGGGTTCGTCATCGGCGCCGCCGAGAGGACCGCTTGGCCGAATGCCCCCGGACTCCACGGCGCTCCCCCGCAGCGGCCCCAACTCCGAAGAACCGTCCCGTACTCGACGTGGTAAACCAGCCCGTAAAAGCCCTCCAGATAGTCCCGCATCCTCTCGACGTCACGCACGCACGCTTCTTGTAGGCCGATCACCTGGGGCGCATACGTGGCGATCTCCGCTGCGCGGTCGACGTTGCTTTCCTCACAGGGGTTGCAGATGTTCCACGTCATGACCCGGTTCGGCACGACACCCCTGACGGCATCGACGGGCAGTGACCTGGCGAGGGGCGCGCCGCTTGGTGCGCTGGGGCCGACGAGCACCATACAGGCCACGATCACGGCCCCCGCGAACAACCGCGTGTCCCTTCCGAGCACCATCGCCTCCTCAGAGTGGATACACGTGGCATCCAACGTCTCCATGCACGAGGTTATGGGACGGAGTTGTGAGCAACATACGCGGTGTGCCGGATCTCATTGCGCTCGGACGACGCCGCCGCCTCGCCCAGGTCGACCTGAATCGTACCGCCGCACGTGCCCACCGGTCGCCGTGCCATCCGTGCGGCGGGAATGACCATCCGACCACGGAACATGGCGCAGGCTGCTCGCGCTGGGTATGAAGGTGGCCGCCTCGACCCTCTGGAAGATCCTCAAGGAATCCGGCGTCGATCCAGCCCCCGACAGGACCTCCAGCACATGGGCCGACTTCCTGCGCTCCCAAGCCCGCACCCTCCTGGTCTGCGACCAGCGCTCGATGAGGGAGTTCGTCCGGGGTATCCGAATGCCGGTGGTGACGACCTTGAGACCGCATCGGTCATCAGGGCGTCGAAAGCGGTTGTGAACTTCGAGTCGCGGTCGCGGATCAGGAACCGTGCCCGGCTGCTTGCGTCCTCGAGGTCCATGAGGAGGTTGCGTCCGAGCTGCACGATCCAGTCCCCGGTCGGACGTGGGCTGGCGCCCAGGATCTGATGCGACGGGTGGTGTGCTCGATGACAGCGAAGACGTACAGGCGCGCCCCCGTCAACGTGCGGACTTCGAAAAGATCGCAGGCGAGAATGGCCTTGGCCTGGCAGCGGAGGAAGTCGGCCCAAGTGGTGCTCTGCCGTTCGGGTGCGGGTGGGATGCTGTGCTCGCGGAGGATCTCCCAGACGGTAGGGGCGGCGACCTTGATCCCCAGGGCGGCGAGTTCGCCGTGGATCCGGCGATATCCCCACGAGGCATTCTCCCTGGCCAGGCGCAGGACCAGGGCGCGGATCGAGCGGATCGTGCGGAGGCGTCCACGTCGCCTGGGAACGCAGGTCGCGGCATGGCGCCGCCTCAGCAGATCGCGATGCCAGCGCAACACCGTCTCGGGGCGGACCAGCAGCAGAAGGTGCCGCAGTCTGTCTTTGGGGAGGCGGTGGAGCAGGCCGGCGAGGACGGCACGGTCGCTGTCGGTGAAGCTCGGCTTGCCGACCTGACGCTGCAGGACCAGCAGTTGGTGCCGGAGCACCAGGATCTCGATGTCCTTCTCTTTGTCGCTCATCGGCAGGAGGCGTAGGAACGCCAGGGCGTTCGTCGTGGCGAGGTAGGCCAGGCGCAGCAGCACGACAGATCATGATGTCGCCGGGGCCCTTTGCGGGTGAAGGCACTTGGGCGAATGACAAGGAGAGCCGAAGATCCGTGATCAAGCTCCCGACCTGCGTCGATGAATTAGCGGCACCCGCACAGCTGTTGGCGCAGGACCGCATTCTCGTGGCGGAGTACGAGCAGCTCCGCGTCCTTCGCGGCATCGCTGCGGAGCAACGTCGATGGGAGAGGGAGATCAACTTGCGGGTCATCTTGTACAGCAGGCGTACGAACATCCGGTCATGCTCCCAGCCAACGACCCGTCACCTCCACCACCTGCGGCAACGGACTTTTCGAGTGGTACAGGGTCGGCCCGTCAGCCTTCGAGATCCGCGCCTTGAGTCGGTCCGGGCGCGTCCTTCCCAGTGGGTGATCGTCTTCTCAGCCGGCACCAGCCGGACACCGGCCGACCCCGCTCCGTCCCCGCCGACGGCGTGAACCCAGCCACGGCGTGTCAGGCGTCGCCGGGTCTGGCTCGCGTGGTGGAGCCGGTGGTGGCGAGCAGGATGAGTGCGGCGGCCTGCAGGACGGCGACCACGATGATCAATGCGGGGACCGAGACGGCGTACAGGGCGCCGGTCAGGGTGCCGCCGGCCAGGCTGGCGACGCCGAGGACGCCGGCGAAGATGCCGTAGGCGGTCGCTCGTCGCCCGGCGGGGACCAGGTCGGCGACGGTGGCCCGCAGCGTGGACTCCTGCATCCCCAGCGCCGCACCCCACAGCAGTGAGCCCGCGACGGCGGCGGGGAGCGTGTGGGCGAAGGCCAGGGCGGGGACGGCGGCGGTCAGCAGTGGCAGCACGGCCAGGGTGCGGGCGCCGGTCCGGTCATAGAGCCAGCCGGTGGCCAGCGCGGCGAGCCCGGCGGTGAGCATGGCCCCCGCGTACAACACGGGTACGGCATCGGGAGCCAGGAGGCGCCGGGTGACCAGGTGGTAGGAGAGAACACCGAAGGTGGCCAGCCCCGTGGTGGTCACGCCCGTGAACGCGGCGTAGGTCCAGAAGGCGCGCGGCAGCCGGGCGCCCCTCACCGGTGGCCCGGCGGCCGGTTCGCCGTCGTTCTCGTAGGCGTCGAGAGGATCCGGCACACGCGCGCGCAGCCACAGCAGCAGAAGCACGGCGGCGATCCCCGGTGCGGCGAGCACGGCGAGAGCGGGGGTGTAGTCGTTGCCGGTGACGGCGAGGATCCCGGCGACGGCGAGGGGACCGATGACGGCGCCGGTCTGGTCGAGGGCCTCGTGGACGCCGAAGCCCCGGCCCCGGCCGGTGGCGGCGGTGGCATGGGAGAGCAAGGTGTCCTTGGCCGGAGACCGTACGGCTTTCCCGGTGCGCTCGGCGATCACCAGCACGCACGCGGCCCACAGCACGCCGGCCGCACCGAGCAGGGGCACGGTGACCGCGGTGAGGGCGTAGCCGGTGATGGTCAGGGTCCAGAAGCGGCCGGTACGGTCGGCCAGCGGCCCGAAGATCAGCCGCAGGCCCAGCGCGGCGGCCTCCCCGGCGCCGGTGACGACGCCGACCACGGTGGCGGACGCGCCGAGGGAGGCGAGCAGGGGTCCGGTGATGGAGCGGGCACCTTCGTAGACGACGTCCGCCAGCAGGCTCACGATGCCGAAGGTCACCACGAACGGCCACGGCCGCAGCCCGGCCGCCCCGCCTGCCGAGGCCGGGCGGCTCATGTCCACAAGGCCTGGGCGAGGGCGGCCCCGGGCATCGCGCCTATGATCACCAGCAGCCAGCTCACGCCTGACGTCCCTTCGGCACCAGCCGGTACGCCCGCGACCGCCCACACCGGACAGCCGCCGAATCACCAGCCTACCGGCCTCCCGCCCCGACCCGACGGGGTCACAGAGCAGGACGAGTCACACGCTCCCTGACCCTCAGATGACTTCCGGATCGCTGACGACATGACCAGGCCCCCGCGGGCCTATCCCCGCGGGGGCCTGTGCGCCACCCATGTCCGATCCGGGCGTCCAGCGCGCGACACTCGCATCGGAGACGGGTCAGGGCGCGAGCAGGAGGTTGTCGACGCGCTGGGCGCCGCGAAGCGCACCGGGGCGCGGAAGCGGGCGCGGCGGGCGGCGCGCCGACCCGCAATGTGCGGCCAGGGCCGTGGCCGGCCACACACATCAGGTGTAGTAGGTGTCGAACGATCCGATCCATGACGCCGCCAACGGCAGGACGCACACCTGCAGGCCAGCTGTGATCCAGCACCGACATAGGGCCGCGATCCCGAAAGTCCACCAGGCCGTCGTGCGTACTGCGCTCACCGCTCCGGCCTGATAGCCCTGCCCGGAGGGGTCCGTCATCCCGGGGTAGCCCATCCAGTCCTCCGTGAAGATGCCGTCCGACCCGAACACGATGACCGCCGACACGAGCCACAGATCGATCAGGAGGGCCGACACAGCGAGCGCCACGTCGAGGCGCAGGTACGCGTGCGTCGGCACCAGCAGCCGCACCGCCGGGTGTCCGTGGTGCCGTACCCAGTCCCGGGGCCAGATGCGTACCAACACAACGACGGTGTGCACCAGCGCTGCGATGGCCGCCGCCCACCCGCCCATGAAGACCAGTCCGAAGAACAACATCCCGAAACCCATGCCGGGCCAGATGCCGCACCGTTTCGAATGGTTCCCTCCGCATCGATGATGTGGGGAAGCCGGCAGGATGCGTTCGAACAGGTTGCCGGAGTGCTACGGGGACCGCGGTGGCACTGCCGGTTGTTGGGGTTGCCGTATTCCGTTGCTCTACCGCATCGTTGGCCCGGCCGTCTTGATGCGGCGACAGCGTACAAGCGCTGGCGAGAGAGCGTCGGGGGCGTGCTGTCCAGGCCGAGCGGCATTCGTCTTTGTTGGCGCCACTTCCCCGAGGTGGTGCTGCCTGGCACCATGCCCGGGGCTCGTCGATCTGAACTGTCGCCGCGATGATCGCCCCGAAGACCTCACCCGGCAGAGATAAGTCGGCCGGCAGGGCGTCGACTTCTTTGGACAGCTCACACGGCCAGCGATCCGGCTCCTGACCGTACAGCGCTGCCCTTGCCGGAAATCTCATCCGCCCTGGTGGGGAATGCTTCTTCGGGTCCCCGAGATCTTGGCCGCGGTCGCTCGGGCTGGCGCTCTCACGCAGCTGCCGTCAGCGCGTCATGATGATCGACCGTGCTGCTGCGACTGGCTTGTCTCGGTGTGACGAACGCGTGCGCGGTGTTGCGCCTGCTGCCGAATTCCACCGGCCACACCAGGGCATCGCAAACGCCCGACCGCTACACCCACTGCCCACACCAATCGACGATCCGGACAAGCTAAGCCACCTCCACATACGACGCCACGACCGCCTTGGCGGCATCCTCCACGCATACAAACATGCCGCGTGACCTGCATGGACGAGGTATTCGGCAAGCGCAGTGTTCCACGTGCCGACGGTCGACCAGAGCCGTGTCCGCCCGGTCGCGACAGCGGCATCGAGCACCGCGCCGGCCGCCTCAGTGGCGTAGCCACGCCCATGCGCCCGCTTGAACAGCTCATACGCGATTTCAGGCTCCTCCAAGGTGGAGCGGCCGATGATCAGCCCGCAGTAGCCGATGAAGTCGCCTTCGTCACGACGCTGGATGGGCAACAGGGCGATCCCCGTAGTCGCCGTCGCGGTGAGCAGCTCCGCGATGGACGTCCGGATGCGCTCAACCGCGGGGGTCCCCTTGCCACGCTCGGAAAGGAGGGCGCAGAACTCAGCAGCGTCCGACTCGGCCCACGGCCGCAGTATCAGCCGCTCGGTCTCAAGGTGGAACGGCATCGCCTCGTATGCAGTCATGCCCTCACTTTGCCCCACGGACCATCCCGAACTACAGCTGGAACAGCAGCCACTCAGGCATCGACACCGACACGCCGTCCACTTCGGCGACACCATGCCCCCTGACGCACGCCCCGGCCCCCGATCACCACACCCGGCCCATGCACCATCACCGCCGCCCCCTCACCCGCTTGGCACACCGTTTGTTCCGGCGTGGCCCCTGCGAACTGTCTCGCTACGGCCCTATAGAGCCTCATACAGCGCTCACGCTCCGGGAGCGCCCTATCTGCCGGCGAACGACAAAGGGCCTTGCCCCGTCTTGACACGCGATACACAGGATGACCAGACGCCCCACATCCGAGCTGCCCGCGAAAACCGGCCCGGAGAGATCGCCAGCGGTCCACCCCTTCCCCGTCGCATGGGGAGCACCGCACCGTGCTCCCACCGCGAAAGGTGCTCGAGAGCCGACAAGGGGTCCTTACGCCTCTCGATGCAGAAGACATCCGAATCGATCGGGCGACGTCAGGGGGACCGCGGTTGACGACGGCGCCGTAGGTCCACCGGATCGGGTGACGCACGAAGCGGACACCATTGACACATCTGCGAGTTGGGAGCACGAGGGCTCCCACTTGCCCCCAGCCCGGAAACGACTAAGGCCGCCTCCGCTACCCGCGAAAACGGCCTCCGACCTGCGAAAACGTTGGCCGGGACGACAGGATTTGAACCTGCGCCCCCTTGACCCCCAGTTCAAATGCGTCTCAGCGGCGTGCTCCAGTCCATTCATGGAGGTCACGGTCAAGCCAAATCAGCCGAGTAAAGGAGTCCGCGCGTTTCGGCCCCTGCACTTCTGGCTGATTGAGAGTTGCCAGCCTGACCATGCAGCACATACGTCCAGTTTACGCCCGCTGTGCCCGTCAAGGACAGGCCCGCCGCGCCGGCGCCCGCGAGCTCGCACCGACAACTGCAGGCCGACCCGGCAGTCGAATCCCTCTCGCCGCGGTGCGCACGAGGAGATCCGGCGACACGCGAGCACCGTCTTCTGCACCTTGGGAAAGGTGGGCATCAGTCTTCGCTGTAGAGGCGGTCCAGGTCGACGAGTTGGACCGTGGGATCGCGATGGGCGAGGTCGCGTAGGTCACTGGTGAAGCCGGCGCCGCTGAAGCACAGCAGCCGGGTCCGCTCAGCGTGCACACCGCCCCGGGCGCGCAGCAGGGTGCGGATGCGGTCGAGGCGTTGCAGGTGGCCCAGGCCCATCGTCTCGTTCCACTTGGCTTCGCCGATGGCGAGCAGGACCTCGCGGCCGTCCTCGTCACGGCCGAAGGTTGCCAGGTCGACTTCGTGGGTGGTCTTGGCAGTGGGGTCTGGGACGGTGCCGGATTCCACGCGGGTGCGCTGTCCATCGAGGGTGCCGGGGCTTGCGTACCAGCGGGTCCAGGTGCGGCAGAGCTGTTCGAAGTGGGGGCCGATGACCTTGCTGCGGAACGTGGCCTGCGAGCGCTCCCATACGGCGGCCGCCTGGCCGGGCCGCTCCAGATCACTCCATTCGGGGCGCATCAGCGCGTGGTAGAAGGTCAGGATCGGCTCGGCGATACGGTAGGCGGAGCGTTTGCCATGGAAGGCGTCCGGCTCACGGACGATCATGCCGGTGTCTTCCAGCACCGTCAGCGCGTGGCTGAGGTCGGTGGACTTGCGTTCCAGGAAGCCGGCGATGCCGCCGCGGGTGTGGTTGCCCTGAGCGATGGCGGCGAGCACGCCGTGGTAGAGAGCGGTGTCCCGCAAGTCGGGCTCCTCGGCCAGCAGGAAGCGGGCTTCCCGGAACAGCGGGCGCCCCGGGTTGAGGACATTGCGCATCACCCACGGGCCGAAGTCGTCCAGACCGGCGGGGGTGTCGCCGAGGACGAACTCGCGCCGGTAGGCGGGGGTTCCGCCGACCACGGAGTTGACCAGGAGCGCCAGCCGGGGGTCGTCGGTCAGCTCCCAGAAGCGGGCGGCCTGGCGGAAGTCCAGGGTCGGCACCACCAGTTCCAGACTGGCCCGGCCCCGCAGAGGAGCAGTGCCGGCGAGCAGGCTCCCCATGAACGAAAGCGCCGAACCGCACAGCAGCAAACGTACCGGACCGCTCTCGTGCCGGGCCTGTGGGCCCAGAGCCCGTTGCAGCAGCGAGGGCAGTTCCGGCGAAGCTTTCGCCAGGAAGGGAAACTCGTCCAGTACCACCACCAGGGGCGCACCGCCGGGTCCCGTCAGGGCCATCAGTTCGGAGACCGCCTCCTCCCAGTGCGCGAACCGGTAAGGCGTCCGGCGTCCTTCGAACCGTGCCAGTACAGCCCCGAACTGGCGCAGTGACTCCGCCTCGGTCGCCTCGCTCGCCGCGAAGAAGAAGCCTCCTGCCGCCCGGCAGAGCCCGTCCAGCAGGAACGTCTTGCCCTGGCGCCGCCGCCCCGAGACCACTCCAAGCGTCGCCTCCGTCCCCGCGTAGGAGGCGAATCGGACCAGCTCCTCCCACTCGAAATCCCGGTCGAACATCCCCACCGGCTTGTCCACTACACACCTCCATCTCGTCAATCAATGATGACTCAGTCTATTATAGACAGACTCATCATTGCTTTATGGGGAAGCAGCTTTGACGCGCCCGGCAGCTGCACCACGAGCTCCCCGAATGAACACGCAGTCGAACGTGTCGTCGGCGGCAGCGGACGCGAAGCCTCAACCACATCCTGATCATGAACGAGCCCCACACCCACCACGTCCTTGCAACCGCACCAACGAGTACACCTACGCGGCGTGACGGCACCCACAGGCCCATACGGATCGCAGACGCCCTGGAGCGGCGCGCACGAACAACAGATCGCGCTGAAAGTACGATCATGCAATGGCTGACATGACCGAAACCACACC
>NZ_NCSM01000052.1:9869-19850 GCF_002224125.1 Streptomyces sp. NBS 14/10
CCGGTGACTGCCGCCCCCGCCAGGACGCCCTGGACCTCGTCTGGTTCAGCCCACAAGAAGCCGCGTCGCCACTGGTGCAGAACGAGATGCCGGGCGGCCAGGGAGTCCTGCTCAAGCAGGCACTCGCCCACGTCGGCTGCCTGTCCTGACGGGGACACCTACCGCAGACACCCAACCTGTGCCACTCTGCCGCCTGATTTGTCGCCCGATTCGGTCGACCTGGCGCTTGCCGAAAAATCCGTCCGTCCTGGTGGGAGGCGGTGATCGGGGATGTCCGGGCTTCGATGGCGATCGCTTGAGCCTGCGCTCTCGTGCGGGTGTCGATCGCCGCGGAATGATGGTCGGCCGTGCTGCCGCGACTGGGCTACCTGGCTTGGCCGGGAGGCAGCAGCGTGACGGCGGGCGAGAAAGTCGCGGCGCCGGCGCAGCACCGTGTCCGGAGACGCACCAGCAGCCGCTCCCTGTAGAGCACGTCCATGGGGAGCCGGTGCAGCGTGGCGAACGCGTTCGCCACGCCCAAGTAGGCCAGTCGCGGCAGCACGGCCGAACATCTTGCCGCAGTGAGCTCCAGCCTCGCGAGAGCGCCCGCTCGGGCGACTTCTCCGGTCGACCTCCCGTACACCGCGCGCACCACCTCCCACCAGGGGGATGACATTTTCGGCAAGCACAGCGCTAACTGATCGTTTCAGAATGAGTTGAGCTGGGATCTTGCGTTCGTCGATCTTGGTCGGCAGGGTTTTCGGGGTGCGTGCTGATCTTGTTCCTGACGATCTGTGGGAGCGCGTGGCTCCGCTGTTGCCGCCCGCGCCCGAGCGGCGTCATCGCTACCCAGGACGGCGGCGAGTTTCGGACCGTGCGGCCCTCGGGGGCATCGTCTATGTGCTGCGGACCGGTGTCGCCTGGCGTGACGTCCCGGCTGAGACGGTGGGCTGCTCCGGGGTGACGGCCTGGCGCCGACTTCGGGACTGGACCGAGGCCGGCGTCTGGCCCCGCCTGCATGCCGCTCTGCTGGCCGAGTTGCGTCACGCCGACCTTCTTGACCCGGACGACTGCGCGGTGGACGGATCCCACGTCCGGGCTCTCAAAGGGGGGATCACGTCGGTCCCTCACCTGTCGACCGCGCCCGTCCCGGCTCCAAACATCACCTGATAGTCGACCGCGACGGCACCCCGCTTGCCGTCACACTCACCGGCGGGAACCGACACGACGTCACTCAGCTCCTGCCCCTACTGGACGCAGTCCCACCGATCCGAGGCATCCGGGGACGGCCCCGCCGTAAACCCCGCCGCCTGTACGCCGACCGCGGCTACGACTTCGACAAGTACCGCCGCCTGCTGTGGAAGCGCGGCATCAAGCCGATGATCGCCCGACGCGGCGTCGCCCACGGCTCCGGACTGGGAAAAGTCAGGTGGGTGGTCGAGCGCGCGTTCGCCTGGCTTCACCAGTTCAAACGACTCCGCATCCGCTACGAACGACGCGCGGACCTCCACCAGGGCCTCCTCGAACTGGCCTGCAGCCTCATCTGCCTCCGCCGCCTGCGGATCTCGCTCTGAAACGATCAGTCAGTCACCCAGGACCCGTTCCCACGGCAACGCGTCCCGCCAGCTCCCGTCGAGGAAGATCGAGGAGTGCGCGACGCCGCACGGGCTGAACCCGTTGCGGCGCAGCACCCGCTGCGACGGAAGGTTCTCCAGGTTGGTGGACGCCTCAGCGCGGTGCAATCCGAGTTCGTCCGTCATGACCCGGAGTACGAGCCCGACGGCCCGCCCGGCGTGCCCTTGATTCTGGGCGATGCTGGCGATCCAGTATCCGACGGAACCGCGGCGAAGGTGCGGCTGCGGCAGGATGCCTCCGACGGTGACCTGCCCGATCACCAGGTCGTCGGCGAGCACCACACCCGGCCAGACCGTACCGGCCCGGTATCCGGCCAGCAGCCTGTCGATCCGCTCCGCCTGGCCCTCCGGGGTGAAGAAGCTTGCCGACTGGTCCGGTTCCCACGGTCGGAAAGCCTCGAAGTCCCGCACCCGGTGCGCGGCGATCGGGCCGGCATCGGTGGGCTCTATCAGACGGATCCTGGTGCTGCTGCGCATGGGCTGATCCTCGTGGCGGCGCGTCAAATAAGACTGGCCAGCCTATGCGAGCCGCAGGAGCCGACGCTTCTGGTCAAGCACTTCATTCTGAAACGATCAGTAAGAGCATGCGCACCGGCTGTGGTTCGCAGCGCTGTCCTCGCTGATCCCCCGGCGCCGGTGGGCGCAGGTGTTCCCGGTGACGCCGGCGACGCTGTTGGCGTGGCACCGCAGGCTGATCGCCCGGAAGTGGGACTACAGCAAGCGCCGACGCAGGCCCGGGAGGCATTCGACGGCGGGTGCGGTGAAGGCTCTGGTGCTGCGGCTCGCCAGGGAGAATCCGCGTTGGGGCTGTCGACGAATTCAGGGCGAGCTGATCCGGCTCGGACACCCGGCCGGCTCGACGACGATCTGACAGGTCCTCACCCCGGCGCGCATCGATCCAGCCCCACGCCGCAACCGCCCGACATGGCGCGATTTCCTGACCGCGCAAGCCCAAGCCATCACCGCCTGCGACTTCGCCCCCATCGACCTGGCCGATCTGCGCGCGAAGTACACCGAGTCCTTCGACACGGTCTTCAAAGCCGACGACATCCAGGTCATGAGGACCACGCCACGGTCCCCACCGGCCTGCCCCGCACCCTGGTGTCCAGCCCGAGTGCCTTGCCGAACTGCCAGACCATCACCGACCCGGCTGCAGAACACCACCTGCGCCGACTTCCTCCAAAGCCAGGCCAAGATCCGCCTCGCCTACGATCTTTTAAGTCCACACACTGACGGATCCTCGGCGCCACCGCAGAGTGGATCGTGCAGCTCGGACGCAACCTCCTCATGGACCTCGAGGACGCGGGCAGCAAGGCGAAGTTCCTCATCCGCGACTGCGACTGCGACTCGAAGTTCACAACCGCCTTCGACGCCCTGATGACCGATGCCGGTCTCAAGGTCGTCACCACGGCATTCGGATACCCGGATGAACTCCCTCATCGAGCGCTGGATACAGACCTGCCGCACCGAACTCCTGGACCGGACCCTGATCTGGAACCAGAGCCACTTCCTCCACGCCCTACGCGAGTACGAATCCTTCTCCAACGAACACCGCCCGCACAGAGGCCTGGAACAGGCCGCCCCTGCCGCCCGCTACCACACCCATCACCCAACAAGCCGAGCTCGCGCACCTGGAAGTCAGCCGACGAGACCGACTCAGCAGAACCCTCCACGAATACCAGCACATGACGTGAACTGCACAGATGATTTATCGGCACCCGCAATGTCAGGCGCGGCGGGCGGCCCAGACGGTGCGTTCGGTACGCAGGGCAAGGTCGTTGCGGCGCAGGATGCTGTGCGAGCTGCCGGTGTCGAGGAGTTCGTCGAGCGCGGCGAGGTCCTCGGGGTCAAGTTCCGCTGCGGCGGCGCCGCGGATGTGCTGGAGACCGCTGTGGGCGTAGCGGCCGATCGCGTCACTGCGGTCGCCTTCGATGTTCACGGTGATGGTGCGCTCGCCTTCGACGGCAAATCCGGCGGTGGTCAGTATCGGTCCCCAGTCGGCTCCGCGGTGGGGTAGGTGTTCGGCGTGGAGGCTGTCGGTCGCGGTGTGGCAGCGCTCTTCGAGGCCGGGCCTGTTTTCGGGGGCGCCCTCTGGCAGGAAGCGGGGGAAGCCTGACACCTCGATGACGGCGAACAGGCCGCCGGGGGCGAGCAGCTCGTGGACTTTGCGCAGGACCCGGCCGGGGTCGGTCATGTGGTGCATCGAGGCCGAGGCCCACACCAGGTCCGGTGTGCCGAGGTCGGGCCATTCGGCGGCATCGAGGTCGGCCTGCACGGTGCGCACGCGCTCCTGTATGCCGCGGGCGCAAGCCTTCTCGCGCAGGTGCTGGAGGTGTCCGGCCGAGGTGTCGACGGCGGTGACGTGCGCCTCGGGGAAGCGGTCGAGGAGGGCGAAGGTCCCCGCCCCTGTGCCGCAGCCCAGGTCCACGATCTGGCGGGGGTCGGTCTTCAGCGGGAGCCATGCGGTGATGGAGGCTATGTGCTCGGCCAGGACCTCGGCGTCCAGGTCGAGGATTTCTGCCTGGCCGCCGTCTCCGTGCTCGTGGTGGTGGCCGTGCTGGTGGGGGGCGTGCTGGTGGGGGGCGTGCTGGTGAGCTTGGGTCATATCGGCACAGTAGGGCGGCCATGCGCGTGCGGCACGACCTCTTTCCGTTAGCGCAAGAAAATGCCCCGATGTGCTGCCTGACATGCAAGACCACGCGATGTTCGGCCCCGCCGGCGAGCCGCACGGTCAGTCGCTGTCGCCCTGCGCGTCGCGGTCGAGGCCGTCTTTCTGGTGGCCCCGGCGGGCGTCGCGGTCGAAGATGCCCAGGAACTCGCACGGGCCGCCTTCGGCGCCGATGGCGTGCGGCATCATCGTGGGGAACTCGGCGGCCTGGTTGGTCTCGATGCGGAAGCGGCGGTGGCCGAGCATAAGGACGGCGGTGCCGGAAAGGACGACGAGCCATTCGCGGCCGGGGTGGGCACGCATGCGGGCGGGGTTGTCCGGGGGCGGTTCGGTCATCCGCTGGCGCACGACGCTCACGCCGGGGTCACCCTTGACAGGCCAGCGCATCCGGCCGTGGGCGCCGTCGATCATCGGGCTCGTGACGACATCGTCGGCGGCCGTCTCGACGAGCTGGTCGAGGGTGGTGTCCAGGGCGCGGGCGAGGGTGACGAGCTGGTCCAGGGCGAGGCGGCGCTGACCGTTCTCGATCCGGCTCAGCGAGGACTGGCTGAGGTTCGCGCGAGTGGCCAGTTTCTCCAGGGACCAGCCCTGCGCGACCCGCAAAGCGCGGATCCGCTTGCGTACGAGGCTGTCCAGGTCTCCATCTTCTTGCTTCATGGGCAAGATGGTATGCCCTCGGTGCAAGCACGAGGTTAGCGTCGTTCGTAGAGGTCCGGAACGACGAGGACCACATACGAGGAAAGGGGTAGTGCCATGTCTGAGGCAACGTCCGCGTACACGAGCGACGCACTGCCTGGTGACGTCGTCGACACCGTGGTGATCGGCGGCGGGGCCGCGGGGCTGAACGGTGCGCTGATGCTCGCTCGCTCCCGCCGCTCCGTCGTCGTCATCGACAGCGGTACGCCACGCAACGCGCCCGCCGCGGCGATGCACGGATTCATCGTCCTGGACGGCACACCGCCCTTTGAGATCCTGGAGCGGGGCCGGAAGCAGGTGCGTCAATACGGTGGCCACGTCGTCTTCGGCGAGGTGTCATCGGCCGAGCCCGCCGCTCCGTCGCCCGACGGGGACCTGCGCTTCACCGTCGCCTTGGCCGACGGCCGCGGCCTTACAGCGCGCCGTCTGCTCGTGGCCACCGGCCTGCGGGACGTACTGCCCGACGTGCCCGGCCTCGCCGAGCACTGGGGGCACAGCGTGGTGCACTGCCCCTACTGCCACGGTTGGGAGGTCCGCGACGAGCCCATCGGCATCCTCGCCACCGGCCCCGCATCCATCCACCACGCGCTGCTGTTCCGGCAGTTGACCGACGACCTGGTCTACTTCTCCCGCGGTACCGAGCTGGATGCGGACACCCGCGCGCGGTTCGCCGCCCGCAACATCCGCGTTATCGACGCCCCGGTCCAGGAAGTCAGCGGTGAAAAGGGCGGCATCGTGGGGGTGCGCCTGGCCGACGGCGCATTCGTGGAGCGCCGCGTCCTCGCCGTCGCCACTCAGATGCAGGCCCGCGCCGAGGGCCTGGACGGCCTGAAGCTGCCGATGGAGGACCTGCCCGACAACATGGGTCGCCGCTTCGCCTCCGGCATGGCCGGCACCACCGAGATTCCGGGCGTGTGGGTGGCCGGAAACGCCACCGACCTCACGGCCCAGGTCGGCGCCTCCGCCGCAGCCGGGGCGCTGGCGGGCTCCCACATCAACGCCCTGTTGGCCACCGCGGACACCGATGCGGCCCTCGCCGCAGCGCAGGGCGACACCGTCATCGCCTGACTCCCCCTTTCTTCAGCCGCTGAACCCGACCAGTGAGCGCAGCCGGCGCTGCGCGCGGCGGCCAGCCCACACCTTCACGGCGACCGGCCCTACTCCGGCGCTGACTTCGCATGCCCTTTTTGAGAGGAAACGATGAGTACGAACCAGCCCGCCCCGGGGGCAGCCGAACACACAAGAGGCGAAGGCACGCCGGATGCACGCCGGCTGCGTACGATCCTGATCGCCGCTTCGATCGCGCTGATGGCCGTCATCGCCTCGGTGTCCGGGCTGAACGTCGCCCAGACCCACATGGCGGTGGAGTTCAGCGCCTCACAGAGCACCATCTTGTGGATCATCAACATCTACACCCTCGCCCTGGCCGCGCTGCTGCTGCCGCTCGGCGCTATCGGTGACCGCTTGGGCCGCAAGCCCATGCTGATCACCGGGCTGGGCGTCTTCGGCATCGCGAGCGTCGCGGCGGGTCTGGCCCCGACGGCCGAGGTAATGATCGCCGCGCGCGTGGTCAGCGGTATCGGCGCGGCGATGATCATGCCGATCACCCTGGCTGTCATCACCTCCACCTTCCCGGAGGAGCAGCGGGGCAAGGCGATCGGGGTGTGGACCGGTGTCGCCGGAGGCGGCGGCATTCTGGGCATGTTCCTCTCCGCGCTCCTCGTCGACGTCGCCGACTGGCGCTGGCTGTTCGTCCTGCCGGTGGCCCTGGTCGTCGTGGCCCTGGGCATGACGCTGAGGTCGGTTCCCAACTCCCGTGAGAGGTCCGGCCACGCGTTCGACACCGTCGGCGCGCTGATCTCCACCGTCGCCGTGATGGGGCTCATCTACGTCCTGCAGGAGGGCCCTGAGCGCGGCTGGACAGCCGCCGTGACGCTGATCAGCCTCGCTGTCGGCCTCATCGCCGGCATCGGCTTCGTCGCCTGGGAGCTGCGCGCCCGCGATGCCTCCCTGCTCGACGTGCGTCTGTTCCGTGAGCGCGGCCTGGCCGGAGGGTCGATCACGCTGCTGGTCGTCTTCGGCGTGCAGGCGGGTATCGGCGTGGTCCTCTTCCCCTTCTTCCAGGCGGTCCTGGACTGGTCCGGTCTGCTGTCCACCGTCGCGATGATGCCCATGGCCGTCATGATGATGATGGCCTCCGGCCTGGCCCCCACGCTCGCCGCCCGTATCGGCGTCCGCTCGACGATGGCCACCGGAATCGCGCTGGCCGCCCTCGGGCTGGCCCTCATGGCCCTGTTCGTCTCCGTCGACCGCGGATACCTGTCCATCCTGCCCGGCCTGCTCGCCATGGGCGTCGGCATGGGCCTGTCGATGACGCCCTCCACCGAGGCCATCACCAGCTCCCTGCCGCGCGAGAAGCAGGGGGTGGCCTCCGCCCTCAACGACGTCACCCGCGAGTTCGGCACCGCGCTGGGTGTCGCCTTGCTCGGCGCGCTCCTGTCCGCCGGTTACCGCAACGCCATCGACGACAGGCTCGACGGCATCCCGCAGGGTGCCGCGGACACCGCACGTGAAGGCATGGCCAACGCCGCCGAGGTGGCGCCCGGCACCGGCTCGCACGCGCGCAGCCTGCTTCATGCCGCCCAGCAGTCCTTCGTCGACGGATGGCAACAGGCCATGTGGTCAGGCGTCGCCGTCATGGGCGCACTCTTCGTCTACGTCGCTCTGCGCGGCCCGAAGAACACCACCGGCCCGAAGAACACAACCGCCGCAGCGCCCTCTCACGACACAGAGGCCGGCGAGAGCGTCCCCGCCCGATGACCGTGCAAGTTTGTCGTCCGCCCGGCCACCGGGTACAACGAACGGCCCAACGCCTCCGGTACGCAGGCCGTCAGTCCTCTTCCCCCTCGTCCTCGGCGACGTCCGGGTCGCGGAAGATGCGCAGGCCCTGTCCGCGCGCGTTGCCTCCCACCGCGGGCCGCCCAGCAGCCTCGCGCGCGGGTCGGCCCACCGGTTCGAGGGGGCGGCGAACACGTCGCGCCGCTTCCGCGCGCGGTGCAGCTGTTGCTCCGACGCTGCCTCGTGGCGCGCGTGTTCTGTCCTGTGGGGCTCGGTTATTCATCGCTGCTGGTCAAACGGCCCACTCGGCGTGCAGAGAGCTACAAGCATGATGGGATGATCGTGTCGCTTCTGTACCAGGTGACTCGACGTCTTCTCTCCGTCCCGTCGGTGCTTGTACTGCGGCCACCGGCCTCATCGCCTGCGACTTCCTCGGCGCCTGCACGTCGCCGGCGTCACCGCACACCCGACCGCTGCCTGGGCCACCCAGCAAGCCCGCAATCTCGCCACCGACCTGGGCATCCGCATGGACTCGCCGCGCTTCCCCGTGCGAGACCGCGACAGCAAGTACACCGATTCCTTCGACGCCGTGTTCCAGGCCGAGGACATCGAGATCATCAAGACACCGGTCCGCGCGCCAGGTCCTGACCACATACCAGAGGCACTGCAACGCGCGCCGGGCCCACCGGGCCCGGCGCCAACTACCTCCCCAAGCTTACGGACAACCACCTCCGGCCGCGGGCCCGTACCAGCGAACAGCGGTCCGGCCCGGAGCCACGCCTACGCCTCCGGGCCGGACCGTTTTGTGCGAGTTGGGTGGGCAGGATGCGCAGCTGCGGCCTGCCCTGAGTCAACGCCGATGGCCGAGCAAGGGCGGAGCGGGGCGCCGCCGCGGAACGGGATCCGGAAAGTTCGACGTCCGAGCCAACGCACACCGACCGGCTTCGGTCCGTCTGACAAACCCATCGCGAGCAGGCCCGGTCGTCATGACCGGGCCTGCTCGCATGACACGCCGCACCACAAACAGAACCGCAATTCTGCTAGTGTCCCCGATAAGCAGAACACGGATTCTTTTTGTGGGAGGTGTGGTGCCTCGGCTCACCGACGCGCGCAAGGAACTCCGGCGTACTCAGATCGCCGAGGCCGCCGTCCGCTGCTTCAGCCGCAACGGCCTGGAGCGGACCTCGATCGCCGACATCACCGCCGAGTCCGGCCTCTCGGCCGGCTCGATCTATGCGCACTACCGCAACAAGGCCGACCTGGTCCGGGTCGCCGCCCGCGAGGTGCTCGCCAAGCGCGCCGATGTCCTCGGCGAGTACGCCACGGCCGACGCCCCACCCGGCCCCGACGAACTGCTCTCCCGCCTGATCGCCGCGATCGACCCGGCCGAGGCTCGGGTCGGCGTGCAGACCTGGGGTGAGTCGACCACCGACCCGGCCATCCGCGACATCGTCGTCGACATGACTGACCGGATGCGCGCGATGCTGCACGACTGCGTCACGGCCTGGCTCGTCAAGGTCGAGCACCATGAGCCGCCCCAAGCCCGGGAGCGCGCCACTCCGATCGCCCATCGGGTCATGGCGCTCTACCAGGCCGAACTGCTGTACACCGCCTTGCGAACACCGACTGAGGAGACAGCGTCATGACCACCACCGCGACCGCTTCGTTCGCCGGCCGCATCGTTTTGCGCGTCGGCTACGGCGCATTGCAGCTCGAGCGGCTGCACGACCGCCGCGGCGAGGCCGTCGCGCTGCTGCGCCGCGCGGTCGAGTTGGGCGTAGACCACGTGGACACCGCCGAGTTCTATGGCTTCGGTTTCGCCAACGCCGTGATCCGCGAGGCACTGCGCCCCGAGGACAACGTCCTGGTGGTCACTAAGGTGGGGGCTGACCCCAACCCGGGCGGGCGCGTGCCGTTGCGTCTGGCGCAGCGTCCCGAGCAGCTGCGCGCCAGCGTCGAGGACAACCTGCGCAGCCTCGGCGTCGACCGGCTCGCGGTCGTCAACCTCCGCCGTCTGGACACCGGCCCCGGGCTGCGTCCCCAGGGGGACCAGGTCGTCGACCTCGACGACCAGCTCGCGGTGATGACTGCCCTGCGCGACGAGGGCAAGATCGGTGCTATCGGCCTGAGCAGCGTCACCCTCGACGGCCTGCGCCGTGCCCTGCC
>NZ_NCSM01000053.1:0-5637 GCF_002224125.1 Streptomyces sp. NBS 14/10
TCGCCGTGTACGCGCCGGAACCTGAAGGGTGTCATTATTCCGACCAGGCTGCTGAGCTGGGCGTTCTCTGTCGATGGTGAGGCTGTCGGGGCGGCGTGATGTGGTACTCGTTGAGCAGTCCACCGAGCATCTGTCGGCGCCTGACTGTGCCGGCAGGCAGGGGGATGAGGTGCGGGTCGTCGTCTGGGGCCCGTAGGTCCAGGCTGCGGTGGGGCCGTCTGGCGTTGTAGTGCTGGGCATACGTGGTGAGGACGGTGCGCAGATGTCGTTCGCCGGTGATGAGGAGGCGATCGGTGCACTCGGCGCGGGCTGTACGTATCCATCGTTCGGCGAACGCGTTTGACCGTGGGCGTTGCGGCGGTGTCGGGATGACGGCTGTGCCGTTGCCGGCGAAGACGGCGTCGAATGCTGCGGTGAACTTGCTGTCCCGGTCACGGATGAGGAACCGGAAGCACCCAGCAGCGCTCTCCTCGAGATCCATGAGCAGGTTGCGGGCGAGTTGGGTGACCCATACGCCTGCAGGGCGTGCGGTGACGCCCAGGACATGGACGCGCCGGGTGGCGATCTCCATGACGAAGAAGATATAGAGACGCTTGAGGAAGACGGTCTCCACGTGCATGAAGTCGCAGGCGAGCAGCGTGCGGGCCTGGGCGCGGAGGAAGGAACGCCAGGTCTGTTGGCTTGCTCGTCGCAGTGCGGGCGGCAGACCGGAGCGGCGCAGGACGCGCCGGATAGTTGCGGCGGCGACCCGATGGCCAAGCCGTCCCAGTTCACCCTGGATCCTGACGTATCCCCAGGTGGGGTTTTCTGTCGCCAGGCGCTGGATGAGCGCGACTGTCTCTTCCGGCAACGGTGGACGACCGGATCCGACCGCCGTCTGACGCCACTTCCAGCGCACCAGACGACGGTGCCAGGTCAGCAGCGTGCCCGGGGTGACCAGCCGATGGCGGCGCAAGGCGGATGGCAGGTGCCGTGCGAGAGCGGAGAGCACGGCGCGATCGGCCCATGAGGGCTTTGGCCGCTTGATCTGCCGGCGAAGCACGGCGACCTCATGACGAAGGGCAAGGATCTCGGCATTGTTCGCGGCGGTCGACCGGCCTAGCAGCAGGAAGCAGCCCAGCAGGCGGCAGAAGATCAGGTAGAGCAGTCGCAGACCCACAAATCACTGATCATGCCCACACTTGGGCGATCACAAAGCCCCAGGTCAACCACCGTACGGCAATAAAGACACCCTCCATGCCTCTTGGCCGACCTTCTCTGGGGCCGCCTACTACCGGCCCCTCAGACCCCGTTCGCGGTGAGGCCCGAGTCCGATGCGCCTGGCGCGGGCTACTGCACCTGTTGCCGAGCAACTGCCCCACCTCACCACGTAGGACACCGCTCCTTCGAGCCCGCCCGCTGGCGGCCCCCATGAAGCACGAACAGCGCGACGAAGCCTGACGCTGCCGCACGCACCCGAAAGGGGGGCGCCGCCGGTCAGTTTCCTCGATGAGCCTTGGGTGATGGCAGTCGCCCTTGCTAGGCGTGATCAGCCACCTTTTACCCCTGTGGGCGCCGGGAATTATGTCACCTGGGCTGACCTGCTGGTTCGGATTTGCCGGACCTCAGGAGCAGCGAGCCGTCCTGAGGCAGCATGCCGGTCGTGGTGATACGGCTGCTCTACCTGCTTGCCTGCCAAGTCTTCCGATGGCTTGCCCTGCTCGCCCGCTCGGATGCCTCGAAGGACACAGAGATCTTGATGCTCCGGCATCAACTGGCCATCGCACGCCGTGCGCAACCACGGCCCCGCTTCTCCTGGAGCGACAGGGCCGTCATGGCGGCACTGCTCCCGCTCGTCAGCGCAAAGCGGCGATCACAACTGGCCTTGCTGGTCTCTCCACAGTCAGTGCTGCGCTGGCACGCACGGCTCATCGCCTGGAAGTGGACCTACTCATCCCGTCGTCCGGGTCGACCACCGAAACCAGAGGCCCTGCGGCACCTGGTCGCGCGTCTGGCACGGGAGAACCCTGGATGGGGATACCGCCGCGTCCACGGAGAGCTCCTCGGCCTGGGCCGCAAAGTTGCGGCCTCCACCGTCTGGTCCATTCTGAAGCAAGCAGGGATCGACCCATCGCCGCAGCGTGTGGACTTCTCCTGGGCCGCTTTCCTCAAAGCCCAGGCATCCGCGATCGTAGCCACCGATCTGTTCCACATCGATACGGTCTTCCTGCGGCGCTGGTTCGCTCTGTTCTTCATCGACCACGGCACCCGCCGTGTGCACATCGCCGGCATCACCCGACACCCGACCGGCCCCTGGATCACCCAGCAAGCACGGAACCACCTCATGGACCTCGGCGACCATGCCGAGTCGATCACGTTCCTCATCCGGGACCGCGACGCATACTTCACCGACAGCTTCGACGCCGTCTTCCATGCAATCGGCGTGCACGTCCTTCCCACACTGCCCCAGGTCCCCCGGATGAACGCCATCGCGGAACGCTGGATCGGATCATGCCGACGTGAGGCGACCGACCGCATCCTGATCACGGGAGAGCGCCACCTACGCCTCGTCGTCAGTGAGTACGCGAAGCACTACAACACACACAGGCCGCACCGATCCCTCCGACAACGGGCGCCGGACCGACTCGCCGAACCCGGGCCACCCACCGCCACAGACAACACTCGCATCCATCGACGCGATCGACTCGGCGGCCCCATCCACGAATACACGCAGGTCGCATAGAGTGACACAGATTCCGGCACCCACATGTCGGTGAGCGGCATGCTCGACCTCGACATCGGGATCCGGAGCGCGAAAAGAGGGCCCTCACAGGTGTTGACCTGCAAGAACCCTCTGCACCGTCGGGACGACAGGATTTGAACCTGTGACCCCTTGACCCCCAGTTGGGTCGAGCCTGTGCGGCATGCTCCGGTCGGTTCTCCCAGGTCACGCTGAAGCACAATCAGCCGAGTAAAGGAGTCCACCTTTTTCGGCCCTTGCGTCCCGAGTTGCCTGGGAGCTATCGACTCTTGAAGGCTGGGCTACTGCTCACCCAGACTGGTGGCGTGTTGTGCCACCTGGATGTCCGAGCGCTGTACGCCGATGAATCGTGTGGGCCTAAAAGCCCGGAGGAGGTCATGCTCCTGATCGGTTGCGATCTCGGTCGCGACCAGGCGTCCCAGAATCGGCGCCAAGGTGATCCCGCTGTGCGAGACGAGGCAGTAGACGCGGGACTGCCCGGACGGGTAGCCGGCGATGGTGTGCCCGTCTACGGGCAGTGATCGGAAACCGATGCGCAGGTCGATCTGCGCTTGTCGGCTCGGGTCGGGCAGCAGTGCGGAGAACCGCCGAGCGAGGGTGCGTGCAATGACCCCGTCCGCCGACGGAGGGTCTGCCGGATCGACGTGCGCGTTCAGATCGAGAGCCTGCAGGACGGCTTGCCCTCCGGCCGAGGGGCGGAGGTTGAGACCAGGGCTGTGGATCACACAGCGCAGGTCGAGTTCAGGGGACCTGGCGTAGCCGAGCAGACCGACCGTCTGCGATCCGCGACCGATGTCGGTCACCATGGGAACGTCGATCCCGGCCTGGGCAGCCAGCGGTTGTGTCCAACGGCCTGCCGCCAGGACGACTCGATCACCCGTGAGGACTTCGTCTCCGGCCAGGGTGACGGACACCGTGTGAGGCGTGTCCTCGATGGCCACGACGTGGCCGGGCGCGCACGTGGCTCCGTGCCGCTCGGCGTCCGCCAGCAGGTTCCCCACGAAGAGGTCCGGCAGCACGTATCCCTCGCTGGGGAAGTGTGCGATGGACGTGATGGTCGCCGGGATTCGGAGGTCGCCTGCGATCCGCGTTGCCCCGTCAGGCGTGACGAAGTGTGCGGGGTAGCCGAGGGACTGCAGTCGTTCCACGTTGTCGGCGAGCCATTGCTCGCTGGAGGAGTCCGCCCACTGCAGCGCCCCGCTGGGGAAATACGGCGACGAGCCACGCAGTTGCTCGGCGAGCCTGGCGTGCTCCTCCATCCCCGCAAGGCCCAGCCGGTGGTAGTCCGGGTCGAGCCTCCGGTACGAGTTGATCCAGGCGAACGTGGTTGCGGTCGTACCGGTGCCCGCTCCCCACCGATCCAGCAGGAGAACGTCCTCGCCGGCCATGGCAAGCTGTCTCGCGACGCTTACCCCCAACACGCCGGCCCCGATAATGATGACCTTCATTGTCGTGCCCTTCCTTTCCGGCAGCAGCACGCTGCTCACATGGCGGGGACGGGAAGCTCCAGGAAGAACTCGGCGGTTCCCGGGCGAACGAGGGTCGTGACCACCTCGACGGTGCTTCCGTCGTCGGCACTCAACTCCCTGCGCCTCATCAGCGCAGGCGTTCCGGTCTCGCTGTGCAGCAATGTGGCGTCGTGCTCGTCAAGGGTCACCGGGTCGAGGTAGAGCCGGATCGAGTCGATCGGCGCCCCTCGGCCCTGTAGATACGGCAGGGTGACAAGGTCTTCGAGGTTCTCGTTCAGCAGATCGGGAGCAACTGCGAAGAGAACGACGTGCCGCTCGATGGACTGTGGCTCCTCACGTACGTCCAGCTTGCGGCGAACCAGTTCCACCACGGCCGTATCGGCTGAGGCACCAGGGAGCGCCAGGATGGCGTCGGCGGCCCTGACGATCCGCGCGGACACGACTTCATGCCTGCCCGGTACGCCCTTTGCGGCTGCCACAGGGGTGACGAAACTGAGCAGATTGATCTGCCGCATCACATCCGCGACAAACGTTCCGTGGCGACGCCGACGGATCGCCAGTCCCGCCTCGGCCAGGTCATTGAGGACCCGTTGGGCCGTGGCCCGACTGACGCCGTACCGGGCGGACAGGTCCATCTCCGTCGGCAGTCGCGCACCAGGGGGCAGGCCCCCAGCCCGGATCTTCGCTTCGATCTCTCGCCTGATCTGCACGTAAAGCGGCACGGTCATGATTAGACCGTACATTCAGTCAATTGACCGATCAATAGCGGGTTGGCCAAGGGGCCACGCATCGGCCACCTTTCTGAGAGGAAGGCCGGTACCAACGGGACCGGACTGGCGGTCGGCGGCGCGAGGCCGAGGAGGGGCGCTGGTGCCGACGCGGGCCGAACCCGAGAACCGTGATGTTCGTCCACAGCCACTTGGCTCGCTCCCCGCGGTTTCCGGTTGCGCCTGTGTCTGGTCCAAGGGACGTCCACGCATGGCAGTCAGGGTCAACGCTAAGAGGGCGATACCGAACGGGCCGTGACGACCACTGCGACCGGCCTGCTCGTCACTCCCCGGCTGGGAAGCCCGCAAGAAGCACTCAGCGCCCGCCCAGTCGGTCGGAAGGAGAACCGCCGGCGACCGCACAGCTGCTCGACGGCGAGGCGGCCGCCGCCGACATCCGCCGCGAACTCGCAGAGCGCCTGGCCAAGCTGACCGCCACCGCCGGTCGCCCGCCGGGGCTCGGCACGGTCCTGCCCTGGCAGTCACGCCTAGGGCGTGTGGTTTGGATCATCGGATCGTTGGTCTGATGTGTCGTTGACTGATGCGCAGTGGGCACGGATCGAGCCGTTGCTCCCGGACCGGACGCCGATGCGGGGCGGTCGCTGGAGGGATCACCGGGAGGTGATCGACGTGATCGCCTTCACGTTCCAGACGGGAACGC
>NZ_NCSM01000053.1:5774-14577 GCF_002224125.1 Streptomyces sp. NBS 14/10
ACCACCAAGATCCACCTCGCCTGCGACGGCCGCGGGCGTCCCCTGGCCATCCTCGTGACACCGGGCCGACGACACGACAGCATCTGCGCACGCACCCTGCTGGAGCATTCCGGTTCCTCGTCTCGGCCTTGGCCGACCATGCTGCCGATCCGGCCAGATCATCGCGGACAAGGCGTACAGCTCGCGCGGTCTCCGCGCTTACCTGCGCAAACGCGGCATCGCACCGAGAAGACCGATCAGCAAAGGCACCGTCACAATCGCGGCAGGCGCGGCGGGCGGCCGCCAGTCTTCGACCGCGAGACCTACCGCCGACGCAACACCATCGAACGCTGCTTCAACCGGCTCAAGGGCTTCCGCGGCATCGCCACCAGATACGAGAAGACCGCCACCTCCTACGAAGCAGCGGTCACACTCGTGTCTTCCTACTCTGGGCAAGATCCGTTTGAAGACGGACCCTGGTGCAGTTCGGTTACAGAACGGCCGTTCCCCGCACCACCGATCTGTACAAGGATTCCAGGCATCGACACACTGACCTGGATCAGTCGTCATACTCACCTGGTCCATCGGGAATGTACGGGGGGATTCCATGCGCCGTTCCATCGCGGCTGCCGCCGCAGTCGTCACGCTCACCGCCGCCCTTGTGGCATGTGGAGGTTCGGACGGGGGCAGCGACAAGGCCGGGCCCACGGGGCCCACGAAGGGCGCCGGCTCCAGCAGCACCGCCCAGCCGGCCGGCGAGCAGTCGCCCGGCGCCACCGCCGGCAGCACGCAGGCGCCGGTCGGCAAGCTCGGTGACACCCTGAAGCTGGTGGGGATGGAAGGCAGCCTGAACGGCACGGGTACGATCGAGGCCGACTTCACGTTGGAGAAGTTCGAGAACCACGCCAAGCCGGCGATCGGCGCACCCGAGCCTGCCGCCGGGAACCGCCTCGTGGCCGCCAAGTTCACCATCGTCGAGACCGGCACCGGCACCTACCAAGACTCCGGGTACGCGGAGGCGATGGTCTACGACGCGAACGGGCAGGGATATCAGGGCAAGCCCGGAAGCCCCACCGTCGGCGAGTCCCTTGGCGGCCTCCAACTGAACGTCAAGCCGGGTCAGCGGGTCTCCGGCTGGATCGTCTTCGAGGTGCCGAAGGACGCGAAAATCACGTCCGTGACGTACCTGATGGAAAAGGTCGGGCCGGACCCCGAGCGCACGGGCAAGTGGACCCTCGGCTAGGCGATTTCGCTTGGATCCTCGGGCGGACCAGAGGAAGATGCCGGCGATGTGGAGTCCGGCCAGGTAGATGGTGGCTGTCTTCTCGTAGCGGGTGGCGATGCCTCGCCACTGCTTGAGGCGGTTGATGCACCGCTCGACGGTATTGCGCTGCTTGTAGGTCTCGCGATCGAAGGCCGGTGGTCTGCCGCCTCGGCTGCCGCGTCGCAGTCGGTGGCCGCGTTGGTCCGCCGGAACGGGGATCACGGCCCGGATGCCGCGTCGGCGCAGGTGCTCGCGGATCGCGCGGGACGAATACGCCCTGTCCGCCAGGACCACGTCCGGTCTGGTGCGCGGCCGGCCCCGTCGGCGGGGAACACGCAGGCGGGCCATGACCTCGGTGAAGGCGGGCGCATCGCCTGCCTGTCCGGCGGTGAGGACGAAAGCCAGGGGACGCCCGCGGCCGTCGCAGGCGAGGTGGATCTTGGTGGTCAGTCCGCCGCGGGACCGTCCGATGGCATGGTCGTCGGGTTCGCCGGCCGGGCCCCTTTTTGCGGGCCCCGGCCGCATGCTGGTGGGCTCGCACGATCGTGGAGTCCACCGAAACCGCCCAGTCGAGGTCCTCATCGGTGTCGGCCTGGGCCATCAGAGCGGTGAACACCCGCACCCAGGTGCCGTCGACGGCCCACATCCGCAGCCGGTTGTAGACGCCGCGCCAGTTTCCGTACTTCTCCGGCAGGTGCACCCACTGCGTTCCCGTCTGGAACGTGAAGGCGATCGCGTCGATCACCTCCCGGTGATCCCTCCAGCGACCGCCCCGCATCGGCGTCCGGTCCGGGAGCAACGGCTGGATCCGTGCCCACTGCGCATCAGTCAACGACACATCAGACCAACGATCCGATGATCCAAACCACACGCCCTAGGGGAGTTACAGGTGTCCGCCCTGTCCTTCCCGCATCTGGAGATCGCGCGGACAGCGAAGATAATCCGGCAGTCCGAGAGCAGCACCTTGCCGACCCGGTCCTGACTCCCCAGACGATCGCGTACGCCCACCACATCTCCCTGGGCCACCTCCAGCAACTGCTCGCCGAGGACGAGACGTCGCCAGGAGCCTGGATACGCCGCCGCCTGGAACGCTGCCGCCATGACCTGGCCAACCCCCGTCTGAACGCCCACCCCATCCGGGCCATCGCCGAACGCTGGGGCTTCACCAACCCGACCCACTTCAGCCGCCTGTTCCGCGCCACCTACGGGATCGGGCAACCGACGGAATTCGTTGACCAGCCGTAACGTGGCTTCCGCCGGGTTGCATTCCCGCGCAGGAGTGCCCACGTTCCCGCCCCTGACCGTCGGCGCTGACGCGAACGCACGCATCACCGACGGGGCCCGCCGAACCGACTGTGTTTCGTCACCTGGGGCGGCCCATTTCGTCGGTAGCCCCAGGTTGCCGGCCTCCCACGATCCTATGTGTCACACCTCAGTGGCAGACTGGCGGCACAACGAAGCTCCGGCAGGGCAGGGCGATGCGGCAGGGTCACCCGTCGAGCGCCACTACTCAGGGGCGACTGGTGCCACGGGGGGAGATGCGCGGCTGTGATCTTCGACAGTCTTGATGTGTCGTACGGCAACATGTGGGGTTCCCATCAGGGAATGACCCATCCGGACCCGATGTCGCGCACGGTCGCGGCACGCAGACATGCTGCCGGGATGGAGTACGCGGTTCTGCTGTCCGCGCGGGAGCGACCGCTGGCACTGGTCGAATACTGGCCGCGCCGGATGTGGCGCGTGTATCTGTTCGACGACAGGTCCTGGCGCATGCAGATGATCGACCTCAAGCCGCACAGCACGGGGATGTTGTTGGCTCACCGGAACACCCGATGGCAGTTTTCCAACGAGCAGGAGCACTCGTCCTGGAAGTGGGATGTTCAGGAGACCACGACCGTCTCGGCCGACGGGCAGGTCGAGGTGAGGTCCGAGTTCGCCGGGCCGAGGGGAGCGTCGACGGAGCCACAGCATGCTCGAACATCCGGCCCGTCGAGCGTCCCCATGCGGCGGTTCCCGGCGCCCGTCGAAAGCTTCCTCTGCCCCGTACCGGAATTCGGCGACTGGCAGGTGTTCGCGCCGTTCCTCGCCCAGCAGGGCCACGAGCCCGCCACGACCGTAGTCCTGAGCGACGTGTCGGTGGACGAAGGATCAGGACCGCTGCGCGCCACCGGAATCGAGCAACTGTTCAGTCCGGGCGCGTGCGACACTCCGGATGGGCCGGCCGTCGTCGAACCCGTTGACGCCGGCCTGCTGCGGATCACGTCAGGGCAGCTGGCGGTCTCCGACCCCGGCTGGATCGGAGAGACCCCGCGGACCGTCGCTGTGCCACCGGGCGAGTTCCCGGTCACGCTGTCGCTTTTGCGCACGACACGCGGGGCCGGTGTCGCCGCGGCCAGGGTGACGTTCCTGGACATCCCGCCCCGCGAGTGGGAAATGGCCCTCAGGCCCGACGAGGACCTGGGGCTGCTCGGCGAGGGCCAGTTCTACGGGGTTGGCGTGGATACCGGCACAGCGGCTTTCATGGATGCGACTCGGACGGTGATCGAAGACCAGCTGGACGAGGACCTGTTCATACCCCTCGACAGCCATTTCACCGTCGAACTGCCCAGCACGGAGCCCGAGCCGAACCTCATCGCCTTCCGTGCCGGCCGGGGCGACGGGGCCTACCCCGTCTGGGTCGGCCGCACCGATGACGGGCAGGTTGGTTGCGTCGTCGTCGACTTCCAGCTCCATTCCGCTGACGGGGGAGAGTAAGGAGCCGCCGGCCATCGGCGCGAGGCCGCACTGCCCTGGACTTGGACCGCAGCGAACCTCCAGAGTGCACACGGCGATTGAGAAGCTCGACAACTCGATCACCGACTTCGGCCTGGTGGACGCCTTCCTGAGGGACGTCAAGGGAGCTCGCCAGCGGTACTACGCGTCGATGCACATGGGCGATAGGGCCACCGACGCAATGCGCTGGCATGGTGGGCCAGCAATGATGGGGCTATTCGAATCTCCCCGCCTGCTGCTCAGCCGTGGGGCAAACCTGCTCTGTTGATCTCCCCACCCTTCGTGTGACCTTGTTCGGTCCTTTCGCGTGATGTTGCCCGACGTGTCGAATGGGCCTGGGTGTGTCGTGGAGAGCCTGCGTGAGCTACGAGTTCGGCCTGGTCGGGGGGGGGCTGAATGCTCACGTGGGAGGAAGACGTGGACGCTCACGCTCTGCGTCGCCAGGGATGGACGATCTCGGCGATCGCACGACACCTGGGCCGAGATCGCAAGACGATCCGCGCTTATCTGAACGGTGAGCGGGTCCCCGGTCAGCGACGCCAGGCGCCGGATGCGTTCGTGCCGTTCCTGCCGTATTGCCGGCAGCGGCTCGCGGACGATCCCCACTTGTGGGCCTCGACGTTGTTCGACGAGGTGACCGCGCTCGGCTATCAGGGTGCGTACTCGACGTTCACGCGGGCGCTTCGCCGCTATCAGGTCCGTCCGCACTGCGAGCCCTGCCACGCCTCCACTGGCCGCAACGTCGCGGTGATCGCGCACCCTCCGGGTGAGGAGATCCAGTTCGACTGGCTGGAACTGCCGGACGCGCCGGAGGGGTGGGGAGTGGGTGAGCATGCCCATCTCCTGGTCGGGGCGCTCGCGCACTCGGGCCGGTGGCGGGCGGTGCTGTCTGAGTCGGAGGACTTCCCGCACCTGGTCCAGGCCCTGGACGAGGTGATGCGCAAGCTCGGCGGGACGACCCGGCGGTGGCGGTTCGACCGGATGGCGACGGTCTGTTACCCCTCCAGCGGGCAGATGACCGCAGCGTTCGCCGCGGTCGCGAAGTACTACGGGGCCGGGGTGGACATCTGCCCGCCCCGCCGCGGTAACCGCAAAGGCGTGGTGGAGAAGGTCAACCACTCTGCCGCGCAACGCTGGTGGCGCACGGTCCCCGACGGGCTGACCGTCGTCCAGGCCCAGTCCGGCGTCGACAAGCTCGCCGTCCGGATGGACGACCGGCGCCGCCGCATCGACGGCGTGGTGACCACCGTCGGTGAACTCGCCGCAGCCGAACCTATGTTGGACATCCCAGTGCGGCCTTTCCCGGCCGAGCTGGAGGTCGAGCGGACGGTCAGCCCGCAGAGCCTGGTGCAGTTCGACGGCAACTTCTACTCCGTTCCGCCGGGGCTGCCCGGGGTCCAGGTCAAGGTGCTGCACCGCTTGGGCGAGGACGACCTGCGGATCGCGACGGCGGGCCGGGCAGTGATCGCTCAGCACCGCCGGCCCCGCGCGGTGCCGGGCAGACCGTCCGCGACGACGGCCACGTCATCGCGCTGGAGCGGGCGGTGCTGGCGTCGTTCTCCGACCGGGCCCCATGCAAGAACAAGGTCCGCAAGCCGCCTTCGGCAGCCGCGCTCGCGGAAGCCGAGCGTCTGCGCGGGCAGACAGCGGCTGGCAGTCCGGCCGAACGGGTCGTGATCGACCTGTCCCACTATGCCGCCGTGGCCGACCGGCTGCGGAGTGTTCCCCCACCGACGAAGGAGGAGAACCCGGAGTGAGTACATCGCCCATGCAGATGAGCGAAGCACGCCGCTTCCAGCAGCTGCGAGGCCACCTGTCCTACCTCAAACTGAACGACGCTGCCGAGGCGTTGAACCGGGTCCTGGACCAGGCTCGCGCCGAACGGATGTCGCTGACCGCGGCCCTGGAGCGGCTGCTGGAGATCGAGGTCGAGGCCACCGAAGCCCGCAGGCTTGCCGCCCGGCTCCGTTTCGCCTGCCTGCCCGAACCGTGGACCCTCAACGACTTCGACTTCGCCGCCCAGCCGGGCGTCGATGAGAAACTCATCCGTGACCTGGCCACCTTGCGCTTCCTCGACGACGCCTCGAACGTGCTGTTCGTCGGCCCGCCGGGCGTCGGCAAGACTATGCTCTCGGTCGCCCTGGCCCGGGCCGCGGTCGAGGCCGGCCACCGCGTCTACTTCACCACCGCCGCCGAGCTGGCCGCCAAGTGCCACAAGGCCGCCCTCGAAGGCCGCTGGAAGACCTGCATGAACTTCTTCGCCGGACCGAAACTCCTGGTCATCGACGAGCTGGGCTACCTCCCTCTGCCCGAAGACGGGGCATCCGCCTTGTTCCAGGTGATCAACCAGAGGTATCTGAAATCCTCGACGATCTTGACGACGAACGTCGGGATCGCTGATTGGGCCGGCGCCTTCGGCGACGCCACGGTCGCCGCCGCGATGCTCGACCGGCTCCTGCACCGGGCCGCAGTCGCTGGCATCGACGGCCCCTCCTACCGGCTCCGCGGCCACCAGAACCAGGCCGAGGCCCTCCGAGCCGGGGTGAACGCCCGTGTCTCCTGACAACGCCCCCGACACCACCGAGGTCACGTCCGAGATGGCCCGTCGCTGCCCGATCTGCACGACCCTCTTCACCGTCGCCACCGCCACCAGCCGCCAGGTCTTCTGCTCACCCACCTGCAAGGAGACCAACCGCCAGAGCAAACCCGTCCAGCAGACCTGCCCGGCCTGCCAGACCGAGTTCACCACCACAGCCGGCCAACGCCGGATCTACTGCTCGGACGAGTGCCGGATGACCTCCCGCACCAGCGAGGACGCCCGGGAGAATCGCACCTGTCCCGTCTGTGAGGGCCCCTTCGAGGCCCTCAGGACTGTCCGCCAGATCTACTGTTCACCGGCCTGCCGCAAAGACGCCGAACGCAGACGTGACCAGGCCCGGGACGAAGACCGAGCCCGCCGGCTCGGCGAGACACCGACACCGCCCTCACTGCCGGAGTTGCCACCGCAGCCCAAACCGTTCAGCCGAGCGTCATCACGCCAACCAACCCTGGAACGCGACCCGTTGGAGCCGACGGCGACCCGGAACTGTCCGCACTGCCAGCAGCCGGTCACCATCGTCGCGCTTCTGGCAACCCCGGAAGCGGCCCGCCCCTCTGTCCCCACGGCCATCCCCGACATCGTTCCGCTGCGAAGGACTCCGTGACGTCCACCGACGGTCACTGAACACCGGGCCCGCCGACCTGACGGTCGGCGGGCCCACACCGTCAGGCCATCGAACGCAGCCGGTCCAGTTCGCTGCCGATCGCATCCCGCAGCCCATCGTGCTGCGGGCCGAGCTTGAACCGCTCGTCACTCCACCGGTCACGCGGATACAGCCACACCGGCTTGCCCACCAGCCCGGCCGGCTCCCACTCGAACCGCGGCCACACATGGACATGCAAGAACGGGTCCGTGTTGCCGAGGATCTCCATGTTGACCCGGCGGAAATCGGGGTCCAGCCGCCGACAGGCCAGCTCAACCGCTTCTCCGAGCTGGTCCATGCCGGACAGAAACGACAGCCGCTTGGCCCTCGGCAGGTCAGACAGCCGTTGAACACCCGGCTCGTCCGCGAGGAGAACTGAGTACCCGGGCAGGAACTGAACGTCGCCGATCACCGCGAAGCCAGTTGCAAGCCGCCGCAGCACGGTCGGGTTCTCGCCCCGCAGAGCAGCCCCGATCCGGTCCATCCGCCAGTCACCGGTCATGGCCCGAGCCTATCCGCAGGTGATCAAGGCCTGCTCTACGCTCCCCACCCTCCCCACTCACTTCAAGGACCAACCAAGCGAGGCAAGGAGCGGCCCCGGCCGTTTTCAAGAATCGCCATCAGCAAGTCCAGCAGGGCGTGTATCCCGCGCAGATACGCAGAAGTTCACGCACACGGGAGCCGCCTTCGGTGGGATCGGCGTCAGCTCAATCGCCCGGCCGACGACGGACTGCGTTTCGTCACCCACACAGCCCCATTTCGTCGGTACGCCGGATCCCCCCCGGGGACTACAGACACCTGCCGCCCATAGTGTGCGCGAATCGGCAACAACTCTGCGCGGAATGACAAGGCCAGGTGCTATCGCTCTCGGCATCCTGAATGCCGAACACCCGAACAGCCCCCGCCGTTCCGCGCCCAGGCCGCCTGGCCCTCGGCTCCGGCCTTGGCGAGGGCCTGGACGGATAACGAACGCATCTCGCCAAATCTGCAAAACGACTACGGCGACAGTTGCGCTCAGGCGACCGAGCTGCGACAAGGCCAGCGTGAACAACCATTGTCAGGAGGAAACAGTGAGTCTGTTATCGGGGCGAGCAAGAACGGCAACGATCGTGGTCTCAGCCGCTGTGGCACTGGCAGCGTCCGCAACTACGGCATCGGCCAACGTGTCGGGCGATGCCGCTTTTCAGACATGTAGGGCGACTGGGACACCGAATCCTGACTCGTACGACCCAGGATATGGGGAAGTCAAGAACGCCACCGCGCCACTGCGGCCAGGCCCCTATGCAGACTGCGGTACGCGGGAAACGATGTATCAGGGCTACACCATGACCATCTACTGCCACTACAACAACGACGTCGGCAACACCTGGTACTACGTCAGCGCGTACCCGTACTGGACCAAGGGCTGGATCTACTCGAGGAACGTCACCGCGCACTCAGTCATACAACAGTGCTGGTGAACTGACACCGCACCTCCGACCGTCCCCTCAGCTTGACTCTGAAGCTGATCGGAAAATCGATGTCCGGGAGGGCAGGCGGCAGCATC
>NZ_NCSM01000054.1:0-90865 GCF_002224125.1 Streptomyces sp. NBS 14/10
GGGCGGCCGGCCGCCCGTGCGCCCGGTCGCCCGTCCGGCCGGTTACGCTGGTGCCGTGGCAGTCGTCGATGTATCCGAAGAGCTGAAGTCCCTCTCCTCGACCATGGGGTCGATCGAGGCCGTCCTGGACCTCGACAAGATGAGGGCCGACATCGCCGTGCTCGAGGAGCAGGCGGCGGCCCCCTCCCTCTGGGACGACCCGGAGAGCGCGCAGAAGATCACCAGCCGGCTGTCCTATCTGCAGGGCCAGCTGCGCAAGGCGGAGGAGCTCCGCGGCCGCATCGACGATCTCGAAGTGCTCTTCGAGCTCGCCGACGCCGAGGACGACGCCGACACCCGCGCCGAGGCGGTCGCCGAGCTGGACTCGGTGCGCAAGGCGGTCGACGAGATGGAGGTGCGCACCCTCCTGTCCGGTGAGTACGACGCCCGTGAGGCGCTCGTCAACATCCGGGCCGAGGCGGGTGGCGTGGACGCCGCCGACTTCGCCGAGCAGCTGCAGCGGATGTATCTGCGCTGGGCCGAGCGCCATGGCTACAAGACCGAGGTTTACGAGACCTCGTACGCAGAAGAGGCCGGCATCAAGTCGACCACCTTCGCCGTCCAGGTCCCGTACGCCTACGGCACCCTCTCCGTCGAGCAGGGCACCCACCGCCTGGTGCGTATCTCGCCGTTCGACAACCAGGGCCGCCGCCAGACGTCCTTCGCGGGCGTCGAGGTGCTGCCGGTCGTCGAGCAGACCGACCACATCGAGATCGACGAGTCCGAGCTGCGCGTCGACGTCTACCGCTCCTCGGGCCCCGGCGGCCAGGGCGTCAACACGACGGACTCCGCGGTGCGCTTGACCCACATCCCGACCGGCATCGTGGTCTCCTGCCAGAACGAGCGCTCGCAGATCCAGAACAAGGCGACCGCGATGAACGTCCTCCAGGCCAAGCTGCTCGAGCGGCGCCGCCAGGAGGAGCAGGCCAAGATGGACGCGCTCAAGGGCGACGGCGGCAATTCCTGGGGCAACCAGATGCGTTCGTACGTCCTGCACCCGTACCAGATGGTCAAGGACCTGCGGACGGAGTTCGAGGTCGGCAACCCGCAGTCGGTGCTCGACGGCGAGTTGGACGGATTTCTCGAAGCGGGGATCCGCTGGCGCAAGCAGCAGGAGCAGTAGAAGTAAGGCAAGGCCCTGCCCGCGGCCCGGCCCTGCCCGCGGGCCGACGGTCGCCTGCCCACGCCGCCCGCCCGCGCTGCCTGCCCATGACTTGACGGCCAGTTGGTCACAGTCCTGTACCCATGCATCCGCCAACCACCTCCATAGCGGACATGTCGTGCGCAATGACCTTGACGGTCATATGAAAAATGGGAAAGCTGACGCGCGGCATGCGTATGACTGGGGCGCGTGTGAACGGGGGTTCGCGGACCGCCTTGTATGGCCGGTCCCGCGGATCAGAACTCCCCGCAGACCGTTGCCTCGTGCATAGCTGCTCCATTGACGAGTACAGCTACTGGGGGTAGCAGGCAGATGACGAAGAAGACGCGGCTGCGCGTCGCACGGATCGCGGCGAGCGCCGTGATCGCCGCCGGCGCCTCGCTGACGGCGGCGGGTGCCGCATCGGCCGTGGGTATCGACGTCGGCATCGGCGGCGTGGAGGCTTCGGTCAAGGCGGACGACAAGGGCGTGGCCGTCGGCGTTGGTGTCGACGACCCGACCGACGACCCGACGACGATCCCGACGGGGCCGACGACGAACCCGCCGACGACCAACCCGCCCACCACGAACCCGCCGACGACGAACCCGCCGACGGACGACCCGACCACGAACCCGCCGACGACCAACCCGCCGACGGACGACCCGACCACCAAGCCGCCGACCGGCGAGCCGACGGGCAAGCCCACCGGCAAGCCGACCGCCGAGCCGACCAAGTCGCCCGGCACCGGCGGTGGCGGCGGCAGCGACGACTCCAACACCTGCACGGTGGAGCTCGACGGCACCGAGTGCCAGGACAACACCGACACCGACAGCGCCGGCAGCAAGCCGGTCGAGCAGAGCAAGCCCAAGGAAGCGCTGGCCAAGAAGGACGAGCTGGCCGAGACCGGTGCCTCCGAGACGACCTTCCTGCTGGTCGGCGCCGCGACGATGATCGCGGGCGGCATTGGCTTCCGCCTCATGCCGCGTCTGGTCAACCGCAACACCGCGGCCTGATCACGCACCCGGCCGGACCGGGTGCGGTGCAGCGACGCGAAGGGGCCCGGAGTGCGGCGTCACTCCGGGCCCCTCGTGCGTGTTCGTGAGTGCTTGTGCTTGTGCTGCGCTTGTGAGAAATGAAACACATCGCGTGGATCGCGAGTCGGCCGTCACCGTGCGTACGGCGCGGCTCGACATAGCGCTATAACCCGATAATGGCCCGCTACGGTCCGTTACACCGTGGCGACCTGGTGAGCGAGCAGAGCCACCGCGATCAGCGCCACCAGCAGCGCTATCAGGGCGGTCGGCGTCAGCCCGCCGAAGCCGCCGGCCTGCTGCAGACGCTCCCTGCTGGCCCGGCAGACCGGGCACCGGCCCTCGCTGACGGGGCTCGCGCAGTTGGCGCAGACAAGCCTGTCATACGTCATGCGCTCTTCTCCTCCCGCGCGGCGATGCCGCAGTAGACACGGGGCCAACGCTCTGGGAAATGTGTTGGTTCCCCTTCCACTGTGCCAGCTTCCGCCCGGTTCGGCGCGCCCCGCACGATTCCGTACCGCATCCGTACCGGTTCCGTGGCTGTTTCGGACAGCTCGACGGGGCAGGTTGTCAACCGTTTGCCCCCAATAGTGCCGTGAATAAGGGCACCAACCCCGAACGGCGACTGCGAGGTCGCGTGCGGTTCGCGTATGGTCACGCACACCGACGGGAGCCCTCGCGGCCACCCGTACCCCTACCCAGGTCGACCGTGGTGCTTCAGTGATCCGATTCGACAACGTATCCAAGACCTACCCCAAGCAGAACCGTCCTGCACTCCGGGATGTTTCGCTCGAGATCGAGAAGGGGGAGTTCGTCTTTTTGGTGGGCTCCTCGGGGTCGGGTAAATCCACCTTTCTCCGTCTGTTGCTGCGCGAGGAGCGCGCCAGCCATGGCGCGGTCCATGTGCTGGGCAAGGACCTGGCCCGGCTGTCCAACTGGAAGGTGCCGCAGATGCGCCGCCAGCTGGGCACGGTTTTCCAGGACTTCCGGCTGCTCCCCAACAAGACGGTCGGGGAGAATGTGGCCTTCGCGCTGGAGGTGATCGGCAAGCCGCGCGGCGCGATCCGCAAGACCGTCCCCGAAGTGCTCGACCTGGTGGGACTGGGCGGAAAAGAAGACCGTATGCCCGGTGAGCTCTCCGGCGGTGAGCAGCAGCGTGTCGCCATCGCCCGCGCGTTCGTCAACCGGCCGCTGCTGCTGATCGCCGACGAGCCGACCGGAAACCTGGACCCGCAGACCTCCGTCGGCATCATGAAGCTGCTGGACCGGATCAACCGGACCGGGACCACCGTCGTGATGGCCACTCACGACCAGCAGATCGTCGACCAGATGCGCAAGCGCGTGATCGAACTTGAAAAGGGCCGTCTCGTACGCGACCAGTCCCGCGGCGTTTACGGCTACCAGCACTGAAAGGACGCCATGCGCGCCCAGTTCGTCCTGTCGGAGATCGGCGTCGGTCTCCGCCGCAATCTGACCATGACCTTCGCGGTGATCGTCTCCGTCGCCCTTTCGCTGGCCCTGTTCGGCGGGTCCCTGCTCATGAGCGAGCAGGTGAGCACGATGAAGGGTTACTGGTACGACAAGGTCAACGTCTCCGTCTTCCTGTGCAACAAGCAGGACAAGGAGACCTCGCCCAACTGCTCCAAGGGCGCCGTCACCGACGCGCAGAGGAACGAGATCCGCTCCGAGCTCAAGCAGATGAGCATCGTGGAGAGCGTCCAGTTCGAGACCTCGGAGCAGGCGTACAAGCACTACAAGGAGCAGTTCGGCGACTCGCCGCTGGCCAACTCGCTGACCCCGGACCAGATGCAGGAGTCCTTCCGGGTCAAGCTCAAGGACCCCGAGAAGTACAAGGTGATCACCACCGCCTTCGCCGGCCGCCCCGGGGTGCAGGAGGTCCAGGACCAGCAGAAGCTGGTCGACGACCTCTTCAACCTCCTCAACGGCATGAAATACGCGGCGTGGGGGGTGATGTCGCTCATGCTGATCGTCGCGCTGATGCTGATCGTCAACACGGTGCGGGTGTCGGCGTTCTCCCGCCGCCGGGAGACCGGGATCATGCGGCTGGTCGGCGCGTCCAGCTTCTATATCCAGATTCCGTTCATCATGGAGGCCGCCATCGCGGGTCTGCTGGGCGCGGGCTTCGCCTGTGTGCTGCTCGTGAGTGGACAGTACTTCCTGGTCAACAACTGGCTGGTGGACCGGATCGACGTGATCAACTTCATCGGCTGGGACGCGGTGCTGTCCAAGCTGCCGCTGGTGCTGGCGATCGGGCTGCTGATGCCCGCCTTCGCGGCGTTCTTCGCGCTCCGCAAGTACCTCAAGGTGTGACATTCGTCCAGGGCGCCGTACCTCACAACCTCCGGTACGGCGCCCTGTGTTGCCCTACACTCACCGGCATGTCGGGCCCGTGTTTGTTCGTCCCGCCCCGCCGCATTCGCCGTGGGGCCACCCTGACGGTGGTCTTCGTGAGCTTGCTGGCCACGGGAGCCGCCGTCGGCTCCTGGGGCGCCGAGGCCGAGGACGGCCGGGACCCGGCCGACGCCCGGATAGCGTCCCGTTCGGTATCGAGCACCGTCGAGAGCGACGAGGTCAAAGCGGCCGCCGCACAGGCCGAGGAGGACGGCAAGTCCGGTTCCAAGGCCGCCCGGGAAGTGGTCAGCCGCAGCGGCGACCGCTGGGGCGCGGTTTACAGCGCCCGAGAGTACGAGGGCTTCCGCCGCAATCTCGACGGCGAGTACGTGGGCGTGGGGATCTCCGCCCGCCTGAGCACCGGCGGCCGGATCGCGGTGGACCGCGTCCAGCCCGGCAGCCCCGCCGCGAAGGCCGGCATCCGCGCCGGTGACCGGCTGCGCACCGTCGACGGCCGGACGACGACCGGCCGCCCCGTCACCCAGGTGGTGTCCTGGCTGCGCGGCGGCGCGGGCGAGGCCGTGGGCAGCCGGGTCGAGGTCGGCCTGCGGCGCGGCGACCACAGCTGGCGGCAGACCCTGCGGCGGGCGCGCCTGGCCACCGAGCCGGTGACCGTCGACCGCCTCACCGATCAGCACCCCGCCGCCGTCCGGATCAAGATCGAGGCCTTCACCCGGGGCTCGGGCGACCAGGTCCGCCGCGCGGTGCGGGCCATCCCCGAAGGCCAGGGCATCCTGCTCGACCTGCGCGGCAACTCCGGCGGCCTGGTCTCCGAGGCCGTCACCACCGCCTCCACCTTCCTCGACGGCGGGCTCGTCGCCACGTACGACGTACGGGGGGAGCAGCGGGTGCTCGAGGCCCGGCGCGGCGGGGACACCGACTCCCCGCTCGTCGTCCTCGTCGACGGCGGCACCATGAGCGCCGCCGAAATGCTCACCGGCGCCCTCCAGGACCGCCGCCGCGCCGTGGTCGTCGGCTCCCGCACGTTCGGCAAGGGCTCCGTCCAGATGCCAAGCGAGCTCCCCGACGGTTCGGTCGCCGAGCTCACCGTCGGCCACTACCGCACCCCCACCGGGCGCGGCGTCGACGGCAAGGGGATCACCCCCGACCTCTCCGTACGCGGCGACGACGAGAAGAGCGCCGAAACGCGCGCGCGGACAGTATTGAGTGGCCTCGGGGGCGGGTCATAGTGCGAGAATGACAGCGCTATGGCAAAAGAGACGGGGCGCAAGCTGATCGCGCAGAACAAGAAGGCGCGGCACGACTACCACATCCTCGACACCTACGAGGCCGGCCTTGTGCTGACCGGCACCGAGGTCAAGTCGCTGCGGCAGGGTCGGGCCTCGCTGGTGGACGGCTTCGCACAGCTCGACGGCGGCGAGGCGTGGCTGCACAACGTGCACATTCCGGAGTACAGCCAGGGCACGTGGACCAACCACGCGGCCCGCCGCAAGCGCAAGCTGCTGCTCCACCGCGCGGAGATCGACAAGCTGATCGGCAAGACCCAGGAGACCGGCCACACCCTGGTCCCCTTGGCGCTGTACTTCAAGGACGGCCGGGCCAAGGTCGAGGTCGCCCTGGCCAAGGGCAAGAAGGAGTACGACAAGCGGCAGACCCTGCGCGAGAAGCAGGACCGCCGCGAGTCCGACCGGGCGATCTCCGCGGCGCGGCGGCGGCAGCGGGCCTGACGGGGCGGGCCTGGCCGGTGGGCCTGGTCGGGCGCGCCTGACCGGGGGGCCTGACCGGCGGGAATACGCTGGCACTACCGTGCGTTGTTCACGTACGATAAGGGCTGCACCCCCGCAGAGGGGTGCGGCACCACCTTGATAACACCACATGGGGATGATCGGTTTCGACAGCGGCTGTCGAAGCAGGGGAAGCGAGCCGAGGAAGCGGCAATGATCTCGTAAACCATATGCCGAAACCTATAATCGCCAACACCAAGCGCGATTCCTTCGCCCTCGCTGCCTAAGTAGCGACTTGCGAAGTGTCAGCCCGGGGCTGTTCCCGACCCGGATCCTGGCATCAGCTAGGGGACTAAACCACTAGACCCGGTCACGGGGCCTGGTGGGAAATCAAACAGTGACTGAGCCCGTCGGAGACTTGTCCGCGTGATCTCCGGGGCCGAGAAAATCACAGCGGACTGCGCTCGGAGAAGTCCTGGTTCCACACCGTTGGACGCGGGTTCGATTCCCGCCATCTCCACTCATCCCATGTACGACGAGGGCCCCGCGGTCAGCAGACCGCGGGGCCCTCGTCGCGTTCGGGCTCGGGCGCGCGGCTGCTAGGACCTGTCCCGTGCGTCAAGCAGCTCGTCCCAGTGCTCCGCTGCCCACGCGCATGCGAAATACAGCGGCTCCAACATGCTGCGACCCAGCCGCGTCAGCGCGTACTCCACCCCGAGTCTCGGGTCGGCGTGCACCGTGCGTGAGACGAGCCCGTTCCGCTCCAGGCCACGCAGTGACTGTGTGAGCACCTTCGGGGTGACGCGGTGCAGTGGTACGCGCAGCTCGGAGAATCGGCGGGGACCGTCTTCCAGACAGCGAATGACCAGAGCCGCCCACTTGTCGCCGAAGCGGAACGGCAACAGCGAGGACGGACACAGTTCGTCGAACATGTCCGGAGGCAGCGGCTGGCGGCGTGTCATGCTCTCTCTCCTGCCCGTCGGCTGGGGCCGTTAGCCGGCCTCGGTATCCGGTCTCGGTATCCCGTCTCGGCTTCCGGTCTCGGTATCCAGGAGGTAACTGCCCTTGCGGATACCTTCCGGAGCATCGACTCAACGGGAGGTATTCCGACGATGGGCAGGTTCGTGATTTTCGGAGCCGGTGGCCGGGCCGGCCGGCAGGCCGTCGCTGAAGCGCGTCGGCGTGGACACCAGGTCACCGCGGTGGTCCGCGACCCGTCCCGCTACGGCGGCCTGGCGGACGGCGGCGTACGGATCGCCGCCGGGGATGTCACCGACGCGGCGGATGTCGCCGCCCTCGCGGCCGGGCATGACGCCGCGATCAACGCGGCGGCGATAACCGACCCGGGGGCATTCTTCACCAGCGCGGCACACGCCCTCATCAAGGGCCTGCGGCAGGCCGGGGTGGACCGGCTCGTCGCGATCGGGATCGCAACGCTACTGCCCGGCCCCGACGGGACCCGCCTGCTGGACATGCCCGGTTTCCCCGCCGAGTTCCGGCCCTTCTGCCTGGCCCACGCCGACGGGCTCGAGGCGCTGCGGGACGAAGGCGCCGCGCTGGATTGGGTGTATATCAGCCCAGTCGGCGACTTCGATCACGAGGGGGAGCGCACCGGCCGTTATGAGATCCACGAACACGGCGACCTCGCGGCGCGCATCTCCTACGCGGACTTCGCCCTCGTCCTGCTCGACGAGGCCGAGACCCCACGGCACCACCGCAGCCACCTGGCCGTGACATGACGACCGCGACCTGGTGACCTGGCTGAACCGCTGACCCGCCAGGCGGGAAAACCCTTGGACCGACCACGCGTCGATCCGGCACCCTCTCCGGCATGAGCACGCCCGTCTTCATTCCCGGCCTGGAGCTCTCCCGCCGCTTCTACCTGGAAGCCGTACGTCCCGTGCTGGACGAGGCGGCCCCGGGGATGGTGCACTCCGCCGCCCGTCTCGGCAGCGGCTCGGAAGTCCTCGGATTCGACACCGCCCGCTCCGCGGACCACGAGTGGGGTCCTCGCCTACAGATCTTCCTGGCCGCCCAGGACGCCACTCGCCACGGCGAGCGGCTCGGCGCACTGCTCGCCGAGCGCCTGCCGAAGACCTTCTGCGGCTACCCGACCAACTTCGCCCCCACCGGCGAGGTGGGCATCGGGGTCATGCAGGCGACCGACGGGCCCATCCACCACCGCGTCGACATCACCGACCCGGCCACCTGGTTCACCGCGCACTTGGGCTTCGACCCGCGCAGGGACGTCACCCTGGCGGACTGGCTGGCCACACCCACCCAGCGCCTCGCCGAGGTCACCGCTGGTGCCGTCTTCCACGACGGGCTCGGACAGCTCGCCCCGGCCCGCGCCAACCTCGACTGGTACCCCCACGATCTCTGGCTCTACCTGCTCGCCTGCCAGTGGCAGCGCATCTCCCAGGAAGAAGCCTTCGTCGGCCGCTGCGGCGAAGTGCGCGACGAACTCGGCTCCGCTGTCGTTGCCGCACGGCTGGTGCGCGACCTGATGCGGCTCTGCCTGCTGATGAACCGCCGCTACCCTCCGTACAGCAAATGGCTCGGCAGCGCGTTCGCCCGCACCCCCCAAGCGGCCGCCCTCACCCCGCACCTCACCGCCGCCCTTGCCGCCACCGACTGGCACACCCGCGAACAGCACCTGGCCCACGCCTACGAAACCCTCGCCGCCCTGCACAACCAACTCGCCCTCACCGACCCGGTCGACCCGGCCACACGGCCCTACCACGGCCGCCCCTTCCAGGTCCTGCACGCCGAACGCTTCACCGCCGCCCTGACCGCCCGTATCACCGACCCCACCGTCCGCGCCCTCCCGGTGATCGGGACCATCGACCAGTTCATCGACAGCACCGACGTCCTCGGCCGACCCGAGCTGACACGCACCGCCGCCCACGCCACGCTCACCGACCCAAAACGATGAACCCGAGACCGTCTCCCGTTCTTGCGGTCCTCGCAACCAGGACCAGTCATCGCTGTTGCTTGGCTGCACCCAGCGTGCTTCGTGGCGTGAGCAGCAGCTGCTGTTTCAGCCGGTCCGATCGGCCAAGAGCAGGGCGAGCGGCCCGGCGGGGAGCAGGAAGCGGCCTTGGACGGCGGCTTCGAGGGCGTCGGCCATAGGCCACCAGGACAGCTTGAAGTCCTGTTCGGTGGGGGTGAGCTGCTGCGGGCCGACGGTCGGATCGCGGGCCTCGTACAGGTGGACGCGAGCGGTCGTCGCCAGGGTGATGGCGTACGTGCCCAGCGGGCGCCATCGTGCGGCTGTGATGCCTGCTTCCTCCTTCAGTTCTCGGCGGGCGCATTCTTCCGGGGTCTCGCCGTCCTCTCGCCGCCCACCGGGGAGAAACAGGTGCTCGCCACCGTGACGGGGGAACATGGCGCTCAGCAGCGCGACGAAGCCGTTCGCATCGCGGGCCACCACTACGGAAGCGTCGCGGGTTGGGCGGTCGCCGGGCATCTCACTCATGGCGGGCGAGCACCATGGCCGCGTTACGGACATTCGCGGGGCCCTTGTCTCGCTGGGCTCAGACAAGGCGGTGTTCCCAGCGCAACGTGGGGGCGTCACCGATCCAGTACGTGTGGGAGCGGGGGGTGACGCGGAGCCGCACGGTGCTGATGTCCGGGCGTCCGGCGTCCTGCCAGGCGATGAGCGCCTGTTCGATGTCGTCCCACAGCGCCACCGGTCCGCCCTGCCGTACCGTCCAGCCGGAGCCGTCCTCGATGAACGCGGCGAAGGATTCACGGTCGGCGTCGAACACGTAGAGCTGCCGGCTGCCACCGCTCCGGACGGCGCGTACGAGCTGAGCGCCGGGCGCGGCGAGTTGGGCGAGGAAGGCGGGCATCCACTCCTCCAGCAGCGTCGGCGAGACCTTCGTCACGCGCGCGCTGTCGGTGTAGGCGGTGCGCGCCGACAGGTCCCCGGCGAGCGGGGTGGCGGCCTGGGAGCGGGCCTGCATGAACGATGACTCCCCGATGATCAGCCCCTCGGCCGTGCCGTCGTCGTTCACGGTGACCTTGGCGAGGCCGGTGCCGTACGCCCACGAGCCGGGGGCGAGGGTGGTGAGGATGATGCCGCCCGGTTTGGTCTGGCGCACCCAGGTGTGGGGGATGCGGCGTACTGCGCAGGTGGCGATGGTGCGGTCGTAGGGGGCGCGGCGGGGATGGCCCAGGAGGCCGTCACCAGTCATGGTCCATGTCGAGTATCCGGCGGCTTCCAGCGCGGCATCCGCACGGGCGGCCACGCCCGGGTCCACCTCGACCGTGGTGACGTTGTCTTCGCCGAGCCGGTGGCACATCAGGGCGGTGGAGTAACCGGTGCCGGTGCCGATCTCCAGCGCGGTATGACCGTCCTCGACGTCCAGAGCCTCAAGCATGCCGACGACCGTCACGGGCGTGGTGGACGACGACGTGGGCACGCCGAGGACGGGCTCGGCGGCCTGGTCGGCGGTGAGGTGTCCATCCAGCTGTGTCACCAGGGACTCGTCGCGGTAGGCGATCCCGGCCCATTCCCCGGGGTCGGTGCCGAGCGCGGTTACGGGCCGCCAGCGCCCGCCGTCGGCGGGCAGGAAGACGCCGGGCTGGAGGAACAGCTCACGCGGCACGGCCTCGACAGCCGCCCGCCAATTCGGGTGGGTGAGGACTCCGGCCTCCTGGAGCCGGGCGGCGAGGACGCGCCGTTCAGGGGCGGTTTCGGGTGTCATCCGGGGGTGTCTCCTTGGGCGAGTAGGTCGGCGAAGGCGGCGGCCATCGGCAGGCCGGTCTTCTCTTCCAGCCACCCCCATTGGCCGTTCGGGTTCAGCTCCAGCCAGTGGGGTTCGCCTTCGCGGTCGAGGGCGAGATCAAAGCTCCCGGAGGAGAGGCCGAAGTGGCCGAGGTAGTCGAACAGCGCCTTCTCCAGTCGACCCGGCAGGTCCACCACGCTGTACGACAGGGCGGAGTAGTCCTTGCGCCAGTCCAGCAGGCCGGAGTCGATGCGCACGGCGAACGACTGCCGGCCGACGACCAGCACACGCAGGTCCGCCACCTTGTCCACACAGGCCTGGAACAGGTGCGGAGCCACGGCCACGCTGTCGTCCACCTCGTCGGCGGTGACCGGCTCGGCCCAGCTCGTGAGGCCGATGCCGTCTCGCTCGTACGGGGTCCACCGCAACGTCTTGGCGATCACCTGGCCGTGCGCGGTGATGAACCGTCGTACCTCGTCGGGGTCGTTGGTGACCAGGGTTGCGGGCACGGTGAGACCTAAGCGTACGGCTACGGCGAGTTGAGCGGGTTTGTAGTCGGCTGCCGCGTTGCGGGCTGGATGGTTGACCCACAGAGGGCCGTCGAGTGCATAGAGGGCGCCCGCGAGCCCGTAGCGGACCTGCGCTGCCGCATAGCGCGCGTCGCCCGGGCCCAGGTGTTCGAAGGCAGGCCAGACGGGGCGACGCCAGTACACCGCCCGTACGTGCTCCACGTCGGCGGTCCTCGACGGGGTACGGAACCGCCCGGCCACCGGGGAGGAAGCCGGGCGGTCACCGAACCGAGCCGAGACCGTCAGTTCCCCGGCCGGGAGGTCCGCGGGGTTGAAGCGGACCACTGGAACACCGCGCTCGTGGAGGTGAGTGATCACCATGTCGGCGGTGATGTCGAGTGGTTCCGTGACCACCAGGACCGGACTCGTGTCGGCCATCGGGGTCAGTCCTGCTGGGAGTCCTGGTCGTGGCCCGCGTCATTGCGGGAGTCCAGGTTCGTCACGGTCGAAGTCGAGGTGGCGGAGCTGGTGCCGTGCTTGCCCATCTCGACGACCCGGCCATCGCCATCGCGGAACACGCCGATCTGGGTGTCCGGGTCGATGGTGACGGTGGTGAACGGCATGTGCGCCGATGTCGGGTACGGACCGAGTCGGCGCAGACCCCAGGGGTGGAGGGAGGCGGGGTGGCTAGGAGCGGTGCACGTGGTCACGGCTTCTCCAATCGGGTGGGTGGATATGGGGTGCGTGGGTGGCTCGCGGCGGTGGTGGGCGTGGTGTCGCACTCAGCCCATACGCCCTTGCCCCATGGCCTGGTGACGACGCCCCACCGGCAGGAGAGCGCTGCCACCACAGCCATGCCGCGCCCGGACTCGGCCGTCTCGCTCGTCTGGATGACACGGGGGACGGTGCGGGACCGGTCGAACGTCGAGATGCGTACCAAGTGATCGCTGGGGCGCTCGACCTTGAGGCGGAAGCAGCCGCGCTGCTCGGGATCGGGGATGCAGCGGGTGGCGTGCCGGATCGCGTTGGTGGCCAGCTCGGAGGCGATCAAACGGGCGTCGTCCACCAGGTCCTCCAGCCCCCACGCGCGCAGGGTTGCGGCGACGGAAAGGCGCGCGATGCCCACGGACCTCTCGGTGCACGGGAGCGACTGGGAGTAGGCCGGATGGCCTGTACCGGTGGGGGCGAGCGGTGGGGGATTCCTGGTCATTGTCGCGGTCATTTCGTGGGTCGTCTGGTGAGTGGGCGCACGGTGCTGCGTAACACTCAGTAAACGCCCAGGAGCGCACCGCGTTTAGGGCATGGCCAATTCGCCCCGCCCGCACACACCCGGACCTTTTTGCTGGCCCTTGACTCGGTTCCTTGGCTGGCTGTGCGCACCTGTCTACCGTGGGGGCATGGGGAACCAATCGCTCCAAATGGCCCTGGCTGATGCTGGATTAACGCAGGAGAAGTTGGCCGAGGCGGTGAACAAGGCCATCGAGCGGATGACCGGCAGACCCGGCCGGATCAGTGACCGGGTGGTACGGCGGTGGCTGAGCGGACAAACTCGCTGGCCTCACGAACTTCAGCGCCGAGCCCTGGCAACGACACTGGGCCGCGATCCGGCCGAGTTGGGATTCGTTCCCCCGCCGGGCCGTTCCCCTGACGCCCCTCCGGAGGATTCCGTGAACCGCCGCCAAGCCCTCGCCACAGGAGTTGCCCTGGGCGCAGCCGTAGCTGCACCGGCTCCCGCCACCTCCTACCGCATCGGCATGAGCGACGTACGGGCCCTGCAAGGCCGCTTCGCCAGGCTCATCGCCGCCGACCACAAAAAGGGCGGGGACAAGGAGACCGAGGCCGCTGCCCTGGCCTTGGCCGAGGAAGCCCTTGCTCTCCGGCAGCGGGGGGCCTGCTCTCAGCGCGTCAGGCGTGCCCTGTACGCCACGGCCGCCGCCTGCGTGTCCAGCGCAATGTGGGCCGCCACCGATGGGCGTCGTTTCGACGCAGCCCTACGGCATCACGAGCGGGCGGCCAGTCTTGCCCAGGAGTCCGACGACCAGGCAATCCTGTTCCGCATCTGGTCCCACAAGGGCAGCCTCTACCGCCACCTGGGCCGACCGGCCGATGCCCTCGACGCCAACGACGTCGCACGCCGCCTGTCCATCACCCGCCGCGACCCACTGTTCGCGTCTCTCGGCCACGCCCGGCACGCCGCGATCCTCGGCCTGACGCGGGACAAGGCCGGTGTCGACCGTGCCTTGGGCTGTGCCCGGGAAGCAATGCTGCGCGCTGATCCCAATGAGTGGCGGCCCACGTGGTTGACCGCGTTCTACGACGAAGCCGAAGTGCACAGCCTCGGTGCCGTCGCGTACCTGGCCGCCGGGCGGCAGGCTGAGGCCGAGGCGCACGCCCATGCCTCCCTCACTCTGTTCCGCCCTCATCTCGTCCGCTCCCGGGCCATCACGACCGCCCGACTGGCCCGCGCCCAGCTCGGGCAGGGGGAGGCGGAGCGCGCCGTGGCCACTGCCGCCTCCATCGACGCGGAGCACCCTCGAGTGCTGGCCATGCTCGGCTCGTTCACCCGTGACCTTCGCCGGATCGCTTCCGGCCCTGTCTACGACTCTTGGGAGCAGCAGTGGGCAGCGTGAGTCTCGTCCGGATCGGCGACGTGGAGTCTGTGTGGGATGACCTGATGGGCATCTACAAGGAGTGCTGGGCGCAGAAGCTCCACCTGCCCCACTACGCCCCGGAGACGTTCGGGGAGCGGCTGCGCCGACATGCCGCCGAACCGGGTTGGGAGACCATGGTGGCGTACGACTCAGGCGTGCCCGTCGGCTACCTCTACGCCAACCAACTCGCCGGAGCGGATGACCGCTGGTGGCGCCGCACCCGTCCGGAGCCCGAGCCGACCGTCACAGGGGCTTCTACGGTCGCGGTCAAAGAGATGATGGTTCGCCGGCAGTGGCGCAGACAGGGGCTCGCCCGCAGGCTGCATGACGCGCTTCTGGCCGGGCGGCCCGAGACGCAGGTGTCGTTGATGGTCAACCCTTTGAACCAGGACGGGAAGGTGCAGGCCCTCTACGCGTCGTGGGGATACAGGGCGGTGGGCACTGCGCGGTCTTCGCCGGAGGCGCCGGTCCTGACGGTGATGGTGCGTCCTGTGCGGCCTGAGATGGCCGCCGGGTAGCAGGGCGGCCGCGCTACGGCGTGCCTTCCGTTCTCGAGGTGACCTGGATGCGCTCGCGGACAGGGCCCAGCCTCGCCATCAGAAGCGCTACGCAGCGTTCGGCGAGGTCGACGGGCTTGGTCGGCCCGCGGGGTTCGGGCCACGCACCGTCGTCTTCGGGGTCGGGGTGGGCCACGCAGACCGGAACGGCCGGGCCCGTGGCGCCGGGCAGGGGGCCGATCAGTACGCAGGGCCGTCCCAGCCCGCGCAGCAGCGGCAGCCGGGCGTCGTACGGGCGAGTGCCGACGATGATGAAGCCGTCCACCATCGCGCTGTCCGCCACCCGGCGCAGCCCTTCCTCGCCCTCCTCCTGGGTGAGCAGCAGAACGTCGTGGTCGTGGCGGCGGGCGGCGGTGACGACGCGGGCCGCGAATCGCATCGCGGCCGTGACGTCGCCGCCCTCGCGCAGTGGGGTCACCAGTGCCAGCACCCGGGTGCGGCTGCTGGCCAGGGCGCGGGCTCCGGCGTGTGGGCGGTAGCCGAGTTCGCGGATGCTGGCGTGGATGCGGCGGCGGGTGGCCTCGGCGATCGGCCGTTTGCCGCTCAGGGCGTAGCTGACGGTGCTGGGCGAGACCCCGGCGTGCCTGGCCACATCCGTGATCCTGACCATGGAGCCCCCTCCTTGGCGGGGTTCACTTGACGGCGCCCACGGCGATACCGCGGGCCAGCGTCCGCTGGAAGATCAGGAAGAACAGGAACGCGGGCAGGACACCGAGCAGGGCGGCCGCGTTGGTCATGGTGGCGTCCATCAGCCGCTGGCCCTGGAGGACGCCGAGGGCCACCGACACCGTCTGGTTGTCGTTGGAGATCAGCATGACCAGGGGCAGCAGAAACTCGTTCCAGGTCCAGATGAAGAAGAAGACCAGCAGCACCCCGATCGTGGGCCGGCTGACCGGCACCACGACCCGCCACAGCACCTGCCACTTGTTCGCGCCGTCGATCCTGGCCGCCTCGATGACCTCCTTGGGGAAGGCGCCGAGGACGGAGGAGAGCAGATAGGTGCCGAAGGCGGACTGGATGACGGTGAAGACGAGGATGACGCTGAGCCGGGTGTCGTACAGGCCCACCTCCTTCAACAGGTAGTAGATGGGGTAGACCAGCGCCTCCTGCGGCAGCATGTTCGCCAGTACGAAGAAGGCCAGCACCCAGGGGCGGCCCTTGATCCGGCCGATGCCGATCGCGTACGCGTTGAGCACCGACAGCACCACCGCGAACACCGCCACCGAGCCGGATATCAGCACGGAGTTGAGCAGCTTCTGGCCGAAGTCCACCCGCTCCCAGAAGTCCTTCAGCCCGTCGAGATACAGCCCGTCGGGCAGGCTCAGCGGTCCGTGGGCGGAGTACTCGGCGGGTGACTTGACCGCGTTGAGCGCGACGATGACGAAGGGCGCCACCATGAAGAGGGCCGCCACGACCAGCGCGGCCAGTACCGGGTATCGCGTGACGGCCTTCACCGGTCCTGGTCCTCCGCCCGGGTCTGCAGGCTTAAGCCCACCAGGGCCAGCGCCAGGATGAGTACGGTCAGCACGGTCGACACCGCGGAGCCGTAGCCGACCTGCGTCTTCTCGAAGAAGCTCTGGAAGGAGAAGTACGAGGGGACGTTGGTGGCCCCGCCCGGCCCGCCCTTGGTCAGTACGTAGACGGCGCCGAAGACCTTGAGCGCGGCGATGGTGCACCACAGCAGTACGACGTAGATCTCCGGGCGGATCTGCGGCAGCGTCACATGCCACAGCCGCCGCCACCAGGAGGCCCCGTCCAGTTCGGCGGCCTCGTGCAGGGCCGGGTCGGCCCGCTGCATTCCGGCCATGAAGACCACCAGCGGAAAGCCGAGCTGGACCCACACCATCACGCCCATCACGCTGTAGAGCGCGAGATCGGGGTCGCCCAGCCAGTCGTGGCGGAGGGAGCCGAGGCCGACCGCGTTCAGCAGCTCGTTCAGGGCGCCGTTGTCGGGGGCGAGGATCCAGCTCCATACGATGCCGGCCACGGCGATCGGCAGCACCTGCGGGAGGTAGAAGCAGGCGCGCAGCACGGTCGCGACGCGGGTGCCGATGTGCTTGGCGATGTAGTCGAAGAGCGCGGCGGCCAGGATCAGGCCGAGGGCGGTGGGGATCACCGCCATCGCCAGGACCATCGCGAGGCTGTGCCGGAAGGACTCCCAGAAGGCGGAGTCGTCGAGCAGTGTGCGGTAGTTGTCGAGCCCGGCCCAGGAAGGCGTGCCGACGCCCTGCCAGTGGGTGAAGCTCAGCCCCGTGTTCATCAGGAACGGGACGATGATGACGACGAGGAAGGCGAGGGCGCCGGGGATCAGGAAGAGCGCGTACGGGTACTCGCGGGGCGGCCGTCCCGCGCGCTTCGTTGGTTTGGCCGTGGTGTTGGCGGGTTTTGTGGTTCTGGTTCTCTTGATGCCGTCCGCGGATTTCACGCTTTCGGCGGGTTTCATGTCTTCGGGGCGCCAGAGTCGTACGCCGTCTTCAGCGCGTCCAGATAGTCGTCGGGGTCCGTGCTGTCGGTGATCAGCTTCTGCGTCTCGGAGACGAGGGTGTCGTAGAAGCCGGACACCGGCCAGTCCGGGTAGAAGGCGAGCCCGTCGTTCTTGGCGAGCTTGTCGAAGTTCTCGATCAGGCTCTTGGACTGCGGGTCGGTGATCGCCGAGGAATCGGCGGCCACGGGCACGCCGCCCTTGTTGCCGAGGACGTTCTGGATGCCCTTCTTCATCGTGATGTCGATGAAATCGTAGGCGAGCTTCTTGTTCTTGGCGCCTTTGGGGACCACCCACAGATTGCCGCCGGAGCCGAGCGTCAGCTTGGAGCCGGGCCACAGGAAGGTGCCCCACTGGTCCTTCATCTCCGACTTGAAGCGGCCGAACCACCAGCTGCCGGAGAAGAACATCGGATACTTGCCCGAGATGAACGCCGTCCCCGCGTCCTCGGCCTTGGCGCCGCTGGTGCTCTTGGCGATATAGCCCTTCTTCACCCAGTCGGCGAAGGTCTCGGCGCCGTATGTCCAGGCCGCGTCATGGAAGTCGGGCTTGCCCTTGTAGAGCTCGTACGAGTCCACCCAGGAGCGGTCCGCTTTGCTGAGCGCCAGTTGGTAGACGTACTGGTGGGCGGGGTATTCGGCGCCCGCGTTCGCGAGTGGGGTGACGCCCTTGGAGGTGAAGGTGTCCAGGGCGGTGGTGAATTCCTCGAAGGTGGAGGGGACCTTCACCTTGTACTTGTCGAAGAGGTCCTTGTTGTAGAAGACCATCGTGTACTCGGCGTAATTGGGCACCCCGTACCAGTTTCCGGAGCCCATCACACCCTGTGAGTCGTACCGGCTGGTGGTCTGCACCCCGGCGCTCAGCGGTTTGTCCCAGCCGCGCTTGATGACCTCGGGCGTGAGATCGGTGAGCAGGCCCTGCTTGGCGGCCAGACCGGCCGTGGCGTTGCCCTTGTTGTACTCCAGGAGGTCCGGGGCGTCGTTGGAGTTGAGCACCATCGAGGCCGTCTTCTGGATCTGTTCGAAGCCCTTCTCCTCGAACTTCACCGTGACGCCCGGGTGGCTCTTCTTGAACTCCTCGATCGCCTGCTTCCAGGCCGCGCCCATCGCGCCGTTCGGGGCCTCGTAGTGCCAGAGCTTGAGCGTCTTGCCGTCGCCTTCCCCGCTGTCCGAGCCGCACCCGGTGAGCGCCGCGGCTCCCACCAGGGCGGCGGCCAGGAGGGCTGCCGTCCGTTTCCGTGCCTTCTTCCGTGCCTTCAACATCCGCTGCCTCCGGGAGGGTTGGAGGGGTCACGCACGATCGTCGAAGCGCTTCGATGGAGGAAGGTAGGGGGCCGCTATGGGTACGTCAATGGCGTTGACAAAATGACTAGGTGGATGCGGACCGTACGAGCACGACGACCGGTCGAGCCGGGCGTCGTCGGCCCGAGCCGGGCGCCGCTCGATTGCCACGTCGACCGCCCACTGGCCGATTTAGCGGCGCAGCGGGGCGGCGCTCGCGTCCGTCCGTGCCCGGCGCAGCGCTTCGGCGCGCGCGGCGTCGAACGCCGCGAGGGAGCCGGGTGCGATGAGCGCCACGGCCGCGCGAAGCGCTTCCGGTGTGCCGGTTGGTTGCTCGAGGACGTACTCCCGCGCACCGCTCACGCCGTACCTCCGAGCGGGGAGGCGGCGATCCCGGCCGTACTGGCCGCGTGCCACCCCCGCGCAACGCGAAAACGCGTGCGAGGCGTCAGGCCCCGCCCAGGGACCGCCGCAGCCGCCCCGCGCCGCTCGCCGCCGTCAGCAGGGCCAGTGCCGCGGCTGTGGCGGGGGCCGTGTAGCCCGCGGTTGGGCCCAGGTGGTCGACTGTCCAGCCGGCGGCCGCCGCGCCCGCTGAGATGCCGATGAGGAGGCCGGTGTACGCGGTGGTCATGCCCTCGTTGAGGCGGGTGGGCGGGGTCAGCCGGTGGACGAGGGTCATGCCGCTGATCATCGTCGGGGCGGTCGCCATGCCCGCGACGAACAGCAGCGGTGCCAGCGTCGCCAGTCCGGTCGCCGTCAGCAGGGGGAGGATGGCCACGGCCATGGCCGCCACCCCGGTCAGGAAGCGCGCCGCCGCCGAGCCGCGCACCGGCAGCGCGCCGAAGACCAGGCCCGCCGCGCAGGAACCGGCCGCCTGCAGCGCGAGGACCGCGCTGCTCGCCGAGCCGTGGCCGTACGACTCCACGGCCGCGACCGTGGCGACCTCCATCGAGCCGAAGACCGCGCCGGTCGCCAGGAAGGTGACGACCACGACCCGCAGCCCTGGCGAGCGCACCAACGGTTCATTGGCGGAGGAGGAAGCGGAGTGCGTGCGCTGGGGTGGTGGCTCGGTGCGGTGCTGGGCCGCGAAGAGCAGGGTGCCGACGGCCAGCAGCACCGCCGCCGTCGCCAGCCCCGCCTCCGGGAACACCGCCGTGCACAGCACCATCGCGAGCGCCGGACCGGCCATGAAGCAGACCTCGTCGACGACCTGCTCGAAGGAGTTGGCGGTGTGCCGGGCGGCCGCGTCGTCGTGGTGGACGGACGCCCAGCGGGCGCGTGTCATCGAGCCGAGGCTGGGTACGCCCGAGGAGCCCGCCGCGCAGACGAACAGCGCCCACGCGGGCGCCCCGTAGTGGACGCACAGCAGCGTCGCCGTGGCTCCCAGCGCGAACACGGCGACCGCCGGAACCGCGACCCGCGCCTGGCCGTGGCGGTCCACGAGCCGGCCCAGCAGCGGCCCGGTCACGGCCGTCACCGCGAGGCCGGTGGCCGAGACCGCGCCCGCCAGGGCGTACGAATCGCGCACGGTGGCGATCATGACCACCATGCTGACCCCCAGCATCGCCCCCGCCACCCGCCCCGCGAGCGCGGCGAGCGGGGGGGGGGGGGGGGGGGGGGGGGGGGGGGGCGGGCGGGGGCTGCGCTCGCGCTCGCGGGTTGTTCGCGCTGCGGGCGCGTCGTTCGCGGCGCGGGGCGCCGGGGCGGGCCCGTCGTCCGTACCGCGCGGCGCCGGGCCGGATGTGGCGCCCGCGCCGCCCGTGCGTGGCGTGGGGGGTGGGGTGGCGCCGCCGGGCGGGTTGGACGGCGGGTCCGGTGGGGCCGCCGCCATGTCGGTGCCCGTGCCGGGCGCTCGGGCGGGTGCGGTGTCCGCCGTACCGCGCCGCCGGGCGGGTGTGGACGTGTCGTTCGCGGCGCGGGGCGCGGGTGCACCGCCGTCGGTGTGTGGCGCGGGGGCGGAGGCCGGTGGGTGGGGCGCCGTCGTGCCGTCGCCCGCGCGGGGCGCCGGCCCCTTGCGCGTACGGAGTGGCGCGCCGTCGCCCGCGCGCGGCGTCGCGGCAGGCGCGGCAGGCGCCGTACCGCTCCGCGTACGGCGGACGGTCGGGGTCGGGACCACGGGCCTGGATGCGAGGAAGAGGATCACCCCTTTACGGTCGCGGGCGGGCCCGCGACCGGTCCAACACCTGATGCGCGGCCATTCACGCACCCGTGTTGTGAATCCCGTGCGTGCTGTTGACTGCACCCCATGCCCCAGGACATCGAGCCGCGCCTGCTGCGCGCCTTCGTCGCCGTCGCCGACGAGCTGCACTTCACCCGCGCCGCCGCGCGGCTGTACGTCGCCCAGCAGGCGCTCAGCCGGGACATCCGGCGGCTGGAGCGCGAGCTGGGTGTGGAGTTGTTCGTACGGACGACCCGGCAGGTGGCGCTGACCGCCGAGGCGGAGCGGCTGTTGCCTTACGCGCGGCGGGTGTTGGCGGCGCAGGAGGAGCTGGTCGCCGCGTTCGGGGGTGGTGGGGCGGGGGCCGGGCGGCCGTTGGTCGTGGATATCAGTGCGCCGATGTCCACCGGGAACGAGGTGCTGGCCGAGGCGCGCGGGCGGATCGCGCCCGAGGTGGAGCTCGTGGCGCACTTCCACAGCGGGCTGACCGGGGCCGCCGCCGAACTGCTCGCGGGGCGGCTGGATGTGTCGTTCGGCCGGGTCGGCGGGCTCGACCCGGCCGTGCTGGCGCGCCTGGACCACCAGCTGGTCCGCTACGAGCGGATGGCCGTGGTGCTGCGCGAGGACCACCCGCTCGCCCCGCTTCCCGAGGTCCCGCTGGGCGCGCTCGCGGGGGAGACGCTGTACGCGGCCGCGGGCAACGCCGCCACCGCCGAGTGGACGGAGCTGGCCGCGCAGCTGTTCGCGGGGCGCGGCATCGTCATGGCCGAGCCGTTTCCGCAGATCGAGGGCGTCGAGGAGTTCACCCGGGTGGTGGCCAAGCGGCGCTGGTCGGTGCTGGCGAGCACGGTGTTCATCTCGATGCCCGGCACCGTGCTGCGCCCGCTGACCGGCCCCGTACCGCTGTCGCCCGTCTCCATGGTCTGGCGGCGCGGGCTGCGCCACCCGGGCCTGGACGCCCTGCGGGCGGCCGCGGCGGCGCTCGGGGCGGCCGGGGGCTGGCTCGACGCCCCGCCCGGCAGCTGGCTGCCGAGCCCGGAAGCGGCGGAGGCGGCGGCGGAGGCGGGGGAGGCGGTGGCAACCCTCACCACGCCCTCCGCTCCCGGGTGAGAGCAAGGTTTCTTCCGCGTCACCTGCCGCCACAGCGCGGAAATCCGTACTTCCTACCGTCGTCAGGCAGCGAATCCGCGCACCAGCGGCGACATCCGAGCGAGATCTGTGGAGGCGTGATGACTGCCCCGAACACCACCCCCGCACGCAAGGGGGGCCGCTGGATTGAACAGTGGGACCCGGAGGACGAGACCTTCTGGAACGAGAAGGGCGAGAAGATAGCCACCCGCAACCTCCTGTTCTCCATCCTCTCCGAGCACATCGGCTTCTCCATCTGGAGCCTGTGGTCGGTGATGGTCCTGTTCATGGGGCCGGAGTACGGGGTGGACCCGGCCGGGAAGTTCTTCCTGGTCGCGATGCCCACCCTGGTGGGCGCGATCCTGCGGGTCCCCTACACCTTCGCCGTCGCCCGCTTCGGCGGCCGCAACTGGACGATCGTCAGCGCGGCGCTGCTGCTGGTGCCGGCCGTCGTCGCCGCCGTGGTGATGAAGCCCGGCACCTCGTACACCACCTTCATGGTCGTCGCGGCGCTCACCGGCGTCGGCGGCGGCAACTTCGCCTCCTCCATGACGAACATCAACTCCTTCTACCCACTGCGGAAGAAGGGCTGGGCGCTCGGCCTCAACGCGGGCGGCGGCAACATCGGCGTACCGGTCATCCAGCTGATCGGCCTGCTGGTCATCGGCACGGCCGGCGCGGCCCACCCGCGCGTGGTGCTCGGCGTCTACATCCCGCTGATCGTGGTCGCCGCGCTGCTCGCGGCGCTGTTCATGGACAACCTGGCGCCGGTACGGAACGACACGGGCGCGGTGAAGGAGGCGGCCAGGGACGCGCACACCTGGATCATGTCGGTGCTGTACATCGGCACCTTCGGGTCGTTCATCGGCTACAGCTTCGCCTTCGGGCTCGTCCTGCAGAACCAGTTCGACCGCACCCCGCTGCAGGCCGCCTCGTTCACCTTCATCGGCCCGCTGCTCGGCTCCCTCATCCGCCCCATCGGCGGCCGTCTCGCCGACAGCTACGGCGGCGCGCGGATCACGCTGTGGAACTTCGCCGCCATGTCCGTCGCGGCCGTGGTGGTCGTCTACGCCTCGGCGGAGAAGTCCCTGGCCGTCTTCCTCGTCGGCTTCATCGCCCTGTTCGTCCTCAGCGGGCTCGGCAACGGCTCCACGTTCAAGATGATCCCCGGCATCTTCCAGGCCAAGGCGGCCGCGCGGGGCCTTACGGGCGAGGCGGCCGCGACGTACGGGCGGCGGCTGTCGGGCGCCTCGATGGGGCTGATCGGCGCGGTGGGCGCGCTGGGCGGGCTCGGCATCAACCTGGCCTTCCGCCAGTCCTTCCTGAACGCGCACACCGGGACCCCGGCGTTCGTGTCCTTCCTGGCCTTCTACGCCCTGTGCTCCGCCGTAACCTGGGCCGTATACCTCCGCGGCGCCCGGCCGACCGGCCGGATCGCCGCGGCGGGGACGGCTGAACCGCAGGGCGCGCGGCAGGCCGCGTACGCGGACGTCTGAGCCGTCTGAGCCGAGGCCGCCGTAAGGCGGCCGTACGCTCCGTTACACCCGGGAAACCTCCGCGAACCGTGACCGTCACCGGGGGGTCACAGGATGGCCGTCGAGATGAGGTCGCGGAGGGCGCCCATACGACAGCGGATCGGGACGAGAACCATGCACCGAGACCACAACGCCGCGACCACGGCGGACGCGGCCGCGGCTGCCGCGACCACCCCCGACGTCGCCACGCCCGACGCGCCCGCGCCCGCCGCCATCGGGCCGCTCGCCGGGTTCACCGTCGGCGTCACCGCCGCCCGCCGCGCCGACGAGCTCGCCGCGCTGCTGCGGCGGCGCGGCGCGGCCGTCATGCACGCGCCCGCGCTGCGCATCGTGCCGCTCGCTGACGACGCGGAACTGCTCACCGCCACCAAGCAGCTGCTCGACCACGCCCCCGACCTGGTGATCGCGACCACCGCCATCGGCTTCCGCGGCTGGGTCGAGGCCGCCGACGGATGGGGCCTCGGGGACTCGCTGCTGGCCCGGCTGCGCGGCGCCCGGCTGCTGGCGCGCGGGCCCAAGGTACGGGGCGCGATCCGGGCCGCCGGGCTGACCGAGGAGTGGTACCCGGCGTCCGAGTCGCTGGCCGAAGTGCTCGACCGGCTGCTGGAGGAGGGGGTCGACGGCAGCCGGATCGCGGTGCAGCTGCACGGCGAGCCGCTGCCCGGCTTCGTCGAGTCGCTGCGCGCGGCGGGCGCGGAGGTGGTCGGCGTACCGGTGTACCGGTGGATGCCGCCCGAGGACATCGGCCCCGTGGACCGCCTCCTCGACGCGACCGTCGCCCGCGCCCTGGACGCCCTCACCTTCACCAGCGCCCCGGCCGCCGCGAGCCTGCTGGACCGGGCCGAGCGGCGTGGCATGCGCGACGAGCTGGTGGACGCGCTGCGCCACGATGTGCTGCCCGCCTGCGTCGGGCCGGTCACCGCGCTGCCGCTCGAGGCCCATGACATCCCCACCAGCCAGCCCGAACGCTTCCGCCTCGGCCCGCTCGTCCAGCTGCTGACCCATGAACTGCCGGGCCGGGTGCGGCCGTTGCCGGTCGCCGGGCGGCGCCTGGAGATCCGTGGTCACGCGGTCCTGGTGGACGGCGAGCTGCGCGCCGTACCGCCGGCCGGTATGGCCCTGCTGCGCGCCCTGGCCCGCCGCCCGGGCTGGGTGGTCGCCCGCGCCGACCTGCTGCGCTCCCTGCCGGGCGCGGGGCGCGACGAGCACGCCGTCGAGACGGCCATGGCCCGCCTCCGTACGGCCCTCGGCGCCCCGAAGCTCATCCAGACGGTCGTCAAACGCGGCTACCGGCTGGCGCTGGATCCGGCCGCGGACACTAAGTACGCAGACGTGTGACCGGGCGCTGATCGGCCGCCTGGCCCGAACTCCCTTGTATCCATGGGGTGATGGGCGGCTCCGCGGGGGTTTCGGGCTCGGGCCGGGGCGGGCACTCTGGGACTGCGTGCATGTCCGCGAAGCGCTCAGCCCGAAGGAGTGACAGGAACATGGCGTCGGCGTCGGCCTACGACCTGCGGTTCGACTCCGGGCGGCTCTGTCTGGACCTGGTGGCCACGGTCGGCGGGCGGCTGAGCGAGGCGCCGGTCGAGCGGCTGGACGGGGTGGACCGGCTGAAGGCGTGGCTCGTCGACGCCGGTCTGGTGCCCCGCGGCACCGCACTCGACATCGTCGACTGCGCCTGGCTCGCCCGCTTCCGCGCCGCCCGCGATCTGCTCCACCGCATCGTGCACAACGAGGTCGAGGGCCGCGCCGCGGGCGCCGACCTGGAGCGGGTGAACGCCCTGGCCGCCACCGCCCCGCCCGCCGTACGGGCCGTACGCACCACCGACGGCACCCTCGTGCGCAGACTCGCCGCCGTGCCCGACTGCGGCGCGCTGCTGGCGCAGGTGGCGCGGGACGCCGTGGAACTGCTCACCGACCCGGTGGCGCGCGGGCAGCTGCGGCAGTGCGAGGGGGAGACCTGCTCGCTGGTCTACCTCGACACCTCGCGCGGTCGCCGCCGCCGCTGGTGCTCCAGCGAGGTCTGCGGCAACCGCGAGCGCGTGGCCCGGCACCGCCGCCGGGTCACCCGGGCCTGACCGAAGCAGCTGTCCGAGCCATCTGATGCCGCGTCAGCCCAGGTCGGACTAGCGGACATACGCGCGACAAGAATGCTGTATAGCGCAATTGAGCGCACCTCGCGGCGTTTTTGTTGAACCTGGAAGTGTAACCGCACGTACCCCCTCGACCGCGCGGTGGGGATTACGCAAGGATGCTCCCGTGACCGAGAGGACGACACCGGACGACGCGCTCATGCGCGCGCTCTATGAAGAGCACGCGGGCCCGCTTCTCGCCTTCGTCCTGCGCCTGGTCGCGGGCGACCGGCACCGGGCGGAGGACGTGGTCCAGGAGACGCTCCTGCGGGCCTGGCGCAACGCCGACCAACTGCGGACCACCGGCGGATCGCTGCGCCCCTGGCTGGTGACAGTGGCCCGGCGCATCGTCATCGACGGTCACCGCGGCCGCCGGGCCCGCCCCCAGGAAGTGGACGCCGCACCGCTGCACGCCGTGCCCGCCGCCGACGAAATCGACCGGGCGCTGCGCATGATGACGATCTCCGACGCGCTCGCCGATCTCACCGATGCGCATAGGGAGGCGCTGGTCGAGACATACTTCAAGGGGCGTACGGTGAACGAAGCGGCTGAGGTGCTGCGCGTACCGCCCGGGACCGTGCGGTCCCGGGTCTTTTACGCGCTGCGTGCCCTGCGGCTCTCGCTGGAGGAACGGGGGGTTACGGCATGATGCCGGCAGCGGAGGATCAGCAGCACACCGCCGTCGGCGCTTACGCCCTCGGCGTCCTGGACCCGGCGGAAGCCGCCCGCTTCGAGGAGCATCTGCTCGGCTGCGACCGATGCGGCGCGGAGCTGGATCAGCTGATGGGCATCCCGCCGCTGCTGGCCGAGTTCGCCACCTCCGACGACGGCCGGACCGTACTGGACCCCGCCACCATCACCGCACGCCCCGGACCCGAACTGCTCGGCCGGCTGATGGACGACGTCGCCACCAGCCGCCGCGGGCGCCGCAAGCGCCGGCTGTACCTGGTGGCCGCGGCCGCCGCCCTGATCATCGGCGGTCCGTTCGCCGGTGCCGCGCTGACCTCCGGCGACGGCGATGGCGGCGGCGGGGGCGGGGGCGGGGGCGGTGGCAAGGTGGTGGCCAGCCCCGCGAAGGCGGCGTTCGACCAGGGCCAGAAGACCGGCTCGGTCGACCCCACAACCAAGGTCGACGCGACCGTCTCGCTGCAGGCGAAGGGCTGGGGTACGTCGGTGGCCCTCAAGCTCGGCAATGTGAAGGGCCCGAAGTCCTGCGACCTGGTCGCCATCGGCAAGGACGGCCATGAGGAGACCATCACCACCTGGGCGGTGCCCAGCACCGGCTACGGCATCAAGGACGGCGACGCGTCCCGCTGGAGCAAGGACCCGCTGTTCGCCCTGGGCGGCGCGGCCATGAACCCCGACGAGATCGACCGCTTCGAGGTCCGCACCCTGGACGGCAAGCGGCTCGCGGTCGTGAAGGTCTAGAGCGTGTTGTGAAGGTGTACGGTTGACGGCTGCCCTACGCACACAGAAGGGGGCTTGGGTGGCCGCGCACAACGCCACGCACGCGAGCCGGAAGGCGAGACCGGACGAGGCCGGCGAAGCTGAGAAACGGGACGGGATCCGCGAGCGGGAGATGCGGATCGAGCAGGCGCATCTGGACCGCGTGTACCGCCGCCTCGAGGAGAAGATCCACGAGGCGGAGTTCCTGATGAACGACGCCGCCAAACACGTCCAGGTCGGCACGCCCGGCGCGCTCGCCGAGCGGGACGCCCAGGTCTTCCGGGCCGGGGTGCACCTCAACCGGCTCAACAGCGAGTTCGAGGACTTCCTCTTCGGCCGTATCGACCTGCTGCTCGGCAAGGACGGCGAGCGCGGCCCGGACGGCGCGTACACCTCCATCGAGCCCGCCGACGACGCGATCCGCCCCGGCGCGGACGGCGCGGACGGCGGCGGCCGCGCGGAGATCGCCGAGACGCTGCACATCGGCCGCATCGGCGTCCTGGACGCCGAATACGCCCCGCTGGTCATCGACTGGCGCGCGCCCGCGGCCGCGCCCTTCTACCGCTCCACCCCCGTCGCCCCCGGCCGGGTCGTGCGCCGCCGGGTCATCCGCAGCAAGGGGCGCCGGGTGCTCGGCGTCGAGGACGATCTGCTGCGCCCCGAGCTGACCGCCACCCTGGACGGGGCGGAGCTGCCGGTCGTCGGCGACGGCGCGCTGATGGCGGCGCTCGGCCAGGCCCGCGGCCACACCATGCGCGACATCGTCGCCTCCATCCAGGCCGAACAGGACCTGGTGATCCGCGCGCCCGCCGCCTCCGTCACCGAGGTGGAGGGCGGCCCGGGCACCGGCAAGACCGCGGTCGCGCTGCACCGCGCCGCGTATCTGCTCTACCAGGACCGGCGCCGGTACGCGGGCGGGATCCTGATCGTCAGCCCCACCCCGCTGCTGGTCGCCTACACCGAGGGCGTGCTGCCCTCGCTCGGCGAGGAGGGGCAGGTCGCGATCCGCGCCGTCGGATCGCTGGTGGACGGCGCCGAGGCCACCACGTACGACGAGCCGGCCGTGGCCCGCGTCAAGGGCTCCTCGCGGATGACGCGGGTGCTGCGCAAGGCCGCCCGCGGCGCCCTGGAGCTGCCCGCGGGCTCCGGCCGGGCGGCCGGGCCGCCGGAGCGGCTGCGGGTCGTGGCGTTCGGCGCGCGGATCGAGCTGGACGCCGAGGAGCTGCGCCGGATCCGGCAGGCCGTCCTGGGCGGCACCGCGCCCGTCAACCTGCTGCGCCCGCGCGCCCGCCGGCTGCTGCTGGACGCGCTGTGGGCCAAGTCGGCCATGTCTGAGAGTGCCCGCCGCTACACCGACCCCGAACTGGCCGCCGAGGCGCGCGAGGGATTCGACGAGGACATCTCCACCGAGGACGACTTTCTCGGCTTCCTGGACGCCTGGTGGCCCGAGCTCACCCCGCGCGCCGTACTGGCCGCGATGGCCGACGAGAAGCGGCTGGCCCGCTGGTCGCGGCGGGAGCTGAACCAGCGCGACGCGCGCCGGCTGGCCCGCTCGCTGACCCGCCTGGGGGCGGACGGCAAGGGCCCGCTGTCGGTGCACGACGTGGCGCTGCTGGACGAGCTGTACACCGTCCTGGGCGCCCCGGCCCGGCCCGTCAGGCCCCGCGAGGCCGATCCGCTCGACCAGCTGACCGGGCTCGAGGAGCTGACGACCTTCGCCGACCGCTCCGCGCCCCGCCGCACCCGCGCGGACCGGCTGGAGCAGGAGCGGGTGGACTACGCCCATGTGATCGTCGACGAGGCGCAGGACCTGACCCCGATGCAGTGGCGGATGATCGGGCGGCGCGGCCGCCACGCCACCTGGACGGTGGTCGGGGACCCGGCTCAGAGCTCCTGGTCGGACCCGGAGGAGGCGGCCGAGGCCCGTACCGAGGCGCTGGGCAGCCGCCCGCGCCGCCGCTTCACGCTGACCGTGAACTACCGCAACCCGGCGGAGATCGCCGAGCTCGCCGCCAAGGTCCTCGCGCTCGCGATGCCCGGCGCCCAGGCGCCCGAGGCGGTCCGCTCCACGGGCCTGGTGCCGCGCTTCGCGCCGCTGCCGGACGGAAGCGGCGGCGCGAGCGGCGCGACCGGCGGGGCCGGAAGGGACCTGGCGGCGCGGGTGCGCGAGGAGGCGCGGCGCCTGCTGGACGAGGTGGACGGCACGGTCGGCGTGGTCGTCGCCATGCGGCGGCGGGCCGCGGCGCGCCGCTGGCTGGAAGGGCTCGGCGACCGGGTGGTGGCGCTGGGCAGCCTGGAGGCCAAGGGCCTGGAGTACGACGCGACGGTCGTGGTCTCACCCGCCGAGATCGCCGACGAGTCCCCGGCCGGGCTGCGGGTGCTGTACGTGGCGCTGACGCGCGCGACGCAGCGGCTGACCGTGGTGCCGGGGGAGCGGGACGACCCGGACGAGCACGGCGTCCCCGATCTGCTGCGGGACTGATGAGGGCTGAGGCAGGGACTGAGACAGAGGCTGAGGCAGGGACTGATGAGGGACTGGGACAAGGGCTGAGGTCGGGACTGATGAGGGGCTGAGAAATCAACCCGTGGGGGAGGAATCACTTCCGGGGATGGTTTGTTAGCCTTGCTGATGGCACCGGCTCGATCCAAGCCCCCGGGCCCAACCTTCGTCGCTTCGAGCGACCACTTGCCGCGAGGCGAGCATGGCGGGTCGGTGCCACCTAAGACTTTCAAGAGGTCCGCGTCGGCTGTTCAGGACGCGGGCCTCTTTGTCGTCTTCGCGGGGCTGAACAATATCTCCGAAACTCGAGCCCGGTTACCCGGTACCCGAAGGTAGGTGTAACCATCTGAAGACCACCGTCCGAGGGCAGACCGGCGAACCACCACCGCGGCCCGGGACAACCTGGAACAAGGGAAAGCAGAGGAAGTCGGCCATGGCAACGGCGCCCAGCGTCTCGTACTCGATGACGGTCCGGCTGGAGGTTCCCGCGAGCGGCACCGCGGTCAGCCAGCTCACCACGGCCGTGGAGTCCTCCGGCGGCTCGGTCACCGGCCTCGACGTGACCGCTTCCGGCCACGAGAAGCTGCGGATCGACGTCACCATCGCCGCGACGTCCACCGCGCACGCCGACGAGATCGTCGAGAAGCTGCGCGGTATCGAGGGCGTCTCGCTCGGCAAGGTCTCCGACCGTACGTTCCTGATGCACCTCGGCGGCAAGATCGAGATGTCGTCGAAGCACCCGATCCGCAACCGTGACGACCTGTCCATGGTCTACACCCCGGGCGTCGCCCGGGTCTGCCAGGCCATCGCCGAGAACCCCGAGGACGCCCGCCGGCTGACCATCAAACGCAACAGCGTCGCGGTGGTCACCGACGGCTCCGCGGTCCTGGGCCTGGGCAATATCGGCCCCAAGGCCGCGCTGCCCGTCATGGAGGGCAAGGCGGCCCTCTTCAAGCGCTTCGCGGGCATCGACGCCTGGCCGCTCTGCCTGGACACCCAGGACACCGACGCCATCGTCGAGATCGTCAAGGCCATCGCCCCCGGCTTCGCGGGCATCAACCTGGAGGACATCTCCGCCCCCCGCTGCTTCGAGATCGAGGCGCGGCTGCGCGAGGCCCTGGACATCCCGGTCTTCCACGACGACCAGCACGGCACCGCCATCGTGGTGCTCGCCGCCCTGACCAACGCGCTGCGCGTGGTCAACAAGAAGATCGGCGATGTGCGGGTGGTCATGTCCGGCGCGGGCGCGGCCGGCACCGCCATCCTCAAGCTGCTGATCGCCGCGGGGGTGCGGCACGCGGTGGTCGCGGACATCCACGGCGTGGTGCACGCCGGGCGTGACGACCTGGCCGGCGGGAACGGCAACTCCGACATGACCGCGCTGCGCTGGATCGCCGACAACACCAACCCCGAGGGCGTCACCGGCACCCTCAAGGAGGCCGTACGCGGCGCCGACGTCTTCATCGGCGTCTCCGCCCCGAACGTGCTGTCCGGCGACGACGTGGCCGCCATGGCCGACGGCGCGATCGTCTTCGCACTGGCCAACCCCGACCCCGAGGTCGACCCGGCGATCGCCCGCCAGACCGCCGCCGTGGTCGCCACCGGCCGCTCCGACTTCCCGAACCAGATCAACAACGTGCTGGTCTTCCCGGGTGTCTTCCGCGGCCTGCTGGACGCGCAGTCGCGTACTGTGAACGACGACATGATGCTGGCCGCGGCCCGGGCGCTCGCGGATGTCGTCCACGACGACGAGCTGAACGCCAACTACATCATTCCGAGCGTCTTCAACGACAAGGTCGCGGGCGCGGTGGCCGGCGCGGTACGGGTCGCCGCCAAGGCTGTGACCGGTACCACGGCGGTCTAGGCCGGGCTCGGCGCGTCGTACGGCGCGTCGCATGGCGTTCAGCCGATCGGGCCCCCTTAGGGTGTCGGGCAGAAACGGCCGCCACGGCGCTTTTCGCGCGACTCACCAGGGCACCGGATTGGCTTTACCGCCACAGGTGGGGGCAGGATGCGTTCCGGGCGCGAGGGTCTGAACAGCAGACCCGGGTCCGGGGACTGTCCGAGGGCCCTGGCAGCATCGGCTTCGATCTCACGCCTAATGGCAAGATGAACACGGGAGTACAACATGAACCGCAGTGAGCTGGTGGCCGCTCTGTCGGAGCGCGCCGAGGTGACCCGAAAGGACGCCGACGCCGTTCTGGCCGCCCTCGCCGAGGTGACCGGAGAGATCGTCGCCAAGGGCGACGAGAAGGTCACCATCCCCGGCTTCCTCACCTTCGAGCGCACCCACCGTGCCGCTCGCACCGCGCGTAACCCGCAGACCGGTGAGCCGATCGAGATCCCGGCCGGCTACAGCGTGAAGGTCTCCGCGGGCTCCAAGCTCAAGGAAGCCGCCAAGGGCAAGTAAGACCCCATACGAAGGGGCGGCCACCTCATCGGAGGGTGGCCGCCCCTTTCGGCGTTCCTACGGCCCCTGGAGGCCCTTCCCGGGCCCCCAGGAGGCCTTCCCCGGGCCTTTGGGGAGGCTCAGGCGGGTTTTTCGGCGTTGGGCAGTTCCACCTTGGCGCCCAGGTCACCGAGCTTGCTCATGAAGTTCTCGTATCCGCGGTTGATCAGATCGATGCCGTGGACCCGGGACGTGCCCTGGGCCGCCAGGGCCGCGATCAGGTACGAGAAGCCGCCGCGCAGGTCGGGGATGACCAGGTCCGCGCCCTGGAGCTTGGTCGGGCCCGACACGACCGCCGAGTGCAGGAAGTTCCGCTGGCCGAAGCGGCAGGCGGAGCCGCCCAGGCATTCGCGGTAGAGCTGGATGTGCGCGCCCATCTGGTTGAGCGCGGAGGTGAAGCCCAGGCGCGACTCGTACACCGTCTCGTGGACGATGGACAGCCCGGAGGCCTGGGTGAGGGCCACGACCAGGGGCTGCTGCCAGTCGGTCTGGAAGCCGGGGTGGACGTCCGTCTCCAGGGCGATGGCGTTGAGCTTGGAGCCCGGGTGCCAGAACCGTATTCCCTCGTCGTCGATGTCGAAGGCACCGCCGACCTTGCGGTAGGTGTTGAGGAAGGTCATCATCTCGCGCTGGCTGGCGCCGCGTACGTAGATGCTGCCCTCGGTCGCGAGCGCCGCGCTCGCCCAGGAGGCGGCCTCCAGGCGGTCCGGCAGGGCGCGGTGGTTGTAGCCGCCGAGCTTGTCGACGCCGGTGATCCGGATCGTGCGGTCGGTGTCCATGGAGATGATCGCGCCCATTTTCTGCAGGACGCAGATCAGGTCCTCGATCTCCGGTTCGACGGCCGCGTTGGAGAGCTCCGTCACACCCTCGGCGAGCACCGCCGTCAGCAGCACCTGCTCGGTGGAGCCGACCGACGGGTAGGGCAGGCGGATCTTGGCGCCGCGCAGTCGGTGCGGGGCCTCCAGGTACTGGCCGTCCGCCCGCTTCTCGATCGTGGCGCCGAACTGGCGCAGCACGTCGAAGTGGAAGTCGATCGGCCGGCCGCCGATGTCGCAGCCGCCCAGGCCCGGGATGAAGGCGTGGCCGAGGCGGTGCAGCAGCGGACCGCAGAAGAGGATCGGGATGCGCGAGGAGCCGGCGTGGGCGTCGATGTCGGCGACGTTCGCGCTCTCCACGTGGGTCGGGTCCAGCACCAGCTCGCCGGCCTCGTCACCTGGCCGAACCGTGACGCCGTGCAGCTGCAGCAGGCCGCGCACCACCCGCACATCGCGGATGTCGGGGACGTTGCGCAGCCGGCTCGGCCCACTGCCGAGCAGCGCGGCGACCATGGCCTTCGGCACGAGGTTCTTCGCGCCTCGGACACGGATCTCGCCTTCGAGCGGGGTGCCGCCATGGACGAGCAGGACATCGTTCGAGCGGGTCATCTGGTCTCGCGTTCCTGGGACGGTCGGGGGGCAAGAGAAAAGAGTAATAGCCGGGGAGAGCACCACTGTGTGACCGACGTACCCACCGAACGGACATGAATGTGTCACAACACGTTCGGTTCAGAGCAGAAAGCGTACGGTTACGTGCGCCGTTCCTGCTGTCGTACGCCCCGACCTGCTCTCACATGGGACTCGTCTTCCACTCCCCCTCCGGGGCGAACATGCGGGATCATGTGTCCATGACCGAGGTGTCCTCGCTCACAGGACGGCTGCTTGTCGCGACACCGGCGCTGGCGGACCCGAACTTCGACCGTGCGGTGGTGCTCCTCCTCGACCACGACGAGGAGGGGTCGCTGGGCGTCGTGCTCAACCGCCCGACCCCGGTGGGGGTCGGCGACATCCTGGAGTCCTGGGCCGCGCTGGCCGGGGAGCCGGGGGTGGTGTTCCAGGGCGGCCCGGTGTCGCTGGACTCCGCGCTGGGGGTCGCCGTGGTCCCCGGCGAGGCCGGAAGAGCCGCCGAGGCCGGAAGGGTCTCCTCGCGGACCGAGGACGGCCCGCTCGGCTGGCGCCGGGTGCACGGCGCGATCGGGCTGGTCGACCTGGAGGCGCCGCCCGAACTGCTGGCCGCCGCGGTCGGCTCGCTGCGGATCTTCGCGGGCTACGCCGGATGGGGGCCCGGGCAGCTGGAGGACGAGCTCTCCGAGGGCGCCTGGTACGTCGTGGAGTCCGAGCCGGGCGATGTCTCCTCGCCGGCCCCGGAGCGGCTGTGGCGGGCGGTGCTGCGCCGCCAGCGCAGCGAGCTGGCGATGGTCGCCACGTACCCGGACGATCCCTCGCTCAACTAGGGGCAGTGCCCAACTGGAGGCAGTGTTCGCCGGGTGGCGGCGACACCGGGTGACGCCGCGGGAGGCGCTGATCCGTCGTTCGCTCGGCGCGTGAGTACCCTAGGGCTGTATGAGCACTCTTGAGCCCGAGCGCGGGGCAGGCACGGGGACCCTCGTTGAGCCGACACCTCAGGTGTCGCACGGTGACGGCGACCACGAGCGCTATGCCCATTACGTACAGAAGGACAAGATCATGGAGAGCGCGCTCTCCGGATCTCCGGTGGTCGCACTCTGCGGCAAGGTCTGGGTCCCGGGCCGCGACCCGAAGAAGTACCCGGTCTGCCCGATGTGCAAGGAGATCTTCGACGGCATGGGAGCCGGCGGCGACAAGGACAAGGGCAAGGACGGCGGCGGCAAGAAGTAGCCCCTCCGCCCCGGCCCCACCCGCCGGAGCCCCCGCGCGCACCACGCCCGGCCCGCGCCCCTCTCGACCAGGGGGCGCGGGCCGGGCGTAGCGCGCTGTACGCATTCACAGCGTCTCTCGCGTTCACACCCCCTCCCGCCGTATTTGGCATATGCCGCGCACCTGATGGCGTACGGCCCCGGCGGTGCGGAGGGCGCCGTTAGGGTCGCCTCCATGAGCGGGCGCGGGGAGAGCGGTGCCGAGCGGGCGGCGTACCTGGTGTTCGGGGCGCGAGAGATCGATGAACTCGACGAGCCCGTCGAGCCCGTCGAGCCCGACGGGGAAGCGGCGGGCCGGTTCCGCCAGTTCGAGAAGGACTGGGACGCCCAGCTGGAGCGGTGCGCGCGGCTGGCCGCCGAGCGCGGCTACAGTCCGGCGGGCAGCTGTGTCGTCTCGGCCGCCCAGCCCGCCCTGCCCCGGCTGCTGGAGTGGGCCGACGAGCCGGACTGCGAGATCGTGCTGATCGCCGGCCGCGGGGTGCTGGAGCGGATGCGGAGCTGCTGGCCGGACTGGGACCAGTTGGTGGTCCGTCTGGCGGCGGCGGGTGCGCGCGTGGAGGCCGTGCCGTATCCCGAACCGGCCTGTCCGGCCGACGAGTCGCCCTCGTAGCCGCCGACTCTCCCTTGTAGACGACGCGTCGCCCTCGTAGCCGCCGACTCCGTCGTAGACGACGAGTCTCCCCTTGGACGACGAGTCTCCTTCGTAAACCTGGTTTAGACCTCTTGTGGGCGGACGGACCCACCCTTAATCTCCTGCGTGTTGTGCATGGTGAAATGCGCGTTGCACAGGATGCAACGCAATGCCAGTAGGGGTTGTTCTGCCAATGAAGCGATCAAGCCTGTCCCTCCGCCTCGCCGCCCCGGCCGCGGCGCTCGTCCTGGCCGGCCTCACGGCCACCGCCTGCGCCCCGTCCACCTCCTCCAACAGCGAATCCACCAAGGACTCCAAGAGCGGAACCATCAGAGTGTGGCTCTTCCGGGAGGTGAACAACGCGCCCAAGGAGAAGGTGGTGAAGGAGGCCGTCGCCGAATTCACCAAGAAGCACTCCGACACCCGGGTCGACGTCACCTACATCCCCATCGAGACCCGCGCCGAGAAGATGAAGGCCGCGTTCAACGACCCGAAGAGCGCCCCTGACGCCGTCGAATTCGGCAACACCGACACCGCCGGCTATGTCAACGACGGCGGACTCGCCGACATCACGGCCGAATTCGGGAAGTGGGGGGACGCGAAGAGCGTCACGGCGTCCGTCAAGGAAGCCGTCAGCGTCGGCGGGAAGGTCTACGGCGTTCCCTGGTACGTCGGCGTACGGGCCCTCTACTACCGCACCGACATCTTCAAGGAGCTGGGGCTGAAGCCGCCCGCCACACAGGGCGAACTGGCCACGGCCGCCCGCAGAATCCGTGCCGAACACCCCGATATGTTCGGCATCTCGGTCGGCGCCAAGAACGTCTACGGCATGCTCCCGTTCCTGTGGTCCGCGGGCGGCGACCTCGCCGAGAAGCGCGGCGACACCTACACCGCCGCCATCGACAGCGCCGCGTCCCGTAAGGGCCTGAAGACGTATACGGACCTGATCGCCAAGGACAGCTGTCCGCCACAGCAGTGCGCCGAATTGGGCGGTGACGCCGGCGTCCAGACGTTCGCGGGCGGAAAGGCCGGTATGGCGATCGGCGGCGACTTCAGCCGCCAGGCGATGGAGGACGGGGCGGTCAAGGGCAAATACGCCGTCGTGCCGCTGCCGGGCCCGGAGAAGGGCGTCATATCCCCGGCCTTCGCGGGCGGCAACAACCTCGGCGTCATGCGCGGCACCACCCACCGCACCCTGGCCGTGGACTTCGTCGAATTGCTCGGCGGCGCCGCATACCAGTCGAAGATGTTCGACGCCATGGGCAATATGCCCGCGCTCACCGACGTCCAGGAAAAGGTCGCGGAAAAGGCGCCTTTCACCAAGCCGTTCGTCGACACCCTGAAATCCGGCACCAAGTTCGTCCCGGTGACCCCCGCCTGGAGCAAGATCGACTCCGAGGCGATGATCCCGACGATGATGCAGGAGATCGTCAGCGGCCGTAAGAGCGTGGACGCGGCCACGGCCGACGCGGCGAAGAAGATGGACGCCGCGTTCTCCTCGGCCGGCTGAGCGGAGCGCCGCCCATGGCTCGCGAGATCGCGCCCGCCGTGGCCGGTGCGGAGCGGCCGCCGGGCCGGGACACTCTCCCGGCCCGGCGCCGCCCCCGCCCGGCGGCCCGGGGCAACCGACCGCCGGCGGGCCGCGGCCCGCGCCGGCACCCCGCCTGGACTCCCTGGCTCTATCTGGCCCCCGCGCTCATGGTGCTGGCCGGACTGCTGGTCTACCCCGTCTACCAACTCGGCCTGATCTCGTTCCTGCGCTACACCCAGGCACAGGTCAGCGGGGGCCGCCCCACCGAATTCATCGGCTTCGACAACTACGCCGCCCTCTTCCGCGACGACCAGTTCTGGCAGGTGCTGCTGAGCACCCTGCTCTTCGCCGCCGCCTGTGTGCTGTCCACCCTCGCCGTGGGCTGCTCGCTGGCCGTCCTGCTCACCAAGGTGCGCGCGGTGCCCAGGACGATGCTGATGCTCGCCGCCCTCGGCGCCTGGGCCACCCCGCCCGTGACCGGCTCCACGGTGTGGGTCTTCCTCTTCGACTCCAGCTTCGGCCCGGTCAACAAGGTGCTCACCTGGCTGGGCCTGAGCGGATTCGAGAACTACTCCTGGACCTACGGGAAGTACAGCGCCTTCACGCTGGTGCTCCTCGAGGTCGTCTGGTGCTCGTTCCCGTTCGTGATGGTCACCGTCTACGCGGGCATCCGGGCCGTTCCGCCCGAACTGCTGGAGGCCGCCGCCCTCGACGGGGCCTCCACCTGGCGCACCTGGCGCAGCATCATGGCGCCCCTGCTGCGCCCGATCCTGGTGATCGTCACCATCCAGTCGGTCATCTGGGACTTCAAGGTCTTCGGGCAGATCTACGTCATGACGAACGGCGGCGGCATCGCGGGCCAGAACCTCGTGCTCAACGTCTACGCCTACCAGAAGGCCTTCGCCTCCTCCGAGTACGGACTCGGCTCCGCGATCGGCGTCGTCATGCTGCTCATCCTGCTCGCGGTGACCCTGGTCTATCTGCGGCTTCTGCGACGCCAAGGGGAGGAACTGTGAACGCGGGAGGAACTGTGCACGCGCCCACGGCTTCATCGAGGCCACCCGCTCCAGCCCAGTTCCGGCGGCGGGTCCGCTTGCCGCGGCTCCGCCGCCCCGCCCGGCCCTGGCGGCTGGCCGCCGAGGCCGCCGCGGTGGTGATCGCGCTGGTGGTCGCCTTCCCCCTGTACTGGATGGTGCTCTCGGCGTTCAAACCCGACGGCGAGGTCCAGTCGGCGCACCCGAGGCCCTGGACGCTCCACCCGCAGCTGGACGCCTTCCGCCGGGTCTTCGTGCAGCAGGACTTCGGCCGCTACTTCATCAACAGCCTCATCGTGGCCGGGGTCGTGGTGGTGCTCTCGGCGCTGATCGCCTTCCTGGCGGCCACGGCCGTCGCCCGCTTCCGGTTCCGCTTCCGCACCACGCTGCTGATCATGTTTCTGATCGCCCAGATGGTGCCGGTGGAGGCCCTGGCGATCCCGATGTTCTTCCTGATGCGCGACCTCGGCACGGCCGTCCCCGGGGTCGGCCTCAACACCCTGGGCTCGCTGATCCTGCCGCACCTCGCCTTCTCGCTGCCGTTCGCGATCTGGATGCTGCGCGGATTCGTCAAGGCGGTGCCGGAGACCCTGGAGGAGGCCGCGATGATCGACGGCGCGAGCCGGTCCCGGTTCCTGTGGCAGGTGCTGTTCCCACTGGTGCTGCCCGGCCTCGTGGCGACCAGCGTCTTCTCGTTCATCAGCGCCTGGAACGACTTCCTGTTCCCGAAGTCCTTCATCATCAGCGCGACCGAGAACTCGACCCTGCCCATGGCGCTGCTGGTCTTCTTCAAACCCGAGAACAACGACTGGGGCGGGATCATGGCCGGATCCACCGTCATGACCCTCCCCGTTCTGGTCTTCTTCGTGCTTGTCCAACGCCGGCTGGTCTCCGGGCTCGCCGGGGCCGTGAAAGGTTGAGCCTCGCCATGAACGCCACAGGTAACGCCGCAGGTAACGCCACAGGTCTGATCCCGGCGCCCCGCCTCGCCCGCGAGTTGCAGTTCGGCGCCCTCCACCCCCTGGACTCCGAGACCGAGCTCGGCGCCGGTCCTGGCACCGAGGCCGCGGCGCGCTGGCTGAGCGCCACCCTCGGCGCGGCGACCGGCCTGCCACTCCTGGTCGGCGAAGGCCACGACTTCTTCCTCTCGATCAGCCCCGAGGTCGAACGGGAGCTCGGCCCCGAGGGGTATCGCATCACCGTCGACGGCTACGCGATCCGGATCGAGGGCGGCGGCCCGGCCGGGGTCTTCTGGGGCGCGCAGACCTTCCGCCAGCTGCTCGGCCCCGAGGCCTTCCGCCGGGCGCCGGTCGCGCCCCGGGAGACGTGGTGGGTGCCGTGTGTGCTGATCGAGGACGCCCCGCGCTTCGGCTGGCGCGGCCTCATGCTGGACGTGGCGCGGCACTTCATGCCCAAGGACGATGTGCTCGCGTACATCGACCTCTTGGCCGCGCACAAGCTCAATGTGCTGCATCTGCATCTGACCGACGACCAGGGCTGGCGCATCGAGATCCGCCGCTACCCCAGGCTCACCGAGGTCGGCGCCTGGCGCGAGCGCACCAAATTCGGGCACCGCGCCTCACCGCTGTGGGACGAGCGCCCGCACGGCGGCTACTACACCCAGGACGACATCCGCGAGATCGTCGCCTACGCCGCCGAGCGGCACATCACCGTCGTCCCGGAGATCGACATCCCCGGACATTCGCAGGCCGCGATCGCCGCGTACCCGGAGCTGGGCAACACCGACGCCGTCGACACCGCCTCCCTCGGCGTCTGGACCACCTGGGGCGTCAACCCGAACGTACTCTCACCCGCCGACACCACGCTGCGCTTCTACGAGAACGTCCTGGACGAGGTCCTGGAGCTCTTCCCGGGCAGCTTCGTCCACCTCGGCGGCGACGAGTGCCCCAAGGAGCAGTGGCGGGCCTCCCCGGCCGCCCAGGCGCGTATCCGGGAGCTGGGCCTGGCGGACGAGGACGAGCTGCAGAACTGGTTCCTGGGTCACTTCGGCCGCTGGCTGGCCGAGCGCGGCCGCCGGCTGATCGGCTGGGACGAGATCCTGGAGGGCAGCGCGCAGGGGGCCGATCTGGCCGAGGGCGCCGCCGTGTCGTCCTGGCGCGGCTACGCGGGCGGCATCGCCGCCGCCCGCGCCGGCCACGACGTCGTCATGTGCCCGCAGCAGCAGGTCTACTTCGACTACCGCCAGGCCGCCGGCGACGATGAGCCGGTCCCCATCGGCTACGTGCGCACCCTGGAGGACGTCTATCGCTTCGAGCCGGTTCCACCCGAGCTCACCGGCGCGGAGGCGGAGCGCGTACTCGGCGCTCAGGCCAACGTCTGGACGGAGGTGACCGAGGACCGGCGGCGCGTCGACTACCAGACCTTCCCGCGCCTCGCCGCCTTCGCCGAAGCCGTCTGGTCGCCGCTTCCGCCCCCGTCCGAGCGGGACTTCACCGGCTTCCAGGAGCGCATGACGGCCCACTACGCGCGCCTGGACGCGCTCGGCGTGGACTACCGGCCCCCCGGCGGCCCGCGTCCGTGGCAGCGGCGCCCTGGCGTATCCGGACGTCCGATCGACGGGTCGCCCCCGATCGTGTGAGGTACGCCGGAAGGTGCGCCCGGAGGCGGCGCACCCCTGGGACCGTAGGTCCCCGGCTCAACCCCAAGTCGTACAAGGGTCCCTGAAACGTGGCAATCCACACCTGGCGGAGACGTCGCCCTAAACCCGTACCATCCCCCTGGTCGGGGACGGATCCATGCTTCACGGACCCTCGCGACGGCGGACTCGGAAGATGTGCCAGAGTTGCCACGTCCGGGCTGTCAGCACGTACCGTACGGCGCAACAGCCGGGACACCGGGGAAGGGGCAGCTGGGTTGACCACGCACGCACCGCAGGCGGCGCACACGGTGACGATGCCGGGCACGCTCGACGAGGCCGTGGCGGCGCTGGCCGCCATGCCCGCCGCCGTGCCCGTCGCGGGCGGCACCGATCTGATGGCCGCCGTCAACTCCGGGCTGCTGCGGCCCGCCGCACTCGTCGGCCTCGGCCGGATCACCGAGATCCGCGGCTGGCGCTACCTGGACGGCCACGCCCTGCTCGGCGCCGGACTCTCCCACGCCCGTATGGGCCGCCCCGACTTCGCCGCGCTCATCCCGGCGCTGGCCGCCGCGGCGCGCGCCGCCGGGCCGCCGCAGATCCGAAACGCCGGCACCCTCGGCGGCAACATCGTCACCGCCGCCCCCTCGGGCGACGCGCTGCCGGTGCTCGCCGCGCTGGAGGCCACGGTCATCATCGCCGGGCCCGAGGGCGCGCGCCGCGAGATCCCGGTCAGCCATCTGCTGGCCGGGGTCGAGATGCTGCGCCCCGGCGAACTCGTCGGCTTCGTACGCGTGCCGATCCTGCACGCCCCCCAGGCCTTCCTCAAGGCCACCGGGCGCACCGGCCCGGGCCGGTCCACGGCCTCGTGCGCCGTCGTGCTCGACCCGGCGCGGCGGGGTGTGCGCTGCGCGGTCGGCGCGGTCGCGCCCATGCCGCTGCGGCCGCTGGAGGCCGAGCGCTGGGTAGCCTCGCTCATCGACTGGGACGGCGACCGGGGGCGCCTCGACCCGCAGGTGACGGCGGCCTTCGGCGAGTACGTGGCCGCCGCCTGCATTCCCGACCCGGCTCCGCCGGCGGACGGCTCGGAGCCGGTGCCCCTGCCGCCCGCCGCCATCCATCTGAGGCGTACGGTGGCAGCCCTGGCCCGCCGAGCACTGGGGAGGGCACTCGCGTGAGTGACGAACAGCAGCCGCACCGGCCGGAACCCGGGAGCGGGTGGCAGCCGATGCCACACGGCCCCGAGTACGACGCGGAGGCCACGGGGTTCGTGCAGCTGCCGCCCGACCACTCGCTTCAGGACCCGGCCGCCCTCGGGGGCGGATGGGACCCGCTCGCGGCCCCCGGCACCGGCTACACCCCGCCGCCCATGACGGGTGGTCCGGGCGCGCCCTCGGAGGGCGGCCAGTGGCAGCCGACGGCCCACGCCCCTGGTGCGCACGGCGACTCCTCCGGGACCGGGCACTGGGCCGTGCCGATGGAGGGCGGCGCGGACGACTCCGGCCAGTGGGCCCAGCCGGGCCCGGCGGGCGGATCCGGCGACACGGGCGAGTACGCGTACGGCGAACACCACAACCCGCACGCCCCGCATGACCCGCACACGACCGCGCAGTGGCATATGCCCGGCGCGGGGCAGCCGGGCCAGTCCGGGCAGACTGATCAGTGGTCGATCCCGTTCGCCGCCGACGACGGCGTCGACGAGACCGGCGTGTACCAGGTGAACGACCCGACGGCCGCGGCCCAGTGGCAGGTGCCCGAGTCGGCCGACGGCCCGTGGGCCGTCCCGGCCGCGGGTGACGACGGGGTCGACGAGAGGGCGGCGCATCCGTACGGGGCGCAGGACACCGCGCAGTGGACGATGCCCTTCGCGGGCGGCGCACAGGAGCAGCAGGAACAGCAGGAACAGCAGGTCCAGCAGGGCCTGCACCAAGACCAGCGGCAGGGCGGGCAGAGCCAGCCGGGGCAACCTGGCCAGCCTGGTCAGCAGCACGGCCAGACCGGTCAGTGGTCGATTCCGGTGGCCGGTGACGACGGCTCCGCCGAGGAATCCGGCGAGTACGCGCTCGGCGACCACGCCGTCCGCCGCGCCCCCGCGGCCCCGACGCAGCAGGGCCGGGGCCCCGCCCGGCGGCGCCTGAGGCTGCCCGGCGGCGCCGACGTACCCGTCGAGCACCGCGGCGCCCCCACCCCGCCGCACGGCAGCACCGCCGCGTCCGGCGCACTGGCCACTCCGGCGGCGGGCACCGAGGTGCCCGAGGTGGACGACTGGCCCGAGGAGTTGACGCACGGCGGCCAGGGCCGCCCGGCCGGCCCCGACGGCGGCCATACGGGCCAGACGACCCCGCCGCACGGCGTGGCGCCCGTGGGCGGTCGCGGTGGGTTCGTGGACGACGGCCACGCGGGTCCGGGGACCCCGCCGCACGGTGTCGCGCCGGGTGGCGGTCGCGGTGGGTTCGTGGACGACGGCTACGAGGCCCATGACGGCCCGGGAGCGGGCGGCGTCCCGGCCGGGGCCGACGGCGGTCATGTGGCCCAGGCGACCCCGCCGCACGGCGTCGTGGCCGATGCCGACGGCCCGGCCCCTGAGGCCCTCCAGGCGCCTGCCGACCTCGTACAGGCCGAGGAATCGGCCGAGTTGGCGCTGGACGGCCACGGCGCGCCCCTCACCGGAGCCGAAGCCGGAGCCGAAGCCGGGGCCGGAGTCGACCCGTCGGCCGAGGACGTCGAGTACGCCGAGTCCGCCGACGCCGACGAGCGGCCCACCGCGGAGACGACGGCCCCCGAGGCGCCGCCCGTCCCCGAGGCCGACCCGACCGACCCGACAGACGCCCAGACGGACCCCGGCACAGCCCCCGACACGGCCCTCCAGGCCGACAGTGAGCACCCCAGCGCCTCGTACGTCCTGCACGTCAACGGCACCGACCGCCCCGTCACCGACGCCTGGATCGGCGAGTCGCTGCTGTACGTACTGCGCGAGCGCCTGGGCCTGGCCGGGGCCAAGGACGGCTGTTCGCAGGGCGAGTGCGGGGCCTGTTCCGTCCAGGTCGACGGGCGGCTGGTCGCCTCGTGCCTGGTGCCCGCCGCGACCGCCGCGGGCTGTGAGGTCCGTACGGTCGAGGGTCTGGCCGTGGACGGGCAGCCCTCGGATGTGCAGCGCGCGCTGGCCGCCTGCGGCGCGGTGCAGTGCGGGTTCTGCGTACCGGGCATGGCCATGACCGTGCACGATCTGCTGGAGGGCAACCACTCCCCGACCGCCCTGGAGACCCGGCAGGCGATCAGCGGCAACCTGTGCCGCTGCTCCGGCTACCGCGGGGTGGTCAACGCGGTCCGCGAGGTCGTCGCGGGCCGGGAGGCGGCGGCCGCTGCCGAGGCGGAGGAGGCCGCGGCGGCGGACGACGGGCAGGACGCCGCCGGCCGCATTCCGCACCAGGCGGGCCCGCCGGGGATACACGGCACCGGCGACGGCGGCTTCGACGGCAGCGGCAGCACGGGCGGCGGAAGGGCTTCGGCATGACTGGAATCGCGGACGGCACCGGCGCCGCCACCGCCACCCCCGCCGCCGGGGTCCCCCTCACGCCCAAGGAGCCGCCGACCATCGGCCTGGGGATGTCGCTGCAGCCCGCGGACGCGGCGGCCAAGACCTCCGGCACCTTCCCGTACGCCGCCGACCTGTGGGCCGAGGGGCTGCTGTGGGCCGCCGTGCTGCGCTCCCCGCATCCGCACGCCCGTATCGTCTCCATCGACACCGCGCCCGCCGCCCAGATGCCGGGCGTACGGGCCGTGGTGACCCACGCCGACGTGCCCGGCGACGCCGCGCACGGCCGCAGGGTCGCCGACCGCCCCGTCTTCGCCAAGGACCTGGTCCGCCACCACGGCGAGCCGATCGCCGCGGTCGCCGCCGACCACCCCGACACCGCCCGGCTGGCCGCCGCGGCCATCGCCGTCGAGTACGAGGTGCTGGAGCCGGTCACCGACCCCGAGCAGGCGTTCGGGGCCGAGCCGCTGCACCCCGACGGCAATCTGGTCCGCCACATCCCGCTGAGCTTCGGCGACCCGGACGTGGTCGGCGAGGTCATCGTCGAGGGCCTGTACCGGATCGGCCGGCAGGACCCGGCGCCCATCGGCGCCGAGGCGGGCCTGGCCGTGCCGCGCCCCGACGGCGGTGTGGAGATCTACACCGCCTCCACCGACCCGCACGCCGACCGCGACCTGGCCGCCGCCTGCTTCGGCCTGGAGCCGGAGCGGGTCAAGGTCGTGGTCACGGGCGTGCCCGGCGCCATGGGCGAGCGCGAGGACCCCGGTATGCAGCTGCCGCTGGGCCTGCTCGCGCTGCGCACCGGCCATCCGGTCAAGCTCGCCGCGACCCGCGAGGAGTCCTTCCTCGGCCACGCCCACCGCCATCCGACCCTGCTGCGCTACCGCCACCACGCCGACGCCGAGGGCAAGTTGGTGAAGGTCGAGGCGCAGATCCTGCTGGACGCGGGCCCGTACGCCGACTCGTCCGCGGACTCGCTGGCCGCCGCGGTGTCCTTCGCCTGCGGCCCGTACGTCGTACCGCACGCGTTCATCGAGGGCTGGGCGGTGCGCACCAACAACCCGCCCTCCGGCCATGTCCGCGGCGAGGGCGCGATGCAGGTGTGCGCCGCGTACGAGGGCCAGATGGACAAGCTGGCGGCCAAGCTGGGCCTCGACCCGGCCGAGATCCGGCTGCGCAACGCGATGGCGACCGGCGATCTGCTGCCCACCGGCCAGACCGTCACCTGCCCGGCCCCGGTCGCCGAACTGCTGCGCGCCGTACGGGACACCCCGCTGCCCCCGCTCCCCAAGGACGACCCCGAGGAGGAGTGGCTGCTGCCCGGCGGCCCCGAGGGCGCGGGCGATCCGGGCGCGGTGCGGCGCGGCGTCGGCTACGCCCTGGGCATGGTGCACATGCTCGGCGCCGAGGGGGCCGACGAGGTCTCCACGGCCACGGTCAAGGTCGTCGGCTCGGTGGCCACCGTCATCTGCGCCGCCGTCGAGACCGGCCAGGGCTTCACCACCCTGGCCCGCCAGATCGTCCAGGAGGTCCTGGGCATCGAAGAGGTGCATGTCGCACCGGTCGACACCGACCAGCCCCCGGCCGGGCCCGCGGCGCGCGGCCGCCACACCTGGGTGTCGGGCGGCGCGGTGGAGCGGGCCGCGAAGATGGTCCGCACTCAGCTGCTGCAGCCGCTCGCGCATAAGTTCGGCATGTCGACGGAGCTGTTGACCATCGCCGACGGCAAGATCACCTCGTACGACGGGGTGCTCAGCACGACCGTCGACGAGGCCCTGGAGGGCAAGGAGCTGTGGGCCACCGCGCAGTGCCGCCCGCACCCCACCGAACCGCTGGACGAGACGGGCCAGGGCGACGCCTTCGTGGGCCTGGCCTTCTGCGCGATCCGCGCCGTGGTCGACGTCGACATCGAGATCGGCGCGGTGCGCGTGGTGGACATGACGATCGCCCAGGACGTGGGCCGGGTGCTCAACCCCCGCCAACTGGCGGCCCGGATCGAGGCGGGTGTCGCCCAGGGCATCGGCGCGGCCCTCACCGAGAACCTGCGCACCTCCCGCGGCGTGGTCCGGCACCCGGACCTCACCGGCTACACCCTGCCGACCGCCGTGGACGTCCCCGACATCCGTATCGTCAAACTCGTCGAGGAACGGGACGTGGTCGCCCCCTTCGGCGCCAAGGCCGTCAGCGCGGTGCCGGTGGTCACCACCCCGGCGGCGGTGGCGGCGGCGGTCCGCTCGGCGTCCGGCCGCCCGGTCAACAGGCTGCCGATCCGGCCTCAGGCGGCGGTCGTCAACAGAGCCTGATCACGGGCTGAGCCTGATCGCGGGCTGAGGGGGATTTGAGGGGGCTGTTGAGCGCGCGCATCCTGGTCGCGGAGGACGACGAGAAGCAGGCGCGGCTGATCCGGATCTATCTGGAGCGGGAGGGGAACGCCGTCCAGACCGTCCACGACGGCCGCTCGGCGATCGACCGGGCCAGGACCAGCCGCCCCGACCTCATCGTGCTCGACGTGATGCTGCCGCAGGTCGACGGCCTGGACGTATGCCGCATCCTGCGCACCGAGTCCCAGGTGCCGATCCTGCTGCTGACCGCGCGTGCCACCGAGGAGGACATGCTCCTCGGGCTCGACCTCGGCGCCGACGACTACATGACCAAGCCGTACAGCCCCCGGGAGCTGACCGCCCGCGTCAGGGCCCTGTTGCGGCGGTCCCGGGCCGCCACGGGGGAGCCGACGGTCGTCCGGGCCGGGGCGCTGGAGATCGACACCGCACGCTACGAGGTGCGGCTCGCGGGCGAGACGATCGCGCTGACGGGTAAGGAGTTCGCCATCCTGGCCCTGCTGGCGGGCGAGCCGGGGCGCGCCTTCACCCGGGCGCAGATCATCGACCGGGTCTTCGGCTTCGAGCAGGACGTATTGGAGCGCACCGTGGACGCGCATGTGATGAACCTGCGCCGCAAGCTGGAGCGCGGGCCGGGGGCACCTCGCATGGTGGAGACCGTCTACGGACGCGGCTACCGGCTGGCCGACCCGGGCCCGGACCCGGACTCGAACGCCGACCCGGGCCCGGACCCGATGCCGAGCGCGGGCCCCGCGCGATGAGCTTCCGGCTGCGGGCGCTCGCCCTCGTCATGCTGCTCGTGATCGCCGCCACCGCGGCCACCGCCTGGCTGACGCTGCGTCAGGCCACCCGGCAGGCGAACGAGACCGCCGCCGCGGACCGGGCCGACATCAACCGGGTCACCGGCGAGCTGCGCCGGTACGGCCTGCGGCACGGCACCTGGGACGGCGTCGCGTCCGCCGTGCGCGAACTGGCCGCCGGCACCGGGCAGCGCATACAGGCCACCACCACGACCGGCTCCGGTGCGCCGCTGGCGGACTCGGACGTGCTGATGGGCCATAAGCCCCGCAAGACCGGCACGGGCGCACCGCTCCTGGTGGACCCGCGCCCCGAGTTGCGGCTGCCCGAGGGGCTGGTTCCGGTGGCGGTGTTCAAGCTCACCACTACCGAGATCGCCAAATACCGCTCCGGGACGGCGTACGCGGCGTGTCTGACCCGCGACGGCTTCGAGGTGACGGTCGGGCGCGACGATTACGGCGTGCCGACGTACGCGGCGGGCCGGAAGACGGGAAGCGGCGGCACATCGGCGTCGCGCGGGTCCTGTCAGCGGCCGAAGCCGACACCGGCGCAGTATGTCCGGTACGACAAGGCCGCGAGGCCCTGCCTGTCGGCCACGGACGAGGGCATCACCCCGTGCCTCGAGCGGGTCTTCGCCGAGCAGATCAGCGACGCCGCCCCGCCGCCCCTCCAAGTCCGCCTCGGCGCCCTCGACGAACCGCCGTCCGCCCTCGCCGCCGCGCCCGCGGTCACCGTGGCCGTAGCCGTCGCGGTGGCGGCCATCCTCGGCGCGCTGCTGCTCAGCCGGACGGTGCTCCGTCCCGTCAGCGCCCTGACCGCCGCCTCCCGCGGCCTCGGCGAGGGCGACCTGGCCCGGCGGGTGTCTGTGACCGGCCGGGACGAGATCGCCGAACTCGGCCGCTCCTTCAACCGCATGGCCGCGTCGCTGCAGGACAGCGAGGAGCGTCAGCGCCGGCTCGTCGGAGATGTCGCCCACGAGCTGCGCACCCCGCTGGCCAATCTGCGCGGCTATCTGGAGGCGCTGCGCGACGGGGTCGTCGACCCGGAACCCGAGCTGCTGGACTCGCTCCACGAAGAGGTCCTGCTCCAGCAGCGGATCGTCGACGACCTGCAGGACCTGGCGCTCGCCGAGGCGGGTGCGCTCAGCTACCACCGCGACCACATCGATCTGGGCGAACTGCTGGAGACCTGCCGCACCGCCCACCGGGCCCAGGCCGAGCGCGCCAGGGTCGCCCTCACCGTCGAGACGCCGGGCGGCGACCCCGTGTACGCGTACGCCGACGCGGACCGGCTGCGGCAGGCCGTCGGCAATCTGGTGAGCAACGCCGTACGGGCCACCGGGCCCGGCGGCACCGTTCGGCTGTCCCTGGCGCGCCGCGGCGCGGGGGCCGTGGTCCAAGTCGGCGACACCGGGCACGGCATCCCCGCCGAGCAGTTGCCGCACGTCTTCGACCGCTTCTGGCGGGCCGACGCCGCGCGGGGGAGGGCCACCGGCGGCAGCGGGCTCGGGCTGTCCATCGCCCGCCAGATCGTGAAGGACCATCAGGGGACGATCGGGGTGGAGAGCGCGGTCGGGGTCGGCACGACCTTCACCATCGAGCTCCCCACGACCGCCGCGCCCACCGCTTGACGCGGGGCCCGCTCAGGACCCGGCGAGGGCCTGGGTCGGGGCCAGCCGTCCGGCCCGTATCGCCGGATACAGCCCGGCCAGGGCCCCGATGGCGAGCGTCACCCCGACCCCGGCCCCCGTGGCCCACAGCGGCACCTCGGTCGGCCAGCCCCGCACCCCCGCGTACACGGCGGTGATGCCCGTGCCCAGCACCGCCCCGGCCGCCCCGCCCAGCGCGCACAGCAGCAGCGACTCGGTGACGAACTGCCCCCGGATCTGCCCGCTGGTGGCGCCCAGCGCCCTGCGCAGCCCGATCTCCGGGCGGCGCTCCAGCACGGAGATGACCATGGTGTTGCCCACCCCCACGCCCCCCACGAGCAGAGCCACCCCGCCGAGCCCCAGCAGCAGCCCGGTCAGCGCCGACTCGGCCGCCTCGCGCGCGGCCAGCGCGTCCGAGGGCCGCGAGACCACCACCTGATTCGGATGCTCGGGGTTCGCGGTCGCCGCGAGCACGTCCCGTACAGCCGTCACCCGGTCTTCCTCCGTGCGGACGTACACGGTCGACGGGTGGCCGTCGAAGCCCAGATACCGCTGGGCCGCGGGCCAGCCGACCAGCGCCGCCTGGTCGATCTCGGGCGCGAGCGGCACCGGGTCCACGATGCCCACCAGCGAGAACCACGTACCGCCCAGCCACAGCCGGGTGCCCGGGGTGTGCACGTCCAACCGCCGGGCCGCCTGCCGGCCGAGCACCACCCCCGGGTACTCGGCGGTGGCCGAGTCCAGCCACCTGCCCGTACGGACCTTCCCGCCCACCGACGCGAGCAGCCGCGGTTCGGCCGCCAGTACCTCGATGCTGCCGGTGCGCCCGCTGGGCATGTGCTCGTTCCGGTACACCTTGGCGTCCTTGACCGCGCCCGTCGCCGCGACCTGTAGCACCGGGCCGATCCGCCGGATCATCGCCGTGGACTCCTCGGGCAGCTGGGAGCTTTGGCCCGTGGACTGGCCGCCCGCGGACTGGCTGGGGGAGACGCGCAGCAGATTGGTGCCGAGCCGGTCCAGACGGCGGTCCACCTCGGCCCGCCCGGACATGGAGATCCCGACGACCGCGAGCATCGCGGCCACGCCGATCGCGATTCCCAGCGCGGACAGGAGCACGCGCAGCGGGCGGGTGCGCAGACCGGTGCCACCCAGGCGGACGACGTCGGCGGGCCGCAGCCGGGCCGGTCGCAGTCCCCGGCTCATGGCTGCCTCCCGAAGACCGCCGGGCGGGCCGGGACCGCCACATCCGCCCCGCCGGGCTCGTCCGCCTTGTTGGGCTCATCCACCCCACCGGGCTTATCCACCCCACCGGGCTTATCCACCCCACCGGGCTTGTACGCCCCACCGGGCTCGTCCGCGCCGCCGGGCCCGTCCGCCCCGCCGGGCTCATGTGCCCCGCTGTCGGCGACGATCCGCCCGTCGTGGATCTCCACCCGCCGGTCGAGCGCCGCGGCCAGCTCCCGATCGTGGGTGATCACCACCACCGTCGTACCGGCCGCGTGCAGCTCGCGCAGCAGCTCCAGCACCGCCGCGCCCGAGGCCGAGTCGAGATTGCCGGTCGGCTCGTCGGCCAGCAGCAGAGCCGGCTCCCCGATCACCGCCCGCGCCACGGCGGCCCGCTGGCGCTCGCCGCCGGACAGCTGATGGGGCAGATGGCCGGACCGGTGGGCCAGCCCCACCCGGGCCAGCGCCACCGAGGCCCTGCGGCGGCGCTCCCGCAGGGGCACGCCGGCGTACAGCAGCCCGTCGGCGACCGTGTCGAGCACCGGCACGCCCACCGCCAGGTGGAACTGCTGGAACACAAAGCCGATCCGCTGCGCGCGCAGCGCGGACAGCTCCCGGTCGGACAGCCGCGCCACGTCGTGGCTGTCGATGGTGACCCGCCCGGCGGTCGGCCGGTCGAGCGTGCCCATCAGGTGCAGCAGACTCGACTTCCCGGAGCCGGACGGGCCCACGACGGCGACCAGTTCCCCGGAGCGGACGAGCAGATCGGCGTCACGGACCGCCGCGACCCCGCCGGGGTAGGTCTTCGTGACCCCCTCGAAGACGACGACGGGCCTCATTCGGGGATCCTCACCTTCAGGCCCTCGCGCACGGTGGACCCGCTCACCTCGACCTTGCCGTTCGCGAACAGACCGGTCTTGACGGCGACGAAGCGACTGCCCTTCCCGTCCCCGTCGGCACCCCCGGCGTCGGCGATTTCCAGCCCGTGGCCGCCCTCGGCGAGCGCCACCAGGGCGGCCACGGGAACGGTCAGGACGTTCTCGCGCTTGCGGCCGACGTAGCGGACGGTCACCGGGGTGCTGTTCAGCTGCCTCAGGGCCTCCTGGTCCTTGATGCGGATGAGGACCGGGACCTTGGCGTTCTTGGCCGCGTCCCCGTCGCCGCCCCCGCCCCCGCCCCCGCCCCCGCCCCCGTCGCCGCCCTCGGCGCCCTGTGCCGGGGAGGCGTCCTGCCCGACCTCCGCCACCCGGCCCTTGACCGTATGCCCGTCCGGCAGCTCGACGGTCACCCGATTGCCGCGCTCCGCCCAGCCGGTCTCCCCGGCCGGTGCCTCGACGGTCACCGAGCGTGTGGTGCTCGTGTAGCTCAGCACATTCCCCGTGGCCTGGGCGCCCACCCGGACGCTCGTGCGGGCGATCCGGATCGGCCCGGACACGTACGCGATGTCCCCGGTCCCCACCTTGCCGGTCCTGGGCCTGCCCAGGTCCCGCTGCCAGCGCTTGACCGCATCGGCGGTCAGTTGAGAGTACGTGTCGTCCACCGTGAAGCCCGAGTAGCCGAGCATGGCCAGGTTGGACTCGAACTGCTTGACGTCCAGGCCCCGGAGGGGACGGTCCGGGTCCCGGCCGACCGCCAGCTCCCGGTACATCGGCAGGTCCCCGTACAGCAGCACGACGGGCTTCTCGTCCACCCGCAGCAGCGTCCGGCCGCGCGTGACGGTCTTCCCGGCCTTCGGCAGCCAGGTGATGGTGCCCTCCGCCCGTGTCTCGAACGGCACCTCAGGACCGTGGTCCAGTGTCCCGTCGACCGCCGTCTCGTCGACCAGCGTGCCGCGGGTGACCCGTACCGTTCTGTCCCCGCGCCCGGAGTCCGGCCCGCCGGAGTCCGAGCCGTCCCCGCCGCCGAGCCCCAGCGCGCCGACCACCGCCACGGCGGTGACCGCCACGGCCCCCGCCGCCACCAGGACGGACCTGCGCCCGATGCCCATCAGCCCTTGCCCTTACCGGGGTTGACCGGGTCCCCGATGATCGGCGCACAGATGCGGATGGCCCGTTTGGCGCGGGCCGACGTCGGGTCCCACGACATCTTTCCGTCATTCTGGAAGTCCTCGTCGGAGTAGCCGTCGTCGCCCACGTCCGGGGCCTCGGGAACCCCGTTCTCCTGCATGCACTTCGCGTAGCGCTTCCTGGTCGCGATCTCCTTGGCGGACAGCTTCGGCCTCTCCTGCCGCTCCAGTTCCTCGGGCACCGGGAGCGAGAACTCCTCGCACTTCACCTGGGCCCGGGTGAACTTCGGGTCCGCCTTCAACTCCCGCGCGTCGCCGAAGTCGATGTGGCCCTTCGCATCGGGGTCGGGGACCTCGAGCCCCTCCTCGCGCAGACACTTGACGAACCTGCGCTGCCCCTCGACGTACCGCGCGATCTCGCCGTCCCCGGCCTTCGACGAACCGGCCTTGGTCTTTCCGTCCCCCGCCGAGGCCACCTCGTCCCCGCCTCCGCCGCCCCCACCACAACCGCTCAGCCCCAGCGCCACCACCGACACCACCACGGCCGGCCACGCCCGAGCCGCGAACCGTCGCCGCGCACATGCCTTCATGGACACAGATCCCTCAATCACTCGTGACCGCCCGGACGCTGGTGCGGCCGGGCGGGCTCGAACGTATGAGGGGCCCTATGAAGAACCTATGAAGAAGCCATCAAGAACCGACGCGGGAGCCACCACCGCCACGCGTCACCGCCGTACGCCACCGCAGTACATCACTGCCGTACGTCGCTGCGGTGCATCGCTGCCGTACATCACTGCATCCAGGCGCTGAATGCCTGCTGGGTCGCCGTGCGCAGCAGCGCGTCCTCCACCGCCCGCAGCCTGCCTTCGCCGGCCACCGGCGACGCCCCGTACGGCCGCCCCTTGGCGCGCCACAGCTCCTTGGCGTCCGGAGTGGCGACCAGGCACGCCGAGCGCAGGTCCCCGGCGATCCAGAGCATGCCGCGGCCGTCGGGCGTGCCGTGCCATACGGTGTCGGGCACGGCCGAGTCCAGCGCCCGGGCGACGCTGCCGTCGGGCGCCAGCAGCAGGATCAGCCGCTGGTGGTCCTTCGTCTCCTCCAGCTGACAGGGCCAGGCCTGGAACGGGTGGCTGAGGGCGACGGTGAGCTTCGGCGCGGTCACGGCGAGGCCGACCGCACCGCCGAGACCGGAGAAGACCGCCAAGGTCCCCGCCAGGCCGGCCACGACCACGCCCGCGTTCAACGAGACCGGTACCACCCACTTCACGGCGGCGACGGTCACCGCCACCATCACCACGGCGAACAGCAGGACATTGCGGGCCGCGGTCTTCTCGCGCCGCAGCCGCTCGTAGACCCCCGGATAGGCCGCCGCCGTTCCGCCCGACACCTGATATCCGTACTCGTCCGCCAGCATGATGCCCCTCCGTCCGTCGCCTTGCGGCCCTGGAGGGGATGTTGACGGGGCGCGGCGGCGCCCTGCCAGGTCTTCAGGCGTCCCGGACAGTCCCGGACATCCTCCCGGACACTCCAAGACCCGGCAGGGCGTCTGGCCTCACCAGATGTCCGGGGTCGGGACCGCCTGGCCGAAGTCGCCGATCCGCAGCGCGTCGGTGGGTATCGCCCAGTGCATCCAGCCGCCGTCGCCGCCGATGGACCACTCTTCGTGCCCGGACAGCTGGAGCAGATGGTGGTAGCGGTTCGGGTCCTTGCCGAACGGCACCATCGGCGAGCTGCCGGTGGGGAACTGGGGCCGGCCGAAGGCCATGTCCTCGGAGTCGACCGCGCCCGGCCGCTCCGACCACTCGGTGAGCTGATTCTCCACATGGTTGCCGGGCATGGCCCTGGCCATGTCGTCGGCGTCGGGCCCCACATCGAAGCCGTTCCAGGCGGGATCCCAGGTGTCGGGGAACGCGAACCCGGGCTTCGCCGCCCACGGGATCGGCTCGAAGACGCTCGACCGGGCGGGCGGGTCCGTCTCGACGGCGTGTGCGAAGCGGGCCGGGATGACGCAGCTCACCTCGGCCCCGTAGTGGCTGTATTTCTGCATCAGGTCGTAGGAAACGGGGTCGTGCTGCTCGGATTCGGTGTCGAGAAAGAAGAAGTTGAGCAAGCCCGTCCCGGCGGGGAGGACACCGCCGAGCCAGGGGGAGAGGGTGTCGGCGTCGAGGACGGCGATCAGGCTCAGCGGAAAGCCGTCACAGGTCGGCCAGGGAGTGCCCGGTTCGAGCATCGCTCTGCCCCCGAAACGACTGTGCCCGGCGGCCTCCCCGGGGTTCTCGGCCTCGGTGAGCGCGAAACCCGGCCGGGCCAAGTCGACGTAGCGGGCGGCGAGTTCCGGGCCCAGGCGCTCGGCGCAGAAATCACGAAGGGCGGAGAGTGTGCTCTCTGGATCCATGGCCGCATTCAAACACCCGCCCCCGACAGGCCGCCCGCGCCCGGGGGCTCACGGCGCGGCGAGGTGTCCCTGGCCGGAGTCGGCGCATCGCGGGGGTACGCCACCGGCGACGGCCAGGGCGCGCCGCCGGCGTGACGTTCGTACGGGCGCCCCTGACCGCGCGGGCGGACGCGCCGGCCGTGAGAATGTGCCCCATGCTCCCTCACCACCTGCGCTTCTTCTTCGAAGCCGGCGTCCCGCACACCCCGCTGTGGCCGGACGACGTCGACAGCCCGTACGGCTCCCCCTGCGAGCTGGAACGACTGCCGATCAGCCCCGCCACCCAGGCCGAATTGGCGAGGCTGTGCGAGTGGTACCAGTCGTCCCTCGACTGGGATCACCCACCGGACCCGTCCCCGTGGCCCCAAGAGGAATGGGACCGGTTCAGACAGCAGGCGGACGCGGCATTGGCTGCCCTGCGCCGGGAGTTGGGCGACGAATGGACGGTCGAGGACCGACGCTGACCGGCCACCCCGCGGCCGACCGGCGGCTGAGCCCGCCCGGGTCACCGTCGCCCGCTGGTGGGTCGCGAGTAGGATCGGGACTCATGCCCCTGAGCATGAGCGACGTGGACCGGTTCGAGGCCTCCAGGTTCCGTCTGGAGGCGATCGCCTATCGCCTCCTCGGTTCCGCGAGCGAGGCCGAGGACGCCGTGCAGGAGGCGTTTCTGCGCTGGCAGGCCGCCGACGTCGACCGTATCGAGGTCCCCGAGGCCTGGCTGACGAAGGTCCTCACCAATCTGTGCCTCAACCAGCTCACTTCGGCCCGCGCGCGGCGCGAGACCTATGTGGGGCAATGGCTCCCCGAGCCGCTGCTCGCCGGGGACGTGATGCTGGGCCCGGCCGACACCGCCGAGCAGCGCGAATCGGTTTCGTACGCGGTCCTCACGCTCATGGAGCGCCTGTCCCCCAACGAGCGGGCGGTGTACGTGCTGCGGGAGGCATTCGACTACCCGCACCGGGAGATCGCCGAGATCCTGGACATCACCGAGGCGTCCAGCCAGCAGATCTTCCACCGCGCCAAGAAGCATGTCGCGGACGGCCAGGCCCGTACCGAGGTCGACGAGGCCGCCGCCCGGCGGATCGTCGAGGAGTTCCTGGCGGCCGCCACCAGCGGCCGGCCCGAGCCGTTGGTGCGGCTGCTCACCCAGGACGCCGTCGCGATCGGTGACGGCGGTGGGAAGATCCCGGCCCGCACCAAGGCGTTCGAGGGCGCCGTCGCGGTCGCGAAGTTCATGTGGGGCCTGTTCAAACCCGGCAAGGCCAAGCGCGATCTGGTGGGTGGATCGATCGAGGTCTACGCCACGACCGCCAATGGCGACCCCGCCGTCGTGGGGGTCGTCGACGGCCAGGTCGTCGGTGTCCTGTGTCTGGAGGTCACGGCCGAGGGCATCGCCGCGTTCCGTAACCAGGTCAACCCCGACAAGCTCGAACGTGCGAGCGAGCAGTGGGCGGCCGTCGACCACGGGGAACCTCTGCTCAACGCCTTCTGACTTCCTGACCTTCTGACCTGACCTCCTGGCCGGTGTGAGGTGCTTCACATCGGAACCCTGTCAGGAAACGGCGGGCCGCCCGGTTCAAGGGGCGACTCGCTGAAGACAGGAACGGACAGGAACAGACAGGAGCAAGGACATGCAGCACCGCATCGTCGTCCTCGGAGCCGGATACACCGGAGCCAGCGCCGCCGGGCGCCTCGCCAAGCGGCTGGACCGCGAGGACGTCACCATCACCCTCGTCAACGCCGAGCCCGACTTCGTCGAGCGCGTCCGGATGCACCAGCTGGCGGTCGGCCAGGACCTCAAGCCCCGGCCCTTCGGTGAGATGTTCGCGGGCACGGGCGTCGAGCTGAAGCTCGCGAGGGTCACCGGCGTCGACGTCGACCGTAAGACCGTCGCCGTCATCGACGCGAACGGCGCGAACGGCGCGAACGGCGCCGAGGAAGAGGAACTGGAGTACGACACCCTCGTATACGCCCTCGGCAGCGGCTGGAACGACCAGGGCGTCCCCGGCACCGCCGAGCACGCCCATGAGGTCGCCGGCCGCCCCGGAGCGCTCCAGTTGCGCGAGCGCTTGGCCCGCCTGGACGCCGGACAGTCCGTGGTCGTCGTCGGCGGCGGCCTCACCGGTCTGGAGGCCGCGACCGAGATCGCCGAGGCCCGCCCGGACCTCGCCGTCGCCCTCGCCGCCCGCGGCGGCCTCGGCGACTGGCTCTCGCCCAAGGGCCGCCGGCATGTGCGGAAGGTCTTCGACAGGCTCGGCATCACCGTGCACGAGCACAGCGCCGTCACCGGCGTCGAGGCCGACCGCGTCGCCACCGCCGACGGCAAGGCCATCCCGGCCGCGGTCACCGTGTGGACCACCGGCTTCGCGGTCCACCCGATCGCGAAGGCCACCACCCTGGAGGCCACCGACACCGGCCAGATCGTGGTCGACGGGACCATGCGCTCGGTCTCGCACCCGGATGTGTACGCCGTCGGTGACGCGGCCATGGTGATGGGCCCCGGCGACAAGCCGCTGCGGATGTCGTGCGCCTCGGGCGTCCCCACCGCGTGGCAGGCCGCCGACGCCATCGCGGCGCGCCTGACCGGCGGGAAGCTCCCGAACGTGTCGCCCCGCTACTTCAACCAGTGCATCTCGCTGGGCCGCAAGGAAGGCGTGATCCAGTACGTCACCGCCGACGACCGCGCCGTCCGGGCGGCCCTGACCGGACGGCTCGCCGCCGTCTACAAGGAGCTGGTCTGCAAAAGCGCGGCCTGGGGCGTCGCCAACCCGACGCTCGGGATGCCGACCCGGCGCCGCCGCGTCGTACGGGAGCGGGCCCAGGTGGCATCGGCGTTCTGAAGGGCGGTGGTCCGAAGGCTCCCGGCTACCGAAGGGCGCCGTGGAAGCAGGTCTCTCCGTCGATCCGGACCGGCCGGCCGGGCGGCAGGGGCGGGTCCAAGGGCTCGCCTTCCGGAAGCCCCGACCAGTCGATGAGGAACGACGAGTCCAGGGGCTCGGCCGGGAAACGGGTGATGGGCTGTCCCGGTCGGTGGATCTCCAGGGTCAGCTTCAGCATGGTCGGGAGGTCTTCAGGGTCGAAGCCCCCGTTGTCGCAGGATTTCAGGGTCTCGTCGGCGTCGCGCCGCGCGGCGTCGACGGACCCGAAAACGCACGCTATCGAGGACCACTCCGAGTTGCTGATCCGGGCGTCTTCGCGGACCAGGGCGAACGCGTAGCGGTCCGGGGACTCGGTGCCGTCGAAGTCGTCCTCCTCGGGCACGTCTTCGCCGAGTTCGCCGAGTTCGGCGAGGCTGTCGCGCGCGACATGGTCCCCCGGGTCGCGCCGCAGCGCTTCGGCGTACGCGGCGACGGCGCCGTCCCGGTCGCCGGACCAGCACAGGGCGTGGCCCAGCTGAAGGGGTACGAGAGGGTCGCCGGGGTCGGCGTCCAGGGCGGCCCGGGCCGTCTCGACCGCCCGGGCGGCGAACTCCTCGCTGAGGCCGTCCTCGTCGTACTCCTCCATGTCGCCCAGCCATGGCCCGTCGTCCCCGTCCGTCCAGGACCAGTCGCAGGACAGCTCCTCAAGGACGCACCGCTGCAGGGCCAGCCCCGCTGTCGTCGAGCGTCCCACGGCGACGGTGGCGGCGGTCTCCGCGTCGTCGGCGCTCAGCTGCCGCGCGACGGCGTCGTAGCAGCGGGTCGCCTCCGCGAGCAGGTGCGGGACCGTGTCCGTGTCTGTCTCGGCGCCGTACGACAGCCGCTCACTGCTCTCGAGGAGCAGCGAACCGGCCTTGATCAGCAGAGCGTTCGTCGCGTCATCGTCGGTCATGCACCGGCACGTTACTGCTCCGTGGCGGCGTGCCGTGCTGTGGCGTGGACGAGGCTGTGTTCGATCCGGGTCAGGGCGTCGATGGCCTCGGTCTGCTGGTCGGGGGTCAGGCTGTCGGCGACGGAGCTTTCGAGTTCGGCCCAGACCTCCTCGACCTGGCGGCGCAGGGCGAGGCTGGCGGTGGTGGGTTCGATGATGAAGGCGCGTTTGTCGGTGGCGCAGGGGTGGCGGCGGACGAAGCCGGCGTGTTCGAGGCGCCGGATGGTACGGGTCATGGTGGCCGCGTCGGAGCCGAGCAGGCGCACCAGATCGGCCTGGCGCTGGGGGCCGAGGTCCCACAGCTGCATCATGACCAGCTCCTGGCCGGGGTGGAGGCCGACGCGGCGCAGCAGCTGCGCGGCGAGCATGCGGTGCAGCCGGGCGACGCGGAAGATCGCGTGGGTCATGGCGCCGGCCTGGACGGAGGGCGGCATCGGCATCTCGGCCGTTGCCGCGGCTTCGGCCGCGGCTTCGGCGGAGGCGTCGGCCGACCGGCTGCCGGACGTGTCCTTCGGCTGACTCATACGTCCCTCGCTACGTCCCTTGCTGCGATCTGTAGCTGCTCGAGCAGGGACGAGCCTATCGCGCTCGATGTCGATACGGCGGTGAGTCCATGTGCGTTGTAGGTCGCGGTAGAGCGGGGTGGATGGTGACGCAGCTCACAGCTGTGCGGGAATGCCCTGCCGGGATTTATTTGTTCGGACAGGCAATGGCGCTGCACCGCGCGGCGCCCCTCCGTGACCAAGGAATGTGATCATGGCGACGGCATTCGATCCGTACCACCTGGGCGGCAAGCCCCTGGCCAACCGCATCGTGATGGCCCCGATGACCCGCAGCCGTGCGTACGGCCCCGGGGCGACCCCGACGGACCTGATGGCGACCTACTACGCGCAGCGGGCAGGCGCCGGGCTGATCGTCACCGAGGGCACCCAGCCCTCGGTGGTCGGGCAGGGCTACCCCGACACCCCGGGCTTGCACTCCACGGAGCAGGTCGCGGCCTGGCGCAAGGTGACCGACGCCGTGCACGACGAGGGCGGGGTGATCTTCGCGCAGCTGATGCACACCGGCCGTATCGGCCACCCCAGCCTGCTGCCGGACGACCAACTGCCGGTCGGCCCCTCCGCGGTGGCGCCGAAGGGGCAGGTGTTCACCCACGAGGGCCCCAAGGACTTCGTCACCCCCAAGGAACTGACCGAGGCCGAGATCGCCCGGACCGTCGACGAATTCGCCACCGCGGCACGCAACGCGGTGGCCGCCGGGTTCGACGGCGTGGAGATCCACGGCGCCAACGGCTACCTGGTCCACCAGTTCCTCGCCCCCAACGCCAACCGGCGCACCGACGGCTGGGGCGGCTCGGTCGACGGCCGTATCCGCTTCGCCGTCGAGGTGGCGACCGCGGTGGCCCAGGCCATCGGCGGCGAGAAGGTGGGCTTCCGCATCTCGCCCGGCAACCCGTACAACGACATCGCCGAGGACGACCTCCAGGAGACCTACGGCGCCCTGGTGGCGCGGCTGGCCCCGCTGGGCCTCGCCTATCTGCACCAGCTGGAGGCCCCGGGCGTACGTGACCTGGTCCTCCGCCTGCGCAAGGAGTGGCCCGGCACCTTCATCCTCAACCCGTTCACCGGCACCGACCCGACCGGCCCGGAAGAGCTGGGTCTGGTGGAGGACGGCACGGCGGACCTGATCGCCTACGGCGCGCTGTACCTGGCCAACCCCGACCTCCCGGCCCGCCTCGCCGCCGGCGGCCCGTTCAACACCCCCGACCCCACCACCTCCTTCGGTGGCGACCACCGCGGCTACACCGACTACCCCACCCTCGGCTGATACCTGCCCGAACAGCTAAGCGTGTCGTGCGCGGCGGGCGCCCGCTGGGTGGTCGGCCACCCCGGAGCGGAACACCCTCGGGCGCCCGCACCGCCGCGGCACGGCGCCGACGGACACGGCTACGGCTGTGGCTACGGCTATGGCTATGACCACACCAGACCGCCGTGGAAACAGGTCCGGCCGTCGATCCGGACCGGTCGGCCGGGCGGCAGGGGCGGGTCCAGGGGCTCGCCCTCCGGGATGGCCGACCAGTCGATGAGGAAGGGGCCGCTGCGGGGCTCGGCCGGGACGTGGGCGATGAGGTCGTAGCAGGTGACCGGCTGCCCGGGGTGGTGGATTTCCAGGGTCAGCCTCAGCATCTCGGCGAGCTCTTCTCGGCTGAGATCCGCGTCGGCAAGGCCCTTGAGGACCGCGTCGGCGTCGCGCCGCGCGGCGGCGACCGTGCCGGAGGCGAGCGCGATGGAGGACCATCCCCAGCTCGCGTTCCCGGCCTCTGCGCGGATCAAGGCGAACGCGTAGCGGCCCGGGGACGGGGACCCGGTGCCGTCGAAGTCGTCGTCCTCGAGCACCTCTTCGCCCAGCTCGGCGAGCCTGTCGCGTGCGACGTGGTCCTCCGGATCGCGCCTAAGCACCTCGGTGTACGCGGCGACCGCGCCGTCCCGGTCGCCGGACCAGCACAGGGCGTGGGCGAGTTGGAGGGGGACCAGGGGGTCGCCTGGGTCGGCGTCCAGGGCCGCGCGGGCCGTCTCGACCGCCCGCGCGAGCAGTGGCTCGCTGATGCCGTCCTCGTCGAACTCCTGCATATGGCCCAGGTACGGCCCGTCGCTCTCGTCCTCCCACGACCAGTCGCAGTCCAGCTCATCCCAGGCACACTGGTGCAGGGCCAGCGACGCTACCGTCGAGCGTCCTACGGCGACGGTGGTGGCGGTCTCCGCGTCATCGGCGCTCAGCTTCCGCGCGACGGCGTCGTAGCACAGGGACGCCTCCTCGAGCAGGCGCGGGACCCCGTCCGTCTCCGCGTCGTCCATCAGCCGCTCACCGCAGTCGCGGAGCAGCGAACCGGCTTTGATCAGCAGCGCGTTCGTCGCGTCATCGTCATCCGCCATGGACCAGCACGTTACTGTTCCCCGCCGTTCCCTGGCTGCCCATGCCCCGACCGTGGCCGGTCACCCTCGCGGACTGGCAGGATGGCGCGGACCGCAGAAGCGGACCGCAGAAGTGGGAGGGGCAGGGGCATGACCGTGTTCGTTTTGGCCGGCATCGTCGTGCTCGCCGTCGGAGGGTGTGTCTGCGTCGTGTGGGCGGCGCGGGGCGGCCCGCGTTGGGTGCGCGCGGCGGCAACCACGACACTGGTGGCGGGCGAGTTGGCGCGCAAGGCGGGGCGCAAGGACCGGAGCCGGAGCGGCAGCTCGGGCGAGTCATCGGACGAGTAAGGGCGCGCGCGAGGGATGGACCTCGCCACGTAAGCCACGTCAGGCGGTGGAGGTGTTGGCGATGGCGCGCGCCGCGGTGACCACCACCGTGGCGTACGGCATGGTGAAGCCGCCCCCCACCGCGTCGATCGCGGTCCCCGTGCCCGTCAGCAGTTCCGCCAGCTTGGCCGGTGGCATCTGGCCCGCGTCGCCGCCGGTACGGAGCTGATCCAGCCACTCCTCCCGGGTGTAGGCGCGCTCCCAGTCGAACCGCCGCTGCTCCGGTTCGCCGAACGCGCCCGTCTGCCGTATCCCGTCGACCGCCCTGGTGAACAGCGCCGAGTAGGGGTCGAGCGCGGGCTTCGCCCAGGGGTTGCGGGGCGAGTCGGGCAGGACCCGGCGGTAGACCTCGGCGAAGGCTTCCGCGATATCGGGCGAGGGCTGGAACACGTTCCAGAACACGGCCAGCCGGCCGCCGGGCCGCAGCGCCTCGGCTGCCTTGGCCGCTCCGGCGACGGGGTCGATCCAGTGCCAGGTCTGGGCGGCGATGACCGCGTCGAAGGTCCGGCCGGCCGGGTCCCAGGACTCGAAGGCCGCCACCTCGACCTCGAGCCCGCCGCCGTGGAGCCCGCCGCCGCGGCGCGCGAACTCGGCCATACGGGCGTCCACATCGACGCCCAGCACCGTGCAGCCGGCCGCCTGGAACTGCCGGGCCGCGATGCCGGTCCCGACGCCGACGTCGAGGACGTCGGGCCTGGGGGTCGCAGTGGCGATCGCGGCGGTGATCGCTTCCACCATGGCGTCGGGGTAGCGGGGCCGGGCCCGGTCGTAGCGTTCGGCGTCCGAGCCGAACGACTCCGCCATCTCGCGGGCGTGATGGGGCTCGCGTTGCGCATGAGGGGCTTGCTCGGATTCGTTAGTGGGCATGCGCCCACTATGAGTGGGCGGTTGCCCACTCGTCAACCGGGTACAGTCCCCCGAGGTGAGAAGGAGGTGCGGTCCATGCCGACCGGGGTGGCCCTGCGCGATGCGCGCGAGCAGCTGTTCGGCGCCGCCGAGCGCGTACTGCTGCGGGACGGGCCCAGCGCGCTGACCAGCCGGGCGGTCACCACGGAGGCGGGCTGCGCCAAGGGGGTCCTGCACCGGCACTTCGCCGACTTCGACGCCTTCCTCGCCGAGCTCGTGCTCGACCGCATCGCCCGGCTCGACCACCAGGCCGCCGCCCTGCGCGAGTCCGCCGGGACCGGCACCGTCGCCGACAACCTCACCCGTGCGCTGATGGAGCTGTTCGAGTCGGTCGCCGTGGCCGTCGTCGGCCTCGTCATCTCCCGCGACGACCTGCGCGCCCGGCTGCGCGAGACCAGGCCGACGGCCGGGCTCCCGGTGCTGACCGAGGCGGCGGCCATGGTCGCCGGCTATCTCGCAGCCGAGCGCGACCTGGGGCGTATCGCGGCGGACGCGGATCTCGACACGCTCGCCCCCACGCTGATCGGGGCCGTGCATCTGCTGTTCGCCGACCGGAAGGGCACCCCGCCCGAGGCCGACGCCGTCCGCAAGGTCGTGACCACGGTCATCGCCGGGGCCTGAACCGCTCGGGCCTGAATCCCCGCCCGGCGGCTCTACGGCCCGACCACCGGCGTCCACTCCCGCACCCGTACCACCTCGACCCCCGCCACGCCGTAGTACGGATCCGCCTCCAGGATCCGGTCCAGGCGCTCCCGGTCCACGTCGAAGACGAGGAGCGCGCCCGTGTCGTCCGCCCATGGCCCGGCCGCCACCAGTTCGCCCGCCTCGCGCAGGGCGGTGAGGCGTTCGCGGTGGGCGGGGCGGGCGGCCAGGCGTTCGGGGGCGGGAGTGAAGGCGAGTTCTACGACCAGCATGGGGCCGTCCCTTCTCGGTGTTGTCCGGACTCGGTGTTGTCCGGCGGAACGTATCGTCGGCGCGGCCGGGCGGGCTGTATCAGCTGATACACGGGCGGCTGACGCGGGGCGCCTGACGGGGCGTTCGACACTCCGCCCGCGCCTGTGCCACGATCGCGGCGACAGAATCCATGAGGTTCGTCGACGCCAGGTCGGTCGGTGGAGCGCGTCGGCGTGCTCGCTCGTCGCGAGCACGGCCCGGCTCCGCCCTGCGCGTTGTCAGGTCGTTCTCGGGACTGATCCCGTCCCGAAAGGACTATTCGTGACCACCGACCAGTTCGAAATGGCCGACGGCGACTACGTTCCCGATCCCGAACACGACACAGCGCTGCTGATCGCCGGTTTCTTCGACCACATCTCCGCCACGCTGCAAAAGCAGGCACTGCCGCCCGGCGAACTCGTCTCCGCGATCTCCGCGATGCGTAAGCGGCACGCGGAGCTGGAAGCGGCGAACGCGCATATGGTCGTCGACGAAGCCTCGCGCTACAACCTCCGTATCACCCTCGCGGTGGTCGCGGCGTACGAGAAGCTGCTCCCGCGGCTGGGCCGCGACGCCGCCACCCGCGCGGTACGGGACGCGCTGGTCGAACCGCTCGGCGAGGCGGTTCACGCGAGCACCCGGGCCATGCTGGACGCCGCGCCGGATCCGTTCCGGGCGATGGTGGACGTGTCGAAGGCCCGTGAGGAGTACGCCTTCGGCAAGACCTTCACTTTCCAGCGCTCCGCCGACGACGATCAGCGATATCTGCTGGACATTCACCGCTGCTTCTACCACGACGTGCTCACGGCGAATTCCGCCGCGGAGCTGACCCCCGTCATGTGCGCGTTCGACGGAAACTGGATCGAGGCGATCGACCCGGAAAGGCACGGCTTCCGCTTCGACCGTGCCACCACCATCGGCCTGGGCGGCGCCACCTGCCCGTTCCATTTCACCCGCACCGCGCCCTGAGCGACGCACCGGGGCGGTGGCTTTTGAGGGCCGATCCGCCCAAGTAAGTCAAGACTTACTTTCTCGGGAATTCAGCCGCATAGTGGTGCGGCTGAATTCCCGAGAGGAGCCATGTGTTGTCGCAGGTCACCGATACCGCCGCGCGGTGCCAGGTCGAGTTGGAGCAGACCCATGTGTCCGCCCTGTACGGACTGATCAGCGAGCGGATCGCCGAGGCGCGAACGCAGTTGGCCGATGTGCTGAAGGCATCGGCCGGGCGGAGCGACAGCGCGGGCGAGGTGTACGAGCGTGAGGTCACCGCCGGGCGTCTGGCGAGGGAGGTGCGCAGGCTGGAAGGGGCCGAGGAGGGTCTGGTCTTCGGCCGGATCGACGGTGCGGACGGTACGGCCCTGCGCATCGGACGTCTCGGCCTGCACACGGACGAGGACGATCTGCCGCTGCTCGTGGACTGGCGCGCGGACGCGGCGCGGCCCTTCTACGAGGCGACCCCGATCCACCCGATGAGTCTGCGGCGCCGCCGTCACTTGCGGCTGGAGGGCCGTGCGGTGGCGGCGGTGAGCGATGAGCTGCTGGACGGCTCCGCCCCCACTGCCGACGACGTCGTCGGCGACGGTCCGCTGGCGGAGGCGCTGCAGGCACGGCGTACGGGACGGATGCGGACGGCGGTCGCGACGCTGCAGGCGGAGCAGGACGACATCGTCCGGTCCCCGCACCGGGGGGTGACGGTGGTGCGGGGCGGCCCCGGCACCGGCAAGACGGTGGTGGCCCTGCACCGGGCGGCCTATGTGCTGTACGCGTTTCCGCGCGCCGCCGAGCGCGGTGTCCTGGTGCTCGGTCCGAACGCGCGGTTCCTGGACTACATCTCCCAGGTCCTGCCCTCGCTCGGGGAGAACGATGTCGTCCTGGCGACCTGTCAGGAGCTGGCAAGGACAGGGGTCGTTCCGGACGCCCTGGAGCCGATCGACACGGCCCGCCTCAAGGGCAGCGCCGCGCTGGCCGACGCCCTGGCGGGCCTGGTCCGCGCCAGGCAGGCACCGGGCGGTGACTTCGCTGTGCGCGTGGGACGGGAATGGATCCGCCTGGAGGACGGGGAGGTCGCCAGGGCCCGCGACGCGGCCGTGGCAGCCGACGTGGGACACAACCGGGCGCGCCAGGTGTTCAAGGAGCTGTTGGCCGACGCCGTCACGCACGCGCTGGAACGCGGCACGGCCGAGACTCTGGAGCGCATCGACGCCGAGGTCGCGCAGAGCACCGGCCTCGACCTCGACCGGGCCGCGGCGGCCGACCTGCGTCGGCTCGGCCTCGACGACGCACCGGCCGAGGGGCCGGCCGATGAGTTCGACGCGCGGGCCGTCCGGGCGAACCTCCTGGACGACGCCCACTTCGACGGTGCCGTGGAAGCGCTGTGGCCACGGCTCGCGCCCGACGACCTCGTACGGGCCCTCCTGGCGGACCCCGACGCACTCGCCGAGCATCTGCCGCAACTGACCGATGACGAACGGTCCCGGCTGCTGCGCACTCCGCACACCGACGGCCGGGGGCGGACCGACGCGCGGACCGACGCCTGGACCGACGCGTACGCGTGGACCGACGCCGATGTGCCGCTGTTGGACGAGGCGGCGAGCCTGCTCGACGGCCCGGCGGAGCGGACGTACGGACACGTCGTCGTCGACGAGGCGCAGGAGCTGACCGCCATGCAGTGGCGGATGGTCGTGCGCCGCTGCCCGGCCAGGTCGATGACCCTGGTGGGCGACTTCGCCCAGGCGGGCCCGGCGTCGACCGCACACGACTGGCAGCAGGCCCTGAACCCCCATGTCGGCTCGCGGTTCAACCTGCACACCCTGACCGTCAGTTACCGCACCACGCAGGAGATCCTGGCCACCACCCGGGATCTGCTCGCCCGTATCGCCCCCGGTCAGACCCCGAGCCGCTCGATCCGCCGCGGCGAGGTGCCCCGTACCCGCACCGCGCCCCCGCACACGCTGGCCGCCACCGTCGAGCAGGAGCTCCGGGACCAGGTCGCGGCGCACCCCGGTGAACTGCTCGGGGTGATCTGCGCGGACACCAGGCTGGACGAGCTGACGTCGGCGGGGATCGCGCGGCAGGCGCGGCTCGTACCGGCGTCCGAGGCGCGCGGTCTGGAGTTCGACGCGGTCGTCGTCGTGGACCCGGACGAGATCATCGCGGCCCGCTCCGGAGGCGAGCGGGACCTGTACGTCGCGCTCACCCGGGCGACGAAGCGGCTCTGCACGATCACGATCGCCGTCCGGTCCGATCAGTGACGTCGGGGTCGGGGGAGGTGGCCATGGCCGGGGACGAGCCCGGGCCGTTGACGTGGCGCGCGCTGGGCGCCGTGCCGCTGTTCGCGTCGCTGCCCGAGGCGCGGCTGCGGGAGCTGTGGGGGGCGTCCGTGCCACGCGGCCACCCCGTCGGCAGCGTGCTCAGGTCGGCGGGCGCCCCGGCCGACCACCTCCTGGTGCTGCTGCGCGGCCGGGTCGCGGCGACGGGCACGACCGGCGGTGGGCGCGTGGTCCGGTACGGGCAGTGGGACGGCCCGTGCGCGCTGGACAAGGTCGCGCTGCTCGACGGCCGGGGGCATACCGCCACGTTCACCGCCCTGACGTTGTGCGCGGTGCGCAGTGTGCGGCGCGAGAGGTTCCTCGGGCTCGTCGACGACACGGCCGCCGTCCGGGCCCATGTGTTCGCCGTGCTCGCCCGCCAGGCACGCGCGCAGCAGCAACGGCTCACCGAAACCGCCACCCTCCCGGCCGAGGCCCGGCTGGCCGGCTGGCTACTGGCGCAGGCCGCCACCTCGGCGAGGGGAGCCCGGGGAGCCCCTGGAACTCCGGGCGTCCCGGGGCCCGCGTGGGTGCGGATCCCCGGGACACAACAGGCGCTGGCGGACACGCTCGGCGTGACGAGGGTGACCGTCAACCGGGCGCTGGCCCGGCTCCGGCGCGACGGGCTGATCCGCGTCGAGGGGGACTGCGTCCACCTGCTCGCCCCGGAGTCCCTGGCGCTGCGCGCGGGGGATGAGCGCGAGCACCGGGACGGACACGGGGATCAGGGCTTGTAGACCTTGCCGGCCTCGGGCTTCCCGGGGGCCATCAGCTCGGAGACGGTGACGACCGTGTAGCCGCGCTTCTTGAGCCCTTCGAGGATCCCGGGAACGGCGGGCACGGTGCCCTTGTAGATGTCGTGCAGCAGGATGATGCCGTCGCGGTCCACCTGGTCGAGCACCCGCTTGGTGATGAGCGCGGAGTCGGTCGTCTGGTAGTCCTTCGCGGTCACGCTCCACAACACCTGCGCGATGCCGAGCTCGCGGCAGATCTTGGTGACCCGGTCATCGGTGCGGCCCTGCGGCGGACGCATCAGCAGGGGCTGCTTGGAGCCGGTGATCTTGGCGACGGCGTCCTGGGTGCGGGTGATCTCGTCGCGCACCTCGTCGTCGTCGGACTTGGTCAGGATCTTGTGCGTCCAGGTGTGGTTGGCCAGTTCATGGCCCTCCGCCGCGATACGGCGCACCATGTCGGGGTGCTTGAGGACATGGTTCTTGCCGAGCATGAAGAAGGTCGCGTGCGCGTTCTCCTTCTTCAGGATGTCCAGCAGGCGGGGCGTGTTCTCGCTGGGCCCGGCGTCGAAGGTGAGCGCGACACACTTGGCCTTCGAACAGTCGACGGCCCCCGCCTTGACCTCCTTCCCGTCGGCCGAGGCGCGCTCGCGTGCGCTGCTCGGCGCGGTCGCGTCATACGAGGCGCCGCCACAGCCACTGAGGGCGAGCGCGAGGGAGGCGGCGGTCAGAAGCCCGGCTATCGGCTTGGCCTTGCGCTTCCGGTCCGTCGATATGCTTTTACGTCTATACACGCGGTGTAGACGTCGCGACCAGCACAAAGGTTCGCACCGTGACCAAAAAGCGATCAGGCAGCTACCTCCGCGACATCACAGCGTCAGCGACCGCGCCAGCCGGAAGCCGAGGTCGTCGATGCGCAGGGTCGGATGGCTCTTGCGGCGGCACGACGCCCGGCACCCCCGAGGCGGGTCGTACGCACCTCCGCCGCGGAAGACCCGGTACGGGCCGTAGACGCCGGGGTCGTACAGATCCCAGCACCACTCCCATACGTTGCCGATCGTGTCGTGGAGACCCCAGGCGTTCGGCGCCTTGGCCGCGACCTCGTGCACCCGGTCGCCGGAGTTCCCGCGATACCAGGCGATCTCGTCGAGTTCGCCGTAGCGCACCCCGGAGTCCCCGGCCCGGCACGCGTACTCCCACTCCGCCTCGGAGGGAAGCCGATAGCCGTCGGCCGCCCAGTCGCAGTCCACGTCCCGCGCGTCGGGGTCCTGCTCGTCCTGCTCGCCGCCCAGCGCGTAGCAGGGCGTGAGCCCGCTCGCCTCCGACAGCAGATTGCAGAACCGGATCGCGTCCCGCCAGGAGACCTCGGTCACCGGCGTCCGCGCCCCCGCCGCCCCGCCCGCGGGCGCCTCGCCCCGTACGGCGCCGTACAGCTCGCGGGTCACGGGGTACGGCGCCAGCCGGAAGGGCGCGACCTTCACCTGCCAGTCGGTCCGCGTGCCCTCGTCCCGCAGGACGATCTCCCCGGCGGGGATCTCCACCATGTCTGTGCTCATGTTCATGGAGGCCGTGGCGGGAATCGAACCCACGTAACTCGCTTTGCAGGCGAGCCCCTCAACCACTCGGGCACACGGCCGATGTCGTGCTCTTGTGCCTTCGACGATAGGGACGGGGCAGGAGGGGCACAACGGCCCGGCGGGCGCTGCCATGCGACTGACATACGGCGTTCATGATGCGCGGTCGTGACGGGCGGTCGTGATGGGCGTTTGTGTTGGGCGTTTGTGTTGGGCCGGGGCCGGGGTTCAGCGGTGGGTCAGGAACTCCTCGACCACCGGGCGGAAGAGCTCCGGCTCGTCGACCCACGGGTAGTGCCCCACCCCGTGCAGCGGCCGCACCCGCCCGTTGGGGAAGGACTCCGCGACCAGCTCACCGGCGCGCATACCGGTCACCGCGTCCCGGTCCCCGGTGACCACCAGCACCGGGCACCGCACCTCCCGCAGCCGCACCAGCACCGCGCGCCGCGCCGCCTCGTCCACGCCCTGCCAGAAGCCCGCGCGCGGCACCGGGCCCAGCTGTTCACCCTCGCTCGCGGCGTGTGCGCGCTGGGGCTCGTCCCAGCGGCCGTACGCCATGGGGGCGGCCTGGAGGAGCAGTTTGCGCACCTCGGCCAGGTCCGTGGTGTCGGGCAGCAGCTGGACCGCGGCCGAGGCGTCGGGCCACCACGGCTCGGTGGCGCGGGCCTCGAAGATCTCGCGGGCGTCCTGGGGGAGTTCGCCCTGCATCCGCGCGCCGGGGCAGACCAGGATCAGGTGCGTCAGCCGCTCGGGGTGGGCGGCGGCGTACGCCTGGGCCGTCGCGGCGGCCGCGTCGTGGGCGAGCAGCGCGAACCGTTCGAGTCCGAGGTGGCCGCGGAGCGCTTCGAGGTCTTCGGCGAGGCTGGGGAAGGCGTAGCCGCTCGGTTCGGCGGCGGGCGGGGAGTCGCCGGTGCCCCGGCTGTCGGGGATGACCAGGGTGCGATCGGCGTCGAGGCCGCCGAGGTCGCCCAGATACGCGGCGTTCCGCCCCGGCCCGCCGGCCAGACAGACGAGCGGCGGCCGGGCGGCGCCGGGGCCGGTACGGGACTCAAGGACGCGGTAGGCGAGTTCGGCGCCGTCGTACGAGGTGTAGTGGGGCATTGGCCCAGCTTGCCTGATTACGGTGGGCATACGGCGCGCGTCACGCGGCGTCGGCCCGTCACGTGGCTTACATAGCTTACGCGGCGCCGGGTGCCGCCGTGTCGAGCAGATCGCGGCGGCGGGGCTGCTTGAGCTTTACGGCGCGTAAGTCGCCTGGCTCTCACCATGGTTGGCCGCTGCGCTGAGGGTTTCCGCGCTCAGGCCCGCCTCGTCGAGCACCGTCGCGGCCACCCCGCGGCCGATCCGGGCGAGCCCCAGGAGCAGATGGTCGCAGTCGATGTGAGCCGAGCCCGCCTCCTCCGACCGCTCCTCCGACAGTTCCTCCGCGAGGGCGATGGCCTTGCGGGAGTAGGGGGTCCAGGCGATGCGTTCGGCCGCCTGTGACGCTCCCATGCTCAGCCGGTCGCCGACGGCCCTGTGCAGGGTCTCGGGCGATGCGCCGGCGGCGCTCAGGAGGCGGGTGGCGCTGTTGTCCTCGGCGGTGAGGCCCCAGAGCAGATGCTCGGTCCCGATGTAGTTGTTGCGGTGCTGCACCGCGGCCCGTTTGACGTGCGTCATGGCCTGGCGGAGTTCTTCGCTCATCGTCTCGGGGCCGTAGCGCTTATGGGGTGCGTGGAAGCGCTGCTGCACGGCCTGCCGGGTCACGCCGAGGGCCGTACCGATGTCCGTCCATGAGCAGCCGTGCATCCGGCAGTGCTCGACATAGTCCTCGACCAGGTCGTCGGCGAGGGCCTGCAGCCGGCCGGCCAGGTCTGCCGCGGTGGTCAGGAGGGCCAGCCAGTCGGGCTGCTCCTGTCCGCCGGGGCGGTGGGCGGTGGCGCAGGTCCGGTCGACTTCCGCGATGAGGTCGTCAAGATCGGGGATCGTCATGAGGCAAGTACGCCTTGACAGTTTGGATTTGTCAAGGCGTACTTGCGTAGACGGGTTTCGTGGGTGATCCAAAAGCGAGGGAGGGGAGATGTGCCCGAACCCCAAGTTGCGCTTATGATTCGAGGGTGTTCGACTCCCGGCACATCAAGACGTTCCACGAGGTGGTCCGCGTCGGCTCGTACTCCGCCGCGGCCCGCTCCCTCGGCTATACGCAACCGGCGATCACGCAGCAGATGAAGGCGCTGGAACGGGAGGTCGGCAGCCCGCTCTTCGTCCGCGTCGGCCGTGGCATGCGGCTCACCGAGGCAGGGGAGACCCTGGCCCGCCACGCGGACGTCATCCTCGACTCCATCTCCGCCGCCCGGCAGCAGCTCAACGCCATCACCCGGCTGCGCGCCGGCCATGTACGCCTCTGCGGCTTCCCCAGCGCCAACGCCACCCTCATCCCCGAGGCCATGGCCCGCCTCGCCGCCGCCCACCCGGGGGTGCGGGTGGAACTGCTCGAAGGCGAGCCGCCCGAGTCGCTGAGGCGGGTGGTGCGCGGCGAATGCGACATCACGCTCGCCTTCACCTACCCCGGCCTGCGCGAGCAGGCCCCCGCCGAACTGGTCGAGATCCCGCTGCTCGAAGACCAGCTGACCGTGCTGCTGCCCACCGGCCACCCGCTGGCCCGGCGGCGGGCCGTCAAGCTCACGGAGCTGAGCGGGGAGCGCTGGATAGCGGGCTGTCTGCGCTGCCGCGCCAACTTTCTGCACGAATGTGCGGAGCAGGGCTTCGCCCCCGATATCGCCTTTACGACGGACGACAACCTGGTCATCCAGAGCATGGTCGCGGCGGGGCTCGGCGTGGCGATGATGCCCGGGCTCGTCCTGTCCTTCCTCTGCCATCAGAAGGTCACCGGCCGCGCCCTGGAGCCCGCCTCGCGCCGCCATGTCTCGGCGTATGTGCTGCGGGAGCATCTGCGGGTGCCGGCGACGGAGATGGTGCTGGAGGAGCTGAAGGCGGTGGCGGCGAACCGGGTCGGCTGCTGAACCATAAGCAGCTGTTGAGGTTCGCGAAGAAACCGTCGTTGGACGTGATGGTTCCGGCGGCAGGACCCTGCGGCCATGACCACTCCGACCGCCTCCGCGCCGCCTGTCCCCGCGTCGCATGTCCCTGCGTCGCCTGCCGCCGCGCTGTCTGCCCCCGCGTCGTCCGCCTTGCGCCGGGCCGCGCGTATCAGCACGTTCGTCGACGAGGTACGCGAGGCCGTCGGGCGTGGCCTGGCGCCGGACCTGACCGCCCAGCTGGTCGCCGACCGCCTCGCCCCCCACCTCGGCGCGCCCGACCTGCTCACGGCGGCCCAACGGCAGGGCGACGCCGCGACCTACCGCCAGCACCTCCTGCACGCCGAACCCGACGGCAGCTTCTCCGTCGTCGCCCTCGTCTGGCTGCCCGGCCAGCGCACCGCCATCCACGACCACGTCTCGTGGTGCGTGGCCGGCGTCCACGAGGGCCAGGAGCGCGAGCGCCGCTACGACCTCGTCCCCGACGGCACCACCTCCCGCCTGGTCGCGGTGGCGGAGGTGACCAACCCGCTCGGCTCGGTGGCCGGGTTCGCGCCGCCGGGAGATATCCACAGGGTGTGGAACGCGGGTGCGGGCATGGCGATCTCCATCCACGTCTACGGCGCGGATGTCGCCCGGCTGGGCAGCAGCGTCCGGCGCGTGTACGCCCTGCCGGAGGGTGAGGACCTGTGAGCCCGCGGCGCCGCCGGACGGCGGCCGCGGCTGGGCGACGCGGGTGGGCCGCGCCATGGCGCTGACGGACGCGCGCGGCGGCGCGCCGGAGGCCGGCGGCGCGTCCAGTGCCGATGGCCCGCCTGGCCTCGGCGCGCCCACCCCGGCACGGGCGCCGGGCGCCGACGGCCCGCTTGGCGTCGCTGCCCCGGCCCCGGCTCCGGCCCCGGCCCTGGCTCCGGCCCCGGCCCCGGCGCCGGGCGCGTCTGGCCCGGCAGCGGAGCCCCCGGCGGCCGGCCGCGTGGCGCCTGCGGGCCCTGCGGCCGGGGCCTTGGCGTCTGCGCTGCGCCCGCCCGGGCCCGGCGCGCCTGCGGTACCCGGCGCGCCTGCGGTAGCCGCACGCCCGCCCGCCGACGCCCCGGAGCCCGCACCCCGCGCCTCCGCTGGGCCCGCTGGGGGTGCAGTGCCCCCGAGGCCCGGCGCGTCCGGGGTGCCGGTGGATCCGGCCGATGTGCCACGCTCGCCGTCATCGCGGGCCGCGACCCCCGCGACCCCCGCGACGCCCGCGCCCCTCGCCCGCCGCGCGGCGCGGATTCGGGCCCTCCTGCCCGGCCTCGCGCTCGGCGGGCTCGGAGTCGCGGTCGCCTGGGGGGTGCACCGAGGGCTTCCCGGGGTGCCGATGCTGACCGTTGCCGTCGTGCTGGGCATCCTCGCCGCGCATCTGCCGGGCACACGCGGGGCCGTACGGGGCGGTGGCCGGGCCGGGCTGTCGTTCGCGGGGAAGCGGCTCATGCGCCTGGGCGTGGTGCTGTTGGGGCTCAAGCTCAGCCTGGACGATGTGCTGGGCCTCGGCTGGGCGAGTGTGGCGATGGTGTGCGGCGTGGTCGCGGCCACGTTCTTCGGTACGTGGTGGCTCGGCCGCCGGATGGGTCTGCACGGCGACCAGCCGCTGCTGGTCGCCACCGGCTACGCGATCTGCGGCGCGTCCGCGATCGGCGCGGTCAGCGAGGTGTCGGACAGCGATGAGCGCGACGTCGCGACGTCCGTGGCCCTGGTGACGCTGTGCGGGACGCTCGCCATCGCCGTACTGCCGCTGCTCCAGCACCCGCTGGGGCTCAGCGACGCGCGGTTCGGCCGGTGGGTCGGGGCGAGCGTGCACGACGTGGGGCAGGTCGTGGCCGCCGCACAGACGGCCGGGCCGTCGGCGCTGGGCGAGGCGGTGCTCGTGAAGCTGATGCGGGTGGCGCTGCTGGCGCCGCTCGTCGCGGCGGTCGCCGTCTCCGTACGGGCCCGGCGGGCGCGGGGGGCCGAGCAGGCCCAGTCGGCCCAGGAGGCCCAGCTCGGCGAGGAGGCCGGACGTACCGCCCCCGCGACCCGGCGGCCACCCCTCGTGCCGCTGTTCGTCCTCGGCTTCCTGGCGATGGTCGCCGTGCGCAGTACGGACCGGCTGCCGTCCGCCGCGCTCGACACCGCCGCGACCGCCCAGGAGCTGCTGCTTGCCGCCGCCCTCTTCGGCCTCGGCAGCGCGGTGCACCTGCCCTCGCTGGCCCGTACGGGCGGGCGCGTGGCGGCGCTCGGGCTGTGTGCGTGGGTGGTGGTCGCGGGCGTCGGCTACGCCGGGGTGCTGCTCACGATGTAACGGTCGCCCAAAGGGTGGTGTGGGGGCCCGGTGCCACGGGCCCCATGCGCCCTACGACGCGTAGATCTCGGTCATCTGCGTGATCTTGTTGTTGGAGTCGACCGCGACGTCGTAGAAGTTCAGACCCCAGCAGTCGCCGGTGTCCGCCTTCGTCTGCCCGCCGTCGTAGCTCTTGCCGTTCGGGTCGGCACATGTCTTGACGTGCGCGATGCCGCCGTACTGGGCGGTGAGGGTCTTCTGCGTGGAGGCCTTCTTGCTGATGATCGTCACCTTGGTGTCGCCCGAGGCGACGGAGTAGGTGTTCAGCTGCCCGATCGGCTGATAGGACGCACCCGCGTGCGACTTCGGGTCGCAGTGCATCTTGGCGCCCTTGGCGATGATGTTGTTCATCGCGCCCTCGACGTTGTTGACCCAGATGACCTTGTGGCCCGTGGCGATCGTGGGGCAGTCGCCGTTGGTCCTCTTGGCCTTCTTCTTGCTCTTCTTGCCGACCTTCTTCGCGGCGTGGCTCGCCGACGAGCTCGAGCGCCCCTTGGCGCCGGAGTCCTTGGGGCCGCAGGCGGTGAGGGCGAGCGCTGCGGAGGCGAGAACGGCGGTGGCGAGAATTGAACGCTTGAAAGGCATGTTTCCCCCGATGTGCGGGCCTGGACGTCCATGACCAGGCAGGTAGTGAGAGTGAGGCCATACGTCGCTCGTCATGCGGTATGTCGACCTGTCCGAAAGCTTAGGGTCGTGGGCATGACGATTTGCTTGTTACTTACCGAATACTGGGAGACCGGTTTCCAACCTGTGACGATGATCGCGGCGGCGTGTCGGGACTAGGGCAGAGGACTGAAGGGATCTCCGTCCCGCGCCAGGTGTCATACCCGGAAACGCCTCTTACGCTGGTCTGATGACCGCTATCGACCCATGCGACACCGATGTCGCTGACAGTCCCGCAACACCAGCCGGAGCCGAATCCCACGCCGAAGCCCAAGCCGAAGACGGCGGCGGCTCCGTACTCGGGCGGCGCTACCGCGCCCTCACCCTCGGCATCGTGTCCGTCGTCTCCCTCATCGCCTTCGAGGCGAGCGCGGTCAACACGGCGATGCCGGTCGCGGCCCGCGCCCTCGACGGGATCGAGCTGTACGCGTACGCCTTCTCCGCGTACTTCACCGCGAGCCTGTTCGCGATGGCGCTGTCGGGCGAGTGGTGCGACCGCCGGGGTCCGCTCGCGCCGCTGTTCGCCGGGATCGCGGCCTTCGGGGCCGGTCTTGTGGTCTCCGGCTCGGCGCAGGACATGTGGACGTTCGTGGGCGGGCGCGCGGTGCAGGGGATCGGCGGCGGGCTGGTGATCGTCGCGCTGTACGTACTGGTCGGCCGCGCCTATCCGCAGCGGCTGCAACCCGCCGTGCTGGCCTCCTTCTCCGCCGCCTGGGTGCTACCGGTGATCGTCGGACCGCTGGTCGCGGGGACGGTCACCGAACAGGCCGGATGGCGCTGGGTCTTCCTGTCCATCCCGGTGCTGATACTGCTGCCGCTCGCGGTGATGCTCCCCGCCCTGCGCAAGGTGGACCGGGGCGAGCCCTCCCCGGCCATGAACCGCCGCCGCATCCTCCTCGCACTCGCCGTCGCGTCCGGCGCGGGCCTGCTCCAGTACGCGGGCCAGGACCTGGCCTGGATCTCCCTGATCCCCGCCGCGGCAGGCCTCGCGCTGCTCGTCCCCTGCGTCCTGCGGCTGCTGCCCCCGGGCACCTTCCGCGCCGCCCGCGGCCTGCCGTCCGTGGTGCTGCTGCGCGGCGTCGCGGCGGGCTCCTTCCTGGGCGCGGAGAGCTTCGTACCGCTGATGCTCGTCACCGAGCGCGGCCTGTCGGCCACCGCGGCCGGGTTCTCGCTCACCGGCGGCGGACTGACCTGGGCGCTCGGCTCGTACACCCAGAGCCGCCCACGCCTGGAGCCCTACCGCGAGCGGCTGATGGCGGTGGGCATGCTGCTGATGGCGCTGTCCATCGGCATGGTCCCGCTGGCGCTCGTCGACTCCGTACCGGCGTGGCTGGTCGCGGTGGCGTGGGTGATCGGCGGCTACGGGATGGGGCTGGTCATCTCCAGCGGCAGCGTGCTGCTCCTCAAGCTCTCCGGCCCCAAGGAGGCGGGCAGCAACTCCGCCTCCCTCCAGGTCTCCGACGCGCTCGGCAACATCACGCTGGTGGGGCTGAGCGGGGTGCTGTTCGTGGGCTTCGGCGGCGGCTCGGTGGCGGGGGCGGGCCATACGGCCACCGCGGCGGGGGCTGGGGGCACGGGGCACACGGGGGCGTTCGCGGCGGTGTACGTGGCGATGGCGGCGGTGGCGCTGCTGGGGGCGGTGCTGACGACGCGGCTGCGGCCCGCCACCCCATAGAGTAGTACCACTTTGACCCCAGAAGTGGTACCGTGCTGGTATGGCAATGAATCTCCGTCTGCGCGACGACCAGCAAGAGGCGCTCAAGCAGCGGGCCGAAGAGGAGGGCCGCAGCATGCACGCCATAGTGCTTCAGGCGATCGACCGGTATCTGGAGCAGGAGACCGACCGGGAATCCGTCCGGCGCCTGGGGGCGAAGTACGCGGCACGCCATGCGGACCTGCTGCGGAGGCTGGGGGAGTAAGTGAAGTACCTGACGGTCCAGGAAGTGCTGGACCTGGCGGAAATCGCCTGCGGGGGGCAGCGGGTCGCGGTGCGTGACCTGGGGTTGCTGAGTTCGGCGGTGCACCGCCCGCAGTCACAGATGTTCGGCATGGAGGCGTACACCGACCTGTTCGAGAAGGCGGCCGCGCTGCTCCAGTCGCTCGCTGTCAACCACCCCTTGGTGGACGGCAACAAGCGGATGGCGTGGATGTCCACGGTCGTCTTCCTCGACCTCAACGGCACGGACATGCTCGATGTCGACCAGGACGAGGCGTACAAGCTCGTCGTCGGCGTGGCCGCGGGCGCGATCGAGGACGTCGAGGACATCGCGCGCGGACTGCGCGCGCTGCACGCGGCAATGTGAGCTGAATCCCACCTCCGGGTGGACCCGGGGCGTAGCCCCCAAGCGTGAAGGACGGCACCGGTAGGCTGACGCGGTCCTCGAACCCGCCGCCGATCCAGCCCGACGGAGACCGTGACTACTACCGCCTCCTCCACCACCAGCCATCACCTCTCGCCCGCCTTCCCCGGGCGGGCCCCTTGGGGTACCGCGAGCAAGCTGCGCGCCTGGCAGCAGGGCGCGATGGAGAAGTACGTACAGGAGCAGCCCCGCGACTTCCTCGCGGTCGCCACACCCGGCGCCGGGAAGACCACCTTCGCGCTGACGCTCGCCTCCTGGCTGCTGCACCACCACGTCGTGCAACAGGTGACGGTCGTCGCGCCGACCGAGCATCTGAAGAAGCAGTGGGCGGAGGCCGCGGCCCGGATAGGCATCAAGCTGGACCCCGAGTACAGCGCGGGGCCCGTCGGGCGGGATTACCACGGCGTCGCCGTCACCTACGCGGGCGTCGGCGTACGGCCCATGCTGCACCGCAACCGCTGCGAGCAGCGCAAGACGCTGGTCATCCTCGACGAGATCCACCACGCCGGCGACTCCAAGTCCTGGGGCGAGGCGTGCCTGGAGGCGTTCGAGCCGGCCACCCGCCGGCTCGCGCTGACCGGCACCCCCTTCCGGTCCGACACCAACCCCATCCCCTTCGTCGCCTACGAGGAGGGGAACGACGGCATCCGGCGCTCGGCCGCCGACTACACGTACGGATACGGCAGCGCCCTGAACGACGGCGTCGTCCGGCCGGTCATCTTCCTCTCCTACAGCGGCAACATGCGCTGGCGGACCAAGGCCGGCGACGAACTCGAAGCGCGCCTCGGCGAGCCGATGACCAAGGACGCCGTCTCGCAGGCCTGGCGCACCGCGCTCGACGCGCGCGGCGACTGGATGCCGAACGTGCTGCGCGCCGCCGACCAGCGGCTCACCGAGGTCCGCAAGTCCATCCCGGACGCGGGCGCGCTCGTCATCGCGACCGACCAGGACTCGGCGCGCGCCTACGCCAAGCTGATCCGCGAGATCACCGGCAGCAAAGCCACCGTCGTGCTGTCCGACGACTCCGGGGCCTCACAGCGCATCGAGGACTTCACCCACTCCGAAGACCGCTGGATGGTCGCGGTCCGCATGGTGTCGGAAGGCGTGGACGTGCCGCGCCTGGCCGTCGGCGTGTACGCGACCACGATCTCCACCCCGCTGTTCTTCGCGCAGGCCGTCGGCCGTTTCGTACGGTCCAGGCGGCGCGGCGAGACCGCCTCCGTCTTCCTGCCCACCATCCCCATGCTGCTCGGCTTCGCGAACGAGATGGAGGTCGAACGCGACCACGTCCTCGACAAGCCCAAGAAGGAGGGCGAGGAGGAGGACCCGTACGCCGAGGAGGAGAAGCTTCTCCAGGAGGCCGAGAAGCAGCAGGACGAGGACACCGGCGAGCAGGACATGCTGCCCTTCGAGGCGCTGGAGTCGGACGCGGTCTTCGACCGGGTGCTCTACGACGGCGCCGAGTTCGGCATGCAGGCGCACCCGGGCAGCGAGGAGGAACAGGACTACCTCGGCATCCCCGGGCTCCTGGAGCCCGACCAGGTGCAGCTGCTGCTCCAGCGCCGGCAGGCACGGCAGATCGCGCACAGCCGCAAGAAGCCGGACACCGAGGCTGACCTGCTGGAACTCCCGGCGGAGCGGCGGCCGGTCGTCACCCACAAGGAGCTGCTCGAGCTGCGCAAGGAGCTCAACTCCCTGGTGGGGGCGTACGTCCACCAGAGCGGCAAGCCGCACGGGGTGATCCACACCGAACTGCGCCGGGTGTGCGGCGGACCGCCGAGCGCGGAGGCGACGGCGGGGCAGATCCGGGAGCGGATCAAGAAGGTGCGGGAGTGGGCGACGCGGATGCGGTGACGGCGTACGCCGTGGCGTCGGCCGCGCCGACGCTGCAGGCGCGCCGCCCGCGCCGACGCTGTACGCCGTGCGCGGCGCCCACGGCGCTGTAAGTCCGCGGAAGGGCTTCCCCGTAAGCCCTTCCGCCTTGTATATGAGCCCGTCGTCGAATCGGGGCGAAAGCCCATCATCCCGGCGCACATACGGCCCCTTGCAGGGCAGCTCTGCTCGGATTCTGGACAAACTCTTTCGCTCAGCGGACCAGCTCGCTACCGTTCCGGCCAACGCACACGCCCCGTGGCAGCGCCGCCGCGGAGCGCAGCCGGTGCGTGCGACCACGACCGGCGGCCTCTGGCGCGCCGCCGTCGGGACCGGCGGCGCCCTCTGCCAAGAGCCGCCACTCATACAGAGGAGGGGGCGTCGTGACCGCGGAGACCTCCCAGACGCTCGACCGAGGACTGCGTGTCCTCAAACTGCTCGCCGACACCGACCACGGGCTGACCGTGACCGAGCTGTCCAACAAGCTCGGCGTCAACCGCACCGTGGTGTACCGCCTGCTGGCCACGCTCGAACAGCACTCCCTCGTACGCCGCGACATCGGCGGCCGCGCGCGGGTCGGGCTCGGCGTGCTGCAGCTCGGCCGCCAGGTCCATCCGCTGCTGCGCGAGGCGGCGCTGCCCGCGCTGCGCGCCCTCGCCGACGACATCGGCGCCACCGCGCACCTCACCCTGGTCGACGGCGCGGAGGCGCTGGCGGTCGCGGTCGTCGAACCGACCTGGACCGACTACCACGTCGCCTACCGGGCCGGCTTCCGCCACTCCCTGGACCGCGGCGCCGCGGGCCGCGCCATCCTGTCCGCCCGCTCGGGCCGGGGCGGCGACCCCGGCTACGTCCTCACCCACGGCGAACTGGAAGCGGGCGCGAGCGGCGCGGCCGCGCCCCTGGTCGGGGTGACCGGGATCGAGGGCAGTGTGGGCGTGGTGATGCTCTGCGACGCGGTGCCGGAACGGGTCGGTCCACGCGTAGTGGACGCGGCCCGCGAGGTCGCGGACGCCCTGCGCTGACGGTCTGAGCTGACGGCCTGCGCCGCGGGCTGGGGCGGATGGTCTGCGCTGCCGCCTGCCGCGCCGTCTGCCGCCCGCGCCGCCCGCCGCCCGCCCCGCCCGCCGTCGGTCATGGCGGGCGGTGGGGCCGGGGCGACGCACCTCGCACCCCGGGAGTCAACTAGATTCACACCATGCCTGCCGTCTCCCCGCGTGCCCGGATCGTCGCGATCTGCTCTGCGCCCGTTATCGCCCTCCTCGCGGTTGCCGCCTTCGCGCCGCTGCCTTTTTCCGTGGCGGAGCCCGGCACGACCGTGAATGTGCTCGGTTCGGACCACGGTGGGCCGGTGATCAAGATCTCCGAGGCGAAGCCCCGTAAGACCACCGGGCAGCTGCGGATGACGACGATCGCGGCGACCGGGCCGGACGCCACGGTTCGGCTGAAGGACGTCATCGGCGGCTGGTTCGACACTGACCGCGCCGTGATGCCGCGCGACTCCGTCTACCCCGTCGGCAACTCGACCAAGGAGATCGAGGCGCACAACGCCAAGGAGATGCAGGAGTCCCAGGACGACGCCACCAAGGCCGCGCTCGGCTATCTCCACCTCTCCTCCAAGGACGTCAAGGTGCGGCTGCGTCTCGCGGACGTGGGCGGGCCGAGCGCGGGGCTGCTCTTCTCGCTCGGGATCGTGGACAAGCTCGACGGGGACGGGCGCGGTGGCGATCTCACGGGAGGCCGTACGATCGCGGGGACCGGCACGATCACGGCGGGCGGCAAGGTCGGTGCGGTGGGCGGGGTGCCGCTCAAGACGCAGGCGGCCCGGCGGGACGGGGCGACGGTGTTCCTGGTTCCGAAGGCGGAGTGTTCGGACGCCAAGGCCGAACTCCCCAAGGGGCTGCGGCTGATCCCCGTCACCACGCTCAAGGGCGCCGTGAACTCGCTGGTGGCGCTGAAGTCCGGCGGCCAGGTGCCGCACTGCTGACTCACTGCCGCAGAGCGGCTGTTGAGCCGCTGCCGCGCGGTCGACTGTCGTAGGGGCCTGTCATAGTCAGCAGCATGTCCACACCCCTTGATCCGCTTGTGTGGGTTCCGACCGTGGGCGGTCATGAACTGGCCCTGGACGGGACCACTCTCACCTGCCGTAACAGCAGCGGCCGGGTCCTGAAGTCGGTCCCGAAGGCCGTGCGTACGAGCCTGGCGGGCGAAAAGCTGACGGAGCTGCGTGACCGGCTGTTGCGGCATGAGACGGAGTGCCGGGCGACCGTGGAGTCATGGCTGCTGGCCGGCGTGCCGATACCCGCCGCGCTCCTGGCCCGCGTGTGGCCGGACCCGGGCTGGCGGTCGTGTCTGCGGCATTTGGTGGTGGTCGTGGATGGGCAGGTCGGCCTGTTGGAGGACGTGAGCGAGGAGGGCCGTACGCGCCTGAGGGGCCCGGATGGCACCCCGTACGCTCCTCCCCTGGGCGTGGGCGTGGGCCCGGTGACCGTGCCGCACCCCGCCCTGCTGCCCGACGTCGCGGCATGGCAGGGCGCGCTGGACGCGGCGCAAATCGTCCAGGGGATAACGCAGTTGGCGCGCGAGGTCCACCGCCGCCCGGCCGACGTCGACCCCGAGGCCACGAGCGTCGACGACTACGCGGGCGGGTACTTCGAGGAGCTGCGCCACGCCACGGCGCGCGCGGCCCAGCACGGCTTCGTCATGCGCGGCGGCTTCGCGGTGGTGCGGACCGTCGGCCGGGGCGCTCCCGTCCAGGCCCGCTATTGGCTGGGCGCCGACGACCCCGGCCTGCCCGCCGATACCGGGCGCCTGATCTGGGTCGACGAGGCCGAGCGCCCCGTCCCGCTCGGCGAGGTCGGCCCGGTGGCCTGGTCCGAAGGGGTTCGTATGGCCGCGTTGATCTACGGGGGAAGGCAGACCCATGACCAGTGACCACAGCGACGGCCGTCGCGGCGACGGCGACCACGGCCCCGGCACCCCGATCGCGCTGGACGTGGGCCTGGCGCCCGTCGGCACCCCGGACGGCGAGCCGATCACCGCCCGCCGCTACGACCACCCGCTGGTCGGCGACCGGCCGATCGTCCGGCTGATGGGGGAGGCCGCCGCGCCCGGCGAGGACCGGTTGCTGGCTGCCGCCGGGTTCGGCGCCCCCGACGTCGGCCCGCCGGTGGCGGCCGGGCGCCGCCGCGAGCTCGGCTATCCGGCCTGGGCCCTGATCCACGACCCGGGCGGCCGGGATGTCGCGCTGGCGGTGGCGCCCGAGATGGAGCGGGCCGAGCGGCTGGTCAAGGCCAAACCCGGGCCCGCGCTTGAGATGTACCAGCGCATCAGCGAGAGGCTTCCGCACGACCACCACCCGGCCTACTGGGAACAGGTCGGCCGGGCGATGATCGCGGCCGGACGGCACAAACAGGCCGCGATCATGTTCGGCAGGGCCCGTACGGCCGACCGTCACGCCACGGCGGTCGACCCCGCCCGGCGCCGCGCGGTCTTCCTGGAGTTCGCCCTCGCCGGAGCGCTGTCGGTCAAGGACATCAAGGCGTACGTGGCCGAACTGGCCCGGGGCGCCAACCCCGTCGACTCCTACGGCGAGCTGCGCGAGCTGGCCGTCCGCCGTACCCTCGGCGGCCTGCCGCCGTGGCCCGACATGCTGCCGCAGCTCGCCAAGCCGGCCAAGGCCGCCGGTCTGGACGTCGTGGCCGAGTTCCGGCTGCTGCTGGAGACCCTGGTGGACGCGCCGGCGCTGTGGCGGGCGGCGGACGGATTCTGGACAGCGCCCGCTCAGCGCGTCCACCTGACGTCCGCGATCGCCGGGTCCGCGACACTGCGGAGGCGGCTCCTGCGGCAACTGACCGACCTGCCGCGCTCGGACCTGGATGCCTGGTGGCTGGCGCTGCTGGAAGAGACGGGCGCTTTTGGCGAGTTGACCGCCGACGCCGCCGATTGGCTGACCGCGATGCTGGCCCGGTACCGGGGGGAGGGCCCGCGCGGCTGCCCCAAGGTCCCCGAAGAGCTGCTGCGGCTGCTCCCCGGGCTCGCGGAACGCATCCGTGACGCCGACGGCCCGCCCGTACGGTTGGCCGGCCCCGACCCCGTACGGTCCGGCAGCGGCTCGTCGGACCGGCACTGGATCGACGCCGCCGTCCCCGGCCGCTGCCTGGCCGTCGGCATCCCAATCGCGGACCCCGAGCCACACCAGATGCTGGCCCACTGGCAGGACGCCGCCCGCGTCGGGCTCGAAACGCTGACCGCCGATGCCCGGTTCGCCGCCGTGCTCGCCCGGTCCATCCAGTACGAGACCCGGTACGACGGCTTCGGCGAACTATGGACGAGCGAACCGCTACGGCCCCTCCTGCGCGACATCGTCGACGCCTGGCTGCGCGACGCCCGGTCCGGCGGTCTGCAGGGCGCCCTCGACGCGCTCACCGCCCTCGACCGCGGCATCGGTCTCGGCCGGCGGGCGGTGGCGGCGATGCCGGACCTGCGCGCCGGGATCAAGGACATCGACCTGGTGGCCCCGCTGACCCGGTCGCTGCGCGCGGGCATCCTCGACGAGCTGGGCTGGCAGGCCCTGGACGAGGCCGCCGCCGAGCTCAAGGGGCAGACGTACTGCCGGGCGAGCTGGCCGGTCCTGACGGCGCACGACCGGAGCCGTGCCATCGCGGTGGGGCCCGGCGGCCGGATCGCGGAGCACCGGTACCGGGCGCCGCGCGGAGCGAACCAATTCGACTACGACGTCCATGTGTTCTTCTCCGGCGGACACTTCCTGGTGTGCCACTGGGTCAACGGCAAGTCCACGATCCACTGGTCCGACGCTCCGGACGACAAGTTCGAAGTGACGTATCAGATGTGGCGCTCGCTCGACCACGAGCCCCCGCGCCGCGGTTACACCTTCCTGGCCCCGGACGGCCGGCGGTTCATGGGCCACCGCCCCCTCGCCCCGGGCGACCGGCGGGTCGGGCCGAACGGCCATATGTTCCACGACGGCCGGACCTTCTGGTGGCACACCGAGACCGGCTCCGAGCCGCGCGTACGGCGGATCGACCCGGCCGCCGACGAGCTCGGCGAGCCGGGACTGCCGGACTTCCTCGATCCGTCCCTGCTGGACGAGGGCGAGCACTGGGTCATCGAGTCCTCGTCGCTGGCACCGCTGCCCGAGGGCGTCACCTCATCACCGCTGGGCACCGACGGCACCCTCGTGGGCCTGCGGGTCGCCCGGGACCGGACGACCGGGCGGTTCCGCTACCGCCGCATCGACGGCGCTGAGGGTGCTGACGGCGCCGACGGGGCGATCGATCTGCCGCCGCGTTCGAAGGGCCCGTGGGGCCTGCTCGACATACCGGGGGCGGCGCGCCGCCTGTTGCTCGACGGGGACGACGAAGTCACCGCCCGCGACCCGGAATCCGGCGCCCCCCACTGGCGGGTGGAGCTGAAGAACCGCCGCTCGACGGCCCCTGGACCGTCCCCGATGGCCGCGGGTACGTCGCGTATGCCACCGCCCGCGTTCTGGCACTTCCTCACCCCCCGGGACCCCGCCGGGTCACGGGCCCTGAGGGAGATCCCCGAGGACACGGTGCGCCGACTGCTCGCGGCCGCGGCCACCTCGCAGCGGGCGCTGACGGCCGCCGTCCAGTCGCTGTTGCCCGAGGTGGGGCACCCGCTGCTGCTCCGGGGAGTCGTCGGATTCGTTCAGGAGGCCGCTTGGGGGATCCGCACCCGGGACAAGATCCTGTCGCGGCTCAAGAAGGTGGGGACGGGCGCCTGACCGATGGGCGTCTGACCGGCCGGGACGCTCACAGCCGGGCCGCCAGGCCCGGCTGTTGCCCCGGCCGGGGGCGCGGCGTCGCGAGGCGCAGGCCCACCTCGACCAGCGTCCAGCCGAGACGGCTGCGCAGCCGACGCGGGGGGCGGGATCGGCGGGGCGGGCGAGGCCGGTGCCGTGCGCGGGCGCGCAGGGCCTCGCGGCGCAGCCGCTCGGCCCGGATGCGGTGCAGCCGCAGATGGATGTCGTCGCCGTACATGGTCGTTCCCCCCAGGGTCGGTCAGTCGTCGTCGCGCGGGAAGGCGTGCAGATGGACGCGGACGCGGGCCGAGTTCTCGACGTCCTGGCCCACTTCCTTGTCGCGGTAGCTCGCGATCACCTCATGCACCTTGTCGCGCATCTCCGCGGCGAGTTCGGGGGTGAGGCGGGTGGTCCAGTCGCTGATGTCCCAGGCGCGACGCCACTCCTCGGGCCACTCGCGCCAGTTGCCGAGCCAGGTGGACATCTCCTCGCCGTGAGTGGTGGCGACACCGTAGAGCATGGTGCTCATCGCACCGCGCACGGACGGGTCGGCGTCGCTCAGCAACTCGTCCACGCCCATGCGGATGCTGCGCTGCGCGCTCTTCCACCACCGCTCGCGCCCCTTGCCGCGCTCCGGGTCCTCCGCGACGAAGCCGTACCTGGCCAGCTGCCGGAGGTGATAGCTGGTGGCCCCGCTCGATTCGCCGAGGCGGTCGGCGAGTTGAGAGGCGGTGGCCGGGCCGTACTCGCGCAGCGCGTCGAGCAGACGCATCCGCAGGGGGTGCGCGAGCCCGCGCAGGGAGCGGGCATCGAGCACCCGTACGTCGTCGGGGATCGGCTTCTCGTTCTCGGCCATGGTCGGCAGCGTAAGCATGCAAAGACTCCGTTGCAAGGGTTCCTTTGCGTGAAAATCTTTGCAACGAAGTCTTTGTAAGTTCGAGTGTCCCCAGTCAGTCCTCCGCCGCCTGCTTGACCAGCGGGATGATCCTCAGCGGCACCGCGTTCTCCATCACGATCGTCGTCGACGCCCGCACGATCCCCTCGAACCCCACCACCCGGTCGATCACCCGCTGCAGATCCGCGTTGGAGCGGGCGACCAGGCGGCAGAGCATGTCACCGTGGCCGGTGGTGGTGTGCAGTTCGAGTACTTCCGGGACGCTCGCCAGGTGGATCCGTACATCCGGGCCCTGGCCCTGCTTGATCTCCAGCGTCGCGAACGCGGTGACCGGATAGCCGATGGCCGCCGGGTCCACCTCGGGCCCGAAGCCCCGGATCACGCCCTGGGCCTGTAGCCGGTCCAGTCGCGCCTGCGCCGTGCCGCGCGCGACGCCGAGCCGGCGCGACGCCTCCAGTACGCCGATCCGGGGCTCCTCGGCGAGCAGCGTGATCAGTCGGGCGTCGAGCCGGTCGATTGCCACGGCGGTCCTCCTATCAAGAGTCAAGAGTGTGAGGGTGGTCACTGTGTACAGAATGCCCGGCAGACCGCCGGAATAGCTATACGGATTGTCCATCGAATCATCGAACTGTTGCGCATCCTGAGCCATGGAGTCACGGTGAAGACATGACTGAGACCTTGGATCACACCCTGGCCGTGACGGGAGAAGGCGCGCGTCGGGCGGACCCCTTCCCGGTGAAGGGGATGGACGCGGTCGTCTTCGCCGTCGGCAATGCCAAGCAGGCCGCGCACTACTACTCCACCGCGTTCGGCATGCGGCTCGTCGCCTACGCCGGGCCCGAGAACGGCAGCCGGGAGACCGCGAGCTATGTCCTCGTCTCCGGCGGCGCCCGCTTCGTGTTCACCTCCGTCATCAAGCCCGCCACCGGATGGGGCGCCTTCCTCGCCGAGCATGTCGCGGCCCATGGCGACGGCGTCATCGACCTGGCCATCGAGGTGCCGGACGCGCGCGCCGCGTACGCGTACGCCATCGCCCACGGCGCCTCCGGTGTCGAGGAGCCGCACGAGGTCAAGGACGAGTACGGCACGGTGGTGCTCGCCTCCATCGCCACGTACGGCGACACCCGCCACACCCTCGTCGACCGCTCCGGCTACACCGGCCCCTACCTCCCCGGCTTCGCCCCCGCCGCCCCGCTGGTCGAGCCGCCCGCCCGCCGTAACTTCCAGGCCGTCGACCACTGCGTGGGCAATGTCGAACTGGGCCGGATGAACGAGTGGGTGACCTTCTACAACGACGTCATGGGTTTCACCAACATGAAGGAGTTCGTGGGCGACGACATCGCCACCGAGTACTCCGCGCTGATGTCCAAGGTCGTCGCGGACGGCACCCGCAAGGTGAAGTTCCCGCTCAACGAGCCCGCCGTCGGCAAGAAGAAGTCCCAGATCGACGAGTATCTGGAGTTCTACGGCGGCCCCGGCGTCCAGCACATCGCGCTCGCCACGAACGACATCGTCGCGACCGTACGGGCCATGCGCGCGGCCGGTGTCCAGTTCCTGGACACCCCCGAGTCGTACTACGACACGCTCGGCGAGTGGGTCGGCGAGACCCGGGTGCCCCTGGAGACGCTGCGGGAGCTGAAGATCCTCGCCGACCGCGACGAGGACGGCTATCTGCTGCAGATCTTCACCAAGCCGGTGCAGGACCGGCCGACGGTCTTCTTCGAGCTGATCGAGCGGCACGGCTCGATGGGCTTCGGGAAGGGCAACTTCAAGGCGCTGTTCGAGGCGATCGAGCGCGAGCAGGCCAGGCGCGGCAACCTCTGACGGCCCCCGTTTGCGGGAAAGTACGAACTAAAGCTGTTACGAACTTCGGACCGTCTACACTCGGCGCGTTGCTATCCAGTACAACCACGCGTGGTGTATGGGGAGTTGTTGAGGTTCGAATGGCGCAAGATGTGCAAGATATGTATGCCAAAGGGCGGCTGACCAGGAATAAGTTCGCCCTCGGGGGAGGGAAGGCCGCCGCCTCGGGCGCGCTGGGAGTGCTTTCCGTCCCCGCGCCCGACACGGCCGAGGACGAGGTGCCGGTCGTGCCGGTCGGCGAGGGCGGCGCACGGGAACTGCCGGCCCTGACGGCTCAGGAGCAGCCGTAGCTCCGGCGCCGACCCAGCCGCCCGCTCCCGCACCACCCGCCGCCGTGGCGATCTTCCCTCCCGGACGGTCGGGTGCGAGTCTGGAGCCATGGCTGATCTGATGGAGATGCTGCGGGAGGGCCTCCCCTCCGAGGCCGTCCTGACCGACCCCGACGTCATGAGCTCGTACGCCAACGACATGGCGAGCTTCTGCGAGGCGGGCACCCCGGCCGTCGTCGTCCTCCCGCGCAGCGTCGAGCAGGTGCAGCACGTGATGCGCACCGCGACCGTCCTTCGTGTCCCGGTCGTGCCGCAGGGGGCTCGTACGGGCCTGTCGGGGGCCGCCAACGCCTCCGACGGCTGCATCGTCCTCTCCCTGGTCAAGATGGACCGGATCCTGGAGATCAACCCGGTCGACCGGATTGCGGTCGTCGAGCCGGGCGTGGTCAACGCCGTTCTGTCGCGGGCCGTCATGGAGCACGGCCTCTACTACCCGCCGGACCCCTCCAGCTGGGAGGAGTGCACCATCGGCGGCAACATCGGCACCGCCTCCGGCGGTCTGTGCTGTGTGAAGTACGGCGTCACCGCCGAATACGTACTGGGCCTGGACGTCGTCCTCGCCGACGGCCGGCTGCTGAAGACCGGCCGCCGCACCGCCAAGGGCGTCGCGGGCTATGACCTGACCCGGCTGTTCGTCGGCTCCGAAGGCAGCCTCGGCATCGTCGTCCGCGCCGTGCTCGCCCTCAAGCCCGCCCCGCCCCAGCAGCTGGTCCTCGCCGCCGAGTTCCCGTCCACCGCGACCGCCAGCGACGCCATCTGCAAGATCATGGAGAGCGGACACACCCCCTCGCTCCTCGAACTCATGGACCGCACCAGCGTCCACGCGGTCAACACGATGGCGAACATGGGCCTGCCGGACTCCACCGAGGCCCTGCTCCTGGCCGGCTTCGACACCCCGGACCCCGCCGCAGACCTCGCCGCCGTCGGCGAGCTGTGCACCGCCGCGGGCGCCACCGAGGTCGTCCCCGCCGAGGACACCGCCGAGTCCGACCTGCTGCTCCAGGCACGCAGGCTGACCCTCCCGGCCCTGGAGGCGGTCAAGGGCGTCACGATGATCGACGACGTCTGCGTTCCGCGCTCACAGCTCGGCGCGATGATCGACGGGGCCGCCGCGATCGCCGAGAAGTACGGCCTGACCATCGGCGTCGTCGCCCACGCCGGCGACGGCAACACCCACCCGACCGTCTGCTTCGACCCCTCCGACCCGGACGAGACACGGCGCGCGCGGGAGTCCTTCGACGAGATCATGGCCCTGGGACTCGAGCTGGGCGGCACGATCACGGGCGAGCACGGGGTGGGCGTCCTCAAGCGCGAGTGGCTGGCGCGGGAACTCGGCCCGGTGGGGGTGGAGTTGCAGCGAGGCATCAAGCAGGTCTTCGACCCGCTGGGGCTGCTGAACCCGGGCAAGCTCTTCGTGTAGCCGCCTTTCCGGTTCTCCGGCGGCTATTTTTTCCGTCGGCCCCGGTACGCCTCCCACGCCATCCAGTGCAGGAGCTGGTCCCTGACCTTCGCCTTGGCAGCGGGCAGTGATGCGAAATCCGCTTTGGCGATGTCGAGCCTGGCGAACTCGCATCGCGGGTTCTCCCCGGCCTCCAGCTCCATGGCATGTGGGAAAGCCGCGATCAGGCACATCCAGCTTTTCACGGGTGAGGGCTCCGGAAGATACGGAATCACCACGAAGACCTGCCCCGCTTCCAGGTCGAGGCCCTTGCCCGTCCTGCTGAAGCCGCTGGTCTTCGCGGTCTCCACCAGTTCCCGCACACGGGACGGCGATGCCGTCCTTACGGCGGCGGGGACGGGCCAGCCGAACCACGACGGGACCGACCGAGCTCGCCCGAATCTGCGCAACCAATTCCTCATGGGACGACCCAGACCTCTGTATCGGGGGTGATCCCTGGAGAGTACGGGTCGTGCACGCGATCCAGCGCCTCGCCTATGCGGTGGTTGCCGTTGAGCACTTCTCCGTCGCTCAGGACAACACTGCCGCCCAGCTCATCCGGGTTGTTGATCGATTCCAGCAGGCGCTCGTCGTCCATTCCGCGGATAGCCGCCAGCTTCTCCGGGTCTCCGCGGTCGGGCAGTCTGACGTCTTCCAGATCGCCGAGTCGCATGGGCACCCGTTTGGCCCTCATCGCCGCGTCGGCCGCTTCCGCGGCGCTGGGTTGGCGGCTGAAGACCTTGCTGAGAAATTTCCCGATTCCGGAACGGGTTTCGCCGTCGGGGTACGGCCCGAGCCCCAGCGGGTCGCTCCAGGTGTGGGGGTTGTGGACGTAGGTGGCGGGGTTGGGGGCGGGGATCAGGCCGAGGGGGTCGGGGGTGAGGTAGCGGGCGGTGGTGGGGTCGTAGTAGCGGTGGTGGTTGTAGTGGAGGCCGGTTTCGGGGTCGTAGTACTGGCCGGGGAAGCGGAGCGGGGTGTACGTGGTGCTGGTGGCGGCCCAGGTGGTCGTGCCCCAGAGGGTGGTGCGGGCGTGCCAGGCGATCTCGCCGGTTTCGTCGATGAGGTGGGTGGGGGTGCCGACGAGGTCGGTGACGATGGCGTAGAACCGCTGGTCGACCTCGCGTTGGGAGGTCGCGTCGGTGATCCGCTCGGTCTGGGCGATGGGGTGGCCGCCCCGGTGGTCCCAGGTCAGCGAGATGGGGTGGGGGAGGCCCGGTGTGCTGGTGGTCTGTTCGACGAGGGTCGAGCCGTCCCAGGTGAAGTCCACCCGCTCCATGACCGCTTCGCCGTCGGCGGCGAGGCGTTGTTTGGTGGTGCGGCGGCCGAGGGGGTCGTAGAG
>NZ_NCSM01000054.1:91014-187624 GCF_002224125.1 Streptomyces sp. NBS 14/10
CTCTGGTTGCCCGCCTCGTCGTACGCGTAGCTCTCCGTCCAGTTCCGGGCCCGCACCGTGGTGACGCGGCCCGCCGCGTCGAGGTCGAAGGCGCGGGGGCCGGTGAGCTGGTCGTCGATGGCGGTGACGTAGCCGTCGGCGCGGTAGCTGTAGGCGCGGTGGTGGAGAGGGGCGGTGGCGGCGGCTGGGCCGGTGAGGGTCTGTTCGGTGAGCCGGCCGAGGGGGTCCCGGACGGTGGCGAGGGTGAGGTCCCCGCTGATCCGGCGGCTGGTCTCACGGCCCGCGGCGTCGTGGTCGAAGTCGAGGGTGTGGCCGGAGGCGGTGAGGGTGGTGCGGTTGCCCGTCGCGTCGTAGGTGTAGGTGGTGGTGGCGCCGGTGGGGGTGATACGGCGGATACGGCGGCCCAGCGCGTCGTAGGTGTGGGTGAGGACCCGGCCGTTCACCATCTCGGATTTGACGCGGCCCATCCGGTCGCGCTGGTAGATCAGCTCGACGTCGGGCCCGGTGGCCGAGGCCAGGTGCCCGGCGGGGTCGTAGTCGTAGGCGGTGGTCCGGCCGTCGGCGGTCTTGCGGACCGTACGGCCGAGGGCGTCGCGTTCGAAGGCCACCGTCTGGCCGAGGGGGTTGGTGCGAGCCGTGAGGCGTCCCGCCGCGTCGTGGGCGTAGGTGTGGGTGCGGTGGTCGAAGTCGGTCTCGGCGACCAGGCGTCCGGCGGGGTCGTAGTCGTACGACCAGGTCAGGCCCTGAGGGTTGGTGACCTGGGTCAGGCGCAGGGCGGAGTCATGGGCGAACTCGTAGCGCACCCCGTCCGGGCCGGTCCGGGCGGTGAGCAGATCGAAGTGCGTGTACTCGTAGGAGGTCGTGCCGCCGCCCGGATCGGTGTGGCTGGTGCAGTTGCCCTCGCCGTCGTATGTCCAGCGCTCCTGGGACCCGTCGGGGTGGGTGCGGGCGGTGAGTTTGCCCTCCACCGTCCACTCCAGGTGGGTGGTGTGGCCGAGCGGATCGGTGATGGTGGTGGGGCGGCCGAAGGCGTCGCGCTGGTAGCGGGTGGTGGCGCCCAGCGGGTCCGTGATCTCCACCGGGAGGCCCGCCGGGTCACACATCACGCGCGTGGTCTGCCCTAGCGCGTCCGTGGTGGCGGTCAAGTGGCCGTGGTCGTCGTAGGCGTAGCGGGTGGTGTGGCCGGCGGGGTCGGTGAGGCTGGTGCGGCGGCCCGCCTCGTCGTAGGTCTGCCGCCAGGTGGCGCCGTCCGCGCCGGTCAGGGTGAGGGGGAGGCCGAGGGCGTCGTAGGTGGCGGAGGCCGTGTGGCCGTCGGGGCGGGTGAGGGTGGTGAGGTGTCCGGCTTCGTCGTAGGTGTGGGTGGTGGTGTGGCCGAGGGGGTCGGTGTGGGTGAGGGGACGGTGGTGGCGGTCGTAGGTGGTGCGGGTGGTGTGGCCCAGGGGGTCGGTCTGGGCGACGACCTGGCAGGCCCCGTTGATGACGTAGCGGCTGGTGTGGCCGTCGGGGGTGGTGACGGTGGTGATGCGATGGCCGGTGGCCTGGTCGGCGTCGTGGTAGTTGATGCGGATCGATATGTGGCCCGCCTCGCCGCCTTCGGCGATGCAGCGGTCACGGTTGTCGTACACGTAGTCGTAGCGGCGGTCGTTGGTGTCGGTCCAGGAGATGACCCGGCGCTCGTCGTCGTACGCGAACCGCAGCGGCAGACCGGAGGAGTTGATGACCTCGGTCAGGTTGCCGTCGGTGTACCCGTAGCGGACCAGCTCCTGATCCGAGCCGTCCGCTGCCGCGCCCGCCAGGTGGAGGGCGGTGATCCGGCCGTCGGCGGTGGTCAGCTTCAGGTGGTAGCCGGCCGAGTGGACGACATCGGTGGGCGCCCCCTCGCTGTCGTGGTCGAAGGTGATGAAATGGCCGCTTCGGTCCATGACCTGCGCCAGCCGCGCCACCCCGTCGCCCCCGCCCTCCGGGCCGGTGAAGTGACGGGTGTGCCCGGTGTCGGGCTCGGTGAGGGTGAAGTCGCCCTGCGCGTCCCGCTCCAGCGGCCACCGCGGACCCGCCTCGGGGAGGGTGGGCAGGCCGGGGGCGGGGTGCGGATAGGACAGCAGCAGCCCGTCCTCGCTGATGAACACCACACCCTCGGCGTCGATCTCCAGCCGCTGGTCGGCCGTGCTCGACCACGACGGACCGAACCAGCCCCCCGCCGCGTAACCGGACTCCACCCGGCGGCGGAAGACCAGCGGCAGCTCGCCGGGCAGGGTCACATCCGTCTGGGGCAGGAACATCTTCCCGGTCGCCAGGTCCACCGGGTCCGTGCCCTTGCACGGCCTCCCGGCGTCCTTGCGCGCGAACGGATGCGACCCCTCCTTGCGCAGCGCCGCACGCGCCGCGTCCTCCCCACCCCGCGCATACCGGGCCGCTGCCATGCCTTCCCGGGCAGCGCCCATGCCTGCCCGGGCAGCGCCGAGTCCCTTGGTGCCGATCAGTTCGGGCACCAGCCGGCCCAGGCCCTCCGGTCCTTGGCGAAGGCGTCGAGCATGGTCTTGCCCGTCCCGACAGGATCGTTGGCCATCGTCACCAGCCCGGCCGCGGTGCTGTTCAGGTTGGTCACGTACTCGGCGGGGTGGGTGATGTTGTACGGGTCCAGCGGATTGAGCGCACGGGCGAAATTGACCAGCCCAGCCGTCCCCTTCACCACACCGCCGACGAAATGCGACGCGTCCAGTTGCAGCCCGTCCAGCCCATCGGCGACCTGCTCGCTGTACGACGGCTTGGGCGGAGCGGCGTCCCGGGCCTGCGCCACCGCCTTGACCGCCGTCTCCTCCGCCTTGTTCCGCTGCCGCCGCGCCTCGTCCAGCTTCTCCTGCGCGGCCTGCGCCTTGGCGGGGCCCGGGTCGGCGAAATCGCCGGGCTTCTTCGGCTTCGCCCCCGGTTCCTTCCCGTCCTCCACGGCGGCGTTGTACGTGTCCACGGCCGCGTTGTACGCGTCCACCTTCCCGTTGTAGGCCGAACGCGCCTCCTCCGACGCCTTCTTCGCCGCCTTGTACGCGTCGATGGCCTCTTGCGCCTGGCCCTGCGCCCACTCCACGGTCCCCGCGAAGCCCTCCAGCGCAAGCGCGGCCTTCTCACACGCGTCCGCGGCCTTGAACCACTTCGCCGGCTCGTCCGCCACCGTCTTCCCGAACGCGTCCGCGCTCCGGCCCTTCAGCCGGGACGGATCCACCCCCTTCAGCCCGCGCCCGACCTGGTCGAAGGCTTTCTGGAAGTCCCGCAGATGCGTGGCCGTGGACCGGATCTTCCCGGCGCTCCCGAAGACCAGCTTCTTCGGATCCTCGGTCTCGTCCAGCTGGAACTCGGCGACATCGGCGCCCAGGGCGTTCGCCGCCGAACGGGACTTGTCACGGACCCAGTCCGCCCCGCCCTCCCAGCCGACCTTGTCCAGACCCTCGGCGGACTTGTTCCCCAGCCACTCCACACCGTCCCCGACGGCCTCAGTGCCCGACTCGACCGCGTCATCGAGCCAATCGGGGGTCAGATCCCACCCCATCAGCGGCACCCCCCGGACGTTTCAGACACCTGGAAAGGCCATCTATGCCGAGATTCGGCCACACACTCCAGCAACGCCATGACGCCCCCGCCTCCCCGTCAACAACTGAGCGCTACCCGACAGTATTCACAGAAGGGGAGGTAACTGCCATCTCAAGGTGTTGTTAACCGAAGGTGGCCGCTTTAACTCGTTCGCTCCGCAAACCCGGCGGATCTACCATGCATCGGATGACAAGCCTGGCCGAGATCATTCGCCCCTTCCGTATCGACATCTCGCAAGCCGAGCTGGACGATCTGCACGCACGACTCGACCGCACCCGCTGGCCCGATGAACTGCCGGGCGTGGGCTGGGCGTACGGCATTCCGCGCGACTATCTGCGGGAGCTCGTACGGCACTGGCGCCACACATACGACTGGCGGGCCGCCGAGGCCCGGCTGAACCAGTGGCCGCAGTTCACCACGACGATCGACGGGGCGAACATCCACTTCGCGCATATCCGCTCACCCGAGCCGGATGCCACCCCGCTGATCATGACGCACGGCTGGCCGGGCTCCATCGTCGAATTCGCCAAGGTCGCCGGCCCGCTCACCGACCCACGCGGCCACGGCGGCGACCCCTCCGACGCGTTCCACCTCGTCCTGCCGAGCATCCCCGGGTTCGGCCTCTCGGGACCGACCTGGGAGACCGGTTGGGAGTACCACCGGGTCGGCGCCGCGTTCGCCGAGCTCATGGAGCGCCTCGGCTACCGGCGATACGGCGCCCAGGGCGGCGACTGGGGCTCCGCCATCTCCCGCGAGCTCGGCCGTATCCACCCCGAACGGATCATCGGCGTCCACCTCAACCACATCCCCGGCTCCTCCGCCACCGAGGAACCCGACCCCGCCCACCTGGCCACCCTGCCCCCGGCCGAACGCGCCCGCACCCTCGCCTCCTGGGAGCTGAATCAGCAGTGGGCCCGCGACCGCCAGGGCTACGCCGACATCCAGTCCACCCGCCCCCAGACCCTGGCCTACGGGCTCACCGACTCACCGGTCGGGCAACTGGCCTGGATCGCCGAGAAGTTCAAGGAGTGGACCGACTCCCGGGACCGTCCTGAGGGCGCGGTCGACCGCGATCAGCTCCTCACCAACGTCATGCTCTACTGGCTGACCGGCACCGCCGGCTCCGCCGGCCGCATCTACTACGAACGCGCCCACTCCGCCTGGGGCGCGGCCCCCGAACCCTCCACCGCCCCGACCGCCCTCGCCGTCTTCCCCCACGAGAACTTCATCCCGCTGCGGCATATCGCGGAGCGGACGAACAACATCGTGCGGTGGACGGAGTACGAGCGGGGCGGGCATTTCCCGGCCATGGAACAGCCGGATCTGCTGGTCGCGGATATCCGTGCGTTCTTCCGCGGCCTCGGGCGATGAGCGGGAGCGGGGCGCGGAGGCGCAGGGCCTCATGGCGTCCGCCGTTGTGGGCGGTGCGGCGCTGAGGCGATGCGCACGAACTCTTCCGCCAGCGGCTCCCGCGGCCGTCATGGCCAGTTGCCCCGCGGCGAAGCCACACCCACGGCGCGTCGGCAGGCGCTCGCCCAGCAGGGATGAAGAAGGACGACGTGTCAGCGGCAAGTGGCTTAGGCCGTATGGTCGATGCTGTGTCTCCCGTCTACGAAGAGCACTTCACACGAACACCGCTCAACCTGCTCGGCGGCCACGGCTGGAAGCGGCTCCTGGCCTTCCGGGTGGATCAGTACGGCATCACCTTGGGCGGTATGCCGCTCCAATATCGCCGTCAGACCGCCGTGGTCCCCTGGGCGGAGATCGAGGTCGTCGTGCTGTGGGGCCAGAGAACAGCCCAGCTCCGCCCGATCCGCTGCGTGGGGGTCGAACGCCGGCCCGGCTCCCCGGCACTCCCTGGTCCCAATCAGAACCTCAAACCCGAGATGGCCGCGCGCGTGGCCCCTCATATCGAGTACGAGGTCGTCCGGGACGGCCGCACCATGGTCCTCTGGCGTATCGACCCCGACCGCCTCACCACCGCGCTACGCGCCTTCGCCCCCGGTGTGCCGCTGCGCTTCCACCAGGAGTACTGGAAGGGGAGGACGGGCGAGATCGACCTTGACGTGTTCCCGTGACCAGCAAGTTCACTTCGCCTCGCTGACCGGACGCCGTGGGTCGTCGATATCGACGGTTATTTCGACGGCTGAGGTCGAGACGAAGGACGCGATCTTGCCGTGTAGCCGAATCTCTTGGAACGGGTTCGATTCGGTGAGGAAGACAGCCCATATAAGCGAACGGCCGGCAGTCAAACGCGCTACGAATCCTTCCGAGCCGTAGGAACCCTCACCGCCCCAGAGGAAACCGCCATGAGCCAGCTCCACGGATTTGAGCCCATCGACCTCGGACGTCCAATCCGGTTCGCTTGTGAGCATCTGATGCAGATCGAAGGCCCCAAGTAGCCTGAAGCCGCTCGGCGTGCCCGGTGAGAGGGCCACGTCGTACGAATTTCCGTCCGCGAGATGGAGCGCATCCCGGGTCGGGAGCCGGAATTCTCCCCATAGGAGCTGGATGTCATTCATGTGCGTTCACTGCTGGGCTCGACATGCTGGTCGATGATCCTCCTGCCGCGGTGGGTGTGGCATGTCCGCACGGGATGTCTCAACGCCACGAAGTCGGGTACTCGGCGGGCTTACGACTGACGGAAAACCGGTTCGGCTCGTTCGGATCGGCGCCTGACCTGCCCATATGCCACTCCGATCGCTGGAGAGAACCATGAGTGACCTCCCCGACGACAGCACCGTCCACGCCACCCAGCACGCCCTCGGCGAACTCGCGGCCAACCGGGCGGACGATACGGCGCTGGACACCCTCGCCAGCAGCGAGGTGCTGCTTCCCGCTCCCGAGGGCGTGGAGGATACGGACCCGCAGGCTGTGACGCTCCCCGTGCTCGAACAGGACGACGGCGCCCAGCTGGTGCCGGTCTTCACCACTCCGGACCGTATGCACCAGGCCCTGCCGCAGATCCACCGCTACCACCGGGTGCCGCTGGGCGCCCTGGCCCAGGGCTGGCCCTCCGATGAGCTGTCGCTGGCCATCGACGCGGGTGCGCCCGAAGAGGTGACCCTCACCGGGGGCGGCGTACGCACCCTCCTCACGCGTCCCGGCCGCTGAGGCTGTTGAGGCCGCTGAGCCCCGGGCGAGGGTGATGTGCACGGCCATCGCCGCCGCACTGGCCGCCCTACTGCTGTCCTCGGTGTCGGCTGTGTCGTCCGGGGCGAATATGGCGACTGCGTCCGCACAGGTAATCGCTCCACCGCAGACGCAGGTGGATGGTTCCGCTACGGGGATTTCTTCCCCCAAGTGGAAGTCTTCGCCCGAGTGGAAGGCTGTCTTCCCGAATCGGGTCGCGAACTTCAACGTGTGCAATCCGTGCCGTGTTTCCAACCCGCTCTACCACGTTGGCCAGATCGTGGACCAGATCGTCACGTATAGGCCCCAAGTCATCGCGCTGGAGGAGATCTGCGTCGGTGAGACACAACGCGTCATCAGTAAGCTGAGGGAAAAGGGCTTCCGGTACTACGCCGCATACGGAGGCGTGAAGAACACCCGTTGGGGCTGCCACGAGTTCGGTTCCGCCTACGGGAACGCGATTCTGTCCGCCGCGCCGCTCACCAACAAGGTGAACCGCCACTACTCACAGGGCGGCAGTGAGCCCCGCGGATATGTGGCCGCTGATACGACTGTCGCGGGCCGGAAGGTGCGAGTCTTCGCGACCCACCTTGCCGCCCAGGCCGGGCAGGCCAATGTGCGTAAAGTCCAGGTCGGGGAACTCATCACAGCCGTCCGGGCCTATCCGGACGTCATTGTGCTCGGGGACTTCAACACCGAGCCGAATGCCCGTGAACTGTCTGCCATGTGGTCGAAATTCCATGACGCCGACCCTGCCTGCAATCCGACCCATTACCTTTTCCCCTGCAAGATGACAGAAGACTCCACCAGGCCCGGGGGGAAGAAGTACGACTACATCTTCCTGCGCAATGGCGGTGCCTTCAGTTCCTCCGGTGTCGGTGTCCACGAGAACTTCTCCGATCACAAACTCATCCACGCCGACCTGGCCACCAACTGACCGCCAGGTGAGTGCGGGTTCCGTGTGCCCGACCACGACCCCGAGCCGTACTGCGTCAGAGGTCGGCCACGAGCAGCCGGTATCCGACGTCGAGGGTGTCGAGCGGGAGCAGTTCGGCATGGCGGGTGTGCCAGCGGCCGGTCGCCAGATCATCCGCGAGCCGGGCCAGACCGGGCGCGATGGTGTCCTCGCCGGTCTGGGCGAACAGGGAGACCCCCGCGCGCACCTGCGGGTCGAGATAAGCCTCGGGGCGGCGCCAGTACGCGGCGCCGAATCCGTCCACGCAGTCATGGGGCACCCCGACCGGTTCCTGGCGCGCCCCGCCGAGCAGGTCGACCAGTTGCTCGGTCGGGGTGGCACGGGTGTCGTCGAACGCGGCCGCTTCCGGGAGATAGTCCCGGACGAGCCAGAACCGCTCGCGGAAGACCTGCTGGTCCCACGTCAGGATGACGATGCGGCGGCGGGCGACCCTGCGCAGTTCGTCGATTCCCGCTGCCAGGTCGGTCCAGTGGTGGACGGTCAGCAGGGCCATCACGGCGTCGGCGGCGTTGTCACACAACGGGAGCCGTTCCGCGACGGCCTGCACGGCGGGTGCGGATCCCGGCGGGCGCTGGGCGATCATGACCTGGCTGGGCTCGACCGCGAGGGCCGTCTGCGGCGGTTCATAGGAGCCGGTGCCCGCTCCGACGTTGATCACGTCGGTGACGCTCCCGAGCGCCGCGTGGATCTGCGCGCCGATCCGCGGATCGGGCTGTCGTGTGCGGGCGTACGTCGCGCCGAGCGTGTCATAGGTCGTCATGCTCGTCAGTATGCGAACCGGACACCGTCGCTGTCCTGCCCACAGCTACCGTATGTGGCGCCCGTAGTGCTGGGACAGTGCGTGGAACGCTTCCTTCGGCTCCCAGTGCCAGTGGGGCGTCGGGTCCTCGAAGGTCTTCCAGATCGGCCTGACGATGCCGTAGCTCGCCAGGTCCAGGTCATAGCGCGGGTTGGTCCGGTGCGGGGCATCGGGGGTGACGAACTGGTACACCAGGGCCGCGTAGAGGTTCATGGACTCGAAGACATTGAGCAGATCGGTGAGGTACGTGGCCTGGGTCCGCTCGCTGCGGACCAGGTCGCCGACGATCTCCGGAGGGTCCTTGTCGTAGTCCACGACGTTCCAGCCCATGCCGCCCTGCTCCGGCGCGCCCTTGAAGGTGCAGGTGCCGAACTCGGAGATGACCACTGGCTTGCGCCAGCGCAGGAACGGTGTCAGCTCGCGGACGTAATCCGCCCGGTTCGGGTGGTACGCGTAGTAGTTGACGCTGACCAGGTCGAACAGGTCCCAGTCGACCTCCTCGTCCTGCGCCGCGCCATACGTCATCCGGCCCTTGAACACGGACCTGCCGACCTTCGCGGCCCGCGCGGTGAACTCGCGCAGCCGACGCACCATCTTCTCGGGGTCGAAGTTTCCGTCCAGCATGTTCTTCACGCGCTCAAGAGCGTTGTCACCCGGCACGATGCCCGGGACGAACAGCACGAACTCGGCGCCCACGCTGAGATGGACCCCCGCACCCTGGCGTCGCAGTTGCTCGGCGTGTCTGCCGGTCTCGGCCAAGTGGTCGAGGATGTCCTGGTGGGAGACGTCCGCCAGACGCGGCTGGAGCCAGACGTGCAGTCCGCGCTCGGCTGCCTCCGAGGAGGTGGCCTTGAGCCGGTCGACACCGTCGCCGAAGACCGAGACCGAGCCGGCGTGCAGATCGTTCTTGATGGTCTGGATGTCCTTGCGCATCCGCGCGGCACTCCAGCTCGTCGCCGGTGTCTCGCCGTCGATGACCTCGTACCCCACGCCCCGGTAGGTCAGGCCCGTCGGGCCGCGGCGACTTCGCGCCTCGGCCCGGCCCGATGTCAGCGGCGCACCCGACGCACCCGATGCCGCAACGGTCGCAGCTGCCCCAACGGCTCCCAGGGCCCCCGCCCCTGCCAGAAAACGCGCCCGGCTGATTCCCCTGCCCCGCATGGTGGTTCCCCCTGGTGTCCTGGCCCGCGCTTTGCGACCCACCACCAGTTTCGGGAGTAACGGCGCACCCTGTCGTCAGCCGATGGTCTGCGCCTGACTGACTTTAGTTGTACGGGAGTTGTACGGGGCCTGCGCCTTTGGGATCGGCCTTCGCGACGATGGTCGGCCTTCGTGACGATCATCGTCACGAAGGCCGACCACACCGTCCGCTAGCCCTTCAGCGACGCGATATCGATCACGAACCGGTACCGCACATCGCTGCTCACGACCCGCTCGTAAGCCTCGTTGATCTGGTCACCCGTGATCACCTCGATCTCCGCGCCGAACCCGTGCCCCGCGCAGAAGTCCAGCATCTCCTGCGTCTGCCGGATGCCGCCGATCTTCGAGCCCGCCATCGACTTACGGCCCATGATCAGCGAGAACTGGTTGAACGAGCTCGGAAACTCCGGGCCGCCCACGTGCACCATCGTGCCGTCGCGCTTGAGCAGCGAGAGGTACGCGTCCAGCGGGAGGTTCGCCGAGACCGTGTTGATGATCAGGTCGAAGGAGCCCGCCAGCTCGGCGAACGTCGACTCGTCGCTGGTCGCGTAGAAGTGGTCGGCGCCCAGCCGCAGCCCGTCGTCCTTCTTGCGGAGCGACTGGGACAGGACGGTGACCTCCGCGCCCATGGCGTGGGCGATCTTGACGCCCATGTGGCCGAGGCCGCCGAGGCCGACGATGGCGACCTTCTTGCCGGGGCCTGCGTTCCAGTGGGCCAGCGGGGAGTAGAGGGTGATGCCGGCGCACAGCAGCGGGGCGGCGACGTCGAGGGACAGGCCGTCGGGGATGCGCAGCGCGTAGTTCTCGTCGACGACGACGTGCGTGCTGTAGCCGCCGTAGGTGGGAGAGCCGTCGTACTCCTTGCCGTTGTATGTCGACACCTCGCCCTTGAGGCAGTACTGCTCCTCGCCCGCCAGGCAGTTCTCGCATTCGCGGCAGGAGTCGACGAAGCAGCCGACGCCGACCCGGTCGCCGACGGCGTACTTGGTGACGCCGGAGCCGACCTCGGTGACGATGCCCGCGATCTCATGGCCGGGGACCATCGGGAACTGGGCGCTGCCCCACTCCTCGCGGGCCTGGTGGATATCGGAGTGGCAGATGCCGGCGTACGCGATCTCGATCAGGATGTCGTGCTCGCCGACCGGGCGGCGCTCGATGGTGGTGCGCTCCAGCGGGGCCTTGGGGGCCGGGGCAGCGTACGCGGTGACGCTGGTGGTCATATCAGTGATCTCCGTGAACGGGGTTTCGGGGTATGGAAGGGGGAGGGGAGGAGGAAGAGGGAGAAGGGGACGAGGGGGAAGGGGGAGAAGAGGCGCGGTCGGGGGGCGCGGTCGCGGTCCAGTTCGCGAGTAGCTGCAGCGCCGCCTCGGAGGGGGATCCGGACTCGACCGTGTAAATGCACATCGCCTGATCGTCATCGCCAGGGAAGGTCACGTTCTCGTAGGCGAGCGTCATGTCCCCGACCACCGGGTGGTGGTAGAGCTTGACGCCGTGCGACTTCTCCCGCACGTTGTGGTCGGCCCACCACGTACGGAACTCCGGGCTCTTGATCGTCAGCTCGCCGACGAGCTCGGTGAGGACCGGGTCATCGGCCTGGCGGCCCGCCTGGAGCCGCAGGGTGGCCACCATCTCCGACGCGTACTTGTCCCACTCGCGGTACAGCTCGCGGGCCGCCGGGTCGAGGAACATGAAGCGGGTCAGGTTCCGCTCGCGGTACGGCAGCGCGTCGAAGTCGATGATCAGCGCGCGGGCCAGCCGGTTGGAGGCCAGCACATCGCCCCCGCGCCCGAGCACGAAGGCGGGCGAGACCCCGTCCAGCATCTGCAGCACGCGGTACACCCCGGGCCGCACCCGCTGGGGGCGGAGCGGCCGGCGGCGCTGGGTGCGGCGGGGCCGTGGCTTGGCCAGCTCGAAGAGGTACGCACGCTCGGTGTCGTTCAGCTGCAGGGCGCGCGCGACGGCGTCCAGCACCGCCTCCGAGACATTCAGATGGCGGCCCTGTTCCAGCCGGGTGTAGTAGTCGGTGCTGACCCCGGCCAGATGCGCCAGCTCCTCGCGGCGCAGCCCCGGCACCCGGCGGCGTCCGGAGGCAGTCATGTTCACGCCCGCGTCCTCAGGGCGCAGCCGGGCCCTGCGGGTCCGCAGGAACTCGCTGAGCTCGGTGTTGCGGTCCATGGCTTCCAGTATTCGCGGCCGGAAAGGCTCGCGGCCGTGTCAACGTAGGTCTGCTGGACCTAGGCGGGCCGGACCCAGCCGGAGGCTCGCGGGTGTACGGCGGCGTCGCGCTCGCACGGGAGAGTGGTGCCCACCCAGGAATGGGTACGGGCGCTCGGGCCGGTCTGATAGACCTTGACAGCGCGCTCCGTGTTGCACTGCGGCTCTTGTACGGCAGACTGCTTGTCGCCCCCCACCGCGACGCACCGCACAGGCGCGGCGCAGCACAGCACGGCCGAGCAGATACGGGACATCGGAGATCATGAGCGCCCCTACCTCAGGATCCGCGGACGGCACCTCCTTTCCTGGTTTTTATCCTGATCCGTCCATCCCCGGCTACATCCGTTACTGGAACGGCGCCGCCTGGGTGCCCGGCACCAGTCGGCCCGCGCCGATCGACGGCGAGGCCATGCCCGCGCCGCCGCCCGGGGTGACCCATACGCAGGTCACGGCCCCGGTGCCGGACGAGACCGGGCCCATGTATCTCGACGAGGCCCCTGCCGCCGGTCCTGCTGCCGGTTCCGCCGGTCCTGTCGGAGACAGCGGCGGACGGGCGCTGCCGGAACTGCGGCCGCGCGGTGAGATGGACGTACGGAGCGGGCCGGGGCCCGAGCCCGTGCCGCCGGCCCAGAGTGTGGGCGGCGCGGCTCCGGCCGGCATGGACTGGAACGATCCGCAGCGGCTGCACGGCACCCGGCCGGAGCCCGCGTCGGCCTGGCAGGCGGACGCGGCCCGGCAGTCCGGTTTCGGCGGGGAGCAGGACCGCCGCGTCTCCTGGGGCTCGAACCCGGCGGAGCCGGGAGCGGGGGCCGGAGGCCCGGCTTCCGGTGGGCCGGCCAGGCCCGGGGTGCCGGATCCGCGCCGGGCCGTCAGCGGTTCCGGTGGTCCTGGTGGCCCTGGGAGTACTGGTGGCTCCGGCGGGCCCGGGGGTGCCGGCGGTCCCGCGGGCGCGCAGGCCCTGCCGCCCGCGCGGCGCGCTCCGGAGCTGCCCCCGGCGGAGCCGGGCCCCGGCGCGGGCGCGAGCGCTGATACGGATGCGCCCGGCGGCGGGCGTACGACAGGCGGGGACGGCACGATCTCCATCCGCGCGATCCGACCCGGGCAGACCGGGCCCGGCCAGACCGGATCGGGGGCGGGCAGCGGCGCGCCCACGCGGGACGACGGCACGATGACGATGCGCGCCGTCGGGCGCGGCGCGCCGAAGCAGAGCGGCGGTACGGCGGCGCCCGGGCAGCAGCAGGGACAGCCGGGAAGGCAGGGGCAGCCGGGACAGCAGGGGCAGCCTGGCTGGTCCGGGCAGGCCGGTGGACAGCCCGGCGGGGCCGCTCCCATGCAGGGCGCGGGTGCGCTGCCCCCGCAGGGCGGCGTCGTGCTTCCGGGCGGCGGTCCGGCCGCGCCCGGCCACGGCGCTCCCGCACAGGGCCCGGTCGGGCTGCCCGGCGGTGGTCCTGCCGTACCCGGAGCCCAGCCCCAGCCCCAACCCCAGCCCCACCCCCAACCGCAACCTCAGCCCCAGCCTCAACCCCAATCCCAGCCCGGCTGGCAGCAGCAGGTGCGGCAGCTCGCCCAGCAGCCCGCGCCCGGTGCTGTCCCGGGCGCGGGCCCGGGCGGGGGCCCGGGCGCCCCCGGTGGTGCGCCTGAAGGCGTCATTCCGTGGAAGCCGCCCGTCGACAACCCCTTCCTTCAGGCCGCCCAGGCCCAGGGCCGGCCCGCCTCCCTCGGCCGCCGCCTCGTGGCCCGGCTCATCGACTCCGCCGTACTCCTCGGGGCCGTCGGCGCCGCCGCGTATCCCCTGTGGACCAAGGCGAGCGATCACTTCGACGAGAAGGTGGAGCGCGCCAAGCTGACCGGCGAGACCGTCACCGTCTACTGGCTGGACGGCACGACGGGCGCCTACCTCGGCGTGGTGCTCGGCCTGCTGCTCGTCGTCGGGCTGGTCTACGAGGCGTTCCCGACCGCGAAGTGGGGCGCCACGCTGGGCAAGAAGCTGTGCGGGGTGCGGGTCCTGGACATCGAGGGGCACGACACCCCTTCCTTCGGCGCCGCGCTGCGCCGCTGGTTGGTGTACTCGGTGCTCTGGCTGCTGGTGATCGGGGTCCTCAATGTGCTGTGGTGCCTGTTCGACCGGCCCTGGCGGCAGTGCTGGCACGACAAGGCGGCGGGCACCTTCGTGGCTGGTCGCGGCTGAGCCGCGGGGGCGTGGCTGAGCCGTACGCCGGTGCCGGGGCGGTGAGGCGGTAGGGGCCGTACGGGACGCTGACTCGTACGGTCCATCCCGGTCGCCCGAACGGAGCGCGCCGGATGCGGTGGCTCCGGCTCCGGGGTCGACTCGGGCCATGAGCACCGACCAGCCGACCCCGGGGCCTGACGAACCCCGGCCCGACCAACCCCGGCCCGACCAACCCAGGCCCGACCAACCCCGGTCCGAGGGGCCCCCGTCCGAGGGGCCCAGGCCCGAGGAACCTCGGCCAGGCGAGCCAGGGCCAGGGCCAGGCGGGCCAGGGCCAGGCGAGACCGGGCCGGGCGAGCCGCGGGCCGAGGAGCAGCCAGAGGGCGACGCGTTCTCCAAGCAGCAGCCGCCCCCCTCCTTCGGCTCGCCGTACGGCGGCGAGTACGGCGGCGAGTACGGCGCCCCCGACCCGCTCGCGGGCATGCCCCCGCTCGCGAACCGCGGCCGCCGCCTCGTCGCCCGGATCATCGACGCGCTGATCGTGGGCATCCCGGTGGGTCTGGTGATGGCGGTGCTCGTGGGCGACTACGACCCGGTGAACAACAACGACGAGGCGACCGCCATAACGATCGTCTACGCCCTGGTGTACTTCCTCTACGAAGGGCTGATGCTGACCAAGTACGGCCAGACGGTGGGCAAGAAGGTGATGAAGATCCGCGTCGCCCTGCTGGAGAACGGGGAGATCCCGGCCGGTCAGCCGGGCTGGCTGCGCGCCGGTACGTATGCCCTGCCCGAGATCGTGCCGTGCTGCGGCTTCATCTTCTGGCTGGTCAATGTGTTGTGGTGCACCTGGGACCAGCCGTACCACCAGTGTCTGCACGACAAGGTCGCCAAGACGGTCGTGGTCGCCGTGCCTTCATGATCCGCTGCCCGGAAATCGCAGCCCCCGAGCTACCTGCCGCCCGCGCGCTGCTGGTGTAATCGGGGCATGAGCCCCGACCAGCTGTCGTATCCGCAGCACCACCCCCCTGTGGGCATGCCGCCGCCCGCCACCCCCGGTCAGCGCTTCGTCGCCCGGCTGGTCGACACACTGATCCTCGGGTTCATCTGGACCGTGGCACTCGCCTCGACCGGCGCGCTCAAGTACGCCTACGACAACCCTGGCGAGCAGGACATGGGCAAGGTGACCCTGTCGCTGGTGATCACCATGGCCGTCTACTTCGTCTACGAGGGCGTGATGCTGGCCCGCAGCGGTCAGACGCTCGGCAAGAAGGCGCTGCGCATCCGGGTGGCGATGCTGTCCGACGGCGATGTGCCGGGCCGCCAGGGCTGGCTGCGGGCCGTGGTGTACGTACTGCCCGGGATGCTGATCCCGCTGCTGGTGGGCACCCTGTTCTGGCTGCTCAACGTCCTGTGGTGCACCTGGGACCAGCCGCTGCGCCAGTGTCTGCACGACAAGGCGGCCAAAACCGTAGTGGTGGCGGCCTAGCAATACCGCCCAGCGCCCGCCGGCCCAGTGTCCGGCGGCCCAGCGCCCGGCGGCGGCGTCAGCCGTGGAGCGAGTGCTGGCTGACCCGCGGCTCCACCGGCTCGGCGTGAGCGTGGGCCGGGGTGGCGGCGGGAGCGGCGGGGGCGGGGGCCCGCGGCGCGCGGACCAGGACGGTCCGCCGGTTCGTACGCGCCGCCGCCGCGCGACCGGCGCGCGGGGTGCCGGGCATCGGCACCGTGACGGCGACGAGGAGCCCGAGCGCCAGCCCGGCCACGGCTATCACCGCGACTCCCAGGCCCGATCGCGTCTGGGTCAGCAGCAACATGGCGAAGGTCGAGAAGACGACGGTGGCCGAACCGTAGGCAAACTGTGCAGGAGTCGGACGCGGCATGGCTGGATCCGTCCTCAAGGCATCGACTATGCAGGGGGCATGAGTCACAGGGGTGTGCACCGGCAAAATGACTCTACGGTGCTGAATGCCCGACGGGAAACGCAAGTAAGCGTGACCTGACCCACGAGGCCGTTGCATAGGGGGCGCAGGGGCGCACACGGTCCTGCGCCGTCCCAACTGATGAGATCCGCACGCCCGTTGGCGTCCGGAATCCGGTATAGGTGGGTCGCGAAACGTACTTGTCCCCAGTATCCAAGTCAAGGTCTGTCTTTTCTCCTGCCTCTCCGGTCAAATGTCCCGCACTGGTGTCACTGGGGAGGACTGGAGAAGCGTGAGCAGTCAACGGAGGGCCGCGAGAACGGCCGCCATCGCCACCGTGGTCGCCGCGCTCGGCGCGGCGGGGCTGTCGACAGGCATAGCCCAGGCGGACAATGGGTCATCTACGCGCGTTGAGCGACACGACCCGGCGCCCGCGAAGACCGACGTCGAGCACGACCTGGCCGGGCCCTACAGCAAGCAGCAGGAGGCGCAGCGGCAAGAGGCGCTGCAGCAGGTCATATCCGGGGACGCGAAGGCGGACCGGCGCGGCGCGTCCTCGGTGGTGAAGCTCGGCAAGGGCAAGTACGTCGAACTGGCCCGCGAGAAGACCGACAAGATCTTCACCATCCTGGTCGAGTTCGGCGACAAGGTCGACGACACCACCATGTACGACCCCGACGGTGCGGACGGCCCCGAGCCGCCGGTGAAGAAGTACGGCGGCGCGCCGGGCCCGGCCCACAACACGATCGCCGAGCCGGACCGCGCGAACGACAACAGCACGGCCTGGCAGAAGGACTACAACCGCCAGCACTTCCAGGACCTCTACTTCTCCGCCGACAAGGGGAAGGAGTCGCTGAAGAAGTACTACGAGAAGCAGTCCTCGGGCCGCTACTCGGTGGACGGCGAGGTCTCCGACTGGGTCAAGGTCGACTGGAACGAGGCCCGTTACGGCTCCAACTACTGCGGTGACACCAACTGCGCCAACGCCTGGGACCTGATCCGCGACGGCGTCAACCAGTGGGCCAAGGACCAGAAGGCGGCCGGCCGCACCGACGCCGAGATCAAGGCGGACCTGGTCAAGTACGACCAGTGGGACCGCTACGACTACGACGGCGACGGCAACTTCAACGAGCCCGACGGCTATATCGACCACTTCCAGATCGTCCACGCCGGTGAGGACGAGTCGGCGGGCGGCGGCGCGCAGGGCACGGACGCGATCTGGGCCCACCGCTGGTACGCGTACGGCACCGACGCGGGCCGTACCGGCCCCGGCGACAACAAGGCCGGCGGTGCGCAGATCGGCGACACCGGCATCTGGGTCGGCGACTACACCATGCAGCCGGAGAACGGCGGGCTCGGCGTCTTCGCCCATGAGTACGGCCATGACCTGGGCCTGCCGGACGAGTACGACACCACCGGCAAGGGCGAGTCGGCCGTGGCCTTCTGGTCGCTGATGTCCTCCGGCTCCTGGCTGGGCACCGGTCAGGACGCGATCGGCGATCTGCCCGGCGATATGAGCGCCTGGGACAAGCTGCAGCTCGGCTGGCTGAACTACGACACGGCGAAGGCCGCCACGAAGTCCCGGCACACCCTCGGGGTGGCCGAGTACAACACCAAGAACCCGCAGGCGCTGGTGGTCCAACTGCCCGACAAGGTCAAGACCACCAAGATCACGCAGCCCGCCGAAGGCTCCAAGCAGTGGTGGAGCGGCATGGGCGACGACCTCAAGAACACCCTGACCCGGTCCGTCGACCTGACCGGCAAGTCCAAGGCGAGCCTGGACCTTCAGGGTTGGTGGGACATCGAGGAGAACTACGACTACCTCTACGCCGAGGTGTCCACGGACGGCGGCGCCAACTGGACGCCGGTGGACGGCACCGCGGACGGCAAGGCCATCCCGCGCGACGCCGGCGACAAGCCCGCGCTGACCGGGACCTCGGGCGCGTACAAGAAGCTCTCCTTCCCGCTCGACGCCTACGCGGGCAAGAAGATCGACCTGCGCTTCCGCTACCAGACGGACGGCGGCGTCGCCCAGCCGGGCTTCGCGGCCGACGCGATCACCCTGACGGCTGACGGCGCGCCGGTGCTGACCGACGGCGCCGAGGGTGACGACAACGGCTGGACCACGAACGGCTTCTCGCGCATCGGGGCGTCCTTCACCAAGGACTACCCGCAGTACTACATCGCGGAGAACCGCCAGTACGTGTCGTACGACAAGACCCTCAAGGTCGGCCCGTACAACTTCGGCTGGGCGGGCAGCCGGCCCGACTGGGTCGAGCACTTCCCGTACCAGAACGGTCTGCTGATCTGGCTGTGGGACACCTCGGAGCCGGACAACAACGTCGGCGTCCACCCCGGCTCCGGCCAGATCCTGCCGGTCGACGCGCACGCCACCCCGCACACCTGGGCGGACGGCACGCTGATGCGCAACCGCGTCCAGGCGTACGACTCGCCCTTCAGCTGGTACCCGACGGATGGCTTCACGCTCCACAAGAACGGGGCCGCGGCGAAGGTCCCGGCAAAGCGGGGCACGCCGGTCTTCGACGACCGCAAGGGGACGTACTGGTACGAGTCGAATCCGACGGGTGGGGTGAAGGTTGCTGACAACAACACCAAGATCAGCATCCTGAAGGAGCTTCCCGGCGCCTCCACGCTGACCGTCCAGGTCTCCCCGTCCGCTTCCTAGATCAATAGATCTGCCGTCGTCGCAGGTCAGAGCGGCATCGGCCGTCGCCCCCTAGCGGGCGGCGGCCGTTCGCGTTTAGATGCCCCTAGACCTTTCTTGCTGACACGACGTCTCACGGGGGACATGAACAGATGGCCGACGGAGGATTCACCAAGCTGCCGGGAGGCAGCGTGGTCGTGGCACTGACCCTGCCGCGACCGCTGGGCGAGGGCGGCGTACGGGTGCTGGTGCACGCCGCGAACCGGCAGCGCGCCCTGACCAGGCTGCGCAACCTCGGACTGCGGGCGGTGTACCTGCGGGGGAACAGCGCGCCGCCGACACCGGACGAGGTCACGGCGGTGCTGCACCATCCGGACGGGCTGGTGTGGCGCACGGCGCCGTACGGGGTCGGGGAGCTGTGGCACCCCATCGCGGCCCTGCTGCGACCGCCCGCGACGGCGTAGCCCGGCGATAGCCCGATATAGCGCGGATCAGACGACCGGCTTGCCCGAGAGCTCCACGCCCGCCGCGCGAAGCTCCTCCAGGGCCCGCTCCGTCGTCGCCTCGGCGACCCCGGCGGTCAGATCCAGCAGGACGTGCGTCGCGAAGCCCTCGCGGCGCGCGTCCAGGGCCGTGGCCCGGACACAGTGGTCGGTGGCGATGCCGACCACGTCCACCTCGGTCACCCCGCGCTCGCGCAGCCACCGCGCCAGCGGCAGCCCGTTCTCGTTGGCCCCCTCGAAACCGCTGTACGCCGCCTCATACGCGCCCTTGTCGAAGACCGCGTCGATGGCGCCGGAGGCGACGGCGGGGGCGAAGTTCGGGTGGAAGCCGCTGCCCTCGGTGCCCGCCACGCAGTGCGGCGGCCAGGTGCGCTCGTAATCCGGGTGGTCCGAGAAGTGGTCCCCGGGGTCGATGTGGTGGTCGCGGGTGGCGACGACATGGCGGTAACCGGGCGTCGCCTCCCCGATCAGATCGGTGATGGCGGCGGCGACATCCGCGCCGCCCTGGACCGCGAGGCTGCCGCCCTCGCAGAAGTCGTTCTGGACGTCGACGACGATCAGTGCCCGGTGCATGGCGTGCGCCTTCCGGCTGGGATCAGTGTGCTGGTGATCTACTGACTGTGGCGGATGTCACCGAGGGTAGACACTCGGCCAGGGTTGCGGGAGTGGGCCGGGGCCGGACGCCGGACTGGCGGAATCGCGCTCCGGCACGATACGGCGGCCGGGCGCGAGGCCGGGCGCACGCGCCGCATCGGCCGGTGCGCACGCCGTCTCGGCGCGCCGCGTTGCGCCCTGATGTGCGCCCTAACCATGCGCCGCACTCATGCGTCGTGCGCGGCATCACGCCCCGCCGGCGGCGGTCCCACCGGCGGTCGTGCCGCGTACGGCTGCTCCGCGTACAGCCGCCCCGCGTACGGCCCTCGCACGTACGGCCACTCTACGTAGCGCCGCTCCGGAAACATGGCTGCCCCGCGGGCGGCTGCCCCACGCATGGCCGCACGGGGCCAGGGGGTCCCAGGGGTCCCGGGCCCCGGTCTTGGGCTCACCGCATCGCGTACTCCGTCGGGATGACCGGCTCGCCGCGCGAGAGCTGCGTCGCCGACAGCGGCAGCCCGGCCCGCGCCGTCACATGCCGCTCGCGCGCCGTGTCCAGCGGCTCGCGGGCCACGACCTCGCCGCCGCGCACCAGCTCGACCAGCAGCTGCCGGTCCTCCAGCCCCGGCGGGACCGCACCGCTGCCGACCACCTCGGCCTCGGCCACGCCGTCCTCGTCCAGCCGCCGGGCCGCCCACTTGCGGCCGCCGACCGAGATCTTGGAGCCCATGGACTTCTTCGCCACGGGGCGCAGCGGCGTCTCCGGGGCGTCGGAATCGGCCCGGGCGACCAGTTTGTAGACCATCGCACAAGTCGGGTGACCGCTGCCGGTGACCAGCTGGGTGCCGACCCCGTACGCGTCCACGGGCGCCGCCGCGAGCGAGGCGATGGCGTACTCGTCGAGGTCGCTGGTGACCACGATCTTGGTGTTCTTCGCGCCGAGCTCGTCGAGCTGGTGGCGCACCCGGTGGGCGAGCAGCAGCAGGTCCCCGGAGTCGATCCGTACCGCGCCCAGCTCGGTGCCCGCGACCTCGACGGCGGCGCGCACCGCCGAGGCGACGTCGAAGGTGTCGACCAGGAGGGTGGTGGCGCTGCCGAGGGAGTCGACCTGCGCGGTGAAGGCGTCGCGCTCGGTGTCGTGCAGCAGGGTGAAGGCGTGTGCGCTGGTGCCCACGGTAGGGATGCCGTAGCGGAACCCGGCGGCCAGGTCCGAGGTGGAGGAGAAGCCTCCGACGTACGCGGCGCGGGCCGAGGCGACGGCGGACAGCTCGTGGGTGCGGCGGGCGCCCATCTCGATCAGCGGCCGGCCGCCGGCGGCGACGGACATCCGGGAGGCCGCGGCGGCGACCGCGGAGTCGTGGTTGAGGATGGAGAGGATCACCGTCTCCAGCAGGACGGCCTCGCCGAAGCTGCCTTCGACGCGCATGATCGGCGAGCCGGGGAAGTAGACCTCGCCCTCCGGGTAGCCCCAGATGTCGCCGCGGAAGCGGTAGTCGGCGAGCCATGCCAGCGTGGGCTCGTCGACGATGTGCTGGTCGGCGAGGAAGTCCAGGACGCCGCTGTCGAAGCGGAAGTTCTCCACGGCGTCCAGCACCCGGCCGGTGCCCGCGACGACACCGTACCGCCGCCCCTCGGGGAGGCGGCGGGTGAAGACCTCGAAGACCGAGCGTCGGTCGGCGGTGCCGGCGTGCAGGGCGGCCTGCAGCATGGTCAGTTCGTACCGGTCGGTGAACAGCGCTGTCGAGGGCACGTCCACCGGCAGTCCGAGTTGAGCGGTGTTCATAGACGATGATGCTACCCCCGATACTCGTCAAAGTGACGATTTCTGGGTGCCGGTTTATGCGACGCGCCATGCCGGGTGGCAGCATGGGGGTTGTGAGTGCGACACCGGTGGAGATCGAACGTCCCCAGTCCAGCGAGGCGCCCTCGGCGGTACCCGAGCCCGATGTTCCCTGGGTCACCGTCGTGCACAACGACCCGGTCAATCTCATGAGCTATGTCACGTATGTCTTCCAGACGTACTTCGGCTATTCAAAGGACAAGGCGCACCGACTGATGCTGGACGTCCACCACAAGGGTCGCGCGGTCGTCTCGAGCGGCAGCCGCGAGGAGATGGAGCGCGACGTGCAGGCGATGCACGGGTACGGACTGTGGGCGACCCTCACGCAGGACCGCTGATGGCGGGGCACTTCGAGCCGCTGCCCGGCGGCGGGGCCGTGGTGGCCCTGGATGACGTGGAGATCTCCATCCTGCGCAGCCTGGCGGTTCAGCTGCTCGAGCTGATCGGTCCGGGTACGGAGCCGGTGGAGGGGCACGACCCGCTGGACGCGCTTTTCGCCGAAGGACCCACCAAGCCGCCCGCGGACCCGGCGCTGGCCCGGCTCTTCCCGGACGCGTACGGCGGCCCCGGCCGGAAGCTGGGGGCCGACGAGGAGGCCACGGCGCAGGCCGCCTCGGCCGAGTTCCGCCGCTACACGGAGAACGACCTGCGGGCCCGTAAGCGCGAGGACGCGCTCGCGGTGGTGCGCGGTCTGGACGCCCTCGCGGGATCCGAAGCGGGATCGGGATCGGAAGCGGGATCGGGAGCCGATACGGGGGCAGAGGCTGAGGCCGAAGGTGCGGAGGCCGGGACGGGGGTCCTGGAGCTGTCGCCCGAGCAGTCCCGGCAGTGGCTCGGCGCGCTGAACGACCTGCGGCTGGCCATCGGCACCCGGCTGGAGGTCACCGACGAGGACGACGGCGGCGAGCTGCTGCGGCTGCCGGACGCGGATCCGCGTAAGCCCATGGTGATGGCGTACTTCTGGCTCGGCGGACTCCAGGAAACCCTCGTCGAAACCCTGATGCCCTGATCACTGAGTGTTCGTTTAGAGGATGCTCAAGTCCGGATAACGATCGCGTCACCTCGACCGAGCTTTTTGCCGGTTGAGGTGGCTTTTGTCCGCTTCTTCCTGTGGTGTGCCGCACATCTACCCGTGCTGATCTGCGTTGCGACCGTGGTAAATCTTCACGATCGCCAGCCCCCCCACTGCAAGAAGGGCGAAGAAACCATGACCTCAGCGCGGGTCGATCGACCTGGAGACGACGCCGTCGGCAATGCGGCCGTGGGCACCACTTCCGAAGAGGGCTACGAACGCGGCCTCGGCAGTCGCCAGGTCCAGATGATCGCCATCGGCGGCGCCATCGGCGTCGGGCTCTTCATGAAGGCCGGGGCGAACATCGCCAAGGCCGGGCCCAGCATCATCCTGATGTACGCCCTGGCCGGCGTGGTCATCTTCTTCATCATGCGAGCGCTCGGCGAGCTGCTGCTCTACCGGCCGGTCACCGGCTCCTTCTCGGAGTACGCCCGGGAGTTCCTCGGCCCGTTCTTCGGCTATGTCACCGGCTGGACGTACTGGCTGATGTGGGTGGTCACCGGCATGGCCGAACTCACCGCGGCCGCCATCTACATCCACTTCTGGTTCCCCTCCATCCCCCAGTGGGTCAGCGCCCTGGTCTTCCTGGTGGTGCTGTTCGGGGTCAACCTGATCTCGGTGAAGATCTTCGGCGAGGTCGAGTTCTGGTTCTCGATGGTCAAGGTCACCGCGATCATCGGCATGATCGTGATCGGTCTCGGCGTGCTCACCCTCGGCTTCTCCGACGCCGGTGACACCGCCTCCGTCTCCAACCTCTGGTCGCACCACGGCGTCTTCCCCAACGGCATCGGCGACAGCCTGATGACCCTGCAGGGCGTGATGTTCGCCTACCTGGCCGTCGAGCTGGTCGGCGTCACCGCCGGGGAGTCCGAGGACCCGGAGAAGACCCTGCCCAAGGCGATCAACACCCTGCCCTGGCGCATCCTCATCTTCTATGTGGGCGCCCTGCTGGTGCTGCTCTCCGTCGTCAAGTGGACCGAGTTCTCGGCGGAGGACAGCCCCTTCGTCCACGCCTTCTCGGTGATTGGCATCCCCTTCGCCGCGGGCATCGTCAACTTCGTGGTGCTCACCGCGGCCCTGTCGTCCTGCAACTCCGGTATGTACTCCACCGGCCGGATGCTGCGCGACCTGGCCGCCAACGGTGAGGCCCCGGCCGTGCTGGGCAAGCTCAGCGCCCGTAAGACCCCGGCCATCGGCATCGCGCTGTCCGTCTTCTTCATGCTCATCGGCGTGGTCCTGAACTACCTGGTCCCGGAGAAGGCCTTCGAATACGTCACCTCGGTCGCCACCGCCGCGGGCATCTGGGCCTGGTCGATGATCCTGGTCAGCCACATCCGCTACCGCGCCGCGCTGCGCGCCGGCCGGGTCCGGGCCTCGTCCTTCCCGGCCCCCGGCGGCGCGATCTTCAGCTGGGTCGCGCTGATCTTCCTGATCTTCGTCACCGGCCTGATCGCGTACGACAAGGACGCCCGGATCTCGCTGTACGTCGGCGCCGGCTGGGCCGTGTGCCTGGCCATCGGCTGGGCGGTCCTCAAGAGCCGCGGCCCGCGGGCGGCCGACGCGGCCCCGGAGCGGGAGTACGCCGCCAAGTAGTAACGGCCACACCGTCTCGGTGGGCGGGCTCCGGATCTCAGGGTCCGGAGCCCGTCGCGTTTTGCGCGTCTTATTCTTTGGCCATGCTGACCATCACGCAGGCCCTCCATGACCAGATCGTCGCGCACGCCCGCGCCGACCACCCCGACGAGGCGTGCGGCGTGATCGCCGGTCCGGCCGGCAGCGGCCGCCCCGAGCGGTTCATACCGATGCTCAACGCGGCCCGCTCGCCCACGTTCTACGAGTTCGACTCGACCGACCTGCTCAAGCTCTACCGCGAGATGGACGACCGGGACGAGGAGCCCGTGGTCATCTACCACTCGCACACCGCCACCGAGGCATATCCGTCCCGCACCGACATCTCGTACGCCAACGAGCCCGGCGCGCACTACGTCCTGGTCTCCACCGCCGAGTGCGGCAACGACGAGGGTCCGTTCCAGTTCCGGTCGTTCCGGATCGTGGACGGCGAGATCACCGAGGAAGAGGTCAAGGTCGTCGAGGCGTACTAGACAAGCCCCGTATCTCGCATGGCGGTCGCCATCCGCCCGAATCGTGGGACGGCCCTCTGGGGGCGGGACGGGGAATCGATACGATGACTCCATGGTTGTCGATGATGTGAGCGAGAAGACGCCGGGCATGCTGCTCGTGGCGCGCCTCCACGTCGACCTGTGCCGGCTCGCCAGCGCGATGTGTCCGCGCCGGGCCGCCGCCTGACCGCCGCGGAGCCACGTACCTACGCCCGCGCGCTGCCGTGCGCACCGACCCTCCCCCCGGACGCCGTCCGGGAGGGGCCCTGAATCCCCGCCCTCCGACAGGAGCCCACACATGGCCATCGAGGTCCGCATCCCGACCATCCTCCGCACCTACACCGACGGCCAGAAGGCGGTCGAGGCCAGCGGGAACACGATCGCCGAGCTCTTCGCCGACCTCGAGACCCGGCACACCGGGATCCAGGACCGCCTGGTCAACGACGGTGAGCTGCGCCGCTTCGTCAACGTCTACCTGAACGACGAGGACGTGCGCTTCCTCGACGGCGTCTCCACCAAGCTCACCGACGGCGACAGCGTCACCATCCTTCCGGCCGTCGCGGGCGGCGGGGTCTGATGCGGTACGACAGCCCTCTGGCAGCGGTCGGCAACACGCCGCTCGTCAGGCTGCCGCGGCTCTCCCCCTCCGCCGACGTCCGTATCTGGGCGAAGCTGGAGGACCGCAACCCGACCGGCTCGATCAAGGACCGCCCCGCGCTCCACATGATCGAACAGGCCGAGAAGGACGGCCGGCTGACACCGGGCTGCACCATCCTGGAGCCGACCTCCGGCAACACCGGCATCTCGCTCGCCATGGCGGCCAAGCTCAAGGGCTACCGGATCGTCTGCGTCATGCCGGAGAACACCAGCGAGGAGCGGCGCCAGCTGCTCACCATGTGGGGCGCGGAGATCATCTCCTCGCCCGCCGCCGGGGGCTCCAACACCGCCGTACGCGTCGCCAAGGAACTCAGCGCCGAGCACCCGGACTGGGTGATGCTCTACCAGTACGGCAACGCGGACAACGCGGGCGCCCACTACGCCACCACCGGCCCGGAGATCCTGGCCGACCTGCCGTCGATCACCCACTTCGTCGCCGGGCTCGGCACCACCGGCACGCTGATGGGCGTCGGCCGCTATCTGCGCGAGCACGTCCCCGGCATCCAGATCGTCGCCGCCGAGCCGCGCTACGACGACGTCGTCTACGGCCTGCGCAACCTCGACGAGGGCTTCGTCCCCGAGCTCTACGACGAGACCGTGCTGACCACCCGCTTCTCGGTCGGCTCCGAGGACGCGGTGGCCCGCACCCGGCAACTCCTCGCCGAGGAGGGCATCTTCGCCGGCGTCTCGACGGGGGCCGCGCTGCACGCAGCGCTCGGCGTCGCCCGCAAGGCGGTCAAGGCCGGGGAGAGCGCGGATGTGGTCTTCGTGGTCGCCGACGGTGGCTGGAAGTATCTGTCGACGGGCGTCTACACCGCCGCCACCACGGAGGAGGCCATCGCGACGCTGCACGGCCAGCTCTGGGCGTAGCCCGGGGGCCGGGGCATGGGCTCTGGGGTGAGCCGAGGGCCGGGGGCGTGGGGGGAGCCGAGGGCCGGGGCTCCGGGATGAGCCCGGGGCCGGGGCAGGGGGTGAGCCCGGGGTTTGGGACTGTGGGGGCGTGCGGACCGGACTGGGGCCGCCGGGGGCCGAGTTCCCGGCCGTCCTGGTGATTCCGCCCACAACGCGGGCCTGTAGAGGAGCGACCAGGGCTTTAGCGCTTTACGCTCGTGGGCACCGCATGACCCCCGCACCCGCCCATGGCCTTCGGCATGGGGACCCCCCGAGGAGGTTCCTGCTTCATGAAGCTCACCGTCGTCGGATGCTCAGGGTCGTTCCCGTCCGCGGAATCGGCCTGCTCGAGCTACCTCGTAGAGGCCGACGGCTACCGGCTGCTGCTCGACATGGGCAATGGCGCCCTGGGCGAGCTGCAGCGCCACTGCGGTCTCTACGACCTCGACTCCGTATTTCTCTCCCATCTGCACCCCGATCACTGCATCGACATGTGCGCGTACTTCGTCGCCCGCTACTACCGGCACGACGGCGGCCGCGCCGAGGCGATCCCCGTCTACGGCCCCGAGGGCACCGAGCGCCGGCTCGTCCGCGCCTACGAGGACGTGCCCGACGAGAAGTCCATGCAGGAGGTCTTCGACTTCCGCACGCTGACCCCGGGCACCTTCACCCTCGGCCCCTTCACGATCCGCACCGCCCGGGTCTGCCACCCCGTGGAGGCGTTCGGCTTCCGTATCGAGCACGAGGGGCGCTCACTGGTCTACTCCGGCGACACCGGCCCCTGTGAGGCGCTGGTGGATCTCGCCAGGGGCGCCGATCTGTTCCTGTGCGAGGCGGCGTTCACCCATGGCAAGGAAGACATCCCCGAGCTGCACCTCAACGGGCGGCAGGCGGGGGAGCACGCGCGCCGCGCCGGGGTCGGCACCCTGGTGCTGACGCATATCCCGCCGTGGACGGACCCCCAGATCAACCAGCGGGACGCACAGGCGGTCTTCGGCGGGCCGGTGGAGCTGGCGAAGGCGGGCGCGGTCTACGAGATTTGAGCGCGATGACCGTCGTACGCGGCTGTCGTACATGACCGTCGTACGTGACGAGGCCCCCGGAACCGAAGGAGCGGTTCCGGGGGCCTCGTCGTTGCTCAGCCAATCTGCTTCTAGGCCTTGGTGAGGTCTTCGACCTCCTCCTCGGGCTCGCGGCCCGGGGTGGGAAGATTGAATTTGACGATCGCGAAGCGGAAGATCGCGTAGTAGATCACCGCGAAGGCCAGTCCGACCGGGATGATCAGCCAGGGTTTGGTGGCCTGTCCCCAGTTGAGCGCGAAGTCGATGAAGCCCGCGGAGAAGTTGAAGCCCGCGTGTACGCCCAGGGCCCAGGTGATCGCCATGGACGCGGCGGTCAGCAGCGCGTGGATCACATACAGCAGCGGCGCGATGAACATGAACGAGAACTCGATCGGCTCGGTCACCCCGGTGACGAACGAGGTCAGCGCCAGCGAGACCATCATGCCCAGCACGGCCTTGCGGCGCTCGGGGCGGGCGGTGTGGGCCATGGCCAGGGCGGCGGCCGGAAGGCCGAACATCATGATCGGGAAGAAGCCGGACATGAACATTCCGGCGGTCGGGTCGCCCGCCAGGAAGCGGTTGTAGTCGCCGTGTACGACCTGGCCGGCCGCGTTGGTGAAGTCGCCGAGCTGGAACCAGGCCACGGTGTTCACGAACTGGTGCATACCGATGGGGATCAGCGCGCGGTTCACGGCGCCGAAGAGCGCCGAGCCCGCGGAACCCAGGCCCGTCATCCACTCACCGAAGTTGCCGATGCCCTCGCCGATGGGCTCCCAGATCAGGCCGAAGAAGACGCCCACCGCGATCCCCACGAAGGCCATGATGATCGGCACCAGCCGGCGGCCGTTGAAGAAGCCGAGCCAGTCCACCAGCCGGGTGCGGTGGAAGCGCTGCCACAGCACCGCGGTCAGCAGCCCCATGACGATGCCGCCGAGCACCCCGGGGTCGTTGAACTTGGCCGGGATGTCCTGGCCCTTCTGGATGACCGCGTCGGCGACCGGGAACGCCTCCAGGACCTTGCTGTAGACCAGGAAGCCGACCACGGCGGCCAGCGCGGTGGAGCCGTCCGACTTCTTCGCGAACCCGATGGCCACACCCACGCAGAACAGCAGCGGCAGGGCGCCGGTGAGCGCACCGCCGGCGTTGCTGAACACGGCGGCGACCTTGTCCCAGCCGAGGCCGTCGGCGCCAAAGACGTCCGGCTGGCCGAGTCGCACCATGATTCCGGCGGCGGGCAGGACCGCGATGGGCAGCTGCAGGCTGCGGCCGATCTTCTGCAGTCCCTGGAACAAACCGGCGCGCCGCTTTCTGGCGGGCGCGGCCGTAGCGGTGGCCGTACTCATCGGATTCCTCCTGGTGAGGCGGGCGCTCGGGGGAGAGGGGACGGCCCGCATATGGTCTACACCACAGTGGTGTAGACCTGTTTTTAACACGTAAGGGCCGGATAACGGAATCTATCGTTCCGCTATGGTCTGAACCACTGGAGGGCGGGGTGTCGCGGTCGCGGCGGCGGACATGGCCGAGCGAACCAGGACTAAACGTGGTTAACGTATGAAAACCCACACGGACAACAGGAGTGGACATGGCCAGCAAGGCTGAGAAGATCGTCGCCGGGCTCGGCGGAATCGACAACATCATCGAGGTCGAGGGCTGCATCACCCGGCTCCGCACCGAGGTCAAGGACGCCGCCCTCGTCAACGAGGCCCTGCTCAAGGCCGCCGGCGCGCATGGCGTGGTGAAGATGGGCACCGCCATCCAGGTCGTCATCGGCACGGACGCGGACCCCGTGGCCGCCGAGATCGAAGACCTGATGTGAGCTGTTGAATCGGCCCGAACGGACCGCGGGATTGCCGACCGGTATTGCCGATAGGCTCCACCCATGTCTCGTATCGACGGCCGCACGCCCGACCAGCTCCGCCCCGTGACCATCGAGCGCGCATGGAGCAAGCACGCCGAGGGCTCCGTCCTCGTCTCCTTCGGCGACACCCGCGTTCTGTGCACCGCCAGCTTCACCGAAGGCGTGCCGCGCTGGCGCAAAGGCAGCGGCGAGGGCTGGGTCACCGCGGAGTACGCCATGCTGCCGCGCGCCACCAACACCCGCGGCGACCGCGAGTCCGTCCGCGGCAAGATCGGCGGCCGTACGCACGAGATCTCCCGCCTGATCGGCCGCTCGCTGCGCGCCGTCATCGACTACAAGGCCCTCGGCGAGAACACCGTCGTCCTGGACTGCGACGTCCTCCAGGCCGACGGCGGCACCCGCACCGCGGCCATCACCGGCGCGTATGTGGCCCTCGCCGACGCACTGACCTGGGGCCAGGGCAAGAAGCTCATCAAGGCCGGCCGCCAGCCGCTGACCGGGACCGTCTCGGCCGTCAGCGTCGGCATCGTCGGCGGCATCCCGCTGCTCGACCTGTGCTACGAGGAGGACGTGCGCGCCGAGACCGACATGAACGTCGTCTGCACGGGCGACGGACGCTTCGTCGAGGTCCAGGGCACGGCCGAGGGCGAGCCCTTCGCGCGCGAGGAGTTGAACGGACTGCTCGACCTGGCCGTCGCGGGCTGCGGCGAACTGGCCGAGATCCAGCGCGCGGCGCTCGCCGGCGAGCGGTGAGTCGAACATCAAAAAGCAACCCGGCGGCGGCCGGTGGCGTGTAGTCAGGTACCGATACTCGGGTACTGACAATCGGGTACGGGCGCGTGCGCCCGTACCCGCCACCAGGGGAGGGGAACCCGTCCATGGCACTGCGCCACCACCGCATAGGCCGCTTCGGTCAAAGCCGCCATAGCCGCCGCTACCGCCGCGCGAGCGCGTTCACCGCTCTCGCCGCCGTCGCCATCGCGATGCCGATCACCGCGGGCTGCAGCGCGGTCGAGAAGGCGATCGACTGCGCGCAGCTCGCCGTCGAGATCTCCACCGACGTGGACAACCTCCAGGACGCCGTGACCGGCGCCGCGGTCAACCCGCAGGACGCCGACAACATCCTCGACGCCCTCGACAAGGACATCGACAAGGTCAAGGACAAGACCGACAACGCGGATGTCGGCAAGGCCGTCGACGACCTCCAAAAGGCCGTGGACAACGTCCAGACCGCCATCGACAAGGGCCAGGACCCCGACCTGACCCCCGTCAAGGACGCGGCCGGAGAGCTGACCAAGGTCTGCAGCCCCTGAGACCACCGCGATAATCAAGTCCCATGAAGCGCCTGATCCTCGCCACCCGCAACACCTACAAGATCGTCGAGCTGCGCTCGATCCTGAGCGACGCCGGCCTCGACGTCGAACTCGTGGGCGCCGACGCCTATCCGGAGGTCCCCGACGTCAAGGAGACCGGGGTGACCTTCGCCGAGAACGCCCTCCTCAAGGCCCACGCCCTGGCCCGCGCCACCGGCCACCCCGCCGTCGCCGACGACTCCGGGCTGTGCGTCGACGTCCTCGGCGGCGCCCCCGGCATCTTCTCTGCCCGCTGGTCGGGCCGCCACGGCGACGACCGGGCCAATCTCGACCTGCTGCTCGCCCAACTCGGCGACGTCCCCGAAGAACACCGCGCCGCCCACTTCGAATGCGCCGCCGCCCTGGCCCTCCCCGACGGCACCGAACGCGTCGTCACCGGCCGCCTCCCCGGCACCCTCCGCCACGAGCCTGTCGGCGGCGGCGGTTTCGGCTACGACCCCATCCTCCAGCCCGACGGCGAAACCCGCACCTGCGCCGAGCTGACCCCGGACGAGAAGAACGCGATCAGCCACCGGGGGAAGGCGTTCCGGGCGCTTGCGCCGTTGGTGCGGGATCTGTTGGGGTGAGTAGTTCACCGCTGGAAAGCGGAAGACGGCCTGCGACTCGAACCGATGAATCGCAGGCCGTTCACCGTGCGGCGGAAGGGATTCGAACCCTCAAGCCCTGTCACGGGCCACAGATCCTAAGTCTGCTGCGTCACCTCTGCGCCACCGCCGCCAGCTCTTAGCCATGGTAGCGGGCTGACCACCGAGGGGTCACCCGACCCAGGCGCTACGCGGTGGAGCGTGCTTCCGTCGGCGGTTCCGTCCGCACCATGTATCTGTGATCGCGTGGCAGTTCGGGCACAGGTATCGCAGGTTCTCGCGGCGGTTGTCCAACCAGTCGCCATTGACGTGGTCGATCTGGAGTGTGATCGGCTTGCCCAGCCACTCAGCGGTGTTGCCGCATGACGCGCAGGCGTACGGGACGCCGACCTCTTGGAGCGCGTGATGCAGACGTCGGCGGTTCACCCGCGGCGACCCTTCCAGGAGCAGCTGAAGCACTTCATCCGCCACGGACTTCGGCTTCTTGCCCGGGACCGTGCCCCAGGTCTTCCGCGTGAAGTGGGAAGTGTCGATCCCTAGCTGAGCCGCTTGCTGCCGCACCCGTCGGTGGTTCGTGTAGTCCACCCGAAGCCCGAGCAGCCGCATGACCTCGGCGAAGCTCGTCGCGCCGAGAATTGCCTCCCGAAGGGAGTCCTCCGGGATAGCGAGGCGCGAGTTTCGGAAGTGACTCGTGTCGATGCCTGACTCCTTGAGCAGCCGCCCCAGTGCGGCGCGTGATCGGCCGTTATCCGGGACGTAGAGTGCGCGGGCCACGTCCCGGATGCTCCGCGCTGACGAGACGGCTTCGCGGAGTTCCTCAGCGGTGAACGGCAAATCCGACTGTCGACGGTTAAGGCCAGGGAAATGGGCGACGTCGATTCCCGCAGCTGCGATCCGGCGTCTGAGGTGCGACAACGTGCCAGTCGCCGGTGTAGCGCCGAGCTTGACCGCGACCTCGCGGAGGGTGGTCGACGACGCAACCGCTTGGGCTATTGCCTCATCGGAGAACTTGCGCCATGCGTTCCCCCTCTCGAAATGGCTGGTATCGAGCCCGTACTCGGCCACCCTGCGCTGAAGGACACGTCGTCGGCCGCCGCTCACTGTGAGGCCGAGGCGGCGCATCAGGTCGGTCCACCCACTGGACTCGGCGACCGCGGTGGCCAGCCGCTCCCGTTCGTAAGGGTCAGGCATGGCCTGTCCGATCCGCATGATTCCCCTCCCCGTGCGACCACATGTCGCACCATCGCACTGAGTAACGAATCAGTCACCCAGGGGTTACGCACGTCGCCTGACGCATCGGGACACGCCTCACTGTCAGTGGCACCTGCCGGACTCCGCCCATCCCGACAACGCAGGAGGCGAACGATGAGCGGATCAGACGTGCCCCAGCACTTCTCGCCCAGGTGGGGCGAGGAGGGAGCGCGGGTCGACCCACCCGCGGTGGGTGGGGAGCGGGACGTGTTGAGCGGGGTGCTGGACTGGCAGCGGGCGACGTTCGAGTCGAAGTGTGCGGGGGTGGATCCGGGCCGGCTCTCGGAGCGGGGGGTGCCGCCGTCGGGGATGTCCCTGCATGGGCTGGTGCGGCACTTGGCGGGGGTTGAGCGCTGGTGGTTCCGTATTCAGTTCGCCGGGGAGGAGGTTCCGCTGCTGTATTACTCGGACGACGACCCCGACCAGGACTTCGACGCCCTCGACGGCGACCCCGCGGAGGCGTTCGCGGTGTGGCGGGCGGAGTGCGAGCGCTCGCGGGAGATCGTGGCCGCCGCGGAGTCATTGGAGGTGACTGGGATCCGGAAGCGGACCGGGGAGTCGATCGTGCTGCGGCGGATCATGGTGGACATGATCGCCGAGTACGCCCGTCACAACGGACACGCGGATCTGCTGCGCGAGCGGATCGACGGCGCCACGGGGTGGTGACCCGCAGGACCTCAGGACTTGATGAAGTCGAGGATGTCGGCGTTGAGCTGATCCTTGTGGGTGATGTAGAGGCCGTGCCCGGCGGCCGGGTACTCCTTGTAGACCGCGCCGGGAATCAGCGCAGCCGTACGGCGGCCGGTCACCTCGACGACCGCGGAGAAGTCCGCGTCGCCGTGCACGACCAGGGCCGGGATGGTCAGCCCGCGCAGTTGCTCGCGGTTGTCGGCGTGGAAGACCGTCTGCTGGACCTGCAGCGTGGCCCAGGGGGAGGCGGACAGGCACATCCGGAGCTTCCAGTCGATCATGGCGGGGGAGGCTTCGGTGCCCAACTGGGTGGCGAAGTAGGCCTGTGACTGGGTGGCGAGCCACTTGGGGCGGTCGGCGCGGAGGGCGGCGAGCAGCCCGTCCAGGGCGGCTTGGGGGACGCCCTCGGGGTTGTCGTCGGTCTGCTTGAGGAAGGGGAGGATGGCGGAGACGAACACGGCGCGCTCGACGCGGTCCTCGCCGTGGCGGCCGAGGTAGCGGGCCACCTCGGCGCCGCCGAGCGAGTGGGCGACGAAGGTCACGTCGCGCAGGTCGAGGTGGTCGAGGAACGCGGCGAGGTCGTCGGCCAGGGTGTCGATGTCGTAGCCGGCCGAGGGGCGGTCGGAGCGGCCGTGGCCGCGCCGGTCGAACGAGAGGCAGCGGAAGCCCTGCTCGACGAAGAACGGGATCTGGTACTCCCACATCTCGGTGTTGAGCATGGAGCTGGTGACGAAGACGATCGGGCGGCCCTGCCCGTAGTCCTCGTAGGCCAGGCGGGTCCCATCCGCGGTCTCAAAGAACATCTCGGCTCCTCGGCAGCTGGTGCTGGTGGTTTCGACGTGTTCAGGATGTCCGAGCCGCCGAGGAGCGTCGATTACGTGCCGGGTAATGCCGGTTACGTCAGAGGCTCAGAGGCCCAGGTCCTTGATGATCTTGGCGACATGGCCCGTGGCGCGGACGTTGTACAGGGCGCGCTCGACCTTGCCCTGTTCGTCGACGACGACCGTGGAGCGGATCACGCCGGTGACCGTCTTGCCGTACATCTTCTTCTCGCCGAAGGCGCCGTAGGCCTGGAGGATCTCCTTCTCGGGGTCGCCGAGCAGGGTGACCTTCAGGTCCTCCTTGTCGCGGAACTTCGCCAGCTTCTCGGGCTTGTCCGGGGAGATGCCGACCACGTCGTAGCCGTGCTGCGCGAGGAGGCCGAGGTTGTCGGTGAAGTCACAGGCCTGCTTGGTGCAGCCGGGGGTGAGGGCAGCCGGGTAGAAGTAGACGATCACCTTGCGGCCGGCGTAGTCGGCGAGCGAGACAGGCTTGCCGTCCGCGTTGGGGAGGGTGAAGGCGGGGGCGGTGTCGCCGGGCTGCAGGCGCTCGCTCATGGTGGGGTCTCCTCGTGGCACGGGTGCGTGGCGCGGGTGTAGGGCGCGGGTGTGTACGTACGTGCCCGACATTAGTCAGGTTTCCGATCGGGGGTGCTGTGGGGCATCGGCCAGGGGGAGCTGACAGACTGTCCATCACCGGATCATCGAGAATGACGGAGGCAGCGCGGTGTCGGATGCCAGGACCCCTGCGCAGATCGAGGCGGACATCGCCCGCAGGCGGCAGCAGCTCGCCGTGACGCTCGACGAGATCGGGACGCGGATGCATCCCAAGACCATCGTCGGGGACGCGAAGGCGAAGGCGGTGTCGGTGGTGGACCGGACGGCGGGGCGGGCCTATGTCTCCGTGAACCGCGCGGTCACCGGCGTACGGGCGCAGTTCGTCTCCGAGGAGGGCGTCCCACGGCTGGAGCGGATCATTCCGCTGACGCTCGTGGCGGTGGGCCTCGTCGGGCTGTACGCCATGTCATCGCGGCGTCGCCGTTCGTAGCGAGCGGGGGGCGGTCAAGGGGCGGCCGGGGGCGTTTGGCGGGCTGTGTCCGGCCTGTGCCTCCGGTGCGCGGCCGGGCCAGGTACGGTCAGGGGCGTGAGTACGAACACCTCCCATGACAAGCTGCCCATCCGGATGCTGCACGACCGGGTGCTGGTCCGAACCGACATCCCGGAGGGCGAGCGGCGCTCGACCGGCGGCATCGTCATCCCGGCGACCGCGGCGGTCGGCAGGCGGCTGGCCTGGGCCGAGGTGGTCGCGGTCGGGCAGAGCGTGCGGACCGTGGAGCCGGGCGACCGGGTGCTCTACGACCCGGAGGACCGGGCCGAGGTCGAGGTGCGCGGCGTCGCGTATGTGCTGATGCGGGAGCGCGATCTGCACGCGGTCGCGGCCGAGCGGCTTGAGGGGTCCGAGGACTCCACGGGGCTGTATCTCTAGTCGGGTCCTCAGCAGTCGGGTCCTCAGCGGGAGCTCAGGGCTGCGGGGCCGTACGCAGGCATGTGCGAGGGTGGTGACCTTGGTCACCACCCTCGCCTGTCTCAGCCGCCCCCCTCTGGGACGCCCTGGCCACCCGGGTCGCCGGGGTCGGCCGTCGTGGGAACGTCCGTCGGGACGCCCGTCGGCACGGTGTACGTGGGCTCGGTCGCCGGGGCCGTCGGCGGGGTGGTGGTGGGCAGGGCCGGGTCGGTGGTCGGGGTGGTCGGAAGCGTGGCGGGTGGGGTGGTGACCTCCGGCGGGGTGGTGACGGCCGGGGCGGTGGTGGCCGGGCCGGTCGGGAGGGTCGGGGTGGTGGTGCCGTCGCCGGGGTTCAGCTCGAACTGGGCCGGGGTGCGTCCCTGGAGCGCGGCGGAGGTGTACGCCGCCCAGATCTCCGTCGGGTAGCCGCCGCCGTTGATACGGGGCAGGCCGGTCGCCCCGTACAGCGACTTCTGCGCCCCGGTGGACGAGTCCTGGCCCATCACGGCCACGACCGTCGCCAGGTCCGGGGTGTACCCCGCGAACCAGGCCGCCTTGTCGTCCTCCGCGGTGCCGGTCTTGCCCGCCGCGGGGTGCCCGGCGGCCTGGGCCGCGGTCGCGGTGCCGCCGTCGACCACGCTCTGCAGGACCGTGGTGGTGGTGTCGGCGGCGGGGCGGGGGACGGCCTGGTCGGTCTTCGGCGACGGGACGTCGATCTTCTGGCCGCCCCTGGTGATCTTTGTGACCAGGGCGTACGGGGTGTGGACGCCGTGGTTGGCGAGGGTCGCGTACGCCTCGGTCATGTCCAGCACGCTGGCCGTGGCGACGCCGAGCGCGATGGAGGGGGAGGCGTTCAGGTCCGGGGTGTCCTTGGGGATGCCGAGGGCGATCGCGGTCTGCTTGACCTTGTCCGGGCCGACGTCCTGTGCCATCTGGGCGTACACGGAGTTCACCGACTTGTCGGTGGCCGTGGTGACGTCGATGGAGCCGTAGTCGACGTCGTCCTCGTTGGCCGGGGAGTAGCCGGTGGGCCCCGCGGCCCCGGTGACCTCGCGCTTGTTGGTGCCGTCGTAGATCGTGTCCGGGGTGATCTGCACCCCGCCCTGGGTGGTGGATCCGTTCTGCAGCGCGGAGGTGAACACGAGCGGCTTGAAGGTGGATCCGACCTGGTAGTCGGTGCGGGTCGCGTTGTTGACGAACTGCTTGGTGTAGTCGACGCCGCCGTAGAGGGCGACCACCCTCCCGGTCTTGGGGTCGATCGAGGCGCCGCCCGCCCGGACGTACTTGTCGACCTTGCGGGAGCCGCTGAGCTTGTTCATCAGCTTGTCGCGCACCGCCGCGACGAAGGCGTCCTGCTTCTTGCGGTCGATGGTGGTGGTGATCCGGTAGCCGCCGCGGGCCAGGGTCTGCTCGTCGATGATGTTGTTCTTGGTGAGGTACGCCTCGACGGCCTCGATCAGATATCCGCGCTGCCCGGACATGCCCGACTGGGCGGTGACCTTGCCGGGGGCCGGGAAGGTCATCTTGTCGCGGGCGGTCTTGGTCAGCCAGTCCTTCTTGACCATGCCGTCCAGGACGTAGTTCCAGCGGGCCAGCGCCCGGTCCTTGTTCTGCGGGTGGGTGACCACGTCGTACGCGTTGGGGGCGTTGAGCAGGGTCGCCAGATACGCGCCCTGGCCGATGTCGAGGTCCTTGGCGTCCTTGCCGTAGTAGGCCTGGGCGGCGGCCTGGATGCCGTAGGCGTTGCGCCCGAAGTAGCTGGTGTTCAGATAGCCCTCGAGGATGTCGTCCTTGCTCACCTCCCGGTCCAGCTTGATCGAGATGAAGAACTCCTTCACCTTCCGGGAGACGGTCTGCTCCTGGTCGAGGTAGTAGTTCTTCACGTACTGCTGGGTGATGGTGGAGCCGGACTGCTTGCCCTTGCCGGTGGCGGTATTCCAGGCGGCGCGGACCATCGCCTCGGGGTTGATGGCCGACTCGGAGTAGAAGTCCCGGTCCTCGGCCGCGAGCACCGCGTGCTGGGTGTCCTTGGGCACCTGGCTGAGCGGTACGTTCTCCCGGTTGACCTTGCCCTCGCGGGCGAGCGGGGTGCCGTCGGAGTAGAGGAAGACATTGCTCTGGGCGATGGCGATGTCCTTGGCGGCGGGGATGTCGACGAGCAGATAGCCGGTGACCAGGCCGCCCGCGACGAGCAGCACGATCACCAGAAAGCCGCTGAGCACCATCCGCCAGGTGGGGAGCAGCCGGCGCCAGCCGGTGCGCTTGGGGCGGCCCTTTCTGCCTTTGGGGCGGGCGGCCCTGCCGTCGCTGGTGGGGTCGGTGCTGGTGACGTCCGGGCCGCCCATGCCGCCGTCGATCAGTTGGGGCTCGTCGCTCATGTCCTTTGAGACTCCTCGGCCGCCGTCGAGGGTTGCGCCGCGGCGGAATCGTGCACGGTCGGGCGATTGGCCTGGTACGCCCCAGAAAACACTGTCGCATCATCCGTTCCGGGCCGGGGCCGTGGCCCACACCTGTGACACCTCTGTGACCGGCGGAATGGACGATTTCCGCCTTCCAATCGGGTGGAGTTCCGCGCTCCATTCGGGCGAATAACGCCTCGCCCTCCCTCCGGCCGCGCCGCTAGGCTCCTGAGCTTTGGTGCCGGGCGGGAAGGGAGGGGCGGTCCATGCTGCGCGGTCATCCGCGGCGCGGTGATTTGTGGCGCGGTCATTCAAGGCTGTACGCGGCCGTGGCGATGGGCGGGTTCAGGCGCTATGCGACCTATCGGGTCGCCACCGCGGCCGGGGTGTTCACCAATACGGTCTTCGGCTTCATCGTCGCCTACACCTATATAGCCCTGTGGGACCAGCGGCCCCATCTGGGCGGCTACGACCTCTCCCAGGCGTTGACGTTCGTCTGGCTCGGCCAGGCGCTGCTGGCGACCATGGCGCTGATGGGCGGGGGTTTCCAGGAGGAGCTGCAGGAGCGGATCCGCTCCGGCGATATCGCCATCGACCTCTACCGCCCGGTGGATCTTCAGCTGTGGTGGCTGGCCGGGGACCTCGGCCGGGCCACCTTCCAGCTGCTGGGGCGCGGGATCATGCCCATGGTGTTCGGCGCGCTGGCCTTCGAGCTGACCCTGCCCGGCTCCGCGCTGACCTGGGTCTGGTTCGTGCTGTCGGTCGTCCTGGGGTCGTGTGTCGGCTTCGCGATGCACTATCTGGTCGGGCTCACCGCCTTCTGGCTGCTCGACAGTTCGGGGATCACCCTGATGAGCAGTCTGCTGGGGCTGTTCTTCTCCGGGATGATCCTCCCGCTGAACGTCTTCCCGGGCGCGCTGGGCGAGGTGGCCCGGCTGCTGCCGTGGGCGGCGATGCTGCAGGTGCCCGCGGATGTCTTCCTGGAGGAGCACCGCGGGCTCGGGCTGCTGCGGGCGCTGGCCTTCCAGGCGGGGTGGGCGGTCGTGCTGTTCGCGGCGGGGCGGGCGCTGCAGTCGGTCGCGACGCGGAGGGTGGTGGTGCAGGGTGGCTGAGCCGCTGCGCTCCGGCGCCGACGCTGAGCCGCTGCGCTCCGGCGCGTACGGTGAGCGGCTGCGCTCCGGCGCGTACGGTGAGCGGCTGCGCTCCGGCGCGTACGGTGAGTCCCCGCCCTCCCGGGCGTACGCTGAGCCGCTTCGCTCCCGCGCGTACCACGGGCTGCGCGCCTACCTGCTGATCATCGCGATGTGGGTGCGCTCCACGATGGCGTACCGCACCTCGTTCCTGATCATGACGATCGGGAACTTCGCGGCGACCGGGCTCGACTTCGTCGTGATCGCGCTGATGTTCTCGCACGTCGGCACGCTGGGCGGGTTCAGCCTGTCCGAGGTGGCCTTCCTCTACGGCACCACCAGCACCTCCTTCGGCCTCACGGACATGACCCTGGGCAGCATGAACCGGGTCGGCCGCCGGGTCCGCGACGGGACGATGGACACCCTGCTGGTGCGGCCCGTGCCGATCCTCGCGCAGGTGGCCGCCGACCGTTTCGCGCTGCGCAGGCTGGGCCGGATCTGCCAGGGGCTGCTGCTGCTCATCTGGTCGCTGATCCGGCTGGACATCGACTGGACGGCCGACCGGGTGCTGCTGGTGCCGGTGATGCTGCTGAGCGGGGGAGCGATCTTCGGGGCGATGTTCGTGGCCGGCGGGGCCTTCCAGTTCTGGGCGAACGACGCCTCCGAGGTGCAGAACTCCTTCACGTACGGCGGCAACACCCTGCTCCAGTACCCGCCGACGGTCTTCGCACAGGACCTGCTGCGCGGCGTCACCTTCGTCATCCCGCTGGCCTTCGTCAACTGGCTGCCCGCGCTGCACATCCTGGGCCGGGAGAACCCGCTGGGCCTGCCGAGCTGGATCGGCTTCGCCGCCCCGCTGGTCGCGCTGGGCTGCTGTGCGCTGGCCGGGCTGGCCTGGCGGGCGGGGCTGCGGTCGTATCGGAGCACGGGCAGCTGAGAGGGCTGGGGCTTTATGGGTGACATCAACGCTGACTCGAAAGACGGCTTCACGGATGGCTTCACGGATGGCTTCAGAGACGGCTTCATGAACGACTTCGCTGATGACTTCATCGTGCTCGACGGGGTCGAGAAGGTCTTCCAGGTGCGGCGCCGGGCGGGGCTGCTGCGCCGCGAGCGGCGCGAGGTGCGCGCCGTGGACGGCATCAGCTTCCGGGTGCCGCGCGGCGAGATGGTCGGCTACATCGGGCCCAACGGCGCCGGGAAGTCCACCACGATCAAGATGCTCACCGGGATCCTGGTGCCCAGCGGCGGCCGGCTGCGGGTGGCCGGGATCGATCCGTCGCGCGAGCGGACGCGGCTGGCGCGCCGTATCGGGGTGGTCTTCGGGCAGCGTACGACCCTGTGGTGGGATCTGCCGCTGCGTGACTCGTACGCGCTGGTGCGGCGGATGTACCGGATCCCCGACGCCCGGTACCGCCAGAACCTCGACCGGTGCGTCGAACTCCTCGACCTCGGCGCGCTCCTGGACGTACCGGTCCGTCAGCTCTCCCTGGGCCAGCGGATGCGCGGCGATATCGCGGCGGCGCTGCTGCACGACCCCGAGGTGCTGTATCTCGACGAGCCGACGATCGGTCTTGATGTGGTCAGCAAGGCGAAGGTGCGGGAGTTTCTGCGCGAGGTGAACGCCGAGCAGGGCACCACCGTGCTGCTGACCACCCATGATCTGACCGATATCGAACAGCTGTGCAAGCGGGTGATGGTCATCGACCACGGGCGGCTGGTGTACGACGGCGGGCTCGAGGGGCTGCACGCGGTGGGCGAGAGCGAGCGGACGCTCGTCGTCGACCTGGAGCGGGAGCTGCCGCCGATCGAGATCCCCGGCTCGCGGACGGTACGGGTGGAAGGGCCGCGGCAGTGGCTGGCGTTCCCGGCCGGGAGCAGCGCCGCGCCGATCGTGGCGGCGGTGGCGGACGGATATCCGCTGGTGGACCTGTCGGTGCGGGAGCCGGACATCGAGGACGTCATCGCCAAGATGCTGTATCCGGCGGGGAGCGTGCCGGGGGCCGAAGCAGCGGTGGAGGCGGAGAGGGAGCCGGATGCGGAAGGAGCGGCGGAGGGGGAGGGAGAGGCGGAGCAGGAGGGCAAGTCCGCGCGTCCGTCGGCCGACCCGGTCTGAAGGGGCGTGGGCCGCACGGCCTTACGCCGTTAACCTGTCCGTATGACGAGCGGTGCATCCTCGGGGGATATGACACCCGAACCTCAGGCCGGGCTGGAGATGCGGGCCTCGGACGCCGAGCGCGAGCGGATCGCCGACGCGCTCCGGGACGGCGTCGCCGAAGGACGCCTCACCATGGAGGAGTTCGAGGAGCGGCTGGACGCGGCGTACCGGGCCCGGACCCATGCCGAACTCGAACCGCTCGTACGGGACCTCCCGGTGCCCGGCCGTCCGGCCGCCGCCCCCGTGCCCGCGGCCGAGGGCGGCTGGGCGGAGCGGATCGGCGCCACGCCGACCTCCCGGACCGGGATCGCGGTCATGGGCGGCTTTCAGCGCAAGGGACGCTGGACCGTGGCGCGCCGCTTCACTTCTTTCGTCTTCTGGGGCGGCGGGGAGATCGATCTGCGCGAGGCCCGTTTCGAGGACCGTGACACGGTGATCCGCTGCTTCGCGATCATGGGCGGGATCCAGGTCACGGCCCCGCCGGACATGGATGTGCAGGTCGGCGGCGTCGGCATCATGGGCGCCTTCGACCACAGCGGCTCCGGTGAGGGCTCGCCGGGCTCGCCGCGGGTGACCGTCACCGGCCTGGCGCTCTTCGGCGGTGTGGCGGTGGAGCGCAAGCTGCGCAAGGAGGAGCGCCAGCGCCTCAAGGAGGAGCGCAAACTGCTCCAGGCCGAGCGCCACGCCGAGCGGCGGGAGCTGCGGGCCGAGCGCCACGCGGAACGCCGGGAGCGGCATGCTGAGCGCCATGCCGAGCGGCGTGAGCGGCGTGGGTCGGCGGAGCGCCCGTCCCTGGAGAAGCGGGACTGGGACTGAGCGGCGGGTCTGGGAGCGACGGGGACTGAGCCGGTCGGCTGAAGACTGGGCCGATCGGGTAGGGACTGAGCCGGTCGGTCGGCTAGAGGGCGGCTGCCGCGCCGCCCTTGAGGGCCTGGAGGTCCAGTGCCCGCGCCATCGCCCGGTAGCCCTCGTCGCTCGGGTGGAGGTGGTCGCCCGAGTCGTACGACGGGCGCAGCCGGATCGGGTACATCGAGTCGCGCAGCGCGTGGTCGAAGTCGACCACGTCGTCGAAGACCTTGCCCGCCCGGATCTCTGTGTTGACCTGCTGGCGCACGGCGTCCAGCTCGGGGGTGTAGCCGCGGTGGCCGTAGAAGGGCGCGAGGGTGGCGCCGAGGACGCGCAGCCCGCGTGCGTGCGCCTGCTCGGTCAGCCGGCGCAGCCCGGCGACGATCGTGTCCGGGTCGGTCTGGTGCGGGGTCCGCAGTATGTCGTTGACGCCCAGTTCGACGACGACGGCCCTGACGCCCGTACGGGAGAGTACGTCGCGCCGGAAGCGGGACAGGGCGCTGGGGTTGTTCGGCGGGACCTGGGTGCCGTCGCTCAGCACGCGGTTGCCGCTGATGCCCGAGTTGAGCACGCTGTAGCGGGGCGCGCCGGGCTCGGTGCGCAGCCGCTCGGCGAGGAAGTCGGTCCAGCGGTGGTTGGCCCCGGCGGTGGAGGTGATGCCGTCGGTGATGGAGTCGCCGATGACGACGACGGTGCCCTGCGCCTCCCGGCTGAACACGTCCACGGCCGTCAGATAGCGCCAGTAGGGGCTCTGCTCGGTGTAGGCGGCCCCGGCGGTGTCCTCCGTACGGTCGCCGCGCGCCAGGTAGGAGGTCTGGCGGGCGTGCGGGTGGTAGGTCACCGAGCCGGAGGCGCGCGGGGTGTAGGTGGTGACCAGCAGGTCGGCGGCGGCCGGGATGTCCAGCCGCACCGGGTCGCTGGTGACGGCCTGGCCCGGCGGGATGGTCACCCACGGGCGCTCGGCGAAGGTGAGGCGGCGCATCGTGCCCGCGGCGGCGGTGGGGTTGCTGGGGGCGGCCGCCAGGGCCAGCGAGGCGTGCGTGATCGTCAGCGGGCGGGCGCTGTAGAAGTTGGACAGCTGGATACGCGCCTGGCTGCCGCCGACACTGGTGTGGACGACGTTCCGTATCGACATGCCGGCATAGCCCCGCAGCGTGTTCGGCTCGGCTGCCGCGGCGGACGTGGACCAGGCGCCCACCCAGGTGCCGGCCGAGGCCGGGGCGGCCGAGCTACGGGGCTTGCCGGCAGCGGTGTCGATGTTGCCGTCGCTGTTGCCGACCCCGATGAATATCGCGGTCGAGATGAGGACCACCACAGCCGCCAGCGCAGCGAGCACGGCATAGGCCGTGCGTCTGGGCATAGGGGGCACGCTCATGGGCGGGTGTCTCCTCGGGCAGACGGAACTTGGGGCTCCGAAAGTGGACGTGAACTGCGAGAGAGCAGCGGCGTCGCTGCGGTCCGGTCGGCTCACCATGATCCCATGGCGAGGTACGCGGCGCTTCCGGCGGGGCCGCAGGCCTGCCTCCGGCGCACAGAGTCGCTCGCCCACTCAGACGATGGGAACCGCCCGTACGTTCCACTCCATAGGCGACGGAATCGGGACTGAGACAAGAAAGAGACAATGACCGAGGGGACGGCTCGACCGGGTGGAGCGAATGGAGCGGATGAACCCGATGGAACGCACGCCGATGGATGAGGCGGTGCCGCCGGCTGCGGCCGCGAGGGCCGCTTTCTCCTCGGAGACCGCGCTGGACGTGGAGAAGCGCCGCGGCGTGCGCCGGATGAAGACGATCGCGACGGCGATGCTGCTGGCCGTCGCCGTCGTGTACGCGCTGGCGACCTGGGCGCGGTCGGCCGGCGCGGGCGGCTGGGCCGGGTACGCGGCGGCGGCCGCCGAGGCCGGGATGGTCGGCGCGCTGGCCGACTGGTTCGCGGTGACCGCGCTGTTCCGGCGGCCCATGGGGCTGCCGATCCCGCACACCGCGATCATCCCGACCAAGAAGGACCAGCTGGGGGTGAGCCTCGGCGAGTTCGTCGGCGAGAACTTCCTGTCCGGCGACGTGGTGCGGATGCGGCTGCGGGCTGTCGGCATCAGCAGCAGGCTGGGCGCCTGGCTGGCCGAGCCCGCCCACGCCGACCGGGTGACGGCCGAGTTGGCGACGGCCCTGCGCGGCGCGCTCACGGTGCTGCGGGACTCCGATGTCCAGGCCGTGGTGGGCGAGGCGATCACCCGGCGCGCCGACGCACAGGAGATCGCGCCGGGCCTCGGCAAGATGCTGGAGCGGATCGTCGCGGACGGCGGGCACCACCGGGCCGTGGACCTGGTGTGTCTGCGCGCCCACGACTGGCTCGTCGAGCACAACGAGTCGGTGATGGAGGCGGTGGCGGGCGGCGCGCCCGGCTGGACCCCGCGGTTCGTCGACCGGAAGGTCGGCGAGCGGGTCTACAAGGAACTGCTGCGGTTCGTCAGCGAGATGCGCGATATGCCGGATCATCCGGCGCGCGGGGCGCTGGACCGCTTCCTGGCCGACTTCGCGGGCGATCTGCAGTCCGATACGGACACCCGGGCGCGGGTGGAGCGACTGAAGGGGGAGGTGCTGGGGCGGGGCGAGGTGCAGGACCTGATCGCCTCGGCGTGGGCCTCCGTACGGGCGATGATCGTCGCGGCGGCCGAGGACGAGCGCAGCGAACTGCGGCTGCGGGCGCGGGCGGCGATCCTCTCGCTCGGCTCGCGGCTGGCCACGGAGGGGCGGCTGCGGGCGAAGGTCGACGGGTGGCTGGAGGACGCGGCGGTGTATGTGGTCACCACCTACCGGGACGAGATCACCTCGCTGATCACCGAGACCGTGGCGGGCTGGGACGCGGAGCACACCTCGCGGAAGATCGAGGCGCATATCGGGCGGGACCTGCAGTTCATCCGGATCAACGGCACGGTCGTGGGCGCGCTGGCGGGGCTGGTGATCTATACGGTCTCGCGGCTGCTGGGCGCGTAGCGGTTCTGGGCGCTCAGCGGTTCTGGAGAGTGCGGGCCGCAGGGCCTATGGTGCCCCGACCGGAGGGGGCTTGGCGGGAGGCCCCGGAGGGAGGTCGGCGTGCGACGGCAGCGGTTACCGGTGGTCGTACGGGGGCGCTTACGGGGGCGGGCACGGGGGTGGCGCCCGCGGCGGGCGGTTCTGGCGCGGGTCCTGTGGACCGGCGCGGAGATCACCGTCACTCTCGGGCTCGTCATGCTGCTCTTCGTCGTCCATCAGCTGTGGTGGACCAACCGGGAGGCGCGGGAGGGCGCCAAACGGGAGGTGGCGGCGCTGGAGCGGGAGTGGAGCGACGGGGCGGTCGAGAATCCGTCCGGGGACGGCTCGGCCGAGGATCCACCCAGGGGCGACTCGTCAGCGGCCGCCGACCCCGACTCGGACCGTGCCACGGCCCGTAACTCCCCGGCGGCGGCCGGGAGCCGGGCCCCGCGCCGGGACCAGACGTACGCCGTGCTGCGCATCCCCCGTATCGGGCTGACCGCCCCGGTGGCCGAGGGCATCAGCAGGGCCGGGGTGCTCAACAAGGGCTACGTGGGCCACTACCCGAAGACCGCGCAGCCCGGCCAGGTCGGCAACTTCGCGCTCGCGGGCCACCGCAATACGCACGGCGAGCCGTTCCGCCACCTCGACGAGGTGCGGGCGGGCGATACGGTCCGCGTCGAGACCGCCGACGGCCGCTACACCTATGTCGTCGAGCGGACCCTGCCGCGCACCTCGCCCTCCGACGGCACGGTCGTCGCGGCGGTGCCGTACAGCTCGGCGCATCCGCGCTACCGCTACACCGAGCGGGGCTCGTACATCACGCTGACGACCTGCACCCCGGAGTACACCTCCCGGTACCGGCTGGTGGTGTGGGGCAGGCTGAAGGCGGCCGAGCCGCGCGCTGTCGGTGGGGGCGACTAGACTCGCGTACGAACTGATCAGCTGGGCAAGGGCGTTGCGGGCCGCGTACGTCTCGCGGGTGTTACGGGGAGGGGGAGTCCGATGGTCCACCGCATCGAAGTGCTGCGGACGCACCTCGGCGTGCTCCTGTTCCTGCTGACCGGAGTGCTCCTCACGCACACCGGCCTGATGAGCGCCGTCGCGCTCGCCGCGACCGCCACGATCGCGGCCGCCCTGCTGACCTGCGCGCTGCTGGCCGCGCGCGCTCTCGCCCCGCTTCCGCCGGGGCGAATACGCACCGCGATACGGGACAGGGAGCGCCGTACGGCGTTCCTGGCCCAGCGGGATCCCGACGCCGCGGGCCGCCCGCGGCCGCGAGCGCCGGGCCGTCGCCTGCCGACGGCCGCGTAGGCGCTCCGCTCCCGTAGCTTCATCAGCTTCATTACTGGAGCCCGCTTCATTGCTGGAGCCCACGTGGCTCGTCACGCCGACTCACCGAATCCGGCATCGGATTCCGGCACACGACGAGACCCCGTGGAGGGCTTTCCCATGTCTGTTTTCGCCGCGCTGGGCACGCTGCTCAGCTGGTTCGCCGACTGTCTGGCACCGCTGTTCGGGGCGTCCGCGACGGCCGCCGCGATCGTCCTGTTCACGCTGTGCGTGCGCGCCGCGCTCCATCCGCTCGCCCGCGCGGCCGTGCGCGGCGAGAAGGCGCGCGCCGCGCTCGCGCCGAAGATGGCCGAGCTGAACCGCCGTCACAAGCGCGACCCCGAGCGGCTGCGGCGCGCGATGGCCGAGCTGTACCGGAAGGAGTCGGTCTCCCCGGTCGCGGGCTGCCTGCCGACGCTCGTTCAGCTGCCCGTCTTCTTCGTCATGTACCACCTGTTCTCCACCGGCAGCGGCGCCGGGGACCTGCTGGACCACACCCTGGCGGGCGCCCCGCTGGGCGGCCGGTGGGGCGGGGACCTGGCCGGGCCGCACGGGGCGGTCTACCTCGCCCTGTTCGTGCTGATCGCGGCGGTGGCGGGCTGGACGTACGTACGCGCCCGCAAGGCGGCCGCCGGCCGGCCTGCCCCCGCGGGGGTCCCGGCGGGGGCGGCCAAGCTGCTGCCCCTGATGTCGTTCGGCACGCTGGTCACCGCCGCCGTGGTGCCGCTGGCGGCGGGGCTCTACCTGGCGACCAGCACGACCTGGACGGCGGTCGAGCGGGCCCTGCTCCAGAGCACGGGCCGGGACCGGGAGGAGAGGGCCAAAGGGGGCGCGCGGTCCAGTGGATGAACGGAGTCTTGCGGACTGGACGCCGCTCTTGTGAGGATCGATCAGCCAGGGCCGCCCCTCGACTTACGGGAGTCATCAGAATGAAGCTGCTGCGTGTCGGACCTGCGGGGGCGGAGCGCCCGGCGGTACTCGATGAGTCGGGCACCCCGCGCGATCTGTCGGGCCTGGCCAAGGACATCGACGGGGCCCTGCTCGGCGACGAGGCGGCGCTCGCCGGGATCCGTGCGGCGCTCGCGTCGGGCGAACTGCCCGCGCTGGACGCCGCGGACTCCCGGATCGGCCCGCCGCTGGGCCGTATCGGCAAGATCGTGTGCATCGGGCTGAACTACCACGACCACGCCACGGAGACCGGCGCCGCGATCCCTCAGGAGCCGATCCTCTTCATGAAGGCCCCGGACACCGTCGTCGGCCCCGATGACACGGTCCTGGTGCCGCGCGGCAGCGAGAAGACCGACTGGGAGGTGGAGCTGGCCGTCGTCATCGGGCGCACGGCCCGCTACCTCGAATCCGACGAGGAGGCCCTTGCCTCGGTCGCGGGCTACGCCATCGCCCACGACGTCTCGGAGCGGGCGTTCCAGATCGAGCGCGGCGGCCAGTGGGACAAGGGCAAGAACTGCGAGACCTTCAACCCCCTCGGCCCCTGGCTGGTCACCGCCGACGAGATCCCCGACCCCCAGGCGCTGGCCTTGCGCCTGTGGGTCAACGGCGAGCTCAAGCAGGACGGCACCACGGCGGACCAGATCTTCCCGGTGGCCCAGGTGGTGCGCTATCTCAGCCAGTTCATGCCCCTCTACCCGGGGGATGTCATCAACACCGGCACCCCGGCGGGCGTGGCCCTGGGACAGCCCGAGCCCAAGCCGTATCTGCGGGCCGGGGACGTCGTCGAGCTGGAGATCGACGGGCTGGGGCGGCAGCGCCAGGAGTTCAAGGACGCGTGATCCGGACCGTACGGCCCTCCGCCGCCGAGGTGCGGGCCGCCTCCAGGACCCGGAGGGCGGCCGCGGCCTCGGCGGCGGTGACCGGCGGGGCGCCGCCGTCGCGGAGCGCGGTGGCGATGGCGCGGTAGTAGGCCGGGTAGTCGCCCGGGAGGGTGGGTACGGGCACGCCGCCGCCGGTAAGGGGCGACTCGCCCGCGCCCAGCCGGCCCCAGGCGGCTTCGGGTTCGGCGCCCCAGGGCGCGCCGCCGTCCGTACCGGGGCGCAGGCCCTCGCGCAGCGCGGCCTCCTGGGGGTCGAGGCCGTACTTCACATAGCCCGCCTGGCTGCCCAGCACCCGGAAGCGCGGGCCCAGCTGCGCGGTGATCGCGCTCATCCACAGATGGGAGCGGACGCCGCTCGCATGGGTGAGGGCGATGAAGGTGTCGTCGTCGGTGCGGGCGCCCGGGCGGCGCACATCGACCTCGGCGTAGACGGAGGTGGCCGGCCCGAAGAGGGTGAGGGCCTGGTCGACGAGGTGGCTGCCCAGGTCGTACAGCAGCCCGCCGACCTCGGCCGGGTCGCCGGACTCGCGCCAGCCGCCCTTGAGCTGGGGGCGCCAGCGCTCGAAACGGGACTCGAAGCGCTGCACCTCGCCGAGCGCGCCCTCGGCGAGCAGCTTGTGCAGAGTGCGGAAGTCGTTGTCCCAGCGGCGGTTCTGGAAGACGCTCAGCAGCAGGCCGCGGCGGTCGGCGAGCTCGGCCAGCTCCTCGGCCTCGGCGGCGGTCGCGGCGAGCGGCTTGTCGACGACGACCGGCAGCCCGGCCTCCAGGGCGGCGCGCGCGAGGGGGACGTGGGTGCGGTTGGGGGAGGCGATGACGACCAGACCCAGCTCACCGGCGCGCGCCCACAGCTCATCGGCTGAGGCGGCGAGGCGCACCCCCGGGTACTCGTCGGCGGCCTGCCGCTGCCGCTCCGGGCTGGAGGTGACCACGGTGTCGAGGACGAGGCCGTCCGTGGCGGCGATCAGGGGCGCGTGGAAGACGGAGCCCGCCAGACCGAAGCCGATGAGGGCGACGCGTACGGGGGTGGAGCCAGGGGTGCCGGTGCCGGTGTCAGCCATGGAACTACTTTGACAACACTGTTGCGGAAGCGCAAGCGGGAGCCACAATGGGGGCGTGAACAGCGCGATGTCCTCGACGGCCCGACCCGGCGCCAGGCCCGGGCCTGGCACCCAGCCCGGACCGGGAACCCAGCCCGGCCCCGGCGCCAATCTGGCCGTTCTGCGCGGCCATAACGCGGCCCTCGTCCTCGGTCTGCTGCGGGACGCGGGCGAGGGCGGGATCAGCCGGCTGGAGCTGGCCGCGCAGACCGGGCTCACCCCGCAGGCCGTCAGCAAGATCACGGCCCGGCTGCGGGCGGACGGGCTGGCCGCCGAGGCGGGCCACCGGGCGTCCACCGGCGGTAAGCCGCGTACGGTCCTGCGGCTGGTCCCGGGCGCGCGGCGGGCGATCGGGCTGCACCTGGACCGCGATGAGCTGACGGCCGTGCTGGTCGACCTCGCGGGCACACCGCTCGGCCGGCGCACGGTCCCCTTCGACTTCGGCGCGGGGGCTGAGGAGGCGGTCGCCGTGGTCGGCCGCGAGGTCGAGGCGCTGCTCGCCGAGGCCGACGGCGGCCGCACCGGGCTGCTGGGGGCCGGGGTCGCCGCCCCCGGGCCGCTGGACCACGGCTCCGGCGTGTTGCGCCGCGTCACCGGCTTCCCCCGCTGGGACGGCTTCCCGCTGCGCGACGCGCTCGCTCAGCGCCTCGGCCTCCCCGTCGTCCTGGACAAGGACACCAACGCCGCCGCACTCGGGCTCACCGTCGGCCGCGCCCGGCAGCGCGCCGCCGCCGGGTCCTTCCCCGCCGGGTCCTTCGCGTATCTGCACCTCGGCACCGGTCTGGGTGCCGGTCTCGTCCTCGGCGGGGCCGTCCACCGGGGAGCCCGCACCGGCGCGGGGGAGTTCGGACACCAGGTCATCCAGCTGGACGGGCCGCCCTGCGGCTGCGGCGACCGCGGCTGCCTGGAGGCGCTGTGCCTGGCCGCGGTCGCGGACGGCGACCCGGCCCGGGCGGCGCGGCTGCTCGGCGTCGGCGCCGCCAACCTCGTACGGCTGCTCGACATCGACCGGGTGCTGCTCGGCGGCCGGGTCGTACTGGCCGCGCCCGAGCCGTACGCGCGCGGCGTGGCCGAGACGCTGGCCGCGGACGCGGCGCGGGCCGGCGGCCGTACGGTCCCGGTGGATGTGATCGGCCGGGGCGGCCACGCGGTCGTGGAGGGCGCGGCGCAGCTGGTGCTGGCGCCGCTGTTCGCGGTGGGGTGAGGGAGTAGTGGGCTGATCGGCTGAATGTGGCTGATGGGCTGATGGGCCGAACGAGCGGGTTGTTGACCGCCAGTCGGAGGCAATCGGCCCGGTCGGCCGCGTGTCGGTCCCCCACGGTGGAAGACAGCAGGGCACTCGGGAAACCACCGCAGCAGAGGTCGCCCATGCGCTCGCCCGCCACCCCCGTCGTCCGCGCAGCCGCCCAGTCCGCCGCCGCGCTCGCCCTGCTGGTGCCCGCGGTGTGGTGCGGAACCGCGCAGTCCGCGACCGCGTCGGCCGCCGTGCCCTCCTGCGGACGGCGGGAGAGCCCCCGCTTCCCGATCGACGCCCGGCTGCACGGCGGACCGGCCCGGTACGCGCGGGGCGGAGGCTGGCGCGCCTGGCACCTGGAGCTGCGCAACACCACGCGCGTCGAGTGCCGCGCCATCCACCCCATCGCGATCCTCGTCGACCGCGCGCACGCCCTGCGGCCCGACCACATCCGGATGGAGTTCCTTGACCCTTACGCCGACAAGGCCGCCGGTGGCCGATGGCGGCCCGTCTCCTTCGAGACCACGGACGAGGACGAGAACATCGGGGTCTTCGGCGACCCGTTCCAGGGCTTCACCGTGCCCGCGCGCGGGAGCGTGAAGGTGCGGGTGCGGTCCCGCTTCACCGACTCCGCGCCGACCGGCCCCGTCACCGCGAACGTCATCACCATGGAGCGCCGCGCGGACGACGGGGACTGGGTCGGCCAGTCCGGCGACTACGACTTCCGCATCGAGCGCGCGGCGGGGGTGGGGGCGGAGGAGGCGAGCGGGGCCGGTACGGAGGAGCCGGGGGAGCCCCGTAAGAGCGGGCCCAGCGCCGGTGAGCAGCCCAGTACGGGCGGGCTCCGCACCGGTGAGCCTCCCGCCGAGCCGCGGCCCGAGCCCCGCGCCGATCAGGGGACCGGCGCCGGCGGGCGCACCGGGGGCCCCGGGAAGACCGGGGGCCCCGTGGGCCTCGGGAAGGAGGAGCCGCCCGCCCGCGCCGACGCCACCCCCGGCCCCCGCGGCGAGGGCAGCAGTCGCGACCACCTGCCGCCTGAACTCGCCGCGACGGGCCGGGGCGTCGTACTCCTCGGACTCGCCGTGATCAGTGGCGCGCTCATCGTCTCCGGTACCGCGCTGGTGATCAGGTCCCGGCGTCCGAGGCGGTGAGAGCCGGCCGCCGCTACCGCCCTCTGGGCGGCTCGCCCCGGCGGCGGAGCTCTTCGTCAAGCTTCTCCGCACCACTCCGGGGCTGGTCGGTGGTGCCCTTGCCCTTGCGTGAGGCTTGCCGCGCCCGTTGCTGGCCCTTGTTGATCGCGTCCTTGAGCTTGTCTTTGAGGCTCATCTGAATCTCCTTCGCGGGGGAGCGGAAGCGGCCTTGTCAGGCGCGGCCTTCACCACCAGGATCGGCCGCCGGCCCGGCTCTGTCGCGCTGGAGCGCTTGCCGCGCGGCCGCCCCGGTCCCGTCTGCCGAGGTCAGACGGGACCGGGGAGGTCCAGGTCGCGGCCCGGCTGACTACCCTGGACCCTCGGCCCGTCCGCAATGGCGCGGTCGGTGTCCCCACTCAGGTGTTATTGGTGCACGGCAGGAGAGTCCGCAATGGCAGAGCGCAAGCCGATCGAGTCCTGGCTCACCGATATGGACGGGGTGCTGATGCACGAGGGGATCCCGGTGCCCGGGGCCGACGCCTTCATCAAGCGCCTGCGCGAGTCCGGTAAGCCCTTCCTCGTGCTCACCAACAACTCCATCTACACCCCGCGCGATCTGCACGCCCGGCTGTCCCGGATCGGCCTGGACGTGCCCGTCGCCAACATCTGGACGTCCGCGCTGGCCACCGCCAAGTTCCTGGACGACCAGCGGCCCGGGGGTACGGCGTATGTCATCGGCGAGGCGGGGCTGACCACGGCCCTGCACGACATCGGCTATGTCCTCACCGACGTCGAACCGGACTATGTGGTCCTCGGCGAGACCCGTACCTACAGCTTCGAAGCGCTCACCAAGGCCATCCGCCTGATCAACAACGGTGCCCGCTTCATCGCCACCAACCCCGACGAGACCGGGCCCTCGGCGGAGGGCGCGCTGCCCGCGACCGGGTCCGTGGCCGCGCTGATCACCAAGGCGACGGGGGCCGAGCCGTACTTCGTCGGCAAGCCGAACCCGCTGATGATGCGCGCCGGGCTGAACGCGATCGGGGCGCACTCCGAGACCAGCGCGATGATCGGCGACCGGATGGACACCGATGTGCTGGCCGGTCTCGAGGCGGGCATGGAGACCTTCCTGGTGCTCACCGGGGTCACTCAGATCGGAGAGGTCGACCGGCACCCGTTCCGGCCGTCCACGGTCGTGAACTCCATCGCGGACCTGGTCGAGCGGGTGTGACGCCGGCCGGAGCCATCTGACGCGTACGGACTGACCCATACGGAGCAGCCGGGGGCCGCAGCGGATGCGGCTCCCGGCGGCGCGCGTGAGCCTCGGTGGTGTCAGGAGGTTCACCATGCGTTCGCTCGCCCTCACGCTCCGTATGGCCGCCTGTGCGGCGGCGGTGGTCATGGCCATCGCCGGACCCGCCGCCGCGGACCAGGAGGACAACGCCCCCGCGCGCCCGGCCCACCCGGCCCACCCCGCCCACCACGCCCATCCGGGCATCGCCCCGGCCGATGACGCGGCGCGCCAGGACTTCGGCCGGGCCGAGGCGTACGGCCTGGTGCTCTCCGGGGGCACGGCGCTGGCCGTCGCCGGGCTGGCGGTGCACCGCCGCCGTCGCCCGGTCGGAATGGCATCGGGCTGACGGCGGTGTACGGGAAGGGCTTGGGCCGGGTCGGCCGGCCGGTCGCGGGGGTGGCCTGGGCGGCGCTGCTCCTCGGGCTGTGGCTGTGGGGCCATGACACCGCGGAGGGCCTGGGCGGTGTGGTGCCGGTGACGGGAGACGTGGCGGCCGTGGGGCGCCCGCCCGCCCATCCGCTGCCACCGTCCCGGGAACCGCTGCCGTCCGTACGGGCGCGGCGCGTCGTCGTCGCGTCGGCGGGAATCGCGGGGCGGGTCGGCGAGCCGGGCCGGGGCCGGAGCTGGAGCCGGCGAATGGGCCGGGGCGCTGACTGGTACGGCGTGGGGGCGCGGCCGGGGGCCGCGGGTACGGCGGTGCTGATCGGGCCCGCCGACGCCGGTGTCGTCCGCCGCCTGGGCGGGGTCAGGCGCGGGGACGCGGTGCGGGTGTCGCGGGCGGACGGGACGGTGGCCGAGTTCACGGTCGAGGGCGTCGAGATGGCCATGGCCGGGCGGTACGACGCGCGGCGGGTGTACGGGGCGCGGGCCCGGGGCCGGGCGGAGCTGCGGCTGGTCGCGAGGGACGGAATCCACGGCGAGTACGGAGAGCACGGGGCGCGCGGGGCGTACGCGGCGCCTGGTGCGCGCGTGGTGGTGTCGGCGTATCTGACGGGGATTCGGTAGGCGTGCGCGCCCCGGCGCGGCTGAGGGCCCGCACCACGCCGTACGGGCGAAATCGCGCAAAGGGCTGTGGACAACCCTGTGGGGGTCGGTGTGGTGTGTAAGCATGGATTCGACCGGTCTTGTCCTACCCGGGGGCCTGAGGGGCGCCTCCCGGAGCGTGCACCCAAGGGGGAGTGGATGTACGGGAGTTACACCGGCCGTCGGCGCAGGGCTGTCCGTGTGGGGGCCGCGGTGGGGGCGCTGCTGTCGCTTGTGACGCTCTCCGGCTGCTTCGGCTCGTCGTCCTCCGACAGCGAGGAGGAGTCGATCGCGGCCGCCAAGCCCGCGCAGCGGCCCAGGAATGTCGTGCCGTACTGGGTGAATCCCGACGGCAGCGCGGCGCGGCAGGTCGCCGCGTACCGCAGGAAGGGGGCGGACGCCGAGGCGAAGCTGATAGGGCGGATCGCGGCGCAGCCGGTCGCGGAGTGGCTGGGGGTGGACGATCCGGAGGGCCAGGCGCGCGGGTTCACCGAGGCCGCCGCCCGGGAGGAGCGCGACGCGCTGCTGGTCTTCTACAACATCCCGCACCGCGACTGCGGACACTACTCGAAGGGCGGCGCCGCCGACGGCAATACGTACCGCGCCTGGCTGGACAAGGCGGTCAGGGGTATTGGCGACCGGGCCGCCACGGTCATCCTGGAGCCGGACGCGCTGCCTCACGCGGTGGACGGCTGCACGCCCAAGAAGTTCCTCGAGGAGCGCTATGACCTGCTGACCGGGGCCGTGGACAAGCTCAAGGGGCTGCCCCACACCAAGGTCTATCTGGACGCCGGGAATCCGCACTGGATCAAGGACCCGCGCCGGATGGCCGAGCCGCTGAGGCGGGCGGGGCTGAAGAAGGCCGACGGCTTCGCGCTCAACATCGCCAATTACCAGACCACCGAGGACAACAAGGCATACGGCAAGAAGCTCTCCGCCCTGGTCGGCGGCAAGCCTTTCGTGATCGACACCAGCCGTAATGGCAACGGCCCGGTGCCGGGCAAGGAGGACCCCGAGGCCTGGTGCAACCCCAAGGGGCGGGCGCTGGGCGAGACGCCGACGGTCCGCACGGGCGACGGCGCGGTCGCCGCGTATCTGTGGATCAAGCGTCCGGGCGAGTCGGACGGCACCTGCAAGGGCGGCCCCAAGGCCGGCCAGTGGTGGCCGCGGTACGCGCTCGACCTCGCCCGTAACGCTAAACGGCGCCGGTAGCCGACCGGTCAGTGCTTCGAGGCGCCCGCGGACGCGGGCACCTCCACCCAGGCCGCCTTTGACGGGGTGCCCTCGTCGTCCACCACCGTGAGCATGTACCACCCCGGCGGGACCAGCGACGGGTCCTTCGGGATCCGGACGGTGACGCTGTCCCGGCCGGCGACGAAGTCCAGCGCGATCGACCGCTGTTCGACGTTGGTCACATGGGTGAAGGACCCCGGGCGGATCAGCCGCACCCGCTCGATGGCCGGTGCGTGCGGGGTCCGGTAGGTGGCCTTCGCCCCGTGCTTGACGGTCCGCGGCGCGGTGTCGACCAGCGTGGGCCGCGCGTCGCGGAACAGATACGGCGGGGTGTACAGGTCGATCTGCTGCTGGAACGTCCCCGGCTTGGTGTTGGCGGAGTCGCCGAACAGCGAGTCGGAGCCGAAGGTCATCACCCGGCCGTCGGGCAGCAGCAGCGCCCCGGAGTGGTAGTTGCGGCCCACCAGCGGGTCGGCCACAGCGCGCGCGGTGTTGGTCTTGGGGTCGTAGACCTCGGCCCGCAGCACATTGCTGCCGTCGCGCCCGCGGTAGTCGCCCGAGCCGTTGGTGGTCAGGAGGGTGTCGTCCGGGAGGATGACGCTGCTGGGGTAGCGGACCTCGGAGTACAGCTTCGGCCCGTCGTGGAAGCGCGGCCGTGCCTTGCGCAGATCGACGATCCGGGTCTTCGCGGTGGCCCTGGGGTCCTCGCCGACCCCGCCGCCGCCGAGCACCATGTACCGCTGCTCCTGGGCCGGGGGCAGCAGCACGGACATCGACGTCTCCAGGATGTCCGGGTCGCTCATACCGGGCACGGTCTTGAACACATTGGTCTTCAGGTCCCAGATGCCGGGGGTGCGGCCCACGTTGTCCGGGCCGTATCCGGCGTTGGAGCCGGTGTAGAAGATCCTGCCGCCTTTGGAGAGGAAGAGCGCGGGGTACGTGGGGAAGAACCGCTTCTTGGGCAGGTACTTCCACTTCTTGGTCCGGGGGTCGTAGGTCTCGTTCTTCCCCGGTACGACCTGGCCGATCTCGTCCAGGCCGGAGACCGACAGCACCCGGCCGTCCTGGAGGGTGGTCAGGGTCGGGTACCAGCGGGCCTCGTGCATCGGGTCGACGGGGACATAGCGCTCGGCGACCGGGTCGAACTCGTAGGCGGTCTTGATGCCCTGGAAGTCCTTCTTGTCGAAGGACAGCTTCTGCGCGATGCCGTAGAAGTTCCGCCGGTCCTTGCCCTCCAGCCCCTCGATCCGGTAGTTGTCCTGGGTCCCGGTCTGGTACCGCTTCCCCTTGCGCAGCGCCTCCACATAGACCCGGGCGGTGCTGGCGGTCACGGTGACCTTGCCGGACTTGCGGTTCTTGGCCTTCTTGGCGCGCGGAACCAGAACCGGGTCCTTGGACTCGAAGACCTTGCCGTTCTCCTTGCCGGTGAAGCGGGTGCCCGCCGGGAACGTCTTCGGCTTGTCCGGGTCCTCGTTGTGGACGAACATCAGGCCGCCGGCCTTCTCCACATCGCCCTTGAGCTTTTCGTACCGCTGAGTGCCGCCCGCCACCAGCAGTTTTCCGTCCGGCAGCTGGGAGTGTCCGGCGCAGAAGAGGTCCTGGGGGGTGGGAATGTTCCGGTAGCTGTTCTTCACCGGGTCCCACAGGACGCTCCGGAAGGACTTGGCGGCGAAGTTCTTCGCGTTGTTCCCGGAGCCGGCGACCAGCAGCACCTTGCCGGTGTGCAGCAGGGCGGCGTGGATCGTGTTGATCCGGTACTCCTCGGGGACGTTCACCACATCCCAGTGGCCGTTCCTGGCCTTGTACTCCGGCTGGTTGATCTTGTACTTGTGGTACTTGTCCGAGCTGAAGCGGTAGAGGGCCGGTCCGTTCATTCCGGCCAGCATGAGCACAGCCACCGCACCGATCCCGAAGCGGCGGGTGCGGCGACTCGGTCGGTACTTCACGTTCTATCGTCCCCCAAGGGATGGATCGGCGGTCTGCTTCTCGGTCTGCTTCCCGGTCCGTTTCTCCTGGCGGAGGGTCCACCGCCAGGCGATGATCGGCGCGGCCGTGACAGCCAGGGCAAGTGATGCCCAAACGGTCATCGCTGGATGACTGTGGTCGAAATAGAAGGAAGAGGCGAGCGACCCGCCGAAGACCGCCAGGAAGAAAAGGTGAATCCGGAAGGTGCCGAAGAGTGTGTCGGGGCTCGCCGAGTCGCCCTTGGGCGTCACCACGAACCTGCTCTTACGGCGCAGTACGGCGTCCATCAGCGAGCGGGCGTAGATCGGCGCGGCGAGGGCGGACATCACCATGCCGGCCACGCCGCCGGAGCCCTCCGGTTCGTGCGGGGAGACGTTGTGCCGCCGGTTCCAGATGTACAGACCGATCTGCAGGGCCGAGGCGTTGCCGTAGAGCATCATCCAGATGGCGGGGTCGATCTGGAGCCCCGAGGCGCCGAAGCCGAGGAAGAGCGCGCAGCTGAGGGCGGCGAGAATCCAGTTGAGCGCCGACGCCGGATAGAAGATCACCATCAGCGTGTAGTTGAAGAACTTGCCCGGCGGCAGGGTGAACGGCGCCTTCCAGAACTGCTTGAGCAGCGTCTCGTAGGTGCCTCTGGACCAGCGCAGCTGCTGGGTGAAGAAGTCGGTCCAGGCGCCCGGGCCCTCGCCGACCGCGAGCACGTCGGGGGTGTAGACGGAGCGCCACTTGCGGCCGGTGGCGGGGTTGCGGTGGCGGTGCAGTTCGAAGCCGGTGGCCATGTCCTCGGTGATCGAGTCGTACAGTCCGCCGATGCCCTTGAGAGCGCTGATCCGTACGGCGTTGTTGGTGCCGACGAACATGGGGCCGCCATAGGCGTTCCCCGCGCGCTGGATGAGGGCGTGGAAGAGGAACTGCTGGCTCTCGGCGGCCTTGGTGACGGCCGCGTCGTAGTTGCCGTAGACCTGCGGGCCGACGACGAAGGCGACGTCCGGGTCGCGGAAGTAGCCGAGCATCCGCTCCAGGTAGTTGGGGAGCGGGACGTGGTCGGTGTCGACGGAGGCGAAGTAGTCGTAGGCGTCGCCGTGGGCGTCCAGCCAGGCGTTGTAGTTGCCGTGCTTGGTCCTGGCGCGGTGCGGGCCCTTGGGCCGGTTCCACTTCTCGACGCCCTTGCGGGTGAAGTGGCGTACGCCCAGGCGCGCGCAGACCGCCTTCACCGCCGGGTCGTCGCCCTCGTCGAGGAGCCAGACGTGCAGCGTTCCGCGGTGGCGCACCCGCACCGCCGCCTCCAGGGTCCGGGTCACCATCTCCAGCGGCTCCTTGCCGGGCACGAAGGAGGTGAGGAAGGCGACCTTGGTGCCGGTCTCGGGCACCACCGGGACCGGGTCGCGGGCGACGAGGGTGGCATGCGCGTTGGACAGCACATTGAGCGTGCGGAACAGCTCGATCAGCCCGATGGAGACCAGCATCACGGTGTCCATGGCGGCCATGACGGGGCCGACGCCCTCCCGGCTGGTCCAGTGGGCGGGCTGCATCAGCCACAGCAGCAGCCCCAGCGAGAGCAGGGGCGCGGCGCCGAGCAGCAGCGCGGCGCGGACGCGGTGCGGTTCGTCGGCCAGCAGCCCGCGGTAGCGCACCCGGTACGGTTTGGCTGAATTTCCGGCGCTTTCGGAATCCGGTCGGCTGAGCGGGCCGGCGAGCCGGCTGTAGTGCTCGTAGTCGTACTTCGGCAGCGGCGGCCGGGGCCGGTGCCGGGGCGGTTCGCTGTGGTGCTGCCGTGGGACGCGCGCGCTGGTCGTCGACGCCATGAGTCATTCCCCCCGCACGCGAAAGCTGGCCGCGTGCTGAAGCCCGTTCGTCGTGTGCTCTCCCCTGAAACGGCCCCCCTCGGCCGTACGGGCACATTAGTGGAGACAACCGACGATGCGGACATGGAACGGCCGCCCCGCGCATGCGCAACAGCGAGAACCGGACCTTTCCGGCGGGGAGGGGTGAATCGGCCGCGGCGCGAGGCGGGAGGCGGTGCGAGGCGGGAAGGCAGTGCGAGGTGGGAAGCGGTGCTCAGGCCGGTCGTGGTGCGGGGCGCCGGGTCATTCCTGGTGGGGGGAGCGCAGCCGCTCCCGGATGTTGCCGAAGTGATCGCGGACGGCGGCCTCGGCACGTACGACATCGCCGGTACGGACCGCCTCCAGGATCTCCCGGTGCTGCCGGCAGGTGACCTTGGGATCGGTGTGCAGATCCACCAGATCGGTGCGCACCCGGTGGAAGGCGTCCCAGAACGCCTCCAGCATCTCGCTGAGCAGCAGACTGTCCAGGCCGCGGTGGAGGGCGGCGTGGAAGGCCCGGTCGGTGTCCGCGCGTACGGCGCCCTCGGCGGCCTCCGCCTCCATCCGCTCGACCAGGGCGTCCAGCTCGGCCAGGTCGGTCTGCGGTATTCGCCCGGCCAGCCGTGCGATCAGCCCGGTCTCCACCGCCTCGCGCAGCTCCAGCAGCTGGAGCAGGCTGTCCTCGCCGCGGTAGTGGCCGGCGACGGTGCGGAAGATCAGCCCCTCGATCATCGGGCCCATCGACATGGGCCCGACGTAGGTGCCGAAGCCATGGCGGATCTCCACGATGTTCATGGCCTGCAGCCCCTTGAGGGCTTCGCGCACGGAGTTGCGGCTGACGCCGAGCAGTTCCATCAGCTCGGTTTCGGTCGGCAGCGGGGCGCCGGAGGGCAGCCGCTGGTCGACGATCAGGCGCTTGATGCGCTCCTGGATGTCGCTCGCCATGCCGCGATTGTGCGCCGCCACAGCCACCTCCGATCGCGTCAGCTTACCGGGAACGCAACAGGGGCTCCTCGGCGAACCGAGAAACCCCTGGTCAGTGGCGTAAGCCAAGTGCGCCGCCAGGGACTCGAACCCCGGACCCGCTGATTAAGAGTCAGCTGCTCTAACCAACTGAGCTAGCGGCGCCTGCTGACGGATGAATCCTACCCGACCTGGAGGGGTGCTCCGGGCAGCGCGCTTCGTCGCGCTTCATTGGTATGGACATCTCCTGTATTTGGTATGGACATGACCAAGAAATCGCGGTTACTCTGCGACTTGGTCTAGACCGCACAGCACTCGGCTCGCCGAAGCACTCCCCACGTCTTCAGGAGCGAAGCATGCGCAAGAAGATCAGCGCCGCTGTGATCGGCATCGGGCTCGCGGCGGTCTCCGTTCTCACCACCGGCGGCAGCGCCTCCAGTCACGCCTACACCGACTCGCCCATCAGCCGCCAGAAGCTGTGTGCCAACGGCACCGTCACCAACTGCGGCGACATCCAGTACGAACCGCAGAGCGTCGAGGGCCCCAAGGGCTTCCCGTCCGGCGGTCCGGCCGACGGCACGATCTGTGCGGGTGGCAACAGCCGGTTCTCCCAGCTGGACGACCCGCGCGGCGGCCAGTGGCCGACCACCAAGCTCACCGCCGGGCAGAGCTACACCTTCACCTGGCGCTTCACCGCCTCGCACGCCACGACGGACTTCAAGTACTTCATCACCAAGAACGGCTGGAACCCCAACTCGAAGCTCACCCGCGCGAGCCTGGACTCCACCCCGTTCCTGACCGTTCCGTACAACGGCCAGCGGCCACCGTCCACGCTCTCCCACTCGGGCACCATCCCGAGCGGGAAGACCGGCAGGCATCTGATCCTCGCCGTGTGGACCGTCGCCGACACCTCGAACGCCTTCTACGCCTGCTCGGACGTGCAGTTCTGACCCCTTTTTCCGGGGCTCGGTCCGCCAACCGAACGGCGCGGGGCCCGGCCCGTCAGGACCGGGCCCCGCATCATCTCAGGCGTCGTATAAGCCCGCCTTCACGCCACGTACGAAGGCGGCCCAGACGGCCGGGGCGGCGCCCAGGACCGCGTCCGGGTCGTCGCTTTCGCGCAGTCGGACCAGGCCGCCCCATGCGGCGACCTCGACACACTGGCCCTCGCCCACGGAGTGCGAGGACTTGCGCCAGCGCGGACGCGGACGCGGGGACGGGGATGGATTCGGGGACAGGTCATGCTGGTTCTCGGGCACTCTTGAGGTGTTCACGGTGTGGGGCCCTCTTTCCTAAGAGACCGGCGATGAGGGCCTTCGTCTCCTCCGTCGACAGCGCGCTGTCGACGATGTGGTCGAAGGCGTCGGCGAAGACTTTGACGTCGTCGACTCCTTCGACGTATACGGGGCCGCGCAGGTTCTCCTGGGTGACCACATCCGGCATCGGACCGGGAAACCCGACGATTGTGAAGGCGCCCGCGTCCCCCGGGTTGGGCGCCGCGTCGATCGGCATCACCTGCAGCGTGACCGTGGGCCAGTCCGCGACGTCAAGCAGCCGCCGCAACTGTTCGTCCATGATGGCCGGGCGGCCGGAGAAACGCCGGTGGAGGGCGGCCTCGTGGATCACCGCCCACAGCCGCAGCGGAGCGCGCGGACGGGTCAGCACCGCCTGGCGGGCCAGCCGCACCTCGGCGAGCGCCGCGACCTCCGCCTCGCTGCGCGCGACCGCGTTGGCGGCGATCGTCTCCCGGGCGTAGTCGGGCGTCTGCAGCAGCCCGGGGACGACCAGCGGGGCGAAGTCGCGGACGCATTCGGCGTCGCTCTCCAGCGAGATGTAGTCGGCGTACGCGGGGGCGACCACGCCGCGGTAGGTCTGCCACCAGCCGCGTTTCCCGGCGTCCTTGGCCAGCCTCTCGAGCGCCGCGCGGACTTCGGAGTCGCTGATGGCGTAGGCCTCCAGCAGGGTGGCGACCTCCGCGGCGCGGATGGTCGCGTTCGCGTTCTCTATCCGGGACAGCTTCGGGGCGCTCCAGCGGCGGGCGCCCGTACGTCCCCTTTGGGCCGCGTTCAGCGCCTGCGCGGCCGCGTCCAGTGTCATCCCCGCTTCGGTACGCAGCTTCCGCAGAGTGGACCCCAGCCGCCTGCGCCGCACGGTGGGCACTGGGTGGTAGGACATGTCGCCAGTCTGACGTATCGCCAACTACAACCACCAGGCGGCATATGCCAGTCTTGCGTGAGTGGGTCGAAACATTGCGAGTAGCACGGACATGGGACAGGATCGCCTGTGCGACACGGCAGCGCGCCGTGCCTTGGAGGGCCCTGGACGACATGGCAGAGAACATCCCGCAGGGGGCACCGCCCGGCGGTAGCTGGGGGCGATACGAGCTGCGCCTGCGCGTCCATCCGCAGACACTCGCGGACGTGCGCCGCGTCGTGGGTGCGCGGCTGCGCCAGTGGGGCCGCGAGGAGTTGATCACCGCGGCGGCGATGTGCGTCACCGAGCTGCTCTCCAACGTCCACAAGCACGCTGCCTCGCCCGACTGTGTGCTCACCCTCGAGAACCGCCCGTACGGCATACGGGCCTCCGTCACCGACAGCGAGTCCTCGCTGCCGGTGGTCAAGGAGCCCGACTTCCTCTCCGAGAGCGGGCGGGGGATGTTTCTGCTCAGCAAGACGGCCGACGAATGGGGCACGGACCTCAACACCACCGGGAAGACGGTCTGGTTCACGCTTCGCGCGGAATCGGTCGGTCCGTGAGCCGCCGTTCGGTAGCGTGCCGTTCCGGAGTGGTGTGCGAGCCGGGGAGGGGCCCATGGATCCGGTGACGGCGGGTGCGCTGATCGCGGCGGTCAACGCGGTGGTGTCCGGGGCCGGGGGTGAGGCGGGCCGACGGGCGCTCGAGGCGCTGGGCGCGCTGTCCCGCAGGGTGCTGCGGCGGAACCCGTCCGATCCGGCGGGCGGCCCGGGCGTCGATCCGGCGGGCGATGGTGAGCCCGTCGCGATTCCGTACGACGACCCGGAGCGGCTGCGCCGACTGGCCGAGTTGCTGGTCGAACGAGCCCGGCAGGACCCCGAGTTGGGGCGCGATCTGGCGGCCTGGATGAGCCGGTACGGAACGCCGGCCCAAGAGGTCGGCACCGTCCACAATTCCATCTCGGGTGATGCGCGGATCACCGGGCCGGTTATCCAAGGCCGGGATTTCCAGGGACCGATCAGCTTCGGCTCGCAGTGACTCACCCCCGGACGGGGGTACCCGGGCGCCCGTCGGCGGCTGGCAGCAAGCGGACAGCGGCCCCGGCCGCCGCTCGCCCAGTGTGGCCGGGCGGCTGCGCTGGGTGGTGTGCGGGCGACCGGGTGGCGCGGATACACGCAACTTCCTGACATACCGCGTGTCGTTGCGCACGCGAGGCGTTGCGGTAGGGTCTGACACGCCGTCATTTGCCTACTCTTTACCTGACTCGCTGCGTTGACGCCGTCGCTGTGTGCGAATTACTGTCGTCAATGGAATTGCATAGCGTTTTTTGCTCCAAGAAATTCTCGAACCAGGCTCGAATTTCAGAAAACAGGTCGCCTTCGCCCTGCAGGGGAAGTCATGGTTGGTCTTGCGAGGATGCCCGAGCCGTCGCCCGAGCGCGGGGCGGCCGGTGCCGCGGGCTCCGACCATGTGGAGCGGGCGCTGCTGGCGGCCCATGACCTGATCGAGTCCGTGGTGACCCGGCACCGGCAGGACCAGGCCCGCCAGTCGTGGGTGCGGGCCGGGCCCGGCCGGCCGTCGGCCGCCGAGGCCGCCGACCGGCTCATCGCCGGAGCCGAGCGGACCGTTGCCGTCGTGCTCTCCGGCGACCCGGAGCAGGAGGACGCCGTCTGCGCGGCCCTCGCCCGCCCGCCCCGCCCCGGCCGCGAGGGCGTCGCCGTCCGGTTGCTGTGCCTGCCGGACGCCCTGGCCGGCCCGCGGATACCGGTGCTGGCGCGCACCGACCCGCGCTGTGAGGCGCGGACGGCCGACGGGGCGTTACCCGAAACCCTGCTCGTCGACGGCCGGATCGGCTACGTACGGCCGGAGACGGGCCCGGGACTCGACTCCGAGCCCGGGTCGCAGCGGGCCGTACCGCCGGTTTCGCTCGTGGAGGACGCGGCCACGGTGCAGGCCCTGGACCTGATGTTCGCCGGGGCATGGGGGAACGCGGCGGCGCTCGCCGAGCCCTCGCGCCCGCCCGGACGGCTGTGCACCGACACCGCGCTGCGGATCCTGGAGTGTCTGCGGGCCGGGGTCACCGATGAGGTGGCCGCCCGCGACCTCAAGGTGTCGCTGCGCACCTACCGCCGCTACGTCGCGGAGATCATGCGCGAGCTGGGGGCGCATTCCCGGTTCCAGGCGGGGGTACGAGCGGTGGAGACGGGGCTTTTGCCAAGCCGCCCCTGAAGCACTCGAGACCTGACCATGTCGCGAGGCGGGACGACGAAGCGATGACCAGACGATGACGGACCAGATGACGGAACGGATCACGGAACGGATTGCGGACCGGATCACCGAGCCGACCGCCGGGGTCGAGGACGCCCTCGACCGCACCCTGCAAGAGGTGCGCAGCCTCTTACAGTCCACCGTTCACGAACACCGGGCCCGGCAGGCCAGAAGCGAGCTGTTCACCGAGGTGGGCGCGGCCGACGCGGCCTTTCTCGCCGCCGCCGAACAGGTCGTCGGCCAGGCCGTGCACAGCGTGGACGCCGCGTTCCCGGAGCCCACGGCCCGGCCGGCGGCCGACCACGCGGCCCTGCACACCCTGGTCTCGGGCCTCGGCGACGCCATTGACGTACGGGTGCTGCGCACCCGGCCGCCGGTCGACCCCGGCCCCCCGCTCGGGCCGGGCGGCGGCCTCGGGGCCCGCCCGCCGCAGATCCGGATCGCGGCGGTGGCGCTGCCCACGGCCGTGATCGCCGACGGCCGGACCGCCCTGGTGTGCGCGGACTCGGCCGACGGGCGGCAGGCATCGGTCGTCCAGGACCCGGCCGTGGTCGCGGCCCTGCACGCCATGTTCGGCAACCTCTGGCGCTCCGCCGCGCCCGCCGCCCGCCCGCTCGACTTCGGCAACCGCGCCCGCACCGAGATGGTGCGGCGGGTGCTGCGGCGGCTGGGCGACGGGGTCACGGACGAGGCGGCGGCGCGGGAGCTGGCGATCTCGGTGCGCACCTACCGCCGCTACGTCACCGGAATCCTGGAGTTACTCGAGGTGAACTCCCGTTTTCAGGCCGGGGTGCGCGCCTGTGAGCTCGGCATCCTCGACCGATTCTCCACCGGTGGATGAACCCGTGGATGAAACGGAACGATTTCCTTGTTCCCCATCACATTGTGATCCTGAGCGGGCTGGCGATAGGTTGCACGCGGGCGTGCCGGGAGATCTGGCAACAGCCGGTAATACAAGGGGATTTGGGGATGACGCAAGGGCGCGGAAGGGGTGCGACCGCCACGGCGGGCGCCAGTGGCGGACCGGGAACGGAACCGTCGCATTCACCCCGGCCCGGACAGGTACGAAAGTCCGGGAAGAACAGCGGAAAAGCATCGCACGCGGGTCGCTCGAGTCAAAGCCCCAAGGGGGCACACGGCCGCCGAGTTCGCAGGAACAGGGCCGGATCCGCGACCCGGGGGGTGCTCCCGCCGCTCGTATTCGGGCTGGCCCTGCTCATCGTATGGGATCTTGCCATCCGTATCGGCGCCGTGGACACGTTCTACCTTCCGGCGCCGTACGACCTGGCGAAATATTTCGTCGACGAGTTCCTGCACGGCGATCTGCGCGACTACACCAAGGAGACGGTGTGGGAGGCGCTGGCGGGCAGCGGCATGGGGCTCGGAGTCGCCCTGCCGCTCGGCTATCTCATTGCTCGCAGTGAGCTCGCGGCCGCGGCCCTCGAGCCGTATCTGGCCGCTTCGCAGGCGGTGCCCGCGGTGGCCCTGGCCCCGCTGTTCGCGCTGTGGCTCGGCTATGGGCTGCTGCCCATCGCCGTGCTGTGCGCGCTGCTGGTCTTCTTCCCCATCCTGGTGAACACCGTGCTGGGCTTGCGCTCGCTGGACCCCGATGTGATGGGGGCGGCGCGCGTGGACGGCGTGGGGTGGTGGGGGATGCTGTGGTACATCGAGTTTCCGCTCGCGCTGCCCAGCATCCTCACGGGGGTGCGCAATGGCTTCACCCTGTCCATCACCGGTGCGGTGGTCGGCGAGTTCGTCATGGGCGGCGAGGGGCTTGGACAGCTCCTCTCGGTCCAGCGACAGGAGGCCGACACCATCGGGCTGTTCTCGACGCTCGTCATGCTCGCACTTCTCGCCGCCGGCTTCTATGGCGTCATTCGCCTGGTCGAGCGGCTCGTACAGCGCTGACTGACATCTTCCACTCATTGAGGAGAAGTACGTGCGTTTGGTAAGGACGTCCACCAGGCACGCCCTGAGACTCCGGGTCACGGGGGCGGCTCTCGCGTCGGTGGTGGCGGCGGCCACCCTGACCTCATGCGCCGAGAAGCCGAAGGACGCGGGGGGCAAGAGCGGAGACAAGATCACGGTCGGGCTGACGTACACGCCCAACATCCAGTTCGCCCCGTTCTATGTGGCGGCCGAGAAGGGGTACTACAAGGACGCCGGGCTGAATGTCGAACTGCGTCACCACGGCGCCGCCGAAGATCTCTTCGGAGCCCTGAAGTCGGGCAAGGAGGATGTGATCTACGCGGGCGGGGACGAGATGCTGCAGGCCCGCTCCAAGAATCTCCCTCTGGTGGACATCGCCACCTTTTATCAGAAATACCCCGTGGGTTTGATCGTCCCCAAGGAATCCGACATCAAGAAGCCCGCGGACCTGAAGGGCCGTACGCTCGGCACCCCCGGTCCCTATGGCGAGACCTATTTCGGTCTGCTGGCCCTGCTGAAAGAGGCAGGGCTCTCCCCCAAGGACGCCAAGGTGAAGAACATCGGCTTCACCCAGCAGGCGGCGCTGACCGGCAAAAAGGTCGAGGGCGTCATGGGCTACCTCAACAATGACGCCATTGCCTTCCAGGAGGCCGGCAAGGAGGTCCGCTCCCTGACGCTCGACGGAGGCGCCCAGGGCGATCCGCTGGTCGGGGTGGGAATCGGCGTCAAGGAAAAGACGCTGGACAAGCGCGGCGACGAGATGAAGAAGTTCGTCGACGCCACCCTGCGCGGTCTCCAGTACGCCATCGACAAACCCGAGGACACCGTCAAGCTCAGCCAGAAGTACGTCCCCGGTCTCGGCGACGAGAAGCGGCAGAAGAACGCGCTCGCGGTGCTCAAGGCCACCACGCCCATGATGCAGAACGACGCGGGCGAACTGGGCACCAACGACGCCCAGAGCTGGAGCCGTATGGCGGACTTCATGTACGACCAGGGCCTGCTGGAGAAGGCGGTCACCCCTGAGGACGCGTACTCCAACGACTATCTGCCCAAGGCGTAGCCGGCAGCCGTAGTCAGTCCCGCCCGGCCGGGCGGCGGCAGCTCACGCACCCGCCGCCCGGTCCCGGGCCGCCCGGCGGTGCAGCGCGCCCGCCACCGCGAACGCCGCGACCGCGCCGACCGCGAGGGCGACCCAGCTGCCCGTCGCCGAGGCGTGCACGATCACGAACAGCCCGATCGGCGGCCCGGAGGCCGTGCCCAGGTTCCACGCCAGCGACGCCAGGGCGCTCGCCCGGCCCACGGCCGTCTCCCCGGACCAGCGCAGCAGCAGCGGATAGAACGCCGAGGAATACATCAGCTCGCCCGCCGCGAAGACCACCGCGAAGGCCAGCAGCAGCCCGTACCGCACCAGCGACGAGGCCGCGTCCCCGGCGAGCACCGCGCCGAGCCCGCAGCCGAACGCCGCCACCCACAGCACCGGACCGGCGGCCAGCGCGACCGTCTCCGGCAGCCGCTCCAGCCGCCGCCGCAGCAGCGGCTGCAGCGCCACCAGCGCGAACGAGTTGGCCGCCACCACCACCGACACCCACCCCAGTGTGATGCCCATGTGGTCGTGGAGCAGCAGCGGCACCGTCGCCTCGATCTGGGTGAAGCCGACGATCGCGAACAGTGCCTGGGCCAGCACCAGCAGCGCCATCGGACGGGCGCGCAGCAGCGTACGGTACGTCGGCCCGCCGCCCTGCTCGCCCTTCTCTTCCCGCACCTCGGCGGACTCCCGCGGCCGCATGGCCCAGATGGCCACCAGCAGCGGTAGCGCGGCCGCCGCGTTGGCCACGTACAGCCAGCGCAGCGTCCCGACGGGGGCCTCGGCCCCGCGCAGCGCCAGGCCCGCGACGACCGAACCCGCCCCGATCCCCACGTTGTTCACGATGTGCCGGACCGAGAAGGCCGTACGGCGCCCGCTCTCCGGGACGGCGGCGTCCACGACGCCCACGATCGAGGCGTAGAACAGCCCGAAGCCCACCCCGACACACGCGCCCGAGAGCAGGACCGGCACCACCGTGTCGACCGGGGCAAGCATCCCGTACCCGACCGCGAGCGCCGCGGCTCCCAGCGCCCCCACCCGGTGCGGCCCCGCCCGGTCCGCGAGCGGCCCGCCGAGCAGCGCGGCGGCGAAGCTGGCCGCCGCCATGGCGATGAAGTAGCCGCCCGCGGCCCGGGAGCCGAGCCCGAGCAGTTCGCTGATGTAGATGGAGGTGAACGGGAAGCACAGGCCGTTGCCCAGGGTGGACAGCAGCAGACAGCCCATGAGCAGGCGAAAGCGCCGCCCCAGGACCTCGCGGGGCGGCGCTGCGCCAGCCGTCAAGAAGCCCGCCCGGCGCCCAGCGCCTCGCGCACCTTCAGCAGCTCCTCCACCTGGCGCAGGTCGTACGGCGCGGCCAGGGACAGCACCACATGGACCGCACCGGCCTCGGCGAAGCCCTCCACGAGCGGCAGCTGGTCCGGGTTGACCATGACCGTACGGGCCACCTCGCCCGGATCGCGGCCCACGCGCTCGCACCACTGGTCCAGCACGCCGTTCAGCTCGCGGAAGTCGGCGACCGGGTCCTCGGAGGCCCAGCCGTACCAGTTCCACCAGTCCGCCTCGCGGGCCACCAGCTCCAGGGTGCGCCGCCGCCCGGCCCCGCCGATCAGCAGCGGAAGCGGCCCCGCGGGCCCGGGGTTGAGCTTCCCAAGCCGCTCCTTGATCGCCGCGATGGCCGCGGCGAACGCGTCCACGCGCTCGGCCGGGCCCGGGAACGGGATGCCGTACTCCGTGTGCTCCGCCTCGAACCACCCCGCCCCGAGCCCCAGCACCAGCCGCCCGCCGCTGAGCTGGTCGACGGTGCGGGCCATGTCGGCGAGCACATGCGGATTGCGGAACGCGGTGCAGCTGACGAGCGGGCCGATGGTGGCCCGGCTGGTCTCGACGGCCATCGCGGACAGCAGCGACCAGCACTCGAAGTGGTTCCCGGCCGGGTCGCCGTGGTGCGGCAGGAAGTGGTCCCAGGTCCAGATCGAGTCGACGCCCAGGGCGTCGGCCTCGCGCCAGGCGGCGCGGAGCTGGTCGAGCTCGGTGTGCTGGGGGTGCAGCTGCACGCCGACGCGCAGGGTGTTCTCGTGCGGGGGCACGGTGTTCCTCTTTCTGAGTAGTGGTGGAAATGCCGCCCGCGGGGCTACGGCGTCACGACGACCCGGTAGACCGGAGTCTCCGCGGCCTGCTTGAGTGCCTTCTCGACCTCGTCCAGCGCATACCGCGCGGTGACCAGCGTCTCGAGACGCCCCGTCAGCGCGCCCCCGCGCAGCAGCTCCGCCGCCGCGCGCCAGTCCTCCGGGTCATGGCTGAAGGAGCCGGTGACCGTCAGCTGGCGGCGGTGCACCTCATAGCCGGGCAGCTCGGCCGGGGGGCCGTCGGGGGAGCCGCCGAAGAGCACGATGCGGCCGCCGTCGGCGACCGAGGCCAGCGCCACGGCGATGGCCTCCTTGGACGCGATGGTCACGAACACCACATCGGCGCGGGGCAGTTGCCCCAGATCGCCCGGGGCGACGGCGGCGTCCGCGCCGGCCGCGGCGATGGCGGCCAGCCGCTGCTCGTCCAGCTCCACCACGGACACGCTGCGCGCCTGAAGCGCCTTGGTCACGGCGAGGTGCAGATGGCCCATGTACCCGGCGCCGACCACGGTGACCCTGTCCCCCGCCCGGAAGCCACCGCGGCGCAGCGAGTGGACCACGCAGGCCAGCGGTTCGCCCATGGCCGCGACGGCCGGGTCGGTGTCGCCCACGGACCACACCCGCGAGGCGTCCACCTTGATGTAGTCGGCGAGCCCCGCGCCCATGGTGATCGCGCCGTCCTCGCGCTTATGCCCCTGGAGGGCGACGCAGATGGCGGACTGCCCCGCCCGGCAGCTGCGACAGGTCCCGCAGCGGGGCAGCCCGTCGATGGTGACGAGGTCGCCGACGCCCGGCATGTCGTCCAGCCCGGCGGCCTTGGCGCCCACCTTCTCGACCCACCCGGCGATCTCATGGCCGGCGGCGGCGGGGTAGACGGTCATGCGTCCCGCGTACAGGTTGGCCTCCATGGTGCACACCCCGCACGCGGCGATGCGTACCAGCACCTCCGAGTCGCCCACGTCCGGCACAGGTATCTCGCTGATTTCCACCTGTCCTGGCGCCGTGATGACAGCTGTACGCATGGGAACTGCCTTCCGAATTACGGTCGTTGTGCCCGGAGGCTATGCCTGGGTCACGGACCGAGGCAAGGAAAAGATCACAAGCCGCGTGCGTCGGAAGGGAGTTGTCGGGTTGATCAGGTGGCGGGGAACTCCCCGCGCCGTATGGCGGTGACGAACGCGGACCAGTCGTCCGCGGGGAAGACGAGTGCCGGACCCCCGCCGCAGCAGGGTCAGGATGACGCACCGCAGGGCGGCGACGATCGCCCCACCCTTGAAGAACTGTGGCAGCGGTCCGCCGCCCTGAGCGAGCAGATTGCCCGGCACCTGGGGCGGGGCCTGAAGTGACGAAGAGGACCAGCACCCCATTCAGCCTCGCCGTCGGCATGGTGGTCTACGACCGCCACTACGACATGCCCGCGACCGTCACCGACTTCGTCGGGCCGTTCGTCTGCCTCACCCGCCCCACCGGCCTCACCTGGCGCTCACACCAGGGTTCCGTGCGCCCGGCCACCGCGTACGAGCGACGGCAGCTACGGGCCATCGCCCGGCTGCACGCCCAGCGCCAACGAGGCATCGCCCCCACACCGTCGGGCGGCTGAGTTTGCGGTGAATATCGGACGGCGACACGCCGACGCCACGGCGTGTCGTCGTCTCATACTCACCGCAAACTCAGGGCTCCGCGCAGACAGAACTCACCGAACACTTCGCCGGAGCGGACGAACAACCCATGTCACATGGACCCTGGCACGCCGAATGGACGTTCATCAGCAAAAACGGCGTCACCACAGGGACCGCCCACGCGCCACGGTACGTGGATATCCGTACGGCCGTATTCATGGCCGCCGGCAAGTCGCTCCGTGATCTGTCGCATGACGAGACCGCCGAGCGAGAAGAGCCCTGGAAACTCCTCGTCGGAGCCCTGTACTCCGAAGCGATGCTCACGGCGGACGAGCTCGGCATATGGCAGTACACGAGCCCCGACGGCTGGGCCGGCGTAACCATCCGATTCACCCCGTAGCCGCGATCGTCCGGATGAAGCCCCGGTGGGTGGTTGAGCTCAGGACTGGCTCTGCTGCGCTCCGCCGCAGCTGCTGCCGCGCGGTGGCCGGGCGGTCGGTCCAGCGGTGCGCCCGGCTGGGGGTGCGCGAGCGTGACGAACGGGTCGGCGATCGCTGGGCGGCATGGTCCGGACGCCGCGTTCGGGCATCGTTTCGCGCCTTCGGCGCACAGCGGCCAGCGGCGGGAACGGGGAGGGGCGCCGGGGGCATCGTTGCCGTCCAGCCCAAGGGGTCCGTCACCGGCTCTCGGGGGTTGGGGCGGATGGTCGCCCGAAGCGGTGGGCGCTGGTCCGCTTCGGGCCCTCCCCCCACCTGCTCATAAAAAAATGCTTGCTCTGCATCAAGTATCGCATCAAGCGCTTTTCTGAGAGGGGGTGGGTCGGAGGGGCGGTCCTGTCCGTCGGTGCCCGCCCATCCGTCGCGCTCCCGCACCCTCGGCCCAGCGCACCGCTGGACCTGACCGCCCAGCCATCGCGCGGCAGCAGCTGCTGCGGAGCGCAGCGGAGCCTCTTTGAGCTCAGCCGCCTGCCGGGCCGAGGAGCCAGCCACGGAGATCATCAGATGGCTTCTTAGTCAGAAGGCGCGGGGAACGTTTTGGCTCGGTCCTGCCTCCTGGCATGCCGAAGCGGGCCCTCAGGAGGCCCGCCGAAGGCGAGAGGTGTTTCCCATGACATCGAGCACAACCTCGGTCACGGCCGCCGTCGACAGACCGCTTCCGAACGCCGAAGGGGCGGCGCACAGCCGGCTGGAGGTGCGCGGCGTCCGGTTGCATGTCGCCGAGTACGGGACCGGGGCGCCGGTCCTGCTGCTGCACGGTTTCCCGCAGCACTGGTTCGCCTGGCACCCGGTCGCCGTCCTGTCGGCCGCCGGACGACGGCTGATCTGCCCGGATCTGCGGGGCTTCGGCTGGTCGGAGCAGACCCGGCGCGGCTACGACATCGACAGCTTGGCCGATGACATGCTCGCGCTGCTGGACGCACTCGGGCTTGATCGCGTGGGTCTGGTCGGGCACGACTGGGGTGCCCAGGTCGGCTTCCGGCTGTGCCTGCGGGCACCGGAGCGGTTCACTGGTTATCTGGCGCTCAACATGGCGCACCCGTGGGCCCGGCAGCGGGCCATCCTGCCGAACCTGTGGCGGCAGTGGTACACCGCCTTCATCGAGTATCCGGTGATCGGCCGGGCCGTGCTGCGCCGCTGGCCGGCGTTCGCCCGCTTCCTGCTGCGTCACCAGGTCGCCGACCGGTCGGTCTGGCAAGCCGATGAGCTCGCGGAGTTCAGCGCTGCGGCCCAGGCGAGCGCGCATGCCGGGCAGGCCATGTTCTGGCAGTACGTGGTCCGGGAGATCCCGGCGCTGCTGCGCGGCACGTGGCGCGGGCAGCGGCTGACCGTCCCGACCGTGCTGCTGGGAGGTGAGCGGGACAACGTGATACGGCCGTCCATGCTGGCCGGGGGCGAGAGCCACGCGGACGATCTCACGGTACGGATCGTGCCGGGCGTCGGCCACTTTCTGCCGCGGGAGAGTCCCCAGGTGGTCGCCGGGGCGATGAGGGAGCTGTTCGTGACGGGTCGTTGAACGGCTAGGTGCGCAAGGCCGCCCGCAGCGCGACCTTCCGGATGAAGGCCCGGCCGCGGCGGGCCCCGAGAGCGTACGTCCACTGAACCGGCCGCAGGGCGGCGGGACGGGCCGCGCCGAGCATGGCGAAGCGCGTGCCGTCGCCCTCCGGTACGGCGGCCATGCCCCCCACCACGAGTCGCGACTGCATCAGGCACCAGCCGGGAGCCAGCCGCACGTCGAAGGCGCTGCGGCAGCCAAGGGGGCCCACCGCCAGGGCGCGCTTGCGATCGGCGTCGCCGGGCTGGACGCGGAACTCGCGCAACAGAGGCACGAGGTGTGGCAGCTCGCCCGCCAGATCCGAGGCGACCGCCCATACCTTGTCGTACGGCAGCTCCAGGCGTTCCTCCGCGTACAACGTGGTGTGCAGGCCCGCGGCCATCAGCCGCAGCCGGGTCACGGCATCAACGCTCATTGCTGCCACGCCTTCCGGAAGGCCGAACGGGCCCGGTGGAGCCGTGACTTGACCGTGCCCGGCGCGATATCAAGGATCTTGGCCGCACTTCGTTCATCAAGCCCCTCGAGCTCGCGCAGGACGAGCACGGCGCGATGATGCACGGGCATCCGCGCGAGCACGTCCCGTACCTGTGCCGACAGCTCGCCGTCACCGACGCCGACGAGGCCGTGCAGGCGGGCGACTTCGTCGGGATCGACGGCCCGCTCGACGGCGGTGCGCCGCGCCACCCGCACCGCCTCGCGCACGGTGACGGTGCGTACCCATCCGTAGAACGCCTGTGGATCGCGCAGTCCGCCCATCCCGACGAAGACCGCGGTCAGCGCCTCCTGAACGGCGTCCTCGCAATGCGACAGGGCGATCGGCCGGCACAGCCGGGTCACATACGGCGTCACCACGGTCAGCACCTCGTCCATGGCCAGCACGTCGCCTGTCTGCGCCGCCCGCACCAGCGCGGCCACGGCATCCCACGGCGGCTGAGGTTCTCCTGCTGAGCCGTCCATCACCGCGGACACTACTGCCTCGAGGCTGGGCGCATGACGCGGGGCGGCCGTGGTCAGGCTGTGCCGAACGATCCGGACGCGGCCCCGCTCAGGCGGTCGTGGGGACGAGCCGCCACTGCTGGCAGTTGTTGTTCAGCCAGGACCACTGGCGGATATCGGCGCCGTCGGCGGTGGAGCAGTCGGCGGTGTCCATGACCTTGCCGGTGGCCACGTTCACCAGGCGGCTGGTGTCGTCGCCCATGTCCTCGACGCGCCACTTCTGGTTGGCGCCGCCGGTGCACGTCCACTGGAAGATGTTGGCGCCGTCGGCGGTGTTGCCGCCCGATACGTCGAGGCATTTGCCGCTGTTGCGGTTGACCAGCGTGTACGCGGTGGGGGTGGTGCCCGTTTCGCCGGACGGGCCGGGGAGCGAGGTGCCGAGGGCTACGGGGGTGCCGAAGTTCGGTGTGCCGTCGGCGTTCCAGGTGAACTTCTGGGCCCGGGTCGTACGGCCGTTGCCGCAGCCGCCGCCCGTCGAGTTGTTGCCGTGGTAGACGATCCAGTTCTCGGTGCCGTCGGGGGAGGTGAAGAACCCGTTGTGGCCGGGGCCGTAGACACCGGCGGCGTCATTGCGCTGGAAGACCGGCGTCTGCTTCTTGGTCCAGGCGGCGGGGTTCAGCGGATCGCTGCCGGTGAGTTCCAGTTGGCCGAGCTTGTAGTCGGGGGTCTGGCAGGAGCTGGTGGAGAAGGTCAGGAAGGTGCGGCCGTTGCGGTACAGCGGCTCGGGGCCTTCGTTGACCGGGTTGCCGGAGGTCTCCCAGCTCAGGGTGGGGCTGGAGATGATGGTGAAGGTGGAGCCGGCGAGCGTGTACGGGTTGCTCAGCGGCGCGATGACCAGGCTCTGGGTGCTGCCGTTGATGAAGCCGCTGCCCACCAGGTACAGCTTGCCGCCGTGCCGGAGCACGCTGGCGTCGATGAGCCAGCCGTCGGGGCCGAGGTTGGCTCCGGCGAGCTTGTTCTTGTAGGTGTAGGGGCCCATCGGGTCGGAGCCCGCGCTCTCCAGGACATGGGTGCGCTGGGAGTCGCAGCAGGCGGTGCCGCGGTTGCCGGCCGAGTAGTAGAGGTACCACTTGCCGTCGAAGAAGTGGAGCTCGGGCGCCCAGAAGTTGGAGTTGCGGCCCGAGGTGGCGTCGGACCACACCTGGACGCTCGGCGCGGTGGAAAGACCGGCCAGCGTGGGCGACTTGCGCATGGTGAGCTCACCGGTGAAGGAGGTCGTCACCAGGTAGTAGTCGCCGTTGTAGTACTCCAGCCAGGGGTCCGCGCCCTTCTGTGCCTTGACCGGGTTGGTGTACGGCCTGCCGTCGGCCGCGGCGGCGGGCTGCGCGGCGAGTACGGCCGGCGCTCCGAGTAATTCGGCTGATGATCCATACGCCCCCGGGAGTACGCCCTCGGCCTTCCCGCGTGGGACGTTCAACGGGAGCCGGGCTGTCACGGTGAAGGGCCCGGATCAGGGACTTCCGATCCGTCGCCACCACTCATCGGGGAGGGGTTGCCTCCGTGACCACCGCCACGCTCACCCGCACGAGCGCTCAGCGCCGGGACTTCGGCGCTCTGAGCGGAGTGCTGTACGTCCTGTTCTTCGTGGCCAGTCTCGTCATCGCCGGGGCGCTGGGCCCGTCCGGAGCGGTGACGCCGTACTCCAGCGACGCGGAGGTGCAGGCGTATCGGCTGAAGGACCCGGCCGCGCTGGAGGATCTCTTCCGCGTTCTCGGCCTGCTCCAGGGACTGTCCGCGCTCGCGCTGCTGGCGTTCGTCCCCTGGCTGACCGCGTTCGTACGCGGGCATGGCAGCCAGGCACGGGCGGACGCGGTGCGCGCGCTGGCCACCGTCGCGGGAGCGCTCCTCCTGCTCTCCGCGAGCACGAGCTGGGTTCTGGCCCAAGTCGGCTCCACAGCGGAGCTGTCCACGTATCGGGCCATCTCTGATCTGTCGTTCATCACCGGCGCCGGCCCGGCCATCGCCGCCCTGGGCCTGGCGATCTTCCTGGTGGCCGCGACGGGACGCGCCAGCCGCGCCTTGCCCGGCTGGGTCGCCTGGAGCGGCATGGTGGTCGGGGTGGCCAGTGTGCTGTCGATGAGCTCCCTCGTCGCGCAGGGCGGCTCGGTACTCATCCCGGTCGGTCGCTTCCTCGGCTTCGTCTGGTTCGCCGTAGTCAGCGTGCGCGCTTGGGGAAGGGGGCCCGGCGGAACGTCCACCAGATGATCGCGGCGCCGAACACGGCCGCGGCGGCGCCGACGGCGGACGCGACATGCATGGCGTGGACGAAGCCCTGGTCCGCGAAGTCGGACAGCCGGGGCAGGGACAGCCGCTGGGCGAGCAGCCGGGTGGCCTCCGGCGACTCCCCGGCGGCGTCGGCCTGCTCCGCGGACAGGCCGTCCAGCTTCGGGGTGATCTCGTTCCGGTACACGCCGGCCAGGACGGAGCCGAGGACCGCGACCCCCAGGACGCCGCCGATCTGCCGCATCGAGTTGTTGACGGCCGAGCCCGCCCCGGTCCGGTCGGCGGGCAGGACGGACATGATGGCCTCGGTGGTGGGGGCGACCGCCGCGCCTATGCCCAGGCCCTGGAGGACCAGGAAGACCCAGAAAAGCCCCAGGCCGCTGTTCTCGTCGAGGAAGACATAGCCGAAGAAGCCCACCGTGGCGATCAGCATGGCGCAGGTCACCACGGCCCGGACGCCGTACAGCCGGACCAGCCGGGCCGACAGCGGGGCGCCCAGCAGCACGCCGAGGGCCACCGGGGCGATGGACAGGCCGCACTCCAGCGGCGTCTGGCCGTGGACGCCCTGGAGATAGAAGCTGGTGTAGTACATCGAGCCGTTCAACCCGAAGAAGGTGAGCATCACCGCGACGCTCGCGCCGGTGAACCGCACGTTGCGGAACAGCCGGACGTCGAATCCGGGACTCGACACGCGTAGTTCGATCAGAACGAAGACGGCGACCAGGACCGTGCCGCCGGCCAGCGAGCCGAGGACGGCCGGGCCGGTCCAGTCGTTGCGGTGGCCGCCCTCGATGACGCCCCAGACGACGGCGAACAGCCCGGCGGTGGAGAACAGCACGCCGAGCGGGTCGAATTTCTTGCGGACCTTGGCGACCGCTCCGGGCAGATAGGCGAACGAGCCCACCGCGCACAGCACCACGATCGGCACATTGACCAGGAAGATCGCGCCCCACCAGAAGTGGTCCAGGATCGCGCCGCTGATCATCGGGCCGGTGGCGATGGCGATACCGCTGGAGCCGGACCAGATGGCGATGGCCATGGCGCGGTGGCGCTCGTCGAAGACCTGGGCGATCAGCGCGAGTGTCGCGGGCATGATCAGGGCGCTGCCCAGGCCCATCGCCCCGCGGGCGATGATGAGTTCATCGGCCGAGCCGGAGTACGCGGCCCAGACGGAGGCGGCGCCGAAGACGAGCATGCCGATGAGCAGCAGCCGGCGGTGGCCGTACCGGTCGGCGAGCACCCCGCCGGTGAACAGCAGCACCGCGAAGACCAGCGTGTACGAACTGATGCTCCACTGCAGCTGGTTCGGGCTGGCGCCGAGACCTTCGTCCGGGTCGGCCAGGGTCTTCAGCGCGACGTTGAGCACGGTGTTGTCCAGCCACACCGCCAGCTGGGACAGGACAAGCACCGACAGAGCGAGCCATTGGCGGCCGGTCGGCGACCGAGGCGGGTCGGCCGGCGCGGCGGCGGTGGTCGCGGTGTTCTGTGCAGCCATGTGTGCGGCGCCTTTCGGGACCCGGGGATGGGTGGGTCCGCCGTCGTACGGCAAGGGACTCGTGCTGGCTTGAAGCGAAGTTATCAATGGGGACCGGGGGCCGCAGCCTCTTGGGCACAAGGACAAGGCTTATCTCGGCCTGAGTGAAGCCTGAGAACCGGTATATTCCCGCCGATGATAGGGCTCGTATACCCCGCCGGGTATGCCTTGCGGTCGGGTGTGCACCCTCGTTACTGTGCCAAAAAGGAACCGGGGGGTGTCCTTTGAGCCAATTTCGAATTCAACAAGACGACGGTACGTCCATTGCTGGAATTGAGGGGGAAGTGGGCGTGAGGGGGGCGATTCGGGCGGAGCCGCAAACGGGGGCCGACCACCTCGAACAGACCCTCGGGCAGGCGCTGCACCTGCTCGAGTCCGCCGTGCGCCACCACCGGCGCGCCACCCTCGCCTGTGTGACGGCCGACCTGCCCGTGGAGGGCGAGGCCGTGGCCGGATGGGTGGCCCGGCTGGTGCTGCGGGCCGAAGAGGACGTGATCTGGTCGCTGCCGGAGGTCGCCTCCGACGAGCACGCCAAGCTGACCGCCCAGACGTTCGCGCAGCTTCTGGACAAGGGCGTCCGGGTCAGGCTGCTGTGTCCGCAGGCGGTCATCCGGGGCGCGCGCTGGCAGCGGACCGTGGGTGAGCTGGGGCCCCGCGTGGAGGTGCGGGTGTCCAGCGCCGTACGCCAGGAGCTGGTCGTGGTGGACGGCGCCGCGGTCATCGCCCCCGACGCGGCGCCGGGGGAGCCGGGCGGATCCCGGGCCTCGATGATCCAGAACTCGACCGTGGCCGACATGCTGTACGGGCTGCTGTGCGGCATGTGGGACGCGGCGCAGCGCCCGACCCGGCCGCTGTCCTTCGAGGGCGGGGCGCGGGGCAGGGTGCTGCGCGAGGTCCTGACCCTGATGGCAGAGGGCTACAAGGACGACGCGGCGGCCCGGAAGCTCGGGCTTTCGGTGCGTACGTACCGGCGCTATGTGGCCGACATCATGCGGGACCTGAGGGTCGAGTCGCGTTTCCAGGCCGGAGTGCGGGCGGTGCGCGCGGGGCTCATGGAGCCATACCCCGAGTGACCTGCCTGAGCCGCGCAACAGTCCGCCCCCGTAGGGCGATATGGCTCGATCTCATGGGTTCCAGGGCCTTTAGTGGTCCCCCTAGATATACGCCGCGGCCGCGCGCGCCGCGGCCGTCCGGCGTGGCCTGAAGCTGCCTCGAGCTGCCTGATGGCGCCTCGGGCGGGCCACCCGCGCGGCTTTGCGGGCGATACGGTCCTGTCCGTACCCCTTTTGCTGGCAACTTGCTGCAGCTTTACTGCGTACAACACCTGTGAACGGCCTATGCGCGGCAGGTTTATGACAGCCGAGGTTACCAATCGGTCACCTCAGGCGAGGGGTATGACAGCTAGTGGACTCCGGGGTTGTCGCGATCTGGAACCGGCGCTTAGCGTCATGGGCACGTTCCTCGCTTTGCCCATGCCCAAAAATGGAGGTGCGCGGTAATGGCCGCCATCGTCGAAGAGCGCCAGGAAACAATCAAGGAAATCGTCACGGATATCCTTGAGATAGATCCGGAAGAGGTCACCGAGACCAGCCTCTTCAAGGAAGAACACGACGCGGATTCGCTGCGGGCCATAGAGATTCTGGCGGCCCTGGAAAAGGAGTTCAACGTCGTCATCCCGCAGGCGCAGCTCAGCCGCATGATCAACCTCGAGGGTGTCTACGAGGTCGTCTCCGAAGCGGCCGGCTGGTAACGGACACCGTGGCGGACTCAAGCGAAGGCAGGGCGTTATGCAGGGTCAGCCGGCCCGCAGGGTCGTGATAACGGGTCTCGGAACGGTGTCCGGCATCGGTGTCGGCACCGCCGAGTTCCTTGCCGGACTGCGGTCCGGGAAGAGCGCCGCGAAGCCGATCACCGCTTTCGACACCGAGGGGTTCGACCACGCCACGGCGTGCGAGATCACCGACTTCGACCCCGGCGAATGGATCCGGCACCTCGATGTCCGGACCCTCGGCCGGGCCAGCCAGTTCTCCGTATCGGCCGCCCGAATGGCGGTGGCCGACGCCGGACTGACCGAGCACGAGCTGCGGGACGTCCCGACGCTGATCTCCGTCGGCACCACCGACGGCGAGTCCAGGGACCTGGATCACCTGGTCGAGGTGGAGGTCGACCAGGGGCCCGAGCAGATGGACGCCGTCGTCGCCCGCCGGGTGCCCGCCGGGCGGCTCTCCGCCGCGATAGCCCAGGAGTTCGGCCTCACCCGGGTGGAAGCCGTCACCCTCCCCACCGCCTGCGCGGCGGGGAACTACGCGATCGGCTACGGCTTCGACGCCATACGCGGCGGAGACGTGGACTTCGCACTGTGCGGCGGCGCCGACGCACTCTGCCGCAAGACGTTCACCGGCTTCTACCGGCTGGGCACCATCGCCCCCGAGCGCTGTCAGCCATTCGACAAGGACCGCAAGGGAATCCTCACCGGTGAGGGCGCCGGCATATTGCTGCTGGAGAGTCTGGAATCGGCGCTCGCCCGCGGCGCCCGTATCTACGCGGAAGTCCTCGGATACGGCCTCAACTGCGATGCGCACCATCCCGTCGCGCCCCACCAGGACAGCGTGGCCCGCTGTATGCGGATCGCCCTGGAGAATGCCGAAGTCAAGCCGGAGGAAGTCGACTTCATCTCCGCGCACGGCACCGGAACCAAGGCCAACGATGTCACCGAGGCGCGCGCCATCCGCCAGGTCTTCGGGGAGGACGACCCGCCCCGCACCGTATCCGTCAAGTCGATGATCGGCCACACCATGGGGGCCGCCAGCGCGCTGGCCGCCATCGCCTGCTCCCTCGCCCTCACCGAGGGCTTCATCCCGCCGACCATCAACCACGCGGAGACCGACCCCGAGTGCGCGCTCGACGTCGTGCCCAACCGGGCCGTCGCCGCCGATGTGAAGATCGTGCAGAACAACGGCCTGGCCTTCGGCGGCAACAACGCCGTCGTGATCTTCGGCAAGCGCGACACGGACTGGTCATGAGCCAGCTGGTGACCGGCGCGGGCGCCGTGGCGAGTGTGGGCGAAGGCGTCGACGAGGTCTTCGCGGCGCTGTGCGCGGGCACCAGCGGACGATGTGAACTGCGCGGCTTCGACCCGGACAGATACCGGGCGCGCCACGCGTACGAGATCGACGACCGCCCCGCCACGGGCGGCGACATACCCGGCCGCGCCACCGCGTGGCTGCTGCGCGCCGTCGCCGAGGCCGCCGCCCAGGCCGGCCTCGGCGACGATCTGAGCCGGGTGCCGGTCCTGGTCGGCACCGGCCTGCGGGAGCTGCGCTCCGCCGAACTGGCGTGGCGCGACGGCACCCCCTTCGACCCCGACCGGCTGCACTTCGGCCCCGCGCTGCGCGCCCGCTTCGGCGCGGAGCGCAGCTACACTTTCTCGGGCGCCTGCTCGGCCTCCCTGTACGCGCTCGCCCTGGCCGCCGATCTGCTGGCCACCGGCGCCGAGGACACCGTGGTCGTGGCCGGGGTCGACACCCTCACCGAGTCCATGTTCGGCCTCCTGGACCGGGTCCACGCCGAGCCGCCCGAGCGCGTCCAGCCCTTCGACCGGGCGCGCCGCGGGGTGCTGATGGGCGACGGCGCGGCGGCGGTGGTGCTGCGGCGGGACGAGCCGCAGGGGGAGAAGCCGCCGGGGGGCGGGGCCGCCGGTGTGCTTTTGGGGCGGTTGCGCGCCGTCAGCATGAACTGTGACGCGCGTCATGTCACCGCTCCCGACCCCAAGGGGATCGCCGAGGCGGTGCACGAGGCGCAGTGGCGGGCAGGCGTCAAACCGTGCGACATCGACCTGGTCCTGCTGCACGGCACCGGCACCCTGCTCAACGACGAGGCGGAGGCGACGGCCATCGCCGAGGTCTTCGGCCACGACGTGGGGTCGCCCCTGATGACCGCCATCAAGTCCATGACCGGCCACACTTCCGGCAGCTCCGGGCTGCTGAGCCTGATCGTCGCGCTCAAGTCGCTGTCCACGGGCCAGGTGCCGCCGACCCTCGGCCTGACCGACCCGGTCGCCGAGGCGGCGGACTTCCGCTTCGTACGGGAGCGGATCGAGGGCGCCGAGCTGAACGTCGCGCAGATCGACGCCTTCGGGTTCGGCGGTGTCAACGCGGTGGCCATCGTGGAGCGGGTGGGCGCGGGGGCGGGCGCGGGTGCGGGTGGGAGGGCTGGGTCATGACACTCAAGGCCCCTCACAACTTCGAGGAAATCGTTGTCACCGGTGTCGGGCTGGCCCTGCCCGGCGCCGATACGCCCCGGGAACTGCTGCGCGCCATCGGTGAGTCTGGTGTGGACCGGCCGTACGAGCCCTTCGACACGGGCGCCCGTATCGGCCGCCGCGGCCACCGTTACAAGGACCGCGCGACCCAACTGGCCCTGTGCGCCGCGCAAGACGCGCTGCGGGACGCCGCCCTGATCCCCGGCGACAGCGAGGAGCTGACCGTGCCGGGCGGGACGGTGGGCGTCGTCGCCAGCTCCAACCTGGGCAACCTGGACACCGCGTGCCTCACGGCCGCCGCCATCGCCGAGGACTCGGTGGCCGGCCTCAGCCCCATGGGCCTGCCGAACGCCTCGAGCAACGTGGTCGCCTCCTGGGCGGCCATCCGCTTCGGCCTGCGCGGCCCCAACCTGATGCTGTGCAACGGCGCCACCTCCGGCCTGGACGCCGTCCACTGGGCCGCCACGATGGTGGCCGCCGGGCGGGTGCGCCGCGCGCTGGTGATCGGCGTCGAGACGCATAACGCGGTGGTTGAGGGGCTGTTGTGCGGTTCGCCCGGCGGCTCCACCTCCACCGAAGACCTGCTGCTCGACGGGGCGGGCGCCCTCGTCGTCGAGGGCGCCGCCTGGGCCCGCGACCGGGGCGTCCAGCCCGCGGCCGTCCTGGGCCGCTACGCACGCCGGACCGAACTCGCCACGTGCGTACGGGCGTTGCTGCCCGACGACGCCGCGCCCGGGGTCTGGTTCACTCCCGAGGGCTACGGCATGCCCCGCGACACGAGCGCCGCTGCCGCCCCCGTCCCCGACACCGTTCCGCGACACGACCTCACCACCGCCTTCGGCCGCGCCTCCGGCGCGCTGGGCGTGCTGCAGTGCGCCGCCGCGGTCGGCTGGCTGGGCACGGCCGAGGGCCGGGCCGACGCCGGGGACGCGCTGATCACCAGCGGCGACGACACCACGGACGCCGTGGCCGCGCTGCTGCTCAGCCCTCCCGGTTGGCCCGCCGCCGCCCCCCGGCAGCCGGGCGGAGCCGCCGCGTGAACACCGCATACGTCCCGGGGAGATACGTCGAGGTCCGCCTGATCCGCCCGGCTGCCCCCGACGGCGCCGCCCGCGGGCGCGTGTTGTTACTGCACGGGCTGGCCGGCGGCGCCTCTGTCTGGGAAAGCTCCAGCGGACTCGTCGACCCGGCCTGGGAGGTGTGGGCGGCCGATCTTCCCTGGAGCGGCTTCTCGCGGCCCGGCTGGCCGGACCGCCCGGTCACCCACTGGGTGGCGGAGGCCGTGGCCCGGGTGCCCGGCGGGCCCGACGTGATCGCCGGCCACTCCTTCGGAGCCGCCGCGCTGCTCTCCTGGCTGGCCGAGACGTCCGCCGAGGAACACGGGCCCGCCGAGGACCACGCGCCCGCCGAGGTCTCCGGGGTCATTCTCGTCTCTCCCTTCTACCGGGCGCGCAAGCACGATTTCGACTGGGCCACGCTGTCGTTCTACGTCAACAACTTCGACCAGATCCTCGAAGACGGCCTGCGCGTCAGCGCCGGTGACCGGCTGACCCCCGACGTACGACGCCACATGGCGCTGAAGGTCCGCGAACACGTCGGCCCGTACGGCTGGATGCGCTTCTTCGAGACGTATCTGGCGACCCCTCGGCTGCCGGTCGAGCGCCTGCGGACCCCGTTCCTCATCGTCAGCGGGGAACGGGACAAGGCCGCCCCGGCCGCCGAGGCCATAGGGCTGGCAAAGGCGCTGCCCGACGCCGATGTGCGCGTGCTCACCGACGTCGGCCACTTCCCGATGGTCGAGCGCGCCGACGAGTTCTCGGAGGCTGTCAACGGCTTCCTCCGCACTATTGCCGCCCGGCACCCCCGGCCGGGCGAAGCCCTTTCTGTTCCCGATGGAGTACACCTGATGACAGCTGCGGTCGCGCCGACACTGACCAAGGCCCTGCTCGCCGATACCACCACCGTGCGGCTGCGTCCCCGCTACGAGGGTTCCAACATCTGCACCTGGATCGGCTTCAAGCATGTCAACTACCTCGTCGAAGAGGCCGTGCTGATCCACTTCGCGCACTGCGGGGTGCCCGCCCGGCTGCTGTACGAGGAGTACGGGCTCGGCCTCGACATCGTCGGCCTGGACAGCCGCATCCTGCACGCGTTCCACATGGACGACGAGGCGGAGGCGGAGGTGGTGCCGGACACCTCGGCCGACGACGGCACCCTCGGCTTCCGGGTGACCATCCGGGTCGACCGCGACGATTCGACGCTCAAGGCCGTCACCTCCAAGGTGCGTGTCTCGCTGCGTACGGACACCTATCTGGACCCGCCCATCGAGGCGCCTGAGGAGCTCGCCCCCTTCACCGTCGGCCGGCTCGGCGGGCACGAGGGCGCGGCGGAGGCGGCCGGGGCCTGTGTGGCGGCGGACGCGGTGTCGGCGGCGGACGCGGCGCTGTCGGCGGGCGGGGACGAGACGGCGGTGCTGGCGGCCCTGACCGAGGGCCGTAACGCCTACGCCTGGAAGTGGAACATCACCTATCCCTACTGCCACTTCACCGAGCGCCTTCAGATGTCCGGCTATCTGCGGCTCATGGAGGAGGCCAAGGACCGCTTCGTCCTCGACCGCGGCATATCCATCAAGACGCTGCTGGACGACCGCAAGTGGATCCCCGTCGTGCCGCACTCCGTGATCCGCGTCGTCGACGAGGCGCTGATGGAGGAAGACCTGTACACGGTCTACACCGTGGAGGAGATCTTCAAGGACTTCACCTACACCTCCCGCATGGACTGCTACGTCATCCGCGACGGCAGGCTCACGCTCACCGCGACCGGCCGGATCGTGCACGGCTACGCGGTGATCGAGAACCGCCGCGACTGGCATCTGGTCCCTTTCGACCAGCGGGTGCTGAGCGCGCTCGGCGGGAAGCCCGGAAGCGCCGGCTGATGTACTCCGACGCGACCGACGTACTGGTCACCGGCCTCGGCGCGCTGAGCTGTCTGGGCTCGGGCACCGACGCCCTGTGGCGGGGCATGCACACGGGGCGCAGCGCGCCGACGCGGGTGCCCGACCCGCTCGCGCACATGGACCACCCGCATATGTATCTGGTGCCCGAGGCCGATCTGCCGAAGGGGCCCGAGGAGCAGGACGGGCTGCCGCTGGGGCGAGCGTCGCAGTTCGCCATCGCGGCGGCGAGCGAGGCGGTCGAGAGCGCGGGGCTGACCGGGCTGGCCGGGGTGGACCCGCGCCGGGTGGCCGTCTCGATCAGCAGCGGTATGGGCGACTCCGACGTGCACGAGCGGCGGCGCGCCGGCGGGCCCGCGATCCACGACCGCTGGGCGCCCGTCTTCCCGGTGGCCTCGGCGGTCGGCGGATGGCTCGGCGCGCAGGGCGCCAACACCAGCCTCACCAACGCCTGCGCCGCCAGCGGTTACGCGCTGTCCGTCGCCGCCGATCTGATCCGCTCCGGCGAGGCGGACGTGGTCGTGGCCGGCGGCACCGAGGGGTACTCCCGTGTCGCCCTGGCCTGTTTCAACCGGCTGGGCGCGATCGACCCCGAGCGGTGCCGCCCGTTCGCCGCCGACCGGCGCGGGACGATCTTCGGGGAGGGCGCCGCCGTACTGGTCCTGGAGTCGGCGGCGCATGCGCGCGAGCGCGGCGCCAGGACGGTCTACGCACGCCTGGCGGGCACCGGCTGGAGCTGCGACGCCCACCACGCGACCGCCCCCGAGCCCGGCGGCGCGCAGATCGAGCGCGCGATGCGCGAGGCCCTGCGGGAGGCGGACCCGGCCCTGGAGGCGGCGTTGGACCCGGTTTCCGGGGCGGGGGCGGCACGGCTCGGGTTCGTTGTGCCGCACGGCACCGGCACCGAGCTCAACGACGTCGTGGAGGCCCGGGCGCTGTCCACCGTGCTCGGCGAGGCGGCCCCCCGGACCCCGCTCTACAGCGTCAAGGCGCTCCTCGGCCACACCGGCGGCGCGGCGGGCGCATTCGCCGCACTGGCCGCCGCCCTGGTGCTGCACCACAAGACGCTCCCGCCGAACGTGCCGGTCGGCCCGCTCGACCCCGAGTGCCAGGTGCCGCTGCCCGCCGGGCCCACCCCCATGACCGCGCCCTACGGCCTGGTCAACGCCTATGCCTTCGGGGGCAACAATGTCTCGCTCGTGCTCCAGGAGGCGGGCCGATGACCGCTGATCTGATCGTGACGGGCGTCGGGACGGTGCGCCCCGAGGGCTTCGACTTCAAGACCGCGCTCGGGCCTCGCGGCTACAAGTATCTGCCCACCGCCTCCCAGTACTTCCTCGCCGCCGCCAAACGGGCCCTGGCCGACGCCGGTCCCGGCACTCTGGAGGCGACCCGTGCCGAGCGCCGCGGCGCCGCGGTCGGCACCAACAGCGCCGCCGCCTCGCTGCACGACGCGATGGACCGTACGGTCATGGAGACCGGCGCCGCCGATCTGAGCCCGGCCACCGCCCCGTACTTCTCCATCAACCTGTTCGGCAGCCGCCTGGCCACCGAACACGAGCTGAAGGGCTTCAACCTCACCTTCGCCAGCCCCCGGGTCGCCGGTCTGGAAGCCCTCGAGACGGGTCGGCGCGCTCTCGCCGCCGGCCGGGCCCGCTGGCTGCTGGCCGGGGCCACCGAGCAGGTGCTGGCCGAGGGCGAGCCGGGGGCGGAGACCTCCGAGGCCGGGGCGGTCGCCCTGGTGCTGGAGCCGGCGGCCGCCGTCGCGGCCCGTGGCGGGCGGGCGTACGGCCGGGTGGCGGTCCGCTCGTTCTTCCTGCCGCCGTCCGTGGCCGCCGCCCGGGGCGGCGCGGAGCGCGCCCGGGCGCTGATCGACGGCGCGCTCGATCCACTGGGCCATGTCCCCGACGGCCCGCTGCCCATCACGGCCGTACTCGACGACTCCCCGGTGGGCGAGGCCTTCGCGGCGGCGCTGGGGGAGCGGGCCGAGTACGTGCCCGCGGGCGCCGGCTGCCTGGAGCCGGTGGCACGGGTCGCCGCCGCCCTGGCGGGCGGGACCGGCCCGGCGCGCGTAGTCCTCACCGCGGCGGCGGAGGGGAACGCCGCGGTGTGTCTGGTCACTCCCGGCGGCCCCGATACCGGAGTTGGAACACAAGCCGAAGCACAAGCCGAAGCACAAGCCGAAGCACGGGCGGAAGAAGGCGGAGGGTGAGCGGCTGATGATCACACCACTCAAGGGCTCCTGGTGCCTGATCCTGGGTGCCTCCAGCGGCATGGGCCTGGCCACCGCCCAGGAGCTGGCGCGCGAGGGCGTCAACATCCTGGGCGTGCACTTCGACACCGCGGAGGGGCAGGACAAGGCCGCCGTCGCACGGGAGGAGCTGTGCGCCCACGGCGTCCAGGCGCACTTCTTCAACGCCAACGCGGCCTCCGCCAGAACCAGGGAGGAACTGCTGCCGCGGTTCGCCGAGCTGACCGGCGAGTCCGGCGTCAGGATCCTGGTGCACTCCCTCGCCTTCGGCACCCTGCTGCCCTTCGTCGCACCCGAGGGCGAGCCGGGGGTGACCTCCCGCCAGATGAACATGACGCTCGATGTGATGGCCCACTCCCTCGTCTACTGGACGCAGGACCTGTTCACCGCGGGCCTGCTGCGCGAGGGCGCCAAGGTGTACGCGATGACCAGCGCGGGCGGCGCCCGCGTCCTGCCCAGCTACGGCGCCGTGTCCGCGGCCAAGTCGGCCCTGGAGGCGCATGTACGCCAGCTCGCCGTGGAGCTCGCCCCCTCCGGTATCGCCGTCAACGCGCTGCGTGCCGGGGTGACGCTGACCCCTTCCATGGAACGCATCCCGGACAGCGGCCGGATCGCCGAGTACGCGCGCGGGGTCAATCCGCACCGCAGGCTGACCCGGCCCGAGGACGTCGCCGAAGCCATCTCCCTGCTCTCCCGCACCGACTCCTCCTGGATCACCGGCAATGTGATCGGAGTCGACGGCGGCGAAAACCTGACCTGACCTGACCTGACCTGACCTGACCTGACCTGAGCCGACCTGACCCGAGCCGACCTGACCTGAGCCGAACGCAGAACGCACGCCGAGGACCGACGATGACCAGTGCAGAGACCGACGGCGCACCGCCCCAGCGGCCGGGCGGCGCCCTGCGCGCCCTCGCCGCACCGCTGCTGGGCATCGTCGGCGCGGCCAAGCACGCGTATCAGCTCTACCACCCGCCGCTGCCCGCCGGCCGCGCCCGCACCCCGGCCGACAAGGGTCTGCCGACGCACCACAAGACCGTGGTGGCCTCCTTCGACGGCATCCCGCTGCGCGCGTGGGTGGTGCCGGGTGCCGGGCCGCACACCGTGATCGTGTGCCACGGCATGGGCCGTACCAAGTCCATGGCGCTCGGCCATATCGAACTGCTCCACCGGGCGGGCCACCACGTCGTCGCGTACGACATGCGCAACCACGGGGACAGCGGCGCGGACCGGGCGCTGGGCCGTATGGCCGAGCGCTACACCAGCGATCTGCGGGACGTACTCCTCGCCACCGCCGCCGACCCCCGGCTGCGCGGCGGCGCCATCGCCCTGTACGGCTTCTCCTTCTCGACCTGGCCCGCGCTCCAGGTGGTGCGCCGCTCCCGGGTGCCGGTGGCCGCCGTGATCGCGGACAGCGGCCCGGCGTACGACGTCCCGGCCGGGCTGCGCCACTTCGCCCGCCTTCGCGGGCAGATCATGCGGAGTTGGCTGCGTGGGCCGCTCACGCTCGCCGTCCACGAGCGCGCCTTCGCGTTCTTCGCGATGCGGATGCTGGGCCTCGCCGACTGGCCGCCGGACCTGTCCGCGTACGACACCCGGCTGATGTTCATCGGCAGTGGCGACGACACCTTCGTCCGCCCCGACGCCATCGCGCGGACCGCCCGCCACTACCCCCGCGCCGAGTACTGGACGGCGGCCGGGAGCCCGCATATGAGGGGGCTGCGGTTCGACGCGGCGGAGTACGAGAAGCGCGTCCTCGGCTTCTTGGCCGAGGCGTTCGACGCGGCTGAAGAGGGCCGTGGGGGTGGGCGACCATGACCGACCATCTGCTCGTGGAAAGCGGCGGGCCGGAGTCGGGGCCCGCCTGCGAGCGGTTCGTCGGCGACGCCGTACGGCTGCTCCAGGACGGCCACCGCGTGGTGCTGTTCCTCGTCGAGAACGGGGTGACCGCCGCGCTGCCCGGCGCCTCGCACCGCGTCGCGACCTTCCTGCGTGACGGCGGCGAGCTGTGGGTGGACGCCTTCTCGGCCGCCCAGCGCGCCCTCCCCGCCGAGGACCTGCTGCCCGGCTCCCGGCTGGCGGACATGGACGAGGTGGCGGACCGGCTGCTGGAACCCCGGCTACGGGCGGTGTGGCACTGATGGCCTGGTCGCCGCCCCCCACCGACGTGCTGCTCCAGCTCCTCGGCGCCCCGCACCAGACCGAACTCGTCAGCTCAGCGCTGCGGCTGACGACCGCGCTGCTCGGCAAGGGAGCCCGGGTCCAGGTATGGGCCTGCGGCGACGCCACCCGGCTGACCTGGACGGGCCTCGGCGAGACCAAGCCGCGCAACTACGCCGACTGGGAGCGGGAGTACCCCTCCGGCCCCCGGATCGTGCGCGAGCTGCTGACCGACCACCCGGACCGCCTCTACTGGTACGTCTGCGCCTTCTGCGCCGAGGAGCGGGGCACCGCCGACCAGATCCCGCAGGTGCGCAGACGGCCCATGTTCAAGTACGCCGAGCACGTGGCCGTGGCGGGCAAGTGTCTGTCCCTGGGGGTGCACTGACGATGCCCGAGACGACGGCGCGCTGGCTTGTGATGATCGAACGGGCCTACCGGGGCGCGGTCGAGCGGCAGTTCGCCGACGCCCTGTCCCTGGTCACCGAGTTGCACCGGCAGAGCGTCGGCGGCACCGACCTCGCGCTGCGCGGCCTCGCCGTCAGCTACGCCCTGACCACCGACTACGAACCGGCGGTACGCATCGGCGGCCGCACCCTGGACACCCTTCCCGATCCGCGCGCCACGGTGCGCGACATCCTCGCCGCGGGGGTGGCCGTACTCGTCGAGGAACCCGACCTCACCGCGCTCGGCCGCACCGCCGCGGACCGGCTGCTGACCGGCGTACGGGTCGTCGAAGGAGGCGGACTCGCCGCCCGCTGGTTCTCGTACGAACAGGTGTGGTTCCTGTGACCGGGCCCACCTCCCCCGCCCTCTCCCGAAGGAGTGCACGGATCCATGGTCTTCGCCACCGCCACCAGCGGCCCGGTCATCTCCGCCTGGGCCGCCATATCTCCGCTCGGCCTGCACGGGGCGGACTTCGCCACCGGGCTGCGCTCCGGCCGCAGGGCCGGTAAGCCGCTGGACCCCGAGGAGTGGTCGGTGCCCTTCCACGAGGCGTGCCTCGTGCCCGACTTCCACATCAAGCAGATCCTGGGCCGCAAGGGCACCCGCTCCATGGACCGGGCCACCGGCCTGGCCGTGACCGCCATCGGCCGGCTGCTCACCGACGAGCGGCCGGAACGCCTCGCCGGCGTGGGCGAGGACACCGGTGTGGCGCTGGGCACCAGCACCGGAAGCGCCCAGTCCATCATGGACTTCACCCGCGACTCCCTGGTCGGCGAGCGCCCCTTCTTCGTGGACCCGGCCCGGTTCCCCAACACGGTCATGAACTGCGCGGCCGGGCAGACCGCCATCTGGCACGGGTTCAAGGGCCCCAACACCACCATCGCGGGCGGCCGCGCCACCGGGCTGCTCACCCTCCAGTACGCGCTGCGGCTGCAGCGCGCCGGGCGGGCCGCCGCCGTGCTGTGCGGGGCCGTCGAGGAGTTCTCCTCCGCCCGCGCCTGGCTGGAGTGGCACTCCCGCGCCGACGGCGACACCGCGGCCGTGCTCGGCGAGGGCGCGGCGGTGTGGCTGCTGGAGCCGGACGCGGCCGCGCGCGAACACGGGCGCGTCGGCCTGGTCGAGGTGGCGGGCCTCGAGTTCGGCTTCGCCGCCGCCCCCGAGGGCGGCGCCGGGCGGGCCCGTACGGTGCTCGCCGACGTGGTACGGCGGCTGCTGGACCGTACGGGCGTGGAGCCCGGCGGGCTCTGGGCGGTCGCCGATTCGCAGGCGCCGGGCGCGGAGGGGGAGGCGGAGCGCGCCGCCCTCGCGGAGGTGCTGGACGGCCATGAGCCGCTGCGGATATCGGCCGTCGACTCCATCGGGGACACCTACGCCGCCTCGGCGGCCTTCCAGATCACCGCCGTGCTGGCGCTCGCCGAGCGGTCGGACACCGCCCCCGGCAGCCTGGCCCTGGTCACCTCGGTGGACCGGGACGGCGTGGTCGGCGCGGCCCTGCTTCGGACCCGGCCGCAAGCGACCACGTAACACGCGCGGGACCACCGTGAGGAGCTGGTTGAGATGACGAACGACGACACAGCGAACACAGAGAACAGAGCGAACACAGAGAACAGAGCGAACACAGAGAACAGAGCGAGCACAAGCGAGGATGTGCGCACCGCCCTTGTCTTCCCGGGCCAGGGCGCCCAGAAGCAGGGCATGGGCGAGGTCTGGCGGGAGGCCGAGTCCTGGCCGCTGGTCGCCGGGATCTCCGAGCACACCGGAGTGGACGTCGAGGACCTGCTGCTGAAGGCCGACGACGACACGCTGCGCCGCACCGACCTGGCCCAGATCGCCGTGTTCAGCACCGAAGTGCTCGCCCACCGCGAGGCGGCAGCGGCCGGCGTGCTGGGCGAGGTGGTCGCGTGCGCGGGACACAGCCTGGGCGAGTACACGGCGCTGTACGCGGCGGGGGCGCTGTCGCTCGCCGACGCCGCGCGCCTGGTCGCCGCCCGCGGCCGTGCCATGCGCGGCTGCGCCGAGCGCTCGCCCGGCACCATGGCCGCGGTGGTCCGGCTCGACGAGGAGACCGTGGCGGGGCTGGTCGCGCGGGTCCGGGAAGCGGGCCAGGAGGTGTGGGTCGCCAACGTCAACGCACCCGGCGCCATCGTCGTCTCGGGCACCGCCGACGGCGTGGCGGGGCTCGGCGAGGCGGCCGTCGAGAGCGGCGGCAAGGTGATCCCGCTCAAGGTCGGCGGCGCCTTCCACAGCCCGCGCATGGCGGACGCGGCGGCCGAGCTGGAAGCGGCGCTGGCCGCCGCGGAGTTCGCCGCCGAGCACATGCCCGTCGTCGCCAACGTGGACGCCCGCGCGTACGCAGGCGGCGAGCAGTGGCCGGACCTGGAGCTCCGCCAGCTCACCAGCCGGGTCCGCTGGGAGGAATGCGTCCGCACGCTGGCCGACGAGCTCGGCTGCGCCCGGTTCGTGGAGCTCGGCCCCGGCCGTCAGTTGACCGGGATGATCCGCCGCATCGCCAAGGAGGCGGTGACCGTCCCGGTCGACTCGTCCGCCGCCCTGGCCAAGCTGACCGCCGTATCCGCCTGAGAAATCACTGGTAAGTCCACAGAACCTGAGGAGAACCCGCATGACCGACACCGCCGCCGCCCTGGACCTGGAGGAGCTGCGCGTCTTCGTCGCCGATGTCCTCGACGTCGAGGAGGAAGAGGTCACCGACGACGCCGACTTCGTCAAGGAGCTGGGCGTCGACTCCCTCATGGCCCTGGAGGTCATGGTCGTCCTGGAGAAGAAGTACTCGGTGAAGCTCCAGGAGCAGGAGATGAAGGAGATCACCTGTCTGCGGAAGGTCTATGACCTGCTCGCCTCGAAGCTGGAGAAGTGAGGTGACGACCACGGCGTGCGGACCGGTCGACGGCACGGTCGAGGTCGTCGACCCCGGAGCCCCGGGCGGCCGCCCGGCCCGGACCACGGTCCTCATCGACGCGTCGGAGCGGGTGTTCGCCGGGCACTTCCCGGGATTCCCCGTCTTCCCCGGCGTATGTGTCGTCGAGTACGCCCACCGCGGCGCGCTGGCCACGCTGCCCGAACCGGGCGAGCGGTGGACCCTGGTGGCCGTCGAGTCGGCCCGGTTCACCAGCCCGGTGGTCCCCGGCGACCGGCTGGACGGCGACATCACCTGGGCGCGGGACGCCGGGGCCTGGCGCTGCCGGGTGGCCCTGGCCACCGGGCGGGGGCCCGCCGCGCTCGTACGGCTCCGCTACCGCCTGGGCGACGGGCGGTGGGAGGACTCCGGGCGGGAGGACTCCGGGCGGGAGGACTCCGGGGGCGGCCACGCCCTTCCGGCCCCGCCCGAGGTCCCGGCGCACCGGACGGCGATCACGACAAGCGAGATCAAGCGGGTGCTGCCGCACCGCTACCCCATGCTGCTGATCGACCGGGTCACCGAGCTGGTGCCCGGCGAGCGGGCGGCCGGACTGAAGGCGGTCAGCTGCAACGAGCCCTGGTACGAGGCGATGCCGGACAAGGCCGCCGAGGAGGACCACCACTACCCGTGGACGGTTCTGACCGAATCCTGGTGCCATGTCGCCGGGGTACTGGCTCTCCACGACAAGCCGAACCCGGAAGTGCTCAGCGGCCGCGTCTCGCTGCTGGGCGGCCTCACCGACGTCAGGCCGCTGCGCCCGGTCGTTCCCGGCGATCTCGTCGAGCACCAGGTGCGGCTGATCCGCCAGGTCGGCGAGACCTACATGTTCGAGGGCGAGAGCCGGGTCGGGGACGACGCCGTCCTGACGGTCGGCCGGATGGCAGTGACGATGCGCCCCGCCACGGACCTGACGGGCGCGCTCCTCAAGGGAGGTGAATGACCTGTGTCCGACACGACGAACGGCGTCGCCCTGGTCTCCGGCGGCTCGCGCGGCATCGGCCGCGCCACCGTGCTGCGGCTGGCCCGGGACGGCTTCGACGTCGCGTTCTGCTATCAGTCCAGCCCGGACGCCGCCCGCAGCCTGGAGAAGGAGGCCGAGGAGCTGGGCGGCGGGCGGGTGATCGGCAAACAGGCGGACGTCTCCGACGCCGACTCGGTGCGCGAACTGGTCGCCTTCGCGGAGGAGCGGTTGGGCGCCATCGACGTCGCGGTGACCTCCGCGGGCATCACCCAGGACAATCCGCTGCTGCTGATGAAGGACGAGGAGTGGCGGCAGGTGCTGGGCGTGAACCTGGACGGCACGTACCACGTGTGCCGCTCGGTGGTCTTCGAGATGATGAAGCGCAAATCCGGCTGCATCGTCAACATCTCCTCGGTCGCCGGGGTGTACGGAAACGCCACCCAGAGCAATTACGCGGCGTCCAAGGCGGGGATCATCGGATTCACCAAGTCGCTCGCCAAAGAGGTCGGCCGCTACGGCATCCGGGCCAATGTGGTGGCGCCGGGCTTCATCGATACGGATATGACCTCCTCGCTGTCGGAAAGTACGCAGAAGGAGGCGCTTAAGAAGATCCCGCTCGGCCGCTTCGGCCGCCCGGAAGAGGTCGCTGACATGGTCGCGTATCTCATCGGGGCGGAGTATGTGACCGGCGCGGTCTTCGAGGTCGACGGCGGCATCGTCATCTGAGGCATCGTCATTTGATTCGCACGGAACAGAAACGGAACGGAAAGGGGGGATCAGCGATGGGCGGCAGGCGCGGCAAGGTGCCACGCTTCTATTTCAACTTTCGCAGTCCGTACAGCTGGCTCGCCTACCGCGATCTGATGGACCGCTATCCGGATGTCGCACAGGCGGTCGAATGGCATCCGTGGTGGGAGCCGGACGCGGACGGCGAACGCCTGATGAAAGAGCACGGCGAGACCTTCCCGTACACCCCGATGACCCGGGAGAAGCACCTCTACGTCCTTCAGGACGTACGGCGGCTCGCCCGCGCCCGCGGACTCGACATCAGCTGGCCGCTGGACGAGGACCCGGTGTGGGAGGTGCCGCACCTCGCGTACTTCCTGGCGCTGGAGGCCGGGCACGGCCCCCCGTACATCGAGCGCGTCTACCGGGCGCGCTGGCAGGAGGGGCGCGACATCTGCGATCCGGCGACGGTCGCGGACATCGCCGAGGAGCTGGGGCTGCCGGCCGAGCGGCTGGCGGGGGCGGCCGAGGACCGGGAACTGCGCGAGGGGCCGGGCCTCGCGGCGCTGCTCGCCCTGGGCCGGGACGGGGTGTTCGGCGTTCCGTTCTTCCTCCACGGCTACGACAAGTTCTGGGGGGTGGACCGGCTGCCCGCCTTCGTGGAGTCCGTCCGCGCCCGCGCCCGCCCCGGCCCCCGCCCCGGCGCCGAGCCGCCGCCCGCCGAGCCGCAGCCCGGCGCGGACTCCCCCGGCTGCCGCTGGGCGGTGCCCCCTGCCGCCGTCCGCTCCGGCGACCAGGGCCATGCCGGGGGCTGCGGCTGAGCCCGCCGCCCGGATGCCCCGTACCGCTCAGACGAACCATCCACCCGAGACGAACGAGACGAGACCCCCGCTGATTCCGCACAGAACCCCCACCCCCGCACGGAGGACGCAGATGCCCGAGCCACGGCAGAAGTCGGTACGGTATCCCGCGCTGAAGTCCCGCGTCCTGTCGGCCGCGGCGCTGCCGCTGGCCTCGCTGTACGGGGCCGGGCTGGCCTACCGGGCCTTCCATCCGCGCCGCCGGACCCAGCACGGGCATCCGCAGGACTACGGTCTGCCCACCACGGAGCTGAAGATCCCCTTCGCCGGCCGGAAGTACGTCCACGCCTGGCTGTGCCCCGGATCCGAGCAGAAGGTGGTGGTCCTCGGGCACAGCCTGGGGATGAGCAAGGCGCGCAGCCTCGGCCACGCCAAGTTCCTGCACGACGCGGGCTACACGGTCTGTCTGTTCGACCAGCGCAACCACGGGGCCAGCAGCGTCGACCGGGCGCTGCTGGGCCTCGGCGACCGGTTCGCCAGCGACGTCACCGCCGTCGTCTCCCATCTCCGTGGCAACCAGGGCTACGGCCAGGCCCGGTTGGCCGTCTTCGGCTTCTCCTTCTCCTGCTTCTCGTCCATGTGGGCGCTGACGCATGAGGGGTTCGCCGTGGACGCGCTGGTGTGCGACAGCGGCCCCGGTCATGACGTACCGCCGCTGCTGCGCAAGTACCTGGAGGCCGGGATGTTGCCGGTGCCGGCGCTGCTGAGCGGGGAGCCGTCGCTGTCGGTGGTGAAGGGGGTGCTGTGCTCGCTGGCGCCTGCCCTGGTCCGGGCGCAGTGGCCGCCGCCCGCGACGGGGAAGTTCGCCGAGATACCGCTGCTGTTCATGTCGGGGGAGCGGGACGCCATCGTGCCGCCTTCCTCAGTGGACGCGCTCGCCGAGCGTTACGCCCAGGCCGAGACGCATGTCCTGCCGAACGCCGAGCATCTGCTCGGCTTGGAGACCGATCCCGAGGCATACGCGAATGTCGTACTGGATTTCCTCAAGCGGGCCCTGGGGTAGCCACTGACCGTCCTGGACGGACGGTTCTTCTGACAGAGGGAAGAGAGAGCATGCAAAAGGTGCTCATCGCCAATCGTGGCGAAATCGCGGTCCGCGTTGCCCGTGCCT
>NZ_NCSM01000054.1:187704-187900 GCF_002224125.1 Streptomyces sp. NBS 14/10
GGCCTCACCTGGATCGGCCCCCCACCCGCCGCGATCCGCGACCTCGGTGACAAAGTCGCCGCCCGCCACATCGCCCAGCGCGCCGGAGCCCCCCTGGTCGCCGGCACCCCCGACCCCGTCTCCGGCGCAGACGAAGTCCTCACCTTCGCCCAACAGCACGGCCTGCCGATCGCGATCAAAGCGGCCTTCGGCGGCG
>NZ_NCSM01000055.1:0-142 GCF_002224125.1 Streptomyces sp. NBS 14/10
AGCGCTTCGACCTCACCGACGCGGCGAAGAAGCCCGCCTCCACCTACTCCGGCGGCATGAAACGCCGCCTGGACATCGCCATGACCCTCGTCGGGAGCCCCCGCATCATCTTCCTCGACGAACCCACCACCGGCCTCGACCC
>NZ_NCSM01000055.1:363-84640 GCF_002224125.1 Streptomyces sp. NBS 14/10
CACCGTCCACACCCCCGACCTCGACGACGTCTTCTTCGCCCTCACCGACAGCGCCGACGTCCCCAACCAGCCCAAGGAGAACGCCCGATGAGCCCCCTCGCCCTCACCGTCCGCGACTCCACCATCATGCTGCGCCGCAACCTCCTGCACGCCCGCCGCTACCCCTCCCTGACCCTGAACCTGCTGCTCACCCCGATCATGCTGCTCCTGCTGTTCGTCTACATCTTCGGCGACACCATGAGCGCAGGCATCGGCGGCGGCGATCGCTCCGACTACATCGCCTACCTCGTCCCCGGCCTGCTGCTGATGACCATCGGCAGCACCACCATCGGCACCGCCGTCTCCGTCTCCAACGACATGACCGAAGGCATCATCGCCCGCTTCCGCACCATGGCCATCCACCGCGGCTCCATCCTCATCGGACACGTCATCGGAAGCGTCCTCCAGGCGATCATCAGCGTCATCCTCGTCGGCGCCGTCGGCGTGGCCATCGGCTTCCGCTCCACCGACGCCACCGCCCTGGAATGGATCGCCGCCTTCGGACTCCTCGCGCTCTTCGCCCTGGCACTCACCTGGATCGCCGTCGGAATGGGCATGGTCAGCCCCAGCGCCGAAGCAGCCAGCAACAACGCCATGCCGCTGATCTTCCTCCCGCTCATCTCCAGCACCTTCGTCCCCGTCGACGCCATGCCCGGCTGGTTCCAGCCGATCGCCGAATACCAGCCCTTCACACCCACCATCGAAACCATCCGCGGACTGCTCCTCGGCACCGACATCGGCAACAACTGGTGGATCAGCATCGCCTGGTGCCTGGGCCTGACAGCCCTCGGCTACCGCTGGTCCAAGGCGGTGTTCAACCGCGACCCGAAGTAACCACCCGAACCACATCCCGCCAGCAGGGCGGCGTACCCCGACACCACGTCGGCGTACGCCGCCTCGTCGGCGTTCAGGATGAAACGGCCCCGGCCGGCGGCTCGTCCACGAGCGCGAAGGCCTCGACCTCCAGCACCAGTTCGGGACGGAACAACGCCGCGACCTGGACGGCCGAGCTGGCGGGCGGGTGCGTCATGTCCACGTACTCGTCGCGTACGGACCGGACCGCGGGCAGGTGGGCCATGTCGGTGACGAAGTAGGTGAGCTTGATGACGTCGTCGAAGGTCGCGCCCGCCGCCGCCAGGCAGCGGCGCAGATTCTCGAAGACCTGCCGGGCCTGCGCGGCGGGATCGCCCGCGCCGACGAGCTCGCCCTGCGCGTCGAGCGCGATCTGTCCGGACACCGCGACCATACGGCCGGAGCCCATGACGACGTTGGTGTAGCCCGTCCCCGGAGCGACGCCCTCCGGGGCCGGTATGTGCGTGAGCCGCTTCTTCTTCATGGCGGCATCCTCACCTCTGAAAGCCCGCCCCACCATCACTTTTCGTGCGGCAGGCGCGCAGCGCCTCGGGGAAGAGGGTCCAGCCGTCGACCTCCTGTCCCGACTTCGCGCCGGGCTGCCAGCCCTGGGCGAGGGCCGCGTCGAGGAAGGCGCGGGCCACGCCCGGCTCGTGGAGGTTCAGCCAGCCGCGGTCGCGGTCGCCGATCGTGCTCGTGGGGCCGATGGCCGGGGGCTGGTAGAAGGTGAGCAGCAGGCGGCCGCTGCTGCCGTCCAGGCGGAGGGACAAGGTCTCCAGGCAGGCCGTGACGTCCGGCTGCTTGCCGCCCTTGTGGACGTGGCCCACCGACCACAGATAGGTGTGGTCGCCGACGACGAGCCGACGGGTGCTGCGGGAACGGGCCATGGACCCCACGCTACTCGGCCCGCCCGCTCAGGTCCTCAGGCTTTCGCGCCGTCCCGTCGATGGACCTGGAACGCCGCGAAGCTCTGGGCGACGGGCATCAGCTCGATGGTGTTGATGTTGACGTGCGCCGGCTGCGAGGTCGCCCAGTGCACGGACTCGGCGATGTCGTCGGCACCGAGTGGCCGCATACCGGCGTAGACGGCGTCGGCCTTTCCCCGGTCGCCCTGGAACCGCACGGTGGAGAACTCGGTTCCGCCGCACATCCCGGGTTCGACACAGGTGACGCGAACGCCGCTGCCGTGCAGGTCGCTGCGGAGATTGAGGCTGAACTGGTGGACGAACGCCTTGGTGGCGCCGTAGACGTTGCCGCCCGGGTAGGGGTAGGTCCCGGCGACCGAGCCGAGGTTGATCACATGGCCCCGGCCGCGTGCGACCATGCCCGGCAGGGCTGCTCGGGTGCGGTGGAGCAGCCCTTTGCAGTTGGTGTCGAGCATCTGCTGCCAGTCGTCGAGGTCGGCCTCATGGGCCGGTTCGAGACCTTTGGCGAGGCCGGCGTTGTTGACCAGGATGTCGATGTCCGCGAATCCCCCGGCAGGGCGCGGATCGCGCGCTCGACCGCTTGCCGGTCGCGCACATCGAGTTCAAGGGGCAGGACATGGGAGCCGAGCTCCGCGGCGAGTTCCCCGAGTCGGTCGGCCCGGCGGGCGGAGGCGGTGACACGGGCACCGTCCGCCGCGAACCGCCGTACGATCGCGGCGCCGAAACCGCTGCTGGCGCCCGTGACCCAGACCGTGGTCGGTGGTGTGGTCATGAGTGTCACCGTGCCGAGGTGGCAGTGGCGGCGGTTGTGGCGGGCAGCGCGTCGAGGAAGCGTCCTAGCGCCGCGTTGAACTCGGCCGCACGCTCCAGGTTCGGCATATGCGCCGCCCCGTCGATGATCGCCAGGGTGGATGCGGGGACGCGTTCATGGATGAGGCCGCTTCGCGCGCCAGCGCGGTATCGCGGCCTCCACCGCCGCGCGGGTCTACCAGGATCTGATCCGGCGCGGCCTGGCGGTCGGGGAAGTCGGCCGGGGCACCTTCGTACGCGCGGGCGAGCCCGCCACCGAGCCCGCGCTGGCCGAACCCGGCGGGGCCCGGGTCGATCTGGAGCTCAACTTCGCCGTCCTGCCGGACCACCCGGGCCTCCTCGCACAGGGTCTGGAACGCCTGCTGCGCCCCGACCAACTGGCCGCCTCCCTGCGGCCGATGACGGCGGCCGGCAGCCCGAGCGCCCGCCGGGCGGCCGCGTCGCTGCTGAGCCGCACCGGCTGGGAACCGGAGCCGCGGCAGCTGCTCTTCGCCGGAAACGGCAGACAGGCGATCGCCGCCGCCATCGCCGCCCTCGTACCGCCCGGTGAGCGCCTCGGTGTCGAGACGCTCACCTACCCGCTGGTCAAGGGCATCGCGGCACGTCTCGGCGTCACGCTGGTCCCGCTGGCGATGGACGACGCCGGGCTGCTCCCGGCCGCGCTCGCCGCCGCACCCCCGCTGCGCGCGGTCTATCTGCAGCCGACGTTGCACAACCCGCTGGGCATCACCTTGCCCGACGAACGGCGCACCGAACTCGCGGCGATACTGGACCAGCGGGACATGTACGCGATCGAGGACGGCATCTACGGCTTCCTGCGCCCCGATCAGCCACCCCTGGCCGCGCTCGCGCCCGAACGCGCCATCATGGTCGACAGCCTGTCCAAGCGGCTGGCCCCGGGGCTGACACTGGGTTTCCTGGTGGCGCCCGCGCAGCTCACGGCCAGGGTCGCCACCGCCCTCCGCTCGGGCACATGGATGGCATCCCGCTTCGCACTCGACGCGGCGACGCAGTGGATGTCCGACGGCACCGCCGCCGAGATCGAGCGGACCAAGCGCCATGACGCGGCCGTTCGGCAGCGGATCGCCGCCGAACAGCTGGCCGGATTCAGTGTGCGCGCCGATCCATGCGCCTATCACTGCTGGTGGGAACTGCCCGAGCCCTGGCGGGCCGAGACCTTCGTGGCCGCCGCCGCCCGGCGGGGCATCTCGGTCACGCCGGCCGGGGCGTTCGCCGTCGGGCCGGGCCACGCGCCCAACGCCGTACGGCTCGCGCTCTCCTCACCGCCCACGGACACCCTCTCCCAGGCGCTCGGCGTGCTGGGGGAGTTGGCGAACGGCACCCCCGACGACGCGGGCCCGGACTGACACGGGCCCCGACTGACGCGGGCCCCGACTGACGCCGGTTGAGAGTGACACCGGCCCTGGACCGGACCGGGGCCAGGGCCACCCGGCAGACGTCACCCGGCCGTATGCGCGAGGATGGCGGCGGCCAGCTCCTCGTGCACCTCCGGCGGCAGCGTGTGGCCCATGCCCGCCACGATCATCAGCCGTGCCCCCGGGATCCGTTCGGCGATGATCGCGCTGTGGCCCGGTTTGGCCGGCTCATGGCTGCCCTCGATGACCAGTGTGGGCGCCTTCACCTGGTGCAACACGTCCACCGGCTCGAATTCCGGCTTGGCCATCGCGGCCAGCCGGTGGTTGGCCACCGCCGACAGGTCGCGGGCCCGGTCGTAGATCCGTTCCTGCAGCCGACGTGCCGCGTCCTCGTCGAACGGCAGCCCGGTGCCGTGCAGCACGCGCTGCTCGGCGATCATGCCGTCGATCCGGGCGCGCCGGTCCTCCGGCGGCGGGGCGGCGATCAGCGCGCGGTAGAAGGCCGTGAACTCCGGCGCCGGTTCGGGCAGGCTTCCCTCGGGCTGCGGCTGCCCCATCAGGGCCCGTACGATCACCTGGCCCTCGCCGCCGCCGAGCGGCGAGGAGCCGATGACGGTCAGCGAGCGCACCCGCTCCGGCCGCTCCACCGCGACGAACTGGCCGAGCAGCCCGCCCGCCGAGTGGCAGACCAGATGGGCGCTCTCCAGACCGTGGGCGTCCATTACGCGGTACACGTCATTCTTGATGTCGTCCCAGGTGTACGGCTCCGCCGCGAAGTCGACGGTGTCCGACATACCGGTGTCACGGTGGTCGTACCGGATCACCCGACGGCCTCCGGCGGCAAGGCGGCCGACGAACTCGTCCGGCCACAGGACGCCCTGCGACATCGACCCCATGATCAGCAGGATCGGCGCATCCGTGGCGGCGCCGAACTCTTCACTCCAGATGTTTATTTCTCGCATGCCTCAGAGCATGTCCGCTTCCGCCACGGGCGCCTTCTGTAGAACTACTAGTCGCGCCAGCTCCGTACGGGAGCCGATGCCCAGCTTCGGATAGATCTTGTACAGGTGGTACTCGACGGTGCGCGGGCTCAGGAAGAGCTGGGCGGCGATCTGCTTGCTCGACAACCCGTCGGCGACCAGTCCGGCGATGCGCAGCTCCTGCGGGGTCAGCGCGTCGAGAACGGCGGCGGGCGGGGCCTGTCCGCTCTCGCCCGCCGCCCGCAGCTCACCCTGCGCGCGCCTCGCCCACGGCCGCGCGCCCGCCCGCTCGAACGTCTCCCACGCCGTCCGCAGCGGCGCCCGCGCCTCGCCCGGCCGCTGCGCGCGGCGCAGCCGCTCACCCAGCAACAGGGCCGTCCTGGCCGCCTCGAACGGGTTGGTGTGCAGCCGCAGCGCCTCGCCGAACGCCTCCTCGGACGCTGCCTCGGACGACGCCTCGGACGACGCGACCAAGCCCCGGCAGCGGGCCAGCAGGGCGTGCGACTCCGGCGTGGCGGCGTGCGCCGACCACCGCTCGTACGCCTCCAGCGCCGCCCGCGCGGCCGCGTCTTCGCCCGCGCCCACGGCGGCCTCGACGCGATCCGGCGCCATCCGCCACACCACGGTGGGATGCCCGGCGCCCGGTCCCGCCGCGGCGATGGCCGTGAAACGATCGTGCGCCGCCGCGTGGCGTCCCAGGCACAGGTCGAGCATCGCCGACGCGTAGCCGGCGACCCCCGCCCGCAGGCCCACCCGATGCGGTACGGCGATGGCCAGCGCCTCACGGGCCTGCCGTGCGCAGTCCTCCTCATCGCCGCGCAGGGCCGCCAGCACCGCCAGGTTGGCCAGGTGCGCGGCCATCGTGTTCCGGTATCCGGCCTCGCGGGCCAGTTCCAGGCCCTCCTCGGAGACGGCCCGGCTGTTCGCCAGCCGCCCGGCGATGCGCTCGGCCGTCGCCACGAACTCCAGCACGACCGGCAGTTGCCCGGTCATCCCCGACACCCTGGCCACCCGCCCGGCCCGGTCGACCATCTCGGTCGCCACGTCCGACTCGCCCAGCCAGCTGGCCGCGGCCGTCGCCCACAGGTACTCCGACGCATGCCTCAGCTCGCCGACCCGCGCCAGCGCCCGCCGCAGCAGACCAGGACCGGCCTCGTCGCCGTCCAGCACCAGGCCGATCCCGGCCACCGTGTCCCGCAGAAACCCCTCGGGGTGCGCCGCCGCCCTCCGCCCGAGCTCGACGAGGGCCGCCGTGTCGCCGACATACGAGGCCGCCTCCGCCGCATCGGCCAGCATGTCGAGGCTGTCGCCCGCCGCCAGGATCCGTACGGCCTCGGCGGCGTTGCCGGAGTTCAGCTCGAACCGGCCGCGGAGCTGGGCGATCCGCATCGCCAGGTCGGCGTCCCCGCCGGCCTGGTCGCGGGCCTCGGCCAGGTCGCGGGCCTCGGCCAGCAGCGACTCCGCCTGCCCCGGGCGGCCGCCGAGCCAGGCCGCGACGGCGGCGTCCTTCAGCCGGGCGGCACGGGCGCGCGGCTCGGGAGTCAGCTCGGCGGCCCTGGCCAGGGCGGTGGCGGCGGCGCCGTAGCCCCCGCGGTCCCGCGCCCGCTCCGCGGCGGCCACCAGCTCGGCGGCGACCCGCTCGTCCTGGCCCATGGCGGCTCCGGCCAGGTGCCAGGCGCGGCTGTCCCCCTCGGTCAGCTCCGCGAGCACGGCATGCACCCGGCGGACGTCGGCGGGGGTGGCCGCCTCATGCACCGCCGACCTGACGAGTGGATGGCGAAAGTGCACGCGCGTGCCCGAAAGCCCGGCCAGCCCCGACTCTTCCAGCTCTGCCAGCGCCATCCGCCCGGGCCCCGCCCCAGCCCCCGCGCCTGCCCCCGTCCGGTCGGTGATCAGGTGGTCGGTGGCGCGCAGCACCAGGCCGAGGTCGGCCGCCACGGCGGCGACCAGGGCGAGCAGCCGGGCGGCGGCGGACAACGCCGCCACCTGCTCGCCGAAGAGCCGGGCGCCGCCGGGCAGCGGATCGGGCAGCGGTTCGCGGCCGGCGAGCTGCGCGGGCGTCAGGCGGGCGGCGATCTCGCCCAGGGCGAGCGGGTTCGCGCGGGTCAGCGTGACGATTTCCTGGGCCACTCCGGGCGGCACACCGTGGCGGGACTCCAGCATCTCGACCGCCACGGCCCCGGGCAGGCCGGGCACGTCCACCGTCAGCGGTACCCCCTTGACCGGAGCGTCCCCGCGTACGGCGAACAGCATCGCGATCCGTTCCGTCCCCAGCCGCCTGGCGGCGAACAGCAGCGCGTCGGCGGATGCCGGGTCGACCCACTGGAAGTCGTCGACCACGCAGATCAGCCCGTCCGGCGCGGCGGCCTCGGCGAGCAGCGAGAGCACGCCGGCGCCCAGCAGGTACCGATCGCCGTCACCGCCCGCGGCAAGCCCCAGCGCCGCGCGCACGGCGTCGCACTGCGGTTCAGGCAGCGCGTCGAGCGAGCCGGTCACCGGCCGCAGCACCTGGTGCAGCGCCGCGAACGCCAGGTCGGACTCGGGCTCGACGCCGGTGGTCCGCAGCACGCGCATCGAACCGCCTCGCGCGGTCGCCGCGTCGAGCAGGGCGGTCTTGCCCGCGCCCGCCTCGCCCCGCAACACCGCCGCACCGCCGGAGCCGTCGCGAGCCCGCGCGATCACCTCGTCGAGCGCGCCGATTTCCGCCGATCTGCCGTAGAGCACGAAGCCCACTCTAGGAGCCCTGCCGAAGAGCCCTGCCAGGCGGCGCACGCCGACGTCGCGCCGTGCTGTTCGCCACGAACCTCCGTCAGCGCTTGCGTCCGGACCGGGCGGGCGTGTTGGGATGGAGTGATGCGATCCCCCGTGCGCATGTTCCTGCCCCTGTCCCGCCAATCTCCCCAAAGCGTCGACTCTCCTCGAAGCGTCGACTCTCCCCAAAGCGTCAGCCCGGATCCAGAGCGCCCGGATCCAGAGCGCCCGGACCCGGAGCGCCCGGACCCGGAGCGCAAGGTTCGCCGGGGGCTCGCCCGTATTCCGCGCACCACCAAGGTGGCCATCGGGGTTCTGCTGGGCGCCATGCTGCTGGTGCTCGCGGACCGCTGCGCCGTGATGTACGCCGAGAAGCGGGCGGAGCGGACGCTGCAGCACAAGCTCGGCCTTGCGGCGGCGCCCAAGGTGAACATCCACGGGTTTCCGTTTCTCACCCAGGTGCTGGGCAAGCACCTGGACGGGGTGGACGTCACCGTCCCCGACGTCGCGGCAGGCCGGGTGACGCTCGCCCGGGTACGGGCCGAGGCCACGGGCATACGCCTGTTCGGAGATCTGCCACTGCCCCTCGACGGGGCCAAGGCGGCCCAGGTGGACGGGGACGTACTGCTGGCCTTCGACGATCTGAACCGCGAACTGGGCGCCTCGCAGGTGACATTCCGGGTCCTCAACCGCGAATCCGTGCGCGCGGAAGGCGTATTGCCGGTGGCCGGGCGGCAGGCGCGTATCCACGCCGTCGCGCATATACGGCGGGACGGCGACCGCGGGGTCTCCACCAGCGTCAGCGATATGCGGCTCGACGTCCCCGGCATCGCCACCTACCGGCCCGGGCGGCCCGCCCGGCTGCGGCTGCACCCGGAGGCGGCCGAACGCATCAGCCGCGACAAGAAGAAGACGCGGGCACTGCTCGCGGTGCCGTCCGTGGCGCGGCAGCTCGGCGTCGCGCCCGAGACCGCGGAACAGGCGCTGTGGGACGACAAGCGGCTGAGCCGGATCACCGGGCAGCCGGGCTTCACCGACCGGCTGACCCGCGCCAACCTCGTGGACCTGGTCGCCGACCGCCCCGAGACGCTGGAGCAGGTCGGCGTCGACCCCGTACTGGCCCGGGCCCTGGTGCGGCTGCGGGCCCAGGATCTGACGGAGCGGGTCGCGTTCTCCTTCCAGCTGCCGAAGCAGGTCAAGGGCCTGCGGCTGCGGAACATCACCGTCGAGCGCGACGGCATCCGGGCCGATCTGACGGGCTCGGGGCTGTCCGTGGGCGCCGGCCGGCACTCGGGCGGCTGAGCGCGGCCGGGACGCTGCCGCCGCGCCCGCGGTACCGGGAATCGTCTGAGAATTCATTCATGCGGGTCTTGGCTGACGCACAGGCTCCTCCGATCCCGCTCACGGATATCCCTCCTAACTTTTTCCGTGTCGAAGCCGAACGGCGAGACACCAGAAAAGGAAAACCGAAAGGAAATCCCATGAGCATTCGCAAGGTCGTTCCGGTCAAGCCCGCCCGCAAGCCCGAGCCGAAGAAGAACTGCCACCCGAAGCCCGCGCCGAAGAAGCACAAGAAGCCCCAGCACCGTCGCCCGATCGGCGGCTGACCCACATACCGGAGGCGGGCCCGCGGCACTGTGCCGCAGGCCCGCCTCGGCCATGTCAGGGCCCGGAGCGGTCCCGGCAGCCGGCCGACGCCAGGAACGGGGACGCCAGGAACGGGAGAGACAGTGAGCTCGACAGTGCGCACAGGCCACGACGACCAGCCGACGATGCGGTTGCGGGCGGTCAGAACCGCGCCCGCCCCCGGCCGCGGCCGCCACCGGCGCCCCGAGTGCTACGACGCCGAGGAGGAACAGCCCACCCCGCAACAGGCCAGCCCGCAACAGCCCACCCCGCAGCTGCCCGCGCGCATGGCCTTCCGCCGCTTCTGGCCGCTGACCCGGGGCGACCGCCGCTGGCTGGTGCTGATCTGTGTCTGTGTGGTCGCCGCCGCGCTCGCCGAGACGGCCGCGATCCTGCTGTTCTCCAATCTGACGGACCACGCCCTCCAGGAGGGCTCGCTCAGCGCGTTCTGGTCCCCCGCCGGGCAGTGGTTCGCCGTGGCGGTCCTGGGCGCGGCGGTCGGGTACACCGGCAACTCGCTCGCGGTGTGGACCGCCGAGCGCTTCGTACTGCGCCTGCGCGCCCGCGTCTTCGGCCATGTCCAGGACCTGCCGCCGCACTTCTTCCAGCGCCACCGCCAGGGCGATCTGGTCGAACGCCTCACCGGCGACGTCGAGGCCATCGAGCAGATGGTGGTCTCCGGCGTCGTGGGCACCGTATCCGCCCTGTTCAGCACGGTCTTCTTCGCCACCGCCGCCTTCTGGCTGCGCTGGGACCTGGCGCTGGCCACCTTCGTACTGGCGCCGCTGTTCTGGCTGGCCGCCCGGCGCTTCTCGGGCCGGATCAAGGCCGTCGCACGGGAGGAGCGGGTCGCCGACGGGGCGATCACCTCGGTGGTCGAGGAGTCGCTGGGCAACATCGTGCTCACCCAGGCCTACAACCGGAAGGCCGCCGAGGAGAAGCGGCTGCGCCGCGAGGCGCGCGCCTGGATGCGCGCGTCGGTGGCCGGGGCGCGGATGAGCGAGCTGTACGAGCAGCTGGTCGAGGTCATCGAGACGCTGTGCGTCCTCGCCGTCATCGGGCTCGGCGCCTGGGAGATCTCCCAGGACCGGATGACCATCGGCCAGCTCCTGGCCTTCGCGGCCTTCCTCGGCTACCTCTACCCGCCGATCCGCAACCTCGGACAGCTCGGCCTCACCCTCACCGCCGCGACCGCGGGCGCCGAACGGCTGCTGGACATCCTCGACGCCGAACCCGCCGTCGCCGACCCGCCGCCGGGGGCGGCCGTCACGCCCTGGCGGGTGCACGGCACGGTGGAGTTCGCCCGGGTCGGCTTCCGCTACCCCGGTGCCCAGAAGCGCACCCTGGCCCAGGTCTCGCTCACGGCCGGGCCCGGGGAGTTCGTGCTGATCACCGGCGAGAGCGGGGCGGGCAAGTCGACCGTCTCCAAGCTGCTGCTGCGCTTCTACGACCCGGCCGAGGGCTCCGTACGCCTGGACGGGGTGCCGCTGCACGCCATGCCGCTGGCCTTCCTGCGCGAGAACGTCACCCTCCTGCCGCAGGAAACGCTGATCCTGCACGACACCATCCGCGAGAACATCGCCTGCGGGCGGCCGGGGGCCACGGACCACGAGATCGTCCAGGCGGCCCGGGACGCGGCGGCCCACGACTTCATCACCGCCCTCCCCGAGGGCTACGACACCCCGATCGACCCGCACACCGCGCAGCTGTCCGGCGGCCAGCTGCAGCGCGTGGCCATCGCCCGCGCGATGCTGCGGAACGCGCCCGTCCTGGTCCTGGACGAGCCCACCACCGGGCTTGACGCGCTGTCCGCGCGGCGGGTGGTCAGGCCGCTGAGGCGGCTGATGTCCGGCCGTACGACGATCATGATCACGCACGATCTGAACCTGGCGCCGGACGCCGACCGGATCCTCGTCCTCGACCACGGGCGGGTGGTGGAGACCGGGACGCACGGCGAACTGCTGGCCCTGGGCGGGGCGTACGCGCGGCTGTACGGCTCGCAGAACGGCGCGGACGTCATGGACAACACCGCCACGGGCACAGGCGAGTTCCCCGCCCCGCTCGCGGGGAGCTGAGCGGGACGGGGCGCGGGTGTCAGTCGAGTTCCGGCGGCGGCGCGGGGGCGTCAGTCGAGGTCCGGCGGCGGCGTGGGCGCGCCCGGGAGCCGGAGCCAGGCCAGCGTCCCGCCGCCCGGCGCGGGCTGGAGCCCGACCTGGCCGCCGGACTGCTGGACGGTGCGGGCCACGATGGACAGGCCCAGGCCGGAGCCGGGCATGGAGCGGGCGGACGGCGAGCGCCAGAACCGTTCGAAGACATGCGGCAGTTCGTCGTCGGGAATGCCGGGGCCATGGTCGCGGACCGTGAACTGGCCCTCTTTGAGCACGACCTCCACCACACCACCCGAAGGGCTGAACTTCACCGCGTTGTCGAGCAGATTGACCAGCGTCCGCTCCAGCGCCGCCGCCTCCCCCCGTACGTACCAGGGCCCCAGTGAGGCGTCGATCGTGAGGTCGGCGCCGCGCAGCCGCGCCCGTTCCAGCGCGGCCGCCGCCACCTCGTGCAACGCGACCACCTGAAGCGGCCCGGTGCCGGGCAGCGCGTCCGGCCGGGACAGCTCCTGGAGGTCGCCGATGAGCGCGGCCAGCTCGGTCATCTGCGCCTTGACGCCGGCCATCAGCGCCTTGCGGTCGGCGGGCGGCAGCGGCCGGCCGGTCTCCTCGCTGCGCGCGAGCAGTTCGATGTTGGTACGGAGCGAGGTGAGCGGCGTACGCAGCTCATGGCCGGCGTCGGCGATCAGCCGCTGCTGCCGTTCGCGGGAGGAGGCGAGGGCGGCCGTCATGGAGTTGAAGGAGCGGGAGAGCCGGGCGATCTCGTCGTCGCCCTCGGCGGGGATGCGTACGGCCAGGTCCTCCGTACGGGCCACATGCTCGACCGCCTCGGTCAGCCGGTCCACGGGCTTGAGCCCGGTCCTGGCGATCCACAGACCGGCGGCCCCGGCGCCGAGGACCCCGATGCCCGCGACGAGGAGCATGACCAGCGCCAGTGTGTCGAGGGGGTCGGTCACCTCGTCGAGGGGGCGGGAGACGGAGACGGTCAGGGTGCCGGGAGGACCGGTGCCGGTGCGGACCAGCATCTCCTTGGTGTAGACGCGGACGGCCCGGCCGGTGGTGGTCGTGCCGTCGCGCGTGACCTCCCGCTGCCGGCCGCCCGCGACCGCGATGTCCGCGTCCGTCACCTTCACCGCCGTCGAGCCGATGACGCACCGGTCGCCGTTCTCCCGGACGAACTGCAGTCCCGCGGGGTCGGGCCCCAGCCGGTCGTCGGTCTGCGGCTTCGACGAACAGGGCAGGCCGATCAGGCGCTCGATACGGTCCGGGGACACGCTGTCGCGCAGCTTCTGGTCCAGCGCGTTGGTCAGCTCCTGGCGGGTGAGGAACCAGCAGGCGAAGGCCGCCACCGCCACCGCGACCGCCACCGCCACCGCGGTCAGCAGCGCCAGCCGCGAGCGGAGCGGCAGCCTGCGGAAGCGGTTCGTCACGGTGTGCCGCCCTCAGCGGTGCGCAGCACATAGCCGACGCCGCGCACGGTGTGCACGAGCCGGGGCTCGCCGCCCGCCTCGGTCTTGCGGCGCAGATACATCACGTACACGTCCAGCGAGTTGGATGTGGGCTCGAAGTCGAAGCCCCAGACGGCCTTGAGTATCTGTTCGCGGGTGAGGACCTGGCGCGGATGGGCGAGGAACATCTCCAGCAGCGTGAACTCGGTGCGGGTCAGCTCGACCCGGCGCCCGCCGCGGTTCACCTCGCGGGTGGCGAGGTTCATCCGCAGATCGGCGAAGGTCAGCTCGTCGCCGCCGGTCTCCGCGACGGCCCCCGCGCTGGCCGCGTACGAGCTGCGGCGCAGCAGGGCCCGGATCCGGGCCAGCAGCTCGTCCAGTTCGAACGGCTTGACGAGGTAGTCGTCGGCGCCCGCGTCGAGCCCGGTGACCCGGTCGCCGACCGTATCGCGCGCGGTGAGCATCAGGACGGGCACGGTCACACCGGTGGCGCGCAGCCGCCGGGCGGCGGTCAGCCCGTCCATCCGGGGCATCAGCACATCGAGCACGATCAGCTCGGGGTCGTACGCGCCGACCTTCTCCAGCGCGTCGAGCCCGTCCAGGGCCGTCTCGGTCAGATAGCCCTCGAAGGCGAGGCTGCGCTGCAGGGCCTCGCGGACGGCCGGCTCGTCGTCGACGATCAGGATGCGGGCGGGCTGGTCGCCGTGCTCGGCGGGGCTCATGGCTCGGTTCCTCACTCGGAGTCGGCGTGACGCGCCGACGGAAGGCGGCGATGGCGGGGCGGTGGGCTCGAGTGGGCCCGGGTGGACCCGCTGCCTTCAGCCTCGCACGGGCGGCCGGGCGCGGGCCTGATCATCCCAGGCGGCGGCCGGTCGGCTGCTGCGGCCGGCACCGCTCAGCTGTGTCACCGCTCAGCTGTCACCGCTCAGCTGTAGCCGTTGAGCTGTAGCCGCTCAGCTGTTACTGGTGCCGCCGCCGCTGTCGCTGCCGCCGTTGCGCAGGTTGTCGAGGTCGGCCTTGACGGTGTCGACGGGGATGGAGAAGCCCAGGCCGATGCTGCCCGCGCTGCTGGAGCTCTGCTGGGCGGCGGACGAGTACATCGCGGAGTTGATCCCGATGATCTGGCCGCTCATGTTGATGAGCGCGCCGCCGGAGTTGCCGGGGTTGAGCGAGGCGTCGGTCTGGATGGCCTTGTAGGTGGTGGTCGAGGAGCCGACGTCGCCGTTGTACCGGCCGCCGCCGAACTCGAACGGCCACTCCCCGCTGCCCCCGCCCGGCCCCTGCCCCTGCCCCTGGCTCTCGTCCGTCGAGACGGTCACATCGCGGTCGAGCGCGGAGACGATACCGCTGGTGACGGTGCCGGTCAGCCCCTCGGGCGAGCCGATGGCCACGACCTGGTCGCCGACCCGGACCCCGCTGGAGTCGCCGAGCGTGGCGGCCTTGAGCCCGCTCGCGCCCTCGACCTTGATCAGCGCCAGGTCCTTGTTCTTGTCCGTGCCGACCACGGTCGCGCTCTTCTTGCTGCCGTCGCTGAAGGTGACCTTGATGGTGTCGGCGCCGGAGATGACGTGGTTGTTGGTGATGATCTCGCCGCCGCTGGTGATGATCACGCCGGAGCCGGTGGACTGGCCGCTGTTGGAGGTGGCGCTGATCTCCACGATGCTCGGGCTGACCGCCGTCGCGACGGCGCTGACCCCGCTGACCTTGCTGGAGGTGGCGTTGACGACGGTGGTCGTGGTGGAGCTGTCCGACTTCTGGGTCGCGTCCGTGACCAGCGCCGCCGTCCCGCCGCCCACGAGCGCCGAGACCACCGCCACCGCCGCGATCAGCAGCGCGGACCTGGAGGGACGGCGCTTACGGCGGCCACCGCCGGGTTGCGGACCGGCCGCCGGGCCACCCGCGCCCCCGTCCGCGCCGACGCCCCCGGGCCATACGGTGACCCCCGAGGGAGTGGTGACGGGTTCCTGGGGCGCGTGCGCGGGTGGCGTGGGGTAGCCGGACCAGGCGCCGTACGGGGGCTGCGGGTGCTGCGGGGCCTCGTAATCGCCGCTGCGGGGCGTGTTCTCCGTCATGTATATGACTGTGCGCAGCGAAGATGAGAACTTCCTGAGTGTCCGCTGAGAAGCCCGACAGAAGTCGGTATGCCCGAGATAAGGACGCCCCTGGAGTGAATATCAGGGGCCCTCAGCCGCGCGTTACGCGCAGCCGCAGGACCGCCGCACCACCAGCGCCGACGGGAACTGGCGCACCCGCTCGCGCCGCGAGGACGCGGACCGCACCGCGTCGTCCAGCACCATGTCGACCGCCGCGCGCGCCATCGCGGGCCGGTCGGAGGCGACCGTCGTCATCGGCGGGTCGGTGAGCGCCGCCTCCTTGACGTCGTCGAAGCCGGCGACCGCCAGCTCTCCGGGCACATCGATACGCAGTTCGCGCGCCGCCCGCAGCACGCCGATCGCCTGGTCGTCCGTCGAGCAGAAGATGGCCGGCGGCCGGTCGGGGCCTGACAGCAGCCCCAGGGCGACCTTGTAGGCGTCGTACCGGTTGTACGGGGCCTGGAAGAGCCGCCCCTCAGTGGATCGCCCGGCTTCCAGCATCGCCCGGCGCCAGCCCTCGACGTGGTCGGTGACCGGGTCGCCGACGGTGGGGGTGATCTCGATGCCGCCGATGCACGCCACGTACGCGTACCCGTGCTCCAGCAGGTGCCGTACGGCCAGCTGCGCGCCGCCGATGTCGTCCAGCACCACGGCCACGTCGTCGATCGCCTCGGGACGCTCGTGCAGCAGCACGACGCGGGCGTCCCATGCCTCGATCTCGGCGGCAGCGTTCTCGCTGAGGCCCTGGCTGATGAGGATCAGCCCGGACACCCGCATGCCCAGGAAGGCGCGCAGATAGTGGACCTCGCGCTCGTCGAGGTAGTCGGAGTTGCCGACCAGCACCATCTTTCCGCGCTCGGAGGCGGCCTGTTCGACGGCGTGGGCCATCTCGCCGAAGAACGGCTGGCGGGCGTCCGGCACGATCAGCCCTATGAGGTCGGTCCGCCGACTCGCCATCGCCTGCGCGACCCGGTCCGGCCGGTAGCCGAGCTCCTTGATCGCGGCGAGTACCCGCTCGCGCGTGGCCGGGGCGACCGGCCTTGGTCCGTTATTGATGACGTAACTGACGACCGCCGTGGAAGTCCCCGCCAGCCTTGCCACATCATCCCGCGTCACCTTGGCCACGCGCGGAAGTCTACGCGGGTCCAGCTAAGTGTTGGCCGGGCGTGCGGCCTCGGTTTTCACGTTCTCCGCCACGATCGAAGCGCGCGGCGCCCCGTCGGCCGGAGCCGGCTCGTGTGCCGCCCTCCCGGCGCCGGACCTGAGCTTGGCTTCCTCGCCGCCGCGGTCGCCCTTCTCGGGCGAGACGAAACGGTAGCCCACGTTCCGCACGGTGCCGATCAAGGACTCGTGTTCCGGGCCGAGTTTGGCCCGCAGCCGCCGTACGTGCACATCGACCGTGCGGGTGCCGCCGAAGTAGTCGTAGCCCCAGACCTCCTGGAGCAGCTGGGCCCGGGTGAACACCCGGCCGGGGTGCTGCGCCAGGTACTTGATGAGCTCGAACTCCTTGAATGTGAGATCCAGCACACGGCCCTTGAGCTTCGCGCTGTACGTGGCCTCGTCGACCGAAAGATCGCCGTTGCGGATCTCCATCGGGCTGTCGTCCGTCGTGATCTGCTGGCGACCCATCGCCAGCCGCAGCCGTGCCTCGACCTCGGCCGGGCCGGCGGTGTCGAGCAGAACGTCGTCGATGCCCCAGTCGGCGGTGACGGCGGCGAGGCCGCCCTCGGTCACCACGAGGATCAGCGGACAGCCAGGGCCGGTGGAACGCAGCAGCTGGCACAGGCTGCGCACCTGGGGCAGATCGCGGCGGCCGTCGATGAGGATCACATCGGCGCCGGGGGTGTCCACCAGGGCCGGTCCCTCGGCCGGGGCCACCCGCACGCCGTGCAGCAGCAGCCCGAGCGCGGGAAGCACCTCCGTCGAGGGCTGTAGCGCGTTGGTCAGCAGGAGGAGGGAGCTCATCGATGATCACCCGCCCCGGACGTCGTCCTATGGTCGTACACGCTTCGCTCGCCCATTACGTCGGTTCCTCCTCGGTCCCTTGCGAGAGGGGGCACCTCCCAGGCCCGGCCTGGGGGAGTATGCGGCTACTACTTCGTACCTGGCTGACTCGCACTACTTCGTGCGCACTGCTTCGTGTGTACTGCTTTACGCGACTCAGCACCACTTTGTGCCGGGCTGCGGCTCCGCGCCCTGGAGCGCGTGTGCGCTCAAACGCGCGGAACGCGCCTGAAAGCGCAAAAGGACCCGGGGGCTGCTTTGCCCGGATCCTCTTCCCAGAAGAATAACCCACATGACACGTGGGATTAAGGCTGTATCCGCGTCGCCTCCTGTTTCCTTGATCACGGAGGGCGTGCGGCTGACCAGGCTGATGACGGACGACGGGGTGGCGATCGAGGCCGTGTACGCGCCGTTTCAGCCGTATGGAGCGGGGTCGGGCACGGGCACGGACCCGGGTCCGGCCATCGTGGTCGCGCACGGTTTCACGGGTGCTCTGGAGCGCCCCGCGCTGCGCCGCGCCGCGGCGGCGCTGGGCCGCCACGCGGCCGTGGTCACCTTCTCTTTCCGGGGTCACGGACGCTCCGCCGGACGCTCCACGGTCGGCGACCGCGAGGTCCTTGACCTGGCCACCGCGGTGCGATGGGCGCGGCGGCTCGGGCACCGGCGGATCGCCACGGTCGGGTTCTCGATGGGCGGCTCGGTGGTGCTGCGGCATGCGGCGCTGTACGGGGCGGGGGCGCTGGGCGGCAAAACGGGCACAGCGGCTCCAGGGGCTCTTGAAGCAAAAGCGGGCGCAGGGGCGCGCGAAGCGGCGCACACCGACGCCGCCGTGGCGGTGAGCGCGGCGGCCCGCTGGTACTACCGGGGGACCGCCCCGATGCGCCGTGTGCACTGGGCGATCACCCGGCCGGCCGGGCGCCTGGTCTCCCGCTACGGGCTGCGCACCCGTATCGACTCCCGCGGCTGGGACCCCGAACCGCTCTCGCCGGTCGCCGCCGCGCCGCTGATCGCCCCCACGCCCCTGCTGATCGTCCACGGCGACCAGGACCCCTACTTCCCGCTGGACCATCCGCGGACGCTCGTGGACGCGGCGGACCCGTCGTCCACAGAGCTGTGGATCGAACCGGGCTTCGGCCACGCGGAGAACGCGGCCGGCCCCGCCCTGCTCGGCCGGATCGCCGCCTGGGCGACGGCCCACGTGTGAGAACCGGCCGCGCTCACTCCGCCTCAGCCACCGGCCGCGCTCACTCCGCCTCGGCGACCGGCTCCGCGAACTGCGCCTCGTACAGCCGCGCATAGGCGCCGCCCGCCTCCCGCAGCGACTCATGCGTGCCCTGCTCCACGATCCGCCCCGACTCCATCACGAGGATCACGTCCGCGTCGCGGATCGTCGACAGCCGGTGGGCGATCACAAAGCTGGTGCGGCCGGTCCGCAGGGAGGCCATCGCATGCTGGATCAGCACCTCCGTACGGGTGTCGACCGAGCTCGTGGCCTCGTCCAGGACCAGGATCGCCGGCTCCGCGAGGAACGCCCGGGCTATCGTGATCAGCTGCTTCTCACCGACGCTGATGTTGGAGCCCTCGTCGTCGATCACCGTGTCGTAGCCGTCCGGCAGGGTCCGTACGAAGCGGTCGACATGCGTGGCCTTGGCCGCCTCCACGATCTTGTCGAAGGAGGCGCCCTCCGCCCCGTACGCGATGTTGTCCGCGATCGTCCCGCCGAAGAGCCAGGTGTCCTGGAGCACCATGCCGATGTTGGAGCGCAGCTCCTCCCGGGACATGGCCGCGATGTCCACCCCGTCCAGCGTGATCCGCCCGCCACTGACCTCGTAGAACCGCATCAGCAGATTGACCAGGGTGGTCTTGCCCGCGCCGGTCGGGCCGACGATGGCCACCGTCTGGCCCGGCCGCACCGCCAGCGACAGGTCCTCGATCAGCGGCTTGTCGGGGTCGTAGCGGAAGGAGACGTCCTCGAACTCGACCCGGCCGCGCACCCGCTCGGGCCGCGCCGGCTTCGCCGCGTCCGGCTCCTGCTCATGGGCGTCCAGCAGCTCGAAGACCCGCTCGGCGGAGGCGACGCCCGACTGCACCAGGTTGGCCATCGAGGCGACCTGGGTGAGCGGCTGGCTGAACTGGCGCGAGTACTGGACGAAGGCCTGGACGTCGCCGATCGACAGCGCCCCACTGGCCACCCGCAACCCGCCGACCACGGCGACCAGCACATAGTTGAGGTTGCCGATGAACATCATCGCGGGCTGGATGATCCCGGAGATGAACTGGGCCCGGAAGCCCGCCTCGTACAGCTTCTCGTTCTGCACCCCGAAGAGCTCGGCGGACTCCTTCTGCCGGCCGAAGACCTTCACCAGCGAGTGGCCGGTGTACATCTCCTCGATATGGGCGTTGAGCTTGCCGGTGGTCTTCCACTGCTGCACGAACTGCGGCTGCGCCCGCTTGCCCACCTTCGTCGCCACGACCACCGAGATCGGCACGGTCACCAGCGCGACCAGCGCCAGCAGCGGCGAGATCCAGAACATCATGGCCAGCACGCCCACGATGGTCAGCAGCGAGGTCATCAGCTGGCTGAGGGTCTGCTGAAGCGTCTGCTGGATGTTGTCGATGTCGTTGGTGGCCCGCGACAGCACCTCGCCGCGCTGTTGCTTGTCGAAGTACGACAGGGGCAGCCGGGCCAGCTTGTGTTCGACCTCCTCGCGCAGCCGGAAGACCGCGCGCTGCACCACGACCGTGGCGATACGCGCCTGGAAGAGGTTGAGCAGCGAGGAGAAGGCGTAGATCACGGTCACCCACATCAGCACGGTCCCGACCGCGCCGAAGTCGATGCCCTGGCCGGGGACCACGTCCATGGACGCGACCATGTCGGCCACCGTGCCCTGGCCCTCGCGCCGCAGCCCCTCGACCGCCTCCGCCTTGGTCGCGTCGGCGGGCAGCTGCCGCCCGATGATGCCCGCGAAGATCAGGTCCGTGGCCTGGCCGAGGATCTTCGGGCCGAGCACCGAAAGCCCGACGCTGACCGCGCACAGCGCGAGCACCGCCAGCGCCATCCCGCGCTCGGGCCGCAGCGTTGCCAGCAGCCGGCGGCCGGAGCCCTTGAAGTCCATGGAGCGCTCGGTCGGCTGGCCGCCCATGAAGCGCCCGGGGCCGGCCGCGGGCGCGGGGCCTCTTCGGGGCGCGGCGGTGGCGGCCGGCGGTTCCTTGGACAACGACGCGCCGGCGGTACTGGCTGCCGGGGCGCTGGACGCGGGAGCACTCTTCTCGCTCACGCCCCTTCCTCCCGCTCAGTCTTGGCGCGCTTCAATGCGCGGGCTTCCCTCGTCGCTGCTCGCTCCTCCGTCGCTGCGCGGCTCCTCAGTCCAGCCCGCACAGCGCGCCAAGACACGCTCATGCTGCCTCCTGCTCGGTGAGCTGGGAGAGCACGATCTCCCGGTAGGTCTGGTTGTTCTCCATCAGTTCGGCGTGGGTGCCGGTGCCGACGACCCGCCCCTCGTCGAGGACCACGATCCGGTCCGCGCCGCGGATGGTGGACACCCGCTGGGCGACGATGACCACCGTCGCGTCCTCCGTCTCATCCGCCAGCGCGGCGCGCAGCCGCGCGTCCGTGGCGTAGTCCAGGGCCGAGAAGGAGTCGTCGAAGAGGTACACGGCCGGCTGGCGGACCAGCGCGCGGGCGATCGCCAGCCGCTGCCGCTGCCCGCCGGACACATTGCCGCCGCCCTGCGCGATGGGGGCCTCCAGCCCGCCCTCCATCCGCTCGACGAAGTCACGGGCCTGGGCGATCTCCAGGGCCTGCCACAGCTCCTCGTCGGTCGCGTCCGGCTTTCCGTACCGCAGGTTCGAAGCGACGGTGCCGGAGAAGAGGTACGGCTTCTGCGGCACCAGGCCGATGGACTCGGCCATCAGGACCGGGTCCATGTCGCGTACGTCGACCCCGTCGAGGTGCACACTGCCGTCGGTCGCGTCGAACAGCCGCGGCACCAGGCCCAGCAGGGTGGACTTGCCGCTTCCGGTGGAGCCGATGACGGCCGTGGTCTGACCGGGCCTGGCGACCAGTGAGACATCGCGCAGCACCGGCTCCTCGGCGCCCGGGTAGCGGAACTCCACGCCCCGCAGCTCCAGCAGGCCCCGGCGCTCCAGGGGCGGAACGGGCTTCAGGGGCGGGGCGACGCTGGTCTCGGTCTCCAGCACCTCCTGGATGCGCTCGGCGCACACCTCGGCCCGCGGCACCATCATGAACATGAAGGTGGCCATCATCACAGCCATCAGAATCTGCATCAGATAGCTGAGGAACGCGGTCAGCGCGCCGATCTGCATATCCCCGCTGTCGATGCGGTGCCCGCCGAACCAGACGACCGCGACGCTGGAGAGGTTCACCACCATCATCACGGCCGGGAACATCAGCGACATCAGCCGGCCGGCCTTCATCGACACGTCGAGCAGCTCGGTGTTGGCCCCGGTGAAGCGGTCCCGCTCATGCTGGTCGCGGACGAAGGCCCGGATCACCCGGATGCCGGTGATCTGCTCGCGCAGCACGCGGTTGACGGTGTCGATGCGCTCCTGGACGCCGCGGAACAGCGGGCGCATCTGCCGGACGATCAGCGAGACGATGATGCCCAGGGTCGGCACGATGAGCAGCAGCAGCCCGGAGAGCGGCACATCCTGGTTGAGCGCCATGATGATGCCGCCCACACACATGATCGGCGCCGAGACCATCAAGGTGAACGACATCAGGGCCAGCATCTGGACCTGCTGTACGTCGTTGGTGGTACGGGTGATGAGGGAGGGCGCGCCGAAGTGGCCCACCTCACGCGCCGAGAAGGACTGCACGCGGTCGAAGACGGCCGCGCGCACATCACGGCCGAGTGCGCTCGCCGTCCGGGCGCCGTAGTAGACGGCGCCGACGGAGCAGACGATCTGCGCCAGCGTGATGGCGATCATCAGGCCGCCGACCTGCAGGATGTAACCGGTGTCACCCTTGATGACACCGTGGTCGATGATGTCGGCGTTGAGGGTCGGCAAATAGAGCGTCGCCAGTGTCTGCACCAGTTGCAGCACGACGATCAAGGCAATCGATTGGGTGTAGGGCCTCAGGTACGCCCGTATAAGTCGGACCAGCACACCGGAACCCTAAGCGAGGGTCTTAGGGCATGCCCCTGGATTTACCGGTCTGCTGCCGGACCCCGTCATCATGGGGGGCGGCAGATGACGGGAGAGGGATCGCGATGGCGATGAAGAACACGGCGGGGCCGCCGGCCGGCACCATCCGGTACTGGGCCGCGGCCAAGGCGGCCGCCGGCACCGCCGAGGAGCCGTACGCCGCGGCGACGCTCGCCGAGGCCCTGGCCGCGGCCCGGCAGCGGCACACCGCGCGGCCGGAGTTCGCGCGAGTGCTGGGGCGCTGTTCGTTCCTGGTCGACGGGGACCCCGTCGGCACCCGTGATCACAAGACGGTCCAACTGGCCGAGGGCGGCACGGTCGAGGTGCTCCCGCCGTTCGCAGGAGGGTGACCCCGACGTCATGAGCAACCAGCCGCAGCACCCCGGGAATCATCCGTACGACCCTTATGGGCCGAACGGGTCGGCCGAGCCGCCGTACCAGGCTTACGAGGGATACGAGGGACACGAGGGCCAGGCGCAGCAGCAAGGCGCGTACGGGGCCTACGCCCCGCAGGGGCAGTACGACGCGCACGGCCAGTACGACCCCCATGGGCAGCAGCCCGCCGCCTGGCAGGGGTACGACGGACAGCAGGGCTACGACGGACAGCAGGCGGCGTACCAGCAGGGGTACCAGCACCCGCAGCAGCAGGGGTACCAGGATCAGGGGTACGCACAGCAGGGGTACGCCCAGCAGGGGTACGCACAGCAGGGGTACGCACAGCAGGGGTACGCACAGCACGGATACCACCAGGGCGGCCAGGCCCACCAGCAGCAGACGTACCAGGGGAACCAGCCGCACCAGGCGCAGGGATACCAGGGGCAGCAGGCAGGTCAAGGGCACCAGGGATACCAGGGGCAGCAGGAGCCGTACGCCGCTGCCTGGGACGGTCAGCGGCAGCACGCCCCGGCCGCCCAGACGACGGCGGACACCATGCAGTTCGCGGCCGCCACGCACACACCGCGCACCCCGGCCCAGGCCCAAGCCGTACCGTCGCCCTCGACTCCGGCCGAGCCCGCCGCCGAGCCCGCCGCATCCGCCAAGCCGCTCACCGCCGCCGAGCAGGCCCGCGCCGAGGGCCGCCCGATCATCCTCTCCCCGGGGCTGACGCCCGCCGCCCTGACCGCCGTGCTCGCCGCCCTCCTCGCGGCCACCGCGCCGCTGGCCCGGCCGGCCGTCGCCGTCGTCGTGGCGCTGCTCCAGGCGGTCACCGCGGCCGGCTGGTTCCGGCTCAACGGCATGTGGCCCGCCCGGCAGGGCATCGCGCTGGCCTTCGCGGGCGGTCTGGCCGCGGACATCGGCCTGCTGACCACCGAGCGCGCCCACGCCCCGACCGTGCTCATGGGCACGATCGGCGTCTGGCTGCTGCTGGTGCTGATCCTCCAGCTGCGCAGCCACGCCTCGCCCGACGAGCGGATGTACGGCCTGACGGCGACCGTCGCCTCGACCGCGGTCACCGTGATCGCGGCCGGGCACCTGGCCGCGGTCGCCGAGTCCTCGGACGCCGTCGTGGTGGGGGCCGCCGCCGTCGCCGTGGCGGCGCTCGTACGGGCCCTGCCGCTGCCGGGCGCGGCCGCCGCGGTCCTGGCGCTGGCGGCGTCCGCGGGCGCGGGCCTGGCGGCCACCCGGGTGACCGACACCGGCACCACCAACGCCGTGCTGCTGGGCCTGGCGGCGGGGGTGTGCGCGCTGATCGGACTGCGCGTGGCCAGCTACGACTATCCGTCCCGCTTCGTCCATATGACCGCGGGCGTCGCCCTCCCCCTCGCCGCCGCGGCCCCGGCGGTCTATGTCATCGGGCGCGCCCTGGGGTGATCCGGACCCCGCCGTACGGTTCGGCCCCTGCCGTGTGATCCGGACCTCGCCGTGTGATCCGGGCCTCGCCGCCCGGCCACGCCCGTACCGCTGCGGTTAGGCTCGCAGCCTCAGGCGTGGGCCTGAGCCAGAGCATGGGGGACCCCAACACAATGCGCGCACTGCGAATCACGGCGATCGTCTTCGTCGTACTCGGCATTCTGTTCGTCGCCGCCGACCGCCTGGCGGTGTACTTCGCGGAATCCGAGGCCGCCGACAAGATCAAGACCAGTCAGGGGCTGACCAACACCCCCGATGTCTCGATCAAGGGCTTCCCGTTCCTGACCCAGGTCGCCGGCAAGGAGCTGGACGAGGTCGAGATCGGCATGGACGGGCTGACCACGGACGCGGGGGGCGGCCGTACGGTGCGCGTCACCAAGCTCAACGCCTCGCTGCACAACGTCCGGATATCCAGCAGCTTCTCCTCCGCCACCGCCGACAGCGCCACCGGCTCCGCGCACATCAGCTACGCGGACCTGTCCACGGCGGCCGGCCAGGGCATCACGGTCGGCTACGCCGGGAAGGACAAGTCGGGCCAGGCCCGCGTCAAGATCACCGGACAGCTGATGGGCCTGAGCATGAGCACGTACTCCACGGTGACCCTCGTCAACGGCGACACGATCCGGATGCGCGCCGAGTCCGTCCCGGGCAGCAAGATCCCCGGGTGGGAGGAGAAGGTGCGCCAGCGCACGGACATCGACCGCAAGATCGACGGCCTGCCGACGGGCATGCGGCTCGAGAAGGTCGAGACGGACAAGGACGGCATAGACGTATCGGTCGTGGGTAATAACGTCGAGCTGGCGGGCTGAGCCGACGGAACCCCCGGCGCCGCCCTCCCCTTGCGGCCTCCTCCCCCCACGCCGTTTCCTCCAGATCGTTCCTGCTGTCCATCCGCTGAGACGAACTCGTCCGCGATGGCAACATTCAGCAGACATTCAGCGGGCATCCAGGGGCGTTCGGTGCCCCGCCGACCACTCGGCGGGGCACCGGGCGCCCCTCTCGTTTCACATCGCGGACAATCTCGTCTCACCATCCGACACACCGGTGACATGCCCGCCAGTCCGTCCCTACGATCGGACGCATGAAGCGACAGGCGGATCTCACGAAGCGGCGGGCAGTAGACCTGTGCCGCGTTGCCGCCATGCTCTGTCGCGCCGCCTGACGAGGACGCGCGGCCCGCTCCTTTTCTTGCCTCATCGGCCCCGCTCCTTTCGGCCCGTCAGCCGAGCCCGCCCGCACTCCGTTCGTACGCTCGCTACCGAACCGCGCGTAGCCCGCATACCGACGCGTACCCGTACCGCCGCAACTGCCCCGGAGGAGAGAAACATGAGCCGCAGCGACGTCCTGGTTGACGCCGACTGGGTACAGGCCCGCATCGATGACCCCAAGACGGTCATCGTGGAGGTCGACGAGGACACCTCTGCCTACGACAAGAACCACATCAAGAACGCCATCCGGATCGACTGGCGGCAGGACCTCCAGGACCCGGTGCGCCGCGACTTCGTCGACCAGGCCGGTTTCGAGAAGCTGCTGTCCGAGAAGGGCATCGCCAACGACGACACGGTCGTGCTCTACGGCGGCAACAACAACTGGTTCGCCTCTTATGCCTACTGGTACTTCAAGCTCTACGGGCACCAGGACGTGAAGCTCCTCGACGGCGGCCGCAAGAAGTGGGAGCTCGACTCCCGCGACCTGGTCGCCGAGGCCCCGTCCCGGGCGAAGACCGAGTACAAGGCCAAGGCCCAGGACGCCTCGATCCGCGCCTTCCGCGACGACGTCGTGGCGGCCATCGGCTCGCTGAACCTGGTGGACGTCCGCTCCCCCGACGAGTTCTCCGGCAAGCTGCTCGCCCCGGCGCACCTCCCGCAGGAGCAGTCGCAGCGGCCGGGCCACGTGCCGACCGCCCGCAACATCCCCTGGTCGAAGTCCGCCAACGACGACGGCACCTTCAAGTCCGACGACGAGCTCAAGGAGCTCTACGAGGGCGAGGGCGTCGACCTGTCGAAGGACACCATCGCCTACTGCCGCATCGGTGAGCGCTCCGCTCACACCTGGTTCGTCCTGCACGAGCTGCTGGGCCAGACCAACGTCAAGAACTACGACGGCTCCTGGACCGAGTACGGCTCCCTCGTCGGCGTGCCGATCGAGCTGGGCGCCAACAGCTGACCCTCCCTCCCCCTCCCCGATCTCCCCGAACGTAAGGACAGTCACCCATGTGTGGAGCAACGGCCGGCGGCCCCGACGCGTCGACCATCAAGCCCGGCGAGACCACCATCCAGGGATCGGTGACCCGCGACGGCGAGCCGGTCACCGGCTACGTCCGGCTGCTGGACAGCACCGGTGAGTTCACCGCCGAGGTCCCCACCTCGGCCACCGGCCAGTTCCGCTTCTACGCGGCCGAGGGCACGTGGACCGTGCGCGCCCTGGTCCCGGGCGCGACCGCGGACCGCACCGTCGTCGCCCAGAAGGGTGGCCTGGCGGAGGTCGCCATCGCCGTCTGACGCGCAGCAGCGCATCAACGGTCAGGTACGGCCCTGGCGAACCGAGCCACAAAAAAGAGGGGGCCGCGCCCCGGGGTTGGACGCCTCGGCGGGGTGCGGCCCTCCGGGCTGTTCGGGGGCTGTCGTACGGGTGTCCGGGCGGCGCCCCCGGACGTATCCTGGTCGTATGTACGCGCGACGGCGCCACGCATATTTCATCCTGATGGGCGCGTGCCTGACGCTCTTCATCTCGGCATGGGGATTCGTGCGCCTGTGGTCCGTCCCGGCGGCCGTCGTGATGTGCATCGTCGCCATGGTGATCCCGCCGCTCGCCGCCATCGTGGCCAACCGCAGGGGCCCGGACGACCGGTGGTGGGACGAGTCGGGCGACGAGGAGTCCGACCGCTGGTGGCGGGAGCTGGACGAGTACAACCACCGCCGCTAGCTCAGCAGACGAGAGATCAGTAGACGAGCGCCTGTACGCCCTCCGGCATGATCTCGCTGACGAACACCTGTGCCCCCGCTATCCGGGCGCCCTCGATGAGGTCCTTCTCCTCGATGTCCCGGCGGGCCGCGCACTGCGAGCACACCGTGATCGTGCCGCCCGCGAGGATGCCGTCGATCAGCTCCGGCAGCGGCGCCGCATGCGGCAGCTCGAACTCGGCCGCGCGCCCCGGGAGCGCGAACCAGGAGGACTCCCCCGTCAGCCACAGCGAGACCTCCACACCGCTCGCCGCGGCCACCGCCGCCACCGTGAACGCCTGGGAGCACCGCTCGGGCGCGTCCGCGCCCGCCGTCACCTTGATCACCAGCTTCTTCGCCATACGGCCAGCCTAGGCCGGGCTGGAGACCTCCCCCGCGGCCTCCCCCGCGCCGTCCCCCGCAGCCCTCCCCCGCACGGGAGACCTCGAAGAGCCGGTCACCGCACCGGCGACTAGACTCGGCCCCGGTCCATGACCGTTCCGCAAGTCCCAACGGAACGTCCCACTCCTCCAAGGAGCGCGCTCGTGCTTGAGGCAGTCTTCACCACGCTGATGATCCTGGTCGTCGTCGCCACCCTTGGCTTCGCCGCGCTGACCTGGAAGAAGCTGTACCAGGGCCAGCGCTGACCCACCCCTCCCCCGCCCCTTCCCACAGATCGCCTGGATTCATGATCGAGATCCCGTCCGACCTCCACCCGGACCTCGTACCGCTCGTCTTCCTCCTCGGCAACTGGGAGGGCGCGGGCGTCTATGACTTCCCGGGGACCGAGAAGTGCAACTTCGGGCAGGAAGTGACCTTCACCCACGACGGCCGCGACTTCCTGGAGTACATCTCGCACACCTGGGTGCTCGACGGCGAAGGCAAGAAGGTCCGCCCGCTGGAGAGCGAGTACGGCTTCTGGCGGATCGACAAGGACCGCAAGGTCGAGATCGTCATGATCCGCGACCAGGGCGTCGTCGAGGTCTGGTACGGCGAGCTGGCGGAGGGCAAGCCGCAGATCGACGTGGTGACGGACGCCGTGGCCCGTACCGCCGCCTCCGGCCCGTACTCCGGCGGCAAGCGGCTCTACGGCTACGTCAAGAGCGATCTGATGTGGGTCGGCGAGAAGGCCACCCCGGAGGTGCCGCTGCGGCCGTACATGTCCGCGCATCTGAAGAAGGTCGTGGACCCGCGCGAATGGGCCAAGGACCTCAAGGACCTCCCGGACGACGGCATCGCCTTCTTCCGCTGACCGACCGCGTAACGACCGCTGGCCGACCGTCGACCGACCGCCGACCGACCGCCCTACACTGGGCACCGTGGCGACCACCGACTGGAAGACAGATCTGCGGGAGCGCGGCTATCGCCTGACGCCGCAGCGCCAGCTCGTGCTCGAGGCCGTCGACCACCTCGAGCACGCCACCCCGGACGACATCCTCACCGAGGTGCGCCGCACCGCCAGCGGCGTCAACATCTCCACGGTCTACCGCACCCTGGAGCTGCTGGAGGAGCTGGGGCTGGTCAGCCATGCCCACCTCGGGCACGGCGCCCCCACGTACCACCTGGCCGACCGGCACCACCACATCCACATGGTCTGCCGGGACTGCACGGATGTGATCGAGGCCGATCTGTCGGTGGCCGAGCCGTTCGTCCGGCAGCTGCGGGCGAGCTTCGGCTTCGACACCGATATGAAGCACTTCGCGATCTTCGGCCGCTGCGCCAAGTGTTCGGCCGATCGAGCGGACGACGACCCTGGTCCTACGCCCGGGGCCTAGGTCAGGTCCCGGCCCGGGCCGAGTCGTAGGCTGAGCTCATGAAGAGCCCTTTGCTGTCGCTGCCCGGCGCCGTCCCCGGCGAGGGCCCCGACGAAGGCGTCGCCGCGCACTACGGCGACCTGTTCCGCGAGCAGCGCGCGCTCGCCGACGGCTCCGGCTTCGTGGACCTCTCGCACCGCGGTGTGGTCACGGTCACCGGCCCGGACCGGCTGAGCTGGCTGCATCTGCTGCTCACCCAGCATGTGAGCGAACTCCCGGCCGGTCAGGCCACGGAGGCGCTGATCCTCTCCCCGCACGGCCATATCGAACACGCGCTCTACATAGTCGACGACGGCGAGACCACCTGGGCCCATGTGGAGCCCGGCACCCAGGGCGATCTGCTCGCCTACCTGGAGAGCATGAAGTTCTTCTACCGGGTGGAGACCGCCGACCGCACCGAGGAGTTCGCGGTCGTCCACCTCCCGGCGGGCAGTATCGCCGAGGCCCCCGAGGGCGCCGCCGTCCGCGAGACCCCGTACGGCCGGGACCTGTTCCTGCCGCGCGCCGATCTGGAGTCCTTCGCCGCGGCGAGCGGCCCGCCGGCCGGTGCGCTGGCGTACGAGGCGCTGCGCGTCGAGGCGCACCGTCCGCGGCTCGGCCTGGAGACCGACCACCGGACGATCCCCCATGAGCTGGGCCTGATCGGCAGCGCCGTACACCTCCACAAGGGCTGCTACCGCGGCCAGGAGACCGTCGCCCGGGTGGAGAACCTGGGCAAGCCGCCCCGGCGGCTGGTCTTCCTCCATCTGGACGGCAGCGAGGTGACGCTGCCCGGCCACGGCGCGCCCGTACGGCTCGCCTCGGAGGGCGCGGCGGGACGCACGCTGGGCTTTGTGACGACCTCGGCCCGCCACCACGAGCTGGGGCCGATCGCCCTGGCGCTGGTGAAGCGGAACGTGCCGGTGGACGCGGCGCTCATCGTGGATACGACAGCCGCGGCACAAGAGGTCGTCGTCGAGCCGTAGAGGCAGACGTAGAGGAAGACGTAGGGAAAGTCGTAGGCGGGGTCTCAGACCTCGACGATCACCGTGAACGGGCCGTCGTTCGTGAGCGTGACCTTCATATCCGCTCCGAACCGGCCCGTCTCCACGTGCGCGCCCAGCTCCCGCAGCCGCGCCACGACCTCGTCCACCAGCGGCTCGGCGACCTCGCCCGGCGCGGCCGCGATCCAGGTGGGCCGGCGGCCCTTGCGGGCGTCGCCGTAGAGCGTGAACTGGCTGATGACCAGCAGCGGAGCGGCCAGGTCCGAACAGGACTTCTCGCCCTCCAGGATGCGTACGGACCACAGCTTGCGGGCCAGCTGCGCCGCCTTCTCCGGGGTGTCGTCATGCGTCACCCCGACCAGCACGCACAGCCCCTGGCCGACGATCTCCCCGACCGTCTCGCCGTCCACGACGACGCTCGCCCCGTTCACTCTCTGTACCACAGCACGCATACGGTCCATCATGCCCTGCCTCCTTCCGGGGCCGATCGGGTGGAAGCGCGCTGCGGACGGACCGTACACAGTGGCACGATGCGTGCAAGCGGTGCGCAATGGGCACAACGCGATCAGCTCGCGTAGCACCGCATGGAGGGGACGGAAACCGCATGATCACATCCGGCACCGGGCAGCCGCCCGGGCCCGCATCGACGCGCCCGGAGGACGGCGGCCTGCACGGCGACCTGCTCCAGGCGGCCACCGAGGCCCTGCAGCAGCCGGGATTCCAGCCGACAGACTTGCAGCAGCCGGGGCTGCCCGCGCTACCCGCACTGCCCGGAGCGCAGCCGCCGAGGCCGCCGAGCCAGCGCGGCGGCCGGCAGGCCGACTCGCCGGCCGGGCTGCGGCTGCCGGAGCTACGGGCGCTGCGCCGCTCGGCCCAGAGCGAGGAGGCGGATCTGAGCTATGTACGCAGACTGCTGCAGGGCCGGATCGACATCCTCCACGCCGAGCTCAACCGCCGTTCGGCCCCCGGCTCGCCGGGGGCGGCGGACGAGGGGGCCGAGGAGGCCCGGCCCCCGGCCGCGCTGGTGGATCTGTTGCCGGAGATCCTGGTCGACGGCCCGCCGGGGCACCGCTCCTCCGCCCGGCATGTGACGCTCGGCACTCCGCAGGGGGTGGAGTCCCGGCGGCTTGCCGAGGAGACGCTGGCCGAGGTCGGCCTGTCCGACCTCCAGGCGCGTACGGACGAGGAGTTGACCGGTGCGATGGCCCGTCTGGTCGGCTGGGAGCAGCAGATCTCGCGGCGGCGGCGGGAGCTCCAGCGCACGGCGGACGACTGCGGTGCGGAGATCACCCGGAGGTACCGAGAGGGGGAGGCGCACGTGGACGACCTGCTCGCGTGAGCCGTGATGCCCAGGTGGCCCTGATGTCCAGGTAGCCCCGATATCCAGGTGCGTCCCGCCGTACCGGCCGCCTACGGTGGGGTTCATGGCCCCAGAGATCCGTAAGGTCGACGACTCCGACCTCACCGACTGGTCCCTCGCGCTGAACACCGGCTTTCTGCGGCCCCCGGAGGCGGGCAAGGAAGATATCGACATCCGGCGGGCGCAGATCGGTGCGGAACTGGACCGTGTGCAGGGAGCCTTCGACCGGGGCCGCTGTGTGGGCACCTTCCGCAGCTTCGCACAGCGGCTGACGGCGGTCGGCGGGGCCGAGGTGGCGGCCGACGCCATCACCAACGTCTCGGTCTCGCCCACCCACCGCCGCCAGGGGCTGCTCAGCCGGATGATGGACCGCGATCTGCGGGCGGCCAAGGAGCGCGGCGAGCTGGTGGCGTCGCTGATCGCCGCCGAGTACCCGATCTACGGGCGGTACGGGTTCGGCCCGGCCACCTGGGCCACCCTGTGGCGGGTGGACGTCGCCCGCGCCGGGCTCGACGCGCGCTACTCCGGGCCCGCGTGCGGCGGCCGGGTGGACTTCGCGGACGGCGCCGAGGTACGGGAGCTGGGCCCCGCGCTGCACGAGCGGCTGCGCGCCCGGCAGCACGGCGCGATCGACCGCCGCGAGCTGTGGTGGCGGATGAACACCGGCCTGCTGACCTTCTCCTTCCACCAGTGGACTGAGCCGTTCTACGTCGTCTACCGCTCCCCCGACGGGTCCGTGGACGGTCTGCTCGCCTACATCAGCGACGACAAGTGGGAGGGCAAGCGCCCCCACGACACCGCCAAGGTGCTCGGGATGCTCGCGGTCACCCCGGCCGCCGAACGCGCGCTGTGGCACTTCCTGTTCTCCGTCGACTGGGTCACCCACGTCACCACCGGCTACCGCCCGCCGGACGACGCGCTGCCGCTGCTGCTCGGCGACCCGCGGGCGGCGCAGGTCATGACGTACGCCGACTTCCTGTGGCTGCGGCCGCTGGACGTGCCCCGGCTGCTCGAGGCCCGTACGTACCCGGTCGCCGGCTCGCTGGTCCTGGAGCTGTCCGACCGCGCGGGCCTGGCCGGCGGGCGCTATCTGCTGGACGCCGGGCCCGACGGCGCCGGTTGCGCGCCGACCACCCGGTCCGCCGATCTGACCATGGACATCGCCGAGTTGGGGACGCTGTGGCTGGGGGACGAGTCCGCGGTCCGGCTGGCCGCGCTGGGGCGGGTCACCGAGGAGCGCGAGGGCGCCACGGCGCTGGCGGATCTCCTGCTGCGTACGCCGCGCCGCCCCTGGTGCCCGGACATCTTCTGACTCCGACCGGGCCTGCTGCCGCGCGCCCGCGCCGTTACTTCCCCTGGCCGACCAGCAGGTCGGCCAGGTCCCTGACCGACTGACGGAACCGCGTCCAGTCCCCGTCCGCCGTCAGCCGCCGCACCAGCTCGCCGTCGAACGCGGCGAGCAGCATATGGGCCACGAACTCGGCGTCGAGGCCCGGTCTGAGTTCCCGGACCAGCGCGGAGACGTGGGCGTGCCACCCCCGATAGGTGGGGTCGTCGAATTTACCGTCGCCACAGGCGCGTTCGTGTGCGGCGATCAGGGACAGATGGCGCTCGGCGATGTCGGCCAGCGCGTCGAGGAAGGCCAGCAGCCGCTCGCACGGCGCAGCGTCGGTGCCCAGCGGCGCCGCCTCCTCGTGGATCACGTCCGCCAGCCTGGCCGCGCGGTCGGCGAGCAGCGCCTGGAACAGGCCCGTACGGCTGCCGAAGCGGCGGAAGACGGTGCCCTTGCCGACGCCCGCGGCGGCCGCGACCCGGTCGAGGGACACATGCTCGGCGCCGTGCTCCGTCAGCAACTCCTCGGCGGCCCGCAGGATCGCGCGCCGATTGCGCGCGGCGTCGGCGCGCTCGCCGCGCCGCGCGGCGCCCCGCTCTGCCGTGGCCTCGCTCACCGCGCCTCGCCTCCTCGCGTCCGGACAGTCGCCGACAGTCGGCGGTTGTAACCGGACTACTAGTCCTCATAGTATCCACCACAGCACAACCGGACTGGCAGTCCGGTTCACTCGTCTGCCCTGAGGGGGACAGCCATGAGGAGGCAGCCATGCGCGCGCTGACCGTCGATCCCGAGGCGCCGGAGTCCCTGCGCTTCGCTGACGTACCGGAGCCCGAGCCGGGGCCCGGTGAGGCCCTGGTCGAGGTGCGGCACGCGTCGATGAACTACGGGGAGGTGCGGTGGGCCACCCGTCAGCCGCCCGGCTCCGTCATGGGCTACGACGCGGCGGGCGTGGTGCTGCGCGCGGCGGCCGACGGCTCCGGGCCCGCGGCGGGCAGCCGCGTGGTCGCCTTCGGCCCGGGTGCGTGGAGTGAACGCGCGGCCTTCGCGAGCGACAGCCTCGCCGTACTGCCCGACGCCGTCGACCTGGCCGACGCCGCCGCACTCCCGCTGGTCGGCATCACCGCCCTGCGTACGCTGCGCGCGGCCGGGAGCGTCCTGGGCAAGCGGGTGCTGATCACCGGGGCCTCGGGCGGGGTCGGGCGGATGGCCGTCCAACTGGCGCGGCGGGCCGGGGCGTACGTCATCGCCTCGGTGGGCTCGCCCGCGCGCGGCGCGGGGCTGGGGGAACTCGGCGCGGACGAGGTCGTGGTCGGCCTTGAGCCGGTCGAGCAGCCCGTGGACGTGGTCCTGGAGAACGTCGGCGGGCCCCATCTCGTGGCCGCCTGGAACCTGCTCGCCCCCGGCGGCAATCTGCAGAGCATCGGCTGGGCCGCCCACGACCAGCCCGCCGTGTTCCCGCCGAACGGCATCTTCTCGCTCGGCCCCGCCAAGTCCCTGCACTCCTTCGCGGACCCCTCCCACCCCGGCCCGGACCTCGCCGCGCTCGTCGGCCTCCTGGCGCGCGGCGAACTGTCACCGGAGATCGGCTGGCGCGGCTCCTGGGAGCGGGTCACGGACGCGGCCGACGCGCTGCTCGGGCGGCGCGTACCGGGCAAGGCCGTACTCGACATCGGCCCGGCCGCGGGGGCGAAGCCCACGGCCTCCGCCCCCGCTACGACACGGTGAAAGGAACCCCATGCGCATCGGACTCCTCCTGAACGTCCTCGGCACCCCGCTCGACGCGGTCGTCGAGCAGGCGCGCGACATCGCCGCGTCCGGTCTCGGCACCGCCTGGCTGCCCGAGCTGGGCGCCTGGGACGCCGTGACCGCGGCCGCCGCCATCGGCCCCCAGGTGCCCGGGCTGACGCTGGGCACCTCCGTGGTCCCGACGTATCCGCGCCACCCGCTGACGCTCGCCGCCCAGGCGCTGACCGCCCAGGCGGCCACCGGCAACCGCTTCACGCTCGGCGTCGGGGTGAGCCACCGGCACATCATCGAGGGGCAGTTCGGCCACTCCTACGACCGCCCCGCCCGCCATCTGCGGGAATACCTGTCCGTATTGGCGCCCTTGCTGCGCGGCGAGAGCGTGACGTACGAGGGCGAGACCATCAAGGCCGCCGGCGCGGTCACCGCGCCCGGCGCCGAACCGCCGGCGCTGCTGGTCGGCGCGCTCGGCCCGGCGATGCTCAAGGTGGCGGGCGAACTGGCCGACGGCACCATCACCGCCTGGGCGGGCAAGGCCGCGCTGGCGGACCACATCGTGCCCACGATCACCCAGGCGGCGACCCGCGCGGGGCGGCCCGCGCCGCGCGTCGTCGCCTTCAAGGCCGTGGGCGTCACCGCGCACCCGGAAGCCCGCCGCGCCACGATGGCCGAGCAGTTCAGCCAGGTCGACCAGATCCCGCACTACCGGGCCGTACTGGACCGCGACGGCTCGCAGGGCCCGCAGGACACCGCGGCACTGGGCGACGAGTCCACCGTCGAGCAGGCGCTGCGGGAACTGCTCGACGCGGGGGCGACCGAGCTCATCGCCTCCCCGGTCGGCACGCCCGAGGAACAGTCCCGCACGCTGGCCTTGTTGGCCGAGCTGACCGCGTCCACCGCGCCCTGATCGACGGATCCACAGGTCCCGGGCCCGTCCGCATCGGAGCACGACTTCAGCAGTCGGCGCGCGCCCGGGCCCTGCTCGCCGAGTCTGTCGTGCCGGTTCACCAGCGCGCACTTGTCGATCGACAGACAGCCGCAGCCGATGCAGTCGGTGAGGCTGTCGCGCAGAGTCAGCAGTTGCTCGATCCGCTCGCTGAGGTCCTCGCGCCAGCACTCCGAGATCTGGGCCCAGTCCTCCTTGGTGAGGACATGGTCCTCGGGGAAGAGCGCGAGGACCCCCCGGATCCTGGCCAGCGGGATGCCGACGCGCTGCGAGGAGCGTACGAAGGCGACCCGGCGCAGCGTGTCGCGGGTGTAGCGGCGCTGGTTCCCGGTGGTGCGGCGGCTGTGGATGAGCCCTTCGCGCTCGTAGAAGCGCAGCGCGGAGGCGGGGACGCCGCTGCGCTGGGACAGGTCGCCGACCGTGAGTTCATGGGTCTTCCATGACATCTGGCTCATAAGAATCGAGACTAGCTTGACTTCAACCAACGTTTAAGTCCGAGCCTGGGGCCATGGTTACCGACACAGCCACCGCCCCGACCACTTCTCCGGCCACCGACACGGCCGCCACCACCCCCATCCGCCTCGCGGTCATCGTCGCCAGCACCCGTGAGGGCCGCTTCGGCCCGAAGGTCGCCGACTGGTTCACCGGCCGCACCGCGCTCCACGCGGACCTGCGCACCGAGGTGATCGACCTGGCCGACACCCCGCTGCCCAGCAGCCTCAGCCACCGTCCGGGCCCCGAGGAGGCCAAGGCCCTGGCGGCCGTGACGCCCCGGCTGGAGGCCGCCGACGCGTACGTCGTGATCACTCCCGAGTACAACCACAGCTACCCGGCCTCCCTCAAGAACGCCATCGACTGGCACTACACCCCCTGGCAGGCCAAACCCGTCGGCTTCGTCTCGTACGGCGGGGTCTCCGGCGGGCTGCGGGCGGTCGAGCATCTGCGGCCGGTCTTCGCCGAGCTGCACGCGGTCACCGTCCGCGAGACGGTGAGCTTCCACAACGCCGGGGAGCTCTTCGGCGCGGACGGCGCGCTGAAGGAGCCCAAGGGCCCGGAGGCCGCCGCCACCGCCCTGCTCGACCAGCTGACATGGTGGGCGCGGGCGCTGCGCGAGGCCCGGGCCGCCCGCCCGTACCGGGGCTGACCACGCCCGACCTGGCGTGATCAAGAACACGTCCGACCTGGCATGATCCAGGTCATGCGCGCGCGTCCCAACTCCCGGTCAGGCCAGCCCACATCCCGTCCCCCACGGTCCAACGCCACACGCCCCGACCTCGACCTCGACCCCGAGCAGGGGCTGCGGCCGCGGCCGCGGTCGCAGTCGCTCGCGACCGGTCAGCGGTCCCTGGGGGATCCGGCGATCCACTACTCCCTGTGGCCGCCGCTGATCAACGGCTGCCCGCGCACCTCCACCGACGCCGTCGCGTACCCGCTGGAGGTCGACTACGCGTACGACCGGGTGCCCGCCGACCTGTTCGGCCGCCCCGCCGCACACGGCCTCGAACGCTGGGCCCCGCTGCTCCCGCCGCTGGCCGCCCCCGGTCTCGGCGAGGGGAACACACCCCTGGTCCAACTGCCCGACGGCGTCTACGTCAAGGACGAGTCGCGCAACCCCACCTGGAGCCACAAGGACCGGCTCAACCGCGTCGCCGTCAGCGCCGCGAAGGCGAGCGGGGCGCGCGGCGTCGTGGTGGCCTCCTCCGGCAACCACGGCGCCGCGGCGGCGGCCTACGCGGCCCGCGCCGGGCTGCCGTGCGTGGTGATCGCCTCCCCGTCCGCCCCGCCCACCGTGGCCTCCTTCGTACGCGCCTACGGGGCGCTGGTGGTCACCGGGCCCCACGAGTCGTGGAAACCGCTGACGCGGCGGATCGTGGAGGAGTTCGGCTATCAGCCGGTCTCCAGCCTGACCAGCACCGCCCACACCGGCCACCCCTTCGGCCCCGAGGGCTACAAGACCATCGCGTACGAGATCTTCCTGGACCTCGGTGAGACGCCCGAGGCGGTGTACGTGCCAACCGGCTACGGCGAACTGCTCTTCGGCGTCTGGAAGGGCTTCCACGAGCTGACCCTGCTCGGCCTGGCCGACCGCACCCCGCGGCTGTACGCCTGCGAACCCGCCGCCGCGGGCGCGCTGGCCACCGCGATCCGCACCGGCCGCCCCGCCGCCCAGGTCCCGGTCGGGCCGACCGAGGCGTACGGGATCTCCTGCCCCGTGGGCGGCTACCGCGGGGTGGTGGCCGTACGCGAGAGCCGCGGCGCGGCGCTGACCGTCACCGATGAGCAGATGGCCGCCGCCCGAGACGAACTCGCCGGCCAGGGCCTGTGGGTCGAGCTGTCCTCCGCGGCGGGGCTGGCCGGGCTGCGCGCCCGCCGGGAGGACCCCGCTCGTGCGGGCGACGCCTCGGGCCCCGTGGTGTGCGTCACCACCTCCAGCGGCTTCAAGGACAGCGCCACCGCCACCCCCGCGCCCGAGCCGACCGTGCCCGCGGACTGGGACACCGTCGCCGCCGCGCTGCGCGGCCTTTCGGACTGACCGGCGGACCGGCTGACGGTCTGGCGGGCTCACCTGCTGACGGCCTCTACAGCGCGGCCAGGGCGGCGAGGATGTCGGCCGGTTCGGCGCGCGCCGTGTAGTCGGTGTCGACGAAGGCCCACCGGATCACCCCGTCGCGGTCGATGACGTACGTGGCGGGCAGTGGCAGGGTGCGCGGATGGCCGCCGTTGACGCGCTGGAGGTCGAAGCCGAACGTGTCGTAGACGGCGGCGAGGTCGTCGGGCAGGTCGAAGGCGAGCCGGTACTGCTTGGCGGTGTCCGAGCCGAGGTCGCTGAGCACGTCGAAGGCCAGCTCATGCTTCTCGGTCAGCGACAGGGACTCGTCGGGGACCTGCGGCGATACGGCCACCAGGCGCGCGCCCCGCGCGGTGATCTCGTCGTGGTGGCTCTGCAGGGCCCGCAGGGCGATGTTGCAGTACGGGCACCAGGCGCCGCGGTAGAAGGTGAGGACGACCGGGCCGTCGGCGAGCAGGCCGTCCAGGGTCACCGTCCGTCCGGTCGCCGCGGGCAGTTCGAAGCGGGGCGCCCGGTCCCCCACGGACAGGGCGCCGGCGGCCTGCCCGGAGTCGGCGAGCTCCTGACCGGCCCGCTCCATGATCTTCCGCGCCTCGGCGGGGATCTGCGGGTACCGGGCCTCGTAGAAGGCGCGCAGTTCGGCGTTGAGACTCATCGCGGCTGTTCCTCCGTCAGTCAATCCTGGAATGACCGTTTCAAGATAGCTGCGGGCGCGACCTCACGTCCATGGCCGGGCCGCGCTATCTTGGAATTGTCATTTCAAGATGGCTGGATCACCACGGCAGGACGGGCGAACATGCCGGACATCAAGCACTTCGACCCCGATGCGGCACTGGCGACAGTGGTGCGGCTGTTCTGGCGGCAGGGCGTGGCCGCGACCGGGATCCAGGACGTGGTGACCGCGACCGGGCTCAACCGCTCCAGCCTGTACGCCACCTTCGGCGGTAAGCAGGAGCTGTACCGGACCGCGCTGCGCCGCTATGTGGAGCAGTGGTCCCAGCCGGCGTTCCGGAACCTCGCCGAGGACGGGCGCGGTCTGCCCGCCATCGCCGAGTTCTTCGGCGGGCTGATCGCGGTGCGGTGTGCGGGGGAGTACGCGCGGTGGGGCTGCATGGTCGCCAACGCGCACGCGGGCGCCGAGAGCACCGACCCCGACGTACACGCCCTCCTGGACCGCCACCACCAGCAACTGCGGGACGCCATGCACACGGCGCTCACCGGCGCCGAGGCCCAGGGCCAGCTCGCCCCCGGCACCGACCCCGGCGCCGCCGCCGACGTCCTGGCCCTGCTCGCGTACGGGGTGAACCTGCGCTCCCGCGCCGGAGCCGACGCCCAGGCCCTGGAGGCCACGGTGGCCACCGCCCTGGACGCCCTCGGCGCCCGGGCGGCGGCCTGACCTTACGGCTGACGGCCGGGCTCGGGCGCCAGCACGTCGGCGACCACGCAGCTGACGTTGTCGGGGCCGCCCGCGCCGTTGGCCAGGGCGATCAGCTCGCGCACCGCCTGCTCGGGGTCGCGGGCCGCGGTGAGGACGTGGCGTACGTCCTCGGTCGGCACGACGGAGGACAGCCCGTCGGAGCAGAGCAGATAGCGGTCCCCCGGCCGGGCGTCGTGCAGCCGTATGTCAGCCGCCCCTCCAGCACCTCCTGCCCCTCCCACCACTCCCGTTCCCGTCAGGGCGCGCAGCAGCAGCGAGCGCTGTGGATGGGAGGTGGCCTCCTCCGGGCTGAGGCGTCCTTCGTCGACCATCGACTGGACGAGGGTGTGGTCGTGGGTGATCTGAAAGAGCTCGCCGTCGCGCAGCAGATAGGCGCGGGAGTCGCCGATGTGCACCAGGGCGAGCCGGGAGCCGGTCCACAGCATCGCGGTGAGCGTCGTGCCCACCTCATGGGGCGCGGGGTCGGCTCCGGCGATATCGCGCACCGCCAGGCCCGCCCGCTCGACGGCGTCCTCCAGCGCGTTGAGCAGGTCGCCCGCCGGGACGCCCGCGCCGACGCCCTCGGCGTCCAGGCGTTTGAGCACTTGGACGGCGGCCTCCCCGGCCGGGGCCCCGCCCGTGCCGAAGCCGTCGGCGACGGCGAGCAGACGCGGTCCGGCGTAGGCGGTGTCCTGGTTGCTCTCGCGGACCAGTCCGGTGTCGGACAGCGCGGCGTAACGGATGTCCAGGGGCTCGACGGTCGAAGACGTCGGAGACATGACGGGGTCCTTCCATGACAGATGGTCGATGAGGAAGGCGGCCAGGTCCCGCCGGGCGGCGGTCTCGGCCTCGGCACGGGCCCAGAAGGCCCGGACCTCGCGCGCCGCCGCGGCCGCGTCCGACTCGCAGAGGTCACAGACCTCGCCGATGCGGGCCAGCGGCATGCCCAGACGGCGCAACCAGGCCACCAGCCGGGCCCGTTCAAGCTGCTCGGGCGCGTAGAGCCGATAGCCGGTCACCGGGTCGACGCGGGCCGGGGCCAGCAGTCCCAGCTCGTCGTAGAGCCGCAGCGCCTTCGGCGACAGCCGGGACGCCTTCGCGAACGCCCCGATGGTCAGCAGCCCCATGTCCGCCCCTCCTCATCCCGGGCACCTCCCCCGGTCCCCCGATGCTGGGGCCTCCCCCAACGGCAAGGTCAAGGGCAGGGTCGAGGGCAAGGTCAACGCCCATCCGACGCCGGCCACCCGTCCGACGCTGGCCGCCCGCCCGGCGCTGCCCGTCGGCCGCTGCCCGTCGGCTATGGCGCGCCCGTGTCGACGAGCCGCCCGAGGGAGCCGGCCGCGGCGGTCAGATCGGCGCGGATCGCCTCTTCCCGCGGCCTGAGGTCCGTCTGTCTGCCGAGGACCGCGAGCGCCGCGGAGATCCGGCCCTCGGCGTCCCTGACCGGCACCGCGTACTCGGTGATGCCGTGCTCGAACTCCTCGTGCGCGGCGACCATCCCGCCCGGCCGGTCGCGGTCGTTGGCCGCGGTCAGCTCCTCGGCGGAGTGTGCGGCGCCCGGCCCGCCGACGCCGATCAGTTCGTAGCCCTCGAGCAGCGCCGCGATCTCGTCGCCGGAGTGGTCGAGCAGCAGCGCGCGGCCCGCCCCGGTGCACCAGCAGGGGGTGACCAGACCGGCCCTGGCCGGCCATGGCTCGGCCGCCGACTCCGAACGCAGCAGCCGGACGAGGACGCCGTCGCGCACCGAGAGCCGGGCGCCGGCGCCGTGTGCGATGGCCAGGCGGCGCAGGACCGGCCGGGACGCGCCCGGCAGGCCGTGGTTCAGGGCCCGGGCCAGTTCGTGGAACCCGGTGGCGACGCGGAGGGTGGAGTCCTCACGGCGCTCCAGAAAGCCCCGGTCGCACAGCTCCTGGGTCATCCGGGAGGCCTTGCTGGGGTCGATGCCGATCTCCTGGGCGAGCCGGGCGACATTGAACCCGGTGCGCCCGGAGGTCTCCCGCTCCAGCACCGCGTTGATGATCTGGAGGCCGGTGCGCAGCGAGGACGCCGCCTGGGCCTTCGGCGGGTTCGCTGTCACGGCCTCACTTTAGCAACGCGATCCGCGGCGGCCGCAGGACAACCGCTCACGGGACGGTGCACATCGGCAGCGCCGCCGAGCGCTTCGGCATGGCCGCGCTGACAGGCGCGGAGGTGACGCTGGGCGAGGTCACAATGCGAAGGAGACGCTGATGACGCTGTTGAAGCAGATGACCCGGTACGACCTCGCCCTGATCGGCTTCGGTGGCGTCAACCGGGCGCTCGCCGAACTGATCGCCGAGCGCGGCGACGAGCTGTCCGAGGAGCTGGGCTTCGCCCTGCGCGTGGTCGCGATCACCGACCTGCGGGCCGGTTCGCTGGTGCGGACCGACGGCATCGACCTCGCTCCGCTGCTCGCGGCGGCGCCGGGGGAGCTCGACTTCTCCGGGATGGCGGGCGGCAGCGCCGATCCGCGCAACGAGTGGGTGATCCGGGAGGTGCCCGCCGACATCGTCGCCGAGGCCACGTTCACCAATCCGGCCGACGGCGAGCCCGCGCTGTCCCATGTGCGCTGGGCGCTGCGGGCGGGCAAGCACGTATGCACCACCAACAAGGGACCGGTCGCCCTGCACGGCCACGCGCTCAAGCGGCTCGCGGCCGAGCACGGCGTCAGCTTCGAGTTCGAGGGCACCGTGCTCAGCGGTACGCCCGTGCTGCGCACCGCGGACCGGCTGCTCGCGGGCGCCCGGGTCACCGGCGTCGAGGGCATCATGAACGGCACCTCGAACTACATCCTCGGCCGGCTCGAAGAGGGCGTGGACTTCACCGACGCCGTCAGGGAAGCCCAGGACGCGGGCTACGCCGAGGCCGACCCGACGGCGGACGTCGAGGGCTTCGACGTACAGCTGAAGGTCGCGATCCTGGCCCATGAGGTCCTGGGCGCCACGCTGTCCTGCGACGAGGTCGCCCGGGAGGGGATCTCGCGGCTCACCCCGGCGGATATGCGCGACGCCGCGGCCCGGGGGCTGCGGTGGAAGCTGATCGGCTCGGTCACCCGCCGCGAGGACGGAAGCGTCGACGCGCGCGTGGCGCCGGTCGCGCTGCCCCTCGAACACCCGCTGGCCTCGGTCGGCGGCCCGGTGAACGCCGTGGCCTTCCACACCGATCTGCTCGGCACCGTCACCGTCTCCGGCCCCGGCGCCGGGCGCACCGAGACGGCGTACGCGCTGCTGTCGGACATCATCGCCATCCACGAACGGCACCACGCCACCCCCGCCGCTGACCTTGCTACTGCCGCCGCCGGGCGCGTCCTCCAGGAGGCATTCCGTGACTGACACCACCCTCGCCGCCCTCCCGCGTGACAGCCAGGGCTTCGTCGCCGTGCACAACCCGTACACGGGCGAGGTCATCGGCTCGGTCTGCGCCACGACGGCGGAGTCGGTCGACGAGATCATGGCCCGCGCCCGCCGCGGGCGCGCCACCGCCCGGGCCCTCTCGCGGGCCGCCCGCGCCGCGGTGCTGGACCGCGCGGCCCGGCTGGTCGACGAACGCGCCGAGTCCTTCGCCCGGTTGATCGTGGCCGAGGCGGGCAAGACCATCGCCCAGGCCCGTAAGGAGGCCGCCCGAGCGGTCAACACCCTGGCCCTGTCGGCCGCCGAGGCCCGCCGTAACGCGGGCGAGGTGGTGCCCTTCGACGCGTACGAGGGATCCGAGGACCGCCAGGGCTGGTTCACCCGGGAGCCGCTGGGCATCATCGCGGCGATCACCCCGTACAACGACCCGCTCAACCTCGTCGCCCACAAGCTCGGCCCCGCCGTCGCGGGCGGCAACGCCGTCATCCTGAAACCCTCCGACCTCACCCCGCTGTCCGCGCTGCGGCTGGTCGACACCCTCGTCGAGGCCGGGCTGCCGGACGAGGTGATCACCGTGGTCAACGGCGGTGCCGACGTCGGCGCCGCGATCGTCGCCGCCCCCGAGGTGCGCATGGTCTCGTTCACCGGCGGCTTCGCGACCGGGGAGGCCATCGCCCGCCAGGCCGGGCTGAAGAAGCTCGCCATGGACCTCGGCGGCAACGCGCCCGTCCTCGTCCTCGCCGACGCGGACCTCGACCTCGCCGTGGCGGCGTGTGTGTCCGGCGCGTTCTGGGCCGCGGGCCAGAACTGCATCGGCACCCAGCGCATCCTGATCGCCCAGGAGGTGTACGAGGAGTTCCGTACGGCCTTCGTCGCCAGGACGAGGGCGCTGCGCACCGGCGACCCCCGCGATGAGCACACGGACGTCGGCCCGATGATCACGCCCATGGCCGCCCGGGCCGCGAAGGCGAAGGCCGATGAGGCCATCGCGCGCGGCGCGGTGCTGCTGTGCGGCAATGACCTCGACGGCAGCCTCTACAGCCCCACGGTGCTCGAGGGCGTCCCGGCCGACAGCGCCCTGTGGCAGCAGGAGGCGTTCGCGCCGCTCGTCGCGCTGCAGCCGGTCGGCTCCTTCGAGGAGGCGGTGGCGCGCGCCAACGAGATCGACTTCAGCCTCCACGCGGGCGTCTTCACGGCCGGCCTGGACCATGCGATGGCGGCGGCGCGGCGGCTGGAGGCGGGCGGGGTGATGGTCAATGACTCCTCCGACTACCGGTTCGACGCCATGCCGTTCGGCGGGTTCAAGTACGGCAGCATGGGCCGCGAGGGCGTGCGGTTCGCCTACGAGGACATGACGCAGCCGAAGGTCGTATGCGTCAACCTCGCGGGCGGCTGACCACGCGCGCGAGCGTCAGCGCCGTGACCGTATCGCGTACACCGGGCATCTGGGCGATCTGCTCCCAGATGCCCTGTACGCGTTCCAGGGACCTGGCCTCGATCCGCACCATCAGGTCGAACTCCCCGCTGAGCACATCGCAGATGACGACCTCCGGGATGCGCTTGAGCGCCGCCAGCACCTCGCCGCCGCGCAGCCGGTCCTCGCGGTAGACCAGGACCAGCGCCGAGGCGATGTCCTCGTCCTCGTGGCCGCCGCGCACCAGCGTGTAGCCGCGGATGTGCCCCTGCCGCTCCAGCCGGTCGATCCGCTGCCGTACGGCGTTCCGCGACAGGAGCACCCGCTGCCCGAGTTCGGCGTGCGACAGGCGGGCGTTGCGGGTGAGTTCGGCGATGATCTTCTCGTCGATCGCGTCCAGGGCCGGTCGGTCCATCGCGGTATCCGTTCTCCACATGGCTCTTCACATGGCTCTTCACATGGCGACACCCCGGCGGACTCGGGTCCGCCGGGGCTCGGTGCGCCAGTCGTCAGAGCAATCAGTCATTCATGTCGTTCGGGCACAGGGCGAAGACGCGGGCCGGGAACCCGGAGCCGCCCTGGGGCTTGGGCCAGGTGGCGACGATGAGCGCGCCCGCCTCCGGGACCTGGTCGAGGTTGGCCATCAGCTCTATCTGCCACCGGTCGCGGGTGAGGACATACCGCTCCAGGCTGAAGTCCCCCGCCGAGGTGGCCGACCCCGGGTCGGTGTCGGTCTGCTCATGGCCGATCGCGGTGACCCCCGCCTCCTCGAACAGATGGCGCAGGACCTCGGCGGACCAGCCGGGGGCGTGGCTGACCCCCGCCGCGTCCTTGTTGGCCATCGCGTCCCGGTCCGGCCAGCGCCGGCTCCAGCCCGTACGCAGCGCCACGAACGATCCGGCGGGGACGGCGCCGTGGCGCGCCTCCCAGGCCGCCACGTCGTCCAGGGTCGGGGTCGCGTCCGGATCGGCCGCCACCCGCTCGCTGATGTCGAGCACCACCAGCGGCAGGACCATCTCCTCCACCGGGATGTGGTCCAGCGTGCGCGCCCCGGCGACGAAGTGCACGGGCGGGTCGACGTGCGTGCCCCACTGGCCCACGATCGTGTACTGGTGGACGTTGAAGCCGTCCCCGCGGTCCATGTCGAAGACCATCTCGCGCCGCTCGTCCGGGAACGCCGGGAAGTGCGGCTGCCCGGGGTGGAAGGCGTGGGTGAGGTCCGTGTACGTCGCCTTCGCGGTCAGCTCACGGTAGGCCGACCACAGGCCGGGGGCGGCGGGAGAGGGGGTGCCGGGGGTGGTGGTGCGCTGCGGGCTGCTGTCGCTCATGTGCTGGTTCTCTTTCGCGTCAGTGGTTCTATGTCAGTAGCTGTTCAACGGCCATGGTCGCGGGCCGCGACCAGCAGGTCCGTCAGTTCCGCGGGCCCCGCGACGGCCGCGACCGCGCCCGCCGACTCCGACCGGTCCCCGTAACCCCACAGCACATGGACGGCCGGGATCCCCTCGGCGGCGGCGCTGGTGATGTCGTACGACCGGTCGCCGACCATGAGCGGCGCCGATACGTCGACGCCGCGCCGGGCCAGTCGCACCAGGCACTCCCGGATCACCTGGCGCTTGGTGGTGCGGCCCGTACGGTCGTCGATGCCGCACACCGCCTCGAACCACGGGTCCAGGCCGTAGTGGGCGACGACCCGCCGCGCCTGGTCCTCGACCTTGGAGGTTGCCACGCCCATCGGCAGGCCCGCGGCGGCCAGCGCCTTCAGCGCGTCCGCGACCCCGTCGTACAGCGCGCTGTCGAGGGCGCCGTGCGCGGCGTAGTGCGCCCGGTACGCCGCGAGGGCCCGTAGCGCGGTGGGCTCGTCGAGGCCGAGCCGGCGGCGGAAGGACTCGTACATCGGCGGGCCGACGAACGTCCGCAGGGTGTCGGGGTCCGGCGCCGGGGTGCCGACCTCGCGCAGCGCGGCGCGGATGCTGGCGAGGACCCCGGGGGCGGAGTCGACGAGGGTGCCGTCCAGATCGAGCAGCAGACAGGTGGGCATCGTCGGCGTGGGCATCGGCATGGGCTTCGGCATGGGCTTCGGCGTCATGAGGCCGTCCCGCTGCGCCTGCGGCTGTAGCGCAGGTAGTAGTAGAGGTAGCAGGCGGCGACGAAGGGGATGCCGAAGTACAGGGCCGCGACCTGGGTGGGGTCGAGGGCGACGCCGACCAGGGCGGCCAGGCAGAGTACGAACGCCAGGACGGGCACGGCCGGATAGAACGGGGTGCGGTAGGGCAGCGTCCGCACATCCCCGCCGTCGCGCAGAAAGGCCCGGCGGTGGAAGAACTGCGAGGCCGCGATCGACATCCACACCGCCACCGCCGCGAACCCGGCGATCGACACCAGGACGAGATAGACGGTCTGGGCCGCGACCACGCTGCTCAGCAGTGACGCGATACCGCCCAGCATGCTCACCACGAGCGCGGTCATCGGGATCTGGCGGGAGTTCAGCCGCCGCAGCGCCTGCGGGGCCTGGCCCTCCTCGGCGAGCGAGAACAGCATCCGCGCGCAGGAGTAGAGGCCGCTGTTGCCGGCGGACAGCAGCGCCGTGATGATCACGAAGTTCATGACATCGGCCGCGTAGGGGATCCCGATGGTCGTGAAGACGGTCACGAAGGGGCTCTCGTCCAGGCCGACCTTGTCGTACGGGATCATCGCGGCGATCACGGTGATCGCCCCGGCGAAGAAGACCAGCAGCCGGACCACCGTCACCCGCAGCGCCTTGGGGACCGCCTTGGACGGTTCGTCCGTCTCGCCCGCGGCGACGCCGATCAGCTCGGAACCGGAGAAGGCGTAGAACGCGGCGAGGACGGTGACCATGACGCCGGACAGCCCGTGGGGGAACAGACCGTCGGGTGTGTTGAAGTTCTCGAACAGATGCGGGAACGCCTGGCCGTGGTCGGCCAGCGGGTGGAAGCCGCCGAGGGCCGCGCCGCCGAGGACGATGAGGGCGACGACCGCGGCGACCTTGATGAGGGAGAACCAGTACTCCGTCTCGCCGAAGACGCGCGCGGAGATCGCGTTGACGGAGAACACCACGGCGGCGCAGACAACGCACCACACCCAGACGCTGACGGAGGGGAACCAGCGCTGCATCAGCAGCCCGCAGGCGGTGAACTCCGAGCCCAGGGCGACCGCCCAGGTCAGCCAGTACAGCCAGGCGGTGGTGAAGCCGGTGGCCGGGTTGATCGAGCGCGAGGCGTAGATATGGAAGGCGCCCGAGACCGGGTAGGCGCAGGCGAGTTCGCCCAGGCAGGTCATGACGAGATAGACGACGAACGCGCCGACCAGATAGGAGAGGACGGCGCCGAGCGGACCGGCCTGGGAGATGGTGTAGCCGGAGCTGAGGAACAGCCCGGAGCCGATGACCCCGCCCATCGCGATCATCACGAGGTGGCGGCTGGTCATGGAACGGCGCAGCGTTCCCTGGGGCGGGTGGTCGGTCGCTCTTTCCGGAGCCGACGTGCTCTCGGTCGGCAGTGATGTGGTCATGACATGACTTCCTCAGGGTGGCGGTGGCGGGGACGACACGGCGTGGCGGAGGGTGATGCCACCTCTTGGGCGGCCGCGGCGCATGCGGGGTCAGCGCGCCGCGGTCCACCGGGGAGCGCGGAGGACTGCGCGGGATTCACGGGCGCAGGATTTACGGGCGCAGGGCTTACGCGCGGAGGGCTTACGCGTGCAGGACTTACGCGCAGGGCTTACGCGCGGGAGACGAGCTCCAGGGGTGCGGAGAGCTCGACGACCGGGACCTCCCAGGGGTGGGCGGCCACGATGCGCGTCAGCACACGGGACACCTCGTCGTCCGCGGCGGAGGCGTCGACATAGGTGGTGAAGGTGAGGGTGGGGGACAGCGAGCGGGCGCCGACCGCGCCGAGGGTGGGGGTGGACCCGGGCGCCGCGGTGAACCCCTCGGCGCCGATGCCGACCTCGAAGACGTCGGTGTAGAGGCCGAAGTCCCCGACCTCCGGCGAGGCCTCCAGGGCGCGGAAGAGCTCGGCCAGGGATTCGTCCTGGTGCAGCACCTCGACATCGCCCGCGGCCAGGGCGGCCAGGGTCTGCCGCGAGACGGGCCAGTACACCTTGATCGCTCGCACCGACCGGCGTCGGATCGCCGGTTCGGTACGGCACGGCCCCCGCTCTTGGGCCGCGGACGTCATCGTCGCCGTCATGGCTGTCGCTGTCCCTTCTCGTATATCCCCGGCCTCGGATGTCCCCGGGCGACCGGGGCGAAAGCCGATGCGCGAGATGCTATGCGTGCATCTACCGCATGACAAGATGCAAATAACGCACAACTTTCAGCGGTCGGTATCGCGAAAGGGCGGCAGTAGGGTGTCCGCGACAGCTGATCGCGCCGTGTGGACGGCGCGCGGCACGGCGGGGCGACGTGGCTGAGGGGTCATGGAATCGAGCGTGGGCAAGGGTCTGGACGTGCTGATGGCGCTCGCCCACAGGACGGCCGAGGGGCATCGCCGCACCTCGGCCACCGACCTGGCCCGCGACCTGGCCCGCGACCGCAGCCAGCTGTCCCGCGGCCTGGCCGCCATGCGCGAAGAGGACTTCGTCGCACGTAACAGATCGCCCCAGGCGCTCACCCTGCACTGGCGGCTCTACGCCGACACCCAGGAGCTCACCGCCCACCGCCTGCGTACGGACGGGCAGACCGCGCTGGAGGGCATGGTCGGCGAGACCGGCGAGAGCTGCTATCTGGGCGTCCTGGCCGGCGACGCGACCGTGACGATCGCCGAACGCGTCCCGCCGGGCAGCAAACAGGTCGGCTCGTGGATCGGCCGCCCCTACCCCGCGTACTGCAGCGACTGCGGGCAGGCGCTGCTCAGCGACGCCGACGACGAGGAAGTCGCCGCCGTCTTCGCCCGCACCGACTTCGTACGCCACGGCCCGAACACCCCCACCGGGCTCGACGACTTCCTCCGCCGGCTCGCCGCCACCCGCGAGCGGGGCTACTCGATCGTCGACGAGGAGGCCGAACCCGGTCTGTACTCGGTCGCCGCCCCGGTCCGCGACTTCCGCGGCGAAGTGGTGGCCGCGCTCCAGGTCGTCGGCCCGCGCGTCCGCCTCGCCCCGCGCACCGAAGAGCTGGCCGCCACCGCGCTGCGCTGGGCCGACCACCTGGAAGCCGCCCTGCGGGGTACGTGACCCTCGGCCGACCCCACGCTCGGGCCCCCAACTCCCGGCCCGTAAACCGGGATGACGGCCACTCACAACCGCCTGTCGGCGCCCTCCGTGGCCGGGATGTCGAGGATGGCGAGGAAGGCGGTGGCCGCGGGTGGGCGGCCGACGGAGCTCCAGATGACGTACTCGACGCGGGCCGGTGCGTCGGTGACCTCGATGGTGGTGACGCCGGTGAGCTGGGGTACGTACGCGGAGGGCAGCATGGCGATGGCCAGGCCCTGCTCGACCAGCCGGCCGATGAACTCCGCGGTGGTCACTTCGAAGGCGACGTCGCGGCCGAGGCCGGCGGCAGAGAAGGCCTGGTCGGACTGGGCGCGCCCGGCGGTTCCGGCCGGAAGGTCCACGAACACCTCGGTGGAGAGCCTGCGAAGGTCGACCGCCGGCTCGTCGGCGAGCGGATGGTCGGGCGCGACCACGGCGACGAGCCGGTCACGGGCGAGTTCGTGGGCGGCGACGCCCTGGGGCCGCGATGTGGTCGGCAGCCCGAGGAAGGCCACGTCGAGGGCTCCTTGTTTGACCTGCTCGACGAGGTCTTCGCTCGCGCCCACCCGCAGCCCGATGCGCACCTGCGGATACCGCTGGCGGAAGTCGCGCAGCGCGCCCGGGATATCGACCGCGGCGACAGTGGGGATCAGGCCCACGGCGAGCCGTCCGCGTACCTCTCCGACGGCCGCGGCCACCTCGGCGGCCGCGCGCTCGGCGGCGTCCAGGCACTGGCGGGCGGCGGGGAGGAACGCCGCTCCGGCCGGGGTCAGCCGCACCCGGCGGCTGGTGCGTTCGAAGAGCCGCGCGCCCAACTCCTTCTCCAGGCGGGAGATTTGGTGGCTGAGGGCGGACTGGACGACCAGACATCGTTCGGCGGCCCGGGTGAAGCTGTTGGTCTCGGCCACGGCGAGGACGTACCGCATCTGCTGAAGCTCCATGGATCTATCTTCTATCGAGATCGATGAAGTGAAAAACATGTCTTGGACTCATTGATGACCGCGGCATGAGACTGCGAGCATGACAAGTCCAGCGGCACAGAGAGCGTCCGGAGCACAGAGAGCTTCCGGCGGGCGCGCCGCCCTGACGGCGCTCGCTCCCGCGGTCTGGGGCACCACCTACGTCGTCACCACCGAACTTCTGCCCCCGGGGCACCCCCTGTTCGCGGGGCTCCTGCGGGCGCTGCCCGCCGGGCTGATCGCGCTGGCGATCACCCGGACGCTGCCGCGCGGGGCCTGGTGGGGAAAGGCCGCGGCGCTCGGTGTGCTGAACATCGGGCTGTTCCTCCCGTTGCTGTTCGTCGCGGCCGAACGCCTGCCGGGAGGCGTCGCCGCCACGCTGGCGGCGGCCCAGCCGCTGATCGTCGCCGTCCTGGCGGTCACCGTGCTCCGCGAGCGCCTTTCGGTCTGGCGCCTGCTGTGGGGTGTGACGGGCGTCGTGGGCGTCGGCCTGGTGGTGATCGGGCCGAACGCGGCGCTCGACGGCGTCGGGATCGTGGCGGGCCTCGCCGGCGCGGCCACGATGGCGCTCGGGGTGACGCTCACCAAGCGCTGGGGACGTCCCGCCGGGGTCGGTGCCACCGCGTTCGCCGGCTGGCAGCTCACCGCGGGAGGTCTGTTCCTGGTGCCGGTCACCTTCCTCGTCGAGGGACCGCCTCCCGCGATCGACTCGACCGCCGCCCTCGGCTATCTCTGGCTGGGTCTTGTCGGCGGCCTGATCACCTACATCCTGTGGTTCCAGGGCATCACCACCCTGCCCGTCACCTCCGTCGCGGTGCTCGGCCTGCTCTCGCCGCTGGTCGCCGCCGTGCTCGGGGCCGTCGTACTCGACCAGACGCTCGGCCTGATCCAACTCGTGGGGTTCGGGCTCTCCCTCGCCGCGATCGTCGCGGGGCAGCTTCCCGCACCCGCCCGCGCACGCGACCGGCTTTCGACCGCACCCCAGAAATAACCAAAAAACGGAAGGATCTCGCAGTGCCGAACAAGAAGGCAGTCCTGGTCACGGGCGCGACCGGCGGCCAAGGCGGCGCCGTCGCCCGCAGCCTCCTCCACGCCGGCTGGGCGGTACGCGCCCTCGTCCGCGACCCGGACAAACAGGCGGCCAAGGAGCTCAAGGCGCTCGGCGCGCACCTGGTCACCGGCGATCTGGACGACCCTCAGTCGCTGCGCGCGGCGGCGCGGGACGCGTACGGCGTCTTCAGCGTGCAGCCCGCCGATATGGCCGACCCCCGCCCCGAAGCCGAGGTGCGGCAGGGCAGGAACGTCGCCGACGCCGCCCGGGCCGCGGGAGTCGCGCACCTGGTCTACAGCTCCGTCGGCGGCGCCGAGCGCGGGTCCGGTGTCGCGCACTTCGAGACCAAGGCGGAGATCGAGGCGCACATCGACGCCATCGGCGTACCCGCGACGGTGCTGCGGCCGGTGTTCTTCATGGAGAACTGGCCTTACCTGGTGCCGGAGGCGGTGAACGGGGAGCGGGTCGGTTCGCTCGCGCTGGACGCGGACACCCCGCTGCAGATGATCGCGCTGGCCGATATCGGCCGGATCGCCGCGGACGCGTTCGACAAGCCGGCCGAGTTCATCGGCAAGAAGATCGAGATCGCCGGGGACGAGCTGACCGTACGGCGGATCGCCGCGGTGTTCACCGAGGTCGACGGCGTACCGACGCGTTTCGAACGGCAGCCGGTCGACGAGCTGCGGGCCCAGGCCGAGCAGGCGGCGAACATGTTCGACTGGCTCAACGAGAAGGGCTACCAGGCCGATCTCGGCGCGCTCCGCGAGCGGTACCCGGAGCTGCTGACCCTCCAGGCGTGGCTGGGCAAGATCCGGTAGGCGGGGGTGTCACGCTCGCGGGCCCGGCGGTGTCTTCATGCCGAACGAGCACACGTAGCAGGCACCTATATAAGGAGACACCATGGCGCTGCGCATTCCGAAGGCCGAGCTCCCCACCGAGCTGCGGGAAAACCTGATCAAGCAGCTCGGCGCCGTGCCCGAGCCCGTCGAGGTGACCTTCAACAACCCCGACGTCGCCATGTCCAACCTGGAGTTCTCGGCCAAGCTGGCCGCGTGGGACGCGGCCGACGCGAGTCTCAAGACGTTCGCGCACATGGCCGTCGCGGCGCAGGTCGGCTGCAGTTGGTGCCTCGACATCAACTACTTCGCTGCTCTGAACGCGAATCTGGATCTGACCAAGGCGAGCCAGGTGCCGTGCTGGCGGGAGTCGGATGTGTTCACCCCGCTGGAGCGGGAGGTGCTGGCGTACGCCGAAGCCATGACGAATACGCCGACGACCGTCACCGATGAGATGTCGGCGAGTCTGCTCGCCCAGCTCGGCGCGGCGGCGCTGGTCGAGCTGACCGCGTTCATCGGCTTCGCCAACCTGTCGACCCGGAACAACACCGCGAACGGGATCACCTCGCAGGGATACTCCGAGGCGTGCGAGATTCCGCTGGCCAAGCGGCCCGAGCAGACCGGCGCGGCGTCGACGGCGTCAACAGCGTCGACGGCGTCAACGGCACCGACGGCATGACCGAGGACCCGTTCGTCACCCATCGCGGCCTGCTGTTCACGGTCGCCTACGAAATGCTCGGCTCGGCGGCCGACGCGGAGGATGTGCTCCAGGAGTCCTGGCTGCGGTGGGCCGACGTCGACCGTGCGCAGGTGCGTGACCCGCGCGCGTATCTCGTCCGGACCGTCACCCGGCAGGCGCTCAACCGGCTGCGGACGCTCTCCCGCAGCCGCGAGGACTACGTCGGCGAATGGCTGCCGGAACCGCTGCTGACCAGCCCCGATGTCGCCGAGGACATCGAACTCGCGGAAAGCGTCTCGATCGCCATGCTGACCGTGCTGGAAACGCTCGGGCCGGCGGAGCGGGCGGTGTTCGTGCTCCGCGAGGTCTTCGAGATGCCGTACGGCGAGATCGCCGAGGCCATCGGGAAGTCCACGGCCGCGGTGCGGCAGATCGCGCGGCGGGCCCGCGAGCACGTGGCGGCCCGGCGGCCGCGGGTGCGGGTGAGCCGGTCGGAGCAGCAGGCCGTGGTGGAGCGGTTCCTGGTCGCGCTGCGCACCGGGCAGCTGCGGGAGCTGATGGAGATCATGGCGCCGGACGTGGTCCTGATCGCCGACGGTGGGGGGCTCGTACCCGCCGTACTGACTCCCGTCCACGGGGCCGACGTGGTGGCGCCGATGCTCGCGCGCGCGAACCGGGTCGCCAGGGTCGAGACGACGACCGTATGGCTCAACGGCGCCCCCGCGGGCCGGATCGAGTTCGACGGCGAGCCGGCCGCGGTGAGCCTCGCGGTGGAGGACGGGCGGGTCACCCGGATCTATGTGGTGCGCAATCCGCGGAAGCTGACGCGGCTGGACGAACCGTCCGAACTCGCCAGATAAGCCCGCCCACGATCCGAACATCAGGGGCGTTCCGGGCAGCGGAAGCCGCCCGGAACACCCCCCACCCCCAGCACGACTGCAAGCAAATGCTTGCAATAGTTAGCGCTGATGCGGCAGCATGGAGGGCATGGCATCACTGAACGTCGGCACTCTCGGCGAGTTTCTGCGCGAGCAGAGGCGCGGCGCGCGGCTCTCGCTGCGCCAGCTCGCCGACGCTGCCGGGGTGTCCAATCCGTATCTGAGCCAGATCGAGCGCGGGCTGCGCAAGCCGAGCGCGGAGATCCTGCAGCAGCTTGCGAAGGCGCTGCGGATATCCGCCGAGACGCTGTATGTGCAGGCCGGGATTCTCGATGAGCGGGAGCGGGACGAGACGGAGACGCGCAGTGTGATACTGGCCGATCCGTCGATCAACGAGCGGCAGAAGCAGGTGCTGCTGCAGATCTACGAGTCGTTCCGCAAGGAGAACGCACCCGACCCCGCCGCGGCCGACACCCCTTCGGGCGCCCCCACCGGCGCCGGCACCCCCGCTGGTACGTACGCGGGCACCGGTAAGCCCATCGGCACCCCCTCCGGCAGCGCCGACGACGACGCCGAACCCTCGATTTGATCCGGGAGGACCATCAGCATGGCCATCACCGACGATGTGCGTAAGACGCTCACCGACCCGACCCCCCTGTACTTCGTGGCGGGCACGGCCGACCTCGCCGCCCAGAAGCTCAAGGAGGTCCCGTCGCTGGTCGAGAAGATCGTCGCCGAGGCCCCCGAGCGCTTCGCCGCCGTACGGAACACCGACCCGAAGGCCGTTCAGGACCGGGTCAGCCAGCAGGCGAAGGACGCCCAGGAGAAGCTCACCGAGCTGCTGGGCACGCTCGACACCGACCTGAAGAAGCTCCGCGACACGGCGCAGGACCTGGCCCTCCAGGGCGTGGGCCGCGCCGCCGAGCTGGCCGTCAAGGCGCGGGAGCGGTACGACGAGGTGGCCGAGCACGGCCAGGAGGTCGTCAAGACCTGGCGCGGCGAGGCGGCCGAGGAGATGAACGAGGCGGCCGACGCCATCGCGCCCAAGGAGCGGCCGGTCACCGTCGCCGCCGAGCCGGCCAAGGACGCGACGGCGAAGACCGCGGTCAAGCCGGCGCCCGCCGCCAAGAAGGCCCCGGTCCGCAAGCCGGCCCCGGCTCCCGCCCCCACCGCGAAGAAGACCCCGCCGAAGCCTCAGGGCTGAGGGTCGGGCGTTTACCCGAAGAGCACACCCAGGGCCGGGTACGCACTGCGTGCCCGGCCCTGGCAGCGGGTACGGTGGCCGATGGAACGCTTCCCATACATATCTTCTAGGCGGTGGACGGCGTGCTGGTGCAAGGCTTCAACCAACTGATGTACTGGGTCTCCTGGGGGCTGCTCCTGTTCAGCCTCTGCGCCTTCATCGACGCCGCGATCCGCCGCGAGGACGCCTACCGGGCCGCGGACAAGCAGAACAAGCCCTTCTGGCTGATCATCCTGGGCATCGCCGCCGCGGTGAACTTCTTCATGGGCATCTTCGACTTCCTGCCGATCATCGGGCTCATCGCGACCATCGTGTACTTCGTCGATGTGCGGCCCGCGCTCCGGCAGGTCTCGGGCGGCGGCCGCAACTGGCCGCGCGGCCGCGGCTCCAGCTCCGACGGTCCGTACGGCCCCTTCAACGGCCGCTAGCCCGCGCGGGCGGGCGGCCTGCGCGCCCCCGCCCCCGCCCGGGGGTCAGCCCCGCCCGGGTGTCAGCCCCGGTCGAGGAGCAGCACGGCCAGGTCGTCCGTCAGCTCCCCGCCGTTGAGCGCCCGCACCTCGGTGACGGTGTTGTCCAGCAGCTCCTCGCCGCGCAGCCCCGCCGTCAGCCCGCGGGCCACGATGTCGACCATCCCCTCCTGGCCCAGCCGCTGTACGCCCTTCCCGACGCGCCCCTCGATGAGCCCGTCGGTGTACATCATCAGGCTCCAGGAGCCGCCGAGCTCGATCTCCCGGCGCGGCCAGCGGGCGCCCGGCAGCAGGCCGAGCGCCGGGCCGTTGTCGTCGGCGGGCAGCAGCCGGGGCGCGCGCCCGGCGCGTATCGCCAGCGGTGCGGGGTGGCCGGCCAGGCACACCCCGGCCCGCCGCCCGTCCGGTGCGATGTCGACGGTGCACAGGGTCGCGAAGATCTCTTCGTCGGCGCGCTCGTTCTCCAGGACCTGCTGCAGGGTGCCGAGCAGCTGATCGCCGCAGAGCCCGGCGAAGGTCAGGGCGCGCCAGGCGATGCGCAGCTCGACGCCGAGGGCGGCCTCGTCGGGGCCGTGTCCGCAGACGTCGCCGATCATCGCGTGGACGGTGCCGTCCGGGGTGCGGACCGTGTCGTAGAAGTCGCCGCCCAGCAGGGCGCGGCTGCGGCCGGGCCGGTAGCGGGCGGCGAAGCGCAGTCCCGAGCCCTGCAGCAGCGGGGTGGGCAGCAGCCCGCGCTCCAGCCGGGCGTTCTCCTGGGCGCGCAGCCGGGACTCGGTCAGCTGGCGCTGGGCGAGGTCGGAGCGTTTTCGTTCGACGGCGTAGCGGATGGCGCGGCTGAGCAGCCGTCCGTCCAGCTCGTCGCGGAAGAGGAAGTCCTGGGCGCCGACCCGTACGGCCTCGGCGGCGCGCTCCCCGTCCTCCACGGCGGTCAGTACCAGGACCGCGTGGGCGGGTGCGAGCCGCAGCACCGCGTGCAGGGCGTCGAGCTCGTCCTCGGCCTTCTTGCAGGGGCCGGGCAGGGCCAGGTCCAGCAGGATGCACTGGACGTCATCGGTGAGCAGCCGCTCGGCCTCGGTGAGATTGCGTGCCGTACGGATACGGACCCGGTTGCCCTCGGTGTCCAGCATTTCGGGGACGGTGAAGGAGCCGGCGGGGTCTTCCCCGATCACCAGCAGGGTGAGCCCGTTGTCGGGCGGCGCGGCAGGCAGGGCCTCGGTGGCCGGCGCCTCCAGCTGCCCGGTCGCGGGTACGGACATCGCTCGATTCCTTCCCTCCCCCCGAGAGCGCGGCGCTCATTGAGAGGCGACCATAGCGCTAGGGCAGGCCCCAGCGGAATGACCTTCGGACAGCCACTTTTGTCATATGCCAAAGCCGTGAGGGGACTTGACGCGCCGGGGGACGGCCGTGGGATGACAAACATCACGCCTACGCGGGGCGAAATGACCGAATAGCCCCTCAGCTCCCGGCCCGGGCTCAGCTCCTGGCCCCGGCCGCGACCCTCGAGCCCCGGCCTCAGCCCTCAACCCCGTCCGGGCGCACGACACCGAGGATCGGCATCGAGCCGGCCCCGGCGACCGTGATCTGCCGCCCCGGGCGCGGCGCGTGGATGATCGCGCCGTCCCCTACATACATCCCCACATGACTCGCGTCCTTGAAGTAGATGATCAGGTCCCCCGGCCGCATCCGCTCGACGCTCACCTTCGGCAGCTGCCGCCACTGCTCCTGCGAGGTGCGCGGGATCGAGCGGCCGCCCGCGGACCACGCCTTCTGGGTCAGCCCCGAACAGTCGTAGGTGTCGGGGCCCTCCGCGCCCCACACATAGTCCTTGCCGAGCTGGGCGGTCGCGAAGTCCACCGCCCGCACCCCCTGCGAGGTGCCTTTTCCGCCGATCTTCCGCAGTATCCCGGAGCCCAGCCAGGTCGTCTGCGCCTGGCGCTGCTGCTCCTCCTCCAGCTGCCGCAGCCGCTCCCGCTCCTTCGCCTTCAGCCGGGACTCCAACCGCTTGGCCCCGGCGAGCTTCGCCCGGATCTCCTTGCGGGCCGCGGCCTTCTTCGCGCGGCTGGAGTCGAGCCGCTCCCACTCCTGGGTGGCGTCCTTCGCATAGCGGTCGAGCGTGGCCTGCGTCTTCTCCAGCTGGTTCATCAGGCCCCGGGTCGCCTGCTGGCCCTTGCGCGCCAGCGTGACGTTGTCGAGAAAGCTCTCCGGGTCGTCGCCGAGGAGCAGCTGCGCCTCTGGCGGAATTCCGCCGTTGCGGTACTGGGCCCGGGCCACCGCCCCGGCCCGCTTCCGCAGCCCCGTCATCCGCTTCTGTGCCTTCACCACGGACTGCGCGATCTTTACGATCCGCTTCTCCTGGCGGGCCTGTTTCTCGCGCGCCAGGTTGTACGCGTCCGTGGCCGCCTCGGCCTTGCGGTAGAGGCTCTGCACCTTCTTGTGCACCTCTTGCAGGCTGCTGCCCGCGGCCCCTCCGGACCCGGTCCCCGACTCCGCGCCGGCCCCGGGCGTGGGCTCACGCGGCGCGGCCTGCGCCCGCTCCGGCACCGCCGACATCCCCACCGCACAGACGAACGCGGTCGCCGCGGCGACGCCCGCGCCCCCTCCCCTGCCGCCCCTCTTCGCCTTCCGCTGCCCCATCACCTGAGGACCTCCACGAGCCGTCGCGTAACCCGCGTGCCAGAGCTGACTTACCGGTACGTAGGGACGGATAGTGACATGCCGTACCGCAATCCGACAGAGTCACGCGCCGGTCGACTCCGCCATAACCCCCACCCAACCGGAATCAGAGCCTCCCTGGGCCACCACCCTGACGGCCGAGGTTCACCCTCCGTTCACTCACGCCCATCGGCTGCTTCACCTGATCTGCCTAATTTCAGCCCTACAAACGTACTGGCCGCGCCCCTGGCGTGACCGGCGCGCAGCTGAGCAGAACCAGAAACGCGCAGTACCCCACCTCTTCGTGCGCCGTCCCCACCGGCGGCTCCTGGAAGGAAAACCCGAAAGTGAAGCTTCAGCGCAACAACCGGCTTCGCGCCATCGCCGCCGGTGCCCTTGCCGTCTCCGGCGTCCTGGTGCTCACCGCCTGCGGCTCCGACGACAACAACGGTTCCTCGAGCGGTGGCGGCGGCACCAAGACCGACGCCAGCAACATCAAGTGCGAGGGCAAGGGCCAGCTGCTGGCGTCCGGGTCGTCCGCCCAGAAGAACGCCATGGACCTGTGGGTCAAGAACTACGGCGCGGCCTGCAAGGACGTCAAGCTCAACTACAAGGCCACCGGCTCCGGCGCGGGCATCCAGGAGTGGCTGCAGGGCAAGACCGCCTTCGCGGGCTCCGACTCGGCGCTCAAGCCCGAAGAGGTCGCCTCCTCCAAGAAGATGTGCAAGACCGGCGGCCAGGGCATCAACCTGCCGATGGTCGGCGGCCCGATCGCGGTCGGCTTCAACGTCCCCGGCGTGGACAAGCTGACCCTGGACGCCAAGACCCTCGCCGAGATCTTCGACTCGAAGATCACGAAGTGGAACGACGACGCCATCAAGAAGCTCAACAAGGGCGTCAACCTCCCGGACCTCAAGATCCAGGCGTTCCACCGCTCGGACGACTCCGGCACCACGGACAACTTCACCAAGTACCTCAAGGCCGCCGCCCCCTCGGCGTGGCCGCACGAGCCGGGCAAGGCATGGGAGGGCAAGGGCGGCCAGGCCGCGGACGGCTCCGCCGGTGTCTCCTCGCAGGTGAAGCAGGTCTCCGGCGCGATCTCGTACTTCGAGCTGTCGTACGCGACCGCCAGCAGCATCAAGACCGTGGACCTGAACACCGGCGCCTCCGCCCCGGTCCAGGCCACCGTCGACAACGCCTCCAAGGCCATCTCCGAGGCCAAGATCAAGGGCACCGGCAAGGACCTCGCCCTCGACCTGGCCTACGACACCAAGGCAGAGGGCGCGTACCCGATTACGCTGGTGACGTACGAGATCGCCTGTGACAAGGGCAACAACTCCGACACGCTTGCCGCTACCAAGTCGTTCCTGACCTACGTCGCGAGCGAGGACGGCCAGGCTTCCCTCAAGGAGCTCGGCTACGCCCCGCTGCCGGCCGAGATCGCCACGAAGGTCCGCGAGAGCGTCGCGAGCCTCTCCTGACCTGAGTGCGGCCGGCTCCCACACCACGGAGCCGGCCGCACCGTCCGGTGCACCGCCGCGCAAGGAGCCACACCCCTCTGGCTCCTCAGACCGGAGAACCCATGAAAACGGACATAGAACCTACATCCCCCACAGAACCGCCTGCCCTGGCCAGCTCTCGTGGCACCGGCCGCATCGGCGACAAAGTCTTCCTCGGCCTCTCCCGAGGGTCCGGAATCCTGCTGCTGGTGATCATGGCCGCCATCGCGGTCTTCCTCACCGTGCGAGCGGTTTCCGCCATCTCTGACGACCACGGCAACTTCCTGACCACTTTCGAGTGGAACACCAGCAGCCGCCCGATGGTCTTCGGTATCGCCGTGCTCGTCTACGGCACGATCGTCAGCTCGATCATCGCGATGCTGATCGCGGTCCCGGTCGCGGTCGGCATCGCGCTGTTCATCTCGCACTACGCGCCGCGCCGGCTGGCCACCCTGGTCGCCTACGTCATCGACCTGCTCGCGGCGGTCCCCAGCATCGTCTACGGCCTGTGGGGGGCGCTCTTCCTCGTCCCGCATCTGACCGGCCTGTACCAGTGGCTCGACGACTACCTGGGCTGGACCAAGATCTTCGAGTACAACGACGGCACCCCGCGCTCCCTGTTCACCGTGGGCATCCTGCTGGCGATCATGATCATCCCGATCGTCACCAGCGTCAGCCGCGAGGTCTTCCGCCAGGTCCCGCAGATGCACGAGGAGGCCGCGCTGGCCCTCGGCGCGACCCGCTGGGAAGTCATCCGGATGTCGGTCCTCCCCTTCGGCCGCTCCGGCATCATCAGCGCCTCCATGCTGGGCCTGGGCCGCGCGCTCGGCGAGACGATGGCCGTGGCCACCGTGCTGTCCCCGAGCTACCTGATCAGCCCCAGCCTGCTGGACTCGGGCGGCGGCACCTTCGCCCAGAACATCGCCAGCCACTTCAAGGAGGCCGACGGCCCCGCGCGTGACGCGCTGATCGCCTCCGGTCTGGTGCTGTTCGTCATCACGCTGCTGGTGAACGGCGCCGCGCGGCTGATCATCGCCCGCCGCAAGGAGTACTCGGGAGCCGCGGCATGAGCAACGCAGTCATCGACAAGAGCGCGGTGGCCGGCGACGCCCCGCGGCCGGGCCTCAAGCAGCCCCGGCTGCCCAAGTGGACCCCGATCGGCCTGGCGCTGATCTCGGTGGGCCTGGGCTGCGGCATCGGAGTCGCGGGCGATCTGAGCAGCAAGACCCAGTGGGGTCTGATCGCCGCGCTGCTGTTCGTGCTCATCTCCTTCGCCCTGACCGCCAAGGTCGAGGGCTCCCGCCAGGCCAAGGACAAGCTGGCCACCAGCCTGATCTGGGTCTGCTTCCTGCTCGCGGTGGTCCCGCTGGTCTCGCTGATCTGGGAGACCGTCGACCGGGGCCGCACGGTCCTCGACGGCTACTTCCTCGGCCACTCCATGGAGGGCGTGCAGACGATCCTCCCCGGCGGCGGTGTGTACCACGCGATCATCGGCACGCTGGAGCAGGTCGGCATCGCCACCGCCATCGCGGCCCCGATCGGCCTGCTGACCGCCGTCTACCTGGTGGAATACGGGCGCGGCCGGCTCGCCAAGGCCGTCACCTTCTTCGTGGACGTCATGACCGGTGTCCCCTCGATCGTCGCCGGTCTGTTCATCCTCACCTTCTGGATCATCATCCTGGACTTCGACTACTCCGGCTTCGCAGGCGCGATGGCCCTGGCCATCCTGATGATGCCGATCGTCGTCCGCTCGACGGAGGAAATGCTCAAGCTCGTCCCGAACGAGCTGCGCGAGGCATCTCTCGCCCTGGGCGTGCCCAAGTGGCGCACCATCCTCAAGGTGGTGCTGCCCACCGCGATCGGCGGGATCATCACCGGTGTGATGCTCGCGGTCGCCCGTATCGCCGGTGAGTCGGCCCCGATCATGCTGCTGGTGTTCGGCGCCACGGGGATCAACAACAACCCCTTCGACGGCGCGCAGTCCTCGCTCCCGTACTACGTGTACGAGCAGTGGCAGCTCGGTAACGACGCCTCGTACAACCGGGCCTGGGCGGCGGCGCTCGTCCTGATCGCCTTCGTCATGATCCTCAACCTGCTCGCCCGCGGTGTAGCCCGCTGGAAGGCCCCGAAGACCGGCCGCTGAGGCCACGCCACGAAGAAGAGAAGTGATTCACATGGCCAAGCGCATCGACGTCAGCGGCCTGACCGCCTACTACGGCACCCACAAGGCCATCGAGGACATCTCGATGACCGTCGAGCCCCGCTCGGTGACGGCCTTCATCGGCCCGTCCGGCTGCGGCAAGTCCACCTTCCTGCGCACCCTGAACCGGATGCACGAGGTCACCCCCGGTGGCCGGGTCGAGGGCAAGGTGATGCTGGACGACGAGAACCTGTACGGCACGGGCGTCGACCCGGTCTCCGTGCGGCGTACGGTCGGCATGGTCTTCCAGCGCCCGAACCCGTTCCCCACCATGTCGATCTTCGAGAACGTCGCGGCGGGGCTGAAGCTGAACGGCTCGTACAAGAAGAGCGAGCTGGAGGGCATCGTCGAGAAGTCCCTCAAGGGCGCCAACCTGTGGAACGAGGTCAAGGACCGGCTCAACAAGCCGGGCGCCGGCCTCTCCGGCGGTCAGCAGCAGCGGCTGTGCATCGCCCGCGCCATCGCCGTCGAGCCGCAGGTGCTGCTGATGGACGAGCCGTGCTCGGCGCTGGACCCGATCTCCACGCTCGCCATCGAGGACCTGATCGGTGAGCTCAAGGAGCGCTTCACGATCGTCATCGTGACGCACAACATGCAGCAGGCGGCGCGCGTCTCGGACCGCACGGCCTTCTTCAACCTGGCGGGCGTCGGCCAGCCGGGCAAGCTCATCGAGATCGACGAGACCGAGCGGATCTTCTCCAACCCGTCCGTCCAGGCGACCGAGGACTACATCTCGGGCCGCTTCGGCTGACGCACCCGCCTCCCGCCGGCGGCGTGCCGACGGCGGAGGAGGAACGTCCTGTGGTGCTGCATGGCGGTGCCACCACAGGACGAAGGGCCCGCCCCCGATCATCCCGGGGGCGGGCCCGCCGCTTTTGTACGCGTACCGTGCGCGTACGACCTGTGCGTACGACCTGTGCGTACGTACCGCCGTCAGCCGAAGGCCAGGTTGACGATCCAGTAGCTGAGCGCGGCGACACCGGCCGCCGCCGGCATGGTGATGAACCAGCCGAGGATGATGTTCTTCGCGACGCCCCAGCGCACCGCGTTCACCCGCTTGGTCGCGCCGACGCCCATGATCGCCGAGGTGATGACATGGGTCGTCGAGATGGGCGCCTGGAACATGAACGAGGCGGTGTACATGACCGAGGCCGCCGTGGTCTCCGCCGCGAATCCCTGCGGCGGGTCGAGCTCGATGATCCGGCGGCCCAGTGTGCGCATGATGCGCCAGCCGCCCGCGTACGTACCGAGTGAGAGCATCGCGGCGCAGGCGATCTTCACCCACACCGGAATCGCGTCGCCCTCGTCCTCCACACCGGCGATGACCAGAGCCATCACCACGACGCCCATGGTCTTCTGGGCGTCCTGCAGACCGTGGCCGAGCGCCATGGCCGCAGCCGAGACGGTCTGGGCTATCCGGAAGCCGCGCTTTGCCTTGTGCGGGTTGGCGTTCCGGAACATCCACAGGATGGCCACCATCACGAAGTAGCCCAGCACCAGTCCGACGACGGGCGACAGGAACATCGGGATGACGACCTTCTCCACCACCCCGCTCCAGTGGACGGTGCTGGACCCGGCGAGTGCCGCGCCCACCAGGCCGCCGAACAGGGCGTGCGAGGAGGAGGACGGAAGGCCGAAATACCAGGTCACCATGTTCCAGGTGATCGCGCCCACCAGCGCGGCGAACAAGATCATCATGCCTTGTCCGCCGGTCGGGGTGGCGATCAGACCCTCGCTGACGGTCTTGGCGACCCCGCTGCCCAGGAAGGCGCCCGCGAGATTCATCACCGCGGCCATCGCGAGCGCCGCCCGCGGGGTCAGCGCCCGGGTCGAGACGGAGGTGGCGATGGCGTTCGCCGAATCATGGAAGCCGTTGGTGTACGTGAAGAAGAGCGCGACCGCAATGGTCACGACAAGCGCGAAGGTGTCCATGCCGAGGCTCAGGACTCCTTGACGGCGATGGTCTCGACCGTGTTGGCCACGTGCTCGAAGGCGTCGGCCGCCTCCTCGAGCACATCCACGATCTGCTTGAGCTTGAGCACCTCGATGGCGTCGTACTTGCCGTTGAACAGGTGCGCCAGCAGCTTGCGGTGGATCTGGTCCGCCTGGTTCTCGAGACGGTTGACCTCGATCCAGTACTCGGTGAGGTTCGTCATGGTGCGCAGGTTCGGCATTGCCTCGGCGGTCAGCTCCGCGGCCCGCGCCAGTACCTCGATCTGCTGCTCGACCCCCTTGGGCAGCTCGTCTATCTGGTAGAGGACGACCAGGTCGACGGCCTCCTCCATGAAGTCCATGATGTCGTCGAGGGAGGAGGCGAGCGAGTAGATGTCCTCGCGGTCGAACGGCGTGATGAAGGAGGAGTTCAGCTGGTGGAAGATCGCGTGGGTCGCGTCGTCCCCCGCGTGCTCCGCGGCCCGCATGCGTTCGGCGAGCTCGGTACGAGCGGAGGAGTCCGCCCCGAGCAGTTCCATCAGGAGTTTCGAGCCGGTAACGATGTTGTCCGCGGAAGCCGCGAACATGTCGTAGAAGCTCGTCTCCCTGGGGGTCAGACGAAAGCGCACTGGGGATCCTCGGAATGCATCGGGGTCTGTCTCGTTGATGCTAGGTGCATCATCCGGCCACGGTAACCGGCGTTCCCCAGTGTGACCCATAGGGCAGAGTGCTTATCACAGGGACCCGGTCCAACCAGGCAGACCCGGTACCATATACCCAGCCGGGGTATACAGGACATTTGCGAACAACGGGAGGGCGCCATGACCACCACGGCAGCCGACAACACCGCCCCCACCGAGGGCGAGCAGCGGAGCCAGGCGCCCGAGCCCGAGACGGCGGCCGGGACGGAGGCCGACACGGAGGCCACCGTCGCCGAGCACACCGGCCACGGCTACGCCAAGCAGAAGGACCAGCACCTCAAGCGACTGCGCCGGATCGAGGGCCAGATCCGGGGCCTGCAGCGGATGGTCGAGGAGGACGTCTACTGCATCGACATACTCACCCAGGTCTCGGCGAGCACCAAGGCGCTCCAGTCCTTCGCGCTGCAACTCCTGGAGGAGCATCTGCGCCACTGCGTGGCGGCGGCCGCCGTCAAGGGCGGCGAAGAGGTCGACGCCAAGGTCGCCGAGGCCACCGCCGCCATCGCCCGTCTGCTGCGGACCTGACGTGCGGACCTGACGCGCGGACCTGACGGCGCCGCCGCCCCCGCTCGGCCTTCCGGCGCTACGGCCGGGCGCCCTCGCCTTCGCCCTCGGCTGGATTTGATCGGTCCTCCGCCACCTGGAGCACCTCGTCGATACGGTCCGGACTGAGCCTTTCCTCGTCCGCGCTCGACGCAGCGATCATCAACTCACCGTAGAGATCGATCTCGACGAGGGCCACGGGGTCCGGGCCCGACGAGCCGCGACGCGCAACCACGTGTTTCACCTCCTCCTGCGAGCATCTGCGAGCACTTCCGAGCAGCGGCTTCCCAGCGTAGGGATCGGTACACACTCCGCGCATGGCACGGATGGACCATTTCACGGGGCTGAACGGCATGCGCTGGCTAGGTCTGGGGGGATCCAACCCTTCCTGTGTAAATATCCGATGATTTGGGGAGCGTTACGGCGGCCGGTGCGCCGAAGTCGTACAGCTCGATGGTGGAGGCCACCCCCAGCGTCCGCCGTACGCTCTGGGGGCCGTGGGTGCTCCGATCGCCCGGCGCACCCTGGGCGGCGTCGCCGCCCCGCCCCGGTTGCCCGGCGCCGCTTCCGCCTCCGGTTCCGGTTCCGGTTCCATCGCCCTGCCCACCCTGCCCGCTCTGCCCGCCCTGACCGGACTGGCCGGACTGGCCACCCTGGCTGCCCTGGCCGTCTTGATCAGACTGCCCGTCCTGCCCGCCGACCTCGCCGCTGGTCACCGTGAACTGGTGCCGTACCTCGCGCAGCCGCCCCTGCCGGTCGATATAGGCGTCGAAAGGCACCGCGTGCTCGGTGAACCCCCGCGCGGCGGCCGCCAACGGGCCGCGTACACCCGGCGACGCGACCCGCGCGGCCCGCCCGATGTCCGTCGTCCCGCGATAGTGCCGTACCACCGTCCCGTCCAGCCCCTCCTCGCCCACCAGGCTCACGGCCCGCGCCCCGCGCAGCAGCTCGGCGGCGGCCAGCGGATCGGTCGCCCCGCCGGTGACCAGATTCCCGTCCGGGATACCGGTCGTATCCACCCGGACCCACTTGTCCGGCGGAATGCCCGCGCCCCGGTTCCGCATGAACAGCGCGCCCGAGGCCAGCAGTTCGGTGATCGGCTCATGTTCGACGGCCCCCATCGCGTCCCTGGGCAGCACCAGGCGCAGCCGCCCCATCCGCCTGACGAAGTCGTACGCACCGCTGCCCCGGATCGACACGCGCGTGCCGCCCGTCGCCGTCTCCATCGTCGTACGGACCCGTGAACTGCCCGACCGGACCAGCACATCGGCGGCGCGGTGCAGCGCGGCGACCGCGGCGGCGTGCGATTCGCCGCCGGGGCGCTCGTCGGCGACCGTCTCGGAGGAACAGCCGGTCAGGGTCGCCGTGGTCGTGGTCGCCATCAGCCCGGCCAGCAGTGCGCCCGCCACAGCGGCCGCCATGCGCCTCGTCCGGGCACCGCCCGTACGCCGCTGGATTTCCATCGACCGTCGACCCCCTGGCCACGCTCGTCCACGCCCTTGGTACTTGTTCGTTTAACGACTCGCCCCTAGGGCTCGTCACGGCCGGGTAGCGTGGTCATGTGCTCGACTCTGGCGTTTCGGACCCCGACCAACACCGCACCACCACCGTGGAAAAGGGCTCCTTCTGCAGCGCCCGCTGCTCCTGCGGCTGGCGCGGCCCCGCCCGCCGTTCGCGGGACAAGGCCCGCACCGACGCGGCCGGCCACGCCGGCGGAACCGGATGCGCCGCCTCGCCCTCTGAGTAGGGGACCGGGCCTGCGCGCGACCGCCCGGCCAACTGGTGGGGCAGCAGCGTCAAGTGGGACGGGAGGCCGCCATGAAGCGGCGGACACTACTGGCAGCGGGCACGGCACTGGGGACCACGGGGACGTGGGCCGCGGCGTGCGACAAGAACGGGGGACAGGCGGCGGGGGACGGCGATCCGTCCAACCGCGCCGCCTCGTCCGCTTCCGATGCCCGTTCGTCCTCCGCTTCCGCCTCGGCCTCCGCAGGCGGCACCGACGGCAAGCCGCGGGCCGCGGACTGGACCGCGCTGGGCAAGGGTCTGCAGGGCGATCTGATACGCCCCGGCGACGCCGACTACACCACCGCCCGTCAGCTCTACAACACCCGTTTCGACCGGCTGCGGCCCGCCGCCGTCGCTTATATAGCCAACACCTCGGACATATCCGAGTGCCTGGACTTCGCCCGCCGCCACGGCACCCCGGTCGCCATCCGCAACGGCGGCCACAGCTACGCCGGTTGGTCCAGCGGCGACGGCCGCCTCGTCATCGACGTCTCCGCGCTCAAGTCGATCCGTACCTCCTCCGGCGAGGCCCGGATCGGCGGGGGCGCCAAGCTCATCGACGTCTACACCACCCTGGGCGCGTCCGGCGTGACCGTCCCCGGCGGCTCCTGCCCCACCGTGGGCATCTCCGGCCTGACCCTCGGCGGCGGCCACGGCGTCGTCTCCCGGGCGTACGGACTCACCTCCGACAACCTCACCGGCGCCAGCATCGTCACCGCCGACGGCAAGACCCTCCAGGTGTCCAAGGACCGCGAGGCCGATCTGTTCTGGGCCCTGCGCGGCGCCGGCAACGGCAACTTCGGCGTCGTCACCGAACTCCGCTTCCGCACCCACCGGGCCGCCGACGGCGTCACCTGCTATATGACCTGGCCGTGGTCCAAGGCCGCGACGGTGCTGCGGGCCTGGCAGAAGTGGGGCCCGGACCAGCCGGACGAAATCTGGTCGGCGCTCCACCTGGAGGCCTCCCCCGGCCGCACCCCGACCGTCTCGATCAGCTGCTTCTCGCTCGGCACCTACGGCGAGTTGCAGAACGCCGTCGACCGGCTCGCCGACGGCCCGGGCGGGCCCGGCCCCGCCTCGAGAGTCCTGCTGCGCCGCCGCGGCTATGTGGAGGCGATGCGGGCGTACGCCGGATGCGCCGACACCGGCACCACCCAGTGCCATCTCCCGGGCGACACACCGGGCCGCAGCTCGTCCGGCGTCCTCAAGCGCGAGACATACGCGGCGCGCTCCGACTTCTACGCCCGCTCGCTGAGCGAGGCGGGCGTGCGCGCGATGCTCGGCCAGGTGGAGGCGTACGGGCGGCGTACGAGCGGCGGGGGCGCGGTCAGCATCGCGCTCACCGCGCTCGGCGGGGCCGTCAACCGCGTCGCGCCCACGGCCACCGCCTTCGTCCACCGCCGCTCGCGCTTCCTGGCGCAGTACAGCGCCTCCTGGGCGGCCGGCGGGGCCGGGACGGCCCAGGTCTCCTGGCTCGACGGCGTACATACGGCGATGCGGCGCCATGCGTCGGGGGCGGCGTACCAGAACTACACGGACGCGTCCCTCAAGGACTGGCGTACCGCGTACTACGGGTCGGCGGCGGACCGGCTGACCAAGCTGAAGAAACGATACGACCCGAACCGGCTGTTCGACTTCCCGCAGGCACTGTAAGGAGCCCTCGGGTTCCTCAGGCAGCCAGGTCCTTGTTGCGGCGCTCGCTGCCGGTGCCGGTGCCGCTGCCCGAGGAGCGGGACCCGGGGAACTCCGGCACGTCCTCCTCCGCGGCCTCCCCGGCCGCGGGGGCGGTGCCCGCCCGCACCAGCCGGCCCGCCCGCGAGCCCGCGACGGCGGTCGTCAGCGGGGTCAGCAGCATCATCGCGAGGGGGGCAAGCAGCAGCGCGACCGCCGTGCCGAGCGCGAACCCGCCGATGACGTCCGTCGGGTAGTGCACGCCCATATAGACGCGGCAGAACCCTTCGAGCAGCGCGAGGCCGATCGCGGCCGCTCCATAGGTCCGGCTGGCCATGAACACGCCGACGGCGATCGCCATGGTCAGCGTCGCGTGGTCGCTGACGAACGAGAAGTCGGTCTTGCCCGCCACCAGGACGTCGAGCCCCTGATGGTCCTTGAACGGCCGGGGCCGCTGCACGAACTCCCGGATCGGGATGTTGGCGAGCAGCGCGAGACCGGCGGCCAGCGGCGCCCAGATCAGCCCGGCGACGGCGGACGGCGCGTCATGCGGCCGCTTGCGCACGCTCCACCAAGCGCCGAGCAGGACCAGGACCAGCCCGATGATGATCCCGTACTCGCCGACGAACTCCATGACGCGGTCGAACCAGTGGGGAGCGTCCTTGGCGAGTCCATTGATGTCGTAGAGCAGGCTGACATCAGGGTTCGACCCGTCCAGTGCGAGTCCAGCCATGTGCCGTGGCCCCTTATCTCTTGCCTGTCGCTACATGCGGCTGCCGGCCCCCGTTGGTGAACGCGATCGATGCCGATGGTGTCCGCTGCCGATCCACTTCCAGGAAACGCCCACATCGAGCGGGGCGTTCCGCTGTCTACCCAACGATCACCAGGACGTTATCGAAGGGTGACCCATCGTCGCAGTTCAGCGCGGAGACTTTATGCCGGGTTCGCCGTCGGCAACGCTTTTGCGCCATCTTTGGTCACCCGCGTCGCACCGATGTAGTCCGGCGTGTCGATCTTGTCGAACCGGATCACGGCCCCAGTGTACGGGGCGTTGATCATCTGCCCGCCCCCGACGTAGATCCCGACGTGGTGGATGGATCTCGGATCGTTGAGGTCGTACGCGAAGAAGACCAGGTCGCCCGGGAGCAGCTCATCCCTCTTGGGGTGCGGCCCCGCGTTCCACTGATCGTTGGCGACACGCGGCAGGTCGATGCCGACGGTCTTGTACGCCGCCTTCGTCAGCCCGGAGCAGTCGAACCGCCCGTCGTCCTCCGGGGTCCCGTTACCGCCCCATAGATACGGCTTGCCGAGCTGCTTCTGCGCGAAGTAGATCGCCGCGGCCGACTGCTGCGAGGGCCGCACCTTCTGGACGGGCGCCGCGAAGCTCTTGGCCAGGGTGGTGATGGTCTTCACATAGTTCTGGGTCTCGCGGTAGGGCGGCACACCGGAGTACTTGATCACCGCGTACGCGCCCGCGTTGTAGGAGGCCAGCATGTTGTGCGTCAGATCGCCCGGGACGTCCTCGACATACTTCGCGAGCGAGCAGTCGTACGCGGCCGCCGACGGGATCGCGTCCTGCGGGTCCCAGATGTCCCGGTCCCCGTCCTTGTCGCCGTCCACACCATGACTGGCCCAGGTGCCCGGGATGAACTGAGCGATCCCCTTGGCGTTCGCCGGGCTCTCCGCCTTCGGGTTCCAGCCACTCTCCTGATAGAGCTGCGCGGCGAGCAGGGCGGGGTTTATCGCGGGGCACAGATTCCCCCACTTCTGGACCAGCGGCTGATACGCGGCGGGGACGGCACCTCTGGCCAGCCCGACCGTCGTACCGCTGTTACCGCCCGCGAGGTCCGCGGCGACCATGTACGTACCGACGACGAGGAGCGCGACGAAGGAGAAGGAGATCCCGAGACCGACACTGACGCCCAGCCAGACCTTACGCACCCGCCCATCCTCCCCCATCTGCCCGTCATACGAACGTGCTTCCGCACGTACGGCGAAAATCCGCCGCCCACCAGCCGAAACCATACGGGCGCGGCGGGGCCGTCGCACCGTATGCCCCGGCTCCCCCCACCTCTGCGCCCCGCCCCTGCCCCCGGCAGACGTCTATATGCGGCTCCGCCGCGTGGCCGACCCCACCTCTCGACCGCCTCCCGTGCGGACGCGAAGCGCGTAAAGTCCGGCGCGTCCGGGCACCTCACACGCCTTATCTCACACGCCCTTCCCGCACTCCCTTCTCACGCTCCCTTCTCACACTCCTTAAGGACCATGCGATGACACAGCTCGACTGGCAGCGGGCCACGACCCCGGAGGACGGGGAGCAGGAGGCCTACCTGGAGGTGGCCGCGGGCCCCGATGGCCGGATCTACATGCGCGAGAGCAACGACCCCGACAACATCGTGGTGACGACCCAGGCGAAGTGGGAGGCGTTCATCAAGGGGGTCAAGGCCGGCGAGTTCGACGACTTCGCGGAGGAGTGAGCGGAGGCATGAGCGGATGCGTGAGCCGCGGGGCTCGCCGAGCTCCGGCCCCCGCCACTGATCGTTGCCCAGCGCCCATGTGCGTGATACACACAGTGATCAGAGAACCCTAGGTTGACGCTTTTGTACGCCAGTCAGGTCATCGTGGCCCACGACACGTACGAGATCCGCCAAGAAATGCCGCCAAGTCGACATGCGGAAGCGGAATCGTCAGCGAAGATAGAGCCTGGCATGTGCCAGCCGCACGGCGGCACACAACTACCCACAAGGGGCGGTGAGTTCTAAATGTTCCTAGCAGCCGACAAGGGCGACATCGACACCATCATCGGCGGAATCGCCCCAGACTGGGGCCCGTTCGGCGACCTGGGCAGCGAGGCCCGCGTCATGATCGAGGTGGTCATGGCCGTAGCCCTGCTGCTCTGCTTCGGCATCGCCATCTGGGGCGCGGCCAAGCAGCGGATCGGCGCGACCGCGCTGCGCGACACCTTCAGCGCCGAACAGGGCAAGGGTCTGATCGTCGCCGGACTGACCGGTGTGTTCATCATCGGTTCGCTGGGCACAGTCTTCACGATCGTGTACGGCATGGCCGTCTAGCGCACCACCCGCTCACCCAGCCGACCCCCCACGCGCGGCGCACCCCCGTTCCCCAAGCCTCCGCCCCCGAGCCCCCCACCGGTCCACCTCCCCCACTGAGGCTGCTTCCTGATGCCCGCATCGCCCCTTGAGGTCGTGTCAGCTTGATGTCCACTCACACCGCCGCGCCCCAGCGTCAGTCCGCGCCGCTACCGTCGTATAGGGGCAGGGCTGTCTCGGTTGACAGGGTTGACACAGTTGTCACGTTTGAAGGGGCGTAGGTGCGATGAGTCTGGGCGGCGATGACGGATACGGCGGGGACTACGGCCAGGACCCGAACCGTACGGGCGGCGTGCCCCCCAGAGGCCACCTGACGCGCACCCGCCTCCCCGAAGGCGACGACGACCCCTTCGCCCCACCCCGCCGAGGCACCACCCGCCCCGGCAAGCCCAGCCGAAACCTGGTCACCGTGGTGGGCGTCGTCGTGCTCCTCATCGCGGCCATCGCCTTCGCCAACCGCGGCGGCGACAAGACCTCCTCGGACAGCGACACCAACCACGACTCCTCCGGCACCAGCGCGAAGAGCCAGACGACAGCCCCGACGGGGCAGCGACCGGTGGAGGGGAAGGACGCGGCTACGGGGATCGCGTCGGGGTTCGCGAACACGGAGCAGGGGGCGCAGAGTGCGGCGGCGAATTACGCGGTGGCGCTGGGGTCGTCCGGCATGTTCAAGGCCACCAGTCGGCGGCAGATCGTGAACGCGATCTATGCCCCGGACGCCGCGTCCACCCGGCTGAAGCGCCTCGACGAGGCCTTCTCGGGTAACAAGATCTTGCCGAATGCAGGCCTTGACTCCAACGGCAACCCTCCGGACGGCATGACCTTCGTGTCCCGTACGAACCCGGTGGGCACCAAGGTGGAGAAATTCGGTGGTGGCACGGCCCGGATCGCAGTATGGCAATCCCTCCTCTTCGGGATCGCAGGTGAAGGGTCAACCAAGCCTGTCTCCGAAAGCTGGCACACGGACACGTTCGAACTGCAATGGACCAAGGGTGACTGGAAAGTAACCAAGTACACCCAGAAGGACGGACCGGCACCTGTCGGCCGCGACCAAGCCGCCGCCTCCGCCGAGGACATGGCGAACGCTGTGGAAGGCTTTGGAGGGTTCACCTATGCCCGCTAACCGCCGTCGTGTCCTCTTGATCAGTTCCGCAGCCGCAGCCATTCAAGTCGCAGGCGTCCTTCTCGCGAGTCACGCCGCAGCCGCGCCGTCCCCAACTCCAACCCCAACCCCCTCCAGCAGCGACGGCTGCGGGCTTGACGGCCAGTACAGCGACCTGTGCGACGGTGGCGGGGGCGGCGGCACATCCGACCCCACCTCCCCCCTAGACCCCGCCGCCTCCCTCGCCCGCGGCTGCGCCAACGCCGCCTCCTGGCTCGTCGGCAAACTCTCCGACCTGGTCAAAGAGACCGCGACCGTCGACTTCACCAACGAGGCATTTCTCCGCCAGTACGCCGTCGTCTTCGCCGCCTCGACCGTCCTCACCCTCATCCTCTGGCTGCTCGCCGTCGCCAAGCGCGCCATCCGCGGGGCGCCGCTCGGTGAGGCGCTGTCCGAGGCCATAGGTTTTCTGTGGCTGACGGTCCTGGCCTCCGCCTTCACGCCGCTGATCCTCTATACGGTCGTCACGGCGACCGACGCCGTCACCGAGGCCATCGCCTCGGGCACCGGCGCGGATCATGACGCCTTCTTCGGCTCGTTCGCCCAGGCCCTGAAGAGGGACGAGGACATCGGCGGCGGGCCGATCATGCTCATCGTCGTATCGCTGGTGACCATCCTCGCCGCGGGCGTGCTCTGTCTCGAGCTCGTCATCCGGGCCGCCCTTCTCTACGTCGGCGCGCTGCTGGGCACCGCCGTCTACTCGGGCTTGGTCGACAAGAACATGTGGGGGCATGTGCGGCGCTGGGCGGGGATCATGATCGCGGTGATTCTCGTCAAGCCGGTGGTGGTCATAGTGCTCGCCCTGGCCGGGGCGCTGTCGACGTCCGACAAGGGACCTGACGCCTTCTCGGCCGTCGTCTCCGGGCTCGCGATCATCATCCTCGCCATCTTCGCGAGCGCGATGATCTACCGCTTCGTGCCCGGCTTCGGCGACGAGATCGTCAAGGCCCGCAGCGCCAGCGCGGACCCGGCGTCCCGCCAGGCCGCCGCGATCATCAGCTCCCCGGCCGCCCTGGTGAAGCAGGGCATCAACACCCACAGCGCCCGCGGAGGCGACGGCGGCGGGGGCGGCTCGACCGGCCCCTCGCAGGCGAAGCCCGCCAACCCGGTCTCCGGCGGCGTCGCCGCGCACAGCTCCCGCGGCAGTGGCCAAGGCGGCGGGGGCGGCGGAGGCGGCGGCGCCGCGCGCCCCAGCAGCGGCGGGGGCGGAGGCGGCGGGGCCGCCTCCGCGGCCCGCGCACAGAACCGCGGTTCCAGCAACAACCCCGGAGGTGACCGGCGGTGACGATCGAGGTCCAGTCTCCCATCGCGCCTCGCCGCACATATCTGATCGGGCGCCCCCGCCCCAGCGCGATTGTCGGCAAGAACCGCGAGACCGGCGAGATCGCGTTGATCATCGGGGGTGCGTTCATCGGGATGATGTGCGGACTGCTGGTCCCCGTGCTGACGCTGCGCATCGGCGCCCTGGTGGGCTTCCCGACGCTCGCGCTGGCCGCCGTCTACGTCCCGTACAACGGCCGCACGTTCTACAAGTGGTTCGAGGTCAACCGCTCCTACAAGCGCACCGTGCGCAACAACGCCACCTACCGCTCCGCCGCCGCCGAGGCCGGCACCCGCTTCGACGGCCGTGAGGTCGAGGTCGGCCCGCCGCCCGGTATCGGCCGGATCAACTGGCTGGCGGCCCCGTTCGGGCCGGACGAGATCGCGGTGCTCCTGCACGCCGACCGCCGCACCGTCACCGCCGCCATCGAGATCGAGGGCCCGGGCGTCGGGCTGCGGGACAGCGAGGACCAGGAGGCGCTGGTCGACCGGTTCGGCACGCTGCTCAAGCATGTGGCCAACGGCGACGGCTTCGTGACCCGCATCCAGATGCTGGCCCGCACCCTCCCCGCCGACCCCGACGCCCACGCCAAGGACGTGGAGCGGCGCGGCGACGACGGGGCCCCCATCTGGCTCAAGGACTCCTACGAGCAGCTCCAGTCGATGGTCTCCACCTCCTCCGAGCAGCACCGCGCCTACCTGGTCGCCTGTATGCACTACACCCGCGATCTGGCGGCCGAGGCCCAGGCCATCGCGCGCGCCGCCCGCCACAGCGCCGGCGGCCGCAAGCTCGACAAGGACGCGGGCCTGGCCGTGGTCATGGCGCGCGAGCTGACCGACATCTGCGCCCGGCTCGCCGAGGCCGATATCCGGGTGCGCCAGCCGCTCGGCCAGGGGCGGCTGGCCTCGCTGATCCACTCCATGTACGACCCGGACCACCCCATCGACCACATCCAGGCCATGACCCAGCGGAACGCCTGGCCGGCCGAGCTGGACGCGATGGAGCCCACGTATCTCCAGGCCAAGACCCGCGAGTCGAGCACCCGCGAGCCCTGGTGCCACTCCACAGCCTGGGTGAAGGAGTGGCCGATGACCCCGGTCGGGGTCAACTTCCTCGCCCCGCTCCTGGTCCACACCCCCGATGTCATCCGTACGGTCGCCGTCTGCATGGACCTGGAGCCGACCGAGATCGCGATCGAGCGGATGCTGACGGAGAAGACCAACGACGAGGCGGAGGCCAGCCGTGCCGCCAAGATGAACCGCACCGTAGACCCGCGCGATATCGCCGCGCACGGACGGCTCGACCAGCGCGGCGAGGATCTGGCGAGCGGCGCCGCGGGCGTCAACCTCGTCGGCTACATCACCGTCTCCTCCCGCTCCCCCGAGGCGCTCGCCCGCGACAAGCGGACCATCAGAGCCTCGGCGGGCAAGAGCTATCTCAAGCTCGAGTGGTGCGACCGCGAGCACCACCGTGCCTTCGTGAACACACTGCCGTTCGCGACCGGCATCCGGCGATAGAGCGATAGCGCGGTAGCGCGAGTGCGATAGCTCAAGTGCGATAGCGCGATAGAGACGACTGGGACGATAGGGGCTCTGCCGTGGCCGATCCGATTGGCGCCATCACCGAGACGTTCACCAGCTTCCTGTTCGGGAAGGTGGAGACGACCCGGATGCCGGTCCGCACGTCCACGGGGCAGGCACAGGCCGTCTATCTGCCCACCGCCGCACCGGGCCTGGGCGACTCGGGCGTGATCATCGGGCGCGAGGTGTACTCCGGCAAGGGGTACATCTACGACCCGTTCCAGCTGTACGGACAGCAGCTGCCCGCCCCGCACTGGCTGGTGCTCGGCGAGTCCGGAAACGGCAAGTCGGCCCTGGAGAAGACGTACGTCCTGCGGCAGCTGCGGTTCCGCGACCGCCAGGTCGTGGTGCTCGACGCCCAGGGCGAGGACGGCGTCGGCGAGTGGAACCTGATCGCCGAGGAGCTGGGCATCACCCCCATCCGGCTCGACCCGATGGCCGCCCTGGACGGCGGTATCCGCCTCAACCCCCTGGACCCCGCGATCACCACGACGGGGCAGCTCGCCCTGCTCCGTACGATCATCGAGGTCGCGATGGGCCACGGCCTCGACGAGCGCTCCGGATTCGCCCTCAAGGTCGCCCACGCGTACGTCAACCAGACCATCGTCGAGCGCCAGCCGGTGCTGACCGACATCGTCGAGCAGCTGCGCCACCCCGAGGCGGACTCGGCGGAGGCCATGAACGTCGACATAGACGACGTACGGGCCTGGGGCCTGGACGTCGCCCTGGTGCTCGACCGGCTCGTGGACGGCGACCTGCGCGGCATGTTCGACGGCCCGACGACGGCGGGCATCGACCTGAGCGCGCCCCTCATCGTCTTCGACCTGTCCCATATCGACCGCAACTCGATCGCCATGCCCATCCTCATGGCGATCGTCGGCGTATGGCTGGAGCACACCTGGATCCGGCCGGACCGCAAGAAGCGCATCTTCCTCGTCGAAGAGGCCTGGCACATCATCAACTCGCCCTTCGTCGCGCAGCTCTTCCAGCGGCTGCTCAAGTTCGGGCGCCGCCTCGGTCTGTCCTTCGTCGCCGTCGTCCACCACCTGTCCGACGTGGTCGACGGCGCGGCGGCGCGCGAGGCCGCGGCGATACTCAAGATGGCGTCGACCCGGACCATCTACGCCCAGAAGGCCGACGAGGCCCGGGCCACGGGACGGGTGCTGGGCCTGCCGCGCTGGGCGGTCGAGATCATCCCGACCCTCTCGCCGGGCATCGCGGTCTGGGACGTCAACGGCAATGTCCAGGTCGTCAAGCACCTGATCACCGAGGCCGAGCGGCCGCTCGTCTACACCGACCGCGCCATGACGGAGGACGCGCTGGCCGTCCAGCTGGCGGCCGAGGCCGAAGCGGAAGCCGAGGAGCGGGCCGCCATGGCGGTGGAGCAGCAGCTCGCCCACGAGGCCGCCGAGGCGGACCCGTACGGCGGGCCCTCGTACGGCGGGCCCTCGTACGGGTCGACGGTGGCCTGATATGGCGGCGGGGCGGGCCCTGGGAGGTCAGGGCGGTCAGGGCGGCCACGGCGGGGCAGGAGAGCCGGGCAGACCTCCGGCCGCCTCACAGGGCGGCATCCCGGACGGGCTGCTGATCGGCTCCATGCTCTTCCTGCTGGGGCTGACGGGGCTGGTGTGGACCGCGACCGGGCTGGCCGGGCTCTTCGCCCACGGCGCCTGGCCGGACGGCGTGCGCTTCCTCCGTACGCCCCTGGCCATGCGCGCGCTCGCCCAGGAACCCCACAACCTCGCCGCGGCATGGCCCGCCACGCCGAAGGAGCAGCTGTCGGGATACGGGCTGTTCTGGGGCCTGTTCATCAGCGAGCTGATGGTGCTGATCGTGCTGACGGTGTTCGTCATCGGCACGTTCACCCGCTACCGCGCCGTACGCGCCCAGCGCCGCGCGGACCGCCAGGAGGCCGCCGCGGCAAAGCGGCGGACCGCCCACGACGACACCCCCACCGGGCGACAGGCCGTGGAAACTGCGGAAGGACACGAGTACGTCCCCAGGGCGGGCGCCACCGACAGGCCAGGGGGGCCAGGACCGTCGGGAGGACCGGGAAGGTTGGGGCAGGACACCGCGGCCCTCGGAGCTGCGGCGGGCCCGCCGCAACACGGCCTGCCGGGCGCGCTGCCCACGGGCGCCGCGGCGTACGCGTACGGCGCCCCCAGCCCCGAAGCGGGTGCCCCGGCGGGCTCCCCGCCGACCTGGAACGGCGCGCACGGGCGAGTCCCGGGCCATGCCGCACAGCGAGGCGTCGACAGCGTCGCAGCGGGCACCGGCGAGCGCACATCCGGGGCTCCCGTCCCCACCGAACCGCAGACCGACCAGGCAACGGCCATCACCGGGCCGCCGGGTGCCCGCGCCGCCGCCGCACCCCACCACATCGCCGAGCAGCGGGCAGACGCATGGGCCGGCGCGGGCGCGGAGCCGCCCGCCGAGCCCACAGCCGCATCGGCTCAGCCGGTGCCGACCCCGCGCGACGGCCCGGGCGGTGGGCAGGGCGGCGGCCCGGGGTTCCCCGGGGCCGAGGCGGCGCACTCCCGCGTCCTCTACGGCTCGCAGCGCGGCGACGCCGCGTCCCAGGCCGTCCTGGATGCCGACGGCCCGGTCCTGGTCGTCACCAGCGACGCCGCGCTGTGGACGACGACCAAGGACGCGCGTGCGAAGTTCGGCCCCACCCATGTCTTCGACCCGTCCCATCTCCTCGACACCCCGGCCCGGCTGCGCTGGAACCCCGCGGCGGGCTGTGAGTCCCGCGATGCCGCGGCCGCCCGGGCCACCGCGCTCCTCGCCCCCGTACGCCCCCTGCACGCCGTGGACCGGCCCATGGCGGAGGCCGCGGAGACCATGCTCCGCTGCTGGCTGCACGCGGCCGCGGTGGACGGCCGCCCGTTCCGCCAGGTGCACCGCTGGGCGCAGGGCAACTCGGCGCATGAGCCGGTACGGATCCTGCGGACCCACCCGAAGGCGGCGGGGGGCGCGGCCGGTGAGCTGGAGGCCACGCTCACCGCGCACCCTGAACGCCGGGATATGGCCCAGGAACTGACCGCCCGTGCGCTCGCCGCGCTGTCCTCAATCCACATCAGGGACGCCTGCAACCCTGGCCGTTCCGACACCCTCGCGTTGGAGTCATTCATCGGCGAAGGGGGAACGCTGTATGTGATGGGCGAATCCATTGAGGATCCGCGGACCCATCCGGGTGCGATGCCCTTGTTGACCGCACTCGCCTCATACGTGGTCGAGCACGGCCGGCGCATGGCCGAACGGTCATCCTCCGGTCGGCTCGACCCACCACTCACCCTCGTCCTGGACGATGTCGCGGCCGTGGCCCCGCTGCCCCAGTTGCCGGACCTGCTGGCCCAGGGCGCGGCGCAGGGCCTGCCCACCCTGGCGCTGATGCGCTCCCAGGAGCAGGCCCGCGCACGCTGGCCGCACCGCACCCTGACCGGCTGAGGGCTGAGGGCGTACGCGGCCATTGAGGGCGTACGCGGCTATGTCGTCGTCGACGACGTGCTACGTGTCGCGCATGCGCAGCAGCAGGCCACCCGCCAGGAGCGCCGCGGCGGCCCACCCGGCGGTGACGCCCAGACCGGCCCAGGGGCCGATGGGCAGGCTGCGGACGTCGGTGGTGGCCTGGACGGCGAGCCCGGCACTCATCGGCCCGATCCGCTGGAGCAGGCGCTGCCAGTGCGGATCGCCGATCAGCTGGGAGAGGACGGGGACCAGGTAGAGCAGGCCGAGGACGATCCCGATACTGGCCGCGGAGTCCCGCACGACGGTGGCGACGCCGAGGCTGAACAGGGCGATCAGGGTCAGGTAGAGGATCGACCCGAGGGCCGCTCGCAGCGTGGGCCCGTCGGTCGGGGACAGGGACACGGACAGGGGCGGGTGGCCGCGGGTGGTCGTGAAGGCATGGCCGGGCAGGAGGAGCCGGCCAGCCATCAGCGACCCGAGAACCGCGATGGTCCCGGCCGCGGCCACGATCCCGGTGAGGGTGACGGCTTTGGCCGCGAGGACGGTGGCCCGATGCGGCATCGCCGCCAGGGTGGTGCGGATCATGCCCGTGCCGTACTCGCCTGCGATGACCAGTACGGCCAGGATGACGACCAGCGCCTGGCCCAGCTGTACGCCGATGAGGCTGAGCTTGGTCATATCGCCGCAGCCGGCGGACGCGCAGGTCACCACCGAGGTCGCGGCGGCGCCCAGGGCCACGGTCGCCGCGATCATGCCGAGCAGCAGCCAGAGAGGGCTGGTGACGGTCCGTAGCTTCGTCCATTCCGCGTGCAGGGCCGGTCTCATGCGTCCCTCCTGCGGAGAAGGAGGGCGGCCGCGGCCAGGCTTGCCACCGCGTAGCCGGCCAGGACGGCGAACCCGGCCCACGGCGCCAGCGGGTAATAGCCGTAGTAGGGCGTGTAATTGCTGGCGACCTGGTGATACGGCACAAGCGTCTGCTGCACGGCGAAGGCCGCGCCCGGGGTCACCCGGGCCAGCCAGTTCGACACGCTCGCGGGTATGAACGGGATGGCGATCAGAATGTAGGGCAGCACGATGGACACGATGACGGTGGTGACCGCGCCGGCACTGTGCCGGAATATCGTGCCGACGGAGAGGGCCAGGATCGAGGCGGTCGCGAGCAGTGCCGCGGTCCCGAGCTCCAACCGTAGTTCGGTTGAAGACACCACCGGGAAGATGTAGACGCCGTTGGCCCGGGCGAGCCGCTCGCCGACCGGAACCGCGACGACCGCTCCCGCCAACCCGGCGACGAAGGTGACGCTCCCCAGCACCATCGCCTTGGCCACCAACACCCGGCTCCGTCTCGGGCCGGCGGCCAGGGTGACGTGGATCAGGTTCTTCCGGTATTCCGTGGTGATGAACAGCGCCCCCACGACGATCACCACGATCAGCGCGGCGAACGTGCCGGTGAGAATTTCTCCGAGGGTGCCGCCGGTGGGCAGAGTGTCGCGAACGGCGGGCGCTATGTCGCCGGCGCCGGTCACCGTGAAGCGGCCGTCGGATGCCGCTCCCGTGAACGAACCAGACGTGTTCTTCGGGTAGCCGGAGAAGCTGGGGGATTCAAGTCCCACCTGGTCGCCTGTCCAGTTGCCACCGGCCGCCCAGCGCCCCCGGATACGAAGATCCCCGAAGACGGCCGTGGACACACTGCCGCTCGTGCCCATGCCGTCCACGGAAGGCGGCGAGGCCACGAACGGCCCGCCCTGCGCGGTCGGTCCGAGCCCCCTCACATGCACGGTGCCCACCCTGGTCCAGTGCGTGCCGTCGGCGGAGGCATAGCCGGTGACCGCCTCGCCCGAGCGGTCCAGCCGCAGCCAGCGGACGGACCCGGCGGAGACGGGGCCGGGGAGGCCGGCCGTGTCGTTGACGTAGCTGTCCTGCATCCGTACGCCGTGGCTGCCGGTCACCATGATCGCCGCATAGGGCGATCCCTGGCGGGTGCTCTCCTTGATGATGAGCCCGGCCTTCGCCCACGGCACGATGCCGGGCCGCAGTTCACCGGGGCGCTTGGGGATGCTGCTCCTGAGCGCGGAAACGGAGACAGTCATGCTGCCGTTCCCCGCCAGCGGCTGGTGCACGAAGTAGAAGCTGTCGGTAACCGGCTCACCGCCCGGTCCGATCGGAACGGGCGGTGAGCCCTTCTGATCGCTGCTGACCCCGGCGAGCAGGGCGAACAGCACCACCATCAGTGCTGCCACCACCACGCCGGTCACCCAGCCCAGGACCGTCCGGAACTTGGTCCACTCCGAGTGCAGCAACTGCACGAAGCCGTCCCGCCCGACCCGCACACCGGACCGGTACGGCGTAACGGTGGGCGTCACCGCGAGACCTCCGTGGGCGTCGCGGCACGGAACTCGACCGCGTCACGGGTGAGTTCCAGGTAGACGTCCTCAAGGGTGGCGCGGTGTGCCGATACCTCGGAGAACGGCACCGCGCTCTCGCCGAGCAGCGCCACGATCCGGTCCGCGGGCAGGCCGGCGACCGTGACGGTGTCGCGGCCGGTGGCCGACACGGTCGCGCCGGCATGCCTGAGCACCGTCATCGCGTGTGTCCCGGCCGTGGTCCGCAGGGCCACCCGGTTCCCGGACGCGGCCGCGATCAGCTCGGCCACGCCTGCGTCGGCGATGGCCTTGCCGCGCCCGACCACGACGAGATGATCGGCCGTGTCCTGCACCTCGCTCATCAGGTGGCTGGAGACCAGCACGGCGCGGCCCTGAGCGGCCAGCGACCGCAGGAAGCCGCGCATCCAGATGATGCCGTCGGGGTCCATGCCGTTGAACGGCTCATCGAGCATGACGATCGGCGGGTCGCCCAGCAGGGCCGCGGCGATCCCGAGCCGCTGCCGCATGCCGAGCGAGTAGCCACCGGCCTTGCGCCGGGCCGCCGAGACCAGGCCGACCTGCTCGATCACCTGGTCCACCCGCCGCGCGGCCAGGCCCTGCGAATGCGCCAGCCACAGCAGGTGGTTACGCCCGCTGCGGCTTGGGTGCAGTGCCGCCGAGTCCAGCAGTGAACCGACATGGTTCAGCGGGTGCCGAAGGCGGTGGTACGGCTTCCCCTCGATGAGCGCGGTGCCCGCCTCAACCGCGTCCAGGCCGAGGATCACCCGCATGGTGGTGGACTTCCCGGCCCCGTTCGGCCCCAAGAAGCCGGTCACCAGCCCCGGTCGGACGGTGAAGGACATGCCGTCGAGGGCCAGGGTCGCCCCGTACCGCTTGCGCAGTCCGGTGACGACGATCCCTGGGGCGCTGATACCTGGGGCGCTCATCGCGGCGAGCTCATGGTTCGAAATGGACTCATGCCGACGGTTGTACGCGGCACCCGGTCCCCGCCCGGTCGCAGCGGCTGCGACCTGGCTGCAACCGGAGATCTGGCATCGTCGACGCATGGCATCTCGACCCGGCGGCCGGTTCGGCCGCCCTGTCCGCGCTGTTCGCCCGGTCCGACCTGTGCGCCTTGTCCGCCCTGTGCGCCTTGTCCGCCTTGTCCGCCCTGTGCGCCCTGTGCGCCCTGTGCGCGCGACGACCTGCGGTGAGTGGCGGTGAGGGTCCTCGTCGCCGAGGACTTCGAAATCCTCGCCCGCTCCATCGGAACCGGGCTGCGTCGCGAGGGCATGGCCGTCGACGTCGTCCTGGACGGAACCGCCGCCCTCGACCGCCTGGCCGTCACCCGCTACGAGGTGGTGATCCTCGACCGCGACCTACCCGGCGTCCACGGGGACGAGATCTGCCGACAACTCGCCCACGGCCGCTGCGAGACCCGCGTACTGATGCTCACCGCCTCCGACACGATCGAGGACCGTGTCGACGGGCTCAGCCTCGGCGCCGACGACTACCTGCCCAAGCCGTTCGCGTTCGCCGAACTGGTCGCCCGCGTCCGTGCGCTGGCCCGCCGCGCCGCCCCGCCGCTACCGCCCACCCTGGCCTGCGGGGACATCACCCTCGATCCGGCCCGCCGTACCGCGTTCCGAGCCGGCCGGCGCCTTGAGCTGAGCCCCAAGGAGTTCGCCCTCCTCGAATGCCTGCTCGCCACGCCCGGCCTGGTCATCTCCGCCGAGGAGTTGCTGGAACGCGTCTGGGACGAGGCCGCCGACCCGTTCAGCAGCGCCGTCAAGCACACCATGCACCGGTTGCGGGCCAAGCTCGGTGAACCGCCCGTGATCGAGACCATCCGCGAAGGCGGCTACCGAATCGGATCGTCATGACCTCGCCCCAGCAGCTCGCCAGGAGGCCCTTGCAGACGCGGCTCGCGCTCGCCTACGCGGCAGGCGTCTACGCCGCCGGGGTCTTCGTGCTCGTATGCGTCGCCGTCCCGCTCGCCGGCGTCCAGTCGACCACGCCCAAAGGCCACCCGCCATCGGGTGCGATCACCGGAACCGGCAACGGGATCAGCCTGCCCCAACTCCTCACGGGATCCGCCGTCGCCCTGGTCATTCTGATTCCCGTCGCCCTGGCTCTCGGCTGGTTCGTCGCCGGCCGGTTCCTGCACCCCCTGCGCGCCATCACCGCCACCGCCAAAATCATCTCCGCCGGCGACCTCCACCGGCGCCTCGACCTCGGCGAACCCACGGACGAGCTGACCGAGCTCGGCCACACCCTCGACGACCTGTTCGCCCGCCTTCAAGCCTCCTTCGACGCCCAACGCCACTTCGTCGCCAACGCCTCCCATGAGCTGCGCACCCCCCTCGCCGGCCTGCGCACCCTCCTCGAAGTCGCCCTCGCCGACCCCGACGCCGACGCCGACGCCCTGCGCTCGACCTGCGAAGAAGCCCTCGCCCTCGGCGGACACCAAGAACGGCTCGTGAAGGCACTGCTCGTCCTCGCCACCAGCGAGCGCGGAATCTCCCGCCGGGACACCCTCGACCTCGCCCATATCGTCGAAGGAGTGCTCGCCTCCCGCCGCGCCCAGGCAACGGAGCGAGGCATTGAGCTCGCCGAACACCTGACGCCCGCAGTGACGGCGGGGGACCCGAGGCTGATCGAAAGCCTCGTCGCCAACCTCATCGACAACGCCATCCGCCACAACCATCCGGACGGGCACGTAAAGATCACCACTCAGACCTCCGGCACGCAGGTGACCCTTACGATCACCAACAGCGGGCCGGCCATCCCCAACGACCAGGTCCAGCGCCTCTTTCAGCCCTTCCAGAAGCTAGCGCCCGACCGTAACGGCCGCCGCGACGGCTACGGTCTCGGCCTCGCCATCGTCAACGCCGTCACCCAAGCTCACCACGCCACCCTCACCACCAGCACACGGCCCGAAGGCGGCCTGTCCATCGCCGTACGGTTCGCGCACGCATCGTTGGTTTCAGCCTGACGGGTTGAAGATTGAGCCCAACGCAAAAATGCCTCGGTCCTGGGTA
>NZ_NCSM01000056.1 GCF_002224125.1 Streptomyces sp. NBS 14/10
TGTTGACCTCGAGCACCATGTAGTTCACCGGCCGCTGAACCGACTTGACCCCGACCGTCAGCTTGTTGATGTCACACGGGCCGATCTCCTGCTCCGAGCCGTCGGAGCCCTTCTTCGCGCCGCCCGCGGCGTTGAAGCGCTGATCGCTGTGCTCGGCCTTGCCCTCGTTCTTGGTGCCGGTGCCCTCGTCGCTGTTGCAGGCGGTGAGGGTGAGAGCGGCAACCGCGGTCAGGCCGATGGCGGCCAGGCGCAGGGTGCGGGCTCGGCGGGTGGCGAAGGCGGTGATCGACATGGTGGGTTCCCCCCAGATGGACTTGGCCGTTTCCGGTGTGTCTTTCTCGGTACGGCTTAAGCCTCTCGCCCCCCGCTGTCGTTCGACTGCCGTGCCACTACCGCCCGGCTGCCGAGCCGCTAACGTCCCACTAACGCCTCGCGGACCCGCGCGCTACTGCCAGGTCGCGGTGTCGGGGTCGATGCCGTGGGCGCGTGCGCCGGCGTCGATGATGCGGCGGAACCACGTGGCAAGGCCGGCGCGGATGCCGTCGTAGTGGGCGGCGAATCCCGGATCGGCCTCGTACATGCGGCCGAGACAGACCTGCATCTGCCTGGTCAGGGGAAAGTACGAAGCAAAGACTTCGCGGTGCCGCTCGACGAGTTGATTCGCTTCCGGGCTACCAGGTGCGACGCCGGCGTCCATCGCGTCCCCGAGCGCGCGGTCGAGGTCGGCAACGGCGTCGGCGATGGTCTGCCATTCCTCCGGGCCGCGGGAGGCTGAGCGTTCGGCGTACTGCCGCCATTGCGTCGTGTCTCCGTAGCGCTGACGGGCTTGGGCGGGCGAGTCCGGGTTCCACTGCGGGCCGAAGATCGCGGCCTGCTGCTCGGCGGTCAGCAGCAGGCCGCGTTCGTGGGCGTCGATCATCCGGTCCAGTCCGGCGCTGAGCTGCTGAAGGCGGTCGATCCGTTCGGCGACCTGGGCGCGCTGCGCGCGCAATGCGCCGGGCACGTCCGCGGTCGAGGCGTCCAGGATGGCCCCGATCCTGTCCAGGCCGAGACCGAGCTCACGGTAGACGACGATGCGGTGCAGGCGTTCCAGATCACCAGCGGTGTAGAGCCGGTATCCGGCAGCCGTGCGCAGCGACGGTCGCGCCAGACCGATCTGGTCCCAGTGGTGCAGCGCGCGGACGGTCACGCCCAGCCGCGTCGCGACCTGGCCGACGGTCAGGCCATCGGCGTCAGTGGTGTGAACGGCGTCAGGCATGCTCCTCACCCGGTGGGGTGATCCCGATGGCTGCAAGGTTCCGTGCCTCCTGGCTGGCCGGGTCAAAAGGCTTGGCCGCGGTGAAAACGATCCGTGCGTTCTCGGGGGTGATCACCTCCACATCGCGGGTGTTCCAGGGGGTGTCCCGTGGACCGTCGACCGAGTTCGGGCGCAGCGCACGGCATGCCTCGGCAAGGGAATCGACCTGGCTGAGCACGCCCGAGAAGCTGAAGCTCATCGCTGGTGGCTGCTCCGGAACGCTCGCCGCCGTGACGAGGAGTACGTCCTGGAACGCCCACCGGCGCAGATGCACAAGCCTGCCGGGGATGCTGAACAGCTCGAAGAACCCGAGCCCACGGATCCAGAAGTCCACCGACGCCGCCAAATCGCTGGTGGGGATCGTCACGAACGCGGGCATTCCATAAATGCCACGGAACGGCTCCGGCGGAACCGCGTCCGGGCCGGGAGCGGGCACGGGGCTCATCTCAAACGCGTTGTAGTAGTCGCTCATGCACCCCACCCTCCGGCCTCACGCAACGTGAGGGTCAAGCCGGATTCGCCCGACCGTCCCCTGCCCGATGAACCGCCCTCATCCGCTCAGCCATTGCTCGATCTCAGCGCTGATCTGTGCCTTCAACTCCGCGGGGGCGAAGCTGCTCTCGACCGAGGCGCGGGCCAGGCTGGCCAGTTCGGCGTCGCTGTACCCGAAGATCTCCCGGGCGCGCTGGTACTCGGCCGCCAGCGACGTCTCCCCGTCGGTGTTCACGGTGACCGTAAGACCGGCCTCGACCAGGCGCGGCAGCGGGTGCTCCGCCAGTGACGGCACCAGGCCGAGCAGGACGTTGGAGGAGGGGCAGACCTCCAGCGGCACACGGCGTCTCCGCACCTCGGCCACCAGGTCCGGATCCTCCAGTACGCGGATGCCGTGGCCGATCCGCTCCGCATGCCCCACCGTCAGGGCCTCCCGGATACTGTCCGGGCCGGCCGTCTCCCCGGCATGGTGGACCAGGTGCAGCCCCGCCTCGCGGGCGGCCTGGAGTACGTCGGCGAAGGGCGCCGCCGGGTAGGACTCGTCTCCCGCGAGGCCGATGGCGATCACCTGCGGGTACCGGGCGGCCAGCTTGAGGCTGTGCCACAGCCGCTCGACGGCGCGGCGGCGCGAGTGGTCCAGGATGACCCGGGTGTGGATGCCGTACCGTTCCGCGCCGACGGCCAGTCCCTCCAGTACGGCTTGCAGCGGCATCTCCGGATCGCCGACGCGCTCGCCGTGGGCCGCGGCGGTGAAGGTGACCTCCGCGTAGCGGACGCCCTGGCCCGCCTCGTCCTGGCAGAACTCCTCGGCGATACGGCGGAAGTGCCGATGGTCGCGCAGCAGCGCGCGCACCGCGGCCCGCTGATCGGCGAACTCCCGGAAACTGGTGAACGGCCGGTCCTGGGCGGGCGGCTCGCCTCCCAGCTCGCGGATCGTCGCAGGGCGGACGGTGCTTTCGAGGTGGGTGTGCAGATGGGCCTTGGGCAACAGGCGTAGATCTCTCACGGCAGGACCCTAAGCAGTCGGGGCCCGCGGCGCCGACATTATTTTCGACGCCGCCGCGGCCGGGCGTCGCCCCGCTCCAGCGGCCCGCTCCCGCAGGTCGACCCCGCGCCGTAAAGTTTCTTCGCAAACCACCCGGGCGACGATAGAAAAGAGCACAGATCAGCGCCGACACCGAACGGAGCATGATTTTGACCTCAACGGAACGCGCCATCGCCGCCGCCGAGGCACACAGCGCACACAACTACCATCCGCTTCCGGTCGTCGTCGCGTCCGCGGAGGGCGCCTGGATGACCGATGTCGAGGGGAGGCGGTACCTCGACATGCTCGCCGGGTACTCCGCGCTCAACTTCGGGCACGGCAACCGGCGGCTGATCGACGCCGCGAAGGCCCAGCTGGAGCGGGTCACGCTCACCTCCCGCGCGTTCCATCACGACCGCTTCGCCACTTTCTGCGCACAGCTGGCCGAGCTGTGCGGCATGGAGATGGTGCTGCCCATGAACACGGGGGCGGAGGCGGTGGAGACGGCCGTGAAGACCGCGCGGAAGTGGGGCTACCGGGTCAAGGGCGTCCCGGACGGCCGGGCGAAGATCATCGTGGCGGACAACAACTTCCACGGCCGGACGACCACCATCATCAGCTTCTCCACCGACCCCGAGGCCCGGGCCGACTTCGGTCCGTATACGCCGGGCTTCGAGATCGTGCCGTACGGCGACCTGGCCGCGATGGAGGCGGCCCTGGACGCCGCGGGCGAGGACGCGGTGGCGGTGCTGCTGGAGCCGATCCAGGGCGAGGCGGGGGTGCTGGTGCCGCCGGCCGGCTATCTGGCCGGGGTCAGGGAGCTGACCCGGGCGCGGAATGTGCTGTTCATCGCGGATGAGATCCAGTCCGGTCTGGGGCGTACCGGCAAGACGTTCGCCTGTGAGCACGAGGGCGTCGTCCCGGATGTGTATGTGCTGGGCAAGGCGCTCGGCGGCGGTGTGGTGCCGGTGTCGGCGGTGGTGTCGTCCCATGAGGTGCTTGGCGTGTACCGGCCGGGCGAGCACGGTTCGACCTTCGGCGGCAACCCGCTGGCCTGCGCGGTCGCGCTGGAGGTCATCGCCATCCTGCGGACCGGTGAGTTCCAGCAGCGGGCGGCGGAGCTCGGCGAGCATCTGCACAGCGAGCTGGGACTGCTGGTGGACAGCCCGGCGCACCGCAGCGGCGGCGTACGGGCCGTACGCGGGCGGGGGCTGTGGGCGGGGGTGGACATCGACCCCTCGTACGGCACCGGGCGGCAGATCTCGGAGAAGCTGATGGACCGGGGCGTGCTGGTCAAGGACACCCACGGCTCCACGATCCGGCTCGCGCCCCCGCTGGTGATCAGCAAGGAGGACCTGGACTGGGGCCTGGACCAGCTGCGGGCCGTCCTGGCCGGGTGAGCGCCCCCGCCTGACCGGCTGACCACCTGACCGCGTGACCGAGCTGACGGAGGGCCGTAGGCCGTTGAGCAGCGCTCGGCGGCCCTCCGAAGGATCACCTCTCAGGGACCCGCAGCTCCCAGCCCGTCGATCATCAGGCCGATCGTGAAGTCGAAGCGGTCGTGGACCGTTCCGGCCGTGAGCTCGGCGGCGTAGCGCTTGGTCTGCGGGAACGTATCGGGCAGTGCGGCGAATCGGCCCAGCAGTTCATCGCGGCTGACGACCCAGTCGTCGTCGCCGCGGCTGAGCCGCTTGTTCGCCAGCGAGAGCTCGAGGCTGTAGGCGTTGACGTACAGCGACAGTGAGTCGAGCGCCCAGGCGGCAGCCTGCGGGGCGATGCCCCCGGCGAGCAGGATGGCGAGCATGCCCTCGCTGACGCGCAGCGTGTCCAGATTGGACGGAGCGGCGGCGAAGGCCGCCTGGGAGATTCCCGGGTAGCGCAGATACTGGTCGCGCAGCTGGGTGCAGACGCTGATGATCTGCTGCCGCCAGTCGGCGGGGTCCGGTTCGGGCAGGTCGATCTCGGCGCACAGACGGCCGAGGAGCAGTTCGTCCAGGTCCTCTTTGTTGACCACGTGGGCGTAGAGCGACGACGGTCCCGTCTCCAGCGCGGTGGCCAGGCGCCGCATGGTCAGGGCTTCGTATCCCTCTTTCTCCACGATGCCGAACGCGGTGCTGATGATGGCGTCGACCGTGATCGGCTTCTTGCGCCCGCCGGACGGTCCACGCCGGGCCGCTGATGCGCTCGAACCGGTGCCGAGCTGGTGCCGCGCTGCGCGCCGTTCCTGCGGAGTCGGTGACATACGGGCAGTCTAGCGAATCGACGAACAGTGTTCTACATCACTAAGAACAGTGTTCGCATTGCCTGGAACAGCGTTCCGCTGTAGAACGGTGTTCGTGTCTATTGACCAGCGCATATCTCAAGCGCCCACCCCAAGCCCCCTGCCACTGCGCACCGCCTGGCTCGTCCTGGCCGTCGTGGTCCTGGCCGACATCATGGATCTGATCGACTCGAGCATCGCCAACCTCGCCGGCCCGTCCATCCGCGCCGATCTCGGCGGCGGCGAGGTGACGGTGCAGTGGGTGCTGAGCGCCTACACCGCGGCCTTCGCCCTCGGCCTGGTCACCTCGGGACGGCTCGGGGACCTGCTCGGGCGCCGACGGCTGTTCCTGCTCGGCATGACCGGCTTCACCCTGGCCTCGCTGGCCTGCGGCCTCGCCCCCGACGCGGTCTTCCTGATCGTCGCCCGCACGCTGCAGGGCCTGTGCGGGTCGGTCATGATCCCGCAGGGCCTGGCCCTGGTGAAGGTCGTGTTCCCGCCCCAGCATCTGCGCAAGGCGCTGACCCCGGTCGGCCCGCTGATGGGCCTGACCATGGTGGCCGGACCCATCCTGGCCGGCTGGCTGCTCCACCTGGACCTGTTCGGCAGCCAGTGGCGCTCCATCTTCCTGATCAACGTCCCGTTCGGCATCGCCGCCGCCGTACTCGGCCGGCGTGTGCTGCCCCGCCACGGCGGCGAGGACCCGGCCGCCCGCCTCGACCTCACCGGCGTCGGCCTGCTCACCGCGGCCTCGGCGCTGCTCATCATCCCGCTCATCCAGGGACGCGAACTCGGCTGGCCCGCCTGGACGTACGTCATGATGGCCGCCGCGGTCGTTCTGCTCGCGCTGTTCGTCGTCTCCCAACGGCGCAGCGAGCACCCCGTCATCACCCCGTCGCTGTTCCGCAAGCGCAGCTTCGTCGTCGGCCTGGTGATCGTGGCCGGGTTCTACGCATCACTCAGCGCGTTCGTCCTCGTCATCAACCTGCTGCTGCAGCAGGGCATGCACTGGACGCCGCTGCGCACCGGCCTCACGCTGATCCCCTGGGCCCTCGGCACCGCCGTCGCTGTCCTGCTCGCGGGCGCCGTGCTCGCCGAGAAGCTGGGACGCGCAAGCCTGCACCTGGGGCTGTCCATCGCCGTCGTCGGCCTGCTGGCGCTGTGGTGGTCCATCGCCCACTGGGGCGCCGACATCACCGTCTGGAAGCTGGCGCCCGCCCTGCTGTTCGCCGGCTTCGGCTCCGGGCTGGTGTTCGTCCCACTCGTCGATTTCATCATCGGCGATGCCACCGCCGAAGAAGTCGGCACCGGCGCGGGCCTGCTCAACGCCGTCCAGCAGTTCGCCGGCGCCATCGGCGTCGCCGCCCTCGGCACGGTGTTCTTCGCCCGGGTCGGGCACCCGTCCGGCCATTCCTACTTCGCCGCCGCGGAACTGGTCTTCGGCATCGCCGCGGGCCTGAACCTCCTGACGCTGCTGCTGGTGGGCCTGCTGCCCAAACACGCCCAGCAGGCGCACGGCTGAGCCTGAACCGTCAGAGGATCACATGCGGCAGAAAGCGCGCGTATTCGTCGGTGACCAGCCCCGCCGACTCGCGGATGCCGAGCCCCGCCGACTCCCCCTCGACGACCCAGGTGCCGAGCACCACCCGGTTGCCGTCGAAGTCGGGCAGCGGCGCCAACTCCTGGTAGCAGCAGGCCTCGTCCCGTACGACGGGCTCCGCGCCCGCCGGGTGCACCGTGACGCCCGCGCCCTCCCGGCCCAGCAGCGGCTTGGCGACGTACCCGGTGGTGCGGGCCAGCTCGCGGGGGCCGTCGAGATAGGCGGGCAGCAGGTTGGGGTGGCCGGGGAACAGCTCCCACAGGACGGCCAGCAGCGCCTTGTTGGACAGCAGCATCTTCCAGGCGGGCTCGATCCACAGGGTGGACCCGGTGCCGCCACCGTTGTCGAGCGTGTCCAGCACATACGGGCCGAACCGGTCGGTCGCCAGCCACTCCCAGGGGTAGAGCTTGAAGCAGGCCCGGATGAAGCGGAACCGCTTGTCGACGAAGCGGCCGGAGAGACGGTCCCAGCCGATGTCCTCCATCGAGATCGCCTCGGTGCGCAGCCCGGCCTGCTCGGCGGTCTCGCGCAGATACGCGACCGTCATCAGGTCCTCGCCCAGCTCGTCCCCGGCCGTGTGCGCGAAGTACAGCGGCGCGCCCGGCGGCAGCAGCGCCGCCTGCCGCTTCCAGGCGTCGACCAGCCGCTCGTGCAGGGAGTTCCACTGGTCGGCGCCGGGGAAGCGGTCCTCCATCCAGAACCACTGGGCGCTGGCCGCCTCCACCAGTGAGGTGGGCGTATCGGCGTTGTACTCCAGCAGCTTGGCCGGGCCGCCCGGGCCCCCGTCGTAGCGCAGGTCGAACCGCCCGTACACGCTGGGCTGTTCGGACCGGCGGCGCCAGGACTCGGCGACCAGGCCGGCCAGCCGCGGATCGTCGATGCCCAGGTCGGCGAAGCGGTCCGCCTCGACGATGTGCTCGGCCGCGGCCAGGCACATCCGGTGCAGCTCCTCGACGACCTCTTCGAGCGCCTCGACCTCGGGGAGGGAGAACTCGTAGTAGGCGCTCTCGTCCCAGTACGGGCGCAGCGAACCGTCGGGGTAGCGGGTCAGCGGATAGATGACGCCCTGTTCCTCGACGGTGGACTGCCAGTCGGGGCGCGGGGTGAGGGTGTGACGCTTCATGGTCTGGCCTTCTGGCCTTCAGGTCTGGCCTTCACGGTCCGGCCCGGCCGGTCAGCCACCGCCGCCGCCGGAGCAGCCGAAGCCGCCGCGGTCCGCGGCCTGGCTCTTGTCGAAGGTGCCGTAGTCGGCCCAGCCGGTGCTGACGTCGGAGTCGTAGTACCAGTCGCCGTCGACGGACTTCTTCTTGCCGCGGCTCTTCTTGCCCGCGGTGGACGAGGAGGAGGAGCCGCAGTTGCTGGAGTCGACGACACGGTAGCCCTTGATCGCGTCGTAGCTGTTCCGGTCCACACAGCGCTTGTCGGGCTCGGAGCCGCAGGAGGTGAGCGCGGCGGCGAGCGCGCCCATGCCGCCCAGGATCACCGTGCTAGACCGTAGTTTGCGCCGCCCTGTCCGCTCCATGGTGTCTCCCCCGTGGCCTGTCTTTCGACCGGCTTTCGACCGTGTTTTGACTGGCCGCCAGCCTAAAGGGCGCGGTCGCACAAATGAACGGCGGGGCTCATATGGGAAGTGCCCGGCACAGCGCCTCCAGCGCACCCGAGAAGGCGTGGTCGGGCGGGGTCCCGTAACCGACCACCAGGGCGTCGCCCAGTACGTCCCCCCGCGCGTCCCCCCGTACGTCGTCATCGTCGTCCGCCGCGTACCGGAAGCGGGCCAGTCCGTCCATCGCCAGGCCCTGCCAGGCCGCGCCCTGCAGCACGGACTGCTCGGTCCCCGGCGGGAGTTCGAGCACCGCGTGCAGCCCCGCCGCGATCCCCCGCACCCGTACCTGCGGGGCGTGCTCGGCCAGCGCCGCGACCAGTTGGTCACGCCGGCGCCGGTAGCGCAGCCGCATACCGCGCACATGGCGGTCGTAGGCCCCGGAGTCAATGAACTCGGCGAGCGTCAGCTGGTCGAGACCGCCCGTCGGCCACTCCCCCGTCCCCTTGGCCGCCAGCAGCTCGTCCAACAGGTGGCCGGGCACCACCATCCAGGCGAGCCGCAGCACGGGCGCCAGGCTCTTGCTCGAAGTGCCCAGGTAGAGCACGCGCTCGGGGTCGAGCCCCTGGAGCGCCCCGACCGGGTTGCGGTCGTAGCGGAACTCCCCGTCGTAGTCGTCCTCCACCACCAGACCGCCCGTACGGGAGGCCCAGTCGACCACGGCGGCGCGGCGGTCGGGGTGCAGGGACACCCCGGTCGGGAACTGATGCGCCGGGGTGAGCAGTACGGTCCGTACGCCGGTCAGCCCGGCCAGCTCGTCGGTGCGGGCGCCGCGCTCGTCGACCGGCAGCGGTACGGTGCGCAGCCCGGCGCGCCGCACGATGTTCCGGTGGAGGCCCGGTCCGTACGACTCGACGGCCACCTCCCGCTCGCCGGCGGCCCGCAGCACCCTGCTGAGGACGGCCAGGCCCTGTTTGAACCCCGCGCAGATCACGATCCGCTCCGGGTCGGCCCGCACCCCGCGGGCGCGCGCCAGATAGTCGGCGAGGGCGCGGCGCAGCTCGGGGCGCCCGCTCGCATCGCCGTACGCGAAGGCGTCGTGCGGTGCCGCGGTCAGGGCCCGCCGGGCGGCGGAGAGCCAGGCCGCGCGGGGGAAGGACGAGACATCGGGCGAGCCGGGCCGCAGGTCGTACGTGGGGCGGCGGCGCGGTTCGGCGGTGGGCGGGGTGCGCGGGGGCGTGGGCTCGGGCGGTACGACGCGCGCGGCGACACGGGTTCCCGAGCCCTGCCGGGCGGTGAGCCAGCCCTCGGCGACCAGCTCGCCGTACGCGTCGGCGACGGTGTTACGGGCGATGCCGAGGTCGGCGGCGAGCGAGCGGGAGGAGGGCAGCCGGGTGCCGGGGGCGAGCCGGCCGCCGCGTACGGCGTCGCGCAGGGACCGGATGAGCGCGGCGCCCACCCCGGCCGCGCCACGCTCCGGTAGATCAAGATGCAGATCGGCGCCGAGGCCGGCCTGGGAAGTGGCCCATGAATCCTCCATGGAAATGGACCATACTCCTGGGCTACTGACGTCCTAGCGTGGTAGCCATGACGACGACCAACGAGACACCCCAGACAACTCGGAGCACCCACGACCACGGCCCCCGAATGCGGCTGGCCAATCTGGCCCCCGAGTTCTACAAGGCGATGGTCGGCCTCGACGCGGCCGCCCGTAAGGGCCTCGATCCCGCCCTCGTCGACCTGATCAAGATCCGTGCGTCGCAGATCAACCACTGCGCCTTCTGCGTGCATATGCACACCCGGGACGCGCGCAAGGCGGGCGAGACCGAGGAGCGCATCAACCTCCTCAGCGCCTGGGAGGAGGCATCGGGCTTCTTCACCGAGAAGGAGCGGGCGGCGCTCGCGCTGACCGAGGCCGTCACCGTACTGACCGACGGCTTCGTCCCCGACGAGGTGTACCAGCGGGCGGCGGCCCACTTCGAGGAGGCCGAACTGGCCCAGGTCATCGCCGCGATCATCGCCATCAACGCTTGGAATCGCATCGGTGTCAGCACCCGGATGGTGCCGGGCAAGGCATGACCGACGCGAGCACGAGCGGCGCGAGCATGACCGGCGCGACGACGCTCCGCGCCCTGCACCACGGCCGGGCCCCCGGCGACCCGCTCGTCTTACCCAACCCCTGGGACGCGGCCACCGCCCGCGTCCTGGCCGCGGCGGGCTTCCCCGCGCTCGCCACGCCGAGCGCGGGGATCTCGGCCTCGCTGGGCTACCGGGACGGCGAGACTCCGGCCGACGAGATGTTCGCCGCGATCGCCCGGATCGCCCGCGCCGTGGACGTGCCGGTGACGGCGGACATCGAGGACGGTTACGGGCTCGCCCCCGCCGAAATCGTCGACCGGCTGCTGGAGGCCGGCGCCGTGGGGTGCAACCTGGAGGACGGCGACCGGGCGGCGGACGCGCTCAAGGACGCCCGGCGGCAGGCGGACTGGCTCGCCGAGGTCCGCGCGGCGGCGGGCGACGGGCTGGTCATCAACGCCCGCGTCGATGTCTTCGTACGCGGCGAAGGCGCCAGGACAGACCTGACGAACCCGACGGACCAGGACCGGCTGGTCGAGGACCGGCTGGTCGAGGAGGCCATCGACCGCGGGCGGCGATACGTGGCGGCGGGCGCCGACTGCGTCTACCCGATCTTCGCGCCCCCGCGGCTGCTCCCCCGGCTCGCGGCCGGTATCGGCGCCCCGCTCAACGCGATGGCCGACCCGGACGGCCCCTCCATCCGCGAACTCGGCGAATCGGGTGCGACCCGCATCACGTTCGGCCCCCGTCTCCTCCGCCGGGCGCTGGCGGCGGTGGAGGACATCGCCGAACAACTACGCCCGTCGTAATGTCACATTCCCGACAAGAGAACCCGCCAAGAGAATGCAGCTCTCCTGATTCATCACCGCAAAACTGACCAATAGCGCCCAACCGGATTCCCCCGGCAATAAAGCGGCATACAAAGCCGCTGGACACGTCTGCGGGGCGGGGTTATCGTGCACTCGAAATTCGCGAAAAGCGGTACGTAAAACGGGGAGCAACAAAAGAATGAACAACCTTATAGGGGAGCGCGCAGCGGGCGAACGCCGGGGGGCCGGAAGGCGGTTGGCGACCCGTGCGCTGCTGGCCGCGGCGCTTTCCGTCGGCGCGCTGGCCGGGGCCGGGGCGGCGCAGGCCGACGAAAATCCGTCGACTCCGACCCCCAGGATTATCGGCGGCCATGACGCCACCGAAAACTACTCGTTCATCGTTTCCCTGCAGAAGGAAAGGAACGGGGACCCCGACGGTCACCGTTGCACCGGCGCGCTGATCCGCAAGGACTGGGTCGTGACCGCGGCGCACTGCGTCACCACGGCGGGCACCGGCTCGGACCCGTACACGGTGATGGACCCGGCGCTGTTCCACGTCCGGGTGGGCTCCAATGACCGGACCACCGGCGGCACCGTCGCGAAGGTCAAGAAGATCGAGGTGGACCCCTCGTACCAGGCGCTCGACGAGCGCTCGGAGGGCTACGACGTGGCGCTCCTCCAGCTCGACACCGCGCTGACCAACAAGACGGTCCCGCTGGCGCCCACGTCGACCAAGGAGGGCACCGCGGTCCGGCAGCTCGGCTGGGGCTACACCGCGACCGCCGACGTCGGCGACGTGACCAAGCTCCCGGTGAAGCTTCAGGAGCTCGACACCAAGGTGATCGACCCGACCACGGAGAAGTGCCGGGTGGACGCCGCGGGGGACGACTCGTGGGGCATCCGCGAGGGCGATGTGTGCACGGACAACCCGCAGGACACCTACGGCCCGTGCGGCGGTGACTCCGGTTCGCCGCTGCTGAAGAAGGTCAACGGCCGCTGGCAGCTCGTCGGCGTGGACAGCCGCGGCGTCGGCGAGATCTGCGGGTCGACCCCGGACATCTACACCGACCTCCACTACCACCGCTCCTGGCTGAACAGCGTCATCGGCTGACGAACGGTCCGAAACGCGGTACAGCCGCACGCCGACATGTGTCGGCGTGCGGCTGTACCTGTCTCAGGGCAGCCACTTCTTCCAGACGTCCGGGTGCTCCTTGACCCACTTCTCCGCCGCGTCCTCCGCGGAGAGCCCGTCCGAGGCGATCAACTCGGCGACCGCGTTCTGGTCCTCCTCGGTCCAGTGGAACTTCTTCAGGAACTCCGCCGCCTTGCCGCCCTTCCTGGCGAAGTCCGCGTTGAGGTACTTCTGCAGCGGGGTGGTCGGATAGGCGCAGTCGAAGGACTTGGGGTCCTCGGCACCCTTCGCGGCGCACGCGTCCGTGTACTTCGGCAGCTTCACCTCGACCATCGGCACCTGGTTGAACAGCCACTGCGGCGCGTACCAATAGCTCAGGAACGGCTTCTTCTCCTTGGCGAACTGTTTCATCTGGGTGATCTGCGCCGCCTCCGAACCCGAGAAGACCACCTGGTAGTCCAGGTCCAGATTCTTCACCAGCGCCTTGTCATTGGTGACATACGACGGCGAGCCGTCCAAGAGCTGGCCCTTGCCGCCGCTTTCGGCCGTACGGAACGTCTTGGCGTACTTGTTGAGGTTCCGCCAGTCGGTGACATCGGGGTGCGCGTCGGCGAAGTACTTGGGGACGAACCAGCCGATATGGCCGGTGACACCGAGATCGCCGCCGGGCGCGATCGTCTTCTTGTCCTTGACGTAGCGCTGCTCCTGGTCCGGGTGGCCCCAGTCCTCCAGGATGGCGTCCACCCGCCCCTGGCTGAGCGCGTCCCACGCGGGGACCTCGTCGACCTGGACGGTGTCGACGCGATAGCCCAGCTCGTGGTCGAGGAGGTATTCGGCGACGGCGACATTGGACTGCGCGCCGACCCAGGACTGGACGGACAGGGTGACGCTCTTGGTGCCGCCGACGTTCGCGTACGGCGAGGACTGCTTGGTCATGTCCGCCGCGCCACAGCCGGTCGCGGTGAGCAGGGCGGTGACCCCCGTGGCGGCCGTCAGCAGCCGGGTGCGGGTACGGCGCCTCGTACGGGTGCTCGGCACGGTCAGGCTCCCTTCTTGGGGCGGCGCGCCGTCGGCTGCGTCACCCGGTCGAGCATCAGGCCCAGGCAGACGATCGCCGCGCCCGCCACCAGGCCGGTCGCCAGATCGCCCTGGGCCAGGCCGAACACCACGTCGTAGCCGAGCGCACCGGAGCCGACCAGGCCGCCGATGATGACGACGGCGAGCACCAGCACCACGCCCTGGTTGACGGCGAGCAGCAGCGCCGGGCGGGCCAGCGGAAGCTGGACCTGGCGCAGCTGCTGGCCGCGGGTGGCGCCGAGCGAGCGGGCCGACTCCAGCGCGGCCGGGTCGACGTTGCGCAGGCCCTGGGTGGTGATGCGGATGACGGCGGGCAGGGCGTAGACGATGGCCGCGGCAGCCGCCGGGGCCCGTCCGACGCCGAACAGCGCGACGACCGGGATCAGATACACGAACTGCGGCATGGTCTGGCAGATGTCCAGCACCGGGCGGAGCAGCCGCTCCAGCCGGAGCGAGCGGGCCGCCGCGATACCGATCGCGAAGCCAAGGACGAGCGTCACGGCGACGGCGGCCAGCACCTGCGACAGGGTGTCCATGGCCGGGTCCCACACGCCGAGCACGCCGATCGCGGCCAGGGCCAGGACGGCGGTCAGCGCGGTGCCCCAGGTGCCGATCAGCCAGGCCAGCGCCGCGACGATCAGCAGCAGCGACCACCACGGGAGGCCCTGGAGCGCGCTGCGCAGCGGGTCGAGGACATGGGTGACATAGCCGGACGCCCAGTCGGCGGTGCCGCCGACCACCGGCACACCGGAGTAGAGGTGGTCGACCATCCACTCCTTGGCGGTGTTGACGGGTTCGGCGATGGCCAGCGTCCAGCCCTCCGGCCAGGTGGCCGAGCCGGCGGCCCGCCCGGCCAGCGCCACGGCGGCGGTGCCGGCCGCGATCCCCGCCCAGGCGTACCAGCCGCGCAGCCACCGCGGGCCGGTCTCGCGGTCCGTGCCCAGGCGCAGCCCCGCGGCGGCGGTGGTGCGGTCCAGGACGACGGCGAGCAGCACGATCGGGATGCCGGCGGCGAGCGCCTTGCCCACGTCGACGGCCGACAGCGCCTGGTAGACGCGGTCGCCGAGCCCGGCGCCGCCGATGACGGAGGCGATGACGGCCATGGACAGCGCCATCATGATCGTCTGGTTGAGGCCGAGCAGCAGCTCCTTACGGGCCAGCGGCAGCCGGGCCGACAGCAGCCGCTGCCGCCCGGTGGCGCCGAGCGAGGCCACGGCCTCCATCACCCCGGCGTCCGCGCCGCGCAGCCCCAGCGCGGTCAGCCGGGCCATGGGCGGGGCCGCGTAGATGACGGTGGCCAGCACCGCACCCGGCACGCCGATGCCGAAGACCAGCACGACAGGGAGCAGATACGCGAAGGCGGGCAGCACCTGCATGGTGTCGAGCACCGGCCGCAGCGCCCGGTACGTACGCTCCGAGAGCCCGCCGGCCAGTCCGAGCAGCATCCCGATGGCGACCGATACGGCGACGGCGACGGCCATCAGCGCCAGGGTCTGCATGGTCGGCACCCACATCCCCAGCAGCCCGCACGCCGCGAACGACACGGCGGCCGTCACCGCGACCCGCACCCCGGCGACCCGCCAGGCCAGCAGCGTCGCGGCGGCGGTGACCCCGGCCCAGCCGAGGGCCAGCAGGGTGAGGTAGACGGCGCGGACGGCGACGATGACCGCGTTGCTGATGTGGCCGAAGAAGTAGAGGAAGATCCAGTGGCTGTCGCGGTTGTCGATGATCCAGTCGCTCGCCTTGCCCAGCGGCTCCGACACATCGACGGTCAGCGCGCCCGGCCAGCTGCCGCTGTGCCAGCGGATGGCGGCGAGGGGTACGAGGGCGGCCGCGATCAGGGCGAGCACGGCCAGCTTCCGGACGGCGGGGCGGCGGGCCGCGGCACGCAGCGCGCCCGGGGGCGCGTCGGTGGACTTCGAGCCGCCGGAGCCGTCGGAACCGCCAGCGGGGGCGGCTGACGTGGAAGTGGCGGAGGCGGAGTGGCTGGTGGTCGCGGCGGTCATGCGCGCCCCCGTATGCCGGAGTGGCGGGTGGTCGCGGCCGTCATGCAGGCCCCCCGTATGCCGGGGTGGCAGGTGGCCGCGGCCGTCATGCACGCACCGCGTACGTCGGGGTGCCGTATGCCGAGGTGACGGGTGCCCGGGATCATGCCGGCGCCCCCTTCACCCGCAGCCCCGCCACCACCGCGAGCAGCCGCTGATGATCGACCACCCCCAGCAGCCGCGAGCCGTCCATGATCCGGGCCGGGCCGCCGGAGCGGGCGACGGCCTCGATGGCGGTGGCGATGGTCGCGTCGGGCGCGAGCGCGGGGCCGCTGTCCCGCTCGCCGTCCTCGGCGGCGCGCAGCGCGTTGCGCACGGTCAGCACCTGCTCGCGCGGCACATCGCGGACGAAGTCCCGTACGTAGTCGTCGGCCGGGGAGCCGACGATCTCCTCGGGGGTGCCCAGCTGCACGATGCCGCCGTCGCGCATCAGCGCGATGCGGTCGCCGAGCCGCAGGGCCTCGCTCAGGTCATGGGTGATGAAGACCATCGTGCGGCCCTCGTCGTGGTGCAGCCGGATCACCTCCTCCTGCATATCGCGGCGGATCAGCGGGTCGAGCGCGCTGAACGGCTCGTCGAACAGCAGGACTTCGGGGTCGGCGGCCAGCGCGCGGGCCAGGCCGACGCGCTGCTGCTGACCGCCGGAGAGCTGACCGGGGCGGCGCCGCTCCAGACCGGTGAGCCCGACCTTGGCGACCATCTCGGTGGCCTTGGCACGGCGTTCGGCCTTGCCCATGCCCTGGATCTCCAGGCCGTAGGCGACGTTGTCGAGCACGGTGCGGTGCGGCAGAAGACCGAAGTGCTGGAAGACCATGGCGGCCCGGTGCCGACGCAGCTCGCGCAGCCGCGCCTTGTCCATCGCCAGCACGTCCTCACCGTCGATGTGGAGGGTGCCGGAGGTGGGCTCGATCAGCCGGGTCAGACAGCGTACGAGGGTGGACTTGCCGGAGCCGGACAGGCCCATGACGACGAAGACCTCGCCCGGCCGCACCTCGAACGACACATCGCGGACGGCCGCCGTGCACCCCGTACGGCGGCGCAGCTCCTCGGCGGGCAGCTCGGCGACGGACGAGCCGGGGACACGGTCGGCCTTGGGGCCGAAGACCTTCCACAGGCCGTGTACGGAGAACACCGGCGCACCTGCCGCGCCGTCGCGCCCTGACGCGGGGGTAGATGCCTTGGTCTCGGTCGCGCTCATCACGCCTCACCTCCGGTAGTGAGCAGTTCCGCGCATTTCTCGCCGACCATCAGCACCCCGATCATCGGGTTGACGGCGGGCATGGTCGGGAAGACGGACGCGTCGGCGATCCGGATGCCCTTGAGCCCCCGGATCCGCAGGTCCGGGCCGACCACGGCCGACTCGTCGGAGACCGCGCCCATCCGGCAGGTGCCCGCCGGGTGGTAGACGGTGTGCGCGACCTTACGGGCGTACTCGCTGAGCTCCTCGTCCGAGGTGATCTCGGGCCCGGGGCACACCTCGCGCTTGAGCCAGCCCGCCAGCGGCTGGGTCTTCGCGATCTCGCGGGCGATGCGTATGCCGTCGACGAGGGTGCGGCCGTCGTAGTCCTCCTCGTCCGTGAAGTAGCGGAAGTCCAGGGCGGGCTTCACGGACGGGTCGGCGCTGGTGAGGTAGAGGCGGCCGCGGCTGCGGGGCTTGGGGATGTTCGGGGTCATCGACACGCCGTGCTCGGGCTTCTCGTAGCCCAGCCGCTCGGGGTTGTCGGTGAACGGGATTTGGTAGAAGTGGAACATCAGATCCGGGCCCTGCGCACCGGGGTCGCGCCGGACGAACAGGCCCGCGTCCGAATCCATCGCCGAGTTCTCGGGGATCGGGCCGTCCGTCTCCCAGACGATCACCGACTCGGGGTGGTCGAGCAGATTCTCGCCGACGCCCGGCAGATCGTGCACGACGGGGATGCCGAGCGCGTCCAGATCGCGCCGGGGCCCGATACCGGAGTGCAGCAGCAGCCGCGGGGTGTCCACGGCGCCCGCGCAGACCAGCACCTCGCGCCCCGCCTCGACCAGCAGCTCCGCGCCGTCCTTGGTGCGGACCCGCACCCCCGTCGCCCGGCCGGACTCGTCGAGCTCCAGCCGGTACGCCCAGGTCTCCAGCATCAGCTGGAGGTTGGGCCGGTCCAGGAACGGGTGCAGATAGGCGACGGAGGCGGAGGACCGCTTGTTGTTCTCCGGGTGGTAGGCGAGGTCGAAGAAGCCGACGCCCTCGTGGAAGGGCTCCTTGTTGAACCCCTCGACGCGCGGCACGCCGAGCGCCGTCTGCGCGGCGTCGACGAAGTCGCGGGCGATGGCGTTCCGGTCCTTCTCGTCGACCGGCACGATGTTGTTGCGCAGCCGCGCGAAGTACGGGTCCATGGAGGCCGCGTCCCAGCCGTCCGCACCCGCCTTCGCCCACTCGTCCCAGTCGCCCGGCAGCGGTTTGAAGGAGATGAGGGTGTTGTGCGAGGAACAGCCGCCGAGCACCCGGGCCCGGCTGTGCCGGATGTGGGAGTTGCCCCGGGGCTGCTCGGTGGTGGGGTAGTCGTAGTCCAGTTCGCCGCCGAGCAGACCGAGCCAGCGGCGCAGGGTCAGCACCTCGGGCCGGTCGATATCGGACGGCCCGCCCTCGATGACGGCGACACGGATGTCCGGGTCCTCGGTGAGGCGGGAGGCGATCACGGATCCCGCGGTGCCGCCGCCGATGACGACATAGTCGAAACGATCGATTGCGTCAGGTACGGACATGGGGTTACTCCTCGCGGCCCCGGACCGAGGCCCGGGTGTGGGGCGTACGTACATGGGGCGTACGTACGCAGGGGGTGGGGGTGTACGGGGTGTGGGGACGTGCGGCGTGCCGTGTGCGTAGAGGGACGGGTGTCTGGAGATGGGGAGGGGCTGGCGGGGTGACGGGGTGGCGGAGTGGCGGGCCTACGGCTCAGCCGGCGAACCAGCGGACCGGGGCGGGCCGCAGGTTCTCGTAAATGTGCTTGGTCTCGCGGTATTCGGCCAGACCCGAGGGGCCGAGTTCGCGTCCGATACCGGACTTCCCGAAGCCACCCCACTCGGCCTGCGGGAGATAGGGGTGGTAGTCGTTGATCCATACGGTGCCGTGGCGCATCCGCCCCGCGACGCGCCGCGCCCGCGCGGTGTCGCTGGACCAGACGGCGCCCGCGAGCCCGTACTCGGTGTCGTTGGCGAGCGCGATGGCCTCGTCCTCGGTGCGGAAGGACTCGACGGTGAGGATCGGCCCGAAGGTCTCCTCCCGCACCACCCGCATCTCGCGGTTGCACTGGTCGAGGATCGTCGGCAGATAGAAGTAGCCGGTCGCGGGGCGGACGTCGGACGGCTCGGGCTGCGCGCCGCCGCAGCGCAGCAGCGCGCCCTCCTCCAGCGCGGAGGCGACATACGCCTCGACCTTGTCGAGCTGGCGCGCCGATACGAGCGGACCGCACTCCACGCCGGGCTCGGTGCCGCGCCCCAGCTTGATCTTCTCGGCCCGGCGAGCGAGTTCGGCGACGAACCGCTCGCGTACGGACTCCTCGATGATCAGCCGGGCCCCGGCGGAGCAGACCTGGCCGCTGTGGATGAAGGCGGCGTTGAGGGCCTGGTCGACGGCGGTGTCAAAGCCCTCGGCGGTGTCGCAGGCGTCGGCGAAGACGACATTGGGGTTCTTGCCGCCGAGTTCGAGCGCGACCTTCTTCACGCCCGGCGCGGCCGCCTGCATCACCTTCGTACCGCTGACCAGGCCGCCGGTGAAGGACACCAGATCCACATCGGGGTGCTCGGCCATCCGGGCGCCCACCGGGTCCCCGGTGCCGGTCACCAGATTGCCGACCCCGGCCGGCAGCCCGGCCTCGACCAGCAGGTCCATCAGATACATCGTCGACAGCGGGGTCAGTTCGCTGGGCTTGACGACAAAAGTATTGCCCGCGGCGAGCGCCGGGGCGATCTTCCAGCTGGCCTGAAGCAGTGGATAGTTCCAGGGGGCGATCAGCGCGCAGACGCCCACCGGTTCATGCACGACCACGCTGTGCACATCCTGGGTGCCCGCGTCGACCACGCGCCCGGCCGACTCGCCGACGACGACCTGGGCGAAGTAGCGGAAGGCGTTGGTGACGTCGTCGACGTCGACCCGCCCTTCTTCGAGCGTCTTACCGGTGTCACGGCTCTCGAGCAGCGCGATCTTCTCGCGGTCGCGCTGGAGCAGATCGGCGACACGGCGCAGCAGCGCCGCCCGCTCGGCCACGGGCGTATGCGGCCAGGGGCCCGTGTCGAAGGCGCGGCGGGCGGCGGCGACGGCCGCGTCGGTGTCCTCGGCACCGCCCTCGGATACGACCGCGAGGGTCTTGGCGTCGGCGGGGTCGAGGACCTCCCGCTGCGCGCCGGACGCGGCGGCACGCCACGCCCCGTCCACATGAATGGTCTCGACTGCCGACACGTCTGCTCCGCCTTCCGGTGTTACTGGACTGGCGCCGCCGACCGCGTCGGCAACGCGAAGCCCCTCCCCGAAAGGTGCGGACCTATGCGTGATTGTCATTCGAAAGTGGTCGGGCTCACTTGGTCACAAGCTGTACGCGTTCGCGCACAGATGCTCCTCAGGTGATGAATCGCATCACCTCGGAACGGCAAGGATCAGCTCAGACGGAAGGAATCGACGGCCGCCCGCTGTATCTCCTGCTGTCCGGCGCGGTCGTCGCCCGGGCCGATGACGAGCACGGCGTACATCGTGCCGTCGGACGCGGTGAAGCGGTGGTCGAGGACCCGCCGGGTGCCGCCGTACTTCTCGCTGTCGTAGGTGTACTCCAGCTCCGCCGGGTCCATGGCGCCCTGCCCGGTTCGCCCCAGGGCGATCTGCTCATAGCCGCGCTGGCGGGAGGCTATGCGCTCGGCTTCCTGCGCCGACTCGTACGGCGTCTGCTCCGGGCCGTGCAGTTCAAAGATCTGCACCATGGTGGCCTGGTCGGACGAGGTGTAGAAGACGCTGGGCCCCTCGACGGTGCGCCGCCAGCCGTCCGGGACGGCGAGGGTGAAGCCCGCCGGGTCGTCCGCCAGGCGGAAGCCGTCGGGCGGGGACGCGCCGGGCGAGGCCGAGGGGGACAGGGACGGGGATTGCGCCGGGGACCCGGACGGGGAGGCCGAGGGCGTGTCGGACGGCATATCGGACGGGGTGCCGGACTCCTCGCCAGGGGCCGGAGAGGCGCCGTCGGGCGGCACCCCGTCCGTCTCCGATGGCCCGGGCACCGAGCTCTCACCGACCCCGGGGACGGGGCCCGCCCGATACCCAGCCTTGCCATCGCTCCCGAACGCCACCCATCCGGCGAACGCGAGCGCGGCGCACAGCACCACCGCCACGGCGGCCACCCGCAGACCCCGCCGCGCATCGCCGACCGACGGAGGAGGCGGTGGCGGCGCGCCGCCACCGTCCGCCCACTCCCTCTGTTCCGCGCCTCCGTCGCTCATCCCAGCCCCCCGATGTTTCGACCCTTGCGCGCAGGCTTTCCCTCGCGCGTCGGCTTTGCTCAGCCGCCCAGCAGGGCGCCGACCGCCTGTCCCAGAGCCACGCCGGACGCCAGCATGCCGATGCTCGCGCTCGCGTCCTGCAACACGGCCCGGAGCCGGGCGAGGCGTCCGGGAGCCGCCGCCCCGGTGCGCCGGATCTCGTCCTCGGTCTCGGACAGCTCGTCCGCCAGCGCGCTGACCTCGGGGCTCTCCACAAGCCGCGCAAGATCCGCGCCGAGCTGCCGTACGGCCTCCAGCAGCTGCTCGTACGCGGGGTCGCGCGCCACTGACGACTCCGCCCGCACATTCACGATGTAGTTGTGGTCACCGATGCCGACGGCGCCACCACGGACGGAGCCGATGCGGATATCGCCGTATGCGCGCCCGCCCGCCCCCGCGGGCTCTTCGTCGTTCTCCGCGTCAGTGTCTGTGTTCGTGTCCGTGTTCTCAGCCATGCTCTCCCCCCGAGCCAGGCAGTCAACTCATCCCAAAATAGGGGAAGCTGAGCCACAGGTATAGGGAATGGCAAAAAGGCCACCCTCCGGAGTCACCTTCTCGGCCGTGAACGGCCGAGCTCGTATGCTCGGTCGTTCACACCTTGTCGCGCTCCCGACTGTCCCCTACGACAGGACGGTCACGGGTCGCATCCACCCACCCCGTGTTCGGCTCATGAGGAGGGTGCGGGTGCGGTGACGAACACCCACGCCGAGCGTGCACGGTCGCGCACGTTGACCCCGGCGACGACATCGGCAGGCCCAGCGAGGCCGCACCGACGACAACGGAAGTGATCCCGGTCGGGCCGGTTGACCCGCTCGGTGTGGCCGCAGCGCGGACAGCGCTGGGAGGTGTAGGCCGCATCTACCTCAAGGAAGGGCACCCCGGCCCTGCGGGCCTTGTAGGCCAAGTGCTGCCCGAGCTGGTGGAACGGCCAGGAGGATAGGGTGCCCCGCTGGTCGCGGCGTGGCCGTACCCGCTCGCGGATCCCGCCAAGTGCCTCAACGGCGATGCCGCGACCGGTGCGTTGCGCGACGGACACGATCTCCTTGCTGATGCGGTGGTTCACATGGGTGGCATGACTCTTTTCCTTTCGCCTGCGGCGGGCAAGGCGCCGACGGGCAGAGCGGCTTGTCTTCTTCTGGAGTTCGGTGCGTTTGCGGGCCTGCCAGCGCCGGTAGCGGAACAGGCGCCGTCCCTGGTAGTTGATGCCGTCGCTGGTGGTGGCCAGGTTCACGATGCCCCGGTCCACGCCGATCCAGTCGGCCGGCTCGTACACCTCGGGATCGGGCAGGTCGCAGGTGGCGATCAGGAACCACTTCCCGTCCCGGTACGCAAGGTCGCTCTCGCCCTTTCGGCGGGCCACTAGCATCTTGAGCTGGTCCGGGGAGCAGACGAATCGAATGCCCCGCGCCCGTCCGTGCGCAGTCCAGATGGAGATGGTGCAGCTGTCGTACTGCCAGGACAGGCAGCGATCGTCGAACGGCTGAGCCGCCTCCGGACGGAAGCCAATGGGGGTGCCGACCGCCGCACGGTACCGCTTGGATGTGGGCGGGCCCAGGTTCCCCGCCCGCAGGTTGGCCCTCAGGCTGGTGTAGGCGTCGACGACCTTCTTCACCGCTCGCACCGCTGGCTGCGCCGACAGCCCGAACCTCGCCTTCAGATCCGCATACACCTCCTTCTGCAGTCCATTGCGATCCATCAACCCCTTGGCGAAGGCAACCCGTGAGGCGTAGGTAGCGGCCCGATTGCAGGCGCGCAGGGTTGCCTCGAGCGCCGACGCCTGCTCAAGCGTCGGCAGGAGCTTGACCTGTACCGCCAGCTTCATGTCATCGGACCGTAGTGCGGCAAGCGAACGCGCGACCGGCACTTCTTGGACAATCACCAGTCCCGGCGATCCATGGGACACCTGTTCGCATTCTCTGCCTCCGCAGGCGGCCGTGTGGACGCTCTCCGCCCGTGAGAGAAAGGAATGGGGTCGAGAATCGTGGGCTCGCATGCTTCTGCCGGTTTAGCCGCCGCAGTTTGCAGGGCGCCCGGTGCAGCTGGCCCAGGCCGTAGTTCTCGTCCGCCGCCGAGCGCGCGGGCGTGTTCAAGGTCCTCAGGCCACCAGGCAGGTCAGGGAACTGGTACGAGTAGCGGCCGTGCATGTTGACGTGGTGCCGAACGGGGAGAGGCAGGCGGCACCCGTCGCCGCCGCGGACCTGTCCGTGCCACCGCCCGAGTTCTTCACCGCGTCGTCCCGCACTCTGACCACCGGCCTGGCGAAGGCGGGCGTGCGCCGCCTAGTGGTGGTCGGGCTCTCATCGCTCGACAAGATCGAGGCGCCTCGCCATCACCGCGCTGCTGTCAGCGTGCAGGAGCGGCGACACCTGAGGTCCACGACAGCCAGGGGCGTGGGGTACCGCCCCAGTGGAGCGGCACGTTGGTGGTTGAGCGGCGTCGCCGGTGCTCGCGGCGAGCTCCGCGAGGTTGGGATCCCCAACGGGGTGGCCGGGCGGGGCCGAGGCTCACAGCCTCAGGCCCCGCGGCCAGGACTCACAGCCGTCAGATCAGGCCGAGACCGCGCACGGCCTCGCGCTCCTCCTCGAGCTCCTTCACCGACGCGTCGATGCGGGAGCGCGAGAAGTCGTTGATCTCCAGGCCCTGGACGATCTCGAACTTGCCGTCCTTGGCGGTGACCGGGAAGGACGAGATAAGGCCCTCGGCCACGCCGTACGAGCCGTCGGAGACCACACCGGCGGAGGTCCAGTCCCCGGCCGGGGTGCCGTTGACCCAGGTGTACACGTGGTCGATGGCGGCGTTGGCGGCGGAGGCGGCCGACGAAGCGCCGCGCGCCTCGATGATCGCGGCGCCGCGCTTGGCGACGGTCGGGATGAACGTCTCGGCCAGCCACTGCTCGTCGTTCACGACCTCGGCGGCGTTCTTGCCCGCGACCTCGGCGTGGAAGACGTCCGGGTACTGGGTGGCGGAGTGGTTGCCCCAGATCGTGAGCTTGGCGATCTCCGCGACCGGGACGCCGGTCTTCTTCGAGAGCTGCGAGAGGGCGCGGTTGTGGTCCAGGCGGGTCATCGCGGTGAAGCGCTCGGCCGGTACGTCCGGCGCGGCGGCCTGGGCGATGAGCGCGTTGGTGTTCGCCGGGTTGCCGACGACCAGGACCTTGATGTCGTCCGCGGCGTGGTCGTTGATGGCCTTGCCCTGCGGCTTGAAGATGCCGCCGTTGGCCTCCAGCAGGTCGCCGCGCTCCATGCCCTTCGTCCGCGGCCGGGCGCCGACGAGCAGCGCCACGTTCGCGCCGTTGAAGGCCACGTTCGGGTCGTCGGTGATGTCGATGCCCTGAAGCAGCGGGAAGGCGCAGTCGTCGAGCTCCATCGCGGTGCCCTCGGCGGCCTTCAGGCCCTGGGGGATCTCCAGCAGGTTCAGCTTGACCGGCACGTCCGCGCCGAGCAGCTGGCCGGAGGCGATGCGGAAGAGCAGCGCGTAGCCGATCTGGCCGGCCGCGCCGGTGACGGTGACATTGACGGGAGTGCGGGTCATGGCGGTCTCCTGCGCTGTGTTTTCTGTCGATCTCTTGGTGTCGAGATACCGGCGTCAGGCTATCCGACGGGGACACACGGGGCCGCGGGGGCCACTGTGTAACCGCTCACCGCCGACAGACAAGGCCCGGCAGCCATTCGGCTCCCGGCAGCATTCGGCGGCCGCCTGCACGAGGAGGGGGAGTAGCAGGCGGCCGCCACGGTGCCATGCCGCACCCGTGGGGGGGTCGGCCTGCGCCTGCCCCGATTCGGCGAGCGCATGCCGCCCGACCCGGATATTTCCTTGAGATTCCCTTCGGACGACGGCGCCCGGCGGCCCTCACGGCGCGCTGGTGCGCCCCGCGGCCGTCGTGGTGCAGCCGCGCTGTCCGGTGGTGCGGGTGGCGCATGCCTTGGCCTGGGTGGTGGAGCCGACCGCGATCATCGGGGTGTAGGCGTCGCCGTCGGCGTTGACCTTGCCGTACTCGGTGCGCGTCGGGCCGACCGCGCCCTGGCCGACCGCGCCCTGGGCGGGCGCGGTCACCTGTAACCGGTCGCCCGGGGCGGCCTTGGTGATCCGGGCCCACGCCGCGCCGCACACCTTGCTGTAGCGCACCTCGACATACGCGCTGCCCACGGTCACGCTCGCGGTCGTCCTGGCGTACGCCCCACCGCACCCCATGGTCTCGGGGTCCTTACCGGTGCACTCCCGGCCGGCGCATTTCACTCCGCTGGGCAGGCGGGGGCCGCTGGTCGTGGTCCGCCCGGGCGTCGGGTCCTTGGCCCGTTCGTCGGCCTGGCCTCCCGGGTTGACCAGGAGGACCACTGCCGCGCCCATGAGCAGCACCCCGACCGCCGTGGCGATGAACAGCGGGACGCGTCGGCGGCGGCGCCTGTCGGGCGACGGAGGCGGGCCCGGCGAGTCTGGCGGATCAGGAAGCAGGGCCGGTGCGACGGAGACGAGCGGCGGGTCCGCCACGGGCGGCTCAGGCGGCACGGCAGCCGCCCTGCGCACCGCCGTCTCGGGGATATGAGGCGCCTCGGGGCCGAGTGGCTCGGGGTGGGGTGGTTCGGTGTGGGGTGGTTCGGTGTGGGGCGTCGCGGGCCTCTGCGGCTCTGGCTCCGTACGGCGTGTCTCGGCCCAAGGCGTCTCCGTATGGGATGCCTCGGCCCCAGGCATCTCGGTACGGGGTGGCTCGGTACGGGGTGGCTCGGCATAGGCCCACCCGGCTTCCGCCTCCTCCGCCGTACGGCCGTTCCTCGAGTGCGGCAGCGGGCCCGTCTCCCCCAGCGCGGCCCGCGCCTGCGCGACCCTGAACGCCTCCATCGTGACGTCGTGCCGTAACTCGGAACGGCTCCACGCGCGCTCCGCCAGCTCCCACAGGGTGCTCAGATGCTCGACGTCCGTGCCCGTCGCCTCGGCCAGCGCCACCACCGCGCCCTGCGGCGGCAGCAGACGGCCGTTGAGGTAGCGCTCCCACGACGTCTTGCTGTAGCCGGTGCGGTCGGCGACCGCGACGAGGCTCAGCTCGTTGTGCTCGACGAGCCTGCGTAACTGCCCGACGAACTCCCGAACCTGCGGATCGAGCTCCTCCGGCAGCTCCCTCCAACGAGGCATTGCCTCCCCCTGTCCCCCCGTGCCCGTGAACTTCCCGTGCCCTGCCCCCGTTTGGGCACCCTCGAGAGTCCCGGATCCGCTACCCAGGGAGATGCCCCGCCCAAGAATGACAGTTCCCCCAGTAGGGGCGCACCGGAGCATTCCGGACCTGGGCGCGCTCCCAATGCGCCCCTATAAGGCTGTTGCGCACCCGAGACGTCGTACCGGAATGGTCACTTCCGGGCCACAGGCCCTCGACGCCCATTGATCCAGCAGGGCTTTTAACAGAACCCTTATCTCAGACGGCCCGTCCTTCTTCGGGGGAGAGGACGGGCCGTCGCAGTGCACGGGCGCTGAGGGGTCGGGAGGGGCGGCAAAGACCTCATCGTCTTAGCGGACGGTGAAGTGCACCACGTCCTCCAGGAAAGGGACCTCCAGCCAGGGGTCGGGCTGGGCCATCAGGGACAACAGCACGATCGCGGACCCCAGCACCCCGTACGTCAGCAGGTCGGTGAACCGGGAGCGCACCGCCAGCATCCCGACATCCGGCAGCGCCCACCGCAGCAGCGCGCCCGCCAGCAGGGACAGCCCCACCAGGACCGTGCCCGCGCGGAACGCATCCAAGGCCACCACCAGCAGCCCCACGACGACGCCGCCCATCACCACCAGCAGCGGCCACTGGCGCGCGGGTGCCGGGGCGCCGCCGGACGCGGCGCGGCCGCCGCCCTCGGGGCGCGCGGTGTCCCGGGTGATCAGGGGGAATCGGCGCGATCTGGCGGCGGGGCGCCCCGCCGCGCCACCGTGCGCCGCTGCTCCGTTCTGTGCGGCTGCTCCGCTGTGCGCCGCAGCCCCGCTCTGTGCCGCAGCCCCGTTGGGGGCGGCAGCTCCGTTCAGCCCTGCCGCCCCGTTCGGCGCCGCAGCCCCGTTCGGCGCGGTCGCTCCGTTCGACGCCGCCCCGGGGCGCTGTCCGGCCGGCTCGGCGGCCGGCTCACCGGCCTCAGCCGGCATGCCCGGCACCGCTGCCGCCGTCGCTGTCACCGTCACCCTCGCCCTCGCCGTCGGCGGCCTTGGCGGCGCGCTCCGCCGCCTCCACCACGTTGACCAGCAGCTGGGCGCGGGTCATCGGGCCGACGCCGCCCGGGTTCGGGGAGATCCAGCCCGCGACCTCGCTCACGTCGGGGTGCACATCACCGGCGATCTTGCCGTGCTCGTCCCGGCTGACGCCGACGTCGAGCACCGCCGCCCCCGGCTTGACGTCCTCCGCCTTGATCAGGTGCCGCACCCCGGCCGCCGCCACGATGATGTCAGCCTGGCGCAGCAGCGCCGACAGATCGCGGGTGCCGGTGTGGCACAGCGTGACCGTGGCGTTCTCCGAGCGGCGGGTGAGCAGCAGCCCGATCGACCGGCCGACGGTGATACCGCGGCCGACGACCACCACATGGGCGCCGTTGATCTCCACGCCGTGGTGGCGCAGCAGCTGGATGATGCCGTACGGGGTGCACGGCAGCGGGCCGGTCTCGTTCAGCACCAGCCGGCCGAGGCTCATCGGATGCAGCCCGTCGGCGTCCTTGGCCGGGTCGATCAGCTCCAGCACCCGGTTGGCGTCGATGCCCTTGGGGAGCGGCAGCTGCACGATGTAGCCCGTGCAGGCCGGGTCCTCGTTGAGCTCCCGTACGGCCGCCTCGATCTCCTCCTGGGTGGCGGTCTCGGGCAGGTCGCGCCGGATGGAGGCGATGCCGACCTCGGCGCAGTCGCGGTGCTTGCCCGCGACGTACCACTTGCTTCCCGGGTCCTCGCCGACCAGCACGGTTCCGAGGCCGGGGTGGATGCCCTTGGCCTTGAGCGCCGCCACTCGGCTGACGAGATCGGACTTGATCGAGGCTGCGGTTGCCTTGCCATCGAGAATCTGCGCGGTCATGGCTTCATCCTCCCGGATTCGGGGACGTCTGTTCCAATCAGGGCCCGCCCCACCCGGGGTCTGGCGGAATCCGGGCCGTGTATGTCCTGTGTCGTGTGACGTGTGTCGCCTACGGACCGAGGGCCGCACCCCGCGCGTCGGGGGTGCGGCCCTCGGTCCGTACCACTCAGTGGAAGAAGTGGCGCGTGCCCGTGAAGTACATGGTCACGCCCGCCTTCTGGGCCGCCTCGACGGTCAGCTCGTCGCGGACCGAGCCGCCGGGCTGCACCACGGCCTTGACCCCGGCTCCCGCCAGCACCTCGAAGCCATCCGGGAAGGGGAAGAAGGCGTCGGAGGCCGCGTACGAGCCGGCGGCCCGCTCCTCGCCCGCCCGCTGTACGGCGAGCCGCGCCGAGTCGACGCGGTTGACCTGGCCCATGCCGACGCCGACCGTCGCGCCGTCCTTACCGAGCAGGATCGCGTTGGACTTCACGGCCCGGCAGGCGCGCCAGGCGAAGGCCAGCTCGGCCAGGCCGTCGGCGTCCAGCGGCTCGCCGGTCGCCAGGGTCCAGTTGGCCGGGTCGTCGCCCTCGGCCTGGAGCCGGTCCTTGGCCTGCACCAGGTCGCCGCCCTCGATCGACCGGTACTCGCCGCCCGCCGCCGGGGCGTCGGGGCAGCGCAGCACGCGGATGTTCTTCTTGCGGGCCAGCACCTCGACGGCGCCGTCCTCGTACTCCGGGGCGACGATGACCTCGGTGAAGATCTCGGCGACCTGCTCGGCCATGGCGACCGTCACCGGGCGGTTGACGGCGATCACGCCGCCGAACGCCGAGAGCGGGTCACACGCGTGCGCCTTGCGGTGGGCCTCGGCGACGTCCGCGCCGACCGCGATGCCGCAGGGGTTGGCGTGCTTGATGATCGCGACGCAGGGCGTGTCGTGGTCGTACGCCGCACGCCGCGCGGCCTCGGTGTCGGTGTAGTTGTTGAAGGACATCTCCTTGCCGTGCAGCTGCTCGGCGTACGCGAGGCCCTTGCCCGTGCCGTTGGTGTAGAGCGCGGCGGGCTGGTGCGGGTTCTCGCCGTAGCGCAACACCTGCTTGCGCTCGTAGGTGACGCCGATGAAGTCCGGCCAGGGGCCCTCGTCGGCCGCGTAGCCCTCGGCGAACCAGTTCGCCACCGCCACGTCGTACGCCGCGGTGTGCTGGAACGCCTCGCTCGCCAGCCGCTTGCGCTGCTCGAGGTCGAAGCCGCCCTCGGCGGCGGCCTTCAGCACGTCCGCGTAGCGCTCGGGGTTGACGACCACGGCCACGGACGGGTGGTTCTTGGCGGCCGCGCGGACCATGGAGGGGCCGCCGATGTCGATCTGCTCGACGCACTCGTCGGGCGAGGCGCCCGAGGCGACGGTCTCGCGGAACGGGTAGAGGTTGACGACGACCAGCTCGAAGGGCTCGACGCCCAGCTCGGCGAGCTGTTCGCGGTGCGAGTCGAGCCGCTGGTCGGCCAGGATGCCCGCGTGGACGCGCGGGTGCAGCGTCTTGACGCGGCCGTCCAGGCACTCGGGGAAGCCGGTCAGCTCCTCCACCTTGGTGACCGGGACGCCCGCGGCGGCGATCTTCGCCGCCGTCGAGCCGGTCGAGACGAGCTGGACCCCGGCCGCGTCCAGCCCCCGGGCCAGTTCCTCGAGCCCCGACTTGTCGTAGACGCTGACCAGCGCGCGGCGGATGGGCCGCTTCGTACCTTCGGCGGTCACGGGATCATTACCTTTCGTCCCTCAATGCGGTAGCCGTTGCGGGCCAGACGCCCCACGACCTCGACGAGCAGCGAGCGCTCGACTTCCTTGATCCGCTCATGCAGAGCGGACTCGTCGTCCTCGTCCCGGACCTCGATCACGCCCTGGGCGATGATCGGGCCGGTGTCGACTCCGTCGTCGACGAGATGGACGGTGCAGCCGGTCACCTTCACGCCGTACGCGAGCGCGTCGCGCACGCCGTGGGCGCCGGGAAAGCTGGGCAGCAGCGCGGGGTGGGTGTTGACGCACCGGCCGCCGAAACGGGCCAGGAACTCCTGGCCCAGGATCTTCATAAAGCCCGCCGAGACCACGAGGTCCGGCTCGTACGCGGCCGCCGCCTCGGCCAGCGCGCGGTCCCATTCGGCGCGGGTGGCGTGGTCCTTCACCCGGCAGACGAAGGTGGGGATCCCAGCGCGCTCGGCGCGCTCCAGGCCCGCGATACCGGCGCGGTCGGCGCCGACGGCCACGACCTCCGCGCCGAAGCCGGAGACGCCCTCGGCGGCGATCGCGTCGAGGAGCGCCTGCAGATTCGTACCGGAACCGGATACGAGGACGACGAGGCGGGCGGGGCGCTCGGGGCGGGCGGCGAGGGAGGGCGGGGAGGCCACGGCGGGGATCTTTCTCGCGGGCGATGCGGGCGGTGCGGGCGGTGCGCGGGTGGTTCGTGGGTGGTGCAGGGCGGCTGGTGGGCCGCTGGTGCGGGTGCTCAGAGTGCTTGTGTGTGGCGGCGCCACTGCGTTTGTGTGGACATACAAGGACGCGGAGTCATGAATTCCGGGGAACTCTACGAAGCCGCCGACCGTCAGCAACGATACCGGCACACGAAACGGCCCCCGGGGGACGGGGGCGAGCGCGGGAGGTAGCGTCTGGACTGCGAATCCGACTGACGCCGTGGGAACCACCGTCGCGTCCCACGCAAGGGGAGCCGTACGGCGCAGGCCCTACGGAAGCCTTGCGTGCATCACGACGACACAAGGGGAAGACACCTCCACATGCCGGACCGACGCCGCCGCGCGGCTCACTGCCTCACGCCGACCCCTGCGCGTACCGGGGGGCCGCGATGAGGTACGCCCGCACGTCGCGCACGACGCCGCTGCTGCGCGAGCAGCAGTCCCCGTCCTCCTCCGCCTCGCCCGAGGGCTCGCCCCCCGGGCGCGAGGAGAACAACCCCTTCGCACCGCCGCCGGAGGGACGGCCGGACCAGCCCTGGCAGCCCAGGCACCGGCCCGACACCGCGCCGGGCGGTGAGGGCGGCGGAAGCGGCGACGACGGCCGCGCCGCGCCGGGCGGACCTGGTGAACCCGGCAGCCCGGGCAGCCCGGGCAGTCCAGGCGGCCCAACTGGCACCCCCTGGCCTGCCGCCCCCGGCACCCCCAGCGGCGCCATACAAAGCGATCAGGGAGGCCAGAGCGGCCAGGGAGACCAGGGAGACCAGGAGGGTCAGGGCGGCGGTCAAGGCGGCCAGGACGGCCCGCCGCAGCAGCCCCCGGCCTGGGGCAGCCAGTGGAGCAGCCGCCAGCCCGGCCGCCAGAACGGCGGCTTCGGCTCGAACCCCGGCCGACCGAACGGAACGGGCGGCCAGGGCGGCTCCGGCGGCCCGCGCTGGGACCCGAACGACCCGGCCCAGCGGCGCGCCCGCTACGCCCTGCTCGCGGGCATGTGGGCCTTCTTCTTCGCACTGTTCAGCCTGCCGGAGATCGCGCTGCTGCTCGGTGCGCTGGCCGTCTACTGGGGCATCAGCTCGCTGCGCGCCAAGCCGCGCCGGCCGGCCCCCACGCCGCCCTCGGCCGCCCCGCTGAACGCTCCGCCACCCGCTCCCGGCACCGCCCCGGCCCATCTCCCGGCGCCGGGCACCAGCCCCTCGAAGCCGCAGGCCACGGCGGCGATCAGCGGGCTGGTCACGGGCGGTCTCGCGCTGGCCATCGTCGCGGCGACCTTCACCACGCAAATCGTCTACAGCGACTACTACTCCTGCGTGGACGACTCCCTCACCCAGACCTCCCGGCACGCCTGCGAGGACCTGCTGCCCAAGCAGCTCCGGCCGCTGCTCAGCACGGAGGACTGAGCGGGACCAGGGGACCCGAGCAAGCAGGGGCGGTTGCGACGCGTATACGTCGCAGCCGCCCCTTTCGCGTGCCCCAGCACCCCTCCAGACCGGCTCCGCCGGCCTAAGCTCCGCCGGCCTGACGGCCGCTGCGGCGCTCCGCGCTGCCTTCCGCAGGATGCGAATCCTCCCGGTCCTGCATGCCCCGGCCTCCTCGCAAGAAGCAGGTGATCTCGTGGTCGGGGCCACGGCCTTCGTACTGCTCGTGCTCGGACAGCGCCGGGCCCTGGGGCGGGGCCCCGGGCCGGTCGGCCTTGGGCCCCGGCGCCGTGTCGTAGTGCGGGAAGAACTGCCGCCACCAGGGCGCGGGCGCCTTGGTGGCGTCCGCTCCACCGTCGCCCCCGGTGCCCGGCGCGCTCCGGCCGTCGCGCGCGCTGCGGCGCGCGCCCGCCGATCGCTTCGATCGCGGCGGGGGCGTCGCCGAGGCCGCCCAGGCCCGGGCCTCCGCCTTTCGGGCCACCCAGGCCATCAGCGCGGGTACGAACAGCCGCAGCCATCGCAGAAGGACCGCGCCGGGGATCCCCGGCAGGGCGGTCCAGGCCAGCGTCGCCGTGCCCGTATGCCACCAGCTGGGGCCCAGTTCGGCGAGTCCGTGGGTGCCCAGGGCTCCGCCCGAGGCACCGGCGACCAGCGCCATCACGGCCGCGCAGCCGAGTGAGGCGCCCGCGGCCATCAGGGCGGTCTGGCCCCACCCCCACACCGACACGGCCGGCCGCAGCGCCCGCCGCCCCTCGCCGCCGCCGCCCGCGATCCCATCCCCGCCCCTGCTCTGGACGGGGTGCAGGGCCTGGACGGGGTGCACGGCCTGGACCACCCGCACGGCCTGGACACTCTGCACGGCCTGGACACTCTGAGCGCTCTGGCCGCCCCCGGCGCCGTCCACCCGCCGTACGGCCGCGACCGCGACGAACCACGCCACCGACGCCCCCGCCGCGCACCCCGTCAGCCAGCTCAGCGGGAGGCCCCCGCCCTCGGCCGGCAGCGCGGCCAGCAGGGGGAAGTCGGGCAGGTCGGGGTAGTCCGCCACGCCGAGCGGGCCGACGGCGGCGGAGCCGACCGTGAACCCGGGGCCGAGCCCGTACGCCGCGCCCCACACGATCGCGTTCGGCAGCAGCGCCAGGCTGATCAGCAGCACCGCGAAACGGCCGGACCACACGTCGCTGAGCTCCAGGAACGCCAGCTGCACCGCGCCCGCGTGGCTCATCAGCGACACCGCCGTGAGCAGCGTGCCACAGCCGAGCAGCACGACGACCGCGCCCCCGGCGGCCCGCAGCACGGCGGCGCGGAAGGCGGGGGTCCGATACGCCGGGGGCCGCGGCTCGACGGCTCCGGGGGCGGCACCCCGGCGCCCGGCGGCCGAGCGGAGCCGTACGACGGGCACGAGACACACCAGGCGCACCAGACGCACCAGACGCTTGAGCCGGTGACGGGCCGAGACAAGCCGTACGGCGCGCGGCGCCCGGGCGGCCAACCGCGCGCGCAACCAGTCGCCCAGCCGGCGTCGCCAGCGGCGGCACGCCTCGCGTACCGGGCCGGGCGGCAGCGGTCTGGGGAACCGCCCGTCCGCCGCCCACACCCCCACCGCGACGGCCGCCGCGCCGACCAGCGGCAGATGCAACAGGGCGCTGAACGGATCGACGTGCAGCGGCCCCGTCGAGGCGTACACCACGATGGCCACCCCGACCAGCAGATAGCCGCCCGTCACCCATCCGAAGGCGGTACGCGGGTGGAGGGTGGCCTCCTCGGACACCCACAGCCCCGGGCCGCCCGCCGCCTCCGCCGCCTCGTCCGTCTCCTCCGGCACGCCCGTCTCGATCGCATGGCGCCCGGCCCGGTAGAGCAGCCAGCACGGCAGGGCGCTGAGCAGCAGCGGGGTGAGCCCGACGGGCGCGGAGTCCCCATGCAGCGTCTCGGTCCGTACGAGCTCCGCGCCATGCGCGAGCAGCCACAGGTCGGCGGCGATGTGCAGGGCGCCGTCCGGGCTGCTGTCGGGAGACGAGGAGGTGATCCACAGCAGGAGTACGACGACGGCGAGCGCGCCAAGACCGAGCCCCGCGGCGACGACGCCGCCGAGGAACGCCTCTCTCACCTCGGAGGAGGGGCGCCGGAGCGCGGCGCGGCCAGGGGAGGACAACGACGGGCTGCGATCGGTCAATTGGGTCACGGGCCCATGCTGCCAATAACTGCCGTTTCATCCGTACATCAGGCGATTAGTCGCCGTGTCGTAAAGATTGCGCTTATGCGGCTTTCGCGGTATGGGCACGCGGAAGGCAGCCAGAACGGCAAAAGGCGCGGGCCCGCACCACCTCGTGGGTGGTGCGGGCCCGCGCCCGTGAGCCGTACGCTCCGGTGGGCGCCCGGTCGGCGGCGTCAGCCGGCCAGCGCGGCGCGCGCCAGGCGGGCGGTCTCGGACGGGGTCTTGCCGACCTTCACGCCCGCGGCCTCCAGGGCCTCCTTCTTCGCCTGCGCGGTGCCGGAGGACCCGGACACGATCGCACCGGCGTGGCCCATGGTCTTGCCCTCGGGCGCGGTGAAGCCCGCCACATAGCCGACGACCGGCTTGGTGACATTGGCCTTGATGAAGTCCGCGGCCCGCTCCTCCGCGTCGCCGCCGATCTCGCCGATCATCACGATCAGGTCGGTGTCGGGGTCGGCCTCGAAGGCGGCCAGGGCGTCGATGTGGGTGGTGCCGATGATCGGGTCACCGCCGATGCCGACGCAGGACGAGAAGCCGATGTCGCTCAGCTCGTACATCATCTGGTAGGTCAGCGTGCCGGACTTCGACACGAGACCGATCCGGCCCGGCTTGGTGATGTTGGCCGGGATGATGCCCGCGTTCGACTGACCCGGCGTGATCAGACCCGGGCAGTTCGGGCCGATGATGCGGGTCTTGTTGCCCTTCTGGCCGGCGTAGGCCCAGAAGTTGGCGGTGTCGTGAACCGCGATGCCCTCGGTGATCACGACGGCGAGCGGAATCTCGGCGTCGATCGCCTCGATGACCGCGTCCTTGGTGAACTTCTCCGGGACGAAGATCACGGTGACATCGGCGCCGGTGGCCTCGATGGCCTCCTTGACGGTGCCGAAGACCGGTACCTCGGTGCCGTCGAAGTCGACCTTCGTACCGGCCTTGCGCGGGTTCACACCACCGACGATGTTGGTGCCCGAGGCGAGCATCCGACGGGTGTGCTTCTGGCCCTCGGAGCCGGTCATCCCCTGGACGATGACCTTGCTTTCCTTGGTGAGGAAGATAGCCATGGTGTTGGTGACCTGTTCCCTTACTTCGCAGCCGCGAGCTCGGCGGCGCGCTCGGCCGCTCCGTCCATGGTGTCCACCTGCTGCACGAGCGGGTGGTTGGCGTCGGTGAGGATCTTGCGACCCAGCTCCGCGTTGTTGCCGTCGAGGCGCACGACGAGCGGCTTGGTGACCTCTTCGCCCTTGGACTTCAGCAGCTCCAGGGCCTGGACGATGCCGTTGGCCACGGCGTCACAGGCGGTGATGCCACCGAAGACGTTGACGAAGACGGACTTGACGTCCGGGTCACCGAGGATGATCTCCAGGCCGTTGGCCATCACCTCGGCGGAGGCGCCGCCACCGATGTCGAGGAAGTTGGCGGGCTTGACGCCGCCGTGGTTCTCACCGGCGTACGCGACGACGTCGAGGGTCGACATGACCAGACCCGCGCCGTTGCCGATGATGCCGACTTCGCCCTCGAGCTTGACGTAGTTGAGGCCCTTGGCCTTGGCGGCCGCCTCGAGGGGGTTGGCCGCGGCCTTGTCCTCGAGCGCCTCGTGCTCCGGCTGGCGGAAGGCGGCGTTCTCGTCCAGGGAGACCTTGCCGTCCAGGGCGATGATCTTGCCTTCGCCCGTCTTGACCAGCGGGTTGACCTCGACGAGGAGGGCGTCCTCCGCGATGAAGACCTTCCACAGGGTCTGCAGGACGTCGGCGACCTGGTCGGCGATGTCGGCCGGGAACTTCGCCGCGGCGACGATCTCGGCGGCCTTCTCCTTGGTCACGCCCTCGATGGCGTCGACCGGGATCTTGGCAAGCGCCTCGGGGTTCTGCTCGGCGACCACCTCGATCTCCACGCCGCCCTCGACAGAGGCCATGGCGAGGAAGGTGCGGTTGGTACGGTCCAGCAGGAAGGAGACGTAGTACTCCTCCTTGATGTCCGCGGTCTGGGCCAGCATCACCTTGTGGACCGTGTGGCCCTTGATGTCCATGCCCAGGATCTGGGTGGCCTTGGCGACCGCGTCATCCGCGTCGGAGGCCAGCTTGACGCCACCGGCCTTACCGCGGCCGCCGACCTTGACCTGCGCCTTGACGACCGCGCGGCCGCCCAGTCGCTCGGTCACCTCGCGCGCCGCCTCAGGCGTGTCGATGACTTCACCGGCCAGCACCGGTACACCGTGCTTGGCGAAGAGGTCCCTCGCCTGGTATTCGAACAGGTCCACGCGCGTCCGTCCCTTTTCCTGGAAATCGCGGTTCGTTGTCTGCGCGGGCGTGCCGCGGTGGCAGCGTGAGGACGCGATCTTTGACGAGGCGGCACACGTGCGCCGGGTACGCGGCATGTCCGTCTCGCAGGTTATCCCCGCAGGACGTGCGTCCCTAAATCGCAGATCACACTGGCGCGGTGATTACGGTCACAGATCGCGACCATACCCACCTATCTTTGTACAGCCGTGCTGCTCGGAGGGGGAAATGCCGATCGGGCGGTCCCCTCCCCAACGAGGGCCGCCCGATCGGTCAAGCAGATGCCGTACGGCGTACAGCAGGTGGTGTCATCAGATGTTCAGCCCGCCGAGGCCGTCAACACCGCCGATGCCGTCGATGCCGTCGATGCCGTCGACGGTGGGCAGGTTCGCCGGGACGGCCGGGAGATCGGCCGGGACGGTGGGCACGGTCGGCAGGTCCGCGGGCACGGTCGGCAGGTCCGCGGGCACGGCGGGCAGGTCCGCCGGGACCGCCGGAAGGTCCGCCGGAACGGCCGGGAGGTCGGCCGGGACGGTGGGCAGGTCCGCGGGCACGGTCGGCAGGTCCGCGGGCACGGTCGGCAGGTCGGCCGGGACGGTGGGCAGCTCCGCGGGCACGGTCGGCAGCTCCGCGGGGACGCTCGGCAGGTCGGCCGGAACCGTCGGCAGGCCCGTGGCCGGAACCGCCGGGAGGTCAGCCGGGACCGAGGGGACGCCCGGCAGGGTCGGCAGGACCGGCAGGCCCGGGATGTTGGCGGCGTCCGTCAGGTCGGTCAGGTCGCCGGGCAGCGACGGGACCAGGGTCCGGGCGCCCGCGACCGCGTTACCGACGACGATCTGCCCGTCGGCGGTCACGGTCATGGTCAGGCCCTGCACGAGCAGCACGCTGTCGGCGGCCACGCCCGTCGCGCTGTCCTGGGCGCCGTTGGCCAGGTTCTGGGCGTACGGGGCGACCTGCACGTACACATCGTCGGCCAGCATGCCGGCGTCACCGACGGTCTGCTGGGCCACGGGGGTCGCCTTGCCCACGACGTCGTTCCCGGCCGGGGGCAGCTCGCCCGGGGCGATGGAACCGGCGGTCGCCTGGGCGTCGCCCACGGCGCGCTGCGCCTTGCCGGCCAGCTCCTCCGGACGGACACCCGCGCCGGAGAGGGCGGCGAGCAGGTTGTCGGCCGAGCCGGGGGTGGCGGGCAGCTCAGGGGTGGCCGGGACAGTCGGCAGCTCGCCCGGGACGGAGGGGAGGGCGGGCACCGAGGGAGTGGCGGGCACGGACGGCAGCGAGCCGAGGCCGGGGAGCTGCGGGACGACGCCGGGCACCTCGCCAGTGGGCAGGTCGACACCGCCGGTGACCTTCTTGGCGGCCTTCTGCGCCTTCTTGACGGTCTTCTTGGCCTTCTTGACCGTCTTCGCCGGGTCGACCTTGTCGGTGGCACCGCCCGCGACGCCGTCGGTCAGACCGTCGGTCAGGCCGGTCACATCGCCGACGCCCGGCAGGGCGCCCTTCGCGGCGCCGGTGACCTGCGAGGCCGCGCCGTCCACGGTGGCCTTGGCGCCGTCCACGGCCTTGCCGGCGGCACCGGTGACCTCGGAGGTGTCGGCCACGCCGTTGGTCACGTCCTTGACGCCGTCGGTCGGCAGCGTGTCCCCGGCGGTCTTGGCGGCGCCGCCGACGGTGCTGGTGACGCTGTCGGTGGACGGGACCTCGGGGAGGGTGTCCGCGTTGGCGGCGGCGGTACCGAGGGCCCAGATGCCGGTGGCGGCAGCGGCGACGAGGATGGAACGGCGGATGTTGTTACGCATGAGGGGGAAGTCCTTCGAATTCAGGGGGATGTTCGGACGGGCAGACCTGACCCGCCCCCGCGCGGCAGGTCTCAAGCAGACGGAGTGGAGGTCTGCCCTATCCGGGGAATTCGAGGACTTCGTTGAACCGCTCACGCGTGGGCGCGGAGCTCTCGGCGCGTACGGCGCCGGGGCGCAGCCAGTGGCTCGCCTGGCCGCCGGGCACCAGGGCGGCATGGGTGTCCCCGCCACGGGGGGCGCCGCTGTCGCTGGTGCACTGGGCGACGGCCCCCGCCGGAGAACCGGCGGGGAAGGGGAAGGGAAGCGGCGCCGGAACGCCGTCGCCCTGGGCCGGGCCGTGCGCCGCCCGTACGACCGGGGCCCGGTCGTGATCGGTGACGGTGCGCGGCGCGGTCGCGGCCGACCGCGGGGCCGTGGGCCCCATACGGGTGGCGGCGCGCGCGGCCTGGTGTCCGGATGCCTTGTCGCCCTTGGCCTGGTGGCCGTCGGACGGCTGCTGAGCAGGCACGGAACCGCTCGGACCGGTGTCGTCGCCCGCCCCGCCGAGCACGTCGGAGGGCAGGTGGACGGGCAGGGACCTGCCCGTCTGGTCCAGCAGGTCGGTGACCGGCTCGGTGAGCTCCCGGGTCTGCTTCTCCACCGGCCGTACGGCATCTCGCAGCGTCGATATGCGGCTCCGCCGCGCGGCGTCGTTGGCGACCTGCGCCGCGTCGTCGGTGGCCTTGGTGGCCTGGGCGGCGTCGTCGGCGCTGTCCGTGTCGAGCAGCCCGGAGGTGGCCGACGAATCGACCGCCCCGCCCGGGTCCGTACGGTCCGCGGCGTGCGCGCTGCCCCCGAAGAGGAACGCGAGCGCCAGGAAACCCCCGAGGAACAGCGCCGCCAGCAGCGCCCGCCGCGCGGCCGCGGTGCGCGGCAGGCGCACTGCGACAGGCATGGCGGACACAGCAGACAAGATCGGGGGCCTTCCCAGACGTACGGACATACGGGCATACGGAACAGGGCGAAGCAGAGTTGGATCGACCAATCGGAAGGTCAGATTCACTTCCTGGGCGATGGGTTGATCCTTGCACGACGGGCGGGGGGCGGCGCAACCCCCCGGCGATGGTTACAGCTCCTTGTCCGGTATGGGTAGTTGACGCCTTTCGATTGCCGCGGCCATGACGTCCGGGAAGAGATCGGGGGTGCAGGCGAAGGCGGGCGCGCCGAGCGCGGCGAGCGCCGCGGCGTGCTCCCGGTCGTAGGCGGGCGCGCCCTCGTCGGACAGCGCGAGCAGCGCGACGAACTGCACACCGGACGCCTTCATCGCCGCGACCCGGCCCAGCATCTCGTCGCGTATGCCGCCCTCGTACAGATCGCTGATCAGCACGACCACGGTGTCGGCGGGGCGGGAGATGTGCGACTGGCAGTACGCGAGCGCCCGGTTGATGTCCGTGCCGCCACCGAGCTGGGTGCCGAAGAGCACATCCACCGGGTCGTCCAGTTCCTCCGTCAGATCCACGACGGCGGTGTCGAAGACGACGAGGCGGGTGGCGAGGGAGCGCATCGAGGCCAGTACGGCGCCGAAGACGGAGGCGTAGACGACGGACGCGGCCATCGACCCCGACTGGTCGATGCACAGGATCACGTCCTTCTTCACCCCGTGCGCCGCGCGCCCGTATCCGATCAGCCGTTCGGGGACGACGGTGCGGTGCTCGGGGAGGTAGTTCTTCAGGTTCGCGCGGATGGTGCGGTCCCAGTCGATGTCGCGGTGGCGCGGGCGGCTGGTCCGGGCGGTGCGGTCGAGGGCGCCGGTGAGGGTGGCGCGGGTGCGGGTGGCCAGCCGCTTCTCCAGGTCCGCCACGACCTTGCGGACGACGGCGCGGGCGGTGGTCTTGGTCGTCTCCGGCATCGCCTTGTTGAGCGAGAGCAGAGTCCCGACGAGGTGGACGTCCGCCTCCACGGCCTCCAGCATCTCGGGCTCCAGCAGCAGGGCGGACAGGCCGAGCCGGTCGATGGCGTCGCGCTGCATGACCTGGACCACGGAGGTGGGGAAGTAGCGGCGGATGTCGCCCAGCCAGCGCGCCACTTGGGGCGCGGAGCCGCCGAGCCCGGCCGCGCGCGGACCGCTCCCCGGGGAGCCGCCGCGGGCGGTGGCGGCACCGCCGCCGGGGCCCGTCGCGCCGCCCGCGCCGTAGAGCGCTTCGAGCGTGCGGTCCATCGCGGCGTCCTGCCCGCTCAGCGCGCAGCCGGTCCCGTCACCGCCCTGCCCGCCGAGCACCAGCCGCCAGCGGCGCAGCCGCTCGTCCGTGGCTTCCCCGGTCGTCTGCGCGGTCATCCGGCCACCTCCGACGCGTGGTTGTCTTGGCTGTTGTGGCTGCTGTGGTGGTCGTCGAGCCCCAGAAGAAGGCGGACCGTCGGCAGGGCGGCCGCCGCGCGCCCCTCGTCCAGACCGGGCCCGAACCCGGGCGCGGGCGGGCCTCCGACCGGCCGCGGGCCGTCGGCCGCCGCCGGTCCGCGGCGGACCAACTCGCCGAGCGTGCGGCGCACCCCGGCGTCGTACGCCGAGAACGTGCGCCGCAGCAGCGGCAGTACGTCCGTGAACGCCTCCGCCGGAACGCCCGTGAGCCAGCCGTCGAGCAGGCCCAGCAGCCGTTCGTCATGGACCAGCAGCATCCCGCCGCCCGCACCGCCGGCGGCGCCGCCTACGAATCCCTCGATCCAGGCCGCCGCTTCGACGGGCGCGGTCCCGGGCGAAAGCACCAGCCCCATCAGCCGGGCCGCCTCCCCCTCGGCCAGCCGACCGTCGTCCAGGAGCAACCGCGCGGCCCGCCCCCGGATCACCCCTGAGACCCCGTCCCGCCCGGCAAGCCCCCGCAACACGCCGATCCAGCGCCCCCGCAACCCGATGTCGGCCCGACCGCCCTCGCCGCCCGCACCGCCCGCATCGTCCGCGCTCTCCGGGCCACCTCCGCCGCCCGCGCCGACCAGGCCCGCTCCGCCTCGCTCCCCGCCATCCGCCCGGATCTCGGCCAGCAGGCCGACGGCCTGGTGCACGGCCTCCATATGGCCGCGCATCTCGGCCGCGCCGTCCGCGTCGAGGCCGAAGCAGGCGGGCGGCAGGCCGACCAGGGCGCGTTCGGCCAGGCCCACGGCGACCTCGGCCAGGGCGGCGGTGTCCGTGCCGCGTACATCGCCGTAGCGCACCGAGCGGACGAGCGCGGGCAGGGCCTGGGCGAGATGGCCGACGTCCGCGTCGAGGGCGGCACGGTCGGCGAGCGCGCGCATCACGACCGGGAGCGCGTCGGAGAGCCCGGCGAGCAGACAGCGCTCGGCCAGGTCCGTGACCTCGCCGAGGGCCGCGGCGTCCACCGCCTTGGCCTCCGCCCTCGTCGTGGCGGCCGACAGCACGGTGGTGCCCCACACCCCCGCCTCGGCGACCCGCACCGACAGCTCCGGCTCCCAGCGCAGCCGCCATGTCTCCCGGAACGTGCCGGTGCTGCCGCGCGAGGCGGCCTGGGTCCCCCAGTCGACGCCGAGCAGCCGCAGCCGGTGCAGCAGGCGGCTGCGCGCGGCGTCGGTCTCCTTGCGCAGGTCCAGCTCCAGCTCGCGGTCGAGCGCCTCAGGCTTGAGCCGCAGCGAACGCTGGGTGCGCGTCAGATCCCGCTGGAGCGGAGTGGCGGGCGCCGACTCGGGCACCTCGCCCAGGACGTCCCCGACGACCAGCCGGTCATGGACGAGCGCGAGCGGCACATCGGAGCCGTCGCACATCACCGCCCGCACCGCGTCCATGGTCTCGGCGAGCCCGGCCAGCGGCCGGCCGCGCATGGCGGCCAGGGTCTCGGCGAGCCGTACGGCCTCGATGACATGGGCGGACGAGACGGCGAAGTCCTCGGCGCGCAGCAGCCCGGCGACCTTGGTCAGCCAGCGCTCCAGCGGGCGGTCCGCGGCGTGGAAGAGATGGCTGTACCAGCCGGGGGAGGCGATCCCCGCGCCGTAGCCGCTGTGCCGGGCCAGCCGGCGGTGTGTCCACGGCACCCAGCTGAGCTCGACCTTGACCTTCGGCAGCCCCTTGAGGAGCCCGCGATCGGCCGTCGCGGTCGTCCGCTCGGCCAGCGCCGGAACGTGCCAGGCCCCGCAGACGACGGCGACCCGGTCCCCGAACTCCCGCCGCGCCTCGCGCAGCCGCAGCCGCATCTGGGCCTCGCGCGCGGCGTCGTGCTCATGTCCGCCGTGGCCGTACTCGGCGCGGAGCGCGGCCATGGCTTCGCCGAGCGCGGTGAACGAAGCGACGGCCCCGGTCCCGGCTCCCGTCCCGCCTGCCCCGCCCGCCGACCCCGCCCCATCTGCCGACCCCGCCCCGTCCTGCGACCCCGCGCCGCCCGCCGGCCCCGCGCCGCCCGACGACGCCGCCCCTTCCGCCGGCCCCGGGCCGCCCGTCGTATCCGCGCCGGGGCCCAGGCCACGGTGCTCGACGACGTCCTCCCACCACCGCTCCGGCTCCTCGTATCCCGCGGCCTCCGCGAGCACCGCGAGCGGATCCACCCGCAGCCGCCCGGCCGGATCCCCCTCCGATGCCTCGGCCTCCCCATCCGCACCCGTACCCGTACGGGCCGCCAGGGCCAGGGAGTTCGTCGCCGGGAGGTCGATGAACCGCACGGGAACGCCACGGGACAGGGCCCACTGGATGGCCACCCACTCCGGCGAGAACTCGGCCAGCGGCCAGAACGCGGCCTGCCCCGGGTCGCTCACCGCATGGGCGAGCAGGGCCACGGGGGGCCGCATGCCCTCCTCCGCGGCGAAGCCGACAAGCGCGTCCGCCTCCGGTGGCCCCTCGATGAGCACGGCGCCGGGCTCGCATGCGTCGAGCGCCGCCCGTACCGCCCGCGCGGAGCCCGGGCCGTGGTGCCGTACGCCCAGGAGCAGCGGCCACGGCGGCTCGGCCGGCACCACCCGAGGGCCGGGCGGGGGCGCCGCGCGGCCCTGGGTGGCGGCGGCACTCACGCGCTCACCTCGCGGCACGCGCGGTAGAAGTCCTTCCAGCCGTCGCGCTCGCGGACTACCGTCTCCAGGTACTCCTGCCAGATGACGCGGTCCGCCGCCGGGTCGCGGACCACCGCGCCCAGGATGCCCGCGGCCACGTCGCCCGCCCGCAGGACGCCGTCGCCGAAGTGGGCGGCGAGCGCGAGTCCACCGGTGACCACGGAGATCGCCTCGGCCGTCGACAGCGTGCCCGACGGCGACTTGAGCTTGGTGCGTCCGTCCTCCGTCGTCCCGCCCCGCAGCTCGCGGAAGACCGTGACCACCCGGCGGATCTCGGCCACGCCCTCGGGAGCCGGCGGCAGGTCCAGCGAGCGGCCGAGCTGGGCCACGCGGCGGGCCACGATGTCGACCTCCTCCTCGGCGGTCGCGGGCAGCGGCAGCACGACCGTGTTGAACCGGCGGCGCAGGGCGCTGGAGAGCTCGTTGACCCCCCGGTCGCGGTCGTTGGCCGTGGCGATCAGGTTGAAGCCGCGGACCGCCTGGACCTCCTCCCCCAGCTCCGGGATCGGCAGGGTCTTCTCCGAGAGGACGGTGATCAGCGTGTCCTGGACGTCGGCCGGGATACGGGTCAGCTCCTCCACACGCGCGGTCATGCCCTCGGCCATCGCCCGCATCACCGGGCTCGGCACCAGCGCCTCGCGGCTGGGGCCGTGGGCGAGCAGCTGGGCGTAGTTCCAGCCGTAGCGGATGGCTTCCTCGGGCGTGCCCGCGGTGCCCTGGACCAGCAGCGTCGAATCGCCGCTGACCGCCGCCGCCAGGTGCTCGGAGACCCACGTCTTGGCCGTGCCGGGCACCCCCAGCAGGAGCAGCGCGCGGTCGGTGGCGAGGGTCGTGACGGCGACCTCGATGATGCGGCGGGGGCCCACGTACTTGGGCGTGATCACGGTGCCGTCCGGCAGCGTGCCGCCGAGCAGGTATGTCGCGACCGCCCACGGCGACAGGCGCCAGCGGGCGGGCCGCGGGCGGTCGTCGGCCGCGGCGAGCGCCTTGAGCTCGTCGGCGAAGGCGTCCTCGGCGTGCGGGCGCAGGGCCTCGCCCCCGGCGGCCCCCGCCGTGCCGTCGTCGGCGGCTCCGGCGACTCCGGCGGCTTGGGCTACCTGGGCTGCCTGGGTGGCAGCGTCGGCATTCGCAGCGTCGGCGGCGCCGGTGCCGCCGCGGATCTGGGCGGTCTCAGCGGTCTCGGCGGTCTCGTCTCCGCTGGGCACAGGCACGGTCACAGCTCCCCCACGACTCGTCTCTCCGTCCGTTTCCGGACCCATCCACCACCCTGCACCACACCACTGACAACCAGCCCGCCTGTCAACGAACCCGCAGGTCAAGGCCGTTGTCAGTGGGCGCCCGTACCGTCGAGGACATGAATGCGCAGGGGGAACGCTGGACGGCGGAGCAGGTGCTGGCCCTGGCTCCTGACGCCGCTTCACGCAAGGCGGGCGGCAAGCTCGCCGCGCCCGGCCCGTGGTCGGGCGCGGGGGCGCATGGCCGGGGTGTGTGGGGGCTGTGCGCGGGCAGCGGCGGCAAGTCGTATCAGACCGTCGTCGACCTGGACGGACCGGGCTATCGCTGCAGCTGCCCGAGCCGGAAGTTCCCGTGCAAGCACGCGCTCGGCCTGCTGCTCCTGTGGGCGGGCGGCGGGGGCGTCCCGGAGGTCGAGGGCCCGCCCGAGTGGGCCGGGCAGTGGCTCAGCGAGCGGCGGGAGCGCGCCGAGCGCGCGGCGTCCGCGGCCGTCGCCGGGGCCGCGGACGGAGCCGATGGAGCCGCTGGGGGGCGGAAGGATGCGGGCGGCGTCGCCGATCCGGAGGCGGCGCGGCGGCGGGCCGAGCGGCGCGCCCAGCGCATCGCCGCGGGCGCCACCGAACTGGAGCAGCGCCTGGCGGATCTGCTCCGGGAGGGCCTGGCCGGCGCCGATCACGCCGGTTACGCATCGTGGGACGAGACGGCCGCGCGCATGGTGGACGCGCAGGCGCCCGGTCTGGAGGCGCGGGTGCGGGAGCTGGGCGCCATCCCGTCCTCGGGGCCGGGCTGGCCCGCGCGCCTGCTGGAGGAGTGCGCCCTGCTCCATCTGCTGAACCAGGGCTTCTTGCGCCTGGACCGGCTCCCGGAGGCACTGGCCACCACGACCCGCTCGCGCGTCGGCCTCACCACGACCACGGCCGAGTTGCTGGCCTCCGACACCGCCGTCCGGGACCGCTGGCTCGTCCTCGGCCAGCAGGACAGCGCCGACGGCAAGCTGACGACGCGCCGGATCTGGCTGCGCGGCCAGGACACGGGCCGCATGGCCCTGCTGCTCTCCTTCGGCGCTGCCGGGCACTCCCCCGAACTGGCCCTGCCGGTCGGCATCGTGCTGGACGCCGACCTCACGTACTACCCGGCCGGACGCCCGCTGCGCGCCGCGCTCGGCACCCGCCGCCCGGACCCACCGCCGTCGCCCGCGCCCTCGGCCGCGCCCGCGGCGCCGCCGGTGCCTCCGGCGCCTCCGGGGAGTGACATCGACTCGGCCCTGGCCGCGTACGGGGACGCGCTGCGCGAGGACCCCTGGCTGGACGCCTGGCCGGTCGTCCTCGCGGGGGTGACCCCGATCCCGGGCGGCGAGGAAGGCTGGCAGCTGGCGGACGCCCGGACCGGCTCCGCCCTGCCGATCGACCCCCGGTGCTTGGGGCGTACGGACCTGTGGCAGCTGACCGCGATCTCGGGCGGCCGTCCCGTCACGGTCTTCGGCGAATGCGGCCACCGCGGGTTCGCCCCGATCACCACTTGGGATCCGGCCCCCGTCCCGCTCCAGACCCCGTCCGGCACCGGATCGACACCGTATGGAGGCAGGCCGTGACCACCACCGCACCCTGGGACGACCTGGTCGCCGCCGCCCTGCTCGGCACCGAGCGCCGCACCCCGCCCATCACCCCGCGCCCCGGCCAGGACGCGCCCGCCGCCCTGCTGGACGCCGCCGCGCTCAGCACCGTACGGCGGCGGGCCGGGCTGCGCCCCGCCGCCTCCCGGCCGGCCCCCGCCCCCGCGCCCGAGGACCCGCGCCCGCCGCTGCCACCGGCCGCCCGCAACCGGCTGGCCATGCTGCTGGCCGGCCGCTCGGCCCCCGGCAGCGGCCGGCGCTCCGCGCCCGACCTCGCCGAACTGCTCCCGCAGTGGCTCACCATGGCCAACCAGTACGGCTACCGCGCGCCTGACGCCCTCCTCCCGGCCCTGTTGGACGCGGCCCGCGCGCGCACCGATCTGCGCCCGGAGGCGCTGACGCTCGGCGGGACGCGAGTCCTGTGGCTGGCCCGGCTGAACCCGGAATGGAGGTTCGCGCTCCGCGGCGGCGGTGCCGGGCGCGCGGCGGAAGCGTTGGCGGCGGTGGATGGTGATGCTGATCCGTCAGCATCGCCGCGCCCCCGGGAGGCCGCCGCGGGCACGGCCCCCGCGGCGCCGGACCCCGCGAGCACGGCCCGGATGGCGCCGGGCGCCTCGACCGCGGTCCCCGCCGGTACCACCGCCGAAGCGGTTACCGAAGAGGCTGCGCCCCGGCCCGGCGACACGGCCACGCCAGGCGACGCCACCACACCCGCGCCCCCGGCCGGTACCGCCGACACCACCCCGGCCGGTACCACCGCCGAACCGGTTACCGAAGAAGCTGCCGTGCCCCGGCCCGGCGACACAGGCACGCCAGGCGACGCCACCACACCCGACCCGGCCGACCCCGATGGCCCCGCCGCACCCGCGCCCGGCGATACGTCCGCCCCCGGCGACACGGCCACACCCGAGTCAGGCGACGCCACCACGCCCGGCGCCGCGGCAGCCCGCGATGCCCCGGCGGCCGTGCCCGTCGACATACAGCGCCATTGGGAGGAGGGCCTGTTCGCCGAGCGGGTCTCGCTGCTGGCGGCGGTGCGCCACCGCGACCCGGAGCTCGGCCTCGCGCTGCTGGGCGGCTCCTGGTCCACAGAGCGCGCCGAGGACCGGCTGATGTTCCTGGACTCGCTCCGCGACGATCTCTCACCGTCCGACGAGCCGTTCCTGGAACACGCCCTGACCGACCGCAGCCGGAACGTCCGGGCCACGGCCGCCGAGTTGCTGTCCGCCCTCCCCGGCTCGGCGCTGGCCTCCCGAATGGCCGAGCGGTCCAGGGCCTGCGTCTCCCTCACCGCCGGGGTCATCGCCATCGAAGCGCCGGCCGAATGCGACGGCGGCATGCAGCGCGACGGCGTCGTGGCCAAGCCCCCTTCGGGGCGCGGCGAGCGAGCGTGGTGGTTCGGCCAGTTGGTGGAGGCGACCCCGCTGGAGCGCTGGAGCGACTGGTTCGGCGGGCGTGGCGCGGCCGAGATCGTGGCGCTGCCGGTCGCCGACGGCTGGCAGGCGGACCTTCAGGCGGCGTGGTGCCGGGCGGCCGTCCGCCAGCGGAATGTGGAGTGGTCCCGCGCCCTGCTCGGCGCGCCGTCCGCACCGCCCGCCGCGCCCGCCGCGCCCACCACCCCGACCACCCCGACCACCCCGGCCGCCCCGGGCTCGCCGGGCGGAGCCGCCCCGCCCACCGCCGCGTCCTGGCGCGATCCGGCGAAGCTGCTGTCCGCCCTGCCGCCGACCGAACGGGCCGAGTGGGTCGCGGACTTCATCGCGGCCCATGGGCTGTCCGACGCCTTCCGGCTGCTGGGCGTGTGCGCGGTGCCGTGGGCCGAGCCGCTGGGCCGGGCGGTCGTGGGCGCGCTCGACATCGCCCGTGACGCGGGCAGCTACCCATGGAGCTTCAGCGGCGTGATGGGGCTGGCCGAGCGCTGTCTGGACCCCGACCAGGCCGACCGGCTGGAAGTCCTCACCGCGATATCGGACGAGCCGGCGGACGGCTCGCCCGGCGCCGGGGGCTACTGGTCGGAGGCGTTCCAGCGCCTGGTGGGCACGCTCCGGCTGCGCGCCGCGATGCGCCGCGAGCTCCAACCACCAGCTGGCACAGCGCCAACCGGTCCGGCGCCGACCCACCCGGCGGCGACCGGCCCGGCGCCGACCGGTCCGGCACCCATCGGTCCTGCGCCGACCTCCTAGCGCCGCGTCAGCCGGCCCATCCGGCACCTTGCGCGCTGCGCCTGCTTCGCCATCGGGGCACCCTTGGGCCGGTGCGACCGGGCTGCCGGCTGCCGGGCGAACCTTGGCCGACGCGGCACCAGTCGGTCGTGCTGACCGCACCACGGCCCGCCCGGACTCCGAGCCGCAGCAAGTCATGCCGCGTCAGCAACCCACACGCAACGCGGGCGCGTCGCGCCGCAGCGCAACGCGACGCCGTAGCGGTCGGCCGGGCGGCACGGGATCCGCTTCGGCGGCGGGTACCGGGCACGAGGCGCGGCCACCCCGCGCGGGCCGCGCGGCCCGCGGGGTTACGCGGCCACCGGCCGTACGTTCGCTCTGACCCACTCCACGATCGAGGTGGTCGTGGCCCCCGGGGTGAAGATCTCGGCCACCCCCCGCTCCTTCAGCAGCGGGATGTCCGCCTCGGGGATGATGCCGCCGCCGAACACCTTGATGTCCTCCGCGTCGCGCTCCCGCAGCAGCTCAAGCACCTTCGCGAAGAGCGTCATATGCGCGCCGGAGAGGACGGACAGCCCGATCGCGTCGGCGTCCTCCTGGATCGCGGTGTCGACGATCTGCTCGGGCGTCTGGTGGAGGCCGGTGTAGATGACCTCCATGCCCGCGTCCCGCAGCGCCCGCGCGATGACCTTCGCCCCGCGGTCGTGACCGTCGAGCCCAGGCTTGGCCACCACCACACGGATCGGACCGGTCACACCCATCGCAGCCTCCATGTCGTCATCCCCCCCGCGGTGCGTCGCGCGCGGATCTCGCGAATCTCGCGGACCTCCGTCGCGGGACGCGAACGTGAACGAACGTTATCTCCAGCATCCCGCACGCAGCAGTTTCACGGCGCGCGGCAAGGGGGAAATCACACCTGGGACACATTCACCTCGGCCGCACCCACCTCCGCCTCGCCCGCCGCGAGGCGGTTCCACGCATCGGGCCGGCCACCAGGGGAGCCGCAGCGGGGACCGTCGCATCGCGCCGCGCCATCAGCACGAGCCGCCTGGCGCCGCGGTGCGACGGCGCGGTCGTACCGCCACGACCACGACGTCCACCACCACCGTCCACCCACTGCAGGCTTCCCGCGAGGGCTCACGGGGGCAGTGCCGCCTCCCGTGCGCCGTTCAGGAGGTCGGCCGTCATGGGCCTCACCCGGATTCGCGCTACCGTCCTCGACCTGGCGATCCTCGCCGGGCACCTCCTCCTCTACCCGACCGGCCTGCGCCAAGAGCGCCCACCTGCCGCGCCGCCGCCCGCCGCACCACCATCGCCCGGCGCCCCGACCCGGCTGCCCACCAACGACCAGGCCCACCGCCCGGTCCTCCTGCTGCACGGCTTCATCGACAACCGCTCCGTCTTCGTCCTGCTCCGCCGCTCCCTGCGCCGGCACGGCCGACAGCATGTGACGGCGCTCAACTACTCCCCGCTGACCTGCGATATCCGCACCGCCGCCGCGCTGCTCGACCGCCATGTGCGGGAGATCCGCGCGCGCACCGGCCACAGCCGGGTGGATGTCGTGGGGCACAGCCTGGGCGGTCTGATCGCCCGTTACTACGTGCAGCGGCTGGGCGGGGACGCCTTTGTACATACGCTGGTCACCCTCGGCACCCCGCACTCCGGCACCCGCACCGCGTCCCTGCTGTCCGCGCATCCGCTGGTGCGCCAGATGTGCCCGGATTCCGATGTGATCGAGGAATTGCGGCTCCCCGCGCCCGATTGCCGTACTCGGTTCATCGGCTTCTGGAGCGATGTGGATCAGCTGATGATCCCCGCGGAGACGGCCCGTATCGACCATCCGGAGCTACAGGCGCGCAACATCCGCGTCAGCGGAATCGGGCATCTCACCCTCCCGGTGCACCATGCGATCGCCGCGGAAGTCCGCGAGGCACTGGATGCCGCCGAAGGGGCGCCGACAGACGCTTCCGGCGCCGCTTCGGTTGCGTGAAGGGGCAGGAAGTTGCCGAACAGTAATCGAACACCCGGCCAAATTACGGCAGCCAGTCAGCCGAAAGACGGCCAAATGCCCGTTCCGGCGTTACTCAAAACCTGATGAAGATTGTCGCCGTCCCGAACCGGCGGGTACAGTCGCCGCTAATTCTCCTGCTGCCGAGGCGAAAGAGAAGTTGGTGGTTAACGACCGTCACCCGTCGGGGATCACAACCTCGACTGTCCCCGCTCCTGACGCCTCATATCCGTATTACGAGGCATACGACCAGCAGGGCACAGCGCACGGCTACGCCGGGTACGACGGCTACTCCACCGGCAGCTTCGACAACCTCACCGCCGCATACGGCGATGGCGACCCCCTCTTCGGCTCCCTCCCCGGCGACCACGGCGGCGGCTATGGGACCGGGCACGACGGAACCGGCAGCGGGCAGTACGACGCCACGCAGTGGGGCGCCGCGACCGGCGCCTACGACTCCGGCGGCTATGACTCCGGGACCTCCGGAACCTATGACACCACCGCGATGTGGGCCGGCTCCGGCGTTCCGCTGGCCGGCACCATCCCGGCCCAGCAGGACTCGGACACCGGCGGCCACTGGGACGCCTCCGCCTGGGACACCACCGGCCACCACGATCTGACGGCCGGCGCCCAGTGGGACGGCACCGGGCAGTACGACACGTCGGGGGTCGACACCGGCCAGACCCAGTTCTGGGACATGAGCGCCTATGCGACCGTCGATGAGTCGCACTACGACCAGGGCGAATTCAGCCAAGGCGAATACCGCCAGGGCGAATACGACCAGCGCGGATACGACCAGAACGGCCACGGCCAGAACGACTACGGCCAGAGCGAGTACCACGAGGGCGGGTACGAGCACGGCGGATATCAGCAGTCCGCCGAGCAGCCGTACGCCGCCCCCGAGGCGGAGCCGGAACCCGGGGCGGGGCCCGTGCACGAGGCCGAGCCCCAGACCGCCCTGATGGCCCTGGACCTCGACTCGCCCGAGGCCGACGCGGCCCACAGGGCCGACGCCGCCGACCTCACCGGCCCCGCCGCCCACCCCGAAGGCGGCACGGCCGCCGACTTCGAGGACGCCGCGCCAGAGGTGGCGTCGGTTCCCTCGCCCCGCCGGGACGGCGGCCGCAGCAGCCGCCGCCGCGCCCCCTCGGCCCGCCCCAAACGCTCGGCGCTGCTCACCGTCGCCGTCCCGTCCGTCTGTGCGCTGGGCGTCACCGCCGTGGCCGCCGCCTCCGTCGCCAACATCGGCGACGACAAGAAGGACGCCAAGACCACCCAAGCCGCCTCCGACACCCCGCCGGTCAAGGCCTCGGTCGCCAACAGCAAGCTGGACGCCCAGTTCGCCAGGGGCCTCGAGGGCGCCGATGACTTCGGGGACCGCGCCAGCCGCACCCAGGAGCGGATCGATCTGAAGGCGCGCCAGGCCGCCGAGCGGCAGCGCAAGATCGAGGAGGCCGCCCGCAAGGAGGCGCTGCGGCCGAAGTTCGCGCTGCCCGTCTCGCAGCACGGGCTGAGCGCCAGTTTCGGTCAGGCGGGCATCAACTGGATGTCCGTGCACACCGGCATCGACTTCCCGGTCAGCTATGGCACACCGGTCATGGCCGCGACCGACGGCACCGTACGCACCCAGTGGAACAACGCCTACGGCAACATGGTCATATTGACCAGCCCGGACGGCACCGAGACCTGGTACTGCCATCTGAGCAGCGCCAAGATCCGGGCCGGTTCGGTCAAGGCCGGGGACGTGATCGCGTACTCCGGGAACTCCGGCAACTCCACCGGGCCACACCTTCACTTCGAGGTGCACCCCGGCGGCGGCTCGGCCATAGACCCGCTGCCGTGGCTGCGCTCCCACGGGCTCGACCCGACATAGCCCCAGGCCCTCCCAGGCCCAGGGCTCCCACTAGTCAGGCCCAGCCAGGCCCAGGCCCCACCAGTAGCCCCAGGCCCCCCACCAGCAGGCGCAGGCCCCGACCGGTAGGCGCCGGGGCCGCCAGGCGCCCCCCTACAGCTTCTCCACCGGCGCGTACCGCAGCAGCAGCCGCTTGGGCTTCTCATCGCCGAAGTCGATCGTCGCCTCCGCGTTGTCCCCGCTGCCCTTCACCGCGACCACGGTGCCGAGCCCGAACGCGTCATGGGTGACCCGGTCGCCGATGGCCAGCGCGACCACCGGCCGCTCCGTGGCCCGCCGCGTGGCGAAGCCACCGGCCCCGGACCCCGCCCTCGAACGCGACGAGGACAGCGAGGACGCGACCCCCGAGACGGCACCGACGGCCCCGACCGCGCCCATCGACGCCGACGGGGTGGAGGGCCCGGTCCGCTGCCAGCGCATGTACTGGTCGGGGATCTCCTCCAGGAAGCGGGACGGCGGGTTGTACGCGGGCTGGCCCCAGGCGCTGCGCATCGTCGACCGGGTCAGATACAGCCGCTCGCGCGCCCGCGTGATGCCGACGTACGCCAGCCGCCGCTCCTCCTCCAGCTCCTTCGTCTGGCCGAGCGCGCGCATATGCGGGAAGACTCCGTCCTCCATGCCGCTGAGGAAGACCACCGGGAACTCGAGGCCCTTGGCGGTGTGCAGCGTCATCAGCGTGATGACCCCGGCGCCTTCGGTGTCGTCGTCGGGGATCTGGTCGGAGTCGGCGACGAGCGCGACCTGCTCCAGGAACTCCGCGAGCGTGCCCGGGTTCTCCTCGCCGCGCTCCTGCTCGTACTCCAGGGCGACGGCCGCCAGCTCCTGGAGGTTTTCGATACGGGTCTCGTCCTGCGGGTCCGTGGACGCCTGGAGCTCCGCCAGATAACCCGTGCGCTCCAGCACCGCCTCCAGCACGGTGGCCGGCCCCGCGCCCGACTCGGCGATCGTGCGCAGCTCCTCCATCAGCACGTTGAACCGCTTGACCGCGTTGGCCGAGCGGGCCGCCATGCCGTACGCCTCGTCGACGCGGCGCAGCGCCTGCGGGAAGGTGATCTTCTCGCGCAGCGACAGCGCGTCGATCATCGCCTCGGCGCGCTCGCCGATGCCGCGCTTGGGCACGTTCAGAATCCGGCGCAGCGGGACGGTGTCCTCCGGGTTGGCCAGCACCCGCAGATACGCGAGGACGTCGCGGACCTCCTTGCGCTCGTAGAAGCGCACGCCGCCGACGACCTTGTACGGCAGCCCGACCCGGATGAAGACCTCTTCGAAGACACGGGACTGCGCGTTGGTCCGGTAGAAGACGGCCACGTCCCCGGACCTGGCGTCGCCCGCGTCCGTCAGCCGGTCGATCTCGTCGGCGACGAACTGGGCCTCGTCGTGCTCGGTGTCGGCCACATAGCCGGTGATGGTCGCCCCGGCGCCGGCGTCGGTCCACAGGTTCTTCGGGCGCCGGTTCTCATTGCGCTCGATGACGGCGTTGGCCGCGCTGAGGATCGTCTGGGTGGAGCGGTAGTTCTGCTCCAGGAGGATGGTCGTGGCGTCCGGATAGTCCTCCTCGAACTGGAGGATGTTACGGATCGTGGCGCCCCGGAAGGCGTAGATCGACTGGTCGGCGTCGCCCACCACACAGAGCTCGGCGGCCCCGATCTCCTCGCCACCCTCGCTGCCCTCACCATGACCGCCCACCAGCTCGCGCACCAGCGTGTACTGCGCGTGGTTGGTGTCCTGGTACTCGTCGACCAGGACATGGCGGAAGCGGCGGCGGTAGTGCTCGGCGACATCGGGGAATGCCTGGAGCAGATTGACCGTCGTCATGATGATGTCGTCGAAGTCGAGGGCGTTGGCCTCGCGCAGCCGCGACTGGTACATCGCATACGCCTCGGCGAGCGTCTTCTCGAAGCCGTCCGATGCCTGTCCGGCGAAGGTCTCCTCGTCGATGAGCTCGTTCTTCAGGTTGGAGACCTTGGCGCTGAAGGACTTGGGCGGATACCGCTTCGGGTCGAGGTCCAGATCCCGGCAGACCAGCGCCATCAGCCGCTTGGAGTCGGCCGCGTCGTAGATCGAGAAGGAGGACGTGAAGCCGAGCTTCTTGGACTCCCGGCGCAGGATACGCACGCAGGCGCTGTGGAACGTCGACACCCACATGGCATTCGCGCGCGGGCCGACCAGCTCCTCGACCCGCTCCTTCATCTCGCCCGCGGCCTTGTTGGTGAAGGTGATGGCGAGGATCTGGCCGGGGTGCACGCCGCGCGCGCCGAGCAGATACGCGATGCGGTGGGTGAGCACCCGGGTCTTGCCGGATCCGGCGCCCGCGACGATCAGCAGCGGCGAGCCGGTGTGCACCACGGCGGCCCTCTGCTGCTCGTTCATCCCCTCCAGGAGCGCGGCCGGATCCACCGCGGGGCGCGCCGCGCCGTCGCGGTAGTACGCCTCCCTGGGGGCGGGCGCGTCGAACTTCCCGCCGAAGAGGTCGTGCGGGACGTCCTCAGCGGCGGGCCCGCCGTCGTCCTCGGGCGGCGGGGGCTCCTCGTCCGAGGGCCCGAGGTCCGCCAGGAAGCTGTCATCAAAGAGGCTGCTCATCGCTCACCGAGTTTAGGGCGCCGCACTGACAGCGTATGCGCGGAAGTCACGAAACGGTTTCGGGACAATTCGAACATCAGCCTTCACACGAGCCCCACAAGACCACTACGGTCCTTCATCAGACGGCCCGGAACCCGTCGGCGACCACGCCGGCACGGGCTGTTTCCGCCGAGTCCGGCCTCGCCGCGAGGCAGCCGGAGCCGGGGACCCAGAGGTACCACTGGGGTGAATCGGCCCACGTGGCGACGGTAACCGTCCGCCGCACGGACCGTAGGGCAGCCTTCCGTACGCCCGAACCCGACAGCTAACCCGGTAGGCGGTCCACGGAAGGAGTCGCCTCCCTTGGCGTCGCACCGCAAGCCGCGGACCCGAATACTGGACTCGGCCACCGGCCGCCGCACCGCCGTCGGGGTCACGACGGCAGCCCTCGCCTCCGTCACCCTCCTCTCCCAGACGGCGAGCGCCGAGCCCGGTAAGCCCAAGCCAACGGTCGAAGAGGTCAAGAAGAAGGTCGACACGCTCTACCACCAGGCCGAATCCGCGACCCAGGCGTACAACGCCGCCAAGGAGCGCACGGGCGAGCAGCGCGCCAAGGTCGACCGGCTGCTGGACAGCGTCGCCAAGCGCACCGAGAAGCTGAACGAGGCACGGCGCAAGCTGGGCAGCTACGCGGCGGCGCAGTACCGCAGCGGCGGCATGGCCAACAGCACCGCGACCCTGCTGTTCGCCAAGGACCCGCGGGACATCTTCGACCAGTCCCATCTGATGGACCGGCTGTCCGGCGAGCAGAAGCAGGCCGTCGACGACTTCCTGTCGCAGCAGGCCAAGGCCGCCAAGGAGCGTACGAAGGCCGGCGAGAGCCTGGCGTCGCTGACCCGGTCGCAGCAGCAGCTGAAGACCAAGAAGAAGACCGTCCAGGGCAAGCTCACCCAGGCCCGTGAGCTGCTGTCGAAGCTGACCGCCGAGGAGAAGGCGCGGCTGGCGGCGATCGAGAAGAAGAAGGAAGCAGAGGCCCGGCGCAAGGCGGCGGAGCTGGCCCAGCAGCAGCGGGAGGCGGCGGCGAAGCGGGCGCAGGAGGAGGCGGCGAAGCGGCGGCAGGAGCAGGCGAGCTCCTCCGACTCGTCGAGCTCCTCCGGTTCCTCGGGATCGTCCGGGACCTCGGGATCTTCGGGGTCTTCCAGCTCCTCGGGGTCCTCCAGTTCGACCTCCACCAAGGCCGACAAGGCCATCGCCTTCGCGCAGGCACAGATCGGCAAGCCGTACGTCTGGGGCGCGACCGGCCCCAACTCCTACGACTGCTCGGGGCTCACCCAGGCCGCCTGGAAGGCCGCCGGGGTCTCACTGCCGCGCACCACCTGGGACCAGGTGAAGATCGGCACGCGCGTGTCGACCGCCAACCTCCAGCCGGGCGATCTCGTCTTCTTCTATGACGACATCAGCCATGTCGGCATCTATATAGGCGACGGAATGATGATCCACGCCCCGAAGCCGGGCGATGTGGTCAAGAAGGCGCCGATCACCGAGATGCCGATCTACGGCAGCGTCCGCCCGGCCGCCTAGCGGCTTTCCCGCCTCCCCGGGCCCCGAAGCCTCCCCGGGCCCCGAAAGACCCGGGGAGGCAGTTTCGCGGCTCAGGTGCCGGGCGACGCGGCTCAGGTGCCGGGCTTGCGGCCGTAGACGTATACGTCGTCGCCGTTGCGCAGCAGGCTCCAGTACTTCTTGGCGTCTCCCTTGCGCATGTTGACGCAGCCATGGGAGCCCGGCGGCGACCACACGCTGCCCGCGATGGAGTGGAAGGCCTGGCCGCCGTCGAAGAACTGGCTGTACGGCATCGCGACGTCGTAGAGCGTCGACCAGTGGTCGATGTCCCGCCAGTAGACCTTCTTCAGCCCGCCCCGGGTCTCATACCGGTCGCGGCCGGTGCGCACCGGCACCGGGCCGAACTTCAGCCGTGAGCCGTCCTGGATCCAGCTCAGCTGGCGGGTGAGGTCCACACAGGCGATACGGCCCTTGTTGGTGGGGCACTTTCTCGCCTTGTTCGGGTTGTGCCCGGCCGCCTTCTGCGAGTTGATCAGCTTCATCACGCCCCAGGTGACCGGCCCGGCGTAGCCGATCGTGGGACTGATCCCGTGGTTGATCTGGAACTTCTGGATCGCCAGACAGTCCGTACGCGACTGCCGCCCGTCCACCGGGCGGCCCAGGAACTTCTCCACCTGCTTCTGGTACGGCCCGACGCTCGTCGTGCACGACGAGGCGGCCTGCGCCGGGGTGCCGAGCGCGACCGCCAGCGGCACCACCATCCCCGCCACCCCCAGGGCAACGCCCGTCCGGCGGCCCCAACCCCCAAGTACCCCCACTGCCCGCTCCCTTCGGCTGCCTTGCCCGGTAAGACAGCTGCTCTGCCCGGTTGGACAGACGACAGGGCCAGGGGGTTGTACGGAAATTACGCCCAGGGGATGAAAATTACGTCCACAGGACGGCGATGAAGATGTTGGCCGTGGTGAGCAGCCCGACCGCGCCGAGGGCCGACGACTCGACCTTCTCGTCGTCGCGCTTCACATAGACCAGCCCCAGGACCACGATCAGCAGCGCCAGCTTCACACCGATCTTGATGTTGTTGACGCTGTTGTCGTCGGCCTGGTTGAGCCCCACCAGCGCGGCACCGGTCACCAGCATGGTCAGCGCGCCGTGCAGCATCCCCGGGGTCATCCGCCCCTCGCCCGCGCGCATCGGCTTCAGCTGCGCCAGGAAGCCGCCGAGCAGCGCGGCGATGCCGACGATGTGCAGCCCGACGAAAACATTGATGAGGACGTCCATGGTTGGCGAGCGTAGCCCTGCCCATAGCAGCCCCCGGCAACCGGGTGGGTCACGATCGCCGCTTCGGTCACGGCCGCCCCGCGAGTCATCGGCAGCCGGGCGCCGGGCGGTCGGATACGGGCATCAGGGCGCCGAATCCGTCCACTCCCGTTCATCGCACCGCCCGTCCGCGCCCACCCGCCTAGCTTCCTCCCCCAGGTGGCAGTCCGCTTCCCGTTAGCCGAGGGTCCCCGCCTCATGGGCGGGCTGCCACCTGCCCGACCGATAGGACCGCGAAGAAAAGGGAAGGTGACCCGCCGCCGTGGCGTCGCACAGGAAGCCCAAGCAGCGCTCGCTCACGGGCGGGACCGCCTGGACCGCCGCCGTCGCCCTCGCGGGCGCCGCCGTCACCGCCATCAGCGGCACCGGCCACGCCGAGACCCGCCCCACCCCTGCCCAGGTGCGGGCGAAGGTGGACCAGTACCAGCGGGAGGCCGAGGAGGCCAACGAGAAGTACAACGGCGCGAAGGAGAAGGCGGACCAGACCCGCCAGGCGCTCGACCATCTGCGCGACGAGGCGGCCCGCCGTACGGCGCGGCTGAACGCCTCGCGCAACGCGCTGGGCGCCATCGCCACCGCCCAGTACCGCTCCGGCACCGTCGCGCCCACCCTCCAGCTCGCGCTGGCCTCCTCCCCCGAGCAGTTTCTGCGGCGGGCCTCGCTCGCCGACCGGGCGAGCAGCCGCCAGGCCGCCACCGTCGCGGGCCTCTCCCGCCAGACCCGGAAGTTACGCCAGCTGCGCGGTGAGGCGCAGGACAAGCTCGACCAGCTGCACGGCGCTCAGGCGGCGCTCGCGCGCCACAGGGGCGTCGCCCGCAAGAAGCTCGCCGCCGCCAAGGCCCTCCTCGACCGGCTGACCAGCGAACAGCGCCGCCGCTACGAGGCTCAGGAGGCCCGGGAAGTCCGGGAAGCCCGCAAGGCCCAAGGCGCCGGTGCCGCGCCGTACGCCACGTCGGGCCGCGCGGCCCGCGCCGTCTCGTACGCGTACGGGGCGCTCGGCAAACCGTACGTCTGGGGCGCGAGCGGCCCGCGGGGCTACGACTGCTCGGGGCTGACCCAGGCCGCCTGGCGGGCCGCCGGCGTGGCGCTGCCGCGCACCACCTACACTCAGATCAACACGGGCCGGCGGGTCTCGCGCACCGAGCTCGTCCCCGGTGACCTGGTCTTCTTCTACTCCGGCGTCAGCCATGTCGGCCTCTACATCGGCGGCGGCCGCATGATCCACGCCCCGCGCCCCGGCGCGCCCGTCCGCGTGGCGCCGATCGACCAGATGCCGTTCGCGGGCGCGACCCGGCCCGCGTAGGGGCTCGGCCCGCGTAGGGGCGGCCGGCCTCTCCGGTCCCGCCCGTGTGCCACGGAAGCGTCCACTCCGTCACCGCCGCGTGGGTCTTGTCCGCATGCTGCTGCTCTCGGCCTGCGGGGGCGGCGACGACTCGTCGCAGGACTCCAAGGCGCTCCAGGCGTCGCGGAAGACGTCGGAGGCGGAGCGGTCCTCGGCGGCCTCGGGCGCCATGGACCTCTCGTTCCGCAGCAGCACCGCCAAGCAGGGCGGCGCGGCCCCGAGGACCGGCGACTGGGCGGGCTCGGGCACCCCCAAGGCCCGCAAGTGGGTCCGCTTCGACTGACCGACGGGCCCGGCCGACCTACCGGCCGCCGAACCGGTGGACGGGCGGGCGTACCGTGCGGGAGGCCCGCCCAACCCCAACGGCCGTATCCAGCCAGGTGAGAAAGAGAGCTGAATCCGTGTCGGAGCACAGCGCCACCCCGGTCTCCGTCGTGCTGTCGGGCTACGGCCCGGTCGGCCGGGCCTACGTCGAACACCTCGCCGCGCACGGCGAGGCCCTCGCGGACCGCCACGGAGCCCGGCTACGCCTCGCGGCCGTACGGACCGGCTCGGCCGAGTACCTGCCGCCGCCGGCTGAAGGCACAGACGCCGAAGGCACCGGGGACACCTGGGCGCCCCCGCCGCCCCGGTCCGCATGGGGCCCGCTGCCGTCGCCGGCCGAGACGCTGGACCGGACGGGGGCCGGGGTGCTGGTCCAGTGCCTGCCCTCGTCCCCCGAGGTGCGCGACCAGGCGGCCGCCGAGGCGCTGCTCGCCCTGCGCCGCGGCGTCCACGTGGTCACCGCCACCAAGAGCCATCTGCTCAGCCACTGGCGGGAGCTGGGCCGGGCCGCGGCGGAGGGCGGCAGCCTGATCAGGATCTCGGGCGCCACCGGCGCCGCCCTGCCCGCGGGCGACCTGGCCAGGGCCGGTGTACGCGGCCTCGGCTGCCGTACGATCCGCGCCTGCCCGAACGGCACCGCCACCTTCGTGCTCGACCGCCTCGCGGCCGGCGACTCGCTGGCCGACGCGGTCGCCGAGGCGCGGCGGCGCGGGATCGCCGAGGCCGACCCCAGCGCCGATCTGTCCGGCTCCGACGCCGCCACGAAGGCGCGGCTGCTGGCGGCCCTGCTGTGGGGCTGGGACGCCTCGGCGGTCCGTACCGAGACCGAGCCGGTGGACGACGGCACGGCGCGGGCCGCGCGGGAGGCCGCGGCCTCGGGCCACCGGCTGCGCGCGGTCGCCGGCGCGAGCGCCGATGAGCCGCTGCTGGTCCGGGTCCGCCTGGAGCGGACCGCGCCCGGCGACCCGCTGCACGCGCTCACCGGGCCGGAGAAGGCCGTGGTCTACGGCTGTCCGGACGCGGGCGACATCACCGTGAGCGGCGGCCGCTCCAGCCCGCTCGGCGCGGCGCTCGCCATGGTCAAGGACACGCTGGACGTGGCGGTGCCGCGGCGCCTCGGCTTCGGCTGAAACGGGCGGGCGGGCGAGCGAGCGGGCCGGGCGGGCGGGCCGGGCTCAGGCGACGAGGTCCGGGGTGAGCGCGGCGGGGGTCTCGACGCCCAGCAGGGTCATGGTGTGGGCGAGTTCGGCGGTGAGCCGGTCCACGGCCTCCTGGACCCCCGCGGCCCCCTCCGTCGCCAGACCCCACAGCGCCGGGCGGCCGACGAACACCGCGCGGGCGCCCAGGGCGAGGGCCGCCGCTATGTGCTCGCCGCGGCGCACCCCGCTGTCGGCGTAGACCTCGACGCCGGTGCCCGCCAGCGCCTCGACCACGCGGGGCAGCGCGGACGCCGAGGTCACACTGCGGTCGAGCTGGCGTCCGCCGTGGGTGGAGACCACCACGCCCGCGCCGCCGTGATCCACGACGACCTTGGCGTCGTCCGCCCGCAGCACGCCCTTGACCAGGACCGGGAGCCCGCTGATCTCATGCAGCCAGCCGATCAGGTCCGGCGTCAGGTCCGGCTCCATCTGGGCCGCTTCGCGCGGGAACTCCTGACGGCCCGCCAGGTTGACCAGGCGCACGAGCGGATCGAGGTCGGCGGCCCGGTGATTGTCCCCGCGGCGCCCGAGCACCGGTACGTCGACGGTGAACAGCAGCGCGCGGGCGCCGTGGTCGACGGCGCGCCGGACGAGTTCGGCGGTCAGGCCGCGGTCGCGCATGACGTACACCTGGTACCACCAGGGCGCGCCCGAGGCGGCGATGTTCTCGAAGCGGCTGGCGGTCCAGGTCGTCACGCCCAGCAGGGACCCGGCCCCGGCCGCGCCCTTGGCCATCTCCTGCTCACCGTCCGGGTGGGCGTACTCCTGGCCCGCCATGGGGGCGACGAGCACCGGGGTGGCGACCTCGGTGCCCAGCACGGTCGTACGGGTGGCGACCCCGGATACCCGGCGCAGCATATGCGGCAGCAGCCGCAGCGCGTCCCAGTCGCGCAGCCCCTCGTCCCGGGTGACGTCACGCCCGGCGCCGGAGGCGTAGTACGCGTATGCGTGCGGCGGCAGCCGCCGCTCCGCTTCGGCCTCCCAGGTCCCCCACCACTCGGGTTCCGCAGTGCCCATCAGTTGCCCCTCCTCCCGGCCCGCGATCACAAGTCGCGGGCGGCCCAAGCACGTTATGCACAGGGGCCCGGGGATCGGAAACGTTTCATCCGGTCGCGGCCCTGCGGTAGTAGTCGACCGCGACGGTGACCGTGTAGTCGCCGGAGTCGGTGTCCAGGACCTGGACGACGGCGACATCGCCCGAGATACGGTCGCGCATGCAGAACCACCGCCCGGCGGGCGCCTGGGCGAAGCGCACCTTCTCGCGCAGCGGCCGGTGGGCGACCAACTCCGCGCAGCGCTCGGGGGTGACCGGCCGCTCCCCCGCGATCTGGGCCTCGGTGGCGTCCTGGAGCTCGAGGGCGCCGTGGCCGTCGCCGCCGCTGTTGGTGCTCAGCATCCAGCGGCCGTCGCCCTTGACGACCTTGCCGGTGGGCAGGTCGATGTAGTGGTCGTAGTCCGGGAGCGTCAGGGTCCGCCCCTTGTACCCGGCCGTGTACCGGGCACCGCTGCCCTTGGCGCCGCCCTCGTCGCCGCCCTCGTCGCCGCCCGTGGTCAGGACGACGGCGAGGACGACCGCGACGGCCGCCACGCCGAGGAGGACCCCGGCCACGGCGCCGCGCCGGGACCGCCATGCGCCGCGACCTCCGGCGGTACGGCTCTCAGCGACAGGCCGCCCGGAGTCACCGCTCCCGGAGCCACTGGAACCCCCTCCCAAGGCGCGTTCCAGAGCGGCGTGGGCGCGGGCGATACGGGGCCCGAGGCGGGCGTCCGGCCAGCCCGGCGGCTGCCCTTCGCGGGTGGCGCAGGCGTCGATGACCGCGTCCACGGTCGGACGGTCCGCGGGCCACTTGCGCAGGCAGCGGCCGATCAGCACGCTCAGCTCCGGATCACCGCAGTCCAGGTAGCCCGGGTCCGGCTCGGCGTTGATGACGCGGTACAGCACCTCGCTCGGCGGCCCGTCGCCGAACGGCGGCCGGCCGGTGACCGCGTACGCGAGCACGCAGCCCAGGGCGAAGATGTCGGAGGCGCGGGTGACCGGGCGCCCGTCGGCCTGTTCTGGCGACATGAACCCGAGCGTGCCGAGCCGGACGCCGGTGCTGGTCAGCCGGGTGGCGTCGGCCGCGGCCGCGATCCCGAAGTCGATGACCTTCGGCCCGTCGGCGTCCAGCAGCACATTGCTCGGCTTGAGGTCGCGGTGCACCACCCCGGCCGCGTGGATGGCGCCCAGCGCCTCGGCGACGCCGGCGCCGAGCCGCCGCGCCGTGAGCGGCGTCAGCGGGCCGCCGTCCTCGACGGTCTCGCCCAGCGAGGGCCCGGCGATGTACGAGGTGGCCAGCCAGGGCAGTTCCGCGTCCGGGTCGGCGGCCACGACGGCCGGGGTGTACGGGCCCTGGACCCGGCGGGCGGCGGCGACTTCCGCGGCGAAGCGGCGGCGGAAGACGGGCTCCTCGGCCAGGTCGGCGCGTACGACCTTCACGGCGGTCGGCCGCCCGGCCCGCGACACCCCCAGATACACCCGCCCCATGCCCCCGGCGCCGAGCCGCCCGACCAGCCGGAACGAGCCGATACGCGCCGGGTCCCCGGCCGCCGGCGGGGCGACTCCGTCCGGTGCGCGGGCCGGGCCCGGCAGCGGCCCCTCAGCTAACGGACCGTCTAACGGACCGTCCGGAACCGGCATCTCCGATCCGCTCATGATCCCCACAGCCTCTCGTCGCCGTCGCCGCAGTTCGTCGGTGGCACATCTCCCCCAGTCAACCGGGATCCGTTCCGGATAAGCTGCGGCGAATTTTCGATTTTTCTGTGGAGAAGGCGGGGAACAGCGCAATGCGCATACCTGGTCGGGCAGCCGTGGGCGCCGCTGTGGCGATCGGCGTGATCGGCATGTTCGGGGCACTGACGGGCTGCTCCTCGGACTCCGGCGACGACAGCAAGGGCGGCAAGGGCAACAAGGGGGAGAAGAGCGGCAAGGGCGGCGTCAAGGTGGCGGCGGCGAGCGGCGAACTCGGCGGCCGGGACACGGCGTGTGCGCTGCCGGTGCGGTTCAGCCTGGCCAAGTCGTGGAAGCCGGAGGCGGTGAAGGAGCTGGAGGGGGCCGACCCCGAGCTGGGCTCCACCCTCCTCTCCCAAGGTCCGGTGACCCTCGTCTGCGAGATCGACGCGAAGCCCGCCGGGCACATCGGCTTTCTGCGCGTATGGACCGGCGACAAGGGCAAGGCCGCGGCCGGCACCGAGCCCCGGCAGCTGCTGAAGGCGTTCATGGCCGATGAGAAGGGCGTACGCGACGCCCAGTACAGCGATGTGAAGGCCGGCGACCTGCCCGCCGCGGAGATCAGCTACATCCTCGACAACCCCGATCTGGACGAGTCCAAGCGGGAGCGGGCGCTGGCGGTGGTGACCCCGAAGGGCGGCGTCGTACTGCACCTCGGCGGGCTCGACAGCGATGAGCACGACGCCATGCTGCCCGCGTACGAGCTGGCCAAGCAGACCATGGCAGGCGCCGGCAGCTGACCGCGCCGCCAGGCGCATTCCTGGGGCTCACCGGGGAGGCACAGCGGGAGCACAGGGCCGATCTTGTTCGCAGCGTGCCACGGTGGTCGTCGGCGCGCGGTGGCCGGGCGAGGGGACCATCGGTGCGCTGGACCGGGGGCGCGCGAGCGTGACGAACGGGCCGGCGATCGCTGGGCGGCATGGTCCGGACGCCGCGTGCGGGCATCGTCTCGCGCCTTCGGCGCGGCCAGCAGCGGGAAGGGGAGGGGCGCCAGAGGCTTCGTCGCCGTCCAGCCCAAGGGGTCGGCACCGGCTGGCGGGCAGGGGCGGTGGATGGTTGCCCGGAGCGGTGGGCGCCGGTCCGGTTGGGGCTCTTGTTGACCGGTCGGCCACCGCGCGGCAGCAGCTGCGGCGGAGCGCAGCGGAGCCTCTTTGAGCTCAGCCGCCCGCCGGGCCGAGGAATCGGGACGCCGGGCCAGCCGCCCCCTTCCCCGAGTTCTTTACCCCACGTTGATCCGGCGGGACTTTGACGACAGGGCCTACGCGGGCAGGCCCAGACCGCGGATCAGCTGGGCCAGCTCCGCGCGGTAGATCTTGTCGGGGCGCGAGGTCTGGACGCGCATATGGCCGTAGATCTCCAGTGAGACCAGGCCGTGCAGATGGCCCCAGATGCGCAGCGCGACGGCCACGGCGGCGGGCGGCAGGCCGGGGAACTCCTCGCGCACCTCGGCCGCGAGCTTGGGGTCGAAGTCCGACCACTCGAACTCGGCTTCCGGGTAGAGCTCCTTGGCGTGCGGCCAGGCCCCCGCGGCCAGGCCGGTGAGCCCGGCGCAGACGCGGTGTTCGGCCTCGGGCGCGGCGCTGGTCTCGGGCGCCTGGTAGCCGGGTACGGGGTCGCCGTAGATCAGCCGGAAGCCCTCGGGGTTGGTGAGCGCCCAGTCGCGGAAGGCGTTTGCCCAGGCCGCGATGCGGCCGGCCGGGTCGCCTGTGGGGCAGGCGTCCCGGGCGGCGTCCACGGCGTCGGCGAGTGAGGTGTACACATCGCTGATCAGCGTGGTGACCAGGTCGTCCCGGGTGGCGAAGTAGCCGTAGATGGCGTTGGCCGTCATGCCCATCTCGCGGGCGATGGCGCGCAGGGTGATCGCGTCCGGCCCGCCCGAGGACATCAGCCCGAGCGCGACCTTCTTGATCTCGGCCGTCGTCTCGGCCCGCAGCCTCTCCCGGCGTCCCGTCGTCGTGCCCACGGGAGCACTCTACAGCGTCACAATCCTTGGTTGCCGTATTAAAACTTCACGCCGTATAGTCACCGCACGCCGTACAGGCACACCTTCCGCCATTGGAGATCTGCTTTCATGCGCATAGGAATCATTGGCGCCACCGGCAACATCGGACAGCGCGTCGTCACCGAAGCCCTCGGCCGGGGCCATGACGTCATCGCGTTCACCCGCGACGCCTCCCGTATCGAGGAGGACCGCGAGCACGTGGTGTGGAAGAGCGTCGACGTCCTCGACCCCGACAGCGTGGCGGCCGTCCTGCCCGGTCTGGACGTCCTGATCAGCGGCTTCCAGCCGGGCAACGCCGCCCAGGACATGGCGGACACCGTGCGGCGCTCGATCGCCGATCCGACGGTCTACGCCACGGCCGCCAAGGTGCTGCTGAAGGCTCTGGAGAGCCGCCCCCGGACCCGGCTGATCGTGATCGGCGGCGCGGGAAGCCTGGAGATCAGGCCGGGGGTCACGCGCGCCGACTCCGACGAGGAGCTGTACGCGGCGCTGGACTCGCTCGGCCTGCCGAGGGAGTACGCCGCCGCGGTCCGCGGCCACCGGGACGCGCTGAACGTGCTGCGCACCTCGAACCGGCTGTGGACCTACTTCAGCCCGGCCGAGGACATCGCCCCCGGCGAGCGCACCGGCCGCTTCCGGCTCGGCGGCGACCAGCCGGTCCTGGACGCCGAGGGGCGCAGCCGGATCTCCGTCGAGGACGCCGCCGTCGCGCTGGTCGACGAGGCCGAGCTGCCCCGGTTCGTCCAGCGGCGGTTCACCATCGGCTACTAGCCGCAGGTCAGCCAGGCGCGGGCCACAGGGTCACACCAGGCGGCGGGCCGTCGCCCAGCGGGTCAGCTCGTGGCGGTTGGAGAGCTGGAGCTTGCGCAGCACCGCCGAGACATGGCTCTCCACCGTCTTCACCGAGATGAACAGCTGCTTGGCGATCTCCTTGTACGCGTACCCGCGGGCGATCAGCCGCAGCACCTCGCGTTCGCGCTGGGTGAGGCGGTCGAGGTCCTCGTCCACCGGCGGGGCGTCCGTGGAGGCGAACGCGTCGAGGACGAAACCGGCGAGGCGGGGCGAGAAGACAGCGTCGCCCTCGGAGACCCGGAAGATCGCGTCGACCAGGTCGGTGCCGGTGATGGTCTTGGTGACATAGCCGCGGGCGCCGCCGCGGATCACCCCGATGACGTCCTCGGCGGCGTCCGAGACCGACAGCGCCAGGAAGCGCACCGGCCGGTCGGCGGCGGCCATCAGGGCCGCGCTGCGGCGCAGCACCTCGACGCCTCCGCCGCCCGGGAGGTGGACGTCGAGGAGGACGACCTCCGGCCGGGTGGCGCCGATCACCGTGACGGCCTGGTCGACGTCCGCCGCCTCCCCGACCACCTCGACGCCCGTACGGGCCGTCTCCCCGATCTCGGCCTGGACGCCGGTCCGGAACATCCGGTGGTCGTCGACGAGGACGACCCGGACCCGGCGCTGGGCCGGCTCCTCCGCCGCCCCGCTCGCCGCCTGCCCGGTCCCGTCCGCCGGCCGGCTCGCCCCGCTCGCCCCGCTCGCCCCGCTCGCGTCGGTCATGTCGTCGTCGCCGCCCTCTCCATCTCCAGCTCCACTACCGTGCCTCCGTCCGGCGCGGACCTCAGCCGCGCCGTGCCGCCGTTCCGCCGCATTCTGCCGATGATGGACTCGCGTACGCCCATCCGGTCCTCCGGCACCGCGTCCAGGTCGAAGCCCGGCCCCCGGTCCCGTACGGAGATGAACACCGTGGCCCCCTCGACCTCGGCGAAGACCTGGACGGCCCCGCCGTCGCCACCGTACTTGGCGGCGTTGACCATCGCCTCGCGCGCTGCCTGCAGCTGCGCGGCCAGCTTCTCGTCCAGCGGGCAGTCGCCGACGACGACCACCTCGATCGGCACGCCGTGGTGGTCCTCGACCTCCGCGGCGGCCGCCTTGACCGCCTCCGCCAGCGTGTCCGGCTCCTCGGCCTCGTCCTTGCCCCTGCCCTCCGGCCGGTACAGCCAGGCGCGCAGCTCGCGCTCCTGGGCCCGGGCCAGCCGGGCGACCTCCCGGGGGTCCTCCGCGTTCCGCTGGATCAGGGTCAGGGTGTGCAGCACGGAGTCATGGACATGGGCGGCGACCTCGGCCCGCTCCTGGGCGCGGATGCGCATCAGGCGCTCCTCGGAGAGGTCCTGGGCCATCCGCACCAGGTAAGGCCCGGCCAGCAGCGCTATGCCCACCAGCACCGCGAGCGCGGCCTGCAGCACCGCGCCCAGGTGCTTGGCCGAGCCCTGGAGTACGACGATGCCGGTGACCCCGGCGCCGACCAGCACCACCCCGGCGGCGCCCCGCGCGATCGGCAGCACCTGCTTGCGGCGGCTGAGCTCGACCCACTGGGCGCGCCGGGAGTTGTCGGCCTGGCGCCAGACCAGGGCCACGCCCGCGCCGATGAGCAGCAGCGGCCAGATGTAGGTGTTGGCGCGGCCCAGCTGGAAGTTCTCGACGAACACGCCCAGGCCGACCAGCAGCGCGAGCAGCGCGAAGACCTGTCCCTTGTCCGGTTTGCGGGACAGGATGCGGCGCCCGCCGTCGGCACCCCGGTCGGACGCCGGGCGGGGGGTCTCGACGCCGCCGAAGCCCAGCGGCACCACGAACCAGAACAGCGCGTACACCAGCGCGCCGAAGCCCTCGGCCATCAGCAGCGCGATGAACACGAACCGCACCCAGGACACCGGCAGCCCCAGATGGCCGGCCAGCCCGCGCGCCACGCCGCCGACCATCCGCCCCTCGGCGCTGCGGTACAGCTTGCGCGGGGGCGGCTCGGCGGCGGGGGGCGCGGCGGTCATGCACCGATCGTCACACGAACGGCTCCGCCCGGGTATCAGGGTCGCCCCTGATCGTTCCCCGACTGTTCGTTTCCCGACTGATCGTTCCCCGGCCTACGAGGAACCGTCCTCGATCTTGAAGCCGTCCCGGGCGTTCCGGAAGACCTCCAGATAGTCGCCCCACTCGTCCGCGGGTGCGCTGAGGTAGAGCGCGTACGCCTTGCCACCCTCCTTGCCGAAGCCGAGGTCGATGGCGCGGTACATGCGCTCCCGCCCCTGGAACTTGAACTCCCAGATCGCCCCGGGCAGACCCCGGTACGTCGTCTTGTCCAAGCGCATCCGCTGGTAGACCGGATACTGCTGCTTGATCGAGGGCTCGAGGTCCTCGAAGTGCTGCACATGGTCGGAGCCCGCGTAGTCCAGAACGTTGACCATCAGCCTGGCCTTCTGGCTGCCGTCCAGGAACCTGACCTCCTGGGTGCTGTCCACCGTGCCCTGCGAGCTGGAGTCGGGCTGGCGCTTCCAGTCGTCCGGTACGGGGAGGGAGACGCCGAAGTCCGTCAGCTCCTCCCGGTGGTAGCCGTCGGGCAGCTCCGGGATCTTGTACGTCGCCGACGCCGAGGCCGTGGGTGAGGAGGTCCCGGAACCCGCCCCGTCGTCCTTGCCCCCGCCGAATTCGACGCCCGACAGATACAACCCGGCCGCGACCCCGGCCACGGCCACGGCGGCCGCCGACGCGGTCCACAGCGCCGTACGCCCCCTGCGCCGGCCGCCGCCCGGGGCGGGGGGCACGGGTGGCACGGGGGCGGGCGGGAAGCCGGCCCCGTGGACGTGTGCGGGCGGCGGTGTGGGCAGCTGCGTGGACGGCGGCGTGGGGTGCTGCGTGGGCGGCGGTGTGGGGGCGTGCGTGGCGGGGTGCCCGTACACGGGCGTGGACGGGTTCGCCGGGTGCCCGTACACCGGCGTGGACGTCTCCGCCGGATGCCCGTACCCGGGCGTGGACGTCTCCGCGGGGCCGAAGCCGACCGTGGGCATCAGGGTGGTGGCCGCCGGGTCGGGCCTTGGCATCGATGTCGTCTCGGGCAGCCCGGCCGGGCCTCGCAGCGCCCGCTCGGTCTGCTCCGCCGACGGCCGGTCCTCGGGCTCCTTGGCCAGCAGCCCCTCGATCAGCCCGGTCAGCGGCCCCGACCGCACCGGCGGCTCGAGCGGGTCGACGGCGATCGCGTACCCGGTCTCGATCGGCGTGGCCTTGCGGAACGGCGGCCGTCCCTCGATGGCCTGATAGAGCGTCGCGCCCAGCGCCCACAGGTCCGAGGAGGGCCCCGGGGTCTTGCCCCTGATCCGCTCGGGCGCGATGTAGTCGATGGAGCCGACGACTTCGCCGGTCTTGGTGAGCGTGGAGGTGCCGGTGGCCATGGCGATGCCGAAGTCGGTGAGCACGACCCGGCCGTCGTCGCCGAGGAGGACGTTGCCGGGCTTTACGTCGCGGTGCAGCACTCCGGCCGCGTGCGCGGCCCGCAGCGCGGCGATCATGCCGCGGCCGATCCTGGCCGCCTCGTCGGGGGCGACGGTCCGGCCGGTCTTGAGCAGATCGCCCAGCGTGGTCGAGGGCACGTACTCCATGACGATGCACGGCATACCCGAGTCCTCCACCACGTCATGGACGACCACGACATTGGGGTGCGCGATACGGGCGGCGCTGCGCGCCTCGCGGCGGGTGCGCTCGAAGAGGGTGGCGACCTCCTCCTCGGCGAGGTGCGGCGACATGTGCAGTTGCTTCAGCGCGACCTGGCGGTCCAGCAGTTCGTCCTGGGCACGCCAAACCGTGCCCATGCCTCCGCGGCCGATCTGCTCGACCAGCCGGTACCTCCCCGCGATCAGCCGCCCTTCTTCTGACACGATGTGCCCCTCCCGCTCCCCCTGCTGGCCATGTCCCCCCGCATATGTTCGATGCGGCAGCCACGATAGCCGCCGCGGCCTCGGGGAAGATCTCAGGGAAGGCCCAGGGTTGTCACGGATACAGCCGCGGCCGGCGGCTTGTCACCATGGTGAGCATGACCGATGCCCCCACCGTCACGAATCCGGCCCCCGGCGCGCCCGGGTCCGGCGCGCCCGGGTCCGGCGATCCGCGGCCGCCGACGAGGGCGCCGCTGCGCCGCAGCCGCGATCAGAAGATGATCTCGGGCGTATGCGGGGGGCTCGGCCGGTTCTGCGATGTGGACCCGGTGATCTTCCGGGTGGTGCTGTCGGTGCTCGCCGTCACGGGCGGCCTCGGCCTGATCGTGTACGGCTTCTGCTGGCTGCTGGTCCCGCTCCAGGGCGAGGAGGAGAACGAGGGCCGCAAGCTGCTCTCGGGCCGGGTGGAGGGCCCGGCGCTCACCGCGGTGCTGTGCGCGCTGGTGGGCTGCGGTCTGTTCCTGTCCATGCTCAACAACGGCAGCGTGATCTTCTTCTCCATCATGCTGACCATCGCCGCGGCGGGCGCCGGCACCTGGTCCCGCCACCGCCACCAGGCGGAGAGCGGGGGCGTGGTGGACCCGGCGACGGCCCAGGCGGTGGCCGACGCGCCGCCCGAGACCAAGGCCCCGCCACCGGCCTGGGGCAACCCGTCCTGGTGGCGGGACCCGATCGTCAAGGACGGTACGACGGGCCCGGTCGGCGCGGACACGGGCTATCTGTGGGGCCCCGACGACGGCTCGGACGGCGCCTCGTACGCCACCGGGGCCGCCGGGCGGGGGGCTCCGTTCCGCAGGCCCCGCAGGGCGCCCGGAGCGCCCGGAGCGCCCGAGAGGACGTCGATCGGCGGCTGGACGTTTCTGCTCGCCCTGGTGGCGGCCGTGGCGGGCGCGGGCGCGACGTGGGGCTCCCGGCCGCTCGGCACCAGCCTGGAGATCGGGTTCGCGTGCGCGCTGGGCGTCTTCGGGCTCGGCATCGCGGTCAGCTCCCGGTACGGCCGCACCGGCGCGGGCACCATCGTGCTGGCGGTGGTGACCACCGCCCTGCTGGCGGCCGCCGCCTGGCTCCCCAAGTCCGTCACCACCGACTGGTCGCGCCGCACCTGGGCGCCCACCTCCACGGCCGCCGTACACGGCTCGTACGCGCTGGGCGGGGGCGTCGGCGAACTCAAACTGGACCGCATGTCCCTGAAGAAGGGCCAGACCGTCACCACGCACGCCGAGGTCGGCGCCGGGAAGCTGGCCGTCACCGTGCCCAAGGACACGCGGCTCGAGCTGACCATCCATGTGGGGTTCGGCGACATCCGGCTGCCGGGCGAGAGGGGCGACGACATCGACATCGAGCCGAACAGGGACCGGACCGTGACCGTGCCGCCCGCCGATGGGCACACCGCGAAGGGCACGCTGCGGCTGGACCTGGAAATCGGCCTGGGCAATGTGGAGGTGAGCTGGTCATGAGGCGCCACCGCTTCCAGCCCGGCAGGCTGACCGCCGGACTCGTCGTCCTCGGGACGGCCCTCGCGTACGGTCTGGACGCCGCCGGGGAGTGGGATCTGCCGCCCTTCGCGCCCCTGCCCGTCCTCCTGGGCGGGCTGTGCCTGGCGGGGCTCGTCTCGGCGCTCGCCTTCGGCGCCCGGCGGCGCCGCAGCCGCCTCTCCGAGCACACCGCACCGCCGCTGCGCGATCTGCCCATGGACGAGCTGCGCCGCCGCTACGAGGCGCCGCCCGCGGGCCGCGGCAGCGGCGGCGACGACAGGGACGTACGGGAGGACCGGGAGGCGGCTAGCTGAACAGCTGCGCGCCCTGGCGCCTGCGCCGCTTGGAGATGGCCACGTCCAGCGACAGATAGGGGGTGCCCGCCAGGACCAGCGGCAGCCACGCCATCAGATACGCCAAATCGTTTCCGTAGTAGTACGGGTCCGACTGCCAGCTGACCGTCAGCCACAGGCTCAGCGAGATCAGCGCGCCGCCGAACGCCGCCAGCCGCCCCAGCAGCCCCACGATCGTGCCCAGCCCGACCGCCAGTTCCCCGAAGGCCATGGCGTACCCGAAGCTGGTCGGGTCCTTGAGCGCCAGGTCGATCAGCCACGGCACCGCGGAGCTGTCGCGCACGCCCCGCATCAGCTCACCCATCGAGCCGGTGCCGCTGTCGGCCAGGAAGGCCGAGTCCGTCAGCTTGTCGATCCCCGCGTAGATGAACGTCACCCCGAGGAAGATCCGCAGCGGCAGCAGGGCGTACCGCGCGGCGGAGTCCCGCCAGCCGCCGGTGCCGCCGCTGCCGCCTATCCCGCTCACGCCGCCCACGCCGCCCACACTGCCCGAGCCGGCTCCGACCGTTCTGTCAGCATGCCTCATGACGCCCGCCTCTCCCGTTGCCTCGTCAACAAAACCTTACGGAGGAAACGGGGAGGCGACTCAGTCCAGAACGTCGATCGGATAGCGGTTTGTCTCCGCCCCCGCCGCGGTGACGACCTGCACCTCCGCCCGCCCCGGCTCCACATCCACCGGCACCGGCACGGTCAGCACGGTGTCGGTCGGGTTGCTGAAGCCCCCGGCGACCGGCACCAGCGGCACCTGAACGTGCACCGCCCCGATCCGTACGACCATACGGGCGAGCCGGTCCGGCTCCTCCGCCCCCGGGGGTACGAAGCCGCTGCCGCGGATCTCGATGTCGTCCCCGGTGCGGATCGGCGCGTCCCGGTCGAAACCGCCCTCCTCGGGCCGGACCCGGACCACCGAGAGCACCGTGGGCCGACCGCCCTCCGTGTACTTCCCGGCCAGGTACATCAGCACCGAGACGGCGGCCAGCAGCGCCAGGCCCCAGGGCAGTTCGGGCAGCCGCTGCGGCTCGCGCGCCAGCCGCACCGCGGCGAACACCAGCACGACCGCCTGCACCACCACGTACTGAGCGTCCGCCAGGCTGCCGCGGCCCGCGTCGTCGGTCAGCAGATCCGCGGCGCGCGGCCGCAGCGCCCGGACCTTCTGCAGCCGCTGCGCCCGCACCCGCGCCGCCACCACGAGCCGGGCCGCGACCGCGGCCAGGCAGGCCAGGGCGGTGACGGTGAGCAGCCCGGCGGCGCCGTCCAGCGCGAGACCGTCGGCCGTCCGCTCCCCCGCCTCCGGGGCGAAGGCCAGCTCGACCGCGAGCATCAGCACCGCGAAGACCGCGAACAGCAGCCACGCGGCGGCCACGGCGCGCGAGGTGGACAGGCGGTTGTCCTCGCCGACGAGCGGGGCGAGCGGGCCGCCGCTGCCACGGTGCAGCCGGGCGGCGAGCGTCAGCAGCCCGGCCGCGAGCAGCGCGACGGTCAGCGAGGCCGTACGCGCCGCCGACCAGCCCGCGCCGACCGCCGTGGCCAACTGCCCGATCAGCAGCGCCCCGACCGCGCCCCACACCACGTACAGCGTGCGCCGCCGCACCGCCCCGCCCCATGCGAAGCTCTCGACGCGGCCGGTGTCCCAGGTCGTCCGGGCCGCCTGCGTCAGCTCGTCCGACACCCACTGCCGGGATGCCTCGGCGGAGTGCGCGAGCGCCGCCGGCAGGCCCTCCCCAGCCGCGAACCGGTCACGCAGGGCCAAGAACGCGGCCACCGCCCGCCGGTGCCCGTCCCGGGCGCATTCGCCGCACTCGCATCCGCTGTGCTTATGGCGCTCTGCCGTCGTGGCGTCTTCCGCCGCTTTCACCGCCACGAGGCGCTCCGCTCATCGTTCTCCCGGGTCAGTCGGCGCTCTGGTCCCAACTGACATGTCTTGACAGGGGATTGTGCCGTAAGTCGGGGGGTCTCAGCTCAGCAGGTCCGGCTCGCCGCGGGTGATCTGCTGGTACAGAGGTTGATAGTTGATCCAGGCGACGAGATCGGTGCCCAGCTGCTCACGGGTCTGCACCGCGTTCTTGTAGTCGATCAGGACCGGCTTGCCCGCGGCCTTCGCGGCCAGCTGCACCTGGCAGGAGCGCTCCATCGCGATGAACCACCAGGCGGCCGCGTCGACCGAGTCGCCGACCGTCAGAAGACCGTGATTGCGCAGGATGACGGCCTTACGGGGGCCGAGCGCGGCCGCGATGGCCCGCCCCTCCGCCTCGTCCACGATCACGCCCGTATAGCGGTCGTAGAGCGCGTGGTCCTCGAAGAAGGCGCAGACGTCCTGGGTGATGGGTTCGAGCAGTTCACCGAGCGCCGACAGGGCGCGGCCGTGCACCGAGTGGCAGTGCGCGACGGCCACGACCTCCGGCCGCGCCTGATGCACGGACGAGTGAACGACAAACGCCGCCTGGTTGACGTGGTGGCGCCCCTGGACCACCCGGCCCGCCTGGTTGACGAGGATCAGATCGCTGACGGTGATGTGGCGGAAGGACATCCCGAAGGGGTTCACCCAGAAGCAGTCGGTGAACTCCGGGTCCCGCGCGGTGATATGGCCCGAGACCCCCTCCTCGAACCCGTACCGCCCGAAGAGGCGCAGGGCGGCGGCCAGCCGCTCCTTGCGGTGGCGCCGCTCGTCCGCCGGCGAGGCGTGCTGCGGCGGCAGGGTGAAGTGCAACTGGTCGGTGGGGATCGGCTCCGGCATCGGCGGCATCGGCGGCTCACTCCTTGGCGCACTGCGTGCTCTCAGGGCTCGGAGCGGAAGCTACCTGGGGGTATCACAGGACGCCAGAGCGATGACGCAACGGCGACGACGCCGCCGCCCGGAAAGATCGGGCGACGGCGTCGACGTGTATACGGGATACGAGGGGTCGGGGTCACTCCCACTCGATGGTGCCCGGGGGCTTGCTGGTGATGTCCAGGACCACGCGGTTCACCTCGTCGACCTCGTTGGTGATCCGGGTCGAGATCCGCGACAGCACGTCGTACGGCAGCCGCGACCAGTCCGCGGTCATCGCGTCCTCGGAGGAGACGGGGCGCAGCACGATCGGGTGGCCATACGTACGGCCGTCGCCCTGTACGCCCACCGAGCGCACATCCGCGAGCAGCACCACCGGGCACTGCCAGATGTCCCGGTCAAGGCCCGCGGCGGTCAGCTCCTCGCGCGCGATGGCGTCGGCCTCGCGCAGCAGGTCCAGGCGCTCCTTGGTGACCTCGCCGACGATACGGATGCCCAGGCCGGGGCCCGGGAAGGGCTGGCGCTGGACGATCTCGGCCGGGAGCCCGAGCTCCTGGCCGACCATCCGCACCTCGTCCTTGAACAGCCGGCGCAGCGGCTCGATCAGCTTGAACTCGAGGTCGTCCGGGAGCCCGCCCACGTTGTGGTGGGACTTGATGTTGGCGGTGCCGGTGCCGCCGCCGGACTCCACCACGTCCGGGTAGAGGGTGCCCTGCACCAGGAACTCCACGGCCGGGCCCTCGTCCGCGATGATCTCGGCCTGGGCCTGCTCGAAGACCCGGATGAACTCCCGGCCGATGATCTTCCGCTTCTCCTCGGGGTCGGACACCCCGGCGAGCGCGGTCAGGAAGCGCTCCTCGGCGTCGACGACCTTCAGCTGGACGCCGGTGGCCGCGACGAAGTCCTTCTCGACCTGCTCGGACTCGCCCTTGCGCATCAGGCCGTGGTCCACGTACACGCAGGTCAGCTGGTCGCCGATGGCCCGCTGGACGAGGGCGGCGGCGACGGCGGAGTCCACGCCGCCGGACAGGCCGCAGATCGCGCGCTTGGTGCCGACCTGCTCACGGATGGCGGCGACGGACTCCTCCACCACATTGCTGGTGGTCCAGCTCGGCTCGATCCCGGCGCCCCGGTAGAGGAAGTGCTCCAGCACCTGCTGCCCGTGGGTGGAGTGCATCACCTCGGGGTGGTGCTGCACGCCGTACAGCTTCTTCTCGTCGTTCTCGAAGGCCGCGACCGGCACCACATCGGTGGAGGCGGTGACGGTGAAGCCCTCGGGGGCCGCCGAGCAGGCGTCGCCGTGCGACATCCACACAGTCTGCTCGGCCGGGGTGCCCTCGAAGAGCGTGGAGCCGGGCTTGGAGACGGTCAGCGGCGTACGGCCGTACTCGCGGGCCCCGGTGTTGTCGACGGTGCCGCCGAGCGTGGTGGCCATCAGCTGGAAGCCGTAGCACATGCCGAAGATCGGCACCCCGGCCTCGAACAGCGCGCGGTCGACGGTGGGCGCACCCTCCGCGTACACCGACGAGGGGCCGCCGGAGAGGATGATCGCCCTCGGCTTCCTGGCGAGCATTTCGGCCACCGGCATGGTGGACGGGACGATCTCGCTGTAGACCCGGGCCTCGCGGACGCGACGGGCGATGAGCTGGGCGTACTGCGCGCCGAAGTCGACGACCAGGACGGTGTCGGGGGCGGCAGCAGGGGACGCTGATGGCACTTCGGCGGCCTTCCGGCGGAGGTTGCGGTGTTTCCGGGGGTTGGACCATCGATTCTAACGGGCTCGCCATCACGACTTTCCTGGCGCGTTCAGCGCGCATTCCGGGACCTCCCCGGGCACTCCCCGTCACCGCCGCCGTCACACACCGTCACCCGTACGCCACGTGACCGGGCCGTGAGCGGCTTCGTTGAGCCCGTTGTCCGCGCCAGCCAGGAGCGGCCCGGAAGTATCCACGCGTGGCTCAGATCCGCCGAAGCGATGAGACGCGGCCCCCTGCGGTGATTCAGGCGGCGCGTCGTGGGACCTCGCTTCGGCGAGGTGACCGGTCAGCAGGGGACAGCAGCCCGGTCACCACCCCAAAGAACGGTCGGCCCCGGGGACGCCTGGGGCCGACCGTATCCGGTCGAAACGGTTGCGCCGGAAGCGCCACATCCACCACGATGCACGGAGGGAAGACGCCCCCGGACCTCCCTACCGTCATTGGTCCGACCACGCGGGCGTACGCCCCTCTTGTATCGCCGCTGCACCACCGCGCTCCACCCGCAAGCGCACCGCTAGCTCGCAGGCGTACGACCCGCAGGCGTACGACTGGCAGGCGCACCACTCGCGGCGGCTCAAAAGCGCACCACCCCGAAAGACCGGCGGCCTCCAAAGCCAGCGGCGCTCCCCCCGGCGCCGCCCTTCAGCACCGGCGCTGCCCTGACGCCGGTGCTGACCGCCTAGGGCCCCGGGGACGCCCGCCCCGCTCGGACGCCCCCGGGGCCCTTCGCGCGCCGCCTCGCACGCCGTGTTCGCGCGCCGCCTTCTCACGCCGCCTTCTCACGCCGTCAGGGGCCCGTGACCTTGATCGGGTTTTTCTGTGACCATTCTGTGAGCAAACCCAGGGGCAACCTTTCGGCCACCCGACCGGTCATGTACGTGCAAACGCACGGCCAGACCGCGCCCCCACCGCGACGGCCTTCCACCGCGTGCCGCTGACGACCAGCGGCGCGAACGGACCCAGAAGAGGTCTTCATGAAGCTTCGCCGCGCCCTGGCGACCGCCGCCGCGACGGCCGCCATCGTCCCCGCCGCGCTGCTGGCGGCGCCCGCTGCCTTTGCCGACGAGCCCACGGACGAGCCGACCGCCACGGTCTCCCCGACCCCCGACCCCACGGTGACCACCCCGTCCCCGGCCGACCCGACGACCAACCCGCCCACCACCGAGCCGACGGACACCAAGCCCCCGACCACCCCGCCCACCACGAACACCCCGACGGACACCAAGCCGCCGACCATCCCGCCCACCACCGACACCCCCACGACCACCCCGCCGACCGGCGACCCCACGGACGAGCCGACGCCGGGTGACGACTGCAACGACGACGGGTCGTACGAGGAGAACCCGGACCTCACCACCACCATCGCCGGCCTGCCGTCGAAGGTCGTGGCGGGCAGCGGTTTCCACGGCTTCAAGTTCCAGGTCAAGAACGACTCGGACAAGTCCCTCAAGCGCGTGGACTTCGGCGTCTTCGCCGGCACCGCGGACTCCAAGCACCCCGACGGCACCGGCAAGTTCCTGACGCTGCAGTACAAGGACCCGGACACCGGCGCCTGGACGTCGATCTCCACCGACGAGAACGACCCGGGCGCGGGCTACATCGGCTACACCGACGTACGCGCCCACGAGACCATCACCCTCGACATGCGGCTGAGCGTGTCCGCCAAGGCCCTCGGTGACGGCTTCGGCTACGCGCTGACCTTTGGTGTCTACACGGACGACGAGGGCAACTGCGTCTTCTCGACCGGCGACTACTACGAGTTCGACGTCCTCCCGGCCGGCTCGAAGCCCGGCCACATCCCGCCGGCCGAGCCCAAGCCGGAGCCGCAGGGCGGCAAGAAGCCCCTGCCCAAGCCGGCGGGCGACACGAAGATCAACCCCAAGGGCTCCCTCGCCGAGACCGGCTCCTCCTCCGCGCTGCCGACCATCGCCGTGATCGGTGGCGTCGCGATGGCCGCGGGCGCGGGCGCGGTGTTCGTGGTGCGCCGTCGCCGCAGCGGTGGCGTGGCCGCGTAACGACGCCATGACAGCAGCCTGACGGCGTGACGGCCTGAGCCGACGGGCCATGGCGAAGGGGTCGCCCCGGAGGGGCGGCCCCTTCGCACATGCGCGGCCGCACCGGTCGGATGGCGAGGCACGGCGGCGGTGAGGCCCGTACGAGCCGCGACGCCCCTCAGGAGTCGGGGCCCTCGATCCGGACGGCGACGCCGTCGAGGATCAGCTCCAGCCCGAGCGAGAAGTCCGCATCGGCGATCGCCGCATCGGGGGTGTCCGACGGCGGCGCCTCGAACAACGTCGAGGAAAACAGCCGGGCCGTCTCGGGGAAGCGTTCGGGCTCGACGAGCCGCGCCAGCGCGCGACCGTATTCGCGCTCGGCGTCGGCCTGCCCCTGGCCCTCGGACCTGCCCTCGGCGAGCTCGCTGTACTGCCGAACCGACTGGACCACGTAACCGCTGATCAGCGATAGGACGCCGACCTTGTGCGCCCAGTCGAGGCGGGTGCGGGACAAGATCGCCAGAGCGGCCTCCATCCAGGCGATCTGATTCGGCCCGGAGGGTGGTCCGGAGGTGGGCACGCGCGTCAGCCACGCCCGGCGCCGGAAAACCGCGCGCTGCGCGAAGGCCCAGCCGCGCAGCCCTTCGCGCCAGTCGTCGGCGTCCATGGCCGGCGGCGCACCCAGGGCGGAGTCGGCCATGAGCGTGAGCAACTCGTCCTTGGATCCGACGTACCGGTAGAGCGACATCCCCGTGAAGCCGAGGCTCTTGGCGACCTTGGGAAGCGTCACACCGCCGAGCCCGTCGCGGTCGGCGATTTTCACCGCCGCGGCGACGACCAGGTTGACGTCGAGGACCGCGGGCCGCCCGAGACGCGAGGACTCCGAGATCCCCCACAGCCGGCGAAGCGCCGCCGGAATGAAGTCCTCGCTGGTCATGACTCCCTCGTTCACCCCGGATCGTGAGGCCCATCATGCCAGATCCAGTACACCTGTCGCATTTAGTATGTCAGTGATACTTTCTCTGAGAAACTAAGTACAGGATCTCGGGGAGAGGGACGAACGTGAGCGCTGACACCGCACCGCGGACATCAAGAGGGCGAGGGCCCGTACGGCGCGCCGAACGCGCCCTCGCGCCGGACCTGGCCCGGGGGGCGATGCTGCTGATCATCACGCTGGCCAACGTCACCGGAGTCGTCTTCGCCGGCGAGCCCGGCCTCGACACCACGCCAGAAGGCGCCGACCGCGGCCTCAACTTCGCGCTCTTCGAACTCGTCCACGCCCGTGGATACCCGGTCTTCGCCGTGATGTTCGGCTACGGACTCGTCCAACTCGCCCGCCGCCAGGACGCCTCCGGCGCCACGCCGAAGCAGGTCCGTTCGGTGCTTTTACGCCGCAACCTGTGGCTCGTCGCCTTCGGGTTCGTGCACGCCGCCTTGCTGTACTACGGCGACTTCCTCGGCGCCTACGGGATCGTCGGGATCGTGATGACCCTGGTGCTACTGCGCCGCGGCGACAGGTTCCACCGGACCGTGCTGGTGCTCTGGGCTCTGTCCGCGGTCGAGGTGCTGGTCCTCGGCGCCATCGTGGTGAGCGGCATCGGAGGTTCGGGCGGATCGGCCCCGCTGCCGTCGGGCCACGTCGACTCCCTCGCCGCGCCCGACTACCTCGCATCCGTGCTGGATCGCCTCGGCGAATGGCCGATGCACACGCTGACCGTCCTGCCCTTCATCATCATCACGTGGCTGGGCATGTGGGCCGCCCGCCGTCGCGTCCTCGAGGAACCGGCCCGCCACAAGGTCCTGCTCAAGTGGACCGCCGTCCTTGGACTCGGCGTCGCCATCGCCGGAGGTCTCCCGGCCGCTCTGGTCGGCGCCGGATGGCTGCACGTCGACGAGTCGGCCGCCGGCCTGATGATGATGCTCCACGGTGCCAGCGGCATGTTCGCCGGCCCGGGTTACGTGGCCGTCTTCGGCCTGATCGCCATGCGGGCCGCCCGGCCCGGCCCCGTCGTCGGCGCGCTCTCGGCCCTGGGCCGGCGCTCCCTGTCGGGATACCTGTTCCAGTCGGTAGCCTGGCTGGTCCTCCTGGCACCCTTCACGCTCGCCCTCGGCGACCGTTTCGGCAGCCCCACCGTGACCGGTCTGACCATCGCGGTGACCGTCTGGCTCATGACCGTTCTGGTCGCCCGCCTGCTCGACAAACGCGACCAGGCCGGCCCCGCCGAGATCGTCCTGCGCCGCCTCACCTACGGGCCGCGGGCATGATCGGCGCGGCCCGAAACGGCCCCCGCCGGCCGGCTCGTGGCCACGGGCGCGGTGTTCGTCGTGCGTGACGGGCGTGCGCGCGGTTACTCCTCACGCAGGTTCCGAACTGGGCATCCGAGCCCTGGTGCACCACTGAACTTCCCGTCCACCGTGACCAGGTCCGCCCCCAGCGTCTCCGCCAGCGCCACATACGACGCGTCGTACGGCCGCATGTTGTGCCGCAGCTCCCAGATCCGCGGCAGGAACGGCACGTGGTCGTACCTCGTCAGGTTGATGGCGCCGAGCAGCTCCAACGCCCGCTTGTGGCCACGCGCACCTTCTCCGCGACGGCATCCGCGCCGACCAGGAACCCGACCAGCGCTGAGGTGTCCAGCACGATCACTGGCGGGGCGGTGCGCCGCAGCAAGCTCAGCCGTTGACGAAGGTGAGGCTGGTCGCGTCGTAGCGGGTGCCCGCGATCTGCTCGGACGGGGCGGCGGCCTCGATCGCGGCAAGGTCCTCGGCGGACAGCTCGACGTCCAGGGCCGCGATGTTCTCCTCCAGATACCGCTGCCGCCGGGTGCCGGGGATCGGCACCACGTCGTCGCCCTGGTGCTGCACCCAGGCCAGGGCGAGCTGACCGGCGGTGACCCCCTTCGCCTCGGCCAGCTCGTTCAGCTTCGCGACGATCGCCAGGTTCCGTTCGAGGTTGCCGTCGGCGAAACGCGGCTGGGTCCGCCGCATATCCGTCTCCTCCAGCCCCTCGACCGAGGTGTACCGGCCGGTCAGGAAGCCGCGTCCGAGCGGGGAGAACGGGACGAGGCCGATGCCCAGCTCACGGCAGACCGGGGCGATCTCCGCCTCCAGGTCGCGGGTCCACAGCGACCACTCGCTCTGCAGCGCGGCGATCGGATGCACCGCGTGCGCCCGCCGGATGGTCTGCGCACCGGCCTCGGACAGCCCGAGGTGGCGGACCTTACCGGCCCGCACCAGCTCGGCCATGGCGCCGACGGTCTCCTCGATCGGCACCTGCGGATCGACCCGGTGCTGGTAGTAGAGGTCGATGTGGTCGACCCCGAGCCGGCGCAGCGACGCCTCGCACGCCTGCCGCACATAAGCGGCGTCGCCGCGGATCCGGGTGGGCTCGCCCAGGCGGTTGGCGAAGCCGAACTTCGTGGCCAGCACCACCTCGTCACGGCGCCCGGCGATGGCCCGTCCGATCAGCTCCTCGTTGTGCCCGACGCCGTAGAAGTCGGAGGTGTCCAGCAAGGTCACCCCGAGGTCGAGGGCGCGGTGCAGCGTCGCGATCGACTGCTCGTCGTCGGCGGCGCCGTAGGCGTGGCTCATGCCCATGCACCCCAGGCCCTGCGCGGAGACCGCCAGTTCGCCGAGGTGCCGGGTGGAAACATTGGTCATGCCGCTTGGCCTCCTGGGCTCGGAACCGTCTGCCTCGGAACCGTCTGCCCAGGACACTAGGAGCTGGAGCGCGCTCCACGTCAAACGATTTTGACGCCGTCGGCCGGAATCAGCGGCCGGGCGGACGGGAGTGACAAGGTCTAGGGTCGGCCCATGGAACATCGTCAACTCGGCGGCAGCGGCCTGATGGTCAGCGAGATCACGTACGGCAACTGGCTGACCCATGGGGAGTCGGTCGGCAGGGACGCGGCCCTGGCGTGTGTGCGGACGGCGCTCGACTGCGGTGTCACGACCTTCGACACCGCCGACGTCTACGCCCAAGGCGCCGCGGAAGAGCTGCTCGGAGAGGCGCTCGGCGGGGTGCGGCGCTCGTCGGTGGAGATCGCCACGAAGGTCTGCCTGCCGACCGGGGACGGCCCCAACGACCGCGGCCTGTCCCGTAAGCACGTCATGGAGTCCTGCCACGCCTCGCTGCGCCGGCTGGGGACGGACTACGTCGACCTCTACCAGGCGCATCGGTTCGACGAGCGGACGCCGCTGGAGGAGACGCTTGTCGCCTTCGACGATCTGGTACGGCAGGGCAAGGTGCTCTACTTCGGGGTGTCCGAGTGGACGGCGCCCCAGATCGAGGCCGCGCTGCGGATGGCCGGGGAGCTCGGACTGCGCGGCCGGATCGTGTCGAACCAGCCGCAGTACAACATGCTGTGGCGGGTCATCGAGCCCGAAGTCCTTCCGCTGTGCCTGCGGGAAGGCATCGGCCAACTGGCCTTCCAGCCGCTGGCGCAGGGCGTGCTCACCGGTAAGTACCGCCCCGGCCAGGCTCCCCCGGAAGGCTCCCGGGCCACCGCGTCGGGCCGGGCCCCGAGGTTCGTCAGCCGGGTGCTCGGCAGCGGTCTGCTGGAGCGGGTGGCGCGGCTGCGTCCGGTCGCCGAGGACGCCGGATTGTCCATGGCCCAGCTCGCGATCGCCTGGGTGCTGCGGCGGCCGGGGGTCTCGGCCACCGTCATCGGTGCCTCGCGGCCCGAGCAGGTGACCGAGAACGCCACGGCGGCCGGTGTGCGTCTGGAGGACGAGGTGCTGGAGCGCGTCGACAAGGTGCTCGGCGAGATGGTCGATCGCGACGCGTCGAAGACCGCGCGCATGATGGCGGTCGAACCCGACTGGCGCGCCGAGCTCGACGGGTCCGCCTAGTCGGCGGCCGGCGGCACCTTCGGGACCGGGAGCAGGAGCTTCAGGGCGCCGAAGGCGTCCTCGGGGACGGCGGGGGCTGTGGGCGCGACCGGGGACAGGCGCTTGTACGGGGCGCCCTGGGGTGGGCGTGGGTCGGGGGTGCCCTTGTTGGGCCAGAGGGACATCGCGCGCTCCGCCTGGGCCGTGATGGTCAGGGACGGGTTGACGCCCAGGTTCGCGGTGACCGCCGCGCCGTCCACGACGTGGATGCCCGGGTGCCCGTACAGCCGGTGGTACGGGTCGATCACGCCGTGGTCGGGGTCCGTGCCGATGGGGCAGCCGCCGAGGAAGTGGGCGGTGAGCGGGGTGCCCATCAGTTCGCCGACGTTGCTGCCCGGGAAGCCGTTGATGGACTCGGCGAGGTGGCGGGCGGCCTCGGCGCCCTCGGGGATGTGGTCCGGGTTGGGTTCGCCGTGCCCCTGCCGGGCGGTGAGCAGGCCCTTCCCGATCCCCTTCGGCTTGCGGTAGGTGGTGAGCGAGTTGTCGTGGGTCTGCATGACCAGACCGATGATGGTGCGCTCCGACCAGCGGCGGTTGGACATCGAGCGCATCGCGAGCGTCGGATGCCGGAGGTTGGCCCCCAGGAACCGCAGCCAGCGCGGCAGTCGGCCGCCGTCGGGGATCTGCAGGACGGACAGCAGCCCCATCGCGTTGGAGCCCTTGCCGTAGCGGACGGGTTCGATGTGGGTGGTGTCGTCGGGGTGGATGGAGGAGGTGATCGCCACGCCGCGGGTGAAGTCGGCCCGCTCCCGCGCCGGGTGGACCTTGCGGTAGCGGCGGTCCGAGGTCTGCGCGCCGACCAGGGCCTCGGAGTTGGTGCGGGTGAGCATGCCGAGCCGGTCGGAGATCCGGGGCAGCAGGCCCTTGTCCCGCATGGTGTGCAGCAGCGTCTGGGTGCCGTACGTCCCGGCGGCCAGTACGACCTGGCGGGCGCGCAGCGCGCGCGGCGGGCTCTTGCGGCGGCGGCCCTTGCGGCGGCGGTCGGTGGGGACGGTGGTGACCCGGTAGCCGCCGCGCCGGTCCTCGCTGATGGCCACGACGGTGGTCATGGGGTGGACGACGGCGCCGGCCCGCTCGGCGAGGTGGAGGTAGTTCTCGTTGAGGGTGTTCTTCGCGCCGTGGCGGCAGCCGGTCATGCACTCGCCGCATTCGGTGCAGGCCCGGCGGGAGGGGCCGGCGCCGCCGAAGTACGGGTCGGGGACGCGCTCCCCCGGCGCCGCCGTGGTCGTGCCGTCCGCGTCGTCGCCGTCCCCGAAGAAGACCCCCACCGGCGCCATATGGAAGCTCTCGCCCACCCCCATCCGCTCGGCGGCGGCTTTCAGATGCTCGTCGGAGGGGGTCATGGTCTTGTTCAGGCGCGCCCCGAGCATCCGCCGCGCCTGGTCGTAGTACGGGGCGAGCTCCGCCCGCCAGTCGGTGATGGCGCCCCACTGCGGGTCCCGGAAGAAGGGCTCGGGCGGTACGTAGAGGGTGTTGGCGTAGTTGAGCGAGCCGCCCCCGACCCCGGCTCCCGCCAGCACCATGACCTTGCCCAGGACGTGGATGCGCTGGATGCCGTAGCAGCCGAGGGCGGGGGCCCACAGATAGTCGCGGAGGTGCCAGGAGTTCCTGGGCAGGGTCTCGGGGGTGAAGCGGCGGCCCGCCTCCAGGACCCCGACGCGGTACCCCTTCTCGGTCAGGCGCAGGGCCGTCACCGAGCCGCCGAAGCCCGAGCCGACGACGATCACGTCGTAGTCGTACGCGCCGTCGCGCACGTCGTCCTCCGCGCCGTCGTACGCGTCGTCGCGCACGTCGTTGTCCACAGCGTCGTACGTGTCATCCACCGCGATACCTCCCCTTGCCGCGCGCCACTCAGCGCAGGCGCAGCGCCTTCATCGCGCGCAGGCTGCGGGTCATGAACGCCGCGTACTTCTCGTCCGTCATCCCGAAGGCGGGCCCGAGCGGCAGCAGCCGCTGGTGCGCGACCGTCTGCGCCTCGGTGAACTTGAGGATCCCCTCCGAGCCGTGGCGGCGCCCAAGGCCGGAGTCGCCCATCCCGCCCAGCGGCGCCCGGACGCTGCCGTATGCCGCGCCGTAGCCCTCGTTGACGTTGACCGTGCCGGCCTGCAGCCGGGCGGCGACCGCCCGGCCGCGCCGCCCGTCCTTCGTCCAGACGCTGGCGTTGAGGCCGTACGGGGTGGCGTTGGCGCGCTCGACCGCCTCGTCCTCGTCGGTGAAGCGGTAGATGGAGACGACCGGGCCAAACGTTTCCTCCGCGCACACCGCCATCGGCGGTTCGACGCCGTCGAGGATGGTCGGCTCGTAGAAGTACGGGCCGATGTCGGGGCGGGCGCGGCCGCCGGTGAGCACCTTCGCGCCCTTCTCCCGGGCCTCGTCGACATGGCGTACGACCGTCGCCAACTGCCGCTCGCCCGCCATCGAGCCCATCTCGGCCCCGTACGCCAGGGCCGTGCCCAGGCGCATCGCCTTCGTCCTGGCGACGAACCGCTCCAGGAAGGCGTCGGCGATCGACGTATGGACGTAAAGGCGCTCGATGGACTCGCACAGCTGCCCGGCGGAGGAGAAGCAGGCGCGCACCGAGCCCTCGGCGGCCTTGTCGAGGTCGGCGTCCCGCAGCACCAGCATGGCGTTCTTGCCGCCCAGTTCCAGGGAGCAGCCGACCAGCCGGGCAGCCGCGCGCTGGGCGACCTCGCGGCCGGTGCGGGTGGAGCCGGTGAAGGAGACGTAGTCGGCGTGCTGGACGACGGCGGGGCCGACGACCGGGCCCTCGCCGAGCACGATCTGCCATACGCCCTCGGGCAGCCCGGCCTCGATCATCAGCTCACGGGCCCACAGGGCGGTCAGCGCGGTCTCGGTGTCCGGTTTCATCACCAGGGCGTTGCCCGCGGCGAAGGCCGGGAGCGAGTCGCCGACGGAGAGGGAGAGGGGGTAGTTCCAGGGGGATATCAGGCCTATGACGCCCTTGGCCTGGCGCAGCTCGGTGACCTTGGTGAGGACGGGAACGGCGCCGGTGTGGCGGCGGGCACCCAGGTAGCCGGGGGCCTTGCGCCCGTAGTGGCGGGCGGTGAGGCAGACCTCCTGCACCTCCTCGTGGGCGTGCAGCCGGGTCTTGCCCGTCTCCACCTGGATCAGGTCCAGCACCTCGGACTGACGGCGGACGAGCAGGTCATGGAAGCGCAGCAGCACGGCGGCGCGCCGACGCACGGGGGTACGGGCCCAGGCCGGCTGCGCCTTGCGCGCCCGCTCGTACGCCTCGGCGACGTCCTCGGGGGTGGACTCGGGCAGTTCGGCCAGGACTTCCCCGGTGAAGGGGGTGTGGCTGGTGGTGCTGCCACTGCCCACCACGCCGCGCGCGAGCTGGGCGATCAGCTCGGGGGTGACGACATGGGCGGCGGTACGGGCGCCCGCGGGGGCGACCGGGTTGCCGTCGGCGCGGGCAGGTGCGGCCGCCTGTCCGGCGTCGGATGCGACGTCCTGCGAGGCATCGGGGGCGACGTCCTGCGAGGCATCGGGGGCAGCCGCCTGCGGGGCGTCCGGTGCGGCCTCCTGAGGGGCGTCCTGCGTGGGCTGTGCGCTGTCCTGCGAGTCCGTCATGGGGGCGAGGGTAGGCCCGCCCCGGCCGGTTTGACTACCCGACGGTAACTCTATTTCGCTGCTGTCTTGAGGTCCTGGATCTCCAGGCGCTTCACGACTTCCTCGTAGAGCTTGTCGCCCGTCTTACGGGCCTCCCCCTTGGCGGGCATGGTCACGCTCAGCCGCCACGCCGTCTTGTCGGAGTTGACATAGATGTGGGTGCGCTCGAGATAGGGGATGTAGTCGTCGCGGTTGCTGGAGTAGGGGCGGTAGGTGGTGTTCACGTCCTCCGCCGGCTGGCCCTGCTGGGAGGATTTCACCCGCTTGCTGTGGGCGTCCGCGTAGTCGTACTGGGTATCGCTCTCGCGCTTCGCGATCGTCTTCTCGACCGCGTCCTTGAGCCCGGTGACGTCCTCCTCGCCGTCCTTGACGGCCCGGAGGAAATAGATGGTGAAGACCCCACTGGGGTCCTTGAAGGTGACGGACTGGTTGTCCTCGTCGCTGTCGTCCAGCACCCGCTTGTAGTCCTCGGGTACGGCGAGCGACGCGTCGACCACCTCGCGCTCGTCCCGGACCGTCCACCCGGACGGGAGGCCGCTGCCCTCGCTCGCGAACGGCTTCATCAGCACCAGCACCAGCGCGGCGGCCACCAGCACCACCACACCGCCCAGGCCCAGCTGCGCCTTGCGGTTCTTGTGCAGGATGGGCGGTACGAAGCGGCTGCCCGCACTCTGCGCCTCCCCGGCGCCTTCCCCGGCGTCGGCCCCGACCCCGACCCCGATCCCGGCCCCTCCCCCGACCTGGCCGTACAGGCGGGTCGCCAGCACCGTCGGCGCCGGCTGCGGGGGCCGCACCACCTCCTCCAGCGCCTGCCGCGCCTCGGCCGCCGACGGCCGCGCCGCCGCGTCCTTGCGCAGCAACTGCATGATCAGCGTGCCGAGCGCCCCCGAGCCGCGGGCGGGCGTCTGCGGCTCGGCGGAGAGGATGGCCTGGAGGGTCGCGGGGGCGTGCGAGCGGCGGAACGGGGACATGCCCTCGACCGCCGCGTACAGCACGACGCCCAGCGACCAGAGGTCCGATTCGGGCCCGGGCCGCTGGCCCAGCACCCGCTCGGGCGCGATGAACTCGGGGGAGCCGACGAACGCGCCGGTCTCCGTCAGCCCCTGCTCGCCCTCGACCTGCGCGATGCCGAAGTCGGTCAGCACCACCCGGTCGTTCCGGCCGAGCAGCACGTTGTCCGGTTTGACGTCGCGGTGCAGCACTCCGGCCTCGTGCGCGGCCGTCAGCGCGCCCAGCACCGCGACGCCGATCCGGGCCGCCTCGCGCGGGTCCAGCGTGCCCTCGGCCAGCCGGTCGGCGAGCGAGTCGCCGCGCACCAGCTCCATCACCAGCCAGGGCCGGCCGTCCTCGACGGCCACGTCGTACACGGAGACGACCGAGGGGTGGTCGATCCGGGCCGCGGCGCGCGCCTCGCGCTGCATCCGCTGGTAGACCTTCTGCCGCTCGGCCTCCGGCAGGGTCTCGGGCACCCGCGGCTCCTTGACCGCGACATCGCGGTCGACGACCTGGTCGTGCGCCTTCCAGACCGTGCCCATGCCGCCGTGTCCCAGACGCGAGACGAGACGGTAACGGCCGCCGATGACACGGCCGATGCCGGGGTCCTGGGCGGCGGGCGGGGGCGGCGACGTACGGGGGTCGGGCTGTCCGGAGGCGGGCTGCCCGGCGGGGGGCCGCTCGGGGGTGGACGGCTCGGAGGACGGCCGCTCGGAGGTGGGCGGCACGGAGGTGGACGGCTCGGAGGATGGCTGCCCGGGGGTGGACGGCTCGGAGGTGGACGGTTCGGAGGATGGCTGCCCGGGGGTGGTCCGGCCGTCGAGCTGCGTCGGCTGGTACGTGCTGTGCGGCCGGTCCTCGGTGCCCTGCCGAGCGCCCTGCGCAGGCAGCCCAGGCGGCCCCGGCGGCTCCTGAGCCGCGTCGCGGGACGGCTCCTGGGACGGCACCGGCTCGGTTGGAGGCGGTGCCGGCGTGGCCGGAGCCTGCGGCGGCCGCAGCTCGTAGCTGGTGGGCTCGTTCGCCCGTCCCCCGTCGTTCGTCATGGCTCCATCATTACCTTCTCGCACACGCGACCCGCCACCGGCCCCAGGACGGCTGTGACCGCTCGTGACAAAGCCGTTGCGCTGCTGTTCAGTTCTGGCCGGCGGACCGGGAGAAAGTGTTAACAGCGGTGTCGAAATGCTGCTTTCCCTCGGATTTCTTCCCGACCGGCGCGGACACCCATACGTCGTACATCTTGCCCGCCTCGTTCCAGGTCAGGTCATAGGTCTGACGCGAGCCGCCGTCGTCGGCCGAGCCGTTCCAGATGAACGCCCATAGGGCGGCGGGCTGCCCCTTGCGGTCCGTCTCGATGACCTGGCCGCCGCGGTAGCCCGGGTAGTCCTCCGACCCCCTGGCGTCCGCCTCCCGGCTCAGCTGAAGCGGGCCCTTGGGGTCCTGCTCCTGGATGTGGATCCCGATCCGGAACTCCATGCCGGGCGAGTTGTAGTAGACGCGCGGGGGCTTGACGTCGCGGGAGTACCCCTCGGGTACGGCGATCGTGAAGCCGGCCGGGTCGTCCACCAGCTCATAGCCGTCCGGGACGGCGGCCTTCGAGGACGTTGGCGACTGCTTGCCCGACGGCGACGGCTTCTTGCCGGGGTCCGTCGGGGCGGTGGCCGAGGTCTTGTCCCCGCTTCGGCCCTCGTCCGCGGTGCCGCCGTCCTTCCGGTCGAGCGCCAGCACCGCGACCCCGGCGCCGATGCCGGCCAGCGCGACCACCGCGACGCCGGCCATCAGCGCCTTACGGCGGCGGGGGCCCCGGCCGAGCGGGGCGGGCGCGACGGGGGTGGGGGGCTCCGGAGCCGCCGGGGCCGCCGCCGGGGTGGCGCCGCCCCCGTACCCGGCGCCCCCGTACCCAGCAGCCCCATATCCGGACGCTTGGCCGGGCGTATGGCCGGACGCATGGCCAGGCGTCTGGCCGGTCGCCACCGGCACGGCGGGCTGCGTCGGCGTGTACTCCAGGGGGATCTCGGGGGTGTCCCCCGGCGCCAGGCACATCCGCAGCATCCGCGCCGCCGCGTCCCCGGTCAGCCGTACGTCGGGGTCACGCTGCAACAGCCCCTCGATGACCGGGCCCAGGGCCCCGGCGGCCTCGGGCGCCCGTATCTCGTCGAACACGACCGCGTGCAGCACACCGCCCAACGAGTCACGGCGGAACGGGGACTCGCCGCTGACCAGCGTGCACAGCAGCACACCCAGCGACCACAGGTCCGACTCCGGACCGGTGCGGCGCCCCGACATCCGCTCCGGCGCGGTGTATTCGGGCGAGCCCACGAACGTCCCGGTCTCGGTGATCGTCGTGCTCCCGGTCACCTGCGCGATCCCGAAGTCCGTCAGCACCACCCGCCGGGTGCCCGCCTCCACCAGCACATTGGCGGGCTTGATGTCCCGGTGCAGCACCCCGCTCGCATGCGCCACCCGCAACGCGTCCACCAGCGCGACCCCGACCCGCGCCGCCTCACGCGGCCCGACCGCCCCCTCGGCGGCCAACTGGTCGGCGAGCGAGCTGCCGTCGACCAACTCCATGACGATCCAAGGGCGTCCGTCCTCCTCCACGACATCGTGCAGGACGATCACATTCGGATGCTTGATCTGCGCCACGGTCCGGGCCTCGCGCAGCGTGCGCTCATGCTGCTGCTGGACGTCGAGGGCCGACATCCCGTCCAACTCCTCGTCGAAGTGCAGCTCCTTGACCGCCACGTCCCGGCCGAGCAACGTGTCGACGGCCCGCCACACCGTACCCATGCCGCCGCGCCCCAGCCGTGACACCAACTGATAACGCCCGGCCAGCAAGCGATCACTTCCCCCGAAGCTACCCATGCCCCTCATCTTGCCGCACTCCCCCGACGCCCTCCGCCCTCGACCCCGGCGACGCCCGCCCGCACTGTGGTCAACTTCCCCTATGGAGGCAGTTCTGGCGAGTTTCATAGCCGTGCTCGGCACGGTGTTGGGTTCCGGTGTCACCTACGTCTTCCAGCGGCGGACCACCGAACGCGGCGAGCACTTCGCCCGGGCGGAGAAGCTGCGGCAGGAACGCATCGACGCGTACTGCGCATACGCGGGGGCGCTGCTCAACTACCGCCGGGTGCTGGTCCAGTGGTGGTTCGTCACCCACGAGAACCGCCCCGACGAGGACACCCCGGAGCTGCAGGAGCACGTCTACGAATTGCGGTACGCGGCGCAGGAGGCGATGTTCCGCGTGCAGATGATCTCGGACGACCCCGCGCTCGTGGAACTCTCCGAGCGGATCTTGGAGTACGTCACCGAGCTGCACCGGGCCGAGGACCGCGACCGGCTGAACGACATCCGCGAGCGGTCCCGGCAGAGCGTCCGCGACTTCATCGCCGCCGCGACACCGCACGTTCGCTGACTCGTCCCGGCCCCTCCCTCACCCGTCCATCAGCGGTCCGAACGTGGCTCGGTGGTGTCGCCTGAGGTCGTTTCGGCTTTGGTGTAAAGGACTTCGCGGGCCTGCTCCGCGGCGCGGATGAGGCTTTCGGAGACGAAGTCGAGGAAGCGGGCAGCACTTTCGAGGCGGGCGGCGGCCGGGGTGCCGGCGCCGAGGACGCCGGCGCCCTGCCGCGCGACCTCGACGAACCGGTCGTTGTCCCGGGCGCTGCGGATCATCGACTGGTACCAGAGGTCGTTGTCGACGATGTAGCGCTCGCGGCGGCGCTCGTCGCGTTCCCGGCGGACAAGCTCCAGGCCCTCGAGGAACGCGATCGCTTTGGAAATGGACGGCGGGCTGACCTGGAGGCGCTGGGCGAGTTCGGACGCGGTGAGGCTGCCCGCGTCGGTGGTGTAGAGGCAGGCCATCACTCGGGCCATCATCTTGGGCAGGCCCGACTGCATGAGGATGGTGGTGAGCAACTCCTCGTACTCGCGCACGGCCTCGGCGTCGCGGCCATGCGGCTGAGGGACCGACTCCGCCCCTCGGGAGGAGGCGGGCCTGCGCCGGTGAGCGCGGCGTTCGGTGGCGCGGTGAGCCAGGTCGGCGCGGTAGGCGGTGGGGCCGCCGTTGCGCATCACCTCACGCGTGATCGTTGAGGTCGGACGTTCGAGGCGTCGGGCGATCTCGGCGTACGGGAGGCTGTCGGCCAGCCCCAGCGCGATCTGCTGGCGTTCCTGCTGGGTGAGTCTGCCTCCTGGCATCGCGATCTCCTTGGTGATCCTTCGCGGTGGTCCCTGGCCCCCCACCGTAGCGTTCCTTTCTTACTCATTGCAATGATCGAGGCAGTCGTCGTTGCGTTATCTGCCAGGCCGTTGCAACAGTTTCATGGCCTCCACCTGCGCAAATACTCAACCTTCGCAACAAGTACGTTGCCACTATCTGGAAAGCAACGTAGCGTTTCCGGTGTCAGAAACAACGAGCGACAGCAGGAGAGCACGATGCAGAAGTTCGACACCCCCGCCCCGATCGCCGCCGTCCTGGACATCCCCGCCGGACGTATCCAGTTCATCGCCGCCGACCGCGCCGACACCACCGTCGAGGTCCTGCCCGCCAACCCCGCCAAGAGCCGCGACGTCCAGACCGCCGAGCAGACCACCGTCACCTACGCCGACGGCGTCCTGCGGATCCACACCCCCGAGCCCAAGAACCAGCTCCTCGCCCCTTCCGGATCCCTGGAGGTCACCGTCAAGCTGCCCGCCGGCTCCCGTATCGAGGCCAAGACCGCCAGCTCCGAGCTCCGCGGCGTCGGCCGCCTCGGCGACATCGCCTTCGAAGGCGCGTACCGCCAGATCAAGATCGACGAGGCCGCGGGCGTCCGCCTCACCGCGATCGACGGCGATGTCGAGATCGGCCGGCTCAACGGCCCCGCGGAGATCAGCACCACAAGGGGCGACATCCAGATCACCGAGGCCGTGCGCGGCACGGTCGTGCTGCGCACCCAGTCCGGCGACATCACGGTCGGCGCCGCCACCGGCGTCTCGGCCGCCCTGGACGCCGACACCGCCTACGGCCGCGTCAGCAACGCCCTCAAGAACGATGGCACCGCCGAACTCGACATCCGCGCCACCACCTCGCACGGCGACATCACCGCCCGCAGCCTGTAAAACCCGCAGCCCGCCAAAAGGAGCACTCCCTCATGACCGACTTGGCCATCGCGGCGACCGGGCTGCGCAAGTCCTACGGCGACAAGACCGTCCTCGACGGCATCGCCCTGGCCGTCCCGGCCGGCTCGGTGTTCGCGCTGCTCGGCCCGAACGGCGCCGGCAAGACCACCGCCGTGAAGATCCTGTCCACCCTCATCTCCCCCGACCCCGCCAGTGGCCAGATCCGTGTCGCGGGCCACGACATCGCCTCCGACCCGCAGGCCGTGCGTGCCGCTATCGGGGTCACCGGGCAGTTCTCCGCCGTCGACGGCCTGATCACCGGCGAGGAGAACATGCTCCTCATGGCAGACCTGCACCACCTCCCCAAACGCGAAGGACGGCAGGTCACCGCCGAACTGCTGGAGCGCTTCGACCTCACCGACGCGGCGAAGAAGCCCGCCTCCACCTACTCCGGTGGCATGAAGCGCCGCCTGGACATCGCCATGACCCTGGTCGGCAACCCACGCATCATCTTCCTCGACGAACCCACCACCGGCCTCGACCCGCGCTCCCGGCACAACATGTGGCAGATCATCCGCGAACTCGTCACCGGCGGCGTCACCGTCTTCCTCACCACCCAATACCTGGAGGAAGCCGACGAACTCGCCGACCGCATCGCCCTGCTCAACAACGGCAAAATCGCAGCCGAAGGCACCGCAGACGAGCTGAAGCGGCTGATCCCCGGCGGGCACATACAACTCCGCTTCACCGACCCCGCCGCCTACCAGTCCGCTGCTCTCGCGCTACGGGAGGTCACCCGCGACGACGAGGCCCTGTCGCTGCAGATCCCCAGCGACGGCAGCCAGCGCGAACTGCGCTCCATCCTCGACCGGCTCGACACCGCCGGCATCGAAGCCGACGAACTCACCGTCCACACCCCCGACCTCGACGACGTCTTCTTCGCCCTCACCAGCAGCACCAGCGTCCCCAACCAGCCCAAGGAGACTGTCCGATGAGCTCGCTGTCCCTCGCCGTACGCGACTCCGCCACGATGCTGCGCCGCAACCTCCTGCACGCCCGGCGCTACCCGTCGCTCACCCTGAACCTGCTGCTCACCCCGATCATGCTGCTCCTGCTGTTCGTCTACATCTTCGGCGACACCATGAGCGCGGGCATCGGCGGCGGAGGCGCCAGCCGCACCGACTACATCAGATACCTCGTCCCTGGCCTGCTCCTGATGACCATCGGCAGCACCACCATCGGCACCGCGGTCTCCGTCTCCAACGACATGACCGAGGGCATCATCGCCCGCTTCCGCACCATGGCCATCCACCGCGGCTCCGTGCTCATCGGACACGTCATAGGCAGTGTGCTGCAGGCGGTCATCAGCGTCGTCCTCGTCGGCGCCGTCGGCGTGGCCATCGGCTTCCGCTCCACGGATGCCACGGCCCTGGAGTGGCTGGCGGCGTTCGGGCTGCTCGCGCTGTTCGCCCTGGCACTCACCTGGATCGCCGTCGGAATGGGCATGGTCAGCCCCAGCGCGGAAGCCGCCAGCAACAACGCCATGCCGCTGATCTTCCTGCCGCTGATCTCCAGCACCTTCGTCCCGGTCGACGCCATGCCCGGCTGGTTCCAGCCGATCGCCGAATACCAGCCCTTCACCCCGACCATCGAGACCGTGCGCGGGCTGCTGCTCGGCACCGACATCGGCAACAACTGGTGGATCAGCATCGCCTGGTGCCTCGGCCTGACAGCCCTCGGCTACCGCTGGTCCAAGGCGGTGTTCAACCGCGACCCGAAGTAGGCGACATGAGCGCGCGGACTTTCTCCCGCAGCTCGTCCCCCCACCCGAGGGCGGCGTACACCGACACCACGTCGGCTTACGCCGCCCCGTTCGTGTTCAAGGCAGCGGTGGCGTAGCCGAGGAAGTCGCGCCAGGCAGTGGCGGTGAAGTGGAGGCGGGGGCCGTCGGGGTTCTTGGAGTCGCGGACGGCTATGCCACGGCTGATCTCGGCGCACTCGACGCAATCACCACCCTGGCCGCTGCTGTAGCTGGACTTCGACCAGGTGGCATCGCCGAGGGGGGCGCACTCGACGCAATCACCACCCTGGCTGCTGCTGTAACTGGACTTGCGCCACGTGCTGGTCATAGCTCCTCCAGGAGTGAGGCGATCAGCTTCCACGAGTCCTCCGCCGAGAGCGCGGCGGTGCGCAGAAGATCGTAACGGAATCCCGCCCGCTCGAACTCCTCCGGATGCGCAAGGACTTGGGCGGTACCCACACCTTCGCTGTACACCAGGTCCGCGCCTTCGTCCATGCTCAGGAGGTTGAACGAGCCGTCCAGCGAGGCCGGAAAGCCCGCACGGAACGGGAGGATCTGGATCACCATCTTCGGGTCATAGCGGTAGTCCAACAAACGCTGGAGTTGCACCCGCATGGCTTCGTCGTCCTCGGGGCGTCGGCGCAGCACCGCCTCGTCCAGCACCGCCCAGATCTTGGGTGCCTCCGGCCGCTGGAGGATGCGCTGCCGCTCCATCCGGGCCGCCACCATGGCATCCAGATCCTCGTGGCGGCTCGTACACATCACCGCGCGGGCGTAGTCCTCGGTCTGCAACAGGCCGTAAATGGTCTGCGCCTGGTACGTACGGATCGCCCTGGCTCCCGCCTCGAAGTCCACGTAGTGGCGAAACGAATGCGGCAACACGAACCGGCTCACCAGCGGCCACAGCCGCACGAAGAACCCACCCGTCCCGAACACTTCGTCACAGCGCTCCGCGAACTCCAGCGTCGGATACCGCTTCGCCGCCTCGATGTACCCGACAAGCGCGCCCGAGCAGTACAGCACCTTGCCAAGGTCCTGCTGCGACATGCCCGCCTTCTCGCGCTCCAGCCGCACCTCCGAGCCGAAGAAGGCCAGCGGGGACCGGGACGGGTCGAGGTCGTTGGGATTTGGCACGGCTACCCCCTCACACAACAGTCGCTGCGGTCAGCGACCGAGTCATTGCCGAGCGTAATCGAGGCCACCGACATTGGACTCGTGAATGACGCAAATGACCCTGGACTCCACATCAGCCGCATGCCTCTCCCTCACGCGCCCAAGGCAGCGGGCACCGCCCGGCGCCATGTCCGCGACGTCCTTGACGCGTGGTGCGTGGACGGCGAGTTGACCGAGTGCATCGAGGTGGTGGCCAGCGAGCTCGTCAGCAACGCGGTGCGGCACGCCGGGCATGCTGATGGCGTGATCGCGCTGACGATGCTGCGCAGTGCGAAGCGACTACGGCTGGAAGTGGACGACCCGGACCGTCGGCCGCCGGTCTGGCCCGCCGGGCCCGTGCCCGACAGCCGGGAGCGGGGGCGGGGACTGGTGATCGTGGCGGCGCTCAGCAAGGACTGGGGACATCACGCCCGGCCGCTGCGCGGAAAGGTGGTGTGGGCCGACTTCGCCGTGCCGTAAGGCTCACTCGGCCCCTCAACCCACCACCTCTAAAAGAATCGCTTGCTCTATTACTTGCTCTGCATCAAGCAGCTTTTTTAGAGGGGTGGGGGGAGGGGCTATGAAGGAGCCGTACCTGCCAGGAGATGACAGGTATGCCCCCTACGGTCAGCCCCCATGAGCGACCACCTCCCCCGTATCACCCCCGCCCAGCGCCGCGCCCGCCTCGGGCGGCGGCATCTGCTGGCCCCGTCCGCGCGGGCGGCACGCGTCGAGGCCGTGGCGGACGCGGTCGTCGGGCTGCATGCGACCGATCCGGCCACCGTCTATCTGTCCGCGTGCGCGCGGCTGCGGGAGCCGGGGGCCGGGGAGGTGGAGCGGGCGCTGTACGAGGATGTCTCGCTGGTCAAGCTGTTGAGCATGCGGCGCACGATCTTCGCCGTCACGACCGAACTCGCGCCGGTCGTCGGCTCGTCCACCGCGCGGGCGATCGCGGTCCGGGAGCGGGCCACGCTGCTGAAGCATCTGCGGGAGCGCGCCGAGGAGCACTGGGACGAGGCGCGGCTGGCCGAGGTGGAGAAGGCCGTACTGGCGGCGGTGGCCGAACGGGGCGAGGCGACGACCGCCGAGGTGGCCGAGGACGTGCCCGCGCTGCGGGAGCGGATCGTGATGGCGCCCGGCAAGCCGTACGCGGCCCGGCAGACCGTCGGCAGCCGGCTGCTGCGCCTGCTCGCCTCCGATGGCCACCTGCGCCGCTGCCGCCCGCGCGGCTCCTGGACCAGCAGCCTCTACCCCTGGGCCCTGGTCCCGCCGCTCCCCGACCTGCCCGTCCGCGAGGCGAAGGCCGAACTGGCCCGCCGCTGGCTGGCCGCGTACGGTCCGGCGACCGAGGCCGATCTGAAGTGGTGGACGGGGTGGACGGTGACCGACACCCGGCGCGCGCTGGCCGACATCGGCGCGCAGGGTGTGACGCTGGCGGAGGGGCCGGGGTACGTGGTGCCAGGAGATGTGCCCGGGGACGCCGAGCCGTTGACGGACGGCGGACCGTTGGCGGGCGGGGAGCCCGTGGCGGACGGCGAACCGGTGGCGGACGGCGAGCCATTGGCGGGCGGGGAGCCGGCAGCGGGCAGGGAGCCCGCGGCGGACGGCGAGCCGTTGGCGGGCGAGTCGCCCGTGGCGGACAGATCGCCGGCAGCGGGCGAGTCGCCCGTGGCGGGCCGGTCGCCACTGGCCGACGACGAGCCGTGGGCCGCGTTGCTGCCCGGGCTCGACCCGACCGCCATGGGCTGGCAGGCCCGCGGCTGGTACCTCGACCCCGACCATGTGAAGCCGCTCTTCGACGGCAGCGGCAACATCGGCCCCACCGTGTGGTGGAACGGCCGCATCGTCGGCGGCTGGGCCCAGCGCGCGAACGGCGAGGTGGTCTGGCGCGCGCTCACCGACGTGGGCCGGGAGGCGACGGCCGCCGTGGCGGCGGAGGCGGCGCGGCTGAGCGGTTGGCTGGGGGAGGTCCGGGTCACCCCCCGGTTCCGTACGCCGCTGGAGCGCGATTTGGCATCGTAGCCGCGTGCGCCCGACCTCAGTCCGTTGTCCCGGTGGCCAGTTCACACGCGCGTACATACTCCCGCACCAGCGGGCGGCGGTCGTCGGCGCGCCAGGCCAGGGCGAAGCGGCTGGGCGAGATGCCCCGCACCACCCGGGTGACGACTCCGCCGAGGGTGATCAGCGGGGTGTTCCCGGCCGCCAGCAGGACCACTCCGAGACCCGCGACAAGTGCCTCGTACGTCTCCTCGGTGCTTGCCACCTCCGCGCCGACGCGGGCCGGCTTCCCGCCGCGGGCGTCGGTGGCGAGCCAGTAGTCCCGCAGCGGCCCGGCGCTGTCGGGCAGGGCGAGGAACGGCTCGTCCAGCAGGTCGGTGAAGTCGATGATCTCCCTGTCGGCGAGTGGATGAGTATCGGCCATGGCGACCAGCCGGGGTTCCTCGGCGACCACCACCCACCGGTAGCGGGACGGATCGGGCAGCGGCAGCCAGACGAACGCCGCGTCGCATGTGCCGTCGGCGAGCCCGGCGGTCGAGTCCTGCCAGGGCACCTGGCGAAGTACGAGGCGGGCATCGGGGCGCGCGGCGGTGAAGCGGGAGCGGATCGCCGGCAGCACGCCCCCGCGCCCCGGGCTGGTGCTCATCCCCACGACGAGACGGCCCGCCTGGTCGGCCATGACCCGGGCGACTGCCTCCTGGGCCGCCTCCCACTCGGCGAGAATGCGCTGAGCATGCGGCAGCAGCGCCGCACCGACCGCGCTCAGCCGCACTTCGCGCCGGTCGCGCTCGAACAACGCGGCCCCCACCTGCTTCTCCAGCATCCTGATCTGCTTGCTCAGCGCGGGCTGCGAGACGTACAGCCGCTCGGCCGCGCGCGTGAAGTGCAACTCCTCGGCCACTGCGGCGAAGTACCTCAGGTCCCGTCCGTGAACGTCCATAACGATCGGCTATCACAGCAGGTCTTGGACGTGCAAACGGTATGCCCCGCAAGGTGGTGCACACACGGACCGCCGAGAACAGAAGATCAGAGGAGACGGACATGAACAGGGTATGGCTGGTCACCGGGGCGAGCAGCGGGTTCGGCCGGGCGATCGCCGAAGCGGCGGTGGCCGCGGGCGACATCGTGGTCGCCGCCGCCCGCCGTACGGCGCTGCTCGACGATCTGGTCGCCGCGCACCCGGACCAGGTCGAGGCCCTACCGCTGGACGTCACCGACATCGCGGGCGTCCAAGCCGCGGTCGACGGCGTGGCGGCCCGGCACGGCCGGATCGACGTCCTGGTCAACAACGCCGGGCGGGGCATGGTGGGGGCGGTCGAGGAGACCACCGACGCGGAGCTGCGGGACCTGATGGACCTGCACTTCTTCGGCCCGGCCGCGCTCACCCGGGCCGCGCTGCCGCATATGCGCCGCCGGGGCTCGGGCGCCGTCGTGCAGCTGACCAGCATGGGTGGGCGGTTCGCCTTCGCCGGGGTCGGCGCCTACTGCGCCACCAAGTTCGCCCTGGAGGGGCTCTCCGAGGCCTTGGCCGCCGAGGTCGCCCCGCACGGCATCCGGGTGCTGATCATCGAGCCCGGCGCGTTCCGTACCGGCTTCGCCGGCACCGCGGCACTGCGGCCCGCCACGGCTGCCCTGGACGCCTACCAGGACACCGTGGGCCCCGTCCTTTCCGGGCTCCCGGGCGGAAGCGGCCAGGAACCCGGGGACCCGGCCAAGGCCGCGGCCGCCATCCTCACCGCTCTGGACGCCGACGAACCGCCGCTGCGTCTGCCGCTCGGCAACGACGCCGCCGACGCGATCGGCGACCACCTCGACCGTGCCCGCACCGAACTCCGCTCCTGGGAAAAGCTCATCCGCTCCACCGACTTCGACGACTGACACCTTGACACTGCCACGGGACGGATACTGGGGCAGGCAGGCGTGAGGTGCGGGGGATAACCCCCTCCCCCCGGTCCACCGATCGGTGGAGGGCAGGTTCAACCTGACGCCTCTGTCCGCCAAACCCCCTGCTCAGCCAGGCTTTCAGGCATGAAATCACTTACTGTGCGGGTGGCTCGCTGGAGCGCGCTCCACCCCTGGCGGGCGGTTGTCGGATGGCTTGTGTTCGTGGCGCTGTGCCTGGTCGTCGGCGGGGCCGTCGGCATCAACAGCGCCAAGACGGCGGACTACCGCGTCGGCGAGGCGGGCCGGGCCGAGGCCATGGCGGCCGAGGGGCATCTGGAGCGCCGGTCCACTGAGCAGGTGTTGATCTCCGCCCGTTCCGGCGCCCTCGACAGCCGGGTCGACAAGCAGGCCGCCGAGGCGGCAGCCCGGGACCTCACGGCGCGGATGAAGTCACTGCCCGAGGTCGCGAGCGTGGCCGCGCCGCTGTGGTCCGGCGACGGCCGGATCCTCATGGTCGAGGTGGCCATCAAGGGCGAGGAGCTGGACGCGGACGCCAAGGTCGGCGCGCTGGTCGCACAGACGGCCGCCGTCCAGAAGTCCCACTCCCGGCTGCTGATCGAGGAGACCGGAAGTCCCTCCACAAGCAAGGGGGTCGATCAGCAGCGCGACGACGACCTGGCGCTGTCCGAGGCGATCACACTTCCGGTCACGCTGATCACGCTGCTGGTGGTCTTCGGTTCGGTCGTCATGGCCGCGGTGCCGCTGCTGCTCGCCCTGTCGTCGATCGCGGCGGCGATCGGTCTGTCGATGGTGGTCTCGCACCTGTCCCCCGACGTCGGGGTCGGCACGAACGTCATCCTGATGATCGGTCTCGCGGTCGGCGTCGACTACACGCTCTTCTACCTCAAGCGGGAGCGCGAGGAGCGGGCCCGCGGCGGCGGCCGGTTGAGCGCCGAGGCGCTGGTGGAGCTGGCGGCGGCCACCTCGGGTCATGCGGTGGTGGTGTCGGGTCTTGCGGTCGTCGCCTCCACCGCGACGCTGTATCTGGCCTCCGACGTGATCTTCTCCTCGCTCGCCACCGGCACCATCGTGGTCGTCCTGGTCGCCGTGGCCAGCTCCCTGACGGCGCTGCCCGCGCTGCTGGTCGTACTCGGCAAGCGGGCGGAGCGCAGGGCACGGCGCCGGGCGGAGCGTGGTAAGCCGGCCCGGCGGGCGCGCGGCGAGGGCGGCGGCCGGATCTGGGCGGCGCTGTTGCGGCCCGCCGCCCGGCATCCCCTCGCCACGCTCTGCGTCTCGGCTCTCGCGCTGCTCGCCCTCGTCCTTCCGCTGACGGGGCTGAAGATCACGGAGATGAGCCGGGACACCCACTCCCGCGAGATCCCCGCGATGCGGGTGTACGACCGTCTCAACGAGGCGTTTCCGGAGCAGAGGGTCACACACGACGTCGTCGTACGCGCCGACGCCTCGCGCACCCGTGAGGTCACCGGGGCGCTGCGCGACCTCGCCGAGCGGGCCGACCGGGATCCGCTGTTCGCCGACGGCTCGCGGATCGTGACGTCGGCCGACCACCGGATCAGCGTGCTGCGGCTGAAGGTGCCGTATCTCGGCAACTCCCGTCAGGCCAAGACATCCCTGGACCATCTGCGCCACGACTATCTGCCCGCCACCGTCGGCCGGATCGCGGGCGCGGAGTACGGGGTCAGCGGTGACGTCGCCCGCTACGCCGACTATCCCGCACACCAGAACAGCAAACTGCCCCTGGTGATCGGCGCGTTGCTGCTGGTGACGTTCGCGATGACCGTGTACGCCTTCCGTTCCGCGGTGCTCGGTCTGATCGGTGTCGTACTGAACCTGCTGTCGGCCGCGGCCGCGCTCGGGCTGCTCGTCCTCGTCTTCCAGGGCACCTGGGCCGAGGGGCTGCTGGACTTCCACTCCACCGGCTCGATCGGATCGCGCGTCCCGCTCTTCCTCTTCGTGATCCTCTTCGGGCTCTCCATGGACTACCAGGTGTTCGTGGTCAGCCGGATCAGGGAGGCCGTGCTCGCCGGCGTTCCCACCCGGCAGGCGGTGCTGGACGGTCTCCGTACCTCGGCGAGCGTGGTCACCAGCGCCGCGGTCGTGATGACGACCGTGTTCGTGAGCTTCGTCTTCCTGCACATCATCGAGATGAAGCAGATCGGCTTCGTGCTGGCGGCGGCCGTGCTGCTGGACGCCTTCGTCGTACGGATCATGGTTCTGCCCTCGGCCCTGCTGCTGCTCGGCGAGGCGACCTGGTGGCCGTCGCGGCCGGGGCCGTCGCGGACGCGGGGGCAGGCCGCGGCCGTGCCGGGGCCCGCGGACCGTGAGCACCCGGTGGTCGACGTACGTTGATCGGTATGACTGCTCTCGCCGGACCCTCCGCCGACGCCTTCTGGGCCGCGTCGCTGCGCCGCTGGAACGCGGTGTGCTGGGTGCTGTTCGCGGCGATGGCCGTCGGGCTCGCCGCGATGGACCGGCCCGGCGGGAGCAGATACGGGGCGCTGGCGCTGCTCGGCTGTGTGGTGCTGTGCTACGCGCTCCTGGACCGCTTCCCCGGCAATCCCGTCGTACGGCCGCATGTCTACCTCTCGGTGCTGGTGCTCGCGCTCGGCGGGCTGGCGTATCTGCGCAGCAGCTATGCGGCGCTGTTCATGGTGACGCTGCCGCACTACTGGATGTTCGGGCGGACCCCCAGGGCCTCCATGGGGTTCCTGGGTCTGGCCACCGCCGCGACGCTGGCGGGGAGCTGGTGGCGGCAGGGCTGGTCGCTGGAGTTCTTCAGCGAGACGGTGGTGTCCACCCTGATCGTGGTGGCCGTCGGGGTCCTGATCGGGCTGTGGGCCCACTCGGTGGTCGCCCAGAGCACCGAACGGGCCCGGCTGATCGTCGAACTGGAGCGGACCCAGGCGGAGCTGTCCGAGGCGCATCAGCGCCAGGGGGCGGCGGACGAACGGGAGCGGATGGCGCGGGACATCCACGACACCCTCGCACAGGGCTTCGCGTCGATCGTCGTGCTCGCGGAGGCGGCCCGGGCCGGGCTCGCCGCCGATCCGGCGCGCAGCGCCCAGCAGCTGCGCTCGATCGAGTCGACGGCCCGCGAGAACCTGGCCGAGGCGCGGGAGCTGGTGGGCTCGGCGCAGCGGCAGGACGGTGCGGCGGCCGGCTCCGTGGCGCGGACGCTGCGCCGTATCCTCGACCGCTTCGCGGAGGACACCGGGCTCACGGTGGCCGCCGACCTGGCGGACGTCGGCTGCGACCAGCAGACCCGGATCGCGTTGCTGCGCTGCACCCAGGAGTCCCTGGCCAACGTCCGCAAACACGCACGGGCGTCCACGGTCGGGGTGATCCTGACCCGCCGGCCGTACGGGGTGGAGCTGGAGGTCACCGACGACGGCACCGGTTTCGTTCCGGAGGAGTCGGCGGGCTTCGGGCTCGACGGGATGCGTAAACGCCTGGCGGAACTGGGCGGCCGGCTGACGGTCACCAGCTCGGTCGGCGACGGGACCCGGATCCTGGCGGTGATTCAGCTGGAGACACAGCTGGAGACACCTCTGGAGACACAGAGCGAAGCGCGCGAGGGGATCGGATGAGCGGCGAACGGGTTCGGGTGATCGTGGTGGACGACCACACCGTGATGCGGGCGGGCGTGGTCGCCCTGCTCGCCGGTGAGGACGGCATCGAGATCGTCGGGGAGGCGGGGGACGGCAGGGCGGCCCTCGAACTCGTCGAGCGGTACGACCCCGATGTCGCGCTCGTCGATCTGCGGATGCCGGTGCTCGACGGTGTGGGGGCGACCGCCGAAATCGTCGCCCGGCATCCGCGCACCCGGGTGCTGATCCTGACGACGTACGACACCGACCAGGACATCGAGCGCGGTGTGGAGGCGGGTGCCATCGGCTATCTCCTCAAGGACACCACCCGCGAACAGCTCGCCGACGCGATCCGCTCGGCGGCGCGCGGTGAGACGGTCCTCGCGCCCCGGGTGGCCGAGAAGCTGATCGCGCGTATGCGCCGCCCGGTCCAGGACCCGCTGACCGCGCGCGAGACCGATGTGCTGGGCGCCGTGGCGGACGGCCTGACCAACGCCGAGATCGGCAAGCGCCTCGTCATCACGGAGGCCACGGTCAAGACCCATCTGCTGCGCCTGTTCGCCAAGCTCGATGTGAACGACCGGACGCGCGCGGTGGTGGTGGCGCTGGAGCGGGGGCTGCTGCGGCGGCCCTAGGGCACGTACCAGTGCCTGCCGCATCGGGCACGGTGGATTGCCGGGCGGCTGTCGGACGCTTCTGTGACCATGGTCCGGACTCCCGAAGTCCCCTGCTGTGGAAGGTCCGATGGCCACCGATCTGTACGGCATACGCGTCCTCGATGTCGCTCCTGACGAGTTGCGCGTCCGGTTCCGCGTCTTCGTCGTGTACTACGACACCGAAAGCCGGACCCACGCGCCGCTGCCCGACGATCCGAGCTTTTTCTTCTGCATGCTGTGGGAGGCGACGAACCGCCTGCCGCTCACCTCGCTCCACCCGCTGCGGATGGTCGGCGTCGACGAGGTCCTGGATGGTGAGTGGGTCGCCGCGCACACCCATCGGTACGTACGGCGGATCGAGCGGATCGCCACCCGCAACCACCCGGTGGCCGAGGCCGGCTGGCAGCGCCTGAGCGACTTCTACTACGAGCGTGACGGCCGCTGGAAGGACGAGGACCTGCTCGCGCAGGCCGACTACGACGTCGAGGTCACCGACGCCCGCTGGCTGGAGTCGCTCAGCCCCGGCCATGGCTGGGCGACCGCCTCGTACTCGATGACGGCCGACCAGGTGCTGGAGGCGGACGCGCCCACGGTGCTGGACCTGCGGCGTCCCGCGGTGACGCTCGACCCGTTCCCGGACGAGGAGACCGACGAGGGCACCCCCAGCGATCTGGCCTTCTCGGACGACGGGCGGTATCTCGCGGTCACCAGCCAGGCGTGCGAGCTGGTGGTGTTCCGCACCGACGACTGGAGCGAGCACACCCGCGTCCCCTTCAGCGCCCTGTGGGGCCAGGACATCCAGTGGGTGCCCGGCACCCACCGGATCACCAAGCGCGTCCGATGGGGCGGCGGCGACACGGACGACGACGCCGCGACCCGCGCCTACGACGTCGACAGCGGCGCCGAGGTGGATGTCCCCCCGCAGCCCCGCGAGTCCCGCTCGCGCACCGGCCGCTACCGGGCGGACGTCGGCTTCGGCCGCCACCGCGCCGATGGCGGCTACGGCGGCTTCACCGGTTTCGGCGGCTGGGTCGACGTCCTGTGCTCATCCGGCCCATCGCCCCGCCGACTGCACCTTCCGCGCGGGAAGGAGTCGGTCGGAAGCGTCTCCTTCACCGGCGACGAGCCCGGCGGCGAAACCCGGATGTTCGTCGGCCAGGGGAGCGATGTGCACATCCTGGACCCGGAGACCGGACACGTCCTGACCACGCTCACCGGAATCAAGTCCGACGCGATCGTCCGGCCGGACGGGGCCTATCTGGTGGCCGGCGGCGGAAAGGGCCCGGACGACGACGGGATCGAGGGGGGCGAGCGGATCGACCTGTGGCGGGTCCGTGACGGCGCGCTGCTCATGCGCTGCCGGACCGGCGGCGACATCCTCCCCGCCATGGCCTGGTCGCCCGACGGCAGCATGCTCGCGGTCTCGGTGATCACCGGATACCAGGGCTACGGAGGCGAGTTCCGGATCTACCGCGCCGGGGCGCCCGTCGAGCCCCCGGAGGAGCCGCGCCTGACGCTCGAAGAGCTGCGCGAGCTCGCCGCGGACGCCCGGGACAAGGACGCCCTCTTCCTGTACGACCAGCTGATCGAGCGAGAGGAGGACCCGGCGGCCCTCGGCAGGGCGTACCGGAAGAAGGCCGATCTGCTGCGGGAGCGGGGCCGCGATCCGCGCGGCGCCGCCGAGGCGTACCGGCGGGCGATCGACATCGGCGGGGCGACGAACGCCCTGCGCGCCGCCTACGACCTGGCCTCGGTGCTGTACACCCTGCGGGACTTCGACGGCGCCGTGGAGGCCGCCCGGACGGCTCACCGCATCGCCGCCGGGCGCGATCTCGACCAGAAGAAGAACCGGACGTCGCTGGCCGAGATGGTGGTGCGCCTCGCCGACATGCTGCGCACCCGCGGCGGCGACGGCGACAACGAGGAAGCCCGCGCCGCCTACCAGCAGGCCCTCGACCTCGGGGTCAAAAAGCCCGCCTGGGCGACCCTCGGCCTCGGCTGGACGGCCGTCAACCTGGGGGACGAGGAGAGCGCCGAGCCGTATCTGCTGCGCGCGGTGGAGCTGGCCGGAAGCGAGCTCACCACGCGGGGCTACGCCGCCATGCTGCTCGGTGGTATCGCCAAGGACCGCCGCGATCTGCCCGACGCGCTGAAGTGGTACCAGAAGGCGTTCAAGGCCGACGACATCCACCGGCCGCTGGCCACCGGCCACCTCGGCGAGCTGCACTACTGGCTGGGCGACCGCGACGGCGCCCGCACCTGGTACGAGCGGCTGCTGAGGGCCACCCACGAGCCCGAGCTGATCGCCGAGGGCGCCTTCAGACTCGGCGAGATGGCCGCCGAGGACGGCGACCGCGGGCGAGCGGGCGAGCTGCTGGAGCGGGCCGCCGGGACCGGAAGCGGGGAGTTCGCCGCGCGGGCCCGGGTGCTGCTGCGCGGGCTGTCGGGGGACAAGTCCTGACTGGTCCTGACTGGTCCTGACTGGTGGGCTACGGATGTGGGGGTGTTAGGGAGGGATATTGACGCCCTTGTGGCGTCTGCGCACGATAGGAGGCTCCTTATCACTCATTTGGCTGAGGAGCTTCCTCATGCGATTACGTACCTGGGCCGCCGGCCTCACGGCGGCCCTGCTGACGCTGGTTCTGCTCCCCCTGTCCGCGCGGGCCGACAGCGACCCCGGTCCACCGCTGGAGACCCCGGTGGCCGAGCTCGCCAAGGGGCTGCACTGCGATACGGACCAGACGGACACCGGTAAACCGACCGTGCTGTTCATACCCGGCACCGTGGTCAAAGGAGAGGAGAGCTTCGCCTGGAACTACATGGCCGAGCTGAAGAAGAGCGGCTATCCGGCCTGTTGGGTGGACTACCCCGGCCGCGGTCTGCGGGATATGCAGGAGTCCGTCGAGTACGTGGTGTACGCGGCGCGCACGATCCACGAGCGCACCGGCCGCAAGGTCGATCTGATCGGCCACAGTCAAGGCGGCCTCCTGGCGGCCTGGGCGCTGCGCTTCTGGCCGGATCTGGCGGCCAAGGTCGATGACATGGTGACCCTGGGCGCCCCGTTCCAGGGCACGACCATCGCCAGTTCCTGCCTCCCGCTCACCGAGATCACCGGCTGCCCGGCGGCGATCCTCCAGCTCGCCCGCGACTCCAACTGGTCGAAGGCGCTCGCCGCGCACGGCACTCCGATGCCCGCGGGCCCCTCGTACACCGTGGTCTACTCCCTGGCCGACGAGGCCGTACTGGCCGACGGGCCCCCGGTCCTGCCGGGCACCCGGAACATCGGCGTCCAGGACATCTGCCCCGGACGGCTGTGGCCCAGCCACTTCGCCCTGGTCGTCGATCTGGTGTCGTACGAACTCGCCGCCGACGCCATCGAACACCCCGGCGCCGCCGACCCCGGCAGAATCAACCGCGCTGACTGCGCCACCCTGCTGATGCCCCTCAACCTCGAGGAAGCGGTCAAGACCCTGCCGGGCCTGCTGAGCCTGCCGTTCGACGTCGCGATCCACAGCCGGCCGTGGGCCGCCGCGGAGCCCCCGCTGCGCCCCTACGCGCAATAGGCCGCGACAGGCAGCGCGGAAGAGAAGCGCAAAAGAAGCCGCCCCGCGGCGGGGGTCCACGGGGCGGCAGCTGGGGGGTGGCGGCGGTGAGCGGCTAGGAGGCAGCGACCTTCCAAGTACGGGAGGCCGTCAGCTTCTTCTGCAGGGCGGGGTCCTTGACCGCCTTGGTGTTGTCCGTGGCCTTGGCGGTGATGGTGTGCGCCTGACCATCAGCGGTGATGCCGAGGGAGGCCGGGGTGACCGAGCTCTTGCCGCGCGCGGCGGTGACCTCGGTGCCGTCCACGGACCAGGTGATCGACGCGGAGGCCGGGAAGGTGACCTTGATGGTCGCGTCGCGCTTGAGGGCGGTGCCCGTACCGGTGTTGCTGCCGAGCACGCCGGCGTGCTGGTAGAAGCCCGCGATCATCGCCTCCCGGCCGGGGAGGCTGAACTCCCGGCCGAGGGTGCGCATGATCGAGTTATCGGTGGGGCGGTTGATGCCCTTGGGGTAGTAGCGCCCGCCCTCGTACGCGCCGACCGTGCCCCCGTCGGGCGAGGTCTGGCCGATCCAGCGGTACCACTTCTTCTGCTGCGAGGTCATCTGCGCCGCGGTCAGCTTGGTGGCGTTGGACTCGCCGGGCTCGGCGCCGGTGTAGGTGCCGTAGTCGTCGTAGTAGTACTCGTCGGCCAGCTTGCCGAGCGAGTGGCCGGTCTCATGGACGGCCACCTGGTCGGAGTCGGCGTGGTCGGAGGAGGCGGTGGCGATGCCGTCGTAGCCGACCTGCGAGGTGAGGGTGTAGCCGGCGCCGCCGTACTTGGTGGAGTTGGAGAGCACGACGACCAGGTCGGCGTCCGGGGCCTTGGCGGCGTACGACTCGACCTTGGCGGTGTCGACGCACAGCAGCCGCTCGATGTCGTCGCACCAGAAGTACGACTTCAGCGCGGTGTCCTTGACGACGTCCTTGCCCGGGTCACCGGAGACGCCCGACTGGTTGGAGACCGCGTCCACCGACCAGACGTTGAACAGCTCCTTGTAGGAGGCGTACGGCTCGACGGCGGACATCTGGTCCCACTTGGACCGCAGATCGGCGTGGAAGTCGCCCTGCTGGGCGGAGGTGTAGCCGTCGCCGATGAAGACGACATCGAGCTTGTCGCCCACCGGTCCGGTCTGGATGACCGCGCTGACGTCGCCGTCGGCGGCCGCCTCGGAGGCGGACAGGGCGCGGTCCGCGCGGGCGATGCGGTCGGGGGTGGCGGCCGGGACCTCGGTGTGTCGGGGATGGCTGCCGGGGCGGGTGAAGTACTCCACCTCATGGGTGCGCTCGGCGGCCGGGGCCGCCGCGGCGCTGACGGGGGCCGCCGCGGCGCTGCTGGGGGGCGGCGGCGGATCCGTGGTGGCCGAGGCCGTCGCGGCCAGTGCGGCCGTCAGAACGAAACCGCCGGCGACTGCTGCGGTGCGTATGGAGAAACGTCTGGGCAGACGTCTGCGCACGGTCGATACCCCCCGAACTCAACTTCGTAAGCAGCCAGTTAAGCACGATTAAGTCGCCGCTCAACCTAGGGGCTCGGGCCGCGATTCGGCAATGGGGATTAGGGAAGTCGCTAGTAATCGTCAGCAGTTGTCAGTAGTCACCGGCGTCCCTCCGGCCCCGGCCGACAGTGTCTCAGATGGCGTCTCACCATGTGTTTTCGGGGTGCGATCGCGATCCGTTCGGCGCCGGGAGCCGTATCGTCGAGCGATACGTCGAAGTGGTGGCCGGTGGGCGGCCGGTGGGCCCCAGGATCCTGGCCGACGGACGGTCACCGCTTCTGCTCGACCGGCCCTTCCACCACCTGGGCATGTTTCAATCCTCGCATAAATGGACTTAGCTCGGTGATTAAGTTGCCGCCGAGGAGAAGAGGGCAGGGTGGGCGAGAGAAGCGCCGGGGACGTACGAACGGCGGACGGAGCCGCGGAGATCGGACGCCGGGTGCTCCGGCTGCGTACGGAACGGGGGCTCACCCAGCGGCAGCTGGCCGAGCCCGCCTACACCGCCGCGTATGTCTCCACACTGGAGTCCGGGAAAGTACGCCCCTCCGAAGCCGCGCTGCGCCATCTCGCCGCACGTCTCGGCATCAGCTACGAGGAGCTGACCACGGGCCGCGACCCGCACGACGCGGTCCGGCTGCGCGCCGGGCTCACCGACGCCCGTAAGGCGCTGGCCACCGGCGACGCCAAGGACGCGGCCGCGCTGTTCGAGGAGCTGATGACCGAAGCCGAGCGGCTCGGCTTCCGCGACGAGCGGGCCACCGCCCTGGTGGGGCTCGGCGACTGCGCACAGGAGACCGGCGAACTCGTCGCGGCGCGCGCCCACTACGAGGCGGCGGAACAGCTGCTGGCCGACGAGCCGCTGCCCCGGCGGGTCCCGGCCATCCGCGGCCGTGCCGTGGCCCATTTCCTCTCGGGCGAGCTGCGCTACTCCTGCTACCTCCTGGAGAGCGCCATCGACGAGCTCAACGCCTCGGGCCTGCACGACCCCAACGCCCTGCTGCTGCTCTACACCGCCTCGATCGCCCCGTACATGGACATGGGCGCGCACGCCCGCGCCGCGCGCTCCGCCGAGTTGGCGCTCGCGCTGGCCCCCAGCGTCGACGACCCGGGGCTGATCGCCCGGCTGCACCGCGGCGTGGCCCGCACCCTCATCGCCGAGGGCCGCACCGCCGAGGCGGACGCCTCGCTGGCCAAGGCGCAGGAGCTGTACGAGCAGCTGCGCATCCACACCGACCTGGCCCACTGCCACTGGATGCGCGGCTACGTCCACGCCCAGGACGGCAACCTGGAGCGGGCGGAGCGCGAACTGCGCGTCGCGCGCGACATGCTGGCGTCCAAGCGGGCCACGCTGTACGTGGTGCAGGTGGAGGTGGAGCTGGCGGACGTACTGCGGCGGCGCGGGCGTACGGCGGAGGCGGAGGCGCTGCTGCTGCCACTGCTGAAGCGGTCCACGGGGAACGGTGGGGCTGAAGCAGGAGAGGACGCGGGTACGACGTCCGGGCTCACCACCGAGACGGGCGCGGTGCACGCGGGCGGGGCACACCGGCTGCTCGGCCTGATCGCGGAGGAGCGCGGCGACGCGGCGACGGCGGAGGAGCACTACCGCGCGGCCCTGTCCCTGCTGGAACGGACGGGCGCGGCGGGCGATCTGGCCGACCTGTGCCGGCTGCTGGGCGATCTGCTGCGGCGCGCCGGCCGCGCGGAGGCGGCGATGGACGCGTACCGCATGGGCCTGGGCCACCGCGCGGCCCCCGGCACCACCACCCTGGGCCCGGCCCCGGCGGAACCGCCGGTGTGAGGTAGCGAAACCGGTGTGAGGTAGAGGAAAAGGCCGCCGCGTGTGGGGGCCGCGGCGGCCTGGGCCGCGGGGTGGCGCGGCGTGGGACCACTGTGCCCCGCAACGGACCGGCGGGGAATCCACCCCTGGTCTCCCGTCACCCCCGCCGACCGGCGGGGGTGCTCCCCCCGATGGACGGAGGTAGCCACTCCACTTCGTACCGCGCATGCGGCAGGCTGTCCGGGCAATGAGCATGACAGCCAAGGGGAGGGAGCGGCCGGTGATCCGTGTGGCTGTGGTGGACGACGAAGCGCTCGTACGGTCCGGATTGCGGCTGATCCTGGGCACGGCCCCGGACATCGAGGTCGTCGCGGAGTGCTCCGGCGCCGGCGCGGTGGCGGCGGTGCGCGGCAGCGCGGCCGATGTGGTCCTCCTGGACATCCGGATGCCCGACGTGGACGGGCTGACCGTGCTGAGACGGCTGTTGGAGGCGGACCGCGCCCCGGCCGTCGCCATGCTGACCACCTTCGACGCGCAGGAGTACGTCACGGCCGCACTGCGCGCGGGGGCCGCGGGGTTTCTGCTCAAGGACACCGATCCGGAACAGCTGGTCGGGGCCGTACGGACGCTGGCGCAGGGCGGCAGCGTGCTGGACCCGGGCGTCACCCGGGCCGTGATCGGCGGCTATCTGGCGGCCGAGGCGGAGGCCACGGCCTCGGCGGCGGTCGAGGCGCTGACGCCGCGCGAGCGGGAGGTGCTGGCGCTGCTCGGGGAGGGGCTGGCCAATCCGCAGATCGCGGAGCGGATGGGGCTGGCGCCCAGCACGGTCAAGGACCATGTTCGGGCGCTGCTGGCCAAGTTGGGCGGGGTCAACCGGGTGCAGGCCGCGATCGTGGCCGACCGGGCGGGGCTGCTGGCGGGCGCTCCGTGGGCCGAAGGACCAGGGGGATCAGGGAGACCAGGCAGAACAGGGGCGCCAGGGACGGCAGGTGCGCCAGGGGCCGCAGGGGCGCCCGGGGGGCCTCGATGACCACGATGACCGCCCCCGTGCCGCGCTGGGCGTCGCTGCTCGTCCCCATGGCCCTCGCCGTGGCCGACGCGCTGCTGGTCAACGGCGTGACGCTGGGCCTGGAGCTGAATGTGTCGCTGGTCGCCGCCGCCGCGCTGCTGCTGCGCCGACGGCTGCCGATGACCGTGTTCCTGGCCACCCTGCCGGGGATCCTCATCGGCTACGTCTGGTTCGCGCCCATGATCGCGATGTACACCGTGGCCGCGCGCCGCCCCGACCGCCGGCTGCTCGCGTTCTCGGCGCTGCTGCTGGCCATCGCGCACTTCGTACCGTGGCCGGTCTCGGACTTCGAGCCGACCGCGTACAGGGAGAACACCCTGACCCTGATCGACGCATGCGTGACCTCCGTCGGCCCCATCGCGCTGGGCCTGCTGGTGCGCACCCGCAGCGAACTGGCCGCCCGTATCGCAGAGCTGACGCACAGCCGCCGCCACGCCGACGAGCTGCTGGCCCAGCAGGTGCTGAGCACCGAACGGGCCCGCCTCGCCCGGGAGATGCACGATGTCGTCGCCCACCAGGTCAGCCTCATCAGCCTGCAGGCCGGGGCGGTGCAGATCAGCGCGGCGGACACCCAGGCGCGGGAGAGCGCCCGGACGATCCGCGAGCTGTCGGTGCGCACCCTGGACGAGCTGCGCCACATGGTGGGCGTGCTGCGCGCGGCGGGCGGCGACCTGGAAGAACTCACCCCGCAGCCGTGCCTGGCCGATCTGCCGCGGCTGATCGAGCTGAGCGCGCTGGACGTGGACTACGAGGCGGACTACGGGGAGGGGGTGTTGGAGGGCCTGGGGCAGTCGGAGGCGGTCGAGCGGGCGGTGTTCCGCATCGTGCAGGAGGCGTTGACCAATGTCCGCAAGCACGCGCCGGGCGCGCGGGTACGGGTCCGGGTCAGCGAGGCCAGTGCTGTCGGCGCGGAAGGCGACGGTAAGGGAGTGCGGGAGCTGCGGGTCGAGGTGCGCAACGGGGCGCCCGACGCGACAGCCACCGCGCCCGGCCTGCCGGGCGGCGGCCACGGCCTGATCGGCCTGCGCGAACGCGCCCAACTGCTCGGCGGCACACTGGAGGCGCACCCCCTGCCCGACGGCGGCTTCGCCGTACGCGCCCGGCTGCCCGGAGTCCGGCCCGCGCCCCGGGCGCCCCGGAGCTGAGCGCCGGAGGTGAGCGCCCGGGCCGGAGCGCTAAGCGCTCAGCGGGTCGACGGCCGCCTCGGTCGCGGCGGTCAAGTCCGGGTAGACGTCGAACAGCCGCCGTACGCCCAGGGCCGCGAGGACCCGGTGGACATGGGAGCCGTGGGCCTCGCCCTGCGGGGGCAGGATCAGCCGCAGCCGGCCGGAACAGGACCGCATCAGCCGCCGCGTCGCGATGAGGACGCCGACCCCGCTGGAATCACAGAAGCGCACCTCCTGGAGGTCGAGGACCAACCAGTGGCGGCCCTCGGCCACCGCGTCGTGGACGTGCTGCCGGACCGCGGGGGAGGTCACCAGGTCCATCTCTCCTGAGACCTGGAGGACGACCCACTCCCCCCGCCGGCCCTCCATCACCTTCAACGTCACGCGCCCGAAGCCCTTCGCTCGCCCGCTAACCGGAATTGCCTGTTCCCCAGCGGCTGCCCGCCCGATGCCCCACCAAACACCCCCCGGCAGAAGCCGGAGATGACGACCTTATGCCGTGCGGAAGCGTTTCGTCGCAGGATTCGTGCGCAAAGTGACGGGCCCAATACCATCCGCAGCCCCACCGTGCCGCACTTTGCCGCATGGGGGCGTGTTGTGTCACCCCCCGCACTACATTCGATATGACGGTGGCATCGGCCCCGAAGACCTGGAGCCGACGCCCGGACGATCGAACACGAGGAATGGGGGCCGTATGGCGAACGACGCACCGCCCCGCTGGGATCGCAGGATGCAGCAGCGGCTGGCACGCGGCGAGGCCGCCGCGCTGGGCGAGTTGTACGACCGTTTCGCCTCCCTCGTCCACAATCTGGCCCACCGCGTGCTCGAGGACGAGGAGGCCGCCGACCGCGTCACCCGCGAAGTGTTCGGCTACGCCTGGGAGAACCCGGACGCGTACGACCCCAAGCAGGGCACGCTGCGCTCCTGGATCGCCACACTCACCCACCGCCAGGCGGTGCACCGGCTCCGCGAGGCCGAGGCGCGCGCCGCCGCCCAACCGACCGCCGCCCAAACAACTGCCGCCCAGACCACCGACCGCACCCAGGAGGACATCGAGGAGAGGATCCGCGAAGCCTCCGTGGCCGCCCGCGCCGACTACATCGTCACGTCCATGCCCGCCCCGCTGCGCGCCGCCCTCGAACTGGCCTACTTCGACCGCCGCGACTACCGCCAGGCCGCGGCCGAGCTCGGTGTGACGGAGGACGAGGCGAGACGCCGCCTCCGGTTGGGCCTGCAACTGCTGTCGACGGCCAACGTCCCACCCCCGGACGCCGCTCCGCCTCCCGGTTACGGACGGGCGCTGTGAACAGGCCCGGCGACGGCGTCGGCGGCACCGACGGCCCGGGGCGCGGCGACGAGCCGCCGCTCGCGCCCGAGCCCGCCGACGCGCCGCGCATACCCCCGCCGCGCCCGGCCGCCGAGGACAGCGGCCACTGGCCCACCCACTGGCGCCCGGCGCCCGACCCCGCGCCCGACCCCGGGTCCGACCCCGCGCCCGACCCCGGGTCCGACCCCGCGTCCGGCCCCGCGCCCGAACCCGCCCCCGCCCCCAGGTCCGACGCCCCGCACGAGCCGGGCACCGGCCCGGACCCGGAGCCCTTCGACCCGCCGCTCCTCTCCCACGCCGTGCTGAAGTCGCTGCTGGGCGCCTGGGCCCTGACCGCATGCCCACCCGAGGAGACCGCGGCCGTGGAGGCGCACCTCAACCACTGCACCCCGTGCGCCGAAGAGGCCCTGCGGCTGCGCGAGGCGGTCGGTCTGCTGCACACCGAGCAGAGCCTGGACCTCGACCCGCTGCTGCGCTCCCGCGTGCTGGCAGGCTGTCTGGGCCGCCGCCCGGCCCGTATCCCGGTGCCCGACTGGGCCGGGGTGTACGACGCGGAGGCCGCCCGGCTGGACGCGCTGCTGCGCGACATGGGCGAGGCGGAGTGGAGAGCGCCGGTGCGGCTCAGATGGTTCGACGGGGAGCGGCTGGTGGGGCGGGACACCACCGTCGCCGGGGTGATAGGCCACCTGATGGTGGTCGACGGCATCCTCGCCGCGTCCCTCGGGCTGCCCGATCCGCTCGGCGCCCACGCGCCGGGCTCCCCGGCGGACCGTACGGAGGCGTACTGGCGCGGCGTGCCCGCGCGGGGGCCGAGAGCCGACGGGGAGCCGGGGGCGGTGCGCGAACCGTGGCGGGAGCAGGGCCATGCGCTGGTGCGGACCGTGTCCTTCGCCGGGCGCGGCGTACGCGATCTCTCCGTGCCGTACGGGGACTTCTCGCTGCCCATACGCGACTCGTTCCTCGACCGCGCCTTCGAGTGCTGGGTGCACGCCGGGGACATCGCCGAGGCGATCGACTACCCGTACGAGCCGCCCGCCTCGGCCCATCTCAAGCCCATGGTCGACCTGTGCGCCCGGCTGCTGCCCGACGCCCTCGCGGAGCGCCGCCGGGCCGGGCTCGCGGGGCCGCCCCGGCGGCTGGTCGAGGCCGGCGCGCCGGGCCGTACGCTCCATCTGGAGGTCGAGGGCAGCGGCGACTGGTACATCCCGCTGGACTCCCCCGCCGCACAGCCCTCCCCGGAGGATGCGGTGGCCCATATCGCGCTCGACCGCGAGGCCTTCTACCAGCTGGCGGCCGGGCATGTGCCGCCCCAGGAGGCGGCCGCCGGGCAGCTCGGCGACCCGGAGGCGATCCGCGACGTCCTCTTCGCGACGGCGTCCCTGTCGCGCCTGTGAGACCTGTCGCGCCTGTGAGACCTTTCGCGCCTGTGAGACCCGGGCGGCCCGAGCCCTGAAAGGGGAGCCTCAGGCGAACACCACGGTCCGGTGGCCGTTGAGCAGCACCCGCCGCTCGCTGTGCCACTTCACCGCCCGCGCCAGCGCCTGGCACTCCACATCGCGCCCCACCGCCACCAGCTGGTCCGGGGTGAGCTCATGGCCCACCCGCTCGACCTCCTGCTCGATGATCGGGCCCTCGTCCAGGTCAGCCGTCACATAGTGGGCCGTCGCGCCGATCAGCTTCACGCCGCGGGCGTGCGCCTGGTGGTACGGCTTGGCGCCCTTGAAGCTCGGCAGGAAGGAGTGGTGGATGTTGATGATGCGCCCCGCCAGCCGCTTGCACAGGTCGTCCGAGAGCACCTGCATATAGCGGGCCAGGACCACCAGCTCCACCTTCTCGGCCTCCACCAGCTCCAGCAGCTCCGCCTCCGCCTGGGCCTTGTTCTCCTTCGTCACCGGGATGTGCCGGAAGGGGACCCCGTACGAGCCCACCAGCTCCGCGAAGTCGGTGTGGTTGGAGACCACCGCCGCGATCTCCACCGGCAGCGCCCCGATCCGCGAGCGGAAGAGCAGGTCGTTCAGGCAGTGGCCGAACTTGCTGACCAGCAGCACGACGCGCATCTTCTCGGCGGCCGAGTGGATCTGCCAGTCCATCTGGAAGGACTCGCCGACCGCCGCGAAGCTCGCCCGCAGGTCCTCCACCCGCACCGGCGAGACCGCCCGGAAGTGCACCCGCATGAAGAAGAGCCCGGTGTCGCGGTCGCCGAACTGCTGACTGTCCTCGATGTTGCAGCCGGTCATGAAGAGGTAACTCGACACGGCGTGCACGATGCCCTGCTTGTCCGGGCAGGACAGCGTGAGGATGTACTGGTCGGCGGCGGCGGAATGCGACTGGCTCATGACTCCATAGCGTCGCACACCCCGCGCGGATCCCTGGACCGCTCCCTGGACCGCGTCAGACCGCGTTGGTCATGATCGCCAGCACTTCGAGGGTGTGCGGGGGCAGGTCGGGGTCCTCACCGTCGTTGGCCGCGAGCCGCACATGCGCCTCGCGCGCCGCACGGATCGCCTCCGGCCACCCGTGGTGCTCCAGGTAGGCCGCGACCTGGGCGTCCGCGCCCACCTGGTGCATTATCCGCAGCACTCTGAGGACGGCGACGTCGACGAGCGCCGCCTCCTGCGAGTCGCGGAAGATCGTGCCGACGTACTTCTCGGCCGACCAGTTGTCCAGCCAGGTGTCCTCCACCAGCCGGTACACGGCGTCGGTGACGTCCCCGTATCCGTCCAGGCCCGCCAGCCAGCACTCCTGCTGGAAGACGGGATCAGAGAGCATATGCAGCGCTGAGCGCACATTGCTGCGCCAGCGCCACCACGGCATGTCATTGACAGGCATGCCGCCCATGGTGGTCGAGCGACGGCCGCGACGGGAAGACTTCTCCGAACCTTGCACGGGAATCGATCGTACGTTCTTCGCGGGCACACATGCACCGACCCCCGTAATTCACCCTCTCGTCACTTTCTCGTCATTTGCGATAGCCGCCCCGTTACGAGCGGAACGCCACGCTCACATGCCATGACCGGATGGCGACTTTTCTCCCCACGCCCGTGGCTGGGGGCCGCGCTCTGCGCTGCGGCCGGGGCGGGGACGCTGACCGGCTGCGGCGCACTGTCCGGGGCGGGATCCAAGGACCCCGTCACCGTCATGACCTGGGCGCCCGAGAACACCAAAGCGACCAATATGCCCGAGATGCCCGCGATGGCGAAGGCGTACGCCCGCTGGGTCAACGACAACGGCGGCATCCACGGCCGCAAGCTGAAGGTGCTCACCTGCAACGAGCGCAACGACCCCTCGGAGGCGGCCCGCTGCGCCCGGCGCGCCGCGGCTGAGAACGTCGTCGCGGTCGTCGGCTCGTACAGCCAGTTCGGCCGCTACTTCATCTCCGCCCTGGAGGGCTCGGGCATCCCCTATATCGGCGGATACGGGCTGACGCAGGAGGAGTTCGACAGCCCGTACTCCTACCCGGTCAACGGCGGCCAGGCCGCCCTGCTGGCCGGGAACGGACGGCAGCTGGCGTCCGTATGCCGCCGCGTCTCCCTCGTCCGCCCCGACACCATCGCGGGCGACGAGCTGCCCGAACTCCTCGACGCGGGCCTGACGGCCGGCAAGCGCCGCGCCGCCACCGACGTACGGGCCCCCGAGGACGCCGGCGACTATATGCGGCAGGCCCGCACCGCCCTGAACGGCGTGGGCGCCGAGACCGCCCTGGGCGGCGCCGCGCAGGGCGCCGAGCTGCCCGACTCCTGTGTGACCGCGGCGCTGGGCGAGCGCACCGGCACCTTCTTCGACTCCTTCCGCCGGCTCCAGGAGGACCACCCGAAGGTACGGACAGCCTCCGTGCTCGGCAGCGTCCGCCAGTCCCTCGTGGACAGCACCGGCGGCCGCGAGAGCCCGCTGGAGGGCGCGTACGCCACCGGCTGGTACCCGGCCGCGGACGATCCGCGCTGGGCGCCCATGAAGAAGGTCATCAAGGACTACGCCTTCGAAGACGCCCGTATCGACGCGGAGGACCCCGGCACCCAGACCACCTGGATCGCCTACAGCGTGCTGCGGTCCGTCCTGAACTCCCTGAAGGCCGACGACATCAGCGCCCGCTCCATCCGGCGCGAGCTGGACAACGGCCACGCGGTCGGCACCGGGGGCCTCACCCCGGAACTCCGCTGGGGCTACAAGGACGCGCTGTCCATCCACGGCTATCCGCGCATGGTGAACGCGGACGTGACCTACCAGGTGGTGCGGGACGGGCGGCTGGTCGCGGTCCGCAAGGGGTTCGTGGACGTCTCGACGACGCTCCGGCGGTACGCCAAGGCGGACTGAGAACGTCCCCTGAAGCCGAGCTGATGCGACACACCTTCAGCCGTCCGAATGCGCCCTTGCAAACGAAAATCGCCGTTGACACAGTGTCACCTGATCGCCACCTTTCGAGGAGACACTCATGCGCTTTCGGAAAGTTCGATCAACGGGGTTGGCGTCCGCGTTATTGGGGTCCTTGATGGCTCTCGCACTCCCGGGTACGGCAGCGGCCGGAACCCAGGACTACGCGGCCGTCTTCACCTACAACGGCCACGCCGTCAACGTGCGGGACGAAGCCACCACCAGCTCAGCCAAGATCGGGAGCATTCCCGCCGCCGACTCGTGGCCGTGTTTCTCGAGCAGCGGCTGCTACACCAAAGCCGGTAGCTCTTACACCTGCTGGAGCGGCGGCCCCTCGGGCAGCCGGTGGGTGAAAGTGGCTTGGGGGGACTTCTACGGCTGGGTCCCGCAATCCTGCGTGAGGATCGGCCGGGCCTAGCGCCCGGCACAGTCCATAGAGCGCGGGCAATCGGTCGCCGCCAGGAATTGGCAGCCGATTGCCCGCGGCCCGGCGTTCGTCAGAGTTGAGCGGCCTGCCGCTGCTGCAATCCATACTGTGTGGCTATCTCGTTCCACAGCACCACGGCCTCCCCCTTCGCCTTCGAGGCGTTGGTGCTGGCGAGATCACCCGCCCGTTTCTTGGGGGTGGCACGGGCCTGGCCCTTGTGACAGCCCTTCTTGCCGCCGACCTGATCGGCCCAGGCCGCGTACTGGTTGTCGGCCGTGGCGGAGGACTGCCATGCCTTGGTCAGCGACGAGGTCAGCTGGGCGTTCTTCGGCAGCTTGTCGACGGAGATCTTGCCGAGCCGGGTCACCAGGTCGGTGCGCTGCCCGGCGGCGGTGCGCAGGTTCGTGGCCGCGGTGGACAGGTTCTTGCAGGTCTTGATGTCCTCCACGGCCTTGATCACCGCCGCACGGCTGTTGTTGCTGTCCGCGAGCAGCGCGTCGAGCGCCTTGGCCTGCGCCTCGGCGGGGTCGGCCGCCTTGGTCTTGTCGTCGACCTTGGGATCCGGCGTCTGGCTCCCTTCGGCCTTCGTGTCCTTCTTGTCGTCGTCGCCCCCGCCGCTGAGCGCCGCTCCGGCGGCGAGGCCGGCGATGGCACAGACCCCGACGACGATGCCGATGAGGGCGGCGGGCGACATACGGCGACGGCCGCCGCCTCGCCTGCCCGGCCCATCGCCCTCGGGCGCGGGGGCGGGCGGTCCTGGCATCGGGCCCTGGTCGCTGAACTGGGGCAGCTGCTGGGTCGAGTCCGCCCCTGCCGCGGGCCCGCCCTCGGCACGGAACAGGCCGTCGAACTCCGACGGCGGCTGCCGGTCGCCCGGCATACCGGGCCGGATCGCGTACGGCGCGGGGCCGCCCGGCTGGGGGGCGCCGTGGCCCTGCTGCTGAGGCGGTGGCCCTGCCGCCGGGATCGGCCCGGGCAGGACCGTCGTCTCCTCGGCGGCACCGGGGACCGGCTGACCGGGGGCCTGCCGGCCCGGGGCGGCCTGCGGGGCGCCGTGGCGGGCGCGGCCGGGGCGGACCGCCCGCAGAACGGTGGTGGACTCTTTGTCCGATTCGGGCTGCGTTTGAGGGTGACCGGACCGGTTCTCCGGCGGCAGCGGCGTGCTCGCGGGGGCCCGGCCGGCGGCGGCCTGGGCGGGGTCCTGGCCCGGGGCGGCATGCGCGGGGGCGGCATGCGCGGGAGGAGCGGTGGGGGCCGCGCCCTCGGGCGGCAGCGGCATCGCGCCGGGCGCCTGCCCGGCAACGGGCGGTATGTACTGAGTCGCCTCGGAGTCGGCCGCGGGCGGCCCGGGGAAGCCGGGCTGCGGCGGCAGCATCTGGGTCTCGGCGGCGGGTCCGGCGCCTCCGGCGAAGGGCTGCGCCTGTCTGTCCGGCGCCGGCGGCCCTCCTTGCGGCTGAGGCGGCATCGGCGGCTGCCCCTGCGGCATCGGCGGCTGGCCCTGCGGCTGCTGCCCGTGCGCGGGCGGCCACCCCTGCTGGGCGTACGGCTGCCCCTGGGCGGGCATCGGCGCACCCTGCGGCCCGCCGTACGAAGCGCCGTGCGGCGCGGCGGGACCGGCGGGCAGGCCGTTCTGCGGCGCGCCGGGGGGCGGGCTCAGCGGGGCGCCGCCCTGGAAGCCGTGCTGTGGCGCGTTCTGCGGGACGCTCTGCGGGGCGTGCTGGGGAACGTTCTGCTCGCCGTTCTGCGGCCAGCCCTGCTGGGCCTGGGCCGCGGCGTCCCCCTGGGGCTGCGGCAGCGGCTGAGGCTGTACCGGCGCACCCTGTACCGGCGCACCCGGCTGCCCGGGGGTCTGCGGTGCGGTCTGAGGGGCACCCTGCGGACCCCATGGCTGTCCCCAAGCCTGGCCACCGGCCGGGGCCGCCTGGTGCTGGTCGTGGGCCCGCTGATCGCCCTGAGCGGGCAGCACGACACCCTCGCGCACGGGCTGCGTGGGCTGCGCGGGCGGGACCGCAGGCAGCTGCGGCTCGTTCCCCTGTCCGCTCTGCGTCACCGGGACTCCTTGGCTATACGACTTACGGAATCAACGGCTCACGCTACCGGGTCCCCGGACAGTGCGGTGCCCGGCGGCCCTGGGGAGAACGAGACACTTGTCACCCGTCTCAGGCGACCTGGACCTCCAACCGCGCGCCGAATTCCCGCACCACCGGCTCGTCCCGATACGGCTCGAGCCGCTGCTGGAAGTCGTCCAGATACTCCACCCCCCGGTTGGAGCGCAGGGATCCGAGCAGTTCGACCGCCTGGGTCCCGGTGTGGCAGGCCTGTTCCACATCGCGCTGCTGCACATGCGCCGTGGCCAGCAGCAACAGCCCGATCGCCCGCCGCCGCACCCGGCTGTCCGGATGGCCTTCCAGGGCCTCCTCCGCGCGGCGCCTGGCGGGCTCGCCCTGGCCGAGGTCGCGATGGCAGTGGGCCAACTCGTCGGCCAGATAGGCGTGGTCGAAATGGCGGATCCAGGCGGGGTCGTCGCCGGTCTCGCCCCCGCTGCCCGCCGCCCGCTCCATGGCGTCGAGCGCGCGGCCCGCCGCGACCTGGCAGGCGCGCCCGTCGCCGAGCAGCGCGTGGCCGCGGGCCTCCGCCGCCAGGAACAGCGATTCGGCCCGCGGCGGCACCTGTCCCCGCGCCCCTTCCTGCGCGGCCTTCGCCAACTGGGCGATCTCCCGCGGGTTCCCGAGCTGGGCCGCGAGATGGCTCATGCTCGCGGCGAGCACATAGCCGCCGTAGCCCCGGTCCCCGGCGGCCTGGGCCAGCCGCAGCGCCTGGATGTAGTAGCGCTGGGCGAGCCCCGACTGGCCGGTGTCGACCGCCATATAGCCGGCCAGCTCGGTCAGCCTGGCGACGGCGGCGAACAGTTCGCGCCCGACCGATTCGCGGTAGGAGCCGGCCAGCAGCCCGGAGACCACGCTGTTGAGGTAGTGGACGACGACGGGGCGCACATGGCCGCTCCCGTACCGGTGGTCGAGCTCGATGAGCGCGTCGGTGGTCGCCCGCACCGCCGCCACGTCGGACCTGCCGACCTTCGCCCCGGCCGTCCGCGCGACCTGGGAGTCCGCCCCAGTGATCAGCCAGTCCCGGCTGGGCTCCACCAGCGCCGAGGCCGCGACCGTCGAACCGCTCAGAAAGTCACGGCGCCCGACGTCGCTCCGCCACAACTCGCAGACCTGCTCTATCGCGCCGAGGACGGTGGGCGAGAACTGCAGCCCCACGCCCGAGGCGAGGTTCTTGCCGTTGGCCATGCCGATCTCGTCGATCGTGACCGTACGGCCGAGCTTGCGGCCGAGCGCCTCGGCGATGATGCCCGGGGCCCGGCCCCTCGGCTGCTGGCCGCGCAGCCAGCGGGCGACCGAGGTCTTGTCGTAGCGCAGATCGAGGCCGTGCTCGGCGCCGCACATGTTGACCCTGCGCGCCAAGCCGGCGTTGGAACACGCGGCTTCCTGGATGAGCGCCTGCAGCCTTTCGTTCGGCTGCCGCGCCACAAGCGGCCTAGCGGCCATGGTCATACCCCCAGTGACTGCTGTGCGTTTACGGCGGATGCCGTCCCTGTTGATCACTGCCCCGCAGATATCGCGGATACGCCAGGCATGTGCGGAGAATGCAGGACTTGCCCGAATTGACCGCGATCGTGCGCGTACGGCGCCGACAGGAGTCCGGGGCCGCACCACTGGAACACGGCACGGCCTACCGGACACTCGTACGCCCGTCACGCATGGTGGCTACCCGCTCACGCAGCCGCGTCCCCATGCGCGCCCCCGACCGTGCACCCATGCGCCCCACATGCCCGGAGCATGCTTCCTTTCTTCCCTTCAGTACTCGGCTCCGCCGGCCCGGCAGGGTGGGGCGTAACCCCCGCAGACCCCTGGAGTTGTGCTGGTCGTGGACGAGACCATGGACGTGACAAACGACGTGACTGACGATGTGACAGGAGCACCACAGATCCCCGAACAGCGCGGGGAGCGGCTGCGGGACGCCGCGGTGCGCTATGCGGAGGAGCGGCACTGGGACGTGCTCCCCGGCGCCTGGCTGGAGCCCGTGGCCGGCGCGGGCCAGTGGTGGGACCAATGCTGCTGCGGCGCGGCCGACTGCCCCTCCCCCGGCGCCCATCCGACCCGCCCCGACTGGGCGGACCAGGCGACCGGCAGCGCCGTCGTCGCGCGCCGGATGTGGGCCAGGGCGCCGCGCGCCTCGATCCTGCTGCCGACCGGGCGCACCTTCGACGCGCTGGACGTACCGGAGACGGCGGGCTGTCTGGCGCTGGCGCGGATGGAGCGCATGGACGTCGAACTCGGCCCGGTCACCTCCACCCCGGGGCGCCGGATGCTGTTCTTCGTCCTGCCGGGCGCCGCCGCCAAGATCCCGCACCTGGTACGGAACCAGGGCTGGCCACCCTCGTCGATCGACCTCGTGGCACGCGGCGAGGGCGACTACGTGGTCGCACCGCCCACCCGCGTGGGCCGGCACGGCTCCTCGGTCCAGTGGGCACGCCGCCCGACCGCCGCCAACCGCTGGCTCCCCGACGCCGAGGAGTTGGTCAGCGCCCTCGCCTACGCCTGCGGCCGCGAAGGGCGCTGAGGCGCGCCGGACGCGGCGCCGGGGCGCGCCGACGCCCGCCGGGCACCGGCGTCCGCGCGCCGTATGCCCCTATCGTGGGCGGCGGACGGGGGCGTTGACCGGGCCTCCGCGCGTTCGAAAGGGGACCCGGTGGCAGAGGAGCCGGAGGAGAAGGGGAAGTCGGCCATACCGGCGGTGCTCGTACGGGGGCTGTGGAAGCGGTACGGAGAGCAGGTCGCCGTCGCCGGGATCGATCTGGAGCTGCCCGCCGGGCGGTTCATCGGGCTGGTCGGGCCCAACGGCGCGGGCAAGACGACCACCTTGTCGATGGTGACCGGGCTGCTGCGGCCCGACTCCGGCAGCGTCGAGGTCGGCGGGCACGACGTATGGCGGGACCCGGTCGCGGTGAAGGCCCGGATCGGGGTGCTGCCCGAGGGGCTGCGCCTGTTCGAGCGGCTGTCGGGCCGCGAACTCCTCGACTACACCGGGCGGCTGCGCGGACTGCCCGGCGACGAGGTCCACAAGCGCGCCACCCAGCTGCTGGACGTGCTCGACCTCGCGGGGGCGCAGCACAAGCTGGTCGTCGACTACTCGACCGGTATGCGGAAGAAGATCGGCCTGGCCGCCGCGCTCCTCCACAATCCGGAAGTCCTCTTTCTGGACGAGCCCTTCGAGGGCGTGGACCCGGTGTCCGCGCAGACGATCCGCGGGGTGCTGGAGCGCTACACCCGCTCCGGCGCCACCGTGGTCTTCTCCAGCCATGTCATGGAGCTGGTGGAGTCACTGTGCGACTGGGTCGCGGTGCTGGCCTCCGGCCGGATCCGGGCCCACGGCCCGCTGGCGGAGGTACGGGGCGCGGCGCCGTCGCTGCAGGACGCCTTCCTGGAACTGGTCGGCGCGAACGACCGGGCGGCCGGCCATGACCTCGACTGGCTGGGCGGCGGCGCCCGATGACCGCCACCGGCCCGCTCACCGCGCTCTTCGTCCGGCTCAAGCTGTCCCTGCTGCGCAACGGGCTGCGGCAGTCCGCCGGGCGCCGCGCCGCGTACATCAGCTCCGTCGTCGTCATCCTCCTCTTCGCGGCGTTCCATCTGCTCGGCCTGATCCTGCTGCGCGGCAACGACCACGCCGCCGCGCTGGTCACCCTGCTCGCCGCGGTCTTCGCCCTCGGCTGGGCCGTGATGCCGCTGTTCTTCCCCGGCGGCGACGAAACCCTCGACCCCACGCGGCTGGTGATGCTGCCGCTGCGGCCCCGCCCGCTGGTCGCCGCCCTGCTGGTGTCCTCACTGATCGGCGTCGGCCCGCTGTTCACCCTCATCTTCCTCGTCGGCTCGGTGATCGCCGTGGCGCACGGCGCGGCGGCCGCGGCGACGGGTGTGGTGGCCGTGGTGGTGTCGATGCTGCTGTGCGTGGCGCTGTCGCGGGCCGTCGCGACCGCCAACACCCAGCTGCTGACCAGCCGCCGGGGCCGCGATCTCGCCCTGCTCAGCGGCCTGTTCGTGGCGGTGGGCGCACAACTGGTCAACGTAGGGGTGGGGCAGCTGTCCGGCGAGGACGGGCTGTCCTCCCTGGAGCCGGTGGCGGACGTACTGCGCTGGGTACCGCCCGCCGCGGCGATCGACGCGGTCCAGGGCGTCGGCGACGGCTCGTACGGGACCGCGGCCGCCCAGCTCGCCCTCTCGGTAGGGCTGCTGGCGCTGCTGCTGTGGTGGTGGCAGCGCGGTCTGACCCACCTGATGACCTCACCGGACTCCTCGACCATCCAGGCGGCCGAGCCCAGCCGCAAGCGCCCCGGCTCGGCCGCCGCACGGCCCGCCCTGCACCGGCTGCTGCCCGAGAACCGCACCGGCACGGTCGTGCTGCGTACGCTGCGCTACGCCTGGCGGGACCCGAAGACCAAGTCCGCGTGGGTGACCTCGCTGGCCGTCGGCCTGCTGGTGCCGGTCGTCACCACGGTCCAGGGCACCGGCAGCGTCTACGCCTCCTGCTGGGCCGCCGGGCTGCTCGGCATGCAGATGTACAACCAGTTCGGGCAGGACTCCTCCGCCTTCTGGATGGTGGCGCAGACGATCTCCGCACCGCGCGACGCCTATCTGGAGCTGCGCGGGCGCGCGCTGGCTCTCGCACTGGTCGGCGTGCCCTACGTCACGCTGGCGGTCCTTGGCGCGGCCGCGCTCATGGACGAGTGGGCGGCGGTCCCCGACGCGCTCGGCCTCGCCCTGGCGCTGTTCGGCGCGCTGGTCGCGACCGGCGCCATGACCTCGGCCCTGTACCCCTACTCCATTCCGCAGGACAGCGGCTACAAGAACGTGGCGCCGGGGCAGGCGGGCCTGGCCTGGATCGGCATCCTCGGCGGGATGGTCACCGGCGCGGTGCTGTGCGCCCCGGTGCTGGCGGCGACGATCTGGATGCATGTCGCGGACGCGGATGATCTGTTGTGGCTGATGCTGCCGCTGGGCGTGGCGTACGGCGCCGGGGTCGCTCTGGGCGGCCTGAGGCTGGCCGCGCCCCGGACGGCGGCGCGGCTGCCGGAGATCCTGGCGGCGGTCACCAAGGGCTGAGCCCGCCGCCCGTTACGAGCCTCCTGTTGTGAGGGAGAACCACACGCCTTTCCCCGGCGCCCCGCCGACCCCCAGCGGGGCGCCGGGCGTTGTGCCTCACTTGTCCGCGAGCGCATCGACGATCCGCAGCCCACGGCCGCCCCCGGCGTCGAGGCTCTGCGGGCGGAGGAGGGGTTCGGTGAGGTTGCCGTCGTAGACCGTGACGCAGACCTCGGCGGGCTCGACTGCGAGCCAGAGGACGGAGCCGTTGCCGGGGGCGTGGCCGTAGGCGTTGGCGGCGAGTTCGGCCGTGCACAGTGCCGCGGTGTCGACTGCGTCGTTGAGCTCTAAGCGGCGTAGGACGGACGTGACGAAGTCGCCGGCGATGCAAGGGGATGTTTCGAGGGGCGGGCAGTAGAGGGTGTAGGAGTGGGGCCTGTTTGACCTGAAATTGCCCATGCGGTGGCTTCTCTCGTGAGCGATGCGTGAGAGTTACGTCACAGACCGTAGAGGCCATGCATGTACCGGCGCAACCATGTCCGCGAAAGTCATCACACCGAGTGTGTGGACCGTGGCAGGGTGGAGCGGCACACTCATGAGCGAACCGGGAGAAGGGCTCGATGCCGCCGAGGAGTAACCCCACAGCACGCCAGGTGCGCCTGGGAGTTGAGCTGCGCAAGATGCGCGAGGCGGCGGGCATGCCCGCCCGTGAAGCGGGCGCCCTGCTCGGAGGCGGGCAGCCTCAGATCAGCCACATCGAGACGGGCCGGTACGGGATCAGCGAGGAGCGCGTGCGACGCCTCGCGGCGTTCTACCAGTGCAGCGACACCGCGCTCGTTGACGCCCTGTCAGCCATTACGCACGAGCAGCGAGGGCAAGGCTGGTGGGAGGAGTACAGCGGAATCCTGCCCGCTCCGCTCCGAGACCTGGCAGAGATGGAGCACCACGCCACATTCCTGCGCACGATCCAGGTCACGCATATCCCTGGCGTCTTCCAAACCGAGGACTACGCCCGCACCATCTTCAATTACAACTTTCCTCCGCTTCCGCAGACGGAACGGGATGCACGGATCTCACTCCGTATGGAGCGGCAGAAGATCCTGCAGCGTGACGAACCTCCGCCATACGAGGCCGTCATTCACGAAGCCGCATTACGGATGCGGTTCGGAGGCCGAAAAGTGGCACGTGCACAGCTCGTACGCCTCCAAGAACTATGCGAGCGGCCCCACATCACCATGCGCGTGATCCCTTTCGATGTGGAAGAGCCCATCGGATCCGGCCATGCCATGCACTACACGGGCGGCCCCGTTCCCCAGCTCGATACAGTGCAGGTGGACACCGGAATCGGCGTCAACTTCCTGGACGCGGAATCGCTCCTCCGGAAGTACCGCATGATCTTCGACTCGGTGAGAACGGCGGCACTCAGCGAGGCCGAATCGCGAGATCTCCTCCACTCCATCATCCGAGAACTGTGAAAGGTGCAGCGATGAGCACTCCACCCACCTGGCAGAAGTCGTCCTACTCCCACTCGGATGGCGAATGCGTGGAGCTAGCCGCCGCCGACGGCGCGGTGCGGCTCCGGGAAAGCGACGCCCCCAACACCATCATCACAACAGCCCCCCGCCCCCTCGGCGCCCTCATACGCGGCATCAAGGCAGGCGAGTTCGACCACCTCAGCGCATAGCCGACACCCCAGAAGGGCGGAGCCGTGATCACACCCATCACATGGCAGAAGTCATCCTTCTCCCACGAAGAGGGTGAATGCGTGGAGCTATCCGCCGCAGACAGCGCGATACGACTCCGGGAGAGCGACGACCCCGTGGCCGTCATAACAACAACCCACCGCCCCCTCTGCACCCTCATACGCGGCATCAAAGCTGGGGAGTTCGACCACCTCGGCACATAACCGGACGTCAGTCGAGGTACTTGCTGGAGACCCAGCCCCTCGTGCCGGCCGCGATTCCCGAGTGGGTCCGCTTCGTGATCTTTCCGTACGACCAGCTCTTCTCGAAGTCCTGAAGGCGGCCCGTCCGGCAGAAGTAGCGGAAGGCATCCCCCCGGTAAAGCGTCCCGATCACGTGATAACGCTTTCCGGGCCCTGTCCGGAATGTTGCGCCGCTGGTGCGAACCTTGAAATTCACATCAGGCGAGTTGAACTGGCACGCCGACGATCCCACCGCGGACGCCGCCGGCGCCAGGGCCATCGAGCCCCCCAGCAGCAACGCAGCCGTCAACGCGATTGCCGAAGCTCTGTACTTGGCCTGCACGCGAGCCCACCCCCCGTGATCAGGAACCATTTCGTCATCGCACAGAAGAGAATAGCACCGGGCATTCACGCTGCGACGCCTCCGGGAACGTGCCACAGCAACTTCCCTAGTTCTGGGTGTGGTTGGCAAACCGGATGGAACCGATCCGGCAAGTGGGCGCGTCATTACCTCTTTTTAAGCCCTTGCCGAGCCCTCGTCGCACACGAACGGGGCGGGACGAGTTGCGGGAGGCGGCCCGCACGCTGCGCTGCGCGTTGGCTGCGCTTCGCTTCGCCTGCGCCTACGCGCCGTCTCGCGGCATTCGGCTCACGCGAGTGCGGCTTTCGTCGCGGACCCTCCGGGTCCAAAGCGCCAGCAGGAGGGGGGAAGGGGGCGGCCGACCCGGCGTCCCGACCTCTCGGC
>NZ_NCSM01000057.1:0-61874 GCF_002224125.1 Streptomyces sp. NBS 14/10
CGCCGATGCGGCGCGAGCGGCTGTCCAAGAACCGGAACGGCTCTGTGACAACCCGAAGAACTGTACACGACCCTTCGGGGGCCATCAACCACGTGGTCCTGGGTACCGGAGGGGCGTATGGTCTGGGGCCATGACGAACCATGCGTTGCGCACTCACCAGTGGTGGCCCGCCTGACCGGCGGCCCACTATCGCGCATCGCATCCACACGGCCGCCGCTCCGGCGGCCGTTTGTGCATCTCCCTCCCGCACAAGCCGGTCCAGCCGGTCCGCGGCGGTCCCGACTACGGCGGGAGACGGCACGGACATGCCACAGCCATACGCACCACAGCCGCGGATCTTCAGCGGGATCCAGCCCACAGGCCATCTGACGCTCGGGAACTACCTCGGGGCCGTACGGCGGTGGGTCCAGGAGGACCAGCACAATGCCGACGCCGTCTTCTGCGTCGTCGATCTGCATGCCCTCACCGTGGAGCACGACCCGGCCCGGATGCGGCGGCTCACCCGACAGGCGGCCACGCTGATGCTGGCAGCCGGGCTCGACCCGGATCGCTGCACGGTGTTCGTGCAGAGCCATGTGGACGAACACGCACGGCTGTCATATCTGATGGAGTGCACCGCCTCGGACGGTGAGATGCGGCGCATGATCCAGTACAAGGAGAAGGTCGCGCGGGAGCAGGCACGGGGCCGGAGCGTGCGGCTGTCGCTGCTCACCTACCCGGCGCTGATGGCCGCCGACATCCTCGCGTACGGCACGGACGAGGTGCCGGTCGGAGATGACCAGGCGCAGCATGTGGAACTGGCCCGGGCACTGGCCCAGCGGTTCAACCAGCGGTACGGGCCGGTCTTCACCGTGCCCAGGATGACGCGGCCGCAGGTCGCCGCCCGCGTGATGAATCTGCAGGACCCGACCTCGAAGATGGGCAAGTCGCACGCTGAGGCGGCGGGCATCGTCTATCTCCTCGACGAGGAGGACGCGGTCCGTAAGAAGGTGATGCGGGCGGTGACGGACAGCGGGAGCGAGGTCGCGTACGACCGGGAGGCGCAGCCCGGGGTGGCCAATCTGCTGGATGTGCTCGCGGCCTGTACCGGCGGCGGGACGCCGGAGGAACTGGCCGGTGCGTACTCCTCGTACGGGGCGCTGAAGAAGGACACGGCCGAGGCGGTGGTGGAGGTGCTGCGGCCGATCCGGGCCCGGCACGCGGAGCTGTGCGCCGACCCGTCGTATGTGGACGGGGTGCTACGGGCGGGGGCGGAGCGGGCACGGGGGCTGGCCCGGCCGCGGGTGAACGCCGCCTACGAGGCGGTGGGGCTGCTGCCGCCCGGCTGAGACCGGCCGGGTCGGCTCGCTCTTCTCTGCCTCGTCCTGCCCCTGTCCCTGTCCGCCCCGGTATCTCCGTCAGCCGTTACCGGAGGCGAGCTCGCGGCTGCGGTCGCGGGCCGCCTCCAGGGCGGCGATCAGTGCGGCGCGCACGCCGTGGCTCTCCAGCTCGCGGATGGCGCTGATGGTGGTGCCGGCCGGGGAGGTCACCGCCTCGCGCAGCTTGACCGGGTGTTCTCCGCTGTCGCGGAGCATCACGGCCGCGCCGATCGCCGCCTGGACGATCAGGTCGTGGGCCTTGTCGCGGGGCAGGCCCAGCAGGATGCCCGCATCGGTCATGGCCTCGACGAGGAAGTAGAAGTACGCGGGGCCTGAGCCGGAGAGCGCGGTCGCGGCGTCCTGCTGGGTCTCGGGGACGCGCAGGGTCTTGCCGACACCGCCGAAGATCGCTTCCGTGTGTGCCAGATGCTCTTCGCTGGCGTGGCTGCCGGCCGAGATGACCGACATGGCCTCGTCGACCAGGGCCGGGGTGTTGGTCATGACCCGGACGACCGGGGTGCCGGCGGCCAGGCGCGCCTCGAAGAAGGCGGTCGGGATGCCCGCCGCGCCGGAGATCACCAGCCGGTCCGCGGGGACGTGCGGGGCGAGCTCGTCGAGCAGAGCGCCCATGTCCTGGGGCTTGACGGTGAGGATGAGGGTGTCGGCGATCTTGGCGGCATCGGCGTTGGAGACGGCCTCGACGCCGTAGCGGGTCCGGAGCTCCGCGGCGCGCTCCGGGCGGCGGGCCGTGACCAGCAGGTCGGACGGGGACCAGCCGCTGCGGATCATTCCGCTGAGGAGCGCTTCGCCGATCTTGCCCGTACCGAGCACGGCGACCTTCTCCGCGACCTTCTCTGTCGCCTTCTCTGTCGCCTTCTCCGTCATGGTGCGGCTCACCTCGTGGATTGCGGTGTTGCGTACGGAGCCATCCTCGCACCGGGGGCGGGGTAGATGTGTGAAGCGTCCAGGTGGCGGTACGGGGGCCCGGCGCGTCGAGGGGGCGCGTCCGCGCGGGCGTCCGCCGGGGCAATCGGAGCTGATCGCTCCCGTTAGATGACTCCGCGTTCACAAGTCGGTTACATAGCGACTTGCAAAGTGTCACGACCCTTTGGACATAATGGAGTTCGGTGTCCAACTCGTGACCAGAGGGGGGGCGATGGTGGGGACCATCAGGCATACCGGCCGTTTGCTGTTTGCCGTTGTGTCTGTGTTGCTCTCCCTCTTCATCGCCGCCGACTGCGCATCTGCGCAGGTCACCCACCCTCGGATCGTGGCCACCGGATCCGTGGCGGAGTCCCGGCCGACCGTCAAGGTCACCGCGTCCGCGCATCACGACGCCGGGGCCGACGACTGCCAGGGGCTCCGCGGAGCCCGGGCACCCCTCGCCGCACCCACCACCACCGGCAAACCCGGATGTGTGTGCGGTTGCGACGCCGGACGGCTCGAGCCACGTACCATGGCCGTCGCGCCTCTCACGGGACGGCAGGCCGTCCCGGTGTCGAGATCCGGCGAGCTGCCGGTCTCCCTCCAGATCATCCGCTGCTGAGAGGCAGCCCGCCCCGCCGCAGTGTCGCGGCCGGTTCATCACGCTCCCTCTCAAGTGAGCAGCAGCTCCAGAAGTCCACAGGCTCAGAAATCCAGGGGCTCAGCAGCCCACAGGCTCAACAGCCCAAGGTCTCAGTAGTCCAAGGTCTCAGTAGTCCAGAGGCTCAGCAGCAGCTCCTCAGCCAGCGAACTCATCAGCCCTGACCGATTCCATCGATCCCGACTGACGCAGCGCTACGCCGCGCCCCCGCCTGCCCCTTTCCGGCCGGTGCCGGGGCGCACTGGAGGCAACCCTCATGCCATTGCAGAAGACTCTCCTCAACCGATTCCGCGGAGCGGGCGGCGCCGACGGCTCCTCCGCCCGTGCCGGCACCTTCCGCGCCGACTTCACCGCATCACTCGTCGTCTTCCTCGTCGCCGTGCCCTTGTGCGTGGGCGTGGCGGTCGCCTCGGGGGTCCCGGCCGAGCTCGGCCTGATCACCGGCATCGTCGGCGGCCTGGTCACCGGCTTTCTGCCGGGCAGCAGCCTGCAGGTCAGCGGGCCGGCGGCCGGTCTGACCGTGCTTGTGTACGAGGCGGTGGCGGAATACGGCCTCGCGGCCCTCGGCGTCCTGGTCCTCATGTCCGGGGTGCTCCAGCTGGCGATGGGCGTGCTGCGCCTGGGGCGCTGGTTCCGCGCGATCTCCGTCGCGGTCGTCCAGGGCATGCTCGCGGGCATCGGCCTCGTACTGATCGCCGGGCAGCTGTACGCGCTCGCCGACGTCAAGGCGCCGAGCAGCGGCCTGGGCAAGCTGGGCGGGCTGCCCGGTCTGATCGCCGATGTGGCCGGCTCTGACACCGCGATGAAGGCGGTGGCCGTCGGCGTGGGGACGATCGCGGTGCTGGTGCTGTGGCCGCGCTGGAAGCGGGGCGCGCGGGTGCTGCCCGCTCCGCTGGCGGCGGTCGCGCTGGCCACGCTGGCCACGGTGGGGATGGACCTGCCCGTCGCGCGGGTCGAGGTGCAGGGCCTGCTGGATGCCGTACAGCCGCCCGGCGGCAGTGAATTCGCGCAGCTCGCGGAGATCGGCGTGATCGGGACCGTGCTCGCCTTCACGCTGATCGCCTCGGCCGAGAGCCTGTTCTCCGCGGCGGCCGTGGACCGGCTGCACGACGGCCCGCGGACCGACTACGACAAGGAGCTCATCGCGCAGGGCGCGGGCAACGCGCTGTGCGGCGCGCTGGGTGCCCTGCCGATGACCGCGGTGATCGTACGGAGCGCCGCCAATGTGCAGGCGGGCGCCAAGACGAAGGCCTCGCGGGTGCTGCACGGCGTGTGGCTGCTGGTCTTCGCGGTGCTGTTCCCCTCGGCGCTGGGCGTCATCCCGGTGGCCGCGCTGGCCGGTGTGCTGGTGCACGCGGGCTGGAAGCTGATCCCGACCAAGGACCTGGTCCCGCTGTGGCGTACGCACCGCGGTGAGGCGGTGGTGCTGGTGGTGACCGCGAGCGCGATCGTGGTCACCAACATGTTCGAGGGCGTGATCATCGGTCTGCTGATGGCGGTCGCCAAGTCGGCCTGGGAGACCTCGCATGTGCATGTCGAGGTGACCGGGCTGGAGGTGACCGGGCTGAAGGACGCGCCGGAGGACCGCCCCGTACGCGTACAGGTGCTGGGCAACGCCACCTTCCTGCGGCTGCCCAAGCTGCTCGACGAGCTGGAGGCGCTGCCCCGCGAGCGCGAGGTGCGGCTGGATCTGAGCGGGCTGCGGCATGTGGACCACGCATGCGAGATGGCGCTGGCCACGTGGGCCGAGCGGCACAACGCGGTGGTCAGCCGGGACGGCGCCGACGGTGCTGCCGATGCCGACAGTGCTGCCGTTGCCGCGGATGCCGCCGTTGCCGCCAATGCCGCTGATGAGCGGGCTCTGGCCTAGGCGCGCATCGCCGTAACAACAGGTGTGCGGGTCCTCGGCGTCATGGACGCCGGGGACCCGCACCACGTGGTCTCCGTCCCCCGGTCACTCGATCGCGTGCGTGGTCCGCTTCTCCAGCGCCTCGATGGAGAGCCGGGCCTGCGTCAGTTCGTCGAGGCTGCGTCGGTGCAACTCCAGGTTGTCCTCCATCAGCTTCGCGTACTTCAGCGCCAACTGCTTGTACTGCTCCTCGCGCGCGCTCAGCATCCGGGCCCGCCATGTGACGGCGATCTGCCAGACGACCACGATCAGGAGCAGGAAAGTTCCGCCTGCGCCGACCACTCCTGCGGCTTCGCCGTTCATTCGGCTGTCCTGTCTCCTTGAGAGCTTCCTGTCCATCACGCTGGCAGCCGCCGTAGCGCGCGTCAAAGCGAACCGGGCCATTTCCGGGGTAGTTGGGGGAGTGTCAGGGACTTCTCAGGGTTCCCCCCGATGTCCTTCCGATGCCCGATCGAGGCCGTTCGTTGCCCGGGATCGGCCTGCCGCCCATGCGACCCGCCCTTTAGGCTGAGGCAGCTTCACACCTTCACATCTATGTACACGCACATTCCGTGCCGACAGGCACTCGGGGAGGGGTTGCGGTGCCGCTGAGCGCCGGTGATCCGAAGACCATGGGCGACTATCGGCTGCTGGACCGGCTCGGTTCCGGCGGCATGGGCGTCGTCTATCTGGCGCGTTCGGCCTCGGGCCGACAGGTCGCGGTCAAGGTGGTGCACGCGCAGTTCGCCGAGGACGAGGAGTTCCGGACCCGCTTCCGGCAGGAGGTCGCGGCGGCCCGGCGGGTGAGCGGCGCGTTCACCGCGCCCGTCGTGGACGCCGACCCGGACGCCGAACGCCCCTGGATGGCGACCCTGTACGTACCCGGGCCGACGCTCTCCGAGCGGCTGACCGAACACGGCCCGCTGGACGCGGCCGAGCTGCGGCAGCTGGCGCTGGGCCTGGCCGAGGCGCTGCACGACATCCACCGGGTGGGTGTGGTCCACCGCGACCTCAAGCCCGCCAATGTGCTGATGGCCGACGACGGCCCGCGCGTCATCGACTTCGGAATCTCCCGGGCGGCTGACAACCAGGCACTGACGGTGACCGGGCGAGTCATGGGGACGCCCCCTTTCATGTCGCCCGAGCAGCTGAGCAGACCCCGTGAGGTGACCGGGGCCTCGGACGTCTTCTCGCTCGGCGCGCTGCTGGTGTACGCGGCGACCGGCAAGGGGCCCTTCGACGGCGAGAGCCCGTATCTCACCGCGTACCAGGTGGTGCACGAGCCGCCCGCGCTGAGCGAGATCGCACAGCCGTTGCGCGGCATCGTCGAGCGCTGTCTGGCCAAGGCCGCGGACGACCGGCCCGGCATCGCCGAACTGGTGCGGCTGCTGGACAAGCTGCCGGCCAAGGGCGCGGTCCGTACGGAAGGGGGCGGGTCGGGTACTGGTTCGGGCAACGGTGGCTCGGGCAACGGCTCGGGTGACGGCTCAAACGGCGGCTCAAACGGCGGCTCCGGCAAAGGCAAGAAGAAGAGCGAGGGGAAGAGCGCCGGGAAGGCGGGTGCAGATCAGGGCACTTGGCCGACCTGGGGCGGGGTACGACGGCGCCGCCCGGTCCTCGCCGCCGTGGTCGCCGTCGCGGCGCTGGCCCTGGGCGGCGGCGCCTTCGTGCTGTACTCGCCCGGCGACGACGGCGGCAGTGGGGTCCGTACGAGCGGCCCGTCGACCGACACGCCTCGGGCGATCCCGCTCCCTCACGGCTGGCGGCCGTGGCAGCTGTCGCTCACCCAAGCCACCAAGGACCTGGGCCCGGGGCACGAGTTGGTGGATGTCAGCGGCGATGTCACCCCGCACTGCACACGGCAGGAAACCAAGCTCTACTGCGGCGGCGACGGCTTCCCGACGGCCCGCGTCGACGCCCTGACGGGGCACCTCGACTGGAGTGCCGACGCTCTGGTCATACGCGACATCGGGATGAACGATTCGGACCCGGTCGGGGTGCACGGCGGACTGGTCTACGTCCAGAACTCCCCGTCGGACACGACCGCCGAGCTCATCGCCCTGGACGCGGACTCAGGCGACAAGAAGTGGGCAGAGCCGATCAGTACGGGCCTCGACTCGGCCCTCTTCGACGACATGGTCATCTCCAGCGGCCCCGACGACCAGTCCCTGATCGCCCGGGACGGGGCGACCGGCGAGACCCGGTGGACGTACCGGGTCCCCAAGGGGCAGCAGTGCTCGCCCGTCGTGTACGGGGACGTGCCGTTCGCCCTGTGCTGGGACAGCGACGAGGAAGCGGTCCTGTGGTCGACCGTCGTGCGGCTCGACAAGCGCGATGGGTCCGCCACCAAGCTGGCCCGGCTGAAGGACACCGAGGACGGTCTGGGGCTCGACGGCGACGACCTGCTGATCCTCCCGATGGTGACCGACGGCGACAACGGTGCGTACCGCTACCTCCTCCGGCTGAACATCCGCACCGGTGAGCAGCGCCGGGTCCCGCTCCCGAAGTACGCACAGGGCATGGGGGCCTTCGTCGACGGCCGGCTCTTCTTCGTCCAGGAGAGCGGCCGGGTCACCGCGGTGGACGTGGACAGCGGCAAGCAGCTGTGGAGCCGGCAGACGACGGTGGAGCGGCTGGGCATGCCGATCGTCTCGGCCGCCGAGGACGCGGTGTATCTGTGCAGCGGCAGCGGACGGCTGCTGGCGCTGCACCTGCGGACGGGCGAGGAGCTGTGGCAGACCGCGCCGCACAGCAGTTACAGCGGCTCGGGCGGCGGCATGGAATCGTCCCAGGTGCTGCGGGTGGACGGTTCGATCGTGGGGGTGGCGAGCGACGCGACGCTCTTCTCGGTCGACCCGCGCCACCCGGACGCCAAGCCCGTGGATGCCAGGACTCCAGGTGCCAAGACTCCAGATGCCAGGACTTCGGGCACAAAGAGCGCGGGCACGAAGACCTCGGGCACCAAGGGCGCGGGGTCCGGTACGGCGACCAAGTCCGCGAAGCCCACGCCACGCGCGACCGCCGAGCGCTGACGGCCCGGGTCCGGCCGGGCCAGTCGGGCCGGCCGGACCAGTCGCTTCAGCCGTATGCGGTCAGCCGGCGCAGATGACGGTGATGAACCCGTCGCTGCCGGTCTTCACAAACGCGTCGGAGACGTACTGCCCCGGCGCGATGCTGTCCCAAATGTCGGTCGTGCCGTACGGGCCCGAGATCTTCTGCCCGCGGCGCTGACAGCGGATCGGGACACGGGTGTTGTACGGCAGCACCTTGATCAGCTTGCTGGTGGTGCTGGGGCCGCTGCGGACGTTCACCTGGTAGCCGGGCGCGATCGGATAGGTGACCGTCGTCGCCTCAACCGTCCCCACGTCGACCGTCCCCACCTCGACAGTCCCTGCCTCAACGCCCGTCTCTGCCTCAACGGCCGTCTCTGCGTCGGTTGTCCCCACGGTCTCTTCCATGGCTATTGGCCCTCCCCCGTCGAACTTCATTCCGAAGTTGTGCACATCTTGTGCACATGTCGCGTTACGTGACACGACCAGCGGAGGCTAACAGGGCTCGCACGTGTCATCGACTAGGCTCGCCGAGTCGCGACTGCGGCCGAATTCACGGGGGTGGGGAATGCCGCCGGTGCGCAGAGCCGGGACAGGCCCGGAAGCGGAGGATCCGGAGTACGCCGGTCATTACCGGCTCGAGGCGCGCCTCGGCTCCGGCGGCATGGGCGTGGTGCACCTGGCGCGCTCGGCCTCGGGCCGGCGCCTCGCGGTGAAGGTCGTCCACGCGGAGTTCGCCGAAGACCCCGAGTTCCGGGCGCGGTTCCGGCAGGAGGTGGCGGCCGCCCGACGGGTCAGCGGGGCGTTCACCGCGCCCGTCGTGGACGCCGACCCCGGCGGTGAGCGGCCCTGGATGGCCACCCTCTACATCCCCGGCCCCACCCTCGCCGAACACGTCAAGCGGAACGGCCCGCTGCCGACCGAGGACTTGGTGCGGCTGGCCGCCGGACTCGCCGAGGCGCTGCGCGACATCCACCGCGCGGGCGTGGTGCACCGCGATCTGAAGCCGAGCAATGTGCTGCTCGCCGCGGACGGGCCGAAGGTCATCGACTTCGGCATCTCGCGGCCGTCCGACAGCGAACTGCGCACGGAGACGGGCAAGCTGATCGGCACGCCGCCGTTCATGGCGCCCGAGCAGTTCCAGCGGCCACGCCATGTGGGGCCCGCGGCCGATGTGTTCGCGCTGGGGTCGGTGCTGGTGCACGCGGCGACCGGGCGCGGGCCCTTCGAGTCCGAGAGCCCGTACATCGTGGCGTACCAGGTCGTGCACGACGAGGCGGATCTGGCGGGCGTACCGCGCGAACTGCTGCCCCTCGTACAGCGCTGCCTGGCCAAGGACCCCGCCGAACGCCCCACGCCCGACGCGCTGATGACGGTCCTGCGGGCCATCGGCGGCCCCCATCCGCCCGCCCTGCGCGGCCCGCTCCCCCGCGTACCCGCCCAGCGCGGGCGCGGTACGGGGCCGCTGTGGGGCGATGACGACGGCGGCGTGACGGACGCCGAAATCGGTACGGACGCCGAAATCGGTACGGACGCCAATATCGGTACGGATACCGAGACCGGTACGGGCACCGATGCAGGGGCGGGCGCCGACGCCGGTACGGAGGTCCCGGGCGGCGGTACGGAGTCCGTCGCCGATGACGCCGTAGTTGATGACTCAGTGCCCGATGACGCCGTGGCCTCTACGGGACGGGACGCCGACACAAGGGTCAGGGCGGGCTCGGCCGGCTCGCCGGACTCGGTGCGCGCGGCCACCGCAGGCCAGCGGCGGCACAAGACGGCGCGGCGGCGGTGGGTCACGGTCGGGGTGCTGGCCGCCGTGATGCTCGGCGCGGGCACGGTCTGGGCGCTGCAGCGGGACAACGACGGGCAGCGCTCGGCGCACCAGCAGCCGGGCGGCACCACGAAGGCGGCGGCCTGGCGGCCGTGGCAGGGCACGCTGCCCGCCGACGGCTCCGGTGGAGCGCAAGGCGATGGCACCCGGGCGGCGTTCTGCTCGTACGGAGGCGGCGCGCTGTACTGCGCCGGGCGCGGTGTCGAGGCCGCCCGCCTCGACCCTGCCGACGGCAAGGTGCTGTGGTGGCAGCCGGCCGAGGCGAACCGCGCCCACGACGGCACGCCGACCGCCCCCGCGCTCTCCGGCGGCCTGGTCCAGGTGGTGTCGCCGGACGGGTCGCGGCTGCGGGCGTTCGACCCGAAGACGGGGCACCCCCGTTGGAGCCGTGACGTGGCCTCGTACGAGGGGCGGGTCTACCCCTCGGGCGACACCGTGCTGCTGGTCGCGGCGGACGGCGTGGTCACGGCAGTCAACGGGGCCACGAACAAACAGCGCTGGAGCCATACCGTCCCCGGCCACACCCACCCGGCGTTCGTCTCGTACGGCGACGGCCGCACCGCGTACGCGCTCACCACGTCGGCCGACGGATCCCACACGCTGGTCACGGCGGTCGACACGGCGCGCGGAACGACCAGCTGGCAGCGGTCGTTCCGCGGCAATCTCACCCCGGCGGGCGCCGACTCCGCGGGGGTCCTGTACTTCACCGGGACCGACGACCAGACCCGTACCGCCACCGTCGTCCGGTACGACCCGGCGCACCGCGCCGAACACCGCGTCGCGCTGGCGAAGCCGGTGTCCGCGACCAGCGCGGCGGTGCGCGGCGGCTTGGTCTACCTGCTGTGTGCGGACGGCGGTCTGGTGGCGGTCGACCCGCGCCGTACGGATCCGGCCGCGGCGCAGCGCTGGCGGATGGAGACCTCGGTGGGCAACTCGTCGCCGCTGGTGGCCGCAGGCGACCGGCTGTACTTCTCGGCGGCGGACGGGCGGCTGCTCGCCGTCGACGCGGTGGGGGGCGAGTTGCTGGGGCAGACCCCGCCGCGTACGGGCAAGGCCCAGAAGAGCTACCTGGTGTTGGTGCCCGCGCCGGTGGCGGCGGACGGCAAGGTGTACGGATCGGCGCCGGACGGCACGGTCTTCGGGGTGTCGGGACGGGACCCGGCCCGCTGGTGACTGGCCGCTGATCGGCTGCCTGCTGACTGACTGCCTGCCTGGTGGCTGACTGGTGACTGCCTGCCTGCTGCCTGCCTGGTGGCTGACTGCCTGGTGACTGACTGCTGATCGGCGGCGCACCGCAGAACCGGCGGGAGCGAGTGTGCCCGGGCCCGGACGTGCCTGGGCCCGGACGGCTCGCGTCCGGGCCCAGGTACAGCGGCCGTGTGTCAGCCGAGCTTGCTGACGTCCCGCACCGCGCCCTTGTCGGCGCTGGTCGCCATCGCCGCGTACGCCCGCAGCGCGGCGGACACCTTGCGGTCGCGGTTCTTCGGCGCGTACACGCCGCCCAGGGCCTCGCGCCGGGCGGCCAGTTCGTCCTCGCTCACCAGCAGCTCGATGGTGCGGGAGGGGATGTCGATACGGATCCGGTCGCCGTCCTCGACCAGGGCGATGGTGCCGCCGGAGGCCGCCTCGGGCGAGGCGTGGCCGATGGACAGGCCGGAGGTGCCGCCGGAGAAGCGGCCGTCGGTGATCAGCGCGCAGGCCTTGCCCAGGCCCCGGCCCTTGAGGAAGGAGGTGGGGTAGAGCATTTCCTGCATACCGGGGCCGCCCTTGGGGCCCTCGTAGCGGATGACGACGACGTCGCCCTCCTTGACCTGCTTGCCGAGGATCTTCTCGACGGCCTCTTCCTGGGATTCGCAGACCACGGCCGGGCCCTCGAAGGTCCAGATGGACTCGTCGACGCCCGCGGTCTTCACCACACAGCCGTCCTCGGCGAGGTTGCCGTGCAGGACGGACAGGCCGCCCTCCTTGGAGTAGGCGTGCTCGATGTCGCGGATGCAGCCGTTCTCGGCGTCGGTGTCCAGGGTGTCCCAGCGCTCGGACTGCGAGAAGGCGGTCGCGGAGCGGACACAGCCGGGGGCGGCGTGGAAGAGCTCCACGGCCTCGGTGGAGGGGGAGCCGCCGCGGATGTCCCACTGCTTGAGCCAGTCGGCGAGCGACGACGAGTGCACCGTGTGCACGTCCTCGTTGAGCAGCCCGGCCCGGTACAGCTCGCCCAGGATCGCGGGGATGCCGCCGGCCCGGTGGACGTCCTCCATGTAGTAGACGCCGCCGGGGGCGACGTTCGGGGCGACCTTCGCCAGGCAGGGCAGACGGCGGGAGAGCGCGTCGATGTCCTTCATGTCGAAGTCGAGCCCGGCCTCCTGGGCGGCGGCCAGCAGGTGCAGGATCGTGTTCGTCGAGCCGCCCATGGCGATGTCGAGGGCCATGGCGTTCTCGAAGGCGGCGCGGGAGCCGACGGCGCGCGGCAGGACGGTCTCGTCGTCCTGCTCGTAGTAGCGCTTGGTGATCTCCACGACGGTGCGGCCGGCGGTCTCGTACAGCGCCTTGCGGGCGGTGTGGGTGGCGAGCACCGAGCCGTTGCCGGGGAGGGACAGGCCGATCGCCTCGGTGAGGCAGTTCATGGAGTTCGCGGTGAACATCCCGGAACAGGAGCCGCAGGTCGGACAGGCGTTGTCCTCGATCCGGGCGATGTCCTCGTCGGAGACGTTGTCGTTGACGGCCTCGGAGATCGCGGTGATCAGGTCGAGCTTGCGGACGCTGCCGTCGACCAGGGTCGCCCGGCCCGACTCCATGGGGCCGCCGGAGACGAAGACGGTGGGGATGTTCAGCCGCATCGCGGCCATCAGCATGCCGGGCGTGATCTTGTCGCAGTTGGAGATGCAGATCAGCGCGTCCGCGCAGTGGGCCTCGACCATGTACTCGACCGAGTCGGCGATCAGGTCGCGGGAGGGCAGGGAGTAGAGCATTCCGCCGTGGCCCATGGCGATGCCGTCGTCCACGGCGATCGTGTTGAACTCGCGCGGGATGCCGCCCGCGGCGTGGATCGCCTCGCTGACGATCCGGCCGACCGGCTGGAGGTGGGTGTGGCCCGGCACGAACTCCGTGAAGCTGTTCGCCACCGCGATGATCGGCTTGCCGAAGTCCTCGCGCGCTACGCCCGAGGCCTGCATAAGGGCTCGGGCGCCCGCCATGTTGCGGCCATGGGTGACGGTGCGGGACCTCAGCTCGGGCACGGTGCTCCACTCCCTCGTTTCCGGGTCGTCCCCGGTAGTCCGGGTTCTCGAGTGTTCTTGAGTCTCCTGAGCGTACGCCTCCCATCCGGGATACGGACGGTGCGTCCGGATCCCAAGACGTGTGGCTCAGTCCTCGGGCAGCCCGTACCGGCGAACCGACATACGGCGCGCTCAGTCCTCGGCCGGAAAGCGCGCTCAGTCCTCGGTCAGATAGCGCTGGAGCGTCGGCCCCACCATGGCGACGATGTCCTCCACGGGCGCGGAGGCCATCGGCTCCATCCGGATCACATACCGCAGCATCGCGATCCCGATCATGTGGCTGGCCGCCAGCTGCGCCCGGAACTCCGGGTTGGGCACATGCAGCTCGACCACCATCCGCAGCAGCAGCCGACGCTCGATCATGCCGCGCAGGACCGCGGCCGCCGCCTCGTTGGTCAGCGCGGAGCGCATCACGGCCAGCAGCGGCAGGCGGGTGACGGGGTTCTCCCAGACGCCGAACATGAAGCGGGCCATCCGCTCGCCCGCCCCCTCCCGGCTGCCGCCGTGCACCGCCTCCGGGGCGGCCAGGGTGGGCGCGAAGATCAGCTCGACGGCCGCGCCGAAGATCTGGTCCTTGGTGCCGAAGTAGTGGTGGACCAGGGCCGGGTCCACCCCCGCCGCCTTCGCGATACCGCGGATCGAGGTCTTGTCGTAGCCGCGCTCGGCGAACTCGTTGCGCGCCGCGGTCAGGATCCGGTCGCGCGCCGCGGGGGCGTCGGCGGCGCCCTCGGTACGGGGCGGACGGCCGCGGCGGCGCGGAGCGGGGGACTGCGAGGGCAGGGCCGGGGTCACGAGCCGGGCACCGCCCTGGTCGACGAGGCGGCCGAGTTCGGCGAGATGCCCGAGTCCGATGAGGCGCCTGAGTTCGGCGAGGCGCCTGAGTTCGGCGAGGCAGCCGCGTTGGGCGGGACGATCAAGTTCGGTGAGGCGAGGTGGAGCCGGGTGAAGGCCAGTGCCTCCGCCAGATCGGCCTCGCGCTCGGCCGTGGACATCGCCCGCCGGGTGTTGACCTCGACGACCACATTGCCGTCGAAGCCGGTCGCGGCCAGCCGCTCCAGCAGCTCGGCACACGGCTGGGTGCCGCGCCCCGGCACCAGGTGCTCGTCCTTGTTGGAGCCCATGCCGTCGGCGAGGTGGAGGTGGGCCAGCCGGTCGCCCATCCGGTCCACCATGCCGAGCGCGTCCGTACGGGCGGTCGCCGTATGTGAGAGGTCGATCGTGAAGTGGCGGTAGTCGTCGTGCGTGACGTCCCAGTCGGGCGCGTACGCGAGCATCTCCCGGTCGCGGTAGCGCCACGGGTACATGTTCTCGACAGCGAACCGCACATCCGTCTCGCCCGCCATCCGCCAGATTCCGCGCACGAACTCCCGGGCGTACGCGCGCTGCCACCGGAAGGGCGGGTGGACCACGACGGTGGAGGCGCCGAGCCGCTCGGCGGCCGCCTTCGCACGCTGCAGCTTCACCCATGGGTCGGTCGACCACACCCGCTGAGTGATCAGCAGGCATGGCGCGTGCACGGCGAGAATCGGCACCTCGTGGTAGTCGGAAAGCCGGCGCAGCGACTCGATGTCCTGGCTGACCGGATCGGTCCACACCATGACCTCGACACCGTCGTAGCCGAGGCGTGCGGCGATCTCGAAGGCCGTCGCCGTCGACTCCGGATAGACCGAGGCCGTGGACAGCGCGACCTTCGCATCCGGGATGCGCACCACTGGCTCTGTCACGAGGGACAGGGTACGGCGCTCCCCCGGACGGCTAAACCGCCACCGCTCGCCGCGCCACCCCGGGCGCCGCCGGCGGTACGGGTATCAGCGCAGGTCACGGCGGTGTCCCGATCATCCCGGCAGGTGATCCAGGCGGCGCAGGATGACGCCCTCACGCAGCGCCCACGGGCAGATCTCCAGGTCCTCCACCCCGAACAGATCCATCGCGGCCTCCGCGACCAGCGCCCCCGCCAGCAGCTGCGGCGCCCGCCCGTCGGAGACGCCCGGCAGCTGCTCACGCTTGTCGACGGGCATGGCGGCCAGCTTCGGCACCCACTGCTCCAGCGCCTGGCGGGTCAGCCGGCGCTGTACGTACAGGCCCTCGGCGGAGCGCGCCGCGCCCGCGATCCTGGCCAGCTGTCTGAAGGTCTTGGAGGTGGCGACGACGTGATCCGGCGTGCCGTGGCGGCTGAAGTCGCCGACGATCCGCGCGATCTGCGCCCGTACGTGCCGCCGCAGCGCCCGTACCTCCTCCGGGCTGGGCGGATCGCCGGGCAGCCAGCCCGCCGTCAGCCTGCCCGCGCCCAGGGGCAGCGAGACGGCCGCGTCCGGCTCCTCGTCCAGCCCGTACGCGATCTCGAGCGAACCCCCGCCGATGTCCAGGACCAGCAGTTTTCCGGCCGACCAGCCGTACCAGCGGCGGGCCGCTAGAAAGGTGAGCCGCGCCTCCTCGTCGCCGGTCAGGACGCGCAGCCGCACCCCGGTCGCGTCGGCGACGCGGGACAGCACATCCTCGGCGTTGGTGGCCTCCCGGACGGCGGAGGTGGCGAAGGGCAGCACGTCCTCGACGCCCTTGTCCTCGGCGGCCTGCAGCGCCTCCTTGACCACGGCGATCAGGCGCTCGACTCCATCGGCCCCTATGGCCCCACCGTCGTCGAGCAGCTCCGCCAGCCGGAGCTCAACCTTGTGCGAGTGGGCGGGCAGCGGGCGTGCTCCCGGGTGCGCGTCCACCACCAGCAGATGGACCGTGTTAGAACCCACGTCCAGGACACCGAGTCTCATGGCCAGAACGCTACTGCCCATATCGCCTTGTCAGGTACGGGCCTGGGCCTTTCCGCGCTGGGCATAGGCATACCCTTGGCGCGTGGCAAAGACGAAAAAGGCGAAGCAGGACAAATTCCGGAAGCGGCGCCCCGAGGCGGCCGGGCAGCCCAGCGAGGCCGAGGCGGCCACCGCCGACGTGACCGACGTGGGCGACTTGGCCGACGTGGCCGACTTGGCCGGTCAGGACGCCCCGGATGCCTTGGACGGCGTGGACGCCCTGGACAGCGCGGACGGCGTGGACGGCGTGGTCATCGCGTTCGACCCGGCCGATGACGAGGTCGGCCTGGACTTCGCCCGCGCCTGGGTCGAATTTCCCGACCCCGCCGACGACGAGCAGGTCTTCCGGTGCGATCTGACCTGGCTGACCTCGCGCTGGACCTGCATCTTCGGCCAGGGCTGCCAGGGCATCCAGGCGGGGCGCGCCAGCGACGGCTGCTGCACGCTGGGCGCGCACTTCTCGGACGAGGACGACGAGCAGCGCGTCGGGCGCCACGTGGCCCGGCTCACCCCGGACATCTGGCAGTTCCACGACGTGGGGCAGCAGACGGGCTGGATCCAGGTCGGCGACGAGGAGGACGAGCGCCAGACCCGCCGCTACGAGGGCTCGTGCATCTTCCAGAACCGGCCGGGTTTCAAGGGCGGCGCAGGCTGTGCGCTGCACATCCTGGCGCTCAAGGAGGGCCGCGAGCCGCTGGAGACCAAGCCTGACGTCTGCTGGCAGCTGCCGATCCGCAGGTCGTACGCCTGGATCGACCGGCCCGACGACACGCGTGTGCTGCAGATCACCATCGCCGAGTACGACCGGCGCGGATGGGGCCCCGGCGGCCATGACCTGCACTGGTGGTGCACCTCGGCGACCTCCGCGCACGGCAGCGGGGAGCCGGTGTACGTGTCGTACCGGGCGGAGCTGACGGAGCTCATGGGCAAGGAGGGCTACGACCGGCTGGCCGAGCTCTGCGAGCAGCGGCTGGCGTCCTCCCTGCCGCTCGTGGCCCCGCACCCGGCGGATCCGACGAGCTGACCGGCCGAGCTGACCAGCCGAGCTGGCTGGTGTCCTGAGGGCTGGCTGGTGCTCTAAGGGCCGACTGGTGCCCTGAGGGCTGGCTGGTGCCCTAAGGCGCGTCGGCGGGCGCCGGGGGCGTGTCGCCCGAGGTCGGCGTGGGCCCGCCCGGCGGATCCGAGGGCTCGGGGGTGGGCTCGGGCTCCGCGCCACGGCCTTCGATCACCACCACCGCCCCCGCCGGATCCACCCCGACCCGGGCTCTCCAGTGCCCGGGCGGCTCGCGGTCCCGGTCCACGGACACGGTGATCGTCGTCGTCTCGCCGGGCCGCAGCACCCCGGCCGTATGGTTCAGCTGGAGCCAGGCCGCGTCGGCGGACGCCGACCAGCGCACGGGGGCGCCTCCCGAGGCCCTGAGCGTGATGACCGTGACTTCGCCGCTGGGCTGCGCCTCGACCGTCAGCCGCCCGGGGCCGGGCTCGGTCCGCCCGGGGCCCGGCCTGCCCCCGGAGCCGGGGGTGCTGGGCGTGGCTCGCGGGCCCGGCCGCCCGCCGGCCGAAGTGCCGGACCGTTCCGCCTCCCCGTTGCCGTACCGATCGCCCTCCGCGCCCCCGGCCCCGTATCCGTCTCCGGCCCCGTCTCCGTTCGGATCGCCGCCGACGACCTCCACTGACACATCCGGCGACTGTTTGCCCGCGGTGCCGTCGCGGCGGGATTTCAGCCGCGAGCCGGAACGGTCCTGCGCGCTGCCCGCCTTGCTGTACGAGCCCCCGGTCGGCTCGCCGCCGGGCCGGTCGGGGGTGCGCTCCGCCGCCCCGTCCGCGTTGGCGGCGGCCACGGAGTCCGTGTCGTGGCCGTCGCCCGCCGTCGGGGTGCCCCGGTAGGCGGCCCACAGCGCGAGCAGCGGGGCCGCCACGACCGAGGCGACCACCGTCGTGGTCAGCACGCGGCTGCGCGTCCGGCTGCGGCGCGCGGCCTGGTCCTTCGGGTCCAGGGGGAAGCCGCGCCGGTCGAAGCGCGGCCGGGAGGCGGCGCGCGCCGGGCGCGCGCGCTGGGCGCCCACCATCGCCGCGTGCACGGCGGCGCGCGGCGCCTCCAGCACCGGCAGGGCCGCGGGGGCGGCCGCCGTACCCGGCCAGGGGCCGCCCGCCGTGGCCCGCTCGGCCATCCCGCGGCACTCACGGCAGTCGTCCACATGCCGTACGAGCTCGCGGCGCAGCGCGGCGGAGAGCAGCACCTGGGTGTCGCCCGCGAGCCGGGCGACGACGGGGCAGTGGCCGAGCTCGACGACGGCGAGCGCGGCGCGCGTGCGCTCCACCTCACAGGCCGCGCTGGCGAGCAGGGCGCGGGCCTCGTCGCGCTCCTTGCCGAGCGCCGCCGCGACCTCGCTCGGGCTCAGCCGGTGACGCACCGCGAGCTCCAGCGCCTCGCGCTGCTCGGGGGTGGTCCCGGCGGCCTCGGGCCACGCGAGCGCGGCCAGCTCACGGCGGCGCTGCGCGGCGGTGGGTGCAGCGGTGGGTGAAACGGGGGGCGGCGACGCGGCCGTGGCCGGGGTGCGCCGGTCGCGGTGGCGCCGCTGGGCCGGCACCTCCGGCGGCCGGGGCCGACCGCCCACCCGCTGCTCGATCCCGCCGGGCCCGGGGGCGGCCCTGGGCTTGGCCCGGCCTCCGGGGGCGCCGAGGGCCCCGGAGTCCCGACGCTCGCCATGGTCGCCATGGCCCCCCTGGTGCCGCTGGTCCCCCTGGTGCCGTTGGCCCCCCTCGTGCTGTTGGTCCCCCTCGTGCCGTTGGTCCCCCTGGTCCGCGGGGTCCTTCAGGTCTTTCCGCTCGGCGAGCTTGCGCAGACAGGCCCAGCGCGCGAGGGCGTAGAGCCAGGGCCGGCGCAGCTCGCCCTCGGCGGCCACGCGCCCCCGCCCCCGCCCGTGCTGCCGCTCGGCGACGGCAAGCGCCTCGCCGAGCGCGGCGGTCGCGGCGTCGTGCTCGCACAGGACCGACAGGCAGTAGGTGAACAGGCCGTCCAGATACGGTTCGTAGCGCGCGGGAGGACGCTGGGGGTGCGCGGCGGAAGCGCGCGGCGCACGACGCGGCGCACCGGGGGCGCCGGATGCGCTGGACGGACCGGATGCGCCGGGCGCGCCGGGCGAGTGTGTCGAGTGCTCGGGCCTGCTGCTCATCACCCGGTGACGGTAGGCGGATGATGCAGACTCCATCGCGCTACTTGCACTGTTTTAACCCTTACGGGTGACCATCTCCCTCATAAGGGGACAGGTGTCCTGCCTCCGCGCCCGGGATCTGCTACGCGCGCAGCGCCGGGGCCGCACCCAGCCTGCCCGACCGCCTGCCGATGCCCGCCTGCCCGCCCGGCTGTCGGTGCCCGGCGCTAGCGTTACGGCATGGCTGCCCGTAGCTCCTCTCGTTCGTCCGCCAAGGACCGGCCCTCCTACCGCTGCTCGGAATGCGGCTGGACCACCGCCAAGTGGCTCGGCCGCTGCCCCGAGTGCCATGCGTGGGGCACGGTCGAGGAGTTCGGCGCGCCCGCGGTCCGGACGACCGCGCCCGGCCGGGTCACCTCGGCGGCCGTGCCCATCGGCCAGGTGGACGGCCGTCAGGCCACCGCCCGCTCCACGGGCGTGGACGAGCTCGACCGCGTCCTCGGCGGCGGCCTGGTGCCCGGCGCCGTGGTGCTGCTGGCCGGGGAGCCGGGGGTCGGCAAGTCGACGCTGCTGCTCGACGTCGCCGCCAAGGCCGCCACCGACGACCACCGGACCCTCTACATCACGGGTGAGGAGTCGGCGAGCCAGGTGCGGCTGCGTGCCGACCGTATCGGCGCGCTGAGCGAGCATCTGTATCTCGCCGCCGAGACCGACCTGTCGGCCGTCCTCGGACATCTCGACACCGTCAAGCCGTCCTTGCTGATCCTGGACTCCGTCCAGACCGTCGCCTCCCCCGAGATCGACGGCGCGCCCGGCGGTATGGCCCAGGTGCGGGAGGTGGCCGGGGCGCTGATCCGCGCTTCCAAGGAGCGCGGTATGTCCACGCTCCTGGTCGGCCATGTGACGAAGGACGGCGCCATCGCAGGACCCCGCCTCCTGGAGCATCTGGTGGACGTGGTGCTGCACTTCGAGGGCGACCGCCATGCCCGGCTGCGCCTGGTGCGCGGCGTGAAGAACCGCTACGGGGCGACGGACGAGGTCGGCTGCTTCGAGCTGCACGACGAGGGCATCACCGGCCTCGCCGACCCGTCCGGGCTGTTCCTCACCCGCCGCGACGAGCCGGTGCCCGGCACCTGCCTGACCGTCACCCTCGAGGGCCGCCGGCCGCTGGTGGCCGAGGTGCAGGCGCTGACCGTCGACTCCCAGATCCCGTCCCCCCGCCGCACCACCTCCGGCCTGGAGACCTCGCGTGTGTCGATGATGCTCGCCGTCCTGGAGCAGCGCGGCCGGATCAGCGCGCTGGGCAAGCGGGACATCTACAGCGCCACGGTCGGCGGTGTGAAGCTCTCCGAGCCCGCGGCGGATCTGGCCGTGGCGCTCGCACTGGCCAGCGCGGCGAGCGACACCCCGCTGCCGAAGAACCTGGTGGCGATCGGCGAGGTGGGCCTGGCGGGAGAGGTCCGGCGGGTCACGGGCGTGCAGCGGCGGCTGGCCGAGGCGGCCCGGCTCGGCTTCACCCATGCCCTGGTGCCCGGTGACCCGGGGAAGATCCCGGCCGGTATGCGGGTGCTCGAGGTGGCGAACATAGGGGACGCACTACGCGTACTGCCCCGGAGCAAGCGGGCCGAGCGAGCGCCCAAGGACGAGCCGAGTGGCTGAGACCCGGCCTGGTGAGCGCGGGCGCGGATACCGCGCTCCCGCTCCCGCCCACGGGCGTACGCCGGGAGACCCGGCGGGAGGGCGGTGACCGCCGGTAGACTTTGCCCTGGTCTCGCCCGTACGTAGCCCGCGCACCGGCACAGCAGGGCGGCCCGCGGCAGCGAATGACCTTGCGACGGAGGAGTGCAGTGGCAGCAGGCGACCGGGCAGCGGCTCCCGGCAAAGCCGACGGTCTGATGCGCGCCTCTCTGAGCGCCGTCGCCCCTGGCACGGCTCTGCGCGACGGCCTCGAGCGCGTCCTGCGGGGCAACACCGGCGGGCTGATCGTGCTCGGGACGGACAAGACCGTCGAGTCGCTGTGCACCGGCGGCTTCGTCCTGGACGTCGAGTTCACCGCGACCCGGCTGCGCGAGCTGTGCAAGCTGGACGGCGCGCTGATCCTCGACAAGGACATCACCAAGATCGTGCGGGCGGGCGTGCAGCTCGTCCCGGACGCCGCGATCCCCACCGAGGAGACCGGCACCCGCCACCGCACCGCGCAGCGCGTCTCCATCCAGACCGGCTTCCCGGTGGTGTCCGTCAGCCAGTCGATGCGGCTGATCGCCCTGTACGTGGACGGGCAGCGGCGTGTCCTGGAGGACTCGGCCGCGATCCTCTCCCGTGCCAACCAGGCGCTGGCCACGCTCGAGCGCTACAAGCTCCGCCTCGACGAGGTCGCGGGCACGCTCTCCGCCCTGGAGATCGAGGACCTGGTCACGGTCCGCGATGTGACGGCGGTCGCACAGCGGCTGGAGATGGTCCGCCGCATCGCCACCGAGATCGCCGAGTACGTGGTGGAGCTGGGCACCGACGGCCGTCTGCTGTCGCTCCAGCTGGACGAGTTGATCGCGGGCGTCGAGCCGGAGCGCGAGCTGGTGGTGCGGGACTACGTCCCCGAGCCCACCGCCAAGCGCACCCGTACGGTCCCCGAGGCGCTGGCGGAACTGGACCGGCTGACCCACCCCGAACTGCTCGAACTGGCCAATGTCGCCCGCGCCCTGGGCTACAGCGGCTCGCCCGAAACCCTCGACTCCGCGGTCTCGCCGCGCGGCTTCCGCCTGCTGGCGAAGGTGCCGCGGCTCCCGGGCGCCATCATCGAGCGGCTGGTGGAGCACTTCGGCGGGCTGCAGAAGCTGCTCGCGGCGAGCGTGGACGATCTGCAGATGGTGGACGGCGTGGGCGAGGCGCGGGCCCGGTCGGTGCGCGAGGGGCTGTCGCGGCTGGCGGAGTCGTCGATCCTGGAGCGGTACGTCTAGCGGGAGCAGGCGGTAGGTCCGGCTCTGGCTCTGGCTCGCTCTGACTGAAGCCGACAGCACGTAGCCAGCAGTACGTCCGGTCCGGCAGGCACGGTATGTCCCGTGCCTGCCCGGCTGGTTGGTCGGCCCCAGCCCTTGGCCAGCCCTTGTGGCCAGCCCTTGGTCAACCCTGGTCCTCAGTCCTCGTCCAGGACGAACGACACCCGCGCGGTGCCCAGGCCCTCCACCTTCGCCTCGACCAGATACGTACCGCCCTTGGCCGAAACGCTGCCGGCCGGCCTCGCGCAGTTCTCGACGCTGCGGTTGCGGTCCCAGTGGACGGTGCGCTTGGTCTGGCCGTTGCCCGCCACCTCGACCAGTACGGACTTGCTGCCCTTGGGGCAGTCGTCGGACGCCCACACATGGTCGTTCTCGGAGTCCGTGATGGTCAGCGTCGCCGACGCCCGGCCGAAGTCGACCTTGCAGGCGGTGTCCGAAGAGTTCTTCACGATGAGCTCGAACGTCGGTTCCTCGCCCGGCTCGTAAGTGTTCTTCACCCGCGAGCCCTTGACGCTGCGCACCGTCAGCTCGACCGCGCTCCGGGTGCAGGCGGGCAGGCTGGACCCGGCCGGGACGCTCCGCCCGTCCCCGATGCCGAGGCCGCCGCCGGTCCCGCCCCCGCCGCCCCCGCCGCCACCGCCGCCACCGGCGTCGTCCGCGCCGCTGCCGCCGCCGGTGCCACCGTCACCGCCGTCACCGCTGCCGCCGCCATCGCTGTCGCCGGTGCCGGTCCCGCCGTCATCCGACTCGTCGCGGCCACCCGGGCGTTGGCTGTTGACGGGCGTGGAGGAGGTGGGCCCCGGGGTGATGGTGCTCGCGGCGCCACCGCCGCCCGACCCCTTGCCCTCGTCTCTCCCGCCGTCGCCGCCGGAACCGCCCCACCCGAAGGCCCAGATGACGAGCAGGAGGATGACAATGAAAAGGGCCAGCGCAACAGCCCTCCGCCGCCAGTAAATGGAGGAGGGAAGCGGCCCGATCGGATTGCGCAGAGATCCCACGCGGAAACTCTACGAGAGATCCGAAGCGACGCCCGCCAATAACCACCGGTCTCCGACCCGGTTTTCTCATTATCCGACCGAATCCCGCCCGGATCCCGACCGGGACCCGCCCTACGGACCCTCCCACGGCCCTGCTCTACGGGCCCTGCTCTACGGACCCTCCCACGGCCCCGTCCTACGCCACCGCCCTCCGACAGCCCCCCGCCCTACCCCGCGTCGGCGACCAGCCCCGCCTCGTACGCCACGATGGCCGCCTGGACGCGGTTGCCGACCTCCAGGCGGTCCAGGACCGCGCTGACGTACCCCTTCACCGTGCCCTCGACCAGGTGCAGCCGCCGGGCGATCTCCGCGTTCGACAGGCCCGCGCCGACCAGCGCCAGCACCTCGCGCTCCCGGGCGGTCAGGACGTCCGTACGGGCGCGGGCCGCGGCGCCCCGGGTCAGGCGCTCGCCACCGAGTTCGGTGATCACATGCCGGGCCACCTTGGGCGACAGAAACGCCGCGCCGCCCGCCACCGCCCGTACTCCCGCGATGAGTTCATGCGGGTCTCCCGCCTTCAGCAGGAAGCCGGTCGCGCCCCCGCCCAGCGCCCGGGCGATGTACGCGTCCTCGGAGAAGGTGGTGAGCATGGCGACCGCGGTGTCCGGCAGCGTGCGGCGGATCTCCTCGCATGCGGACAGCCCGTCCAGCCGGGGCATCCTGATGTCCAGCAGCGCGACATCCGGCCGGTGGGCGCGCGCCGCCTCCACCGCCTCCCTCCCGTCGCCCGCCTCGGCGACGATCTCGATACCGGGGCCGGCGGCCAGGACGGCCCGTACCCCGGCGCGGATCATCGCCTCGTCGTCCGCGAGCAGCACCCTGATCGTCGGCTCGTTCCCCATCCGCACCCGCCCCCATTCCTTATCAATCACTGCCGGCGCTGACGCTACAAGCGGGAGTACGCCACCGCCCCTGACGAAAGTCAGACCCGCCCACACGGCCCCTGACACGCCCCGAGCAGGCCCGGCGTTTCCGGGGCCGTGGGGCGACGTGCCAGGATCGTTCGTGACATGACTGCCATCCCCGCCGACTCGGCGCCCTCCGCCAGCCGCCCCAACGGGACCGCGCTCCACAGCCCCGTCATCGACTGGTTCGACGCCCATGCCCGCGACCTGCCCTGGCGCCGCCCCGAAGCCGGCCCATGGGGCGTGATGGTCAGCGAGTTCATGCTCCAGCAGACCCCGGTGAACCGGGTGCTGCCGGTGTACGAGCAGTGGCTCGCCCGCTGGCCGAGCCCCGCCCACCTGGCCGCGGAACCGCCCGGCGAGGCCGTCCGCGCCTGGGGGCGGCTCGGCTATCCGCGGCGCGCGCTGCGCCTGCACGGCGCGGCGGCCGCCATACGGGAGCGGCACGGCGGTCAGGTTCCCACCGAACACGCGGAGCTGCTGGCGCTGCCCGGTGTGGGCGAGTACACGGCGGCGGCCGTGGCCTCGTTCGCGTACGGGCAGCGGCACGCGGTGATGGACACCAACGTCCGCCGGGTCTTCGCACGCGCCGTCGGCGGCCGGGAGTTCCCGCCGGACGCCACGACCGCCGCCGAGCGCAAGCTGGCCCGCGCGCTGCTCCCCGACGACGATCCGACGGCCGCCCGTTGGGCCGCGGCGACGATGGAGCTGGGCGCATTGGTGTGCACGGCGCGCACGCCGGACTGCGTGCGCTGCCCCATCACCGCGCAATGTGCCTGGCGGGCGGCCGGTTCCCCGGCGCACGACGGACCGCCGCGCCGCGGCCAGACCTACGCCGGTACGGACCGTCAGGTGCGCGGCAAGCTGCTCGCGGTGTTGCGGGAGGCGGTCGAGCCGGTGCCGCAGGCGGCGCTCGACAAGGTCTGGAACGAACCGGTGCAGCGGGCCCGAGCGCTGGACGGGCTGATCGCCGACGGCCTCGTGGAACCGCTCGACGGCGGGCTCTACCGGCTGCCGCTGACCTGACCGACCGGAGTTCCGTTTCCCCGGTCAGGACCGCCCACCAAAACCTTTTCTGTGACAAGGCTGTGACACGGCCACGACCCGACCCTGACACTCCGTCCGACCGGCCCCGGCTGTTACACAACCTATGGGTAGCTGTGCATTCGCCGCAGGTCAGATGCACATGGCGCCGCAACAGCCGCTCCGTAGCGTCCTCTTCGTGCTCGGCGACCGCCGGGCAACCAGGTGGGGAAAACGGCGGGATGGGGGCTGGCGATGTCCGGCAGCGGCAAGGTTCTGGATTTTGAAGAGTACGTACGCAACCGGCAGGACGCGCTGCTGCGCAGCGCCCGTCGCCTCGTCCCCGACCCGATCGAGGCGCAGGACCTCCTCCAGACCGCGCTGGTGCGTACGTACGGCCGCTGGGACGGGATAGCCGACAAGTCGCTGGCCGACGCGTACCTCCGCCGCGTCATGATCAACACCCGCACCGAGTGGTGGCGGGCCCGCAAGCTGGACGAGGTGCCGACCGAGCAGCTGCCGGACGCGCGTGTCGAGGACAGCACCGAGCAGCATGCCGACCGCGCCCTGCTGATGGACATCCTCGGAGTTCTGGCTCCCAAGCAGCGCAGCGTCGTGGTGCTGCGACACTGGGAGCAGATGACCACGGAGGAGACCGCGGAGGCGCTTGGGATGTCGACGGGTACGGTCAAGAGCACGCTGCACAGGGCGCTGGCCAGGCTGCGGCAGGAGCTGGAGAGCCGGGAGCTGGACGCCCGTGCGCTCGGCCGCGGGGACGGCCGGCAGGGCCGGCAGGGCCAGGACGGTGCCCAGGAGGTCCGCCAGATCCGCCAGACCGCGCAGGGCCGGCGCCGAGGCCACGAGCGGGGGCAGGACCGGTGCGCGGCCTGACCAGGGCCTCTCCCCACAAGGACGCCGCGGACAAGGACTCCGCGGACACGGGCACCACGAACACGGGCACCACGAACACGGGCGCCTCGGACAAGGACGCCACGAACAAGGGCGCCCTCCACAAGGACGCCCTCCCCGAGGACGCCCCGCTCCAGCACGCCCCACAGGGTGTTGATCCACACCGGCTCGTTCTTCACCGCACCACCGCTCACCGGATCGGCCCGCGCCGGGCCGCCATGATCACCGGGGGCGCGGTTGTCGGCTTCGCGGCCGTCGGCGGGCTGGTGCTGGCCGGATGCGACACCGGAAGCCAGGGAGTGCGCAAGGAAGGACCGGCGCGTACGTCATGGGCCCCGGAGCAGGCCGACTCCCCGGGGTCGTATGTGCACGGCACCTCCCCCACGTCGACGTCGGCGAAGCAGAAGGTCGACGCCGTCGCGCTGCTCAAGAAGGACCCGAAGGTCAGCGAGCACCTGAAGGCAAACCTCAAGCCCTGCTCGAAGAGCTCCACGAAGGACTCCCAGAACGACGCCACGCCGAGCGCCGCACCGGACGCTCCGCAGGACGCCACGAAGGACGCTCAGCAGGAGCCGAAGAAGGGCAGCGCGAAGTCACAGGGCTACCCGATCGACGTGGCCTACGGCCGGCTGACCGGCTCCGCCGCATCCGATCTCGTGGTCAATGTGATGACCTGCACCGAGGGTTTCGGCCTCGGCTCGTACGTGTACCGCAAGGTGGGCGGGACGTATGAGAACGTTTTCGCGGACGAGCGCCCGCCCGTCTACGCAGACACCACCAAGGGCAGCCTCCGCGTCACCAAGTTGGTCTACGCCTCCAACGACTCGGTCTGCTGCCCCTCGAGCGAGGACGTGACGACGTACCGGTGGGCCGAGACGCGCCGGGAGTTCCTCGTGACCGACCGCAAGACCAAAAACGTCAGCGAGGACGAATCGCCCGCGCCCGACGACGGAACGGAAGGCTGAAGATAAGGCCGTGGCCGAAACCCATGTGCTCTTCGTCGAGGACGACGACGTCATCCGCGAGGCCACCCAGCTCGCCCTGGAGCGCGACGGCTTCGTCGTCACCGCCGCCCCGGACGGGCTGACCGGGCTGGAGCGGTTCCGGGCCGACCGGCCCGATATCGCGCTGCTCGATGTGATGGTCCCGGGGCTTGACGGGGTGAGCCTGTGCCGCCGGATCCGCGATGAGTCCACCGTGCCCGTGATCATGCTGTCGGCGCGCGCCGACTCGATCGACGTGGTGCTCGGCCTGGAGGCCGGGGCCGACGACTATGTGACCAAGCCCTTCGACGGCGCGGTCCTGGTCGCCCGGATCCGCGCCGTACTGCGCCGCTTCGGGCACGCCAGCGGACCGGGCCGGGGCGCGGAGGCGGAACCCGACGAGCCCGAGGGCGGAGTGCTGCGCTTCGGCGACCTGGAGGTGGACCCGGAGGGGATGGAGGTCCGCCGGGCCGGTCAGCAGGTGGCGCTGACGCCGACAGAGATGCGGCTGCTGCTGGAGTTCTCGGCCGTACCGGGCACCGTGCTCTCCCGCGACCGGCTGCTGGAGCGGGTATGGGACTACGGCTGGGGCGGTGACACCCGGGTCGTGGACGTCCATGTGCAGCGGCTGCGCGGAAAGATAGGCCAGGACCGGATCGAGACGGTCCGCGGCTTCGGTTACAAGCTCAGGGGCTGAGCCGGGGATGGTGAGGCTCGCCCTGCGCTCGGGGCTGCGTTGGAAGGTCAGTCTGGCGATCGCGGCCGTGAGCGCGCTGGTCGCCATCGCGCTGAGCCTGGTCGTGCACAACGCGGCCCGCGTCTCGATGCTCGACAACAGCCGCGCGGCGGTGAACGACCAGGTGCAGGCCGCCCAGCGGATGTACGAGAAGTACCGGATTCTCGGGTTCGGCGCGAAACTCGACGACAAGCGGCTTCCCGAGCAGCTGAAGAAGGAGGCGGCGCGCGGGCTGCGCGCCACCTACCTGGGGGACATGGGCACCGGCACCCCCGAGGTGTGGGCGTCGGTGCCGCTGCGGGACGGCAGGGTGCTGTCCGTACACACCCAGTTCAAGGACCGTGCCCGGGTGCTGGACGACCTCGACCGGGTCCTCGTCCTCGGCTCGGTGTCGGTGGTGATGGGCGGTATCGCGCTGGGTGTGCTCATCGGCGACCAGCTCTCCCGGCGGCTGCGCAAGGCCGCCACCGCGGCCCGCAAGCTCGCCGAGGGCGACTCCGAGGTCCGGGTACGGGAGGCGATCGGCGGCCGGGTGCGGGACGAGACCGACGACCTGGCGCGCGCGGTCGACGGCATGGCCGAGGCGCTGCAGCAGCGGCTGGAGGCCGAGCGGCGGGTGACGGCCGATATAGCGCATGAGCTGCGCACCCCCGTCACCGGCCTGCTCACCGCCGCCGAACTGCTGCCGCCGGGGCGCCCGACCGAGCTCGTACGGGACCGGGCGCAGGCAATGCGCCAGCTCGTCGAGGACGTCCTGGAGGTCGCCCGTCTCGACGGCTTCGCGGAGCGCGCCGAACTGCAGGAGATCGCCCTCGCCGAGTTCGTCACCCGCCGGGTCCGGGTCGCGGCCCCCGACGCCCGGGTCACCGTGTTGCGGGACGCCCATGTCTCCACCGACCCGCGCCGCTTGGAGCGAATAATCGGCAACCTCCTGGCCAACGCCGCCCGGCACGGCAAGCCCCCGTTCGAGGTCACGGTGGAGGGGCGGGTGCTGCGCGTCCGCGACCACGGGCCCGGCTTCCCCGAGGCACTGCTGAAGGACGGGCCGAGCCGCTTCCGCACCGGCAGCAAGGACCGGGCCGGCACCGGACACGGCCTGGGCCTGACCATCGCGGTGGGCCAGGCGCGCGTCCTGGGCGCCCGGCTGACGTTCCGCAACGCCGAGCCGACGGCGGAGGGGCAGGAGGGCGCGGTCGCGGTGCTGTGGCTGCCGGAGTCCGCGCCCACCAATACGGGCAGCTTCCCGGTCATCGAGGTGCTGGACTGACGTAACGACGTAACGCGTGAGGCGCGCGCCCGCGCCTCACGCGTTACGTCAGTCCATCCAGCCGGATCAGACCGCCTCGACCACCGGCATCTGGTCGGCCGGGGCCTGCTCCTCGCCCTCGCCCTTGGGCTTGGGCCCGGACCCGCGCAGCGGGACCTCCTTGATGAACCAGGCCGCGAGGAAGCCGACGACCGCGATCACCGCGCCCCACAGGAAGACCTGGTGCGCTCCGTTCGCGACCGCGTGGGTGTACGCGTCCCGGATCGGCGGGGGCAGCTGCTTGAGGCGCGCCGGGTCGAGGTTGGCGCCGCCGGAGGTGACCGCCGCGCCCTTCTCACCGACCCGGTCGATCATCGTGTCCTTCACCTGGTTGTTGAAGAACGCGCCGAGGATGGCGACGCCGAAGGAGCCGCCGAGGGTACGGAAGAGGGTGGCGGAGGAGGAGCCGACGCCCATGTCCTTCATCTCGACGCTGTTCTGCGCGATGAGCATGGAGGTCTGCATCAGGAAGCCCATGCCGGCGCCGAGCACTGCCATGTAGATGCCCGAGGTCAGGCGGGTGGTGTCGGTGTCCATCAGAGCCAGCAGGAACATGCCCGCCGCCATCAGGCCGCCGCCGAGGATCGGGAAGATCCGGTACTTGCCGGTCTGGGTCGTGACCCGGCCCGCGATCAGCGAGACGACCAACATGCCCAGCAGCATCGGGAGCAGCAGCAGCCCGGAGTTGGTGGCCGTGGCGCCCTGGACGGTCTGCTGGAAGAGCGGCAGGAAGGTCATCGATCCGAACATCACAAAGCCGGTGAGGAAGCCGATCACCGTGATGAGCGAGAAGTTGCCGTTACGGAATATGTGCAGCGGCAGCACGGGCTCGGCGACCCGACGCTCGACGGCCACGAAGGCGATGAGCGCGGCGACCCCCAGTGTGCCAAGACCGATGATCTGGACCGAGCCCCACGCGTACTCGTTTCCGCCCCAGGTCGTGATCAGCACGAGCGAGGTGATGCCTATGGTGAGCAGCCCCGCGCCGACGTAGTCGATCCGTGCCTGCGTGCGCTTCTTCGGCAGATGCAGCACCGTGGTGATCGCGGCCAGGGCGATCACGCCGAGGGGGACGTTGATGTAGAAGATCCAGCGCCATCCGAGGTGGTCGGTGAGGGTGCCGCCGACCAGCGGTCCGCCGATCATGGCCACGGCCATCACACCGGCCATCATGCCCTGGTACTTGCCGCGCTCCCGGGGCGGGACCAGGTCGCCGATGATCGCCATCACACCGACCATCAGACCGCCCGCGCCCAGGCCTTGAAGGGCCCGGAAGCCGATCAGCTGCCCCATGTCCTGGGCCGCGCCGGACAGGGCCGAACCGGCCAGGAAGACCACGATGGACGTCAGGAACATGCCCTTACGCCCGTACATGTCGCCGAGCTTTCCCCAGATGGGGGTGGAGGCGGCGGTCGCCAGCGTGTACGCGGTGACCACCCAGGAGAGGTGTTCGAGCCCGCCGAGGTCGCCGACGATGGTCGGCATCGCGGTGCCGACGATCATGTTGTCGAGCATCGCGAGCAGCATGGCGATCATCAGCGCGAAGATCACCACACCCGTGGAGCGGGGCTTACGGCCGGACGCGGCGGCCTCGGCGCCGGGCTGCACGCCCTCGGCGCCGGACTGCGGGGCCTCCGCGCTGGGCTGCGGTGACGCGGATGGCGCTCCGCCTCCGGACTGTTTCTGGGACATTCTCTCCACTTCCCCCCTGGGGTGCGGCCAATTGCTGCGACCGGCTACTTACTTGCCGCCCGGCTAGTTGAGTACAGTGGAGAAGGTACGGCGTCTACTAGCCGGGCGTCAAGTAAGTTCTGTTCGGCCGCGTACGGCCCCCACGACCACAGGAGAGCACCATGGGCAACACACCGCAGGCGCGCCGGGGCGACACCCGGCAGCGCATCCAGGACGTGGCCTTGGAGCTCTTCGCCGAGCAGGGCTACGAGAAGACCTCGCTACGCGAGATCGCCGAGCGGCTCGAGGTCACCAAGGCCGCGCTGTACTACCACTTCAAGACCAAGGAAGACATCCTCATCAGCCTGTTCCAGGACCTGGCCCGGCCGCTGGACGAACTGCTCGCCTGGGGCCAGCAGCAGCCCCGCACCCTGGAGACCAAGCAGGAGCTGATCCGCCGCTACAGCGTGGCCCTCGAAAGCGCCCTCCCGCTGTTCCGGTTCATGCAGCAGAACCAGGCCGCGATGAGCCATCTGCGCCCCGGCGAAACCCTCAAGGACCGGATGATCGGCCTGAGCGACCTGCTGAGGGACCCGAACGCCCCGCTGACCGACCAGGTCCGCAGCCTCAGTGCGATCTTCGTCATGCATACGTCCCAGTTCGCCATGCAGCACATCGACGTCGGCCCCGAGGAAAAGCGGAAGGCCGCCCTCGAGGTCGCCCTCGATCTGCTGGCACAGGCACATCCGCAGGAGAGGTCCGACACCCCGGACGCGGCCTGATACGGGGCCCGGGGGCCGCAGCACGGGAAGGCCGCAGCAGGGCCACGCGTTTGACGGGGCCCGCCCCGTGCCGGGCCCCGTCAGAAAACACATCAGGTCAGTTCAGCGCGTCAGGCCTTCAGTGCGTCAGGCCTTCAGTGCGCCAGACCGTTCAGTACGCCAGACCGTTCAATCCGTCAGACCTTGACGCCGTGCGAGCGCAGGAAGGCCAGCGGCTCGAGGGCCGAGCCGTAGTTCGGCGTCGTACGGATCTCGAAGTGCAGGTGCGGACCGGTCGTGTTGCCGGTGTTCCCGGAGAGGCCTATCTCCTGACCGGTCCCCACGGTCTGGCCCACCGACACCTTCACCAGCGACAGGTGCGCGTACTGCGAGTACGTGTTGTCGGCGTGCTTGATGACGATGGCGTTGCCGTACGCCGGGCCGTCACCGGCGCCGTTGCCGCCGGCCTTGACCACCACACCACCGTGGACGGCGCGCACCGAGGTGCCGGACGGCACGACGAAGTCCTGCCCGCTGTGGTTGTGCGCCCACAGGTTGCCCGCGAGCCCGAAGGAAGCGCCGATCTGGTAGGAGGCGACCGGCGTCACCCAGGAGGCGGCCTTGGCCTCGGCGGCCTTCTTGGCGGCCTCGGCAGCCTTCTGGCGAGCCTCGGCGGCCTGCCGCGCCTTCGCCGCGGCCTCCGCCGCCGCCTTCTTCTCCGCGGCCTTCTTCGCGGCGGCCTGCTCAGCGGCCTTCTTCTTCGCCGCGGCCTCCTTGGCGGCCTTCTCGGCCGCCGCCTTCTTCGCGGCCGCCTTCTCGGCGTCGATCGCCTTCTGCAGGGCGTCCGCCTGCGCCTGCACCGACTTGCTCAGGTCACTGGCCGGAGCCACCGACAGCACACCGTTGCCCTGTGCCGCGTCCGCGGCGAACGCGCCGCCCGCCCCCAGCGCCAGCGAGGCCCCCATGCCCGCGGCCAGCACGGCGGCGCGGGTACGCAGAACGGACTTGCTTGATTTTCGGGATGTGAGGTGCCGGGATTTGGCGTGCGGGGACATAGGCGGATTACCTCCGGAAACATGAGTGAGCCCCGGCCGGGGACCGGAACGGACGTTCTTTCGTAACCCGCCCCGACCATCAGGCCAACCCGCATCACTACTAATCCGCGCCGTACGAAAAGCGGTCGCAGCCACAATTCATCCGCGGCTCCGATCACGCCCAGATATTCGCGATCAGGTGCCCCAGAGTCCGGATCATGTACCCCCAATCACTGCCTTGACCTGGCACAATGATCGATCGGACAGCCACCTACGAAAACTCGCCCCAAACTTCCGACCGCACGCGCACTCCACCGTCGAAGGCATTCACTAATTTCCGTAGTAGAGCCCCGGCGCCCTGTGTGCGATATCACCGCGCCATAAGATCACCGATCATCCTTCCCGGGCATCCCCGGGCTTCGATGTCCGTTTCGGGACCAAAGACCATACGGTCCGGTACGCTGTCCGCACCAAACCATCGGGGGGATGGGAACGTGGATCCCGCAACCATCGGCGCTCGCCTCACCTCGGCCGTCGTCACGCCGCTGATCAAGAAGCTCTTCGTGCAGGAGGCGCCGGGCGCCGGTCTGGCCGACAAGCCGGTCCGCGTCTCGGGGCTCGTCTCGTTCAAGGGCGAGAAGCGCACCCTGACGGAGAAGAACCTCCACAAGATCGCCGCCCAACTGGTCGAGCGCGCGGTGCAGTCCGCGGGACAGGGCGAGCGGCCGATCCCCGCGGACGAGGACGAGGTGCTGGCCGACGCCCTGGCCCGGACCCTCCACGCGCTGGGCGATCTGGCCATGGACGACGTCCAGGCCGTCCACCTCGGCCCGGAGCGGCTGGCCAAGGACCTCCGGCAGGCCGCCGGCCGCCCCGACGACCAGCTCTCCCTGGCCGCCTCCCGCCTCTACAACCTCCTCCTGCACACCGCCTGCCTGCACATCCTGCACTTCTTCACCCAGCGCTCGACCTTTGTCCCCCGCACCCTGGTCGAACAGAGCGGCCGGCTCACCGACCTCATCACCAAGATCGACATCCTGATCGAGCGGATCCCCTCCCAGTCGGCCGAGGACGCGGGCTTCGAAAAGGACTACGCCGACTTCGTACAGAAGAAGTACGGGACGCTGACCATCGTCGGCATCGACCTCAGCCACGCGGAGGCCAGCTGGCCCCTGGATGCGGCGTATCTCAGCCTTGAGGCGATCGCCCCGGCCCGCGACCGGTCCGCGACGGCGCTCGGCGGGCAGATCGCCGCCGCCGAGGCCGCCGACATCGAAGCCGCCAACATCGAAGCCACGGAGGCGGCCGCCACCCTCAGCTCCACAGAGGCCGCCGCCACCCTCAGCTCCACAGAGGCGGCCGCCCCGCTCAGCTCCACGGAGGTCATGGCCGCCCTCGAAGAGCTCGCCGAAGAGGTCGCCGCCGACGCCGCCGAGTCCCCCGTCCCCGCCGACCAGGCCCTGTCCGGCCACAGCCGGGTCCTGCTGCGCGGCGTCGCGGGCTCGGGCAAGACCACCCTCGTCCAGTGGCTCGCCGTCTGCGCCGCCCGCCAGGAGCCGCCGCGCGGCATGGAGCAGCTGATCGGCCGGGTCCCCTTCGTCCTGCCCCTGCGCACCATCGCCCGCCAGGAGACCCTCCCCACCCCCGACCGCTTCCTCGCCGCTGTCCACAACCCCCGGCACGGCGCCCAGCCCGACGGCTGGGCCGACCGCGTGCTGAGCGCCGGGCGCGGGCTGCTGCTCATCGACGGCATCGACGAGATCCCCGACCGCGACCGGGAGCGCACCCGCGTCTGGTTGAGCGATCTGCTCCTCGCCTTCCCCGACAACCTCTGGCTGGTCACCTCCCGCCCCTCCGCCGTCGCCGACAACTGGCTGGAGACCGAAGGCTTCGCCGAGTTCGCCCTGGCCCCCATGAGCCACGACGACCTCGGCGCCTTCATCGACCGCTGGCACGACGCCGCCCGCGCGACCTGCCGTACGGACGAGGACCGCGCCGCCCTCGACGGCTACCAGTCGGCCCTGCACACCGCTGTACGCACCAAACCGGACCTCGGACTCCTCGCCACCAACCCCCTGATGTGCGGCCTAATCTGCGCCCTGCACCGGGCCCGCCGCGGCTATCTGCCGCCCGGCCGCAAGGCGCTGTACGACGCGGCACTGTCCATGCTGCTCGCCCGGCGCGACACCGAGCGTCACATCTACGCCCCCGGCGACGTCCAGCTCGACGAGGAGCCGCAGGTCCAACTCCTCCAGCGGCTCGCGTACTACCTCATCCGCAATGGTGAGGCGGAGCTCGACCGCGCCCAGGCGGAGCGCATCATCGACGACGCGCTCCCCTCTGTCCCCGCAGCCGCCGCGCTCGGCGACGCCCCACGCATCCTGAGCCACCTGCTGCTGCGCAGCGGTCTGCTCCGCGAACCGACCGTCGGCACGATCGACTTCGTCCATCGCACCTTTCAGGACTTCCTCGGGGCAAAGGCGGCCGTGGAGGAGGAGGACTTCGGGATGCTCGTCGGGCACGCCACCGACGCCCAGTGGGAGGACGTCATCCGCATGTCGGTCGCACACGCCCGCCCACGGGAACGGGCGAAGATCCTCACCAAGCTGCTGTCGCAGGTGCAGAAGAACCCCGAGTCGGCCCTCCGCATCTACCTGCTCGCCCTGGCCTGCCTGGAACACGCGCCCGATCTGGACCCCCAGGTGCGCGACAAGGTCACCCACCTCGCCGTTGGCCTCATCCCGCCCCACACCCCGCAGCAAGCCCGCAACATCGCCACGGTGGGACCCCTGGTCCTGGAGCTCCTGCCGCCACCGGCCGAACTCACCGAAGTCCAGGCCCACCGCTGCGTGGTCACCGCCTCCTACATCGCCACCGACGCGGCCATCCCCTATCTGTCCCGGTTCACCGACCACCCCGCGCTGCTGGTCCGCTCACAGCTCACCACGAGCTGGGGGCGGTTCGACACCGAGCGCTACTTCACCGAGGTGATCGCCCGTCTCGACCCGGACGACCTGTATTTCGTCGCCGAGTCGCAGGAGCATCTGCGTCTGCTGGACAGCATGGGCGGTGTGTCCAAACTCCTGCTGCGCGGCGACTTCAGCGAGGACGACCTGCGCACCAGCCACTCCCTCGGCCAGGTCACCCATCTGAGGCTGGACCGAAACGACGTCCTCACCGATCTGAGTGCCCTCACCCATCTGTCGGGCCTGCGCGCCCTCGTGCTCACCAGGTGCCCCAGGGCCCGAGACCTCACCCCGCTGTCCGAGCTGTCGCTCCAGAGCCTCGACTTCGCCCCGTTGCCCAGCGGTCAGGCCGGAGGGCCGCTCCCCATTGGTCTGGGCATGCTGACGACGCTCCGGCAGCTGAAGATCGACATCGCCAGCGTCGGCCACCTGCCGTACCGCTTCTTCCCCCGCCGGATCACCTGGCTCGACCTGCACGTCCACGGACCGGATCAGGACACCACCTGGATCGCCGAGGCGTTCCCCGAACTCCGCCAGTTGGGCATCACCTTCCGGAACACCGGCTCGCATACAGCCCGGCTCGACCTGGCCCCCCTGGCCGCCCTTCCCGCCCTCGAGGCCGTCACCGTGGCAGCCGCGGAGATCACCGGCGCCGAATCCCTCACCGATGTCACCGTCACGGCGCTCGACACCGCGCCACCGCTCACGGGCCTCCCGGCCAGGTGACAGCTGGCGACCACATGATTCTCTGACTAGAGTCAGAGAATGCATGTAGCACAGATCGACCAGGTGCGGCGGTTCAACCGCACCGTCACCGAACGCGTGGGCGTGCTCCACGACCACTACCTGGGCCGCGACCGGCCCATCGGCGAGGCCCGGCTGCTCTGGGAGATCGGCGAGCAGGGCCAGGACGTACGGCGGCTGCGCGAACGCCTCGGGCTCGACTCGGGGTACGTCAGCCGGCTGCTGCGCGCCCTGGAGCGCGACGGCCTGGTGACGCTGGAGCCGCACCCGGAGGACAGAAGGGTGCGCACCGTACGGCTCACCGACGCGGGCCGCGCGGAGCGCGCCACGCTCGACCGCCGCAGCGACGAGCTGGCCGGCTCCCTGCTGGAACCCCTCAACGCGGCCCAGCGCACCCGGCTGGTGGCGGCCATGGCCGAGGTCGACCGGCTGCTGACCGCCGCGACGGTCACTGTGGACGTGGTCGACCCGGACCACCCCGACGCCCAGCACTGCCTGCGGTCGTACGCCACCGAGCTGCAGGAGCGCTTCGAGACCGGCTTCGACCCCGCGCGCAGCCTGCTGCCCGACGCTGGCGAGCTCTGTCCCCCGCACGGCCTGTTCCTGGTCGCCCGGCTGCACGGCGAACCCGTCGGCTGCGCCGGCCTGAAGCTACCGCCCACCGCCCCGGCCGAGATCAAACGCATGTGGGTCGCTCCCCACACCCGCGGCCTCGGCCTGGCCCGCCGGCTCCTCGCCGAACTGGAGGTACGGGCCGCCGAGCGCGGCCGCGACGTACTGCGCCTGGACACCAACAAGGCGCTCGACGCGGCGATCGGCCTGTACCACTCCTTCGGGTTCCAGGAGGTGGCGGCCTTCAACGACGAGCCGTACGCGCACCACTGGTTCGAAAAACGAATCACCAAGGACTAAGAACTCCCCGGCAACCGGCTTGCCTTAGAGCCCACTTCAATTGCCAAGCTGCCCGGCACGCAATGCAGCTCTCTGCCACTCGCCGGGGAAGGACCTCGCTGTGCCCGAAGTGAACTTCGCGCTCGGAACGATGGGATTCGGTACGAAGGTCGACGCCGCCACGTCGCTGAACCTGCTCGACCGGTTCGCGGACGCCGGCGGGACGCTCGTCGACACCGCCAACTGCTACGCCTTCTGGACCGATCCGGACGGCCGCGGCGGCCACAGCGAGGAGGTCATCGGGCAGTGGCTGGCCCGCCGCCCCTCCCTGCGCGACCAGATGTACCTCAGCACCAAGGCAGGCGCCCAGCCCACCGGCCCCGGCGACTGGCCGACCAACCGCGAGGGCCTGTCCGCGTCAGCGCTCAAGGCCGCCGTCGAGGGCAGCCTGCGCCGGCTCGGCACCGACCGGATCGACATGTACTGGGCCCACATGGAGGACCGTACGACCCCACTGGCGGAGTCCGCGGAAGCCTTCGGCGCGCTGGTGGCCGAGGGCATCGTGGGGCGGCTGGGATGCTCCAACCATCCGGTGTGGCGGGTGGAGCGGGCCCGGCAGATCGCCACGGCCAACGGCTGGGCCGGATACACCGCGCTCCAGCTGCGCCACTCCTACCTCCAGCCGCGCCCCGGCGCGCCGGTGCCCGACCAGTCCCACCGGTTCGGCTGGGTCACCGACGAGGTCGTCGACTACGTCGACAGCGAACCGGACCTGTCCCTGTGGGTGTACACCGCCCTGCTGAACGGCTCCTACGGCCGCCCGGACCGCCCCCTCCTCGCCGCCTACGACCACCCCGGCACCACCCAGCGGCTGGCGGCCCTGGACAAGGTGGCCGGGGAACTCGGGGTGAGCCGCAACCAGACCGTCCTGGCCTGGCTGATCGGCGGAAGCCCGGCCGCCACCCCGATCGTCGGCGTCAGCACCCCGGAACAGCTCGACGAAGCACTCGCCGGAGCCCGCCTGCAACTGCCCGCCGAACACCGCCACCTCCTCGACGAGACCGCCTGACGGCCGCCCCCCAGCACCCCACGGCCGCCGTATCGTAAAGACGGTTGACGGGGACGGGTTGACGGGGACAGGGGGCGGAATGGAGCCGCAGATCGCAGACCTCGCGCGGACGGCCGGGTCCACCGTGGTGGCTCTGATGGCCACCGACGCATGGCAGCGCGCCCGGGAGCGGATCGTCGCGTTATGGCGCCGGGCCCAGCCGGACCGCGCCGACGGAATCGACGGCGAGCTCGAGACGACGCGCGACGACCTGTTGGCGGCACGTGACGCGGCGGACGAGGAGACGCAGCGCGAGCTGGGCGAGGAGTGGGCGGGCCGCATGCGGCGGTTCCTCGTCGCGCATCCGGAGGTCGTCGAGGAGTTGCGCCGGGTCCTGGACGAGTTGAGCCCCGCCCTGCCGGGCAACGATCAGGCGATGAACACCACCATTCATATGCGAGCCGAGGCCTCCGGCAGCGGCCGGGTCTACCAGGCGGGCCGCGACCAGCACATCACCGAGCGGTGAGCGCCGAAGGCCGAGCCTCCGGGCACGGACGGGTCTTCCAGTCGGCCGGCGACCAGCACATCGCCGAGCACCATCACCACGGCCCGTCCCTGTTCACCTGGACGCCGGCCCTAGGGCCCGGCCCGGACTCCGTACGCGTCCCCCTGGTGGGCCGCGCCCCGGCCGTCCTGCGGGACCGGGCGGAGCTGATGCGGCGATTACGTACGGCAGTGGGCGGCGACAGCGGACAGATCCACGTACTGCACGGCATGGGCGGCTGCGGCAAAACGGCGGTGGCCCACGCCCTGTTCACTGAGGCCGTACGCGACCGAGCCAGGGTCGGGTTGTGGGTCAACGCCTCCGAGCGGCTGTCCCTGCGCGCGGGCATGCTGGCCGTCGCCGCCGACCGGGGCGCGGGCCCGGGCGAGTTGGCCGCCGCGCACAGCGGACAGCGCGCCGCCGCGGACCTGGTCTGGCACCACCTGGACCACTCCGCCGAACCCTGGCTCCTGGTGATCGACAACGCCGACGACCCGGCGATCCTGCAAGAAGGCGCCTGGCTGCGCCCCAGCCCGCGCGGCACGGTCCTGGTCACGACCCGGTACGCCACCTCGCGCGCCTGGCGGGGCGCGGTCCTGCACCCCGTCGGGGTGCTGCCCACCGAGGACGCGGCCCAGGTCCTGTGCGACCTCGCGCCCCACGCGGGCACCCCGGCGGCGGCCGAACAGGTCGCCCTCCGCCTCGGCTGCCTCCCACTCGCCCTGACCCTCGCGGGGTCCTACCTGCACCACCAGCTACTGGAGTCCTGGTCCATGGACGAGTACCGAAACCGCCTCGAAGCCGACCCGACCGCCCTCATCGACCAGGGCGCGGCCCTGGATTCCGGCCGCCCTGAGTCCCGCCACCTGGTCAGCCGCACCTGGCACCTGTCCCTGGACGCCCTGGCCGACCAGGGCCTCCCGGAGGCCACGACGCTGCTGCGACTGCTGTCCTGCTGGAGCCCGGACCCGCTGCCGCTCGCGGTTCTGTCCCCGGCGTCGCTGGGCGCAACGGGCCTGCTGGACGCCGCACGCGTCGAACCGGCGTTGCGGGGGCTGCTGGATCATTCCCTGGCCACGCTCGTCTCCGCGCCGGGCGGTACGGGTACGGATACGGCTGGGGAGCAGCCGGTGCGCTGCGTCCAGGTGCACGGCGTACTCCTGGACAGCGTCGCCTCAGGCACCCCTGCGGAGCAGCGCCCAGCCCTGACGGAGGCGGCGGCCGTGCTGTTGGAGGCCGCGCTTCCGGCGGACGGCGGGGTCGGGGGCGGGTACGTTGCGCTGCTCGTGCCGCACGCGGTGCGGTTGCTGCGCGAGGGAGACGTTAGGACGGCGGAACGGGTGGTGGGGTTGGCCGTACGCCTCGCTGAACGGGTCCATGAGACCGGTGACTACGCCGCCGCCCTGGCCCTGGCCCAGGACGCCGCGGGAGTGGCGGAACGGGTGCTCGGCGCCGAGCACCGGCTGACGTTGAGCGCGCTGCAGCGCGCGGGCCGCTCGTTGTTCCGGCTCGGTCGCATCGCGGAGTCGGAGGAGGTGCACAGCCGGGTGCTGCGCGTCCGCGAACGCGTCCTGGGGCCCGCCCACCCCGACACGCTTGAGTCCTGTCACGGACTCCAGCAGCCGCTCTTCAGGTTGGGGCGGCGGGCTGAGGCGCTGTCCTTGCTGCGTCGTGCGGCGGAGGGGCTGCGGAGCGCTTTGGGGGTGGAGCATCCCAGGGCGCTGCGCAGCCGGGCGATGCTGATCGAAGGTCTTGCCGTGTGCAAGGAGGAGGCAGAATTCGACCGGACGTCACCGCAGACCGTTGAAGACTGCGCGCAGTACCTGGGCTGCGACCACCCCACAACGCTTGCGGCCAGGCATACGTACGCCTTCGGGGTCGCCCACTTCGGCAGAGCGGAGGAGGCCGAACCACTCGCTCGACGAGCACTGGCCGACCGGGAGCGCGTCCAGGGGCCGACCCACCCCAAAACGCTCGCCGTCACGGCCCTGTTCGGCTACGTCACAGCGTCGCTCGGCCGTTGGGACGAGGCCATCCAGCTGACTCGACGCTGCATCGAAGCACGGGAGCGAGCACTCGGGCCTGAGCACCCCTTCCTCGTCGAGAACTACTCGGAACTGGCCGACTACCTCGCTCGCGCAGGGCAGACGGACGAGGCCGCAAGGCTGGCGCGTGAAGCCTTTCCGCTCTGTGAGCGAGTTCTCGGCCCCGATCACCCTGCAACCCTTCGCGCTCGCCGGGTCCTGGGAGCCTGAGCGTGATCCAGCCAGCCCCGATGCCAGTGACTTTGCGGTGAGTATGGGACAACGACACGCCGTGGTGACGGCGTGTCGCTGTCCCATACTCACCGCAACCTAGGCTTCGGGCGCGGATTGCGGCTAGCCCCTCCGCCCTAACCGGGCTCGCTCGGCCTTCAACAGCCGCTGGTAGTCCGCGAGCACGCGCAGCACCCCGAAGCCGGTCCCCAGCGTGACCGTCCCGATGACCAACAGCGGCCGCTGCGGGTCACGAAGGTCCGCACGTATGTCGGGAAGCCACACGCCCAGCGCGGCGAACTCGTCCCGAACGAGGCCGGCGACCCGCTCGCCGGGAGCCCGAGCGTTCACGCCTTGGCCCCGGGCGGGAGACCGAGCTCGAACCACACGGCCTTGCCTGTGCCGTCGAGTTGTTCGTCGACCGTCAGGCCGCATACGTCCGAGAGCGCGGTGACCAGGAACAGCCCGCGCCCATGCGTCTCGTCGTTCGTCGCGCGGCGGGGCGACGGCAACGCGGGGCTGTCGTCGTGGACAGCGACCCGCACGCGGGTGCAGTCGATGGTGGCGGCGAGCCGCACATCTCCCTTGCCGTGCTGATGGGCGTTGGTCACCAGCTCTGATGTGCACAACGCCGCCGCGTCGGCGAGTTGGCCCAGTCCGGAGGCCATGAGCAGGTTGCGTACGAAGTCTCGGCACAGCCTGGGCGCGATGGGGATGCCGGGGGCGGACAAGGTGTAGTGGTGCGGAAGTTGTTCGGTTCCGCCGATGGAATTCCCGGGGTCAGCCGCCCCCGGTTCGGTACGTACTCCCATGAGACGCCTCCGTGGCGTTCCGTAGGTGAGGGATCTAACGGATCCCCTACGTGATTCAGCCAACACACACTGTAGGGATAGACTCATCAGATCTGCAACCAACTCCCCCTATCGAGTGGACCGAGCGCACACCCGCAGGCAGACTGTGGGCGGAACCTCCAGGAGGCCTCGTCTTGGCACTGCGAACCGTCATCACCGAGCGGCAACGCCGACTCGGGTCAGAACTCCGAAAGTTGCGCGAGCAGGCTGGCTTGTCCATCAACGAGGCAAGTTCGCGGGTCGGCATGGGCGCCACACATCTGAGCCACGCAGAGGCGGCCCGCACCGCAATCGCGCTCGATCGGCTGCGCGCCTTGATGCAGGCATATGAGGTCAGAGATGAGCCCTACGTCGACGCCCTTGTCAGCCTCTCGGAGGACAAGGGCAAGGGCTGGTGGAGCGACTACAGGGGCGGCCTCTCGCCAGCCGCGTTGGACTTGGCCGAACTCGAATCCCGGACCGGCAGCATCCGTTCTTACGAGTCACTGTTCATCCCGGGCATCCTCCAACTCGAGGACTACACACGCGCGATCTTCCGAGCCAACGACACTGTCACCACTGCGGAAGGCATCGACGCAGCGGTCAACTTCAGGCTGAGGCGCCAAAAGGTCCTCACCAGCGATGATCCGCCGGAGGTCCACGCCGTGATTCACGAGGCTGCGCTACACATGCGCTTTGGCGGTGCGGCAGTAGCTCGCAAGCAGCTCCTGCGCCTCGTAGAGCTGGCTGAACTACCGCACGTGAGGATCCAGGTCCTACCCTTCACGGCAGAGGGGGTGTCCGCCGTGAACACCCCGTTCTGTCTCCTCACCTCACACGGGGGAGCGCTTGAGACCGTGCAGATGGATCATGCGGACCAGTCCATGTTTCTGCACACCCCAGATTCAATCGCCCAGTACCAGAAACAGTTCGACCAGCTCTGCTCGATCGCTCTTCCTCCGGTGAACGCCGAGGTCACGTCCCTCAATCACGAGGGGCGGGATTCACTGGGGCTGATCCAATACGTCCTCTACAGCCACTATTAGGAATCGCGATCATGCCCATACGCAACTGGCGTAAGTCTTCCTTCAGCACCTCCGGGGCCAACTGCGTGGAACTCGCCGCCGCCCACGCCCACATACACATCCGGGAGAGCGACGAGCCCGACACCGTACTCCACACCACCCCCGCCACCCTGCGCCGCTTCATACGGGCCACGAAGACCGGCGGGCTCGACCACACCATCTAACCCGCCCAGGCAGCCGCGCGCCCTCCAGGGCGCAACCAGGGAGAGTAGTGGCATATGGACGAATTTCTGGTGGAGCTGTGCCGAAGCGGAACAATCGGCCCTCTGACCTTGGGCGTGTCCCCACCAGACGTGGTGCAACGGATCGGGGAGCCCAGAAGCGTCAAGAACGGGCAAGGCGATGACTGTTTCCAGTGGTACCGCTACTGTCCGGCTGAACTCAGCAAGCGCCGCTACTCTCCGCTTGAACTCACTATGAGGTGTTTCAACAGGGACTCCAGGACCCGGCGCGGCGCTGGACTGGACCTTGCACTCACCCGCATCAGCCTCACATTCACCAGCAATGAACCGCTGACCCTGCCTGAGGCGATCACCCAGAGACCCATAGCGTCTGCCGCATCGCTTCAGCTGGCGGAAGCACACCGTCTCCTCACGGAGCACGGCGTCGAAATGACCCGCGACCACGAACAAGTGCTGAGGCGGCCCCTCAGCGACGCACTCGTCAGGGTGGTCAGCGACGGGGACGGGTTCGTGTCGCAGATGGAGCTCGGCTGGTGGCCCAGGCCCGGCGGCTGGTTCTACTCCGAAGAGAACGAGTCGGGAGTCTGGGTAACTGGTCCCCCCGGGCCGTAGCGCCGGCACGGGGGCCGCAACCGCAGGGTCCTGAACGGGATCGTGCCCGGCTCCGCAGACGCGGCATCCCGCACACGATCCCCGAGCGGGCCGAGCGGGCCCGCAACCGGGCCCGGCGAGGCAGCCGCGGAGGCCGCCCGCCGGCGCTGGCCCGTAGTGCCCTTCGGCACTCGGACTGTCTGCCTCCAGATTCCAGGCGAGACGCCTTCCCTCTTGGAGAAGGCCCGGCTCAGGGCGGTCCCGGTGTCGTAGCCGACCTTGACGGCGATTTCCTGAATGCTCAGTGGCGTCTCTCGAAGCAGGACCTTCACCCGGTACATGCGCCAGGTCGCGAGGTAGCTCAGCGGGGTGTCACCCGTCCGTTCCTTGAACAGTGCGGCGAATGCCGAACGTGACATTCCCGCCGTTCGTGCGAGTTCGCCAACCGTCCATGAACGGCTCAGGTCTGCGTGCAACTCCTGGATGGCGAGGGCAAGGCGGGGGTCTCGGAGAGCGGCGATCCAGCCGACCGTGCCGGCGCTGACGTCTGCGCAGAAGGTTCGCAGGGCCTGGACGAAGAGTGTGTCGGACAAGCGGCTCATGACGAAGCCGGCGCCGAGCCGGTTGGCCGAGCTTTCGTGTTCGATGAGGTTGAAGGTGGCGCGTAGGAGCTCGCCGGAGGCGTCGTCCGGACGGAATCGAAACAGTGGTGGCAGGAGCGCGAAGAGCGGTTCGGCGGCGACGCTGTCGAAGGTGAAACGGGTTGAGACGATCCGGGTCAGTTCACCGTCACCTCCGACTCGTATCAGGTGGCCGGACGCCTGAGCTGCCAGGTTGTCGCAGTCCAGGAGGTCGCTGCCGGCTGCGTCTCGCAGGGTGAAGCCGACGCCCGCGCGCATCAGGAAGCAGTCGTTCGCCCGCAGGTGCTGGGGATGGTCCAGGACGTCCGAGTCGAGCCGGCACGAGCCGTTCGCGATGAGGATCAGCCGGGCCAGGTGCCGTGGGGGGAAGGAGACACCCCACGGGGCGTGTGCTTCCACTCGGACATATCGCGCGTCCTCGATCCTCATCGTGGTGAGGAGGTCGTCGACCGGATCCATGCACCCTCCTGGACGCTCCTGGACGCTCTGCACTAAATGGTGGACGGAAAGATGCAGATCGTCCAGCGTCGTCAGCCTACCGTGGCAGTAGTTCACGAAAGAGAGGCTGCGAAACACATGCGCGCATTCACGGTCCAGGCGGGTGGCGGTCTGACACTCACCACCGACCGGCCGGTGCCCGACCCGGCGGCAGGGCAAGTACGGGTGAAGGTCAAGGCCACCTCCCTGAACGCCCGCGACCGGCTCATCGTCGCCAACAACTACTCCGTCGACGTCCAGGGCCGCGTCCCGCTCTCCGACGGCGCGGGCATCGTCGGAGCCGTCGGGGACGGGGTCTCTCGCTTCCGGGTCGGTGATCGTGTCGTGGGCACCTTCCATCCCACCTGGCTGTACGGCCCGCATACCGGATGGGGAGAGCTGCGTGGCACGCACCGCGACGGATGGCTCAGCGACTACGTCGTCCTCGATCAGCAGAGCTTGGTCCCCATCCCCGACCCACTCTCCTTCGAGGAGGCAGCCACACTGCCGTGCGCCGCGCTCACGGCATGGTCGGCGGTGAAGGGGGTCGGGCCGGGCGACACTCTGCTCGTCCAGGGCTCGGGCGGGGTGTCCGTCTTCGCGCTGCAGTTCGCCCGTTTGGCCGGCGCACATGTGGTGGCCACGACGTCCGACGCCGACAAGGCCGAGCGCCTTGGCGCCCTCGGCGCATCCGACGTCGTCAACTACAAGGAGACGCCGCACTGGGGTGCGCGGGTGCGCGAGCTCACCAGCGGCGGTGTCTCTCGCGTCGTCGAGATCGGCGGTGCCCGGACCCTCGCGCAGTCCATCGAGGCCGTCGCTTACGGCGGCCAGATCGCACTGGTCGGCAACCTCGCGTCAGGCAACGGCATCGGCATGGACGTGAATCAATTCTTCCGCCGGGCCGCAACCCTCAGGTCGATCAGCGTGGGGAGTCGCAGCGAGTTCGAGCAGATGAACGCGGCCATCGCCCGAAGTGGCCTCCGGCCCGTCATCGACCGCGTCTTCCCCTTCGATCAAGCATCGGAGGCGGTCACCGACTTCGAGAGGGGGCCGCGCTTCGGAAAGGTCGTCATCAGCCACTGAGCCTCATCTCCGACCGGAACCCATCACATGGGAGACCTGGGCCCGCCCACCCCACCCCCCTTCCTGAAAACGCTTGACCTGAATCAAGCATTCAATCAAGCGTCTTTACGAAGGGTGGGGTGCCCCGCAGCCGTCCGCCCTCAGTCGGCGGCGAACTGAGCGGTGCCCAGCACGGTGAGCAGGGCGAGTTTTTCGTGGCTTTCAGTGCCCGGCGTGGCGGTGAAGATGAGAAGCGACTGGCCCTGGTCCGGTTCGAGCAGGAGTTGGCAGTACAGGTCCAGCCGTCCGACCTCGGGGTGAACGAATCGCTTCGTCTCACTCCACCGCAAACCCACCTCGTGGCGGTCCCACAGCCGGGCGAACTCATCGCTGGCGCGCCCCAGGATGTCCGCCAAGTCTGCCGCCGGGGAGCCGGGCCCGTCGCGGGTGACGGCCGCGCGCAGTTGCGCGACGTTGATCCGGCTGTTGGCGTCGCGTTTGAGAGGGTGGTACCGCTCGCGGGCGGCCGGATCGGTGAACCATCGGTACGTCGCGCTGCGGGCGTTGCCGGTGTACTGGGTCTGCTCGCCGAGCAGGGCCACCGCGGACGGGGTCTGCAACAGCGTTTCGCCGAGAGGGCCCATGACCTGAGCTGTCGTACCGGCCAGGCCGTCCATGACGCGCATCAGCCCGGGGCTGACGTGCTGGCGGCGCAGATCACGGCGAGCGGTGCGGTAGCCAGCGAGCAGGAAGAGATGATCGCGTTCGTCCGGAGTCAACCGCAGACCGCGGGCGATGGCCGCGAGCATCTGCTCCGACGGTTGCGGTCTGTCGCCGCGTTCCAGCCGGGCGAAGTAGTCGGCGGACATGGTGCACAGCTCCGACACCTCCTCGCGGCGCAGGCCCACGGCACGTCGGCGCTGCCCGCGGGGCAACCCGACATCCTCCGGTTGCAGCGCCGCACGCCGGGTGCGCAGGAAGGCGCCCAGGGACGAGCGGTCGAACGTATGGCCTATGTGTCCCATCGTTGACCATCCGGCACGGCCGAGCCACGACCTGTCAGTCAGTGGTTGGGCAAGTCCTTCCAGCGTCCGTGGTGCGGCGAGTTCTCTGGTGATGCGATCACAGATCACCGGTCGCCTCGAAACCGCGAACGACGGAGCGACAGCCCATGACCAGTTGGACAGCGAACGACCTCCCCGACCAGACCGGCCGGACGGTGGTGATCACCGGTGCCGGCCGTGGCCTCGGCCTGATCACGGCCCGCGAGTTCGCTCGGGTCGGGGCCCGTGTCGTGCTGGGGGTACGCGACGAGGGCAAGGCCCGGCAGGCCGTCGCCGGTCTGCCCGGTACGTTCGTCATCCGGCCGCTCGACGTGTCGGATCTGACCTCGGTGCGTGCCTTTGCCGACTTCTGGTCCGGCGACATCGACATCCTGATCAACAACGCCGGGGTGATGGACATCCCGGCCGCGCGCACCGCCGACGGCCTCGATCTGCAGACCACCACCAACCACACAGGTCCGTTCCTGCTGACCAACTTGCTGCTCGAGCACATCACCGACCGCGTCGTGCACGTCACCAGCGATCTGCACAAACAAGGCAAGATCGACCTGGCCGACCTCGACTGGCGTACGCGCAAGCACAACGGGATGCGGGCCTACCAGGCGTCAAAGCTCGCCGCCGTCCTGTTCTCACTGGAGCTGCAACGACGACTGACCGCCGCCGGCAGCCCGGTTCGCTCCGTGCTCGCCAGCCCGGGCATCGCCCGCACCACGCTGGCGGCACACTCCCGGTCGAACGTCACCAACGCTCGATGCAGCCATGGCCGGCCGGCTGTGGGACGCGACCGCCGCCCTCGTCGGGTCGGTCACCCGATGAGCGACCTGAGCTGCCTGAGCTACCTGGAGGCCGTCACTGCGAGGCGGAGCGCACCCGCTTACTCTGCCGGGCCCGCCCCGCCTCTCTCGGCGACGGGTGAATCGTGACCCTCTGATGGCTTTCTGGAGCGGCAGGTGACGGCCCAGGCTGCCTCGATCATCCGGAAGATCTCGTCCAACGCGGCGTCCGGACTGGGCGCCTCGCGGGCCAGTGAGTAGGCGTCGATCACGAACCTCGCGATCGTCTGGCTCGCCGTTGTGGTCCGTGACAGGTCGGGATCGGCGGCGATGACCGTTGCCAGCGACTCCGCATGGCGCAGCCTCATCGATTCCTCGTACTCCCGCAGGGCGGGAGTTTCGTCGATCATGCGCCAGATCGGGGTGGCGCTGTCCGTCGTGCAATGTCGGACCAGGGACTGGATCTCGCGGCGTAGCGCGGGGATGAGCGGCTCGTGCGGCGCCCGGCCGGTGACCGCCTGCGTGAGGCGTTGCTCGAAGTCATCGTCCCGCTCGAACACCAGGGCCTCTTTCGAGGCGAAGTGGGAGAAGAGCGTGGTGACGGCCACGTCGGCCTCAGCGGCCACGTCACGGATTCCCACCGCCTCGTACCCGCGTTCCAAAAAGAGCCGGAGGGCGGTGTCGGCGATCTTCTGGCGGGTCGCGGCCTTCTTGCGCTCACGGCGTCCGGGCGGCACGGTCATGCCCTAACACTATCAAATACGAATCTGAATCAGTTCTAAAAAGCTAACCGTTAGTGCTATGGTCCACCGCATGAAGAAAGTGAGCTTCGCCGAGTTCGGCGGTCCGGGCGTTCTGCACCTCGTGGACGCCGAGGAGCCCCACGCGGGCCCCGGTCAGCTACGCATCGCTGTGCGGGCGGCGGGTGTGAACCCCGTCGACTGGAGGGTCCGTGAAGGCCAGAAGCTGGGGGCCCATCCGATCGAGTTGCCCTCCGGAGTCGGGCAGGACGCCGCCGGGGTGGTGGACGAGGTCGGCGAGGGCGTCGAAGGGGTCGAGGTCGGTGACCACGTGTTCGGCGAAGGCTTCAGCACCTATGCCGAGTTCGCCGTGCTGTCGGCCTGGGCCCGTATGCCCGAGGGTGTGACGTTCGAAGAGGCGGCCGGGTACCCCTCCGTGGTGGAGACCGCGCTGCGCGTCATCCGCGAGGTCGGTGTGCAGTCCGGGCAGACGCTGCTGGTCAGCGGCGCGTCCGGGGGAGTCGGCTCAGCGGTGCTGCAGATCGCCCGCGACCGCGGCATCACGGTGATCGGCACGGCTGGGGCCGCGAACCAGGACTATCTGCGGAGCCTGGGCGCCCTCGCCACGACGTATGGCGAGGGTTGGGTCGAGCGGGTGCGGCAGCTCGGCCATGTCGACGCGGCCCTCGATCTGGCCGGCTCGGGCGTCATCCGCGAGCTCGTCGATCTGGCCGGGAACCCGCAGAAGGTGATCTCCATCGCCGATCTCGGTGCGCCGGAGCTCGGTGTCCGGTTCTCTGGTGTGGCCGGGAGCGTGCCAGAAGCGCTCGCCGTGGCCGCCGACCTCATCTCACGGGGAAAGCTCCACATCCCGGTCGAGAAGTCGTACACGCTCGCCGAGGCCGCGGCGGCGCATATCGACAGCCAAGCAGGCCACACGCGCGGGCGCCGGGTCATAGTCGTCTGAGGGGCTGGGCCTGGCCGCCCTGCGCACCGAGGCGCAGGGCGGCGGAGCCGGCCTCGACGCAGCCGCGCGTGGGCCGGCAGCCGACTTCACCGCCGTCGTACCGGCCCCTCCACCCCACCCCCCTTCCTGAAAACGCTTGACCTGCATCAAGTGTTTTTACGAAGGGTGGGGTGTCCCGCGGCCGTCCGCCCTCAGTTGCTTCGAGCGCGTCTTGGGCCGAGCGGCCGTTACTGCGGTTTGAAGGACCGGATCTGGTAGCTGCCCTGGAGGTTGCCGCCCGCGCCGGCCGGCGTGGAGCCTACGCGGGAGTTGTAGTTGGTCTGGGTGTAGTACTGCTTCCGCTGTCCCGTCCCGTTCCATACGGAGCGGACGTTCTGGCCGTTCCGGATGAAGGAACAGTCATCGGCGGTGTTCGCCTTGCTGGGCTGCGACCACTGACATCGGGTGCCGCCGCCGTCCCAGTCGCTGTAAATGCAGAAGTACCCCGGGGAGCAGCTATAGGCCGCCGGGCGCGCCGGGGCCGTGGGGGCCGTGGGGGCGGCGGTCGCGGAGGACGCGGCGCCGAGGGCCGCGAGCAGGGCGGCCGAGGCGATGGCGAATGAGCGAGCACGAAGCATGACAAGGGCTCCTTCCGTACGCGGGTGCCGCGCCGGGCACGCCGAGCGCCCGGCGCGGAGCACATGACACTCACCGCAGTGTGCACGGGTGGCCCAGGCGCATTGCCGGAGTCCTGGTGGAGCACCGCTGGAGGGCAGAGTCCGGAGCAGAGCCCAGCAGTCAGCGGGCCACATCCATCCGCTGGGTGCCGATGACGGACAGCAGCCGCAGCGCCTCCTCGGATGGCGAGCCGGGGGCGGCGGTGTAGATGACGACCTGCTGGTCCCGGTCGGTGATGTCGAGGACGTCGCAGTTGACGGTGACCGAGCCGACCAGCGGGTGCTGGAAGGTCTTGCACAGCGTGGGCTCGGCGCACACGTCGTGAGAGGCCCACAGCCGGGCGAACTCCTCACTTCCGGCGAGGAGTTCCTCCACCAGCGCGGTCACCTCGGGGTCGTCCGGGTAGCGCGCGGCGGTGGCACGCAGCCGCTGGGCGGAGTTGCGGGCGAACGCGTCCGCGTCGGACACCCCGTACAGCCGCCGCCCCTCCCGGTGCGGCCCGAGGAAGACGCGGCGCACGAAGTTGCGGTCGCGCCGCGGCAGGGCGGAGAAGTCCTCCATGAGGGCGGCGGCCAGCGCGTTCCAGGCGATGACCTCGTACGTCGCGGACATCACGATCGCCGCGGCCTGCGGCAGCCGGTCCAGCAGGTCGGCGATGGACTGCCGCACCTCGCGCGAGGGTCCGGGCCGCGGGCCCGGGGGAGCGCCGGCGAGGTAGTGGAGGTGGTCGCGCTCGGCGTCCGTGAGGCGCAGGGCGCGCGACAGCCCGGCCAGCACCTCGCGGGACGGGCGCGGGGCACGCGCCTGCTCCAGCCGGGTGTAGTACTCGGTCGAGATGAACGCCAGCTGCGCCACCTCCTCGCGGCGCAGCCCCGGGGTGCGACGCCGCGGCCCGGCGGGCAGCCCCACGTCGGCAGGGGTGATCCGCTCGCGCCTGCTGCGCAGGAAGTTCGCCAGTTCCCGTCTGTTCACGCCCCCAGTGTGCGCGGGCGCCACGGCCGCAGCCAGGTACCGTCGGTGCCTGGCTGGGCGTCGACCCAGGGCACAGGCTCGAAGCCATGGACAACACACCGAACACCCACGTCCCCACCCCCGCCACGCCCCTGGGCCTGCTGTCCGGCAAGGCCGTCCTCGTCACCGGCGCCGGGCGCGGCATCGGCGCCGCCGCGGCGCGGCTGTTCGCCCGCGAGGGCGCCCGGGTGCTGCTCACGGCCCGTACGGAGGCCCAGCTCAAGGCAGTGACCGAGGAGATACGGGCGGCGGGAGGCACCGCGGACCACGTGGTGTGCGACCTGGCCGACGCGACCAGTGTCCGGGCCGCGGTCGAGCGGGCCGTGGAACTGTACGGCCGCCTCGACGCCGCCTTCAACAACGGCGCGACGGGCGTGCCGCCGGGCCCGCTCGACCAGGTCGACGAGGCCGACTTCGACCACGTGTACGCCGTCAACCTCAAGGGCGTCTGGCTGGCCATGGCCGCCGAGGTCGCGGCCATCCGGGCCACCGCCGGGACGGGCGCCATCGTCAACACCTCCAGCATCGGCAGCCTGAGGGGCAACCCCGAGCTGCCCGCGTACGGCGCGATGAAGCGGGGCCTCAACAGCCTCACCGAGTCGGCCGCCGTCACGTACGGCCCGGAAGGCATCCGCGTCAACGCCATCGCCCCGGGCACCACGCTCACCGAGATGCTCCACGACTGGGAGGCGGCGTCCCCCGGCGTCATCGCGCAGCTCAACTCCCGGACCCCGCTGCGGCGCGCCGCCGAACCGGCCGAAGTCGCCCAGGCCGCCGCCTGGCTGCTCAGCGACCGCGCCTCGTATGTAACCGGCGCGGTCCTGCCGGTCGACGGCGGCGCGCTGGCCTGAGTGGTCCGTTCCGGGAGTCCTTCGGGGGTTGAGCACGCGACTTCATGAGGCGGTGAGGACGATCTTGCCCGTGATCTCCCGGCGTTCCAGAGCGGCGTGTACGTCGGCGGCCTTTGCGAGCGGGTGGTGTGCGGCGATGGTGGGCTCGATCCCGCCCGTGTGGGCCAGGGCGAGCAGCCGCGCCAGGCCGGTGCGGTACCAGTCACGGTTCGCGTTCAGCTCCTTGGGAAGCATGCACAGGGCGGTCCGTCGACCGGGTCGCATGTTCATCAGCTTGACCCGGGCGGCGCCGCGGATGGTGTCGCCGATCATGTGGCCCGGGCGGCCGACGAAGGCGTAGCTGACCAGCACGCCGCCCGGGGCGAGAATCCGGTGGCTCTTGGCGAGGTTGGCGCCGCCGATGTGGTCGAACACCGCTTGTATTCCGTGGGATTCACGTTCGCGGATGACGGTCTCGAAGTCCTGGCGCCGATAGTCGATGTGCTCGACGCCGTACCGGGCCAGACGCTCCGCGCTGCCTGGGGCGGAGGCGGTGCCGTACATCCGCAGCCCGCTGCGGCGACCGAGCTGGCTGAGCGCCTGGCCGACTCCGCCGCCGGCCCCCTGGATCAGGACGGTGCCGCCGCGGGCCACCCGGGCGTGCGTCTCCAGCACGCTCAGCGCCGTGAGGTAGTCCAGCGGCACCGCCGCCGCGAGGTGCGGGTCCAGTCCGTCGGGGAGCGGCACCAGCAGCCAGTCCGGGAGCACGGCGTATTCGGTGTAGGCCCCCATCCTGGGCAGGGCGGCGGCCACCAGCGTGCCTGGTGCCAAGCCCTCGCCGTGGGTGTCGACCACCTCGCCGACCAGTTCGTAGCCCGGGCTGAACGGCACCTTGCGCTGCAGAAGGTACTCGCCGGCCCGGGCCATCAGGTCGGTGAACCCGACGCCCGCGGCGAGCACCTTCACCCGCGTGTGCCCCGGAGGTGGGGCGGCGACAGTCGTCTCGACCTCGCGCAGCTCCTCGACGCCGCCGAACCGTTCCACGACGATCCGCCGGCTGGGGATCGCCTCGTATTCCTGGGGTGCCATAGCTCTTGTGTCCTCCGTGTCGGGGCGACGTCGAACGCGAATCGATGTCGTGTCATTAGATTACACGACACATATCTTGCGCGGGAGACAGTTGAGGGAAGTAGCCATGCGCGGCGGCCGGACTACGACACGGGGCGCCCGGCTCGGCGGGCCACAGCATCGCCCGCACTCTGACCCTCCACCAGCGAGCGCAAGAACCCCAGCACACCGTCCAGGTCGTACCCCGCACCGGCGGCCTCGATCCCGCGATGCAACTCCGCCTCGGCCCCGGCCACTTCACGCGCGATCTTGCCGCCCGCCTCCGTCAGCGTGAGCTCCACCTGGCGTCGATCCTGACTGCTCGGGACCCGTCGCACCAGATCGGCCGCCACCAGCCGGTCGACCAGTCGGCTCGGGTTACTGCCGCTCTCGCAGACCAGCAATTCGCCAAGCCCGGACATGGTCAGCGGCTGCCGCTCCGCGAGCAGACGCACCACCTCCGCCTGCGCCGGGGTGACCCCTAGCGGGCGCAACGCCCGGGCAAGGCGGAGATTACCTTCTCGTTGCGCGGCCAGAATCAGGTATCGGACCTCTTCGACCGGCTCCATGACAGCATCCCCTCGCAGCGCAGAACAGGACGATTACGTTACACGACATCGATTTCCTGAACCCGGTGCCTCCGCTTTCTATGCCGGGCGGCACCGAGTACCCGCAATTGATACAGCCCGGGAGCCAGGGAGGGCAGCCGTCCACGAATCCGCGGATGTGCAGGCAGATCTGCCCGCGGATCTGCGCACAATCGATCTCACCCCGGAACGGAAGATCCAGCCGCCGCAGAAGCTCTCGCGCTGGATGCTCATAGAAGCTCTCGCGCCGGATGCTCATCGACGGCAGGGCGGACATCCGTACCGGACTATTGCGTGAGCCCGCGCCGGACCCGATCGATTTCGCACACCGGACCTTCCAGGACTACGCGCAGCGGACCTTCCCGGACCGCGTGCGGCGGACCTTCCAGGGCTATCTGAGCGCGAGAGCGGCCGCCGAACGGCATGATTTCGACTTCCTGATCGAACACGACCACGAGGACGACCGGGAAGAGTTGATCAGAATGTCGCCCGGGCGCACCGCTATACCCGGGATCCGGTCCGCCGGACCACCTTGGAACGGGCTCGGGGCTTGGCTGGATCGACCCTATCGTGCTGGAAATACTGCCCGATCCGACAGTTGTCCCGGACAAGGAAGCGCACCGGCCGCGGGACCGCACTTCCCGGGCCATACGCTCCGTGCTCACCATGGCCTGGCAGCGTTATGACACCGACCGCTACGCGGATGAAATCATCGCCCATCTCGATGAGCTGGAACTCGACTTTCCGGTGTCGAACCCGCAAGAGCCGCACGACGCCGACGTGACCGGGGTCCCCGAGGACGTACAGGTCATCGTGACGCGACCATGAGGGGTTCTCGCCCCCGAGGGCCGCCCCAAACGCGCCAGGGTCCCAGGAGGGCTTCCAGGGGCTTTTACGGGCCCCTGCCCGCCCTGCTCGCCCTGCCCGCCCTGCCCGCCCTGCTCGGCAATGGGGCTCGGCAATGGGGCCTTGAAGTGCCTTGCAAGGGCCTCAAGGCCGCCTCCAGAGACCCCTGGAACCCCGCTTGAGCACGACAAGCAAAAAGGGCTGCCCCGGACCGTTCACACGGTCCGGGGCAGGCCCCTGGGCGCTGTGCGCGACTCCCGGGCGGGAGGTCACGCCTCCTTGCTGAGGTTCGGGCCCGCGCCGCCTGCCGCGGACTCGATCGGCGGGGTGTCCGGCAGGGCCGACTTCTCCTCGCCGCGGAAGGTGAACTTCTTCTCCTCACCCTCACCCTCGGTGTCCACGACCACGATGTGACCGGGGCGCAGCTCACCGAAGAGGATCTTCTCCGACAGCACGTCCTCGATCTCGCGCTGGATGGTCCGGCGCAGCGGCCGGGCGCCCAGCACGGGGTCGTAGCCCTTCTTGGCCAGCAGCTTCTTGGAGTCGCCACTGAGCTCGATGCCCATGTCGCGGTCCTTGAGCCGCTCGTCCACCTTGTCGATCATGAGGTCGACGATCTGGATGATGTCTTCCTCGCTGAGCTGGTGGAAGACGACCGTGTCGTCGACGCGGTTGAGGAACTCGGGCCGGAAGTGCTGCTTGAGCTCCTCGTTGACCTTCGCCTTCATCCGCTCGTAGCCGGTCTTCACATCGCCCTGGGCGGCGAAGCCCAGGTTGAAGCCCTTGGAGATGTCCCGGGTGCCGAGGTTGGTGGTCATGATGATGACCGTGTTCTTGAAGTCCACGACCCGGCCCTGGGAGTCGGTCAGGCGACCGTCCTCCAGGATCTGCAGCAGCGAGTTGAAGATGTCCGGGTGGGCCTTCTCGACCTCGTCGAAGAGGACCACGGAGAACGGCTTGCGGCGCACCTTCTCGGTGAGCTGGCCGCCCTCCTCGTAGCCCACGTATCCGGGCGGGGAGCCGAAGAGCCGCGAGACGGTGTGCTTCTCGCTGAACTCCGACATGTCGAGCGAGATCATCGCGTCCTCGTCGCCGAACAGGAATTCGGCGAGGGTCTTGCTGAGCTCGGTCTTACCGACACCGGACGGGCCCGCGAAGATGAACGATCCACCGGGGCGCTTCGGGTCCTTCAGACCCGCACGCGTGCGCCGGATGGCCTGGGAGAGCGCCTTGATGGCGTCCTTCTGGCCGATGACGCGCTTGTGCAGCTCGTCCTCCATGCGCAGCAGGCGGGAGGACTCCTCCTCGGTGAGCTTGAAGACCGGGATGCCCGTGGCCGTGGCCAGGACCTCGGCGATCAGCTCCTCGTCCACCTCGGCGACGACGTCCATGTCGCCGGCCTTCCACTCCTTCTCGCGCTTCGCCTTGGCGGCCAGGAGCTGCTTCTCCTTGTCGCGCAGGCCCGCGGCCATCTCGAAGTCCTGCGAATCGATCGCGGACTCCTTCTCCCGGCGCACATCGGCGATCTTCTCGTCGAATTCGCGCAGGTCCGGCGGTGCGGTCATGCGGCGGATACGCATCCGGGAGCCGGCCTCGTCGATCAGGTCGATCGCCTTGTCCGGCAGGAAGCGGTCCGAGATGTAGCGGTCGGCCAGGGTGGCGGCCGCGACCAGGGCGGAGTCCGTGATGGAGACGCGGTGGTGCGCCTCGTAGCGGTCCCGCAGGCCCTTGAGGATCTCGATGGTGTGCGGCAGCGACGGCTCGGCGACCTGGATGGGCTGGAAGCGGCGCTCCAGGGCCGCGTCCTTCTCCAGGTACTTGCGGTACTCGTCGAGCGTGGTCGCGCCGATGGTCTGCAGCTCGCCGCGGGCCAGCATCGGCTTGAGGATGCTCGCGGCGTCGATCGCGCCCTCGGCGGCACCCGCACCCACCAGGGTGTGGAGCTCGTCGATGAACAGGATGATGTCGCCGCGGGTGCGGATCTCCTTGAGCACCTTCTTCAGGCGCTCCTCGAAGTCACCGCGGTAGCGGGAGCCCGCGACCAGGGCGCCCAGGTCGAGGGTGTAGAGGTGCTTGTCCTTGAGGGTTTCGGGCACCTCGCCCTTGACGATGGCCTGGGCCAGGCCCTCGACGACCGCCGTCTTGCCGACGCCGGGCTCGCCGATGAGGACCGGGTTGTTCTTGGTGCGGCGCGAGAGCACCTGCATGACCCGCTCGATCTCCTTCTCGCGCCCGATGACCGGGTCGAGCTTGGATTCGCGGGCGGCCTGGGTGAGGTTGCGGCCGAACTGGTCCAGGACGAGCGAGGTGGAGGGGGTGCCCTCCGCCGGGCCGCCGGCCGTGGCGGCTTCCTTGCCCTGGTAGCCGGAGAGCAGCTGGATGACCTGCTGCCGGACCCGGTTCAGATCGGCGCCCAGCTTCACCAGGACCTGGGCTGCGACGCCCTCGCCCTCGCGGATCAGGCCGAGCAGGATGTGCTCCGTGCCGATGTAGTTGTGGCCGAGCTGAAGGGCCTCGCGGAGCGAAAGCTCCAGGACCTTCTTTGCACGGGGGGTGAAGGGAATATGACCGGACGGGGCCTGCTGGCCCTGGCCGATGATCTCCTCCACCTGCTGGCGGACCGCCTCGAGCGAAATCCCGAGGCTCTCCAGGGCCTTAGCGGCGACACCCTCACCCTCGTGGATCAGGCCCAGGAGGATGTGCTCGGTGCCGATGTAGTTGTGGTTGAGCATCCGGGCTTCTTCCTGAGCCAGGACGACAACCCGCCGCGCGCGGTCGGTGAACCTCTCGAACATCGTTAATCGCTCCTCAGAGCGGTCAGGCAGTAAGGGGGCGCTCCCCTCTCTGTCCTTCCGCAGCTTAGTCCCGCAAGCGGGGACCGCTCATTCCAACTGCCGACACCCATCCGGATCACCCCGCTCTCGCGAGGAAGGCAGCATGCTGGCTCCCTTTCCCCGAACAGCCGACAACAGCTCCAACCCGATGGTGCGAGACGATGTTCCCGCAGGCCAGGCATCTACGCTCGCCGCCACTACGCCCATGGCGAACGCGATCGCTTCCCGGCCCGTGGACCGCCCCTCCCACTAGGCATGTCTTACCCGCATGGGCTGACACTCCATGCGGCGCGAGCGGGTTCCCTCCGCTACGGGCGAACAACCTTGCGCCCGTTCACCACTCCTGTAGACCCCTTGGTGGATACGGAACGCATCTCCGTCGCGACACTACGCAATCGGGGGCGGTGCGTAACTGTGCGTGACCGCACGTAACTTTCGAAGAGGGGCGTAGTTGCTCCGGGCATGGCCCTCACGACCCGGGACATCCCTGTCCCGGCAATCCCTGCCTCGGACATCCGTGCCCTGGAGATCCCGGCCTCGGACATCCCTGCCTCGGACATCCCTGTCCCGGACACCCGTGCCTCCGACATCCGTGCCCTGGAGATCCCGGCCGCGCCCGCCACGCCCGGCGCCCCAGGGGCGTGGGCTCAGTGGTACGAGAGCGGGCTGGGATGGCCGACGACCGGCAGCGATCCCGTCGAACTGCTCACGGGGGTGCGCTTCGACGTGCTGGAGCTGCCGGCCGACGCCGGTTTCGCCTTGCTGCGGCGCGTACCGCGGACCGGTCCGGTCGCGGTGGAGGGCCCCAGAATGCGGCTATTGGTGGCCGCGGGCAGCGCCGACGAGCTGCCGGGGCTGCTCGACTGGCTGGAATGGGGCGAGGTCCCCCTCGATCTGACCGCGATCGGTGCGGGCGGCCGGATCATCGCGCCTTGTCCCCCCTCCCGGCCGTTTGGGACGGCACTCGGGGAGCCGGTCCCGCAGAAGGCCGCCGTATGGCTGCGACCTCCCGAGCCGGGGAGTGAGGTGGAGCCGATGCTGCCGGTGGCAGGGTTCGGGGGCGATGGGGACGCCCCCGATCTCGTACGGCTCGTGGGTGCGGCGGCCACTGAGTGCCACCGTGCCCGGTTGTTGCGCGGTCGGCTCTTGCCGGGACAGCGGGGAGCCCGGCGAGCCGGAGAAGCCTGAGAAGGTGACGCGCTCAGGCGTTCGCCTTCTCGTACGCCTCACGCACAGTCGCCGGAACACGCCCGCGGTCGTTGACCTCGTAGCCGTTCTCCTTGGCCCAGGCGCGAATCTTCGCGGTGTCCTGGCTGCCACCGGTCGTCGCACGCGCCGCCGCCTTGCCGCGAGCAGCGGCCGCGCGGCCACCGGTGCGACGGCCACCCTTGGTGTAGGGCTCCAGGGCGTCACGGAGCTTGTCCGCGTTGTCCGTGGTGAGGTCGATCTCGTAGCTCTTGCCATCCAGTGCGAACGTCACAGTCTCGTCCGCCTCGCCGCCGTCGATGTCGTCGACAAGAAGGACCTGAACCTTCTGTGCCATGGGGTTCCTTTCCGAGAAACCGGGGAGCTCGGGCCGCAGCGTTAGGCGCTGATGTCCCCACCCCCCAGGTAATTACACTACGGGAGAATAGGAAACCGCTTTTCCGGGAAAAACACAAACCCCCGGGGAAGGTTCGATCGACGGACCGCACGGGAACCATCTGTTCCGGAGCTATGTGATAGGGGAGCGATTCGGACATAGGGACCGCGATCACAGTTGCAGAAGCATCCGGCTGTTGCCAAGGGTGTTCGGCTTCACCCGTTCGAGACCAAGGAACTCCGCGACGCCCTCGTCATAGGAACGCAGCAGCTCGCTGTAGACATCACCGTCGACCGGCGTCTCGCCGATCTCCACGAAGCCGTGCCTGGTGAAGAAGTCGACTTCGAAGGTGAGGCAGAAAATGCGCCGCACGCCGAGCCAGCGCGCCGTTTGCAACAGCTTGTCGAGCACCAGGTGGCCTACACCACTGCCCTTCACGGCGCGATCCACGGCGAGAGTGCGAACCTCCGCGAGGTCTTCCCACATGACATGCAGTGCACCGCAGCCAATGACCTCCGCGTCGCCGTCCCGCTCCGCCACCCAGAACTCCTGGATGTCCTCGTAAAGCGTCACCGTCGCTTTGTCGAGGAGGATGCGATCGGACACGTAGCTGTCGATGAGGCGGCGTACGGCCGGCACATCAGAGGTCCGGGCACGTCTGACGGTGACTGCTTTAGATTGAGCCAAGGACATGCTCGGACGCTATCGCCGGTGTCATCGCCGCGACTCACCGGGGCTCTCACCGGGCTCTTCGAGTTGAACGACGCGCATCGCATCTCGCAGCGCATCTCGCTGCTCTTCGGACATCATCCCGAAGAACGCGACGAGGGCTGCGGCCGGGTTGTCACTCGCGGACCATGCCTCGTTCATCAGTGCGGCCGAGTAGGCGGCGCGGGTGGAGACCGCGGCATATCGATAGGCGCGCCCTTCCACCTCACGGCGCAGCCAGCCCTTCTGATGGAGGTTGTCCATTACGGTCATGACCGTCGTGTAGGCGATCGAGCGTTCCTGTTGAAGGTCTTCCAGGACTTCCCGGACCGTGACCGGGCGGTTCCACTTCCACACCCGCGTCATGACCGCGTCTTCGAGATCTCCCAATGGCCGAGGCACACGTGAATAATAGTGGGAGATGTCTCGAATGTCGGGTTCATGCGCGCGAAAAAGGGCGCACATCCCGAGACGATGTCATCCCGGGACGTGCGACCCCAGACACCCAGAGGCTTCGGGCGGATCAGGAAGCGCTGGACCGCGCCTGCTGCTCGGCCTCGGCGCGGGCGATCGCCGCGTCCACCGCGGCGTCTTCCTTGGCCTTGTTGGCACCGCCCTGGCTCTTCACGATCGTCACAATCAGCGCGGTGAAGGCCACGGCCATCACCACGGGCGGGACCAGCGCGGAGATGTAATCCATGGCTGTCGCTCCTTCTGGCTCGACGAGCTGACTCGAGCCGACTCGAGACCTCCAGATTACAAAGTGCCCCGGCCCCGGCTCAGGCCGGGACCCGCCCGAGCCGGGAGTCGCCTTCCGGCGGCTGGGCCGGGCGGCGGCGCTTGGGCGGGAAGACCTCCGCCGGGGTGGGCACCGGCCGGCCCGGGCGCGGCGCCCTGCGGCCCGGCTCGGCGCGCCCCGGTTCACCACGCCCCGGTTCACCACGCTTGGGTTCGCCGCGCGTCGGCTCGCCGCGCGTCGGCTCGGCGCGCGTCGGCTCGGCGCGCTTGGGTTCGCCTTTCTTGGGTTCGCCTTTGCTGGGTTCGGCTTTCTTGGGTTCGCTCTGTTTGGGCTCGCCCTTTGCCGGTTCGCTTTGCTTCGGCTCGCCCTGCTTGGGCTTCTCGCGCTCGGGGTCGGACTGCCTGGGGTCGGACGGCTTGGGGTCGGACGGCTTGGGAGCGGACGGCTTGGGGGCGGCTTGTTTCTGCTCCTCGCGCTTCGGCTCCTCGCGATTGGGGTCGGCCAGCACGGGATCTGCCGACTTGGGGGCGGCGCGCTTGGGCCCGGCTTGTTTCGGCTCGCCCTGTGCCGGCTCGCCGTGTCCGGGCTCCTCGTGTCCGGGCTCCTCGTGGCCGCCGCGGTCGGGGGCCGACGGCTTCCTGCGCGGCTCCCGGCCGGGTTCCCCGTTCTTCTGCGCCACCCGGGCGCCGCCCGCGGGGGCCCCGCCCGGCAGCACCCTCAGCCGGACCGCCGGAGATCGGCCCTCGCGGGCCCGCAGGGCCCCCGCCGCGCGCTCCGCGAGCCGGGTCCGTACGCCCCGCTCGGCAAGCCGCTCACAGTGGCGCAGCAGGGCGCGGCGGCGCTCGGCCTCGCCGGTCCCGGCGGCGGACCGGCACAGCTGCCGCAGCGCCGCCAGGTCCTCCGGAAGCGGCTCGTAGCCTGCTGCCAGGACGCCTTCGAGCTGATCGAGGTAGCCGACGGCGGCGCCGGGGAGGGCGGCGCGGTAGCGGGCGAGCTCGTCGAGCAGAAAGGCTCGCAGCCGCCCGCCCTCGCGGACCGCTTCGTCCACGGCCTCGGCGAGGCGGAGGCACTCCTGGACCTCCTCCGTCCGGTCCGGGCCCCCGTGGCCGGGGGAGAGTGTGACGGGATGGGGCTGGAGGGCGATGGCGAGGGCGCGTCGGAGCACACGCAGCTCATCCGCACTGAACGCCATTCCGCCGCGGGATCCATATGGCGTGGGCATGGGCCGACTTTAAGTGCTAAGCGGACAAAATTCGCTGAGCGCGGGGCGGTGCGGCGCGTTGCGGAAAGGTGCGATGCGTTACGGAATGGGATGGGCCGCACGGCAAGCGCGGGAGGGTTCCTGCGGGGTGCCGGAAGGCACCCCGGGCGCGGCCGCTCCGGCCGGTCCGCCCGGACCGGCGGCCCGGCCAGACGGGCGAGCAGCAGGCAGGGCGGGACAGCCGGCGCGGCAGCCCGGCGAACAGCAGGCACGGCGGGGACGGCAGGCACGGCGGGGACGACCCGAGGACAGCGGGCGCGGCCGGTCCGGTCGGCACGGCGGCCCGGCAGACGGGCGGCAGACGCGGCAGGTCGGCCGACCCGGCAGGACGGCGAACCGCAGGCGCGGCAGACACGGCCCGGGGACGATGGCCACAGGCGAACGGCGGCCCGGCGGACGGCGGCCGCGCACCAACCGCAGGCGCAGGCGCCACAACCGGCCCGGCAGGCACCGCAGGCACGGACCGAGGACGGCCGGCGCGGGCGAACGGCGGCCCGGCGGACGGCGGCCGCGCACCAACCGCAGGCGCAGGCGCCACAACCGGC
>NZ_NCSM01000057.1:61914-133898 GCF_002224125.1 Streptomyces sp. NBS 14/10
CACCGCAGGCACGGACCGAGGACGGCCGGCGCGGGCGAACGGCGGCCCGGCGCCGCGTACCAACGGCAGGCGCAGGCGGCACGTCGGGCACAGCGGGGGCAGGCTGCGCAGGTGGGCCTCTCACGGCGGCGCCCCCGGCCGTGGCCGCTCGCGGGGCGAGCGGGCTGGCGGCCGGGGGCGTCGGGGAGAGGGGTGCCGGGGGGCGTCAGACGCGGGTTGCTCGGCGGCGGCGGGTGATGACGACCGCGGCGCCGCCCAGCGCGAGCGCGGCCGCGGCGCCGCCTGCCATCAGGCCGATGCCACCCGCGCCGGTCAGGGCCATCGTGCCGCCGGTGGAACCGCTGTCGTCGGAGGAGCCACCGCTCGTGGCGCCGTCACCGGAGCCGCCGGAGCCGGACGTGGCGCCGTCCTGTGACCCGGAGCCGCCGGTCGAGTCGGCCGAATCGTCGCCGCCGGTGGAGGACCCATCGGAGCCGTCGGAGCCGCCCGACCCGTCAGAGCCGCCGGCTGCGCCCTTGAAGGTGATCTTCGCGGTGTCGTTGGCGGAGTTCGGGTCATTGGTGCTGAAGCCCGCCGGGCCGGGGACCAGCTTGACGGTGCCGGTGGCGTTCTTGTCGGCGTCCTTGGCGATCTTCACGCCGATGCCGTACGTCTGGCCCTCGCCGGGCAGTTCGGTCGAGGCCTCGGGGCACAGATAGCGGCGGTGGCCAGGCTCGAACTTCTTGGTCTCGGTCTCGCTCACATACGTCAGGCACTCACCGCTGGTGTCCTGGTCCGGCTCTTCGTCGATGTGGTTGGTGAGCCCGGTGACACCCTCGGGCAGGGTGATGTCGGCGTACAGGATCGGCTTGCGGTCCTGGCGGTACGCGGCGGCCGGGCCGTCGTTGGTCAGCCCGAACTTCAGCCCGCCCGTGGTGCCGTTGCCGGCCTCCGGGTCGATGGCGCCGCCCACGGCGCGGAAGTCGGCGCGGTTGTCGGTACGGAGGGAGACGCTGCTCTTGCCGTCGGTCTCGAAGTCGCCACCGGAGACGGCGGTGAAGGCGATCGGGGACCCGGTGCCGGGGGTGCCGTTCGGGTTCTCCTCGCTGCCCGCCGGGACGGCCTGGACCTGGTAGTCGATCCAGGGGGCCAGGGCGGCCTTGGTGATCTTTACGGTCAGCGGGGTGCTGAGCTTCGCGGACTGGCCCGGTTCGATGGCCGTGTCGATGGAGCAGTAAACGCGCGCGGAGTCGTCCCATTCGGAGCCGAAGCGACAGTTCTTCGGCTTGTTCGTGAATTCGATGCCCGGGACGCTGCTCAGCTCGATATTGACGCGCTCGGCCGGCAGATCCCCGGTGTTCCGCACCGTCAGGGGCAGATCCACCGTGGAGCCGGTCTTGAGGCCGTCGCGGTCGGGCAGCTTGCCCACGACCAGTTGGGGCGAGCCGACGACGACCTTGGAAGAGCTCTTGTCCCCGGTCGCGCCGTCGGCCGTCACCTCGTAGCTGATGGTGCCGGAGACGCCGGGCTTGGCGGCGGAGTCGGCGGTGAGCGTGAACGGCTCCCAGGGGCCGTGGAGGTTGCCGTTGTCGAGGCAGGTGACGATCGCGCCGGAGGCGGTGCACTGCTCGTTTTTCGCTTTGACGGTCGCGACGCCTTCGAGGCCGCTGGCGTCGATGACCATTTTGGCGTTCTTGGGAAGGGGGAATTCGGCCCCGCCGTCGTAGAACGAATAACCCACGGGCGGGGCGACGGCGCCCTGCCCGTCGGCCGCCGACGGCAGGGCGATCTGCCCGGGAGCGGTGATCTTGGCCCAGGGCTGGGTCGGCTCGTCCTCCGCGTAGGCGGAGGGCATGCCGACGGCCGTCCCGAGCGCGATCACCGCTCCGGCGGCCGCCACGTGAATCGTTTTCCCCTTATGCCACATGCGTCCCATGCCCATCTCACGACTACCCGACTATCTGCCGCTCGCCAGACAGTTCAGCCGACCGGATGGTTGCCCTCCGGTGAACGGAAAGTTGTGAGCAGGGGTAGGAGAGGGAAAGCGGGAGGGGCGGGGCCGGGGCGGGGTCAGCCCCGCGAGACGTTGCGCTCGTACACCAGGCGCAGGCCGATCAGGGTCAGCCACGGCTCGTGCTCGTCGATGACCGAGGCTTCGCCCAGCACCATGGGGGCCAGGCCCCCGGTGGCGATGACCGTCACATCCTCGGGGTCGTCGGCCAGTTCGCGCGCCATCCGCCGGACCACGCCGTCGACCTGGCCGGCGAACCCGTACAGGATGCCGGCCTGCATCGCCTCGACCGTGTTCTTGCCGATGACGCTGCGCGGCCGGGCCAGCTCGATCTTGCGCAGTTGCGCACCGCGCACACCAAGCGCCTCGACCGAGATCTCGATGCCCGGCGCGATCACCCCGCCCACGTACTCGCCACGCGCGCTGACCGCGTCGAAGGTCGTCGCCGTGCCGAAGTCGACGACCACGCACGGGCCCTCGTACAGCTCGACGGCCGCCAGGGCGTTGATGATCCGGTCGGCGCCGACCTCCTTCGGGTTGTCCATCAGGATCGGCACACCGGTCTTCACCCCCGGCTCGACCAGGACGGACGGCACATCCCCGTAGTAGCGGCGGGTCACCTCGCGCAGCTCGTGCAGTACGGAGGGGACGGTGGAGCAGATGGAGATGCCCTCGATACCGTCGCCCAGCTCCTCGCCGAGCAGCGGGTGCATGCCCATCAAACCCTGCAGGATGACGGCCAGCTCATCAGCGGTGCGGCGGGCGTCCGTGGAGATCCGCCAGTGTTCGACGATCTCGTCGCCGTCGAACAGGCCCAGCACGGTGTGGGTGTTTCCCACATCGATGGTCAGCAGCATCGTCAGTTCGCCTCGGCCTCGCGCAGGTCCAGGCCGATGTCGAGGATCGGGGAGGAGTGGGTGAGCGCGCCGACCGCGAGATAGTCGACGCCCGTCTCGCCGTACGCCCGCGCGTGTCCCAGCGTGAGGCGGCCCGAGGACTCCAGGGTGGCGCGGCCCGCGACCAGCTCGACAGCCTGCCGGGTCTGCTCCAGGGTGAAGTTGTCGAGCAGGATCAGGTCCGCGCCCGCGTCGAGCACCGGCGGAATCTGGTCCAGGGTGTCCACCTCCACCTCCACGTCCACGTCCGGGAACTCGGCGCGCACGGCCTTGAACGCCTGCGCCACGCCGCCCGCCGCGACCACGTGGTTGTCCTTGACCAGGGCCGCGTCCGACAGCGACATACGGTGGTTGACGCCACCGCCGCAGCGCACCGCGTACTTCTCCAGCACCCGCAGCCCCGGGGTGGTCTTACGGGTGTCGCGGACCTTCGCCGTGGTGCCCTCCAGGGCGTCCGCCCAGGCGCGGGTCGCGGTGGCGATACCGGACAGCCGGCACAGCAGGTTGAGCGCGCTGCGCTCGGCGGTGAGCAGATCGCGGGTGCGGGTGCGGACCGAGAGCAGCCGCTGGCCGGCGGCGACCTGGTCGCCGTCCTCGACATGCCGCTCGACCTCGAACTCGTCGGTGCAGACGATGGACAGCACCGCCTCGGCGACGCGCAGCCCGGCGACGATGCCCGCCTCGCGGGCGGTGAAGTCGCCGGTGGCCATGGCGTCCTCGGGGATGGTGGCCACGGTCGTCACATCCACGCCGTGGTCGAGGTCCTCCTCGATCGCCATATGCGCGATGTCCTCGACCTTGACGGGGTCGAGCCCGGCGGCGGCCAGGAGCTGGGCGAGGTCGGGGTCCAGACCGCACTCCATCGGGTCGAGGTCGTACGCCTCGTCGTCGTCGGCGCCACAGCCGCACGCGTCACCGCAGCCGGGGCCCCCGCCGGGGAGGCCGATCTGCAGCAGAGGGAGGGCCACTGGCTGTGGGCGGTCGTCGGGAGTGCTGCTCACGGGTGGGACTCCGTCTTCGTTCGGGGGGTGGTGAGTGGGGCGGATGCCTCGGTCGTGGAGGGAGCGCCGGTCGCGGGGAACGCCTCCGTCGCGGGGAACGCCTCCGAGTCCGTCGTACGGACGTCCAGCGTGTCGCCGGGGCCCAGGGTGACCAGGAGGTGCCGGCGCCAGGCCGGGTCGTCCCGGTCGGGGCGGTCCTCGCGCCAGTGGCAGCCGCGGGTCTCCTCGCGGCGGAGGGCGGCGGCCACCAGGACGCGGGCGACGAGGAGGAGGTTGGTCGCCTCCCAGGTGTCGACCCCCGGCTCGGCGGTCTTGCCGTCGCGGCGCAGCGCCTCGGCGGCCTCGTCGTGGACCCGCTCCAGCTGGGCGGCGGCGTGGGCCAGGCTCTCGGCGGACCGGAGCACCCCGGCCCCGGCGGTCATGATCCGCTGGATGCTGTACCGGGCCTCGGGCGGCAGCAGCGGCCCCTCGCCGGTGGCAAGCCCGGTGGCGGCCTGCGGGGTTTGCTGTGCCTGAAGGGCCTGCTGTGCCTGAAGGGCCTGCTGTGCCTGAAGGGCCTGCTGTGCCTGAGGAGTCGGGGCGGAGGTGATGTCCTCGGCGATGCGCTCCGCGAAGACCAGGCCCTCCAGGAGGGAGTTGGACGCGAGCCGGTTCGCGCCGTGGACGCCGGTGCAGGCGACCTCGCCGCACGCGTACAGCCCGGGGACCGTGGTGCGGCCGCTCAGGTCGGTGCGTACGCCGCCGCTCGCGTGATGCGCGGCGGGCGCCACCGGGATGGGCTCGGTGACGGGGTCGATGCCGTGGGCGCGGCAGGCGGCGAGGATGGTCGGGAAGCGGTGCTCCCACATCCGCGCGCCGAAGTGGCGGGCGTCCAGGTACATGTGCTCGGCGCCCTGCTCGAGCATGCGCCGCAGGATGCCCTTGGCCACGATGTCACGGGGCGCCAGCTCGGCCAGCTCGTGCTGCCCCTGCATAAAGCGGACGCCGTCGGCGTCGACGAGATACGCGCCCTCGCCCCGCACCGCCTCCGAGACCAGCGGCTGCTGCCCCTCCGCCTCCGGGCCGAGCCACAGCACCGTGGGGTGGAACTGCACGAACTCCAGGTCGGAGACCTCCGCCCCGGCGCGCAGCGCGAGGGCCACGCCGTCGCCGGTGGAGACGGCGGGGTTGGTGGTGGCGGAGAACACCTGCCCCATACCGCCGGTCGCGAGGACGACCGCGCCCGCGCGCACCGCGCCGACGCCGTCCCGCTGGCCCTCGCCCATGACGTGCAGGGTGACTCCGGCCGCGCGGCCGGAGGCGTCCTTGAGCAGGTCGAGCACCAGCGCGTTCTCCACGGTCTCGATACCGGCCGCGCGTACCGCCTCGACCAGCGCCCGCGAGACCTCCGCGCCCGTCGCGTCGCCGCCCGCGTGCACGATGCGGCGGCGATGGTGGCCGCCCTCGCGGCCCAACAGGATCTCCCCGGTCTCGTCGTCGGCGTCGAACCGGGCGCCGGTGCCGATCAGCCGGCGTATGGCGTCAGGGCCCTCGGTGACCAGCGTGCGTACGGCCGTCTCGTCGCAGAGCCCGGCGCCGGCGACCAGGGTGTCGTCGAGGTGCTGCTCGGGGGTGTCGCCCTCGCCGAGGGCGGCCGCTATGCCGCCCTGGGCCCAGCGCGTGGAGCCGTCGTCGAGGCGGGCCTTGGTGACGACGGTGACCTTCGCTCCGGCGGCGGCGCAGCGCAGCGCGACGGTCAGACCGGCGACGCCCGAGCCGACGACCACGACGTCGGCCTCGATGGCCCAACCGGGGGCCGGGGCACGCAGGGCCGCGCCGACGGCTGCCGGCTTGTTCTCTTGGATCATCACACGGCTCCGAACCACAGGCGGACGTTGTCTATCAGGCGCGTGCTGCCGACCTTGGCGGCGACGGCGAGGACGGCCTCGCCCGTGTGGTCGTCGGGGACCTCGGTGAAGTCCGAGGGGTCGACGAGCGCCAGATAGTCGAGATCGAGGGGTGGTTGGAGGGAGGCCGCCTCGTCGAGCACTGCGCGCGCGGCGGACCGGACCGCCGCCACGTCCCGCCCCGCGTCACCCGCGTCCCGCCCCGCGTCACGCCCCGCGAACAGCGCGCGGGACAGGGCCAGGGCGGTGGTCCGCTCCTGCGCCGACAGGTAGCGGTTACGGCTGGACAGCGCGAGGCCGTCGATCTCCCTGACCGTCGGAGCGCCGACGATCTCGACGGGGAAGTCCAGATCGAGCACCATGCGGCGGATCACGGCCAGCTGCTGGGCGTCCTTCTCGCCGAAGAAGGCGACGTCCGGGCGAGTGAGGTGGAGCAGCTTGGCCACGACGGTGAGCACCCCGTCGAAGTGCCCGGGCCGCGAGGCGCCCTCGTACCGCTCCCCCATGGCACCGGCGGTCATCCGCACCCGCGGCTCACCGCCCCCGTACACCTCCTCGACCGGCGGCGCGAAGACGATGTCCGCGCCGGCGGCTGCCGCGACCTCGAGGTCAGCGTCGAGCGTGCGCGGATAGCGGTCCAGGTCCTCGCCCGCGCCGAACTGAAGGGGGTTGACGAAGACGGTGACCGTCACGATGCCCTTGGCTCCGACCCGGGCGCGGGCCGCGCGTATGAGGGAGGCGTGTCCTTCGTGGAGCGCGCCCATGGTCATGACGACGGCGACGCGCCCCGGGGTGGCGAACTGCGCCAGGGCGGCGTCGAAGTCGGCGCGGGTGGTGAACAGCTCGACGTCCGGCTCGCCGGGGACGGCCTTGCGCCACAGCTTCGGGCTCATGCTCCCGTCCCTCCCTCCAGGCCGGGGACGTCGGAGACGTCGGAGAGGACGCCCAACAGGTCCTCGGCGAGCTCGGGCTTGAGCAGCCCGGCGGCGAGCGCGCGGTCCGCGGTCGAACGGGCCATCGCGAGGTAGCCGGGGACGGCCTGGGGCGCATGGCGGTGCAGCTCGGCGACATGGGCGGCGACCGTGCCCGCGTCGCCGCGCGCGACCGGGCCGGTCAGCGCGGCGTCGCCGCTGCGCAGCGCGTTGTCCAAGGCGGCGCCCAGCAGCGGGCCGAGCATCCGGTCCGGGGTGCCGACCCCGGCGGCGCGCAGCAGGTCCATGGCCTGGGCGACCAGGGTGACCAGGTGGTTGGAGCCGATGGCGAGGGCGGCGTGGTAGAGCGGCCGGGCCTCCTCGGCGATCCACTCGGGCTCGCCGCCCATCTCGATGACCAGCGCCTCGGCCGCCATCCGCAGCTCTTCGGGCGCGGTGACGCCGAACGAGCAGCCTGCGATCCGCTGGACGTCGACGGGGGTGCCGGTGAAGGTCATGACGGGGTGCAGCGCGAGCGGCAGCGCCCCGGCGCGCAGGGCGGGGTCGAGCACGGATGTGCCGTACCGCCCGGAGGTGTGCACAAGCAGCTGCCCGGGGCGCACCGCGCCGGTCTCGGCGAGGCCGCTGACCAGATCGGGCAGCGCGTCGTCGGGGACGGTCAGCAGGACCAGCTCGGCCCGCGCCAGCACCTCGGCGGGCGGGACGATCGGGACCTCGGGGAGCAGCGCGGCGGCCCGGCGCACGGAGGCGTCGGAGACGCCGGACGCGGCGACGGGGCGGTGCCCTGCGAGCCGCAGCGAGGCGGCGAGGGCGGGGCCGACGCGACCGGCGCCGACGACCCCGACGGTGAGCCGGGCAGGGCGGTCCTGCGGCTCGGGAAGTGGATGTGCGTTCACTCGACGACGGCCTTCCGTTCCAGTCCTCAGGGGGTACCGGACGATTCCCCGCCATGCTACGCGAGTGCTTCCAGATGCTCCGTCCTGTCCCCAGGGCTGTGGAAAACCCTGTGGCCCGCCCGAGCGCGGGTACGACATGCTCGGCCCATGGCAGACGGAACGGCACAGCCTGAACAGCCGGAGGGGCCGGAAGACATCCGGGCCCGCAGGCTCGCGGCCTGGCGCGGCTCGACGCGGAAGCTGACCAGCCTCGCGGTCGGTGAGCGGATCGGCGAGCGGCTGGCCCGGCTGACGGCCGACGCCGCCGGGTCGTACGACCTGGACGACTGGCTGGACTTCTACGGGAACGGGGACGGGGTCGTCGGGGAGCTGGAGCGGCGGGTCGCCGAACTGCTCGGCATGGAGGCCGCGGCCTTCTTCCCCACCGGCACCATGGCCCAGCAGATCGCGCTGCGCTGCTGGGCGGGGCGCACCGGCAATGCGGCCGTGGCCGTGCATCCGCTCTCACATCTGGAGGTGCATGAGCGCGACGCCTGTCTGACGGTGAGCGGGCTGCGCGCGGTACACCCGACGAGCGAGCCGCGGCTGCCCACGGCCGACGAGGTCCGGGAGCTGGACGAGCCCTTCGGGACGCTCGCCCTGGAGCTTCCGCTGCGCGACACGGGCTTCGCGCTGCCCACCTGGGACGAACTGACCGCCGTGGTGGAGGCCGCGCGGGAGCGGGAGGCGGTGGTCCACTTCGACGGGGCGAGGCTGTGGGAGTGCACCGCGCACTTCGGGCGCGAGCTGTCGGAGATCGCCGCCCTCGCGGACTCGGTGTACGTGTCGTTCTACAAGTCGCTGGACGGCATTTCGGGGGCCGCGCTGGCCGGGCCCGAGGCGCTGGTGGCGGAGGCCAAGGCGTGGCGGCACCGGTACGGCGGGCAGGTATTCCAGCAGTGGCCCGCGGCGCTGGCCGCGCTGGCCGGCCTGGACCGCGAGCTGCCCCGGCTGCCGTCGTACGTGGCGCACGCCCAGGTCGTGGCGCGGGCGCTGGACGAGGCGTTCACGGCCGCCGGGGTGCCCTGGTTCCGGGTGCATCCGCACCAGCCGCACATCCATCGGTTCCAGGTGTGGCTGCCGTATCCGGCGGCTGACCTGGACGAGGCGGGGCTGCGGCTGGCGGAGGAGACCCGGACGACGCTGTTCGGCCGGTGGTGGGAGTCGGGGCCGCCTGGCCTGGCCATGACCGAGGTGACGGTCGCCTCATCCGCACTGGAGTGGACGGCGGACGATGTCGCAGCCGCCGTCGCCGCCTTCCTGAAGCGGCTTCCGGAGGGTGACCGGGCGGTCGGCTGAGCCGGTCGCCGCCGCGCCCGCCGCCGGGCGCCGGGCGAAGAGGGCGGCCAGCCGGGCACGTACGGTCAGCCGGGGGCGTACGGCCTGCCAGGTGTGTACGGCCTGCCGGGTACGTACGGTCAGCCGGGCCGCCCGGCTCTCGCGCGCCGGGCGCTCCTCGGCCACCGCGCGGAGGTCGCCGTACCGGCTCAGCTCTCGGATGGTGCGCCAGTCGCCGGGGCGGGGCGCGGGCGGGGCGGGTTCGCCGCGCCGGGCGGCGCGGTACAGGTCCAGTGCGTACTGCTCGGTGAGGCTCATGGCACGAGGCTGCGCCCGCCCCCCGCCGCTGGTCGTCCCGATTGACGATCGCCGTCAAACGAGGTCGAAGGCCGTCGGTGCGGACCGCACCATAGGAGCCATGGCCAGCGTCATCGACATCACCGGGCTGCCGTCCGAACGCATCGTCTTCACCCCCTCCCCGCTCGCCGAGCTGGGCGCCGCGCTGCATGTGCTGTCCGAGCCCGGCCACCACCCGGGGCTGCACGGCTGGGCCACCGCCACGGCCGCGGGCCTCAAGCCCGACCTCGCCGACCGGCTCCACGAGGCGGACTTCCTGTGGCGCTCCTCCCGCTCCGATCTGCTGCTGCCCGCCGAGCCCGGGGCGACGCTCGCTGAGGAGCTGGACGCGCTGGACCGGATCGACGACGAGAGGTTCGTGGCGGCCGCCTTCGAGATCACCTGCTCCCTCACCTCGTACGCCCTTCCCTCGCCGTCGCCGCTGGTCGACGCGGGCGAGCGGGCGCGGGTACGAGAGCTGGCGGCGGCCCGCGGGCCGAAGCAGGCCGCATTCGTCGACCGGATGCTCGAGGACCCGGACGGGCTGCGGGTCTGGCTGCGCCGTCTGCTGGAGGACTGCGACCAGGCGTTCTTCGCGGACACCTGGCAGCGGGTGCGGGGCCAGCTGGCCGCCGACGCCCGCCACAAGGGGGAGCTGCTGCGGCGCAAGGGGCTCGAGGAGGCGCTGGCGGCGACGTCGGCCGCGTTGTCCGTGGTGCCGGGCGGAGGCGGCGTACGACGTATCCACGTGGACAAGCTCGCCGGGGGTGAGACGACGGCGGTCGGCCAGGGGCTCACCTTCGTCCCGACCGCCTTCGGCTGGCCGCATCTGCTCGTGCTGTACGCGCCCGGCTGGCCCCCGGTGATCCAGTACCCGGTCGCGGCCCCGGAGCTGCCGCAGCCCGCCGCGCTGGAGCTCGTCCAGCGCCGGATGGACGCGCTGGCCCACCCGATGCGGATGCGCATGTGCCTCAGCCTCGCCCGAGGCCCGCACACCACCGGCGAGCTGGCCGAGAGGTGCGGCATCAGCCCGCCGGAGGTCTCCCGCCATATCGCCGTCATGAAGAAGGCGGGGCTGCTGACCACCCGCCGCCGCGGCCGGTATGTGCTGCATCAGCTGGAGCTGACGGCGGTGGCGCGGCTGGGCAGCGACTTCCTGGAGAGCGTTCTGCGGTAGCTGGAGAGCGTTCTGAGGTAGCTGGAGAGCGTTCTGAGGTAGCGGGGCCCGGCAGGGGGAACCGGGGCTAGAGCCGGGAGCCGCCGCCCGGGCCCTGGGCGCGTACCAGCCCCGACTCGTACGCCATCACCACCACCTGCACCCGGTCGCGCAGCTCCAGCTTGGTGAGGATGCGGCCCACATGGGTCTTCACGGTCGCCTCGGAGAGCACCAGGCGCGCCGCTATCTCGCCGTTCGACAGCCCCTGCGCGACCAGCAGCATGACCTCGCGTTCGCGGTCGGTCAGCCGCTCCAGCTCGGGGCGGGCTCCGCCGGGCCCGGTGCCGCCGGCCGCGCCCGGCAGCATCGGCGCGAAGCGGTCCAGCAGCCGGCGGGTGGTGCTGGGGGCGACGACCGCGTCGCCGCTGTGCACGGCGCGGATGGCGGCGAGCAGTTCGCCGGGCGGCACGTCCTTGAGCATGAAGCCGCCCGCTCCGGCCTTGAGCGCCGAGAACGCGTACTCGTCGAGGTCGAAGGTGGTCAGGATGAGCACCTTGGGCGCGTCCTCCTGCGCGCAGATGCGGCGGGTGGCCTCCACCCCGTCGAGCCTGGGCATCCGGACGTCCATGAGGACGACGTCCACCTCTGCGGTGCGCAGCACCTCCAGGGCCTCCGCGCCGTCGCCCGCCTCGGCGACGACCTCCATGTCGGGCTGGGCCGCGAGCACCATCCGGAAGCCGGTGCGCAGCAGCACTTGGTCGTCGACGAGCATGACGCGGATCGGCATCCGGTCGGGTCCCTTCCCTCAGCCCCTCAGAGAGCGTTTTCTCAGTGAGCGGGTCATGGTGTGCGTGGTGACACTACCGATCGGCGCTGATCGGCACGGATCGGCATTGATCGGCCGCACGGCCGATCACGGGCCCAGCAGCGAGGCCCATCAGCAGGGCCCATCAGCACGGTCCATCAGCGGGCCCATCAGACACAGCCCATCAGCGGGGCCGCTCGGCCGACCGGCTGAGCGGCAGCAGCGCGCTGATGCGGAAGCCGCCGCCCGGCCGTGGGCCCGCGTCGAGGGTGCCCCCCACCATGCCGACCCGCTCCCGCATCCCGATCAGGCCGTGCCCCTGGCCGTCCGCGCCGCCGTCCTCGTACATCTCCTGCCGCGCGCCCCGCCCGTCGTCCTCGACGAGGAGGCCGAGCCCGTCGTCGAAGTAGGTCAGGCGCACACTGGCGCCGACGTCCGGGCCGCCGTGCTTACGGGTGTTGGTAAGCGCTTCCTGCACGATGCGGTAGGCGGTCAGCTCGACGCCGCTGGGCAGCGGGCGCGGACTGCCCACGATCTTGAAGTCCACGGGCAGCCCGGCGCCGCGCACCTGCTCCACGAGGTCGTCTATCTGCTCGACGTCCGGCTGCGGGACGTAGTCACTGTCGTCGCTGGGCGCCCCAGAGCGCAGCACGCCCAGCAGCCGCCGCATCTCGGCGAGCGCCTGGCGGCCGGTGCCCGAGATCGTCTCCAGGGCCTGCCTGGCCTGATCGGGGGCGGCGTCCATGACATACGCGGCGCCGTCGGCCTGGACCACCATCACCGACACGTTGTGCGCGACGACGTCGTGCAGTTCGCGCGCGATCCGCGCCCGCTCGGCGGCCACAGCCACCTTGGCCTGCGCCTCGCGCTCCTTCTCCAGGCGCGCGGCGCGCTCCTCCAGCTGGGCGTAGTAGGCGCGGCGGGTGCGGATGGAGTCGCCGAGCACCCAGGCCAGGACGAACGGGATGGTGAGGAAGACCGTGCCGATGGCGGCGCCCCACCATGTCCGTTGCTCCGTCTCCGGGTGATCCGGGCCGGGCCAGCGGAGGGTGGAGACGATCGGCGCGATCAGGGCCGCGATGAGCGCGAAGCGGGACGCCCAGCGCTTCCCCTCGGCCGCCACCGTGTAGACGACGACCAGCATCGCGAAGTCGGCGGGGTTCTGCTCGACGTTCAGTACGACCTGGGCCACCCCGCACACCGTGACGAGGATCAGCATCTTCTCGGGCGCGCGACGGCGCAGCGCGACGGCGGCGCACAGCGCGAGGACGACCGGCACGGCCGCGGCGCGCGGCACCGGGTGCATGGGCGCCTTGACCATCCACAGAAGCGAGAAACCGAAGAGGAGGACGGCCCAGAAGCTGTCCACCCCTGTCGGGTGCCTGCGGAGGAAGTCGTAGAGGCGCTGCACGTCACCCAGCGTAGGCATGGTGGATACGTCCAGGGGTCAGCCGGACGGGCGATCCGTGAGCCGCCGCCCTACGACCCAAGGTGGATACGGCTCCGCTTAGCGTAGGCGTGTGGCGACTGAGACACGGGAATGGCTGGGGTGGCGTGACGCCGCCGAACACGCCCTCTACGGACCGGAAGGTTTCTTTCGGCGTACGGAAGGACCGGCCGGGCATTTCCGTACATCGGTGCACGCCTCGCCCCGGTACGCGGCGGCGGTCGCCGAGCTGCTGGCGCGGGTGGACCGGGCGCTGGGCCACCCTGACGAGCTGGCCTTGGTGGATGTCGGCGCGGGGCGGGGCGAGTTGCTGACGGGTGTGCTGGCGTGCGCGGCGGGGGTGGCCGAGGGGCAGGGCTCCGGGCTGGCTGAGCGGCTGCGCCCGTACGCCGTGGAGCGGGCGGCGCGCCCGCCCGGCCTCGATCCCCGGATCACCTGGCTCGGGGACCTCGGTGAGCTGCCGCGCGACGGCCGCGACGGCCGCGACGGCTTCGACGGCTTCGACGGGCTCGACGGGCTCCTCTTCGCCAACGAATGGCTCGACAACGTCCCCGTCGACGTGGCGGAGACCGACGCGGACGGCGCCTGGCGCCGGGTCCTGGTCGCCCCCGAGGACGGCGCCGAACGGCTGGGCGAGCCGGTGAGCGGCGCGGACGCGGACTGGCTGGCGCGCTGGTGGCCGTCGGCGGGGGACTCGGCGGACGAGCCGGGGCTGCGGGCGGAGATCGGCCGGCCGCGGGACGAGGCGTGGGCGGAGGCGGTACGCGCCCTGCGGTCGGGGCTCGCGGTCGCCGTGGACTACGCGCACGAGCGCGGGGCGCGGCCCCCGTTCGGGACGCTGACCGGCTTCCGCGAGGGGCGTGAGGTGCGGCCCGTACCGGACGGCTCCTGCGATCTGACCGCCCATGTGGCGCTCGACGCGTGCGCGGCGGCGGGCGAGGCGGCCCTGCGGGGAGCGGCGACCCTACGGGGCGAGGCGACCCTGCGGCGGATGGCGGATCCCACGCACGAGGATCACTCGCCCGCGGATCCCTCGCTCGCCCCCGTCACCCTCCCCCAGCGCGACGCGCTACGCGCCCTCGGCGTCGAGGGGCGGCGGCCACCGCTGGCGCTGGCCACCGCCGACCCGGCGGCGTACGTACGCGCGCTGAGCGCGGCGGGCGAGGCGGCGGAGCTGCTGGACCCGGCGGGGCTCGGCGGCTTCACCTGGCTGCTGCAGCCGACGGTCGCGGTGTGCGGCGGGCTGCTGGGGCCGGGGCGGCCGGGCGGGGAGACGGCGGCTGAGAGACGCTGAGAGACCGGGCTCATGACGGAGGCCGCAACATCCGAGCGGCCGGACCCAGGAAACAGCCCGGCTGAGAGACTGGGCTCATGACGGAGACGACAGTCGGCATCGGCGGTGCCGCCGAGAGCACGGACATGGTGCTCAACATCGGCCCGCAGCACCCGTCCACCCACGGCGTGCTGCGGCTGCGCCTCGTCCTGGACGGGGAGCGGATCCAGAGCGCCGAGCCGGTGATCGGGTATATGCACCGCGGCGCGGAGAAGCTGTTCGAGGCGCGGGACTACCGCCAGATCATCATGCTCGCCAACCGCCACGACTGGCTCTCCGCCTTCTCCAACGAGCTGGGCGTCGTCCTCGCCGTCGAGCGGATGCTGGGCATGGAGGTGCCCGAGCGCGCCGTATGGACCCGCACCCTGCTGGCCGAGCTGAACCGGGTGCTCAACCACCTGATGTTCCTGGGGTCCTATCCTCTGGAGCTGGGCGGCATCACGCCGATCTTCTACGCGTTCCGCGAGCGCGAGGACCTTCAGCACGTCATGGAGGAGGTCTCCGGCGGCCGGATGCACTACATGTTCAACCGGGTGGGCGGCCTCAAGGAGGACCTTCCGGCGGGCTGGCTCGGCCGGGCCCGCCAGGCGGTGGCCGAGGTCCGCTCGCGCATGGACGTGTACGACCAGCTGGTCCTCGGCAACGAGATCTTCCGGGGGCGCACCCGCGGGGTGGGCGCGCTGGCGCGCGAGACGGTGCACGCCTACGGGGTCAGCGGACCCATCGCCCGCGCCTCGGGCGTCGACTTCGACCTGCGGCGCGACGAGCCGTATCTGGCGTACAGGGAGCTGCGCGACACCCTGAAGGTCGTCGTCCGCGAGGAGGGCGACTGCCTGGCCCGCTTCGAATGCCTGCTGGCGCAGACCCACAACTCCCTGGACCTCGCGGACGCCTGCCTGGACCGGATCGCGGAGCTCCCGCCGGGTCCGATCAACCAGCGGCTGCCCAAGGTGCTCAAGGCGCCCGAGGGCCACACCTACGCCTGGACCGAGAACCCGCTCGGCCTCAACGGCTACTACCTCGTCTCGAAGGGCGAGAAGACGCCGTACCGGCTGAAGCTGCGGTCGGCGTCGTACAACAACATCCAGGCACTGACCGAGCTGCTGCCGGGCACGCTGGTCGCCGACATGGTGGCCATTCTCGGCTCGCTCTTCTTCGTCGTCGGCGACATCGACAAATAGGCGACATCGACAAATAGCGGTACGAGGAGCCGACGGGCCGTTACGGCGGCCCTACGAGATCGCGCTGCGCAGCTTGGGCATCTCGATGTGCTCGGCCTCGTCGTGCTCCGTCAGGTCGATGACCTCGCCCACCGCGCCCTTCCCGGCCTCCTCCGCAAGCGTCTCCGCGCCGATCACATCGGCAAGGTCCTCGTCCGACGCCTCCGGGCGCTCGGCGGACTCGGTCGGCTCTGCGGGCTCGGCCAACTCCGCGGGCTCGACAGGTTCGGCGGGCTCGGCGAGTTCGGCGGGCTCCGGCTCCCGCTTCTTGGGCTGCTTCTTCTGCGTACCGAAGTAGTCGAAGCCGCCCTCCACTCGGGAGGCGGCCCGGCGCGCCGCGGCGTAGGGCACCACCGCGGAGGCGGCCGTACGGGCGTGGGGCCGGGGCTCCCCGGCGCCGGGCGCGGCGGCAGCGGCCGGGTCCTCGCCCGGCTGGTCCGACCGAACCTCGCCCGACCGGTCCTCAACCAGCCGGTCCTCAACTGATCGGTCCTCAATCAGCCGGTCGTCTGCCGCGCGCTCACCGTCCGCGCGCTCACCGTCCGCCCGTTCGCCCGGTTCACCCTCCGCGCGCTCTTGGGCGCGCGGCTGGCGCGGGACGCGCTCGCGCTCCTCGCGCTGCCTGCGCGCATTGCGCACCAGGTGACGCAGCGCCTCGTCGGCCCGGGCGTACGCCTCGGCGGTCGGAGCACCCGCCACGGGGTTGCCGGGGGCGGGGGCGGCGGGGGCCTCGTGGGCCGGGAGCTCGGGGGCCGACGCTTCGGACTCCAACTCCCTGACCGGAGCCGCGGCCTCCAGCGCCAGCCGGCGGCGGCCCTCCAGGGCCCTGGCCCGCTCCGTTTCGGCCGTGGCGTAGCGGCGCAGCAGCGAGGCGTGCTCGTTGCGCAGCCGGGCCAGCTCGGCGCGCTTGGCGCGCAGCTTGGTGTTGAGCGCGGTCTGCAGCTCGGCGGTCTTCTCGGCATCCGCTTCGAGTTCGGCGATCCGATCCTCGTACTTCAGCTCCTGCCGCGCGTTCTCGCTCGCGACCTCGGCGACCCGCCGCCCGGCGGAGCGGTCCCAACTGCGCATCAGGACGCCACCGACGACCGCGGCGGCTGCCGCGGTCGCCGCCAGGCCACGGATCACGACCGTATCGCCGACCAGCCAGGCACCGGAGGCGCACGCTATTGACGCGGCTGCGACCGACAAAGGGGGAAGTAGCCTGTGCAGAGGTGGGGATTGGCGGTGACGTCCACGTGGCATGGCCCGAAACTTACCGTGCGGGCGGCCCCTATGGGGCCCCGCCCCGCCAAATTCCGCGCCCGATCCGCCTTCAGCCCGGCACTTCACTAGTCCTTCACGAGGCTAGTCCTTCACCAGTCCCTTCTCCTTCAGGTAGTCCTTGGCGACGTCAGACGCCTTGAGCCGCTCCGCGTCCACCTTCTTGTTGAGTTCGGTGAGATCGGCAGTGGTCAACACCTTGTTGAGCTTGTTGAGCGCCTTAGCGATCTTCTCTGAGCCCGCGGACTTCGCATTCACGACGGGCAGGACGTTGTCGGCATTCTGCAGTTTCTTGTCGTCCGCCAGCAGGACGAGTCCGAATTGATCAAGGGTGGCGTCCGTGGACGTCGTCAGCAGCATCTGGTCCTTGCCGTCCTTGACCGCCTGCTTGGCCTGGACGCTGCCGATATCCAGCGGGTCGATGCCGGTGATGTCTATCCCGTACGTCTTCTCCAGGCCGGGCTGGCAGAAGGGGCGCTTGGGGCATTCGTCGCCCGCCGCCAACTTGATCTTCTGCTTGGACTTTCCGAGGTCGGAGAGCGTCTTGAGGCTGTGCTCCGAAGCGAAGTCCTTGCGCACCGCGAAGGCGTTCTGGTCGACGGCCTCGCCGGGCTCGAGCGCCTTCAGTCCGCGGGGCTCGGCGAGTTCGCGGAGCACCTTCACCGTGGCGTCGACGTCCGAGGAGGCGACGGGCTTGGCTTTCGGCCCGTTCTTCTTCAGATTCAGATATTCGGCCATCGTGGCCGCGTACTCCGGCACGACATCGATCTCGCCCTTCTCCAGGGAAGGTGCGTACAGTTCACGCGAGTCGACCGTCTTGATCGACGTCTTATAGCCGGCGTCCTCCAGCAGCCCTGTGTACAGCGCCGCCAGGATCTTCGACTCGGTGAAGTTGGCCGCCCCGACCACCACCGAATCCTCGCTCTTCTCCTCCAGGCTGTCGCCGCCACACGCGGTGAGTCCGGCCGCCAGCGCCGTGACGGTCGCGGCCGCCCCGGCCACGCGGAAGATCTTGCTCATTGGGATTCCCCGTCCATAGATGACATGCGATGTCATGAGACGTCACGAATATTCAGCGCGCGCACATAGCGCATATGTATTCAGCACGCCCACACCGTTGTGGGCCACGCGCCTGTTCACGAGGGCCGGCCTGCCGCGCCGGTCAGCGCCGGCGCCTTCGGCGCCTGGTCCGCGGGCGGGCGCTGCTCCGCGGCCGCGGACCGTACGCGCCTGCGGCGCATCGGGTCCAGCAGCCACTGCAGAGCGACGAGCACGCCCTCGACCGTCAGCGCGAGCGCCGCGACCAGCACCGCCCCGGCCACCACCTGGGCGGTGTCGGTGACCCGGAAGCCCGCCGTGATGATCCGGCCGAGCCCGCCGCCGCCGGGCAGCGCCGCGAGCGTCGCCGTCGCCACCACCTGAACGGCGGCCGAGCGTACACCCGTCATGATCAGCGGGAAGGCGAGGGGCAACTCGACCCTGGCGACCAGCTGACCGCCGGTCATCCCCATGCCGCGCGCCGCCTCGACGACCTCGCGGTCCGCCTCGCGCATGCCCACATAGGCGTTGGTGAGCAGCGGCGGGATGGCGAACAGCACCAGTGCGACGATCGTGGGCCAGTCGCCGTGCGTCCCCAGCGGGCTGAGCAGCAGCAGGACCAGAACCGCGAAGGTGGGCACCGCACGGCCCGCGTTGGAGATGTTGACCGCGACGGCGCCGCCCTTGCCGATATGTCCGAGCACGACGGCGACCGGCAGGGCGATCGCGCACGAGATCGCCAGACAGGCGACGGTGAGGTACAGATGCTGGCCGAGCCGGTGCCATACGCCGTCGGTGCCCGACCAGTGCGACCCAGTGGTCAGCCATGTCCAGGCCTCGCCGATGACCCCCATCAGGCCGCCCCCGCCTTCTGCCGTGCCCTGTCCCGCGCTTGCTCCTGGGCCGGCTCCCGCGCCTGCCCCCGCGCGCTCTCGCGCGCTTGCTCCTGCGCCCTCTTCTGCGCCTTCCGCGCCTTCTTCGTTCCTCCTCGCGCCCACGGCGTGAGCAGCCGCTGCACGAAGAGCAGCAGCACATCAGCCACGACCGCCAGGGCCACGCACAGCACCGACGCGGTGAGCACCTGCGCCTTGAAGAAGCTGCGCATGCCCTCGTAGATCAGATTGCCGAGGCCGCCGTAGCCGACGATCGCGCCGACCGTGGTGAGCGAGATGGTGGAGACCGTGGTGATCCGCAGCCCGGCCATCAGCGCGGGCAGCGCGAGCGGCAGTTCCACGCCGAACAGCAGGCGCAGCGGGCCGTAGCCCATGCCGCGGGCCGCCTCGCGGGCCTCCTCGGGGACCGAGGCGAGCCCGGCCATGATGTTGCGCACCAGGATCGTCAGCGAATACAGCACCAGGCCGGTGATCACCACCGCGGCCGAGACCCCGAAGAAGGGCAGCAGCAGCGAGAACATCGCCAGCGAGGGCACCGTATAGAGGATCGTCGTCAGCCCCAGCACCGGGCCCGCCACGGACCGCCATCGGCGGGCCAGCAGCGCCAGCGGAAAAGCGACCACGAAACCGATGGCGACCGACGCCACCGTGATCCACACATGCTGGACCGTCGCGTCCGTCAGCTCCTGACTGCGCGTACGTACATATTCCCCGCAGATCCAGTCATTGCTGATCAGGCAGCTCTGCCCGGCCACTCGGTCACCTCCCCGTCGTCTCCGGTGACCTGGCGACCCTAACCCCGGGCACCGACAATCTCGTCGGCTCGCCACACAACAGCAACAATTGAAACCCGGAATGCGGCCACAATGGGGAGCCATGATCCGCTTCGAGAACGTCACCAAGCGCTACGCCGACGGCACGACGGCCGTGGACGATCTGTCCTTCGAGGTCGCGGAGGGCGAGCTGGTCACGCTCGTCGGACCGTCGGGCTGCGGCAAGACCACCACCATGAAGATGGTCAACCGGCTCATCGAACCAACCTCGGGCCGGATCTTCCTGGACGGTGAGGACATCGCCGCGGTCGATCCGGTGAAGCTGCGCCGCCGCATCGGCTATGTCATCCAGCAGGTCGGCCTGTTCCCGCACAAGACCGTGCTGGAGAACACCGCCACCGTCCCCGCGCTGCTCGGCTGGCAACGCAAGAAGGCCCGGGACCGCGCCGCCGAACTCCTCGACCTGGTGGGCCTCGACCCCTCCGTCTACGGCGACCGCTACCCCGACCAGCTCTCCGGCGGCCAGCGCCAGCGGGTCGGCGTGGCCCGGGCGCTGGCCGCCGACCCGCCGGTGCTGCTGATGGACGAGCCGTTCGGGGCCGTGGACCCGGTGGTCCGCGAGCGGCTGCAGACCGAGTTCCTGCGGCTTCAGTCCCAGGTCCGCAAGACGGTGCTGCTGGTGACCCACGACATCGAGGAGGCGGTCCGGCTCGGCGACCGCATCGCGGTGTACGGGGCGGGGCGGATCGAGCAGTTCGACACGCCCGCGTCGGTGCTGGGCGCGCCCGCCACGCCGTACGTCGCGGACTTCGTCGGCGCGGACCGCGGTCTGAAGCGGCTGTCCGTCACCCCCATCGAGCCGGGCGACCTCGAACAGCCCCCAGTGGTCCACCTCGACGACCCGCTGGCCAAGGCCGCCGCCCGGCTGTCTGCCGACGGGGCGCGCTGGGCCGTCGTACTGGACGACGCGGACCGGCTGCACGGCTGGATCCCGGCGGACGCGGCTGACGCGGTAGACGCAGCGGACGCGGCGGAGAAGCCCGGCAAGGAGGCGGCGGCCGGAGGGACCGTACGGGACCACGCCCGGCGCATGGAGGCGTGGCTGCCGGTCGGCTCCTCGCTCAAGCAGGCGTTCAGCACCATGCTTCAGCACGACGCGGGCTGGATAGCGGTCCTCGACGGCGACCGTTTCCTCGGCGTGCTCACCCCCGCCCGCCTCCACGAGGCGCTGCGCCGCTCGATCGACGCCGACGCGGGCGGGATCGCCCGGGCGGAGGTGGAGCTGCAGACGGTCGCCGACGTATGAGCGCGCGCGGCGGCTCGCCGCGCGCGCTCAGTGGCTGTGGCTCAGTAGCCGTCGCTCAGTGGCCGCGACTCAGCGGTCGCGGCCCGGCACGCGCTTCGGCGACCGCGGCCCGGCACGCGCCTCAACGATCGCGCTCAGCCATCGCGACTCAACAGCCGCGACTCAGCGGTCGCCGAGCCGGCCGCCCAGCCACTCCAGCGCGGCGGGCACCTCGCGCTTCCAGGTGTTGAAGTTGTGGCCGCCGGTCTTGAGGATGATGGAGGAGATCCTGATGGGCTCGCCCCGGCGGTTGAGCTCCTTGGCCTTCTCGATGAACTTCACGGTGTCCTTGTAGTTCTTCTCACCGTGCTCGCTGCTGGAGACCAGGAGGGACACCGGCGGCGCGGGCTTGTGGTCCAGCCGCCACATCAGGTTGTTCTCCCGCTCCAGCTGCTTGCTGCCGCCGAACAGATCGCCGGTGGTCGCGTCGATCGGGGCCTTGTACGAGGGGGAGAGACCGGCCGCGGCGGAGAAGGCCTCGGGGTGGCGCATGGCCATCTTCAACGCGCAGTAGCCGCCGGTGGAATTGCCGATGACACCCCAGTTTCGGGCGTGTTCACCCACCCGGTAGTGACCGGCCACGGCGGTCGGCACGTCCTTGGTGAAGAACGTCTCGGTCTGCGGGCCCTGGGGCACGTCCACGCACTCGGTGTCGCGCGGCGGGGCGACGGTCGGACGCAGCATCACCAGGACCATCGGCTGCATCCTGCCGTCTTTGACCAGCTTATGGGCGTTCTGAGGGTATTTCAGGCCGTTGATCAGCGCCTCCGTGGTGCCCGGGTACCCGGTCAGCACCAGCACGGCCGGGAAGTCGCGCCGGGCATACTCCGGCTGGAAGTACTCCGGCGGCAGATAGACATACGCCGGGCTGGCCAGCCCGGACAGCGGCCCCTTGATGGTGACCTTCTCGATCCGCCCGGCGGCGGCCGGCTCCGAGCCGCCGGGCACGTTCACCCTCCGGATGTCGGTGACCTGCACCCGGGTGCTGCTGCTCGCGGCGTCGTGGTTCACGACGACGCCCGGGGTGGTCTCGGTGCCGAACAGGTCCGACCAGGAACCGTAGAAGCCGAAGGACTGGTTCGCGAACAGGCCGAGCGCGGCGAACAGCGACACCTGTGTGACCAACAGCATGCCGATCCGGCCGAGCACCGGGCCGACTCCGCGTCGGGCGAGCCGGGGCCAGACCCAGATCGTGGCGCCGAACAGCAGCACCGACGCGACGACTGACACCATCACGACGTTGTTGCTCGTAAGACCCATGACTATCTTTCTGTCGGGCGGCCGGCTCCCCCGTGCCGCGCGATGGAACCCCGCCCCGTCAAACGCCGTCTTGGTAGGCGCGATATGTCCAGATACCGCGTCAGAGACGGATCTCTAGGCCGGAGCGACGGGAAAGACGAATGTCTGACAGTCAAGATGCCGAAAAGTCCGGAAGGGTTGCTTCCAGGGTGCCGAGGCTGCCCCGCGGACCCCGGCCGGAGGCTGTGCCGACCGCCGTGGGCACCGCCTGCACGCTGATCGGGCTGCTGAACATCGTTTTCCCACGACTCCGCTACAGCAGGGTGCACGCCCTCGCCGACGTGCTGCCCGGCGCGGTGAGTTCGCTGGCCGCCGCCGCGTCCATCGTGGTGGGGCTGTTGTTGCTGATGCTGGCGCACGGGCTGAAGCGGCGTAAGCGGCGCGCCTGGGTCGCCGCCGTGGGGCTGCTGCCTGTCGGGGCGGCCGCCCAGCTGCTGTACCGGCACTCGATATGCGGGGCGGTGCTCTCGCTGGTGCTGCTCGGCGTCATGATCCGCTATCGCCGGGAGTTCGCGGCGCTGCCGGATCCGCGCAGCCGCTGGATGGCGCTGGCCAACTTCGTGGTGCTGGGCGCGGTGAGCGTCGGGATCGGGCTGCTGATCGTACGGTCGGACCCCGACGACATCGTGGGCCGGCCGTCGTTCGGCCAGCAGCTGGACCATGTGCTGTGGGGGCTGATCGGCTTCGAGGGGCCGGTCGGCTACCGGGACGGTACGGACTACACCGTCGGCTACTCCCTCGGCGCGCTCGGCCTGCTGACCGTCGCGACGACCGCCTACCTCGCCTTCCGCCCCGAACACCCCGCCGCCCGGCTGACCCCCGCGGACGAGGAGCGGCTGCGCGACCTGCTCGCCGCGCACGGGCGCCGCGACTCGCTGGGCCACTTCGCCCTCCGCCGCGACAAGGGCGTGGTCTTCTCGCCGAGCGGCAAGGCCGCCGTCTGCTACCGGGTCGTCTCCGGGGTGATGCTCGCCAGCGGCGACCCGGTCGGCGATGTGGAGGCCTGGCCGGGCGCCATCTCCCGCTTCATGGAGGAGGCGCGGGCGCACTCCTGGACCCCGGCGGTCATGGGGTGCAGCGAGACCGGGGGCGAGGTGTGGACCCGGGAGACCGGCCTCGACGCGCTGGAGCTGGGCGACGAGGCCATCGTGCACGTGGCGGACTTCACCCTGTCCGGGCGCGCCATGCGCAACGTCCGCCAGATGGTCAAGCGCATCGAGCGGGCCGGGTACGAGACCCGGGTACGGCGCGCCGGTGACCTGAGCGAGGACGAGCTGGAGACCATCCGGCAGGCCGCCGCGGGCTGGCGGGGCACCGACACCGAGCGGGGCTTCTCCATGGCGCTGGGCCGGATCGGCGACCCGGCGGACGGGGACTCGGTCATCGCCACCGCCCACAAGGCCCCCGAGGAGGGCGCCGAGCCCGGCCCGTACGGGGACCTCAAGGCCGTACTGCACTTCGTGCCGTGGGGCCGGGACGGGATGTCGCTGGACCTCATGCGCCGCGACCGCAGCGCCGACCCGGGCATGAACGAACTGCTGATCGTCGCCTCCCTGCAGGCCGCCGGGGGGCTCGGGGTCAGCCGGGTGTCGCTGAACTTCGCGATGTTCCGCTCCGCGCTGGCGCGCGGCGAGAAGCTGGGCGCGGGGCCGGTGCTGCGGGGCTGGCGGGGGCTGCTGGTGTTCCTGTCGCGCTGGTTCCAGATCGAGTCGCTGTACAAGTTCAACGCCAAGTTCCAGCCGCGCTGGGAGCCGCGCTTCGTGGTCTTCCGCAACACCCGCGATCTGCCGCGCATCGGGTTGGCGGCGATGCAGGCCGAGGGCTTCGTCTCGCTGGCCCTGCCCCGGCTGCTGCGCCGCGGGCGGCGCCCCGAGCCGAGGCCCTGCGCCCACCAGGGCGCGGCCGCCTCGCGCGGCGGCCTCGAACAGGCCGCGTGACGCGCCCGCTCAGCCCGCGTGACGCGCCCGCTGTCCTGGGCGCGGGCGGGCGCGGGCGAGGCAGCGCCTGCTCGTACGCCTAGGCTGGGGTCATGAGGACGTTGCGTGAACGGGGCCGGGTGGCCGGACTGCCGGAGTGGGACCGGTGCGCGGTGATGGGCGTGGTCAATGTCACGCCCGACTCGTTCTCCGACGGCGGTCAGTGGTTCGACACCGAGCTGGCCGTCAAGCACGGCCTGGACCTGGCCGCGGCCGGGGCGGACCTGGTGGACGTCGGGGGCGAGTCGACCCGCCCGGGCGCGCCGCGCGTCGACGAGGCCGAGGAGCTGCGCCGGGTGGTCCCGGTGGTGCGCGAGCTGGCCGCCGCGGGGCTCGTGGTCAGCGTGGACACCATGCGCGCATCGGTCGCCGAGCGCGCGGTCGAGGCCGGGGCGCGGCTGGTCAACGATGTGAGCGGGGGCGGCGCCGACCCGGCGATGGTCCCGATGGTGGCCGCCGCCGGGGTGCCCTTCGTGGTGATGCACTGGCGCGGCCAGTCGATCGACATGAACAACCGCGCGGTCTACGGGGATGTGGTCGGCGAGGTCGTCGCGGAGCTGCGGACGAGCCTGGAGCGGGCGGTGGCCGGCGGCGTCGATCCGGAGCGGATCGTGATCGACCCCGGCCTCGGCTTCGCGAAGGACGCCGAGCACGACTTGGCGCTCGTCGCCCGGCTGGGCGCACTGCGGGAGCTGGGCCGGCCGCTGCTGGTGGCGGCCTCGCGGAAGCGGTTCCTGGGGCGCGTACTGGCCGGGGACGGCGGCAGCCCGCCCCGCGCCCGGGAGCGGGACGCGGCGACGGCGGCGGTCTCGGCGATCGCGGCGCGGGAAGGCGCATGGGCGGTACGGGTGCACGAGGTGCGCGCGAGCGCCGACGCGGTGCGCGTGGCCCGGGCGATCGAAGCGGCGGACACGGCGGGAGCGGTGTGACTTCCCTGACGGACAGCGAGCGGGTGGCACTGGCCAACACCGCGCTGTACGAGGCCATGGAGCAGGGCGACCACGGGGCGATGTCGCGGCTGTGGCTCGACGACCCGGACACCGAGGTCTCCTGTGTGCACCCGGGCTGGCCGGTGCTGCGCGGGCGCGGCGAGGTGCTCCGTTCCTATGCGCTGATCATGGCGAACACCGACTACATCCAGTTCTTTCTGACGGATGTGGAGGTGTCGATCATGTCCGACACCGCGATGGTGACCTGCACGGAGAACATCCTCAGCGGCGCCCCGGCCGAGGAAGAGGGCCAGCTCGGCCCGCTGGTGGGGCAGCTGGTGGTGGCCACGAACGTCTTCCGGCGGACCGAGGACGGCTGGAAGGTGTGGGCGCACCACGGATCGCCGGTGCTGGCGGAGCAGGACGAAAACGATGCCGCGGCCGAGCCCGAGGGCCCGGACGACGACCCGGATCAGCTGCTGCCCTGAGCGCCGTACCCACAACGTCATATCGCGTACCCCGCCCGTAAAACCGTGCGTGAGATCTGCGCCAAGGGCGGGTAGGGGGAAGTGGCGCGGGGGCTCCTGGAGCGCGCGCCACGGGCCCCCGTGGGCGAGTGCTGTCCTTGCTCGCAGGTAGATTCGAAGGAGGTGCCCCCGCCGACGGCGGGGGACGGGTGGTGCGTTCCGGGCAGATCGGACGTGCCCCGACCGACGACAGCAGGAGTGATTCGGGTGGATCGTGTCGCGCTGCGCGGCCTGAAGGCCCGCGGGCACCACGGGGTTTTCCCTCATGAGCGCGAGGAGGGCCAGACCTTCGTCGTGGACCTGGTGCTCGGCCTGGACACCCGGCCCGCCGCGGCCACCGACGACCTCACCAAGACCGTCCACTACGGCGTGGTGGCCGAGGAGGTCGTGGAGGTGGTGGAGGGGGAGCCGGTCGCCCTGATCGAAACCCTCGCCGACCGGATCGCCGAGCGGTGCCTCAAGCACGAGCAGGTGCGGGAGGTCGAGGTCGTGGTGCACAAGCCGGAGGCCCCGATCACCGTGCCCTTCGACGACGTGACCATCACCATCACCCGGAGCCGAGCATGAGCAGCAGCGACCCGACCGTGCAGCCCGTCCCAGCCTCCGTCGTGGAGCGGGTGGACGCGGCCGATGTGACGTTGTCGAATCCGAAATGGGCGGTGATCTCGCTCGGCAGCAATCTGGGCAATCGCCTGGAGACCCTGCAGGGCGCGGTCGACGCGCTGGAGGACACCCCGGGCCTGCGGGTCAAGGCGGTCTCTCCGGTGTACGAGACCGAGCCGTGGGGGGTGGAACCGGGCACCCAGGCGACGTATTTCAACGCCGTGGTGCTGATCAAAACGACGCTGCCGCCCTCCTCGCTGCTGGAGCGGGGACACGCCATCGAGGAGGCGTTCGAGCGGGTGCGCGATGAGCGCTGGGGCCCCCGGACGCTGGATGTGGACATCGTCACGTACCAGGACGTGATCTCCGACGACCCGGTGCTCACCCTGCCGCACCCCCGCGCCCACGAGCGCGCCTTCGTGCTCGTCCCCTGGCACGACGTGGACCCGGGGGCCGAGGTCCCGGGGCTCGGGGCGGTCTCGCGGCTGCTGGCCGAGGTGGGCCAGGAGGGCGTACAGGCGCGGGCGGACCTGGAACTGCGGCTGCCCGAATAGACGTTGATCTCGTGGGTTCCGAATCACATGGATTCCACGGATCCCGTAGATTCCGCGCGACTGCGTACGACTTCGCGATTACGTACGACTTGAGGGGCGACCGCTCGGTGAAGCAACTTCGGATCAGGGTGCTGCTCGGGCTGTTCGTCGTGGCCGGTGTGGTGTCATGGGCGGGCGCCCGGCTGTGGGACACGGTGGGCTCGCTGCCCAGCGTGCCGGTGGCCGCGCCGATCGTGCTGGCCCTGATCGCGGTCGTGCTGGCCGCGACCGCCCTGTCCCTGCGGGCCCGGCTGCGCGCCCAGCGCGAGCGCCGGCCCGGTGCGAAGGGCGTGGATCCGCTGGTGGCCGCCCGCGCGGTGGTCTTCGGCCAGGCGAGCGCGCTGGTGGCGGCGCTGGTCTCGGGGATGTACGGCGGGGTCGGGGTGTTTCTGCTGCTGGAGCAGTTGGATGTGCCCGCCCGTAAGGACCAGGCGATCTACGCGGCGGCTTCGGTGCTGGCGGGGGCGGCCGTGGTCGCCGCCGCGTTCTTCCTGGAGCGGGTCTGCAAACTGCCCGAGGACGACGACACGGGGAACGGGCCGGGCGCTGCGGCCCGGGCGTAGCTCGGCACGGCGGCAGCACAGCAGCAGTACGGCAGCGGCAGTAATACGGCGCGCGGCTAGCGCGCCATGATGAGGCTCATCGCCTCGGCGCGGGTCGCCGGGTCGCGCAGCTGACCGCGTACGGCCGAGGTGAGCGTCTTGGCCCCGGGCTTGCGCACCCCGCGCATGGTCATGCACATGTGCTCGCATTCGACGACCACGATCACACCGCGCGGCTCCAGGATCCGCATCAGGGAGTCGGCGATCTGCGTGGTCAGCCGCTCCTGGACCTGCGGGCGGCGGGCGAAGACATCGACCAGCCGGGCCAGCTTGGACAGCCCGGTGATCTTGCCGTCGTTGGACGGGATATAGCCGACGTGGGCGACGCCCACGAAGGGCACCAGGTGGTGCTCGCACGAGGACATCACCTCGATGTCCTTCACCAGCACCATCTCGTCATGGCCCAGGTCGAAGGTCGTGGTCAGGACCTCCTCGGGCTTCTGCCGCAGCCCCGCGAATATCTCCCGGTAGGCACGGGCCACCCGCCCCGGGGTCTCCCGCAGCCCCTCCCGGTCCGGGTCCTCGCCGACGGCGATGAGCAGCTCGCGGATCGCCTGCTCGGCGCGCTTTTCGTCGAACACGCCGACGGGGCCCTGGCCGTCCAGCGAGATGGGGTCGGTCATGGAGCTGCCTCGTTCCTCATGCGCACCGAAAAGACGTGAAACCTCAAAACGCGAAACCTCAAAAACGCGGATGCCGCGCCCCCCAGGCTACAAACCTGAGGGGCGCGGCATTCATTCCGGGTCGGTTTGGGCCGCTACGGGCCTCTACGGCCCGCGGACGACCCTCCGCCGGGTCAGCTCTCGGGACCCGCCTCTTCCGGGCGCTCCGCGCTGTCCTCGGGGGTGGTGGCCTTCGCGAGACCGGCCGCCGAGGGGGGCTGGGCACCGTTGGCCGGGGCGAGCTCCCGGGGGGAGAGCACCGGCGGGCGGGTGGAGGGCATGCGCCGCGAGGAACCGGTCCAGGCCGGGCGGGCCGGGCGCCTGACGATCGGGGCGAAGATCTCGGCGATCTCCTCCTTGTTGAGCGTCTCCTTCTCCAGCAGCGCCAGGACCAGGTTGTCCAGGACGTCGCGGTTCTCGACGAGGATTTCCCACGCCTCGTTGTGCGCGGACTCGATGAGCTTCTTGACCTCTTCGTCGACCAGCGCGGCGACCTCTTCGGAGTAGTCGCGCTGGTGAGCCATCTCACGGCCCAGGAACGGCTCGGAGTTGTCGGAGCCGAACTTGATCGCGCCCAGCCGCTCGGTCATGCCGTACTGCGTGACCATCGCGCGGGCGGTGGCCGTGGCCTTCTCGATGTCGTTGGACGCGCCCGTGGTCGGGTCGTGGAAGACGAGCTCCTCGGCGGCGCGGCCACCCATCATGTAGGCGAGCTGGTCCAGCATCTCGTTGCGCGTGGTCGAGTACTTGTCCTCGTCGGGCAGGACCATGGTGTAACCCAGGGCCCGGCCGCGGGAGAGGATGGTGACCTTGTGCACCGGGTCGCTGTTCGGAGAGGCCGCCGCGACCAGGGCGTGACCGCCCTCGTGGTACGCGGTGATCTTCTTCTCCTTCTCGCTCATGATCCGGGTCCGCTTCTGCGGACCGGCCACGACGCGGTCGATCGCCTCGTCCAGGAAGTGGTTGTCGATCAGCTTCTTGTCGCTGCGGGCCGTCAGCAGCGCGGCCTCGTTCAGCACATTGGACAGATCGGCACCGGTGAAGCCGGGGGTGCGGCGGGCGACGGCCGAGAGGTCGACGTCCGGAGCGACCGGCTTGCCCTTCTGGTGGACCTTGAGGATCTCCAGGCGGCCCTGCATATCCGGGCGGTCCACGGCGATCTGCCGGTCGAAGCGGCCCGGGCGCAGCAGCGCCGGGTCCAGGATGTCGGGCCGGTTGGTGGCGGCGATCAGGATGACGCCGCCCTTCACATCGAAGCCGTCCATCTCGACCAGCAACTGGTTCAGGGTCTGCTCGCGCTCGTCGTGACCGCCGCCCATGCCGGCGCCGCGGTGGCGACCGACGGCGTCGATCTCGTCGACGAAGACGATCGCCGGAGCGTTCGCCTTGGCCTGCTCGAACAGGTCGCGGACGCGGGAGGCACCCACACCCACGAACATCTCGACGAAGTCGGAGCCGGAGATCGAGTAGAAGGGGACACCCGCCTCGCCCGCGACGGCGCGCGCGAGCAGCGTCTTACCGGTGCCGGGCGGGCCGTACAGCAGCACGCCCTTGGGAATCTTGGCGCCCACGGCCTGGAACTTCGCCGGCTCCTGCAGGAACTCCTTGATCTCCTGGAGCTCCTCGACCGCCTCGTCCGCCCCGGCCACGTCCGAGAACGTCGTCTTCGGGGTGTCCTTGGTGATCAGCTTGGCCTTCGACTTCCCGAAGTTCATCACTCGGGAGCCGCCGCCCTGCATCTGGTTCATCAGGAACAGGAAGACCACGACGATCAGCACGAACGGGAGCAGCGACAGCAGGATCCCGACGAACGGGTTCTGCTTCGACGTCGAGACGTTGTACCCGTCCGGGATCCCGCCCTGCTTCTGAGCATTGGCCTGCAAGGTCCGGGCGATGTCGAGGCCCTGGTCACCGATGTAGGTGGCCTGGAGCTTCCTGCTGCCCGAGATCTTGGCGACGTTGTCCTTGAGCTCGATCTTGATCTTGTGCTCGTCGCCGGTCGTCAGCTCGGCGGACTGGACCTGGTTCCGGTTGATCGCCTTGACGACCTGGCTGGTGTCCACCGACTTGTAGCCGCCGGACGAGCCGACGACCTGCATCAACACGACCACGGCGAGGACGGCCAGCACGATCCACATGACCGGCCCACGGAAGTAGCGCTTCACGTCCATCCATACGGGGCGATGCCGCCCCGTCCCTCCTGCCACAGTGAGGCACGGCAGCCCTGGAGGGGCGCCTGTGCGTGCGGTGTATTGCGGTGTATTAGCGGTGTATGAGCTGTGTAATCCTCAGTCTCAAAAAAGACTGACCTTCGGACGGTACCCCAGCATTGTCACCCGACGCCGCCGTGGACTGTTAACAAATCCGCCTTCCCCTGCTCCAACGGCGGGAAACCGCGCCAGGTTCCCAGGCGGTTCCCGCACCATCCGAGAAGGGGCTCAGCCGCCCTCCGGGAAGGGCGCTCAGCCGCCGTACACGTGCGGGGCGAGCGTGCCGACGAAGCGCAGGTTGCGGTACTTCTCGGCGTAGTCGAGGCCGTAGCCGACGACGAACTCGTTGGGGATGTCGAACCCGACCCATTTCACATCGATGGCGACCTTGGCCGCCTCCGGCTTGCGCAGCAGGGTGCACACGTTCAGCGAGGCGGGCTCGCGCGAGCCCAGGTTGGACAGCAGCCACGACAGGGTCAGGCCGGAGTCGATGATGTCCTCGACGATCAGGACGTGCTTGCCCTTGATGTCGGTGTCCAGGTCCTTGAGGATGCGCACCACGCCGGAGGACTGGGTGCCCGCGCCGTACGAGGACACGGCCATCCAGTCCATGGTGACCGGGGTGGACAGGGCGCGTGCCAGGTCCGCCATGACCATCACCGCGCCCTTGAGGACTCCGACGATCAGCAGATCCTTGCCCGCGTACTCCGCGTCGATCTTGGCGGCCAGTTCGGCCAGCTTCGCGTTGATCTCTTCCTCGGTGATGAGGACCGACTTGAGGTCGGTGCCCATGTCCTTGTCGTCCACCCGCGCCACTCTCGTTAGGTTTACCGGCTTCACTGGCTGGGCGCGTCAGCCCTGCCGGATGACCAGTCTGCCACCCTCCCGGCGGACCTCCACGCGGCCCGGGAGGTTGAGGGCCCGCTGACCGCGCCAGCCGGTGATCAGGCGGTCCACCTCTTCGATGTGGCGGGCGAAGAGCGAACCGGCGGGGGCACCCGCGGCGATCGCGGCGCGGCGCAGCACCCGACGGCGGACGGCGGGAGGCAGCGCGTGCAGCCCGACGGCGTCGAGCTCGACAGCGGCGGGCCCCACAGCGGCGGGCTCGGCGGTACGGGATTCGGCGGCGGATTGGGCGGCGGCCGGCCCCACAGCGGCGGGCTCGGCGGTACGGGATTCGGCAGCGGATTGGGCGGCGGCGGGTGCGGCGGGGGCCTCGGCGCCGGCCGGAGCGGCCCCGGCGGGCCGTACATCGGTGCGCACCTCCGCCTCCGCCCGGGCGGCCCAGGCGTCGAGCGCGTCGGCGTCGTCGCGCGAGAGCTGGGCGGTGCGGGCCAGCGCCTCGACGACGCCCTTGCCGAGGGCCTTCTCCAGGATGGGCAGCGCCTCGTGGCGGACCCGGGAGCGGGTGTAGGCCGGGTCCACGTTGTGCGGGTCGTCCCATACGGGCAGCGACTGGGCCAGGCACGCCCGGCGGACGGTCTGCCGGTCGAGCCGCAGGAAGGGGCGACGGTAGCGGCCGCCCGCCCCGGAGACCTGGGCCATACCGGACAGCGAGCGGATACCGGAGCCGCGGGCCAGCCCCAGCAGGACCGTCTCGGCCTGGTCGTCGCGGGTGTGGCCGAGCAGCACGGCGACCGCGCCATGGCGCTCGGCCGCGGCGTCGAGGGCGGCGTAGCGCGCGTCACGGGCGGCGGCCTCGGGGCCGCCGTCCCGGCCGACGGACACGCCGATGCACTCGACCGGCTCGAGCCCGAGCAGCCGCAGCCGCTCGGCGACCTCGGCCGCGCGCGCCTCGGAGCCGTCCTGCAGACCGTGGTCGACGGTGACCCCTCCGGCGCGCACCCCGAGCTTGGGGGCTTCGAAGGCGAGGGCGGAGGCGAGCGCCATGGAGTCGGCGCCGCCGGAGCAGGCGACGAGCACCAGGGGCGCCGCGGCGGGGGCGGGGGGCGAGGGCGGCGAGGTCGAGCGGTTGACGAGTACGTCGTGGAGGACGCGGCGGACCGCCAGGCGTATCGCGGCGACCGCTGGATGGGGACCCATGTCCGTTTCCCATCTGTCGTTCGAGGGGGTGCCTCGGGGCCGTTACGAGGGTTTCGTCACACAGAGTTCGTCACGCTGAGTACGTCGATGGTGACAGAAGTGCGCCGTTCCCCGAGCATCGCACGCCTACCCGTCGCTCACGGTCCCTCGGACGGGTGATTAAGAGGGCATAGCTCCCCTATGACTCCGTCCTACGGTGCACCCGCGCGACCCAGTCCGCGGGTTTGCTGATCTCCGTTTTGGTCGGAAGCGTGTTCGGAGAGGTCCAGACGCGGTTGAAGCCGTCCATCCCGACCTGGTCCACGACGGACCGTACGAACCGCTCCCCGTCCCGGTACTGGCGCAGCTTGGCGTCGAGCCCCAGCAGCTTGCGCAGCGCCTGGTCCAGCCGGCCCGCGCCGCTGGCCCGGCGCTTCTGGAACTTCTCGCGGATCTCCGCGACGGACGGCACGACCTCGGGCCCCACCCCGTCCATCACATAGTCCGCATGCCCCTCGAGCAGCGACATCACGGCGGTCAGCCGGCCCAGAATCTCCCGCTGGGCCGGGGTCTGCACCAGCTCGATGATGCTGGGCGTGCTGCCCTCCCGGTCGCCGTCCGCCTCCGGTCGGCCGCCGCCCAGCGACTGCACGGCCTCACGGAACCGCTCCAGGAGGGTGGCCGGGTCCACCTCGGTCTCGCCGAGGAAGGCCTGGATCTCGGACTCGATGTGGTCGCGCAGCCAGGGCACCGCGGTGAACTGCGTACGGTGCGTCTCCTCGTGCAGACACACCCACAGCCGGAAGTCGTGCGGGGCGACGTCCAGCTCGCGCTCGACATGCACCACGTTGGGCGCCACCAGCAGCAGCCGCCCGCCGCCCGAGGAGGCGGGCAGGTCGCGGCTCGGCGGCGCGAAGGTCTCGTACTGGCCGAGCACCCGGGAGGCCAGGAAGGACAGCAGCATCCCCAGCTCCACCCCGGTGACCTTGCCGCCGACCGCGCCGAGCACCGCACCGCCCGGCAGCCCTCCGCGCCGCTCCTGCACCTTGCCCAGCAGCGGCTTCAGCACCTCGCGGAAGCCCGCCACGTTCGCCTTGATCCAGCCCGCGCGGTCCACGACGAGAACCGGGGTGTCCGAGCCCGGTCCGCCCGCCGGGGCCATTCGGGTGAACGCCCGGACGTGCTCCTCCGACGACTTGGCGTACCGGCGCAGCTCCGCGACGACGGCGCGCGCCTCGTCCCGGCTCACGTCGGGGCCCGGCCGCACCAGCCGGGTCGCGGTCGCGACCGCGAGGTTCCAGTCGACCATCTCCGCACCACCGATGCTCGTCATGGCTTCACGGTACGTGGCGCGCGGTCCTTCCGGGAGGCGACGAGGTCATCAGCGGCAGCCGCAGTTCGCGAGTGCGGACGCCATGCGGTCCAGCGCGCGCTGTGCGCCCTGGGGGTCGGTGGTTCCGTTCGTCATAAACGCGAAGACCAGAAGGCGGCCGTCCGCGTCGACGACGGTGCCCGCGAGCGTGTTGACGCCCGTCAGGGTCCCGGTCTTCGCCCGGACCACGCCACGGCCGACCGCCTCCTGCGCATAGCGGCCGCGCAGCGTCCCGGTGAAGCCGGCCACCGGCAGACCGGTGAGGACCGAGCGCAGCTCGGGGTGGTCGGGGTCGGCGGCGCGCACCAGGACCTGGGCGAGCAGGGCCGCGGACACATGGTCGGCCCGGTTCAGGCCGCTGCCGTCGACGATACGGGCGCCCGACAGCGGCAGCCGGAGCTTGTTCAGCCGGTCCATGACGGCCCGCCCCGCGCCGTCGAAGCTGGCGGGTTCGCCGGCGGCGATGGCGGTCTGCCGGGCGAGGGCCTCGGCGATGTCGTTGTCGCTGTTGGTCAGCGCCCGCTCGACCAGGGAGGACAGCGGCTGGGAGCGGACGGTGGCGAGCGGCCGCGTCTTCTTCCCGGCCTTGCCGGCTTTTACGGACCGCGGCTCGCCCTTCACGTCGATCCCGCGGTCGCGCAGCATCGTGGCGAACTCCTCCGCCGCGTCGGCGGCGGGGTCGTGGGAGCGGGCGGCCGGGCCGTGGTCGCTGTCGTCCAGGCGGCCCTCGTCGACCATGAGGGGGGTGACGGGGGAGATGTTCTCGTTGGGGCCGATCGGGTGCAGGACCGGGCCGGAGTAGAGCGAGGTGTCGTAGCCCAGCCGGACGCTTTCGGTGCCGCTCTTCTTGAGCGCGGACGCCGTCTTGTCAGCCAGTTTGCGCAGGCTGGCCGGGGCGTCGGCGCCCTTGGTCTCGCGGGCGGTGAGGGTGGGGTCGCCGCCGCCGACCAGCACGATGCGGTCCTCGTCCTTGGCCTTGCCCTTCGCGCCGCCCTTCGCACCGTCTCCGTCTCCGCCTCCGTCTCCGGGGGCGATGACGGTGGTCTCGATGCGGTGGTCGGGTCCGAGGGCGGAGAGCGCGGCGACGCCGGTCGCCAGCTTGATGATCGAGGCGGGCACCGCCTGGGTGTCCGCCTGCGTCCCGTACAGCTGCCGCCCGGTCGCCGAGTCCACGACGGACACCGAGCGCGGTTTGCCCAGCGCCCCGTCGTCCAGCAGCGGCTCCAGCGCGTCGGCCAGGCCCGCCCGGGTGGGCTGCGGGACCGCGTCGTCGCCGCTGTCCGGGGAGGGCGCGACGGCGGCCGTGCCCAGGGGGGCCAGCACCGGCGAGGCGCTGGGCACGGACCGCCCGGGGCCCTCGCCGTGACGCTCGCCACCTGTGCCGGGACTCCCGGCGGCGCGGGCCCGCTCGGCCGTACGCTGCCCGGAGTCCCACGGCCCGGCCGCGAACACCGTCGCGACCGCCACCACCAGGCCGACGACGGCGGAGATCGCCGACAGTCGCCACGTCAGCCGCTGCTCCACCGTGGCGCTCCGCCACCGGCCCGTGGCGCTCTGCCACTGGCTCTGCCACCACCTGACCTGCCACGATCTGGCTTCAGGCACGTCGGACCAGCCCCTTTCGCCACCACACACCTGCGTGGGGGACACTTAATCACCAGACGTATGTGTTGATCATGGAGGAGCCACCCGTGGAGTTCGACGTCACCATCGAGATCCCCAAGGGTTCGCGCAACAAGTACGAGGTGGACCACGAGACGGGGCGCATCCGTCTCGACCGTCGACTCTTTACTTCGACCAGCTACCCGGCTGACTACGGCTTTGTGGAGAACACCCTCGGCGAGGACGGCGACCCGCTGGACGCGCTGGTCATTCTGGACGAGCCGACCTTCCCGGGCTGTCTGATCAAGTGCCGCGCGATCGGCATGTTCCGGATGACGGACGAGGCCGGCGGCGACGACAAGCTGCTGTGCGTGCCCGCGTCCGACCCGCGGGTCGAGCACCTGCGTGATATTCACCACGTTTCGGAGTTCGACCGCCTGGAGATCCAGCACTTCTTCGAGGTCTACAAGGACCTGGAGCCGGGCAAGTCGGTCGAGGGGGCCAACTGGGTGGGCCGCGCCGAGGCCGAGGCCGAGGTCGAGGCGTCCGTGAAGCGGCTGGAGGCCGCGGGCGGCGGGCACTGAGCGTGCCGGCTTTTCTCTTCTTGAGTTGCGCTGAGCCTTAAAAGCACAGAGGGCGGACCGGTTTTCCGGCCCGCCCTCTGTGCTGTGCGGGGTCTCAGAAACCGCGGGTGCGCTTGGCGGCGCGGCGGCCCGACGCCTCGGTCTCGGGCCGCGGGGCCTTCAGGAACAGGCGCGCGGCCTCGTTGCCCAGGTTCACCCCGATGGCGATGGCCAGGGCCAGCGCCGCCGCCTGGGTGAGGTGCGCGATCCCGCGGTCCAGATTGCCCTGGGCCAGCGCCAGCAGACCGAAGTACGTGGCGCTACCGGGCAGCAGCGGCCCGATCGCGGCCGTGACGTACGGCAGGGCGGACGCGTAGCGATAGCGGGACAGCATCTGCCCGAAGAGCCCCACCAGCCCGGCGGCGACCGTCGTGGCGGCGACCGCGGGGACGCCCGCGGTGTTGTGCAGCGCTCCGTAGACGACCCAGGCGACCCCGCCGTTGAGGGTCACGAACAGCACGGTGTGACGTTCCTGCTGGAGCAGGATGGAGAAGGTCAGCGCGAGCAGCATCGCCGCGACGATCTGCACCGCCGGCCGGTCCACCTGGCGCAGCGCCGCCTCCGGGTTGAGCTTCGCGTCCAGTTGGAGGCCCCCGTACAGCACGGTCAGCACGCCGCACACGATCCCGACGATCAGATAGACGACCTCCAGGAGCCGGGCCGCGGCGGTGATGTAATAGCCGGTCAGCCCGTCCTGGACGCCCGCCACCAGCGCCCGCCCGGGGATCAGTGCGAACAGCCCGCCGGTGATCACCGCGGAGGACTGCAGCCCCACCCCGGCCAGGCTGAGCGCGACGCCCATCGCGGCGGGCGGCATCGCCGCGGCCACGAACTGGTAGAACTCCGGCAGCCCGCGCCCCGAGGCCAGCCAGGCCAGCCGGTCGCCGAGCATCGCGCCGACCGCCGCCGCGAAGAAGACCGGCCAGTCGCCGCCGACCAGCATGCTCGCCGCGCCGGCCAGCGCGCCGCCGGCCAGGGTGAGCGCCCATCCGGGGTAGGGGTGGCGGTTACGGCGGATCTCGGCGAGGCGGCGGTACGCCTCCTCCAGGGTGAAGTCCTCGCCGGAGGTGATGTCGTCGACCAGCCGGAAGACGGCGGACAGCCGGGTGTAGTCGGTGCCCCGGCGGCGTACGGTCCGGCTGGCGGTGACCGGGTCGTCGACGAGCGAGGGCTGGTAGCTGACCGACAGCAGGGTGAAGGTGACGGTCGGCTCGCAGCGGTCGAGCCCGTACGCATGCGCCACGCCGAACATCGCCGCCTCGACGTCCTCCGCCCCCTCCCCGCCCGCGAGCAGCAGTTCGCCGATGCGCAGGATCAGGTCCAGTACGCGCGGCACGGCGGGCCCCGCCTCGTCCTGCCGCTCCTGGCGCTCGGGGACCGGGCGCTCGCTGATCGGCATGCGCAGCATGGCGCGCATCCGGTCCTGCCAGGGGCCCTCATTGGTGAGCTGGATGGCGGGGATGCCGTTGGGCGGGGTGAACGCCGGGAAGTTCGCGGCCTGGCCGTTCTGCGGGCCGGTCTTGACCCCGGCGGGCGGTACGAAGGCCGAGCCCTCGGTGTCGGTTTCGGTGGCGGACTCGGACCGGCCGGAGCCCAGCCCCTCGGGGACGGCGAACTCGGAGGTGGGGTGGTCGTCCTCGGGTACGGGCGGCAACGGCATCCCGAGCGGCGGGGTGAAGGCGCTGTGCGCCTCGTCCGACTGCGGCTTGCGGCTCCCCGCCGCCTCCGCCTCCGGCACGCTCGCACCGCGCTGACCGCGCTGTCGTTCGGACCCCACGTCGCTTCGCTCCTCACCCGCCTCTGTGCCTGATGTGCGCCGGCCGCCATGCAGCATGGCGGCCACCGAGCCCATTGTGCGGGTCGATGGCCGCCAGCCGAAGGGTGGGGGTTGTGAGGTTTGTGGGTGTGGGATTTGTGCGTGCGGGGTTTGTGAATGCGGGGTTGGTGAATGCGGGGCTGGCTGCTGGGCGTCAGCGCTTGGCGTGACGGCCGCGCGACGCCGGGCCCGGGGGCTGCTGCGCCTGGTAGCGCGCTTCGGGGCCGGCTCCCGGCCCGGCCGGGCCCGCCGCGGGGCCCTGGGCGCCCATCGGCTCCGCCGGGCCCGCCGCGGCCTCCTTCTTGGCCTTGCCGCGGGCGCGCAGGAACTCGATGGCGATCGGGATCACCGACAGCAGCACGATGCCGACCAGGATCAGCTCGATGTGCGCGTGGACGAAGTCGACCTTCCCCAGAGCGGCCCCGAGCAGGGTGACCCCCGAACCCCACAGCACGCCGCCGATGATGTTGAAGATGATGAAGGAGCGGTAGTTCATCCGGCTCACGCCCGCGATGATCGGCGTGAACGTGCGCACGATGGGCACGAAGCGGGCCAGGATCAGCGACTTGGGCCCGTGCTGCTCGAAGAACTCATGGGCTTTCTCCACGTTCTCCTGTTTGAAGAGCTTGGAGTCCGGGCGGCGGAAGAGCGAGGGGCCGACCTTCCGGCCGAAGAGATACCCGACCTGGTCACCGATGACCGCGGCGGCGGCGACCGCGACACAGACCAGCCACAGGTCCTGCTTGATCACGTCCGTGGTGACCAGCAGGCCCGTGGTGAACAGCAGCGAGTCGCCCGGCAGGAAGAAGCCGATGAGCAGGCCGGACTCCGCGAAGACGATCGCCATGACGCCGAGCAGGCCGAAGGTGTTGATCAGATGGTCGGGGTCCAGCCAACTGGGGCCGAGCGCGAGATTGGTCACGGGTGACAGGCTCCTGGGTCGAGGGGTGCAGGCTCGTGCGAGGCCCGGCCGCAGGGTGGGGGCGGACAGGGTGGGGTCATCACAGTGTGCCGCCCAAAGCTATCAACGCCGTGTGCCTTCCCTCGGTTCCCGCTGGCCGTACGCCCGGGGCGAGGCGTACGGCCTAGCCGCAGGGCGATGCGGGCACGCGGCGCGGGCTAGCCGTGGCGGGCGGTGTTGGCTGCGATCGCCTCGCGCAGGAATTCGGCGGCCCCGGACCGGATCGAGTCGTAGAACTCCCGGAACCGCTCGTCGGTCACATACATCTCGCCGAGCCCCTGGTGCATCTCGAAGGTGCACTCGTAGAACCACGTGGAGATATGGCCCCGGTGCTCCTCGGCCATGTCCATCGCCCGCTCGCCCGAAGCCGGCTCGCCCTCCTCCATGAGCGCGGCGAACCGGGCGCTCCAGTCGGCGACCTCGGCCTGCATCCGCTGCCAGTCCTCCTTGGTGTACTCGGCGGCGCGCCGCTGGCTCTCGGCGTAGGTCTCGGTGCCGCCCCAGCGCTGCTCGGCCTCCTCCGCGTAGGCCTCGGGGTCTTTGTCCCCGAAGACCTCGAACTTCTCCTCCGGCGTGAGGTTGATGCCCATCTTCCGTGCCTCCATGGCGTGTTCGACGGCGGCGGCCATCTTCCGGAGCTTTTCGATCCGCTCGGTCAGCACGGCGTGCTGCCGGCGCAGATGCTCCTGCGGATCCACCTCCGGGTCGTCCAGCAGGGCCGCCACCTCGTCGAGCGGAAAGCCGAGCTCCCGGTAGAACAGGATCTGCTGGAGCCGGTCCAGGTCGGCGTCGTCGTAACGCCGGTGCCCGGCCCGGCTGCGGGCGCTCGGGCTCAGCAGCCCGATCTCGTCGTAGTGGTGCAGCGTGCGCACCGTGACCCCGGCGAAGCCCGCCACCTGTCCCACGGAGTAGCTCATGGCCCGTCCGCTCCTTCTTCCTCGGTACGCGCTCCACGGTGCGTCCTCACGCGACGTGAGGTGCAAGTCCGTATCCCGGAAACTCGGTGGGAGGTGTCCGGGGCGGCTGGCATCCTGCCTGCTGTGCTGGGAATAACAGATCTTTCGACGTATCTGGCGGGTCTCGCCCTGATCATCCTGCTGCCGGGGCCGAACTCGCTCTATGTGGTCTCCGTCGCCGCCCGCAGCGGCGCGCGCACCGGCTACCGTGCGGCGCTGGGCGTGGTGTGCGGGGACACGGCGCTGATGGTGCTGTCGGCGGGCGGGGTGGCCTCGCTGCTGCAGGCGAGCCCGACGCTCTTCGCCGTGGTGAAGTTCACCGGCGCCGGCTATCTGAGCTGGCTGGCGGTGGGCATGCTGCGCGGGGCGTGGCGGCTGTGGCGGACGCGGGGCTCCCACGGGGCGGAGGGCCTGGGCGGCCCGGACGGCCCGGCGGTGGCCGGAGCCGGGGCTGGGGCCGTGGCTGGGGCCGGAGGCGCCAAGGCGGCGGAGCGGCCGTACCGCAAGGCGCTGGTGATCAGCTTGCTGAACCCGAAGGCGATTCTGTTCTTCATTTCCTTCTTTGTGCAGTTCGTGGACCCGGACTACGCCCACCCGGTGCTGTCCTTTGTGGCGCTGGGCGCCTGGGTGCAGCTGTTCAGCCTGACGTATCTGTCGGTGCTGATCTTCACCGGCGCGCATCTGGCGGCGGCCTTCCGGCGGCGGAAGCGGCTGACCGCCGGGCTGTCGGCGGCGGCGGGCACGGCGTTCCTGGGGTTCGCGGTGAAGCTGTCGCTGAGCAGCGCGGGGTAGCGGCGCGGGGCCTGCGGTTCGGGGGCGGCGAGGGGATCGGGGGGAGCGGCGCGGGAACGGGATATTCGACTGATACACCCGTATTGTCACCAAGGTCAGCCGACGGCTCTCATACGACCGAGGGGACTGGGCGGCCCATGACGCTCCACACCGGCAGACACGCCAAGCGGGACGACGGCAGGCGGCGGCGCAGTGTCGCCCTCAACCCCTTCTACGGGGCGGCCGACCCGGTCGGCGTCATGACCGACGAGGTGCCGCGCAACCGGCTGCCCGACGGCCCGATGGCGCCCCACACCGCCCATCAGCTCGTACACGACGAGCTGATGCTGGACGTCAACGCCCGGCTCAACCTCGCCACCTTCGTCACCACCTGGATGGAGCCGCAGGGCGACCAGGTGCTGTTCGAGTGCCGCGACAAGAACCTGATCGACAGGGACGAGTACCCGCGCACCGCCGAGCTGGAGCGACGCTGCGTCGCGATGCTGGCCCATCTGTGGCACGCCCCCGACCCGGACTCGGTCATGGGCTGTTCCACCACCGGTTCGAGCGAGGCGTGCATGCTCGCCGGAATGGCCTTCAAGCGCCGCTGGGCCAAGCGCAACCCGGCACGCTATCCGGGGGCGGCCCGGCCCAACCTGGTCATGGGGGTCAACGTCCAGGTCTGCTGGGAGAAGTTCTGCAACTTCTGGGAGGTCGAGGCGCGCCAGGTGCCCATGGAGGGCGACCGGTTCCACCTCGACCCCCAGGCGGCCGCCGACCTGTGCGACGAGAACACCATCGGCGTCGTCAGCGTCCTCGGGTCCACCTTCGACGGCTCGTACGAACCCGTCGCGGAGGTTTGCGCGGCACTTGACGACCTACAGGAGCGCACCGGACTGGACATCCCGGTCCATGTGGACGGCGCGTCGGGCGCGATGGTGGCGCCCTTCCTCGATACGGACCTGGTGTGGGACTTCCGGCTGCCCCGGGTCGCCTCCATCAACACCTCCGGGCACAAGTACGGCCTGGTCTACCCCGGCGTGGGATGGGCGCTGTGGCGCACGGTCGAGAACCTTCCCGAGGAGCTCGTCTTCCGCGTCAACTATCTGGGCGGCGAACTGCCGACCTTCGCGCTGACCTTCTCCCGGCCCGGCTCCCAGGTGGCCGCCCAGTACTACACCTTTCTACGGCTGGGGCGCGAGGGCTACCGCGCGGTGCAGCAGACCACCCGGGACGTGGCGCGTTCGCTGGCCGAGCGGATCGAGGCGCTGGGCGACTTCAGGCTGCTGACGCGCGGGGACGAACTGCCGGTCTTCGCCTTCACCACGGCCGAGGGTGTGCGGAACTTCGATGTGTTCGATGTGTCGCGGCGGCTGCGCGAACACAACTGGCTGGTGCCCGCCTACACCTTCCCGCCGAACCGGCAGGACCTGTCCGTGCTGCGGGTGGTGTGCCGCAACGGATTCACGACGGACCTATCCGACCTCTTCCTGGAGGACCTGGAGACGCTGCTGCCCGAACTGCGGAGCCAGCCGCATCCGCTGGACCGGCCCGAGAACCTGGCCACGGCCTTCCACCACTGAGCCGGGGCGGGAGCCGGGCCGGATGCCGGGGCGGGGGCCGGGCCGGATGCCGGGCCGGGTGCCCGCCGTCGGCCCGTCCGGGGCGCGGCAGCCCGTACACGGCTCGGCCGTCGGCCCGTCCAGGGCGCGGCCATCAGCCCGTCTGCGAGGTCTCCTGCAGGAACTCGGCCCTGCGCCGGACCGCCTCCAGGGCGCCGGGCCTGCGGCCGGGCACCCGTCCGCGCAGCGATATCAGGAACGGGGCGAGGGAGCCGGCCCTGGCCGAGTCCTGGACGTACTGCCACTGGTGGTGGGCCCGGTCCACCGCCCCTTCGACGTCCGGGTCGTCGGCGGCCTGGCCGTTGCCCAGCCGGGCGTCCGCCACCGACATCCACAGCTCACAGGCGCGGGCGGGATCGTCGGCGAGGCGCGCGAGGTCGGCCCGTACCTCCAGCCAGTGGATGGCCTCGCCGGAGCGCGGACCGGTCGCGCGAAGGGCCTCCTGCTCCCAGGCCGCCGCCATGGAGGCGGCCTCGCTGTGCCGCCCGGCGTGCGCGGCCTCGAAGATCGCGGCGTGCGGATCCGTCGCGGGCGCGGGTGGCAGGGTCTGTTCCCACTCGGGGGGCGGCGGCGGGGGCGGCAGCGCGGCGAAGGGTTCGGGCACCACCCCGTCCGGGAGGCGGTCCTGCGGGCGGGGCGCCGGGGCGTCGCCCTCCGCCTCCGCCTGCGCCTGCGCCTGCGTCAGGCCGTCCGCAACGCGCGTCACTATGCCGTTCGCACCGGCGGCCTGGGGCTGGTGCGGGAGGCCCGCGGGAGGGGCCGCCGGGACGTAGGCATGGACGGCGGACCCGTCGAACAGCAGCTCCGGGCCGCCGCCCAGACCCGCCTCGGCGACCGCACGCTCATGCAGCAGCGCGAACGATGCGTCCTCAGCCGCGCCCCGCAGAGCCGCGGCGAACGCCCGGCTGTAGAGCGGCGCCGCGGTCTGCCGCTTGGGCGGAGCGGGCGCGACAGAGCCGTAGAGGGTGAGCCCGGCCGTCAGCAACCGCCCGGCCTGTACGGGGTCGGACGACAGCCGCGGCCACGCCGTCTCGTCGGCCACCAGATCGACGAGCACCGTGGACCTGCCCGCCGGCCGCCGCGCGAGCTCGGCCGCCAGCCAGTGCCAGGGCAGCGCGGTGTAGCGGGCGGTCCTCGGCGTCGTACGGGCCAGCGCGAAGTGCGGCAGCCGCTGCTTGGCGTCAAAGGTGAGCTGACCGGCGAGATAGATCAACACCGGCCCCTCGTGGGCAGCCGCGGTCCGCAGATGCGTCAACACCGTCTGCGGATCGGCCGGATCCACCAGCTGTACGACGCTCGCCCCGCCCGCGGTCCCCAGTAACGCGGCGGGCGGTACGGCCGCGAGCTGGTGCAGTGCCCCGGCCGCGTCCATCAGCCGCTGTCTGCCACCCGGGGCGGCGGCGACGAGCAGTGCGTAACCGACCCCGCCCGTCGCCCTCGCGTCCGTGTCCCCCCTGTCGTTCACCATGTCAGCACCGTATCCGGAACCACCCACGACGGGTGATGGTGTGGCTCACGCGGCATTCGGGCGTGTTGGACTCGTTTCAGCGGCTGAGGCGCTGGTAACGGCCCACGGCGAAGGGGAAGAAGACCGCGAGCAGCGCCAGCGGCCAGCAGACGGCGAGCAGTTGGGCGTGGTCCGCGGGCCAGGAACCGCCGTCCTGCCCCGGGCGCCCGAACAGCTCGCGGACCGCGGTGGCCGTCGCCGACATCGGGTTCCAGTCCGCGATCGCGCCGAGCCAGCCCGGCATGGACTCGGGCGAGGCGAAGACGTTCGACAGAAATCCGACCGGCCAGATCAGGACCTGCACCGCCTGCACCATCTCGGGGCGCCCGGCCACCATGGCGAGGTGGATACCGAGCCACAGCATGGAAAAGCGCAGCAGGAGCAGCAGCCCGACCGCGGCCACCGCCTCCCCGGGACCGCCGTGCCAGCGCCAGCCCATCGCGTACCCGGTCCCGATGAGGATCAGCAGACCCAGCGCCGACTGCAGCATGTCCAGGACGCTGCGGCCGACCAGCACCGCCGAGGGGGCGATCGGCATGGACCGGAAGCGGTCGATGACGCCTTTGTTGAGGTCCTGGGTGACGGCGATCATCGTGGACTCGAGGCCGAACGCCATGGTCAGCGTCAGCATGCCCGGCACCAGATACTCCTTGTAGTCGCCACCGCCCGGGACGGTCATACCGCCGCCGAGGAAGTAGGCGAACATCAGCAGCAGCATCACCGGGAAGACCAGGCCGACCGCCAACTGAGCGGGCTGCCGCGCCCAGTGGGCGAGGCCGCGCCGGGTCATGGTCCATGAGTCGGTGGCCGCCCGGCCGAGGCGGCTCCGGGCGGCCGCGGGGTATGTCGCGGTGGTCATACGGCCGCGCCCTCTTTCTGCTTGGTGTCCGTGGCTTTGGTGTCCGTGGTGCTGGCGCGCTCCCCGGTGAGATGCAGAAAGACCTCGTCGAGGGTGGGGCGGCGCAGTGCGATGTCCTCCGCCTCGATCCGGGCCGTCGCCAGGGCCCGTACGGTCTCGGTGAGCGCGGACATCCGGTCGGCGACCGGCACGCTGATCCGCCGACTGTCGGGGTCGGACTCGACGGCGTCGGCGCGGGCCGCGGCGGCGATCAGAGAGGCGGCGGCGTCCAGTTGACCGGTGTGGCGCACCACCACCTCGAGCCGGTCCCCGCCGAGCCGGGCCTTGAGCTCATCGGCCGTGCCCTCCGCGATCACCCGGCCGGTGTCGATCACGGAGATACGGTCCGCCAACTGGTCGGCCTCCTCCAGGTACTGGGTGGTGAGCAGCACGGTGGTGCCGCCACCGACCAGCGACCGGACCGCGGCCCACACCTCGGCGCGGCCACGCGGATCGAGCCCGGTGGTCGGCTCGTCCAGGAACAGCACCCGGGGCCGGGTGATCAGACCGGCCGCCAGGTCGAGCCTGCGCCGCATGCCTCCGCTGTACTGGCCGACCGGTTTACGGCCGGTGCCGGTGAGGCCGAACCGCTCCAGGAGCTCGTCCGCACGGCGCGCGGCTCCCCGCGCTCCCAGGTGGTAGAGGCGGCCGAACATCTCCAGGTTCTGCCGCCCGCTCAGGCCCTCGTCGAGAGCCGCGTGCTGGCCGAGGAGCCCGATGCGGTAGCGAACCTCGTCGGGGTGGCGCCGCACATCGAATCCGGCGACCTCCGCCCGCCCGCCGTCGTGGCGCAGCAGCGTGGACAGGATCCGTACGGAGGTGGTCTTGCCCGCGCCATTGGGCCCCAGCAGTGCGTGGACCATGCCGTACGGAACGATCAGGTCGAGCCCGGCGAGCGCCGCCCGGCCCCGATATGCCTTCCGCAGCCCCTCGACGACGATGGCGGGTTGGTTGCTGACGCTGTCGGCCAAGGTCTTCTCCTCTCCCCTCAGTAGCGCAGTAGTCAAATTTGACTACTGCGCGGCGGGAAAGGTACTCCCCGAACGGGGGCTAGTCAAACTTGATTAGTGACCATTCTGCTCAGCCTCGGTATCGCCCTCGCCACTCGGCGGCGCGCATGGCCCCTCGGCGCCGACCGCGCTCTCCACGCTGTCCATCAGCACGTCGACCGAGCGCTTCCCCTCGCCGGCCATCACATACGCCCCGCCCTCAAGCCGCTCGATCAACCCGCGCGTCCACTGCGCCCCGCCGTCGGCCGAGTGCACCCAGAGCTTCATGATCTCGCCGATATGGCCCCAGGCGTCGGGGGTGGCCTCCGGGGGCATCCAGTGCGCGGTGACCGCGGCCCGCCACTCCTCCAGGCCCGCGACCCGCTCCTTCAGCAGGGAGATCGCCTCGGCACGCGGAAGGTCGACGATAAAGCCCACCCCGGCCGTCAGCTCGTCGATCTTCTGGTCATGGCGGACCAATGACTCGCGGAGCAGCCGGAAGTACTCCTCCTCCCCCGCGTCGGTCAGCTCGTACTCGGTGCGCGGCGGTCCGCCGGCCGTGCTCGGCGCGACGTCATGAGCGACCATCAGGCCTTGTTTGGCCATCTGCTTGAGCGCGTGGTAGATCGATCCGGGCTTGGCGTTGGACCACTCGTGGGCGCCCCAGAACTCCAGGTCGTTACGGACCTGGTAGCCATGGGCCCGCCCATGCTGGCGCACCGCCCCCAGCACCAGCAGCCGGATCGCTGACATCGCCCGTCTTCTCTCCCTCCCGGACCCTCCGAGGGCCCGCCGCTGTCCAGGCTAGACGGCCCCCTCTCGACCGTGGTCAGCCCCATCCCGCCGGTAGCCGACCCTCTCCCCCCGCCACAAGCCAGTCCCCACGGCGTTTGGGTAGGCAGGACCTGGAGGCAAGGCCTGCTGGAGGCAGGGCCTACGCCCGGAGGAACGTCAGGACCGCGAGGACGCGGCGGTGGGTGTCCTCGCCAGGCGGCAGATCGAGCTTGCCCAGGATGTTGCCGATGTGCTTGCCCACCGCGGCCTCGGAGACGACCAACTCACGGGCGATGGCCGCATTGGACTTGCCCTCGGCCACCAGGGCCAGCACCTCCCGCTCACGCGAGGTGAGGCGGTCCAGGGGGTCGCGCCGGCGGCGGAACAGCTGCCGTACGACCTCCGGGTCGACGACCGTGCCGCCGTCGGCCACCCGGCGCAGCGCGTCCATGAACTCCTCGACCTGCCCGACCCGGTCCTTGAGCAGATAGCCCACCGCCGTGCCGTCGCCGGAGTCCAGCAGCTCGGTCGCATAGGTCCGCTGCACATACTGGCTCAGCACCAGGATCGGCAGCCCCGGCCGTTCCTTGCGCAGGGCGACCGCCGCCCGCAGCCCCTCGTCGCTCTGCCCCGGCGGCATCCGTACATCGGTGACCACCAGGTCCGGGGAGTGTTCGGCGACCGCGTCCCGCAGCGCGGGAGCGTTGCCGACGGCCGCGGCGACCTCGTGCCCGAAGCGGGCCAGCAGCCCCACCAGACCCTCACGCAGCAGCACGCTGTCCTCGGCCAGGACTAGCCGAAGACTTCGATCGGCTCGCACGGTATCTCCACGGTCAGAATCGTCGGCCCGCCGGGCGGGCTGGAAAGCCTCAGTGTCCCATCGAGCGCCGCCACCCGGTCCGAAAGCCCGGTCAGCCCGCTGCCTCCTGCCCGGCCTCCCGAGCCGCCCGGCAGCAGGACCGCACCACCCACCCCGTCGTCCAGGACGGTTACGAACAGCGAGCCCTCCCGTACCTCGGCCCCGACCTCGGCCAGCCCCGCCGCGCTGTGCTTGGCGACATTGGCCAGCGCCTCGCAGACCACGAAGTACGCGGCCTTCTCGACCGGTTCGGGCAGCCGCCCCAGCCCTGAGGCGTTCACCAGAACGGGGACCGGCGAACGGTCGGCGGCGTCCCCCAGCGCCGCCTCCAGGCCCCGGTCGGCCAACACCTGGGGGTGTATTCCATGAATCAACTCCCTCAGCTCCGCCAGCACCTTGCCCGCCTCGCCATGCGCCTTGGCGAGCTGGTCGGCCAGCGGCCCCGGCGGGGCGTCCAGCCGCGCCAGGCCCAGCGTCATGGTCAGCGCCACCAGCCGCTGCTGGGCGCCGTCGTGCAGATCCCGCTCTATGCGCCGGCGCTCCGCCTCAAAGGCATGCACCAGCCGGGCACGCGACCGGGCCACCTCCCCGAGCTCCTCGCGCAGCTCTCCCTCGGGGCCCACGAGGAGCACATGGGCGAACGCGGCGCGCAGCGCGGCGAAGACACCCAGGCAGTAGAGGCCAACCGGCAACAGCAGCACCCCCGCCAGGAACCACGCGGACGCCTCGGGATAGGAGGTGACCGACCAGTACTTGAGGGCCTGGGCCTGGCCGCCGCCGTCCAGAGCCAGCAGTATCGGAGTGGCCATCATCGCCAAGGACGCCCCCAGCGCTCCCAGCAGGGCCAACGCGTCCGCCACCCACAGGCCGAAGGCGAACAGCACCGTGTACGCCAGCTCGTACCAGGTCGTCCGCTCCTGATACCGCACGCGCGCCCAGGCGAGGAGCCCCGGCTCGTCCGGTGTGCGGTGCGGGTTGCGGACCGGGCTGTTGTCCACCAGCCGCAGCCGGCGGCGCTCGATCGCGCCGACCGGCACCCCGGCCAGCCCCAGCGCGACCAGCACCGGCAGCCCGATCACGAGGATCGTCAACGCCCCGCCGACCAGGGCGACGGCGACGATGCCGAGCAGCGCGAGCGCCCCGACGGGCGCGCTGCTCATCAGATACAGCACCGCGCGCCAGGGCCAGGCGGATCGCAGATAGCCGGGCTGATACAGCGCCTGCCGGACATTTCGTGTGGACATGCAAGAACGGTACGGTCCGGCACCCCTCGCCACAGTCGGTCCAGTAGGCGTCTTGGGGGTATGGCTGGCCATACCCCGGAACTATGCCCAGTGGTCGTGAACGGGCGGGCCGGGGCCGGTTGTCTGGAAGGCATGACACGAACTGATCTGGACACCGCGGCGGTCCGGCTCTCGCGGGTGAGCCGGCGCTATGACTCAGGCTCCGGAGCGGGCGGGGTGACGGCGCTCGACGACGTCAGCCTCTCCTTTCCCGCGGGGAGCTTCACCGCGGTCATGGGCCCCTCCGGCTCCGGCAAGTCCACGCTTCTGCAGTGCGCGGCGGGCCTGGACCGGCCCGACTCCGGCTCGGTGTCGGTCGGCGGCACCCCGCTGGAGGGGCTGAGCCAGACCCGGCTGACGCGGCTGCGCCGGGAGCGGATCGGCTTCGTCTTCCAGTCCTTCAATCTGCTGCCCTCGCTGACCGCCGCGCAGAACGTGGCCCTGCCGCTGCGGCTGGCCGGCCGCGCCCCCGCGCGCGCGGAGATACAGGAGGCGCTGGCCCGGGTGGGGCTGGCGGACCGGGCCGGACACCGGCCCAGTCAGCTGTCGGGCGGCCAGCAGCAGCGGGTGGCGCTCGCCCGTGCCCTGATCACCCGGCCCCAGGTGCTGTTCGGCGATGAGCCGACCGGCGCCCTGGACTCCGCCACCAGCCGCGATGTCCTGCGGCTGCTCCGGGAGCTGGTCGACGCCGAGCGGCAGACCGTCGTCATGGTCACCCATGACCCGGTGGCCGCCTCGTATGCCGACCGGGTGGTCTTCCTCGTCGACGGGCGGGTGAGCGGAGAGCTCCAGCAGCCGACCGCCGAGCAGGTGTCCGCCCGGATGACGCGGCTGGAGACGGTCCCGTGCTGAGGATGACGCTCGGCGGTCTGCGGACCCGATGGATCACACTCGTCGGCACATTTGTCGCGCTGGGCCTCGGGGTCGCGCTGATCGCCACCATGTGCCTGGCTCTGGCTTCCACGCTGGACGCCCCCCGGCAGGGCCCGGAGCGGTTCGCCGCCGCGCCCGTGGTGGTGCGCGGCGCCGACACCCTCACCGTTCCCGTACGACGCGGCCCGGACACCGAGAAGGTGTCGGCGCCGCTGGCCCACCCCCGCCCGGTGCCGCCCGAGCTGGTGGCCCGGCTCGGGCGGCTGGGCCCCGTGACACCGGACCGCACCTTCCCCGTGCGCTCGGCCGCGCTCCCCCAGGGCACCGTCGGCCACCCCTGGTCCGCCGCGGCCTTCACCCCGTACCGGCTGACCGCCGGGCGGGCGCCGCACAAGGCCGCGGAAGTGGTCGTCGCGGGGAGCGAGGTGAAGGCCGGCGACCGGATCCGCGTCGGGACCGCTTCGGGGGACCAGACCCGCGTCGTGGTGGGCACGGTCCCCAGGTCGGCCTTCGAGAGCGCGGTGTTCTTCACCGACGACGAGGCCGCCCGCCTCTCGCCCCGGATCGACGCGCTGGTGGTACGCGCCCCCGCCGCCGAAGTACGCGAGGCGGTGGCGGGGACGGCCGGGGTGCGGGTCCTCACCGGCGCGGACCGGCGGCGGGCCGACCCCGATCCGGACCGCGACAGCCGGGCCCTGCTCACGGTCAACGCGCTGCTCGGCACTGCGGCCGGGGTGACCGGCTTCGTCTCCGTCTTCGTGGTCGCCTCCACCTTCGCCTTCGCGGTGGCCCAGCGGCGCCGGGAGTTCGGCCTGCTGCGCATGGCGGGGGCCACCCCCGGCCAGCTCAGGCGGGTGGTCCTCGCGGAGGCAGCGGTGGTGGGGGTGCTCGCCTCGGCCGCGGGCTGCGCGCTGGGGACCTGGGGCGCGCCATGGCTCGCGCGCCGGCTGGTGGAGGGCGGGGTGGCGCCCGAATGGTTCACCGTCGGCGATCACTTCTGGCCGCTTCCCGTGGCCTTCTCGACCGGCCTGCTGGTGGCGCTCGCGGGGGTGTGGGCCGCGGCGCGGCGTGCCGGGCGGGTCGAGCCGGCCGAGGCGCTGCGCGAGGCCGCCGTGGACAGCCGGACCATGCCGCTCACCCGACGGCTGCTGGGCGCCGGGCTACTGATGGCCGGGGTGGCGACGCTGGGGTGGACGCTGGCCGACGACCCGGGAGCGCTGCTCAAGCGGAAGACCTACACCACCGAGCCCATGGTGCTGATCACCGCGGTCGGCCTGCTGGCGCCCCTGCTGGTACGGCCGGTGGTGCGGGCGCTGGGCCGGCTGCCGGCCCGGCTGCCCGGTGCGACGGGGATCCTGGCCCGGGAAAGCGCCTCGGCCGGGGTGCGACGGACCGCGTCCGTCGCCGCGCCGGTGCTGATCACGGTCGCGCTCACCGGATCCCTGCTGGGCGCGGCCGCGACGGTGAGCCAGGCGAAGGCGGCCGAGCTGCGCGCCCAGACCCGCGCCGACTTCGTGGTCAGCGCGGGGGCGGGCTCCGAGGGGCTGAGCGCGGGCGCGGTGCGGCGGGTGTCCGATGTCCCTGGGGCGCTGGTGTCCGCGTCCGCGACCACCGCCGTGTTCTTCCGTGACGGAGAGTCGGCACTGGTCAAGTCGGCGGCGCAGGCGGTGGATCCGGCGCGGCTCGCGGCCGTCGGGCGGCTGCCCGTGGTCTCCGGCTCGGTCCGTGACCTGGACGACCGGGGCATCGTGGTGAACGAGGAATGGGAGCGGCCCACGGTCGGCCGCCGGGTCACCGTCTGGCTGGGCGACGGCCGGAAGGCGACGCTGCGGATCGTCGCCGTCCTGCGGACCGGCACCGGCGACAACGGCGCGTATGTCACCTGGCGGAACGCGCGCGGCGCCGCGGTGGACCGGATCGAGGTGCGGCTGCGGCCCGGGGCCGACGCGGCCGCCGTCGCCGAGGGGTTGCGGGCGGCGGTGCGGTCGGAGGGCGGGCGGGTGCTCACCCGGGACGCCTGGGTGGCGGCCGTCCATCCCCGGACGAGTCCACAGACCCGGCTGGGCCTGCTGGTGGTGGTCGGCATCGCCCTGGTCTACGCGGGCATTGCGCTCGCCGGGACGCTGGTCATGGCCACCTCCGACCGAATACCCGAGCTGAGGGCTCTGCGGCTGGCCGGGGCCACCACCTTCCAGGTGCTGCGGGCCGTGGCGGCGGAGGGGCTGCTGACCGTGGCCGTGGGCGCGCTGCTCGGGGCGGCGGTGGCCGGGGTCCAACTGCTCGGTCTGTGGGGTGCGCTGGGGCGACTGTCGGTCCCGGCCTCGCTCGCGGTGCCCTGGGGCGAGGTGGGCGCGGCGGTGGCCGCCTGCGCGCTGCTGGCGGTGGTCTCCTCCGTCCTGCCCGCCTGGTGCGCGCTGCGGCCCCGGCTCACCCCGCGGCGGTGAGCCGGTCGCCCTCCCGGGCAGTTGCCTCCGACCGGAGCGACTACCCCCGATCGGCTGCCCCGGCCTGCTACACCCCGACCTGCTACGGCCCCCGCCTGCTACACCCCGAACTGCTACACCCCCGTCGGCTACACCCCGGCCTGCTACACCCCCGGCGGCTACTGCTCCGCCGCGACCTCGTCGATGAGCTCGAAGGCGGTCTTGCCGTCGATGGTCTCGCGGACGATGTCGGCGTGGCCGGCGTGGCGGGCGAACTCCTGGATCAAGGTGAGCAGCAGGAAGCGCATGGAGCGCTTACTGCCCTCGGGGAACCACGGCGCCGGGGGCAACGGGAAGGTTACGTTCAGGTCGGGCAGCGAGCGGATGAACTTCTCGGTCTCGGCCGCCACCTCGTCCCAGAAGGCCAGCACCTCCTTGACCGTCGCCCGCCCCTCCTCGGGCTCGAAGCCCATGTTCCAGTTGGAGTGGTCGCGCGGGATGGCGTGCGGCACCTGCTTGGCGTCCTCGACCCAGCTCTGCTCGACCTCGGCGACATGCTTGAGCACGGCGAACAGCGACAGCTCGCTCGCCGACGGCTTGAGAAGCGCCTGCTCGTCGGTGAGGCCGTGCAGCGTCCGGCGGACGGCGCCGCGCTGGGCGTCGAGGAAGCCCAGAAGGGCTCCGGCCTCGTCGCCGTGGGCTTCCTGGTTCACCAGAGTGGGCATGGGTCCGCCTTCCATCGGTCCATCGGGAGTTCCGTCTCCCGATGTCTCCGACACTACGGACCCTTGCGGTCAGCCTTTGTCCTCAACGACACGTCAACCAACCACACCGCAGCTCAGAACGGGAACTGACTGCGGCCGTACTGAATGGAGATCCACTTGGTGGTGGTGAAGTCCTCGACGAAGGAGTCGCCGTTGAGCCGTCCGAGCCCGGAGTTCCCCTCTCCGCCGAAGGGCACGATCGGCTCGTCGTGGACCGTGCTGTCGTTGACGTGGATCATGCCGGTGCGCACGCGCTTGGCGAAGCTCACCCCGCGCTCGATATCGCCGGTGTGCACGGCGCCGCTCAGCCCGTACTCCGTGGCGTTGGCGAGCCGGATGGCGTCCTCGTCCCCGTCGAAGGGGATCAGCAGGACCACCGGGCCGAAGATCTCCTGGCTGAGGATCGCGGCGTCCTCCGCGACCCCGGTGAGCACACTGGGGGCGACGAGGGTGCCCTCGGTCCGGCCGCGCACCAGCGCGGTGGCGCCCTCGGCGACGGCCTGGTCGACGAGGGAGCTGATGGCCTCGGCCTGGCCCTCGTTGATCAGCGGGCCGATATGTGTCGTCAGGTCACTCGGGTCGCCGACCCTCAGCGACTCGACCTTGGCCACGAACTTCTCGGTGAACTCGCGCTCGATCCGGCGGTCCACGAGCACCCGGTTCGCGGCCATACAGACCTGGCCCTGGTGGACGAAGCGGCTGAAGACGGCGGCGTTCACCGCGTAGTCCACATCGGCGTCGTCGAGGACGACCAGGGCGCTGTTGCCGCCCAGTTCCAGGATGGAGCGCTTGAAGTGGGAGGCCGCGACGGTGGCGACATGGCGGCCGACCTTGTCCGAGCCGGTGAAGGAGATGACCTTCGGCACCGGGTGCTCGATCAGGGCGTCACCGATCTCGGCGATGTCGGTGACCACCACATTGAGCAGCCCGGCGGGCAGCCCGGCGTCCTCGAAGACCTTGGCGACCAGCCCGCCACCGCAGATCGGAGTGTTCTGATGCGGTTTGAGCACGACGGAGTTGCCCAGCGCGAGCGCCGGGGCGACCGACTTGATCGACAGCAGAAAGGGGAAGTTGAACGGGCTGATGACCCCGACCACACCGACCGGCAGCCGGTAGAGGCGGTTCTCCTTGCCGTCGACCGGCGAGGGCAGGATGCGCCCCTCGGGCCGCAGCGCCAGCTGGATCGACTCGCGAAGGAACTCCTTGGCGAGGTGCAGCTCGAACCCCGCCTTCACATGCGTGCCACCGCACTCCGCGATGATCGCCTCCGTGAGCTCCTTCTCACGGTCCTCGATGATCCGCAGGGCCCGCTCGAAGACCAGGCGCCGGGTGTACGGATTGGTACCGCCCCACTCCGGCTGCGCCCGCTCGGCGGCGCGGTAGGCCAGGTCGATCTCCTGGACGGTGGCCACGGTGATGGAGGCGAGCTTCTCCCCGTTATAGGGGTTGAAATCGACGATGTCCCAGGAACCGCTGCCGGTCCGCCACTCACCATCGATGTACTGAAAGGCCAGCTCGGAGAAGTAGGACATGCCATCCCTATCTGGAGGACGGGGCGCCGTTCAACGACACCGCGTACGCGTGGGGGATTGCTGACAGAACATGTATTGCTGACAGAACGTCATCTTACTGGCGTGTCAAGGTCATTGAAGGAGGCCCCGCAGCAAGTCACGGCTCTTTTCCACGGACAGGCTGTCCTCGCTCAGCCGCTCCAACACCCGCCGGTACTGCCCCACTTCCTCGGGTTTGTCGAGGTAGAGCGCGCTGGTCAGCTGTTCCAGATAGACGATGTCCGGCAGGTCGGACTCGGGAAAGCGCAGCAGGGTGAACGCACCGCTCTCCCCGGCGTGTCCGCCGAAGGAGAAGGGCATCACCTGGAGCGTGACATTGGGCTGCTCGGAGACCGTGATGAGGTGCTGGATCTGGGCCCGCATCACGGCCTGTCCGCCGTAGGGCCGGTGCAGCGCCGCCTCGTCGATCACCACCTGAAAGGCCGGCCCCCGCTCGGAGACCAGCAGTTTCTGCCGCTCCAGCCGCAGCGCGACCCGGCGGTCCACCTCGGAGTGGCAGGCCTGCGGCTGACCGCGGGTGACGACGGCGTGGGCATAGCCCTCGGTCTGCAGCAGACCGTGTACGAACTGCACCTCGTAGCAGGAGATATGCGAGGCGGCGCCCTCCAGACCGACATAGGTCTGGAACCAGCTCGGCAGCACATCGCCGTAACTGTGCCACCAGCCCGCGACATTGGCCTCGCGCGCCAGACCCAGCAGGGACGCGCGCTCGGTCTCGTCCGCGACCCCATAGAGCGTGAGCAGGTCCTCGATGTCGCGCGCCTTGAAGCTCACCCGGCCCAACTCCATCCGGCTGATCTTGGATTCGGAGGCCCGGATGGAATAACCAGCCGCTTCCCGCGTGATACCACGGGACTCGCGCAACCGCCTGAGCTGAGAGCCCAGGAGAATCCGGCGCACCACCGATCCGCTCGACTCGCTAGCGCTCATGTCTGCGACCCTCCCTGTACGGAACGCACCCTTCCGAAGGCGACCCCCGCAGCCCTGAGGCCGAAGTCTGCCACTATTCGGGCTCCGCCCTGTGCACATGTCGTTACTCAAGTGTGAGACGTACGCAAGAGGACGTAGGGAGAATCTGTGTCGAAGTTGGGTACATGGCCCCAAAAAAATCTGCGTGCACGTGCATCTGCCCTTGCATCCGTTGTGCGCATTCGGAACCATAGGTCTTGCGCACGTGCAAGCTCGTACGAGATCTGGCCAGGATTCGTCAGGGCCACGGATGCAGGAGTGCTCGCATGGGGACCGAAGGCTCGACCATGCTGGAGCCCGTGTGGCTGGGGCTCCCCTCGATCGACGCTCCCGGCGTCTCCGGTTCCGCCTCCTGCTCGCTGCCCGCCCGCTTCGAAGCGGTCCAAGGAGCCCGGCGGTTCACCGGCGCCACGCTCGCACAGTGGGAACTCCCGGAGATGTTCGACGAGGTCGCCCTGGTCGTCTCCGAGCTGGTCACCAACGCCCTGCGCCATGCCTGCCCCGGCGTCCGCCCGGACGGCCCGCCGGGTACGGAGGCCGAGGCGCAGGTGCGGCTGCACCTGATGCGCTGGCGCTCACGGCTGGTGTGCGCGGTCCGGGACCCGAGCGAGAAGAGCCCGGTGGCCGGCGAGGCCGACTTCAGCCAGGAGTCGGGAAGAGGGCTCTATCTCGTGGAGTCCTTCACCGACGACTGGGGCTGGCATCCGCTGGCCGGGACGCTGCGCGGCAAGGTCGTCTGGGCGCTGTTCCTGCTGCCGCGACCGCGATAGGTGCCGCGACCGCGCTACGCGCCAGGCGTTCCGTCCCGACCACTCATAGGGGGCTGGACTTCGGCGGGGCGGCCGTCGCGTCCAGCGCATGCAGCTGGAAGAGCCGCGTCACATCGTGGGCGGTGACGATCCCCTCCAGATGGCCATGGTCGACGACCAGGATCGGCATACCGCCCCCGGGCCGCGCCCCCCGGTCCATGACCTCGTTCAGAAGATCGCCCGGCACGGCGAGCGTGCACCTGGAGAGCGGCGTGGCCACATCGCGTACCCGCTGCATCCCCCGGTTCCCGGACGGCACCGCCGCGAGGCCGCGCAGACTCACCAGCCCGCTCGGCCGGCCCTCGAAGTCGAGAACCGGCAGCACCGAATGCCGGGCCGGCGCCGCCACCTCGTCGATGAAGCGGTCCACGGTCAGCCAGTCGGCCCCGGCGGCCACCGGATGGGACATGGCATCGGCCACCCGCACCCCGCGCAGGGTCTCGGTGAGGGTGGCGTGCTGCCGCTCCGCGTTGGCGATGATCACCATGAAGAGACCGATGAGCGAGAACCACAAACCGCCCGTGGCCCCCCGGATGAACGCCACCCAGCCGAAGGCGATCATCGCCATGCCGAAGATCTGGCCGCTGCGGCCCGCCGCCCGTTCGGCCCGCTCCCGGTCCCCCGTGCGCCACCACATCACGGCCTGCACCACCCGCCCCCCGTCCAGCGGCGCGGCGGGCAGCAGATTGAAGACACCCAGCAGCAGATTGGCCCACCCCAGCCACAGCAGCAGCGCCGCGGGTATCCCCCAGCCGATCAGACCGTGCGCCCCGATCCCCGCCCCGATCGCGGCGCCCCCGATCACCAGGCTGGTGATCGGGCCGCTGACGGCCACCAACAGCGCCACGCCCGCGGTCCGCGGCCGTCCCATCTTGGTCATGCCGCCCAGCGCCCACAGCGTCACATCCTCGACCGAGACGCCTTTCCTGCGGGCGGTGACCGCATGCGCGGCCTCGTGCAGCAGCAGGCTCCCCATCAGCAGCGCCGCTCCGATCACGCTGGCGGCGGCGTAGACGACGTTCGAATGGCCCGGGGTCCAGGCCGGGAGCGTCTCATGGCCCAGGCCGTAGGCGAGCAGGGCCACCAGCACCGGGACGCTCCAGTGCATCCGCAGTGGCACTCCGAGAACATGTCCGACGCGCATCGACCCGTTCATAGCCGTATCTCCCCAGCCGTCTCATCCAGCCGGGCATCGCACCCACCTACCAGTGTCGCTCACCGCGGCGGGGCCGGAACGGGATGAATCAGACCGGGCCGAATCAGACTGCGACGAATCGGACCGGGATAGGCCAGGACGGTTCAGGCCGGAACAGATCAGGCCAGGTCGCGCACCAAGTGGTCGAATTCGCCGCCCTTGATGCCGAGCAGCATCGCCTCGACCTCGGCCGGGGTGTAAATGAGGGCCGGGCCGTCCGGGTAGCGGGAGTTCCGTACGGCGACATGTCCGCCCGGCAGCTTGGCGAACTCCACACACGAGCCCTGGGAATTGCTGTGGCTGCTCTTCTGCCAGGCGGCCTCTTGCAGGTCCGCGGCCGCCATGCCGTTGTACGGGTGGTCGCGCACAGGGCTCTCCACTGGTTAGTGCAGCTGTCAACTGACCCGGATCATAACGCTGTTGGGCTGCAAATGCATGAGCATTCGAACGAGCAAATGCATTCGCATATGCATCAGCAGATGCACGTGCACCATGTGTATCCAGACGATCACCCGATGATCACCGGGAAGCGTAGGGCAACGGCGATCCGTACGGTCGACATATACGGTCGATAGAGGTGACGCAGGAGACGCCCGACAGGTTCTCCCACACCTGGAAATTCTTCCGGAATTACGCATTCCGGGCATGGCATCCAAAAGCCGCCGCATACGCACGATCTCCCGGACAGCAAAAACCGCAGGCCAGTGGCGTGGCCTGCGGTTTTCGCGCTCGTCTCGTAGCGGCGGGGGTCAGCGCACAGCGGCGGCCGGCGTCCCGGAGGGCTCGGCCAGGGCGGTGGACGTGGAGACGGGCGCACCGAAGTTCGGGGTGCCGTCGGCGTTCCAGTTCACCTTCTGGGCCCGGGTGGTCCGGGTTCCGCTGCAGCCGTCCGTGGCCTTGGAGTTCGCGTGGTAGGCCATCCAGACCTCCTTCCCGTCGGGTGACGGGAAGAAGAAGTTGTGGCCGGGCCCGTAGACCCCGTTCGCGTCATTGCGCTGGAAAACCGGGTTGGCGAACTTCTTCCACGCGCCCGCCGCCAGCGGGTCGCTTCCGGTCAGCTCCATCAGCCCCAGTTTGTAGTCGGGGGTGTCGCAGTGCGAGGCGGAGAAGGTCAGGAAGGTCCGCCCGCCGTGCTGGAGGATGGTCGGCCCCTCATTGACCCCGGAGCCCACCTTCTCCCAGCTGTAGGTGGGGCTCGCGATGCGGACGGCGCCGCCGGTCGGGGTCCATGGGTTGCTCATCCGGACCGCGTACAGGTTCTGCGTGCCGCCCTCCCAGAAGGAGTAGAGCAGGTAGAGGCGGCCGTCGGGCATGGACAGATAGCTGCTGTCGATCATCCAGCGGTTGTCGCCGTACGGATCGACCTGGCCCTTGTACGTGTACGGGCCCAGCGGGTTGTTCCCGGCGCTCTCCAGGACGTGGACGTGCTGGTGGTCGATGTTCGCGGAGACGCCCGCGCTGTAGGTCAGATACCAGCGCAGACCGTTGGGGCCGTTGAGGCGGTGCAGCTCGGGCGCCCAGAAGTTGCAGCAGCGGGACGCGACGGTCTCGCTGTAGATCGTCGTCGGGGCCGCGGTCTTCAGGCCGCCGAGCGTGGGCGATCTGCGCATCTCCCAGTGGGAGGCCCAGGTGGTGCCGAGGTGGTAGTAGTACCCGGCATAACGGATGATCGTCGGGTCCGCGCCGTTCTGCGTCACGATCGGGTTGGTGAACGTCCCGGCCACCACGGCGGAGTCGGCAGCGGTGGTGGGCGAGCCGGCACCGGCGGTGGGCGAGCCGGCACCGGCGGCGGGCGAATCAGCTTCGGTGGCGGGCGAATCAGCTTCGGCAGCAGCGGGCGAGTCGGCCCTGGCCGTGGGTGCGCCGCCCGTCTGAGTTAAGGCGAGGAGCGCGAGGAGAGCCGCCGCGAGGAGCGGCAGCGCTCTGGTGCGGATACGGGTCATTGACGGCTCCAAGGTTCGAGATTTCGAACACCATTCGTCACTCCGGACGGAAAGTAGGGGCGCCGCGCCTCAGGGTCAACCCCTTTCACAGCCGTGGCCTCACCTCCGCCGGTTTTGTCAGACCCCCCTGTCACACTCACCAACATGAGATGGGCGCTGGCTGAGACGGGTGACGGGGGCGCTCGTCTCTGCCCGCTGGACCCCGCGGGGCGGGCCGCCGGTCCGATCGTCGAGGTCACGGCCGCGGCCGGGGGCGCCGTCGAGGCCGTACGGTCCCGGCCGGAGGTCGAGCGCTGGGTGTGGCGGTCGACCGCCGAGCTCTACCCGCGGCTGCTCGCCGCGGGCGTCCGCGTCGAGCGGTGCTACGACCTGGAGGCCGCCGAGGCCCTGCTGCTCGGCCACGAAGGGCGGTGCGGCGAGCCGCGTTCGCTGACCGCGGCGTGGGCGCGGCTGCGCCGGCTGCCGGTCCCCGAGGACCCGCCGGTGCGAGCTGCCGAGACACAGCCGTCGCTCTTCGAGCCCGGCCCGGTGCCGCTGCCGCCCGGCACCGACCCCCTCGACGCGCTGCTGGCGGTCTACGCCGGACAGCTGACCCGTACCGAGGCGGCCGAGCACCCCGGCCGGATGCGGCTGCTGACCGCGGCCGAGTCGGCCGGGACCCTGGTGGCGGCCGAGCTGCGCCGGGCCGGGGTGCCCTGGCGGGCCGACCGCCACCGCGAGCTGCTGGACGAACTGCTCGGCGAGCGTTACCCGGGCGGTCTGGAACCGCGGCGGCTGGCCGAGCTGGCCGACGAGGTGTCCCGCGCTTTCGGGGGCGTACGGGTGCGGCCCGATCTGCCGGCCGAGGTCCTCAAGGCGTTCGCGCGCGCGGGCATCTCGCTCAGCTCCACCCGTGCCTGGGAGCTGCGGGACATCGACCACCCCGCCGTGGAGCCGCTGCTGCGCTACAAGAAGCTCTACCGTCTGCACACCGCGCACGGCTGGGCGTGGCTGCAGTCCTGGGTGCGGGACGGCCGCTTCCGCCCCGAGTATGTGCCCGGCGGCACGGTCTCCGGCCGCTGGACCACCAACGGCGGCGGAGCGCTGCAGATCCCCAAGGTGGTGCGGCGGGCGGTGGTCGCCGACGAGGGGTGGCGGCTGGTGGTCGCCGACGCCGACCAGATAGAGCCACGTGTCCTGGCGGCCGTCTCCCGCGATCCGGGCCTGATGGAGATAGCGGGCAGCGGGCGGGATCTGTACGCGACGCTGTCCGACCGCGCCTTCTCCGGCCGGCGCGACCAGGCCAAGCTCGCACTCCTCGGCGCGATCTACGGCCAGACCTCGGGCGACGGCCTCAAGCACCTCGCGGCCCTGCGGCGCCGCTTCCCGGCCGCCGTGGCGTACGTGGACGAGGCGGCCCGGGCCGGTGAGGAGGGGCGGCTGGTGCGCACCTGGCTGGGCCGCACCTGCCCGCCCGCCTCCGCGGGCGGCGACCCGGCCGACGAGGCGGGCCTGCCGCGCGACCAGGACGAGGAGCCGACGTACGGCAGCACGGCCGGCGCCCGCGCCCGCGGGCGGTTCACCCGTAACTTCGTCGTCCAGGGCAGCGCCGCCGACTGGGCGGTGCTGGTGCTCGCCGCGCTGCGGCAGTCGCTGGCCGGGGCGGGGCTCCGCGCTGAGCTGGTGTTCTTCCAACACGACGAGGTCATCGTGCACTGCCCGGCCGAGGAGGTCCCGCAGGTGCGGGAGGCGATCGCGGCGGCGGGCGAGACGGCGGGGCGGATCGCCTTCGGCGAGACGCCCGTGCGGTTCTCGCTCACCGCGGCCGCCGTGCAGTGCTACGCCGACGCCAAGGACAACCCGGACGTCGGCGAGTACGGCGAATAACCGGCGAGTACACCGAATAAGCCGCGTAGCCGAATACGCCGAATACGCCGAATAGGCCGGGTAACGGGATCGGTCGGCAGCGGTGAGGGCCGTTCCTCGCCCGACCGGCGCAGCACCGCAGGCGAGGCGGGCGGTCCGGCCCACACGATGATCACAGGGCCGCCGGGCCGACGGCCCCACCACCCCGCCCGCACGGGAAACCTGACCGCACGGGAGACCCGGCCACACAGGAGACCTGCAGGAGGCCTGACATGACCATCAGCCTCGATCGGTTGCGCCGCTGCTCCATCGCCGTCGACCTCGGCGCCGCCAGGACCCGGGTCTATCTCAGGCGCACCGGCCTCGTCGTCGACGAGCCGAGCGTCGCCGCCGTGAACACCCGCACCGGGGGGCTGATCGCGGTGGGGGCGCTCGCCGAGCGGATGATGGGCCGCACCCCCGACCATATCCGGGTCGTACGGCCCGTATCCGGTGGCCGGGTCGTCGACATCGCCATGGCCCAGCGCATGTTGCGGTTCCTCGTCGGCAACAAGGTGCGCCGGGCCTGGCGGCGCAAGCCGCTGCTGAGCGCCGCCGTGTGCGTCCCGCACGACGCGGACCCGCTGGCGGAGCGCGCCGCCGTCGAGACGCTGACCGGGCTCGGTGCCCGGCGGGTGGAGCTGGTCGACACCCTGATCGCCGCCGCCGTGGGCTGCGGTCTGCCGGTCGAACGGCCCGAGGCGACGATGATCGTGGTGTGCGGGGCGGCCACCACCCAGGTCGCGGTGTTGTCGCTGGGCTCGATCGTCGCCGCCGAGCAGGTGGCGGTCGGCGGGGAGACGATCGACCACGCCCTCGTCCAACATATGCGCAACGAGCACGCGTTGATGCTGCCGAGCCAGGCCGTCCGCCCGCTGCACCTGGCCCTGAGCCGCACCGGTGCGGCCGCGGACGACACCGAGGTGCACGGCCCCGAGGTGCACGGCCGGGACGTGGCCACCGGACTCGCCCGCTCGGTGCAGATCGACATCGAGGGCATCCGGGCCGTGGTGCAGACCCCGCTGACCGGAGTGCTCGACGCGGTCGGCACGGTGCTCCGCCGCTGCCCGCCCGATCTGGTCGCCGACCTCGCCGAGCGCGGCATCATGCTGGCGGGCGGCAGCGCGGGGCTCCCCGGTTTCGACGATCTCCTGCGGGAGGCGACCGGTATGCCGCTGCATATCGCCGAACACCCCGACACCTGCGCCGTCGAGGGGCTTGGCGCCATGATCGAAGGCTCGGTGCGGCCCGTCGTCCTGGACCCCCTGGCCTCCTGAAGGCCACGACAGCGCAGGTGTCGGGGAGTTCGGCAGAGCCCGGCGGCCGGTGCGGAACGGCGGCGTCCGCGGCCACTTCAAGAAACTTCGCCACGAGTTGAGCGGCGCTCCCGCCCCGTCCGTAGTGATGGAGGAAGAGGCCGTCCGGGCCACACAACCCCCGGCCAACACACCGGGAGTGTCTGCTGATGATGTCCAACTCGGGTTCCGTCCTGGAGGTTCTGGTGCGCGACGACGCCGCCGTGACCGATGCACATCGGTCGAGATCCCAGCGCGGTACGCCGGACGAGGAGCTGATGCGCGCGCTCTACCAGGAGCACGCCGGACCGCTGCTCGCCTTCGTACTGCGCCTGGTGGCAGGCGACCGGCACCGGGCCGAGGACGTCGTCCAGGAAACCCTCGTCCGCGCCTGGCGCAACGCCGACCAGCTCAGCAGGGCCACCGGCTCGATCCGGCCCTGGCTGGTCACCGTGGCCCGGCGGATCGTCATCGACGGACACCGCAGCCGCCAGGCCCGTCCGCAGGAAGTCGACCCCTCCCCGCTGGAGCTCATGCCCGCCGAGGACGAGATCGACCGGGCCCTGCGGCTGATGACCCTCTCGGACGCGATGCACGACCTCAGCGACGCGCACCGCGAGGTGCTCGTCGAGACGTACTTCAAGGGCCGCACGGTCAACGAGGCGGCCCAGACGCTCGGCATACCCAGCGGGACCGTGCGGTCCCGGGTCTTCTACGCGCTGCGCTCCATGAAGCTCGCGCTTGAGGAAAGAGGAGTGACGGCATGACCGCGCAGGCGCACCACGCCGGGCACGACGCCGTCGCCGCGTACGTACTCGGCGTGCTCGACGACGCGGACGCCACCTATTTCGAGCAGCACCTCGCCGGTTGTGACGACTGCGGACGCCGCCTCGACGAGCTGGCAGGCATTGAGCCCATGCTGGCGGAGCTGGCCTCCGGCGTCCCCGGCATCCACGGCGCCCCCGGCCGGCCCGGGCTCACAGGCGTCCCGCACTCCTTCACCGCCACCCCCAACGGCATCGACACGCTCACCGCGAGCCCCAGCCCGGGGCTGCTGGACAACATGATCGGCGAGGTCGCCGTGGTCCGGCGCAAGCGGCGCCGCCGGCACCTCTCCCTGGTGGCCGCGGCCGCTGTGCTGATCATCGGCGGACCGCTCGGCGCGGTGGCCCTCACCTCCGACGACGGCTCGTCCACGACCATCAGCGCCGAGACCACCGCGAGCAAGACCTTCGAAGCGATGCCCACCAAGGTCCAGGCCACCGACCCGGACACCAAGGTGAACGCCACGATCGCCCTGAAGGACAAGATGTGGGGCACCGACGCCATGCTGCGGCTGAAGAACGTCAAGGGCCCCCTGGCGTGCAGCATGATCGCGGTCTCCAAGAGCGGTGAGAAGCAGGTCATGACGACCTGGTCGGTGCCGCCTCAGGGGTACGGCATCGCGGACAGCCCGGACAAGAGCGCCCAGGCTCCCCTGTTCACCCAGGGCGGCGCGGCCTTCAAGGCGGCCGACATCGACCACTTCGAGATCCGCACGCTCGACGGAAAGCTCCTGGTCTCTGTGAGTGCCTGAGTCGACGTGAAGGTCTGAGTCTCCGTGAATGCCTGAGTTTCTGCGAAGGCCTGAGCCCGAGCAGCCTCCTCCCTCACCCCCACCCCCACCATCACTCGAACCGCCGATCATGGCGTGCGCCGATGTGAGCGCGGTGTTACACAGAGTGTGACAGTCGTCACCGCGTCCCGGGGGGTCAGGATCCGAGGAGGCACCCGTGGCTGACCCGGACGCCCGTCAAGAGCGCATGTTCGCCCAGTACGTGCTGCCCGAGGTGGAGGTGCTGCTGCGGGTGGCGATGTCGCTGACCGCGCAGCCCGCCGACGCCGAGGACCTGGTGCAGGACACCCTGCTCAGGGCCTACCGGGCGGTCGGCCGGTTCGACGGCCGCCATCCGCGCGCCTGGCTGCTGACGATCATGCGGCATGCGGAGGTGAGCCGGCGCCGGCAGCGCAGACCGCGTCTGCTCGACGACCCGGACACCGAACTCGACCGGCTCGCGTCCGCCCCGGGCGCGACACCCGCCGCCTCGGGCGCGACACCCGAGGAGCTGGTGGTCGACACGGCCTTCGACGAGGCCGTGGACGCCGCGTTCACCGCGCTGCCGCTGCGCGATCAGCAGGTGGTGCGGCTGGTGCATGTGGACGGGCTGTCGTACGCGGAGGCCGCGCGGGTGCTGGGCGTGCCCAAGGGGACGGTGATGAGCCGACTGCACCGGGCGCGCAAGCGGATCCGGGATCGATTGGTGGCCGCGGGACCTCAAGGACAGCGAGGTGGGGCATGAGCAGCAGGTGGTGGATGTGGTGGCGGAGCGCCGAGCGCCAACAGGCCAGCGAGTGTCTTGCGGACGGCGCCGAGCTCCAGTCGTATCTGGACGGTGAGCTGGACGCGCCGGCCGCGGGCCGGGTCCGGGCGCATGTGGCACGGTGCCACCGCTGCGCCCGGGAGCTGGCCGCGTATCAACGGATCACGAACGCGCTGACCTCCCGCGGGGCCCGCGAGGGCCCGGACGAAGCGGCGCTCGGACGGCTGCGCGACCTCGTGGGCTCCCTCGACTCCTTCGCGGACCCGGCCGGAAGCCGGGCCGAGGAGCGGCCCCAGGACCGGACCCCGGACCAGCCCCAGCACCAGCACCAGCACCAGCCCCAGCACCAGCACCAGCACCAGCACCAGGACGAGGTTCCGAACCTGGCGCCTGAAGAGGCGACGCTGCCGCCCGGAGAGCCGGACGCCAGTGAGAGCGCGGTCCCCAAAGCGGGAGCGTGAGGTCGCGCAGCAGGACGACGACGAGCAGACAGGCGCCGACCGCCAGGGCGGCGTCGGCGAGATTGAACACCGGGCCGCGGGCCGTGACCATGATCCAGTCGATGACCGCGCCCCGCAGCGGCCCGGGGTGTCGTACGGCCCGGTCGGCGCCGTTGCCGAGCGCGCCCCCGGCGATCAGCCCGAGCGCCAGCGCCCGGGCCCGGCTGCGGACCCGCAGCCCCGCGCCCGCGGCGGCCAGTGTCGCGACCGCCCCGGCGAGGGTGATCAGGACGATCAGCAGGGGCCGGCCCCGCCCAAGACCGAAGGCCACCCCGGTGTTGCGCACCAGCAGGGTGTGCACCGGCCCGAACGCGCCCTGCGGCCCCACGGTGCCGTCGAGGGCCGCCACCGCCCAGGCCTTGCTCACCTGGTCGGCCGCCACCACCGCGAATACGGCCAGCGGGAAGAGTACGCGGCCGGTGCGCTGCTGGGGCTTCATCGTCGGCCTCCTCGCGGCCGGCCTCCGCGCGCCTTCGGGGTCGGCGCGGAAAGCGGGCCCGGACAGGAAACCCGGCGAGGTGACGTATCGCTTCCGCCTGGGCCCGCGTTTTTGCCGAGGCCGCGCTTCTTTGCCGTACGCGGGCCCATACGCGGTTACGGTCCGTACGCGGTTACGGTCCGTACGCGGTTACGGTCCGTACGCGCGCACAGCCCGTACGCGTGCACGGCCGGCCGTACTCGGGTACGACGGAGGGCCCGCAGGCGCCATTGCCTGCGGGCCCTCGCTGTCCACCGCCGGGGTGCGGCGGCCGTGCCAAAGGGATTACTCCGACGTCTTCCCCTTCGCCGACAGAAGCGGCGCCTGGTACTTGGACAGCATCTTCATCTTGTTCTTGTCGATCGACTTCCAGTCGTTCTTGAGGACACCACCGGTGTCACCCGAGTTCGGGTTCAGGGACCAGTAGGTGTAGCTGATCTGGTTCTTCTTGAGGTAGTCCATCAGGGCGTTCTGCCACACGGCCTCGGAGCTGTTGCCCGCGGTCTTGCGGCCACCGAACTCACCGAGCAGCACCGGAGCGATGTTCTGCTTCTTGATGTAGGCCCAGTGCTTCTCCCAGATCGCCGGCATGTTCTTCGGGAAGTCCTTGGCCATGAACCAGTTCTGGTTGTAGACACCCGGGCCGTAGTCGTGCGCCGAGTAGACGACCTTGTTGGCTTCCTTCAGCTTGACCGGGTACTTCTTCACACCCTGGAGGTCGCCGCCCCACCAGAACTGCTCGTTCTTGTGACGGTCGGTGCCCTCGACGAAGATCAGCCAGTTTTTGTTGACGGAGTGGATCGCGTTACCGGCCTTCTCGCTCGCCAGGCGCCAGTCGGTCTTCGGGTTGCCGTCGCCCCACGTGGCCTGGCCACGCGGCTCATTGTGCAGGTCGGCGCCGATCACCCGGGGGTTGTCCTTGTAGCGCTTGGCCAGCTGGGTCCAGTCGTCCAGCCACTGCTTCTCGGTGAGGTTCTGGCTGTACCACAGCTCGCTCTGGCCGTACTGGTCAGGACGGTGCTGGTCCAGGATCACCATCATGCCGCGGTCGGTGGCACCCTTGACGATCTTGTCCATGATCTGCTGGCCGGTGAGGCCCTTGAGGTCCGGGTTCTGCTTGAAGTCGATCCCGTTGGGCTTGCTCTTGGCCGCGAACATCTCGTTGGAGTACGGCAGCCGGATCGTGTTGAAGCCGTTGTGCGCGATCTGGTCGAGCATGCTCTTCCAGTTACGGGTCCACAGGCCGTGCGGCGCGAAGCTGCCGGTCTCGGCACCGAACCAGTTGATACCGGTCAGCACGACCTTGTGCCCCTTGGAGTCCACGATGTCGCCACCGCGGGTGGACAGCGGACCGTCGACGGCCCCGCCCTTGGCCGTCGCGGCTGAGGCGGAAGAGCCGGACGAAGAATCAGAATCGGAATTCAGAGCGAACGCGGTCACGGTGCCACCGATGGCAGCAGCCACGACAACTCCGGCCGCGATACCGACACGCAGCCGGTAGGAACGCGGCCCACGCTTCGACTCAGCGGTTTCGGAAACGGTCGGAACGTTGTTGTCCATGGGGGAATTCATTCGGTGAGACTCCTGAGAAATTGGGGGATGGCTGTTTTCAGGACGCTGGGGGTATTCGTCGGAGGGTCCAGACATTCCACTCGCGGGTCGGAGACTGCGGTCAGCCGGACTAGCCGCGCGCGAGGAAGGAGATCTGCGACCAACAGGTCGAGTCGGAGCCATTTCCAGCTCGACTTGTCCACGTCGATGAGCACCACGTCCGGCTGCCTCCGCTCGGCCAGCGAAATTGCTTCGCGTACCGATCTGGCGGCGCCGACCAGTTCCAGTCCGGGTGTTTCGTCGACCAGGTCGGCGATCGCACTCGAAACCAGATGGTGGTGCTCCACGACGAGAACTCTTTTCATCGGTGGAGCTCCTTCAGGCGGCTTTCCCTTTCGTTCAACGACATTAGGGAATCCACCGGGGCCGAATCACCGTACGCACGACTGAAATCTCGCTACCTCAATTGCGGGAATGCCGGGCACGCCAAACGGCCGAATTCCGCCTACCTCGATTGAGGTAGGCGGAATTCGGCCGCCTTGATGGCTTTATGTCCGATTTTGGGCGTCGATTTCGCTCCGCTGCGCGCTGGATCAGTGACAGTGAGTAACGTTCGAAGGCCGCAGAAGGCCCAGGAAGCGGATCAGGAGGTCAGTGGATCAGGAGGTCAGTGGACCAGGCGCTCAGTGGACCAGGCGCTCAGTGGGTGAGCCGGAAGGCGTAGCCCGGGACGAAGAGCCCCGCGGTCGCCGCACAGCCGTCGGCCTGCCCCGGCTGCTTGACCCAGAGATAGGCGTCGATCCCGGGGATCCCGGTACGGGCGGTGGGCGGCGTGCCCAGCTTGCGCCCCGGCGGATCGCAGAACCGGTGGTCGTGGGTGGGCCCGGCGCCGTTGCGGCTGGTGTCGATCACGGCCCCCAGCCGGGGCAGGCGCAGCTCTCTGAGGACGGACAGGCCGTAGCGGACCTCGTCGCGCGTGGCGTTGAAGTTGGAGACGTTGAGGGCGATGCCGTCCCCGTACCGGTCGATCCCCGCGCGCTCCAGCCGCTCGGCCATGACGGGGGAGGGAAGCCACCCGGAGTTCCCGGCGTCGTAATAGATACGGGCGTGCGCGGCCTGCCCCCGCAGCGTCCGCGCGGCGTGGGACAGCGCCTCGTACCGCTCGGCCTGCTGTCGCCGCTTGAGGCAGGTCAGATGCGCCAGGGCGTCCGGTTCCAGGATGACGACGGCGCGCGAGGCGCCGATCCCCCGGGCGAAGCCGCCGATCCAGTTCCGGTAGCCGGACAGGTCGGCCATGCCCCCGGAGCTGTGCTTTCCGCAGTCGCGGTGCGGGATGGCGTACGCGACCAGCACCGGCAGCCGCCCACGGGCCCGGGCACTCCGCACCACCTGGCGCACCTGCGCCTCGACCCGGCCCTGGTCGGTGTCCGTGAACCAGGCGGCCTGCGGCTGATCGGCGATGCGCTTGCGGATGACCGTCGCCCGGCGGTCGTGGGGGTTGCCGCGCACCCACTGGGCCGCGGGGTTGTCGGGGTCGGTGTAGAACCGGGTCGAGACCGGGAAGTACGGCTTGGGCAGGGGGAAGGCGGACTCGTCGACGGACCGGCCCACCGGTGGATGGAGCGTCGTCGCGGCCGTCGCGACCTCGGCCATCAGGGCCAGGGCCAGCAGCTGAACGATGCCTCTGCGGGTCCGCAGCGGGGACCGACGGCCCTGGCGCCGCTCCCGCCGCCTCCTCCATTGGGGCTGCGTCGACCGTTTCGGCAGCGTCCCTAGCCCCAGCCACCTCGGCAGACCTATCAGCCCCAGCAGCAGCACCTGAAGCCGCAGCCGTTGCCAGAACCCCAGCCGCCCGCGCGTCCCCGCCGTCCCCGCCGTCACGGGGGTCTTCTCGTTCACGCCGGGCCCGCCGTTCAGCTGTCCGAGTTGTTCGGCGGGGGCTTACGGCGGCTGATCAGGAAGACCGCGATGACGGCGAGCACCACCAGGGCCCCCGCCACCGCTCCTATCGCCACCAGCGCCGATCCCTCCTCGGACCGGGCCGCGGAGTGCTCGCGGTCCGACTTGGGGGCCGTCCGCGCGGAGCCGGGCGGGCTGGTGGAGGCGGGTGGTGCGGCGCGGTCCGCCAGCGCCTTGGCCGGGGCGATCAACCCGAAGCCATAGCGCGGATCACGCCCCGAGGCCCCCTTGCGGTCGGCCGTGTCGATCAGCTTCTGTACGACCTGGCCCGCGGTCCAGCGCGGGTGCTCCGAGCGCACCAGCGCGGCGCCGGCCGCGACCCACGGCGCGGCGTAGCCGGTGCCCGCGCCGGTCCAGTAGTCCTTGTTCGGGGCGGTGGTCAGGATGGAGACACCGGGCGCGGCCAGGGTCACGCCCCCGCCGTGGTGCGAGTCGGTCCACACGGCGCCCTTCTCGTCAGTCGCCACGACGGAGACCACCCCGGGGTAGGCGGCGGGGTAGGTGGGGCGGTTGCCGTCCTTGCCGTTGTCGCCGGCGCCCGCGACCACCACGGCGTCCTCGCCGATCGCGTACGTCACCGCCGACCGCAGCGCGGCGTTCGGCTTCTTGAAGGACACCGCCACATCGATGACCTTCGCGCCGCGGCCCACCGCGTGGCGGATGGCCCTGGCGGTGGCGTCGACCTGCGGCTTCCGGTCCTCGTACACCCCGAGCGGCAGCACCCGGGCCTGGGGTGCGAGACCCAGCAGCCCGTTGCCCCGGTAGTTGCGGCCGGTCCCCACGATGATCCCGGCCGCGTGGGTGGCCTGCTCCATCGCGTCCCCCTGGTCGCGGGTGCCGGTGCCGCTGGGGCCGTCCCCGAAGTCCTTGCCGGCCAGGACCCGCCCGCGCAGATCCGGGTGGGAGGCGTCGACGCCGGTGCCGATGACCGCGACGGTCACCCCGGCGCCCTTGCTGATTTTCCATGCCTTCTTGGCCTGCAGCGCGGTCAGCGCCCATTCGGAATCGTGCATCGCTCCGGAATCGGAATCCTGAGGAACGTCCTGAGAAACGTCCTGAGAAACGTCCTGAGAAACGTCCTGAGGAACACCGATCGCCGCCGAGGGGGCGAGTGAGAGCGCCATCAGGGCGATAACGGCCCCGGTCCGGGCGGCAAATGAACGGTGCAACATCACGTGACCTGACATTACGTCACCTACCTTCATCCCAGTGGGACGCGAGGCCGTGGGCGGACGCCTGGCCGTCTCATCTTCTGCGGGTCTCCGCGGTGCGGACACCCGCGGGCGGGTGACCTACCGCTCCCCTTTTTGGGGGACCAGTTGCAGGCGCGGTTTCCGGGCCTCCCCAAAACGGGGGAGAAGGCCGCTCCACCGAAGGTGGAGTCCACCCTCCCCCGAAGGCGTGATGTCCTCCGAAATCCCGGGGAGCACTCTTGGACTGACATCGGCGAAAGAGCCTCCTGCGTAGGGAGTCGCGATGCAGCGTTTCGGAACGTTCAGCGATCGCACCAGCGACCGCGACCCGAGCGAACGGGTGGGCAACACCCGTAAGCGAAAAGGAATGTTCTCTCGAACGCGCTCGATGAGCGGCCCGCTGGCCGCCCTGAGCGGTCTGGTTCTGCGATTCGCGGTCGTCGGCGTGGGTGGCGTGCTGGTGAACACGGTCGCTCTCTTCGCCCTCTACCACTGGGCCCACTGGCCGCTGCTCGCGGCGTCCCCGGTCGCGGTGGAGCTCGCCGTGGTCCACAACTATCTGCTCAACGACCGATGGACCTTCGCGGTTTCCACCCCGTCGCTCCGGCGGTTTCTGAAATTCAATGTGTCCGTACTCGGCGGGCTCGCGGTCAACGTCCTGGCGGTCTGGCTGCTGGAACGCTTGGGAATCCATCTCCTGCTGGCGAACGGCATCGGTATCGCCGCCGCGTTCGCGGCCAATTTCGCCGCCAGCGCGGGCTGGGTCTGGGGGAGGCGGGGCCGATGATCCCCATCATCTATCTGGGCCTCGTCCTGGTCTCCGTACTGCTGACCGTTCAGTCGGCCCATGTGCTCTATCTGATGCTCTACACCTGGGACCGGACAGACGCCGAGCGAAAAGCCAGGGCTCCGGACCGCTTTGTCCGCCCGCGTCTCTCCTTCAGCGTGCTGCTGCCCGCACGGCATGAGGAGGACGTCATCCAGACCACCATCGAGCGGGTGGTGCGGGCCGACTATCCGGCCGAACTGCTGGAGGTCTTCGTGATCTGTTCGCAGGACGACACCGGCACCATCAAAAAGGCGGAAGAGAAAATCGCCGAGCTGGACCGGGAAGGTCTGGAGAACGTCCAGGTCGTGGTCTTCGACGACAAGCCCGTCAACAAACCCCACGGGCTCAACGTGGCCCTGCCGCACACCACTCACGACGTGGTGACGATCTTCGACGCCGAGGACGACATCCACCCCGAGATCTTTCTGCTGGTCAACACGGTCATGCTCAAGGAGCGGGTGCGGGTGGTGCAGGCGGGCGTCCAGCTGATGAACTTCGACTCCAACTGGTACTCCACGCTCAACGTCCTGGAGTACTTCTTCTGGTTCAAGAGCCGGCTGCACTACCACGCCCACTTCGGATCCATTCCGCTCGGCGGCAACACCGTCTTCTTCGCCCGCGAGCTGCTGATCCAGCTCGGCGGCTGGGACGACCGCAACCTCACCGAGGACGCCGACCTGGGCCTGCGGGTGTCGGCCAGCGGCGAGCGGGTGCGCGTGGTCTACGACGACCGCTATGTCACCAAGGAGGAGACGCCACCGACCCTCGGCCACTTCATCCGGCAGCGCACCCGGTGGAGCCAGGGGTTCATGCAGACCCTCAAGAAGGGCACCTGGAAACAGATGCCCACCCGCAAACAGCGGTGGCTCGCCTTCTACGTCCTCGCGTTCCCGCACGGCCAGGCGCTGCTCGGCCTGTATCTGCCGATCTCCCTGGGGATGATCCTCGTCCTCAAGGTGCCCGTGCTGATCGCGCTCTTCTCCTATCTGCCGGTCCTGCTGCTGTGCGCGCACTTCTTGGTCCAGGCGGTCGGACTGTACGAGTTCACCGGGGCCCATGGGCTCGAAGCCACACCGGGGACGCTCGTGAAGATGGCGCTCTCCTGGTTCCCCTTCCAAATGGTCCTCGCCTACGCCGCGGTGCGCGCCATGCGGCGAGAACTGCTCGGCCGCCACGACTGGGAGAAGACCCAGCACATCGGCGCCCACCGGGCCGCTACGGAGGAGGCGGACTCCCGTGTCGCATGACCCCACGCCTCCGCTGCACCCGCAGCCCCCGGAGCCCCCGGAGCCCCCGGAGCCTCCAAAGCCTCCGGAACCCGTTCGCCTGGAGCGGACCGATCGGCCTGCGCGGCCCGCGCGTCCGGAGGGACCTGCGCGTCCTGAGCGGCCTGCGCGTCCGGAGGGAC
>NZ_NCSM01000057.1:133905-308855 GCF_002224125.1 Streptomyces sp. NBS 14/10
TGCGCGTCCGGAGGGACCTGCGCGTCCTGAGCGGCCTGCGCGTCCGGAGGGGCTCGAGCAGCCTCCGCGGCCTGACCGGTCCCAGCCGCCCGAGCGGCCCCCTCGGCCTGAGCGACCCCAGCGTCCTGAAGGGCCCGACCGAGCCGATCGGCCCGATAGGCCCCGACGGCCTGAGCGTCCCGACCGACCGCCGCGACCTGACCGACCCGGCCCGCCCGACCGACCTGAGCGGCCTCAGCGTCCCGAACGGTCCCAGCGTCCCGATCGACCGCCGCGACCCGATCGCCCCGACCGACCGCCGCGGCCTGACCGACCCCGGCGACCCGATCGACCCGACCGACCCGACCGGCCGGACCGACCCGACCGACCCGAACGGTCCCAGCGACCCGATCGACCGCCGCGCCCTGATCGACCCCAGCACGCCGACCGACCCCAGCACGCCGACCGCCCCGACCGTCCCGACCGGCCCCAGCGCCCCGACCGTCCCGACCGGCCCCAGCGCCCCACCCGGCCCCGGCGCCCGGGCGCGGTCGACGAGCCCCCGCCGCGCCCCCGGCGGAGGCGCCCGCCCCTGCTGTCAGTCGAGCGCGGCATCTTCCCCAAGCTGGGCCGCAACGGTCGGCTGGCGCTGCTCTTCTCCGTACTCACCGGGCTGCTCAGCATCGGCTACCACCTGTTCCGCTATCCGCTGTACCTCACCGACGAGGGCATCTATATGCAGCGGGCCTGGTCGCTGGTCCGGGAGACCCGGCTGTCCCCGTACACCTACGACTACGACCACGCCCCGGCGGGCTGGATCACGCTGGCCGGCTGGGCGTTCCCGCTGCCGAAGCAGTTCGAGGCATTCGGGAACGCGATCAACACCGGCCGGTTCCTGATGCTGCTGGTGCACCTGGCGTCGGTCGTGTTGCTCTTCGAGGTCACCCGGAGGCTGTCCGGCACCGTGCTGGCCGCCACCATCGCCGCGTTCTTCTTCAACCTCTCGCCGATCTCGGTCTACTACCAGCGTCAGGTGCTGCTGGACAACCTGATGATCTTCTGGATGCTGCTGGCCCTGTACGCCCTGCTGCGCCGCGAGACCACGATCAGATCCGCGTTCGCCGGCGGGATCGCCCTGGGCATCGCGCTGATCACGAAGGAGAACGCGCTCTTCTTCGCCCCGACCTTCATGTATCTGCTCTATCGAAGAATCCAGGGCTCCGCGAGCCGGCGGTTCACCCGCGCGCTGTGGCCATTCGCCGCGGCGGCGCCGGTCGGCGCGTATGTCACCTACGCCCTGCTCAAGAACGAGCTGATGCCCAGCGGGCTCGACTTCGACCTGGCCAATCCGCCGGCGGACCACGTCTCGCTGCTCTACACCCTGTGGTGGCAGATCAACCGTAGTCAGGGCAGCCTGCTCAACCACCACGGCCTGCTGTACACCAGCTGGCTGCCCCGGGACTCGTTCCTGCTGCTGGCCGGAATGGCGACCACGGTCATCAGCCTGTGGTGGGGAATGCGGAAACACCGGCGGGATCTGGGGTTTTTCGTCGCCGGGACGCTGGGCTTCGGATATGCCTTCTATCTGCTGCGCGGCAGCGTGGTGCTGGACTTCTACATCACCCCGCTGATTCCGATGTTCGCCATGAACATCGGAATGGTCACGGACCGACTGCTGCGGCGGCCGGTGCTCCGCAAGGTGCTCGGCCGGGCGAGTTCCAAGGTGCGGATAGCGGTGCCCGCGCTGCTCGCCGTCATGCTGCTGGCCTCGCCCTCCACCGGATACATCCTGACCGTCAACACCGAGGGCCGCGTCGCGGTCGCGGACCAGTACCAGCACAAGCTGGCCCTGACCCATATGCAGCTGGCGCAGATCGCCTGGGTACGCAAGCACGTCTCGCCCAAGGCGCGGATCATCATGGACGACGACATGTGGGGTGAATTGCATGACGTGCATCCGGTCTACCCGTACGCGCATTCCCACTGGAACGCCTCGTCCGACCCTGCCCTGCGGGACAAGCTCTTCCGTAAGAGATGGCAGAACGTCGACTACATCATCATGTCCAACAAGATGCGCAACGCAATTCACCGCAACAACGGCGACGGCCGGGAGAACTGGATCCTGGCGGCACTACGGAATTCGGAAAGGGTATGGGCGGACATCCGCGGCGGCATCAGGCTGGAAATCTATCGGGTGAACAAATAGCCCGCCGGAAGAGGAGGTGAAGGCCATGCCCGAGTACGACGACTACGACGAGTACGAAGAGTACGACGACAACTACGACACCCGTGAGGCAGACAGGCAGCGCGGGGACGACGGAGGCGACAGGAACGACAGGAGCGACAGGAGCGACAGAAGCGACAGGAGCGACAACGGGGGCGACGACTACGGCGAATACGGCGACGACGAGAAATACGACAAGTACGCCGAATACGACGACTACGACGGCTCCGGCGACGATTACGCCGATGATTACGCCGACTACGACGAGCCCCCGCCGAGGCGCGGCAGCGAGTCCGCCAAGTCCACCAGGACCCGCAAGACCTTCAAGGCTTCCAAGGCCTCATATGCCTCCGATGCCTCCGGAACCTCCGATGCCTCTCTGGGGGAGCCGAGCGCCGGCCAGGGGAAGCGCAAACGGATCTCCTGGAAAACGGTCCTGCTGGGCATCGTGGCCATCGCGATCGTCGGATCGCTGGTCAAGATGGTCGCGGGCGGCGGCCTCGGGAACGCCCTCAACACGTCCGGCGGCGGAGGCGGCCAGAAGAAGAGCGACACCCAGCAGCAGGAGGTCGTTCCGACGAAGAAGCCCAAGACCATCAAGCTGGGCAATCAGCGGGTCCCGCAGGCCTCCGGCCCGATCATCGTCATCAACCCGGGCCTGGTCGCCCCCGGCGGCAAGGCGTCCGTCGAAGGCGGCGGCTTCGCCCCCAAGAGCACGGTCGACCTGCTGCTGACGACCAAGCGGTCGGGCAGCAAGGGCCGCGCCATCCGCACGGTCCGCACCGACAAGCACGGCTCGCTCTACGCGAACTTCACCATGCCGGAGTCGCTGGGCGGCAGGCCCGGCACGCTGGTCGCTCAGCAGCGCGGCGGCGGCCGGTCGGCCAAGGCCGAGCTGATCAGCGGCGGCGCGATAGGCACCGCGAAGATCAACAAGATGGTCGGCCGGCCGGGCGACGTGGTCTCGATCAGCGCCCGTGGCTTCAAACCGGGCGAGCAGATCAACGTCTTCTGGGGCCGGACCACCGGCACCCCCGTCGCCAGGCTGCGCACCGACGGCTCGGGCGGGGTGGGCCGGGCCGACATCCGGGTCGGCGTCGCCCCGACGGGCCAGTCCACCCTGGTGCTGGTCGGCCAGCAGAGCAAGACCACGGCCACCGCGCCGTTCCAGATGCTGAGCCTGTACCCGGCGATCAAGTCCTCCCCGTACGCGCTGAAGGCCGGACAGCGGATCAGGCTGTCGGGGAACCGGTTCGCGCCGAACGAGCGGGTGCTGGTCTACATCAACGCCACCAGCGGTCTCCCCGCCTTCACCACGCAGGCCAATTCCTTCGGCCAGATCCGCGACGTGGCGTTCGACGTGCCGTTCGGGCTGAAGGGCAGGCAGAGCCTGACCGCGATCGGCGACCAGAGCCGGGCCGTGGTCCGCTCGGGCTTCACCGTGCTGCCGTACTCCCCCAGCGCCGAGCCCAGCACCTTCGGCGGCAAGGCGGGCACCACGCTGAGCTTCTACTGCTCCGGGTTCGCGCCCAACGAGACGGTGACCGTCTACGCCGGCAGCGGAAGCGTCGCCGGGCGGAAGATCGCCGTCTTCCAGGTCGACGGCCGGGGCAAGGCGGCGGCCGTGGGCTCGTACCGGATCACCACGGCCGACGAGAACGGCGTGTCCTTCAAGCTCATCGGCTCCAAGAGCGGCGGGGTCGCCAAGGCCGGCATCAACAACACGAGTGGCCAGGGCCAGGGGCACTAGGCACGTGTGCGCACAGGCCGGGGGGGCCGGCCAGGGACAGTCACAGACAAGCCCGGTGTTCCATAGTTGTACCATGCATGTCCTGGAGTGTCCTATGAGTGTTATTTTCGGCCCGAATTCTCGAAGAGTCCTACAATTCCTCACCCACATCGAGGATCTCTCCCCGGAGGAGATCGACCGCGTGGCCGATCTGTGGAAGCAGACCTCCAGCCAGACCCGCGCCGAGGGGTGGGCTGAGGTCCACCGCACCACGTCCGACGAGGAGCAGTACCGGATCCTGGTCGCCGCCTCCGTGGCGCGCCGGGCCGCCCTGGACACGGCCCGGGCACACGGCCGGCACGACTGGGCGTTCTGGGCCGCGGTGTGGGACGCGGCGGCAGCGGTCGCCGTATGCGACCGCATCGGTGGCCACTACAACGTGCTGGTCGCCCCGCTGGCGGCGGTCATGCCGTCGCTGGCGCACTGCAGACGTGACGAACTGACCACCTTGGAACTCCAAGGTGCCGTCCTCAAGGGAGGTGGAGGTTGATGCGCGACGACCGGATCCGAGTCGTGGTGGCCGATGACGACCCGGTGGTCCGGGAAGCGCTCGCGGACCTGATCGACTCCCACCCCGACCTGGCGCTGGTGGGCCTGGCCGTCAACCACGAGCAGGCCGTACGCGCCGCGGTGGAGCACCGCCCGCGTGTCGTGGTGATGGATGTGCACATGCCCAAGGGCGACGCGCCCAGCAGCGTCCGCGCCATCCGTGAGCAGGTGCCCGGGGCCCGCGTGGTGGCCCTCTCGGCCCATGGCGACCGGGAGACCGTGCTCAACATGCTCGCGGTCGGGGCCACCGGCTACCTGGTCAAGGGCACCCCCGCCGAAGAAATACTCGAGGCGATCACCCGGGCCGCCCGCGACCAGTTCTCCATGTCCGGGGAGCTCATCGCCGACTGCACCGAGCCGCTGCGGCGGGCCGACCGCGCCTCCTGGCGGTTCGAGGAGCTGGTGGGCAACCGGCTCGAGGAGTCGTATCTGGAACTGCTCGGCCAGGCGCCGTGCGGTGTGCTGATCGTCGGCGCCCGCGGGCGGATCGAGTCCGCCAACGCACACGCCCGGCACATGTTCGGCTACAGCTCGGCCGAGCTCCGCGACAAGCGGCTGCGCGACCTGGTCCCCGACCGCTACCGCACCGCCGCCGAGCAGCTGATCGGGCGGCAGTTCACCGCCCCCTCCGCGATGACCGGGCGGCGCCGGGACGGCACCGAGTTCCCCGCCCAGTTCAGCGGCGGCCACCTCCAGGGCAGGCGGCCCCGGTGTGTGGTCTTCGTCGCGGACCTGAGCCAGCTGCGGGCGGCCGAGGGCCGGTTCCGGCAGGTCATCGAGTCCTCCCCGGACGCGATGGTGATCGTGGACGCCGCCGGGCGGATCCAGACGGCCAACCGCCGTACCGAGGCCCTGTTCGGCTACGACCGCGACCAGCTGATCGGCCGCGCCGTCGAGGCGCTCCTCCCCGACCAGCCGCTGACCATCTCGCTGCGCGACTGGGCCGACTCCGCGGAGGAGCCCCTGGGCCACAGCATGGAGCTGGTCGGGCGGCGCAGCGACGCCAAGCAGTTCCCGGCCGACGTCAGCATCATCCCGCTGCGCACCGAGGACGGGCTGCTGACCGTGCTGGCCATCAAGGACATCACCGAGGTGCAGCGGGCCCAGTTCGTCCTGGAGCGCAGCCTGGAGCTGCTGGAGATCACGGACCGGGACCGCCAGGCGCTGCTCAGCCATCTCGTCCACGCCCAGGAAGCGGAGCGCGGACGTATCGCCGCCGATATCCACGACGACACCATCCAGGTCATCACGGCCGCCAGCCTCCGGCTCCAGCAGCTGCGGCGGCGGCTGCGTGACCCCGACGAGCAGCGGATCATGGAGAAGCTGGACGAAACCCTCAAGCTCTCGCTGAGCCGGCTGCGTCAGCTGATCTTCGACCTGCGGCCGTCCAGCCTGGAGCACGGCTGCCTGGCCGCCGCGCTGCGCGGGCTCCTGGAGCAGATACGCACCGAGACCGGCGTCGAATACCGGCTGGAGGACCGGATCGCGGCCAAGCCCCCGCCCGAGACCATGGCCCTGATCTACCGCACCGCGCAGGAAGCCCTGATGAACGTGCGCAAGCACGCGCGGGCGAAGACGGTCCATGTGCAGCTGCTGGGGCTCGACGAGGGCTGCCTGGTACGGATCGTGGACGACGGGCGGGGCTACAACCCGCTCGAGGTGGAGTCCCGCCCCGGCCATCTGGGCCTGTCGCTCATCCAGGAGCGGGCCCAGATCGCGGGCGGCTGGTGCCGTATCGAGAGCGCGCCGGGCGCGGGCACCACGGTCGAGTTCTGGGTGCCGCTCGGCGAGACGCCCGGCCATGGCCCGCTCCCCTTCGGCCCGGCGGACGCCTCGGGCTTCCCGGATTCCCTGGGGCCGTCCGACTCTCTGGATTCCCTGGATGTACCGGGGTCGTCGCCCGCGGCACCGGACCTGGGGGAGCTACGGGACGGGCCGGGTCTGCCGGACGTGTCAGACGCGTCGGACGGGCCGGACGCATCGACCCTCCTGGACCGTCCGGAAGGGGACACGCAACCGTGACCGCGCCGGCCGATCTCACCAAGGTGCTGATCGTCGAGGACCACCGGGTGGTGGCCGAGGGGCTGTGGGCGCTACTCGCGGAGTACTCGGACCTGACCGTGGTGGGGTGGGCCGACTCGGTCGCGGAAGTCGTCCCCATGGCCAAGGAGCTGGGCCCCGATGTGGCGCTCGTCGACTTCCGCCTGCCCGATGGGACGGGAGCCGACGCGGCGGCCGCGATCCGGGCCAACGATCCCTCGACCGCCATCGTGATCCTCAGCGCGGACGCCAGCGACTCGGCGCTGCTGGCCGCGGTGGAGGCCGGGGCCTGCGGCTATCTGCTCAAGTCGGCGAGCGGTGACGAGATCGCCGACGCCATCCGCTCGGCGGCCGAGGGCGAAACCCTCATCCCGGCCAGCACCCTCGTCGAGGTCCTGGCCCGGCACCGGGAGACCGCGCGCTCCTCCGCCCAGCAGACCGAGCGGCTGGAGAGCCTGACCCCGCGCGAGCAGGAGATCCTGACCCTGATGAGCCAGGGCCTGGACAACCGGGCGGTCGCGGAGCGGTTGAGCATCAGTTACGCCACCGTACGGACGCATGTGCGCAAGATCCTGGAGAAGCTGGAAGTGCGGTCCCAGCTGGAGGCGGTCGCGAAGGCCGCCGACTGGGGCTTCCGCCACGTGGAACCGGAGTGACGCCGAGACTCCCGATTGGCTGACCCCCGATTGGCTGACCCCCGATTGGCTGACCCCCGATTGGCCGACCCCACCTGGCCGACCCCAACCGGCTGCCCCACTCGGCTGACCCCAACCAGGTGAGACAAAACCCCCACTAGGGGGAATTCCGGACGGCCCGAGCCGAGTTTCCTCCCCATGCGCCGCAGCCATCGGATCCTCCTGCTGGCCGCCGCCGTGACTTACGCGGCGGTCGCGGTGGGCGTGTTCACCACCTCGCCCCTGGTCCGGCTCGACTGGCACGTGGCGATGTTCAAGCCGTACAAGCAGTGGCCGTGGGCCCAGGGCCCGATCGATGTGTTCATCATCGCGGGCCAGCGCGGCCCCACCGCGCTGGCGGCGCTGGCCTGGCTGGGCTGGCGCTCCTGGCGTACCGGAAGCGCGCGCCCGGTGCTCGTCTTCGGCCTCGCCCTCGCGCTCCTCAACGCGAGCGTGGGCGCCGTCAAGCTCGGTGTGGGCCGCCTCGGCCCGCATTACGCGCACACCCTCGGCTCGGCCGAGCTGTTCCACGGCGGGATGATCTTCCCTTCCGGCCACACCGCGAACGGGGTCGTCGTCTGGGGCACCCTGGCCTATCTCGCGACCCGCCACCGCCGGGCGGCGGGCGCGGCGGCCGGGGTCATGGCCCTCGCGATCGGTCTCGCCACCGTCTATCTGGGCACTCACTGGGTCAGCGACGTGCTGGGCGGCTGGGCCGCCGGGGCGCTGGTGCTGCTGGCCCTGCCGCTGTTCGAGCCGTACGTCGCCGTGGCGGAGCGGCGGCTCGAACGGAGCGGATGGCTCGGCCGACTCGGCCGGTTCGGGGCGCGCTCGCCCCCGGCCGGCCGCATGTGCCCGTATCCGCACTCGTCCCGTGAGCAGGTGAGCCAAAGTGGCACTTCGAGTTCTGATCGCCGACGACCACGCGGTCGTCCGGCAGGGCCTGCGGATGATCCTCAGTCTCGACGACGACATCAAGGTGGTCGGCGAGACGACCAACGGCCGGGAGGCCGTACGGCTGGCCCGCGAGCTGTGCCCCGACGTCGTCCTGATGGATCTGCTGATGCCCGTCATGGACGGGATCTCGGCCACCGCCGAGATCCGCCAGGACCTCCCCGAGGTGGAGGTCGTGGCGCTGACCAGCGCGCTCGACGACACCATGGTCATGGGCGCGGTCCGGGCGGGCGCGATCGGCTTTCTGCTGAAGAACGCCGAGGCCGACGAGTTGAGAAGCGCGGTCAAGGGCGCCGCCGCCGGCCGGATTCAGGTCTCCCCCGACGCGACCTCCCGGCTGATGGGCCAGGTCAGGGCCCCGAGCGGGCCGGAACAGCTGACCGAGCGGGAAGCCGAGGTCCTGACGATGCTCGCGCGCGGCAAGTCGAACAAGGAGATCGCCCGCGACCTGCGGATCGGGCAGCAGACGGTGAAGACGTATGTGAGCCACATCCTGACCAAGCTCGGGGTGCACAGCCGCACTCAAGCCGCGGTGTACGCCGTCCAGTCGGGGCTGGTGCCGGCCGGGGAGCTCACCACGCCCGAACCGCTGGACGCGACACGGGACCACTGGTGGTCGGCGTGATCGCTGTCCGACGCCGGGCCAGGGCGCGGCGGCGCGCCCTGGCCGATATCCAGCGGCGCGTCCTCGACGCGGAGCCCGGTGAGGAGCTGCTGCGGCTGGTCGTACGGCGGGTGCGGGAAGCCATGGGCGCGGACGCGGCACGGGTGCTGGTGGCGGAGCCCGCCGGGGGCCAGGCGCTGTCCGCCGAGGTCCATGCCGTGGGCGGTGCCTCAGGCACAGGCACAGGCATGGCTGACGCCCCGGGTATGGCTGATGTTCTGGCCTGCGGCGAGGTCCCGACCGTACGGGCCGCCGACGGCGTCGAGGCGCCCGTTCCCAGCAGCCCATCGGAGGCCGCGCGGCGGCACGCGCTGCGTACGGCCGGGCTCACGGCCGTCCTGGACACACCGCTGACGGTGAACGGGCGGGCCGTGGGCGTCCTGGAGGTGGCCGACCGCCGTCCGCGCGGCTTCACCTCGGGCGACCGGCGCACGCTGAGGCGGTTCGCCGCGCCCGCCGCTCTGGCGGCCGCCCAGCTCCGTACCCGGGAACGGCTGCGCGGGCTGGCCGCCATCGGGACTGCCGCGGACAGCGCGTGGCGGACGCTGGACCGGCTGACCGCCGCGGCCGTGGCGCATACGGGCGCGGCGGAATGCGCCGTCCGGCTGCTGGAGCCGGACGGGCCGGGGCCGGACGGGCCGGGGCTGGACGGGCCGGGGCCGGACGGGACGGCTCCGGAAGACGCGCCGGAGGAGGTCCGGGAGGCCATCGCCTCCGCCGCCCCCGTCATCCGTACGCTCCGCGACGACCGCACCGGCGCGGCCTGGCCGCTGCTCTGCGAGGGGCGGGTGGTCGGTGTGCTGCACTGCCGCTACCCGCCCGGCCGACGGCCCGACGGCTTCGATCTGACCCTCCTCGACGGGATCGCCGGACACGCGGCCCGCGCGGTGGAGGGCGAACGGTGGCGGGCGGCCGCGCGGGACAAGGGCGCCCTGGACGAGCGGCGGCGGCTGTCCAGGGAGCTGCACGACTCGGTCTCCCAGGCCCTGTACGGCATCACCCTGGGCGCGCGTACCGCCCGCGAGCTGCTGAACCGGCACGCGGGCGGGGGCACGGACGGCGACACCGCCTGTGGCACCGACGGGATGTCGGAGCTGGCCGAGCCGATCGACTACATCCGGCAGCTCGCCGACGCCGCGATCGCCGAGACCCGGGTCCTGCTGGGCCGTCTCAGGCCCGAGACGCTGGAGGCCGAGGGCCTGGTCGCCGCGCTCACGCGACATGTGGCGGCGCTCCGCGACCGGTACGGCATCGCCGCCGAGGCGACGCTCGGCGCGGAACCGGAGACGACCCCGGAGGCAAAGCACGCCCTCTACCGGATAGCCCAGGAGTCCCTGCACAACGTCGCCAAGCACTCGGGGGCGCGGCATGTACGCCTCCACCTGCTCAGTGGCCCGGGCACCGTCACATTGACGGTCGCCGACGACGGAGTGGGCTTCGACTCCCGGCGGTCCTTCCCGGGTCATCTGGGCCTGCTGTCCATGCGGGAGCGGGCCCGGGAGGTGGGCGGCACCCTGAACGTGGACAGCCGGCCTGGCCAGGGCAGCCGTATCCGGGCCACCGTCCCGGCGGAGCCGTGAACCCTCACGGGCCGAGCTCGGCGGCATATGAGACATTTACCCCGCTATATTCCTGTCCCCTGCTACGTTCCTGGTGCCGGTGAGGCCGATCGCCGCCCACAGACCGCCGCCCACAGACAGGAGACCCGTCCGTGACCCTCCTCGAGCCCATGGGGCTGAGCCTGCGGGACCGCACGGTGGAGGCCGGGGTCCGATCCGGTCTTGCGGCGGTCGAGGCGGGCCTGCTGGAGGCCACGAAAAGCGATGTGCCGTTCATCACCGAGGCCGCCCAGCACCTGGTGCGGGCGGGCGCCAAGCGGCTGCGGCCGCTGCTGGTGCTGCTGGCCGCGCGGTTCGGCGACCCGGACGCACCGGGCGTGGTGCCCTCCGCCGTCGTGGTCGAGCTGACGCACCTGGCGACGCTCAACCACGACGACGTGCTGGACGACGCCGACGCCCGGCGCCGTACGCCCGCCACCGACGCCAACTGGGACAACTCGGTGGCGGTCCTCACCGGCGACTTCCTCTTCGCCCGCGCCTCGCATCTGCTGGCCGACCTGGGCCCGGAGGCCGTACGGATCCAGGCCGACGCGTTCCGGCAACAGGTCACCGGCCAGATCCTGGAGACGGCCGGGCCCCGCGCCGACCGCGACCCGATCGAGCACTATCTGGAAGTCCTCGCGGGCAGGGCGGGCTCGCTGATCGCGGTCTCCGGGCGGCTGGGCGCGCTGGCGTCCGGCGCCGGGCGGGACGTCGCCGGCGTACTCGCCCGGTACGGCGAACGGCTGGGCGTGGCCTGCCGCCTGGCCGAGGACGTACTGGACATCGCCGAGGCCGGCGGGGCCGGGGGCGTACCGCGCGGTCACCCGGGCGCCACCCTGCGCGAAGGTTTCGCGACGCTGCCGGTCCTGTATCTGCGGGCACGGGCGGAGGCGACCGGCTCGCCCGAGGACCGTGAGCTGTGCGAACTGCTCACCACCGAACTCACCAACAAGACGGACGAGACGCGTTACGCGGAGGCGCTGCGCCGGTTCCGCGCCCACCCCGCTCTGGAACAGGCCCGGGTGGCCGCGGACCGCTACGCCGAAGAGGCCCGCGCGGCGCTGGCGCCGCTGCCCGCGTGCGCGGCGCGGCGTGCGCTGGAGGACCTGTGCGAGGTGGTGACGCGCGACCGCCCGGCCGTACCCCCGACCTCACCCTCACCCTCGTCCCCGGCCTCAGCCCCGGCTGCGTCCCCGGCCGTCTCCCCGCTGGTCGCCGCGGAGCAGCGACTCCCCGAAGCGGCGCAGCCGTGAGACGGCGTCGGGGTCGGGGGCCGGGTCGGCTCCGGGCTCCGGTTCCGTAGCCGTACGACAGCTGCAGTCCTCGGTCGTCCCAGGAGGCCCGGGGCGGCCCGCGCCCCGGCGCCGGCGCCCACCGCCGGCCCGCGAGGACCGCCGGACGGCCTCCGACAGCCGTCTGAATCGCTCCCTGGCAACCACAGCGAGGAAACCCGCCCGTCGGCGCCCCGTATTCCAGGGGGCACCCGATCGGGATGCCCCCTGCTCCCTACTTGGGCCGGGCAGCAACGTTCGCCGTCCCTGCCTCACGACGTCATCACGTCAGCAGGGCGTCTGCGCACCGCCGTCGTTCAGGTTGCCGTCGTAGATCCAGCCCCTGGTCCCGGTGTCGTCGTACTTCGCGTGGGTCCAGGTGTTACCTGCGGAGTTGACCACGTAGCAGTCGTAGGAGAGACGGCCCGCGAAGACGGTGATGTTCGTCGAGCACTCGGCGTTCGGGCCGCTGCGCAGCGGCGCGTCGCCGTCCCGGTTCAGGAGGTAGCCCGTCCCGGTGTCCACGTCGCGCCAGGACGGGTGGGTGCATGCGGCGGTGCCCGTGGTGGCGGCACCGGCCGATGGGGCGGCAGTCAGGGTGGCCGAGCCGACCAGGAGAGGCAGAGCGACCGCTGCCCACAACTTGTTTCTCTTCAACGCGTTCCCTTTGCTCTGCGGGCGTCATCCTCATGACGTCCCACGGTGATGTGCTCGTCGAGCGTATGTACGAATCTGATGAGAGGTCAGGGTGTTTTCAGCCAGAGGCATTACGCGCCACGCGTTGGCAAGTTTTAGCCATTCTCAGCCATTTGGCCCGCGTATTTTTCCGTGCGTGCGGACGCAGATTGGCTGGATCCATGGGAAAGACAGGCGGAATGGAAGCATCCAGTTGTCTCATTTAATGCCCCAGGGTCGGGCTCCAGTTCCGTACGCCCCGTATCCCAGCGCGCGTCAGCGCCTGCGCTGCCCCGCGTAGAACATCGAGGCGCCGGTCACCACGAACAGCCCGCCGGAGATCGCCAGCGTGAGAGCGGTCTGGCCCTCCTGGTCGGGCCCGTCCGGCAGCCGGGGCTCAAGGACCCCCATCGGGTCCTTGCGGAGCGTGACGCGCTGGTGCTGCTTGATGTGGTCGAAGCAGTTCTGCTGCTGCGACATCTCATACACGGCACGGTTCCCGGCGGTCTCCTCCACCGTGCAGTACTGCTGCTCGTCGCGGTACTCGACCTCGGTGACCACGGCGGGCATCTTCTCCCCCATGGTCTTCATGTAGAGCTCGTACAGCCCCTGCCCGGCGAACAGCGTCAACGCGAACCCCGCGCACGACACCAGCACCGCCGCCCCCGCCCGGTGCCAGATGCCGCCCGCCACGGACGCCGCGGCGCCGAACGTCCCCAGCGCGACCACGACTCCGACGTAGATGCCCACCGACGGGACCTGCGCCAGCCACGCCGCCACGGTGAACATCAGCGGCACCGACACGGCCCACAGCACCGAGTTGACCAGCCTGCGCGCCCGGGACGGCGCGGCCCCCGCCGGCTTCGTCCCGGTGGCCACGACGGACTCGGGCGTTCCCATGCCTGTTGCTCCCTGTCTCGCGCACGCCTGTCGGGCAGCAAGCATGCCGCAGCCGCCAAGTGCTGGTCCTGCGCGTCCGGCCTACGCTTTCGGTTCATGGACTGGACTACGCCCATAAGCACGCTGCTCGGTGCGGTGGTTGGGGTCGGATCGACACTGCTGGGCGAGACCGTGCGCTCAAAACGTGATCGGGGACACCAGCAGTACGAACTCAGGCGGCAGCTGTACGCCCGCTATCTCGAAGCCCTCACCAACACCGACAGCGAACTCCAGCTGCTCGCCATCCGCGAGCAGACCCCGTTGGACGAGGCCGACCTTCGGGCCGCCTGGCGCAACCACTCCCTGCTGTCCCTGAATTACGAGATCGCGCTCGTCGGCCCACCACCAGTGGCCGACGCCGCCGATACGGCCTACCGCTCGCTGCGGTCGATGCGGAACGTCCTGGGCAGAGCGGAGGTCACCCTCGGCAATCCCCGCACGTCAGGGGGCCAAGACCCCGGATCCGCCGAATGGCGGGACGCCCACCGTGCGTACATCGACGCGATGGCCGCTCTGCGCTCGGCCATGCGCACCGACATAGCGAACGGTCAGCGCAGCTGATGTGAGTGCGCTGGACGTCAAAAACCGTGCGCCTGGCGTCAATGACGCCCCGGGCCGTAGCGGAGAAACTCCTTTCAGTCCCATTGGGTGCACAGATCCTCCGCGCAGGTGCGGATCCACACCCCGTGCCCGGCCGGAAGGGTGACCGTCCGGCGGTAACGGGAGGTGCCGCCCGGCCCCGCGGCAGCCAGATCAATGGTCTGCGAGCAGACATTCGGCTGATTGGAGATACACAGCTGGGCCACCGCTTTGCCGGTGTCATCCGGGTTCTTCACATATCCGGTCACCGTGGCTCTGGCCGATGTCCAACAGATCTTCCCGACGGCATAGGCGCGCATCTCCGCCCTGTAGTCGCGGCACCCGCTCGTCGGAGCGGGCTTGGATGACGGTTCGGAGCCGAACGGACTTAACGGGCTGAACGGCAGTAGAACAAGACCGAGGGCCAGGAGCACCACCCCCAACCCCGCGAACAGGAACAAACGCCGCCGCACACCGCGCGGGGCACGCCCGGACTCCTCCCCGGGAGAAGCCCCAGTCTCGGGCGAGGCCGCCGCTTCGGGCGAGGCCCCCGCTTCGGCTGGGGCCGCCATATCGAGTGGCGGCTGGGCGCCGGCCTCCAGCGCGTCGTCCCACAGTTCCAGCAGCGGCCTCGGATCGGCCCCGCAGGCTTGCGCGATGTCCTCGACGGCGTCGCGGCTGGGGAACAGCTTGCCGTTGACATAACGCTCGAGCGAAGCGCGGCTGTAGTTGGTGCGCGCCTCGAGCCTGGCGAAGCTCAGCCCGGACGCCTGCTTGATACGCCGCAGTTCGGCCGCCAGTCGCCGTCCCGCGGAAGAGGTCAGGGCGACAGCTGCCTGACGGGGCGCCTCCGAAGTGTCCGACCTGCGTTGCCCCATGCTGTGCCCCCCTGTGCGCCGTATGCGGGCGGCCATCCGGAGTTGGTGCGGCGTCTCAAGACATCCCATGAGACGCCCCTCTCCTTCCTGGGACGCCCTGAGCGGTCAAGAGTGTAGGGGTCAGCCCCGCGCTGCGGCTGACGTTCGAGCGCCCGGGCGACCACCACGCCCGGCTCATGCGCATCTCCCTGACTGCTCGCGTCCTGTGGCATGCCCCCGGCCAGGACTCGGCCGACCGAAAGGCACCTTCCGGCCTTGATAGCGCACGACTCCCTTTCAGAGCCCACGACCGTAAGGCCGCCCCATGAGACGCCCGAAGAGATACGCGCCCTGGACCTCGGCCCGGTGCGCGTTACGTTGGTGAACCTCCCCAAACCAACACCAACACGACCACGACCGCGCCGCCCGCTTTTGAGCCCAACTCCGGGGACCTGGCAGCTCTCTCTCCTGTCCTCCCGCCCACGGCCAGGGACCACGGAGATCAGCACCCTGACGCTGCACGAGGGCTCACGGCCATTCGAGACCCCTGCTCCGACACTCGGCCCAACACAAGCCGTGGTGGTGAACCTCCCCCGCGGCGCGGTACCGATACCGGACCATGCTCTGCGAAGCCTGACAACCCGACCCGTACCTCCCAGGCCCGGCCCCGGAATGATCCTGGCCCGATTCCTGGAAGGACTCGCCGACCACTGGGAAGGCCTTGAGTCGACTCCGACCGAACGGCTCGGCTCAGCCGTGGTCGATCTCTCGGTCGCATTCCTCATGAGCCTGGCCGAGGCACACGGACTGCTCTCGCCTCACCCCCGAAGGTCCGAACTCCTCAACGAAATCAAGTCCTTCATCATCCGGAATCTCGGCGAACCGCACCTGTCACCCCAGCAGATCGCCGCAGAGCATCACATCTCGGTGCGCTATCTGCACCTCCTCTTCCATCACGACAAGCGCACGGTCCGCGGCTTCCTCCAAGAACAGCGCCTGGAACACTGCCGGACCGACCTGACGGACCCGACCCACCCCGGACGCACCGTCGGCGTGATCCGTGCCCGCTGGGGCTTCCGGGACGACGCGGTATTCGGCAGAGCCTTCAAGAAGGCCTACGGAATCTCACCGGGCGAATACCGCAAAAGGCACTTCCGGGGGCTGTAAGTCCACCCCATCGGCGCGCTACAGGCCGAACGCGCCGCCCTCGATGAGGATGAGCAGGCCGATGGCGATCAGGACCAGTGGCAGCAGGATGTGACCCCACCGGCTGAGCGCATTGGCGATGACGGGACGGGTGGCGAAGTACCGGCCCGCGAGGCACCACACGGCTACAAGGATCAGGAAGACAACGGCGTACACGCTCATGCCGCCCACACCGGCGGTGGCGAGGACGGGGACGTAAACGCCGATGTTGTCGCCGCCGTTGGCGAAGGTGACCGCGGCGACCTCCAGAACCTTGGGGCCGCCCTCGGCTGTCTCCTGGTCGTCGTCCTCGTCGTCGCGGTGCTTCCACGCCTGCCAGGCCGCCTTCAACCCGAGCGCGAGGGGCAGCAGGCCGAGGTAGGGGATGGCCGGCTCGGGCAGGAAGGTGGCGCCGAACGCGGCGGCGATTGCGACGGCGAGGATGGCGGCGAAGCCCAGGTACTGCCCGATGACGATGCGGCGGGCAGAGCCTTGGTGTCCGGCGCCCTGGGCGAAGAACAGGGACAGGATCAGGATGTCGTCGATGTTGGTGACGGCGAACAGCCCGACCGCCTGCCCGACGATGCCCAGGTTCACGGGTGGATTGCCCCCTCCAAGCGAATGCTCGGCGACAGTACCCGGCCCTGTCGGACCAACGTTCCTCGGGGCGCCCCGCACCGCCCGTTCAGAGGCGCATACGCTCTCGCGCTGAGCGACGCACTGCCACTGAAGGAGTCGCTTGCCGAGATGAGGTCAACCTCGAAGGGGTACGAACGCCATGGCTGACCACATAATCCGGGAGGACGGGAATCTCCCCACCTGATCAGCCCGCCAAGTCGCACACCCGGTCCTCACTGCCGGGCCACGCGAGTTCGACTCCGGCCCGACGGCAGATGCCGAGCCAGCGGCGTTCGGCCGGCTCGCGCTCAACCCATAGAACAGCGCGTACCGTCCTCGCCCTTCCCAAGAGTTGGTCCTGGTAGTCCAGAACCTGGCCGAGGCCCAGGCGTAACTGTGAAGATTCATTCGCCGACGTGAGCGACTTGACTTCGCACACCGTGAGTTCGCCATCCCGCGCACGCCAAGCGAGATCGAACTCCGGGTCGGCGGGGCCTGGTGAGAGCGCTTCCAGACCGCGCTCCACGACCGCCCTGGCAAGAGCGTTCTGAAGTCGGCTGTGCACCGCGAAATTCCTGCCCACAAGATCAGGGTCAGGAACACCCCGTCGGCCGATCACTGGTGGCGCGCTCTCCCCCACCGTCCGGTAAGCGCCACCAACGGGAACGCCGGCCGAAGCACCCGATGCCGCGACCCCCAACGCCTGTATCCGCCCCTGGGCACCCGAGGCTTCCGCCGCCTCCCGGAAGAGCCGACGGGCTACATTCCACTGCTCCTCCGACAACCGATGCGGATTGCCCGCGAACGGCTGCGTGACGATGCTGGCCCCTGCCACTGCCGGATCGCCCAAGAAGCTCCGGCGAGGAATCGGCGCGTCCAGCCAGCAGTCCACCTCCAACGGGACGTACCAGCGAACGCCGGGGGCTTCACGCCAATACGAGGCGTCATTGGACGCATCCTTGGAGGGTGATCCTGTCAGGCGACCGCGTGCAACAAGGCCACCATCGGCGCCCGACAGCCAGAGAACGAAGCCGTCCCCCACCCCCAGCTCACTCCGGAACCGATGCACACTCCATGACGTCAGCTCCTGGCCATCGAGCCGGAACCTGTCGAGGTCGAACTTCCTGCGATTGCACGAGAGTAACCAGGCATTCACCGCTGTGTCCTCACTGCAAGATCATTGACCGTGGGCCGGGTGCGGACATGCTCACCATCAACAGCCGGGCGGCACCCCTCTCGCAGCGCGCTGCCGATGTATCCGATGTATCCGATGAGACCAAAAACCCCAGCTCAGACTGTGTCTGGGCTGGGGTTCCAGTGGAGCCGCCTAAGGGAATCGAACCCTTGACCTACGCATTACGAGTGCGTCGCTCTGGCCGACTGAGCTAAGGCGGCATGCTGCCTGGCCAGGCTGGCATCAGCAGCGTCGCCAAGTCTACACAGTTTCGGCGGGTGCTCCGTACGGGGTTGATCGCTGCCGGGGTGCACAGCGTTGGCGCAGGTCAGGTGCAGCGTTTACCGGAGGGGGGCGGGGTGCCGGTCAGGAGGTAGGTGTCGATGGCGGTGTCGATGCAGGTGCTGCCGCGGCCGTAGGCGGTGTGGCCGTCGCCGTTGTAGGTGAGGAGGGTGGCGGAGGTGAGCTGGGAGGCCAGGGAGCGGGCCCAGGTGTAGGGGGTGGCGGGGTCGCGGGTGGTGCCGACGACGACGATGGGGGCGGCGCCCTTGGCGTGCAGGGGGTGGGGGGTTCCGGTGGGGTGCACGGGCCAGTAGGCGCAGTTCAGGGCGGACCAGGCGAGGGCCTTGCCGAAGACGGGGGATGCCTTCTGGAAGGCGGGGAGGGACTTGCGGACGTCGGCGGGGGTGTGGAAAGCGGGTGGGAGGTCGAGGCAGTTGACGGCGGGGTTGGCGTACATGAGGTTGGCGTACGAGCCGTCGCCGTCGCGCTCGTAGTAGAGGTCGGCGAGGGTGAGCAGGCCGCTGCCGTCGCCGCGCATCGCCGAGCGGAGGGCGGTGCGCAGCTGGGGCCAGGCGCCCTCGTCGTAGAGGGCGGCGAGGACGCCGGTGGTGGCCAGGGACTCGCCGAGGCGGCGGGACTCGCCGGTGGGCACGGGGTGGGTGTCCAGGCGGGTGAAGAAGGCAGCGAGCCGTTCGCGGGCCTGGGCGACGTCCCGGGTGCCCAGGGGGCAGCTCGCCCGGCGCACGCAGTCCTTGGCGAAGGCGGTGAAGGCGGTCTCGAAGCCGGCGGTCTGGTCGCGGTTGATCTGTTCGGAGGTCAGCGCCGGGTCGAGCGCGCCGTCGAGGACGAGGCGGCCAACGCGGCGCGGGAAGAGGTCGGCGTAGGTCGCGCCGAGGAAGGTGCCGTACGAGGCGCCGACGTAGGTGAGCTTCCGGTCGCCCAGAACCTCGCGCAGCAGATCCATGTCGCGCGCCGCCTCCACGGTCGAGACATGGCCGAGGATTTCGCCCGAGCGGGCCGCGCAGCCGCGCGCGAACTTCTGGTAGGAGGCGACGAGGCTGCGGGTCTCGGCGGGGGCGTCGGGGGTCTGGTCGGTCTGGGTGAAGGCGTCCATTTGCTTGTCGCCCAGACAGGTGATGGGCTCGCTGGCGGCCACTCCGCGCGGGTCCATGGCCACCAGGTCGTAGCGGGCGCGGACCCGGGCCGGGTAGCCGATGCCCGCGTAGCTCTGCAGATAGTCGATGGCGGAGCCGCCCGGGCCGCCGGGGTTGACCATGAGGGAGCCGAGCCGCTTGCCGGGGCCGCCGGCCTTCTTGCGGGACACCGCGAGCTTCAGGTCGTGGCCGTCGTCGGGCCGGGCGTAGTCCAGCGGGGCCTTCAGCGTCGCGCACTCGAAGCCCGCACCCCCGCGGCATTCGTGCCAGTTCAGCTTCTGCTCGTAGTACGCCGCGAGGGCGGCCCGGCTCGCCGCCTTCGTCGGCGATGGGGTGCGCGGCGAGGCGGCGCCGGAGGTGCAGCCGGCGAGCAGCAGGGCGACGGCCACGAAGGCGGCACTGATGGCGCGGAGCGCGCTGCGGCTGATGTCCATCGGCAGTCCTCGGTTCGGTCGGATATCCGGAGCGTAGCCGCATCGACGCGTTCCGTGCTCAATTGCAGACACGTCTGTGGATAACGCCTGTGGACAGAGGCGTATTCGTAGGACAGTCGTACGGGTGAGCGCTGGTGCCGCGGACTCAGCCCGCGCGCAGCGCCATGGTCATCGCCTCGACCGCCAGCAGCGGCGCCACATTGCGGTCCAGCGCCTCACGGCAGGCCCTGACCGCCTCTATCCGGCGCAGCGTCCGCTCCGGCTTGGAGCCGGCCGCGATCCGTTCCAGCGCGTCCTGGACGTCGGTGTTGGCGAGGGCCGTACGCGAGCCGAACTGGAGCGCGAGCACATCCCGGTAGAAGCCCGCGAGATCGGTCAGGGCGAGGTCGAGGCTGTCGCGCTGGGTGCGGGTCGCGCGGCGCTTCTGGCGGTCCTGGAGGTCCTTCATCGCTCCGGCGGTGCCGCGCGGCAGCCGTCCGCCCGTCCCGGCGGCGGCCCCCAGGGCGGCGCGCAGCTCCTCGGTCTCCTTGGCATCGGTCTCCTCCGCGACCTGCTTGGCGTCCTCGGACGCCGCGTCGATCAGCTCCTGGGCGGCCTTCAGACAGCCGCCCACGTCGTCGACCCGCAGGGGCAGCTTGAGCACCGACGCACGGCGGGCCCGCGCCCGCTCATCGGTGGCCAGCCGGTGGGCCCGGTCGATATGGCCCTGGGTGGCCCGGGCGACGGAGGCGGCGAGTCCGGGCTCGATGCCGTCCCGGCGGACGAGGAGGTCCGCGACGGCGTCCACCGGCGGCGTACGGAGGGTCAGCAGCCGGCAGCGGGAGCGGATCGTGGGCAGCACGTCCTCCAGGGACGGCGTGCACAGCAGCCACACCGTACGGGGCGCGGGCTCCTCGACGGCCTTCAGCAGCACGTTTCCCGCGCCCTCGGTCAGCCGGTCGGCGTCCTCCAGAACGATCACCTGCCAGCGGCCGCCGGCCGGTGAGAGCTGGGCGCGGCGGACGAGGTCGCGGGTCTCCTTCACGCCGATGCTCAGCAGGTCCGTACGCACCACCTCGACGTCGGCGTGCGTCCCGACCAGCGCGGTGTGGCAGCCGTCGCAGAAGCCGCAGCCGGGGGCGCCGCCGAGCGCCCGGTCGGGGCTGACGCACTGCAGCGCGGCGGCGAAGGCGCGGGCGGCGGCGGCACGGCCGGAGCCGGGCGGGCCGGTGAACAGCCAGGCGTGGGTCATCTTCGACGCGGCGGGGGGCGCCCCGGGCGAGGCAGGCGGCTCGCTCCCGGCGCCGGCCGACCTGCCTTCGGACGCGGCGGACGCAGCAGACGCAGCAGACGCAGCGGCCGTGACCAGCGCGTCCGCGTCGCGCGCGGCAGCGGTCAGCTGGCTCGCCACCCGGTCCTGTCCGACCAGGTCGTCCCACACCGCCATGCCCGCCTCCGCCGCTCGTCCCTACGGCATCCCATTGTGGGCCACTCCACCGACAGGCACTGACAAGACCGAACAGGCACTGACCAGTACTGCCAGCGCGGGTGGCCCCACCAGGTCAGCGGCGGCGCCCGTCCTCGTCGTCGTGCGGGCCCAGCAGCTCGTCGGCCAGCGTCGGCAGGTCGTCCAGCGGAGTCTCCTCCGCCCACTCCGGGCGGCGGCGCTGCCGGGGGCGGCTCGACGGCTCGGCCTGGCGGGGCGGCTGCCCCTCGCCGAACTGCGGGAGCTCGCGGGTGCGCTCGTTCCCCTGCTCACCGCCCTGGCCACCCTGTCCGCCCTGGCCACCCTGCCGCTCCTCCGGCCGGAACAGCCACGGCGGCACCCGGTCGGCCGGGTCGCCGGACCGGGACTCGGCCGTTCCGGAATCCGCGGGCCGGTCGTCCCGTACGGGCGGCAGCACAGCCGTCTCATCGGCCGCGCCCGCCGGAGGAGCGGACGGCGCGGGCGGGGAGGGCGGGGAGGGCGGCATCGGCAGTACGGCCGTCTCCTCCGCGTCCGGGCCACCCTGCGGCCGTACGGGCGGCAGCACGGCGGTCGCGTCGGCGTCCGCGGCCCCTTCGCCGGGGCGGGCGCTCCGGGGGTCGACGCGCGGCGTCTGAACGGTGTCCGTCGCGTCCGCGTCGTCGGCCGGGGCGGGGGTCTCGACGGTCGGCGCGTCAGCACCCGTGGAACCGCTCACAGAGGGGGAAGCGGACGGCGTGCTAGCGGAGCGGGACCGGTCCGCCTCCGCCGCCAGCCGCGCCTGCTCGGCCCGCAGCAGCGCCTCCTCCGCCTTGCGCTGCTCCTCCAGGCGGCGCTCCTCCGCCTCGGCGCGCAGCCGGGCCTCCTCCTCGGCCTCGATGCGGCGCCGCTCCTCCTCGGCGGCGCGGGCCCGGTCCTCGGCCTCGATGCGCTTGCGCTCCTCCTCGGCGCGCCGGCGGGCATCCTCGGCCCGCTTACGGGCCTCCTCCGCCTGCCGCTCGGCCTCGCGCTGCCGGGCCTCCTCCAGCTCGCGGCGCTTGCGCTCCTCTTCCTCGGCGCGCGCCTTGGCGAGGGCTTCCTGCCGCTCGCGCTCCAGCCGCTCCTCCTCCGCCTTGCGGCGGGCCTCCTCCTCGGCCTTGCGGCGCGCTTCTTCCTCGGCCTTGCGCCGGGCTTCCTCCTGGGCCTTCACCTCCGCCTCGGACAGCGGCAGCACCAGGTCCAGGCGGTGGCGTACGACCGCGGTGACGGCCTCGGGCAGCTGACCGGCGTCGACGACGAGGTAGCGGGCCGGGTCGGCGGCGGCGAGGGTCAGGAATCCGTTCCGTACCCGCTGGTGGAACTCGGCGGGCTCGGACTCGAGCCGGTCCGGGGCCTCGGTGAAACGCTCCCGCGCGGTCTCCGGCGCGACGTCGAGCAGCACGGTCAGATGCGGTACGAGGCCGTTGGTCGCCCAGCGCGAGATGCGGGCGATCTCGGTCGGGGCGAGGTCGCGGCCCGCGCCCTGGTAGGCGACGGAGGAGTCGATGTAGCGGTCCGAGATGACGACCGCGCCGCGCTCCAGCGCCGGGCGGACCACGGAGTCGACGTGCTCGGCGCGGTCGGCCGCGTACAGCAGCGCCTCCGCCCGGTGCGAGATCCCGGCCGAGGAGACGTCGAGCAGGATCGAGCGGAGCCGCTTGCCGATGGCGGTCGCGCCCGGCTCCCGGGTCACCACGACCTCGTGGCCCTTGGCCCTTATCCACTCCGCGAGCGCCTCGACCTGGGTGGTCTTGCCCGCTCCGTCGCCGCCCTCGACGACGATGAAGAAGCCGGTCCCGGCCGGTGCCTCCAGGGGGTCGGCGCCGCGCAGCGCCTCGCGCAGGTCGTGCCGCAGCGGTACGCCCTGGCGGTCGTCGGTCTTGCCGAGGACGAGGGCGGCGACGGGCAGCAGCAGCGCGCCGACGAGCATGAGGGTGAAGGCCGCGCCGCCGTGGGCGAAGACGAAGTCGCCGCTGCCCAGCCGGTGCGGTCCGATCGCGGCGGCCAGCAGCGGGGCGGCGACCGCGCCGAGCCCGACGAAGACGCGGACGACGGCGTGCAGATGCTCGGTCGTACGGGCCCGGCGGGACTCCTCGGCCTCCTGGTCGAGCAGGGCGTGGCCGATGTTGGCGGCGATTCCCGCCGAGACCCCGGCGACCACGACGATCAGCACCACGGTCGTGGCGTCGTGGACCAGGCCCGCGACCAGCAGCGACAGCCCGGTCAGCGCGATCGCCAGCGCGAGCAGGCGGCGCCGGGACAGTCCGGGCAGAACCTTGGGGGCCCAGCGGATGCCGACGGCCGGGCCGCCGCTGAGAGCCAGGACGAGCAGCGAGAAGCCGGCCGGCCCGCCGCCGAGGTCGACCGCCTGCAGCGCGGCCACGCCCACGGCGGCGGCCACCGCGGCCGCGACGGCGGCGCAGGCGAGGACCAGCAGCGGGATGGCGCCGGTGCGGCCCTTGTCGGGGCCGGAGCCGGACGCGGCGCGCGGGCGGCGCAACCCCTCCAGGGGGGAGCGCGTGCGGGGGGTCTGCACGCCGGGCAGCTCGACGAAGTACAGGATCGACACGGAGGCGGAGAACAGCCCGGCGCCGACATACGAGCCCAGGGCCGCCTGGTGGCCGTCGAACCACACGACGCCGGTGGCCAGCAGCCTGGCGACGAGCGTGGCGACGAGCAGCGCGGCGGCGGCGATGGGCAGCGTGACGAAGTTCGTACGGAGCCACAGCCGGCGCAGCGCGTCGAGGTGGTCCGGCAGCGGGCGGACGGCCGCGCCCTCGGCGGGCGGGGCCGGGAGCAGCCCGGGCGCCGCGCCGTCCTTGGCCACGGTCCACAGCCGCTCGGCGACGCCGATGACGAAGGTGGTGATGAGCAGCCAGGCGACGGCGTCGTCGGGGGTCCAGTCGATCCACAGCGGGGCGACGACGAGCAGCGCCATCCGCACCGCGTCCGCGCCGATCATGGTCCAGCGGCGGTCCAGCGGGCCCGACGGCCCGACCAGCGCGGACAGCGGACCGAGCAGCACCGCCCCGAACAGCAGCGTCGCCAGCAGCCGCGCACCCAGGACCGCCGCGACGGCAAAGGCCGCGCCGCGGTAGCCGTCGCCGAAGGCGCCCGTGGCGACGGATGCCTGCAGCGACAGCAGGACGAGCACCAGTACGGCCAGCGCGTCCGCCGTGCCACCGACGAGCTGGGAGCTCCACAGGCGGCGCAGCGGCGGATGGCGCAGCAGGGCTCGTACGGCACGCTCGCGGGAATCCGCGGCAAGGGCGCCGGATGTGGTGGTCACGTCCGTTGGCTGCTCTCGCGTCATCCCGCAAGCCTATCCGGATCACGTGAATAGACGGCCACCCGCCCGAACAGACGGGCGGGCGTCCGCGTGATCCGCCGGTTTCGGCCCCCTTCGGCCACCGAGTCCAGCCAGCCTCAACCTGCCTCAGCCGACCCGGACCAGCCAGCGAGCCAGCCGCAGCCGACCCGGACCAGCCAGCCGCAGCCGACCCGGGTCAGTCGGCCTTGGCCGCGGGCTTCGTAGCCGCCTTGGCCGCCGTCGCCGTCTTCTTCGCCGCGGTCTTCTTGGCCGCGGTCGTCTTCTTGGCGGCGGTCTTCTTGGCGGTGGTCGTCTTCTTCGCCGCCGTCTTCTTGGCCGTCGTCGTCTTCTTGGCCGCCGCCTTCTTGGCGGTCTTCTTGGCCGGGCCCTTGGCGCGCTTCTCGGCCAGCAGCTCGTAGCCGCGCTCCGGGGTGATCGTCTCGACGTCGTCGTCGCGGCGCAGCGTCGCGTTGGTCTCGCCGTCGGTGACGTACGGGCCGAAGCGGCCGTCCTTGACGACGACCGGCCGCTCGCTGACCGGGTCGGTGCCCAGCTCCTTCAGCGGGGGCTTGGCCGCGGCCCGGCCGCGCTGCTTGGGCTGCGCGTAGATCGCGAGCGCCTGGTCGAGGGTGATCGTGAAGAGCTGATCCTCGCTTTCGAGCGAGCGCGAGTCGGTGCCCTTCTTCAGATACGGGCCGTAGCGGCCGTTCTGTGCGGTGATCTCGACACCCTCGGCGTCGGTGCCCACCACGCGCGGCAGCGACATGAGCCGCAGCGCGTCCTCCAGGGTCACCGTGTCCAGGGACATCGACTTGAAGAGCGAGGCGGTGCGCGGCTTGACCGCGTTCTTGCCGGTCTTCGGGGTGTCCTCGGGCAGCACCTCGGTGACGTACGGACCGTAGCGGCCATCCTTGGCGACGATATTGCGGCCGGTCGCCGGGTCGGTGCCGAGCTCGAAGTCGCCGCTCGGCTTGGCGAGCAGTTCCTCCGCGTACTCGACGGTCAGCTCGTCCGGCGGCAGGTCGTCGGGCACGTCCGCGCGCTGTCCGGTCGCGCCCTCGGCCTCGGTCGGCCGCTCGACGTACGGGCCGTAGCGGCCGACCCGCAGCACGATGCCGTCGCCCACAGGGAAGGAGGAGATCTCGCGGGCGTCGATCGCGCCGAGGTCGGTGACCAGGTCCTTCAGGCCGCCGAGGTGGTCGCCGTCGCCGTTTCCGGCATCGGCCGCGCCGCCCACGGCTCCCGGTGCGGCGCCGCTCTCGGCGCCGGGCGCGGTGGCCCCGCCCCCGGGCTCGGTGGCGCTCTCACCGAAGTAGAAGCGCTTGAGCCACGGCACGGCCTGGGCCTCGCCGCGCGCGATGCGGTCGAGGTCGTCCTCCATCTTGGCGGTGAAGTCGTAGTCGACCAGCCGGCCGAAGTGCTTCTCCAGCAGGTTGACCACGGCGAAGCTCAGGAAGGACGGGACCAGCGCGGTGCCCTTCTTGAACACATAGCCGCGGTCCAGGATGGTCCCGATGATCGAGGCGTAGGTCGAGGGGCGACCGATCTCGCGCTCTTCGAGCTCCTTGACCAGCGATGCCTCGGTGTAGCGGGCCGGGGGCTTGGTGGCGTGGCCGTCGGCGGTGATCTCCTGGGCGGCCAGCCGGTCGCCCTCGGCGACCTGCGGCAGGCGCCGCTCGCGGTCGTCGAGCTCGGCGTTCGGGTCGTCCGCGCCCTCCACATAGGCCTTCATAAAGCCATGGAAGGTGATCGTCTTACCGGAGGCGGAGAACTCGGCGTCACGGCCGTCGCTCGCCCGGCCGCCGATCTTGACGGTGACGGAGTTGCCGACCGCGTCCTTCATCTGGGAGGCGACGGTCCGCTTCCAGATCAGCTCGTACAGCCGGAACTGATCGCCGCTGAGGCCGGTCTCCGCCGGGGTGCGGAAGCGGTCACCCGAGGGGCGGATGGCCTCGTGGGCCTCCTGGGCGTTCTTGACCTTGCCCGCGTAGGTGCGCGGCTTGTCCGGCAGGAAATTGGCGCCGTACAGCTGGGTGACCTGCGCCCGGGCCGCCGCCACCGCCGTCTCGGACAGGGTGGTGGAGTCCGTACGCATATAGGTGATGAAGCCGTTCTCGTACAGCTTCTGCGCCACCTGCATGGTCGCCTTGGCGCCGAAGCCCAGCTTGCGGCTGGCCTCCTGCTGCAGGGTGGTGGTACGGAACGGGGCGTACGGCGAGCGGCGGTACGGCTTGGACTCGACGGAACGCACCGTGAAGGCGGTGTCCGCGAGGGCCGTGACCAGCCCGCGGGCCCCCGCCTCGTCCAGGTGCAGGACCTGGGCGCCGCCCTTGAGCTGCCCGGTCGAGGTGAAGTCGCGGCCCTGGGCGACACGGCGGCCGTCGACGGCGGTCAGCCGGGCGCCGAAGGTGCCGGGGTCGCTGGTGTCACCGGTCCGGCCGGTCGCGAAAACGCCGGTCAGGTCCCAGTACTCGGCGGAGCGGAAGGCGATGCGGTCGCGCTCGCGCTCGACGACCAGGCGGGTGGCCACCGACTGGACGCGGCCCGCGGACAGGCCGCGCATGACCTTCTTCCACAGGACCGGCGAGACCTCGTAGCCGTAGAGGCGGTCGAGGATACGGCGGGTCTCCTGGGCGTCGACCAGCCGCTGGTTCAGCTCGCGCGGATTGGCGACGGCGGCGCGGATCGCGTCCTTGGTGATCTCGTGGAAGACCATCCGGCGCACCGGCACCTTGGGCTTGAGCACCTGCTGGAGGTGCCAGGCGATGGCCTCGCCCTCGCGGTCCTCATCGGTGGCCAGGAAGAGCTCGTCCGAGTCGGCGAGCAGTTCCTTGAGCTTCCTGACCTGGCTTTTCTTGTCAGCGTTGACGACATAGACAGGCTGGAAGTCGTGTTCGACGTCCACACCGAGGCGGCGGACCTCCCCGGTGTACTGGTCGGGCACCTCGGCCGCACCGTTCGGCAGGTCCCTGATGTGCCCGACGCTGGCTTCGACGACGTAGCCCGGGCCGAGATAGCCCTTGATCGTCTTCGCCTTGGCAGGCGACTCGACGATGACGAGTCGGCGGCCGCCCTGTGCGGTCTCGCTGGTCGGGGACAACTTCGCTCTTCTCTCCGGTCGACGCTCGGTGAACGGGCACTACTCACGGGTTACGCGTACACGTACACCACTACGGTGACGCTGCGGAGTGTGACGGTACCTCCCGGCCCCGTGTCAAACGGAAAAAGCCCGCAACGCCACTCGAACGGTAACCCGACAAGCGTCCTGTCTGCCGCCCGGACCGGCACTCGGCGCCTCACAAGGGCCCTGTCAGGCGTAAACCAGGCACCAGATCCCGCCGCCCAGCGCGGCGGTGCCGAAGAGAACGGAGAGGACCGCGGAAGCGACAGGGCTCACACCGTGCGCGACCGGCGCACGCAGCCGCGTTCGCGCCGCTGTCCACAGCAGCAGCGCGGCGCCGAACACGACAAATGCCGTACCGGCGAAGATCGCGGGTCCCCTCTCCATGGGCAGAGCGTGGCACCCATGGAAGGCGTACGCGCGAACCACGGGTGAACAGCGCACGACCCGACCTTCCGGCGCTTCCGGCCATGATCACGCCCCCGAGTGGCAACTTCTTGCCATCCGGGCGGCTCCCGGAGCGTCGCACGCGCTCCGGCGCACTACCCCCCGCTCCCCCATCCGTCCACTGGCTCATCCATCGGCTGCTCCCCTCCGTCCGTCGCGTCGGCTCGTCCGCGACTAATCCACTGCCCCGTCCATCGGCTCGTCCACCGGATGCAGGAACCCCTGCTCGACCAGAAGGCGGATCGAGTCGGGGGTACGGTCGCGCAGCACCACCGGGTCCTCGCCGAGCAGCTGGGCGATCGCGTCCAGGATCCGGCCCGCGCTGAGCGTGCCGTCGCACACCCCCGCGAACCCCGCGCCGACCGTGTCCACCTTCGTCGCCCGCCGCATGCCACGGTTCTGACGGAGCACCACATGCTCGGGGTCCTCCGCCCCGGGCAGCCCCACCTGCTCCTGGACGACCTCGTCGGCCAGCCGGAAGCGGGCGGCCAGCAGCGCCGCGTCGTCGTGCGTACGAAGGAAGTCCTGCCGCGCGAAGTGGCCCACGACCGCGTCCCCCAGCGGCTGCTCCACGGGGTGCGGCCACTCCTCCGCTGTCACGGCGGGGCGGTCGGCCCCGGACTTGCGCAGGGTGATCCAACCGAACCCGACAGCCCTGGTCTTACGGGCCTCGAACTCCTCCAGCCAGGCGTCGTACCGCGCGGCGTACTCGGCGGGGCCGGCGAGATGCGCGCCGGCGTCCCGCAGCCACAACTCGGCGTACTGCGTGATGTCCTGCACCTCGCGCTGCACGATCCACGCATCGCATCCGCTGGGCACCCAGGAGGCGATCCGCTCGCGCCAGTCCTCCCCCTCCACGTGCTGCCAGTTGGCCAGCAGCTGGCACCAACCGCCGTCGGTGAGATGGGCGGCGGACCGCTGGACCAGGGTGCGGCACAGATCGTCGCCGGACATCCCGCCGTCCCGGTAGACCAGCCGGTCCCGCCCGGAGGAAGGCGGCGAGATCACGAAGGGCGGATTGGAGACGATCAGGTCGTACGTCTCGTCGGCGACCGGCTCGAAGAGCGAGCCCTCCCGCAGATCGGGCTCCGCCGCGCCGGACAGGGCGAGGGTCAGCCGCGCGATGCGCAGGGCGCGCGGATTGGTGTCCGTGGCGGTCACGGAGGCGGCGTGACGGGAGGCGTGCAGCGCTTGGATGCCCGAGCCGGTGCCCAGGTCGAGGGCCCGGGCCACCGGGGCGCGGACGGTGAGACCGGCGAGGGTCGTGGACGCCCCGCCGACCCCGAGGACGAGCCCGGAGCGGTCCACGCCGCCCGGCGCGCCCCCGGGCCCGCCGATGCCTCCCGCGCCGCCCACCGCGCAGCCCAGGTCGGAGACGATCCACCAGTCCTCGCCCTGCGGGCCGCCGTACGGGCGCACGTCCACCGTCGCCCGCACCTCGTCGCCGTCGCGCACCAGCCAGCCGTCGGCGAGGCAGTCCTCGGCGGGCAGGGCGGCGGCCGCCCGCCTGTACGCCACCGGGCGCTGCAGCAGGAAGAGCCGCACCAGCGTCTCCAGCGGGCTGTCGCCGCGCGTGGCGCGCAGGGCGGGGACGGTCTCGCTGCGCGCCAGGGCGGCGTAGGCGGGCGCGCCGAGCAGGTCCAGCAGGCCGTCGGCGGTGAAGGCGGCGGCCAGCAGCGCGCCGCGCAGGCGGGCGATGCGCTCGGGGTCGGCGGGGCTGGGGAGACGGTGCGTACTCACGCCCCCATTGTCGGGGGCACCACTGACAGCGGGCGACGCCGGGCCGGGGCAGTTGGGGGGTCGCGCCTGCTGGTTGGCGGCCGGCGGCGGGGGCAGGGGCGGCGCCCGGCCGTTGTCGCGGGTCGGCGGCGGGCAGCGGGCGGCGGGCGGCGCTGTTGTGAGGGCGCGCCGCCCGCGCGGTGACGACGGTTGCGTCGGTTAACGACAGTTGCGTCGGCTGCGTCGGTCAGGACGGCGACGCGGTGCTGGTGCCCTTGGGCTTCTGGCAGCCGGGCTGCTTGGCCATCGCCTTGCCGACCTCACCCTCCTGCAGCTTCTGCAGGGCCTTGTCACCCGAATTGCTGAGCGTCTTGAGGTCGTCGGCGATGCTGTTGAGGCCCGCGGCGAACTTCGCCTTGTCCGAGGTGTCGAGCTTGTCGACGGCCGTCTGGAGGTCCTTGTACGCCTTGGAGGTGCTGTTCAGCTCCTTGACCGCCTGCTTCTGGGTCTGCTCGCCGCCCTTGACGGGCGGGGCGCCCGCGTTCTGCACCGCCTTGCCGAGCGCCGCGTACGCCTCGGAGATATCGCCGAATGCCTGGGAGTCGGTCTGTTGAAGCTTCTTGGAGTCCGGTTCATCGGACGCACCCTGGATCGCGGCGTTGGCACTCTGGATCTTCTTCAGCTGCGGCTGCACCTCGTCGCAGACCTTCTTGGCCCAGTCGTTGACCTCTTTGTTGCTCTCGCCCCCGCCGCCTCCGCAGCCGGTCAGCGCCACGACGAGTGCCGCACCGCCGGACAGTGCCGCCACAAGCTTCTTGTTCACCGGATTGGTCCCTTCCATGGCTCTTCTCGGCCCCGGAACATACACGGCCGAGCGGCCGGGGCCCTGGGATGAGCGTCCCTTATGGGGCCTTCTGAAGCCATTTGAACCAAGCCAGGTGTGCTTTCCGCCTCACCTTGGGGCCAAACCCTGGGACCGGATCCTGAGCCCGGATCCTGTGCCCGGAAGGCTGTTCACGCCCGGAGCCTGAGCCCGGACGCGCTCACCCCGGGCCCGGACGCGGACACGGGCGGACGCGTGCCCACGCACGCTGTCCGCCCGCCTGTCGCAGGGCTCTCCCCCGCCGGCCCACGGCCCGCTCCCCCGGGTCAGGACACCACCGCGGCGTCGGCTGACTTCCCCACCCGCTCGGAGTTGCCTTCGTCACCCACCGCGATACCGCGTCGCTTGGACATGTACACGGCTGCGATGATGATCAACAAGGCCAGCGTCGCGATCCCGGCGCGCAGGCCCGGGCTGGCGTTGTCGCCGTAGGAGAACTTCACGACCGCCGGGGCGATCAGCAGCGCCACCAGGTTCATGACCTTCAGCAGCGGGTTGATCGCCGGGCCGGCCGTGTCCTTGAACGGGTCGCCGACCGTGTCGCCGATCACCGTCGCCGCATGCGCCTCGCTGCCCTTGCCGCCGTGGTGGCCGTCCTCCACCAGCTTCTTCGCGTTGTCCCACGCGCCGCCGGAGTTCGCCAGGAAGACCGCCATCAACGTCCCGGTGCCGATCGCGCCGGCCAGGAACGAGCCGAGCGCGCCGACCCCGAAGGTGAACCCGACCGCGATCGGTGCCAGCACTGCGAGCAGCCCGGGCGTGGCGAGCTCGCGCAGCGCGTCCTTGGTACAGATGTCGACGACCCGCCCGTACTCGGGCGTCTCGCTGTAGTCCATGATCCCGGGCTTCTCGCGGAACTGCCGCCGCACCTCGAAGACCACGGCGCCCGCGGACCGCGACACCGCGTTGATCGCCAGCCCCGAGAAGAGGAAGACGACGGCGGCGCCGAGGACGAGCCCGACGAGGTTGTTCGGCTGCGAGATGTCCAGGCTCAGGTTCATCTTCCCGGCCACGGTCGTACGCGTCTCGGCGATCGCCTCCGCGATGGCGTCGCGGTACGAGCCGAAGAGCGCGGCGGCGGCGAGCACCGCCGTGGCGATGGCGATGCCCTTGGTGATCGCCTTGGTGGTGTTGCCGACCGCGTCAAGGTCGGTGAGCACCTGCGCGCCCGCGCCCTCGACATCGCCGGACATCTCGGCGATGCCCTGGGCGTTGTCGGAGACCGGGCCGAAGGTGTCCATGGCGACGATGACGCCCACGGTGGTGAGCAGGCCGGTGCCTGCCAGCGCGACCGCGAACAGCGCCAGCATGATCGAGGTGCCGCCGAGCAGGAACGCGCCGTAGACGCTGAGGCCGATCAGCACCGCCGAGTACACCGCGGACTCCAGCCCGAGCGAGATCCCGGAGAGCACGACCGTGGCGGGACCGGTCAGGGACGTCTTGCCGATGTCCCGTACCGGCCGCCGGGTGGTCTCGGTGAAGTAGCCGGTGAGCTGCTGGATGAGCGCGGCGAGCACGATGCCGATGGCGACGGCGACGAGCGCGAGTACGCGCGGGTCCCCGCCGTGGCCGAGGATCGCGCGGTCGGTGACCCCGTCCAGGTCCGCGTAGCTGGACGGCAGATAGGCGAAGACCGCGGCCGCGACCAGCGCCAGTGAGATCACCGCGGAGATGAAGAAGCCGCGGTTGATGGCGCTCATGCCGCTGCGGTCGGAGCGCCGCGGGGCCACCGCGAAGATGCCGATCATGGCGGTGACCACGCCGATGGCCGGGACCAGCAGCGGGAACGCCAGGCCCGAGTCGCCGAAGGCGGCCTTGCCGAGGATCAGCGCGGCGACCAGGGTCACGGCGTACGACTCGAACAGGTCAGCCGCCATGCCCGCGCAGTCCCCGACGTTGTCGCCGACGTTGTCCGCGATGGTCGCGGCATTGCGCGGGTCGTCCTCGGGGATGCCCTTCTCGACCTTGCCGACGAGGTCGGCACCGACGTCGGCGGCCTTGGTGAAGATGCCGCCGCCGACACGCATGAACATCGCGATCAGGGCCGCGCCCAGGCCGAAGCCTTCGAGCACCTTGGGTGCGTCGGCCGCGTAGACCAGCACCACGCAGGAGGCGCCGAGCAGGCCGAGACCGACGGTGAACATGCCGACCACGCCGCCTGTGCGGAATGCGATCTTCATGGCCTTGTGCGAGACGGCCGTCAGATCGACACCCGATTCGCCCCCGGACGGGGGCGTGGGAGAGGGAGAACTCCCATTCACGGGAGCCGCCCCGGACGGCTTCTCCGGTGTCGCCTCACGGGCGGCGGCCGCGACCCGCACATTGCTGCGCACCGCGAGCCACATCCCGATATAGCCAGTGGCCGCCGAGAATCCGGCGCCGATCAGAAAGAACACCGATCGCCCGATGCGCTGCTTCCAGTCGTCCGCCGGCAACAGCATGAGCAGGAAGAACACCACGACGGCGAATACGCCGAGAGTACGCAGCTGCCGGGCCAGGTAGGCATTCGCGCCTTCCTGGACCGCCGCGGCGATCTTCTTCATGGTGTCGGTGCCCTCGCCGGCCGCGAGCACTTGTCGTACCAGCATCACCGCGACCGCGAGTGCCGCCACCGCGACCGCGGCGATCACCAGCACGATCACTCTGTTGTCATCGGTCAGTTCTGCGGCGGCCAGGGTTGGGGGAAGGTCCAGTGGATGAGGGGTGAGTTGCCCCGCCATTCGTCCTCCTTGACGTTTGGCACATGGGCGCGCAGCAGTTCTGCGACCGCAGAAGAGCCGCCACGCTCAGGCGTCCTGAGCTCAAGATGTGGACGGATTGTAGGGAGCGGCACCAGATCAAAACAGGGCGCCGGAATAGGAATTCGCCTGCACCAGCGAAGATCAATAGGTTTCGGCCTCAGTAATTCCCTCGGATGAAGGAAGGCACCTAATTCGCTGACGCATAGATAATGATCTCTATAAACGATCTCAGTGTCATATAAAAAGCCCTGCTCAGCGCATGGCCAGAGCAGGGCAGAGCACCCTGCGCCGACGTCCGCTATGGACCCCGGCGCGAGCGGTGGAGCTACGGCAGAAGGGACTGGGGAGCGGTGGGCCAGCTCATCCGAATACGGCCGCCGGTCTCGCTCGTCGTCACCTCGACGTCGTCGACCAGCCCGCTGATGACCGCGAGCCCCATCTCGTCCTCTCCCTCGGCCGCCGGCTCCTCGTCCACGTCGGGATGGGAGCCGGGCGTCAGCCCGGCGGATGTCGGCGACTCGTCGCCGACCTCGATGGAGAACTTCTTCTCCTCGTCGGTCAGGACCACCCGCACCGGGGCCTCCACCCCATTGCTCAGGTGGAGCCCGACCGCGCGCGTGCATGCCTCGCCGACCGCAAGCCGCACCTCGTCGAGCACGGCCTCGTCCACCCCGGCCCGACGCGCCACGGCCGCCGCCACCAGGCGTGCGGTTCTGACGTGCTCGGGCAGGGCACTGAAGCGGAGTTCGACGGTGGCCATGCCATCCCCCTCGGGCGTATGGGCGTGCATCTCAGGGGGCCGGGCGGAGCCGCCCGGTACCCCCTCGTTCTTCCGGTGGTGGCTGATCAGTCGGTCGCCGCGACGGCGTCATCGACCGAGGTGTGAATCGGGAACACCTTGGTCAGACCGGTGATACGGAAGATCTTGAGAATGCGCTCCTGGTTGCAGACGAGGCGTAGCGAGCCCTCATGGGCCCGCACTCGCTTGAGCCCGCCGACGAGCACGCCGAGTCCGGTGGAGTCGAGGAAGTCGACGCCCTCCATGTCGACGACCAAGTGGTAATTGCCGTCGTTGACAAGCTCGACCAGCTGCTCGCGCAGCTTGGGCGCGGTGTATACATCAATCTCGCCACCGACCTCGACGACCGTGCGGTCGCCAACGGTCCGGGTCGACAGGGACAGGTCCACGGATCCTCCAGCACCTTGCATCGAGCGGTCGCCCCCCATGGATCGGCAGCCGCGATGGCATTCAATCACTTACCAGCAGGCGCGCACGACGCCTTGAGCCCATTGTCCGTCAGACCAGTGACAGACTCGGTGTCGATGGCCCACAACCAACTCCCGCGGCAGGCGGGCATACGCACCTCACCCCGGACCGTCCTCGGTCGGCTCACCACCGGGGCGAGCCGGGCTGCGCGCATCACTCATACGGAGCACTTGCCCCCGCGTATCGGGACCCATGCCGATTGGCCTCGCCAGATCCGGCCGGAAGTCGTCGATGCCGTCCAGGCCGCCGGAATCGAGCGCCCGTGGGCCCACCAGGCGCGTACGGCCGAGCACGCGCTGCGAGGCGAATCCGTGGTCGTCGCCACGGGCACCGCGTCGGGGAAGTCCCTGGCCTATCTGGCCCCCGTGCTCAGCGCCCTCCTGGACGGCTCGGAGGCCCCCAGCGGACGCGGCACCACCGCCCTGTACCTGGCGCCCACCAAGGCCCTGGCCGCCGACCAGCGGCGCGCCGTGGCCGGTCTCGCCGCCCCGCTGGGCACCGGCATCCGCGCCGCGGTGTACGACGGGGACACCCCGGTCGAGGAGCGCGAGTGGGTCCGCCAGTACGCGAACTACGTGCTCACCAACCCCGACATGCTGCACCGCGGCATCCTGCCCGGGCACCCCAGATGGTCCTCCTTCCTGCGCGCACTGCGCTACGTCGTCATCGACGAGTGCCACACCTACCGGGGCGTCTTCGGCTCCCACGTGGCCCAGGTGCTGCGCCGGCTGCGCCGCGTCTGCGCCCGCTACGGCTCCTCTCCCGTCTTCCTGCTCGCCTCCGCGACCGCCGCCGACCCGGCCGTCGCGGCGACCCGGCTGACCGGCCTTCCTGTGGTGGAGATCACCGACGACTCCTCGCCCCGGGGCGAGGTGGTCTTCGCCCTGTGGGAGCCGCCGCTGACCGAGCTGCACGGCGAACAGGGCGCCCCGATTCGCCGCACCGCCACGGCGGAATCCGCGGACCTGCTCACCGACCTGGCCGTCCAGGGCGTCCGTACGGTCGCCTTCGTACGCTCCCGGCGCGGCGCCGAGCTCATCGCCCTGATCGCCCAGGAACGGCTCGCCGAGGTCGACCGGTCCCTGTCGGACCGGGTCGCCGCCTACCGCGGCGGCTATCTCCCCGAGGAGCGCCGCGCCCTGGAGCGCGCCCTGCACTCCGGGGACCTCCTCGGACTCGCCGCCACCACCGCCCTGGAGCTGGGCATGGACGTGGCCGGGCTGGACGCCGTCGTCCTCGCCGGCTACCCGGGCACCCGCGCCTCCCTGTGGCAGCAGGCGGGGCGCGCCGGGCGCGCCGGCCAGGGCGCGCTGGCGATCCTCGTGGCCCGGGACGACCCGCTGGACACCTATCTCGTCCACCACCCGGAAGCCCTCTTCCGACAGCCGGTCGAATCCACCGTGCTGGACCCGGACAACCCGTACGTCCTCGCGCCCCACCTCTGCGCCGCCGCCGCCGAGCTGCCGCTCACCGAGGCGGACCTCGAACTCTTCGGCCCTGCCACCGAGGAGCTGATGCCACAGCTGGAGCAGCGCCGACTGCTCCGCCGCCGGGCGACCGCCTGGCACTGGACCCGCCGCGAGCGCGCCGCCGACCTCACCGACATCCGCGGCGAAGGCGGCCGGCCGGTGCAGATCGTGGAGGCCACGACGGGGCGGCTGCTGGGCACCGTGGACGCCTCAGCCGCCCACGCCACCGTCCACGAAGGCGCCGTCCACCTCCACCAGGGCCGGAGCTACCTCGTCAAACAGCTCGACCTCGAGGACTCGGTCGCGCTCGTGGAGGAGGCCTCCCCGCCGTATTCGACCACCGCCCGCGACACCACGGCGATCTCCATCCTGGAGACCACCACCGAGGTCCCGTGGGGCGACGCACGGCTGTGCTTCGGCTCCGTCGAGGTCACCAACCAGGTCGTCTCCTTTCTGCGTCGCAAGCTGATCAGCGGCGAGGTCCTCGGCGAGTCCAGGCTCGACCTCCCGCCCCGTACGCTGCGCACCCGGGCCGTGTGGTGGACGGTCACCGACGACCAGCTCGAGGACGCCCGGGTCGCCCCCGAGGCCCTCGGCGGCGCCCTGCACGCCGCCGAGCACGCCTCCATCGGCATGCTGCCGCTGTTCGCGACCTGCGACCGCTGGGACATCGGCGGGGTCTCCATCCCGCTCCACCCCGACACGCTCCTTCCGACCGTGTTCGTCTACGACGGGCACCCCGGCGGCGCGGGCTTCGCCGAACGCGCCTTCCACACCGCCGCCCGCTGGCTCACAGCCACCCGCGAGGCGATCGCCGCCTGCGAGTGCGAATCCGGCTGTCCGTCCTGCATCCAGTCCCCCAAGTGCGGCAACGGCAACGACCCGCTCGACAAGAAGGCCGCCATCCGCCTCCTGACCACCCTCCTCGCCAAGGCCCCACCCCAGCCGACCGACACCTGACGCCGGACAGCCGGCGCCGGCGTCCGACAGCTGGGGCCGGGCCTCTGGCACCTGACGCGGGGCGCCGGGCAGCCGGGCAGCCGGTAGCCGGTAGCCGGTAGCCGGTAGCCGGTAGCCGGTAGCCGACGGTGGGGCGTCCGGCACCCGGTGCCGGGCGCCTGAGACGCCTGACAGCCTTCACCGGGCGCCTGCCGGTTCGCATCCTGACGGGCCAGCCGGTATCGGGGTCCGCGCCCGGTTCGCGGACGTACGACCCGAGCCTGTGCCTACCCCGACCCCGACCCCGGCCGCTGGTCGGGTCCCGCCACCGTCCCGCCCCCACGGCCTCCCGGTCGGCGCCTCACCGGGGCGCGTCTCGCTCGGCCTGAAGCTCGGGCCGCTCCGCGGGGCCGGCGCGGGACCGGACTTGGGGGGCGAACGGGCCTGCGCGTGCCTCCGCCCTGAGATCGGCGATCGCGCCGTGCAGGGCGCACTTCACCACGCGGGCGCCCTGTGCGGCGGCTACCCGCCGGGCGAGTCCGCAGGCGACTTCGGGGCCCTCCAGCCCGTGGTCCGCCGCCGCGAGCGCCGCCAGGTCCGCGGCGGCGCCGGCCCGGTGGCGGGCCACCATGACCTGTCCGGCCGCCAGCACGACCGCGAACACCGCGCACAGCGCCGTGGCGGTCAGGGCGGCCCACACCGTCGCCGACCCACGGTCTCCCCAGTCCCTCCTCACGGCCCCGCCTCGCCCGCCGGTGCCGCGGCCGATCCCGGCGCCTCCTCGGCCCGCCCCACCGACTCCTCGGCGAAGGCGACCGCCTCACCGCGCAGGCGCACCGCCAGTGGGCCGGGGCCGGGCGCGCGGGCCTCGACCCGCACCCGCACCAGGTCGCCCTCCCGCCGCAACTCGACCCGGGCCCCGCGAGGCGCGGCGGACCGGGCGGCGGCCAACGCGGCCGCGCGCGGCTCCGATCGCGCTGCGGCGCGCGCACCGGCCCGCGCCGCGTCCACACACCGCATCTGCCCGGACGCGGCCATCAGGCCCCAGATCAGCATCAGGGCGAACAGCCCCAGCACCGGCAGCGCGACGGCCGCCTCCGCCGTGACAAACCCCCGGTCGCCCGGTCCGGCCACGCCACGCCGACGAAGGCCGCGCCCACTGCCTGGACTTGATCGGCCGGTCGCATCAGAACTGTCCATCGAGCGCCTTCCCGATCACCGACCGCAGCGCTTCGTCGACCGCTCCGCCGGTCACAATCTTGTACAGAACCGCGGCAAAGGCGCATGCCGCGAGTGTCCCCATCGCATACTCTGCGGTCGCCATCCCCGCGTCGGCTCGTGCCTTCGCTGCCGCGTATCGGCGCAGACACCACCGCATCACCATGTCGGCCTCCCCGTTCTGTGCTGAATCCCGTACGTCTGATTCGCGTAGTTCTGACTTGTGCCTTGTGACCGCCGGACTTCCGGCTGCCGCGCTTCCGTTTCCGTGCGTGTTCCGTGCGTGCCTGCGACCTCCGCGCTCGTTCTGCCGGACGGCCCCCTCCTCAGCCACCGCCCACCAGGGCGCCCGCGAGCCCGAGCATCACCGGCGCAACCCCGATCAGCAGGAACGCGGGCAGGTAGCACGCCCCCAGCGGGGCGGTGGCCAGCACGGTTGCGCGCTCCACCCGTTTGTCCGCCTGTCTTCCCTGCTCGGCCCGGCAGTCGGCGGCCAGCCGGGACATCGGCTCCACGGCCGGTGCGCCCGTCGTACCGGCGCGCTCCAGGGCGCGCGCCAGCCCGTGCGCACCGGGCAGAACCCCCATGCGCCCCCAGGCGGCGGACGGTTCGCCTCCGAGCCGCAGTTCCGCCGCCGCTTGGGCGAGCCGTTCGCCGATCGGGCCGCCGAGCGACCGTCCCACCGCCTCTGCCGCCTTGTGCGGACCGGCTCCGGCCTCCAGACAGGCGGTGAGCAGATCGGCGGCCAGCGGAAGCTGACGCGGCGCGCCGTCCTTGGCGCGCTTGCCGGTCCGCCCGCCGCCGGTGGCCTGGCGCCGGCGCCGCCACCTTCTCGCTCCGTATCCGGCGGCGAAGCCCAGCGCACAGCCCAGCGGGCCGCCGACCAGGACGAGGCAGCCGAGCAGGGCACCGGCGGCCCAGGCCCAGTCCCGTATCGCATCGGACGCTCCGTCAGCGCGCCATCTCTCCCACAGCCCCGGCCGCCGCTCCTGGTGAGCCTCCGGCAGCAGCGCCGCGAGCCGACGCCGGGCGGTCCGCACCCGGCGGGCCTCGGTCACCGCTCCCACGACGGACACGGTGGCGGCGGCGAAGGCCGTCGTGATCCACAGGCTGTGGATGACATCAGCTCTCATCGCCATGGGGTCCTTCCTGGCCGGCCGCCGTCCGGATCACCCGCGAGGTCCAGGCGAGCCCGGCCCACTCCAGCAGCCCGCCCACCAGCAGGCAGGCAAGACCGGCCGGGGTGTGGAGCAGCACATGCAGGGGGTCCGCTCCCAGCGCGGTGCCCATCAGCAGCCCGAGGACGGGCAGCAGCGCCAGCGCGACGGCCGTGGCCCGGGCACCCGCCAGCCGGGAGCGCAGGCTCTGCCGCTGATCCCGCTCGGCCCGCAGCGCCGCCGCGACCCGGTCGAGGCCGGCCGCGAGGCCCGCCCCCTCGTCGACCGCGACCTGCCAGCAGGCCGCGACCCCGATGAGCCCTTCCGCACCCGGCGAACGGGCCGCCCTGCGCAGGGCCTCCGCCACATCACCGCCGAACCGCGCCGCCGCAGAAACCAGGCCCCATCGCTCCCCGATGTGTCCTGGGGGCGTGGCCAACAGCGCCTCGACCGGTTGCCGTCCGGCACGCAGCTCGCCCGCCATGGCCCCGCACAGCTCGATCACCGCCGCGGCACGCCGATCCCGCCGCCTGTCGCGCTTACGCGCCCGGCGCCACCGGCCGACGAGCGGCACGGCCGCCGCCCCGGCCAGCAGCGGCAACACCGACGCGCCGACCAGCGCGAGCACACATCCCACCGGCAGACACAGCAGCTCGCGCCCCATCCGCCCGCCGTATGCGGTCCGCCACCGCTCCCGCAGCCAGGCGACCGTCTCAGTCAGCCGGCGCTGTGGATCCGCCCCGGCGGGCCCGACGGCTCCGCCGCCCGCGAACAGCAGCCTGGCCCGCCGCAGATCCCTGTCCCGCCCGGAGAGCAGCCACGCCGCCGCGCCCGCGCACAGCACGGCCGCACACAGCGGCAGCGCCTCTGGGGCCACTCCACCGCCCACGCCCGTCATGCCACACCCCCGCCGCGTACACACAGCCGCTGGAGCCGGTCCCAGCCCGCCGCCCTCCCGAAACCCTCGGGGGTCCACACTGCGGCCGGAACGGTCGTGACGTAGCCCGCCCGGTCCCGGTCCAGGACATGGAGCTCGGCGATCTTGCGCCGCCCGCCGCGGTCCCGCACCAGATGGATCACCACCGACAGGGCGGCCGCCAACTGGCTGTGCAGCGCCGCCCGGTCGAGACCGGCCGTCGATCCCAGCGCCTCCAGCCGGGCCGGGACATCCGCCGCGGTATTGGCGTGCACCGTGCCGCAACCGCCTTCGTGCCCGGTGTTGAGAGCGCCCAGCAGATCGGTGACCTCGGGACCGCGCACCTCTCCGACCACCAGCCGATCCGGACGCATCCGCAGCGCCTGGCGCACCAGGTCCCGGAGGGTGACCTGGCCCCGGCCCTCCTGGTTGGCGGGCCGTGTCTCCAGCCGGACCACATGTGGATGGTCCGGCCTGAGCTCGGCCGAGTCCTCGGCGAGGACGATCCGCTCATCCGGTCCGACCAGCCCCAGCAGCGTGCTGAGCAAAGTCGTCTTGCCGGAGCCCGTGCCACCGCTGATCAGGTACGACAGCCGGGCGTCCAGCATCGCCCGCAGCAGCTCCTGGCCGCCGGACGGCACGGTGCCCGCCGCCACCAGCTCCTCCAGGGAGAACGCCCGGGGCCGCACCACGCGCAGCGACAGGCAAGTCGACCCGACAGCCACTGGAGGGAGCACCGCATGCAGCCGTGTGCCGTCCGGCAGCCGGGCGTCCACCCACGGCCTGGCGTCGTCCAGCCGCCGGCCGGCCACGGCGGCGAGGCGCTGCGCGAGTCTGCGCACCGCGGCCGCGTCGGTGAATGCCACGTCCGTCCGCTCCAGTCCGGCTCCCCGGTCCACCCACACCTCGTCGGGGGCAGTCACCAGGACATCCGTGACGTCGGGGGCGGCGAGCAGCGGCTCCAGCGGACCGGTGCCGACAAGCTCCGAGCGCAGGGCCGCGACGACACCCAGGACTTCTGTGTCGCCGAGCAGCCTCCCCTCCTCGCGCAGGGCCGCCGCCACCCGCGCGGGCGTCGGCTCCGCCCCGCTTCGGGCCAGCCGCAGCCGCACCGCGTCCAGCAGCTCCGGCGACTCCACACCCACGCCACCGCGCTCGCGCCAGCTGACGCTCGTCCTGACGCTCATGCCCCGCCCCCTTGCTGCTCCGCGTCTGCCAGGACCCGCCCCCAGAACTCCGAGCAGAACCGGGCGAGCGGCCCGCGGGCGCTGCCGCCCGGCGGCTCACCGCCGTCCCACGCATCCGACAGCCCGGGCTCCGGCGGCAGCTCACCAGCCAGCGGCAGGTCCAGAAGCCGGGCGATCTCCTCGTCGTCGAGCCCTGGTCCGCATGGCCCGCGCACCACCGCGCGCAGATCGCGCAGCACCATGCCGACCGTCGAGGCCACGCGGTGGGCGGCGGCGACCGCGCGCAGCTCGGCGGGCACGACCAGCAGACCCAGATCCAGCTGGTCGAGGGCTTCGGCCACCGTGTCGTCCACCCGCCGAGGCAGATCCACCACCACGACCCCGCCGCGCCGCCGCGCGGCCGCGAGCACCGCCCTCATCGCGGACGGCGCGATGGCCACCGCTTGGCCGCGATCCCAGCTGAGCACGCGCAGGGAATGCAGTTCGGGGAGCGATTCCTCCAGCGCGCTCCCGGCGACCCGGCCGCGAGATTCGGCGAAGGCGGGCCATCTCAGCCCCTCCGCGCCCTCGCCGCCGAGCAGCACATCCAGACCGCCGCCCAGCGGGTCTCCGTCGATGAGCATGGTGCGCCGCCCCGCGCGGGCGGCGGTGACCGCCAGGGCGCAGGCGAGGGTGCTGGCCCCCGCGCCACCGCGCCCGCCGACGACTCCGATGGTGAATGCCTGGCGGCCGACGCCCTCGGCCACGTCGGCGATGCGGTCCACCAGCCAGGTCTCGGCATCCGGCAGAAACGCCACGTTGTCCGCGCCGAGGGCGACAGCTCGCTGCCAGATGCCGTGGTCGTCGAGGTCCCGTCCGATGAGCAGCACCCCCTCCCTGCGGGTGCCACCGCGCAGCCGGGCCGCGGCGTCGTCACCGACCAGAATGAGCGGGGCGCCCTCCCAACTCCCCCGGCGCGCGGGCAAGCCATGCGCCACTTCGGGCTCGGCCCCCGCCGCCGCGCACAGCCGTAACAAGTCGTCGAGAAGCTCCTCGTCCTCCGTGACGATCAGCGGTCTGCACAGTCGCCCATCCGCCGCCGGTCGATTCGGTGTGATGGATCCAGCCACGATCCCCTCCCCTTCTCCTTACGCGCCCATCTCGTTACGCGCTCTCACTTCCGCGAACGATGAGCGCGAACGCCGTGGAGAATCAGCGTCCGGCGATCCAGGAAATCTTGGGGATCTTGGTCCAAAACTGTGGACAACTCATCAGTTGTGAATATCCCAGTCACCTAAACCAGTGACTTCCGGAGAGCAGCCTTGCGATTACGCACAGTCACGGATCAGGCTGGTGGGGCGGCAGTCGCCGGCCGAGGCCCGGAAGGGGGAAATGATCAGGTGAAAAGACCGCAAATGCGTCCGGACATGCGACGACCCCCGCCGGGGGGGAGAGCGGGGGTCGTCCCCACGGCCGACTCGGGGGGGGAGGAGTCGGACCGGGTTAGCACGGTCGCGAACGATCCGTGACTTCCATGGTGTACCCGAGAGCCTTCTCAGGCAAACCCACGCGCCCAGCTTACGCCGAATGGTGGGCCCTATGCTCGGCGTCGTGGAAAACCACTCGTTGCCTCGGACAGCCGCCTTCTTTGACCTGGACAAGACGGTCATTGCGAAGTCGAGCACGCTCACCTTCAGCAAGTCCTTCTACCAAGGTGGGCTGATCAACCGCCGCGCCGTACTGCGTACCGCATATGCGCAGTTCGTCTTCCTCGCCGGCGGGGCCGATCACGAGCAGATGGAACGGATGCGGGAGTATCTCTCGGCGCTGTGTCGTGGATGGAATGTCGAGCAGGTGCGGGAGATCGTCGCCGAGACCCTGCATGACCTCATCGACCCGATCATCTATGACGAGGCCGCCTCCCTCATTGAGGAACACCACACCGCCGGCCGCGATGTGGTCATCGTCAGCACCTCGGGCGCCGAGGTCGTCGAGCCGATCGGCGAGCTGCTGGGCGCGGACCGAGTCGTGGCCACCCGTATGGTCGTGGAGAACGGGGTGTTCACCGGCGAGGTGGAGTACTACGCCTATGGGCCGACCAAAGCGGAAGCCATCGCCGAGCTGGCCGAGTCCGAGGGCTACGACCTCTCCCGCTGCTACGCATACAGCGACTCGGCCACCGACCTGCCGATGCTGGAGTCCGTCGGCCATCCCCATGCGGTGAACCCGAGCCGCGCGCTGCGCCGCGAGGCCGCCGCCCGTGGCTGGCCGGTCCTCTCCTTCAACAAGCCGGTGCGGCTGAAGCAGCGTGTGCCCTCGCTGTCCATGCCGCCGCGTCCGGTGCTTGCTGTGGCGGCGGCGGTGGGCGCGGCCGCAGCCACCGCCGGGCTGATGTGGTACGCCAGTCGGCGCCGCGCACCGTATGCCCGTATTTGAAGCCAATCACAAAGATCTGCGATGAGAGCTTCCACTTGGGCTGACACAGGAGTAGAAAGGAATCGAAGGCCCGCGAGACCAGGGGCATCCGGAGGATTCCCCCAGACGCACCAAGGCCCACGGACCTAGCATGAATACTGGGCACCCACGCGACGCCGACCCGTCGATTACGGGCCAGCCGCACCAGGTGACGGGCGAAGATCCCGACCTGATGGGCGAATTCTCGTGCACGCATGGTAACCCGGTGGCCGTGCCAGCGGCGGTACCGAACTCGGTACCGCCGCAACCATGTCCGGGCCCGCCGCAACGCCCCCGTCCTGCGGCGACTCAGGCGGCGCCGCGCTGCAGGGCCTCGCAGACCGCCGTGCTCTCACGGGCCCCCAACTCCACCGCGCGCCCGCACTGTGCGATCCACGCCGCCATGCCCTCAGGCGTCCCCGAGACATAGCCCTTCAACGCCTCGGCGTATGCCGCAGCGCCCAATTCCGCGTGTCCGACCTCGGCCGCACAGATGGACTTCGGGTCAAGTCCGCTGCCCACCAGCACGATCCGCTCCGCCGCGCGGGCCACCAGGCCGTTGTACGACCCAAAGGGCCGCAGGGCCAGCAGTTCGCCGTGCACCACCGCGGCCGTCACCAGCGCCGGGGCCTGGCTCCCCGCGAGCAGCAGCCGCGCCAGCCCATCCAGCCGCCCGGCCACCTCCTCGGCGTCCGGCAGCGTCAGTTCGATCAGTGGCTCCTCGACCGGCTCACCCGCCAGCCGCGGCCGCCCCACCGTGTCGGCCACCTCCGCGCCCCCCGCCGCGACGAGATGCAACCGGGCCAGCACCCGCAGCGGCGACTGCCGCCATACGCTCAGCAGCTGTCCGGCCTCGGCGGTCAGCCGCAGCGCCGCGCCCACCGTGCGCGGTTCGCCCTCCGGTCCGAAGTCGCTGCGGCGCCGCACCTCCTCCAGCGCCCAGTCGGCCCCGGCCAGGGCGGCGGAGCCGCGCGCCCCGCGCAGGGCCGCCTCGGATGTGACCTCATTGCTGCGACGGCGCATCACCCGGTGGCCATAGACCCGGTCCACCGCCTCGCGCACGGCGTCCACGGAGTCGGCGACGCCGGGAAGCGCGGCCAGGGCGGCGAGCGGATCTGCTGTCGTACTCATGAGTACGACCCTACGCACCTACCGGTACCCACCGCCGCCACCCCTCATTGGAGTGGTCTTCTTCACCGTATCCGCCTTCCGGGACGATCACTCACCTACGCTAGGTGAACATGAAGATCGCTTTCGTGGGCAAGGGTGGCAGCGGCAAGACGACGCTGTCCTCGCTGTTCATCCGCCACCTTGCCGCCACCGGCGCCCCCGTCATGGCCGTCGACGCGGACATCAACCAGCACCTCGGTGTGGCCCTCGGTCTGGACGAGCCGGAAGCCGCCGCACTGCCCGCCATGGGCGCCCACCTCCCCTTGATCAAGGACTACTTGCGCGGCACCAACCCCCGTATCTCCGGCGCCGACACCATGATCAAGACGACTCCGCCCGGCGAGGGCTCACGGCTCCTGCGGATCGACGAGGACAACCCGGTGTACGAGGCCTGCGCCCGTACGGTCGGGCTCGACAGCGGGCAGGTCCGCCTTATGGTGACCGGCCCGTTCACCCAGTCCGATCTCGGCGTCGCCTGCTACCACTCCAAGGTCGGCGCGATCGAGCTGTGCCTGAACCATCTGGTGGACGGCCGCGACGAGTTCGTCGTCGTCGACATGACCGCCGGCAGCGACTCCTTCGCCTCGGGCCTCTTCACCCGCTTCGACATGACGTTCCTGGTCGCCGAGCCCACGCGCAAAGGCGTGGCGGTCTATCGCCAGTACAAGGAGTACGCCGCCGACTTCGACGTGGCGCTGCGCGTGGTCGGCAACAAGGTGCAGGGTCCGGAGGACCTGGCCTTTCTGCGCGCGGAGGTGGGTGAGGACCTGCTGGTCACGGTCGGCCACTCGGACTGGGTGCGGGCCATGGAAAGGGGCCGCCCGCCGCGCTTCGAGGAGCTCGAGGAGGTCAACCGCCGCGCCCTGCGGACGCTGTACGAGGCGGCGGACGCGTCGTACGAGCGGCGGGACTGGCGGCGTTACACCCGCCAGATGGTGCACTTCCATCTGAGGAACGCGGAGAGCTGGGGCAACGAGAAGACGGGCGCCGACCTGGCGGCCCAGGTCGACCCCGCCTTCATGCTGGGCGAATCCGTCCTGGCCGGGCGGTCGGCGGCTACTTCCGCTTCCGTTTGACCGGCAGCGCGGAGTGCGTGGAGGCCGGCTCGGCGGCGAAGAAGCCCGCCCAGCCGCCCTTCGGCCGCTTCCCGACGTCCAGTTTGCGCAGTCGGCGCAGGACTCCGGGGTCCTGCGCGTCCAGCCAGTCGGCCAGTTGCTTGAAGGAGACGCAGCGCACGCCCTTCTTCGGGCAGACCTTCTTGATGGTGTCCTCGACGGCGTTCATATACGTTCCGCCGTTCCAGGATTCGAAGTGGTTGCCGATGAACAACGGTGCCCGATTGCCCTTGTACGCCCGGCGGAAGGCGGCACGCAGTCCCTCGCGCATCTGCTTGCCCCAGGCGGCGCGCTTGGAGGGGTCGCCCTTGGTGGTGCCGGACTGGTTGGCGAGGAAGTTGTAGTCCATCGACAGGGTTTCGAAGGAATGGCCGGGCACGGGGATCTCCTGCAGCGGAAAGTCCCAGATTCCGTGGATCTTCTTCGGCCAGACCTGGCGGCCGCCCACGGAGCTGGCGTCGTAGCGGAATCCCATCTTCTTGCCCGCCTTGATCAGGTTCTTCTGCCCCTCCAGGCAGGGGGCGCGGCCGCCCACGAGCTCCTTTCCGTAGTCGAAGGGCAGCGGTTCACCGTCCCGCAGGCCGGTGTTGGTCTTCCAGTGTTTGACGAACGACACGGCCTGCCGGGTCTCGTCGATCCACTCTTTGGGGCTCCAGGTGCCCACCCCGTTGTCCGGGCCACAGAAGTGGCCGTTGAAGTGGGTGCCGATCTCATTGCCTTCGAGCCAGGCGGCGCCGAGTTGTTCGACGGTGTCCTTGACGCCCTTGATGTCGTTGAAGCCGATGGCCGAGGAGCCGCGCGAATGTCGCGGCGGATCGTAGAGGTCCTGCTTCTTGGTGGGCAGCATGTAGACGCCGCTGAGGAAGTACGTCATCGTCGCGTCGTACTTCTTGCCGACGGCGCGGAAGCGGGAGAAGAGCTTCTGGCCGTCCTGGCCCGCGCCGTCCCATGAGAAGACGACGAACTGCGGTGGCTTGTCGCCCGGTTTGAGGCGGCGGGGTCTGAGCTGCCCCGGCTGCGGTCCGGTGTAGGAGGTCGATCCGTCACCGATGAGCCGGCCCTGTTTCCCGCCCCGCTTGGGGTGCTTGGGCGCCGCCGGCCCGTTCCGCTGCGCGTCGCGGTCCGTCCGCGGCTGGCCCGGGTTGCCTGAGCGCTGTGAGTCGTGCGAGCTCCCCGTGCAGTTGGCCAACGCGGCCAGCACGGCCATGACGGCCAACCCTGCAGTGACGTTTCTTCTGGCCCTCATGCCGCCACCTCGCCTCTCTCGTCGTTCCGCGTCGCGGGAGCTCGGAACGAGAGCCAAGCTCGCACGGAACGGAGAAAAGGCAGAGCATGACAAGCCATTTCAAATGATTATTCACCCGTAAGGTGGAATATAGACCTGTTCTACCCGAAAAGACTTCCTGCCGACTTTACTCAGCATTACGATTCATTTACCAATGCTTGGGGGTCGATGCCGGGCTTGGGAATCAGACCGCAGTACGCCGTGACCCACGGCCGCGCTCTCATGCGCGGCCGCGAAGCCCCGGAGGAGACGGGAATGTCGCAGCTCTTGAACCGGATCGGTGGGGTTTCCTGCCGACGGGACCTTTCCGCCTCGATCGTCATCTTTCTGATCGCGATCCCGCTCTCCCTCGGGCTCGCCCTGGCCACAGGCGCCCCGCTGCAGGCCGGTTTGGTCTCCGCCGTCGTGGGCGGAATCGTGGCCGGGCTGCTCGGGGGCGCCCCTCTCCAGGTGAGCGGCGCCGCGACCGGCCTGGTCGTGGTCACCGCCGATCTCGTGCAGCGCTACGGCTGGCGCACCACCTGCGCGATCACCGTGCTCGCCGGCGCGGCGCAACTGGCCTTCGGCGCCCTGCGGGTGGCGCGGGCCGCGCTCGCGATCAGCCCGGCCATCATCCATGGGATGCTCGCGGGCATCGGCGTCGTCATCGCGGTCGGCCAGCTGCATGTGGTGCTCGGCGACAGCCCCGACAGCTCAGTGATCGACAACATCGCCGCGCTGCCCACGGAGTTGAGACATCCGCACCCGGCCGCCCTTCTGGTGGGTGCGATCACCGTCGCAGTGCTCGTGCTGTGGCCCTGGCTGCCGGGGAAGGCCGGGCGGGGCGCGCGTACCGTGCCGGCGGCACTCGTCGCCGTCGTCGCGGCCACCGCGGTGAGCGCGGGCATGACGGTGCCGCGCGTCGATCTGCCGTCCTGGGAGGTCCCGGCGCTGCCCGGACTTCCAGAGGGGCCGGTGCTCGGGCTGGTCGCCGCCGTGCTGACGGTCACTTTGGTCGCGAGCATGGAATCGCTGCTGTCCGCCGTCGCCGTCGACCGGCTGCAGACCGCGGGACCCGGCCCGCGGACAGCGGCACCGGGCGTGGCGCCGCACCCGGCGCCGGAAAAGCAGCCGACCCGGCTGGACCGCGAGCTGGTCGGGCAGGGCGCGGCCAATATGGTCTCCGGGCTCCTGGGCGGGCTGCCGATCGCGGGAGGCGCGATCCGCGGCTCGGCGAATGTCCGGGCCGGTGCCGTGACCCGCCGGTCCACGGTGCTCCATGGCGTATGGGTGGCGCTGTGCGCGGGGCTGCTCGCCGGGGTGCTCGAGCTGATTCCGCTCGCCGCGCTCGCCGCGCTGGTCATGGTCGTCGGCGTGAAGATGGTCAGCTTCGCGCACATCAAGAACGTGCAGCGGAACCGGGAGTTCCCGGTGTACGCGGCGACGCTGGGCGCGGTCGTCCTGCTGGGCGTATTGCAGGGGGTGGTGGTCGGGATCGTGGTCGCGGTCGTGACGGCGCTGCGCCGGCTGGCCCACACCCGGATCACCCTGGCCGAGGAGGCCGGGCTGCACCGGGTGCGGGTGAGCGGGCAGCTGACGTTTCTGGCGGTGCCCCGGCTCAGCCGGGCCCTGGCGCAGCTGCCGGCCGGGGCGAGCGTGGTGGTGGAGCTGGGCGGCTGGTTCATGGACCACGCCGCGTATGACGCGCTGCAGTCCTGGGCCGAGGGGCATCGGGCGCGCGGCGGCTGGGTCAGGCTCGGCGGCCGGTCGGGGCGGCCGATCGCCGAGCCGGCCAGCGCCCATGCCTGCCGGCCGTGGACGCCCTGGCGCAACCATCACTGCACCCGTCCCGCCCCGACGGCCGTGCAGAACGGCGGAGGGCAGCTGCTCGGCGGGGTGAGCGCCTTCCAGAGGCACACCGCGCCGCTGGTGCGGGAGGAGTTGGCACGGCTCGCGCGGGAGGGGCAGCGGCCCACTCAGCTCTTCTTGACCTGCGCCGACTCCCGGCTGGTGACCAGCATGATCACCTCCAGTGGGCCCGGCGACCTGTTCACCGTGCGCAATGTGGGCAATCTGGTGCCACCGCCCGGCTCCGGAGATGCCTGTGACTCGGTGGGCGCGGCCCTCGAATACGCGGTGGAGGTGCTGAAGGTCGGCAGCATCACGGTGTGCGGACACTCGGGATGCGGAGCGATGCAGGCACTGCTCGGCTCGGTGGTGCCCGCACCGTCCGGCGAGCAGACGCCGCACGGCAGGCAGGCGCCGCCTGTGGCTGCCGCGCCGGCCGTCGCGCAGACGCCGCTTGCGCGATGGCTGCGTCATGGGCGCCCGAGCCTGGCCCGTATGGAGCGGATCGGGCGGCTGGGGCGCGGGGAGGTGGCGCTCGGGGACAGGCCCGTGGCCGATGAGCTGGAGCGGTTGGCGTTGGTCAATGTGGTGCAGCAGCTCGACCATCTGATGGCGCACGGTTGTGTGGCCCGCCGGGTGGCGGAGGGTGGGCTGGTGCTTCAGGGGATGTACTTCCATGTGGGGGAGGCTCAGGCGTATGTGCTGGAGGTCGGGGGAGCGGGCAGATTCTCGGCTGTGCGGCCGGATCATGGCGCGGCAGCAGGTGCCTGTGCAGGCGGCGGGGCCGCGGCGGCGGGCTTGGGCGGCGGTTCCCTGGCCGGGGGCGTGGGACTCATGTGATTACAGGTCTAAACCAATTTTTGCCGACGACCCTTGTCAGGGTGCACCGCGGGCTGATGAGCTATGGCCTGGGACACAACGGTCACCCTGGGAAAGGGAGATGTCGTGAGCAACGAAAGCCTGGCCAACCTTCTTCGGGAGGAGCGTCGCTTCGCTCCACCCGCCGACCTGGCCGCCAGCGCCAATGTCACGGCGGAGGCGTACGAGCGGGCGAAGGCTGACCGCCTGGGCTTCTGGGCCGAGCAGGCCCGTCGGCTGACCTGGGCCGTCGAGCCGACCGAGACGCTGGACTGGTCGAACCCGCCGTTCGCGAAGTGGTTCGCCGACGGCAAGCTCAATGTGGCGTACAACTGCGTCGACCGCCATGTGGAGAACGGGCTGGGCGACCGGGTGGCCATCCACTTCGAGGGCGAGCCCGGCGACACCCGCTCCGTCACATACGCCGAGTTGCAGCGCGAGGTCTCCAAGGCGGCGCATGCCCTGACCGAGCTCGGGGTCCGGACCGGTGACCGGGTCGCGATCTATCTGCCGATGATCCCGGAGACCGTCGTCGCGATGCTGGCATGCGCCCGCATCGGCGCCCCCCACTCCGTGGTCTTCGGCGGCTTCTCGGCCGACGCTCTCGCCACCCGCATCGAGGATGCCGACGCCCGGGTCGTGATCACCGCGGACGGAGGCTACCGCCGCGGCAAGCCCTCCGCGCTCAAGCCCGCCGTCGACGAGGCCCTGACCCGTCCGGGCACCGAGAACGTGCGCAATGTGCTGGTGGTCCGCCGCACCGGCCAGGAGGTGGCCTGGGCCGAGGGCCGCGATGTGTGGTGGCATGAGGTCGTCGACCGCCAGCCGGAGCAGCACACCCCCGAGGCGTTCGACGCCGAGCACCCGCTCTTCATCCTCTACACCTCGGGCACCACCGGTAAGCCCAAGGGCATCCTGCACACCACCGGCGGCTATCTCACCCAGGTCTCCTACACCCACCACGCCGTCTTCGACCTCAAGCCGGAGTCGGATGTGTACTGGTGCACGGCCGACGTCGGCTGGGTCACCGGCCACTCGTACATCGTCTACGGACCGCTGTCCAACGGTGCGACCGAGGTGCTCTACGAGGGCACCCCGGACACCCCGCATCAGGGCCGCTGGTGGGAGGTCGTCCAGAAGTACGGCGTCACGGTCCTCTACACCGCCCCGACCGCGATCCGCGCCTGCATGAAGTGGGGCGACGACATCCCGGCCAAGTTCGACCTGTCCTCGCTGCGCATCCTCGGCTCGGTCGGCGAGCCGATCAACCCCGAGGCATGGGTCTGGTACCGCAAGCACATCGGGGCGGACAAGACGCCCGTGGTCGACACCTGGTGGCAGACCGAGACCGGCGGGATGATGATCAGCCCGCTGCCGGGTGTCACCGAGACCAAGCCCGGTTCGGCTCAGGTCGCGCTCCCCGGTATCTCCGCCACCGTCGTCGACGACGATGCCAACGAGGTGCCGGACGGCTCCGGCGGCTACCTCGTCCTCACCGAGCCCTGGCCGTCCATGCTCCGCACCATCTGGGGCGACGACCAGCGCTATCTGGACACCTACTGGTCGCGCTTCGCCAATCGCTACTTCGCGGGCGACGGCGCCAAGAAGGACGACGACGGCGACATCTGGCTGCTCGGCCGGGTCGACGACGTCATGCTGGTCTCCGGCCACAACATCTCCACGACCGAGGTGGAGTCGGCGCTCGTCTCGCACCCCAAGGTCGCCGAGGCCGCGGTCGTCGGGGCCACCGACCCCCAGACCACCCAGGCCATCTGCGCCTTCGTCATTCTGCGCGGCGGCGCCGCGGAGGAAGACGGTCTGGTCGAGGAGTTGCGGGCCCACGTCTCCAAGCACCTCGGCCCGATCGCCAAGCCCAAGCGGATTCTGCCGGTGGCCGAGCTGCCCAAGACCCGCTCCGGCAAGATCATGCGTCGACTGCTGCGCGATGTCGCCGAGAACCGCACCCTCGGCGATGTCACCACCCTCACCGACTCATCCGTCATGGAGCTCATCCAGAGCAAGCTGCCGTCCGCCGCCAGCGAGGACTGACCCGGTCACAGCTAGCCGCGGCGGAGCCGCAATTCGGCCCGCGCGGCGGAGCCGCATATCGGCACAGTCGGCATGCAGGAAACGGAGGGCGCCCGGCCTGGCGGGGCGCCCTCCGGGCATTCCGGATAGACTGGAAAGCCGTCACATCAAGAACACGACAAGAACAAGCTTTCTAGGGCGCGCCGGGAAGTCTGGTCGGCACACACCACACGTGTATCCCCGCTCCAGGAGGCTTCCCCGTGGCCGCGCCCATCCGCCGCAAGTTCCTCGGACGTCTGTCGCTGCCCGAGCGGACCTTCGTCACCGACGCGCTGCGCACCGAAACCGTCGGCGGCATCATCCTGCTGGTCGCCGCCATCGCCGCGCTGTTCCTCGCCAACACCCCGCTCAGCGGCCTCTACCAGGACGTCAGAGACTTCTCCTTCGGCCCCGACGCACTGCATCTGCGGCTGTCGATCGGCTCCTGGGCCGCGGACGGCCTGCTCACCATCTTCTTCTTCGTGGCCGGCATCGAGCTCAAGCGTGAGCTGATCGCGGGCGAACTGCGCGACCCCAAGGCGGCCGCGCTCCCCGTCGTGGCAGCGGTATGCGGCATGGCCATGCCCGCCCTCGCCTATGTGGCCGTGGGCTCGGCCGGCGGCGGAAACCTCAGGGGCTGGGCGGTGCCCACCGCGACCGATATCGCCTTCGCCCTCGCCGTGCTCGCCGTCATCGGCACCGCCCTGCCCGCCGCCCTGCGCGCGTTTCTGCTCACCCTCGCGGTGGTGGACGACCTCGGCGCGATCCTGATCATCGCGATCTTCTATACGACGCATATCGACTTCGTCGCCCTCGGCCTGGCCTTTGCCGGTCTCGTAGTGTTCTGGACGCTGCACCGCAAGGGCATACGCGGCGCATACATCTATGTCCCGCTGGCCTTCGTCATCTGGGCTCTGATGCATGCGAGCGGGGTGCATGCCACCGTCGCCGGCGTCGCCATGGGCCTGATGCTGCGCTGCACCGTGCGCGAGGGCGAGGAGCGCTCCCCCGCCGAGCGCATCGAGCATCGGGTGCGCCCGCTGTCGGCCGGACTCGCCGTCCCGCTGTTCGCCCTCTTCGCCGCCGGGGTCCCGGTCTCCGGCGAAGCCATCGGGCAGGTCTTCTCCCGTCCCGAGACGCTCGGCGTCGTCCTCGGCCTCGTCGTGGGCAAGACCATCGGCGTCTTCGGCGGCTCCTGGCTCGCCGCCCGCTTCACCAAGGCGGAGCTGAACGAGGACCTGGCCTGGGCGGATGTGTTCGCGATCGCCTCACTCGCCGGAATCGGCTTCACCGTCTCCCTGCTCATCGGCGAGCTGGCCTTCCCCGCCGACCCCACGCTCGCCGCCGAGGTGAAGGCGGCGGTGCTCATCGGCTCGCTGCTCGCCGCGGTCGTCTCGGGCGTCCTGCTGAAGATGCGTAACAACACCTACCGGAAGCTGTGCGAGGAAGAGGAGCGGGACGAGGACCAGGACGGCATCCCCGATGTCTACGAACTCGACAGCCCGGCGTACCACCTTCGGATGGCCGCGATCCACGAGGCCAAGGCCGCCGAGCACCGTCGACTTGCCGAAGTGGCTGCCGCATCCGACTCCCGTGACGATGGTCCGGCATGATCTGAGAGGCTTGACGACCGCGGAGAAGCGCAGAAGACGTGGCAGACGCGCAAGACGAGAGCAAGACGACGAGTAAGACGCGGAAGACGCGGAAGACGCGGAAGACGAGCAAGACGACGCGTACGACGACGTGTAAGACGTGCGGGACGCATAAGACGTGCGAGAGCAGAGGGAGATGGCGATGAGCGCAGCCGACGACGGCGGCAACCGCAGCCTCGGCCAGCTGGTGGCCACAGCGACCACCGAACTGTCCGCGCTGGTGCACGACGAGATCGCGCTGGCCAAGGCTGAATTCCGGGACAGCGCCCGGCGCACCCTGTTCGGCAGCGGCGCGGCCATCGTGGCGGGGGTGCTGCTGCTGTTCTCGCTGCCGGTGCTGAGCTTCGCCCTCGCCTACGGCCTGCGCGCCTGGACCGGCCTCGGCCTCGCCTGGTGCTTTCTGATCGTGGGTGGCATCTATTGGCTGATCGCCGGGATCCTCGGCGCCTTCGCGCTCGCCAAGTTCAAGCGGGTCAAGGCGCCGAAGAAGTCCATGGCCTCGGCCAAGGAGACGGCGGCCGTACTGGGGAGCGTCAAGCCACACCCGCGCGCCGCGGCCAATGGCGGCCGCCCGGCACGGGATGTGACACGCTCGACCGCATGACGGCCCCTGACACCTCCGCCTCGGTCGTACGGCTCGACGGACCCTGGACCCATCGGGACGTCGCGGCCAACGGCGCGCGCTTCCATATCGCCGAGCTGGGTGACGGCCCGCTGGTCCTGCTGCTGCACGGCTTTCCGCAGTTCTGGTGGGCCTGGCGGCACCAGCTGACCGCCCTGGCCGAGGCCGGCTTCCGGGCGGTGGCGATGGATCTGCGCGGGGTGGGCGGCAGCGACCGTACGCCCCGGGGCTACGACCCGGCCAACCTCGCCCTCGACATCACCGGGGTGGTCCGCTCGCTCGGCGAGCCCGACGCCGCACTCGTCGGCCATGACCTGGGCGGATACCTCGCCTGGACGGCCGCGGTGATGCGGCCGAAGCTGGTCCGGCGGCTCGCGGTGGCCTCGATGCCGCATCCGCGGCGCTGGCGCTCGGCCATGCTCCGGGACGTCAAGCAGAGCGCGGCCAGCTCTTACGTATGGGGCTTCCAGCGGCCCTGGCTGCCCGAGCGGCAGCTGACCGCGGACGACGGGGCGCTGGTGGGGCGGCTGATCCGGGACTGGTCGGGGCCGCGGCTGCCCGAGGACCAGGCCGTGGAGATCTACCGGCGGGCGATGACCATCCCGTCGACGGCACACTGCTCGATCGAGCCGTACCGTTGGATGGTGCGGTCGCTGGCGCGGCCGGACGGTTTCCAGTTCAACCGGCGGATGCGGCGGCCGGTGCGGGTGCCCACGCTGCATCTGCACGGGTCACTCGACCCGGTGATGCGCACCCGCAGCGCGGCGGGTTCCGGGGAGTACGTGGAGGCGCCCTACCGCTGGCGGCTCTTCGACGGCCTCGGGCACTTCCCGCACGAGGAGGATCCGGTCGCCTTCTCCACCGAGCTGATCAACTGGCTCAAGGATCCCGAGCCCGACCGCTGAGGCCGTAGACCGCCCGTTCCGCGTACAAGCCGCCGACTCGGTGTCCGCATGCTGTCCGCTGTGAGCACGCTGAGCGAACACCTGTTTCTCGAACGGCCACTTGCCTGGAGCATAGGCCAATTGCCGCAGCCAGGGGCGATTACGGACCTTGGGCCCCGGGCAGAGACCCAGGTATGGGCTGGACGCACGACTACCGTGACGCACCAAGCGACCGCGGCTCCGAAGCCGCCGCTGCTGCCAATACCGCGCTGAGCGTTTCCGACCGGGGCGGTCCCGGGCCTTCCGTAGGCCATGACCCCGATATGGGGATCCCGCGCATCATCCGCCGCAGGGCCCGCTGGGTCTCGGCTCGGCTGCGCCATCCACGCGGCCGTCAATAGCGGCCGTCAGTAGCGGCCGTCAGTAGCGGCCGTCAGTAGCGGCCGTTCGCACAGCGCGGCATAACACGAACACGCACTGTGGCCGCGAGGCTTCTCGCGGCCACAGGGGAACGATCGGCGGGGTCGGCGTTACAGCGCGCAGCCCTTGGTGTCCACCGGGGCCTGTGCCGTACGGCCCTGCTGGGCGTCCTGGCGCACCTCGTCCGCGGTCAGCGCGTACCCGGTGTCCGCGTTGTCGAGGGACTTGGCGAAGACCACGCCGTACACCCGGCCCTGCGGGGTGAGCAGCGGGCCGCCGGAGTTGCCCTGCCGCACGGTCGCGAACAGTGAGTAGACATCGCGGTGCACCGTGCCGTTGTGGTAGATGTCCGGGCCCTTGGCCTCGATACGGTCGCGGACGCGCGCCGCGCGCACGTCGAACGCGCCGTTCTCGGGGAATCCGGCGACGATCGCGCCGTCGCCGCTGCGCGCGTCGCCTTCGGCGAACTTGAGCGCGGGCGCGTCCAACGAGGGCACGTCCAGGACGGCGATATCGCGCTTCCAGTCGTAGAGCACGACCCTCGCCTCGTAGAGCCGACCCTCGCCGCCTATCTGCACGGTCGGGTGGTCGACCCCGCCGACGACATGGGCGTTGGTCATCACCCGATGCCGCGCGAAGACGAAACCGGAGCCCTCAAGGACCTTGCCGCAGCTGGGGGCGGTGCCGACGACCTTGACGATGCTCTGCTTGGCGTTGGTGGCCACCGGGCTCGAGGCGAGCGCCGGGTCCGGCGCCGGTACGGAGGTGATGGGCTCGTTCGAGAAGGGCGAGAAGACCTGCGGGAAGCCGTTCTGCGCGAGCACCGAGCGGAAGTCGGAGAACCAGGTGGTCGCCTCGTCCGGGACCACCCGGGAGACCCCGAACAGCACCTTGGAGTTATTGACCTCCTTGCTCACGGTGGGCAGCGAGGAGCCCGCCAGGTAGTACCCGATCAGCCAGGCGACCAGGAGCATCGCCATCACGTTGACCAGGGCGCCGCCGGTCGCGTCCAGGGCGCGCGCCGGTGACCAGGTGATGTGACGGCGCAGCTTGTTGCCCAGGTGGGTGGTGGCGGCCTGGCCGACCGAGGCGAACACGATCACCAGCACGACCGCCATGACCGCGCCGAAGGTGCCCGGGGACGCCTGATCGGTGGTGCCGTCCCAGATCACCGGCAGCAGGTAGACCGCGGCGAGGCCACCACCGATGAAGCCGATCACCGACAGAACGCCGACGACGAAGCCCTGGCGGTAACCGACGACCGCGAACCACACGGCGGCGAGCAGCAGCAGGATGTCCAGCACATTCACCGGGACACCGTCTCATGCACGCCAGTCGAGCGGGACGCGGTTGTCACGGTTCCAAGGTCTTTCCCAGCCCGCGAAGTGCAAGATCCGGTCAATCACTCCGGCCGTGAATCCCCAGACCAAAGCCCCTTCGACGAGGAAGCAGGGGCCGGTGTGACCGCTCGGGTGGACGGTGGTCGCCCGATGCGCCGGATCCGTGAGATCCGCCACGGGCACGGTGAAGACCCGGGCCGTCTCGGCGGGGTCGACGGGCCGGATCGGGCTGGGTTTGCGCCACCAGCCGAGCACCGGGGTCACCACGAAGCCGCTCACCGGGATGTAGAGCCGCGGCAGCACCGCGAAGAGCTGCACCCCGGCCGGGTCCAGGCCCGTCTCCTCCTCGGCCTCGCGCAGCGCCGCGCGCACCGGGCCGGCCCCTTCCGGATCGCCGTCCTCCGGGTCGAGCGCGCCCCCGGGGAAGGACGGCTGGCCCGCATGCGAGCGCAGCGAGCTCGCACGCTCCAGAAGCAGCAGCTCAGGCCCGCGCTCGCCCTCCCCGAACAGCACCAGGACGGCGGAGGGGCGGCCGCCGCCCCGCGCGGGCGGCAGAAACCGGCTCAGCTGCCGGGCCTCCACCGTCTCCGCGGCGCGGGCCACGGGCATCAGCCATTCGGGCAGCCCATCACTGGTCACACCGGCCATACCGCCGCCGTACGTGCTCGTCACTCGGCGGCCTCCACGGGAGCGGCGGATCCGGCCGACCCCAGGGATCCGGCCGACCCCAGGGAAGTGGCCGCCTCCAGAGGAGCGGCGGCTTCCAGGGAGGCGGTGGCCCCCAGAGGGGCGGCGGCCCGGCCCGGATAGTCGGTCGGCGGGCGCAGCCGCTGCCCCGGCTGACCGCCCAGCTCGTACTTCAGCAGCTTCTTCGCCTTGTCCGGATCCGTCTCCCCCTCCCCGTACGACGGGCACAGCGGGGCGATCGGACAGGCGCCGCAGGCGGGCTTGCGGGCGTGGCAGACGCGGCGGCCGTGGAAGATGATCCGGTGCGAGAGCATCGTCCACTCGCTCTTCGGGAAGAGCGCGGCGATCTCCGCCTCGACCTTCTCCGGATCCTCCTGACCGGTCCACTTCCAGCGCCGCACCAGCCGGCCGAAGTGAGTGTCCACGGTCAGCCCCGGCACCCCGAAGGCGTTTCCGAGGACCACATTGGCCGTCTTGCGCCCGACGCCCGGCAGCGTCACCAGGTCCTCCAGGCGGCCCGGCACCTCGCCGCCGAAGCGGTCCCGCAGCGCGGCGGACAGCCCCAGCAGGGACTTCGCCTTGGCCCGGAAGAAGCCCGTCGGCCGGATCAGCTGCTCCAGGGCCTCGGGGTCGGCGGCGGCCATGTCCTCGGGCGTCGGATAGGCGGCGAACAGGGCGGGGGTGGTCTGGTTGACCCGCAGGTCGGTGGTCTGGGCGGACAGGACCGTGGCGACCAGCAGCTGGAAGGGGTTCTCGAAGTCCAGCTCGGGGTGCGCGTACGGATACATGTCGGCGAGCTCGCGGTTGATCCGGCGGGCCCGGCGGACGAGCGCGAGCCGGGATTCGGGGCGGGCGGCGGCCTTACGGGGTCTGGCGGCGTCGGCGGGTTTGGCAGCCTTGGCGGCACTGCCGGTTTCTGCTGATTTAGCTTCTTTAGCTGTCTTGGCGGCTTTTGTCCGCTTGATTGTTTTGTGTGGATTTGCCGTTTCCGCTGACTCAGTCGACCCTTGTTCGCCCACAGCGGAATTACGAGGTGCGCTCACCCGTCCGGCCCCCTTGCCCCGTGCTTTCACCGGCCTATTGGACACCCAGCCAGCCTAAGCCCCGGCACTGACATACGCTCCGACCACAGGAAAGAGCCGCTCAATCGGACCCCTGCCGTACAGTGCCGCAGGCAGGTGCGTCAAACTTGTGATTGATCGCACTGTTTTACCGTCCGGCATCATGGGGACGACGGTCCCCTGTGCATGTCGACAAGGAGAGTCTCGTGGACGACGTTCTGCGGCGCGCCCCGCTTTTCGCGGCGCTCGATGACGAGCAGGCCGCTGAGCTGCGCGCCTCCATGGGAGAGGTCACCCTCGCGCGAGGTGATGCCCTCTTCCACGAAGGGGACCCGGGCGACCGCCTGTACGTGGTCACCGAAGGCAAAGTGAAGCTCCACCGCACCTCTCCCGACGGCCGCGAGAACATGCTGGCCGTGCTCGGGCCCGGCGAGCTGATCGGCGAGCTGTCGCTCTTCGACCCCGGCCCGCGTACCGCCACCGCCACCGCCCTCACCGAGGTCAAGCTGCTCGGCCTCGGCCACGGCGACCTGCAGCCGTGGCTGAACGCCCGGCCCGAGGTCGCCACGGCGCTGCTGCGCGCGGTCGCCCGGCGCCTGCGCAGGACCAACGACCAGATGTCCGACCTGGTCTTCTCGGATGTCCCCGGGCGTGTCGCCCGCGCGCTCCTCGACCTCTCGCGCCGCTTCGGCGTGCAGTCGGAGGAGGGCATCCACGTCGTCCACGACCTCACGCAGGAAGAGCTGGCCCAGCTGGTCGGCGCCTCGCGTGAGACGGTCAACAAGGCGCTCGCCGACTTCGCGGGCCGCGGCTGGCTGCGGCTGGAGGCGCGCGCGGTGATCCTGCTGGACGTCGAGCGGCTCGCCAAGCGGTCCCGCTGACGCGTTACGAGGAGGGCCCTCGTCGGCTGCGACTGCCGCCCGGCGAGGGCCCTCCTCGCCCTCCTCGTATTTCCGCGCGTGGCGCGCCAAACGCCCAGCAAAAGGCACGGGGCACCAGGCACCCAGCTTCAGATCAGGCCGTGCTCGCCCAGATACTCCAGCTGGGCGCGGACCGACAGCTCCGCCGCCGGCCACAGCGACCGGTCCACATCCGCGTACACATGCGCCACGACCTCCGAGGGCGTGCGGTAGCCGCTCTCCACGGCCGTCTCCACCTGCGCCAGCCGGTTGGCCCGGTGCGCGAGGTAGTACTCCACCGCGCCGCGCGCGTCGTTCAGCACCGGCCCGTGCCCCGGGAGCACGGTGCTCACCCCGTCGTCCACCGTCAGCGAGCGCAGCCGCCGCAGCGAGTCCAGATAGTCGCCGAGCCGCCCGTCCGGATGCGCCACCACCGTCGTACCGCGCCCCAGCACCGTGTCACCGGTCAGGACCGCGGCGTCCGCCGGGAGGTGGAAGGAGAGCGAGTCGGCCGTGTGGCCGGGCGTGGGCACCACCCGCAGCTCCAGCCCGCCGGTGGTTATGACGTCGCCGGCCCCCAGCCCCTCCTCCCCCAGCCGCAGCGCCGGGTCCAGGGCCCGTACGCGCGTACGCGTCAGCTCGGCGAAGCGCGCCGCGCCCTCCGCGTGGTCCGGGTGGCCGTGGGTGAGCAGCGTCAGCGCGACCCGCTTGCCCGCCTGCTCCGCCGTGGCCAGGACGTCCTTGAGGTGGGCGTCGTCGAGCGGGCCCGGGTCGATGACGACGGCCAGGTCGGAGTCCGGCTCGGAGACGATCCAGGTGTTGGTGCCGTCGAGCGTCATCGGGGAGGGGTTCGGCGCGAGGACGCACACCGCCCGATCGGTGGCCGGGCCGCCGATGGCACCGCCTCGCGGCTGGCCGGGCAAGGATGCCGCGTACGTCATCAGGTCGCTCCCCCCATGGGTCCGGGTCCCGTGGGAATGTGCTTGGTGAACTCGTCGTGCCCCGGCCAGCTCAGTACGACCTGGCCCTCCTCCAGCCGCGCCCGCGCCAGTACGGGCGTGAGGTCCCGGTCCGGGGCCGCCGCCAGGACGTCCGCGACCGCGCCGTACGGCTCCAGATCGCGCAGGGTCGCGATGGTCGGCGGCATCATCAGCAGCTCGCCCCGGTCGTACCCCGCGGCCGCCTCGGCGGGCCGGATCCAGACGGTGTGGTCCGCCTCGGTCGAGGCGTTACGGGTGCGCTGGCCGTGCGGCATGGCGGCCACGAAGAACCAGGTGTCGTAGCGGCGCGGCTCGAACTCCGGGGTGATCCAGCGGGCCCAGCACCCGAGCAGGTCCGAACGGAGCACGAGCCCGCGGCGGTCCAGGAAATCGGCGAACGACAGCTCCCGGGCGACCAGCGCCGCGCGGTCCGCGTCCCACTCCTCGCCCGTCGTATCCCGGACGACCGTATGCGGCGTCGGGCCCGCGAGCAGCACGCCCGCCTCCTCGAAGGTCTCCCGGACCGCCGCGCACACGATGGCCTGGGCCGCCGTCCCGTCGTCGGCCGAGAGGCCCAGCCGCCGCGCCCACTCCCGGCGCGAGGGCCCGGCCCAGGCCACCCCGCGCTCGTCGCGCGGGTCCACCGAGCCGCCCGGATACGCGTACGCCCCGGCGGCGAAGGCCATGGAGGTCCGTCTGCGCAGCATGTGCACGGCGGGGCCCTCGGCCCCGTCGCGCAGCAGCAGCACGGTGGCCGCCCGGCGCGGGGTCACCGGGGTGAGCTCGCCGGCCGCCAGCCGCCGGATGCGCTCCGGCCAGTCGGGCGGATACCACTGACCATTCGTAGTGGACATGGCCGGATGCTATGCGCTGGCGCGCGGATGTTCGAGGGGCCCGGGGGCGGCGCGCCGCCTCAGGGCGCCGTGAAGCCGGCTCAGGGCGCGACGAAGCAGCCTCAGCGCGCGGTGAAGCAGCCTCAGGACGCGGTGAAACGAAACGCCTGGTCCGCCCCGCCGGTGCAGGTGGCCTGAATCGCCTCGGCGCCCTCGGTACGGGGTGACTGGATCCCGATACACAGCCCGCTGTGGACCGGGCGCATCCGGAACCCGCCGCGGGACGGCTCCAGCCGGAACTTCATGTTGTCGGCGTTTGTGCAGGTGCGCGGGGTGAGCAGGGCGCCCGGCGTAGTCTCGTCGACGGACAGGCAGCCGAGGCCCTTGCCCGGAGCAGGGTTGTCCCACTGGATCCGATAGACGCCGTCGCCGACCGCGTCCAGCGACACGCGGGGCAGCGGGACATCGGCGCACGGCATCTGGGCGGCGACCTCCCGCACCTCGGAGTTGCTGCGTTCCTGGCCCTCGGTGAGGCAGAGGCTGGGGGCCGAGAGGGGATGGATCCGCGTCGGGCCCGCTGCGGGCAGCCGGGGCTTGGAAGCGGCGCCCGTGGCCGTCGGCTCGGGCTTCGACGAGGAAGCGTCGCGGGTCGGCGATGTGGTCGGGGTGTCGTCGGCGACGGGCTCCTTGGTGTCCGGCGTCTCCGAGTTGTCCGAGGTATCCGGGGTCTTCGATGTGTCCGAGACGTCCGAAGGCGCGTCGGCGTCCTTGGACGACCCGCCGCCTGACGAGCTGGAGCCGGCTCCTGACCGGGCGTCGGGGCCGCCGCCGTCGGAGCCGGAGAACGGCCCGTAAGCCAGCACCAGCACCCCGATGGCGGCGGAAAGACCGACCGCGAGCGTGGGCAGATACCGCCTTCTCCACGCCGAGCCGGACGTGGGCTTCTCGGGTCCCGGGCCGGGCGCCTCGCCGGAGGCGAGCACCTCGGTCACCTCGGCCGGAGGGCCGATCTCGTGGCTCCGCTCGTTCGGGTCGGGCGACGTGCGGCCGCCGGGCCGGGTCTCGGCGGCGTGGGCCGGTACGGGTGCAGGTACGGGTGCGGGCGTTGGGGCGTGCCCGGCTGTGGCGTCGGCTGCGTCGGGTTCCGGCGTGGCCTCAGAGAGGGCTACGGAGGCACCGTCGGAGGCGGGCGCGGAGGAGGCGACGGGCTCGTCCGGGGCCGAGGCGGCCCCGGGACCGGCTATGGACAGCCGCCGACGGGCCGCCAGCCATACGGCCACGGTCTCCTCGTCCCCGCCACACGCCCGTACGAACGCGGTGAGAAGCTGCTCACGGGGCAGGTCGTCCCGGCTGAGCGCGCCCGAGATGGTGGCACGCGGCAGCACATCCCCGGCGGCCTCCGCGTTCCGCTCCAGCTGGCGGTAGCTCAGATCGGCCCAGCTGCGCAACTGCCGCATCGCGACGACGAACTCGGCCGCAGTACGTGCCGCCTTCGGGTCAGGCCCCGTCTCCATGACCCCTCCTATGCGTTCAGGCTGTCCAAGCAGCCTAATGCGCATACGAGTTGGCCAGGGCATGTCTACGGACGACGTGTTCACGGTGAGGCGTTTCCCCTCGTCTCAGGATCCGATATGGCGGTGGGCGACAACCTGCGAGGGCGGGGCCCGACCGACCGCGTCCGCTCCGTCATCACGACCTCCTTCACGGGCCTCGCGATGGGCCCATGAAGGAGCGTTTTCTGTGCCGCGCCGTCCGGCAAGGTCTCCTGACGTCCCGGACAGTCCGGGACTGTCCGACCTGGTCAGAGGCGCGCCCTGGACCGCTCAGCCCGCCCCGCGGCCTCCGGGGCAGGCGTCGGAGGGCGGATGTCAGTGGCGGGTGTCACCCTGACTGCATACGGACCTACGCGGGCCGGAAATGCGCGGGTCGGAAATCCGACGGAGAAGGAAACGACGGAGAAGAAACGACGGAGCAGGAAAGCGGCCGCCAAGGGGACCGGTCGGGAAGGGAAGCGCCATGATCACCACTGACTATGTGCCCGGCTCCCCGTGCTGGGTCGACCTCGGGGCACCCGATGTCGCCGCCGCGGCCCGCTTCTACGGCTCGGTCTTCGGCTGGCAGCTCGACCCGCCGGAGCTGGAGGCCGACGGATACGGCGTCTTCCGGCTGGCCGGAAAGAGCGTCGGCGGTCTGGGCCCGCTCACCCAGGAGGGGGCCCGCTCGGCCTGGATGATCTACTTCCAGACCCCCGACGTCGAGGCCACGGCCGCGGCGGTGGAGCGGTCCGGCGGCTCCATACGGGTCGCTCCGTTCGCCCCGGACGGCGAAGGCCGGATGGCGCAGCTGACCGATCCGCAGGGCGGCCAGTTCGCCGTCTGGCAGCCGGGGACGATGCGGGGCCTGGAGGCGGTGGACGCGCCGGGCTCCCTCTGCTGGATCGAGCTGTACACGACGGACGCGGCCGCCGCGAAGGAGTTCTACGGCTCCCTCTTCGGCTGGCAGACCCAGGACATGCCGCTGCCGGGCGACGGCGGCGCGTACACGCTGATCGCCCCGGCCGACCTGGGCCCCGAGCGGGCGCAGGGCGGCATCATGGGGCTCCCGGCGGACCACCTGGCGCTCACCGGCGGCCGGCCGTACTGGCACCCGGTGTTCGCGGTCGCGGACTGCGACGCCACCGTCGCCAAGGTCACCGAGGGCGGCGGCAGCGTGCAGATGGGCCCGGTGGACATGCCGGACGTGGGGCGGCTGGCCGTCTGCCTCGATCCGTCCAGCGCGGACTTCGTGGTGCTCGCCCCGGCGCCCGGCTGAGCCCGCGAAAGCCGCACACGAAGCAGCGTACGAGGCCGAGTACGAGAGCGGCCCACGAAGAGCCCATACCGACCGCCCACGACGGCTGCCCGGGCCGAGCGTACGCCCGACCGTCGGGACCGACCGCCCACGCCCACTCTGTCCGGGCGGACCCGTTTCGGGCCCTGTCCGGACCTCGTCCGGACGTAGTCCGCGACCCCGACCTGGTCCGGACCCCTAGTCCGCGACCTCGACCTGGATCTCGACCTCGACCGGCGCGTCCAGCGGCAGCACCGCCACGCCCACGGCGCTGCGGGCGTGCACCCCCGCCTCGCCCAGCGCCTCGCCGAGCAGCTCGCTCGCGCCGTTGACGACGCCCGGCTGCCCGGTGAAGTCCGGGGCCGAGGCGACGAAGCCCACGACCTTCACGACCCGTACGACCTTGTCCAGGTCGCCGACGGCCGACTTGACCGCGGCCAGGGCGTTCAGCGCGCAGATCCGCGCCAGCTCCTTGGCCTCTTCCGGCGTCACCTCGGCGCCGACCTTGCCGGTCACACCGAGCTTGCCGTCGACCATGGGCAGCTGGCCCGAGGTGTACACGTACGAGCCGGAGCGGACCGAGGGCACGTACGCGGCCAGGGGCGCCACGACCTCCGGCAGGGTCAGGCCCAGCTCGGCGAGCTTGTCCTCGACCGCGCTCATGCGGCCTTCTCCCGCTTGAGGTAGGCCACCAACTGCTCGGGGTTGTTCGGCCCCGGCACGACCTGGACGAGCTCCCAGCCGTCCTCGCCCCAGGTGTCCAGAATCTGCTTTGTGGCGTGTACGAGCAGCGGCACGGTCGCGTATTCCCACTTGGTCATAGGCCGACTGTAATGCCTGTCTGCCGGGGCCTGGTGCGTAGCCCGGACGACGACTGGTTAGGCTCCCCAGTGTGAGCAGGCTCCATGTCGTCAGTGGCAAGGGCGGAACCGGCAAGACCACGGTCGCCGCGGCACTCGCGCTGGCCCTCGCGGCCGACGGCAGGCGAACCCTGCTGGTCGAGGTCGAAGGCCGCCAGGGCATCGCACAACTCTTCGAGACCGAGGCGCTGCCCTACGAGGAGCGGAAGATCGCCAGCGCGCCGGGCGGTGGTGAGGTGCACGCGCTCGCCATCGACCCCGAGTTCGCGCTCCTCGACTACCTCCACATGTTCTACAAGCTGGGTTCGGCCGGACGGGCGCTGAAGAAGCTCGGCGCCATCGACTTCGCGACCACCATCGCCCCCGGGCTGCGGGACGTCCTGCTGACCGGCAAGGCGTGCGAGGCGGTGCGCCGTAAGGGCAAGGACGGCCGCTTCGTCTACGACTACGTCGTGATGGACGCGCCGCCGACCGGCCGGATCACCCGCTTTCTGAACGTCAACCACGAGGTGGCGGGGCTGGCCAGGACCGGCCCGATACACAATCAGGCGCAGGCCGTGATGCGCGTGCTGAAGTCCCCCGAGACGGCGGTCCATATGGTCACGCTGCTGGAGGAGATGCCGGTCCAGGAGACCGCGGACGGCATCGGGGAGCTGCGCGCCGACGGCCTGCCGACCGGTGCGGTCATCATCAACATGGTGCGGCCCGCGATCCTCGACCACGCGGCCGTCGACGCCGCCGCCAACGGCCGGCGCGCCGCCGTCGCCAAGGCCCTGTCCCAGGCGGGTCTTGGCGGTGCGCGCCGCGGTGGGCTCGCCGAGCGGCTGGTGGACCCGCTGCTGGAGCAGGCCCGCGAGCACGCGGAGCGGGTCGCCCTGGAACGGGCGCAGCGGGCGGAGCTGACGGGCCTGGAGCTGCCCCTGTACGAGCTGGAGCTGCTCACCGACGGCGTCGACCTGGCCGGCCTGTACCGGCTCGCCACGGATCTGCGTAAGCAGTGGCCGATGTGAGCCGCACGGGCGACCACGGCGACCACGGCGACACGAGCGGCGCGACACGAGCGGCGCAATCCACACCATCAGCGCAATCGGCATGAACGGTACGAGCGGGCGGTACGCGTCGTATGCACCGTACGCACCGTACGCAGGAGGCGGCAGAAGCATGGACATGGCACCGCGGCTGGACACCGACGCACTGCTGGCCGACCCCGAGACCCGCATCGTCGTGTGCTGCGGCTCCGGCGGCGTCGGCAAGACCACGACGGCCGCGGCCCTGGGCGTACGGGCCGCGGAGCGGGGCCGTAAGGCCGTCGTCCTCACCATCGACCCGGCCCGCCGGCTCGCGCAGTCGATGGGCATCGACGCGCTGGACAATGTGCCGCGCCGGGTCGAGGGCATCGACGGCGCGGCGGGCGGCGAGCTGCACGCCATGATGCTGGACATGAAGCGGACCTTCGACGAGTTCGTCGAGGCGCATGCCGACCCCGAGCGCGCCCGCGCGATCCTGGCCAACCCCTTCTACCAATCACTTTCGGCCGGTTTCGCGGGCACGCAGGAGTACATGGCCATGGAGAAGCTGGGCCAGCTGCGGGCCCGCGACGAATGGGACCTGATCATCGTCGACACGCCGCCCAGCCGGTCGGCGCTGGACTTCCTGGACGCGCCCAAGCGCCTCGGCTCCTTCCTGGACGGGAAGTTCATCAAAATCCTGATGGCCCCGGCGAAGGTCGGCGGCAGGGCGGGGATGAAGTTCCTGAACGTGGGCGTGTCGATGATGACCGGCACGGTCAGCAAGGTCCTGGGCGGGCAGCTGATGCGCGACGTACAGACCTTCGCGGCCGCCATGGACACGATGTTCGGCGGCTTCCGCACCCGCGCCGAGGCCACCTACCGGCTGCTGCAGGCGCCGGGCACGGCCTTCCTGGTGGTGGCGGCCCCGGAGCGGGACGCACTGCGCGAGGCGGCGTACTTCGTGGAGCGGCTGGCCGCCGACCGGATGCCGCTGGCGGGGCTGGTGCTGAACCGGGTGCACGGGAGCGGTGCCGTGCAGCTCTCGGCGGAGCGGGCGCTGGCGGCCGCGGAGACGCTGTCGCTGGGCCTGGCGGAGACATCGGGCGCCACGAACCCGGCGGGCGCGTCGAACCCGGTGCGGTCAGCCGACCCGGCACTCTCAGCCAACACAGTGGGCTCAGCCGACCCAGCGGGCTCGACAGACCTGGCAGACCCGGCGGACCCGGCGGACGGGGCAGGTGAGGTGAGCGAGGCCGAGGGCGCGACCCTCACCGTCAACAGCCCAGAAAATCTTGCCGAAGACGGCATTGTCGACCCCGGTTCAGGGCATGCTCAAGAGCAGAACGCCTCAGCGGCGGACGACTCCTCGGCATCTGATCCCGACGGCTCCCCCACGTCGGCAGAGCGGCTGGCCGTGGGGCTGCTCCGGCTGCACGCGGAGCGTATGCAGGTGCTCGCCCGAGAGCAGCGCACACACCATCGCTTCACGACACTGCACCCCGAAGTTCCCGTGGCGGAAGTGGCCGCGCTCCCCGGCGACGTACATGACCTCGCGGGGTTGCGAGCGATCGGCGAGCGCCTGGCGGAGCAGCCGGAGCGGCAGCCCGAGAGCGCGGCGGGCTAGCCGCGCGAGGGCATCACGGCACCCCGAACTCACGCATGCGCACGTGACCGCCGACCGCCTGGGTCGTGACGTGGTGATGAGAGAAACGAAACGTCACACCGCCAGGTTGGATTGCCCTGACGGCCCAAGCGGTCCGAAAACGCAAGGACACAAGCGCCCCAACGCCCCCACGCCCTGAGGCCCTTGACCGACCGCAGACCGCCGGAACATCAGCCGTCGAACCCGTCGAACGTCGGCCGTCGTCCGCGCGAACGCCGACCGCCCGCTACCCGACGGCGGCGAAGCGCTCGTATTCCTCGTCGTCGAGCGGCAGGATGCCCGCCCCGCGCTCGTACTCGAGGCGCGCGGTCTCCAGCAGCCGGCGCCATGAGGTGACCATGGGGCGGCGGCGCAGCAGCGCCCTCCGCTCACGCTCGGTCATGCCACCCCACACGCCGAACTCGACGCGGTTGTCCAGCGCGTCGGCAAGGCATTCGGTGCGCACCGGACACCCGGTGCAGACCGCTTTGGCCCTGTTCTGTGCCGCGCCTTGAACAAATAGTTCATCTGGATCAGTCGTGCGACAGGCGGCCTGCGCACTCCAGTCGGTTACCCAGCCCATGCTGGCGCCGTCCTCTCCCGATTCGGAGCTCCCCCACGGCGACAAACGGCATATTCACCGTCGCCAGTTGAGGACGTTACGGAAGGCGGACAGGGTGCAACACCCCCTGCGGGCCCAATCTTGGATGGCCCGAACGGACTATGGGTACGCGGCAGATCACCCAACGGAGTGAGCTGACGACATGCGCGACTTACCGCATAAATAGGGGCAGTTCACCCGCTCCAAAAGGGGCAGGAAGTGACACAAGCTGGCAAATAGGGCAGGTCTCATCACTCACTTGAGTGAGAGGGGTGATGGTGCTCGACCGCACCGAAGTGACTGGCGTGATTCAGCGTATGCGAACAGGTGGTCCCCTGTCCGGCGATTCGGCACGTAGGCTGCCCCCATGGGTAACAAGCGTTCGGGCGGAGGTCTGTCCCCCGCTCAGCAGGCCGCGAAGTTCCTCGGCGTCAGCGTGCTCGCGGGAGCGGTGCTGGCCGGGCTCGCGCTGCCCGCCGTCGGCGCGATCGGGCTCGCGGCCAAGGGAACGGTCGAGCAATTCGACGAAATTCCGGCCAATCTCAAAAGGCCGCCGCTCAGCGAGCGGACCACCATCCTGGACGCCAAGGGCGGCGAGATCGCGAAGGTCTACTCACGCGACCGCACCATCGTGGACCTCAAGGACATCTCTCCGTACATGCAGAAGGCGATCGTCGCGATCGAGGACGCGCGCTTCTACGAGCACGGGGCGATCGACCCCAAGGGTGTGCTGCGCGCGCTCAACAACAACGCGCAGGACGGCGGCGCCTCCCAGGGTGCCTCCACACTCACCCAGCAGTACGTCAAGAACGTCTTCGTGGAGGAGGCGTTCAACGACGAGAAGGCGGTCGCCGAGGCCCAGAAGAAGTCCATAGGCCGCAAGATCAAGGAGCTGAAGTACGCGATCCAGGTCGAGAAGGAGCTGGGCAAGAAGGGGATCCTGCAGAACTACCTCAACATCACCTTCTTCGGCCAGCAGGCCTACGGCGTCGAGGCGGCTTCCCAGCGCTACTTCAGCAAGCACGCCAAGGACCTGAAGCTGGAGGAGGCCGCGCTGCTGGCCGGTCTCGTCCAGTCGCCCAGCACCTACGACCCGGTCAACAACGCGGAGGTGGCCAAGGCCCGCCGCAACACCGTGCTGCAGCGCATGGCCGATGTGAAGGACATCACCCAGGCCCAGGCCGACGCGGCGAAGAAGAAGCCTCTCGGGCTCAAGGTCAGTTCGCCCAAGAACGGCTGCATCACGGCCGTGAGCGGCGCCGGGTTCTTCTGTGACTACGTCCGCGAGGTCTTCCTCAACGACCCGGTCTTCGGCAAGACCCGCGAAGAGCGCTCGCAGCGCTGGACCCGGGGCGGTCTGACGATCCGTACGACCCTGGACCCGAAGGCCCAGGAGTCGGTCCAGAACTCGATCAAGACCCACGTCTACAAGGACGACCCGGTCGCCACCGCCGTCACGCTCGTCCAGCCCGGCACCGGCAAGGTGGTCGCCATGGGCCAGTCCAGGCCGTACGGCTTCGGGGCCAACGACCTGACGATCAACCTGTCCGCGGACAAGGCCATGGGCGGCTCGAACTACGGCTTCCAGGTCGGCTCGACGTTCAAGCCGATCACCGCCGCGGCCGCCCTCGAGCAGGGCAAGAAGCCGTACCAGCGCTACTCGTCCCCGTACGAGATGGACTACCCGAGCCCGGTCTCCACCTGCAACGGCTCCTGGTCCAACAACGAGGGCGCGTCCCTCACGAACGAGGACCCCAAGGAGAAGGGCCCGTACGGTCTGAGGGAAGCGCTCGCGAAGTCGATCAACACCTACTTCGTGCAGATGATCAGTGACATCGGCGTCTGCCCGGTCACCGAGTTGGCCGGCAAGATGGGCGTGCACCGCGCCGACGGCAAGAAGCTCAACCAGGTGCCCGCCATCACCCTCGGTACGGACGGCTTCTCGCCGCTGACGATGGCCAACGCGTACGCGACCTTCGCCAACCGCGGCGTCTACTGCACCCCGGTGTTCATCGAGTCGATCACCGGCCCGGGCGGCAAGGCCCTCCAGGTCCCCAAGTCCTCGTGCACCCGCGCCATGTCGGAGAAGACCGCCGACACCATGAACACCCTGCTGCGCGGCGTGGTCGAGGACGGCACCGGCCAGAAGGCGGGTCTGGAGAACCGCCCGAGCGCCGGTAAGACGGGTACGACGGACGAGCGCAAGGCCGCCTGGTTCGTCGGCTACACCCCGAACCTGGCCGGCGCGGTCTGGGTCGGCGGCTCCGGCTCCAAGGGCGTCAAGATGGAGCAGATCCGGATCGGCGGCGTCTTCCACGACAAGGTCTACGGCGCGGACACCCCCGGCCCCATCTGGAAGGACGCCATGACCGGCGCCCTGGAGGGCAAGCCGGCGGAGGACTTCGTCAACGTGCCGATCAAGGACCCGAATGAGAAGCCCCGAGACAACGACAAGGACCACGGCGACAAGCCGGGCCGCGACAACGGCGGGAACAACGGCGGCGACAGCCCGTGGCCGGACATCACCCTCCCGCCGGACGTGATCGGCGGAGACGACGGCTTTCCCGGCGGCAACCGGGGCGGAACCGGCAACGGCGGAAACGGGAACGGGAACAGCAACGGTTGGAACTTCCCGTAGCGCGTGGCTGAGCGCCGAGGAGTGATCGGCGCGGCAAGACAAGGAAGCGGGCCCGGACACTGTCCGGGCCCGCTTCCTTGTAGCCTCTTCCCTCTTGATACCGCCCCTGGGCGAGTCAGCCCTCGGCGAGCCGCCGCTTGACCGCGGCGGCCACCCGGCCGCCCTCGGCCCGGCCCGCGACCTTCGGGTTCACGATCTTCATCACCGCGCCCATGGCCCGCGGCCCTTGCGCACCGCCCGCCGCGGCCTCCTGTACGGCCTCCGCCACCAGCGCGTCCAGCTCCTCGTCCGTGAGCTGCTTGGGCAGATACTCGGCGAGCACCACGCCCTCGGCCCGCTCCCGCTCGGCCTGCTCGGCCCGCCCGCCCTGCGCGAACGCCTCAGCCGCCTCGCGCCGCTTCTTGGCCTCGCGCGCGATGATCTTCTCCACCTCGGCATCGGACAGCTCCCGGGCGGTCTCGCCCGCGACCTCTTCCTTCTGGATCGCGGTGAGGGTCAGCCGGAGCGTAGAGGAGCGCAGCTCGTCACGCGTCTTGATCGCTGCGGTGAGATCGTCCCGCAGCCTGGACTTGAGCGTGGTGGTCATGTCGTCGAGTCTGCCAGCCCTGGCCGGGAATCACCCGAAGATTTCTCGCCCGGCCACGGTCTGCGACCATGGTGACCATGCGCGCGCGATACGGAGTACCCCTGGGAATCACGGCGGTCGGCGCCGCCGGCCTCGTCTATGCCGCCGGCTTCGAGGTCCGGTCCTTCCGCCTCCGACGGGTGACCGTCCCCGTACTGCCACGCGGCATGCGGCCGCTGCGCGTCCTCCAGGTCTCCGACATCCACATGGTCAGCGGCCAGCGCAAGAAGCAGCGCTGGCTCCAGTCCCTCGCCGGGCTCCGCCCCGATTTCGTCATCAACACGGGCGACAACCTCTCCGACCCCGAGGGCGTCCCCGAGACGCTGGACGCGCTCGGCCCGCTCATGGAGTTCCCGGGCGCGTACGTCTTCGGCTCCAACGACTACTACGGCCCCAAGCCGCGCAACCCGGCCCGCTATCTGCTGGAGAAGGCCAGCGGCAAGCACGGTCTGAACGGCAATCCGCCCGTCGTCGGCGCGATCCACAACCCCTGGAAAGAGCTGCGCGACGCCTTCGACGCGGCCGGCTGGGTCAACCTGTCCAACACCCGCGGCCGGCTGAAGCTGGACGACGTGGAGATCGCCATGACCGGCCTGGACGACCCCCACATCAAGCGCGACCGCTACGGCGAGGTGGCCGGCGGCCCCGAATCGGACGCCGACCTCTCCCTGGCCGTCGTCCACGCGCCCTACCTGCGCGTCCTCGACGCCTTCACCGCCGACCGCTACCCCCTGATCCTCGCCGGCCACACCCACGGCGGCCAGCTGTGCATCCCCTTCTACGGCGCCCTCGTCACCAACTGCGACCTGGACGCCCGCCGCGTCAAGGGCCTCTCCACCCACCACGCCGCCGGCCACACCTCCTACCTCCACGTCTCCGCCGGCTGCGGCACCAACCGCTACACCCCGGTCCGCTTCGCCTGCCCCCCCGAGGCCACCCTCCTCACCCTCACCCCACCCACCCCCTGACCCCCTCCAGCCACCCCGGCACCTCCCCGACACCCGAGCGGCCGGGCCCACCCCGCCCCGACCTGCGAGACCGCGAAAACCGGATTTCGTCTCTGGGCACGGGTCCGCTAAAGTAGAGCTCGTTGCTTCGGGGTGTAGCGCAGCTTGGCAGCGCGCTTCGTTCGGGACGAAGAGGTCGTGGGTTCAAATCCCGCCACCCCGACACGGGTCAGAAGGCCACCTACTAATTTAGTAGGTGGCCTTCTGCGCTATGTACAGCAGCGGAGTACAGCAACCTCTACAGCTCTTGCCGATCTTTCTTCTTCGGCTTCCGCTTGCTGCCGCCGTCCAGCGCCTTACCCAGCTTGCGCAGCGCCCGGCGGGTCCCGTCGGACGGAACGTGGGTGTAGACCTCCATCGTCACCGCGATCTCCGAGTGCCGGAGGATCTGCATCGCGATCCGGGGGTGCACGTCCATCGCGGCGAGCAGCGACGCGCAGGTGTGACGTGTGTCATGCACCCGGATCGTCCGCACCCCGGCCCGGTCGCAGCGCCGGTTGAACTCCCGGTTGAAGTTCCTCGGCTCAATCAGGACCACGCGCCCGGCCTGCCAGCCGCACACCGGCTGCGGCCATCGCCATTGTGCGCACAAAGACCCGGACGGTGGCCGGCGCACATAGCCTGCATCACCTGGGCGCGGTCGCTTCCACGGTGACGTCGGCGACTACTTCCACCATGTCCGGTCCGTACTGGTCTGAGCTGAGAACCTTCAGCAGGAGGCAGAAGACCCCATCGGACCCGTACTGGCGGGCAAGCTGGACGTGGTGCCGGGCTAGGTAGCGTATGGCTGCCTGGTTGTTGATCCCGCGCTGGCCTGCGGCGAGGAAGACCGGACGGTCGCTCTCCGGTGCGGTGAGGCGGGCGAGCAGCGCATACTCGGCTACGCCCTTTGATATCCGGTACGCCTGTCCACCGATGGTGAATGCCAAACCGTCGGGTATGTTCTCGTGGTCGGTGTTCACCTCGACCCCGGGCAGTAGCGAACGTAGGTGGGCCTCGGTGCGACGGTTCGATCCCGGGCCACCGACGCAGAACTCGGTCCGCGTACCGAAACCCAGGCGGGCGACGTCGTGCACTACGATTTCCGCACGCGCTCCGCACTCCTTGATGAGGGCCGATAGTTCGAGGAGTGCGAAGGCGTCATAACGCTGGACATTGCGACCAGGTGCGCTCGGGTCCTGGTTGACGACGAGCAGACATTCCGAGCCATTCGACAGTCCGAAGAACTTCTGTTTTCTCCGGAGCTGACGCCGCCACAGGTAGGTCCTGAAGAGCCAGCCCCCAGCAGCGCTGATCGCTGGGCAGCTACGGCTGATCCACCTTGAAACCCGTCGTGGTGGCCTGGTGCGAAAGTTGCACCAGGCCCTCTGTCATGCGTGAAGCATGCCTGAAGCAGCGGGGCGTCAGGGCGGCAGTCAGCGCAGGGCGGCCTCGCCCGTTTGGACGGCGTGCATGGCGCGCTCGACGGTCTGCTGGTTTTCGCCGACCGGAGCCACGTAGTCGAGGACGTCGCGCGCGGCGGCCGCGCCGAGGGCTCGGGTGATCACCCATGTGGCGAGGTACTGCGATGACAGGCAGCCGCCCGCCGTGGCGATGTTCCCCTCGGCGTGGAACGGGGCGTCCAGCACGGTGACGTCGCAGGCTTCGACAAAGGGCCGGCTCTTCATGTCCGTACAGGCGGGCATGGCGTCGAGCAGCCCGAGGCGGGCGAGCACCAGCGCGCCGGAGCACTGCGAACCGATCAGCTGTCGCGCAGGGTCGAGCGGCAGCCTGGAGAGCAGCCGCTCGTCGGCGACCACCTCACGCGCCTTCACCCCGCTGCCGATCAGCACGACATCGGCTTCGGTCACGAACTCCATGGGGCGCTGGCCGGTTACCTCGACGCCGTTCATGGAGGAGACGACCGGCGTCGGCGTCGTGATGAAGGCCTCCAAGCCGTCCTTGCGGCACCGGTTGATGAGTGCGGAGGCGATGAAGCTGTCGAGCTCGTTGAATCCGTCGAAGGTGACCACCGCTACCTGCATGACATCCCCTCAGAGTGCTGAAGTGGACGGCCAGATTCGCAGGCGCCCGGCGGCCGGGTCGCGGGCCAATCGGCGGTCGGTGGCTCGCTCGTTCAGGAGTCAGCCAGAGATGAGTCGAAGGATCGCGGTGCCGTCCGCCCCTGCCACCACCTGGAGTACGACCGCTCCGTCCACCTTGTCCGGCGGCGGTCCGCCCATCCCGCACGAACTGCTGCTGCCGCCGCTGCGGAAGACGGCGACGCAGCCGCTGCCATCGCCGCTCGCCCCTCCGCTCGTCTTGCTGTTCCCCGAGGTCACCTTGTAGTCGACCGCGTTCTTGCCGACCTTCGTCAGGGACAGCTTCGCCGGACCGTCCGGGAGCTTGATGCGGATCGTCACCGGCTCGGTCACCGCGATCTCGCAGTTCCCGTCGGTGCACGCCGCGGGGTTGCTCCCGTCGGCCGCGGTCACTGCCGGGGATGGGCTGGACGTGGTGGGAGAGGGGCTGTGCGAGGCATGGGAGGCCGAGGGTTTGGCGGTGTCGGTGCCCTCGTCCGAGTCACCGCATCCCGCCGCGGCCAGCGCGGTGACCGTGGCCAGCAGGACGCGGCCGGCCGCACGTCGCGTGCGCCCCACCGTGGTCGGATCCGACATGGCATGCCGCCCTTCGTATCTCATGCGGAGTCGGGAGTCTGGAATCAGGAGTGAGGGATCAGGAGTCCGGAGCCAGGCAGCGAGCTTACGGTCCGGCGATCGGGAGGGGTCCCCGCGCAATGCCCGCACACTCGGCCGTTGACGCCATCGTCCAGCGCCGGCCCTGCGTGGGCACAGGCTCAGGGGCCGGCTTCGCGGGACTCCGCGCCGTCCCGTTCCGCGTCGTACGACGGCTCCGCGTGGTCCAACGACTCCGCCTTGTACGACGACTCCGCCTCGTCCAACGATTTCGTCGCCCCCGTGGTCGTCGTCGCCGACGCCGCGATGCTGAAGAGTCCGCCCTCCGGGTCGCGGAGGGCCGCGATACGGCCGTACGGGGTGTCGGCCGGGGCGGAGATGATGCCGCCGCCGAGGGCGGTGGCCTGGGCGGCGACGCGGTCGACGTCTTCGACGCAGAAGTAGACGTGCCAGCGGGGGCGGACGTTGGGGTCGGGGGTGGCTTCCAGGGCGCCGCCGCGCAGGCCCGCGACGGCTTTGCCGTCGATGTGCAGGACCACGCGGTCGTGCTCGAAGCGGACGTCGCAGCGGTCCTGGCCCTGAGCGTCCCAGCTGAAGACGTGGCCGTAGAAGAGCGCGGCCTCGAAGGCGTCGCGGGTGCGCAGTTCGAGCCAGACCGGGGCGCCCGGTCTGCGCTCGCCCCACCAGGCGGAGGTGAGCTCGCCCTCCCAGATGCCGAAGACGGCGCCGTCCGGGTCGGCCGCCCAGGCCACCCGGCCGCTGCCGAACTCCAGCGGGCCGACCGCGACGGTGCCGCCGCGCTCCCGCGCGCGCCAGGCGATCTCGTCGGCGCTGTCGGCCGCGAAGTAGGTGGTCCAGGTGACGGGGAGGGTCACACCGGTCGCGGCCGGGACGCCCATGCCGACGGTCGGGGCGCCGTCCGGGGTGAACGCGATGGTGTAGCGGCCGTGACCGTGGCGGCTGGGGCGGAAGTGCCAGCCGAAGAGGTCGCCGTAGAAGGTCTGGGCGCGGTCCAGGTCGGTCGCCATGTGGCTCACCCAGCACGGCGCGCCTTGGACGGCGCGGAATCGCTCCCGCCGCTCCCGCCTCTCCACGCCCGCTCACCTCACTCCGCCTCCGCGTGCGCGGACTCGTTGCCCTCACTGCCCGTGCGCGGAGCGGTTGCCGATCCGCGTGCGCGCAGCCCTCACCGTTCACACATGATGCCCGATAGCTCCACTTTCCTCCGTTTTTCCGGGGCGCGCCACCTCGGCCGGCCGCCGGGGCGTGCGCCAGGCGGTGCGCCGACGCACCCGCTGTGGCGCATCACACCGAGTGCGCTTCGGGACGCATTACGGACACCCGGCCAAAGCAGGGCAGTATTGCGGCCATGTCGAATCTCCGCTCAAACATCGTCGGCTGGCTGGGTCGCAAGTACTTTTCGAGAATTCAGAAGTCCGGGTTCGATCTGTCCAAGATGTCGTTTTTGCCGAGCGCCACGCTGGCCCCGCTGCGACGCAATGGTCTGGACCCCGTGGACGAATTGGCCCGTACTCGGGCAAAGGAACCCATAAGCAAGCTTCCGCTGCCTTTCGGAATGAAGGGCTGGCTTGTCACCGGATACGACGAGACCAAGGCCGTACTGGGCCGGGTGAACGGATTCAGCTCCGATTTCACCAACCTCGCGGAGAAGAACATCGGCATCGCCCCACAGCAGAATCCAGGCGGCCTCGGCTTCAGCGATCCACCGACACATACGAGACTGCGCCGCCTGCTGACGCCGGAGTTCACCATGCGCCGGCTCAGCAGGCTCACTCCGCGCATCCACTCCATCGTCGAGGAGCGGCTCGACGAGATGGCCGCGATGGGCGCGGCCGGGGACCCGGTCGATCTGGTGCAGTCCTTCGCCCTCCCCATCCCCTCCCTGGTCATCTGCGAACTGCTCGGCGTGCCGTACGAGGACCGGGAGGACTTCCAGCAGCTGAGCTTGGCGCGATTCGATCTGTTCGACGGGGCCGACACCTCGTTCGGCGCGATATCCGACTCGCTCTCGTATCTGCTCGACATCGTCAAGAAGCAGCGCGAGTCGCCCGGCGACGGGCTGCTCGGGATGCTGGTGAAGGAGCACGGGGACAAGATCGACGACCAGGAGCTGGCCGGGCTGGCCGACGGGGTGCTCACCGGTGGCTTCGAGACGACCGCGAGCATGCTGGCGCTCGGCACGCTGGTGCTGCTCCGCAACCCCGAGCAATTCGCGGAGATCCGCGACAACGACGACGTGGTCGACCGGTACGTCGAGGAGTTGCTGCGCTACCTCACGGTCGTCCAGGTGGCCTTCCCCCGGTTCGCCAAAGAGGACATGGAGATCGCCGGTACGAAGATCTCCAGCGGCGATCTGGTGCTGTGCTCGCTGAGCGGGGCCAACCGCGAGGAGAAGCTCGGCCCGGACATGGAGCGGTTCGATCCGCACCGGCAGACCCCGTCCCACCTGGCCTTCGGCCATGGCATCCACCGGTGCATCGGCGCCGAGCTGGCCAAGATGGAGCTGCGCGCGGCCTACCCGGCGCTGGTGCGGCGGTTCCCGGAGATGCGGCTGGCCGTCCCGCAGGAGAAGCTCGCGTTCCGGAAGTTGTCGATCGTGTACGGCGTCGAGGCGCTGCCGGTGACGCTGAAGAAGTAGCCCGCCCCGATAGCCCCATAAGCCCTCGTAGGCCCGCATAGGCCCGCATAGGCCCTCATGCGCACTGGATCATCTGCCGGGTGCCCCGCGGGGGCGCCCGGCGGGGCGCCTGTGGCGGCGCCCGGCAGGCCAGGGCGACAGGGCAGAGCGACGGGGTGGGGCGGCGGCTCAGCGGTACGGGTCTTCTCGGCCTGGGTCCGTGCGCCCGCCGGAGTCCCTGCCCCCGTCCGGCAGGTCGTCGAACTTGAGACTCCCGGGGCCGTCCACGAGCTGGCGATGCATGACCGAGCTGCTGCCCCGCAGGTCGAATTCCTGGGCCAGTCCGGTGCGATGGAGCCGGCCCATCTCCTCGTCCGAGAAAGTGACCCCGGCTATCTTGGTCTCCTTTCCGGAATCCCAGTTGTAGCGGTCCCACCCATTGAGCTGGTAGTCGAGGCCCACGTGGGGCTTCCCGTCGGCCCCGGGCGTCACCGTGACCACACCGCTGACATTCGTCGTGATCGAGCCGACAGCCAGGTACCAGTTCTCATTGCCCGACCGGCTGAAGCGATAGGGACTGTTCACGGTCTCCACCGGGATGGCGACCGGTCTGCCGCCGCTCTTCTTGAATTCCGCCAGCCCCGCATCGCGCCATTTGTCCTCGTAGTCCACGAGAGCGTTGATAGTCATGCCGCGAAACGCTTCGTCGCCTTTCATTATCTCATCGATGGGCAAATCCAACGTTGTGCCGGAATTATCCAGGTAATGCATCAGATTCCGCGCGGCGGCGTCCATCCCCGCCAGCGAGGCACCCTCCGCCAGCATCTTGGCCTTCTCCAGGGTGACCCGCTCGCCGAAACCGGGGGACTCGACACCGTGCCGGCCCGACCCCGCGTCCGGGGAGATCTGCCTGATCCGCGGGGACAGGACCCCCGCCGCCACGAGGTCGTCCTTGTGGGCCGCCCAGAGCTCGGCGCGCGACGACGGGCTCAGGGACTCCCACAACCGACCCAGCTGTGCGCGCTGCTGTGGCGTCGTCTTGTCCCCCAACGAGGCCAGCTCGACCGCCCGGGGCGCCATGTCCTCATCCAGCGAGGTGTAGACGGCGTGTCCGGCGTCGTAGCGGTCCTGGCCGTGGCTGGCGCGCAGGGCGCGGCAGACGGCGGCGTCGATCTCCGCGGCGTAGGTGACCAGCCCCGTGATGGTGTCGGTGTACCACTTGATCAGGTCATGGGTGCGCCGGCCGTCGCTTGTGATGTTGCACATGGTCTCGGACACCCGCACCGAGCCGTCACCCGAGTCCTTGACCACCAGGCCGGGCTCCTCCTTGGCCGCATCGGAGGCCAGTTTTCTCGCCCGCCGCTGGATGCCCCGCAGCTCGGTGTTCGCATCGTCCAGGACGCTCCAGATGCTCTTCGCCTCCCGGTGCAGATCCCGGAGCTCCTTCGCCGTCTTACGGACGAATTCCCGGGTCACCGTGGCATTGAGACCGGCCCATTTCGCGGCGTCCGACTTCCGCACCAGGCCCCGGTCGGCATCCGTCCGCAGCCTTTCGAGACCGCTCACCACGGTCTTCCAGTCGGCGACCGCCGCGGCCAACTTCCCGAGGTCCATTTCGAGGAGATTCGTATAGGTGAACGCCGCCACGTTTCTCAGCCCCCGTATCGCTCCGCGTCTCGCTTCACGCGGATCGCTTCACGCATGCGGAGTGATCCGCACGTTAGCAAGGATCACACTGATCGGCGCCGGTCCGATCGGGTTTGATGGAGGGATGAGTGATGCACAGACCATCCCCGATCGGCCCGATCAACCCCATCAACCCCATCAACCCGATCAGGCCGATCAGCCCGATCAGCCCGATTGGGAGAAGCGCTTCCGGGCCCCGCGCGTCTCGCTGCCCGACTGGGCGGAGGACGCGCCGGACCGCGCGCTGTTCGTGTCCAACGCGACGGGGACGTACGAGCTGTACGCATGGGACCGGGCGACCGGAGCGCAGCGCCAGGTGACCGACCGGCCGAACGGTACGACGGACGGGGTGCTCTCCCCGGACGGCCAGTGGATCTGGTGGTTCTCGGACACCGACGGCGACGAGTTCGGGGTGTGGAAGCGCCAGCCGTTCACCCCGGGCGACGGAGCAAAGGCGGCCAAGGGGGACGGGGAGGCCGGTGAGACCAAGGAGGAGGGCGCGGCGGACGAGCCCGCGACGCCCGGCCTCGGCCCCTCGTACCCGGCTGGCCTGGCGCTCGGCCGCGACGGCACCGCGGTCGTCGGGCGGTCCACGGACGAGGACGGCTCCACCATCCACGTCGTACGGCCCGGGGCCGCGCCCCAGGAGATCTACCGCCACCGGGAGTCGGCCGGGGTGGGCGACCTGTCGTACGACGGGACGCTGATCGCGGTCGAGCACACCGAGCACGGCGACGCCATGCACTCGGCCATCCGGGTCGTACGGCTGGACGGCACGCCCGTCGCGGAGCTGGACGACACCAAGGGCGGTACGGAGGAGCTGGGCCTGGCCGTCATGGGGTTCGCGCCGGTCGCCGGGGACAACCGGCTGCTGGTCGGCCACCAGCGGCGGGGCCGCTGGGAGCCCATGGTGTGGGACCCGGCGAGCGGTGTGGAGACGGCGCTGGCCATCGACCTGCCCGGGGACGTCGGCGCCGACTGGGTGCCGGACGGGACGGCGCTGCTGGTCGAGCACAGCTACCAGGCGCGCAGCGAGCTGTGGCGGTACGACCTCGCCTCCGCCGAGCTGACCCGCCTCGACACCCCGCCCGGCACCATCTCGGGGGCGACGGCGCGGCCGGACGGCACGGTCGAGTTCCTGTGGTCCTCGGCGGCCGAGCCGCCGCAGGTGCGGTCCACGAGCGGGCGGGTGGTGCTCGACCCGCCGGGGCCGCGGGCGCCCGGGTCGGTGCAGGTCACCGACGCCTGGGTGGAGGGGCCCGGCGGGCAGGTGCACGCCCTGGTGCACAAGCCCGCGGGCGAGGGCCCCTTCCCGACCGTCTTCGACATCCACGGCGGGCCGACCTGGCACGACAGCGACGCCTTCGCGGCGGGCCCGGCGGCCTGGGTGGACCACGGCTTCGCGGTCGTACGGGTCAACTACCGCGGCTCGACCGGGTACGGGCGGGCGTGGACGGACGCGCTGAAGCACCGTGTCGGGCTGATCGAGCTGGAGGACGTCGCGGCCGTGCGCCAGTGGGCGGTCGACTCGGGGCTCGCCGACCCCGAGCGGCTGGTGCTGGCCGGCGGCTCATGGGGCGGCTATCTGACGCTGCTGGGGCTCGGCACCCAGCCCGAGGCGTGGGCGCTGGGGCTCGCGGCGGTGCCGGTCGCGGACTACGTCACGGCGTACCACGACGAGATGGAGGCCCTGAAGGCGATGGACCGCACGCTGCTGGGCGGCACGCCGGAAGAGGTCCCCGAGCGTTTCGAGGCCTCCTCGCCGATCACGTACGTGGACGCGGTCCGCGCGCCGGTCTACATCTCGGCGGGGGTCAACGACCCGCGCTGCCCGATACGGCAGATCGAGAACTACGTGGAGCGGCTGGCCCGGCGCGACGCCCCGCACGAGGTGTACCGGTACGACGCGGGGCACGGCTCGCTGGTGGTCGAGGAGCGGATCAAGCAGTTGCGCTTGGAGATCGAGTTCGCTCAGCGTCATCTTCGGCCCCGGTCGGATCAGCCGGATCAGCCGGATCCGCGGCAGCCGGGGGCTCCGACGGGATGATCCCGAGCGCCAGGTCGCGCGCCGTCTCCGCCTCGCGGCGGAACAGCCGGAACCACATGAACACGACGAAGCCCGCGAAGACGAACCACTCGCCGGTGTAGCCGAGGTTCTGGAACGCCTTGAGATCGAGCCCGGTGCCCTCCGCCACGACCGGGGGCACCGGCTTCAGGGCGCCGGGGGCGGCGGTGGAGGTGATCCACGCGTCGTACACCCCGTACGGCACGAGGTTCACCAGCGAGGCCGCGCTGATCATGCCCAGCCGGCCGCGCGGCAGCCCGCCGCTCGCCTGCACCCCTTTGCTGCCCGCGTGCTCGGACGCCTGCAGCGTCCCGGTCACGGTCACCTCGCCGGACGGGGGCGCGGGCACCTTGGCGGCGTCGGCCTTGGCGTCGGCGTCGCCGGGGAGCCAGCCCCGTACGACGGGCAGCGCCTTGCCCTCGTCCGTACGCAGCAGCGTGAGGACGTAGAAGCCGTCGCGGTCGCCCAGCCGCCGGTCCGGGACGAGCAGTTGGCGCGCGGCGTCATAGCGCCCGGTCGCGGTGGCCGGCCGCCCCACGGTCTGGTCGGTGACCGGCAGCAGCGAGCGCAGCGGCTCAGCGGTGTCTTCGGTGTCTGATGCCTTGTCCTGCTGCTTGTTGTGGGTCTCGACGCGCGCTTCGAAGCGGCTGAGCTGCCAGCTGCCCATGAACAGACAGACCGGGATGGCCAGCACGGTGAAGACGTTGATCACCCACCAGCGGGGCGTCAGCAGAAACCGATACACACCCCAACCGTACGGGCCCGGCGCCGCGAGCCTGGCGCCGGGGGGCGGGCCGGTGCGGCTTACGCGCCGGCCCGTGTACCCGTACGGCTCACGCGCCGGCCCGTGTGGCTTACGCCCCGGCCCCTCCGGCTTACGCGCCGGCCAGGACCCCCGTGCGGTAGATCGTCCCCGCGCACGCGCCGCTGAGCGTCACACTCGCCGCGGCCGGGTCGCCGGCCTCGGGCGTATAGCTGAGCAGGACGCTTCCGGCCGGCTGCTCACCGCCGTCACCGCCTCCCCCGCCGCTGCCACTCCCCGAGCCGTCGCCCGGACCCTCCGTGGGCCCGCCGTCCGCCCCGTCGGCCGAGTCCGGCGTGGGGTCGGGGGTCGGCGTGGTGCTGGTGTTGGAGCAGCCGGAGGTGCCGCCGCCCGACTGCGGGATCCAGGCGAACTGCACCTCGTACGCCTGACCGGGCTTCAGGATGAGCTGGCCCGGCGCGGTGGACGGGTCGGGCAGACCGGTGGCCGCGTCGCCGGAGGTGTGGTCCACGACGAAGATCCGGGAGCTGTCCGCGCCGCCGATCGCGCTCGGGCTGATGCCGCCGCCGCCCACGACCGTGCACGGGGTGCCGGAGATGTTCGCGACCCGGAACGAGCCGTAGATCCGCCCCTCTGCGTCGGCCACCCCGGCCGTCCCGGAGGCGTTTCCGAGCTGGGGACGGGAACAGGTGGGCGAGGTCGCGTTCAGCGTGCTGGAGGGGTCGGGGGCCACGCCGCCCGAGTCCTCTTGCGGCTTCTTGGTCGGGTGGTCCTTCTTCCCGTCCTTGCCCTTGTCGCCCTTGTCCTCGCCCCCCTTGTCGGAGGGCGGGCTGGTCTCCTTCCCGCCGCTGCCCTCGCCGTGCTTGTCACGGCCGGGATCGGGCGTGCGCTGGCTGCTGCCGGCCATGGCCGGGCGGTCGTCCGAACCGCCGCTGCGGGCGACGTGGAGCAGCGCGGGGAGCGCGGCCCCGCCGAGCACCACCGCCGCCACGGCGCCGACCAGCGCCTGGCGGCGGCGCGTACGGCGGGCGGGCACGGCGCGGCGCAGGTGCTCCAGGGAGTCGGAAGACGGCTGCAGTTCGTCGACGGCGCTGTGCAGGAGGCGGCGCAGGGCGTCCTCGTTCATGACGTCCGGGCTGTTCCTGTCGCTGTCGTCGGCGCGGGGGCTGTCGTCGGCCGGGCTGTTGCCGTCGTCCGTACGGCTATCGCTGTCCGTACGGTCGCTGCTGTCCGTACGGTCGCTGCCGCCCGTAAGGTCACTGCCGCCCGGCTCGTGACCGGCCCGCCGGTCGGGGTTTCCCGAGGCCGGCTCGTATGTGTCGTCGTTCATGCCGGAGCCTCCATTGCGACGCGAAGCGCCGCGATGCCACGCGATCCGTACGCCTTGACCGAACCGAGCGATATGCCGAGCGTCTCGGCGACCTGGGCCTCGGTCATATCCGCGAAGTAGCGCAGCACGAGGACCTCGCGCTGACGGCGCTGAAGCCCTCGCATTGCCTTGATCAACTGGTCCCGCTCAAGCTGCTCGTACGCCCCCTCCTCGGCGCTGGCCATATCGGGCATCGGCTTGGAGAGCAGCTTCAACCCGAGGATGCGGCGGCGCAGCGCCGAACGCGAGAGGTTGACGACCGTCTGCCGCAGATAGGCGAGCGTCTTCTCCGGGTCACGGACCCGGCGCCGCGCGGAGTGCACGCGGATGAACGCCTCCTGGACGACATCCTCGCAGGACGCGGTGTCGTCGAGAAGCAGCGCGGCAAGACCGAGCAGCGATCGGTAGTGCGCGCGGTAGGTCTCGGTGAGGTGATCGACTGTGGTGCCCGCTGCCATCGTGTCGTCAGCGTCCTCGCGCCCTGTCGACGACATCTGCGGCGCGGGGCGAGTGGTCGACCATGGCGCGATCACTGGCATGCCACCAGGGGTGCGGGGGCGCCGGGGCCGCACTGCCGTGCCGCCGCGCCCAGGAACCGTTGCGATACCGAATACCTCTGCTGCCACGCCAGTTGGACACGCTGCCCCCTGTCAGGGTTGTACGCGTGAGGCAACGCTTTTGACGAAGCAACGAATGCCCCCATGCATACCAACCCGTCCCCAAATGCCCCGATTTACCCAACGCCCACTGAGGGGCGGCCAGAAAGACGCTCCCCGCCCGCTGACGGTTGCAGCAGGCGGGGAGGGAATCTTATCCGTAGATCTTTGCCCTGGTTTGAGCGCGGTTCAAGTGGTCCAGGCCATTGTTCGGGTCACAGAAGGCTCACAGTTTGGCCGTAGGCCAACGGCTGTAAGCCAACCACCGGACCGCCGGACCGCGAGACCGTCAGACCGACAGCTCCGCCGCGACGAGCTCCGCGATCTGCGCGGTGTTGAGCGCCGCGCCCTTGCGCAGATTGTCGCCGCAGACGAACAGCTCGAGCGCCCTGGGGTCGTCGAGCGAACGCCGGACCCGGCCCACCCAGGTCGGGTCGGTGCCCACGACATCGGCCGGGGTGGGGAACTCCCCCTCCGCCGGGTTGTCGCAGAGCACCACACCGGGGGCGGCCGCCAGGATCTCGTGCGCCTGGGCCACGGTGACCTTGTTCTCGAACCGGGCGTGCACGGCCAGCGAGTGGGTGGTGATCACGGGTACGCGGACACAGGTCGCGGTGACCCGCAGCTCCGGCAGGCCCAGGATCTTGCGGGACTCGTTGCGCACCTTGAGCTCTTCCGAGGACCAGCCGTCCTCCTTGAGCGAGCCCGCGAACGGCACCACGTTGAGCGCCATCGGCCCGGGGAACGGCCCGGTGTCGCCGATCGCCCGCCGTACGTCGCCCGGCTGGGTGCCCAGCTCCGTACCGGCGACGAGGGCAAGCTGCTCGCGCAGGGTGTCGACGCCCTCCTTGCCCGCCCCGGAGACCGCCTGGTACGAGGAGACGATCATCTCCTGGAGCCCGAACTCGGCGTGCAGCGCACCCATCGCGACGATCATCGAGAGGGTGGTGCAGTTGGGGTTGGCGATGATGCCGCGCGGGCGGAGGCGGGTCGCGTGCGCGTTCACCTCCGGGACCACCAGCGGCACGTCCGGGTCCATCCGGAAGGCTCCGGAGTTGTCGACGACGACCGCGCCCTTGCCGACCGCGATCGGCGCCCACTGCGCGGAGACCTCGTCCGGCACATCGAACATCGCGATGTCGACGCCGTCGAAGGCCTCCTCGCCCAGCGCGACGACCTCGACCTGCTCGCCCCGTACGGACAGCTTCCGGCCGGCCGAGCGCGGCGAGGCGATCAGCCGGATCTCGCCCCAGATATCCGCCCGCTCGGAGAGGATCGAAAGCATGACCGTACCGACGGCTCCGGTCGCGCCGACGACGGCGAGCGTCGGCTTCCGGCCGACGGCACCGCCGCGGCCGGTCATCGGCCGGTCCCTCCGTACACGACGGCTTCCACGCTCTCGCTGTCCAGACCGAAGGCGGTGTGGACGGCCCGGACCGCTTCCTTCACATCGTCGGCGCGGGTGACGACCGAGATACGGATCTCGGAGGTCGAGATCAGCTCGATGTTGACCCCGGCGTTGGACAGCGCCTCGAAGAAGGTCGCGGTGACCCCCGGGTTCGTCCGCATACCGGCGCCGACCAGCGAGATCTTGGCGATCTGGTCGTCGTAGCGCAGCGAGTCGAAGCCGATCGTGGGCTGCGCCTTGGTCAGCGCCCCCATGGCCCTGTGGCCGTCGGTCTTCGGGAGGGTGAAGGAGATGTCGGTCAGGCCGGTCGCCGCGGCGGAGACGTTCTGCACCACCATGTCGATGTTGAGCTCGGCGTCCGAGATCGTACGGAAGATGGCCGCGGCCTCACCCGGCTTGTCCGGCACTCCGACGACCGTGATCTTGGCCTCGGAGGTGTCGTGGGCAACACCCGAGATGATCGCCTGCTCCATCGGCTGCTCCCCTTGCGGTTCGTTGCTGACCCACGTGCCTCTGAGCCCGGAGAAGGACGAGCGGACGTGGATCGGGATGTTGTAACGGCGGGCGTACTCCACACAGCGGTGGAGCAGCACCTTGGAGCCAGAACTGGCCAGTTCCAGCATGTCCTCAAACGAGATCCAGTCAATCTTTCGGGCCTTCTTCACGACCCGCGGGTCGGCGGTGAACACACCGTCGACATCTGTGTAGATCTCACAGACCTCGGCTTCGAGGGCGGCCGCGAGAGCGACGGCGGTGGTGTCGGAGCCGCCACGGCCCAGAGTGGTGATGTCCTTCTTGTCCTGGGACACACCCTGGAAGCCCGCGACGATCGCGATATTGCCCGCGTCGATCGACTGACGGATTCGGCCGGGGGTGACGTCGATGATCCGCGCCTTGTTGTGGACCGAGTCGGTGATGACACCGGCCTGGCTGCCGGTGAACGACTGCGCCTCGTGGCCGAGGTTTTTGATCGCCATCGCCAGCAGGGCCATGGAGATCCGCTCTCCGGCTGTCAGCAGCATGTCGAACTCACGCCCCGACGGAATCGGGGACACCTGCTCGGCGAGGTCGATCAGCTCGTCCGTCGTGTCGCCCATCGCGGAAACCACGACGACCACCTGGTGGCCGTTCTTCTTGGCTTCGACGATTCGCTTGGCAACCCGCTTGATGCCCTCGGCATCGGCAACGGAAGAGCCTCCGTACTTCTGCACGACAAGGCCCACGTGCGCTCCCTGGCTCTCAGTAATGCGGTCGGCTCAGTCTAACGAGTGGCCGGAAATTACCCCGCCAATATCACATTGCGAGACACATGACTCACCTTGTGATCAGGCGTCCAGATAATTCCGCTTCTTCCCTGGCACCACCCGCTCAGCGACCAACCCTGCCCGCTCCGCACCGAAGCACACGGAAAGGTAACCCAGGTCACACCTTCGAGGCTGGGCTGAGTTGTCAGGGGCCGCGGCTCGGGGCTGCGCCTCGGGGCCATGCGCGACCTCGGGACTGCGCCTCAAGACTGCGCGATCTCAAGACTGCGCCTCAAGACTGCGCGATCTCAAGACTGCGCGGACCGGATACCGAGCGGGGCAGCGATCTCCGCCGCCATGACCCGTCCCGCCTCCTCCGCAAGCTGCTCGTCGCCGCCCGCGTTGCTGTCGGTGTCCAGGCCGTCCAGCTCGTCCAGCGGGCTGTCCAGCCGTACGTGGGCGACCAGCGACTGCAGCGCACGCAGGGCGGCGGAGGCGGTCGTGCCCCAGTTGGACAGATACGAGAACTGCCACCACCACATCGCCTCGCTGATCCGGCCGTCGCGGTAGTGGGCCATGCCGTGCCGCAGGTCGGTGACGATGTCGGCCAGATCGTCGGAGATCCGGCAGGCGACGGGCTGGCTGCGCGGCACATACGGGTCGAAGACCTCGGAGTAGACGTCCACCGGGTCGAGCAGCCGGGCGAAGCGCTCACGCAGCTCGTCGACGTCCGGCTCGGGGCCGACATCCGGCTCGTACCGCTCGTCGGGGACGAAATCCTCATGCGCGCCCAGCCGGCCGCCCGCGAGGAGCAGCTGGGAGAGCTCGAGCAGGAGGAACGGCACAGCGCTGTCCGGTTCGTCGCCCTTCGCCACTTCGGTGACCGCGACGATGAAACTCTCGATCTGATCGGAGATCTGGACCGCGAAGTCGTCCGGATCGGGGTGGGCGGCGTGCAGCGTTGCGTCAGACATCGAGAAGTCTTCTCCCTTCGAAGGCACGCCCCAGCGTGACCTCGTCGGCGTACTCCAGGTCCCCCCCGACTGGGAGACCGCTAGCCAGTCGGGTCACCTTCAAACCCATCGGCTTGACCATGCGCGCCAGGTAGGTGGCGGTGGCCTCGCCCTCCAGGTTCGGATCGGTGGCCAAGATCAGCTCCGTGACCGTACCGTCCGCGAGCCGCGTCAGCAGCTCCCGGATCCGCAGATCGTCCGGACCCACACCCTCGATCGGGCTGATCGCGCCGCCGAGCACGTGGTAACGGCCGCGGAACTCACGGGTGCGCTCGATCGCCACGACGTCCTTGGGCTCCTCGACCACACAGATGACGGCCGGGTCGCGGCGCGGGTCCTGGCACACCCGGCACTGCTCGGCCTCGGCGACGTTCCCGCACACCGCGCAGAACCGCACCTTGTCCTTGACCTCGGTCAGCGCATGCGCGAGGCGGCGGACATCGGTGGGCTCGGCCTGCAGAATGTGGAAGGCGATGCGCTGCGCGCTCTTGGGACCGACGCCGGGCAGCCTGCCCAATTCGTCGATGAGGTCCTGGACCACGCCTTCGTACACGCCGCTTCCAATCTCGCGCTGACGCGCGGTGGCTTCTCTTCTTACAGACTTCGGTATAAGGCCCGGGTCAGGGCCCTGCACAGACCTTGGACAGACCGACTACTGCGGAACGGACGGAACGGAAGGCCACTCGGCCACGCTCAGAACGGCAGACCCGGCATACCGCCCAGGCCCTGGGCGAGCGGACCGAGCTTCTGCTGCTGCAGCTGCTGCGCGGCGTTGTTCGCATCGCGCACGGCCGCGACGACGAGGTCCGCGAGGGTCTCGGTGTCCTCCGGGTCCACCACCTTCGGATCGATCACCAGGCCCTGAAGCTCACCGGCGCCGGTCACGGTCGCCTTCACCAAGCCGCCGCCGGCCGAGCCTTCGACAGGGGTCCTGGCCAGTTCCTCCTGCGCCGCGGCAAGGTCCTGCTGCATCTTCTGGGCCTGCTGAAGCAGCTGCTGCATATTGGGCTGGCCACCACCGGGGATCACGAGCTCACTCCTGCGCTGTCGACAGAGTTCTTCTTTCCGATAGCCCGAGCCTACGTGCTCACGGGGCACCCCGCCCTACGCCGTAGGGAGGAGGGCGGACGGCGCCGGGAGTACTCAACTCAGGCGCCGCACAGGGCGAGCGGTACGCCGCAGGATCCCCACCCGTACGCGGCTCGTCCCCTGCCGCTCCCCCTCCGCGTCCCCTCCTCGCCCTCTCCTCGTTCCCTCCCCGTTCCTACTCGTTCGCGACCTCTTCAATGACCGTCGCGCCGAGCTCGCGCACGATCAGGTCATGGCCGCTGAGCGCGCTCTCGTCGAGGTCCGGGTCGTCCTCGGCAGGCATGTCGTCCTCGGGCGCGACCGGCGGGGGCTCCGGCTCCCGGTACGCCGACGACTGCGCGGCCGGCCCCGCCGACTCGGCCGCCGCCCCGGCGGGGGACGACGACGGTCCGGGCGCGGCGGACGCGGCGGCGGACGCCTGGGCCTGCGGCCGGGGGGCGGGCTGCCGCGGCGGGGCCGCCGGGGCGCCACCGCCCCCGAAGCCACCCGCTCCACCGCCACCGCCTCCGCCTCCACCGCCGAAGCCGGAGCCGCCGGAACCGCTGAAGCCCCCGGAGCCGCCGGAGCCCCCGGGTCCACCGGCGCCGCCAATGCCACCGCCTCCCGCACCGCCGGGCCCGCCCTGCTGCCCGGCGCCGCCCGACGGATCGACGATCGCCTCGATCCGCCACTGCACGCCGATCGCGTCACTGAGCGCCTGGCGCAGCACGTCCTCGCTGCCACCGCTGACGAAGCTGTCGCGCGCACCGGCGTTGGAGAAGCCGAGCTGGAGGGTGGTGCCGTCGAAGCCGGTGACGGTCGCGTTCTGACTCAGCAGGATCCAGGTGAAGCGGCGGCGGTTCTTGACCGCTTCCAGAATCTCCGGCCACATCTGCCGCACCTGCATGGCGCCCTGCGCCATGCCCGGCGCGGAGGCAGGGGGCGCACCGGCAGAACCGGAGGAAGGCGCGGAAGGACTGGAAGGCCCGGAAGAGCCCGAAGCACCAGAACCACCAGAAGCCCCGGAAGAACCAGAAGGACCACCCGAAGGCGCCCCACCCTGCCCCGGAGCGGCGGCGGACGGCCAGCTGCCGGGCTGCCGCCCCGCGCCCTGGGCGCCGGAACCGGGGGCCGCGGCGCTAGGCCAGGCCCCGGGCCGCGAAGCGGCCGAGGCAGGACCATCCGTACCGCCGCCCTCCGCCTGCCCTCCGACAGGGCCACCAGCGGCAGGACCACCAGTGGCCGCACCGGGCCAGGCACCGGGCCGCTGACCACCGCCGTTCGCCCCCGCGGGCTGGGCGCCCCCGGGCCAAGCTCCGGCGTCGGCCGGAGCCACACCCGCACCACCGCCGCCACCACCAGCAGAACCACCAGCGGCAGGACCACCACCCGCCGGACCACCCGCACCGGGCCCCGCCGCGGCCGGACCCCCGCCCTGACCGGACCCAGCCCCGCCCCCGGACCCGGCCCCACCCCGGCCGGTCACCGCCGCGCGCGCGGCCGCCGGGCCGGAGGGGCCTGCGGCCGGGGCATGGGCGTCGGGCCCCGGTACGTACCCCATGGCGGGCCCTTGGCCCTCCGCCCCACCGGGGCCTCCGGGCAGACCACCGGCCCCCGCCCCGGGGAAGCCTCCACCCAGACCACCCGCCAGAGCCCCCCGCTCCAGCTTCTCCAGCCGCGCCTGCATCGACCGCTCGTCCCCGAACGCCGCGGGCAGCAGCACCCGCGCACAGATCAGCTCCAGCTGCAGCCGCGGCGAGGTGGCACCGCGCATCTCGGTCAGGCCCTCGTTGACCAGGTCGGCGGCGCGGCTGAGCTCGGCGGCGCCGAAGACGGACGCCTGGGCCTGCATCCGCTCGACGACATCAACCGGGGCGTCGATGAGCCCCTTCTCCGCCGCGTCCGGCACAGCGGCGAGAATCACCAGGTCACGCAGGCGCTCCAGCAGATCGGCGACAAAGCGCCGGGGGTCGTTGCCCCCCTCGATCACACGGTTGACGACCTCGAACGCGGCCGCGCCATCGCTCGCCGCGAAGGCGTCCACGATCGCGTCGAGCAGCGAGCCGTCCGTATAGCCGAGCAGCGACGTCGCCATGGCATACGTCACACCAGCGTCGCCCGCACCCGCGAGCAGCTGGTCCATGACCGACATGGAATCCCGGACCGACCCCGCCCCGGACCGCACCACCAGCGGCAGCACCCCGTCCTCGACCGGGATCGCCTCTCGCCCGCAGACCTCCGCCAGATAGTCGCGCAGCGTCCCGGGAGGCACCAGCCGGAAGGGGTAGTGGTGCGTACGCGACCGGATGGTGCCGATGACCTTCTCGGGCTCCGTGGTCGCGAAGATGAACTTCAAATGCTCCGGAGGCTCCTCGACCACCTTCAGCAGGGCGTTGAACCCCGCCGAGGTGACCATGTGCGCCTCGTCGATGATGTAGATCTTGTACCGACTCGACGCCGGCCCGAAGAACGCCTTCTCCCGCAGCTCACGCGCGTCGTCCACGCCTCCGTGAGACGCGGCGTCGATCTCGATGACATCGATCGAGCCCGGCCCGTTCCGCGCGAGGTCCTGGCAGGACTGACACTCCCCGCACGGCGCAGGGGTCGGCCCCTTCTCACAGTTCAGACAGCGGGCCAGGATGCGCGCGCTGGTCGTCTTGCCACAGCCGCGCGGACCGCTGAAGAGGTACGCGTGATTGACCCGGTTGTTACGCAGCGCCTGCTGCAGCGGGCCGGTGACATGCTCCTGGCCGATGACCTCGGCGAAGGTCTCGGGGCGGTAGCGGCGGTACAGCGCGAGGGACGACACGCTTACGACGATATCGGTGCCCACCGACATCCGAAGCCGCCCCGCACCCCCTCACCCCCGCCCTCCCCACAACGCAAGGGCCCCCCACGTACCCGCCAGAGCCCACTTACCCTTGCTGCCTTCCGGCCCTGGGGGAGTTCGGTGAGATAGCGCCACGTGAGGGGCTGGCCCCCACCCTAGCGGATGGAGGCCGCTGGGAACGAGTTCGCATCCACTGCTCCTGGTCTTGTATTGTTCCCTGCGGAGGATTCGCCTAGAGGCCTAGGGCGCACGCTTGGAAAGCGTGTTGGGGGCAACCCCTCACGAGTTCGAATCTCGTATCCTCCGCACCCGCCCAGCAGGGCAGACGAGGGCCCCGACCGATCATGGTCGGGGCCCTCGTCGTTGATCCGTCTCAGTCAGCTCTCGGCGGCTCCCAGAGCGCACCGCCAACCTGTTGTGCTACCTCCCGCAGCATCGGCCCGGTGGCGTGCATGTACCGGGCCCGCATCCGAGCCTCTCCCCCGGGGCTTCCACCTCATGATCGCGTCAATCAGCACCTTTGATTCGGTCGACCAGTGGGCGACCGAGCGTTGGACCCGTCGCCGCCAGCATGTCGATGGAGTCTTCCACCTGCTCGGCACTGTCCCAGTCTTCCTCGACCAGCGTCTCGAACCACGCATAGAGCCGCGGCGCAGCTGGTGGGGGTGGCCGGAGCATACGCGCGCGCCTGATCGGTCGGCGCACCCGGCATCGTGGCTGACTGTCGTCGGCTGAGGTTCGTGCCACAACCGCGCCAGCTGTAGCGGTCGGCCACGGTCAGTGAAGGTGACCTACTGTTGAGTTTCCAGCCGCCTCACCAGGTCTCGAAGCCCCAGGTCAGTGGCATGAGTCCCCAACCTCTCTCTCCCAAAGCTGTTGTTGCCGTCCGGATCTGTGCCGACGGCCACAACCGAACGGGATACACGTAGGCGCATACTGAGGACGATGACAAAGCCTGCTGCACCGAAGCGTCATTTGCCTACCAGCCCCTTCAAGGCCCCGGTCACGCTGGCCGCCAAACACTTCGCCGTGGGCGACCAGGTCACACACGACATGTACGGCCTCGGCCGGGTGATCGGCATCGAGGACGGAACCGCGGCGCTCGTAGATTTCGGCTCGGCGCGAATGCGGATCTTGAGCCCGTACTCCAAGATGACCAAACTGTAGGACCGCTGTGCCCGGTCATGGCACACCAGGCCCCTTCGGGGACCTGTAACGAAAGAGAGACCTCTCATCGATCCGACGTCGCTGTTCTCCGCTCTGGAAGGGCAACCCCGCTGTTCCACCGCGGCATCGCCGCCACCGACGACAAACCCCTTCCAAGCCCCGGACTTCGGGGAAGACGAGACCTTCCCGCTCGAGGATGCGCAGGAGCCCGCCTCGGGCATGCGTGCGGCGTGACCCAAGGCAGCTCAGCTCCACGAAAGACAGTGGCTTCGGCAACTGGCCTCGGGCCGTCCCCAGTGCCGCGCTGAGGAGTGCGGCCGTCTCAGTTCCGTCTCATTCAGCCCCGTTCACCGTCGTTCAGACGAGACCGTGTGCCGGGCCCTTCCCGTAGGTCGGCCACCCATGGACCCAGGTGAACGCCCCTGCACGCATCCCCCGCACCCACCACAGTTGGAACGAAGGGCCCGATCGGTTCGCCGGTCGGGCCCTTCGCGATCTTCCACCTCAGTTCCCGTCTTGGTTTGATCGCGTGCGCGATCACCTCGGGGACTCCGCCAGGCGGGCGCCGCGCCAGCGCCGGACGAGGCACGCCCGGCTTCCGCGCTCATCGCACCTTGTGGATCAGCAGCTCCACCGCTTGCTCCCACCGGAACTTGTCGCGACCGCCGCCCGCCTTCGGCTGGTGCGGCTCGTAGTCGGCGATCAACACGCCCATCTCCCGTAGCCGCTCCAGGCTCTGCTGGTACGCGGGGTGGGCGGCCTGTGCGGCGTTCAGGTAGGGCAGGGCGGCGGTGGGGATGCCCAAGCCGTACGCCTCGCACAGGATGCCCAGCGCCAGAGTGTCCGAGATCCCGGCGGCCCACTTGTTGATCGTGTTGAAGGTCGCCGGGGCGACGGCGATGGCGTCCGGCGGCGGGAGGGGGCGCGGGTCACCGGGTGAGCGCCAGGCGGAGCGGATCGGATAGCCGGTCTGAGCCTCGACAGCCTGGGGGTCGATGAAGCCCAGGCCCTGCGGGGTGGCGATGACACCGGCGTCCCAGTCCCGCTCCTGCGCCGCGGTGATCAGCTTGCCGACGTCACCGGCGATCCCGGCCGCGCAGACGACGACGTAGAGGAACGGCTTGCTCCGCTCGCTCATGCGGGCACTCCCAGTCGTCGGCTGAAGTGATGCAGCTCGGGCACGGCTCGACGGCGGTCACGGGCGGCCATGTCAGCCACCAGCTCACGTACTGCCGGCCGTCGGATGTCCTGGGCCGCGCACCTTTCAGCGACTCGGAGCGCACGGTAACCGTCGGCGAGCCTGCCCTGCTGACTGTACGCACGGGCGGCTTCGACCCACAGGGCCGCGCGCCGTTCCGGGACGGGGATCGGCCGGCGCATGAGCGGCTGGGCGGTCTCCAGGGCGATGCCCGCATCGCCGAGGGCAACGGCCGCGCTGACAGCGTGCAACTCGACGTTGGTAGGGCTGAAGTTGGCCCATGCCTCCGGGCGGTCGAGTGCCACGTAGCGGGCGACGTCCGCCGCCTCCTTGAGAAAGTCCTGCGTGGCCGCGCGATCTCCGGCGTTACTCGCGGCTGTGACGCCGCGCAACAGCATCAGCCCCAGGGCTGCGAGATAGTGCGGAGGGCGACGATCGTAGGCACCGGTCAGCTGTTCTGCGGTGTGACGCACGAGCGTCACGGCTTGAGCGGTGTGCTTGTCCCGGGCGAGAACGTGCGCATGTACTCGAACGCTGGACGCCAGGACGACGGGGTCACCACAGCGCTCCGCCTCTGCCATGGCCCGGCCGACAGCCATCCACGCGTGGCCGACGTCGCTGAGCTTGAGCAGCAGGCTCGCTGAGGTCTGGTAGGCCGTGGCCAGCAGGCCGACGACGGTCGAGGGGTGAGAGGAGTCGGCTGCTGCTCGCCGCAGGTCAGAGATCAGTGGTGGTAGGGCACGTCCCAGCTCGGCGTAGTCGCACGTACAGAACAGTCGGCGTACTGCGGCGACTCGGTCACCCAACTCCCGGACACTTGCCTTGTCGGCCACGGGCGCGGGTGGCGGCGCAGGCAGCAAGGCGTGGACCAGGTCCTGATGGGCTGCTGGGCTGGGCGTCGGCGGCGCCGCGAGGGAGGCGATGCTGGCGGCCAGGAAGTTACGACGGTGCATGTCCTCTGTCTCACGGTCTGCGGCATGGGGAGCGGGGGAGGCAGCCAAGCCAAGTTCGTGAAGCGGAATGTCCAATACCCTGGCCACATCCCGTAACACGCGAACATCTTCCGTGCCACGCCCGTTCTCCAACCGGCTGACCTTCGCCTGGTGATAGCCCAGCGCTGCGGCAACCTGTGATTGCGAGCGCTTCTGCAGTAGCCGAGCTTCGCGAATGACTCGACCGAGTCGTCTCGCCTGGTCCTGGCCTTCGGCCATCTCCCCCACGGCCCCTCCTGTCACCACCGATACTGCCCCTTAAACCGAGCGTAGGTCAGCCGAGATGCGCCGTAATGCGACTTCTGCATAACTCATGCGCCAGCAGCACCGGCAGGGACCGCTGGGCATCGATGAGCAGTTCTCTGGAACGGCCCCACTCGTTCCGGAGGCACACATGGAAACGCACCAACTCAGCTTCACCCTCCCCGGCACACCCCATGCCGTCGCAGACGCCCGGCACCGCGTACTCGCGGCACTATGTCGATGGGGGCTACAGCCCGGAAGCGAGGTCCTCGACTCGATCGAATTGGCATCCAGCGAGCTGGTCACCAACGCCGTGAAGCACGCCGGCTCCAAACACGTCTCGGTGGACATCCGACTCTGCGGCGCCCTCGTACGAATCGGTGTATGCGACGCCAGCCATCAACTCCCACGGCTGAGACTGCCTGGTGCGGTTGATGAGAGTGGTCGAGGTCTGCTCATCGTGGCCACCCTGGCCGCCCGGTACGACGTGGAGCTGACACCCACCGGCAAGCGGTGCTGGGCTGAATTCGAAGTGCCTTCGGAAACCTATGCCGACGCGAGAGCAGCTTCTGCTGCTCCTGCACTCCCTTTGAGCAGCCGACACGTTCCGTTCTGATCCACCTCCGTCTCCGAAACCAGAAACTCGCCACGAAACGCCGAGTTCCCCAACAGAGACCTACGCACCGCCCACCGCCGACCGGCACGACGCTGCCTCTGCCGCCCGGGCACCGACGATGAGCAGAGCCACCTCGTCACGACCGAACTTCCTCACTGTGAGGCCGTCAATGACGCCAAGAAGCGTGAACAACCGCGACTGGGAGCTTGAACAACTTCACCGCGACGAGATCACCGTGGCCATGAACTGGGTCATCCGCACGTGTCAGCAGATCGTCCGCGACCGCAGCCACAAGACGTTCTGGGTCCCGGCCGACACCAGCGAAGGCGCCCCATCACCGGAACAACTCATACAGAGAGCCCGCGAAGATGTGCTTGACAAGCTGCAACGGATCATCGACGGCGCCCAGTTCGTCATGCACAACGTCGAGCACGAACGCGCCAAGCGCAAGCTGTCGAGTCCCAGTTGAAGCGCGACGTTCTGGTCCCAGTTGTTGCTTGACGGTGAGCCTAGACAAAATCGGAAACCTTGTGGGGCTTGTTCGCCTTCCAGCCCGTTACCGCTGAAGCTGCGGTACAGCAGCGAAGTACCCGCAACGACCTACCACGATCAGCAACCGCCACGAGGGGCCCGACGGTGCCCTCCACGTCCTCTGTTGACCGATCTTCAGTAGAGCCATGGATCCGAAGGGGCCGTTCGCCATCAGGACCGGCACCACAACCGCACCAGATCGAGCAGTGAGCCACGGGGAATCAAGGTTCCGCCACAAGCATCAACTGGGCCACGATTTCTCCCTCACCAGTTCAACGGCCAAATCATCGCAGATTCGCAAGCTAAGAGCGCGAGTTGGATTCTCGTCACCCGCTCCACGAAGAAGGCCCAGGTCAGCGACCCTGGCCCTTTTGCTGTGCGCGGTGATCACTCGCCGCGTGCCAGACCGTGCCATAAGGGTGATCGTCGGGGTCAGCGGTCCGCTGTTCTGGCACGGCCGCAGCTTCCCGGCACGCCTTCCGTACGGTGGCGTCGAGGCTGGGCTGCGACTTCCCGCTGCCGGCCTTGGTCAAGCTGCCCTCTCGGCCTGTCTGGCACGGAATGGACGGGACACATCAGGGACCGAATCAAGCCAAGGCCCGGCGTAGCCTCCACTCTCCGCGTTACCGTCCAGCCCGACAGGCACGGACACGGGGGAGGGCCTGAGTTGATGGACTGGGCGGCGCTGCTCGGCGGCGCGCTGTTCGGCTTCCTGGGCGGCATGGTAGCTGCCTGGCGTATCGCCAGTGTCGAGGCAGCGAAGGCATGGGCCGGTGATCTCCGCCACCGGTTCAAGGTGAAGCAGGCGGACCGAGAGAAGACACAGCAGCTCCGGCACGCCCGGCTCGACGACAACCATCAGGCAGAGTTGCAGCGAAGCGAGGATGAGCGGAAGCAGGCCGAGAAGGCCCGCGAGAACGAGCGCAGGCGCATCAAACGGGCTCACGCTGAACTGAAGAAAGCCCTGCAAACCGCCAACGAGAGTGTCGGGACCTACACAACCGCACTGTTCATCAACCTACTCAAGGGGGAGGTGCCACCGGAAACCATCCTGGAAGAGATCAACAAGCTGGACAGGCACCGTTTGCTGCTCAAGGAGCTACAGGGCCACCTTGAGAGACTTTCTGGGCTTGGCATCTCGATCAATCACAGGATCAAGGACTGGCGCGACCCCCTCCGGGAAGACCTGCGTGAGCTGGCGAAGGCCATCACCTCAAAGACAGAGGAATACGCCAAGTTGCTCTCGCAGCACCAGGGCGGCTCCTGACCTCCCAGCCACCGGAGAGATCCACACATACCTCAAAGGCGTTCGTCGAGCTCTCCGGGACCGCTGTGCACAGCACAGAGGCGAGAACCTGCATCGTCAGGGCCATCGACGCCCTGGGGTGACCTGCCAGACTCTCCCGCATGGACGCAGGGGTGGCAGCAGTACTGGGCGCGTTAGCAGGGGCGGTAGCCACGACGGGGGCGGCACTCGCTACGGGATGGTCCGCGCGAGAACAAGCGAAGATTACGGCGCGAGGCGAACACCGTCGACAGCGCCGTGACTCACGACAAGCAGTCTACGAGGAGTTCATAACCACAGCATCGGCTCAGGAAGCGCAGGCTGCCCGCTTCTTCCTCGCCCCGGTCCCGACAGACGAGCAAGGGCTGGACCTTGCGCTCAGAGGCTCGGGAAACGCCGATACCGAAACCCTATGGAACGAATCCCACCGGCTCTGGATAGAGCTACTAAAGCTCTCAATACGAGTAAAGCTGGCTGGACCTCAAATGATGAGCGAAGCGGCAAGCGCTGTGTGCGATTGCTCTCACGACGTCATGGATGCAACCATGACCGTCAGCCACGGGCTTATCGGCGGAGACTCCATCTCAGTGAGGTTCGAGAAGGGCCGCGAACGCTGGGTGAAGTTGGACAATGCAATAGATGATTTCATCGATAAGGCGCGCATCTCACTGGACGATGACGGCACTGATTAGAAGAGTAGCTCGGATTACCACTCCGTAGCAGCTCCACCACAGGTGAGGCCAGCGCCCCTCGTCGGTAACCCAGGCTTCCCAAGCTAATGGGCCTCGTACGGCTGGGTCAGCGCCGCTTGCTTCGGTCACCATGCCGGCGGACTGGTCGAGGTTGAACGCAGAGCCCGGAGCCGACGGAACCCAGCCCTCTCGCAAGGCAAGCCGGACAGCCGCAGCCAGCGGTAGCCACACCGTCGACAACGATCCGGCGTGATCCCTTGCGGACCAGTGCCATGGCATCCCTTTCGACAGCGCCGATGCTAGCGAGCCCAGCCCCGCCGTCAGTCTCAGTTTCCGTCTCATTCAGCGCCGCCCGCAGCCGTATAGACGGACCAACCGTAGCCGCGCCCACGACCGGACGCCTATGAACATTTCTTAATGCCATGTCCGCAGTCGGCAAAGACCCCGAATCTAGCCACCTATGGTTCGGGGGTTCTCACACGGCGCCCCCTTTGAGCGCGCCGCCTGACCAACTGTTCGTCGATATCGTTGATGAAGAGAGCCAGGAGATCCCCCTCTTGCACTTTTCTGCCGCTGTGCCCAAAGTCTTGGCGAATTGCAGACAAGAGCTCCTCAAAGCTAAACACTGTATCCTCAGATGCGAGAACTTGCGCTTCTCGCTTGAATTTGGACCAGGCAATCAGAACATCGTCAGAAGCCCACGTAATTAGATCTGGCGTAATTTCCCACAGGAACTGCGCTACCTGGTTTTCATTCGATGAATCGGGGTTCAGTACCGTCCCCATGAGGCCGCTTACCAGCTTAGTGTAAACGGGTATTTTACTGGCCCGAATCTCTGCTTCGATAGCTTTCTTACGTTCTACGTAGCGCCCGACGACCAACGTAAAAACGGTTACGAGAACCGTCGCCATTGCGGTTACCGCTGCGGCGGCAACTGTAGGGTTTACGCCGTGAAAAACTTGATGCCCCACGTACCTCGCCAGAAATGCTACGGCCTCCACCGCACCGAACAGTAAAGCAGCAAGGACTGCGAGACTACCGATGCCCTTCATGAATGCACGCATGGGTGCACTGTGGCACGAAGTTCGGTGCCGACGAAACGGAATCGTCAGAAGTGAGGGCAGCAGTCAGTCGGCTACACACGGGTCTTCGTAGTGTGGGCAGAGGGTAGGCCACCTGTCCGTCGCCTAGCCGATCGGCCGGATGAGCGATCGGAGGCTTGCCCAGTACCGGAGCGGTTCCGCTGACAGCCAAAGCTGACATCAACGACCACGGACGGCGGCGACAGCCATCAGCTACGTGTGGCATCGGCGCCCGCGGCAGACCAGCCAGGCCGAGCGGAGGTCGAACTCCCAAGTCGGTGGCCAGTGAGTGCTGTACAGCAGGGAAGTACAGCAGCCACCTCAACCACAGTCGACCGACACCTGCCCCTGTCGACCGGCTGACCAGCAGACCTCAGCGACTGCCCCCGCCTGTAGTTCGGAACGAAGGGGTCAGGCTTCTCCTTGCCTCAGAGGCCGCATGATCACCATCGAACCCAGCCCAACCGGGCGGGCGGGCGACCCGGGCTGAACTGCGGATCGAAGAGAGGCGGCAGACCGCACTAAGGTGCCGCCATGGAGCAGCTTCCGGACCACCCCGCCCATGGAGTCGACAGCCGGGAAGCCCTGGTGAGCCACATACTCAGCCTGCGGGACGATCTCCTCGAACGAGGCGACGAATGGGAGAACCCCACGCTTGAGCGCTACCTGGAGGCACTGGCGGCGTGGATCGAGGGATCACCAGGCTGGCATCGATGCTTCGGCCAGGAGATGCCGACGGACGGCGACTGGACGTTCTTCGCCCGCGCGCTGAGTGCCGCAGTGGTGTACGAGTGACGGGTGGCTGCTGACGTGCCAGATGCGTGCCAGAGCGAGCGGTGAACCACGGTCAACACGGGCTACCAGGAGCCCGCGTTCAAGATCGCATCTGGCACCGTTTGCGCAGGTCAATGCGATGATCGGCCGCAATCAACCCGTGATTCCCAAGCTCAGGTCCTCATGTACGGGACCAGATAGCCTGTCCAACGTGTCGATCCCGGCCGCGATGCCCAGCCCCATGTGCGGAGGGTCCCTAACCAGCGGTGGCATGGTGTTGTCGAAGCGCGAGGAGGACAGCCAACGCGTGTGCCGCGTGCTCTTCCGCTGCGAGGACCGACACGTCTGGGGAGGTGGGCCGACCACGCGGCCGACGAGCTGGAACCCTGCCCGCATCCGCAACTCTTCAGACACTGACGTCGCCCAACCGCGCCCACAATCAGGTGCCGCGTCCGTCGCTGTCCGTCTCATTCAACGTGATTCACGGCCGTTCAGACGAGACCAAGAGCCGTCTTCGAATCGGTGGCCAACTGCCCGTGAACGCAGGTGAACGGCGCCACACGCGCCGCTGACTTCCACCAACAGACTTGGAAAGCGTGTTGGGGGCACCCCCTCACGAGTTCGAATCTCGTATCCTCCGCACCCGCCCAGCAGGGCGTACGAAGGGCCCGACCACCCAGTGGTCGGGCCCTTCGTCATGCTGCCCGGCCCTCGTTGTCCTGGTTTTTGTCCACAGGTGTTTCCGGGTGTCCCCAGGTGGCGTCGGTCCCCCCGGGCGGCGACAGTCGCGGCGCTGACCCACGCTCCGCCCGGGAATCGTTGGCCCCCTCGCCACTTCAGGCGAGGCCGCACCTCAAGGGACGAAGGCGGCGGGGCTCTCAGGGCGGAGGAACGGCGACCAGAATCGGCGCCAGGCGGCCCCACAGAGATAGGGGTATGTTTTATGGAACCGTACTTCTATATCTTGCTCGGAGGCGGAGCGTGGACAAGCCTGCTGAGATGTTCGACCGGGACTACGAGTGGTCAGCGCTGAGCCGGTTCATCGCCGATCCGCAGCCGGGGGCGACCCTCGGGGTGGTCTCCGGACGCCGCCGCCAGGGCAAGACGTTCTTGCTGGACGCCGCCTGCCAGGCCACCGGAGGGTTCTACTTCGGTGCGACCGAAGCCGCCGATGCCGAGTCGCTGCGACGGATCAGCAGCGCACTGACCGCCCACGTCCGCCCTGCCAGCCCGTTCCACTTCGCCAACTGGGCGGAGGCGGTCGACGCGCTGCTCGCCCTCGGCTCCGGGGGGCCCGTCCCCGTTGTGATCGACGAGTTTCCCTACCTCGCCAAGGCCAACCCGGAGCTGCCCTCGATCATCCAGGAGGCGCTGCGCCCCCTGCGTGACCAGCGCACCGGCTCCCGCACCCGGCTGCTGCTGTGCGGGTCGGCGCTGTCCTTCATGGGTCGGCTGCTGTCAGGGAATGCCCCTCTGCGTGGACGGGCCGGGCTGGAACTGGTCGTCCGCCCCCTCGACTACCGCCTCGCTGCGGAGTTCTGGGGCATCACCGATCCCCACTTGGCCATGAAGGTGCACGCGATCGTCGGCGGCACCCCCGCTTACCGGCGCGAGTTCGCCCGCGGCGACACCCCCGAGGGGCCGGACGACTTCGACGACTGGGTCGTCCGCACCGTCCTCAATCCCGAGACCCCCCTCTTCCGCGAGGCCCGCTATCTGCTCGCCGAAGAACCCGACCTTCGCGACACCGCCCTGTACCTGTCCGTCCTCGCCGCCGTCGCCGACGGCAACGCCACTCGCGGGGGTATGGCCGGCTATCTGGAACGCAAGGCCACCGATATCGCGCACCCCATCAATGTCCTTGAAGACGCGGGACTGCTACACCGTGACGCGGACGCCTTCCGCGAAAACCGGCCCACGTACCGCATCGCCGAACCACTGATCGCTTTCTACCACGCCATCATGCGCCCGGTATGGGACCAGTTGGAGCGCCCCGGCAGCGCTGCCCGAGTCTGGCAGGCCAGTCGTCGTCGCTTCGTCAGCAACGTGCTGGGGCCCCACTTCGAGCAGGTCTGCCGCGACTGGGCCCTGCACCACGCCGACCCCGATCTGCTCGGCGGCTTGCCCGCCCGTGTCGGCCATGGAGTGGTCCACGACCCCAAAGCCCGCACCGGCAACGAGGTCGACGTTGCCGTCGTCGGCATCGCTGACGGACATGCCAAGCCGCCGCTCCTGGCCATCGGAGAAGCCAAGTGGAACGACACGATGGGCGTCGCCCACATCGAACGTCTCATGCACATCCGCGAGCTCATCGCTCAGGTCGGCCGCTACGACACCACCCACACTCGCCTGCTGTGCTTCAGCGGAGCAGGCTTCAACGGCAAGGCGCACGCCGCCGCTCAGAGCTCGCCAAGCATCCAACTCGTCAATCTGGCACGTCTCTACGGCCAGTCGTGAGCGGCCATGAGCCAGGTCCAGGACACAGGCCCGGTGGGCTGCGGAGCCCGCACTGATCTGCCTGGCGTTCCTGGTCATCAATGCCCAGGGCACCCTGCGCGCGCCGCAGAGCCCGCACACGTCACCTGTGCCGGAGCGTGACCACCGCTGCCACGAGCAGGACCGCGAGCACGATGGCGTACCAGGTGAAGAATTGCGGGGCACGGTTCGCGGCCTCCACCGCTGGGACCACCGCGCCAAGGACCTCTCCGTGTGCGATGTTCATCGAGATCGCCTTCTTCTGGGAAAGCGGACCGACCTAAGTACTCTCACCACCGGGAACGGCTTCATCCATCGCTCTCCCTGGTTTCATTGAACACCCCGACCCGCGCCGACATCGTGCGGGCCGCGGAAGGTGGCCCGGTAGGCGCTCGGGGAGGTCCCCAGGGCGGACTGGAAGTGCTGCCGAAGGTTGGCCGCCGTGCCGAGGCCGGCCTGGGTCGCCACCTGGTCCACCGGCAGGTCCGACTCCTCCAGTAGTTCCCTGGCGCGTTCGACGCGCTGCTGGGTCAGCCATGTCATCGGTGTCGTGCCGACCTCATCGCGGAAGCGCCGATTGAAGTTCCTGATGCTCATGGCCTGCTGGGACGCCAGGTCGCCCAGTGTGAGGGGCTGGTGCAGGCGCTGTAGGGCCCAGTGGCGGGCAGCCGCGGTGGAGGCGGAGGACGGGTCCGGTACGGGGTGGCGTACGTACTGCGCCTGGCCGCCCTCCCGGTGCGGCGGCACGACCGTGCGGCGGGCGACGTCGCCCGCGACCGCTGTCCCGTAGTCGTTCCGGATCATATGAAGGCACAGGTCGATCCCGGAGGCGCAGCCCGCCGAGGTCAGGACGTCGTCGCCGTCGGTGTAGAGCACGTCCGCGTCCACCTCGACTCCTGGGAACATGCGCGCGAACTGCTCGGTGTAGCGCCAGTGCGTGGTGGCCGCCCGGCCGTCGAGGAGTCCGGCCGAGGCGAGTACGAAGGCGCCCGTGCAGATCGAGGCGATGCGGGTACCGGGGCGGATCCGGGTGAGTGCCTCGGCGAGTGGCGTCGGCAGCCGCGGATCCGTCTGCTCGTAGTCCTCGTACGAGGACAAAACGATCACCGTGTCGGCTTCGGCCAGCGCCTCGGGGCCGTGGGGCACATTGACGGTGAAGTCTCCGTCCGTCCGTACCGCTTCTGCCCGTAGCCCGCAGGTGGCGACCTCGTAGAGCGGCGTCCCGTCGGCCGCGGCGCCCTGTCTGGCCTGCCCGAACAGCTGGTGCACGATGCCCAGCTCGATCGGGAGCATCTTCTGGCGGGCGAAGACGGCGACGTGATGGCGGGTGGGGTGGGTGAAGACAGCCATGGCCATATTTTTGCGCAGCACGGCTATATGGCCACTCGTCGTCCCGCTGAGGTGCGCACAGTCTGGAGAACATGGCTCAGCGGACACAGAACCCACCGGCCGTTCCACAGCCCACGTCATGGCGCCGCCCGCACCGCCCGCACCACGCCTGGATCATCGCCGTCGTCGCGGGCGCGGCCATCGTTACGGCCGGCGCCTTCACCACCGTGCCCGGCCTGCTGGTCACCCCGCTGCACGACCAGTACGCCTGGGACCGCGGCCACATCGCGCTCGCCGCCTCGGTCAACATGATCTTCTTCGGCCTCACCGCACCCTTCGCGGCCGCGCTGATGGACCGCGTCGGCATCCGCCGGGTCGCCGCCGGCGCCATGCTGCTCATCGCCACTGGTGCCCTGCTCACCAACGTGATGACCTCGGCCTGGCACCTCGTCGTGTACTGGGGCGTGCTGATCGGCCTCGGCAGCGGTTGCCTCACGATGACCTTCGCGGCACAGATCACCGGCCGCTGGTTCGAACGGCGGCGCGGTCTGGTCACCGGCGCGCTCAGCGCCTCGAGCCACCTGGGCCAGCTGCTCTTCCTGCCCCTGCTCGCCTGGGCGGTCGACCGCTACGGCTGGCGGCCTCCCGTGGTGACCCTGGCGCTGGTGGCTCTGGCGGTGTCCGCGCTGGTGTGGCTGCTGCTGCGCGACCACCCCGCCGACATCGGCGGGGCACCGTACGGGGCGAAGGAGTTCGTCCCCAAACCCGCTCCGGCGACCGGTGCGGCGCGCCGGGCGGTGACGGTCCTCCGCGACGCCTCGCGGACCGGGACGTTCTGGCTGCTCGCAGGCATGTTCATCATCTGCGGCGCTTCCACCAACGGCATCATGTGGAGCAACTGGGTCCCCGCCGCCCACGACCACGGCATGCACGCCACCATGGCCGCGTCCCTGCTGTCGCTGATCGGTGTCTTCTCGTCCCTGGGGGCGCTCGCGTCCGGCTGGCTCACCGACCGCTTCGATCCCCGCCGCCTCCTGTGCCTGTACTTCGCCGTCCGCGCGCTCACCCTCTTGGCGCTGCCCGTGGTCCTCTCCTCGACGATCCGTCCCTCCTTGATCGCCTTCGTGGTCGTCTACGGACTCGCCGATGTCGCGACCGTCCCTCCGGTGATCGCCCTCAGCCAACGCGTCTACGGCAACGACGGCCCCATCGTTTTCGGCTGGGCCAACTCTGCCCATCAGCTGGGCGCAAGCGCCTCGGCCTTCCTCGGAGCCACGGCCCGTGACGTGTTCGGCGCGTATGACGTGGTGTGGATCGCGCTGAGTGCGGTCTGCGTCGTCGCGGCCCTGCTGGCCATGGTCGTAGCACCGGCCGTAGCACCGAAGGGATCGAGGATGACGAGTCCTGAAGCGCGTTACGAGTCCTGAAGGGCGGCCAGGGAGCACCGGCGGCGAGTACCGGCTGCAGCGCGGCCACGGTTGTCAGCGCGCAGGCGGACCAGGTCGCGGGGTCAGGTCCCGTTCGGCGGCGGCTCGGCCGGCGCCATGACCGAGATCGTGCCCTGCGCCACCGCGCACAGGGTCGCCGTGCCCTCGCCGTCCACGGTGGACAGGTCGCAGCGGCATACGACGCGGGTGCGGCCGGCCCGTACGACCTGTGCCTCGGCCCGCAGCAGCGTTCCGGCGGCGGGGCGCAGATAGTCGATGGTGAATCCGGCGGTGAGCAGCCGGGCGCCGGCCACTGTGCCCGCGGCGAAGGTCAGGGCGTTGTCCGCGGCGTAGCCGAGTACGCCGCCGTGCAGGAAGCCGTGCTGCTGGCGCAGGTCGTCGCGGATGTCCAGCTCCAGGGTCGCCGCGCCCTCGCCGAAGGCGACCAGGCGGGCGCCGAGCAGGTTGCTGAAGGGCTGGGCGGCCAGCAACTTCTGCGCGACCGACAAGTCCAGAATCTCGTCCATGCCACCTCACTTCACTGGTGAAGTGACCCTGCCGCGCGGCTCCCGCGTCTGTCAAGATCGGCCCTATGTCTGAGGCTGAGCCCGAGACCACGCCCCCGCCCGCGTCCGACCAGCGCCTGTTCTTTCTGCTGCAGCGGGCGGCGCACCAGCTGCGTACGGTCGCGGACCGGCGCTGTCTGGCCGCCGCCGGGGTCACCACGGCGCAGCTCGGTGCGCTGTTCGCCGTACGCGATCAGCCGGGCATCACCCAGCGGGAGCTCGCGCACGCCCTGGGGCTGCGCGAGTCCGGCGTCACCGCGCTCGTCGCGCGGCTCGCGAAGGCCGACCTCGTCGCCAGGCGGGCACACCCGCGCGAGCACCGCGCCGTGGTGCTGGAGCTGACCGACGGCGGGGCCGCCGCCCTCCGGGCCGCCCAGCCGGAAATCGAGCGGTTCAACGGCGAGTTGCGGGCCCTGCTCGGCGATCAGGGGTTCGCCCGGACCGCCGCCGCGCTGCACGCGCTCGCCCACTGGGAGTCCTGACCAGTCCTGACCATCAGAGGCAAGCGCCTACGAGTCCGTCCAGCCAGGCCTGGTGGCCGCCCCGCATCGGGTTTCTTAGAGAGGTACGGCCACGCCGTTGAACGTCGTCTCCGGTGTCTGGGGCGAGGTGAAGCGGGCGTTGACGAGATAGAGGCGGTCGGCCCAGCGGGCCACGGTGGTGGGGACGTCGAAGCGGGCGTCGGTGACCGTACGGCGCAAGGTCGCGGCGGGGGCCTTCGCGTCGAGGTCGTAGACGCTGATCAGATTCAGCCGGTTCTGTACGACGTACAGCGTCCGGCCGATACGGAGGAGGCCGTCGCCGTTCGCGACGTCGGCCGCGCCGGAGAGCGCGATCTCGGTGGCGTGCCCGCTGGCCAGGTCCACGTGGTACAGCCTGCCGGGCGAGCTGCTGACGACGATCAGCCCTCGGCCGTCGGGGGTGCCGACGACGCCGTTGGCGTTGTTGACGTTGGGCGTCTGTACCCAGTCGCCGGTCAGGGGCAGGCGGCGGACCTCTCCGGCGCGGCCGCGCGGTACGCCGTACAGCACGGCGTCGCGCGAGTCGGTGAACCAGGCTCGGTCGCCGAGCAGGATGACGTCGTTGATGAAGTGGCCGGTCGCCTCGGTCAGTTGGTACGTGGTGACCAGCTCGCCGGTGTGCGAGTCGACGATCCGCGCCGTCCCTCCGCCGCCTCCCGAGACGTACAGCAGACCGTCCTCGTCCAGCTTGAGCCCGACGGCCACCGTGCCCGTGGCGCCCTCGTGGATGACTCTGCCCTCACCGGTGCGCAGATCGGTGCGGTAGACGGCGCCGTTGGCGCGCGAGCCCATATAGGCGTACGGCCTGCGGCCGATGGTGATCCCCTCGGGCATGAAGCCGTCGGGGAGCGGGAATTCGGTCGGCCACGCGGCCGGGGCGGCGGTGGCGGCGTGCGCCGCGCCGACGCCGGCCGCCGCCGTCGTCGTCGCAGCGAGCGCGGTGACGGCGGCGCCGCGGAGAAGGGTGCGGCGGGACGGTTGGCGGTGGTTCCAGGTCATGGTCCGGGCCTCCGTGAAGGGTGGGGGCATCAGTGACTCATCAGCGTCAGTGACTCCCTGCACTCTGTGCACTTTGAGCGCTCTGCTTCAACGCCGTTTCAGGTCACCTCGTGCGTAAGATCGGGTGAATCAGCAGGGATACGGACGGGCGGAGGGTGGCCGAAAGCCATGGGCACGGGCGAGGGCGGGCACGGCAAACCCGCCGACAAGGCCGACAAGCTCGGGCGGCCGACGTCGCGGGATGTCGCCCGGCTGGCCGGGGTGTCCCATACCGCCGTCTCCTTCGTGTTCAACGACCGGGCCGAGGGGAACCTCTCGGCCGCCACCCAGGAGCGCATCCGCCAGGCCGCCGCCCGGCTCGGCTACCGCCCCGACCCCGTCGCGCGCGGTCTGCGGCGCCGCCGCACCGCGGTGATCGGGCTGGTCACGGACGAGATCGCCTCGTCGCCGTTCGCGGGGCGGCTGCTGCGCGGGGCCATGGAGACCGCCTGGGACAGCGGGCATCTCGTCCTCACCGTCGACTCCGGCGGCGATCCGGCCAAGGAGGACGCGGCGGTCGCCGAGCTCCTGGACCGGCGGGTGGACGGGATCATCTACGCGGCCATGTCGCTGCGCCGGGTCCGCGTCCCCGAGGGCCTGCACCGCACGCGCTCCGTCCTCGCCAACTGTCTGGCCGAGGACGACTCCCTGCCGGCCGTCATCCCCGCCGAGCGCGCCGGGGGCCGTACGGCGGCCCGGCTCCTGCTGGACGAGGGGCACCGCAGGGTCGCGATGGTCGGCGGCCAGGACGACATGGCGTCGGTCGAGCGGCTGCGCGGCTTCCGTGACGCCGTGCGCGCCAAGGGGATCATCGTCCCCAAGGAGTGGGTCCTACGCACCGGAGGCGAGATCTCCGGCGGGTACGAGGGCGCGCTGCGGATGCTCGACGGGGTGCCCGCCGATCGCCGCCCCACCGGCGTCTTCTGCTACAACGACCGGGTCGCGGCGGGCGTTCTGCACGCCGCCGCCCGGCTGGGGATCGCCGTCCCCGGCGACCTGTCGGTGGTCGGCTACGACGATCAGGAGCACATGGCCGAGTTCCTGGCGCCGCCCCTCACCACGGTCGCGCTGCCGCACCGGGCGATGGGCGAGGCCGTCGCCCGGCTGCTGCTGGAGGCCATCGAGACCGGGCGGACACCGCCGGCCACCACCCGGCGCCTCGCCGGCCCGGTGATCAGCCGTGCGTCGGTGGGACCAGCCCAGGTGGGACCAGCTCCCACCCCGTGACGGCGGCCGCGGACCCCGCCACGACGAGTTCGCGCACATCGTCCGGGCGCCGGTAGACGCGCTCGGTGACCGTGGCCCGGTCGTCGACGAACAGCTCGAACAGCGAACCGTCGACGAGCACGCGCACCTCCCTCCCCGGCGCCCGCACCACGATCGGCCCCGCCCCCCGGGCCCCGGTGCCGGGCGTCCGGGGCCAGTCACCGCGGTCCAGCGTCACGGTGCCCTCATCCGGGTCCAGCCGCACCGTCAGCCGCGCACCCGAGGCGGACCGCAGCAGACCCACGGTCGTCAGGCCGCGGGCCGTGACGGTCAGGTCGTACGCCTCCGGGAGCGGAACCCGGCCCGGTGCGGCCCGTCCAGGTTCAGTGACGAACGGTTCGGCCGCGCGCAGCAGTTCGAGCTCCGGGGCCGGTACGACACGCAGCGCGCCGTCCGGGTGTACGTCAACCACCCTCGGCGCGGTGAGCACACCGGCCCACCCGGCGCGCTCGACCTCACCGCGCCCGCGGGCCTCCCAGGACCAGCCCCACATCAGGGTCCGGTCCGCCTCCTGGAGCACAGCGGGCGCGTAGAAGTCCCGCCCGTGGTCGAGCCGCCCGCCGGTGCGCGCCTCGAAGCGCAGACCGCCTTGGCCGTCCGTGCGCAGACGTCCCGTCAGGTAACCGGTGGCGCACGGATCTCCGTCCCACAGCGACACCGCCAGCACCCAGTCCCCGCCCGCCGTCGCGTACATCTGCGGGCATTCCCAGCCGACCGCCTGGTCGCCGAACGCTTCCGCGGCGACCGGCCCCGTGCCATCCACGAGCACACCGGCGAACCGCCAGTCCGCCAGGTCGTCGCAGTCGTAGAGCAGCACCGACGGGGTCCCGTCGGCGTGGCCCGCGCCGACCAGCGCCCACCGCCGCCCGCCGTACCGGAAGACGAACGGGTCGCGGAACATCACCACGTCCAGGCCGGCGGGCGGCCCGGTCACCACGGGGGTGGGCGACGGCTTCCACTCGGCCAGCGCGTCGTCGTCCGGGTCGGCCGCCCGCGCCAGGCAGATGGTGCCGAGCCCGGTGTGGTGGCGGTCGACGCCGGTGTACACGGCCGTGGGCACGCCGTCGTCGTCGACCACGCACCCGGACCAGCAGCCCGCCTCGTCCGGGCCGCCGGGGGTGGGGGCGAGGGCGATCGGATGGTGCTCCCAGCGGACCAGATCGGGGCTGGAGACATGGCCCCAGTGGACGTTGGCGTGGCTCGGGGCGTCGGGGTTGTGCTGGTAGAAGAGGTGGTGGCGGCCTCGCCAGCGAAAGGGACCGTTGGGGTCGTTGATCCAGTTGGCGGGCGGACGGACCCTGAAGCGCGGAGCGTCCGGGTCCGGGTCCGGGGACTGAGCGGTGGGGCTCAACGGTTGACTCCTGCGGAGGTGATGCCCTCGCGAAGAGGGCGCTGGCCGACGATGAACACGGCGACGGCGGGGATCATGGAGAGGACGACACCGGCGAGCACCACCGAGACGGAGCCGGTGCCGAGGTTGCCCTGGAGCGAGACCAGGCCCAGCGGCAGGGTGTAGTTCTGGCCCGAGGTCTCGAGGATCAGCGGCCGGAAGAATTCGTTCCAGTGGTAGTTGAAGGCCAGCACGCCGACGATCGCGAGGCCGGGGGCGGCCAGCGGGGCATACACCGACCGGAAGATCCGCCACGGGCCGCAGCCGTCCAGCATCGCGGCCTCGCCCAGGTCCTTCGGCATCCCCAGGAAGTACTGCCGCATCAGGAAGGTCCCGAAGGCGGTCGGAAAGGCCGGAATGATCAGGCCGAGGAGGGTGTCGGTCAGGCCCATCGACTTGAGCACCAGGAACACCGGCACGATGGTGACCTGGAGCGGCACCATCATGGTCGCCAGCACCAGTCCGAACAGCGGCTTCTTGAAACGGAATTCCAGGCGCGCGAACGCGTACCCCGCCAGGCCCGCCGTGATCATCTGACCCACCGCGATCAGCGCGGTCACCAGCGTCGAGTTGAGGGCGACCAGCCACACATCGATCTGGTCGAAGACCCCGCGGTACGACTCCGTCGTCGGGTGGGTGGGGATGATCTTCGGTGGCAGGTCGAAGGACTCGGCCGGGGTGCGCAGCGAGGTGGAGACGGTCCAGATGACCGGGCCCAGGGTCAGCAGTGCGCATACGGCCAGCCCGGCGATCCGGGCCCAGGGCGCGAGCGCGTACCGCGCACGGCTCAGGTTCGTGGCCGGTCGGCTCGGGTTCGCTCGGCCCGGGTTCGGCCGGCTCATGGGCGCCTGGCTCATGGGCGCTTGGCTCAGGTTCGCTTGGCTCATGGGACTCACCCGGCTCACTGGTAGTGGACGAAGCGCCGGCTGAGCCGGAACTGGAGGGCGGTGACCGCCATGATCAGTACGAACAGCAGCACGCCCACCGCGGACGCCGGGCCGAAGCGCAGCTGCTCGAACGCGGTCTCGTAGACGACCATCACGACCGTTCGGGTCGAGTCGCCGGGCCCGCCGTTGGTGAGCACGTACGGCTGCTCGAAGACCTGTAGCGCGTTGATGATGCCGACCACCGACGCGACCAGCAGCGTGGGCGACAGCAGCGGCAGCGTGACATTGAGGTGCTTGCGCAGCCCGGTCGCGCCGTCGAGAGAGGCGGCCTCGTGGATCTCCTTGGGGATGTTGTTGAGGCCGCCGACGAACAGCAGGAACGAGAAGCCGAACTGCTGCCAGACATAGACCAGGATCACCGCCGCCATCGCCCCGTGCTCCGACGTCAGCCATGGCACCGGGGCGATCCCGACCAGCCCGAGCAGCCAGTTCACGACCCCGAAGTCCTGGTTGAAGAGGTACTTCATCACCACCGAGATCGACGCGGCGGACAGCACCAGCGGGAAGAAGAACGCCGACCGGAACACCGAGCGCAGCCACATGGGCATCCGCCCGTTCACCGCCAGCGCCAGCGCCAGGGCGATGAGCAACTGCAGCGCGACCGCGAGCACCATGAACAGGAGGGTGTTGCGGAAGGAGACCAGCACGGTCGAATCGCTGAACACCTCGCGGTAGTTCGCGGCCCCGGCGAAGCTCGGATCGTCGATCACGTTCCAGTGGAAGAGGCTGAGGACGACCGAGCCGACGATCGGTACGACCGTGAAGACCACGATCCCGACGATCGTGGGCGCCAGGAACAGCGCGGCGAGCAGCCGGGCGGAGCGGGTGCGGGTGTGGGCGGCGGGACGCGGGGTGTCGGCGGCCGGTGTCGCCCGCCGCTTTCGTACGCGCGGGGCCTGAGTGTTCGGCTGCGAGTTCGGCTGCGAGTTCGGCTGCGCGTTTGTCGTCATACGTCACGCTCCATGGCCTTCTCCAGGTCGCCCTGCATCCGGCGCAGCGCGGGGCCCACCGCGCCCCGCGAGGCCAGGGCGGTGCCGGTGTGCTTGAGCAGCACCTGCTCGACCTCGGCGACCTGCGGCGGCGCGGGGATCGGCCCGGTGTCGGGGAACTTGTCGAGGGTGTCGTAGAAGACCTGCCAGTGGCTCGGGCCGGTCTCCCGATAGCGGGCGGGGTCAAGCATCGAGCGGCGGGCCGGGGTGGTCTGGTTGGTCTTGAACAGCCGCATCAGGGTGTCCCTGCGGGCGGCGTACTTGATGAACTCCCAGGCCTCGTCCTGCTTCTTCGAGGTGCGCAGCAGCGCGTAGCCGGCCGCGCCGAACTGCATGCGCTGGGTGCGCCAGCGCGGGAAGTACTGCACGTCGTAGTCCGTCGCCTTCATGCCCGCCAGACTCAGACCGCCCGCCCAGAAGCCGCCCGCCGGCGTGACGCCGACCCGGCCGGTGGAGAAGACCCCGACGAGGTTCTGGCCGTTGCCGCCCTCGGGGCGGGTGCACAGATGCTCCTCGATGAGGGAGGCGAGATAGTCGTACGCCTCCTCCACGCGGGCGTCGGTGGCCTGCGGGGTCGTCCGCCGGAAACCGCCCCCGCGCCCTTGCCGTTCGGCGGCCGGGTAGAAGGAGTCCCACAGCCAGGCGCCGCCCGGCGCCTTGGACTCGGCGAGCAGATTGGTGCCGTTCGCGAACAGCCAGGGCACCACGCCGCCCCACAGCCGGTTGGTCCAGAAGTACGGCGTGAACCGGGAGCCGCTTGCCTTCTTCATGTCCCGCAGCAGCGCGGTGAAGTCGTCGCGGGTCCAGTCGGCGGCCGGGAAGCCCGCGCCGGCCCGCTCCAGCACTTGCCTGTTGAGATACATGTCGGCCGCGTTGAACTCGACCGGCAGCTGGTAGAGGCTCCCTTCGTACATCATCGACTCCACCAGCGAGGGATGGACGTCGGCGAAGTACTCGCGCAGCTCCTCGGCGTCCCGCCGCACCCAGCGGTCCAGCGGGACCCCGAGGCGCCGCGCGAACAGCTGGACGCCCTCGGTGGCGACGTAGACAAGGTCGGGGGCGGTGCCCGCCGCGATCTGGGTGAGGATCTTCGCGAAGAAGTCGGACCAGTCGACGGCCTGCACCGCGTTGATGCGGAGCTTGATGTCGGGGTGCTGCTTCCGGAAGCCCTCGGTGAGCGTGCGTACGGCCTCCGGTCCGTAGGCGGGGCCGAGGGTGGCGACGACGAGGGAGCCGTCGTTCCGCCCGGGGATGTCGGCGCCGGTGAGGCGGTCCCAGCTTGCGGCGACACCGCCGAGGGCCGCGGCCCCGGCGCCGTACGTCCCGTACCGCATCAGGCCGCGACGGGAGATGAGCGAGTCGGTCATCGGCGAGCCTAACTCGTGTTAGCCGAAAGTGATTCCCCGATGATGAGAACCCTGTTACGAGGCTGTCAAGGCGCATGCGAGGGTTGACCTTTAACGAGTTAGGTCTACAGTTCCGGACCAGTGAGCCGCAGTCCCGACGACGACGTCGGGGAAGGAGCCGCACCATGGTCCGTACACCAGGCATGCCAGGCGGTCCTGGCCTGTCCAGGAGGTCGCTCTTCGTCGCCTCGGCCGCGGGCGCGGCCGGCGCGTTACTGCCCGTCGCGGCGAGTCCGGCGGCGGCGAGTCCGGCGGCGGCGAGTCCGGCGGCGGCGAAGCTCCCCAAGCAGAGTGCCGCATGCGGGAGTTACCGCGCCGAGTACCACTTCACCGTCCCCGACCAGTGGAAGAACGACCCGCAGCGCCCGATCTGGATCGACGGCGAATACCACTACTACTACCTGTACAACCCCGACTACCTGACCGGCGGCACGACCGCGGGCACCGCCTGGCGCCTGGCCACCAGCACCGACCTGGTCTCCTTCACCGACCGTGGCATCGCCGTGCCGAAGGACACCACCCCGGCCGGCGACGTCTGGTCCGGCTCGGCGGTGGTCGACACGGACAACACGGCGGGCTTCGGCGCGGGCGCGGTGATCGTCCTGGCCACCATGTCGCCCGACGACAACGCCAACACCCAGGCGCAATACCTGTTCTACTCCACCGATGGCGGCCGGACCTTCACCCACCACGGCACCGACCCGGTCCTGCCCAACCCCGGCGTCCGCGACTTCCGCGACCCCAAGGTGATCCGCGACGAGGAGCGCGGCCGGTGGGTGATGGCGCTCGCCGAGAACAACAAGGTCGGCTTCTACCACTCGACCGACCTGAAGTCGTGGACTTACGTCAGCGGATTCATCAAGGACGGCATCGGCGTCCTGGAGTGCCCCGACCTGTTCCGGATCACGGCCGAGGACGGCACCGCCAGGTGGGTGCTGGGCGTGAGCGCCGACGGCAAGGCGTCCGGCCTTCCCAACACCTACGCATACTGGACCGGCGACTTCGACGGCACCACCTTCACGGCGGACGCCTCCGACCCGCAGTGGCTCGACCACGGCTGGGACTGGTACGCGGCCGTCACCTTCGAGAAACGGGACGCGCACGGCACCCTCGACCCGGCCGCGCGCTACGCCATCGGCTGGCTCAACAACTGGGGCTACGCGAACACCACCCCCACCATCGACTGCGACGGCTTCAACGGCACCGACTCGATCGTCCGCGAGATCACGCTGCGGCGCGCCGCGAGCGGCACGTACTACCTCGCCTCCCGGCCCATCGGCGCCCTCGACGCCCATGTCTCCCGCACGGTGCACCTCGGCGACCTGGAGGTCGACGGACACCGGACGCTGGACTACACCGGCACCGCCTACGAGCTGACGACCGAGCTCGCCTGGGACCAGCTCACGGGCGCGGGGCTGCAGTTGCGCCGCTCTCCCGACGGCGTGCGGCACATCGACGCCGGGATCTACGGCGACTACGCCTTCGTCAACCGTGGCTACACGGTGAGCCCGGATTCCTCCGGCCGGTGGCAGGAAAGCAGGAGCCCCTTCGACCCGTCCGCGCGGACGGTCCGGCTGCGGATCCTGATCGACCGCACCTCCGTGGAGATGTTCGTCGACGACGGCCGGTACGTCCACTCCTCCGAGGCCTTCCCGGACCCTGCCGACACGGGGATCGCCCTGTTCACGATCGATGGCCGCGCGGTGTTCCAGAACACCGTGATCCGCGAGTTCACGCTCTGAGGTACGGCGTACGGCGTACGGGCGAGCGCCGGGCAGGTCACCGCGGCTCGGCTATCAGGCGGTGCGCCAGGCACGCTTTCGGGTGGCCTTCGGGTGGCCGGGTCGTGGGCGCTCCACGGCGAACGGGCGGGTCGGTGAACGATCGGTTGACCAGTCGACTTCGAGGCGACCGAGCCTCCGACCGTTTCGCGAAGGCAGGCCACAGTGATCAACAGGCGGGACGTATTGCGGACGGGCACCCTGGGGGCCCTCGGCGCCGGGGCGGTGGCCATGACGGCGGCGCCCGACGCGGTCGCCGCCGCGGTGACCGAGACGGCGGAGCGGGTCAGCAAGCAGGACTGGAAGCGGCTGGCCGCGTCGCTCTCCCCCGGTGCCACCCTCTACCGGCCCGCGAACTCCGGCTACCCGCCGCTGTCGATCCCGTTCAACCACCGGTACGCCGGGGTCCACCCCGCCGGCATCGTCGCCTGCGCCACCACGAAGGACGTACGCGAGTCGATCCGCTGGGCCCGCGCGGTGGGGCTGCCCGCGGTGCCGCGCTCCGGTCTCGGCCACAACTACGCCGGCTACTCCACCACCACGGGCCTGCTGCTCAACATGAGCCGGATGAAGAAGATCGTCACCACCCCGCGGCGCGGCGCCGCCCGCTCCCGGGCGTACGGGCCGATCAAGGTCGTCCACGGCGCCGGCACGGTCACCGTCGGGGCCGGGGTCACCAACGGCGATCTGCATCCGCTGCTCGAGGACGAAGGGATCTTCGTGCCGACCGGCCGCTGCCCCTCGGTCGGGGTCGCCGGTCTTGTGCTGGGCGGCGGTATCGGCTTCAGCGACAAGATGTTCGGCCTGACCTGCGACCGGCTGGTCGCCACGACCGTCGTACTCGCCGACGGCCGGGTGGCCCGGGCCAGTGAGGACTCGGAGCCCGATCTGTTCTGGGGCTGCCGGGGCGGCGCGGGCAACAACTTCGGCGTGCACACCTCGTTCACGTTCCAGTACGAGCGGTTCCAGGGCGATGTGGGGTTCTACCGGCTCAGCTGGAGCCTGGACTCCGTACTGCCGGTCATGGCGACCGCACAGCGGATCGCCCTGGAGACCTCGGACGACAAGCGGTTCCACCTCCGCCTCGGCATCGGCACCCACGGGCGAACCCGGGACCAGATCCGTACGAACGCCAATGTCAATGCGATCGGGCAGTACTACGGAACCCTCGATGAGCTGCAGGCCATCCTCGCCCCGCTGCTCGCCATCGGCACCCCGGAGGAACGTGCCCGGAACTGCGCCGCCGTCCGCGAGGTCACCCCGGCCGAGGCGAGCACGCTGCTGAGCGCCACCACCCCGGTCGAGAAGTTCGCCTCCAAGTCAGCGGTCCTGAACTCCCGGACGCTCCTCACCGACCAGCAGGTCGGCGCCGCGGCCGAGCAGCTGCTCAAGTGGCCGGGCAGCGGCAACCCGGACGGGGCCGGGTTCGCGATGTTCGCCCTCGGCGGGGAGATCAATCAGGTGCCGCGGCGGGCGACCGCGTTCGTGCACCGCAACGACCTGTTCATCCTGGCCGCCGAGACCTCCTGGGCGGACTACGACTCCCCCGAGGTCGGCGCCGCGAATCTGCGCTGGCTCCACGACTTCTACGACTCCATCTTCCCCGAGGCGCCCCCCGAGCACTCCTACCAGAACTTCCCCGATCCGACGCTGAGGGACTGGCGGGAGGCCTACTACGGCGTCAACTACCCCCGGCTGGTCCGGGTGAAGCGGAGGTACGACCCGACCGACTTCTTCCGCTACCCCCAGGGAATCGGCTCCTGACCGCTCTCACGATGCCGCCCGGCCGGGCCCCGCCAGGTCGGGCCGGGGGCCACCATCTCGCTCCGGGAGGGGTCCCGCTACGGGCGTGCCAGGGTCTGCCGCATGAAGCGCTGGAAGTCCGCGATCGGGCTCGTCATCTGTCTCGGCGTGATGCAGCAGGCCAACACTCCGGGCGAACTTTACTATTCGGCCGCATGGCAGGATCTCAGCCTGATCGGAACCGTCGTCTTCCTGGTCGTGCTGTGCATCGGTCCGAGAAAGAACGGACGAGAAAAATAACGCGTGGAAGTCGGCGAGCCAGCGTCCGGCTGGGGCCGGATTCATACGCGCCCGCTCGAATACCTCCTCACCAGCCCCCAGCGAACGCCATGAAGGTAGGCAGTCTTGACGCTGCGCTGCCACAGGGTGATGGTCGTGCAATCGAGAGCAATCGGATCGCCGAGGAGAGGGCATGAGGTTACGTTTCCTGGGGATCATCCCGAACACGCCCGTCGACGACTCGCCGACCACCTGGCTGGACGAGGACACCGGGGATGTGCTGATCCAGTCCTACAAGGCCACGGAGGAAGAGGTGAAGGCGTGCCAGGAGATCGGCTCAGTCCCGGGCCACTCCACGGAGGTTCCGGATCACGAGACGATCATCCGGCTTCCGGCCGTGATGCTGAGGTACATCCCTCGAGCGCAGGACGGCAATGGTGAAGTACCCCGTACGTGAAGGACTCGCCAAGGCGCAACACTCCGCCGTGCACTTGGAGATGCGCGACATCTACACACCGGATGATCCGGAGTTCGCACGATGGCGTGGAGGGCATCGGTACCACGACAACCCCGCCAGGCTGCCTGAGTGGTGGGCCCCTTGGCGCGATTTGGTAGCCGAGGCGACAGCGCGTGACGTCGTGATACGCAGGGCCCGGATCGTGTCCGAGCCAGTCACGGACTACATCCGGTTCGAGCACGATTTCACGTTCGCCAATGTCGCGGCGGGTGAGTTGGTGCGCTGGCTGCCGCGGCGCGACGCGGCCGACATCGCGCTACCCGGGACCGATCTGTGGATGTTCGACGAGTCATCAGTGTTGTTCACGTACTTCTCCGGGAGTGGTGAGGTGGTCGACCGGGAGTGGCGTACCGAACCGGCCGTCACACGACTGGTGAGTTCGGCGTTCGAAGCGGTCTGGGAGCGGGCCACGCCTCACGAGGAGTACAAGCCGGTCTGAACCCGGTCGGTGCCATGCCCATATCAGGATCGTCAAGCGTTCAAGCAGCCCGGCAGGTCCTCGCTGACCGCCTTCGGGAGATGTGCAAGGACGCCGGGTTGGACGGCAAGCGACTGGCTCAGGCGTGCGGGTGGCACCCGTCCAAGGTGTCGCGGATCTCGACCGCGAAGACCTCACCGTCCGCTGACGACATCCGCGCGTGGTGCCGGGCATGCGGCAGTGAAGACCAGACAGACGACCTGATCGCCTCTCTCCGCGCCGTCGAGGGCATGTGGATTGAGTGGCGCCGAATGGAACGGGCGGGACTGCGACGTGCGCAGGAGGCCGTTCTCCCCCTCTTCGAGCGCACCCGCTGGTTCCGGTCGTACTCGTCATGGCTGGTTCCCGGGCTGATCCAGACGTACGGGTACACCGAAGGCGTGTTGCGCGCGGTCCAGCGAAGGCGGGTCGAGATCGATGACGTGGCCGACGCTGTGGCGGTACGCATGGAACGTCAGCGCGTGCTGTACGAGGGGCACCGCCGCTTCGCGTTCCTCATCGAGGAGTCGGTTCTCCGGAACGGACTGGGCGAGGCGTACACGCAGCTTGAGCAGCTTGAGCGCCTGCTCACGGTCGGCTCAATGCCAAACGTCAGCTTGGGCGTGGTGCCCACTCGTCTCAGCCGTCCCCGGATGCCGGTAGAGGGCTTCTGGATCTACGACACGGCTCAGGTCAACGTCGAACTCGTGTCGGGCTATCTCACGCTGACGCAGCCCAGCGAGGTGCGGGCGTATGCCGACACGTTCACCATGCTGGCCGACATGGCCGTATACGGGGCAAAGGCTCGTGCACTGATCACGGCGGCTATGGATTCGCTCGGGTGATCGCCGTGCAATCACGCGCAATTCCCTGGGCGTCGCGGTCGCGCTCTTCGTAGCGTGGTCAGCATGCGGAAGGCGCGAAGGCGTCGGAATGAGCGAGCCCAGCGTCGCCTCGCGATCGGAGTACGGAGCAACGACCACATCAAGGGGAGGAGCACGGCGTGATCAACGTGCAGATCGTCACGGCTGCCGATGGCGGGCAACATGGTGGAGGCGGAGGAGACGGAGGCGACGGGCACCCCGGCCAGCCCTGGTCGCCGCCACAGGAGCCGCCGTCCCCCGACGGCGACACCCCGCCCGGCGACGGCACGCACCGCAAGTGATGCCCACCTCAGTGCGAGTGGACCGCCCCAGCCGAAAGGTACTGGGGCGTGTCCTCCTTGAGAGCCGATCACTGTCCTCGGACTGGGCTCCGACCTTCGCGGCCGTCGATCGGGCCGCGTTCCTGCCTGACTTGATGTGGCCTTTCGACATGGACACGGCTACGAGCGTCAGCGTGAACCGGGCCGACGACCCCGACGCGTGGTACGCCGCAGTGGACAGCAATATTCCCATCGTGACGCAGTGGGACGATGGCAGGCATACCGGCAGTGAACCAGGGCACGTGTCCACCAGTTCCAGCTCCATGCCCTCCGTCGTGTACGCGATGCTCCAGGACCTGGCTGTGGACACAGGAATGCGGGTGCTCGACGTGGGCACCGGCACGGGCGAGACGGCGGGTGCGCTGACACACCGCTGCGGCGGTCGGAACGTCACCACGGTGGAGGTGGACGGCTCCGTGTCGCGGCGGGCCCGCGAGCGGCTGCACACAGCCGGGTTGTACCCGGACGTGGTCGTGGGCGACGGGTTCGAGGGCTACCCGGACGCCTCGCCCTTTGACCGCATTTTGGCCACTGCCGGCCTGCGGGAGGTTCCCGGGGCATGGATCGAACAGACCCGCCCTGGCGGCATCATCCTGGCACCGTGGGGGACCCGCTACAGCAACGCGGACGCTGTGGCGCGACTGGTGGTCAACGGCGGTTCGGCATCGGGGCCCTTCACCCGGCCCGTGGAATTCATGAAGTTGCGCGCACAGCGGCTGCCCGCCCGGGATCACGGCGATTACGTCCCGGCGCATGGATTCGACCTTGCCGATACGTCCACCACCGACCTGCCAGAAACCGATTTCGTCACAGGCCAGTACACAGCGCTGCCCTTCGCGCTGGGCCTGCGGGTTAGGGACTGTGTCCAGGCCGTGGCTGACAAGCGCGATGGCGCACGGCCCGTGTGGTTCTACGGGCTGAGCGACCGCTCCTGGGCCTGCGTGATGTTTCGCGACGGCGACACGGCGCGCGTCTGGCAGTCGGGCCCACGCCGGTTGTGGGACGAGGTGGAGGCGGCTTACCTGTGGTGGAAGAACCGAGGCAGACCGGAGCACACCCGGTTTGGTCTCACGGTCACGCCAAAGGGACAGCGGGTATGGCTGGATGATCCGGCCGACTCCTGGGCGGTATGAGCAGTTCCCGGCCATCACGGCGCCCCCCCGGGGGCTGTGTTGGCCGGGGTGGCGGAAGGTTCAGGCGGGAAACTCTCCGCGCCTGACGGCTGAAACGAACGACGACCAGTCCTCTGCCGAAAAGATCAGGGCCGGACCATGCGGATCCTTGCTGTCCCGGACAGGAACCACACCGACCGGCGCGAAGCTCCGGGAGAACTCGACGCACTGCCCCCCATTGGACCCGCTGTACGAGGACTTGAGCCACTCGGCGGCGGTGAGGTCGATGTCTGCGCTCATAAGGCGTACTCCTTGTGTAAATCCTTAATCAGAGCAAGCGAATCATCCGGGGGGAGAGCGTGCGCCCGCAACCGTTCATAGTGACGTACCGCGTCCGCGACGATCGCTTCCTTGTCATACCGCTTGCCCCCGACCCCGTGCGGCCCATCCGAGTAAAGGACCGTGGGGCCGGAGTCGAACATGAGCAGCGTGAACGGCGACACGTGCGCCGCTGCAGCCCCGGCCGCGTAGGTGATCACCTGAATGTCGATGTCAGGGCTGTCAGCCGAGGCGATCAAGTGCTGCAGCTGGGCCGCCATGACGACGGGTCCCCCTACGACCGTCCGTAGACACGCCTCGTGCAGAACCGTCCACAGCGTGGGTGGATTCTCCCGTTCCATCACCTCACGGCGACTTATGCGGGCATCGACCTTGCCCTGGATCACGTCGGCGCGCGCATGCGGGTATCCGGCGCGGAAGATCGCATGGGCGTATGCCTCCGTCTGCAAGATGCCCATGATGCTGTGGACCGAGTAGTCCTGGATCCGCGCCGCCTTTTTCTCCTGTTCGAGGTAGGGGACGAACCAACTCGGGTGGTCTCCCTCGTCGATCCTCTTCAACAAGCCCTCGAAGAGGCCATTCGTCCCGAAGGCCAGGTCGCACCCCTTAGCGAACTTCATGCTGGGCATCTGCTTCCCGGCTTCCACCAGGCTGACGTACCCATCGGAGTAGCCCGTGGCCTTGCCCAGCTGTTTCTGCGTGAGCTTGCGCCCGAGACGTACGCGCTTCACGTCCGCTCCGAAGCGTTGGAGGGGATTCAAGATCTCTGGGGTGGTCGTCTCATCCAACGCCGTGACCTCCTACTTCGGTGACCTGGCGCAGCGTCGCAGAAGAGGGCGAATCTGAATTTGCCCACTTAAGTCTGTCCAGCCTACTGGAAACTGTGCTCCCCTGGTGACCAATCGACTACTCCTGGTTGCGAATCCGGGAAGTCAGTCGCCACCCCACTGGCCACACGCAAGACCCCCGCAACCGCATGCACCGCGGCCCGGGGGCGTGGCCCACAACCACTGGGAGGTTGATGAGCGTGGCAAACGCTATCGCGTGGATCTTGAAAACGCTGCTACGGCTGCTGTTGCCGCCGTCGGGCCGCCACCGCGCGGCCAACTCGGCCGACGGCCGTCCCGCCATGCGGCACCAGGACGCGCCGACGATGCGCCCGGCGCGGGGGCCCGACGCGCCCGCACGGCCCATGGCGGCGGAGCGCGCGGACGACTCCCTCATCCAGTTCTGCCGGCTCTCCGGAACACCGGACGGCCACGGGGCCGCCATGGTCCGGCCGTACGTCGTCGCGCACGAACAGCAGCGGGAGCAGCGCGCGGAACGTCGGTTGCGGCGGCGGCGTCGGCGGACGCTGTGGCTGGCCGTGCACGGCATCGACATCGGCCCGCGCGTCATCCACGGCGTGAGGGTGGTGGCGTAGGTGAGCAACCCGACGACGCCCCCGCCGCAGCAAGGGCAGGACGGCGGGCAGCAGGGCGACGAGGACCGCCCGACCCTTGAGGAACTGCGGCAGCAATCCGTCGCACTGAGCGAACAGATCGCTCAGCATCTGGGGCGGGGGTTGAAGTGAGCCACGCACCGGCCAACGCGGCCGATACGACAAGCCCTTGGGGAGCGGGCCCGTGCGCCCGGTGCGGCGTGAGGGGCGAGCAGTGAGCGCCGGGGACTGGACCAAGATCCTGCCCAGTCTTGCTGTGGGCATGGTGGTCTACGACCGGCGTTACGAGATGCCCGGGACCATCACCGACTTCGACGGGCCGATGGTGTGCCTCACTCGCCCCACGGGCCTCGCGTGGCGGTCGCACTGCGCCTCCGTACGCCCCGCGACTGCGTACGAGCGGCGGCAGCTACGGGCCCTCGCCCGGCTGCACGCCCAGCGCCAACGAGGCATCGCCCCCGCATAGACCACGCCCCCACGCCACCGGCACCAGAGATTTGCGGTGAGTATCGGACGACGACACGCCGACGCCACGGCGTGTCTGTGTCTCATACTCACCGCAAAGTCGCCGGGAGCACTTCGCCAGATCGGTGATCAACCATGACAGGCAGACCCTGGCACGCCGAATGGACGTTCATCAGCGCATCCGGCGTCACCACGGGAACAGTCGACCGTGCACGGTATTTCGACATCCGCGCGGCCATATTCGAGGCCGCCGACAAGTCGCTACGCGATCCGGCCCACGGGGAAACCGCCAAGAGAGACGAGCCCTGGAAGCTCCTCGTCGGAGCCCTGTACTCCGAAGCGATGCTGTCCGCCGACGAAACCGGCACATGGCACTACAAGAGCCCGGACGGCTGGGCGAACGTCACCATTCGCTTCACCCCGTAGCGGCCCGCCGGACACCCGGCCCGGCCCGGCCCGGCCCGGCCCGGTGACAGCCTCACGCTGAGCGCGTACGGCCGCGACGGGCGCCCCGGCCGCGGGTTCCCGGGCCGGGCTGATCGGTGCGCGGGGTCACGCCCAGGCCCTTGAGGCGTTCGAAGTCCGCCGCGTCGATCTTTTCCAGGACCTCCAGCTGCCGCTCCAACGCGTCGGACTGCGAGCCGAAGTCGTCATGCCTGCGCAGCGCGTTCGCGGTGGTGACGTGGTAGCGGGCGAGGGCGACCTTCAGACTGCGGCTCTCCAGGACCATGCGGTAGATCGTCTCCTCCGCCAGGGCGTCCTGGACGGATCTGACCGGCCGGGTGAAGAAGAGCGTGACGATCTGCCCGGCGCCCAGGGCGCCCAGGACTGCGGGGCTCTGCCAGCCGACCCGGCCGGGGAAGACGACGCCGAGGAGGGAGAGCAGCAGGGCGGTCAGCAGCAGACAGGTGCCCAGGCCCAGCAGGAACTTGCTGGCGAAGCTGACGGTGCGCTGGGCCTGTCTGAGGCGTTCGGACGTCTGGATGCGGTAGTCGCGCAGCCGGGCGTCCTCGTACGAGAGGATGCCCTGCTTGTCCTGGATGTACGAGGAGTAGCCGGCGAACTCCGCGTCCCCGCTCCCGCTCCCGCCCCGGGTGAGCCGCCGGTCGTCGTCCGGGCGGGAGCCGAGGAAGCGGGCCAGTTCCGCGAGCCCGGTCATCACCTCGGTGCGCAGCACGCGCTGGCAGAAGTCCAGTGCGGTGAGGTGGCGTTCCAGGGTGCGGCTGGCGGTGAGGGCGTCGGAGACGACGAGTTGCCGGACGTCGTAGCGGGAGCGGATGCCGGTCAGCAGGAGCTGGATCTTGATATCGGTGAGCACGCCGATGACGACGACGTGGGTCGTCTCGTGCCTGCCGTCGGCCAGGAGCTCGTCCAGCAGCGCGGCCAGCGGGGAGGACTCGCGGGTGGCAGGGGTGTCCTGGAAGTCGTAGAGGGTGTTGGAGCGCACGTGGTGGACGCGCAGTCTGCCGCCCCAGTCGTCCTCGGGGCGGCAGTCGGGCGGCGGTTCCGGGGCCAGCAGGTCGGTGAGGCCGTCGACGTACGCCGCTCCCCAGGTGTCGGCTTCGCAGTGCGCGCCGTACTGCCTGCGTTCGAGGTCGTACGCCTCCCCCGGGACATGCCAGTCCCGGACGTTGATCAGGTGGAGCACCCCGTCGCCGTGGCCCCGCATACGGGAGCCGACGGTGGCGTCGAGGAAGCGGGCGAGGGGCGAGTGGCGCAGCTCCGCCTCGGGCAGCACCCGGCGGTGGCCCTCCGTACGAAGGGCCTCACCGCCCTCGCTGTCCAGCAGCAGCTTGGACACCGCGCTCTCCGGCAGTGACAGCTGACAGTCGAGATTCAGAAAGAAGTCGTTCTGCAGGCACTGCGTGATGAGGATGTACTGCTCCTCGCCCGCCGGCTCCATCGGTCATCCACCCCCTCAGCGCGGCAGCAGCGGCCACTGCTCCGACAGCCGCTTTGCGGCCTCGGTGACCGCGGAGTCCGCGGACTGCCCCGCGAGGCCGTCCAGATAGGCGTGGGCCGCGGCCTCGTACAGGGCGTCGACGGCGTACAGACGCGCCTCATGGGCCGTCCGGCGGGCTCCGGCGCGGGCGTCCAGGGTGGCCTCGGCCTCCTTGGCGCGCTCGACACCGGCGGTGTCCGCCTCGGTCTGCTGCTCCAGCTCCCGCAGCTGCTCGGCGGTGGTGCGGTACGCCGCGAGATACGGGTGCTCCTCGCCGAGCCCGAGCAGGAAGGCGATGCCTCCGGAGAGCAGCAGCAGCGCGACGAACATCAAGGAGACGCTGTGCGGGTCCAGATTCAGGGACTCGATGAGGCTCGGCTGATTGCTGATGCTGTCCCTGACGTCCTGGGGCACATCGGTCGGCAGTTCCAGCGGGGGCTCTTCCTGGAACGCCACCTTGGCCCGCAGATCGCCCAGCGCCCAGGCCCCGTACGCCCATACGCCGATCAGCGCGAGGGCGGGCACGGCCGACAGCCGGACCGCGCCGGTGACGGAGCGGCGCCGCAGGATCCGGCCGCCGATGTGCGGGGCGAGGATCATCGCCACGGCGACGGCCACGGTGAGGCTGACGGAGAGCAGATTGGCGAAGGCCCCGACGCCGTGCAGATTCTCGAACACGGTGTAGTAGACGGGGAACTCGACCGCGATCAGCAGCCCCAGCACCCCGGCCTTGACCCAGCGGGACATACCGGGGCGGGCCGCCGCGCCCTCCCACGCCGCCCTGTTGGACAGGGCCCGGTCGCGGTCGAACGCGTCGGCCTCATCCTCCGCCGCCGCCGGGTCGCGCTCCGATATTGCCTGCCAGCGGGCGTGGTCCCGGGCCGTCTCCGGCTCGTCGTCGCGGTGCTGGGCGGCGGCTCGGCGGTCGGCGGCGGGGCCGTTCGTGTTCTGACCGGCGTCGGTGCCGTCGGTGCCGTCGGACCAGTCCGGGGGCATACGGTTGCGCAGCCAGCGCCGTTCGAAGCTGCCCCGTACGGTGTCGCGGAAGGTCTGCCACCGGTCGGCCCGCCGCGCCAGCCGGTCCAGCTGCGCGGTGGTGACCATCTGCTGCCGCTCCAGGACGGTGCGCCGCCGGTTCGCCCGCTCCAGCCGCTCACCCGCGGCGGTGGCCGCCGCCCGCACCCGGCCGGCCTCCAGCGCGCCGTCCTCCTCGGCCCGCGCCGACTCCTCGGTGAGCCGGTGCTTGACGCCGTCGCGCAGGCTGGCCAGTTCGGCGAAGTACGGGATCCGGTCGGGGCTCGCCAGCACCCAGGGGTCGTAGACCTGCCCGGCCCCGGCCGCCGCGCCGTGCTTACGGGCCCGGTCACGCAGCCAGGTGCTGTCACCGGCGCGGATGAGATCCGACTCGACGGGCTCCGGCTGCGGCAGGGCCCCGTCGGGGAAGTGGCGCGCGGCGACACGGCCCCGGCGGCGCCCGCGGTCGGAGTCGGGCCTGCGGCGGCGCAGTCTCAGCCGCGGCGGCTCCTCGTCGTCGCCACTAACGGTATGTGGTGTGGACATGTGCCTTCACCCTCCCCTCCAGGAGCTCCGTCCAGAAGGAGTTGAACTGGTCGTACCGGGAGGTGTCGGTGTGGTACTTCATGCCGTAACCCACCGGATAGATATCGGCGCCGGACAGCTCCGGCTCGTGGTGGGACTTGAGGAAGGCGTCGATGGTCTTCGCGCGGCTCGCGGCGGTGGACAGGTCCTGCCGCCCCAGCCGGAAGTCCGGGTCGCCCTGGTCGAAGTCGCTCACCACCAGCACATCGAACGAGTCGTCGTCGCCGCCGCCGGACGTTTTGGTCAGCGCGATACGCGACAGGCCGCCCAGCACATCGGAGCCCGGCTCCTCGTCCTGTGCGCAGCGCAGCAGCTTCAGCGCGCTGGACAGGGCGACCGCCCGCATGGCTTTGCGGGTCCGGTCACGGTCGGCCGTCTTCGAGGTGTCCGGGTCCAGGTCGAGCGGGCTGACCTGGCACTTGGACGCCTGGGAGACCTTGGTGATCGGGGCGAAGGACGTCTTGCGGCACTTGTTGTCCGACAGGAAGGTGTTCAGCGTCGCCTTGAGCTTGGCCTCCGCGTCGAAGCCGGTCTTGTTGGCGGCGGCCGAACCCGAGCCGTCGACCACCACACCGCAGGCCTGCGAGTAGCGCTTCGGCTCGTTGGACACCGCGTCGCAGGCGGTGGCGGCGGTCGCCGCGATGGTGAGCACCAGGGCGGCGGTCAGCGCGCGGCGGGGGGCTCGGCGGCGCGTGAGTTCGGGGGTCGGGTTGCTGACGGTCATCGCGTACTCCTCCCGCCGACGCGGTGGGTGTTGCGGGTGCTGTGGGTGTTCTGCCGCTCGAGTATCTGGAGCGCCCGGGACGTGGCCGTCCGGGCGTCCTCGTCGTCGGCCAGCAGCCAGACGTCCGGCCGGTGCCAGGACGGGTCCAGCTCCACCCGGCCGGGCAGCCAGTCGCCGGGCGGGCGCCCGGCGAGGCGGATGAACTGGGGGTGAGTGGCGCGCACCGCGTCCCAGTAGCAGGCGAGTTGCTGGTTGGCCTGGTCGGCGACGGCCTGCGCATGGGAGCGGCAGCGGTCGACGGTGGTGCGCCACTGGCCCACCCACTGGCCGTACCGCGCGAGCGCGGCGGGCCTGGGGTCCTCGCGGACGTCGTACTGGGTGACCACGCGCACCGACTCGGCGCGCAACTTGCTGATGAGGGCGTGTTCCTGCCCGATCATCGAGGAGCGCATCTGCTCCATGGCCCGGCGGGCGGTGGTCCGTACCTCCATGACGTACGCGGGGAGCGGCAGTTCGTCCGGGTCCGGGGGCTCGAACAGCTCCGGCGGTTCGCTTTGCCGCCCCTCGAAATACCGGACGGGGATGCGCGGCACGCCGCGCTCGCCGTCGCGCTTCCCTCGCCACTTGGCCCTGAAGCGCGCGATACGGCCGAGGTGTCCTCGTCGCACCACGCCGTTGACGCTGTCGGATCTGATCATGGATTTCTCTCCCCCGATTTCCCTCGGCATGGAATTCGGCTCCGGATGGCCGCATCACGGGAGCGGCATTCCGCTTCCCTTCCCGAAGCGGCACGGCAATCGAGCCGAATACCTGTTCAGACCGTAGCGGTCAGCTCATACCCGGGAATGCTCTCTGACCGCGCCACTCCCGAAAACGCCCGGAAGCCGCCCGGAGAACGCCCCCTTAGTCGCCTGACGCCAAGTCATACTGGAATGGTTCCGAGGACTTCATGTCATCGATCACGGCGATCATGAAATATCGATCATGGAATTGGGAACGGTTTTGGCCGAGCCGGACGGGAAAGGAGGCGGGCCGGTGGAAAACGCCCCCATGAGCCGGGAGCCGGTGCCGGTTCCGGTGCCGCTCCGGGTCAGCCAGACACACTTCCCGGTCGAGACCCTGGGCCCGGGGCGGCGGCTGGGCATCTGGCTGCAGGGGTGCGGGCTGGCCTGCGCCGGGTGCATGTCCCGGCACACCTGGGACCCGCGGGGCGGCACCTCCCGTACGGTCGCGTCCCTGCTCGACCTGTGGCGCGCGGCGCTGGCGGATGGGGCCGACGGGCTGACCGTCAGCGGCGGCGAACCGCTCGACCAACCGGCCGGGCTGGCCGCCTTGTTGGCCGGGGCGGCGGAGGCCCGCGCGGAGGCGGTGGCGCCGGGCGGCCCGGCGTCCGGCCGCGAAGTCGACTTCCTCCTCTACACGGGATACGAGGAGGAGGAAGTGGAGCGCGACGCGGCGCGCTCCGCCGCCGTCCACCACGCCGATGTCGTGGTGACCGGACGCTTCCGGGTGGCCGAGCCCACCGAAATGGTCTGGCGCGGCTCGGCCAACCAGCGCATGCTGCCGCGTACGGCACTGGGGCGGGCGCGCTACCAGGCGCATCTGGCCAGGACGGCGAGCGGAACCCGTCTGCAAGTGGTCGAGGGGGAGGACGATGTGCGGCTCTACGGAGTGCCGCGACGCGGCGAACTGGCAGCGCTTGAGCGCCGGCTACGACGAGCGGGAATCCGCCTCACGGGGCCCAGCTGGCGGCCTTGAGTGGTGGTGGGGGTGGGGGTGGTCGGGACCGTCGTCGCGGTCGCGGCCGGAGCCCGCACGCTCGGCGTGGCGGCTACAGCGCGCCCACGGCCTCGGCTATCTCCCGGCTCCTGACCACCAGATGTACCCGCCAGCGCGCGTCCCGGGCGAGTTCGTCGCGGATTGCCCAGCGCAGCCAGGTCGCGCTGACCGCCGGTGGCAGACCGCCGCGGCCCGCGCCCAGCAGTGGGAAGCAGATGGACGACAGGGCCGGCTGGTAGCGGTCGCGCTCCGCTCGGGCGAGGGCGAAGCAGGCGCTGACCGCGCGGGCGATGCTCTCCGGGCGTACGTGGTACGTGTCCTCCTCCGGCGTGGCCACCGCCGCGTGGTAGATCCGCCGGACGCCGCGCGCGGCGAGCGCGCCCGACGAGGTGGGCACTACCGTGCCCGGCCGGACCGGCAGGCCGGGGCGGCCGTGGGCGCGCAGCCAGGCGGCGAGTTCGCGCGCGAGCACGTCGTCGACGATCTCCCCGGCGGGGTCGCGTACGGCGGCGGCGAGGCGCAGCGCGCCGGAGACGGTGGGGCGGAAGGTCTTCGACATCTCCAGGTAGACGTTCTCCGAGGAGACCAGCACCTCGATGTCCCGCAGCAGTTCGATGGGCGACACATGCACGGTGAAGGTGCTACGCGCGTCCACCACCGGCACGCCGTCGACCCTCAGCGGAGGCTCCTGACCCGCCCGGCCGCCCGGTCCATCCGTTACGCCCGGTCCGGCCATCAACTCACCCAACCCGCCCGGCGGCTGTGCTCCGGAGAACACCAGCCGTTCCCGCAGTACGGTCAGCACGGCCTCGGCCAGCTGCTCCATCACCTCCCGTTCCTGCCGCTTGCGGAACCCCTCCGTGCTGACCCCGTACACCGCGGCGGCCAGCTTGCGGCGGTCGGAGGCGGGGTCGCCGCGGCGGTCGGGGAGCAGCCCGAAGGTGTGGGCCGCGGCGCGGCCGAGCACACCGTTCTCGCCGAGCCGCCGGACGGCGTCCTTGAGCAGGGCCTCGATACCGGCCGGGGCGTCGTCGGGGCCGTCGCAGAAGCCACCCGCCACGGCCGCCGCGCGCAGCGCCGGCCGATCGGTTCTGCGCAGGTCGGCCAGGCCCGGTCTGCGGATGTCTTTCAGTTCATTCAGGAGTTGATCGTATGTGGGCAGATCTGACGGCCATGTCTCCTGACTCATGGTCACCAGGCTAGCGAGGGCCGCCGGAAGAGGAAATCGTTGTCGCCCTTTGCCGTACCCGGTAATTCCCGGCCACACGGGAACACATTTCCGATTTCCGGGGCCGTGAATTCCTTGATCCACAAAGACAGCGCCCGCCCACACACGAGGTGACCTACATGACCCAGCCCCTCGAGGACCCGCCCGCCACGGAATACGAAGAGCAAGAGGAACACCGCACGCTCGACGAATACCAGGAATACGGCGCCAGCCCCCCACCCACCGAACACGAAGAGCCACCACCTCCGCCACCCCCACCGACCGCCTCGCCCAACGCCGCGGCGGCCGGGGCGCTCACCGAGGACGAGCTACCCGGGGCCGGGCCCGCGCAGGTCGCGCACGGGGGACGCGATCTGCGCGGGGACACCGCCCTGCTGCCGCTCTCGCTGCGCGACCGGTTCCGGCTGCGGGCCGTGCTGCGCCGCCCCGAGCATCCGTACCAGGCGGCCGTCTACCGCGTCGAGGACGACCGCGGCACCCACATCCTCAAGTGGTACCACCGCGGACACGGCCCGGACCGCACGGTGTGGGAGCTGCTGCGCGACCGCCCGCGCCGCCACCTCACCCAGTTCACCGAGACCGACGAAACCGGGGCGGACGGCCATCCGTACGACCTGGTCCCGTCCTACGGCGAGACCGACCTGGCGAGATACCTCAGGGACAACCCGGGCCCCGTCGACCCCGGGCTCATCCAGCGCGTCGTAGGGCAGCTGCACGAAGCCCTCACCACGCTGCACGAGCTGAACATCGTGCACCGGGACCTCAGCCCGGCCAACGTCGTGCTCGGCAGCCTCGACCCGGACGCCCCGAACGCCCCGGACCTCACCCTCGTCGACTTCGCCGTCTCCGCCTACGAGCCCGCCGAGCGCTACACCCGCAACGAGCGCTGGGTCGGCACCGCGCTCTACATGTCACCGCAGGCGTCGCTGCGCAACCAGCTCATCCACCCGCCCGCCGACTGGTGGTCGCTCGGGATGATCGTGGCCGAGATGGCCGGCGGCCGGCACCCCGTACCGTTCACCGACAACGACTTCGTACGGGAGGAGATCAGCTCCCGCGCCCCGGACCTGGCGCTGGTCACCGACGCCCGGCTGCGGCTGCTCTGCATGGGCCTGCTCACCCGCGACCCCGAGCACCGCTGGGGCACCGACGAGGTGGCGCAATGGCTGGTCGGCGGCAGGCCACCGATCGCCCCCTGGGAGGAGGGCACCGCCCCCGGTGCGTCGGACCCGGCCGAGGACCCGGGCATCGAGCCGTATCCGTTCCTCGGCGAGCAGTACACCCGGCCGAAGCAGCTGGCCAAGGCGTTCAGCGACAACTGGCGGCAGACCCAGCACACCCTGGCCCGGCGGCGCACCCGAGGGGAGTTCACCGCCTGGCTGCGCCAGTTCGAAAACACACCGGGCTTCGACGCCGACGAACTGGCCGCGCTGCTCGCCCTCCTGGAAACCGAGCCCAGGCCCGCCACGCTGGTCCGGCTGATCTCCTGGCTCGGCCCCACCCTCGACGCCTCCTACCGCGGGTGGCCACTCGACCCCGAAGGGCTGGGCGGGTTGCTGCGGACGGCCGGGCGCGGCGACGAGTTCGCCCTCTCCCTCGTCAAGGACCTGCAGGACCACACCATCCTGCCGCTGCTGGAGCAACGGCCCGGCGGTGAAGGGCTCGCCAAGGTGCACGAGCGCTGGCTGACGGCCCGGTCCCGCTGGGAGCACACCGTCGAGCAGGTGATCACGGAGTCGCCCCTGCTGCGCGCCGCACGCGCCGAGGTACGCGCCGCCACCCGGCTCGACCGCACCCGGCTCACCGCGCTTCTGTCGCAGGCCGCGGCCCCCGAGGCGCTGGGGCGGCAGCTCCGGGACCGGACCGCCCGCGCCCAGGCCGCGCTTGAACAGCCGGTGGCCTGGTACGACCGGCTGCTGCGCGACCCCGACGACCTGGTGCGGCTGCAGCTGGCCGAGTGGCTGGCCGGATACGCCACGCAGGAGTCGGCCGAGGCGCAGCGCCGGATCGACGAACAGCGCGCCGCCCTGCGCACCGAGCGCGACCTGGACGTGGCCACGCTGTGGGTGCGCAGACAGGAGATGCTGCCCACGCTCGGCTGGGCCCTCGGCGGCGCCATGGCCGTGGTCTGCCCCTGGATTCTCCTGATCGGTCTGGCCGACCTCGCGGGATGGGCCGCGCAGAGCACCGTACTGACGGCCTGGATGCTGGCCCTGCCGGCGGCAGCCGCCGTTCCGGCGCTGGAGCTGTGGGCGGCGTACCGCATCGGCAGCCCCTTCTACCACCCGCGCCGCTCCCTGGCCGGGCTGCTGATCCGCCGCGCGCTGCCCGCCGCCCGCTTCATACACACCCCCGGCGCCCGCTTCCCGGTCCGCGGCCTTCTGATCCTGCTGCCGCTCGGCCTGATGTGGCTCACCGTGGTCTACGCCGCCTGGGTGTGGCCGCTGGCCACCGTGGCCGCCCTCGGCTGGTGGACCTGGCACCGGCTGCGCGGCTGGCGGCGCTACGTCGCGGAGCTGCGCGGCCGTGGCAATCGGGCCTACCCCGGCCGCTGGACGACGGCGGCCACCATGCCACGGACGGGACACCACATATGAGTTCAGGAGTAGCCGTCACCGGCGTCGACGACGTGATCCCGACGTTCTTGTCGCAGCCCCCTCCGGAGGTGCCGCAGCACATCGCAGGCAACCTCGACATAGGTATCAGCGACCATGTGGGCGACGCGGTCCACACCGCCGCCAGTCACGCGATGGACTCGGCCATGGACCAGCTGCACGACATGGTCGTGCCCGCCCTGATCGGCCTGAGCGCGCTCGGCGGCGCCCTGCTCGTCGGCCGCGCCGCCATGGCCACCGCGCAGCTGCTCTCGAAGGCCGTCATCCGCGCCGCCGCGAACCAGGCCGAGCTGGAGCAGCGGCAGCTGGACGCCTGCCAGGCTGCGGCGTGCTGGAAGGAAGCCGCCTTCGCCGCGGCCCGGCTCAACGCCCGTATCGACTCACTGCACGCCCGGTTCCGGCGCACCGGCCCGACCACCGGCCCCGACGGCCCGCCCGACCTGCCCGACCTGCCGCCACCGCTGGACCTGAACGGTCCGAGCCTGGAGCAGATGTGGCGCCGACTGGCCGCGACCGACCGCCAACTGCGCTGCGCCGAGGCCGCGTACGCACGGGCGACGATGGCGGCCGCCGCCGGCCCGGTGTCCGTAGACCATCCCGACACCGACGACGGCTGGCACGCCAAGCTGCGCGACCGGCGCCGGCGGGCGCTGGAGGAGTACGAGCAGGCCGCCACCGGGGCCGAGGCACCGCCGACCGCCGCCGTACGGCCGCAGCCCACCGTGGCGGCGGGCGCGCTCACCGAGGACGAGGTGGTACGGCGGGGCGCCGAGCTGCTGGCCACCCTCCCGCACCACATATCCGCGGCGGACTACCGGCTGGTGGAGGAGCAGATCGCCAGCGCGGCGGGGGTCGTCACCCGGCGGCCCTCCGCCGCCAAGCTCCATCTGCGGCAGGCCGCCCACTTCGCCAAGCAGAAGACACACGAGGCCGAGCAGCGGCGGGAGCACGAGGAGTGGGCGGCCCAGCAGCTGGCCTTCCTCCGGGACATCCCACCCGGCGTTCCCGGCCCGCTGCCGGACGCCACGGCGGAAATCGCGATCCTGGAGGGAATCCTGGACAAGGGCGGCGCGCCGGTGGACGCCGAGCGCCAACGGGTCGAGGACCGCGTCAAGGAGCGGGTCAAGGAACGGGTCGGCGCGTACGAGCGCGCGTACGCCGCGGAGGTGATCCGCGCGGCGGTCGAGCACGTGGAGCACGAGACGTTCACGCACTCCACGTCCGGAACGGTCCGGGTGCTCGACTGGACTCCGCCCGACTGGGGCGACGACCACTGGCTCCGCGTCAGCGTGGACGTACACGGCTCCGCCCGGGTCGCCACCATGCACCGCGAACGCGACCCGGCCGAGGAGACCGACGCCGACCGCGCCCTCGACCGGAAGCGCTGCGCCGAGGCGTCCCAGCACCTGGAGGCGTTGGGGCGGCTGACCAAACAGGCGGGGCTCAGCCTGACGTTCGACCTCGGGCAGCCGCCCGAGGAGTCGGCCAGGCCCACGAAGAGCCGGCCGGCCCGTATCGACCGGCCCGCGCCCAAAGCCCGCACCCGCGACGACCAGGAACGGCGCCGATGACCATGACCGAGACAGGAAAGCCACCCGCGTCCCCGGCGGCCGGCCGCCGGGAGCGCGTCCTCCCGGCCTTCGCCGAGGAACTGGTCGGCACCCTCAGCGTGCACTCCCAGTACGTGCTGCACGGCAGCATCCGGGACATCCACCTCGTCCGGCACGACAAGAACCCCGACGAGGGCGGCGCGGAGCGGCAGTACGACGACCATCACACCCTCACCGAGGTCCTGTGGAACGCCCTGCGGCAGGAGGGCTACGAGGTACTGATCCGCTTCGACATCGCGGACGGCTTCACCGTCGTGACCGGCCGCGCGCCCACAAACGACCCCGTGGTCAAGGAGGTGCGCGAACTGCTGCACGGCCGGGACGCCCCCAGGGCCGCCCGCGCCCAGCGCGCCGACACCCCCACACACCTGGCCGAGGCCGAACGCACCCTGCACTCGATCGTCACCGGCTGGAAGCAGCAGGGGCAGCGGACGAAGAAGACACCCGAGGTCCGCCCGCGCCCCGAGCCGCCGCAGCGGCAGCACCCGTACCGCGTGGTGCTCCTGATCGACTACGCCGCCCGTATCCCCACCGATGTCACCCGCCTCAGCGACCCGGAGCGGGACTTCTTCCTCAACTGCCTCAAACTCGCCGAGGACGCCCGGCCGATCCCGGACCCGGACAGCGGACGGCGGCTGTTCAACCCCGTGATCTGGCTCGCCGACGGCGAACGCGACCTCCCCACCTGGCTGGTGGCCGGCAGCGAGCGGGTCCGTACGATCGGCATCCCGCTGCCCGACCTGGGCAGCAGGCGGCGCATGGCCCAACTGCTCGCGGCCGAGCACATCGCCAAGTCCGGGGGCAGCGAGGACAGGGACGGCCAGGTACGGCTCGACAAGAAACAACTCGGCGGGGGACTACTCGGCGGAGGACTACTCGACGAAGAAAGGCGGCCGGACGAACACGACGTCGACACCTTCGCCCGGGCTACCGCCGGGCTGACGCTGCGCGCGATGCGGGAGAGCGCCCATATGGCTCTCGACCGCGGACTGTCGTTCGCCGAGATGCGCGACGCTGTACGGATCTACCAGCTCGGCGTCAAGGACAACCCCTGGCAGGCCGATTACGTCCGCGAGCAGATCAGGAAGGGCGAGGCGTACATCCGCTCGCGGGTGAAGGGCCAGGAGAAGGCGGTCGGCAAGACCCTGGACATCCTCAAACGCGCCGCCCTCGGCCTCTCCGGCGCCCAGGCGTCCCACCCCGGCAGCCGCCCGCGCGGTGTGCTCTTCTTCGCGGGCCCGACCGGCACCGGAAAGACGGAGCTGGCCAAGTCGGTGGCCACGGTGCTGTTCGGCACCGAGGACGCCTGTCTGCGCTTCGACATGAGCGAGTTCTCCGCCCCGCACTCGGTGGACCGGCTGCTCGGCGCGCCACCGGGATACGTGGGCTACGAGGCGGGCGGCGAGCTGACCACGGCGGTGCGCAACGACCCTTTCCGGGTCGTGCTGTTCGACGAGATCGACAAGGCCGACAAGGGCGTGCTCGACAAGTTCCTTCAGGTGCTGGAGGACGGCCGGCTCACGGATGGACAGGGGGTCACCACGTACTTCAGCGAATGCGTGCTGATCTTCACCTCCAACCTCGGGGTCAGGAAGCGGACGGGTGAGGGCCGGCGCGAGGGGCGGGTGGCCGAGCCGGGCATGCCGTACCACCAGCTGGAAGAGATCATTCTGACCAACGTCAAGGAACACTTCGTCGAGGAGATCGGCCGCCCGGAGCTGATGAACCGGCTCGGCGGCAATGTGGTGGTCTTCGACTACATCGACGCGAAAGTGGCCGCCGAGATCTTCAACTCGCAGGTCGGCAACATCCAGCGGGTGCTGAGGGAGGAGCAGGGCGTGCATCTGCGGCTCTCCGACGATGCGCATCAGGCGCTGTCCGCGTACTGCACGGCCGACGTCGACAACGGCGGCCGGGGCATCGGCATGCTGCTGGAGACCCACCTGATCAACCCGCTGGCCCGCGCTCTCTTCGACCAGGAGGAGCTGACGGGCACGGTGGTCACGGTCACCGGCGTACGACCGGCCGGGGACGGAACGGTGGCCCTGGACCTGCGGGTGGTACGGGGTGGCGGCCGGTGAGCGGGGACGGCTGGGTGCGCATTACCGATGCCGAGGATGTCGACGAAGAACACGGACAAGAAGAGGAGCAAGAACAGGAGCAAGAGCAGCAACAGGAACCGAGGCCCCCGAGGCCCGGGATGGAGTCATCCAAACGCTGCTGGAAATGCCGTGAGCAGGTCCCCCCTCGGGACCCCCGCTGCGCATCCTGCGGCAGCACACGCACCCATGTGGTGCTGATCTGCTCCGATCCCTGCCTGGAGCTCAGACACGGCACCGACGCACCGCTCACCCTGGGCCGTCACCCGGACTGGGCACCGGACACCGCCGCCGTCTTCGCCGACCGGCCGAAGGTCTCCCGCCGCCATGTGTCGATCACGGTGGAGCCGGACGGGCGCGCCTGGGCCGAGGAGCCGCCCGAGGGCAGCCACAACGGCACGTTCATCAACGGCGCCAAGCTCATGCCGGGCGTCCGCACCCCCCTGCGCGACGGTGACCAGCTCCGGCTCGGCCTGCGGATCAGCATCACCGTACGGCTGTACGGGCCCGGAACCGGAACCAGCTGACCCCGGCGCGGGGCGGCAACCCCCGTGCCGCCCCGCGCGCTCACATCCGCATACCGGGCGGCACGATGACCGCCCGCAGCGGAGCCAGGAGTTCGTTGGCCACGCTCGCCCCCTCGAAAGTCCCCAGGTTGTGGGCGTAGTCCGGCACCGCCTTCAGCGGCTCCGCCCCGCAGCGGTCGCCGAACAGCACCAGCGCCCGGCGGTCCCGGTGCCGCCGCGACTCCCATATCAGCCCCTGGGCCTCCGGCGCCTGGCGACGGATCTCCCGCGCCCAGGCGCGGGTCTGCGCATAGCCCGGCCCGTCGGTCTCCAGCAGCCAGGAGTTCTGGAACACCCCGGCCAGGTCCTCCTCCTTGACCAGCCGCACCAGCGTGAGGTCTTCGGTCACCCGCAGCTTGGAGAGCGACCGGATCGCGGCCTTCGCCCACGGCACCTGGCGCAGCCCGGCCGGCCAGGTGAACTCCATATCGCGCAGCAGCACCTCGGCCAGGGTGGTGGCCGGTTCCAGGGCCGCGTACAGATATGGATACGGGTCCTCGGCCGTGCCGTCGAAGCGGCTGCCGCCGAAGTGGGAGTGCGCGGTGACCGGGTTGAACTGGGTGCAGCAGTACGCCGTTTCATGACACCGCCACAGCTCGGTGCCCGCGTCCAGACCGACCAGGGCCGGGCTCATCCGCGCGTCCTCGTAGGGAGCCTGCTCTACCATCGCCCATCCCCCACCAACGCGGCGGCGGCCTCGGTCAGCAGCGCGTCCGGCACCCGTCCGACGAGGGCGGCGGGCGTGTCACGCAGCCAGGAGTTGCCGGCGAGCCACCAGTCCGCCGCGCCCCAGGGGTCCTGGTCGGACAGCAGCAGCCTGTTGATCCGCTGCACGACGGGATGGGGCTCGCCGGTATCCGGATCGAACTGGAAGTCCGGGTAGCGGTCCCCCAGCTCGGGGTCGGTCAGCCGGATGAGCCCGGCCCTGGCCGGGTCCTGGGCGGCGGCGCCCGTGAGCTCTTCCGGCCCGCGCGCGGGAGCGGTCAGCAGCCGCCGTCTGACCCCCCGGGCGATCTCGGCGCTCGCGGGGTCGAGCGTCGGCCAGTCCACCGACTCCAGCAGCCGTATCAGCTCGTCCAGTTGGGCCGCGTCCGGCAGGACCGCAGCAGGCGCGGCGCCCGCCGACCGGAACTGGTCAAGCCGCCTGCGCAGTTCGTTCTCGCGCGGCAGGGGCAGCAGACACAGCCGCACCTCGCGCAGCGCGAGGCGCATCGCCCGCCCGTCGTCCCCGACCTCCCCGAGCCGTCGCACGCTGTCCTGGAAGCGGGCGAACTGCGCGGCGGTGAGCGAGGCGCGGATCTCCGGCAGATGCCGGCGCAGCAGTTCCATCAGATCGTTGGTGGTCATGCCCGTCCTCCCGCCACGGCGGCCTGGGCCGCCGGATTGCCCTGGTGAATGAACCCGGCCCAGGACACCACCCGGGCCAGCCCCCGCACATTGCCCACGGTCTCCGCCAGCAACTCGTCCGTCAGCCCGGGCACGGGACGGCGGTCGATGTTGAGCATCCACAGCTGAGCCGCACGCAACGCATCCGGCGGCGCCAGCCCCATCACGGTCAGATGGTGGTGGAAGACCACCATCAACGCAGCGGACGCACTGTCCGACACCTTCCACCGCGAACCCACCACATCCGTGGCCCCACGCGCCAGCAACGCCGTCGTCGGGGTCAGCGCCTCGTCGTGATCACGACTGCTGAGGTCCGTCTCACAGGCACTGAGCACGACCAACGGCCCGGCAGCGGCCCGTTCCCCGCCAGGAGCAGGAGGGACATCCAGAATGCGGGTGACCGTCAGCCGCCCCTCGGCGAGATGGAGGGCCGAGTCGGTGGGCCGCAGCCCGGCCAGGCCATGCACGACAAGGTGCAGCAGCGAGGCAGGGGACGCGGCGGGGCTGCCGGGCAGATGACACAGCACATCCTCGGGCGTGCCCAAGGCGTCTTCGGACGCGTCCTCATGCCACCCGTACAGCAGAGCATCGGGATAGTAGGCAGCCCGCAGAGCCGCCACCTCGTCCTCCGCCCACATCAAATCACCACTGGGATCGGCCACCAGCACCACACGCTCACCGACCGCCATCCGGCCACGCCCCGCCGCCCGCAGAAACTCACCGCCGGACGCGGCATACGACACGACCACGCTCTCGCAGACGTACCGGTGTCCCAGTGGCGCGGGAAGCCGCGCGGCGTGCCAGGGTACGGCGCCGAGGTTGCCGCACGGCACGAGGACGAGCCGAGCGGGGCGGTCCGTATCGCTGTCCGCCGTACGGACCCCCAGCGCGCCCAGCACCGGGCCGAGGACGGCAGCCCCCGCCCAGTCGCACAGCCCCTCCAGCGCAGCCTCCCACCCCCGGTGAGCCTCGTCGTACGCGTCCAAGTCCCCCTCAGGCAGCGCCGACCGCCGCGCACCCGCGTCCAGATAGCGCTCCAGCGCCTCCCGGCCCTGCGCGCCGAGCCCCGGCAGCGGCAGCGCCGTTGGCTCCCCGGTACGCCGTACGAGGATGGCCGCACCGTCCTCAGCGCCCTCGCCCTGCCCGGGCATCAGATAGACCAGGGCATCGGCCCCGGCGTCGCGCAGCCCATCCCGCAACTCCGCGAGCCCGGGCGTGCCCAGCAGCCCGCGCAGCCCCTCGGAGCCGTCTCCGTCAGGCAGCCGCAGGGCGTCCAGGGCGCGGCGGCGCAGCGTGCTGGGGATGGAGAAACCGGGGGCGGCCCCGGGCGGAAGGATCCGCGCGAGCGCGCTCCGGAGCTCTTCCATGGAGCCCGCGCCCATACCCGTACCCGTATCCGTACCTGCTTCGGTACGGATATCCGGGCGGCTGACCGTCGGCGCGGCCTCGACAGGGAGGCCCGCTACGGCGTTCCGCCACTGCTCGGCCAGCTCCGCCTCGCCCCGCGCGGCCAACTGCTCGGGAACCCCCGCCGCCGCGGCCGCCGCACGCAGCACCAACCCCCGACCGTTCTCCAGGGCCTCCACCGCCTCGGCGACCCGACCATCCACAGCAGCCCACTGAGCAGCGAGCAACCCACGGCTGGCCCCAGCCCTCGCCGCCTCAAGGCCGTGCTCCGCACCGAGCTGCAGCAGCACGTTCTCGGCGAGCACCTTCAGCGACTCCTGCGCTGCGCCGACCGCCGCGCCCAGATCATCGCGCTCCCGGTCACCGCGCACCTGATACGCGCCGGCCAGGTCCCATAGCACACTATTTCTGGTGTCCGGGCTCATCCGCTCGGTGAGGTCGCGGCGGGCCTGTTCCAGCTCGCCGACCGCCTCCTCCAGTACGGAGCGGTCGCCCATCGGCTTGTGCACGGCCAGCAGCGCGAACGCGATGGCCTGCCGGGTGCGCACATGCTGGTCGGGTATCGCGGCGGGGCCATCCAGGGTTCGCCGGACCTGGGCCACGGCCTCCAGGACACGTGGCGGGTCAGGATCGAGCAGAGATGACGCACCCAGCATGGCCACCTCAAGCGCCTCCATCGTCGGCCGCAGGGCCGCCGGGACGCTCGGATGCTTCACCGCCTCCTCGAAGTAGGCAAGGCCGGTGCGCAGAGCGCTCATCCCGCCGTCCAGCAGGCCCCAAGCCAGATGAGCCTGGCCGAGAAGATAGAGCACCTGGAATCGCCACGCGTCGTGTTCGTCGTCCTCCCCGAGAAGGTCCAGTGCCTCCTCGATCACGCCCTGAAGTTTTTCGGAATCGCCTTCCTGGGTTGCCTCGTCGGTACGCAGTTGGAGATGCGCGCACCGGGTGACCGTCTGCAGGGATCGCATGAACGGCATGTTGGCGGGTGCCGAGTGCGGCGCGGCGGAGGCGGGGTCGACGAACGTGTCGAGCCGGGCCCGCATCTGGTCACGATCAGCGAGGTTCCCGCCCATGGTGAACGTCCCGACCAGCAGGCCGAGCGAGAGAACTTCGCTCAACCAGTTCGTCCGCTCGGAGCTGTCGCTGGCCATCACACCGCCGAGCAGTTCCGCCGCCTCGGCCGACAGGTCGGGGTCGCCGGTGCGCGAGCCGTGCAGGGCACGGCCCATCGCGGACCACCACGCGGTGTCCGCTTCTTCGCCCTCGCTCCCCTTGCCCAGCGCTTCGACCAGCGCCGCCAAGTCGTCGGGCCGGACGGTGCCGGGAATATAGGTCTCCATCGAGGCGATGGTCTGCGCCGCCATGGTGGCAGCCTCCTCATCGGTGACCACCATCGGCGTTATACGGGCGTCGGGTTCGTCGGCAGCCAATTCGGCGGCCATGCTGCTGATCAACCGCAGGTGGTCGGAGACCGGGCTCTCCATCGTCGGTGCCAATCGCGCAGCTTGCACAGCCAGGTCATCGATCCGGAACGCACCGTCGGGGCGCGTCATCTCGCCGACCATGTCCAAGTTCTCGATAATCCGCCTCATGGGTTCGATGGAGCCCTCTGGCGATTCCGATACCAGACCGGCGAGCAGCTCACGCAGCTCCGTCAGGTCCGCGACGACTTCCGGATCGCCCTCCCCTATACGGCGGCCCAGATCGATGGTCTCCATGCCGTGGTCGAACTTGCCGTTCCATCCATGTAGCGAAACGGGCGGCAGCAACAAGACCACCAGCCGGATGGCAGCGACCCGCCCCTCCTGCGGATCGAGCACCCCGGTGGCACGGACCCCGCGCAGCAGCCGCAGCCCACGGGCCCGAAGGTCGTCCGTGGGATTCCGCACGTAGAGGTCGGCGTACAGGCAGCCGAGCCGGACCCGTACGGTGCACAGCAGCGGATCGCCCTCCGGGAGGACGGCGGCCAACTCGCCGTCGAGCACTTCCAATTCTGAAACGGCGCGTTCGAGCAGCGTGAGGTCGATCTCCCCACGCGGGCGTGCGGCGCCGGGCGGCGTCCCGTCGGCGGACGGATTGTCCAGCCGCCAGGGGGGACTCAACATCGCAGCCTTGTCCGCGGCCCGTGCCGCCCTGCCGCGTAACGCCCCGACCGGGCCCTGTCCTTCCGTCAGCGCGTCAGGAGTCGGATTGCCCTGGTGAATGAACCCGGCCCAGGACACCACCCGGGCCAGCCCCCGCACATTGCCCACGGTCTCCGCCAGCAACTCGTCCGTCAGCCCGGGCACGGGACGGCGGTCGATGTTGAGCATCCACAGCTGAGCCGCACGCAACGCATCCGGCGGCGCCAGCCCCATCACGGTCAGATGGTGGTGGAAGACCACCATCAACGCAGCGGACGCACTGTCCGACACCTTCCACCGCGAACCCACCACATCCGTGGCCCCACGCGCCAACAGCGCCGTGGTCGGGGTCAGCGCCTCGTCGTGATCACGACTGCTGAGGTCCGTCTCACAGGCACTGAGCACGACCAACGGCCCGACGACGGTTCGTTCCTCAGCAGAGACGACCGGTACGTCGAGGATGCGGTTGACGGTCAGCCGCCCCTCGGCGAGATGGAGAGCCGAGTCGGTGGGCCGCAGCCCGGCCAGACCATGCACCACAAGATGCAGCAGGGACGCGGGCGATGGGCTGCCGGGAAGGTGGGAGAGCACATCCTCGGGCGTGCCCGCCCCTTCGGGCGCGGTCTCGTGCCACCCGTACAACACAGCATCGGGGTAGTACGCGCCCCGCAGGGCCGCCACCTCGTCCTGCGCCCACATCAAATCCCCACTGGGATCGTCCACCAACACCACACGCTCATCCCGGACGTCGGGGCGACCACGCCGCGCCGCCCGCAGAAACTCCCCGCCCGACGCGGCATACGACACGACCACGCCCTCGCAGACATACCTGTACGCCGATGGCGCGGGGAGCCGCGCCGCGTGCCAGGGAACCGCGCCGAGATTGCCGCACGGCACGAGCACGAGCCGGACAGGGGCCTGCTCATCCGGCCGCTCCGCCGTACGGACCCCCAGCGCGCCCAGCACCGGTCCGAGCACGGCCTCGCCCGCCCAGTCGCACAGCCCCTCCAGCGCGGCTTCCCACTGCCGATGAGCCTCGTCGTACGCGTCCAAGTCGCCCTCGGGCACCGCCGAACGCCGCGCACCCGCATCCAGATAGCGCTCCAACGGCTCCCGCCCGGGCGCGCCGAGGTCCGGCAGCTCCAGCGCCGCCGGCCGGCCCGTACGCGGTACGAGCACGGCCACACCGTCGGCCGTGTCCTGCCCGGGCACCAGGTAGACGAGGGCGTCGGACCCGGCGGCCCGCAGGCCCTCCCGCAGCTCCGCGACCCCAGGGGCGCCGAGCAGTCCGCGCAGCGCCTGGGAGCCGCCGTCCGGCCGCCGCAGCGCGTCCAGGGCGCGGCGGCGGAGGGTGCTGGGGATGGTGATGCCGGGGGCGGGCTCGGTGGCCGGCATGATGCGGGCGAGCGCGGTCCGGACGTCTTCCGGGGTGCCGGTGCCGGCACCGCCGGTCGTCTGCGCCGCCTGGGGCGGGAGGTCCTGTACGGCGTTCCGCCACTGCTCGGCCAGCTCCGCCTCGCCCCGGGCGGCCAGCTGCTCCGGAACCCCCGCCGCGGCCGCAGCCGCGCGCAGCACCAGCCCCCGCCCGTTCTCCAGCGCCTCCACCGCCTCGGCGACCCGCCCGTCCACAGCCGCCCACTGAGCGGCGAGCAAACCGCGGCTGGCCCCCGCCCGGGCCACTTCGAGGCCGTGTTCGGCGCCGAGTTGCAGCAGGACGTCCTCGGCGAGCATCCGCAGCGACTCCTGCGCGGTGGTGACGGCGGCGGCGCGGTCGTCGCGCTCCTGGTCGCCGCGCAGGTGGTACGCCTCGGCCAGGTCCCACAGCACCTTCTGGCCGGTCTCCGGGCTGGTGCGGTCGGTGAGGTCGCGGCGGGCCTGTTCCAGCTCGCCGATGGCCTCGTCCAGGACGGAACCATCACCGGTCGACCTGTGGACGGCCAGCAGCGCGTAGAAGAGGGCCTGCCGGATACGGACGTGCCAGTCGGCCGTCGACGCCGGGCCCTCCAGGGCCCGCCGGGCCCTGGCCACGGCCTCCCGGACCCGCACGGGGTCGGGTTCGACCAGGGAGAACAGGGTCAGTGCGGGGGCCCAGGCCGCGTCCATCATGGGCCGGGCGAAGGCCGGGACCTTCGGGTCCCGCGTCGCCTCCTCGAGATAGGCGACGGCGGTGCGCAGGGCGGTGACCCCGCCGTCCAGCATCGCCAGGCTCAGCTGGACCTGGCCGAGCAGGAAGAGCACCAGGAACCGCCATTCGCCGCGGTCGTCGGTCTCCTCCAGCAGGTCGAGCAGTTCGCCGAGCAGGTCCTCGAGCTTTTCGCTGTCCCGCTCGTCCAGGGCCTGGTTCGTACGCATATGCAGATGCATGCACTGGTTACAGATCCGCAGCCCCGCCGCGCCCGGCCCGGTGGCGTGTGCCGAGTCGAACACCGAGGAGGCGGGGTCGAAGAGCTGGTCGAGTCGGGCGCGCGCCTGGTCGCGGTCCTTGAGGTTGCCGCCCAGTGTGGTGGCCGCGGCCAGCAGACCGGGGGAGATGAGGTTGGCCATCCAGCCCACCCGGCCGGATCCCCCGCCGCCCACCGCCCCGTTGATCAGCTCCGCCGCCTGGGCCAGCCGGTCGGCGTCGCCCGTGCGTACGCCGTGGGCCATGCTGCTCAACGCGGCCCGCATCGCGGTCTCCGCCTCTTCGCCGTCCGGGCCCTGACTCATCGCGTCGACCAGGCTGCCCAGGTCTTCCGGCCGGATGGTGCCGGGAACTTGGAGCTCCATCACAAGAGCCAATTGGGCGAACGTGAGAGCGGCCTCTTCTTCGGTGAAGTCCGTCGGCGGCTCGGTCCCACCGTCTTCGCCCGCTCCGTCCGCGGCGAATTCGGCAGCCATGTCGCCCAGCGTCCGCAGCAGCTCGGAGTGGCCGCCCGGCAGCCGCCGCGACATCTGGTGGGCCATGTCGGCCACCTGCCCGAGGTCCCCGGAGTGCGCGACGGCTTGGGACCGCTCAAGGGTCTCGGCGATCCACGACATGGGCTCGCTGACCTTCTCGGGCAGCGCCGGCGCCAGTTCGGTCAGCAGTCCGACCAGCTCCGCGAGGTCGCCGGTGAGTTCCGGGTCACCCGCCGATATCCGGCGGCCCAGCTTCAAGGACTCCATGAACTGGGACAGCGTGCCGTCCCACCCGGTCACCATGGCGGGCGTCAGCATCAACTGCGTCTGGTCGAGGGTGGCGAAGGTCTGGTCCCGTGGGCCGAGCGCCCCGGTGGCGCGGGCCGCGCGCAGCAGCCGCAGCCCCCGAGCCCGGTCCTCGTCCGTGGGGGCGCGCTGGTAGCGATCGGCGTACAGGCCGCCGAGGCGGGCCCGTACGGTGCACAGCAGCGGGTCGGTGTCCGGGACGGCGGCGGCCAGCTCCGCTTCGAGTGCGTCCAGTTCGGACCGTACGCGGTCGGCTCGTGCGGGGTCGGGCGGTGCGGAGGCTGATGGTGCGGGGTCGGATGGTGCGGGGTCGGGTGGTGCGTCGGGGAGGCGGTTCGAGGCGGTGCACGCCAGGGCCTCGGCCGCGGCCCGTTCGGCCCTGTCGCGTAGCGCCGCGACGTCCTTCTCGTGCATGAGCCCGTCCCCCTTCGCCTCGCGAGGCTTCGTCCATCATCAGCCCACAGGCTCGGACGCAGGAGGGGATTGATCGGCTCTGCCGGAAACCGACCGGAAGACGTCCGCGAATCACCCGGAGTGCTTCTCGCGCAGGACGTACAGACCCGCGGCCGACGCGAGCACCACGACGCCCGTGCCGACGCTGACGAGCATCTGCGTGACCCCGCTGAGCGTGATGCTGGTGAAGACGTTGGCGACGAGGGCGATGGTCAGGAGGGCCCAGAGCAGAGACTTCATCGTGAGTTCCTTCGGTGAGGGTTCCGGTGAGGGGTTCCGGTGAGCTTGTGTGATCCACAATGCCCGCGCGGCATGGGGGTGTTCGAGGGAGCGCCCTCCCGAAGTCATGGTGTAGCGCACTACACCAACGGCCGGGGAGCGGGACCGCCCGCGCCCCCGCGACCGGTCGCTTAGCCTGAGGCCATGCGCGAAACGGTGCACCAGGCGGGACGGGCCACGGCCCTCTTGATGAAGGGGGCCGGGCTGGCCCTGGTGTCGTATCTGTTCATCGCGTTGCTGCTGTTCACCGCCGTCGCGACGGTCCTGGTGGTCGGCGCGGCCGTGTTGCCGGAGACGGTGCTGCTGCTGCGCAGGATGGCCGGGTTCAAGCGGCGGGAGGTGGGGGCCTGGTCGGGGAAGCCGGTCCCCGAGGCGTATGTGCCGCTCACCGGCGAGCTGTCCGAGCGGGTGCGCGCGGCGACCCGGGACCCGAGCACCTACCGGGATCTGCGCTGGCTCTTCGCGCACTTCGGCTACGGCCTGATCCTCGCCTACGTCTCGCTGATCGTCTGGTCCGTGGGGGTGTTCGTCGACGGGGTGTGGTGCGGGCTGCTCAAGCGCCCCGCCGTGGTGCTGCCGCTGCTCTCGCGCCTCGCCGACGTCGACGCCATGTGGTCGACCGCGCTGCTGACCCCCTCCCCCGAGGCCCGGCGCAGCGCCGACCTCGCCGAGCGGGTCGAGGAGCTGACCGTCACCCGCGCGGGCGCCGTCGCCGCGCACGGCGCCGAGCTGCGGCGCATCGAACGCGATCTGCACGACGGCGCCCAGGCCCGTCTGGTGGCCCTGTCGATGCGGGTCGGACTGGCCAAGCGGGCGTACGACAAGGACCCCGACGCGGCGCGCAAGCTCCTGGACGACGCGCAGAACCAGGCCGAGGAGGCCCTGACCGAGCTGCGCCACGTCGTCCGCGGCATCCACCCCCCGATCCTCACCGACCGCGGCCTCGTCGGCGCCGTGCGCGCGCTCGCGGCCAGCAGCGGGCTCGATGTGGCCGTGGACGCGGACGGGGTCGAGGGGACGGGTGTCGAGGGCGAGGACCTGCCGCGCGCCCCCGCCGCGGTCGAGGCCGCCGCGTACTTCGTGATCGCGGAGGCGCTGACCAACGCCGCGAAGCACAGCGGGTCCCAGCGCGCCCGGGTGGAGCTGATCCGTACGGCCGGGCGGCTGCGGATCGTGGTGCGCGACGAGGGCCGGGGCGGCGCCGAAACCCCGGCCGCGGCCTCCGGCGGAGGCATGGGCGGCAGCGGATTGCTCGGGATGCGGCGCCGGGTGGCGGCACTTGACGGGACCATGGAGGTGAACAGCCCCGCCGGGGGGCCGACCGTGATCGAAGTGGAGCTGCCGTGCGCGTGGTGATCGCCGAGGACAACGCCCTGCTGAGGGAGGGGATGGTCCTGCTGCTGAGCTCCGCGGGCCACGAGGTGGCCGCGGTCGCCGGCAGCGGCCCCGAGGTGCTGCCCGCCCTCCTCGAACACCGCCCGGACGTCGCCGTCCTCGATGTGCGCATGCCGCCCGGCTTCCGCGACGAGGGCCTGCGCGCCGCGCTCGCGGCGCGCAAGGAGATCCCCGATCTGCCGGTGCTGGTGCTCTCCCAGTACGTCGAGGAGACGTACGCCGCGGAGCTGCTGGGCGGGGGCGCGAGCGGGGTCGGCTATCTGCTGAAGGACCGGGTGGGCCGCGTCGACGAGTTCCTGGACGCCCTGGAACGGGTCGCGGCGGGCGGCACGGCGCTGGACCCGGAGGTGGTCACGGAGCTGATGACCCGGCGCCGCAACGACCCCCTGGACTCCCTGACCCCGCGCGAACGCGAGGTGCTGCATCTGATGGCGGAGGGCCGCGACAACGCCACCATCGCGAAGACGCTGGTCGTGTCCGACCGCGCGGTCAGCAAGCACATCGGCAACGTCTTCGCGAAGCTGAGCCTGCCGCCGAGCGACAGCGGGCACCGCCGGGTGCTGGCGGTGCTCGCGTATCTGAACAAGGGGTGACGGAGAAACCGCCCCCCCTTCCTCAGCCGTCGGCCGGGCCCGCCCCCGGGTAGCGGCCCCGTAGCGCGGCGCGGGCCGGGGGCAGGGTGCCCGCGGCCGCGGTCACCGCGACCACGGCGACGATCACCAGCGCCTGGACCGGCGGCAGATAGGGCACCGTACGGGCCATCGCCACGCTGAACGCGAGCAGCGGCACCGACGCCACCACCGCGCCCACGGCCAGCCCCGTCAGCGCCGTGGCCCCCGCCTCGAGCCGCAGCATGCGCCGCAGTTGGCGGCGGCCGGCACCGGCGAGGCGCAGGAGGCGGAGTTCGGGGCGGCGGCCGATGGTGATGAGCGAGAGGGTGCTGAGGACGGCGATCACCGTGTAGGCCCCGATCGCGGAGACCGCGGCGACCGTGACCACCTCGACCAGCTCCTGATCCTCCGGCTCGACCTGGATCGGCGCGGGGTCGGGCGCCACGCGGGCCCCGGGGACCGCCGCGGCCAGGGCCTTTGCGAGCGCCGCGCGGTCGGTGCCGGATGCGGCCGTGACCAGGACCTGGCCCGCGCCGGGCATCGAGGTGTGGGCCAGCAGTTCATCGCGCGAGAGGAGGAAGTCGCCCAGCGCGAGGGAGCGTTCGTAGGTCGCCACGACCCGCAGCTTCGTCTCCACGCCGTCCCCGAAGCGGAGCGTCACCGTGGAGCCGGGGTGCGCGTCGAGGGAGCGCGCCCGGTCGCCGCCGACGGCGACGGTGCCGGGACGCAGGGCGCTGAGGGTGCCGTTCCGCAGCTCGGGGTCGAGGGTGCGCGGCAGCCCCTCCGGGGTGACGCCGAGGACCGGCAGCCGGTCGAGCCGGGGTTCGCCGGTCTCCCGCCGGGCCAGCACCACCGTGCCGCGTACGACATCGGTGGCCGCCCGTACCCCGGGCACGTCCCGGATCCGCTCCACGGCGCCGCTCGGCAGTCCGCCGTCCGCGCGCACCGCGAAGTCGGCGCGCATCGCCTCGCGGGCCTGGCCCTGGCCGGCATGGGTGAGGGTGGCGCCGCCCGAGAGCTGTACGGCGGTGAAGGCGGTGACCAGGATGATCGGGGTGAGGGCCGCGCCCAGGCGGGTGGCGGCGGCCGTGCAGTTGGCGGCGGCGAGGCGGCCGCCGGGCCCGCCGAAGCGGCGCAGCGGAGCGCCGAGGATCCGCATCGCGCCCGTGGCGATCCACGGCCCGAGCAGGGCGCATCCGATGACCATCGTCACCGCGGCCGCCCCCGCCGCCATCGCGGCGGCCTGGCCGGACTGCAGGACGGCCGTCCCCGCCGAGCTCACGCCCAGGGCCAGCAGCACAAGACCGGCGACCCGGCGCGGTGTGCCGGGGGCCGGTTCGCGCAGCGCCTCCGCGGGGCGGAGCTTCGCGGCCCGGGCGCCGGCGATCCACGCCGCGGCGCGCGCGATCAGGACCGTGATCCCCGCGGTGGCCAGGGGCGCGGGCCACAGCCAGGGCGGGATGGGAAGTTCGAGGCCGGGCGGCAGCGCGCCGCGCGCGCCCAGCAGTCCGCGCAGCCCTGCGTACGCGGGGAGCGCGGCCACGGCGCCCAGCAGCGCCGCGCGGGCCGCGACCCGCCCCACCTCCCGGCCGACCGCGCCGCGCAGCTGCCGCGGCGTCGCGCCGACCGCGCGCAACAGCCCCATCTCGTGGGCGCGTTGCCGCAGCGCCTGTACGACCGTCGACGACACGACGAGCAGCGCGATGAGGACGACGGTGGCGGCCACGGACGCCAGCAGTTCCAGCATGCCCTTGCGGGCCGGCGCGGCGGCCAGGAACTCGGGGCCGCCGCGCCCGTCCCCGGTCTCCACCTGGACCTCGGCCACGTCACCGGCCGCGCGCCGCCCCACGCTGTGGAGCTCCGCCGCGTCGAGCGCGTGCCGTACCCGGGAGGCCAACTCGCCCGTCCCCACCCCGGATTCGGCGATCACCCCGATGGCGTCCAGGGTGTCCGGGTGCCCGGCCAGGCGCCGCGCCTCGGCCGCCGCGAAGTAGACCGCGGCGTCCGGGCCGTCGGCGACGCCGACGACGGTGTACGCCGCGTCGGCACCGGCCACGCGCAGCGTGACCCGCTCACCGATACGGGCCCCGCCGCCCACCACGACCTCGCCCGCCCGGCGCGGGGCGCGCCCGTCGCGCAGCTCGTACGGCGCGAGCCGGGCCGCGTCCCAGGCCCGACCGGTGACGGCCCGGCCCGCGCGCCCGACCTGGAACACGTCGTCGGCGACGGCCGCCCGTACGCCGGGCACCTTCCGCACCACACCCAGCGCGCCCGCCGGCACCCGAACCCGCTCGGTGAGCCCGGCCCGCGCGGTCTGGGGGTCGCTGCCCCAGGGCTTGGCGGTGAAGCGGGTCTCCTGGTCGCCGGTGACGACGAGGTCGGCCGCCGCGTACCGCTCCACCCGCGCGTGCCCGAGCCCGGTCGAGGCGAGGGCGAGCACGAAGGAGCCGAGCAGCAGGGAGGTGAGCGCGAGCGCGGCGAACACGGCGGCCCACGCCTTGCGATGCGTACGAGCGGCACGGGAGGCCAGCAACTTGGTCACATTCATGCCCTCTGTCCCTCCTCACGTACGGTGGCCGTGCCCCGCCCCAGGTCCCGCATCACGCGGCGCACTTCATCGGCCCCGGGCCGGTCCAGCCGGCCGACGGCCCGCCCCCGTGCCAGAAACAGGGCCTCGTCCGCCCAGGCGGCGGCGACCGGGTCGTGGGTGACCATCACCACCGTGTGGCCGTCGCGGTCGACGGCCTGCCGCAGCAGTGCGAGCACGCCGTGTGCGGTGGCCGGGTCGAGCGCGCCCGTGGGCTCGTCGGCGAAGACGATGTCGGGCTCGGTGACCAGCGCGCGGGCGATCGCCACCCGCTGGGCCTGCCCGCCGGACAGCTCCGCCGGCCGGTCCGCGCCCCGCTCGGCGAGCCCCACCGCCTCAAGCGCCCGCACGGCCCGCCCGTCGGACGGCACGCCGCCGAGCATCAGGGGCAGGGCGACGTTCTCCGCGACGCTCAGCGACGGCACGAGGTTGTGGGCCTGGAAGACGAACCCGATCCGCTCCCGCCGCAGCCGCGTCAGCGCCGTCTCCTTGAGCGAGGCCAGCTCCGTACCCCCGATGCGCACCGCCCCCGCCGTCGGCCGGTCGAGCCCGGCGGCGCACTGGAGCAGGGTCGACTTCCCGGACCCGGACGGCCCCATCACGGCGAGAAACCGCCCCCGGGGGACCGCGAGGTCGACGGGGTGCAGCGCGACGGTGCCCCGCCGGTACTCCCTGCTCACCCCCTCCAGCGCGAGCGCGTCGGCCACCGGCCCCGCCCCCACCGCGCTCACGGTCCCCGAACCGCCCCGCTGCCTGCGCATGTGTACGCCCCTCCCCAGTGATCGGCCGACTCGCCTCGTCCACTCACGAGGCTAGGAACGGGCGGGGGGCGGGGGCAGAGAGCACGCTCCCGATCCGGGGGTGTAGCGGGCTACACCTCTCTGCACGCGCGCGCTCCGGCAGGGTGGAGGTGGCGGCGGCGTCGAGCAGTTCGGACAGCTCATCCTCTTCGGATCCGCCGGCAGCCGTGAAGAAGAGGGACGGCACCTCGGCGCGCCGCAGGAGCTCCTCCACCAGGCTGGACTTGCCGACCCGCCGAAGTGAGCGCCCCGGCCAATGGACTGCCCGGGCCCGTGGGTCACCGTGTGCGGCGGATGGGCTACTGTCACCGAAGCACATCCATTTCTCTGTCTCATGCGTCTCTTGAGCAAGCGGCACTCTCATATAGCCGCCCCGCAGGGGCATTTGGAGTATCAGTCTTGAAAACCGGTATCAAGGGCATTCGTCGCGTATCCGCCGTGGCCGTCATCGCCGCGGGAGCCGTTCTGTCCGCCGGGGCGCTCGCCCCCGTGCAGGCTGCCACGGTCGCGACCCCCACGATCACCGCCAAGGGCGGGTTCGTGATGAACAACGGCACGGGGAAGTCCCTCTACACCAAGGCAGCGGACACCCGCCTCTCCACCGGCTCCACCACCAAGATCATGACGGCCCGGGTGGTACTCGCCCAGCCGAATCTCAACCTGGACGCGAAGGTCACCGTCCAGAAGGCGTACAGCGACTACATCGTCGACAACAACTGGGCCTCCTCGGCCAAGCTCATCGTCGGCGACAAGGTCACCGTCCGCCAGCTGCTGTACGGGCTGATGCTGCCGTCCGGCTGTGACGCCGCGTACGCGCTGGCCGACAAGTTCGGCACCGGGTCGACCCGGGCGGCGCGGGTGAAGTCGTTCATCGGCAAGATGAACACGACCGCCAAGAGCCTGGGCCTCACGAACACGCACTTCGACTCGTTCGACGGCATAGGGCACGGCGCGAACTACTCGACGCCGCGCGATCTGACCAAGCTGGCCAGCAGCGCGATGAAGTACTCCACGTTCCGTACGGTCGTGAAGACGAAGTCGACGAAGCAGAAGGTCACCACCAAGAGCGGTGGCTACCGCTACATGGACTGGACGAACACCAACCCGCTGCTCGGCACCTACTCGGGCGCCATCGGCGTCAAGACCGGCTCGGGCCCGGAGGCCAAGTACTGCCTGGTCTTCGCCGCCACCCGGGACAGCAAGACGGTGATCGGCACGGTCCTCGCCTCCTCCTCGGTGGACAACCGCACGGCGGACGCGAAGAAGCTGCTGAACTACGGCTTCGCCAAGTAACTCCCGAAAAGCAGCTCTCGAACACCGCTGGGGCCCGCCCGCGACCGGAGGACACCGGTCGCGGGCGGGCCCTTGTCGTGCCAGGACCGTAGGTTCAGGCGATCTTGGGCGCGGCACGCATGCCGATGTAGCAGCAGGCGGTGCCGTTGGAGAGGGTGGAGAACACCACGGGCATCCAGTCCTCGCTGAAGGAGGGGCCGGCGCCGGAGGCGGCGAAGACGGTGTCCGAGAGCGGGATCAGGTCCATCTCCAGCGGCTGGGAGAAGTCCTTCATGCCACCGACGAACTCGTACCGCAGGTGGAACGCGCCGTCGCGCTCGCTGACGGTGATGACGACGCCTTCGCGCTCATAGGTGCCAAGGAGCGGGGTGATGTCCACCGCGGGCGGCTGCGCCGCCGGAGCGAAGGCGTCCGGCATCCGCACCCCAGCCAGCTCGCCGAGCAACTCCTGGAGGAGATCGGCGTAGAGCCGGCGTGCGCCGCCGCCGTTGGTCAGCAGGGCGATGGCCACGCCCGCCTCCGGCACCACGCGCAGATACGCGTACTGCCCGATCGAGGCGCCGTCATGGCCGTAGCCCGGGGTGCCGAACCAGTCGTAGAGCGTCCAGCCGAGGCCCCAGCCGTCGGCGCTCACGGTCCACTTGTCCGGGACGTCGACCTCGCGCCGCTGCATGGCCGCGACGGACTCGGGGGCCAGCACGCGCGTGCCGTCCTGCGCCGCGCCGCCGTCGAGGTGCATCCGGGCCAGCCGGACCACATCGCCCGCGGTGGCGCAGACCCTGCCGTACGGGCCCGCCGAGCGCGGCATCAGGTCCCATGCGGGCGCCGGCTCCGGGTCCTGGCCCTCCTCGCCCAGGTGACCCATCGCGGCCCGGAACCGCAGCACCTCCTCGGGGAGGGTCATGGTCTGCTCGAGGCCGAGCGGGGTGAGCAGCCGGTCCTTGAGCGCGGCGTCCCAGGTCTGGCCGGTCAGCACCTCGACCATGCGGCCCAGCACGTTGTACCCGACGCTGCTGTAGGAGACCGCCGTCCCGGGCGGGCAGTCCAGCGCCACCCCCTTGGCGGCCTCGACATAGCGGGCCAGGCAGTCGTCACCGCGCCCGGTGTCCTCGGTGAAGTCGCACGTCAGACCGCTGGTGTGGCTGAGCAACCGGCGCATGGTGATGGCCCTGGTGGCCTCGGGGTCGGCGACGGCGAACTCCGGCAGCACGTCCACCACCGGGGCGTCCAGGTCGAGTTCGCCGGACTCGACCAGCCGCATCACCAGCGTGGCGGTGTAGACCTTGGCGATCGAGCCGAGCTGGAACACCGAGTCCGTGGTGGCCGTCACGCCGGTGCCCCGGTGCAGCACACCGCTCGCCAGCTCGTGGATCTCCCCGTCGGCCAGCACGGCCAGGGTCGCGCCCGGCACGTGATAGGCGGCCCGCAGCTCGTCGAGCCGGGCCTGCCAGCGCGTGGTGTCGAAGGCGGTGGCTTCCTGGCCCTTGGTACTCGACATGGCGTCTCCATCGGTGAAGGACGATGTGCGTTCGAACGGCGTACGCTACGCCGAACACTGTACGGAGGCCGCACACTGTTCGCAACCCCGTACACCGTGCGCCCGAGCGGCTATCCTTGGCCGCGGGAGAAAGAAGGAAGAGGAGCCCGTATGCCGAGCGACGCCAAGCGACCGATCCAGTCGGTGTGGACCCGCCCCCAGCGCCCCCGGCGCGAACAGCCCGCGCTGAGCCGGGACCAGATCGTGTCCGCCGCCCTCGAACTGCTCGACGCCGAGGGCATCGACGCCCTGAGCATGCGGAAGCTCGGCAGCCGGCTGAACGCGGGGGCCACCTCGCTGTACACGCATGTGGCCGACAAGGGCGAGCTGATCGAGCTGGTCGTGGACGAGGTCTACGGCGAGATCGAGGTACCCGAGGCCGCGGACCCGGACCACTGGCGGGAGGTCGCCACCCGCTGCGCGCAGGGCCTCAGGTCGGCGATCCTGGCCCACTCGTGGATGGCCTCCGTGATCGGCGGAGCCTGGGTGACCCAGCTGGGGCCCAACCTGATGCGGCTCACCGAGAGCATGCTGGCCGTCTTCGAGAAAGCGGGCCTCCCGGCGGCCGAGGCCGATCCCGCCGTCTCCGCGTTCACGGCGTACGTCATCGGCATGGCCACCAGCGAGGCCGCCTGGCTGACGACGCTCGCCCGCGGTGGCGTGAGCGAGCGGGAATGGGCGGAGCAGCTGTGGCCGGCCGCCGAGGACGCCGCGCGGGACCACCCGAAACTGCGCGAGCAGTACGCGGGCCTACGCGACAAGGACCCGCGCGAAATCCGCGACGACAAGTTCGACTACGGACTACAGCGGGTCCTCGACGGGCTGGCGACCCGGCTCGGCTGAGCCGGGTCGCCGCCCCCGCTGTCGACCTGCTGCCACCCCGCACCGTCTCGCCGAACCGTCGGGCCGGCAGGGGGCATTCCTCGGCGCGGCGGACCGGCCTTCGCGGGGTCCGCTGCCACACTGAGCGGCCATGGACGTCACCGCTCGTATCGAGTCCGTGTACGCGCAGATCGTGCGCCGCAACCCCGGGGAAGCGGAGTTCCACCAGGCCGCGGGCGAGGTGCTGCACAGCCTCGCGCCCGCGCTCCGCGCGCATCCGGACCATCTCGACGCCCGGATCCTGGAGCGGCTGTGCGAACCGGAGCGGCAGATCGTCTTCCGGGTGCCCTGGGTCGACGACCTGGGGGACATCCACGTCAACCGTGGCTTCCGGGTGGAGTTCAACAGCGCGCTCGGCCCCTACAAGGGGGGCCTGCGCTTCCACCCCAGCGTCAACCTGGGCATCGTCAAGTTCCTCGGCTTCGAGCAGATCTTCAAGAACGCGCTGACCGGGCTGTCGATCGGCGGCGGCAAGGGCGGCGCGGACTTCGACCCCAAGGGGCGCTCCGACGGTGAGGTCATGCGCTTCTGCCAGTCCTTCATGACCGAACTCCACCGGCACATCGGCGAACACACCGATGTCCCGGCCGGGGACATCGGTGTGGGCGGACGTGAGATCGGCTATCTGTTCGGCCAGTACAAGCGGCTGACCAACCGCTTCGAGGCGGGCGTGCTGACCGGGAAGGGGGTCGGCTGGGGCGGCTCGTACGCGCGCACCGAGGCCACCGGCTACGGCACCGTCCACTTCGCACAGGAGATGCTGCGCACCCGCGGCCGCCAGTTCGACGGCTGCGATGTGGTGATCTCCGGCTCCGGCAATGTGGCCGTCTACGCCATCGAGAAGGTGCACGCCCTCGGCGGCCGGGTGGTGGCCTGCTCCGACTCCACCGGGTATGTGGTCGACCGGGGCGGCATCGACCTGGACCTGCTCAAGGAGGTCAAGGAGGTCCGCCGGGCGCGGCTCGGCGACTACGCCCGGGCCAGGCCGGGTGCGGTGTTCTCCGACCAGGGCTCGGTGTTCGAGGTGGACTGCGAAATCGCCCTGCCCTGCGCCACCCAGAACGAGCTGACCGAGGAGCACGCCGTCACGCTGGTGAAGAACGGCGTACTGGCCGTGGCCGAGGGCGCGAACATGCCCTGCACCCCGGCGGCCGTCGAGGTGCTGCGGGAGGCCGGGGTGCTCTTCGGCCCCGGCAAGGCCGCCAACGCCGGCGGAGTGGCCACCTCCGCACTGGAGATGCGGCAGAACGCCGCCCGCGACCGGTGGACCTTCGAACAGACCGAGGCCCGTCTCGCCGCCGTCATGACCGACGTCCACGCGCTGTGCCGGGCCACCGCCGAGGAGTACGGGGCCCCCGACGACTACGTCCTGGGCGCGAACGTCGCCGGATATCTGCGGGTGGCGGAGGCCATGGCCGAGCAGGGCGTGATCTAGCCCCCGGCCACGCCTGATGTGCGGTGAGTATGGGACAGCGACACACCGACGCCACGGCGTGTCGCTGTCCCATACTCACCGCGAAGTCACTGACACACCCGGCCCGACGGCTCGTCCGGCAGATAGGTCGAGCGCTCCCGCCGGGTGAGGTCCCGGTCGACGGTCCCGCAGATCTTGCCGATCGCCGCGGCGGGCGGTCGCAGGTCGATGTTCCACAGCCGTACGGTCTCGTCGTCGCTGCCGGTGGCCAGGGTGCGCCCGTCCGGGCCGAACGCCACCCCCCACACATCGGCGGTGTGGCCGCGCAGCGACCCGCGGGATTCGCCGCTCGCCGCGTCCCACAGCCGTACGGTCTCTCCGCCGCCGCTGGCCAAGGTGCGCCCGTCGGGGCTGAAGGCCACCGACTGTACGCTCTCGGTGTGCCCGTCGAGCACATCCCGCATCCGCCCGCTCGCCACATCCCACAGCCGCACCGAGCCGTCCGCGCTGCCGGTCGCCAGGGTGCGGCCGTCCCGGCTGAACGCCGCGGACCACACGGCGTCGGTGTGGCCCTTGAGGGTGCGCAGCGCGCGGCCGGTCCTCGCGTCCCACAGGCGCACCGTGCGGTCGACACCGCTGGTGGCGAGGGTGCGGCCGTCAGGGCTGAACGCCGCCGACAGCACACCCTTGTCATGGCCGCGGAGCACGCGAAGGGCCCGGCCGGTCGACACGTCCCACAGCCGCGCGGTCTTGTCGTTGCTGCCGGTGGCCAGCGTGCGGCCGTCGGGGCTGAACGCCACGGACCGTACGAAGTCGGTGTGGCCGTGCAGCCTGCGGCGGGGCAGGCCGGTGTCCGGGTCCCACAGGCGGACATTCCCGTCGAAGTGTCCGGTCGCCAGGGTGCGGCCGTCGGGGCTGAACGCCAGCGACGGCACGGCCTCATGCAACCCGACGACGAGGGAGCGCCGGACTCGGCCGCTCGCCGCGTCCCACACCTTCACGGTGTCGTCACGGCCGTTGCCGCTGGCGAGGCTGCGGCCGTCGGGGGCGAACGCCACAGACAGCACGCCGCCGGGCTGCCTGGCCAGGATGTCCCTGGTACGGCCGGTCGCCACGTCCCACAGCCGCAGCAGCCCCTCTTCATCGCCGGTCGCCAACGTCCGCCCGTCCGGGCTGAACGCCACCGACCACACCGACCCGTCGTAGCCGAGGGAGAAGCTGTCGCGGGCCCGGCCCGCGTCGAGGTCCAACAGCCGCACATGACTGTCGCCGCCCCCGGTCGCCAGCGCCCGGCCGTCCGGGCTGAAGGCCAGCGAACGCACCGGGCCGACCTCAGTGAGTGTGTCCCGGAGTTTGCCGGTGGTCGCGCTCCACAGCCGCACCGCGCGCTCGCCCCCACCGGTCGCCAGGGTGCGACCGTCCGGGCTGAACACCACCGACAGCACGCCGTACTTGTCGCCGGTGATGGTCCTGCCGAGTCGTCCGGTCCCGGTGTCCCACAGCCGCACCGTGCCGTCGGTACTGCCCGTGGCCAGCGTGTGGCCATCCGGGCTGTACGCCACCGAGGTGACCGTGGCGCCCCATTTCGCGGGGCCGGTGAGGGTCGCGCGGAGGCGGCCGGTCCCGGCATCCCACAGCCGCACCAGCCCGTCGGAGCGGCCCGTGGCCAGGGTGCGGCCGTCCGGGCTGAACGCCACTGTCATCATCGCGCCCGCGCGGGGGGTGAGGGTGCTCCGCACCCGCCCGGTGTCCGCGTCCCTCAGCCGCACCTCGCGGGCGTCGGCGACGGCGAGCGTGCGGCCGTCCGGGCTGAAGGTCGCCGACGTCGCCATGCCGACGTGGCCGGTGAGGGTGTTACGGACCCGACCGGTCCTGGCGTCCCGGAGCAGCACCGTCCGGTCCTCGCCGCCCGTGGCCAGCGTGCGGCCGTCCGGGCTGTACGCCACCGACATCACCTTGCCCTTGTGCCCGGTGAGCCGCTTCTGCGCGGGAAGGGCCGCCGCGGCGTACAGGCTGTCCGTGGCCTCGGCGGTGGGGTGCGTCCGGTAGGCCCGTACGGCCAGCAGCGCGGCCAGGTCGGGGTCCTGGTCGAGTAGCGCGGTGGACTGGGCGGCCAGCTGCCTGGACTGCGCCAACTGCCGCGCGGCCTGGGCCTTGCGCTCCTCGCCGACGGCCGTGTGGCGCTGCCAGAAAGCGACGCCGGCGGCCACCAGTGCCAGGCACAGCGCCACGGAGACCGCCGCCAGGACCTGGCGCAGCCGACGCCGCTCCTTGCGCAACCCCGCTCGGCTCTCGGCGAGGAAGGCGCCCTCGACCGGGATGAGGTCCGCGGCCCGCTCGGGCGGGCCGAACGCCTCGTCCGCCTCCGCCAGCCGTACGCCCCGGTAGAGCGCCCCGGGATCCCGGCCCAGCCGCTGCCACGCGGTGGCGTCCTCGGTCAGCTGACGGTGGACGCGCAGCAGGCGGCGGTCCTCGTCGATCCAGTCGCGCAGCCGGGGCCAGGCGGTGATCAGCGCCTCGTGCGCGAGGTTGACGACCTCGTCGTCGAGGGTGATCAGGCGCGCGCGGGCCAGGCGCTCCAGCACGGTGGCCGCCTCGCCGGGCCCGCCGGCCCGGAGTTCGGCGCGGTCCGCCGGGCGGCGGGTGTCGGGCGCCCCCTCGCCCGGGGTGACCAGCCGCAGCAGGGTCCGCCGGGCGGCTTGTGCCTGGTCGGGCGGCAGCCGGGTGTACAGGTCCTCGGCGGTCTGGGCGACCGCGCCGTGGATACCGCCGGTCGCCTCGTACGCGGCCATGGTCAGCGCGCGGCCACGGCGGCGGCGCCAGGTCTCCAGCAGGACGTGGGACAGCAGCGGCAGCCCGCCGGGCTCGTCGGCGACCTCCTCGACGAGCCGCGCGGTCAGGGTGCGCTCGACGATCAGCCCCTCGGCGGCGGCCGGTCCGACGATGGCCTCGCGCAGCTCCTCCGGGGTCATCGGGGCCACCAGCAGCGTGGCGTCCCGCAGCGCGTCGGCGAGCGCGCGGTGCCCGGCGCAGTGGCCGAAGAAGTCGGCGCGGACGGCGACCACGACCCGTAACCGGCGCTCGGGGTCGCGGGCGGCCAGCAGCAGGTCGATGAACTCCGCCCGTTCGGCCGGGTCATGGCACAGGGTGAAGGTCTCCTCGAACTGGTCGACGACCACCACCGTGTCGCCCTCGCCCCCGGCCGGGGCGAGGAGGTGCGCATGGCTCTGGGCGGGGTGCGGGCCCGGGGTGAGAATCCGGAGGGCGGCGGGCCGCGCCTGGCCGGAGTCTCCGACTCCGACTCCGGCCCGCGCCGCCGCCCGCCCGTCCCTCGCTCGCGCCGCCGACCCTCCGTCCTCAGCCCGCACCGCCGTCCCCGCGTCTCCCGCCCGAGCCGCCCGCCCCGCGTCCCCTGCCCGAGCCGCCGGCCCCCCGTCCCCCGCCCGCAGGGCCGGGATGAGCCCGGCGCGCAGCAGCGAGGACTTCCCACTGCCCGACGCGCCGACCACGGCCGCGAACCGCCGCGCCCGGACCAGCCCGACCAGGTCCTCGGTCAGCCGGTCGCGGCCGAAGAACCGCTCCCGGTCCTCCGGCTGGAAGCGCCGCAGCCCCGGATACGGCGGAACGGCGTCGTCGTCCTCGGGCGGCTCGGCCAGCAGCTGGTCCGTCACCTGCTGCCAGCGCCGCTCCCACTCCACGCGGTCCCCGCCGCACGCGGTCACATACGCCAGAGCGACCGGCAGCGAGGGAAGTCTGTCGCCGGAGGCCGCCTGGGCGAGGGTCGCCGTGGAGTACTCCGTCCTGCGCGCCATCGCCCGATACGTCAACCCGCCCGCGCTCTGCCGCAAGGCCCGTAACTCATGGGCGAATCGCTCCACCGGCCCGGCACTCGGATCCAGCGGGCTCTCCCGACGCCCCATCTGATGCCCCTCCCCCTCATGGCCTGGGCGTTCCGCCCGGCCCGTGCCTCCCACCCGTACCGGACGCCGCGCGGCCACCGGCCGTTCCCGGCCCGACTTAATTGTCCAGCGCGGCGATTGGGGCCTGCCAGACAACGCCCGGCCCAGAAAACTCGAGGTCAGACGGGGTCGCACCGGCCGGACAACGCGGGCCGGCCGCGCACCTCGTCCATCCATCGCGAACGAGGGGAACAAGCACATGCACACGAAGATGCGACTGGTGGGCGCCGCCGTGGCGGGGGCGGTTCTGCTCCCGGTCGGCGCATCGTCGACGGCCTTCGGCCAGTCGGCGCAAGCGGGGGCGACTGGGGCAGCGGCCGCTCGCGGCTGTGTCTCGAAGCTGCCCGACAGCGCCAAGGCGCAGACGGACCGCGTCACCGCGCTCATCCAGAAGCTGGAAGGCCAGGGTCTCTCGCAGGAGCGGATCGACGCGAAGCTGGCCACGGACTACTGCCTGGAGCGGGTGGACGGGGGCGGTTCGGAGCTCAGCACGCTCGGCAACCCGAGCGATGAGATCAAGCTCTCGAAGCCGATCATCTACAAGGCCGAGGGGAAGGACCGCTACATCGCCGCGGCCGGCTGGAAGTGGAAGAAGATCCCCTCCAACACCAAGGGGTACGACGCGTTCGCTCTCACCTTCAGCAAGAAGGTCACCGTCCTGGCCCACACCCTTCAGTACCAGGGGAAGGGGAATGTCTACGGCAAGAAGAAGATGACGCAGGCGCAGACGACCGGCGGCTACGGATCGGGGTTCATCTTCAACGAGGGCCCGAAGTTGGGCACGGCCGACATGCAGGGCTACCAGGGCCTCATGGGTATCTCCTTCAAGGCCAGCAAGCGCGGCTGCTGGGACCTCCAGGCGTTCTCCAAGTACGGCCACACCTGGAAGTCCAGCAGCGTGACCGGTATCGGGATCGGTAGGTGGAGCATCAGCCTCACCTGGGCGAACAACAGCAACAAGTGGCAGCAGGCCAGCCAGCCCAGCCGCGAAGTACGGGTATGCCGGTCCTAGTACCGGCTCAGTGATCGGCGGTCGGCGCCCCCGAGCGGGGCGCCGACCGTGGGGGAGGGAGCACAAGATGTCCATGCGAAGCCTCTGGGGCCGCTGGTTCGCGCCCCGGCCGCGGCTGCGGGTGCCGCTCGCCGTGGCGCTCGTCCTCGCGCTGGGGGCGGGCGGCTGGCAGGCGTACGCCCGGTTCACGGAGGACGACGACGGCCCGCGCGAGTGGACCAAGGGGCCGTACGGCAAGGCCCCCGCCGCGCTGGGGAAGTCAGCCCCGGGCAGACCCGGTGAGACGGTGCGGGCGCTGGACCAGGTGCCCGAGGCCATCGTCGGCGGCCTGGCGCTGTACGACGGCACCACCGGCGACGGCGGCACCCGCCTGACCGCCGTCGATCTGCGCACGGGCCGGACCTACTGGGAGTACGGGCGCGACGCGTATCTGCACGACCTGGAGATCGGGGACGAACTGGCCGTCCTGTGGTGGCGCGACGGCGGGCTGACCGCGGTCGATCTGCGCACCGGCAAACCGCGCTGGCGCACCGAGGGGCCGAGGAGATCCACCGATCGCCACCACGGCCTGGTCACCAACATCACCGTCATGGACCGGACCGTGCTCGTCGAGTCGCAGAAGGAGCTGTGGGCGCTCTCCTCAGCCGACGGAAAGCGCCGGTGGCGGGCCGCGCCGCCGAAGGGCTGCGAGGAGTGGTCCCCCGTGGACGAAGCGCTCCCGCTGCGGGAGGTGTACGTCGTGGAGGCCGGCGGCTGCCCGGACGACCCCGCCCTGGACGACGATCCGCAGACCGACCGGATGGCGCAGGTCGGCCTGGACACGGACACCGGCACCGTACGGTGGCGGTTCCCGCACGACGCCGCGATCCAGCCCTATCTGCCCGCCAACGGCACCACCCTGGTCCTCGCCCCGGCACGCCGCGGCGGCGGCATGGCGGTGACCGATGTCTCCGGGCGGCGGCCCGGCATCCGTACCCTGCCGTTCCCCGACGGGGAGCGGGGCCGGGGCGCCACGGCCCACACCCTGGTGGCCCAGGCCGACGACGGCCCCGACGCACTGCGCGGCTACGCCCTGGCCGACGGCCGGCGGCGGTGGACCCACCGGGCGGCGACGGGCACCCGGCTCGGGCGGGCGCTGGTCGCCGACGGGCGGGTGTACGTCGTGGAGCAGCCGTTCATGGTGGCGGGCCTGCGCACCCCGGCCGGCCCGTCGCGGCTGCTGGTCCTGGACGCCGAGCGCGGCGGGCTCCGGTACTCCGTCGGCCTGCCCGAGCTGGACCGGAGCGGCAGCGGCGCGGCGCCGCAGTTGGTGCCCTCGCACGCCGGGGACGGCGTGGTCGCCGTCTCCTGGGACCGGATGACCAGCACGGTGGACGCCGATGTGCTGATCCTCACCGACGCCCGGCCCTGAACCGGCAGGCCTCAGGGGGCGTGGGTCGTCGGGTCGACGGCCGCGGGCGGAGCGGCGGCGGCCGGGTCCGCGGCGGTCGGTTTGCGGAGCAGCAGCAGCGCCGCGTCGTCGTGGAGCCGGCCGCCGACGTGTGCCAGCAGGTCGTCGTGGAGGGCGGCCAGGGTGCGGGACGGGTCGTCGCAGGTGTGCCGGGCCACCCGCTCGGCGAGCGGGTAGAACGCCCGGCCGCAGTCGCGGGCCTCGGTGACCCCGTCGGTGTACAGCAGCAGCTGGTCGCCGTCGGCGAAGGGCAGCACCTGCAGGCTCGGGCGGCGTACGACGAGGGAGCGCAGGCCCAGCGGCGGGGCCGGGTGGGTCGGCTCGATCGCCGTGACGGCGGTCGAGCCGCTGACCAGCAGCGGCGGGGCATGGCCGCAGTTGACGACCTCCATCCGGCCCGGCTCCGGGTATCCGGCGACCACGGCGGTGACGAAGTCGTCGCAGCCGAGGTTACGGGTCAGGCTGCGCTCGATCCGCTCGACGACGTCCAGCAGGTCCGGCTCGTCGTACGCGGCCTCGCGGAAGACGCCCAGCACCAGCGCGGTGGTGCCGACCGCGGGCAGCCCTTTGCCGCGCACATCGCCGACGATCAGCCGCACACCGTACGGGGTGGGCACCAGCGCGTACAGGTCGCCGCCGATCCGGGCCTCCGCGGCGGCCGCGCTGTAGCGCACGGCCACCTGGAACGGGCCGACCGTCGCGGGCACCGGTCTGAGCAGCGCGTTCTGGGCGGTCTCGGCGACCGAGCGAACGGCCGCCAGCACCCGCTCACGGCGCCCGCGCAACAGGCTGGCCAGCGCGCTCGCCAGGGTGACGGCGCTCAGCGCGGTCAGCGTGACCGCCAGCTGGTGAAGCGCCTCACCGGTCTGGGTGCCCAGGACCGCGCCAAGACCCGTGGTGAGGGCGCCGATGCCCAGCACGCCCCAGGGCCGGCAGGTGGCCGCGGCCAGCGCGGGTCCCACGGCGAGCAGCGGAAGCCAGCTCATCCCGGCGTCGCCGAGGACGACGAGCAACGCGACCAGGGAGGTGGTCACCGCGGTCACCACGACCGCGATATACGCCCCCCAACGGGACTGGTCCAGCGAAGCGGCCCAGGATGCGGGGTCCGGCCGCCTGATGGGCTGCCGGTTCGTCCGATGGCCATGGTGATGGTCTCGGGCCTGGCTCATATCCGGGTCTGAACTCTCTCCGCTCGTGGCAGACACGCACACCTGAATGTCCGCGATGCCCGTGATGTCCGTGTGCTCTACCTAACAGGAGTCCGGGCGGCGGCCACAAGGGTCCGCATTTCAGATAATGAATCCCGGCGGGTTCATCAGGCGCTGAGCGAAAGACCCCTGGTCACACGGTCCCCCGCCGGAATCAGCCGGTCCCGGATCCTGTCGATGCGCGAAGTCGCGATACGCGAGGTCCCCAGGCGCACGGACGGGGCCACCCGCAGCGAGACCCCGAGCGAGCCGATCGTCTCCCCGCTGTAGACGGGCACCGCGAGACAGACCGTGCCGAGCGCGTACTCCTCGCGGTCGAGAACGGGCATGCCCTCCGGGGCGGCCTCCAGCTGCCGGAGCAGCTCCTCCCTGTGGGTGATCGTCCGGGGCGTGAGGCCGGGCAGCGGATGCCGGGACAGATAGTCCTGGCGGGACTCGGCGTCCAGTTCGCGCAGTACGCATTTGCCCAGGGCCGTGGCGTGTCCCGCCTCCTCGAACCCAACCCAGAGGTCGACCCGCGGCGCCCGCGGGCTGTCGACGATATCGGCGACCCTGATCTCGCCGTCCTCGTAGAAGGTCAGATACGCGGCGACCACCAGGTCGTCGCGCAGCGCGGTGAGCGCGGGGCGCACCCGGGCCAGCGACGCCTGGCCGCGGCTTCCCGCACACAGGGCGTCGACCTTGTCCCCGACGACGAACCCGCCGTCGTCGAGCTTGCGCGCGTACCCGTCGTGACACAGGGTGCGCAGCAGGTGGTAGGTGGTGGCCAGGGGCAGCCCGACCTCGCGTGCGAGCTGTTTCGCCGGCGCGCCGCCCTCGTGCGCGCCGACGGCCTCCAGCAGGCGGAGGGCCCGCTGCACGGATGTGATGAGCGTAGGGGCCGCCGTAGCGCTCATGCTTCCAGCTTGCGCCGGGCGCGCGGGGCAGGCAAGGCGCGGCGGCGGTTGCCCGGACCCTGATCGACCCGACGCCCCGAGCCCTGGTCGCACTCGCCCCGGCCTTGATCGATTCACCGCCCGAATCACCGCCCGACCCCTCCTCGATTCACCCCCCCCCCGCCGCGGACCGCTTCAACACCGTCTTTCACCAGCTCAACTACGTCTGCTTCACGCTTACTTCACACATTCGCGGGTTTGTTAAGTACCCCTTGTCGCACCCACTTGTGCGTGTCATTGTCCTTTCCATTCATCTCCCGTCGATCACTTCCGCTTCCCACCCCGCCCGGAGCTCAAGTGTCCGCCGAATCGAAGCCCGCATCGAAGTTCGCCCCCGAATCGCCCGCCGAGCGTCCCGAGTCGGACGTCGGCCGACGGGTGCATGCGTTCCGGCGCCTGCGCCGGATGTCGCTGCGCGCCCTCGCGGAGCGCAGCGATGTCAGCGGGAGCTTCCTCAGCCAGCTCGAGCGCGGGCGCAGCAGCGCCTCCATCTCGACGCTGGCGCGTATCGCCTCCGCCCTCGGCATCACCATGGCCGAGCTGTTCGACACCTCGGCCATCGGCCCCACGCCCCTGCGCGAGCAGGACCGGCCGGAGCTCCCCTGGGTCGGCGGGGGCCGCAAGACCTCGCTCACCCGGGAGCCGCTGTCCGGGTTCGGGGCGTACGAGGCCGAGTTCGCGCCGGGCGGCTCGACCGGGGACGAGCAGTACAGCCACCCCGGGTGGCATGAGGTCGTCGTGGTGCTGACCAACCAGGTGACCGTGGAGCTCGACACCGAGCGCTTCGTACTCGGCGAGGGAGACAGCCTGGACTTCGACTCCAGGCAGCCGCACCGCATCGTCAACGAGACCGATGCTCTGTCCGTCGTTCATTGGGTGCTGGGCCCCACACAGCCCGGCGACAAGGAGTAGCCGATGTCCCCCCGATCCCCACTCTCCGGAGCGTCCCACGGCACCCAGACGCTCCCCAGAGCCCGGCGGCAGCGGCCCGCGATGATGGCCGGGACCGCCCTCGCGACCGTCGGTGTGCTGCTCACGGCCGGCTGCGCGCAGGGGGGACCCGGCGAGGACGCCGACTCGGCGGATCTCGTGGGCCGACCGGCGGGCACGGTCAAGAAGGACGCGCTCGACGGCGTCCGGATGACCTTTGTGTCGTACGGCGGAGGCATGCAGGACGGCCAGGAGGGTGCGTTCGTCAAACCGTTCGCCAAGGACTCCGGCGCCGATGTGCTCACCGACGGCCCCACCGACCCCGCCAAGATCAAGGCCCAGGTGAACTCGAAGAACGTGCTGTGGGACGTGGTCGACACCACCCCGTGGGACGCCGCGGCCAACTGCGAGACGCTGTACCAGAAGCTCGACTACAAGATCATCAACACCAGCCAGCTGCCGGACCAGACGCCCGAGTCCCCCTGTATGGTCCCCTCGCTGATCTACGGATACGGCCTCTACTACAACGCCGATAAATATGGCGACAACCCGCCCACCACCTGGGCGGACTTCTACGACACCGAGAAGTTCCCGGGCAAGCGGGCCGTCGACGGCCGCCCGACCCCCACCCCCGGCATCTTCGAGGCGGCCCTGCTGGCCGACGGTGTGGGCCCGAGCAAGCTGTATCCGCTGGACACCAAGCGGGCGCTACGCAAATGGGACGGCATCAAGTCCGACCTCACGTACTGGAAGACCGGCGCCCAGCAGACCCAGATCGCGCAGTCCGGCCAGGCGGACATGATCATGGCCTGGAGCGGCCGTATCTACGAGGCCAATGCCAACGGCGCGAACTTCCGCCCGGTGTGGAACAACAGCTTCACCCTGTACGACGTGTTCGCCGTGCCCAAGGGCTCGAAGAACGCCAAGGCCGCGATGGGCCTGATCAACTACGCGCTCGGCGAGGAGCAGCAGACCAGGCAGTCGGAGTACACCAGCTACGCGCCGGTCAACGTCAACTCCAGGCCCGCGCTCTCCCCGCAGGCCAAGAAGCTCGACCCGACGCAGGAGAAGGTGCTCAACCAGTCCATCACCCCGGACTTCACCTACTGGGGCCAGAACCGCGACAAGCTGTCCACGGCCTGGACCGACTGGCTGAACCGATGACAGCGCTCTCCCCCGGGACCAGACCCGGCCGGCCCGCCGACCGACAGGCCGGCCGGGCCCGGCGCCGGCTGCTGATCGTGCCGACGGCGCTGCTGGTGCTGGCCGGTTTCGGCTACCCGGTCGCCACGATCGTGGTGCGCAGCGTCACCCAGCCGGAGCCCGGGCTGCAGAACTTCTCCTGGCTGCTGCACGACGCCACCGCGCTCGAAGTACTGGGCCGGACCCTGGTCGTCGCCGCCGTGGCCACGCTGATCACCCTCGTGCTCGGCTATCCGTACGCGTATCTGATGACGGTCTCCGGACCGGCGCTGCGCGGGCTGCTGATGCTGGCCGTGCTGATGCCGTTCTGGACCAGCCTGATGGTGCGCGTCTTCGCCTGGGTGATCATCCTTCAGGACCACGGCGTGCTCAACACCGTCCTGGACGCGCTGGGCCTGGGCCGGACGCAGCTGCTCGGGACCACCACGGGCGTGCTGATCGGCATGTGCCAGATCCTGATGCCGTTCATGGTGCTGCCACTGTTCAACGCGATGCGCTCGATCGACCGGCGGGTGGTGCAGGCCGGGATGATCTGCGGCGCACCGCCCTGGAAGGCGTTCTGGCGGGTCTTCGTCCCGCTGTCGCTGCCGGGGGTGTTCGCCGGGTCGCTGATGGTGTTCATCCTCTCGCTCGGCTTCTACATCACCCCCGCCGTGCTCGGCTCGCCCCGCCAGGAGCTGCTGCCCAACGCGCTGTACACGCAGATCAGCGAGTTGCTGAACTGGGGCCGCGGCGGGGCGCTCGCGGTGGCGCTGCTGCTGACCGCCGGGGTGCTGCTCGCGGTGACGGCCTGGGTGTCCAAGCGGGTGACCGGTAAGTCGGCCCAGGTCACAGGAGGTCTGGAGCTGTGAGCAGCAAACGCATCCCCCTGAAGATCTTCGGCGCGCTGGTCGCGCTCTGGCTGGTCGCCCCAACGCTGGTGGTGATCCCGCTCAGCTTCACCGGGCAGCGCTCGCTGGCGTTTCCGCCCGAGCGCTGGTCCCTGCGGTGGTACGAGACCTTCTTCTCGGACCGCCGCTGGGTGGACGATCTGCTGAACTCGCTGCAGATCGCCGCCCTCGTCGGGGTCCTGGCCACGGTGGCGGGCACGGCCGCGAGCTACGCCCTGACCCGCGGCCGGTTCCGGGGCCGCGGCGCGGTGGGCGCGCTGCTGATCGCCCCGATGCTGGTGCCCACGGTCGTCTTCGGCGTGGGTGTCTACGCCCTGTTCCTGCAGCTGCGGCTGGTGGGGACGTTCACCGGGTTCCTGATCGCGCACACCGTGCTGGCCCTGCCGTTCGTGATCATCCCGGTGTCCTCGGTGCTGTCGCGGTTCGACACCACGCTGGAGCGCGCCGCGGCGATCTGCGGGGCGAGCCGGGCGCGCGCCTTCTTCAGCGTCACCCTGCCGGTGATCGCGCCCGGTCTGCTGTCCGGGTTCATGTTCGCCTTTGTGACCTCCTTCGACGAGGTCGTGGTGTCCATGTTCATCTCCAGCCCCTATCTGGAGACCCTGCCGGTGCGGATGTACAGCAGCATCCAGCGCGACGTCGATCCCACCATCGCCGCCGCGGCCACCCTCATCATCTGCTTCACCAGCGCGCTGATCGCGATCGCGCTGCTCGCACAATCCCGGAGGCGACGTGTCAGCTGACCTCAAACACCGTGGGTCCGCCGACCTCATGCCGGCCGACCTCAAGCGCAGCGGGGCCGCCATCGAACTGCGCGGCCTGACCAAGACGTACGGGTCGAGCCAGGCCGTACGCGGCGTCGATCTGACCATCGAGCCGGGCGAGTTCATGACGTTCCTGGGCCCCAGCGGCTCGGGCAAGACCACCACGCTCAACATGATCGCCGGGTTTGTCCCGCCGACCTCGGGCGACATCCTGGTCGACGCCGAACCGCTGAACGCCGTGCCCCCGCACCGGCGTGAGATGGGCATGGTCTTCCAGGGGTACGCGCTGTTCCCGCATCTGAGCGTGTGGGACAACATCGAGTTCCCGCTGCGGCAACGGAAGATGCCCAAGGCCGAGCGGCGCGAGCTGGTGCGCGCGGCGGTGCGCACCGTACAGCTGGAGGGGTTCGAGCGGCGCCGCCCCGCCCAGCTGTCCGGCGGCCAGCAGCAGCGCGTCGCCTTCGCCCGGGCCATCGTCTACCGGCCGCCGGTGCTGCTGATGGACGAGCCGCTTGGCGCGCTGGACAAAAAGCTCCGCGAGGCCCTCCAGGAGGAGATCCGCGAGATCCACCGCCAGGTCGGCACCACCTTCCTCTACGTCACCCACGACCAGGAGGAGGCGCTGACCCTCTCGGACCGGATCGCGGTCTACGACGACGGGCGGATCGTGCAGGTCGGCACGGCCGAGGAGCTGTACGAGCGGCCCGAGTCGCTGTTCGTCGCCCAGTTCCTCGGCGAGTCCACGCTGCTGCGCGGCGTCGTCCACCCCGACGACCCGAAGCGGCTGCACGCGGGCGCGTACGGCATCCCGCTCCCGGGCGGGCACGCGGTACGCGGCGACGCCGTGGTGGTGATCCGCCCCGAGCGGCTACGGCTGTCGGCCGAGGAACCGGCTCCGGGCCGGGCCGGGGTGCCGGTGACCGTGCGCGACGAGACCTATCTGGGCCATTCGCGGAAGCTGACCGTCGAACTGCCCGGCGGGACGACCGGGTTGGTCCGCGAGGGCCCCGGCACCGCCTCCGGGCTGCGCGTCGGCGACACGGGCTTCGCCACGTGGGACCCGGCGGCAGCGGCGGTGGTCCCCGACAAGCGACTTTCGGTTAAGGACAATTGACGTGATCAACGGTCAGATCTCCTTCTGGATGCAGGACACGGCCGCCTCCGCACGCCCCGAGCGCCCGCCTCTGGACGGGGACACCACGGTCGACGTGTGCGTCGTCGGCGCGGGGTACACCGGGCTGTGGACGGCGTACTGGCTCCGCCAGGCGCTGCCCGACGCGTCGATCCTCGTCGTCGAGGCCCGCCACGCGGGCTACGGCGCCTCCGGCCGCAACGGCGGCTGGCTCTCCGGCAAGATGATCGGGCTGACCCGCCATATGGCCGAGGGCCCCGGGGGCCGGCAGGCGGTGGTCGAACTGCGGCGTGCGGCGGTAGACGCGCTGGACGAGATCCTGAACATCATGACCGACCACGGCACGGACGTGGACGCCGTCCACGGCGGCTATCTGACGATCGGCCGCACCCCTTCAGAACTGGCCCGGCTCCGGGCGACGGTGGCCGCCGAACGCGACTGGGGCATGGCCGAGGACGACGTACGGCTGCTGTCCGCGGCCGAGACGGCGGACCGGATCAGCATCGACGGCGCACTCGGCGCCCTGTACAGCCCGCACAACGTACGGCTGCACCCCGGAAAGCTGGTCACCGGTCTCGCCTCGGCCGTCGAGGCCACCGGCGTCCGGATCGCCGAACGCACCCCGGCCCTGGACATCCGCCCGGGGCAGGTGCGCACCGCACACGGCACCGTGACCGCCCGCCACATCCTGCGCGCGACCGAGGGATACACGGCGCAACTGCCGGGCCGCCGCCGGGACATGCTGCCCATGAACAGCTCGATGGTCATCACCGAGCCGCTGTCCGAAGCCGACTGGAAGACCATCGGCTGGTCCGGCGGCGAGGCCCTTTCCGGCGCCCAGCACACCTACTTCTACGCCCAGCGCACCGCCGACAACCGCATCGCCCTAGGCGGCCGCGGCCTCCCGTACCGCTTCGGCTCCCGCCTCGACCGCGACGGCCGCCTGGACAACTGGACCATCGGCCAGCTGGAGGGGGTGCTGCGCGGCCTGTGGCCGGAGGTGCGGTTCAAGCTCGCCCACGCGTGGTGCGGCTCGCTGGGCGTACCGCGCGACTGGTCCCCCTCGGTGGTCTGGGACCAGGCCACGGGCCTCGGCCACGCCGGGGGCTACGTCGGGCAGGGCGTAACGGCCTCGTATCTGGCCGGCCGCACCCTCGCCGACCTCGTCGCCGGCAAGGACACCCGCTACACCCGCCTGCCGTGGTCGGGCCGCACCTCCCCGCGCTGGGAACCGGAGCCGCTGCGCTGGCTGGGCTCGTACGCGATGTACGGCCTGTACCGGATCGCCGACCTCAGCGAGGGCAGCACCCGCCACGAGCGGACTTCAACGTTTGCGCGGCTGGCGGACGCGATCACCGGGCGGCACTGAGTTCATCGGGCGCGGAGGCCGGACGGTACGTGGTCACCAGCAGCGTGGCGGCGGCGCGCGGCCCATCGGTGGTGGCGGGCAGTACGTCGACGCTGGTCCGGGTGAACCCGGCCGCGTCGAGCAGCGTGGTCCACACCTGCCCCTGAAGCACCCAGCGGCGCATTGTGGCCGCCTCCCCCTGTGGTGTCTTCGCCGGAATGTCGGCGGCCACAACCTCGGACTGGGCGGGCGCGCCGCCCACGTAGTGGGCGAGGGTGGAGAACACCAGCCGCCCACCGGACCGCAGCGCGCCGGCCGCCGCCGGCAGCAGTTCGCGCGGGTCGGTGAAGTCCAGCGCGCCGAAGACGCTGTACAGCACGTCATACGTATCGGCCCGCTCCCGCAAATGGGTCACGCCGTCGGACTGCACGATGCGCAGCCGCGGTGCGAGGTGGCCGTACAGGTCGGTGGCCATCGCGCACTGCGCGGGCGAGGCATCGACGGCGACGATCCGGGCGGGCTGCTGACGGTCCGCCAGGTGCGCGGCCTGCCGGGCCGCTCCGGCGCCGAGGTCGCCGACGCACAGCCCGGTCAGGTCGCCGAGGACTTCCGCGCCAGGGCCGGCGTCCTGGCTCCAGATCCAGCGGAAAGCCTCAGGGACGGCCCGGTCGTGGTCGGCGCGGGTGCGGCCGTAGTGGTGCCAGAGGTCTGCGCTGGTGGTCGTCACCCGTCCCATGGTGGCGGCCGCGTCCCGCCAGCGGGCCGGTTCGCCGGAATCTCACTCCGGCACGCTCTGGGCCCGGCCGACCGGCCGGACCGGCAGCGACACACGGGTCTCGGTGGCGTCTGCCTTCAGTACGTCGATGGGCGGGGTCTTGTGGCAGCCGCGGTCACAGCGGATGGTGAAGAGGAGCAATCCGCGGGTCACGGGCGGTACAGGCGTCAGCCGGACTTCGCCCGGGCCTTCGCAGTAGGCGTGGATCTCGTCAGGCGTGGTGTCGGGCTCGGTCGTGTACAGCGCGCAGTACGGGGACATGCGCCGGTTGCCGACCGGGACGGTCACCTCGTCTGCCTCTCGCGCTGCAGCCTGACCAGCACGTCATACAGGTCGGCGTCGGGGTGCGGTCGTCGGCGGTTGCACTCCGGGCACAGGTGGCGCAGACAGCCGGGCCCGGAGGCCGACGCGCGCAGCACGGTGATCGGTTCGCGGGTGGGCTTGTCGCAGCGATAGCAGCACTCGGTCACCGGGTGGCCCCTTCACGTGGGCCCAGCGCCGCGCTGGTGGCGATCTTCAGCGCGGCGAGCAGGGCTGCGGGGTCGGTGAGGTGCCGGTCGTGCCGGAGCGGTACGCGCCAGTGGACGCCGGCCCCGGTCGTACGGGCCACCGGTGGCACCTCGATGTAGGCGGTCGCTCCCCACACCTCGACGGACGGCAGCAGCCTCATGTCCCACTCGGTGGCGGCGCCCGGCTCGATCAGCCAGTACAGCACCCCGTCGATCGGATTCTCGATGACCGCGCCCGTTGCCCCGCCGAGCGATTCCAAGGCCGGTCTGCCGATGAAGCGTGGGACGCGCACGACGTCCCATGACGTACCGGCGGGTTGCAGCTGCGCGCTGTGCCCGCTGGGCGGCGTCCACAGCAGGATGGGGTGGTTGTTCGTCGTCTCCACAGGAGCCCTCGACATCATCGGCGATCAGGCGATTACCGACCGTAAGGGCAACGGGAGCGGGGAAGGGGCAGAGATTCTGCCCCTCGAACCGGGTTCAGGCGGCCAGTACGCCGATCTTCACGGCCAGTGCGGCCGCGCGACGGCGACGCTCCGGAGACTTCGCCTCCGTCTCTTCCAGGACGATGCGGCGCGCATAGCCGTTGTAACGAATCGTCTCCGGCGCGGCCTCGTACGCCTTGCCCAACGTCGCCAGCGCGGTCTCCGGCTGCCCGTCAAGCTGGTAGCCCCGGGCTTCCTCGATCCTGTGCCGGGCCAGCCGAGGCCGTGAGGGGATCGCCTTGGCGTCGGCCTTCGCGGCCTGCCGTACGGACTCCGGGCCCGCATGCAGCTCGACGGCGACGGTGACCGCGTGCGCGCCCATGATGGCCCGGGAGAACGACGTCATGGGGTGGTAGTAGTCGGCGGGGAGCCGCTTGGCCATCTTGCTTGCGGTGTCCCAGTAGCTCCACGCGGTGCCGGTGTCTCCGCGGCGTGCGGCGGTGTATCCGGCCTCGAACTGCAAGGCGCCTGCGATGGCGCGCACATCGTCTGGCGCGTCCGGCAGGAGAGGCATGAGGTAGCGCAGGGCCTCCAGGGTGACTGCGTCGGCTGCGTCGAAGTGGGCGGGACCGCTCTCGCGGTGGGCCTGGGCGGCGAGCCAGGCGGCTACACCGATGGCGTGCGGGTCCTCGCTTCGAGCATGTCGAACATGGGGCGCACCGATTCCGGGGTGGTCTCTGCCGCGGAGGTGAACCCCATCGCCTTCAGGTCGGGCACCTGGCCGGCCACATTGGGGAAGGTGGGGGCCGGGCTGTAGGAGAGCACGCCGATCCGCCCGAGTTCCCCGGCGGCCGTGTGCAGCGCGGCAGTCAGGCCCGCGGCGTCGGTGACGTCGGCCGGGTAGGCGCGGACGGTGACGCCCTCGGCGGCGAGAGCGTCGGCGATGCCCTGCAGCTTGCCGGCGTTGCGGGAGATCAGGGCGACGGGGTGCCCGGCGATGCCGAAGCGGTGGGCGATCGCGCGGCCCAGTCCCGGGCCGGCGCCGATGACCGCGACCGTGGGGGGCGTGGAGGGTGTGGATGGTGTGGAGGGCATGGCTCTACCGCTTGCTTACGATGAGTGCGTAGCCCCACGGTAGGTATGTATAGACGTCCTTACAAAAGGCACATTGATGTTCGCAGAGCACACCACTGATCCTGAGCATGCCGCCGCCCCCGCCCCGCATCCGTGCGAGTCCTGGCCCGACAACGGGCGCGGGTTCCGGGAGACCCTCGACCGGATCGGCGACAAGTGGTCGGTCCTGGTCATCGGGATCCTCAGCCAGGGCCCCCTGCGCTTCGGCACGCTGCACCAGCGGGTCCCGGGGGTCTCCCAGCGCATGCTCACCC
>NZ_NCSM01000058.1 GCF_002224125.1 Streptomyces sp. NBS 14/10
CGCCTGAGCAGAACGCGGAGCTCTACCGCGCCTCGAAGGCCATCCTCAAGGAGGCCGGGTATGTGGGCGCGGGGACGGTGGAGTTCCTGGTGGGTGCGGACGGCACAGTCTCCTTCCTGGAGGTCAACACCCGTCTGCAGGTCGAGCACCCGGTCACCGAGGAAGTCACCGGTATCGACCTGGTGAGGGAGATGTTCCGGATCGCGGACGGCGAGCCGATCGGCTACGACGACCCGCCGGTACGCGGCCATTCCTTCGAGTTCCGTATCAACGGCGAGGACGCCGGCCGCAACTTCCTCCCCGCCCCCGGCACCGTCACCACCTTCACCCCACCGTCGGGCCCCGGCGTACGGCTGGACGCGGGCGTGGAATCCGGGAGTGTGATCGGCCCGGCCTGGGACTCCCTGCTGGCCAAGCTGGTCATCACCGGCGCCACCCGCACCCAGGCGTTGCAGCGTGCCGCACGGGCGCTGGCGGAGTTCCAGGTCGAGGGCATGGCCACCGCCATCCCCTTCCACCGCGCCGTGGTCACCGACCCCGCCTTCACCAGCGACCCCTTCACCATCCACACCCGCTGGATCGAAACCGAATTCACCAACACCATCACCCCCTACACCCCCACCGGCACCGACGAAACCGACGAGCCCGTCGCCCGGGAGACGGTGGTGGTCGAGGTCGGCGGGAAACGCCTGGAGGTCTCCCTCCCCGCGTTCCTGGGCGCGGCTGCCGCACCTGCCGCCGGGGACGGGGGCGGGTCGAAGAAGCCCAAGCGCAAGGCGGCGAAGAAGTCGGGATCGTCCGCCTCTGGTGACGCGCTGGCCTCGCCGATGCAGGGCACGATCGTGAAGGTCGCCGTGGCGGAGGGGGACCAGGTCGCCGAGGGCGATCTGGTCGTGGTCCTGGAAGCGATGAAGATGGAACAGCCGCTCAACGCCCACCGGGCCGGCACCATCAAGGGCCTGGCAGCCGAGGTCGGCGCCTCCATCACCTCCGGCGCCGTCATCTGCGAAATCAAGGACTGAGGGCTGACAGCGAGCCACCCGCCCCCGGACCCCTGACCGTTTCAGAGCCCACCGGGCCTCCGTCTCACCGGTTGCACCGGATACGGGGGCCCGCCAATTCGTATGGCATCTTCGTGCCATGGGTCTGGGGCGCGAAGCCCACGTGACAGACCATGGAGGCGGTGATTCCGCACCGTTGGCATCACCGGTGAACTTGGTCTCCCCCGCGTAACGGGGGCGGGGGAGGCCAATTTCCCGTGCCCGAATCGGCGTCGATCCGGCCTGAGGCATGCCCGAGCGGGCATCGCCTCTTCACCTCTTCATCGTGCGCCCCAGGAACCCCAGGACCGTCTCCGCGTAGACCTCCGGATGGGTCTTGACGCCCTGCAGATGCTCGGTGTCCGGCAGCGTGTGCACCTCCGCCAGCGGATACCGCTCCGCCAGCGCCCGCACCCCGTCCGCCGGAATCATCGTGTCGCTCTCGCCGGCCAGAAAGAGCATCGGCGTGCTCTCGTACGCCCCCGTGGCCGCGGGCGGCCACTGCACCCGCAGCATCGCCACCGCCGCCGTCGAGGCGACCTTCTCCAGGGCCTTCCGGGACGGCCCCTTCCGCAGCGGGCCGGGGATCGGCAGCCCGTCGGCCGCGAGGAAGTTACGGAACAGCGGCCGCAGTTCCAGCGCCGGGCCGCTGTCAAAGACGACCGCGTCGACCGGGCGCTCCCCGTCCCGCCTGAGCATGTAGAAGGAGGGGAAGGCGGAGATGGAGAACCCGTAGACCGCGATCCGCGCCGAGGCGTACTCCGCCATGCCGCGCACATGCTTGACCACCGCGACCACATCGTCGGTGTGCCGGTCGCTCATGCCCCAGCAGGCCCGGTCCGCGCTGCTCTTGCCGTGGTTGCGGTGGTCGAACATCGCGACCGTATAGCCCGCCTCGTGGAGCATCTTGGCGTGCGCGAGGCTCGCGGACTTGCTCAGGCCCAGACCGTGCCCGAGCACCACCACCCGGTCCGGGTCGCCCGCGCACAGCCACACATGCAGCCGACGCCCTCCGCCGCCCAGCGGCACGGTGATGTCGGTGCTGGTCAGCCCCAGGTCGGCGGGGATCTTGTGGTACGGCCTGCGGGGCGGGTGGTAGATGAAGTACGAGAGGAAGGCGCCGTACAGCGGAGCCACCGGGAGGGCCAGCGCCGAGGCCGCCTTCGCCGAGAATCCGGTCGCCATGTCGCAAACCCCCATTACGGAAAGTGCACGGTCTGTGCTTGATCGTAGTGGTGCGGACGGGTGACCATACCAGCCGGTAGGGGAACGTGTCCTAAGTCACCGAGGGTCGCCCGTGCGGCAACGCCGCCCCGGGGCAAGGATGTTGAGTCAAACTCAGCGCTGCGGGAGGAGAGCGGAATCGTGTCGTACAGCAGTCCGGCGGATCCGGTCGTCGACACGGCGGACGAGACGGCGGACGGGACGAACGGATGGGGCCCGGTCCGCGCCCTGCCCGGCCCCGAGGACCGGCCCTCCGGCGCCGAAGTGGCCGTATGGCTGCTGCGGATCCCGCCGTCCGCCGCTGCCGCCGCCGCGCGCGCCGGGATGCTGGACGCCCGCGAGAGCGAGCGGGCCGCCAGGTTCACGACCGACATCCTGCGGGAGCGCTATGTCGCCTCCCATGTGGGCCTGCGCGTCCTCCTCGGCGCGTATCTCGGTATCGACCCCGCCGAGGTGGAGCTGATCCGCGAGCTGTGCGGCATGCCGGACTGCGACAAGCCGCACGGCCGCCCCGCCGTGGCGGGCGAGCCCGGGCTGCGGTTCTCCCTGTCGCACGCCGAGGACGCCGCGATGTACGCCTTCGCCGACGCGCCCGTCGGCGCCGACATCGAGGCCAGGAACGCGCGGCGGGGCGGCAAAGTGCTGGCCGGGCTGATCCGGCAGCTCCACGCCGATGAGCGGACGGCGATCGAGGCGCTGCCCGAGGCGCTGCACGAGGAGGCGTTCCTCAGCTGCTGGGTGCGTAAGGAGGCATACCTCAAGGGCATCGGCACCGGCCTGCCCGGCGGTCTGCGCACCCACCACGTCGGCCTCGCCGACCACCTCGCCCCGCCCGACTCCGCCACCCCGCCCGGCTGGTCACTCGCCGACGTACCCGCCCCGCCCGGTTACGCCGCCGCGGTCGCGCTGCGCAGCACCGACGGCACGGCGGCTGTGCGGCCGTCGGTGAGCGCGCTACTTCTGTAGTGCGTCGGCGTCACTTCATATACGCCAGAACGGCGAGGACCCGCCGGTTGTCGTCGTCCGAGACCGGCAGGTCCAGCTTGGCGAAGATATTGGATGTGTGCTTGATGACGGCCCGTTCGGTGATGACCAGCCGCTCGGCGATCGCGGCGTTGGACCGGCCCTCGGCCATGATGCTGAGGACTTCGCGCTCCCGGGCGGTCAGCCGGGCCAGCGGGTCGGCGGCGGAGGACGTGGTGCTGGCGAAGAGGCGGGCGATGACGTCGGGGTCCATGGCGGTGCCCCCGGCGGCCACCCGGCGGACCGCGTCGACGAACTCGTCCGGGTCGAACACCCGGTCCTTGAGCAGATAACCGATGCCGCCGGTCCCGTCGGCCAGCAGCTCCTTGGCGTACAGCTGCTCCACGTACTGGGACAGGACCAGCACCGGGAGGCCGGGGATCTGGCGGCGGGCCTCCAAAGCGGCCTGCAGGCCCTCGTCGGTGAACGTCGGGGGGAGTCGTACATCGACGACTGCCACGTCCGGACGTTTCTCGACGAGGGCCTGCAGGAGGTCGGGGCCGGTGTCCACAGCGGCGACGATTTCGAAGTCGTATGCCTCCAGAAGCCTGACTAATCCGTCCCTCAGGAGGAAGAGGTCTTCGGCGAGGACAACACGCACGGCAGCTCCATGGTCAGTGTCGTCGGACCGCCCTGGGGGCTGGTCACGGCAAGGACACCGTCGAAAGTAGCAAGCCGGCGCTCCATTCCGCGCAGTCCCGTGCCACGGGAGGGGTCCGCGCCGCCGATCCCGTCGTCGGTGACCTGGCCGCGCAGCCGGCCCGTCTCGTACCAGAGGTCGACCGTGACCCGCTGGGCCTCGCCGTGCTTGGCGGCGTTGGTCAGGGCCTCGGAGATCGCGAAGTACATGGCGGACTCGACGGGGGCCTCGGGGCGGCCCGGCAGCTCGGCGTTGACCTCGACCTCCAGGGGGCTGTCCATGCCCAGGGCGCGGACGGCGTCGGCCAGGCCGCGGTCGGCGAGCACCGGCGGGTGGATGCCGCGGACCAGGTCGCGCAGCTCGTTGAGGGCGGTGGCGGAGGCCTGGCGGGTGTCGGCGAGGATGGCGCGGGCCGCCTCCGGGTCCTTGGCGAGCAGCCGCTCGGCCACGCCCAGGTTCATGCCCATCGCGACCAGCCGGGCCTGGGCGCCGTCGTGCAGATCGCGCTCGATACGGCGCAGCTCGGCGGCCGAGGTGTTGACGGCGTCGCTGCGGGTCTCGGTGAGGTGGCGCACCTGGCGGGACATCTCGGTGGGGGCGAGCAGCGACTTGGCGAACTGGGCGTGCACCCGGAGCAGGTGCGGGCCCGCGGCCAGACCGGCCAGCGCGATGGGGACGCCGAGGGCGGCGGCCATCAGGGCGGAGCCGTCACTGGTCACCTTGATCATCGCGTACCAGTTGTTGCCACCCGCGTCGGCGATGTCCTCCCAGATCAGGGGCATGATCAGGCCGAAGACGCCATACCCGACCAGCGCCAGCGGCAGCAGCGCGATCACCAGGCCGACCACCGGGTTGACCAGGGTCCAGGCCAGGTCCCGCCAGGTCGCCGGGTCGGTGAGGACCCACTGGTTGCGCTGCATTAAGCCCTTGAAGCCCGGCTCGGGAGCCGGCTGCGGCCGGTACGGGTCCTCGATCTCGACCCCAGACCACTGACCGGAAAGCCGCCGGGTGATCGCCGTGGTCCCCCGCAGGGCCACCGCCAGGGCGGGCACCAGGAGCACCCCGAGGCCGACACCCAGCAGCGAGATCGCGGTCACCACCAGGCAGAAGAGCAGCACCTCCCACGGGGCGAGGGCGGCCAGCGCCAGCCCGCGGCCCATGGCGCGCACTCCACGGACGGGCCAGGGGCCGCTGCCGCCGACCTGTCGTCCGCCGGTCCTCTCGTCCATCATGATGCTCATTTCGTAACCCCCTCCTCGGGACGGCCCTTCCGCCGCTGTGTGCCATTCAGTCTGCCCGTGGCGAGCCCTTGGGAGCACTGGACTCGGGTGGCGTTTCGGAGGGTGTAGTCAGGTCCCCCATAAGACGCCACACAGGGCCATCGGCCTCCGCGCCCTCCTTGAGTTGACTTGTGGTCATACGACGCAAGCCCTCTGTGAGCGAAGGAGCCGGTAAATGAGTACTCGACGCAGCGCTACCGCGGCGGTGTCCCTGCTGCTCGCCGTCCTCATGACCGTGCTGGCGACGGCCGCCTCGGCCTCCGCCACGCCGTCCGGCTCCCCGCGGCAGTCACGCAGCCTTGAGGACGTGGTCGACGACCTCGTCAAGAAGCAGCTGGACGAGTACCGGATCCCCGGCGCCGCGGTGGTCGTGGTCTCCGGCGGACGGCAGGTGCTGGCCAAGGGGTACGGGGTGGCCGACATCGACCGCAACACCCGGGTGGACGCCCGCCGTACGGGTTTCTTCATGGGCTCGGACGCCAAGGTGTTCACCGCCATGGCGGTGCTCCAGCAGGTCGAGCGGAAGAAGCTGGACCTACGGGCCGACGTCAACCGGTATCTCACCCGCCACAAGGCCGGCTTCACCATCAAGGACAGCTATCCGGGACGGCCCGTCACCGTACGGGACCTGCTGATGCACACCGCCGGGTTCGACAACAGCATCATCGGCCGCGCCACCGCCCACCCCGAGGACGCCGAACGGCTCCGCGACAGCCTGGCCGAACACCAGCCGAAGCGGGTCCGCCCGCCGGGCAAGGTGTCCAGCTACGACAACTACGGCGTGGCGCTGGCCGGCTACCTGGTCGAACTGACCTCGGGCGAGCGCTTCGACGCGTACGTGGGCCGCCACATCCTCCAGCCGCTCGGCATGACCCGCACCTCCTTCGCCCAGCCGCACCCCGCCGCCATCGCCACCGACCGGGCCGGCGGCTACCGCCCCGACGGCAAGCGGCAGGTGCCCGCCGAGGGCCAGTACGGCGCCTGGACCCCGACCGGCGCCGCGGCCGTCACCACCGCCACCGACATGGGGCGGCTGATGCTCGCCCAGCTCGCGGGCGGCAGCCTCGGCGGCCACCGGGTGCTCGGCGAGCGGCTGACCCGGGCCATGCAGCACCGCCAGTTCGGCAACGACCCACGGCTGCCCGGCATCGGCTACATCCTCGAGCAGCGTGATCGGGACGGCCACCGCATGCTCGTCAAGGACGGCGACATCCCCGGCTTCCACGACAACCTCGCGCTGCTGCCCGACCGGGACACCGGCGTGTACGTCGCGTACAACGGCGACGGCAAGGACGGCAGCGCCTCCTGGGCCGGCCAGGAACTCGTCAACCACGTCGCCGACCACACCTTCGGCACCCCGCGCCGCGCCGCAACCGCCCGCATGGGCGAAACCGGCAAGTTCACCGGCTTCTACCGCTCCACCCGCACCAGCCACTCCGACCTCACCCGCGCCGCCGCGCTGACCAGCTCGGTCCAGGTCAGTGCGGGACCGGACGCCACCCTCACCACCACCGGCCCGCTCAGCCGCGACCCGGGCGTCACCAAGCAGCACTGGGTGCGCATCGGCGACGGCCTCTTCCAGGAGAAGGACGGCCAGGAACGGCTCGCCTTCAAGGACGGCAAGCTCTTCCTCGCCTCCGACCCGACCGTCGCGTACGAGCGGCTGCCCTGGTACGAGTCCCCGGTCCTGCACCAGCAGCTGCTGATCGGCTCCCTCGGCGTACTGCTGCTGTCCGTCACCGCCTGGACCATCGGCGCCCTCATCGGCCGCCGCCGTGGCTCCGCCACCGCTGCCCCGGCCGGCGCCCAACTGGCCCGCCTGCTCGCCTGGACCACCGGCGTCCTGCTCACCGTGGCCACCGCCTGCTTCGCCCTCCTGGTCGCCGACCCCAACTCGCTCAACCAGACGGTCTTCCTCGGCGACTCGCCCATGCTCAAGCTGGTCCCGGTCCTGGTGAAGGCGGCGCTGGCCACCACGGCCGCGGTGCTGGTGTGCGCCGTGATCGCCTGGTGGCGCCGCTGGTGGGGCTGGGCGGCCCGGATCCACTACAGCGCGGTGGCGCTGTCCGCGGTGCTCTTCCTGGTGGTCGCGGGCAACTACCACCTGGTGGGCTGACGCCCGCTCGTCCCTGCGGCTACGGCCCGTCTGAGGCGCCGCGACATGCGACGCCTCAAAGGTGTGCGCGTCAAAGAGGTGCGCGAATCGTCAACATCTCTGCGCGGAATGACAAGGCCAGGCGCGGTCGCGCTCGGCACCCTGGATGCCGAAGCCCCGAACAACCCTTGATAAAGGGGACACATCCATGAGCATCACAGCAAAGATCGCCGCGACTGTCGCGGGAAGCATCCTGGTCCTGGGCGCAGCGGTCGTTCCCGCCGCCGCGTCGTCGTCGGCGGCAGCCGACGCGGCCGCCGGAACGGCGGCCGGTCCGGTGCAGGGCGCCTGGCTCACCGGGCTGCCCGGCACGATAGCCAACGTGGCGGGCGACGTGATTGCTTGCTGCTGAAGGCGCGTCGGGGATCCGGTGGGCGGCGTCCTTTCGGACGCTTGACGCGGACGGCGGTACCGGCACGCCTGCCGGTACCGCCTACCGCGTCAGGGCCGCCCGTCAGGGCCGGACGGGCTTGCCGCGTCCCCAGCCCCAGGCGAGCCGGTCGGCGCCGGACTGGTTGGTGGTGGCCAGCGAGGGCCGGGCGGGGTCGCCGGTCAGGGTCTGCAGGGTGTAGGTGTCGTCGGTACGCAGACCGGGCCAGTAGACGGAGCCCATCTTGAGCTCGCGGAAGGTGTCCGTGACGGCCTGGACGTAGTTGATGAAGTTGTCGGACGGAGCCGGCTTGTTGTAGTTGAGGCCGGTGGTCATCGGGGCGCCGAACTCGTCCGCGACGGTCCGGTTGGCGCAGTTGCCTATGCGCACCTTGAGGTCGGCCACCCACTCGTCGTAGGTGGCGTAGCTCTTCCAGAACCCGTAGTGGTGCAGCGACAGGTACGTGCCGTCCAGGCGCGGGTCGGCGCAGACCGAGGTGACGTGGTCGTTGTAGCCGGCGCCGCTGACGAACACCCGGTTGCGCGGGACCGAGGGGTAGGTGGACAGCCACTTCGCGGCGATGTCGGCCCACTCGGTGTCCGTGTAACCGTGGGGCTCGTTCATCGGCTCGAAGTAGACCTGCTTGTCGTCCTTGTACGCGTCGACCACGGTGTTCCACATGGGCCAGAAGGTGGCGGGGTCGTCGATGTAGCCGTCCTTGCGGGGGCCCGTACCCTCCCAGTAGGAGAGGATGATCTTGAAGCCCTTGTCCGAGGCCGCGTCGATGACCCCGCGGTACGACTTCCAGTAGGGGCCGTTGACCGTGTACGGGTTGATGGGCAGCCGGACGGTGTTGGCGCCGAGGTTCGCGCGGAACCCCGAGATGATCCGGCTCGCCTTGGCGTACGTCTGGTCGTAGCTGTCGGACGTCGACAGACCGGACAGCACGACCGGGTCGTCGGCGAAGTTGTCGCGGGGATCGGCCCAGTTCACGCCCCGGAACTGGGTGGTGTCTCCGCTGGGCGCGGCGGAGGCGGGGCTGCCGGCGAGGGTGGTGCCGGTGGCCGCGGCGACCAGGATCGCGACGAAGGCGGCGCGCAGCCGGGGGGTGAAGCGCGCTCTGGAGGGGCTGGCGGGACTGGCGGGGCTGACGGGGGATGTGCGCATCGCTTGCTCTTTCGGGAGAGGCCGACTCAGCGCATGGCGGAGCTGCATGTCTGAGTAGCCGTCGGGGGATGTCGTACGGGCGATGTTTACGCAAACATGGGGGGCGCCCGAATCGTGACACCCGGCACAGCGGCCGTCAAGGTTTCCGGCATGTGACCGCCGCGGTCACGGGCCGCGTCGGCGTACGGGCGCTCTGGTGCTACTGGGCCTCTGCCGCCCTGCCGCCCTGCCGCCCTGCCGCTCCGGCGCTACTGGCGCTCTACTGGGCGAGGAACTGGACGACCTGCCGCGCCACGTCCTCCGGCTCGGCGTCAGGCGGCAGCGGGAGCGCGCCGCCGAGCTGCAGCATCGTGAACCCGTGGACCAGCGACCAGGCCGCCCACGCGGCGATCTGCGGGTCCCCGTCCGCCACGCGGTCGGCCAGGACCCCCGCGCCGCCCGGTCCGGGCTCACGATGGGTGGAAAGCCGGTCACACCGCTGGTCCCGTGGACGTTCCTTCAGGTGGTGTTCCTGGCGGCCCGCGTGGCCGCGGCGGTCTGAACCCTCAACCGGGGGCGGCCTGAGCCCTCAACTGGGGACCGGCTGAGCGGTCAACTGGGGTCCGGGTCCGTGAAGTACGCGGCGGGCTCGTCGGAGAGCTCACCGTTCATCCACAGGTTCATGCCGTAGCCGAGCCGGCGGCCCGGGTAGAGCGTCGGAAGGTCGCTTGTGGCGGCCGCGAAGTCCTGGTCGACGGCCGGCAGCCGCAGCTCCTCACCCCTGCCCAGCAGCGGCCCCCGCAGGTCGGCGGGGACGGCGGCGTCGAAGGCCGACCAGTCGATCCGCCCTTCGTCGTTCTCGGGATCGAAGACGTCGGGGACGTCGATGAGGGGACGCAGATCGACGTGGCCGATGAGGCGCCCGCCCTCGATCACCCACAGATCGCTCGTCTCGTGGTCATCCACGTGGTCGCCCCGGGTGCTCTCGACGCGGTCCGAATCCTCGGCGTCGAAGAACAACTCGGTGAGCAGAAGCCGGATGTGATCACGCCGGTTGTAGACGAAGAACGTCGTCCAGTCCAACTGGGTGGAGAACTGCCGCTCCAGGATGTAACAGGACGCTGCCGCGCCGTCCCCCGTCATCGAAACCCCTCCCGTGGGTGATCCTTTTCCCGGCCTAGGCTAAGCCCCATGCCAGAAGCCATTGACGCCCTCATGCGGGATCTCTCGGACCAGGACCGCACCGTTCGCAGGGCCGCGGAGGACGGCCTGGTCGCGCTCGGGGCGCGGAGCATCGACCGGCTCCTGCCGTATGTCCGCGACACGCGACGCGGGAGCCCGAGATTCAGCGCCGAGTCCGTCCTGAAGCGGCTGGGTGACCAGGCGCTGCCGCGCCTTCGGGAGATCCGGCGCCATGGCCCCGGGCGGCTGCGCGGCAAGGCCCTGGAGACGCTGGTCGACCTGGGCGGTGCGCAGGAGCTCGACGACGCCGACCGGCGTGCCGTGGAACGCCTCGTACGGATCAAGCTCCTCGACGAACTCCCGGTGAGTCTCCCCCTGGACGCCGGCCGCTGGCTGGCCTTCCCGGCGGACCGGCTCGACGACGCCGTATCCGCCCTCGGTCTGCACGACCTCCGGCCGGTCACCACCGTGCTGGGCGTGGACGCCACCACCCGAGCCGACGACGCCATGGATTTCCAGGATTCCCAGGGGGAGAAGCAGAGGGCCTACCGGGTCTTCATCACCCCGGAATTCGAGAGCTGGTCGTTCATGGATATACCGATCAAGAACTGGCGCATGGTGTGGGGCAATTCATTCGTGGACGAATGCGATGGATTCGCCCTCGCCGACACGCTCAGCGAGCGATGCGGGGAGGCGCACTTCTACGTGATCGACCCCTACCACTCCGGCTCGGTCTGGTATGTCGCGCGCGATGGCCGCAGGGTGCGGAGCTACGGCACCTATGACTACCCGGAGTTCCGGGGCAAGCCACTCCCGTTCGAGATGAGCTTCATCCAGGACGCGAAAGACGGCATCGAGGACGAGAAATACGCCAAGGGCGTGCCCGACGCGGGCACGGCGGCCGACAACCTCTCCGTCCAACCCGGCCCCATGTCCGCGGAGGAGACCCACGGCCACGGCTGGCTCGCCACCACGCACCCCGACCTGCCCAACTCCGGATTCAAGGGAGCCCTGCCCATCTGACGGACCGCACCACGCCGGGGCCAACTAAGCTCACGCACCATGTCGTCGCCGAACATGCCCTCCCCCGCGCCGAACGCCACCGTCATACGTGTGGGCCGCCGCAGCGCCATGACCGGGCTTCCCTGTTCCGTCGTCCTCATGGTGATCGGCGCCGTCGGCATCTTCGGCATCGTGCTGGTCGCCATGGGGAAGCAGAAGGGAGAGGCCACCGTCACCGGGTTCGTGGGACTCGGATTCGCGGTGGCCCTCGGTGTTCTCGGGGTCATTCTCTTCGTCCCGTTCTGGGCGAACCGCCGCAGCAGGATCCTCATCGACCACACGGGGCTGTGGCTCGAGAAGGGAGACCTCCGGAACGTCATTGCCTGGCACTCCCTCGCCGGAATCGCCCTCTACTGGAGCGAATTCGGGCGCAAGGGGAAGATCTACTCCCTGGAGCTGTACCCCAACGGCCCCATCGACCGGGACGACCCGATCCTGTGGGACCTGGTCTGCGACGAGGAACCGCTCCACCCCGGCCTGCCGCGCGTACGCCACCGCATCGTCCTCACCGCCCCCAACCAGGGGCCGGTGGTCGAGGCGGCCCTGAGTCACGTCCCGCAGATCTGGCTCGGCGAGTCCCAGCGCCCGGCGGGCCACATCGGAGGCCCCGACGTCAGGGGACACCGGGAGCGCACGCGAGGTCGTACGCGGTGACAGGCGCTGTGGCTGATCGGCCCGCCGGCGTTCGACGCGGCCGCCCGCGCTGGACGCGGGGCTCGCCGCCCTGACCGCGGACGAGAAGGGCCGCGGGGCATCCGGCCTCAGCCGGGAAAGGCGTTGGCGAAGCCGGCCAGATTCCGCGGGCAGGTCCATATCTCCCGCGTCATCCGACCCTCGTACCAGGACTGCGCCCCCTCCTCGTCGGGCCAGTTCTCCTCATCGGCCAGGGCCGCCTCGTGGTCGGCGTCTCGCTCCGGATGGGCCAGCATCTCCAGGACGTACCGGAAGTTGTCCAGCTCCTCATCGAACGGCGCATCGTCACAGGGATGCTCCTCATGCTCACAGGACGCCTGCCCGAGAGCCCGCTCGACCGCGCCCATCGCCTCCATCACCCGGGCCTCGGCCGCCGCGTCCGGGCGGGCGTAGATCACATAGGGCCCGATCAGCACCAGCCCCAGCGTCCACAGCGCCGTCTCCGACCCCGCTCCGCCGGCCGCGACGCTCGCCTCGAGATTCTTCGCGCACTTCAGCACCGTGGCCTGCGCGTCGCCGAGGTAGTAGCCGTGACGCATCTCGTCCCAGTCGGCGATCAGCTCGTCCCACTCGGCAGGGGTGGCCGGCCCCGGGGTGGGGCGTATCTCGTCGTCGCGCCGGTCCTCGGCTGTCTCCGCATTGGTCACGATCCGAGGATGACATGGGGGACTGACGGCGACGATGCGGGGGCACTCGCTCCGGTCGGGCATCGGGCTGAGCGTGACCCCTCACGGCGTTCTCACCGTAAGGGTTGAGATGCATCAGGCCGTCACAGCAGTCTGGTCGGTATGGGACACGACGCCGGACACCACACCGTCGTACGGCAGGCGGCCGAGCACGACATCGCGGAACTCGTACGCCTGCGACAGTTGCTGTTCGAAGACCTCGGCGGTGACTTCTTCAACCCCTCCTCAGGAGACGGCGGCTGGCGGGACGCCCTTGCCGAGGCCCTCAAGGAACAGCTGACAGCCGACGCCGTACGGATCCTCGTCGTGGACGGCGATCAGGGCCTTGCCGCCTGCGGCATCGGCACCATCGAGCGGCGGCTGCCCAGCCCCCGCCTGCGGAACGGCCGGATCGGGCAGGTGATCGGCGTGGTCACCGATCCGGCATACCGGCGCGGCCACAGCCGCGCGATCATGCGGGGCCTGCTCGACTGGTTCCGGGAACGTGGGGTCGCCCGGGTCGATCTGCGCGCCTCCGCCGAAGGTGAGCCGCTTTACCGCGAGCTCGGCTTCGTCAAACACCCTGCCCCCACGCTGTACTGGCACCCCTGACAGGCACCGCGTACCGCGGCTCCCGAGTCAACGCCTCCTGCCGACTGGCAGTACATCCAGACCCTCAGCATCGTCCAACGCGGCTCGTGCCACCGCGGCAAACTCGCTCAAGCGCTCCGACAGCCGACCCACCTCGACGGCGTGGCGCTCCAGGAAGCGGGCGTTGCCGTCCGGAGTGTTCTCCGGGGAGTCACGTAGCGCGAGAAGGGTCGTCTGCATGGACCGAAGCGTCGTGTAGACGCTTCGAGCGGCCTGCTCCACGGTCTCCGGCCCTTCGACCGCCAGGTTGGCCCAGGCGGCGCGGGCCAAAGCCAGCTGGTCGTCGGCCTGTTGCAGCCTGCGATCGATCTCTTCCGTATCTCTTTCACCTACGAACGCGCGCCCGGCCATCTTCAGCGCGTTCTGTGACTCACTGGCCGGGGCAAGGAAGGCGCTGTACGCATCCCGGCGCACCTGCCTGCGCCAGTGAGCGTGCTCGGCCCTGGCCTGTGCGCGTACCTGCTGACGCGTCGACCAACCAGTGATCGCCGACGCGAGGACGGTGCCTGCCACGCCGATCGATGCCCCGAGCAGTGCCGCTATTCCCTGGTCCACGGAGATGTGTCTACCGCACCTGCCTGCGGCCGGATATGCGCGGTCACTCACGGGATCCACGCGGAGCCGTCGGGCCGGTAGAGGAATGATCCGCTTCGCTGCGCTGTGGGCTTCGCTGCGCTGCGCGGTGGCTGCGCTTCGCTTCGCCTGTGCCTACGCCGTCGTCTCGCGGCATTCGGTTCGGGCGGGTGCGGGTTTCGTCTCGGACCCTCCGGGTCCAAAGCGCCAGCGAGAAGGGGGGAAGGGGGCGGTCGACCCTGTGTCCTGGTTCCTTGGCCCGGTGGGTGGCTGGGCTTAAAGCTGGCTCCGCTGCGCTCCGCCGCAGCTGCTGCCGCGCGGTGGCCGGGTGGTCGGTCCAGCGGTGCGCTGGGCTGGGGGTGCGCGAGCGCGACGAACGGGCCGGCGACCGCTGGACGGCATGGTCCCAACGCCGCGCGCGGGCATCGTCTCGCGCCTTCGGCGCACAGCGGCCAGCAGCGGGAACGGGGAGGGGGCGCCGAGGCATCGTCGCCGTCCAGCCCAAGGGGTCCGGTTCGGGCCCTCCATCCACCTGCTCTTAAAAAAGTGCTTGCTTTATATCAAGTACTGCATCAAGCGTTTTTCTTAGAGCAGGTGGGTGGAGAGGCGATCCCGTCCCCCGGTGCCCACCCATCCGTCGCGCTCCCGCGCCCGGGTCCAGCGCACCGCTGGTCCCCTTGTCCGGCCACTGCGCGGCAGCAGCTCGCTGGCGCTTTGGACCCGGAGGGTCCGAGACGAAAGCCGCGTTCGCGTGAGCCGAATGCCGCGAGATGGTGCATAGGCGCGGGCGAAGCGCAGCGAAGCCCACCGCGCAGCGCAGCGGAGCGCACCCCTTCACGGGGGTAAGGCAGTTACATCAACTTCGCCGCCATGGGGGTACGCCACCGGCGCGCGAAATTACGGGATCCACTTGGGGCACCGGCCCGATGAGCACACCGTGCACGCGACCTTGGCCGTGCCCTCGCACGTCACGCATCCCGCGAATCCGCCGCAGTCCGGGCAGTTGACCTCGCCCCAGCCCGCGCAATAGCCGCAGTACCACCGGTGGCCCTCGGCATCCGCCCAGGTCGGCGTCGGCTCGCTTGGCCGCGTCCGTGCCGGGCGGGGCGTCATGGGCCGGGTGTCCCCGTATCCCGGAGGCGCAGCCGCTTCCGCTGCTCCGGGCAGGGGACTCCCGTGCGCTCCTCGCAGCGGCAGGGGCGGAACCAGAGGGGGTCGAGGGCGGCTCTGAGGTCTTCGGCTGTTGCCTGGTGGAGGTAAGTGCCTTGGGTGGTTCTGGTGCGGATGCCCCTCTTGACGATGTGAGCCAGGGCCCGGGCGGCCTCCGGGCGGAGGGCGTGGATGTGCACCAGGCCCAGGGGCGCCGCGCCGCCCACGGCCGACCAGCCGACGCTCAGTGCCTCGATGCCGGCCAGGGCTAACGCGGAGCGGAGTTCGGCGGCGGCTCTTTCGACGTCTGCCGCGGGTTCTTCGAGGCCGGTCACTGTTCCATCGCCGTCCGTTCGTGGGTGAAGGGCGGGATGTACGGGGGTGCCGGGTCGAGAGTTCGCATGAGGGGGATGGTCCACTCGACCGGGACCCGCGGTAGTCGGAAGCGCGTCTGTTCCGCGTACGACACCGGGCGTGGCGTGAGCTTAGGCGTGGTGGCGGGTGGCGGAGGAGCGGCGGGAATGGACTGCCGTCCGAGGGTGGCGGTTCGAGGGCCGAACAGCGCCCCTTTCACTCGTCCGAGTGATCGTAATACGAATTGCATTGTTGCTCCGCTCCTGTCAGATCGGCCACGCCCCGGGCCTCCCCAAGCCGTGCCGGGGTCTTGGTGGTCCGGATACTCAACCGGGCGGGACAAGTCCGCACCACTGCGGAATTCCCGCATCTCTGCTGCGCGTTGGCTGCACGGAGTACGCTGACCAGGGGAGGCGGCACCCGGACGGAGTACCGGCATGGCAGGTAGGCGGCGCAGCTTCGCGGAGCGGCGAAAGGCGTGCGGCTATACGCAGGAGTCATTCGCGGAAGCCATGAGAGTGGATCGAACCACGGTGTATCGCTGGGAGCGTGGTGAGGCTGATCCGCAACCGCATCAGCGTCCGAAGATCGCCAAACTTCTGAAGACGACAGCCGACGAGTTGGATCGCCTTCTCGCGCCGGATTCCGCCGCGCTTGTGGCCGTCAATCCATGGAAGGTCAGCTGTGGTCTTGCCGACGATGACGAACTGGACGCTTGGGAACTGGCGCGGCGAGTGGAGGCGAGTGACGTAGGGGCGCGGACGCTCGAGCGGCTTGAGCGCGCGTTTGACGATCTGGCCACGGCCTATCCCGTGACTCCACCGCAGGATCTCCTGCAGCGAGTGAGGCGTTATTCCGCCTACGTGGCCAGCCTGTTGGGCGGGAAGAAGACGTTGTCCGAGCATCGACGACTGCTGGTCGTCGGCGGCTGGCTCTCTCTGCTCGGTGCGACGCTCCACATCGATCTGAAGCAGGAGCAGTCGGCTACGGCGCGTCTGCAAACAGCCGTGACACTCGCGCGGGAAGCGGAGCATGCGGAGATCGAGGCGTGGTGTTACGAAACGGAGGCGTGGCGCGTCCTGACTGACGGGGACTATTTACGCGCGGCCGAGCTTTCGCGAACCGCGCAGCGTATTGCTCCCGCCGGCAGCTCCGCCCTGATTCAGGCGACCGCACAGGAAGGGCGCTCTCGCGCACGGCTCGGTCATGGGAAAGAGACGTATGCGGCGATCGACCGGGTGCAGAAGATGTCCGACACCCTTGGGCTTCCGGACCGTCCCATGGAGCACCACTATCAGTACGACCCGGCGAAATCCCTCGCGTATACGGCAACAACGCTCGCTTGGTTGGGCGACTCCGCTGCGGAAGGCTACGCCCGCGAAGTGATCTCCCGATTGAACCCGGGGGGCGAAACCACGAATTGGCCGCGCCGAGTGGCTTCCGCCAACATTGATCTAGCGCTGGTTCTGCTGGCCGGAAGCCGACTCGACGAGGCGTGCGATGCCGCCCAGAAAGCAATATTGCGCGGGCGCGTCGTGCCCTCCAACCACTGGCGGGCGCTCGAGGTCGTCAAGGCCGTTGAGGCAAGGAGACTGCCCGAGGCGCCGGATCTGCGCGAGGCATACGAGGGGCTGACGCAAGAGGGGCGCAGCCGCTGATCGCCACCGGGCTCACCGACCCTCGGCGCCGAGGGGACGCGCGGCGGAGGGGCCCACAGGACCATCCAGCAGGTTGGCGCGCTGGGTTCGCCACCACGGCAGAAGTTGAACCACACCCCAGGCCACCTCCACCACCAAGAAGGCCCACAGGATCCGGGTGGCACCCTGGGCCAGCGCGTACGCGAACCACACGGAGAACAGGGTGCGGGCGACACCGTCGAACAGCCCGTGGACCGGTAGGGGCTTGACGATACGGAGCAGCGCCCAGACGACCACGACCGAGCCCATCAGATTCGCGTAGAGGGTCTGCGTGGGGTCGACGGCGGGCAGGACGCCGAGCCCGAGGGCGTCGCCCAGCGAGTTCAGGGCGTCGTGGATCAGCACATAGGTCCACGGTGTCGCGAAGCCCGCCGTGAGGACGAGGTCGTACCAGGCGCTTGCGCGTACGGCGCGGAGATAGGTGTGGCGGGAAGGGGCGAAGAGACGGTTCATGGCGAGGCTCCTGCTGATCTCGGAGGCGATGTGCAGCCGCGGCCTCACGCTAAACAGTGGAGTACGCTCCAAGGTCAAGTCCACCATCGGGCGGAGAGCCATGCGTATCGGGGAGCTGGCCGCGCAAGCGGGGCTGAGCAAGGACACCATTCGCTTCTACGAGAAGATCGGCCTCGTCAGCGGGCGTCGTCTGCCCAACGGTTATCGCGATTTCTCTCCGGAGACCGTGACCTGGCTGCATTACGTCCGCACCGCGCAAACGCTCGGCTTCTCGCTGGCCGAGATCGGGCGGAACTTCGAGGAACTGCGCGATGCCCCGGACTCCGCCGAGGCGTTGTCCGCGCTGTTCGAGGAGAAGATCCGGGTGATCGACGCGCGGATGGCCGAGCTCGCGGCCCTGCGGGCGGACCTCGACGCGCGGGTCGGTACGGGGTGCCCGTTGCGTGTGTCGTAAGTCCGGAGCCGCCCATTCCGGCCCATGCGTCGGCACAGCATGAACACGACGGCTGCGACGAGCAGATAGGCGGGCACGAGCAGTACCGCGTCGGGGGTCGTCCGGGTCGCCGACCAGCCCGCGTGGCGCTGGTCGCCCTCCAGCGCGACGCGGTTGACGGTGAGAAAGGTCAGGTGGGTGCCGATGGCGGCCCAGAGCGGGGCCTGGCCGACCGCCGTCCGGGCCGCGACGAGGGTCAGCCCGAAGATGGGGAGCAGGATCAGATAGGAGGCCGTGTCCTGTCCCGGTGGCACGATGCCGATGGGGGCGGGATCGGCGCCGGTCAAGCGCGCGGTGGCCGCGTACGCCACGGTCGACGTACCCGGCACGAGCAGGAAGACGGCCGTCGTGCCGAGTGCCGAAGCGGTGCCGCCGAACCGTTCGCGCAGGGCGGTCCAGGCGTAGCCGCGCAGCGTGGTCTCTTCGGGCAGGGCTTCGAGCAGAAGCGCGATCACCGCATTGGTCATCAGGAAGCCGACAAGGGGCAATGGGTCCGGGCGCGACCAGCGCAGCAGGCCCCCGGCCGTCCCGGCGCCGAGGACGAGCACCGCCGACGCCGCCGTCACGCCCACGCCGGTGAGAAACGCCCGCTGGCCGGCCCGGGCACCGCCGAGGCCCAAGGCCTTGAGCGATGCGCCGCGCCGCCGTACCGCGAGAGTTACGGGGACGAGGGCCAGCGCGCTGACCAGAACGGCCGGGACCAGCCGGGCCGCCGTCCCGGTGAGGCCGACCCTCTCCGCGGCGGCCGAGCCCGCCGCCGTGCCGATGCCCAGCGCGGCGGCCATGACCAGGCCGCCGGTAAGAGCCCTGACCAGGGCGCTGGGTCGGGAAGTGGCGGGTTGCCCGCCCGGGTGCTGCCTCGTCATGTGCCCGTCCTGGCTGAGCTGGTGATCGGTCCGCCGTGCTGCTGCCAGTCTCGGTTCCGTTTCGGCCGCGAACCTCGTGACCGCTGATGAGACGCGGGTACATCCTTCGAGGTATTCCGGGTCAGAGGTGTTCCGGGTCAGCGGACCTTGGCGAAGAAGGTGCGCATGTCGGTGGCCAGGTGGTCGGGCTGTTCCATGGCCACGAAGTGGTGGCCGCCCGGATTGTCGGTGGGCCAGTGGACGATGGTGTTGTGCCGCTCGGCGAGCCGCCGGATGCCGGGAGCGCCGCTGTAGACGCCGGTCGGCACGGCCTTCTGGCCCTCCGGCCAGCCGAAGCCCGTGCTGTCGTACATGGGCCAGGAGGAGGAGCCGAAGGTGTCGGTGAGCCAGTAGAGGGTTGTGTTGGTGAGGATCAGGTCGCGGTCGATCAGCTCCTCGGGGAGTTTGTCGGCGACGGTGAACTCCTTGAACTTCTGGGTCATCCAGGCCAGCGCGGCGACGGGGGAGTCGTGCCAGCCGTACGCGAAGGTCTGCGGGGCGGCGCGCAGCAGGGCGTGGTGGGGGACGCCGTTCATCCAGTCGGCCTGCTGGAGCTGTTCGAAGACCGCGCGTTCGTCGTCGGTCAGCTCGGGGAGGTCGGCCTCCATGGGGAGGCCGAGGCCGGCGATGATGTAGACGCCGACGACGTGGTCCGGTGCCGCCTTGGCCACTTCCGGGGCGATGTACGCGCCGAGGTCACCGCCCTGGACGCCGTAGCGGTCGTAGCCGAGGCGCTGCATCAGCCGCACCCAGAGCCCCGCCACCCGGGCGACGGTCCAGCCGGTTTCGCGGGGCGCTGCGGAGAAGCCGTAGCCGGGCGGGGACGGGACGACGACGTGGAAGGCGTGGGACGGGTCGCCGCCGTATGCGCGGGGGTCGGTGAGGTGGCCGATGAGGTCGGTGAACTCGATGAAGGAGTTCGGCCAGCCGTGGTTGAGGATCAGCGGCAGGGCGTCGGGTTCGGGTGAGCGTACGTGCAGGAAGTGGATGTCCTGTCCGTCGATCTCGGTCATGAACTGGGGGAATTCATTCAAGCGCGCCTCGTGCCGGCGCCAGTCGTAGCCTCCCTGCCAGTAGTCGGCCAGCTCCTTGAGATGGGCCAGCGGCACGCCACGCCTCCAGCCCTCGCCGGGGAGTTGGCTCGGCCAGCGGGTGTTGGCCAGGCGGTCGCGGAGGTCGGCTATCTCGGACTGGGGGATGTCGATGCGGAAGGGGCGTGGTTCATTGCTCATGGCGGCTTCCATCCTCAAGACGCTGGTGTGCGGTCGTGAGCGACAGTAGGTCCCATCTAGGTCGGATCCTGGCCTAGATCACACGGCATCATGGGCGCCATGAGTACTCCTTCGGGCCGGTTGTTGTCGTTGCTGTCCCTGTTGCAGACCCCGCGCGAATGGCCCGGCAGCGAGCTCGCCGATCGTCTGGGCGTCAGCCCTCGTACGGTCCGGCGGGACGTCGACCGGCTGCGCGAGCTGGGATATCCGGTCGAGGCGAGCATGGGGGCCGCCGGGGGATACCGGCTCGCCGCGGGCAAGGCCATGCCGCCGCTGCTGCTCGACGACGAGGAGGCGGTGGCCATCGCGGTCGCGCTCAGTACGGCGGTCGGCAAGCCGGTGAGCGGTATCGAGCAGGCGTCCCTGCGCGCCCTGGCCAAGCTGGAGCAGGTGTTGCCGTCCCGGCTGCGGCACCGGGTCGGGGCCTTCCGGGCCGCCACGGAGTCGCTGTTCACCGAGAGCACCACGCCCGTCGACCCGCATGAGCTCGCGGTGGCCGCCGCGGCCGTGGCCGGCCATGAACGGCTGCGGTTCGGCTACGAGTCGGGGGACGGCAGCCGGACCCGGCGGCTGGTCGAGCCGCACCGGCTGGTGCTGGCGGGGCGCCGCTGGTATCTGCTGGCGTACGACACCGAGCGCGACGACTGGCGGATCTTCCGCGTCGACCGGATGTCCCGCCTTCAGCCCACCGGCGTACGCGTCCCGCCCCGCGAGCTGCCCGAGAAGGACGCGGCCGCCTTCGTCACCCGCAGGATGTACTCACTCGCGCCCACCTACGAGGTGCGGGCCACCCTCCGGCTTCCGGCCGATCGGGCGGCCGAGCGGCTGGGCGCCACGCCCGGCGAGCTGCGGCCGATCGACGAGAACAGCTGTGAGCTGAACGGACGCGCCGATACGTTGGAGTGGCTGGCGTCCCGGCTGCTCATGCTGGGCTGTGAGTTCCAGGTGCATGAGCCCCCGGAGCTGCTGGCCCATCTGCGCGTGATCGGGGATCGCGCCCTTAGGGCCGCCGCCGCGCGGCCGTGACGTTGTGGTGAGTGTTGCGGTGAGTATGGGACAGCGACACGCCGTGGCGTCGGCGTGTCGCTGTCCCATACTCACCGCAAATGGCTCACAACCCGGCGGCCGCCCGCAGCTTCGCCGCCCGGTCGGTGCGCTCCCAGGTGAACTCCGGACGCCCGAAGTGGCCGTACGCGGCGGTCCTGGTGTAGCCGGGGCGCAGCAGGTCCAGGTCGCGGATGATGGCCGCGGGCCTGAGGTCGAAGACCTCGCTGATGGCGTCGGTGACCCGCCGCACGGCCACCCGGGCGGTGCCGAAGGTCTCGACGAACAGGCTGACCGGCTCGGCCTTGCCGATGGCGTACGCGACCTGTACCTCGCAGCGGTCCGCGAGCCCCGCGGCCACCACGTTCTTGGCGACCCAGCGCATGGCGTACGCGGCGCTGCGGTCGACCTTGGACGGGTCCTTGCCGGAGAACGCGCCGCCGCCGTGCCGGGCCACGCCCCCGTACGTATCCACGATGATCTTGCGGCCGGTCAGCCCGGCGTCGCCCATGGGGCCGCCGATCTCGAACCGGCCGGTGGGGTTGACCAGCAGCCTTACGTCGTCGGTGGCCAGCCGGACGCCGTCGGCGCGCAGGGCTTCCAACTCCGGCTCGACGACATGGGCGCGGATGTCGGGGGCGAGCAGATCGGCGAGGTCCACATCGGCGGCGTGCTGGCTGGAGACCACCAGGGTGTCGAGCCTCAGCGGCTTGCTGCCCCGGTACTCGACGGTCACCTGTGTCTTGCCGTCGGGGCGCAGATACGGCACGGTGCCGTTCTTGCGTACGGCCGTCAGGCGGCGGGCCAGCCGGTGGGCCAGCATGATCGGGAGGGGCATCAGCTCGGGTGTCTCGTCGCATGCGTAGCCGAACATCAGGCCCTGGTCGCCCGCGCCCTGGCGGTCCAGCTCGTCGACCACCGGGCCCGAGCTCGCCGAGCCCGTCGCGTCTGAGGTCTCGCGGATCTCGTACGCCGTGTCGACCCCCTGCGCGATGTCCGGCGACTGGGCGCCGAGGGAGACCGAGACACCGCAGGTGGCGCCGTCGAAGCCCTTGGTGGAGCGGTCGTAGCCGATGTCCAGGATGCGTTGGCGGACCAGGGACACGATGTCCACGTCCCCGGCGGTGGTCGAGATCTCGCCCGCGATATGCACCTGGCCCGTGGTGAGCAGCGTCTCCACCGCCACCCGGGCGCGCGGGTCCTTTGCGAGCAGCGCGTCCACGATGGTGTCGCTGATCTGGTCGGCGATCTTGTCGGGGTGGCCTTCGGTCACCGATTCGGAGGTGAAGAGGCGTACGGACATGGTGCGTACTCCCTTATGTGGGATGAGAGAGGTGCTCCCCGGCGCGCGGGGTCACGCCGGGGAGCTGGGGAGGTGGCCTCAACAGGAACAACGGGTGATCAGGAGCGGCGGGCGAGCAGCACCCGGTGCATCGGGGTGTCGAGCAGGCCGATCCGGCGCAGCCCCGCATCGGCCAGCCACTGGTCGTAGTCGTGGACGGTGAAGGCGTCGCCGCCGCCGGTGGCCAGCATCGACGCGGCGAACAGCCGGAAGAACTTGTTCTGGACCGAGCCCTCGCCGCCGTCCTCGTCGACGATGTGGTCGGCGATCGCGATCACCCCGTCCTCGGTGAGCCCCTTGACCGCCTTCAGCAGCAGCTCACGGGCCGACTCGGGGGTCTGGAGGTGGAAGATGTTGACGAACAGCGCCAGGTCGGTGCCGCTGCCCCAGTCCTCGCTCCAGAAGTCCACGGTCTCGCCCTGGAACCGCTCGGCGACCCCCAGCTGCCCGGCCTGCCGGGTGGCGATCGGGATGATCCGCTCGGCGTCCAGGCCGCGGGCGGTCAGCTCGGGGAACTCACGCAGCAGCAGATGGCTGTAGATGCCGGTGCCGCAGCCGACGTCCAGGAGGGTCGCGGAGCGGCCGGTGGTCCAGCCCAGTTCGCGCAGCGCGCCGGCCAGCGAACGGGTGATCGGCGGCGCCCAGAAGTTGATGCCGCGGACCAGCGAGGTGTAGTCCTCCTCCGATATCTGGTTGAGCTGCTGCGCGCCCTCGGCGGTGCGGGCGCCGGAGCGTACGTTCTCGGCGAGCCGGCGCCAGGCGTTCCAGGCCACATTGCGGTCGTGGCCGATCTTCCCGGCGAGGCTGAAGAGCCCGTCGGGCGCGAACACGCCGTGCAGTTCGGCCGGGAGGGTGTAGACGGCCTGGCCGTCCTCCCCTCTGCTGCGCTCGACGACGTCGTACGCGTACAGGCCGTCCAGCAGGACCCGGGTGGCCCGCAGATCGGTGTCCAGCACCTCGGCGAGCTGCGCGGCGGTGGCCGGGCCGACGGTGAGGGCGGCGAAGGCGCCGAGGTCCTGGGCGGCCTCGATGACGCCTGGAGCCCACATGCCGATCAGGTGCTCGTACAGCCGGTGGGCGGCGCGGACCTCGCCGTCCACGGCCTCCGGGAAGGCGGTGGTGTCGACGAGCGGGGTGAGGTTGGCGGAGGCGGTGGTGACGGTGGTGGCAGTGGTGGCGGGAACGGTCATGAGGCCGGCTCCTTGGAGTGTCGAGTGGGGACAACAGGGCTGTAGCGAACAGTGGGCGGGGGTGTCACAGGACGATCCCGCCGTCGATCTGCAGCACGGATCCGGTGATGTACGCGGACTTGTCGGAGGCCAGGAAGGACACGGCCTCCGCGACCTCCTCCGCGGTGCCGAACCGGCCAAGCGGAATGGCCGCCACGGCACGGTCGCGCTGGCTTCCGCTGAGGGCGCCGGTCATATCGGTGTCGATCATTCCGGGGGCCACGGCGTTGGCGCGGATGCCGTAGCGGCCAACCTCCTTGGCCAGCGCCCGGGTCATGGCGACCATCCCGGCCTTGGAGGCCGAGTAGTTGCCCTGACCCGGGTTGCCGTAGACCCCGGACACCGACGAGAGGGTGATGATCGAGCCCGACTTGCGCTTGACCATCGGGAACAGCACGGCCCGGCAGACATGGGCCGCCCCGTCCAGGTTGGTGGACACGACCGACCGCCAGTCCTGGTCGGACATCATCAGCATCGGCTTGTCGCGGGTGATGCCCGCGCTGGCCACGGCGACGGCGACGGGGCCCAGTTCGCGCTCGGTGCGCGCGACCCATTCGCGTACGGCCTCGCCGTCGCTGATGTCCAGGCGCTGGGCGAGGGAGCCGACCCCCAGCTCGGCCAGTTCCTTGCCGAGCTGCCGGGCCGCCTCCTCGTCCGAGCGGTAGCAGAAGCTGATCGCATAGCCGTCCTGGGCCAGCCGCAGCGCGGCCGCCCGGCCGATGCCCCGGGAGCCGCCGCTGACCAGCGCGACCGGCGGGGGCGCCCCGCTCATCGGGCACCGCCCAGCAGCCGCAGCACCCCGCAGGCCACCAGGCCCTCGCGGTCCACCGAGGTGATCACGGCGGCCCGCCCGGCCGAGGCCGGGTCGGCTCCGGCTGTGACCAGGACCGCGGCGAGTTGGAACGCGGCCTGGGCCGAGGCGGTGTCGCCGATGAGCTCGTGGCACATCCCCCGGCCCGCGGCCTCCTGGCCGAACAGCTCGGTCAGCAGGGCCTGTTCGTGGTCGCCCGCGTCGCCGCTCAGCCCGCCCCCGGACGCCGCCCACACCTCGTCCGGGCCGATCCCGGACTCGGCCAGGGCGTGGCGCACGCTCTCCCGCAGGGTGCCGGGCAGATCGCCGCCGACGTCCACCCGTACGTCGATCGCCAGGAGTTCGGCGAGCGCCGGGCGGTCCTCGGGGAGGGTGTCGGCGGGTTCGATCAGCAGCACCGCGCAGCCCTCCCCTAGCGGCGCGGTCTGCTCCTCGTCCGCGCCACGGCTGTGGCGCTCCAGCCAGGAACGGGCCCCGGAGTACTCCTCCACCGCCCCCACCAGCGCCCGCTCGGCCCGGCCCGCGGCCAGCAGCCGGCGGGCGTAGGCGAGGGCGAGCAGCGCGGTCGGACGGCCGCCGGCCACGGTGGTGTTGGGGCCCTTGAGGCCGAAGCGGATGGCGCTGGCCCCGGCCGGGCTGTTCATCAGGGTGTTGGGCATCAGCTGGGCCGGTACGTCGTACGGCTTCTCCCCGAGATACGAGGCCCGGCTGAAGTTCTGCTGACTGGCCGCGCTGCCCAGGGTGGTGCCGAGGACGAGCGCGGTCCCGGCCCCGCGGGTCACCGGGCGCTCGTCGGCCTCGGCCTCGTCGAACAGCTCGCGTACGGCGGTGACCGCGAGCCCCATGGCCCGGTCCATGGTGCGGGTGCCGGCCCGGCCGAGGATCTGGCGGATGTCGAAACCGGGCACCAGGCAGGCGGCGGCGTCCGGCGTCTGCCAGGCCGCCGGGTCCGGTACGGACTCGGTGGGGCGGCGCCCGGTGATCCCCTCCGCGTACGCCGCACGGCCCATGCCGTACGGGGAGACGGCCGACCAGGCGGTGATGACGGCGCGGTCGGTACGGGCGGGCGGCCGGGTCCCGGTGGTGACCTCCTCGGTGGGTACGGGGGTCATCGCTGGTCCTCCTCATAGCGGCCGAGGACGACGGAGGCGTTGTTGCCGCCGAAGGCCAGGCCGTTGTTGACCACGATCCGCAGCGGCGCCGAGACGGCGTGGTTGGGCACGCAGTCGATGCCGCATTCGGGATCGGTGGAGCGGTGGTTGACGGTGGGCGGGATGAAGCCGTGCGCCAGGGCGACGGCCGAGGCCGCGGCGCCCAGGGCGCTGGCCGCGCCCATGGAGTGGCCGAGCATGGACTTCAGGGCCACGGTGCGCGGCGGCCGGTCGCCGAACAGCTCGCGGATCGCGCGCGTCTCGGTGATGTCGTTGGTCTTGGTGCCCGTGCCGTGCGCGGACACCAGATCGACCTCTTCCGGTTTGATTCCGGCGTCGGCGAGCGCCAGGCCCATGCAGCGGGCGACGCTCTCCTGATCGGGCGCGGTCGGGTGGTGGGCGTCGCAGTTGAGGCCGTAGCCCAGCAGCTCGGCGTAGATCCGGGCGCCGCGCGCCCGCGCCGACTCCAGGGTCTCCAGCAGCAGGACGCCGGCGCCCTCGGCGGTCAGCAGTCCCTCCCGCTCCGCGTCGAACGGCCGGCACCGGTCGGAGGCGACCAGGCCGAGCCGGGAGAAGCCGGCGAAGGTGCGGCGGGCCAGCGCGTCCGACCCGCCGACCAGCGCGTAGTCGGCCTCGCCGAACCGTACGGCGTCGAAGCCGTCGCCGATGGCGTAGTTGCCCGCCGCGCAGGCGGTGCCGAGTACGGAGGGCACCGCCTGCGGGAGCCGCAGTTCACGGACGACGGCCAGCGCCAGCCGGTGGGCCGGCAGCCGCCGTACCGCGGTCGGCTCCAGGCCCGCCATGCCCACGGCCAGCTCGGACTCGACGAGCTGGTCGAGCTCCCTGGCCTCGCCGTCGGTGGTGCCGATGGTGACCAGGCCGCGCCGGCCGCGCAGCTCCTCCAGGTCCAGCCCGGCGTCCTGGACGGCCAGCCGGGTGGCGGCCACGGAGAACTGGCTGGCCCGGCCGAGCTCTTCGAGCGGGGTGTGGCGGATCCACTCGCCCGGTTCGAAGTCCTTGACCTCGTGGGCAAGTTGGCGGCGGAAGCCGGTGGCGTCGAAGAGGGTGATCTCCCCGGCGCCGCACCGGCCTTCGCGCAGCCCCCTGGTGAACTCGGTGACGCCATTGCCGATGCTGGACAGGACGCCGAGTCCGGTCAGCACCACTCGCTGGGCGGTCATCGCGATTCGGCCCGGGAGAGCACCTCGAGGACGGCCTCGAAGTGGACCATGTTTTCCAGCTCGTCCTGCTCGATGGTGACGCCGAAGGCCACCTCGAGGGCGGACAGCATCTCGATCGCGCACAGCGAGTCGGCCCCGTACTCGTCCACGAAGAGCCCGGTGCGGGTCAGCTCCTCGCCGTCCAGGTCGAGGGAGTTGGCGAGGATGTCACGGACCTTGGCCTCGGCGGTGGCGTCGATGGTGATGGCGCTCATTGCGAATTCCTCCGTCGGGAAATTGATGTGCGGTGGGGTGGGGGGTTGGGCGGTGCCCTCGGGCGGACCGGCCCGGTTGGGACCGGTCCGCGTCGGTCGGGTGTCGGTCGGGTGCGAGCGGGCTAGGCCGCGTCGATCAGGCTCTTCGGGCGCAGATCGGTCCAGGTGCGCTCGACATAGGCCAGGGCCTCCTCACGGCTGGTCTCGGCGAGTACCGCCGTCCAGCCGGCCGGGACCTCGGCGAACGCGGGCCACAAGGAGTGCTGGCCTTCGTGGTTGACCAGGACCAGAAAGGTTCCGGTCTCGTCGTCGAAGGGGTTTGTCATATCCGGATGCTTTCCTCTCTCGCTACTCGATTTCTGGCATGGGCATCCCTCGGAAGAAATTCACCATTCTCTTCGGGAAGTCTTCTCGGCTAGCCGCCGAGCGCTTCGGAGATGACTTTGGCGATATGGGAGGCGGGCTGTGGGGCCAGCATTCCGTCGTGGTCGGCGTCGACCTCGTGGCGGACGACGGCGCCCTCGATATGCGCCGACCAGAGGTCTTCGGCCGGTGCGGACGGGGCGAGCCCCCGGGTGGCCGCGAAGAACAGCAGCTCTCCGCGGTAGCGGCCCGGCCGGTGGGCCGAGCCCAGGGCGCTGAAGTGGCGGATCACCCCGATGAGATGGCCGAGCTGCGCCTCGTCGAGCTCGGCGAGGGGATTGCCGTCCCGGGCGAGCAGCGCCAGCACCCCGGCGGCGTCCAGCTTGTCCCCGCCCTCGGCGCCGCCCCGCGGATCGAGGCCGCAGCGCAGCAGGATCTGGGCCAGCAGGGCCTGATCGCTCAGGTCCTCGTCCGGGTCGGACTCCGTCGCCGGGAAACCGTCCAGGTTGGCCAGCAGCGCCACTTCGCGCCCCTGCTCCTGCAATTGGACGGCCATTTCATGGGCGACCAGCGCTCCGAAAGACCATCCAATAATATGGTAAGGGCCATTGGGTTCGATTTCCACTAGACTCCGGATGTATTCCGCAGCCATTTCCCTTACGGAGGCGGGCTGTTGGGTCGGCGACAGAATTCCGCCCGCCTGGAATCCGTACACGGGAAATTCGGTGAGCGCGCCGGCCAGCTCCAGGAACGGCCAGGAGAGCCCGACCCCGCCGTGCACACAGAACAGCGGTGGCCGCGTCCCCTGGGAGCGGATCGGCAGCACCCGGGCGAAGGCGTCGGGCACATCCGGCGCCGAGCCCGCCGCGGTGGCCGCCGTGGCCAGGCCCGCCACCGTCCGGTGCAGGAACACATCGGCGGGAGTGAGCCCGACGCCCAGCTCACGGGCGCGGCCGACCAGGCGGATGGAGCGGATGGAGTCGCCGCCCAGCTCGAAGAAGCTGTCCTCGGCGCCGACCCGATCCAGGCCCAGTACGTCGGCGAAGGCCTGGCACAGCGTCTGTTCCAGCGGGGTGCGCGGCCCGCGGCCGGTGGCCGCGCGGGGCAGCCCCGGGGCCGGCAGGGCCTTGCGGTCCACCTTCGCGTTGGGCGTCAGCGGCATCCGCTCCAGCTCGGTGAGGAACGCCGGGACCATGTAGTCGGGCACCGCGCCCGCCACATGGGCCCGCAGCTCCGCCAGGTCCAGGCCGGGCTCGCCGCGCGGCACCACGTACGCCGCAAGCCTCGGCTCGCCGGGTGTGTCGGGTTTGTTTGGGCACACCACCACCGCGGCCTGTGCCACCCGCGGATGGCTCAGCAGGGTGGTCTCGATCTCGCCCAGCTCGATCCGGAAGCCGCGCACCTTGACCTGGTGGTCCGCCCGGCCCAGATAGTCGAGCGTGCCGTCCGGTCGCCGCCGCACCAGGTCGCCGGTGCGGTACATCCGGGCGCCGGGCACCGGGGAGTACGGGTCGGCGACGAACCGCTGCGCGGTCAGCCCCGGCCGGTCGTGGTAGCCGCGGGCCGGGGACGCCCCGCCGAGATACAGCTCGCCGGTCACCCCGGCCGGCACCGGCCGCAGCGCCGCGTCCAGGACGTACGCCCGGTTGCCGGCCAGCGGACGGCCGATGGGCGGGGTGCCGGTGCCGTCCAGTTCGGCGGCGGTGGACCAGATGGTGGTCTCCGTCGGCCCGTACAGATTGGTCACCTTGCGCGCCGCGCCGCGCAGCGCGGTGGCCAGGTCCTGGCCGATCGCCTCGCCACCGGTCAGCGCGTGCACCTCGCGCAGCGCCCCCGGGTGCCCGCTGACCAGGGCGTGCCACAGCGTCGGGGTGGCCTGCACGACGGTCGCGCGGGCCTCGACCAGCAACGCGGCCAGCGCCTGCGGGTCCCGTACGGCCGCGGGCGGGGCCAGCACCAGGGTGGCGCCGGACAGCAGCGGGACGAACAGCTCCAGGTTGGCGATGTCGAAGCCGAAGGTGGTCACCGACACCAGCCGGTCGTCCGCGCCCAGGTCCAGCAGGCGCGAGGTCTCGGCCAGGAAGTTGGCGAAGGCGCCGAGCGGCACGACGACGCCCTTGGGGCGGCCGGTGGAGCCCGAGGTGTAGATGACGTACGCGGTGTGGCCGGCGCTCGGCGTGGCACGGCGCTCATGCGGCCGCAGATCGTCCGCCGGGAGGGCGGCGATCTCCGCCACCGCCTCCGGGTCGTCGAGCAGCAGCCGCGGTGCGGCGGCCAGTCCGGGCACCGCCCGCGCCACCTCACGGTCGGTCAGGGCGAGCACCGGCCGGGCGTCCTCGGCCATGTAGCCGATCCGGTCCGCCGGGTACGCCGGGTCGATGGGCAGATACGCGGCGCCCGACTTGAGCACGGCGAGCGCCGCCACGACCATCTCGGGGGAGCGCCGCAGGGCGATGGCGACCAGCCGGTCGGGGCCCGCGCCGCGCGCGACCAGGGCCCGCGCCAGCCGGTTGGCCCGCTCGTTCAGCTCGCGATAGCTCGTGGCTTGTCCATCGAAGAGCAGCGCGGGATGGTCGGGGGCGGCGGCCACCCGGGCCTGGAACCGCTCGTACAGCGGCGGTTCGGCGGGGTGCGCGGGCGCGCCGTTCCAGTCCACCAGCAACCGCTCCCGCTCGCCCGGCAGCAGCGTGTCCGCTTCAGCGAGGCGGCCGTCGGGGGCGGTGGTGAGCCGGTCCAGCAGCTGGGCCAGGCGGGCGGCCAGCGTGCGCGCGGTCTCCTCGGTGAACAGATCGGCGCTGTACTCCAGACGCCCGGCGATCCCGCCCGGCGCCCCGGCCTCGCTGTGCTCCTCGGCCAGGTCGAAGGCCAGGTCGAACCGGGCCTTGCCGGTGCGCGCCACCCCGACCTTCCCCTCCAGACCCGGCAGTTCCAGCTTCGCCGCCGCGTTGTTCTGGAACGCCAGCATCGTCTGGAACAGCGCGTGCCGGGCCATCGACCGGGCCGGGGACAGGGCGTCCACCAGCCGCTCGAACGGCAGGTCCTGGTGGGCGAAGGCGGCCAGCGACGCCGAGCGCACCCGGCCCACCAGCTCCCGGAAGGTCGGATCGCCCGACAGATCGCCGCGCAGCACCAGGGTGTTGACGAAGAAGCCGACCAGGTCGTCCAGCGCGTCATCGGTGCGCCCGGCCACCGGGGTGCCGACCGGGATGTCCTCCCCGGCGCCCAGCTTGGACAGCAGCGTGGCCAGCGCGGCCTGCACCACCATGAACAGGCTCGCCCCGCACTCCCTGGCCAGCGCGGCGGCGCGGGCGTGGGTGGCGGCCGGGATGGTGAACTCCACCGTGCCGCCCCGGTACGAGGGCAGCGCGGGGCGCGGGAAGTCGGTGGGCAGCTCCAGCTCGTCCGGCAGCCCGTCCAGCGTCTCGCGCCAGTACGCCAGCTGTCGCGCGGCCAGGCTTTCCGGGTCGCTCTCGTCGCCCAGCAGCTCGCGCTGCCACAGCGCGTAGTCCGCGTACTGCACCGGCAGCGGGCTCCACCGCGGCTCCTCGCCGCGCAGCCGGGCCGCGTAGGCGCGGCTGAGGTCCCGGGCCAGCGGGGCGTTGGACCAGCCGTCGCCCGCGATGTGGTGGATGACCGTCACCAGTACGTGGTCGTCCTTGCCCACTGCGAACAGCGCCGCGCGGAACGGCAGGTCACGGGACAGTTCGAAGCCGCGCGAGGCGAACTCGCTGACTGCCCCCTCCAGTTCGGCCTCGGTGACATGGTGCACCGGCAGGGTGATCCGCGCCCGGCGGCGGATGCGCTGGTACGGGCCGTCGGCCGCCTCGGGGAAGACCGTGCGCAGCGCCTCGTGGCGCATCACCACATCGCCGAGCGCGGCGCGCAGCGCGGGCCGGTCCACCTTCCCGGTCAGCCGCAGGGTCCACGGCAGGTTGTAGGTGCCGGACGGGCCCTCGAGACGCCCCAGGAACCACATGCGCCGCTGGGCGAACGACAGCGGCAGCCGCTTCGGGCGCGCCGCCGCGGTCAGCGCCGGCCGGGCCGCGTCGGCGCCGGTCAGCCGGGCGGCGAGGGCGGCCGGGGTCGGCGCCTCGAAGACCGTACGCAGCGGAACCTCGACGTCCAGCAGCGACCGCACCCGGCTGATCAGCCGGGTCGCGAGCAGCGAGTGGCCGCCGAGGTCGAAGAAGTCCTCGTCGATGGAGACCCGGTCCAGGCCAAGCACCTCGGCGAACGCCTGGCACAGCAGCTCCTCGCGCGGGGTGCGCGGGCCGCGCCCGGCCGAGGTGGTGATCTCGGGGGCGGGCAGCGCCTTGCGGTCCACCTTGCCGTTGGCGGTCAGCGGCAGGGCGTCCAGCAGCACGAACGCGGACGGCACCATGTACTCCGGCAGCCGCTCGGCGACCGACGCCCGCGCGGCCGCAGGGTCCGCCGGGCCCGCCAGATAGCCGACCAGCCGGCCCTCGCCCCGGGTGTCCTTCGCGACGTTCACCACCGCGTCGGTGACACCGGGCACGGTGCGCAGCACGGCCTCGATCTCGCCGAGTTCGATGCGATGGCCGCGGATCTTGACCTGGTGGTCGCGCCGCTCCAGGAATTCGAGCCGCCCGTCGGCCCGCCGTACGACCCGGTCCCCAGTGCGGTACATCCGGGCGCCGGGGAGCGGCGAGTACGGGTCGGCGATGAACACGGAGGCGGTGCGGCGCGGATCGTGCAGATAGCCGCGGCCGACCCCGATCCCGCCGACGTACAGTTCGCCGGGCACCCCGGCGGGCACCGGGCGCAGCCCGTCGTCCAGGACGTACAGACCGGTGTTGCGGACCGCCGATCCGATCGGGGCCCGTACTCCGGGCACCTCGTCGGCGTCATGGATCACGGCGTGCGTGACATCGTCCGAGCACTCGGTCGGCCCATAAGCATTGACCAGCGCCACTTCGGGAAAATGCGCGAACCAGCGGCGGCACAGCTCGGCGGGCAGCGCCTCGCCGGTGACCACCAGCCGGCGCAGCCGGGTCAGATCGGGCACCGCCGCGCCCGCGTCCCAGCTGTCCAGGGCGGCCCGCAGCAGCGAGGGCACGACCTCCAGGATGCTGATCCGCTCCGGGCCGACCATCCCGAACAGCTCGGCCGGATCGGCCGCCGTCCGCTTGGGCACCACGCGCAGCAGACCGCCCACGACCAGCGGGGACAGCATCTGCCACACCGAGATGTCGAAGGTGACGGGCGCGTTGTGCACGACCGTGTCACACGCGGTCAGATCCAGGTCCTCGACCTTGGCGAGAAGGTGGTTGACCATGCCCCGGCGGTGCACCATCGCGCCCTTGGGGCGGCCGGTGGAGCCCGAGGTGAAGATGACGTACGCCAGGTCGTCGCCCGCCCCGGCCACGGGTGCGAGGCCGTTGGGCGTGTCGCAGTGGCCGTTCACCGTCAGGACCGGCAGCGCGCCGCCCACCTCGGCGGCGAGCGCGGTGTGTTCGGCGTCCGTCAGCAGCAGGGCCACCCCCGCGTCCGCGACCAGCGCGGCCGTACGGGCCATCGGCGCCGTGACGTCCAGCGGCACCCACGCCGCGCCCGCGCCCAGCGTGCCGAGCACCGCCGTGACGAACCGGGCCCCGGGCGCGGCGAGCACGCCCACGAGCGAGCCCGGGCCGATGCCACGCCCGGTCAGCTCCCGGGACAGGGCGCTGCCCCGGCCCACCAGCTCGCGGTAGTTCAGGGTCTCCCGGCCGTCGGTGACCGCCGGCGCCTCCGCCTGCTCGCGGGCCAGCGCCCGCACCCGCTCGACCACATCCGCGAACGGGTCCGCGGGCGCCGGGTCTGCGGGCAGGTCGAGCACCCGCTCGCGCTCGCCGGGCAGCAGCGCGTCGAGCTGGCCGAAGGGCCGGTCGGGGTGGTCGAGCAGGGTACGCAACAGCCCCGTGAGCCGGTCCATCACGGCGGCCGCCTCCTCGGCCGTGTACAGGTCGGGGGCGTAGCCGACGTCCAGCCGCAGCCGCTCGCCGGGCAGCGCCATCAGGCTGAGCGGGTAGTGGGTGGCGTCCTTGGCCTCGAGCCCGGTGATGCGCAGCCCGGGGGCGGGCTCCGCCATCTGCGAGGGGTCGAGCGGATAGTTCTCGAAGACCAGGACGGTGTCGAAGAGTTCCCCGGCGCCGACGGTCTGCTGGATACGGGTGAGGCTCAGGTGCTGGTGCGGCAGCAGGGCGGTCTGCCGGTCCTGGAGCGCGGTGAGGATGTCCGCGAACGAGCGGGCCGGGTCCAGGTCGACCCGGACCGGCAGGGTGTTGATGAACAGGCCGACCATCGTCTCGACCCCGGGCAGCCCCGGCGGCCGGCCGGAGACCGTGCCGCCGAAGACCACGTCGCGCAGCCCGGTGAGCGCTCCGAGGGTGGCCGCCCAGGCGCCCTGCACCACGGTGTTCAGGGTCAGGCCGCGGCCGCGCGCCCAGGCGGTGAGCTCGGCGGTGAACGCCTCGGGCAGCTCCACCGCGTGGTGTCCGGGCAGCGCCGCCGGGCGCTCGGCCATGCCCGGGGCCACCAGGGTCGGCTCGTCGAGCCCGGCCAGCGCCCCGCGCCACGCCTCCTCGGCCGCGGCCCGGTCCTGCCCGGCCAGATGCGCCAGATACGACTTGTACGGGGCGGCGGGCGCGAGAGCCGCCGTGTTCTCGCCGTACAGGGTGAACAGCTCGCGCACGATCAGCGGCATGGACCAGCCGTCGAACACCATCTGATGGGCCGTCAGCACGACCCGGTGCGCGCCCCCGCCCAGCTCCATCACGGTGAACCGCAGCAGCGGCGGGCGGTGTACGTCGAACCGCCGCACCCGGTCCTCGTCGGTGAGGCGCCGCGCCTCGGCGGCCCGCTCCTCGGGGGCGAGCGAGCGCAGATCGGTCTCGGTCCACGGCACCTCGACGGTGCGCGGGATCAGCTGCACCGGGTCGCCGTTCTTGCGGTAGCGGAAGGCCGCCCGCAGGTTGGGGTGGCGCCGCAGCAGGGCGCCGGCCGCGGCCTTGAGGCGGCCCGCGTCCAGCGGGCCCTCCAGGTCCAGCACCAGCTGGATGGCGTACACGTCCAGATCGGCCTGCTGCTCGTACACCGCGTGGAAGAGCAGCCCTTCCTGCAGCGGGGTCAGCGGCAGGACATCACTGAAGTTGGACCGCTTGGCGGTGCGCGCCGGTGTTCGAAGCGCGCCTTCCGGTTGACTCAGGGTTCCGCTCACAGGGACCACTCATCCATCTCGTCTTCGAACTCGTCGATCTCGTCCTGGCTCAGCTCCACCAGGTCGACATCGGAAGGGGTGTGCCCGCCCGAATCCGGGCTCTGGGCGTGCAGGGCCAGGGCCCCCAGCGCGCGGAACCAGCCCTCTGCGATGGCGCGCGCGTCGTCCTCCGCCAGGAGCTCGGCGGCCCAGGTCCAGGCGGCCACCAGCCGCGGCCCGTCCGGGCCGTCCTCGGTGAGCGCGTTGAGCCCGAGTACGTGCGGCAGCGGCAGGGACGGGTCGGCGCCGGCGGCGACCAGCGCCGCCTCGGGGGCGACGGACCAGTCCTCGGCCACCGGGGCGGGCAGCCGCCCCAGGTAGTTGAAGCCCAGCTGCGGCGGGTCGGCCGCGACCAGTTCGGGCGCGGTGTCCGGGGCGAGCCGGCGCAGCAGACCGTGGCCCAGGCCGTGGTCGGGCACGGCGCGCAGCTGCTCCTTGACCGCCTTGAGGACGAGACCGGCCGCCGGCCCGCCCGACCAGGCCTCGGCCCAGTCGGAGTTGTGCACGAGGTGCGAGCCCACCTCCAGCCGGACGGGGGAGGTGGTAGTGAACCAGCCGACGGTCCGGCTCAGGTCCACCCCCTCCGCGAACTCCTCCCGGCCGTGGCCCTCCAGCTCCACCAGTACGGCCGAGCTCTCCTCGCCCCTGCGCCGCCGCCAGTCGGCCACGGCCAGCGCGAGTCCGGCCAGCAGCACGTCGTTGGCCTCGGTGTGGAAGGCGGCCGGGACCTCGGTCAGCAGCGCCGCCGTGGTGCCGGTGTCCAGGGACAGCCGCAGGGTGCGGGCGGTGGCCGTGGTGTCCCGGGCGCGGTCGAGCGACCGGGTGCCGAGCTGCGGATCGCAGGTGGCCACCACCTCGCGCCAGTACGGCAGTTCGGCGCCGCGGCGCACCGTGCGCGCCTCGGCCGCCAGCAGCCCGGACCAGTGGCGCAGCGAGGTGCCCACCGGCTGGAGCGCCACCGGGGTGCGGTGGGTGACCGCCTCGTACGCCTGGGCCAGGTCGGGCAGCAGGATCCGCCAGGACACCCCGTCGACGACCAGGTGGTGCATCGTCAGCAGCAGCCGCCCGGTGCGCCCGGCGCCCGCGTCGAACCACACCGCCTGGACCATGACGCCCGCGCGCGGGTCGAGCCGGGCCTGGGCCGCGGCGGCCGAGCCGGTCACCGCCTCGGCCCAGGACTCCTCGGGCAGCGAGGCGACACCGACGCGGCTCAGCAGCTCCTTGGCGCGCACCGCGCCGGGCTCGGCGATCCGCAGCGTCCAGCGCCCGTCAGCGGAGGCGGAGTCGAGGCGCATCCGCAGCGCGTCGTGGTGGTCGAGCAGGGCCTGCAGCGCCGCGGCCAGGGTGGCCTGGGTGGCGCCGGCCGGGGTGTGCACCACGACCGCCTGGTGGAACCCGGCGAACTCCGCGCCCTGCGAGAGTTCCTGGAGCCAGTGGACGATCGGGGTGGGCGCCAGAGTGCCGACGCCGTCGTCCGTGCCGAGGACCACCTGTTCGGCGGCGGGCTTGGCCGCGGCGGCGAGCGCAGCCGGGGTGCGGTGGGTGAACACGTCCTGCGCGGTGATCAGCAGCCCGGCCTTACGGGCCCGGCCCACCAGCTGGATCGAGACGATCGAGTCGCCACCCAGGTCGAAGAAGCTGTCGTCGGCGCCGACCCGCTCAAGGCCGAGGACGTCGGCGAAGACCTGGCACAGCGTCTCCTCCTGCGCGGTGACCGGCGCCCGGCCGGTGGCGCGGGCGGTGAAGTCGGGCGCGGGCAGCGCCTTGCGGTCCAGCTTTCCGTTGCCGGTCAGCGGCAGGGCGTCCAGGGTGACGAAGGCGGCGGGGACCATGTAGTCGGGCAGCCGGTCGGCCAGCCGCTCCCGCAGCCGCGCCGCGTCGGGCGCCTCGTCCCCGGCCGGTACGACGTATCCGACCAGGCGCTTCTCCCCGGGGCGGTCCGAGCGCACGATCACCGCGGCCTGGCCGATACCGGGGTCCGCGAGCAGGGCGCTCTCGATCTCCCCGGGCTCGATCCTGAAGCCCCGCAGCTTGACCTGGTCGTCCGAGCGGCCGACGTAGTCCAGCGTCCCGTCGGGCAGCCAGCGCACCAGGTCGCCGGTGCGGTACATCCGCGAGCCCGGCTGCCCGTACGGGTCGGCGACGAACCGCTCGGCGGTCAGCCGCGCCCGCCCCAGATAGCCGCGGGCAAGACCGGCGCCCGCCACGTACAGCTCGCCGGTCACCCCGGCCGGCACCGGCCGCAGCGCCGCGTCCAGGACCCGTACGTGGGTGCCGGGCAGCGGGCGGCCGACGGGCGGTTTGACGGCGCCGGAGAGCGGTTCGCTGAGGGTGGCGCACACGGTGGTCTCGGTGGGCCCGTACGCGTTGATCATCTGCCGCCCGGCCGACCACCGCTCCACCAGCTCGGGCGGGCAGGCCTCGCCCGCCGTGATGACGGTGATCCCCTCGGGCATGGGCAGATCCTCGGGCCAGGCCGAGAGCACGGTCGGCGGCAGGCAGACCACGTCGATGCGGGCCTCGGCGATCAGCGCGGCGAGCGGTTCGCCGGGCGCCCGGTCCTCCTCGCCGGCCAGCACCAGCACCGCGCCGGTCAGCAGCGAGGTGCAGACCTCCCAGGCGGCGGCGTCGAAGCTGAACGAGGCGAACTGGAGCACCCGGACGCCCTCCCGCACCCCGAACGGCTCGCCCTGCGCGGCCAGCACCGACACATTGGCGTGCGGTACGACCACGCCCTTGGGACGGCCGGTGGAGCCCGAGGTGTAGATGACGTACGCGGGGTGCTGGGGCGTCAGCCGCGCCCGCCGGTCGGTGTCCGTCGGGTCGTACGCGGGGGCCGCGGCCAGCGCGGCGGCGGTCTCCGGAGCGTCCAGGGCGAGGATGCCGTCCGCCCGCTGGAAGGCCCCCGCCCGCTCCACCGTGGTGAGCACCGCGGCCGGCCGGGCGTCTTCGACAACGTAGTCGACGCGGTCCTGCGGATACGCGGGGTCGACGGGCAGATACGCCGCACCCGCCTTGAGCACCGCGAGCACCGCCGCCACCGCCTCGACGGTGCGGGGCAGGACCAGCGCGACGGTGTCCTCGGGACCGACGCCGAGGGAGATCAGATGGTGGGCGAGCCGGTTGGCCCGCTCGTCCAGCTCCCCGTACGTGACCGGGCCCACGCCCGTGGCCAGCAGCGCCGTACGGTCCGGGTCCAGCGCCACCCGGGCGGCGAACAGCTCGGGGAGCGTGCCCGCCTCGGGGGCCCGGGCGCCGCCGCCGGCCCATGCGCCGAGGATGCGCGTGGCCTCCTCGGGCAGCAGGGCGTCCAGCCGGCTCAGCGGCCGGTCCGGTTCGGCGGTGGCCTTGCGCAACAGCTCCACCAGCCGCTCGGCGATCACGGCCGCGCTCGCCTCGGTGAACAGGTCCGCGCTGTACTCCAGCTGTCCGCCGATGCCGCCGGGTGTGCCCCCCTCGGCGTGCTCCTCGGTGAGCTCGAAGGCCAGGTCGAAGCGGGCGGTGCCGGTGGGCACCGGGGCCATCGTGGTGATCAGGCCCGGCAGCCCGAAGTCGGCGGGCGCGTTGTTCTGGAAGGCCAGCATCACCTGGAACAGCGGCTGCCGCGACAGCGAACGGGCCGGGCTGACCGCGTCCACCAGCGCCTCGAAGGGCACGTCCTGGTGGTCGAAGGCCGCCAGGTCCGCGGAGCGCGCCCGCCCCACCAGCTCGCGGAAGGTCGGGTCGCCGGACACATCGGTGCGCAGCACCAGCGTGTTGACGAGGAAGCCGACCAGCCCCTCGAGCGCGGCCTCGCCACGGCCCGCGACGGGTGTGCCCAGCGGGATGTCCTCCCCGGCGCCCAGCTTGGACAGCAGCGCCGCGAGCGCCGCCTGCAGCACCATGAACACACTGGCCCCGGAGGAGCGCGCCAGCGCCACCACGGCCGTGTGCAGCTCGGGCTCCAGGCGGAAGTCCACCGTGCCGCCCTGGTAGGAGGGCAGCGCGGGGCGCGGGAAGTCGGTGGGCAGCTCCAGTTCGTCCGGCAGACCGTCCAGCGCCTCGCGCCAGAACTCCAGCTGCCGCGCGGCCAGGCTGTCCGGGTCCTTCTCGTCGCCCAGCAGCTCGCGCTGCCACAGCGTGTAGTCGGCGTACTGGACCGGCAGCGGCCGGAACGCGGGCGCCCGGCCGCGCAGCCGCGCCGCGTACGCCTCGCGCAGGTCCTGGGCCAGCGGCAGCACCGACCAGCCGTCCCCGGCGATGTGGTGCAGCACGACCAGGAGTACGTGTTCCTCCTCCTCGTATGTGGCTCGGTTCGCCTCCGGGGCGCTGCAGCCGCTGTCGACGGTCGACCGTGCTCGCCCGCTCGCGCGGCGGAGCCGCATATCGATTGCAGCCTCGGGGCCTCCGCGCGCCCTCCCTTTCACAGCGACATCAGCGCCTCCGGCGCGGGCGTCGCGCCCCTTCGGCTCACTCGCGGGGGCCATCCTGAACAGCTCGGCGCGCAGCGGGAGTTCCGCCGTCAGGTCGAACGGGCGCGCCGCCCGCTCGGCGAGCAGCGACGCCAGCTCGTCCTCGGCCGCCTCGGTCACCGGCAGGCCGGGCCGGGCCACCTCGGCGGCCAGTACGACCTGGGTGGCGCGCCCGTCCACCTCGGGGAAGACGGTGCGCAGGCTCTCGTGCCGGGCGACCACGTCGGCCAGCGCCTCGGCGAGGGCCGCCGGGTCGAGCTCGCCGGACAGCCGCAGCGCCCGGGGGAGGTGGTAGGTGGCGCTGCGGTTGTCCAGGTGGCCGAGGAACCACAGCCGCTGCTGTGCGAAGGACAGCGGCAGTTCGGCGGGGCGGTCCGCCGCGACGAGCGCGGGCCGCGCCTGGCCGGCGCCGTCCAGCGCGGCGGCGAGCCGTTCCACGGTGGGCGCGTCGAACAGGGCCTTGATGGGCAGTTCGATGCCGAGCAGTACGCGCAGCCGGCTGATCACCTTGGTGGCGAGCAGCGAGTGGCCGCCGAGCCCGAAGAAGTCGTCGTCGATCGACACCCGCTCCAGGTTCAGCACATCCGCGAACAGCTGGCACAGCACCTCTTCGCGCGGACCCCGCGGGGCGCGGCCCGAACCCGCCGCCGCGGCGGCGAAGTCCGGCTCGGGCAGCGCCTTGCGGTCGACCTTGCCGTTGACGGTCAGCGGCAGGGCGTCCAGGACGACGAAGGCCGCGGGCACCATGTAGTCGGGCAGCGCGCCCGCGACCCGGTCGCGCGCGGCGACCACATCGGCGGTGCCGGACAGGAAGGCCGCCAGCCGGGAGTTGCCCTCGCGGTCCACGGCCACGGTCACCACGGCGTCGATGACGCCGGGCACATCGCGCAGCACGGCCTCGATCTCGCCGAGCTCGATCCGATGGCCACGGATCTTGACCTGGTGGTCGACCCGCTCCAGGAACTCCAGCTGCCCGTCCGGCCGGTGCACCACCCGGTCCCCGGTGCGGTACATCCGGGCGCCGAGCACCGGCGAGTACGGGTCGGCGACGAACACGGAGGCGGTGCGGCGCGAATCGTCCAGATAGCCGCGGCCGACCCCGAACCCGCCGACGTACAGCTCGCCCGGCACCCCGGCGGGCACCGGGCGCAGCCCGTCGCCGAGGACGTACAGGCTGGTGTTGCGCACCGCCGAGCCGATCGGCGCCCGCACCGGGCCCAGGTCGTCCTCGGAGCGGATGAAGGCGTGTGTGACGTCGTCCGAGCACTCGGTGGGCCCGTACGCGTTGACCAGCGGTACGCCGGGGTAGTGCCCGAGCCAGCGGCGGCACAGGTCGACCGGCAGGGTCTCCCCGGTGACCACCAGGTGGCGCAGCGCGGCCAGTTCGGGCCGGGCGGCCCCGGCGTCCCATTCGTCCAGGGCCACCCGCAGCAGCGAGGGCACCACTTCGAGCACGGTGATCCGCTCGGCGTCGGCCAGCGCGAACAGCGTCTGCGGATCGCCGGCCACCTCGCGGGAGACCACCCGGGTGCGGCCGCCCACGACGAGCGCGGAGAGCATCTGCCAGATGGAGATGTCGAAGGTGACGGGCGCGTTGTGGACCACCGAGTCGGCGGCGGTCAGATCCAGGTCCTCGACCTTGGCGAGGAGGTGGTTGACCATGCCGTGGCGGTGCACCATCGCGCCCTTGGGACGGCCGGTGGAGCCCGAGGTGAAGATCACGTAAGCCAGGTCGTCGCCCTTGCCCGCAACCGGTAGAAGATCCGCCGCAGCATTCCCGGACCCTTCCCCGGAGCCATTCCCGGAGCCTTCCAGTTCGATCACCTGGGGCCAGCTGCCGCAGGCGGCAAGCACCTGATGGGCGAACTCCTCCTGGTCGCCGCCGAACAGCAGCGCCTGCGCCCCGCTGTCGGCCAGCAGCGCGGCCCCGCGGGCGACGGGGGCCCGTACGTCGAGCGGCACCCACGCGGCCCCCGCGCCCAGCACGCCGAGGACCGCGGTCACAAAGGCCGCGCTGGGCCCCGCGGCCAGCGCGACCAGGGAGCCGGTGGAGAGCCCGGAGGTGGTCAGGGTGCGGGAGAGGGCGTCGGCGCGGGCGACCAGCTCGGCGTAGCTCAGCCGGGTCGTGCCGTCGTCGACGGCCACCGCGTGCGGCGCGCGACCGGCCAGCTCCCGTACCCGCTCCACCACGTCGGTGAAGCCGTCGGTGCGCTCGGTGGCGTTCCAGTCGACCAGCAGCCGCTCCCGCTCGGCGGGCAGCGTGACATCGACACGGCCCAGCGGAAGGTCGTCGGCGCCGTGCGCGAAAGCCTCGATGGCGGTGAGCAGCCGGTCCTGGTGGGCGGTCAGCTCGGCGTCGGTGTACAGGCTGGGGTTGGCGTCCAGGCGCAGCGTCCAGCCGTCGCCCGGCGCGTCCAGATAGATGATCTGCAGATCGGGCACCGGCCCGGTGGACAGGTTGTGCAGCCGGCCGGTGCAGGCGTCGCCGAAGGTGAAGTCCACCCCGGACTCCAGCACATTGACCGTGGGCCCGTACGTGGTGTCGGCGTCGCCGGTGAAGCCCAGCTCGCGCCGCAGCTCGTCGCCCCGGTACCGCTGGTGGCGGACGGTGGCGCGCAGCTCGGCCGCGGTGTGCTTGAGCAGATCGGCGCGGGTCATCGAGGGGCGTACCGACAGGGCGAGCGGCAGGAAGTTGGCGCGCATCCCGGGCACGGCACGCGCGGTCGCGCCCGTCCTGGCGGGCACCGGCAGGGTCAGCAGCACCTCCCCGTCGCCACTGGCCCGGGCGGCCCAGGCGGCGGTGGCCGCGATCAGCGTGGTGGGCCAGGTCACCCGCGCCTGCCAGGCCAGTTCGCTCAAGCGCGCCACGGTGGCCGCGGGCAGCGGGGCGGTGCGGCGCAGGGTGTGGTGGGCGTGCGCCGCGCGCCGCCGGGACAGCCGGGTGGGCTCGGGGGCGGTGTCGAACCGCCCGGACCAGAACCGCGCGTCGCGGGTGTGGGCGGGCGAGGCGAGGTACGCCTCCTCGTCGGCGAGCAGTTCGGCCAGCGGCGGCAGCGCGCCGGGTGCGTCCCCGCCGTCCTCGTACAGAGCGGCGAACCGCTGGTAGAACACCGAGCGGCTGTAGCCGTCCATCTGGATGTGGTTGGCGCGTGCGTAGAGCCGGGTGCGCCGCGGCCCGAGCAGATGCAGCTCGCTGTGGAACGCCTCGGCGCCCAGGGACGAGGGGAGCCGCAGGTCCGTAGCGATCCGGTGGCGGGAGGCCGCGTCGGGGTCGGTGGCGGCGCGGTAGTCCCGCACCGCGAGCGTCCGCTCCCCGAGCGGATGGACCGTCTGTACGGGCTCGCCGTCGCGCTCGCCGAACCGGGCCCGTACGCACTCGGTTTCGTGGATCAGCTGCCACCAGGCGCGTTCGAACCGCGCCAGGTCCAGCGGCCCGTCCAGGTCGAGATGGTCGGCCATGGTGTAGACGGGGTTTCCGGGGTCGAGCGCTTGCGCGTACCACATCTCCCGTTGCGCACCGGAGAGCGGTAGCTCGAAAAGGTCGGTCTCTCTCATCGTCAGTGCACTCCTGATGTGACGGCGCCCGGACGGGAAGCCGGCTCCAGCGCGTCCAGGCCGTAGACGTCCTGGACCCAGGTGGGCCGGTAGATGGTGTCCAGGTAGCGGTCGCCGAGATCGGGCGAGATGGCCACGGCGGTGACGTCCTGGCCGGGGCGGTGTTCGGCCAGCCACTTCACGGCACCGTTGACGACGGTGCCGGTGGAGCCGCCGAACAGAAAGCCGCCGCGGGCCAGGGTGTGACAGGTGCGGATGGTCTCGATCTCGGGGACCAGCACCATGTCGTCGAGGTACCGCTGGTCGAACAGGGCGGGCCGCACTCCGGCGCCCAGGCCCGGGATCATGCGGGGGCCGGTCGGTCCGCCGAAGGTGACGGAGCCGACGCTGTCGATGCCGACGACCGTGACGGGGGAGTTCGGCTGCTCCTTGAAGTAGCGCGCGCAGCCCATCAGGGTGCCCGTGGTGCCCGCCCCGACGAACAGCACGTCCAGGTTGGGGAACTGCTTTTCAATGGCGGGCGCGGTCGTGCGGTAGTGCGCCTTCCAGTTGTTCTGGTTGGCGTGCTGGTTCAGCCAGACGTAACGCGGATCCGTGGTGCACAGACCGCGTACGAAATCGAGGCGCGCCCCGAGAAAACCGCCGGTGACGGACGGTTCGGTGATGACATGCACCTCGCTGCCGAGGGATTCGATGACCTGCCGGGTCGACAGGTTGGTCCGTGAGTCCACCACGCAGATGAACCGGTAGCCCTTGGCGGCGGCGATCATGCTGAGCGCCATACCGAGGTTTCCCGAAGAGGACTCGACCAGGATCGATTCGGGGCCCAGAAGCCCGCCGCGTTCCGCTGCTTCGATCATGGATGCGGCGGCCTTGAGCTTGATTGAGCCGGCGAAGTTGAACCCCTCGCACTTCAGGTAGAGCGGATAACCGAACATCTCCCGCAGGTCCACGAAGAGGTCTTCTTCGTTGAACTCCTGCGGCGTCGTGATGATGGGCACGAGACCTTCCCCCTGATCGCCGTATCCTTATCCGCTGCTCAGTCCCAGCCCACGTCGCCCACGTTGTCGGTGCGGGGCTTGCGGTCCCAGCCGACGCCGGGGTCGTGGGCCGGGGCCAGGTCCCAGCCGACGTCCGTGCGGTCGGCGCCCGCGCTGTCCCAGCCGACGTCCGGGGCGCCGGCCGCCACGTTGTCCCAGCCGACGCCGGGGTCATGGGCCGGGGCCAGGTCCCAGCCGACGGCGACTTTGTCCCAGCCGACCTCCGGGCCGAACGCGCCGGCTCTGTCCCAGCCGACGCCGGTCCCGGCCGGGGAAGTGGCGAGAATGACGGCTCCGAAAGCGAGCGAGATGAACGCATTCATACGGGCGGAGGGGTGATTGATGGCAGGCATGAGTATTCCCTTTTCGCCGGGGATTGGTTACTCTCGAGTTTCGGAAGCGGGAATTCCAGAATGTTTTGAATTCCTGTCCGGTGTTATGAGTCTGTACCGCCGTAGACCCGGTGTCATGTGTTTACGCTGTCAGGGTCCTGCGATGGCCGGAGAATGCCAGGGATTATTTGGGATCTCCCTAGACTTCGCCTCGACGGCCTTCCCATTCCCACCCGCGGAGTTCATCCTGGGCGAGCAGCCGGTCCACGATACGGACGGCGGTGGCCTCAGCTCGTTCTGCGGAAGTGGCACACAGAAAGAGGACGGTACCGGCGCCCTCCAGATCGGTCTCGGCGTAGACGTGCTCGAGACCGTCCTCCGGTTCGGCGGCGGCGTACACCAGTGCTCGTAGCTGCCCTGCGTCCACGATCGTACGGCCGCGCAGCATGCGTCCCATGACGATGTACATGGCCACCTCTCACGGTTCGATGCCGGGCTGCCGAAGGACAGGTGAATTAATCAACTACCGCGCGGTCGCACCCCGTTCGTGCCGTAACATGCAGTGATCGGGACGTAGGGGTGGGTTTCGATCACGCGCGGGGGCGCGCGGGGGGACGAGGGAGTACACACGTGCTGGAGATCCTCGGTGTCAGTTCCGCGGCCGAGAGCGTCTACCGAGCGATGTTGGGCCGGCCCGAACTCGGCATATCAGGCCTGGCCGGACAACTCGGCTGGAGTGAGGAGAAGGTCAGGGGCGCCCTGGACGAACTGGCCGGGCTCTCCTTGGTGCGCGAGTCCGACCAGCGGCCTGGCGGGCTCTTATTAATCAATCCCGAGATCAGTCTGGTGTCTCTGCTGGCGCGCCAGGAGGTCGAACTGACCCAGCGGCAGCAGGAGATCACCTCCGGTAAGCTCGCCATCAGTAAGATCGTCGCCGAATACGTCGACTCCGTCCAGAACAAGCGCCGGGTGGACGTCGAGGAGCTGAGCGGCATCGACATGGTCCGGGTCCGGCTCGAGGAGCTGGCCCATGACTGCACCTCCGAGATCATGGAATTCACCACCGGCGGGGGGCAGTCGGCCGAGTCCCGGCAGGCCAGCAGGCCGATCGACCAGGGGCTCCTGGAGCGCGGCGTGCGAATGCGCTGCGTCTACCTGGAGAGCGTGATCAACCACCCCCAGACCGTGTCCTATCTGGACTGGCTGACCGGCCTCGGCTGCCGGGTCCGGGTGGTCCCCTCGCTGCCGCTGCGCATGGTCATCTTCGACCGGCAGGCGGCCGTCGTGCCCAGCAACCCCGAGGACACCGCCGTCGGGGCGCTGCTGCTGCGCGGAACCGGGCTGGTCTCCGCCCTGTGTGCGCTGTTCGAGCACATCTGGGAGGAGGCGCCGCCGTTCGGCGCCACGCGCCGGCGCGACGAGGACACCGGGCTCACCAGCCAGGCCCGCGCCGTGCTGAGCCTGCTGGCCCAGGGCCACACCGACGAGGTGGTGGCCCGCAAGATGGGCATCTCCGTACGGACCGCCCGCCGGATCACCGCGGAACTGATGACCCAGCTCGGCGCCCGCAGCCGCTTCCAGGCCGGGGTGATCGCCGGCGAGCGGGGCTGGCTGCAGGGCAGCGCGGACGGGTCCTCCGAACCGGAGTGACCGGCGGGCGGCCGTCATGGTCAGCGCACGGCGGCCGTGCGGAAGGTCCGCAGGGCCACCGGGATCAGTACGGCGATCAGCGCACCCACCGTGATGGCCGAGACCAGCACCGGATGCTCCATCGGCAGGCTCCCGCCCGAAGAGGCGGGGGCGTTGCCCCACAGCACCCGGCAGGCCTCGGACACCGTGCTGACCGGGTTCCACTCCACCACCGTGCGCAGCCAGCCGGGCAGCCCGGACAGCGGCATGAAGGAGTTGGACATGAACGAGAGGATGACCAGGGCCAGGGCCGAGATGCCGTTGATGGCCTCCATGTTGCGCAGCACCATTCCCAGCAGCGCGCCCAGCCACAGCATCGCGTACGCGAAGGCGAGCAGCAGCGCGAAGCCGCCCAGGATGGGCAGCGGCCCCGCATCGGTGCGCCAGCCGACCAGCAGGCCGATTCCGCCCACCGCGACCATGCTGACCGCCACCGGGACGAGATCCGCCGCGGTGTGGCTGACCAGCACCGATGACCGGGCCATCGGCAGCGAACGGAACCGGTCGATCAGCCCCTTGCCCATGTCCGAGGCCACCCCCAGCGCGGTGATGCCGATGCAGGTGAGCCCGATCTGGGCGAAGACCCCGGCCATGACGTAGTCGTGGTACTCGACCCCGCCGCTGTTCTTGATCGTGATGACGCTGGCGAACAGATAGCCCAGGATCACCACCATGGCCACCGGCGTCAGGGCCACCGCGATCAGCTTCTCGGGTGTTCTGCGCAGATGCCGCAGATGGCGCCCGGTCAGGGCCAGCACATCTCCGACAGCCGCGAATCTGCCCCCGGCCGTCCCCGCACCCAGCTCGGCCGGTCCCGTCACGCCGCTCATGACCCGTCCTCCGCCGTGGTTGTGGGGCTCTCACCAGACTTGTTCGGATCCGGCTTGCTCTCCCCGGTGAGATGGAAGAACACGTCGTCGAGCGAGGGGCGGCGCAGCGCGAAGTCCACGACATCGGCCCCGCAGCCCTCCAGCGCGGCCGCGGCGGCCGCGATGGAGCCCATCCTGTCCGCCAGTTGGACGGAAATCCGGTTGCTCGTCTCGTCCACGCTGGGGCTGGCGCCGGCCACCGGACCCAGTGCGGACAGCGCCGCGGGCAGGTCCTCGGCGGTGGCCACGGCCACCTCGAGCCACTCCCCGCCGACCTTCTGCTTGAGCTCGTCCGGAGTGCCCTCGGCCAGGGTGCGGCCGGCGGCGAAGACCATGATCCGGTCGGCCAGGAAGTCCGCCTCCTCCAGATACTGCGTGGTCAGCAGCATGGTCACGCCCTGGGCGACCTGCTCCCGCACCATCTTCCACAGCACCATCCGGCTGGCCGGGTCGAGCCCGGTCGTCGGCTCGTCGAGGAACAGCACGGTCGGCGAGGCGATCAGACAGGCCGCCAGGTCCAGCCGGCGCCGCATCCCGCCCGAGTAGGTGCGCACCGGACGGTCGGCCGCGCCGGTGAGCTCGAACGCCGTCAGCAACTCCTCGGCCCGCTGCCGCGCCCGTCTGCGGCCGAGCCGCAGCAGGGTGCCCAGCAGGACCAGGTTCTCCCGGCCGGTCAGCAGCTCGTCGACCGCGGCGTACTGGCCCGCCAGGCCGATCCTCCGGCGCACCTCGCGCTGTTCGCGTACGACGTCGAAGCCCGCGACCCGGGCGCTGCCGGAGTCCGGTTCCAGCAGCGTGGCCAGCATGCGGATGGTGGTGGTCTTGCCCGCGCCGTTGTGCCCGAGCAGTCCGAGTACGGTTCCGGACCGCACTTCGAGATCAACTCCGGCGAGCGCCTGGTGATTTCCATAGCGCTTTCCAAGATTCTCTGCCGCGATGGCGATATCCACGAATCCCCCTCTCCCAGCTTTCCCTTTCGATGGAAATCCGAATTCCCTTCGAAACATGGGAGTTCGGGTATCAAGCTGCTGGGAAATGTAGCAGCGGAATCGCATGCCTGGTGCCCGGTATGTCCGGATCGTGGTGGCAGTACTCTGCAGGCGCAGCTTGCTGCAAGCTCCACGGGCTCCATAGCCCCTGCGCAGCGCCTAGCGTTTTGGTTAATCCCCCACGGCCTCCGCGGCTACGGGGCAAACGCCGCTGACCGCAGGAGAGGTAATGGCACGTCATCGAAATTTCGCCGCCGCGCTCGGTGACTGGAGCGCCCGCCATCGAAAGACGGCCGTCTTCGGCTGGCTGATCCTGGTCGTCCTGGTCACCGTCGTGGGCGGCGCCGCAGGACAGAAGACCTTGACCAACGCCGACTACGGGACGGGGGACTCCGGCCGGGCCGAGCGTATCCTCCAGGACGCCGACCTGGCACCGCCCGCCGCGGAACTGGTCCTGGTCCACAGCGACAAACTCACCGCCGGCGACGCCGAGTTCCAGGGCGCCGTCACCGCCACGGTGAAGGCGCTCAAGGAAACCGGGCTGGTCAAGAACCTGCACGACCCGAACACCACACATGTGGTCTCGCAGGACAAGCACTCGGCCCTCATCCAGTACGACGTCAAGGGCGACCCGGACACTGCGGCCGACCGCATCCAGCCGGTCATCGACGCCGTCGAGAAGACCGACAAGGCCCATGAAGCGGTGACGCTCGGCCAGTACGGCGCCGCCACCGGCCTCAAGGGCATCAACGACAGCCTCGGCGAGGACTTCGCACGGGCCGAGATGACCGCGCTCCCGGTCGCCCTCGGCATCCTGCTGGTCGTCTTCGGCGCCTTCGTGGCCGCCGTACTGCCGGTGCTGCTCGCCGCCACCGCCTGTGTCGGCGCCATGGGCCTGCTGGCCCTGACCAGCCAGGTGGTGCCGGTCGACGGCATGACCAGCTCCGTGATGTTCCTCATGGGCCTGGCCGTCGGGGTTGATTACTGCTTGTTCTATCTGCGCCGGGAGCGGGAGGAGCGGGCCGCCGGGCGGGACAAGGAAGCCGCCCTGCACATCGCCGCCGCCACCTCCGGACACTCGGTGCTGATCTCCGGCATCACCGTGGTGGTCGCCATGGCCGGGATGTTCCTGTCCGGGCTGACCGTGTTCAAGGGCTTCGCCTTCGCCACCATCGAGGTCGTCCTGATCGCGGTCATCGGCTCCATGACCGTACTGCCCGCCATGATGGCCATGCTCGGCGACCGGGTGGAGAAGGGCCGTATCCCCTTCATCGCCCGCCGCCGTCAGGCCCGCGCCGCGGCCGCCGCGGCCGTCGGCGGCCGTCGCACCAACGCCCTGCTGCGCGGGGTGCTCGCCCGGCCCGGTGTCTTCGCCGTCCTGGGCGCCGCACTGCTGCTCGCCCTGGCCGCGCCGGCCCTGGGCATGAAGACCGAGAAGCTGGGCACCGACAAGCTGCTGCCCGCCGACAACCCGATGGTGTCCATCTCGACCCAGATCGGAAAGGAGTTCCCTGGCGCCCCGGCCCCGGCCGGAGTGGTGATCAAGTCCAACGACATCGACTCCCCGCAGGTCACCCAGGCCATCGCCGACTTCAAGAAGGCGGCGCTCGCCTCCGGGCAGACCGGTAAGCAGATCGACGTCACGGTGCACGCCAAGCAGAACATCGCCGAGATCAGCGTCCCGCTGATCGGCAACGGCACCGACGCCACCTCCAAGAAGGCCCTCAAGGAACTGCGCGACACCCTGATCCCCGACACCCTCGGCAAGGTCTCGGACACCACCACGCTCGTCCGCGGTGACCTGGCCTTCTCCGAGGACTACAACGACCAGCTCAAGAGCAGCATCGTCCCGGTCTTCGCCTTCGTGATGGGCGTGACCTTCCTGCTGATGCTGGTGTCCTTCCGGTCCCCGGTCATCGCGCTGACCTCGATCGTCCTCAACCTGCTGTCGGTGGGCGCCGCGTACGGCGTGATGACTGCCGTCTTCCAGCACGGCTGGGGCGCCTCCCTGGTCGGCACCGAGGCGCCGGGCGCCCTGGAGTCCTGGATGCCGCTGTTCGTGTTCGTGGTGCTCTTCGGACTCTCGATGGACTACCACGTGTTCGTGGTCTCCCGCATCCGTGAGGCCTACGACCGCGGCGCCACCACCCGGGACGCCATCGCCCACGGCATCCGCACCACCGCCGGGGTGGTCACCAGCGCCGGCCTGATCATGGTCGCCGTGTTCGCGGTCTTCGGCACCCTGGCCATGCAGGACTTCAAGCAGCTGGGCGTGGGCCTGGCGGTGGCCGTCCTGCTCGACGCCACGGTCGTCCGGGCGATCCTGCTGCCCTCCGTGATGGCCCTGCTGGGCCGGGCGAACTGGGCCGCACCCGGCTTCCTCCGCAAGTCCCGCCCCGCCGAGGCCGGCTACAGCGGCCCCAGCCACGTGGCGGCGCGCGACACCCAGGGCGTGCCGGTCACGTACTGAACGACACTGCTGGGTGAAAGTGACATCGACACATTCGCCACGAGCAAACGTACAGAGGTACAGAGGTAACGACAGCGGGCGGGGCCGGCGACAAGCCGGCCCCGCCCGCCCAACGACCGGAAGGAAACTCGTGTTCGAGTTCAGCGTGATCGGCGGCAAAACGGCCCGCGACATCATCGGCCGCAGCCGCCGGGAGATCGTACGGGAGGTGAAGGAAACCTATCTGACCCATGGCGACGGAGACTCCGTCAACCCGGACAGCTACTTCCTGCGCTTCCCCGAGAAACCGGACAGCCGGATCATCGCGCTCCCGGCCTACCTGGGCGGCAAGCACGACGTCGCCGGGATCAAGTGGATCGGCAGCTTCCCCGGCAACATCAAGAACGGCATCCCGCGCGCCTCCGCCGCCCTGCTGCTCAACGACTACGCCACCGGCTACCCCTTCGCCCTCCTGGAAGCCTCCCAGATCAGCGCGGCCCGCACCGCGGCCTCCGCCGTCCTCGCCGCCGAACAGCTGACCGGCGGCCGCACCGCCCGCCGGCTGGCCGTGGTCGGCGCCGGCATCATCGCCCGCAACATCCTGGAGTTCTTCGCCGCCCAGGAGTGGGACATCGAAACCGTGGTCGTCCACGACCAGCACCCCGAATACGGCCAGGCCCTCGCCGGCTACGCCACCGACTCCCTCAACTACCGCGCCGAGACCACCGACGACCTGCGCACCGCCCTTGAGGTGGCCGACGTCATCGTCTTCGCCACCACCGCCGGCGAGCCCTACGTCCTTGACCCGCGCGCCTTCGCCCCCGGCCAGGTCGTCCTCAACATCTCGCTGCGCGACATCGGCCCCGAGATCATCCACGACTCGTACAACATCGTCGACGACATCGACCACTGCCTCAAGGCCAACACCTCCCCGCACCTGGCCGAGCAGAAGTACGGCAACCGCGACTTCGTCACCGGCACCCTCGCCCAGCACATCCGCGGCGAGGTCACCACGGGCCCGGACAAGCCCGTCATCTTCTCCCCCTTCGGCCTCGGCGTCCTCGACCTCGCGGTCGGGGCGCATATCTACCGCGTCGCCACGGAGGCGGGGGAGGCCACCGCGATCGACGACTTCTTCGGCGAGACCACCCGCTGGTAGCCGCCTTGGCCACCGTTTTCAGCCCCGGCCACCGGCCGCCCCGTCAGCTCACCGCGACCCAGGAGTAGCGGTGCTCGGGGCGGCCGGTGTCGCCGTATTTGAGGGTGAGACTGATCCGGCCCGCGTGTTCCAGATACTTGAGATAGCGCTGGGCGGTGGAGCGGCTGATCCCGGTGCGCTCGGCGACCTCATGCGCGGACAGCGGGTGGTCGGCCTGGTCCAGGGCGCGGCGGATGAGATCGACGGTCGGCGCGGAGTGGCCCTTGGGAAGCGCCGAGCGGGCCGTCGCGTCGGCGGTCCGGAACGCGCCGAAGATACGGTCCACCCGCTCCTGGCCCGTCTCACCGCGCCCGCCGACCCCCTCCAGCGTATGACGCAGCGTCATATAGCCGTCGAGTTTGGCCCGCAGCCCCGCGAAGTTGAACGGCTTGACCAGGTACTGCAGCGCGCCGTACCGCATGGCGGCCTGGACGGTGGCGACATCGCAGGCCGCCGTCACCATGATCACATCCGCGTGGTGGCCGAGCTGCCGCATCCGGCGTACGAGGGTCAGCCCGGTCTCGTCGGGGAGGTAGTGGTCGAGCAGGACGAGGTCGACGTGGATGCGCTCCAGCGTGGCCAGGGCCTGCGCGGCCGTATGGGCGCGGGCGGCGACCCGGAAGCCGGGCACCTGGGCCACATACGCGGAGTTGATCTCGGCGACGTGGAAGTCGTCGTCCACGACGAGGACGTCGATCATCGTGACTCTCCCGCTGCGGTGAGCTGCTGGATGGGGACGTTGGCTGCGCGGATGTCGTCGGCGAGGGCGGGGCCCGGAGCCGGACCCTGAACCGGGTCTGGGGCTCCGTCCGGATCGAGCGCTTCGGGGAGGATGACGGTGAACACCGCGCCCCCGCCCGCCCGGGCGGTGACCCGGGCCATCCCGCCGTACCGCTCGGCGAGCCGCCGTACCAGGGCCAGTCCGATGCCTCGCCCGCGCGGGGTCGGCACAGTGGTGTCCTGTTTGGTGGACCAGCCCTCGGTGAAGATCTGTTCGCGCATCTCGGGCGGCACCCCCGGCCCGTTGTCGCTGACCCGCAGTACGGCGGTGGTGCCCTCGGCGCGCAGCTCGACCTCGATGAACGGGTCGGGGCGGGGCTGCGAGGCCACGGCGTCCAGCGCGTTGTCGATCAGATTGCCGAGCACGGTCACCAGGTCGCGCGGGTCGACCACCCGCTCGGACAGCAGCGACTGCGGCGAGACGCGCAGGGACACCCCGCGCTCCGCCACGATGGCGGCCTTCCCGACGAGCAGCGCCGAGAGCAGCGGATCGCGCACCCGCTCGGAGATCTGCTCGGCGGAGGCCCGGTGGGTGTCGGTGAGGCCGGCGATGAATTCCGCCGCCCGCTGGTGGAGCCCCAGTTCGAGCAGTCCGAGCAGGGTGTGCAGCCGGTTGGCGTGTTCATGGCCCTGGGCGCGCAGCGCGTCCAGCAGCCCGCGGGTGGAGTCCAGCTCCCGGCCCAGCAGCTCCAGTTCGGTACGGTCGCGCAGCGTGGCCACCGCACCGCCGTCCTTGGTCGGCATGCGATTGGCCACCAGGACCCGGCCACCGCTGACGGTCAGCAGATCGGCCCCGTCCGCCCGCCCCGCCAGCACCTCCGTGGTACGGCCCGGGGGCAGCGCCTCCTCCAGCGTGTGGCCGGTGGCGTCCGCGCCGACGCCGAGCAGCCGCCGCGCCTCGTCGTTGATCAGCCGGATCCGGCCCTCCCGGTCGAAGGCGACGACGCCCTCGCGGATGCCGTGCAGCATCGCCTCGCGCTCATCGAGCAACGCCGAGATATCGGCGAACGCGACCCCGTGCGTACGGCGGTGCAGACTGCGCGAGACACCGATCGCGGCCAGCACGCCGACGGCGAGCGCAAGCCCTGCGTACAGCAGCAGCCGGGGCAGCGTGGCGAGCAGCTGGTCGCGGACGCTGCCGTAGCCGATACCGACCGAGACCGCGCCGACGATCTTCCCGTCGGCGGTGCGCAGCGGCACCTTGGCGCGGGCCGAGCGGCCCAGGGTGCCGACGTCGATCTGCATGACCTCCTGCCCGGAGAGCGCCGCCTCCGGATCGGTCGAGACATGTTCGCCGATACGCCCGGTGTTGGTGTGCGACCAGCGCACCCCGCGCCGGTCCAGCACCACGACGTACAGCGCCCCGGTCGCCCGGCGGATCCGCTCGGCCGTCTGCTGCACCGGCCCGCGCACGCTGGGCTCGGTGGTCAGCAGATCGTGGGCGAGGCCGGGGTCGGCGGCGGTGGCCTGGGCGATGGAGAGCGCCTTGTGCATCGCCTGGTCGTCGATCTCGGAGCTGAGCGGGGCGAGAAAGAGCCCGGTGGCGAGCACCATCACCCCGGCGGTGAGGGTCAGCTGTACGGCCAGCACCTGGCCGGAGACGCGTCTGGGCCAACGGATCCGCATCTCGGTCACCCCCGTCTCCAGGCCCTCCGCGTATGCGGTAGGAGCTATTCCGTTTACGTCGCTGCAATCGCACGGTAAGGGCGCTCTGCGCTGGTTGCACAGGGTCCGTAGCGGATTCGTTGCCGTAGCGCGAGCTAAACGAGCAGAACGGGGCTTGTGCGCACAAGAGCGCGTTGTGCCCATAAGGCTGCCGGTGTGGCCCGCGCCACTCCTAGCCTCCTCGGCCATGAGCAGACAAACGAGCCCTGCCATCGAGTTGCGGGGCGCTAGCAAGGTGTTCCGGACTCCGTCCGGTGGCCTCCACACCGCCGTCAGGGATCTGGACCTGATCGTCGGGCGGGGCGAGTTCGTCGCCGTCGTCGGCCCCACCGGATGCGGTAAGTCCACGACGCTGACGCTGGTCAGCGGCTTGGAAGAGCCCACGGAAGGCGATGTGCTGGTGACCGGCGAGCCGGTCAGCGGCATCGGATCCAAGGTCGGCTTCGTCTTCCAGCAGGACGCCGTCTTCCCCTGGCGCAGCGTGCTGTCCAACGTGATGGCCGGACCCCGCTTCCGCGGCGTACCGAAGGCGGAGGCGAAGGAACGGGCGCGCGAGTGGCTGGCCCGGGTCGGGCTCGCGTCCTTCGAGGACCGCTATCCGCACCAGCTGTCCGGCGGCCAGCGCAAGCGCGTCGCGCTCGCGGCCACCTTCGTCAACGACCCCGAGATCCTGCTGATGGACGAGCCGTTCTCGGCCCTCGACGTCCAGACCCGGGCGCTGATGTCCGACGAACTGCTCGAGCTGTGGTCAGGGACCGGCGCCTCCGTCGTCTTCGTCACCCACGACCTCGAGGAGTCCATCGCCCTCGCCGACAAGGTCGTGGTCATGACGGCCGGCCCGGCGACCGTCAAGGAAGTGTTCGAAATCGATCTGCCACGGCCCCGCAAGGTCGAGTCGGTGCGTCTTGAGCCCCGGTTCATCGAGATCTACCGCGAGATCTGGGCCTCGCTCGGCGAAGAGGTACGGATCACCCGCGAGAGAGGAGCCTCGAATGGCTGAGACGACGACCGCCGTACGCAAGCACAACGCGGGTGCGGGTAAAGAGGGCACGAGCCGTACGACAGCGAGAGCGAGGGCCGCCCGCAAACGCGCGATCCTCGTCCAGAGTACCCGCGCGCTGGTCCTGGTCGCGGTGCTGGGGCTGTGGGAGTGGTTCGCCCGTACCTCGGTCATCGACCCGTTCAACTTCTCGATGCCCTCGAAGGTCTGGGACCAGCTGAAGGACTGGATCCAGAACGGCACCGCCCAGGGCCCGCTCTGGGAACAGGTCTGGACGACGCTCCAGGAAGCGCTGATCGGGTGGGCCATCGGCGTGGCCGCCGGTGTGGTCCTGGGCATCGGCCTCGGCCGGGCCCGCTTCCTCGCCGACGTACTCGGCCCCTACATCAAGGTGCTCAACGCACTGCCCCGGATCGTCCTCGCCCCGATCTTCCTCATCTGGTTCGGCCTCGGACCGGCCTCGAAGGTCGCCTCGGCGGTCGTGCTGGTCTTCTTCCCCGTCTTCTTCAACGCCTTCCAGGGCGCGCGGGAGGTCGACCGCAACCTGGTGGCCAACTCCCGCATCCTCGGCGCGAGCAACCGCCAGGTCACCCTGCAGGTCGTGATCCCCTCCGCCACCTCGTGGATCTTCACCAGCCTGCATGTCAGCTTCGGCTTCGCGCTGATCGGCGCGATCGTCGGTGAGTACATCGGTGCCACGAAGGGGATCGGGCTGCTGGTCGCGACCTCGCAGTCCACGTTCAACGCGGCCGGGGTGTACGCGGCGATGGTGATCCTCGCCGTCGTGGCCCTGCTGGCCGAGGGCGTGCTGACCTTCCTGGAGCGGCGGCTGTTCCGCTGGAAGCCGGCCCAGCCGGGCGCAGACCACTGACGCGCCCCTCTCCCTCCCCCTCTTCCTCCCCCTCCCTCTTCTGAATCCCTCTTTCTCCCAAGGACGTGTGACATGCGCAGCTACGCCAAGATCTCCGCGGTGGCCGTCGCCGCGGCGCTCTCCCTGACCACCCTCACCGCATGCGGCAGCGACTCGGGCGGGGACGGCAAGGACGGCAAGGTCAAGATCATGGTGGGTGGCCTGGACAAGGTCATCTACCTGCCCGCGATGCTCACCCAGCAGCTCGGCTACTTCAAGGACGAGGGCCTCGACGTCCAGCTCCTCAGCGAACCGGCCGGTGTCCAGGCCGAAACCTCCCTGGTGGCCGGCGAGGTGCAGGGCGCGGTCGGCTTCTACGACCACACGCTGGACCTCCAGGTCAAGGGCAAGCAGGTGGAGTCCGTCGTGCAGTTCTCGCACGCACCCGGCGAGGTGGAGATCGTCTCCAACAAGGCGGCGGGCGAGATCACCTCGCCCAAGGACTTCAAGGGCAAGAAGCTCGGCGTCACCGGCCTCGGCTCCTCCACCGACTTCCTCACCAAGTACCTGGCCGTGAACAGCGGCGTGAAGACCAGCGAATTCACCCCGGTCGCGGTCGGCGCCGGCCAGACCTTCATCGCGGCCCTGAAGCAGGGCGCGATCGATGGCGGCATGACCACCGACCCCACCGTCGCCCAGATCATGGACCAGAAGCTCGGCAAGATCCTCCTCGACATGCGCACCCCCGAAGGCTCCAAGGCCGCCCTCGGCGGTCCGTACCCCTCCTCCAGCCTCTACATGAACACGTCCTGGGTGAACAGCCACAAGGACACGGTCCAGAAGCTGGCCAACGCCTTCGTGAAGACCCTCAAGTGGATGTCCACCCACACCCCCGAGGAAATCGCCGCCAAGATGCCGGCCGACTACGCCCAGGGCGGCAAGGAGCTCTACGCCCAGGCGATCAAGTCCACCCTGCCGATGTTCACCAAGGACGGCGTCATGCCGGCGGACGGCCCGGCGACGGTCGAGCGCGTCCTGAAGTCCTTCAACCCGAACCTGAAGAACGCGACGGTGGACCTGAACAAGACGTACACCACGGAGTTCGTCAAGAAGGCGGGCTGAGCCATGGCCCCGACCGGTCGGACAGCCGACCGGTCGGGCCGATCCGGCGGGGGCGCGTCAGTGGACGTAGTTCTTCAGGACGTCCGTGTCGAGCGTGATGCCGACCGGCTCGGGAAGCACGACCTGCTCTCCGAAGGGTGCCCGGTGGATGTCGAGGTAGCAGCCGCTCTTCGGGTCGGGGGTGGTGTGGACGATGAGCGCGCAGGCGTCGCGGTCCACGAGGAGATAGACGGGGATGCCCGCAGTCGCGTAGGCGGCTGGTTTCTCGATGCGGTCGCGGGCCTCGGTGTCCCGGTCGTGCGACGTAACCTCGACGGTCATCAGCACCCCATCGGGGTCGGACCATTCACCATCTCCCGCGAAGCGCCCTTCAGGCGCCAGCACCCCGTCCGGGCGGGCGCGGCCCTTGCGGTATGCCTCGACCTTCAGGCCGCGCTGTACAGCGTGGAGCCAGAGGTCGGGCCGCTGCTGCATGCAGCGCCTCTGTAGCCACCCGACGATTTCGTCGTGATCCCCGTCCGGCACGCGCTTCTCCTCGATCCGTCCGTTGATGAACTCCAACGTGACGGTTTCGGGCGCGGCGGCGGCGATCTCCTCGAACTCCTCCACCAGCATGTGTGACGTGCGCTCGGTCATAACCGTCATGTTGCACCCCTTTCCTGGTGGAAGCCAGTGTTTCCGGATGTATGCACGACGGGGGTGCGTTCCCTGGCGGATCACTCTCACGAGTGATTGTTCGATATCAGGGGGTGACGTCTCACGTGGACCGCGCCCTCTGGCGGTCCGCGGCGTCGAACACTGCCAGGAACCGTGCCCCGGGCCGGACGGCCTGGTCCAGGCAGCGCAGGAGCGAGTCCTCCAGTCCCCCCACCGCTTCGGCGATCTCCTCCGCCACATCCCGCGTGATCTCTTCTGCCACGTCGTCCGCGGAAACATCAGACCCGAGCTTGCTCACCGCGGCGGCCGCACGGGCGGGGGTCAGGAGCGCCGAGGCCTGGACCAGAAGCCAGGCGGGAACCCCGGCCGCACCCTGCGGCGGTGCCAGATAGGGGCGTGAGCCGTCGAAGCGCTCGTCCTCGGCGAAAGCCTTCTGCTTCACCTTGGCCACCGGACGCCCGCGAGCGCCCGAAGGGCCCGACTCCCACCATTCCCCGCCCGGCTTGAGGACATAGCCCTCGGCGAGGTTGTCGGCCAGCTCAGGAAGCCCGAAGAGAGCAGGAACTTTGGTGGGAAAGGCGCAGGGCAGGTCCTGGAGCCTGTTCAGCGGGCCCTGTCCGAGAGCGGGTACGCAGGTGAGCCCGGCGGCGGCAGCGGCATCGCGCAGCGCACGGTCGGAGATCCAGCAGCGGCCTTCCGTGGTTTCGACCGAGGCGTCGAACAGCAGCCAGTGCAGGCCCGGCGCGTACCACACACCGGTCTGCACCGGCTCGACGCCGGGAGCAGCGGGAACATCCGGGTGTGGATAGCACCCGCCGGCCAGTTCCCCGTAGACCGTCACCACCGCGGCAGCACCCCACGCACCCCGCAGCACCGAGGCGAACCGGGCCGCCGCCACCGACAGCGCCGGCCAGATCCTGCTGACGCCGAAGAAACCGTCCAGCCCGTCATCGCCCAGCAGCTCACGCCGCTTCGCCGGACGGACACCCGTACCGTCACAGACCACCGCGAAATGCGCCCCGTGTACCTTCTCCGCCGCGATCCACTCCCGCACCCCGGCGGTGCCGAGCCGCCCGCTCGACGAGATCTTGGGATACGGCCTCAACGCAGCGCCATCAGACGCGATGTCGGATATGAACTCGGACATAAACGGGGATCATCGCCGTGCCCCAGGCCTGAGGCAACAGAGATTCACCACCGTGGCCGAAAACGCGACTGGGGTTTCTCGGAGAGCCGAGAAACCCCAGGTCAGTGACTCTAAAAGCCAAGGTGCGCCGCCAGGGACTCGAACCCCGGACCCGCTGATTAAGAGTCAGCTGCTCTAACCAACTGAGCTAGCGGCGCCTGCTGACGTGGTAAATACTACCCGCCCTGGAGGGGTGGTCCTGACCACCGGCCGCCCTCAGATCGTGAGGGACAGCAGCACCGGCGCCGCCTCCCGGTTCAGGGTGTACGCGGCCTGGCGGAGGCGGTGGGCGTGCTCCAGGGGGAGGGAGAGGGCCAGGCAGCCGGCGGCGCGGCCGGCGGTTATGGGGACGGCGGCGCAGACGGTGCCGACGGCGTATTCCTGCAGGTCGAGGACGGGGACCGTGGCGGGTTGGCTCTCCAGTTTGCGGAAGAGGACCTTTTCGTTGGTCGTGGTGCGGGAGGTGAACCGCACGGTCTTGTGGCGGGAGAAATGGTCGCGGCGGCCGTCATGGTCGAGCTGGGTGAGCAGGCACTTGCCGACGGCAAGGGCGTGGGCCGCGGAGCGGAAGTCGACCCACTCGTTGACCTTGGGGGTGTGGGGGCTGTCGGCGTACTGGGTGATCCGGACCTCGCCGTCGATATAGCGGCTGAGGTAGATCGCCGCGCCGACCGAGTCGCGCAGGGCGGCGAGCGACTTCTGGAGCTTGTGCTCGACCGCGGTCTGGCGGTCGGGGCCGGCGGAGCCCAGGAGGGACAGGGAGGTGCCGGCGACATAGGCCCCGTCGGCGACCTGCTCCACATAGCCCTCGCGGCGCAGCATCCGCAGCAGCTGGGCGAGGTGCGCGGGTGGGAGGCCGGTTTCGCGGGCGATGCCGGCGTCGGTCACGCCGTTGGTGTGGTGGGAGATGACTTCGAGGACCCGGAGGGCGTGCCGTACCGAGTGGAACGGCGCGGTCGACTCGGGCTTGAGCGCCACGGTTTCCCCCCTAGCAGGTTGTGACCGCTTGCGTCGGCACCGTCGCCGCAGGTCATGGCCACGGGATCACCCAGCGGCAGCTTTACGCGGCGCGGCTTCGTACCACGATAGCCGCCAAGCGGGCGATTCGGTGCGGGTGTTGAGCATATTGATGGTGTGCGACGGGCCCGCTCAACAGCGGTGCACCACCCTGGCATATGCCATAGGCATGCTCTGTGGGAGGCGGACCGGCGGCAGCCCCGCCGGTCCGCCTCCCTCGCGCCCGCTAGAGCACGGCGCTCAGGAACTCCCGCGTACGCTCGTGCTCCGGCTCGGTGAAGATCTTCTCCGGCGGCCCGGCCTCGATCACCCGGCCCGAGTCGAACATCAGCACCTCGTCGGAGATGTCCCGGGCGAAGTTCATCTCGTGCGTGACGCACAGCATCGTGATGTCCGTCGTGTGAGCGATATCACGCAGTACGTCCAGCACCCCGGCCACCAGCTCCGGGTCGAGCGCCGAGGTCACCTCGTCGAGCAGCATCACCTGCGGCCGCATCGCCAGCGCCCGCGCGATCGCCACCCGCTGCTGCTGCCCGCCCGACAGCTGCGTCGGGTAGGCGTCGCACTTGTCGCCGAGCCCGACCAGGTCCAGCAGCTCGCGGGCCCGCTCCTCGGCCTCGTCCTTGCTCAGGCCCAGCACATGGACCGGGGCCTCGGTGATGTTCCGCAGTACCCGCATGTTCGGGAAGAGGTTGAACTGCTGGAAGACCATCCCGATCTTCTTGCGCACCTCGCGGGTGTGCTTCTCGCTCGCCTCGACCAGCTTCCCGCCGCGGTTCTCATGGGTGAGACATTCGCCGTCGACCTGGATCTTGCCCTGGTCCGGTTTGATCAGCGTCATCAGCAGCCGCAGGATCGTGGTCTTACCGGACCCGGACGGGCCTATGAGGGTCACATGCTTCCCGGAGGACACCGAGAAGTCGAGGTCGTCGAGGACCGTGTTGTCGCCGAAGCGCTTGGTCACCCGGTCGAATCGGATCAGTTCACTGCCGTCCACGGCAGGGTTCTTGTGCTCGGTTTCAGTGGCCAAGGCGACGCTCCAGGGCTCGCATGAGAAGGGATGCCGGATAGGCGATGAGGATGAAGGCGATGCCGACCATCGTGTAGGGCTCGATGTACTCGAAGGACGTGGCGCCGTGCGCCCGTGCCTTCTGGAGCATGTCGACGACCCCGATGAGGGCGAGCATCGGCGAGTCCTTGAGCATCGCGATCACGTAGTTGCCGAGGGCCGGCACCACACGGCGGATCGCCTGCGGCAGGATCACCGAGATCCAGGTGCGGCCGCGCGAGAGGCTGAGCGCGGTGCACGCCTCCCACTGGCCCTTGGGCACTCCGTCGATACCGGCCCGGTACACCTCGGCGGTGTACGTCGAGTAGTGCAGGCCGAGCGCGATCACCCCGGTGGTCAGCGCGGAGAACTTGATGTCCCAGGTCGGCAGCACGTAGTAGAAGAAGAACAGCTGGACCAGCAGCGGGGTGTTGCGGATGAACTCCACCACCGCGGCCACCGGCCAGCGTACGAAGCGCGTCGGCGAGCGGAAGGCCAGCGCCCACACCAGGCCGAGCGCGAACGAGAGCACCGAGCCCAGGGCGGTCGCCTCGAGGGTGATCAGCAGCCCGTCGCCCAGCTGGGGGAGAAAGTCCTTGGCGACGTTCCAGTCCCAGTTCACTGGGCACCTCCCACCGTGGTCAGGTTGGAGGACTGCTCGGTCTCCTGGGCGGCGGACAGCTTCCGGGTCACCAGCGGGCCTTTCCTGCGCCGTTCCGGCGCCTGCCCGATGCCCGCCTTGGCGCGCCGCTCCAGCAGCCGCATCAGGCGAGTGAGGACGAAGGCCAGCACGAAGTAGAGAACGAGGATGATCGAGTAGATCTCCAGGCTGTCACCGGTCGCCAGCCGCGAGAGCTGGGCGGCGAAGGTGATGTCCGCGACGCTCACCGCGGAGACCAGCGCCGTCGCCTTCAGCAGCTCGATCAGAAGGTTGTTGAACGGCGGGATCATCTCGGGGATCGCCTGCGGCAGGACCACCCGCCGCATCCGCTGCGCGGGCGTGAAGCTGAGCGCGATCGCCGCCTCGCGCTGCGCCGGGGCCACGGCGGCGATCGCGCCGCGCACGATCTCGGAGCCGTACGCGCCGTACGTCAGGCCCAGGGCGAGCACCGCCGCCCACAGCGGCAGCAGCTGGAACTGGAACCCCAGCGGCATCACGAAGAACAGCCAGAACATCAGCACCAGGGCCGAGGTGCCGCGGAAGACCTCGACGTAGAAGCCCGTGAGGAAGCGGACGATCCACAGCCTGGAGGTACGGGCGATGCCGACGCCGAAGGCGACGACGGTGGCGAAGAGCGCGCTGTAGAGGGTGAGCTGGATGGTGATCCAGATCCCCGGAAGGAGCCATTTCTCCCACAGTCCGGACGTCATCGGCACAACTCCTTGGCGGTCAGATCCGTCATCTCGGCCTTGGTGAAGCCGAACGGCCGGACGATGCGCAGGAGTTCGCCGCTCTTCTTCATCTTGTGCAGCTCGACGTTGAAGGCGTCCCGGAGCTTGGTCTCCTCCGGGCGGAAGGCGAAACCGCCCGCGCCGATGTCCGGTTTGCCGTCGAGCAGCGCCTGGAACGGCTCGGTCGCCTCGACCCGGCGGCCCCCGCTCTGCCGGATCACATTGCGCACTGTCACCGCCGTACCCGCGAAGGCGTCCGCGCGGCCCTGTTCGACCGCGAGCAGCCCGGCCAGTTGGTCGGGGAGCACCATGATGTCGCTCTCCTTCACCCCGGCGTTGACCGCGTAGCCGATCTGGGCGTACGCGGAGCCGCTGGCGAGTTTTGCCCCCGATTTGGCGAAATCCTCGTACTTGTGCAGGTTCTTGGGGTTGCCCTTGCGCACGATGAACGAGTCACGGACGCGGTAGTCGGGGTCCGAGAAGATCACCTGCTGGCAGCGGTCCGGATTGATGTACATACCGGCGGAGACCACGTCGAATTGTTGCGAGCGCAGCCCCGGTATCAGCGACGCGAACTCGGTCGGAACCGGCTGGACATGTGCCACCCCCAGCCGTTTGAAGATCACCTTCGCGATTTCCGGCGCCTCGCCGGTGAAGTCGCCGTTCTCGTCGATGTAGCCGAACGGGATCTCACCCGCGATACCCAGGCGTACCGTCCCCTGCGACCGCAGGCGACTCAGCAGGTTTCCCCCGTCCTTGGAATCGGCGCTGGACACCCGGCTACAGGCCGTGGCGCCCAGCAGACCCATGGCCGCCCCGCCCGCCAGAAGCGCGCGGCGGTTCAGCCGTCTTCCGCTGATGTCCTTGTGTATCCCTCGTGGTGGAGCCATGGGCGCGCGGCTACCCGACCGCACGGAATATATGCAGATCCTTTTCGGCCCTTGACGCTTGGCCGGTCTGGGTAGGGGCTCCCGGCAACTGGTCCGGAAACGAGTGGGAGGAATGTCATGGCTGACCGGTTTATCGAGGTTTCGCTCGCTAAGCGGGGCGTGAGCTGTACGGCGAAACTCCTCGACGACCGCGCGCCCATCACCTGCGAGGCGGTGTGGAACGCGCTGCCTCTGGGCGGCGACGTCTACCACGCCAAGTACGCGCGCAACGAGATCTACGCGCTGCTGCCTCCCTTCGCCCCCGAGGAGCCGCCCCTGGAGAACCCGACCATCACCCCCATCCCCGGCGACCTGTGCTACTTCAGCTTCACCGACACCCAGCTGGGCACCGCCTCCTACGGCTATGAGCAGCAGGCCAAGCACCAGGGGCAGCGGGCGGTGGTCGATCTCGCGCTCTTCTACGAGCGCAACAATCTGCTGATCAACGGTGACGCCGGGTGGGTGCCGGGCATCGTCTGGGGCGCGGTCGTCGACGGCCTCGACCGGATGGCCGACGCCTGCCAGGACCTGTGGCGGGCCGGGGCGCTGGGGGAGACGCTGAGCTTCCGGCGCGTGTAGGTGGCTGGTCCCGTCCCATCCGGGCCGTGCGGCCCGGATGGGACGGGAGGGGGCGGGGTGGTGTGGCGTCCTGAGCCGTCCGTCGTCAGCCGAACCCCCTCGTCAGCCGGCCGTTGTCGGCGGCCTGACGCCGTCCGCGAGACCCGCCTCGTACAGCGCGTGCGCCGCCCGCAGCACCACCGCGTCCGCATGGCGGGCGGCCACCAGCTGCACTCCGATCGGCAGCCCGTCGGCGGACAGCCCGCAGGGCAGGCTCGCCGCGGGCTGCTGGGTCATGTTGAAGGGGTAGGTGAAGGGCGTCCAGCCCGTCCACCGCGTGTGACCGGACCCCTTCGGCACCTCGACCCCCGCCTCGAAGGCGGTGATCGGCAGCGTCGGGGTGACCAGCAGGTCGTACGCGGAGTGGAACCGGCCCATGGCCTTTCCGAGCGCCATGCGCACATCCACGGCGGCCAGGTAGTCCAGCGCGCTGTACGCGGCGCCCTGGGCGCAGATCTCGCGCAGCCCCGGGTCCAGCAGCTCCCACTTGTCCTGCCCGAGCGGCTGCACCACCCGCGCCGCCCCGCTGAACCACAGCGTGTGAAACGCCTCGACCGGGTCCTCGATCCCCGGATCGATCTCCTCCACGGACGCGCCGAGGTCCGCCAGCAGGTCCACCGCCCGCCGTACCGCCGCCGCCACCTCCGGGTCGACCGCGGCGGACCCGCCGAGCGCGGGGCTGTAGGCGACGCGCAGCCCGTCCACGCCGCCCCCGCCCGCCGTGATCGCCTCTTGGAAGCTGCCTTCCGGGGGCGCGAGCTGGGACCAGTCGCGCCAGTCCGCGCCGGAGATCACATCCATCAGGAGTGCCGAGTCGGCCGCGTCGCGGGTCATCGGGCCCACATGAGCGAGCGTTCCGAACGCGCTCGCCGGATACAGCGGAACCCTCCCATAGGTGGGTTTCAACGCGAAGATTCCGCAGAAGGATGCCGGGATACGCACCGAACCGCCGCCGTCCGTCCCCAGGCTCAGCGGACCCGCGCCCAGCGCCACCGCGGCGGCGCTGCCCCCGCTGGAGCCGCCCGCGGTGCGCCGCGGGTCGTACGGGTTGCCGGTCACCCCGTACACCGGGCTGTCCGTGACGCCCTTCCAGCCGAACTCCGGGGTCGTCGTCTTGCCCAGGAACACCGCGCCGTGCTCGCGCAGCCGGGCCACCGAGGGCGCGTCCTCGTCCCACGCCTGGCCGTCGGCCGCGACGGTCAGCGAGCCGCGCAGCGTGGGGCCGCCGCGCTGCAGCAGGATGTCCTTCACGGACACCGGGACCCCGTCCACCAGACCGGCGGGTTCGCCGCGCCGCCACCGCTCGGCCGACTCCTCGGCCTGGCGCAGCGCGGCCTCCGCGTCTACCCGGCTGAACGCGTTGACCTCTGGCTGGATCTGTTCGATCCGTTCCAGTGCGGCGCGGGTGGCCTCGACGGGGGAGAGGTCGCCGGAGGCGTACCGCTCGAGGAGTTGAACGGCTGTCAGATCGTGGATATCGGTCATCCACCCTCTCCTTTTAGTCGACCGGTACGTATCCCAGGCGCTTGTCGACGACGTTGAGCAGCGGTTCTCCCGCGGCCCAGCGGTCGTAGTTGTCCTGGAACTGCTCGGCGAGCTGGTCCCGCCAGCCGACCGTGTCGCCGCTCATATGGGGCGAGACGAACAGCCCCGGAACGTCCCACAGGGGGTCGTCGGCGGCCAGCGGCTCATGCTCGAACACATCCAGCACCGCGCCCGCGATATGGCGCGCGACCAGCGCCGCCGCCAGGTCGTCCTGGACAACCAGCGGACCGCGCCCCACATTGATGAACACGGCGCTCGACTTCATCCGGGCGAAGGCGTCCCGCCCGAACATGCCGCGGGTGCCGTCGGTCAGCGGTGCCGCGCAGACCACCCAGTCGGCCTCCGACAGCAGCCCGTTCAGCTCGTCGGCGCCGCGTACGCCCGCACGCGCCGTACGCCCCACCAGATCGACCGCGATGCCGAGCGCGGCCAGCGTATGGCCGATGGCCCGGCCGATCGGGCCGGCGCCGATGACGACCGCACGGGTCCCGGCGAGCCGCATCGTCTCGCGGTGGCGCCAGCGGCGCTGCCGCTGGAGCTCCCAACTTCCGTAGAAGTCCTTGGCCATGGCGATGACGAGCCCCGCGACATATTCGGCGATCGGCTGTTCGAAGACGCCCCGGGCGTTGGTCAACACCGTGTCGGATTCGATCAGTTCAGGACACATCAGCTGGTCCACGCCCGCGCTCGCGGTGTGGACCCAGCGGGGCCTGGGGCCGCTGCCGGGCCAGGCGGCGCGTACCGCGTCGGAGGTGAAGTCCCAGACGAGCAGGGCGTCGGCGACGGGGAGCAGTTCGGGTAGCGAGGACTCGTCACACACAAGGATCTTGGCGCGGCCGGCCAGCCGGTCGAGACGGACGGGAGGGTCGTCGCCGAAGACGACCACAGTGCTTTCGGTCATGGGCGCGAAACCGTTTCGAAACGTAGGTGCGCTTGGCTGTCGAGGGTGTCGGGAAGTCGCCTCAGAGCGAGGATTGACCACGCTAGGCAGCGGAAACTACCGTCGTCAATAACGGCATCGCTCCGGCATCTGTCCCGACGTCCCGGCATTAGGCCGGCTCTTTCCCTCTGGCCAATGGTCCAGCCCTCCGTTGTGTATTGGGGCTCGCTCATGGACGTCTCTTTTCTGGGTGGCCCACAGCCGCAGCGCGGCGTGGGCGTCGTAGCACCATTCGATTTCGCGCTCGATCGTGAGCTGTGGCGCTGGGTGCCCGATGAGGTCTCCCTGCATCTGACGCGCACTCCGTTCGTTCCGGTCGAGGTGAGCCTCGATCTGGCGCGGCTCGTCAGCGAGCATGAGACTCTGCACGATGCGGTGCGCGCCCTGTGCGCGATCGCGCCCGAGGTGGTGGCGTACGCCTGCACTTCGGGCAGCTTCGTCGGCGGCATCGCCGGTGAGCGCGCCATGTGCGCTGCGATGACGCAGGCGGGCGAGTTGCCGTCGCTCACCACGTCGGGGGCGCTGCTCGACGCGCTGCGGGAGATCGGCGCCCGGCGCATCGCCGTGGTGACGCCCTATACGAAGTCGGTGACCGACTCCCTGGAGGAGTACCTGGGCGAGGCCGGGATCACCGTGACCGGGCGGGCGTACCTGGGGCTGACCAGGCACATCTGGAGGGTGCCCTACCGCGACGTGGTCGATATGGCGCGGCAGGCGGTGGTCGGCGCGGCCGACGCGCTCTTCATCAGCTGCACCAACCTCCCCACGTACGACGTGATCCCGCAGCTGGAGGCCGAGCTGCGGATGCCCGTGCTCTCGGCGAACCAGGTGACGATGTGGGCGGCGCTGCGGGCGGTCGGCGAACGGGCGGTCGGGCCGTACCAGGCCTTGCTGGACCCGGCGGCGCGGCGCGGCCCGGCGGGGATGTCGGGTCCGGCTGGGCTGGCCGACTCGGTCGGTGCGGTGGATACGGCGGGGCTGGCGAGTGCGTCGGGGCTGGCGGGTCCGGGCGGTCCGGTCGGCGATCCGGGGGAACCCGTCGCGGGGGCGATGGATCACCTGGTCGGGCCGGTGGAGCCGGTGGTGATTCCGTCCGTGCCGCTGACCGATCCCGCCCCGTCCCTGCCCCTGCCGGAGCCCGAGGCGGCGCTGGCCGGGCCGCCGGTGGCCCCGGACGGGGAGCCGGGCAGCGCTGGTGGCGGCCCGGACTCGGCGTTCGGCTCCGGGATGGGGGACGCCCCGTACCGGGACGAGTCGGGAGGTAATCCGCCGACGGTGTGAGGGAACGCGATGGGCGGCCGCGGTGTATGAGAAGTGTCAGGCGAACGGGGCGGCGCCGGTGGGGGTCGCTTGAGAGGGAGGCAGCCATGGTGGAAGCGGCGACGGGCAGGGCTGAGGGCGAGTCGGTGGGCGACACCGTGGGCTTTCTCTACCCGGGATATTCCGCCGAGGACGACTATCCGCGGCTCGAAGCCATCCTCGATGCCGGTGTCCGGCTGCCCCTCGTCCATACCGACATCGGCGAGGACGCCCATCGGGTGGACGCCCTGCTGGAGATGGGCTCGGCCGCGCGGCTCGCCGCCGGGGTGGGGGAGCTGAAGGCGCGCGGCGCCCAGGCCGTGGTCTGGGCCTGCACCAGCGCCAGCTTCGTCTTCGGCTGGGACGGCGCGCATGAGCAGGTGCGCGAGTTGTCGGAGAGGGCGGGGCTGCCCGCCTCCAGCACATCCTTCGCCTTCGCGCGCGCCGTGCGGGCGCTCGGGGCCGAGCGGGTGGCCATCGCCGCGACCTATCCGGAGGATGTCGCGGATCACTTCAGGGCCTTTCTCAAGGCGGCGGGCGCGGAGGTCGTCGCGATGCGCGGCAGCGGGATCATCACCGCCGCCGAGGTCGGCACCTGGGGTCGGGAAGAGGTGCTGCGGCTGGCCCGGGCCGGCGACCATCCCGACGCCCAGGCGGTGCTCCTTCCGGATACCGCCCTGCACACCGCCGCCTGGATACCCGACCTGGAGGAGGCCGTCGGCAAGCCGGTGCTCACGGCGAACCAGGTCACGGTCTGGGAGGGGCTGCGGCTGCTCGGGAGGGAGGTGCCGTCCGACCGGCTCGGGGAGCTCTTCCGCGCGGCCTGAGACGAGCAGGAGACCCACGGGAATAAAGCGGAGCCATTCTCCGGTTGGCAGTCTGCGATGCGGAATGACGCACACTGAGCGGCGCAGACAGGGCGACAGGGAGGCGGGCCACCGTGGCCGACGAGCAGGACCAGCAGGGCGAGCAGAACCGGCAGCAAGGCGCGGAAGGACGAGCAAGCGCGCAGGGCGGGCGAGAGCCCCAGGGTGAGCAGGGCGGTGCGCAGAGGCACGGCGTCTATGCCACACCCCGGGGAAGCGCTCCCATTCCGCTGTCGGTGCTGGACCTGGCGACCGTCGGCAGCGGGCTGACCGCCGCCCAGGCGCTGCGGAGCACCGTGGAGCTCGCCAAGCTCACCGAGCGGCGGGGCTTCCACCGGTTCTGGGTGGCCGAGCACCACTCCATGCCCGGCGTCGCCAGCTCCTCCCCGGCGGTGATCCTGGCCCACCTGGCCGCGCATACGGAGCGGATCCGGCTCGGTTCCGGCGGGGTCATGCTGCCCAACCACGCGCCGCTCGTCATCGCCGAGCAGTTCGGGACGCTGGAGGCCCTGGCGCCCGGGCGGGTGGACCTGGGGCTGGGGCGGGCGCCGGGGACCGACGGGGCCACGGCCGCCGCGCTGCGCCGCACCGAGCGGCTGAACGAGGGCGCCGACGACTTCCCGCAGCAGCTCGCCGAACTGCTTCGGTTCCTCGACGACGACTTCCCGGACGGTCACCGCTATGCGCGCATCCACGCCGTCCCCGGGCCGGTGCAGGGCACGGCGCCCGGCGGGGTGCAGTCCGCCGACCGTCCCTCGGTGTGGCTGCTGGGGTCCAGCGGCTTCAGCGCCCGGCTCGCCGGGGCGCTCGGCCTGCCGTTCTCCTTCGCCCACCACTTCTCCGCGGCGAACACCGTCCCCGCGCTCGACCTCTACCGCCAGTCCTTCCGGCCGTCCGCGATCCTCGACCGGCCGTACGCCTCGATCGGGGTCTCGGCGTTCGCGGCCGAGGACGAGAAGGAGGCGCGCCGCCAGGTGCTCACCGGTGCGCTGTCGATGGTGCGGCTGCGCACCGGGCGGCCCGGTCTGATACCGACCCCCGAGGAGGCGGAGGCGCATGAGTTCAATGTCATCGAGGAGGACTTCGTCGACAGCTGGCTGACCAACGTCGTGTACGGCACCCCGGACGCGGTGCGCGAGGGGCTTGACGGGCTGATCAAGCGGACCGGTGTGGACGAGATCAAGATAACGGCCAACGTCCATGGCCCCGAGGCCAAGCTGCGCTCGTACGAGCTGATCGCCGACGCCTACGATCTGCCGACGGCCACAGCCTGACCGACGCTCACCCCTGCTTCACTCCTTACCGCGCGACTTCACCGCTTACTGCGCGCTCGTGGCCGCCGGATGGCCGCCGATCATGGCGGAGATACGGTCCGGCGGCACCGGGCGGGAGTAGAACCAGCCCTGTCCGGTGTCGCAGCCGATCCGGGCCAGTCGCTCCGCCTGCTCGGCGCTCTCCACGCATTCGGCGGTCACCGTGAGCCCGAGCCGGTGCGCGAGCTCGACGAGCGCCTGGACGATCGTTTCGTCTGCCGGGTTCGGGTGTTCCTCCGCCCGGAACCCCTGGACGAACGATCCGTCGAGCTTGAGCGTGGAGACGGGGAGCCGGCTCAGATAGGCGAGGTTGGAGTAGCCGGTGCCGAAGTCGTCGATGGCGATGGCCACCCCCATCTCGCTGAGTTGCAGCAGCGCCTGCAGCGGCCGCCCCGCCGAGCCCATCACGGCGGACTCGGTCAGCTCCAACTGCAGCAGATGCGGTGGCAGTCCGGTCTCGGCGAGGATCGAGCCGACCTCCGCGACCAGATCCGAGTCCCAGACCTGGCGGACCGCCACATTGACGCTGACGATCAGCGGGTTGAGGGGGTGGGCCAACTGCCACTCGCGAGCCTGGCGGCAGGCCGTCCGCAGCACCCAGCGCCCCAGGGGGACGATCGCGCCGTTCTCCTCCGCCAGCGAGATGAACCGATTCGGCGACAGCCTGCCGAATCGCGGATGCTCCCAGCGCACCAGCGCTTCCACGCCCTTCACCACGCCGTCGACCAACCCGACCAGCGGCTGGTAGTCGAGCACGAACTCCTCCCGCTCGACCGCCGGACGCAGCGTGCTGGACAGCGCCTGCCGGGTCATCCGGTGGGCGTTGCGCTCCGGGTCGAAGAGTGTCCAGCGCGCCTTGCCGTCCTCCTTGGCCCAGTACAGCGTGGTGTCCGCGGCCTGCATCAGCCACGTGGTGTGCGTCCCGGCGGCGGGCCGCTCCACCACCCCGATGCTGGCCGACACCGACAGCCGCTGTCCGGCCACGTCGAACGGCCGCTGCAACGCCGCCAGTACCGACCTGGCCAGTTCGCACAGCTGCTCCGTACCGGTGGAGTCCCGGACCAGCAGGGCGAACTCGTCGCCGCCGAGCCGCGCCACCAGATGGCCGTCGGGCGCGGCGCATTCGGTGAGCCGCTGGGCGACCGCGCCGAGCAGCCGGTCTCCGACGCGGTGGCCGAGCGTGTCGTTGATGGCTTTGAAGCCGTCGAGGTCGAGGTAGCACAGCCCGATCCGCCCGGTGCCGCCCCGGTCGTATGCGGCGGCCTCCAGCGCGGAGGCCAGCTGCTCGAAGAAGAGATTGCGGTTGGGCAGCCGGGTCACCGGATCGTGCATCTGCAGATGGCGCAGCCGCCCCTGTAGATCGCGCCGCTCGCTGACGTCGGCCATCGACACCAGCACACTGCAGCTGTCCGGCACCGGCTCGACGGTGATCTCCGCCCACAGGGCATGGCCATCGGGGCGTTGCAGCCGACGGGTGCAGCACAGCCGCCCGCGGCGGCCGTGCAACACATCGCGGTACTCGCTCCAGGCGCGCGGATCCTCGCGCAGATCGGCCAGGTCCGCGGCGTTGCGCGCGATCAGCCGGGCCGGTTCGGCGCCCAGCAGCGCGCCGAGCGCGGGGTTGGCGTCGAGCACTATGCCCTCGCGGTTGATGACGGCCATGGCGAGCCGCGCCGCGTTGAACGCGGCGCGGTAGTCACTCGGCGCGGTGCCGGGCGGTGGCGTGCCGCCGGGCGGCCCGGCGCTGGGCGCCGCGTTACGTTCCGTGATCGTTGGCAGAGTCGCGCCGGGCGCGCGGCCCTGGCCGTCAGGGGATCCGCTCACCGCTCGCTCCCGCATGGCGCTCGTCTCGTACAGGTCTGTCGTACACATCTTGTGCATGTCTCACACCGGGTGCCGGGCGGGCCCTGAATGCCTGCCCGAATAGGGAGTCCCCGCTGGAAATGTGCCGATCATAGAGGCTCATGCTCCGGCCGTTCCAACCATGCGATCGCGACCATCGTTGCCTTGTACATGTGTTTGGTCGTATCTGTTCGACTCTGCACGGACCCACTGCCCTCACGACCGACTGTGACCGTCTGTTACGTACCCGCATCGGGGCCGGTTCACTCGACTGGGCCAGCCGAACAGGGCGTACCGCACACATCCGCCTGAGGGTGGATGGGGTGGTCGGTCTAGGTCTGGGAGGTCGACATGGCGCGTCCTCAGCCGCCCGAGGGGGTGGGCCCACTCCCCGCGGGGATGGGCCGACTCCCTGAGGGTGCGGGGCGCCCGCCTCGGCTGCGCCGTACCGGGGCCGTGCTCACCTCCCTCAGCGCCATGATCGCCACCACCGTGGTGTCCGGCCCCGCCTTCGCGGCGGGCGCGGGCGGGCCGTGCACGCTCGAACGCACCGGGGCGCACCACTCCGAGGGCGTGGACTCCTGGAACGCCGGCTACCCCCGCCCCGTCCGCACGCTCCACGCGGCCATGGTCTTCCTTTCCTTCCCGGACGCCACGCCCAAGGTGACCCCGCGACGGCTGGCCGCCGATCACATCCCCGCGACCACGGCATTCTTCCGGCGCGCCTCATACGGGCAGTTCAGGCTGCGGGTGCACGCCGCGAAGCGATGGATCACCATGCCCGAGGCGTCCACCTCGTACGACATAAAGCGCGACTGGAACGCCGGGCGGCGGGCCGCGTATCTGCGCGACGCCATCGCCGCCGCCGACCCCTCGATCGACTTCGGCCGCTATGACGTCGTCTACCTCGTCGCCGACCCGGACGCCCCAGGTGTGGACGCCGACGCCACAAAAGTGGTCAACTTCGAGCAGCCGCTGCGCGCCGACGGCGTCGAGCTGCGTCGGCTCGTGACCGTATTCGAGAACCACCCGCCGGACCGCAATGTGCTGGCCCATGAGACCGGCCATGTCTTCGACCTCCCCGACCTCTACCACCGGCCGAAGAGCTCCGATGGCGAGGGCGACTGGGACACCTATGTCGGCGACTGGGACCTGATGGGCAGCCAATTCGGGCTGGCACCCGACCCCTTCGGGTGGCACAAATGGAAGCTCGGATGGTTGCGCCCGCGCCAGGTCCAATGTGTGCGCGCCCCCGGCGGAACCCTGCACACCCTCGAACCCGTCGACGCGCCCATGGCGGGCGGCAGCCCGGCCGGCGACAGCCGCACCCGCCTCGTCGTGGTGCGCACCGGCGCCACCACCGCGCTGGCCATCGAGGCCCGCGGCGCCTACGGCAACGACGCCGCCACCTGCACCGAGGGCGTGCTGATTTACCGCGTGCGCAATGACACCGCCTCGGGCGACGGCCCCATCGAGGTGCTGGACGGCCACCCCGGCAGCGGGGCGTGCTGGAACGAGTCGGTCTACCCCGAACTCGCCGACGCCCCGCTGGGTGTCGGCGAGACCCTGTCCGTGCGCCAGGACAACGTGCGCGTGAGCGTCACCGGGCGCACCACGGGCGGCGGCTGGACCGTAAAGGTCGACCGCAAGCCCCAGCCGACCTGATCTGGCGGCCGGGGGCACCTCCCAGCGGTAGCTGGGGGAGAACCGAGCCTCAAAAAAGGGGGAAACACGACTCACCTGGTGTGGGTGCTCTTCCGGTACGCGGCCGCCGCATACGCGCCGAACACCGCGAACCACCCCACCAGCACCGCCACCGCCCCGACCGCCGGCAGCGCGCCCTCGGACACATCCCACCCCAACTGCGCGAAGCGATTCGTGGGCGTCCACTCGGCGATCGAGCCGAACCAGTCCGGGAAGGCGCTCAGCGGAATCCACAGCCCGCCGATGATGGACAGCCCCATACTGGCCGCCGTGTTGACCATGCCCGTGCTCTGGGCCGACAGACGGTAGCCGTTGCCAAGGCCCAGCAGCGTGAACGGCAGGGTGCCCAGCCACAACACCGCCACCAGGGCGAGCGCCCGAAGCACCGGCATCCGTACCCCGTTGACCAGGAACCCCGCTCCCATCACCGCCACGATCGACGGCAGCACCACCAGCGAACCGGTCACCGCCCGCGCCCCCACCACCTCCAGCGGAGTCAGTGGCGTGATCCGCAGCTGCCGCAGCCAGCCGCGCCCCCGGTCCTCCGCCACACCCGTGCCGTTCGCCAGGGCCGCGCCGAGCGCGCCGTACGCCGCCATCCCGATCATCGCCGCGGTGTCATGGGAGCCCTTGTCGCCGTCATCGCCGCCGACATTGGTGAAGAGCAGATACATCACCACCGGCAGGGCCACCCCGAAGACCAGAAAGGCCAAGTCACGGGTCATCCTGCGCAGCTCCAACGCGATGGACGTCAGCATCAGACCACCGCCTCCTCTCGCTCGTCCTTGCCGGTGGTGAGAGCGACGAAGGCGTCCTCCAGCCGCGACACCCGCACCTCCAGATTCCGCACATCCCCGCGCTCGGCGAGCGCCAGCACCGTCGCATCCGATTCGGCGCTGCGCAGATACGCCCGGCCGCGCCGGATCTCGACGCTCGTCACCCCCGGAAGCAGCTCAAGCCCCTCGGAGGAGCGGTCCCCCAGATCGAAGGCGACGACATTGCCGCCCACCGTCCGCTTGATCTCCTCACCCGTGCCGTCCGCCACCTTGCGGCCCTTGTCGATCACCACGATCCGGTCGGCGTTGTCATCGGCCTCCTCCAGATAGTGGGTGGAGAACAGGACCGTGTTGCCCCGCGCCGCGTAGGAGTGCATCGCCGCCCAGAACTCGCGCCTGGCCCCCACGTCCAGCGCAGCCGTCGGCTCGTCCAGCACCACCAGCTCCGGCCCGCCCGCCATGGCGAGCGCGAACCGCAGCCGCTGCGCCTGCCCGCCGGAGAGCCGGTCGGCCCGCCGCTCCGCGAGCTCGGTCAGCCCTGCCAGCTCCAGGGTCTCGGTGATCGGGAGCGGCCTCGGGTAGGTGCCGGCCACAAAGGCGATCAGCTCACGGACCGTCACCCGGGTGATCAGCGCACCCTCCTGCAGCATGGCGCCGATCCGCCCCGAGCGGACCGCCGCCTCCGGCGCGCCGCCGAACAGCCGCACCCGGCCCGAGCTCGGCGGCAGCAGCCCGAGCAGTATGCCGATCGAGGTGGACTTGCCCGCGCCATTGCGGCCGAGCAGGGCGATCGACTCGCCGCGCCGGATGGTCAGATCGATGCCCTTGACCGCGCGCACCCCGCCGTAGTGCTTCGCCACACCGGCGAACTCCACCACGGGCGGGTTCGCTGCCACGGGCGGGTCCGCCGCCGTCATCGCTGTACTCGTCATGGAGGAAACGCTACGGACCGTGACCGGGTGGCGACAGTGTCGACAGTCCGCAGTCCGGCAGGACAAATGTCATGGTGCGAGATATGAGCCGCACAGGTTTGGTGCTTGTCCTATGACCTGCCCAAGTTCGAGCCGCTTTCGAGCCGCCGCCCCGACACTCCCTTCCAGCCGCCGCCTCGCTGCCTCGACACCTCGATGCCCCCTCTACCGAGGCGGCGAGGCGGTGCGGGGCCGGGTCCTGTCAGGCGCTGGGGAGACGAGAATGCACCGACATACGAATCTGGCCGAGGCCCTGATGGACCGGGCCATGCTGTGCGCCGCCGACGAGGCGCTGGTGTACCCGGCCGAAGGCGGTGGCGAACAGCGGATCAGCTACGCCGCCCTCGACGCCCACGCCCGCGCCGTGTCCGCCTGGCTGCGCGCCCGCGACGCGCCCGGCCGCCGGGTGCTGCTCGCCCTCGACCCCGGCCCGCACGCGGCGGCCGCGCTGCTCGGCTGCCTGTACGCGGGGGCGGTCGCGGTCCCCGTCCCCGCGCCGACCGCCTCCCGCACCGAGGCGGAGCGCACCGCGGCCATCGCCAAGGACGCGGCCGTGGACCTGGTCCTGACCGAGACCGCACACGCCACGGAGACCTCCCGCAGGCTCTCCCTCATCGGCCGCACCGGCATCACCTGCCTGGCCGTGGACGGCCTCAGCCCACACGCCCACCCGGCCCCGTACGCCCACCCGGCCCCGTACGCCCCCGCCGCCCCGTACAACCGCACCGCCCCGCACACCGCTTTCGACGCTCACCCCGCCGCACCCGAGAGCACACCCGCGCGCACCACGCCCGACAGCCTCGCCCTCCTCGCGTACGACGCCGGTCCGGCCACCGCGCCGCGCGGGGCGCTGATCACCCACGGCAACCTCCTCGCCGCCATGCCCGCCCTGCGCCAGGCGCTGGGCACCGGCCGCCGCTCCCGGATCGGCGGCTGGCTGCCGCGCCACCACACCCCCGGCCTCATCGGCCAGCTGCTGCACCCGCTGTGGCTCGGCGCCACCGCCGTACCCCTGCCCGTACGCCCGCACCTCGCCGACCCCGTGGCCTGGCTGCGCGCCCTCAGCCGCCACGGCATCACCCACACCGTCGCACCCGACACCTGCTACGCCCGCTGCGCCGCCGAGGCCACCGACGAGCAGCTGGCCGGGCTCGACCTCTCCCGCCTCCGTACGGCGCTCAATGCCGCCGAGCCGGTCTCGGCCGCGACCATGGCGGCCTTCCACCGCCGCTGCGCGGCCGCCGGGCTGCGCCCCGGCGCGCTGGTCGCCGGATACGCCCCGGCGCAGGCCGCGCCGTTCCTCACCGCCGAGGGCCGGGGCCCGGTGCCCGGTCTTGACCTCCGCGTCGTCGACCCGGCGACCCGCCGGCCGCAGCCCGACGGCATGGTCGGTGAGATCTGGGTGCGCGGCCCCGCCGTGGCCGCCGGCCACTGGGGCCGCTCGCGCGACACCGAGGCCGCGGGCGGGTTTCTGCGCACCGGCGACCTTGGCATCGCGCGGGACGGCGAGATCCGGATGACGGGCCGCACCCATGAAGGCGGCCTCGCCGACAGCCTCATGGTGGACGGGATGCCCCTGCATCCACAGGATGTGGAGCGCGAACTGCTGCGCTGCGGGCGGCCGTTGGGCTCCGCCCGGGTGTTCTGCGCGGGGCCGGGCACCGGGCCCCTGGTGGTGGTCCAGGAGGTCGGTACGGCGGGCGGTTCGCGCGCCGCGCTCGCCGGGCTGGCCGGGCGGGTACGCGAATGCGTGGCGGAGGAGTTCGGCGCCGCCACGGGCGGGGTGCTGCTGGTCCGCCCCGGTACGGTCCGCCGCGCCGGATCCCACAAGGTGCCCCGCGCCACGCTCCGCGAGCAGTTTCTACGGGGCGAAGTCCGGCCCCTGTACCAGGACTTCGTCCCCTTGCCGCGCGAGCCCGCCGCCGGAGGCGTGGTGTGACACCCGACGGTCCACCCCCGTCGCCCCTCCCGCTGACCGGGCCCGACGGCCCCTGGAGACCGGTGCGCCAGGCGTACGCCGCACACGGCCGGGTGGTCGTCCACGGCCGGTGGCGGGAGTGGCTGCCGCTCGACCCCCAGGACCTGGCGCTCGATCAGGACCTGCGCGGGATGCTCGACGAACGCGACCGGCGCCGCCTGCGCACCCTGCCCCGCCCGGCGGCCCGCGGACGCTTCGTGGCCTCGAGGCTGCTGCTCAAGCACCTCGTCGCGGCGGTGTCGGGCACCGCGCCCGAGGCGGTGTGCCTCGCGTACGAGCCGGGCGGACGGCCGTACGCCCGCTGCGCCGGGGCCGGCCGGGTGGAGCTGAGTCTCAGCCACACCGGGGATCTGCTCGTCGCGGGTGTCAGCCGGCGCGAACGTATCGGGGTGGACGTCGAGGCGTCCGGGCGGCCGATGCGGTACGCCGATGTGGGCCGGCGGCTGTGCGCCCCCGCCGAGCGCGCGGCGCTGGCCGACCTCGCGGAACCGGAGCGCGAGCGGGGGTTGCTGCGGCTGTGGACGCTGAAGGAGGCGTACACAAAGGCGCTGGGGTGTGGAATGCGACTGGCGTTCGCCGAATTCGAGTTCGATGCTGTCGTATCGGGCGGTGGATGGCGATTCACTATTTCGGAAGTTAACGGCGATCATTCGGCGGGAAGTCATTTTATAAGCTCGGTTTGGCGGCAGCACGAGTGTTCGGTGGGCGGATTCGGCCGAGAATTGGTGGAGCGGCCGAGAAGATTTGGGAATAATCGTATGCGGGTATACGACGGGGGTTGAGCAGGCAGGGGCAGGGGCGACGTGGTCAGAGTGCTGATAGCCGAAGACATGCACATGCTGCGCAAGGCACTTGTCGCACTGTTGGAATTCGAGCCGGACATCGAAGTCGTCGCCGAGTTCTCAAGCGGCGCCGAAATCCTGCCGCGTGCGAAGGAGCTCCGCCCGGATGTCGCGGTTCTGGACATCGACCTCCCCGGTGTGGACGGTCTGACGGCCGCCGGCGAGCTGCACACCGCCGTGCCCGAGTGCCGGACGATGATGCTCACCAGCCTCGGCAGGCCCGGTAATCTGCGCCGCGCCCTGGCGGCCCATGTCTCGGGTTTTCTGCTCAAGGACAGCACCCCGGACAAGCTGTGCGACGCCATCCGTGCGGTCGCGAAGGGGGAGAGGGTCATCGACCCGCAGCTCGTCCTCGCCGCCCTGGACGACAAGCCGCAGCCGCTGACCCCGCGCGAGCTGGAAGTGCTGCTGCTGGCCTCCCAGGGGGAGGGCTCCGCGCAGATCGCGGCCCGGCTGTATCTGTCGGTGGGCACGGTGCGCAACTATCTGACGTCCGTCGTCACCAAGTTGAACGCGCGCAACCGGGTGGATGCCATCCGGATCGCCCGCGAGGCCGGCTGGCTGTGACGGCGACGGCGCTACGCCGTCACGGCCGGGCCGTACTCGTCCTCAGAGCCGCGCTCGCGCTCCTCCGGGGCTGAATCCACGGGCAGTTCGAGCTCGGCCCGCAGCTCGAACCGGCCATCGTCCCGTAGGCCCGCGCGCAGCCGTCCGCCCAGATTCTCCAGCCGGACCTTGAGGTTGCCGATTCCGCTGCCGCCGTCAGACCTGTCGGAGCTGTCGGCGCGCAGAATGGTCGAGGGCTTGCCCACCCCGTCGTTGGTGAGCGTCAGCAGGACGGTGCGGTCGCTGCGCCGGGCCTCGATCGTGCAGTGCTCCGCCTTGCTGTGCCGCAGCACATTGGTCAGCCCCTCCCGCAACACGCTCGCCAGCACGGTGTCCACCAGGTCGGGCAGCTCCCCGCAGTCGACCTCCGCCGTGGTGCTGATGCCGACCGCGGCCAGCATGGACTTGGCCGTGCCCGCCTCCGCGGACAGCGACATCTTGCGGTATCCGCTGGCCACCGCCCGTACGTCCGCGAGCGCCTGGCGCGAGGTCTGCAGGATCTCGGCCAGCTCCTGCTGGGCGCGGGAGTTCTGCGGGGGCACCAGACGGTGGACGAGTTCGCACTTGAGGGTGATGGTGGACAGGCTGTAGCCGAGCAGATCGTGCAGATCGCGGGCGAACCGCAGCCGCTCCTGGGCCACCGCCAGCCGGGCCAGCTCGGCCCGCGACCGGGACACCTCGGCGACCAGCCCGGACAGCCGTGAGAGGCCGAAGACCACCAGACCGGTCAGGGCGGTGGAGACGGTCGTGTACGCGACCTCGCCCCAGCCGAACCCCACCTGGAACAGCAGCACATCGGTGCACCCCATGATCGCGGCGAAGGCCACCCAGGACAGCGGGGGCGGCAGCACCAGCAGCGAGGAGCCCGCCAGGAACCCCGGCATGCCGAGCCAGGCGTGTTTGAAGACCGCGAACGGGAGGAAGGTCAGCAGCGCCTGTAGCGCCAGCGTCCAGTGCCGGGCCCCGCTGAGCCGGGGCGCGAGCCCGGGGAAGGAGTGCGTCAGCTGGAGCCCCAACAGGGCGGCCAGTACGGGGAGCAGCGCCAGCATCAACAGCGCGGCGTCCAGGGCCCGTCCCGACGGGCGGGCGTCGACCACATAGGTGACCGCGACGCAGAAGTAGCCCACGAGCACCACCGCGGTGATCACCACGGCCAGCCGTGGCGCGAGATCGTCGCGGTGACGAGCCGAGTCGCTCCCGGCATCGCCGGGCAAGGAGGTGCCCTGCACTCGTCCTCCGGATGGTCGGGCCGGGTTGGGTAACTTGCCCGAGAGTATCCGAACTTTTCCGGTCGTGGAGAGGTGGCGTAGGACGCTGACATTACACAGAGGGTTACCGGTGCTCACAGTCAATCACAAGGGATTACAGAAAAAGAGGGACAGGGTTGAGGCGGTGGTACGGGGTGGGTTCGGCCAGCCGCCCCAGGGCCACCGGCACGTGGAAGAGCCGGCCGGGAGCGAACCGGGCCCAGTGCGGACGCAGCCCGGGCACCAGTACCTTCGCCACGGGCAGCCCGACGTCCGGCCGCGTCTGGTCCAGGACGAGCAGCTCCATGCCGCGCCCGCGGACCAACTCGGCTATGAGGTCGAGGAGGCCGAGGGCGTCGGTTCTGTGGGGGCCGGATATGCCCGCGCCGTCGTCCGCCGCGACCCCTGACGGGGCCAGATATGGCTGGTTGGCGACGGTCGCGGTGCGGAACCAGCACAGCGCCTCCGGGTCGGCCGTCACCCCGTACCCGTCGCCGTCGACGCGGGCCTCGACCACGGGGGGCAGCATCTGGTTGAGCTCGGCCAGGGCGTGACGCAGCGCGGTGTGCCGGTCGAAGTGGGCGCCGAAGCCCAGGGTGATGTCCTCGGCGGACTTGTCGCTACGGCGGGAGACGGCGGCCACCACGGGGATGCCGAGGTCGGAGGTGAGGTCGAGCGCCCACACCTCGCGGCGCAGTTCGGTGTGGACGCGCCGCAGTTCGGCGATCCACGGGTCGTCGTGGGCGTCGAGGTCGAGCGCCGGCTGACGGGTGCGGTTGTACCACCACAGCGCGACCGCGTCCCGCTCCACCAGCTCCAGGAAGCCGCGCAGCACCGCATCGGCCAGACTGCCCCCGGCGGCGGCCCCGTTGGAGTCGGCCCGGCAGTAGCGCCGCCCGGCCGGCTGGGGCGTGCCGTAGTACAGCAGGGCGGTCGGCAGCAGCCGGTGCCGCTGCGCGGTGACCGACCACACCGGGGTCCAGTCCAGCTCCGCCCGCTCGTCGAACGGATCACAGACCCGGTGGCGTGCGGCGGATGTGCGCCGGTCGCGGAACTGCCGTGGGTCGAAGAGCTGCACCGCGTTCGGATGCACGGCGTCCTCGGGGTCCAGATCGCGGTAGCGGGCGCGCTGCCGCGGCTCGTCCCCCTGGAAGTGGCCGCTGTAGTGCTCCAACGCCTCGCACAGCGCGCTCGCCTGACCCTGCTCGGACGTCATGCCCTTGCCATGGGCCGCGGTGCGCAGCCCGGCCCGTACGGTGTCGAGCCCGGGGGGCACCGCGGGACCGACGGGGCCGACAGGGCTGGTGGGGCCGGCGGGTCTGGCGGTGAGGTCGACGGTGGCGTACGCGGGGTGTGTGGCGTGGAAGCAGTTGAGGAAGGCGGGCCCGCGCGGGTCTCGGCGGATCTCGCTCACCAGCCCGGTCACAGGGCTGATCAGATGCCCGTACGTCTCCATGATCCGCCGCGGTGGGCTGTCGGCGATCTGCCACGGGGCGTCGTCGGCGCGCGTGACCAGGGCCAGGGGCGCCCGTATCCGCGCCGCGACCAGCCGCGGGTCGCCGCAGGCGGGGCACTGCGGGCGGCGGCTGACCGCGTGGTGCTCCAGGGCGGAGGTGAGGGTGTCCAGGGTGCACAGCGCGCGCTGCCCCGGGTGGCGGTGCCCGGCCAGCCAGGTGGCCGCCTCCAACGCGGCCAGTTGCAGCGCGGCGGCCCGGCTGGCGGCCAGCGACGCGGGCGGGCGGGGCACCGGGCCCTCACGGCCGAGTCGGTGCTGGAGGTGCGCCTCGGCCTGCCGCCGCCGCCACAGCCGGTCGGCCAGACAGGACCAGCACGGGTCGTCCTGGGCGCCCAGGAACGGGCCGATCCATGCCGTCGTGCCGACCGGCTTGACCGGCAACCAGCGGCGGCCGGACGCCCGGTGCTCGGCGTCGAGCGCGGCGAGGCGTGGATCGAGGTAGTCGTCACAGACCACAAGAGTGAGATACGCGTCGTCATGTTGACGCTTGTCGATTTGACATGCCCCGTGCCCGTCCCCGGCCCCCGCCCCGATCTCGTCTCCCTCCACGGCGCTGATGCCCGCCGCCCGCAGCGCCTGGACGGCCTCGTCCAGCTCGGTGCAGCCGAGGGCCACGGGGGCCACGACGGCGGACCGCAGGGCCCCGGCGCAGGGCGTCATCGGGAGGGCGACCGGGGGCGGGGCGGGGGCGGCGGTCACGCCCGCCAGCCCCCAGTACGCGTCCTCGGGGCGCGGATAGCGTCCGCGCTCGCACACCAGACCCGCCTCGCACAGCCGGGCGATGACGCGGGTGACCAGCGCCGCGGCAGCGGCGGGATCGGTGCGTACATCGGCGGGACCGGTGCGTACGCCGGCTTCGGCGAGGATGTGCTCCAGGTCCCTGGAGCCGTCGAGCAGCGGGGCAAGCGTCTCGGCCGTCTGTCCGTGCAGCGCCGTGATGCCGCGCTCCGAGACGAGGTAGACGGCCTCGCCCGGCACCCGCTCGACGCGTAGGTGCGGGGAGAAGCCCAATGTGCCCATCAGCCGACGCTGATGGTGCAGATGCAGATGCCCGGGGTGGGGGCGGGCCATGGCTCGGCGGAGAGGTCCTCGATGACCAAGTCGTCGACGCCCAGGTCGGCGGGGCCGGGGCCCGCGGCGCACAGGGGCGAAGGGCTCGCGGGGAGGGGGGATGTGTCGGTCATTGTGGGCTCTCCTCGGGGTGAGAGGCGGTCCTGGCAAGGAGTCTGCGATGACGGATCCACGGCTTGCCAGTGCTTTCCTCATAACCAGGGTGTGAACTTGTCATGACCTCCGCCTCACAGGACTCATGCACGGTTCGGGAGTCCGGCACTGGCCCTGTCCACCACCCGCACGCGAGGCTCATATGTGCCTCAATGGCAGGGCCGCGCGGCCAAAGAGGCACCTGGTGGACCGTCTGACGGAGGTGTACAGGACCATGGAAATCAAGGTGTTGGGGCCGCTGAGCGTCGAGGCCTGCGGGCAGTCGATCGTGCCCAGCGCGGGCAAGCCGCGGCAGATCCTTGCACTGCTTTCCGTGTACGCCAACCAGATGCTCCCGGTGCCCACCCTTATGGAGGAAATCTGGGGCGCGCAGATGCCGCGCAGCGCGCTGACCACGCTCCAGACGTACATCCTCCAGCTCCGGCGGAGACTGGCCGTGGCGTACGGGCCGCAGGCGCCCGAGGCATCGAAGAGCGTGCTGGCTACGCGGTACGGCGGATATGTGCTGGAGGCCCAGCCGGGCGCGGTGGACATCCATGAGTACGACCGGCTGGTGGCCGCCGGGCGGGACGCGCTCGACGTCGGCGACGATGTCGAGGCCTCGTTTCTGTTCCGCGAGGCGCTGGCGGTGTGGCGCGGTCCCGCTCTCGTGGACGTGCGGGTCGGACCGATCCTGGAGATCGAGCTGGCCCGGCTGGAGGAGAGCCGGCTCGGGGTCCTGGAGCGCCGGATCGAGGCCGATCTGCGCCTGGGCCGCCACGCCGAACTCCTCACCGAACTCACCGAACTGACGGCTCGACATCCGCTCCACGAAGGGCTGCACGCCCAGTGCATGGCCGCCCTGTACCGGTCCGGCCGCCCGTGGCAGGCGCTGGAGGTGTACCAGGGGCTGCGCGGCCGGCTCGTCGAGGACCTGGGGCTCGAACCCTCCCCGCGGCTGCAGAAGCTGCAGCAGGCGGTGCTCGCCTCGGACCCCGCGCTCGACCTGGAGCCGGGCGGGCAGTGGCGCCGCCCGGTGCTCGACCTGTTCGCCGCGTAGGTCCCTGCCGGTTCACCACCCGATCGCACCTCCCCTGAACGCCCGGCGCCGCCCTTCTTGCCGGGTCGGCTACGGCTCCGCTCCCCGACACCCCCCGCGCGGGCGAGCGGAGCCGTAGTGCTGCCTGCGTGCGTTTCCGGGCGCTTCAGTTGGTCCTGCCGTTCCTGCGGTTCCTGTCGCTCCTGTCGTTCCAGCCGTATTCCAGAGGCTCCTGGCACCGTCCGGCGGACGACCTCGCCCGACATCAGCCGTAGGGGGCCGCATTGCGCATCATCGACCTGTCGACACCGGTGGACGCCTCGGGCTGGGAGCCGGACCCGCTGGTCCACGAGATCATGACGCCGGCCGAGGCGGCCCACCATATGAGCGAGGAGATGCGCGAACACTTCGGCATCGAGTTCGACCCGTCCGAACTGCCGGGCCAGGAACTGCTCTCCCTGGACACGCTCACCCTGACCAGCCACACCGGCACCCATGTCGACGCCCCCGCGCACTACGGCTCCACCGGGACGTACGGAGTGCCCCGCACCATCGACCAGATGCCCCTCGACTGGTTTCTGCGCCCGGCCCACGTCCTGGACATCACCGACGCCGATCCGGAAACCCGCACCGTCGGTGTCCCGCAGATCGAGAAGGAGCTGGCCCGTATCGGCTGCCGGCCGCAGCCGCTGGACATCGTCCTGCTGCATACCGGCGCCTCCCGGTGGGTCGGCACATCCCGCTACTTCACGGAGTTCACCGGCCTCGACGGGCCCGCCACCGACTATCTGCTCGACCTCGGTGTCCGTGTCATCGGCACCGACGCGTTCAGCCTCGACGCCCCGTTCTGCGACATGATCCGCCGCTACCACGCCACCGGCGACCAGTCGGTGCTGTGGCCCGCCCACTTCGCGGGCCGCCGCCGCGAGTACTGCCAGATCGAGCGGCTGGCGCGGCTGGAGACGCTGCCGCCCACCGGGTTCCGGGTCGCCTGCTTCCCCGTGAAGATCGCGGGCGCGGGCGCGGGCTGGACGCGGGCGGTGGCGTTGCTCGACGAGTGACAGGCCCCCCACCCGGCCTCGCGGGGCTCCGTCCCGAGTCGAGCGCGGGTTGAGAGCCGGGCGGCACTGTGACGCGGCGGCACTGTCACACGGGGCACGGTCGCACGGGCGGTACCGAGCAGGGAGGTCGAACCGACGTGATGCATCAGCGCGTTATCGATCGACGGGGGAGGCGTCGGGTGGCGATCACCGGCATAGGCGTGGTGGCCCCGGGCGGCGTGGGGACCAAGGAGTTCTGGTCGCTGCTGACCGAGGGCCGCACCGCCACCCGTGCCATCTCCCTCTTCGACGCCACCCGCTTCCGCTCCCGGATCGCCGCCGAGGCCGACTTCGACCCGCACCACGAGGGCCTGACCCCGCAAGAGGTACGCCGGATGGACCGCGCCGCGCAGTTCGCGGTGGTCGCGGCCCGGGAGGCGGTGTCCGACAGCGGACTTGAGGCCGCCGGGGCGCTGGGGGTCGCCGCGCCCGACCCGTACCGCGTGGGCGTCACCGTCGGCAGCGCGGTCGGCGCCACCACCAGCCTGGACACCGAGTACCGGGTGGTCAGCGACGGCGGGGCCAAGTGGCACGTCGACTACACATACGCGGTGCCGCACCTCTTCGACCACTTCGTGCCCAGCTCCTTCGCCGCCGAGGTCGCCTGGGCCGTGGGCGCCCAGGGTCCGGCGTCCGTGGTCTCCACCGGCTGCACCTCGGGCCTGGACGCGGTCGGCCACGCCGTCGAGCTGATCCGGGAAGGCAGCGCGGACATCATGGTCGCCGGGGCCACCGATGCGCCCATCTCCCCGATCACAGTCGCCTGCTTCGACGCCATCAAGGCCACCTCACCGCGCAACGACGACCCCGAACACGCCTCGCGCCCATTCGACCGCACCCGCAACGGCTTTGTGCTGGGCGAGGGTTCCGCGCTCTTCGTCCTCGAGGAGCTGTCCCTGGCGCACCGCCGGGGCGCCCATATCTATGCGGAGATCGTCGGCTTCGCGTCCCGCTGCAACGCGTACCACATGACCGGGCTGCGCCCCGACGGCCGGGAGATGGCCGAGGCCATCCGCGTCGCCCTCGAGGAGGCCCGGCTGCCGGTGACGGCCGTCGACTACATCAACGCCCATGGCTCCGGCACCAAGCAGAACGACCGCCACGAGACCGCCGCCTTCAAACGCGCCCTCGGCGACCACGCCCGGGCCACGCCGATCAGCTCGATCAAGTCGATGGTCGGCCACTCGCTGGGCGCCATCGGCTCCCTGGAGATCGCCGCCAGCGCCCTGGCCATCGAGCACGGTGTCGTACCGCCCACCGCCAACCTCCACGAGCCCGACCCCGAATGCGACCTCGACTACACCCCGCTGGTCGCCCGCGAGCAGGACGTCGACACGGTGCTCAGCGTGGGGAGCGGGTTCGGCGGCTTCCAGAGCGCCATGGTGCTCGCCCGCGTGGACGCCCAGAGGAGTACGTGGTGAGCGCCGTCGCCGTGTTCACCGGCATCGGCGTCGCCGCGCCCAACGGCCTGTCGACCCCGGTGTGGTGGAAGGCCACCCTGAACGGCGAGAGCGGCATCCGCCCGGTCAGCCGCTTCGACGCCGCCCGCTACCCGGCCCGGCTCGCGGGCGAGGTGCCCGGCTTCGACGCCGCCGAACACATCCCGAACCGTCTGCTCCCGCAGACCGACCACATGACCCGGCTCGCCCTGGCCGCCGCCCAGGAGGCCTTCGACGACGCGGACACCGACCCCGCCCAGCTCCCCGAGTACGCCGCCGGGGTGGTCACCGCCAGCTCGGCCGGCGGCTTCGAGTTCGGCCAGCGCGAGCTGGAGGCGCTGTGGAGCAAGGGCGGGCAGTACGTCAGCGCGTATCAGTCCTTCGCCTGGTTCTACGCCGTCAACACCGGCCAGATCTCCATCCGGCACGGGCTGCGCGGGCCCAGCGGCGTTCTCGTCACCGAGCAGGCGGGCGGCCTGGACGCGGTGGCCCAGGCCCGCAGGCGGCTGCGCGGCGGCAGCAGGCTCATCGTCACCGGCGGCGTGGACGGGGCGGTCTGCCCATGGGGCTGGACGGCGCAGCTCGCGGGCGGCCGGCTCAGCCTCGCCGACGACCCCACGCGCGCCTATCTGCCCTTCGACGCCGCGGCCCGCGGCTATGTGCCGGGTGAGGGCGGGGCGATCCTGATCCTTGAGGAGGCCGCCGCGGCCCGCGCCCGCGGCGCCCGCGTATACGGCGAACTGGCCGGTTACGCCGCCACCTTCGACGCCAAGCCCGGGAGCGAGCAGCACCTCAGCGGCGTCCCCGGCCTGCGCCGCGCCGTCGAACTCGCCCTCGCCGACGCCCGCCTCGCCCCCCACGACATCGACGTCGTCTTCGCCGACGCCTCCGGCGTACCCGACCTGGACCGGGCCGAGGCCGAGGTCATCACCGCCGTCTTCGGGCCCCGGCGGGTGCCGGTCACCGCGCCCAAGACCATGACGGGGCGGCTGTACGCGGGAGGGGCCGCCCTCGACCTCGCCGCCGCCCTGCTGGCGATCCGCGATGCGCTGATCCCGCCGACCGTGAACGTCACCCGGCTTGCCGAGGGTCTGGAACTCGACCTGGTGAGCGCCGAGCCGCGGCCCTGCCCCGTACGCGCCGCCCTGGTGCTGGCCCGTGGCCGCGGCGGCTTCAACGCGGCGGCCGTGGTCGTCGGTGCCCCATCCCACTGAGCGCAACCTCACTGAGCGCAACCTCACTGAGCGCAACCTCGCTGAGCCCGCCGACCCTGCTGAGCCCGACCCCGCTGAGCGCAGCCCCCGCTGTTCGCCATCCCAAGAGAGAGGTATCACGCGATGACCCAGATGACCCAGATGACGCTGGCCGAGCTGACCACCCTGCTGCGTGAATGCGCCGGTGAGGACGAGACCGTCGACCTCGACGGAGATGTGCTGGACACCCCCTTCACCGACCTCAACTACGACTCCCTCGCGGTCCTGCAGACGGTGGGCCGTATCGAGCGCGAATACGGGGTGCTGCTGGCCGACGACACGGTCGCCGAGGCCGCCACGCCGCGGCTGCTGCTGCAGTTCGTCAACGCGGGCCTGACCGAGGCGCGCACCCGCCCGGCTCAGGCCTAGGGGGCGCTGCCATGCGCGTACTCATGGTCGTCACCCCCGTCAGCAGCCACCTCCAGCCACTTGTCCCCCTCGCCTGGGCGCTCGCCGGCGCGGGCCATGAGGTGATGTGCGCCGGGGAGCCCGGGGCCGTGGAGGCGGCACGCGCCGCCGGGCTGCACACCCTCGCCATCGAGGCCCAGCCGCTGCCCGCCGACGCCCCGCCCCCGGCTCCGGCCCGGCGGCCCACGGGCGGGGAGCCCGCGGCGGTGTGGGAACCCGACTGGGAAGCGCTCGCGGTCCGCTGGCGGGCCCGGGTCGGCCGGGTGCTCGACGGGTATCTGAGGTTCGCCCGCGAATGGCGGCCCCACCTCGTGCTGTCCGATCCGGTCGAGTTCTGCGGGCCGATCGTCGCGGGCGCGCTGGGCGTACCGTCCGTCGTCCACCGCTGGGGCACCGACGTCCTGACCACGCTGGCCCGCGGCCCCGCCCGCGCCGCGCTGCGGTCCGTCTGCGAGCGGGCGGGCGTCGCCGGGGGTCTGCTGCCCGACCCCGATCTGCTGCTCGACCCCTGTCCGCCGCTGCTGCGGCACCCCCGGGCGGCCCCGGCCAGGCCGGTGCGCTACGTGCCGTACAACGGACCCGGCAGCTACCCCTCCTGGGGGCCGCTGCGCTCGCCGGAGCAGCGGACGATATGCGTATCGTTCAGCGCCCAGACGATCGAGCGGTCGGGCATGGCCACCCTGGCGGCGACGGCCGCCGCGTTCGAGGGCCTGGAGGGCGTACGGGGCGTGTTCACCTTGTCCCGGGCGCGCGCCGAGGAGCTGGGAGCGCTGCCGGCCAACGTACGGGTGATCGAGCCCACCCCGCTGTCGCAGCTCCTGAGGCGCTGTACGGCCCTGGTCCACCACGGCGGATCCGGCACCGGGCTGACGGCCCTGCATTACGGGCTGCCCCAACTCGTCCTGGCCCCACCGCTGCCCAGCCTCGGTGTCTACGCCGAACGGATCGCGGCCAGCGGCGCCGGCCGGTCGCTCGACCCCGGTGAGCAGCGGGACCCCGAGGCGATCCGTACGGCGCTCCGCGAGCTGCTGGACGACCGGTCGTACGGGGTGGCGGCGGGCCGGGTGCGGGAGGAGATGGCCGCCATGCCGGCCCCCGCCGAAGTGGTCGCCGAGCTGGAGGAGCTGGCCGGGCCGCGCATCGGCGTATCGCGGGTCGCCGGTTCCCGCGCGGCCTGAGGACGGGCCCGCACGGTCTGAGGAGGCCCGCACGGTCTGAGGGCAGGCCTAAGTGGTTGCCGGTACCTCACGTCCTACGGCCGTCGCCAGGCGGGCGAGGGCGGCGGCCTCCCGGCTGCCTTCCTCGGCGCCGAAGACATGCATCACCAGACCCGTCTCGCCGGGTGCGGCGGGCACGTGCAGCGTCTCGTAGTCCAGGGTGAGCAGCCCGGCCTCGGGGTGGCGCAGCCGCTTGCGCCCCGCCCCGCACATCACGACCTCGCCGGTGGCCCAGACGCGCCGGAAGTCGGCGCTGTGCGTGGACAGTTCGGTGATGAGCGTGGCCAGTTCCGCGTCGTCGGGGTACCGGCCCGCGGAGACCCGCAGCTGGCCCACGCTCTCCGCCGCCCGGTCCTCCCATTCGGGGAAGACGGTCCGGGACGCGGGGTCGAGGAAGAAGTACCTGGCCTGGTTGTGGTCGCGGCGGCCCGGGTCGCCCAGGCCGCCGATCAGCTCGCCGCCGAGATCGTTCCAGGCGAGCACGTCGAGGCGGTGGTTGGTGACGTAGGCCGGGACGGGCGCCATGGCGTCGAGGATCTGCCGCAGCAGGGGGCTGACCCGGGCCTCGGGCGGCGGCCCGCCCCGCATGCCGGTCAGGGTGGCGAGGTGGTTGCGCTCCGCCGCGTCGAGGCCGAGGGCCCTGGCGAGCGCGTCGAGCACTTCGGGGGAGGGCTGGGTGGCGCGGCCCTGTTCGAGGCGGACGTAATAGTCCACACTGATCCCGGCGAGCTGGGCCAGCTCCTCGCGGCGCAGCCCGCGCACCCGTCGGCGCCCGCCGCCGGCGATTCCGACGTGCTCCGGCGCGACGCGCCCACGGCGGGCGCGCAGAAAGCCGCCGAGCGCCCGCCGGGTGTCCCCGACGCCGTCGATGCGGTCGATGCCGTTGCTGTCCATGCCTTCCAGTATGGGTGGTCCTCGCAATACCAGGATTGGCGTTCCGCCGGTCACACAGGGTTCTGGCTAAGGCGCCGCGCCCGGGAGAACGTGGTGCCATGAGCGAAGCCATGCCGCAGCCGCGGAAGAAGATCCTGATCGTCAGCGCCCACCCCGAACCCCGTTCCCTCAACGCCTCCCTGACCTCCTTCGCGGCCGAGGAGCTGCGCGCGGCGGGGCATGAGGTGCGGGTGTCCGACCTCTACGCGATGAAGTGGAAGGCGGCGGTGGACGCCGACGACTTCGCCGACCACGCCGGGGACCGGCGTCTTGATGTGCTGACGGCCTCGGGGGAGGCCACGCTGGCGGGGCGGCTGTCGCCGGACATCGCGGCGGAGCAGGAGAAGGTGCGCTGGTCGGACGCGGTGATCCTGCAGTTCCCGATGTGGTGGTTCTCGGTGCCCGCGATCCTGAAGGGCTGGATCGACCGGGTGTTCACCTTCGAGTTCGCCCACGGCCCGGCCGTCCCCCCGCCGTACAGCGAGGGCGCCCTCGCGGGTCGGCGGGCGCTGCTGTCGGTGACGGTCGGCGCCCGGGAGTCGGCGTTCGCCGACCGGGGCATCCACGGGCAGCTGTCGGACGTCCTCTTCCCGCTCCAGCACGGCCTGTTCTGGTTCACCGGCATGGCGCCGCTCGAACCGTTCGCGCTGTACAGCTCGCTCGACGTCTCGGAGGAGCGGTTCGAGACGGTGAAGCGGGAGTACGGGCAGCGGCTCGACCGGCTCTTCACGGACGAGCCGGTCCCGTTCCGCACCCTCAACGGCGGCGACTACGACCGCGATATGCGCCTGCTGACAGGCGTGGAGACGGCAGGGACGAGCGGCCTTGACATCCACACCAGCCCCCGCGGTTGAGCCCTATAAAGCCTCCTCCAGGGCGGTGACCCGGTCGGCGGGGCTCGGCATGCGCAGCATGTCCGTACGGAGGCGGGCGGCGGCGCGGGCGTGGCGGGGGTCGTCCACCAGGGCCTCGACCGCTTCACTGACGGCGACGGCGTCGGACTGGCGCTCGGGCGGCAGGATGAGCCCGGCGCCATGGCGGTGGAGGCGTTCGCCGATCTCGGCGGTGACCGGGATCTGGTCCAGCACCAGCTGCGGGGTTCCGGCCGCGGCCGCCGTGAGGCCGGTGCCCGAGCCGCCGTGGTGGACCACGGCCGCGCAGGTGGGCAGCAGCTCGGACATGGGGAGGCCCACGGCGACGCGCGCCTTCTCCGGGGCCGCGGTCAGCGTCCGCGCCTGGTCGGCGCTGATCGCCAGCACCACCTCCAACCCCCGGCCGGCCAGCGCGTCGGCGGTCTGCGTCAGCAAGGGGGGCAGGGCGCCGGGGCGGACCTTGTGCCCGGAGACCCCCGCCGTGATGCACACCCGCGGCCTGGCGCGCTCCTCCAGCACCCAGCGCGCCACGTCCCCCGGGCCGTTGTACGGGACGTAGCGCATATCGAGCCGGGGGCGCGGCGCCGGATCGGGGAGGCGCAGCGCGGGCGGGAAGGGGTCGAACCAGGCGCTGGGTCCTGAGCGCGGGCGCACGCCGTGGCGCTCGAAGAGGCGCCGGTAGCCCGGCAGCGGGCGGGCGCCGAGCTCGTGGTTCTCCACGCGCATGATGGTGGCCGTGCCCCAGCCGTGCCCGTACGCGGGGACGCCGAGCGCGGCGGCGGCCACCGTGCCCGCGAAGCACAGCGCGTCATGGACGACCACGTCGGGCCGCCAGCGGCGGGCGAGGGCGAGGAGGTCGTCGGCCATCGCGTCCGCGACCGTGAACTGCTTGTCGGCCAGCGCGCGGAGCACCGAGTGCTGAGCGTCGTCCAGCAGACCGGGCCGCGACGCCCAGCCCTCCGGCCAGCGGCCGGGGCTGCGCCAGGGCGCGAGGTCCGCGCGGTTCCTGATCTGCTCCACGGCCACGTCCCGGCCGACCGGCACCCCGGTCAGCCCGGCGCGCGCCGCCGAGGCCATGCAGGAGGGCGGGGCGGCGAGCCGTACGTCGTGCCCGGCGGCCCGGCAGGCCCAGGCCAGCGGCACCAGGCTGAACAGATGGCCCGGCTCGGCCCATGTGGCGAACAGCACCCGCACCGGATCAGTCCAGGTCGTCGCGGTGGATCCGGCGGTCGAGCACCAGCCAGCGGCCGTCGCGCCGCACCAGCAGGTCCGCGCAGGTGGTGGACGCCCGCAGCACGGCCTGCCCGGCGCGCGGGGTCTCCAGGACCTGGGCGTACGAGCGGACGAAGACGGTGTGCTCGTCCTTGGGCTCGAGCGAGAGCATGCCCAGCCAGTGGCGGCGCCTGATGCCCCGCGCGGCGAAGTCGTCGGTGGCCTGGCGGGCGCCGGCGGCGATGGCCGCGCGGCCGGTGAACGGCTCGGGGTGGGCGTTGGCGGCGAAGACGCCGTCCTCGGCGAAGGTCTCCGCCCAGGCCTCGGCCTCGCCGTCGTCGAGCAGCTGCATCTGGCGGGCGTAGAACTGCTGGATCTCCGCGTACAGCTCGGCGGGTCCGGCGGGTCCGGCGGGTCCGGCGGGTCCGGCTTGTCCGGTGGGGCCCGTGGGGTCGGCTGATCCGGTGGGGTCGGCTGGTGCGCCGGCGGGGTGTGCCGCGACGGTCATGGCGGTCGGTCCCTCTCTCGCGTCCTGTGTGTCGTGCGGCAGCGTCGCCGCGGGCCCTCGTACGCCCCTTGACGGGCGGTCGAACGGCCCGCTCGACCGCCGTGCGATCGAGGATCGAGAGCCCACGGTCACTCTTCGGAGCAGACAACGCATCCAAGGAGCCCGGGGAGGACGACGCGCATGGCGAGCGATGAGCGGCGGGTGGCGCTGGTCACGGGAGGCACGAGCGGAATCGGTCTCGCGGTGGCGCGGGGCCTGGCGGCGGCGGACTTCACGGTCTTCATCTGCGCGCGGAGCGCCGAGTCCCTGGAGATGACCGTCAAGGAGTTACGGGCCGCGGGCCACGAGGTCGACGGCGCCCCCGCCGATGTGAGCAAGCGGAAGGACGTGCGCGATCTGGTGGCGGCCGCGACCGGACGGTACGGCCGGATCGACGTCCTGGTCAACAATGCCGGGCGCAGCGGCGGCGGCGAGACCGTCGGGCTGGCCGACGAGCTGTGGTACGACGTGATCGACACCAACCTCAACAGCGTCTTCCTCACCACGCGCGAGGTGCTGGCCGAGAGCGGGATGCGGGAGCGCGGCTGGGGCCGGATCGTCAACATCGCGTCCACCGGAGGCAAACAGGGCGTGGTGCTCGGCGCCCCGTACTCGGCATCCAAGCACGGCGTGGTCGGCTTCACCAAGGCGGTCGGCCTGGAGCTGGCCAAGACCGGCATCACGGTCAACGCGGTCTGCCCCGGGTATGTCGAGACGCCGATGGCCGAGCGCGTCCGCCAGGGATACGCGGCGGTGTACGACACCACCGAGCAGGCCATCCTCGAACGCTTCCAGGCCAAGATCCCGCTCGGTCGCTACTCCACACCACAGGAGGTGGCGGGCCTGGTCGGCTATCTGGTCACCGACACCGCCGCGTCCATCACCGCCCAGGCGCTCAACGTCTGCGGCGGGCTGGGGAATTACTGACGAGAGCGGGTGCCGTGACCACCACCGAGACATACCTCACCACACACGCCATCACCGTGCTGGCGCCGGCCCGCACCGTGTACGGCATCATCGCCGACGTGGCCGACTGGCCCCAGCGCTTCGCCCCCAATGTGCACGTCGAACCCCTGGAGCAGACGCCCGGCGGCGAGCGGATCCGGATCTGGGCCACCGCGGGCGGCGTGGTGAAGAACTGGACATCGCGCCGCGAGCTGGACCCGGACGGGCTGCGCGTCACCTTCCGGCAGGAGGTGTCCGCGCCGCCGGTGGCGGCCATGGGCGGTGAGTGGATCGTCACCGCCCATGGGGAGAATGTGTCCCGGCTGGAGCTGCGCCATGACTTCCGCGCGGTCGACGACGACCCGTCGGGTGTCCGCTGGATCACCGCGGCGGTGGACCGCAACAGCGAATCCGAGCTGGCCGCGGTGAAGAAGCTCGCCGAACTCGGCGATGAATTAGGGAAGTTGGAGTTCTCCTTCGAGGACACGGTGTTCACATCGGGTGACGCCGCACTGGTCTACGACTATCTGTACCGCGCCGATCTGTGGCCCGAGCGGCTGCCGCATGTGTCCCGGCTCGACCTCAAGGAGGACCCGGTCGGGGACGATGTGGCCGAGCCGCGGGTGCAGGTGATGGCGATGGACACCCGTACCGCCGACGGTTCGGTGCACACCACCGAGTCCGTACGGGTCTGCTTCGGGGCGGACCGCATCGTCTACAAGCAGACCACCGTGCCCGCGCTGATGACCGCGCACACCGGAAGCTGGACGATCACCCCGGCGGGCGACGGGTTGGCCGTCACCTCCCGGCACACCGTGATCCTCAACCCGGGGGCAGTGGAGCGGGTGCTCGGCCAGGACAAGACCGTCGCCGACGCCCGGATGTACGTACAGCGCGCGCTGAGCACCAACAGCACCACGACGCTGCGCCACGCGCGGGAGTTCGCGGAGGCGGCGGCCGCTCGTGGGTGAGGAGAGCGGCGGGGCCGGGGCCGTCGGCGGGACCGAACGGCTCGACGGGCTGTCGGCCGAGGCGGCCCGCGCCCACCCCGCGCGGACCGCGCTGGTGTGGGACGGGGCCGCCCCGGACCGCGGACCGGCTGAGCTGGACCGCGGATCGGCGGCGCTGGACTTCGCGGGCCTCGATCTGCGGGTGTCGCGCGCCGCGTACGCCCTGCGCCGGCTGCTGCCGGGGCGGGAGCGCGCGACGGTGGCGGTCGCCTCCGTGCTGCACCCGGGCTTCGCCGTGGCCTATTACGCGGCCGCGCGCAGCGGAAACGTGGTGGCGGTGGTCAATCCGCTGCTGCGCGAAGAGGCGCTGCTGCACACCCTGTCGGTGAGCGAGGCGCGGCTGGCGCTGGTCGACGCCGGGCTGTACGCGCGCCTCGCCCCGGTGCGCGACCGGCTGCCCGCGCTGCGGGAGGTGGTGCTGATCGGCCCGGTCGCGCCCGGGGCCTACGGGGACGTACCGCACCTCGACGACCTACTGGAGCAGCGGACGCTCGTCGGGCCGCCGGGCGCGGTGCGCCCGGACGACGTGGTGTGCGTCCAGTTCACCAGCGGGACGACGGGGCTGCCCAAGGCCGTCCGGCTCACCCATCGCAACCTGGTGGTCAACGCCGCGCAGATTGCCGAGGCACACCGCCTCGGCCACGGCTCGGTCGCCCTCAACCACCTGCCCACCTACCACCCCATGCACCTCAACTCGGCCCTGTTCGCGGGCGCCACCCAGGTGTTGTGCGCCGCGCCCGACCCGATCGGCGCGGTCGAGGCCGCCAACCGCCACTCCGCCACGCACTTCTACAGCCTCCCGGTCCGCCTCGCCCGGCTCGCCGCCGCCCCCGCCCGCGCCCTGGACGGGTTACGGCTCGCGACCGTGCGGCAGATCGCGTCCGGCGGGTCGGCGCTTCCGGTGCGGGACGCGACGCGGCTGGCCGAGCGGTTCGGGGTGCCGGTGTTACAGGGGTACGGGCTCGCCGAGACCTCTCCGCTGACCCACAGCGACGACCCCGGCCGCCCGGTGCCCGGCTCGGTGGGCCGCCCGGTGGCGGGCACCGAGTGCCGGGTCGTGGACGTCGAGCGCCGTACGGTGCTCGCGCCCGACAAAGCGGGCGAGGTGCAGGTGCGAGGCCCGCAGGTGATGAAGGGCTACCTCGGCGGCCCGGACGGCACCGGCCTGGAGGACGGCGGCTGGTTCTCCACCGGCGACGTCGGGCGGATCGATGGGGAGGGGCGGCTGTTCCTGGTCGACCGGCTCGGGGACACCTTCAAATGCGACAACTTCCTCGTCGCGCCGACGGAGATCGAGCAGGTGCTGCTCGGCCATGAACTGGTCCGCGAGGCCGTGGCCTTCGGCCTGCCGGACGCCGCACGGGGCGCGCTCGCCGCCGCGCTGGTGGTGCTTCAGCCGCGTGTGACCGGCCTGGACGACACCCGCCTGGACGCCATCGCGGCGGCCGTGGCCGATCAGCTCCCGTACTACCAGCGGCTTCACCACATCGAGGCGGTGGACGCCATCCCGCGCAACGCGAACGGGAAGGTGCAGCGCCGCGCCCTGCGCGACGCCCTCATCGCACGCCTCCAGCCGCGAACCCCTGACCACGCCCCTGATCACGCCCCTGATCACGCCTCTGACCACGCCGCTGTCCGAACCCAGGAAGGCCGTACCGTGGACCACCCGACCGGTCTGTTCACCGTCATCAACACCTTCACGCTCAAGGACCACGGCCGGGCCGATGAGTTCGAGCGGCGTTTTCTCGACCACGTGGCGTGGATGCGCGCCCAGGAGGGCTTCGATTCACACCAGGCGGTGCGGCTGGTGGAGCGGCCCGGGGTGTACATCAACCTCGGCCGATGGCGCTCGCCCGAGTCCTTCCAGCGGGTGCGGGGCAGCGAGGTGTTCCAGGCCCACGCCAAGGAGTTCCACGAAGTGGTGGAGGTGGACGCCGACCCGTCCCGCAATGTGCTGCGTACGGGCGGCGATGTCACGGAGGGCGCGCCGGTGGTCGTCGTCGAACGGCTGGGCATTGAGGGGGCTGGGCCCAGCCTCGACGCGTTCGACGACTCCTACCGGGAGTACGCCCGTGCCCTGACGGCGCGGCCGGGCTTTCTGCACGCCGACTTCAGCCGGTCGCTGACGCGGCCCGGCAACTACACCTTCGTCACCTGGTGGTCGGACGCGGAGTCATGGCGGGCGGCCCGCGCCGACGCCCCGGCCTTCGGCACGGCCGAGTGCGCCGTGCACCTCGCCGCGCAGGCCGCGGCGCGGACCGCGGTGCCGAAAGCGGCGGACCGTGTCGGCTGAACTGGCTGAGGCTGCCACGCTGGGGCTGGACGGCAAGGTCGCGCTGGTGACGGGGGCGACGCGCGGCGTCGGGTTCGCGGTCGCCCGCAAGCTGGCCGCCGCGGGCGCCCAGGTGATCCTCGACTACGCGCACAGCGAGGCGGACGCCGAACGCGCGCTCCGCGACCTGTCGGGGCTCAAGGGCAGCGCGATCGCCCGGCGGGCGGATGTGACCAGCCCCGAGCAGCTGCACGCGCTGCTGGCGGAGGTGCGCGAGCGGTACGGCCGGCTGGACATCTTCGTGCACAGCGTCGCGTCCTGGCACCCGATGCCCGCCGTCGGGGCCCGCCCCGACGGCGTACGGGCCGACCTCTCGGCCGCCCTGGCCCCGCTGCTGTACGGCGCCTCCGCTATCGCCGACCTGATGGCGGGCGGGCCCGGGCGGATCGTCGCGGTGTCCAGCAGCGGGGCCCACCGGGCCGTGCCGCGCTACGTCGGTCCCGGTATCGCCAAGGCGGCGCTGGAGAGCCTGGTGGGCTATCTCGCCGTGGAGCTGGCGGGCCGCCGGATCGCGGTCAACGCGGTCGCCACCGCGAAGCTCGACAAGGGTCCTGACACCCCCGACCCGGCGACCGCCGCGGCGCTGGCCGCGCGCACCCCGGGCGGCCGGCTGACCACGCCGGCCGATGTCGCCGATGTGGTGGCCCTGCTGTGCACGGCGGAGGCGGGCTGGATCCAGGGCCAGGTGATCACCGCGGACGGCGGTCTGGGACTGCGCGCGTGAGCGCACCCGCGGCGCGTCAGAAGGGAGCGCAGGTGGCCGAGGAGGAGTTCGACACCGATGTGTGCGTGGTCGGCGGCGGCCCGGCCGGGCTGGTCCTGGCGCTGCTGATGCTGCGCTCCGGGGCGCGGGTGACGGTGGTGGAGCGCTCCCGTACGCACCACCGGGAGTTCCGCGGCGAGATCCTTCAGCCCGGTGCGATGGCGCTGCTGGACGACCTCGGCGTACTGGCCGGGGCCCGGGCGCGCGGCGGACACGAGCACGACCGGTTCCGCCTGGTCGAGGGGGACCGTGTGCTGCTGGAGGCCGACTACCGGCTGCTGCCCGCCCCGTACGACCACCTGCTGAGCATCCCGCAGGCGCATGTGCTGGACGAACTGCTCGCGCACTGCCATCGCTTCACCGGTTTCCGCTGGCTGGACGGGCGGCGGGTCGGCGGTCTTGTCCGCCGGGAGGGCCGCGTCGCCGGCGTCACGGCCGCCGGGCCGGTGGGCCCGTGCTCCGTACGGGCCCGGGTGGTCGTCGGCGCGGACGGCCGCTATTCGCGGATCCGGCGGCTGGCGGGCATCGGGGCGGGGCGCACGGAGGCGTTCGACCACGATGTGCTGTGGTTCAAGCTCAAGGAGAGCGAAAACCGGGGCGAAATCCGGAGCGAGAACCAGGCCAAGAACGACCGTGTCGAGCCGCCCGTCCGCGATGTGCGGGTGTTCCGCGCCGGCGGCAGCCCCGTACTCGTCTACGCCTCCTGGCCCGACCGCATCCAGGTCGGCTGGACCCTGCCGCACAAGGGCTATCGCGATATCGCCGGACAGGGCCTGGACCACGTCAGGGACGAACTCTGCCGCGCCGTGCCGCCGTACGCCCACCTCATCCGCGAACAGGTCCGCTCGCAGGGCGACCTCAGCCTGCTGGACGTGTTCTCGTCGCGGGCCGAGCGCTGGGCCGACGACGGGCTCGTGCTGATCGGCGACGCCGCCCACACCCACAGCCCGATCGGCGCCCAGGGCATCAACCTCGCCGTCCAGGACGCGGTGGTGCTGCACCCGGTCCTGGTCGGCGCGCTGGCCGCGGGCGACACCGGCGCGGCGCGCCTCGCGGCCTTCGAGGAGCGCCGGAGCCCCGATATCGCGGCCGTCATGCGGCTACAGGCCCTGCAGAGCAAGGCGATGCTCTCGCAGGGCCCCTTCGCCACCCGGGTGCGCCCCCGGCTCGCGCGGGTGCTGCGGCACACCCCGCTCTACCGCAAGATCCTCCACCGCATCGCGTACGGCAATCCGTCGATCCGTATCTCGGACGGCAAGGAAGAAAGGGTTATGTCATGCCGGAGAAGAAGCACGGCCCCGCCCCTGTGACGGTGGTCGCGCGCTTTGTGCTGACGGACAGGCACAAGCAGGACACGGAGGCCTTCGAGGAGGCGTTCGACGGCTACCGCGAATACATGACGACCCAGCACGGATTTCTGCACACCTCGCTGCTGCGGTCGCCCGACCACTCCGACCGGCATGTCATCGTCACCGAGTGGCGGGACAACTCGGCCTACAAGGCCGCCGTCATGGTCCCGGACTTCCTCCTGCTCACCGCCGCCGGGCTGATGGAACTCGCCGACCTGGACAACGACCACGGCCCGGTGCTGGCCTCGGCCTCGGGGACGGACAGCCAAGAGGCCGGTCAGTACTGCGTGGTGACCTCGCATGAGCCGGGCGACGAGGCGCCGCTGGTGGCGCGGCTCGACGCCGCGGCCCGCCGCGAGGGCTTCGTCTCCGGCTCGGTCGTCGCCTCCGACCGCCGCAAGGGCGGCTGTGTGAGCCTGCTGCGCCTGCGGGACGCGGAGGCGGTGCGGGCCGCGGGGGCGGGGCCTGACGAGGAGATCTACGAGGTGATCGCCGAGGCCTCCATGGACGGCGCGGCCAGCCGCGCGGCCTGAACCGGCCTGAGTGGTGGAACAGCTGAGGGCCGGCCCCCGCGGGGCCGGCCCTCACACACACATATGGCCACTCACACCGGCTGCAACGCGGCCAGCTGCTCCAGATCGGCCACGACCCGCGAGGGCACCGGCATCCGCTCCATGTCCTGCCGCAGCTCCCCGGCCGCCTTGGCGTAGCCGGGCTCGGACAGCAGCGTGGTCAGGGACTCGCGCAGCACCTCGGGGTCGTCCTGGCGGGCCGCGTCGTCGAGCGTGATGCCCGCGCCCACCGTCGCCAGCCGGTCGCCCGTGGCGAACATGCAGGCCAGTTGCGGCAGTACGAGCTGCGGCAGGCCGAAGGCCGAGGCGGTGAGCGCGGTGCCCGCCCCGCCGTGGTGGATCACCGCCGCACAGCTGCCGAGGAACAGATGGAGCGGGGTGGGGTCGATGATCCGTACGTTGTCGGGGACCGGGCCAAGCTCCTCGCGGTACTCCTGCTCGACGGTCGCGACCGCCTCGACGTCCGGCAGCCCGTCGAAGGCCCGCAGCACCTGCCGTAGATGCGGAACGCCGTTCAGGATGAGGGTGCGCAGCCCCATGGAGATGGCCACCCGCCGGGGCCGGGAGCTCGCCTCGGCGACGCTCTCGTCGCGCAGCCAGTCCGGCATGACACCGCTGCCGTTGGCGGGTACGTACCGGATCGGGGTGCCCTGCTCCGCCGTCGGGAGCTGGAGCGCGGGCGGGCAGGGGTCGAGCAGCACGGTGGGGTCGGGCAGCCCGTCCAGGCCGAGGCGTTCGCACACCCCCTGGAGGGCGAGGCGCGCCGCCGGGCGTGCGGGGCGGGTGTACGGATCGACGCCCCAGCGGTAGTGCACCACCGGCACGCCCAGCACCCCGCCGAGGATCGGCGCGGTGTATTCCAGCAGATCGGAGACGATCAGGTCCGGGCGGTAGGCGCGGGCGAAGTCGAGATAGTCCGGCAGCAGGTACTTGGTGTGCACCATCCACATCCGGGCCGCCCCGGCCACCTGCTCCGACGCCGGGCGGCCGAGCGATTCGACGAGCCGTTTGCCCTCCGGGAGGCCGCCGAGCAGCAGGTCGTCGACGTGGAACCAGTCGCCGATGCTCACGGCGCTCAGCCCCGCCGAACGGGCCGGGCCCATCACATCCGGCTGCCCGGCCACCAGCACCTCGTGTCCCGCACTGCGCAGCGCCCAGGCCAGTGGCACCAGGGGCGCGAAGTGGGAGGACACGGGGGTGGACATCATCAGGACGCGCATCTGCTCTCCTCAGGTGGACGGTTGCGGGGCGTCGGCGGTGGCGGGGGATGTGGGTGCGGGGGTGGTGGCGGGCCGGGGGTCGGGGGCGCTCAGCCGTACGTCCGGGATGAGGAGCGCGAGCGCGAGACCGGCCAGCATCACCCCGGCGGCGCACCGGAACACCGTGTCGGTGGCCAGTACGTAGGAGTGCACCGCGTGTGCCGCCCCCGCCCCCGTCCCGGGGTGTCCGGAGTAGCGGTGGTCGAGGACCGCGCCCAGCACCGCGGCGCCGCACGCCTTGCCCAGCATCAGAAAGAACCGGGTGCCGGTGGTGATGACACCGAGGCTGCCGGGCGGCGCGGCCGCCTGAGCGGTCTGCAGGACGACCTGTACGACCCCGCCTAGCCCGATGCCGAGCAGCACCAGCAGCAGTCCGAGCGTCAGGTCCGAGGTGTGCGTGTCGACCGTGCCGAACAGGGCCAGGGCGAGCGCCGCGATGGCGGTGTTCGCGATGAGCAGCGGCTTGTAGCGCCCGAGCCGGGTGATCACCAGCCCGGACACGCCCATGACGACCATCACCCCCGCCGCCACCGGGGCCAGCCGCAGCCCCGCGTCGCCCGCCGGCACGCCGCGGGCGATCTGCAGATACGCGACGATGAACAGCGGGGAGGCCAGCACCGCGAAGCCGCCGATGAACTGGAGCGGCGCGGCGATCCGGAACACCGGATCGCGGAAGAGCGACATCGGCAGGATCGGCTCCGCCACCCGCGTCTCCCACCAGCAGAACACCACGAGCAGGGCGGTGCTCCCCGCGCCCAGCGCGAGGATCGGCGCGGAGGACCAGGCGTAGTGCGAGCCGCCCCACTCGGCCACCAGCAGCAGCCCGGTGGCGCCCGCGGTGACCAGCGCCGCGCCCGTCACATCCACGCGGTGGCCGGTGGCGCGGTGCGGCAGCCGCAGAGTGGCCAGGGTGATGGCGACGGAGACGGCGCCCAGCGGCAGATTGACGTAGAAGATCCAGCGCCAGGACAGATGCTCGGTCAGAAAGCCCCCGAGCAGCGGACCAGCGAGGATGCCGAGGGCCACCAGACCGCCGCCCATGCCCATGCCACCGCCGCCACTGCCCTGCCGGGGCGGGTAGACGGTGGCGAGGATGATCAGCGTCAGGCTCATCAGCCCGCCGCCGCCCAGCCCCTGCAGCGCGCGGTAGGCGATCAACTCGCCCATATGGCTTGCTGTTCCGCACAGCGCGGAGCCGAGGAGGAAGACGAGGACGGAGAAGAGGTAGACCCGCCGGGGGCCGAGGGTGTCGCTGAGCTTCCCGTACAGCGGCTGGGACGCGGTCGCGGCCAGCGCGTAGGCGGTGATCAGCCAGGGGATGGCGCCGACGCCGCCGGCCGGATCCAGGTCCTGGGCGATCGGCCAGGCGGCGGTGGCCACGATGTTCTCGTCGAGCAGCGAGAGCAGCATGGTCAGCAGGGCACCCAGCGAGAAGAGATGGATCTGCCCCTCGGACATGGTGGGCCGGTCGGACCCGGTGCTCATGACGCGGCAACCAGGGCCGGGGCCGGTGCGGAGGCCCGGCCGTAGGCCGCCGGGACGAGCTGTTCGAGATCGGCGGCAACAGCCGCGGGCGAGGGCATGTTCCGTACCTCATCGGCCAGTTCGGCGGCGGCCCGGCGGTGTCCCTCCTCCGTGAGCAGGGCGGACACCGCGGCCCGCACCCGCTCCGGGTCGTCCTGCGCCGCCGCGGTGTCGAGGCTGATCCCGGCGCCCGCGTCGGCCAGTGCGTCGCCGACGGTGAACTGGTCCAGGAGCTGGGGCAGGACGAGCTGGGGCAGCCCGGCCGCGGTCGCCGTCAGCGCGCTGCCGCAGCCGCCGTGGTGGATGACCGCGTCACAGGTGTGGAGGAAGAGATTCAGCGGGGTGGGGTCGACGATCCGTACGGCGGCGGGCACCGCGCCCACCTGGTCCCGGAAGCGGGGGTCGACGGTCACCACGGCCTCTACAGCCGCGTCGGCCCCGTCCCGCAGCCCGTCGAACGCCTCCAGCACATGGCGCAGCAGCGGCAGCCCGTTCGTCACCAGGGTCTGCCGGCCCAGGGTGACGCAGACGCGGCGTCCGGCCCGCGGTTCGGTGACCCAAGTGGGCCTGGTGCCGACGCCGTTGAACGGCACGAACCGGATCGGTGTGCCGGGCGCGGCGTCCGGGTCCTGGAGCGAGGGCGGGCACGGGTCGAGGACGGCGTGCGGCTCGGGCAGGCCGTCCATGCCGAGCCGGCGGCACAGCCCGTCCAGGAAGATGGCGGCGATCGGCCGGGCCGGACCGGTCAGCGGGTCGACGCCCCAGCGGTGGTGTACGGCGGGCACGCCCAGGGCGCCGCCGATCATCAGCGAGGTGTAGTCGAACTGCTCGCCCACGACCAGGTCCGGCCGCCACTCGCGGGCCACGTCGAGATAGGAGCGGACCATGTAACGGGCGTGGGTGGCGTACACCTTGGCGGCGCCCGGCAGGACCTCCTTGTTGTTCCGCCCCAGCGCCTGCAGCGGCCGGATACCCGGTGGCAGATACGGCAGCACCGAGTCGTTGCCGTAGTACGGGGCGCCGACGCTCACGCTGGTCAGCCCGGCCGCGTGGGCCGTCTTCTGGATATCGGGCTGGCCCATCACCAGCACCTCGTGGCCCGCGGCCCGCAGCGCCCAGGCGAGCGGGATCATCGGGGCGAGATGGGACGGCGAGGGCGTGGTCGTCATCAGGACGCGCATGTGGGCTCCCCCTCGGAGGTGACCGCGTCGTCCGCGCGCTGCGCGGCGAGTACGCGCCACAGCGCGGCCGGGGTGGCGAAGGTCTCCCCGCTCAGCGTGGCGTCGGGGAAGTCCACGCCGTATGCCTCCTCCAGGCGGACCAGGAGCTCGACGGTGGCCATCGAGTCGAGCCCGGCCGTCTTCAGGTCGAGGGCGGGGTCGAGTGGCGCGTGGCGGGAGTGCTGGGGAAGGACACCGAGGACCAGGTCCTCGAAGCGCTGCTCCCAGGGGCCCACATGGCCGGAACGATCCGAGTGCATGGCTGTGACCTCTTCCTTTTCTCTTACTGACGGGGCGCCTGGAGCAGCTGCCGCAGCCGCTGCTTGTCCGTCTTGCCGTTCGGGGTGAGCGGGAGCGCGGGGAGGACCCGGCAGTCGGCCGGAACCTTTGAGCCCTCCAGCCGTTCGCCGAGCGAGCCGAGCACGCGCTCCGGCGTCAGCTCGGTGACGGCGAAGAGCGTGAGGTCCGCGTCCGGGCCTGGCGGGAGTACGGCGGCGGCGGTGACCCCGTCGATGTCCAGCGCCGCCGCCTCGATCTCCAGCGCCCCGGTCAGTACGCCGCGCCGTTTGAACAGGTCGTCGCGGCGCCCGTGGAAGTAGAGATGGCCGTCCTCGTCGAGGTGGCCGAAGTCGCCGGTGTGCAGGATGACTTCGCCGGTCAGTGGATCCGTACGGAACCGGGCCGCGGTGAGCTCCGGCGCCCGCCAGTAGCCCCGCATGACATGGGGGCCGCGGACCGCGATCTGCCCGGTGCGCCCGGCGGGCAGCGGCTGCCCCGCGTCGTCCAGGATGGCCACGTGGGTGCCCGGCAGGGCGGTGCCGACGGAGTCCGGTTTGGCGAGGTCGCCGTCGGGTTCGAGCACGGTGATCCGTTTGCACTCGGTGATGCCGAACATCGGCGCCACCGCCGCGCCCGGGAACGTCCGCCGCAGCCCCGCGATCAGCGGGGAGGTGAGCGCCGCGCCGGTGTTGGTGAACAGCCGGACGGGCGGGGCCGCGGCGGAGCGCTCCCGGCCGGCCAGCCGGAGCAGCATCTCGGCGAGCGAGGGCACCACCGGGACGACGGTGACGCCGTGTTCGCGCACCGTGGCCAGCAGCCCGATGTGGTGGTCCGGCTCGGTCAGGACGACCTCGGCGCCCGCGAGAGCGGCCAGGAAGATCTGGTAGAGGCCGTAGTCGAAGGAGAGCGGGAGGGCGGTGAGGACGACGTCGTCCGGGCGGTAGCGGAGCCGGGAGGCGATGGCGCGGGCCGCGAAGCAGATGGCGGTGTGCGGGCACATCACGGCCTTGGGCGCGGCGGTGGAGCCTGAGGTGTAGATGAGCAGCGCCAGGTCGTCGGGGGACACCGGTGCCCCCTCACGGCTGGTGGCACTGGCCGACGGCCGTAGCGCTTCCATGTCTCGCCACACCGCGTCCAGGTCATGGACGGGGCGGCCGGTCACCTCCCGCAGCCCGGGCAGTGTCGCGGGGTCGTCGGCGCGGGCGACGACGAGCGCGGGGTCGCAGTCGTCTGCCACCGTGGTCAGATGGAACGGCCGCATCGCCGGGTTGACCGGGACGAACACGGCCCCGTGGCGCACCGTGCCGAACAGCATGGCGGTGAACTCCCGCCGGTTGCCGACCCGGACCAGCACCCGCTCGCCGCGCCATACGCCCCGCTCGTCCAGCCACGCCGCGAACGCCGCTGCCTGTTCGGCGAGTTGGCGGTACGTCCACGCGCCCGTACGGTCCCGGACCGCCCAGGCGCCCGGCCGGGTGGCCGCCGCGGTCTCCAGCAGCGCGTGGACGGTGCCGGAGGCGGCCCGGGGCGGGCTCGGGGCGGCGGTCATGTCCACTGCGGGACCTCGGTGATCTCCAGCAGGGCGGTGGTGCAGGTGAACCCGGAACCGCCGCCGAACAGCAGCACCCGGTCACCGGGCCCGACCGCCTCCGTCTCCACCAGATGGGCCAGACCGGCGGCCAGGTCCCCGCCGCCGATATGGCCCGTGGTGCGCCCGTACTCCCAGGTGGTCTGGTGCTCCTCCACGCCGAGCAGATGGTGCAACTGGTACTCGCCCTTGCGCCGCCCGGTCGCCGGGATGACCACCTTGGCCAGGGCGGAGGAGGGCATACGGGCCGCGGCCAGCGCCTTGACCTTCGCCTGGAGCATCACCCGGGCGTGCCGCAGCGCGGCCTCGTCCTCGTCGTGTTCGGCCTTGTACTGGCGGGACCGGCGGGTCAGGTCGAGCGGGGTGTGGGCGGCGGGGGACACCGGGTGGAACGGCTCGTCGCCGCGTGCCATCGGCTCCAGCGAGTTGTCGGCCACGGTCGCCGTGGACAGCAGCCGGGCGAATCCGCCCCGGCGGGAGAGGACCATGGCGGTGGCGCCGTCCCCGTACACATGGTCCTCGTGCAGGGACCACCGGTTGACCCCGCCGTCCCAGCGGTCCGCGGTGGTGAGCATCACCGCGGAGCCACGCGCCCCGGCCGCCAGGTGGGTCGCGGCGAACTCGATGCCACCAACCCCGATGTTGCAGCGCTGCTGCACATCCAGCGCGGGGACGGTGCGCCCCACCGTGCGCTGCGCGATGTACGAGCCGACCGGCCAGACGTCCAGGCCCTGGAACCACAGGCTGCCGTGGAGCAGCAGCCCGAACTCCTTGGGGGCGATACCGGAGCGCTTGAGCGCCGTCTCGGCGGCGTGCACGGCCATGTCCGGCGGGGCGATCCCGTCGGGGGCGACGAGCACCGACCGGTAGCCGAAGACCTCGCACCGCTCCGGGGTCAGCTCCCCTGACCGTACGGCGGTCTCGACGGCCACCGGCTCCGGAAGCCAGGTGCCGACCGCGGCGATGTGGATGTTCTCCCAGCGCATGGACTCTCTCTCCTCCGACGCCCGACGCCCGACGCCCGACGCCGCACTCGATGTGCTCGATGTGCCGGCCGCGGGAGATGGTCGGCAATGCGGCTCAAGCCGGGCTGGAGGTCCGGTACATGGCGGACCGGGGGCGGGGGTTCACCGGTCTTCGAGGGGTCCTCGACCGGGCGCTCACATGCTCGCGCTGTCCGCTAAGGAGGACTTACATGAAGGCTCTCGTGCTGTCCGGCGGGTCGGGGACCCGCCTGCGCCCGTTCAGCTATTCAATGCCCAAGCAGCTCATCCCCATCGCCAACAAGCCGGTCCTCGAACACGTCCTGACGTCGATCCGCGACCTCGGCGTCACCGACGTCGGCATCGTCGTCGGCAATCAGCTCCGGGCGATCTCGGCGGCGCTGGGCGACGGTTCCGACCTCGGCGTGCGGATCACCTACATCCCGCAGGACGAGCCGCTGGGTCTTGCCCACTGTGTCGCCATCGCCCGCGACTTCCTGGGCGACGACGACTTCGTGATGTACCTCGGCGACAACATGCTCCCGGACGGGGTGGCGGACGTCGCGGCCGAGTTCCGCGCCAGGCGGCCGGCGGCGCAGGTGGTGGTGCACAAGGTCCCCGATCCGCAGGCGTTCGGGGTGGCGGAAGTGGCGGTGGACGGCTCGGTGCTGCGGCTGGTCGAGAAGCCCGCCCGGCCACGGTCGGATCTGGCCCTGGTCGGCGTGTACTTCTTCACCCCCGCCATCCACAGGGCCGTCGCCGCGATCGCGCCGAGCGCCCGCGGCGAGCTGGAGATCACCGACGCCATCCAGTGGCTGGTGGCCCGGGGCGAGACGGTACGGGCGAGCGAGTACTCCGGCTACTGGAAGGACACCGGCCAGGTCGAGGACGTCCTGGACTGCAACCGCGAGCTGCTGCGCACCCTCACCCGCTCGGTGGCGGCGGACGTGGACGAGGCCAGCGAGATCACCGGCCCGGTCGTGGTCGAGTCCGGCGCCCGGGTGGTGCGCTCCCGGATCGAGGGACCGGCGATCATCGGCGCGGGCACGCTGGTGGAGGACAGCCACGTGGGGCCGCACACCTCGGTCGGCAGCGACTGTGTGCTGCGGGACACCCGGCTGGACGACTCGATCGTGCTGGACGGCGCCTCCCTGGTGCGGGTGCGCGGACTGTACGGGTCGGTCATCGGACGCTCGGCGGCCATCGCCACCGTCCCGGCCCCGGAGACGGCCCCCGAAACGGCCCCCGCCGAGAGCACTGCGGGCACCCCCGCCACCAGCCGCCACCGGCTCGTCGTCGGCGATCACACCCGTATCGAGGTGGCCGCGTGAGGATCCTGGTCACCGGCGGCGCCGGCTTCATCGGCTCCACCTACGTCCGCACCCTGCTCGCCGACGGCTACCCCGGCTGCGCGGGCGCCCGGGTCACCGTCCTGGACAAGCTGACCTACGCCGGACACCGGGACAGCCTCCCGGCCGCCGATCCGCGCCTGACCTTCGTACGCGGCGACATCTGCGATGCCCCGTTGCTGCACGAGGTGCTGCCGGGCCACGACGCGGTGGTGCACTTCGCCGCCGAGTCGCATGTCGACCGCTCCCTGGAGGCCGCCGCCGACTTCGTGACCACCAACGCGTGCGGCACCCAGATCCTGCTCGACGCCTGTCTGCGTGCCCGTATCCCCCGGGTGGTGCACGTGTCCACCGACGAGGTCTACGGCTCCATCGAGCACGGTTCGTGGACCGAGGAGTGGCCGCTCGCGCCCAACACCCCCTACGCGGCCTCCAAAGCGGCCTCCGACCTGATCGCCCGCGCCTGCTGGCGCACCCACGGCCTCGACGTGTCGATCACCAGGTGTTCCAACAACTACGGCCCCTACCAGCACCCCGAAAAGCTCATACCGCTGTTCGTCACCAACCTCCTGGAGGGCAAGCAGGTCCCGCTCTACGGCGACGGCTCCAACATGCGCGAGTGGCTGCACGTCGAGGACCACTGCCGCGCCATCGACCTGGTGCTCAACCGAGGCCGGGCGGGCGAGATCTACAACGTGGGCGGGGGCAACGAGTACACCAACGCCGCCCTGACCCGGCGGCTGTTGGAGCTGTGCGGCGCCGATGAGCGCATGGTGCGCCACGTCCCGGACCGCAAGGGGCACGATCTGCGCTACTCCCTGGACGAGACGAAGATCCGCGAAGAGCTGGGCTATGCGCCGTGCGTGCCGTTCGACACCGGCCTGGCCGCCACCGTCGCCTGGTACCGCGACAACCCGGGCTGGTGGAAGCAGGTGACGCGCGGATGAGTCCGACGCGGCAGCAGCACCACCTGGAGGACGCCCCGCACTCGCAGGAAACCCGGGACCACGTCGCCACCCAGGCGCTCGTGGTCGGCGCCGGGCCCGTGGGGCTCACCATGGCGCATGAACTGGCTCGCCACGGCGTACGGGTACGCCTGGTCGACGGCGCCGCGGGCTCGGCCACCACCAGCCGCGCCCTGGCCACCCACGCACGCACCCTCGAGACCTACGACCAGATGGGCGTGGCCGACGAACTGATCTCCCGCGGACAGCGGGTGGAGCACTTCACCCTGCACCAGAACGGCCGCCGCCTCATCCGCCTGGACACCGACTACAGCCGGCTGCCAACGCGTTTCCCCTTCACCCTCATGGTCGACCAGGTGATCACCGAGGAGGTACTGCGTCGGTCCGCTGCCCGGCACGGGGTCGAGGTGGAGTGGGGCGTTCGGCTGACCGGGTTCGAGGACCTGGGCACCGCCGTACGCGCCCGGCTGTGCCACCCGGACGGCCGCGTGGAGGAGGCGCGCGCCGAGTGGCTGGTGGGCTGCGACGGCGGGCACAGCACGGTACGGAAGAAACTCGGGCTGCCGCTGCTCGGCGACTCCAGCGAGACCTGGCTGATCGCGGACGCGGAGGTGGACTGCGATCTGCCGCGCGACAGCATCCACTGGATGCGCACCCCGGCCGGGACTGTGATGATGGTGCCGTTCCCGGAGCCCGGCAAGTGGCGGCTGCTGGACACCACGGACGTCGAGTACGACGGCGGCGAGGCGCAGGACGCGGCGGTGGCACGGCGGTTCGCCGCCAAGATCCGGGCGGGCACCGGCCGCGCCGCGCGGGTTTCCACCCCCACCTGGGTGTCGGTGTTCTCCATCCAGCAGCGCATGGTGCCGCGGATGGGCGCGGGCCGGGTGTTCGTCGCGGGCGACGCCGCCCATGTGCACAGCCCGGCCTCCGGGCAGGGCATGAACACCGGTGTCCAGGACGCGGTCAACCTCGCCTGGAAGCTCGCCGCCGTCATCCGCGGCGAGGCGGGCCCCCGGCTGCTGGAGTCCTACGGCGCCGAGCGGGTCCCGGTCGGCGAACGGCTGCTGCACTCCACGCGGTTCGCCACCGCCCTGGTGCAGCTGAAGAGCCGTACCGCCGCCTCGCTGCTGCGCGCCGCGTTCGGCGTGGTCCGCGCGCTGCCGCCGCTCAAGGCCCGGATCCAGCGCCGGATCATGGGCGGCATGACCGCGCTCGACCTGGCGTACGGGTCCGGGCCCGCGGTCCTGGGGCAGACGGCGGGCACCCGCGTGGTCACGGTCGGGCCGCGGCGGGCGGAGCGGAGCCCCGGATGGCGGGAGCTGATCGCCGAACTGTCCAGGCCCGGCTGGACGCTGCTCGCCTTCGCCACCCCGGACCAGTACCCGTCGCTGTGCGCGCTCGCCGAGGCGTACGGGGGCTATCTGAGCGTCCGTACGGTCGTGACGGCCGTGACGGATGGGCCCGAAGGCGATGGGCCCGAAGGCGCCGCGGAGGGCACGCCGGGCCCGTTGGCCGACCCCGGCGCGCGGCTGCGGGTCGATCTGCGCGCGGCGCCCGGCGGCTGGCTGCTGATCCGGCCGGACGGCTATGCGGCGGCCCGCGGCACGGCCTCGGACCGCCCGCGCGACGCGCTCGGGGCGCTGGGGCTGCGGCCGGTGCTGCACCTGGTGGCGCCGCCGGCCGGGCAGTCCGGGAAGGCCGGACAGCGGCCCGAGGCGCGGGGAGACGAGCGCTGATGCGAGTTCTCTTCGTGGTGTCCAACTGGCCCGGCCACTGGTTCTCCATGGTGCCGCTGGGCTGGGCGCTCCAGGCGGCCGGACACGACGTGCGGGTGGTGTGCGCGCCCAGCCAGGCGGAGCCCGTCGGGCGGGCCGGACTGACCCCGCTCGCCGTACTCGACGCGCCGGACCTGGCGTTCATGGCCCGGCTGCTCAACTACTCCGCCGCGCAGGGCGGGCGCTGGCCCTACCGGGAGCTGCCACCGCACCCGGTCACCGGCCACCCGGTCGCCTCACTCGACGAGTTCGAACCGGGCGCCTGGCTGCGCGACCACCACGAGCAGCTGATCGACATGGCACACCGCTCCACCGACGCGGCGGTGGCCTTCGGCCGCTGGTGGCGGCCCCAGCTGGTGGTGCACGACCTGCTGAGCCTGGAGGGACCGCTGGTCGGACGGGTGCTGGAAGTGCCCGCGCTGCTCCATCTGTGGGGCCCGGTGGGGCCGGACGACCGGGTGCGCGGGGTGCCCCTGGTGCCGTTGGACACCAGCCGCGCCTTTCAGCGCTACGAGGTCGGGGCGCTGCGGCGGGAGACCTACGAGTACGCGATCGACCCCTGCCCGGCCGGCGCCGCCCCGCCGCTGACCGCCCACCGCATCCCCGTACGCCATGTGCCCTACAACGGGCCCGGGGCCATGCCGCCATGGCTGCAGGCGCTGCCCGAGTCGGGCGCGTCGTTCGGGCGGCCCCGGGTCTGCGTGGTGTGGGGCACCTCGGTGAGCGTCACCTTCGGGCCCGGCTCCTTCGCCGTGCCGAAGGTGGTGAAGGCGCTGGCCGAACTGGACGTCGAGGTGCTGCTCACCGTCACCGGCGCCGACCGGGAGCGGATCGGCACCCTGCCGCCCGGGGTGCGGCTGCTGGAGCACACCCCGCTCCATCTGCTGCTGCCCTCCTGCGATCTGGTGGTCCACCACGCCGGCGGGGGCTGCGCCATGACCGGTCTCGCCGCCGGTGTGCCGCATCTGATGCTGCCCTGCGGCCTCGACCAGGAGACGATCGCCGACCGGATCGTGGCGGCGGGCGCGGGGATCGCCCTGCCCAACGCCACCGCGGACGTCCCGGCCATCCGCGCGGCCGCCCGGGCCCTGCTGGGCGACCCGTCGTACCGGGCCACGGCCCTCCGGCTCCAGGAGGAGATGGCGGCGGGCCCCCACCCCTCGGCTCTGGTGTCCCGGCTGGAAGAGCTGGCCGCGGGCGCGCTGCTGGTACGCGGCTGACCGCACGCGCACCCGCACCCCGCCCACCTACCGCACCGCCCCTCACCCACCGCACCGACTCTCGACCTCAGGACGTGGCATGGAGATTGTGGGAAACGGGTTTCTCGCCCGGAGCCTTGAGCCGATCGCCCAAAAGCACCCGGACACCGTGGTCCTCGCGGCCGGTGTGTCCTGGGCGAGCGGCACCTCGGACGCGGACTTCGCGCGGGAGGCGGCGCTGCTGCGGGAGGTGGCGCACGGATGCCGGGCCACCGGGCGGCGGTTGCTGTTCTTCTCCACCGCCGCCACCGGGATGTACGGCGCGGTGGACGGCCCGGGCCGGGAGGACAGCGCCATCGTCCCCTGCACCCCGTACGGGGAGCACAAGCTGAGCTTGGAGCGGCAGTTGCACGCCTCCGGGGCCGACTGGCTGGTGCTGCGCCTCGGCCATCTGGTCGGCCCCGGGCAGCCGCCACATCAGCTGCTGCCGGCGCTGGTGCGGCAGATGCGGGAGGGCCTGGTCCGTATCCACAAGGGGGCGGCGCGGGATCTGATCGACGTGGTGGACGTGGTCCGCGTCATCGATCTGCTGCTGGCCCAGGATCTGCGGGGCGAGACGGTCAATGTGGCCTCCGGGGAGGCGGTTCCGGTGGAGCGGATCGTCGACCATCTGGAGGGACGGCTGGGCCTGGTGGCCGACCGGGAGTACCGGGAGGCCGGGGCCCAGCACGTCATCTGCACCGAGAAGTTGCGGGCCCTGGTCCCCCAGACGGCCCGCATGGGCTTCGGCCCCGGCTACTACCGGCGTGTTCTCGACGCCTTCGCGAAGACGTGTGCGGTGGGCTCGGCGGCGTCGGCGGCGCGCAGCTGCCGTTCGTAGTGGTTGCGGCAGGCGTCGTAGGTGGCCAGTAGTCCCTGGCCTGTGGCCTCGGCCAGGGACGGGGCGCGGGCGTCCTTCTCCGAGATCAGGGGCTCGTCGGTGAGCCCGAGGTGCCACGGCAGCCCGAGCGCCGGGTCGAGCGGCTGGAGGTCGATCTGGGTGCCCGGGACGTACTGCGTGGAGCACAGATAGCTGATGCAGGTGTCGTCGGTGAGCGCCACGAAGCCGTGGCCCAGCCCCTCGGCCACGTACATCGCGGTGCCCTCGTCTGCGTCGAGCGTGTTGGTGTCGTACGCGCCGAAGGTGGGCGACCCAAGACGCAGGTCCACCACCACGTCGAGCAGCGCCCCGCGCACACACGTCACGAACTTGGCCTGCCCGGGCGGCAGCCGCACACCGTGCACACCGCGCAGCGTGTTGCGGGCCGACACCGAGTAGTTGACCTGGAGCGGGACGAACACATGGCCGGTCTGCCGGGCCAGCTGCCCGTACGCGTACGACTCGAAGAAGCTGCCCCGCGCATCGGTGTGGTGGCGCGGCACGATGCGGTAGGCGTCCGGTACGGCGGTCTCATGGATCTCCATGGTCCCCCGACGGTAGGCGGTGCGGGTCGAGGGGGACTCGAGTCGCGGCGAGCACGATGGCGGCGCTGTCAGATGATGTCGACTGCCGTGAGGAGACGCCGATGGTGTCGCAGGCTGCCGGGGTTTCGCGGACTGCCGGGGTGTCGGTCGCTGCCGGGGTGTCGGTCGTCGTGCTCGGGGGCACCGGCTCGCTCGGGCGCCACATCAGCGAGGTGTTCGAGGCCGAGGGCGCGCGGGTGCTCACCGTCTCCCGCGCCACGGTCGGCCGACACGCGGATGGCCGGGGCGGGTGCCACATCTGCCTGGACCTGACCGGCACCTCGCCCGCGCGCCTCGCCGGGGTGCTGGCCGGGGCGGGGGCGGACATCGTCGTCAACGCCGCCGGGCTGGCCTGGGGCGGTGGTGAGGAGGAGCTGGGGGCGGCCAACGCCGGGCTGGTGCGCGGTCTTGTGGAGGCGGTCTCCGGTCTTGCGCACCGGCCCCGGCTGATCCAGCTGGGCACGGTCCACGAGTACGGCCCGGTGGCGCCGGGCACGGCGATCACCGAGGGGCTGCCCCCCGCGCCGGTGTCCGCGTACGGGCGTACGAAGCTGCTCGGAGCGGAGGCGATGCTGCGCGCGGCGCGCGGTGGCGCGGTGGACGGGACGGTACTGCGGATCGCCAACGTCTACGGCCCCGGCGCGCCCCGCACCAGCCTGCTGGGCACGGTCGCCCACCACCTGGCCGAGACGGCGCGCGGCCGGTCGGCGGAGGGCGCGCTGCGGCTGGCGCCGCTGACCGCGCGGCGGGACTTCGTGGACATCAGGGACGTCGGGCAGGCCGTACTGGCCGCGGCGGTCGCGCCGAGGGTGGCGCGGACCGGTGCCTGGATCGTCAACGTCGGCTCGGGGCGGGCGAGGCCGGTGCGTGAGCTGGTCGACCGGATGATCGAGCTCAGCGGGGTCGAGGCGCCGGCGGTGGAGCGGGCGGGCAGCCGCCCCGAGAGCCCCGGCAGCCGCGGCGGCCTGAGCGGCCCGGGAGACCCGGGAAGTCCGGGGCCGGCCGGGAGCGGCGCCGACTGGCAGCTGCTGGACATCTCCGCCGCGCGCCGGCTGCTGGGCTGGCGGCCGAGGTACCGCGCCGACCGCTCGCTGCGGGACCAGCTGACCGCCGCGGGGCTGCCGCCCGACCGGGTGTCGAGAGCGGTTCGAGCCGGGGGCGGAAGTGTCCGGTCCGTACGGAACGGATGACGGATGACGGCACAGCGGTGACCGGCGGTGAGCGGTTATGGATGGGAAGGACATGGCGATGAGCGACCACAGGGCGCTTGTTCTCGATGAGGTCCGCAAGTACCACCAGGAGCGGGAGCAGCGGGAGCCCCGCCGGGCGTTCGTCCCCGGAGTCACCGAGATCTGGCCGTCCGGCGCGGTGCTGGACGAGGACGACCGGGTGTCGCTGGTGGAGGCCGCCCTGGAGATGCGGATCGCCGCGGGGCGCAGCTCGCGCAAGTTCGAGTCCGCGTTCGCCCGCAAACTGGGGCTGCGCAAGGCGCATCTGACGAACTCGGGCTCCTCGGCCAATCTGCTGGCCGTCGCCGCGCTGACCTCACCGCAGCTGGAGGACCGGCGGCTGCGGCCGGGCGACGAGGTGATCACCGTCGCGGCCGGCTTCCCCACCACCGTCAATCCGATCCTGCAGAACGGCCTGGTGCCGGTCTTCGTCGATGTCGACCTCGGCACGTACAACACCACCGTCGAACGGGTCGCCGCCGCCATCGGCCCGCGCACCCGCGCCATCGCGGTCGCCCATGCGCTGGGCAATCCGTTCCCCGCGACCGAGCTGGCCGAACTCGCCGAGCGGCACGAGCTGTTCCTCATCGAGGACAACTGCGATGCGGTGGGCTCCCGCTACGACGGCCGGCTCACCGGCACCTTCGGCGATCTGACCACCGTGAGCTTCTATCCCGCGCACCACATCACGATGGGGGAGGGCGGCTGTGTGCTGACCTCGAACCTGGCGCTGGCGCGGATCGTGGAGTCGCTGCGGGACTGGGGCCGGGACTGCTGGTGCGAGCCGGGCGAGTCCAACAAGTGCCTCAAGCGCTTCGACTACCAGATGGGGACGCTGCCCGCAGGCTACGACCACAAGTACATCTTCTCCCACGTCGGTTACAACCTGAAGGCCACCGATCTGCAGGCGGCGCTGGGGCTGACCCAGCTGGCCAAGCTCGACGACTTCGGCGCGGCGCGGCGCCGCAACTGGCGGCGGCTGCGCGAGGGCCTGGACGGTGTGCCGCATCTGCTGCTGCCCGAGGCCACCCCGCGCTCCGACCCCAGCTGGTTCGGGTTCGTCATCACGGTGGCGCCTGACGCCCCGTTCGGCCGCGCCGAGCTGGTGGACTTCCTGGAGTCCCGGCGGATCGGCACCCGCCTGCTGTTCGCGGGCAACCTCACCCGCCACCCGGCGTACATCGGGCTGCCGCACCGGGTGTCCGGGGACCTCCGCAACAGCGATCTGATCACCGAGCGGACCTTCTGGGTCGGGGTCTATCCCGGTCTGACCGAGGAGATGCTGGACTACGTCGCCGCGTCCATCCGCGAGTTCGTGGCGACCCGCGGGGCGCGGGGCGTGGGGCAGGCGCCGCGGACTCAACCGGCGCCCGGACACGAGTCGGCGCCGGGACAGCGGGCGGCCACGGCGTGATGGACCTCGGCCTGGAGGGACGTACGGTCCTGGTCACCGGCGCCACCGGCGGCATCGGACGGGCCACCGCGCGCGCCTTCGCCGCGCAGGGCGCGCGGGTGGCGGTGGCCTACCGCCATCAGCGCGAGGCGGCCGAGGCGTTCGCCGCCGAGCTGTGCGGGGCGGCCGGCCAGGGGCAGGCGTTCGCCGTGCCGTACGCGCTGGACGACCCCGCCTCGCCGCGCTGGGTGGTCGCCGCGGTGGAGCGGCGCTGGGGGAGCCTGGACGTACTGGTGGCGAACGCGTGGCGGTGGGGGGTGCGGCGCGGGCCGCGCGAGCGGTTCGAGGACGTACCGGAAGAGGAGTGGCTGCCGATCGTCTCCGACAACCTGGCCCCCGCCATCCGTACGGTCCAGTGCGCCGTCGCCGGGATGCGCGAGCGCGGCTGGGGCCGGATCGCCCTGGTCTCCTCGCACAACGCGCTGGACGGCGCCCGCGGCCAGGAGTTCTACGGCGCGGCGAAGGCCGGGCTGCACGGTCTGGCCCGCAGCCTGATGTGGGACCTGGGCGGTGACGGGGTGCTGGTCAACGTCGTATGCCCGGGGCTGACCTCGACCGAGCGGGTGCTCGCGGGGCTGCCGGGCGCGGTCCGGGAGCGGGAGCTCGCCGCCACCCCCACCGGGCGGCTGAGCACGCCCGAGGACATCGCGCGGACGCTGTTGTTCCTGTGCTCGGCGGCCAACGGCAACATCACCGGCGAGGTGTTGACGGTGTCCGGCGGGCGGTGAGCGCGCCCCCACAGGCCATCGCTCTCTCGAACTTCCGGAGGAGTCCCGTGCGTGTTCTGTTCACCACCTGGTCCTCGGGCGGGCATCTCGCCCCGATGGTGCCGCTCGCGCGGGCGTTCCTGGCGGCCGGCCACCAGGTGCGGGTCGCGGTGCCGTCCGGCTGCGCGGCGGCCGTCGCCCACGCCGGTCTGGTCCCCGTCCCGGTCGGCCCGCTGCCCAAGGCGTCCGGGGCCGCGGGCGCGGTGCCCCGCCGGATCGGAAACTGGCCCGCGGACTGGCCGGTGCGGCCCGCCGGGCTCGGCGCGGAGGAGCGCGGCATGCTGCGCGCGCTCGGCGAGAAACAGGTGCGGATCGCCGAGGCGATGGCCCAGGGCCTGGTGGCCTTCGCCCGCTGCTGGCAGCCCGGCCTGGTGGTGCACGACGCGAGCGCGTACGCGGGCACGGTGGCCGCGGCGGTGCTGGGGGTGCCCGCGGTCGGCCAGATGTGGGGGAGCGCGGCCGTACTCCGGCTGGACCGGCAGGATCTGCACGGACCGCCGCTGCCCGGCTACGCCCGTCTGATGCGGCGTTACGGCGTGGACCCGGCGTACGAGCCCGGCCTGTGGCTCGACCCGTGCCCGCCCGGCCTGGCCCTGCCCTCGTCGGCGCGGCGGATGGCGGTGCGCTTCGTACCGGACGGGCAGGACGAGCCGCACGGGCCGCACGAGCCGGACGGGCAGGACGGAGCGACTGAGCAGGGCAAGGCCGCGTATCGGGTCTGTGTCGCCTGGGACGACCCCGGCGGTCCGCCGAAGCCCGTACGCGCCACCCTGCGGCACGCCGAGACGCGCGGCGCGGAAGTGGTGTTGTGGCCAGGCCCGGGAGGCGCGGCCGGGCCGCCGTACCGGCTCCCGGCGGGCTGTCGGGCGGTGCTCCACCAGGGCGGCGGTACGGCCGTGGTGGCCGCCGCCGCGGCGGGGGTGCCGCAGCTGATCGTCGCGCCGCGCCCGGAGCAGCAGCTCAACGGGGCGCGGCTCGCCCTCGTGGGCGCCGGGCGGCTGGCGCCGGTGGACGCGTCGCCCGCCCGCCTCTTCGCCGAGCTGTCGGCGCTGCTGGAACAGCCCTCGTACGCCGCCGCCGCGCGCGAACTGCGCGCCGAGGTGCTGTCGATGCCGGGCCCGGACGAGGCGGTGACCAGGCTTGTAAGCCCGGCGCAAGCGTCACATGCACCATAGGCACACGACACCAGGCCATATCCAGGCCACACCGGCACCGCCGACCCGAACCCATGTATCCCCAGCCCGAGGAGCAGCCCCGTGTCGACCACCAGCCTGCCGACCCGCCCCGTACTGCGGCCCCGGGAGGACCCCGGGCTGCCCGCCCGGCTGGCCCGGTCGGCCGCCGCGAACCAGGGGGTCCAGCTGCGCACCGAGGACTTCGGCGGCTGGCTCGCCGACCGCGGGCGCGCGCATGACTTCAGCGTGGACCGCATCGCGTTCGCCGAGCTCGACGGCTGGTCGTTCGAGTCAGGCACCGGCAATCTGGTGCACCGCAGCGGGCGCTTCTTCACCGTGGAGGGGCTGTCCGCCGCCACCGACGAGGGCCCGTACCGCGGCTGGCAGCAGCCGATCATCGTCCAGCCCGAGGTGGGCATTCTCGGCATCCTGGCCAAGGAGTTCGACGGGGTGCTGCACTTCCTCATGCAGGCCAAGATGGAGCCGGGCAACCCCAATCTGCTCCAGCTGTCGCCCACCGTGCAGGCCACCCGCTCCAACTACACCAAGGTGCACAAGGGCCTGGACGTGAAGTATCTGGACTACTTCGTCACGCCCGGGCGTGGTCAGGTGCTGGCCGACGCCCTCCAGTCCGAACACGGCTCGTGGTTCTACCGCAAGAGCAACCGCAACATGATCGTCGAGGCGCTGGACGACGTCCCGCTGTACGACGACTTCTGCTGGCTGACCCTGGGCCAGATCAATGAACTGCTCCACCAGGACCTGGTCATCAACATGGACGCGCGCACGGTGCTGTCCTGCATGCCGGAGTACGGACAGCAGTTCGGGACCGAGCACGGGCCGAGCGCCGGGGAGCGCGCGCTGCACACCGACGCCGAGCTGCGGTCCTGGTTCACCGGCGAGCGCTCCCGGCGCGAACTGCGGGTCGAGCGCGTCCCGCTGGCCTCCGTCCCCGGCTGGGTGCGCGGTGAGCGGTCCGTCGACCATGAGGAGGGCCGGTACTTCAAGGTGGTGGCGGTGTCGGTGCGGGCCGCCAGCCGCGAGGTGAGCAGATGGACCCAGCCGCTGTTCGAGCCGGTGGGGGCCGGGGTCACGGCGTTCGTGGCGCGGCGGATCGGTGGGGTGCTGCATGTGCTCGCGCACGCACGCGTCGAGGGCGGCTTCCTCGACACGGTCGAGCTCGGCCCCACCGTCCAGTGCACTCCAGGGAACTGGGACCACCTCCCGGCCGCTGACCGGCCGCCCTTCCTCGACCTGGTCCTCGAGGCCAGCGGCGCCCGCGGCGGCCGGGTGCGGTACGAGGCGGTGCACTCGGAGGAGGGCGGACGATTCCTGAACGCGGACAGCCGCACCCTGGTCGTGGAGTGTGACGACGCCCCGCTCGACCCGCCGCCGGGATACCGCTGGGTCACCCCGGCCCAGCTGCGCTCGCTGGTCCGGCACGGCCACTACGTCAACGTCCAGGCGCGTACGCTGCTGGCCTGCTTGGGAGCGATGGGAGGGGACGGCCGATGAGCGACGCCGGACTGCGCGTCGGGGTGCTGGGCTGTGCCGGTTTCGCACGCCGTCGGATGCTGCCGGCCATGGTGGCCGCGCCGGGTGCCGAGGTCGTGGCGGTGGCCAGCCGGGACGCGGCCAAGGCCGTGGAGACGGCGCGGACGTACGGCTGCCGCCCGGTGACCGGGTACGCGGAGCTGCTGGCGCTTGAGGAGGTGGAGGCGGTGTACGTACCGCTGCCCGCCGCCCTGCACGCGCCGTGGGTGGAGGCGGCGCTGCGCGCGGGCAAGCATGTGCTGGCCGAGAAGCCGCTCACCACCGACCGGGCGCGCACCGCCGAGTTGCTGGCCCTGGCCCGTGAGCTGGACCTGGTGCTGATGGAGAACGTGATGTTCGTCCACCACGGCCAGCACGAGGCCGTGCGCAAGGCGCTCGCCGAGGGCGCGATCGGCGAACTGCGCGCGATGCACGCGGCGTTCGCCATCCCCCGGCTCCAGGACACGGACATCCGCTACGACCCCGGCCTGGGCGGCGGCGCGCTGTGGGACGTCGGCGTCTATCCGGTGCGCGCGGCACTGCACTTCCTGGGCCCCGAGCTGCGGGTCGCGGGCGCGGTGCTCACCCAGGGCGAGGGACGGCGGGTCGAGACCTCCGGGGCCGCCGTGCTGCACACCCCCGAGGGGGTCACCGCCCAGCTGACCTTCGGACTCGACCACCCCTATGTGGCGAGCTACGAGCTGTGGGGCACCGGGGGACGGCTGAGCGTGGAGCGTGCCTACACCCCGCCCGCCGACTTCGAGCCCCAGGTCCGGCTGCGCCGCGCGGACGGCGACCAGGAGCTGCCGGTGGCCCCCGACGACCAGGTGGCGAACACCCTGGCCGCCTTCGTACGGGCCGTCCGGGACGCCCAGGGCGGCGGGGAGGCGCGGGACGGCCGGGCCGACGTGCTGCGCCAGGCGGAACTGCTGGAGGAGATCCGGGAGGCGGCGGGGTTGGCGGCCTCAGACCTGGGCGTCAGCCGCGAGGACGGTGAACGCTGACCAGGCTTCGCGAGACACCACGAGCGAGCCTATCTGTGTGTCCTTGGAGTCCCGGACGTGGACCACGTCCGGGCGGATGGCGACCTCGACGCAGTTGCCGCCCCCACCGCCGCTGTAGCTGCTCTTGAACCAGTCCAGTTCAGTGGTGCTCATAGCGCTCCTCGCATCTGCTCGATCAGGCTCGTAGTGGCCTGACGACCCAGAGCCTGTGAGCGCATCTTGCCATAGCGCTGAAGCATGGCACTGACGGATTTCGGGTCGGTGATCAGCATGCTGGCGTCATGCGCTTCTACGTAGCCGACCCAACGGTTGTCCGCGGTTTCGGCAAGGTACATCGGCCCCTCGAAACCGGAATGGTCCTCCTGCCGCAGAGGCATGACCTGGATCTCCACGTTGCGGTGGCACCCCTGCTCCAGCAGGTGGTCGTACAGAGCCTTGGTGACGTCAACGCCGCCGAACCGGCGCTCCAGTAGGGCCTGTTCGATGATGAAGGAGAACGTGGTGTTCGGGCGCTCAGTAAGGAGTTGCTGCCTCGCCAGGCGAGCAGCCACTTGGTTCTCGAACTGCTCCTCTGTGAGTGGAGGAAGGCGGCGTTCGAAGATCTCTCGGATGTACGGCTCGGGCTGCAACAGTCCTGGTACGACGCTCGATTCGTACGCATACAGCGACACCGCCTCCTCCTCGATCCCCGCCCACTGCTGGAACCACGACGCCAGCCCCGCCTTGCGCGTCAGGCTGCGAGCCGCAGCCGCCAGGACGCGGGCGGCCGTCGCGCCCAGGACCCCCTCTGACCGATCGATGAGGTCCCTCGGCGGGAACCGCCTCCCCTGCTCGATCTTGGCGATGTAGGGCGCTGAGTACCGCACCTGTGGTGCGAACTCTTCCTGCGTCAGCCTCGCCTCCTCGCGCAACGCCTTCAAAACCGCGCCAAAGGTCTTGAGACTGTCCGACATCTCAGGTTCGCTGGTGTTGCCGCCGTTGTCCGCCGCCATCGCCGCGTCGCCTCCTGTGTACCCCCGCGCCGTTCCGATCAACTCCTCATACTCACCGAAAGTCACTGACCCAGTCCACGGCGTGAACTAATACAGACCGCTCTGGGTGGGTGTCATGCCTGTGTAGCGACGCCCCATCGCCACAACGCTTCCGTCATGACAGCTCCACGGGCCCAAGTGCCTGTCACCGTACGCACGTTCGCTCAACGTTTCTCCGCCACCCGCCGTGGCGCCCGGCTGGCCCGGCTCCTGGCCGCGCATCAGCTCGCCGCGTGGGGGGTTCCCCGGGGCAGTAGCGGCTTCGATGCCTCTGCACTGGTGGTCGCCGAGTTGGCCGCCAATGCCGTGGTGCACGGCCTCGTCCCGGGGCGGGACTTCGCGCTGCTGCTCCGGCACGACGACGAGACCGGCGTCGTACGCATCGAGGTGTCGGACACGCACGACAGCCAGCCCGCACGGGTCGTGCCCGATCGGGACGACGAGCACGGCAGGGGCCTGCTTCTGGTCGATGCGTTCGCCGACCGCTGGGGTGTGCGGGAACGCCAAGGACCGGGGAAAACGGTGTGGGCCGACGTAACCGCGCCTCGTCAGCGCGATGAGCCGACGACCCACGGCACGGGGGCGCTCGTGGATCGGTCACGCTGAGCATCGTCGGCACTTAGCCGGGCGTTAGCGGAGCGGCAGCCCAGCGATAGTGGCCTCGACCAGAGTGGGTGACGTACCGAGGAGACAGCGACACCAACCACCCCCGGGGGGAACCGAAATGAGCTCCAGCGCCACTGCCCGCACCGCCCGTCGCCGCACCCTGCGCGTCGCCACCGCGGCACTCATCGCAGCCGCCGGCCTTTCCCTGACCGCCTGCAACAACTCGGACGACACCGCCTCGAAGCCTGCGGCCGGGGCCAGCAGCGCAGGCTCCTCCTCCGGAGCGCAGGGCACCGATGCCCAGCCGGACAACGCCAAGTCGGGCTCCGACGACGGCACTTCGTCCCGTGCCGGCTCCGGGAACGGTGCGGCGAAGGGCGGGGGAAAGAGCAAGTTCTGCCGCACGAGCGACCTGATCATGGAGGCTGTGGACAGCTCGCCCGACGAGAACGTGGGTGAGGTCACCGTTCAGATGACCAACAAGGGCGCGAAGACCTGCTCGGCGACGGGCTTCGCGGGCGTCGACCTGAAGGACATCGATGGCACGTCCGCTCCTGTCGATCGCGGCGGTGAGCAGCCCCGCATCACCGACTTGAAGCCCGGTGACACCGCCACCTTCAGCATCTCGTACGAGGTCGACTTCAGTGGCGACAGCCTCGCGTCCCCGACCAACATCATCGTGACGCCGCCGAACGAGACCCACAGCGTGTCCCTGGAGTGGCCCGCGGATGCGCTGAAGCTGGCCGGCCCGTACGACGACAAGATCCAGGTCCACCCCGTCGGCATAGCCAACTGAGTACCGCGAAGTCGGCCCTGTGCGAGACCGACTCTCGTTGATCGTGCCGCGGTGATCTCCGCCGCGGCACGATCAAGGGTTGGCGGGGCGTGGTGTCAGCGGCTGAAACGATGCCTTCGACATCGCGGCTTGAGCGCTCCGCTTCGCTGCGCGTTGCGAGTGGGCGCGCTCCGCTTCGCTTCGCGTGCGCCTGTGCGCCGTCTCGCGGCATTCGGTTCAGGCGGGTGCGGGTTTCGTCTCGGACCCTCCGGGTCCAAAGCGCCAGCAGGAGGGGGGAGATGGGGAGGCTGGTCCGGTGTCGAGGTTCCTCGGCCCGGCGGGTGGCCGGGCTTAAAGAGGCTCCGCTGCGCTCCGCCGCAGCAGCTGCCGCGTGGTGGCCGACCGGTCAGCCGAGCGGTGCGCTGGATCGGGGGCGCGCGAGCGCGACGACAGGCGAGCACCAGCGGACAGGACCGCCCCTCCACCCACCCCCTCTTAAATTATCGCTTGATGCAGTACTTGATATAAAGCAAGCACTTTTTTAAGAGCAGGTGGGTGGAGAGCCCAACCGGACCGGCATCCTCCGCTCCGGAGGACCACCCACCGTCCCACCGCCCGCCAGCCGGTGAACACCTCTTGGGCTGGACGGCGACGATGCCTCCGGCGCCCCCTCCTCGTTCCCGTTGCTGGCCGCTGTGCGCCGAAGGTGCGAGACGATACGCGCGCGCGGCGTTGGGACCATGCCGTCCAGCGTTTGCTGGGCCGTTCGTCGCGCTCGCGTACCCCGACGCAGCGCACCGTTGGGCTGACCGGCTTGGCCACCGCGCGGCAGCAGCTGCGGCGGAGCGCAGCGGAGCCAGCTTTAAGCCCAGCCACCCACCGGGCCGAGGAACCAGGACGACAGGCCGGCCGCCCCCTTTCCCCCTTCTCGCTGGCGCTTTGGACCCGGAGGGTCCGAGACGAAACCCGCACCCGCGTGAGCCGAATGCCGCGAGACGACGGCGTAGGCGCAGGCGAAGCGCAGCGCAGCCCACGCGAAGCGCAGCGCAGCGGAGCCCACGCGCAGCGAAGCTGCGGTCCGCGGTGCAGGCGAGTCAGCCGACCACG
>NZ_NCSM01000059.1 GCF_002224125.1 Streptomyces sp. NBS 14/10
CCGGGACACCGGGCCAGCCGCCCCCCCTTCCCTCCTCCTGCTGGCGCTTTGGACCCGCAGGGTCCGAGACGAAACCCGCACCCGCACAAGCCGAATGCCGCGAGACAGCGCATAGGCACAAGCACAGCGCAGCCAAACGCGCAGCGAAGCGGAGCGCACCCACACCCGTATGTCTATGAGTGTGTCCGGTGGCCCCACCGTTCCAGGGTTCGGTGGTCTCGTCTGAATGGCGTGGCGTTCTTCATATGCCCGCGCCGCCCACCTGGAACCACACCGCCTTTCCGGGGCCAGTGACCGGTGCCGGGCAGCCGCCGTGCAGGCAGGTCGTAGCCCAGAGCCCGCCCAATCTGCCCGGCCCTGCGCCAGCCGTCCATATCCCGTTCCCAACCGAGCCCGATCTCCTGAAACAAGTCGTCATAGACCAGCTGTCCAGGTTCGTGCCGAGACCTCCGTCCGCTCCGCGAGGCACCGCCGAAGCCCGCGCCCGGCCGAGACGGCCGCCGGGCTGCGCGAAGTGCAGCGGAGCATCGCGGCCGAGGTCGAGTTCCATCTGCGTCGGCTGGGCGTGGGCGGCACCGACCTGGGCCTCACCGCGATCCTGCTGGTACAGGGGGTGGAGGCGCAACTCCACGGAGCGCTGCTCGACCCGCCGCCAGGACGCACCGTCGGCAGCGTGATCGAAGCGGTCGAGACACTGTGCCTGAAAGCCCTCGTCCCCTAGGTGGCGATATGCCCGCATCAGCCGCGGAAGTCGCGCTGCCGGCGGTGGTTACCGCTGGTGTGGCTCACCCCACCCATGGCCGCCCTTGCCGGCGCTGAGCGCGGTTCGCGTAGGTTTGGGCCACTCGGAGAGAAGAAGGAGCGGGCCAGTGGGCGGAAACGACTCGGTGGCGGCGCTTGCGCCGCTCATACCGGTGGCGGACGGCGTGGACGAGCGGGTCGACTGGAGCGAGGTCGAGGGGATCTGGGGGAGACGGTTCCCCGCGGACTACGTCCGCTTCATGGAGGTGTACGGGCCGGGGCTGGTCAGCGGGGAGATCGTGATTCTGCTGCCGGCACCACGGCCCGGCACGTACACGGACGGGTCGGGTCTGGAGGAGGAGACCGAGAATGCCCGCCTGACCTGGGAGATGTGCGGGGACGAGGTCGACTTCGAGGTGGAGCCCGAGTCCATCGTGGCGTGGGGTGTCACCACGGGCGCCGACATCTACTGCTGGCTGACCACGGACGAGGACCCGGACCGGTGGCCGGTGCTGGTGTGCGGGCGGCACACCAGTCCGTCCTTCCAGGTGCACCCCTTCGGGATGGCCGAGTTCCTTCGGCGGCTCCTCGGCGATGCCGAGTTCCAGGAGGAGACCATCAGCGTGGTCCTGCCGGAGGAGGGGTCCTTCGTCAACTGGCGCGAGCAGCAGCGCCGGCACGACTCGGAGCTGAACCCTGCCACAGGTCAGCCCTGGTAACTGGCGGGCGGGCGCACCCGTCCTTGACCCTGACGCCAGGGTCAAGGCTTAGCGTCGCAAGCATGGACGAGACAAACGCCCTTCACGGCCGGGCAGTGCTCATCACCGGAGGAGGCACCGGGATCGGTCGTGCGACGGCCCGGCAGTTCGCCGCCTCGGGCGCCGAGGTTCTCATCGTCGGCCGGACTGCCGAAAGCCTGGCCGAGACGGCCGAAGAACACTCGCGCGTCCGGACGTTCGTGGCCGACATCGCCGAGCCGAACGCACCCGCCGATATCGTCGCCGCCGCGGTGGAGGCGTTCGGCCGCAGCCGCATCGATGTTCTGGTCAACAATGCCGCGATCACTCGTCCGGCCCCGCTCGGTGCGATCGACCGGAAGGTCGCCGGGGAACAGCTCGCCACGAACCTTCTCGCCCCGGTGTTCCTCACCCAGCATGCTCTGCCGCACCTGGAGGCCGGTGGCGCCGTCGTCAACGTGACGTCCAACCCGCCCCACTACGGCTGGGCCAACAACTCGATCTACGGAGCCACGAAGGTGGCTCTGGACTTCCTGACCCACACATGGGCCGTCGAGCTCGCGCCGCGCGGCATTCGCGTACTTTCCGTGGCCCCCGGGATAACGGCGACACCGGTGCTGAGCCATGCCGGTTTCTCGGACGAGCAGATCGCCTCGGCGGGCAAGGAGCTCCGGGCCCGAATCCCGCTCGGGCGGATCGCTCAGCCCGACGAGATCGCCTGGTGGATCGTGAACGCGACGCGCCCCGAGGCCGCTTACCTCACCGGTACGGTCATCCGTGTCGACGGCGGGCTGAGCGCGGCTGGATGATGATGGAACGATGCTGATCGGAGAACTGGCCAACGAGGTCGGCACCACTGTTCGGGCACTGCGCTATTACGAACAGCAGGGTCTGCTCCACCCCCGGCGCGCGCCGAACGGTTACCGGGAGTATGACGAGACGGCTGTCGGGCAGGTGGGCAACATCAAGCTGTTGCTCTCGCTCGGCCTCACCGCCAATGACATCCGTGCCTTTCTGCCCTGTCTCGATCGGGACATCGTCGACGGTCCCGTCTGTCCCGCGAGCGCGCGGGTCATCGCCCGGAGGCTCGCCGACGTGGAGGAGAAGATCTCCGCGCTGGACGTCGTCCGTCAACGTCTCATCGAAGCGCTGACCCAGGCCGGCGGCCGGCGCGAACCAGCGGATCAGCTGTAGAAGTTGCGCTGCCAGCGGTGGTTGGCGAGTACGGCCAGTTGGTCCGCGGCCAGCGGGTGGCCGTCGCTCAGGGCCGTGTTGCGTTCGACGTTGCGTACGGTGCGCATACCGGGGATGACCGTGGACACCGCCGGGGAGCTGAGCACGAACCGCAGCGCGGTCTCGGCCATCTCGTCAGGGGTGATGCCGAGGTCGGCGACGATCGCGGACACCCGCTGTTCGACCTGGGCCGGGCGGTCGTCGCGGAAGTAGCGGTTGCGGAAGTCGCCCTCGGGGAACGTGGCGCCGGCGGTGATGCGGCCGGTGAGGCCGCCCTCGTCGAGGGCCACCCGTACGATGACGCCGACGCCGTGCTCCACACAGGCCGGCAGCAGCGCTTCGGCGGGCGACTGGTCGAAGATGTTGTAGATGACCTGCACGGTGTCGACGGCGCCGCTCGTGACGAGCGCGAGGGCGTTGTCGGGCTCGTGGTCGTTGATGGAGACGCCGAACAGGCGGATCTTGCCCTCCCGCTTGAGCGCGGCGATCGTCTCCAGCCAGTCGCCGCGGCCGACCCACTCATCGCTCCAGACATGGAACTGGAGGACGTCGAAGTGGTCCAGGCCGCTGACGCGCAGGCTGGTCTCCACGCTTTCGCGGATATGCGCGCCGGGGAACGTCTCTGCCGGGTCCAGGCCGGCCGGGGCCGGCCAGACGCGGTTCTTCGGGGGGACCTTGGTCGCGACGAGCACCTCGTCGCCGGATCCGGCCCGCTCGCGGACGACCCGGCCGACGATCCGCTCGCTCTCGCCGTAGCCACGGGCGGTGTCGATGAAGTTCACGCCGAGGTCGATGGCACGGTGCAGGGCGCGTACGGATTCGTCCTCGGTGGCGCCCACCCAGTTGGACTCTCCGATGCCCCAGGCACCGTAGCCGATCTCGGACACGGTCAGTTCGCTGCGGCCCAGTTCGCGGTAGTGCACCTTTTTCCCAGCCTTCCGTCGGCGTACTGACTTCCTGCGGCCGGTTACTCTTTGCGGCCGGTCGCGGCGACCGTGACGCCGAGACCGATCATCGCGAGCCCGCCGACCCCGCCGACCATGGCCAGCCGCTGCGGTGAACGGGCGAACCAGCCGCGTGCGGTGGCGGCGACGAGGCCCCAGATGCTGTCGGAGGTTATGGCGATGATGTTGAAGACGAGGCCGAGCAGCAGCATCTGAAGCGCGACATGCCCCTGCTCGCGGTCGACGAACTGGGGCAGTACGGCGGCGAAGAACACGATGGTCTTGGGGTTGGCCACACCGACCGCGAACCCCTCCCAGAACGTGCGCAGGGCGCCCTGCTCAGCCGGGCCGTCCCCGCTGAACGCGGCCCGCAGCGAGCCCCGCTGCCGTACCGCCTTGACCCCCAGGTAGACCAGATACGCGGCGCCCACCAGCTTCAGCGCCGTGAAGACGAGGACCGAGCGCTCCACGATGGTGCCGACCCCCAGCGCCACGGCCACCACGAGCACATACGCGCCGACCGTGTTCCCCATGACGGTGGTCAGCGCGGCCCGGCGGCCCTGGGCCAGGGCCCGGCCGATCACGAACAGCACGCTGGGGCCGGGGATCACGATCAGCAGGAACGACATGGCCGCGAAGGCGAGGAGGCGGTCGGTGGACACCATGGGGTCATATAAGCACGCCCGGTCCCCACGCTCGCAGCCTTTTTCGAGTACGGGCCCACGACGCGTCCGCCCGGCAGAGGACTGGCTCCCAGAGGACTGCTATATCGCCGCCTCCCGCCGGGTCGGGACGATGAAGTGGAACTTCACCAAACCCGGCTACTACGGCATGTACAAGGGGACCCGCGCCTTCTCGGGCACGTTCCGCCTGCGGCGACCAGGTCCCCGCCGGCACGCTGCGGGAGCGGGCGCGGCTGCAGCTCGGCTGCTAGGCCGTACTTTCGTCACTTTCGTCAGGGGCGCGGCCGGCCTGCCGCGGGGGATGCTGGGGCGCATGATCCGGTGGATACGACACGGTGGCGCCGCGCGGACGGCCCTGCTCCTGTGGCTGACGGCCTGCGCGCCCGTGCTGCTGAAGGCCACATCGGCGAGCGGGCGCGAGCTGTGGGTGCTGCTGGCCGGGTTTCCGCTGCTGGCGGGTGCGGCCGCGGTGGGGCGTACGCGGCCGCTGGTGGGGCTGGCGGTCGCGGTGGGGCTGAGCCTGGCCCTCAACCTGGAGCTGTACACCTCCTCGTACTGGGCGGCGCTGGCGCTGTGGGGCTATCTGGCCGGGCGGTGGACGGCGGGCGCGCGGCCCGCGCTGTGGTTCTTCGCGGCCTTCGCGGTGGCGGGCGCGCTGCTCAGCTGGGTGACGGACGCCGGGGTCTGGACCTGGTTCACCGCGCTGACCACGCTGCTGCTCAACGTCGTGGTGCCGTGGCTGCTCGGCCGCTACCGCCGTCAGTACGACCACCTGGTCCACGCCGGCTGGGAGCTGGCCGACCGGATGGAGCGGGAGCAGCGGGCCGTCGCCGATCAGGCGCGGCTGCGCGAGCGGTCCCGGATCGCCGGGGACATGCATGACTCGCTCGGCCACGACCTTGCCCTGATCGCGCTGCGCGCCGCCGCCCTCCAGGTCGACCCGGAGCTGAGCGACCGCCACCGGGCGGCGGCCGCCGAACTGCGCGAGGCGGCCTCGACGGCCACCAGCCAGCTGCGGGACATCATCGGTGTGCTGCGGACCGCCGACGACCCCGCCCCGACGGCCCCCGCCGACGAGGGCGTCGGTGCGCTGGTGGAGCGCGCGCGGTCCTCCGGGCTGGCCGTCGAGCTGGAGTACGGGGCGGAAGGCGGGCCACAGGACGGACGGCACAGCGACGGCGCAGCGGACCCAGACGGCGCGGCCGGCGCAGACGGCGCGAAGGGGCCTGGTCTGCCGCCCATGGCCGACCGGGCCGTCTACCGCGTCGTCCAGGAGGCGCTGACCAACGCCGCCAAGCACGCCCCGGGCGCGGCGGTCCGCGTCCAGCTGGTCCGGGACCCGGCGGCGGGCGAGATCGCGGTGTCCGTCGTCAACGGGCCGCGCCCGGCGGACGGTTCCCCGCCGGATCTGGCCTCGGGCGGCAACGGCCTGGTGGGCCTGGACGAGCGGGTACGGCTGGCCGGCGGGGTGCTGGCCCACGGGCCGTCGCCCGACGGCGGCTTCGCGGTGTCGGCCCGGCTGCCGCTCACGGCCGGGGTCGCGCTCGTCGCCGAGCGGGCGGCGGCCCCGGCGTCCACGTCGGCGCGGGAGCTGGCCCGCGCCCGGGAGCGGGTGCGGCGCAGGCTGGTGCAGTCGATCACGGTGCCGCTGGCCGTGACCGCCGGACTGGCGGTCCTGTGGGGCGGGTTCACCTTCTATACGCAGTACCACTCGGTGCTGGACCGGCGCACCTACGACCGGCTGGAGATCGGCGAGCCGCGTGCCGACGTCGAGTCGCGGATGCCGCCGTACACGATGGACGGGCCCCCGGACGGCATCGCCGCGCCGCCCCACGGCTGGGACTGCGCTTACTACGGGGTGCGCCGGTACGACGGGCGGTCCGCGTATCGGCTGTGCTTCTCGGACGGGCGGCTGGTCACCAAAGACGTGGTCACCAGTCGGCAGTAGAGCCGGCGGGGACAGCGGCCGGCAGAAGAGAGCGGTAGTGAGAGCGCTTGCTCCCACCGCGCCCTCCGCCCGGGAATCCGGCGCGGGAATTCCACGGAAAGAGACGGCAACCTTTCCGGCCAGAGCGGCGACCACACCCCGACACCCCCCACACCCACCCCCCGCTCTCCCCCACCGCCACCCCCACCCCCAGGAGGTCCCGTGGCACCCCCGCACGGTTCGCCCGCCCCCTCCGCCCGCCCCCGGACAAGACGGGCCAGACGCGTCGCGCTCGCCCTGGCCGCCGTCGGGGCGCTGCTGACCACCGGACCGGCCGCCCTGTCGCACGCCGCCCCCGCCGACAGCACGCAGACCGGCGCCGGCACCCCCAAGGCCGCCATCCAGGCCGCCCAGTTGGAGAAGCTGGACCGCGGGCTGGTCAGCGTGCACACCGGCAACGACAACCTGGTCAGCTGGCGCTGGCTGGCCACCGATCCGGACGATGTCACGTTCAACCTCTACCGGGGCAGCGTCAAGGTCAACTCCTCCCCCATCACCACCACCAACTACCTCCACAAGGACGCCCCCAACAGCGCCGACTACACCGTCCGCGCGATCGTGGGCGGTGCGGAGCAGCCCGCCTCGCCGAGCGCCGTGCAGTTCCGCTCCGGCTACTACGACGTGCCGATCTCGCCCCCGTCCGGCGGCTCGGACTACACCTACGAGGCCAATGACGCCTCGGTGGGCGATCTGGACGGCGACGGCGACCTCGACATCGTCCTCAAGTGGCAGCCGACGAACGCCAAGGACAACTCGCAGTCCGGCGTCACCGGCAACACCATCGTCGACGGCTACACCCTTCAGGGACAGCGGCTGTGGCGGATCGACCTGGGCCGCAACATCCGCTCCGGCGCCCACTACACCCAGTTCCAGGTGTACGACTACGACGGCGACGGCAAGGCCGAGGTCGCGATGAAGACCGCGGACGGCACGGTCGACGGCACCGGCAAGACCATCGGCAGCGCTTCCGCCGACCACCGCAACTCCAGCGGCTATGTGCTGGCCGGCCCCGAGTACCTGACCATGTTCAACGGGCAGACGGGCGCGGCGGCCTCCACCGTCGACTACGTTCCGCCGCGCGGCACGGTGTCCTCGTGGGGCGACTCGTACGGCAACCGCGTGGACCGCTTCCTGGCCGGCACGGCCTACCTGGACGGTTCGAAGCCCTCGCTGATCGAGGCGCGCGGCTACTACACCCGTACGGTCATCAGCGCCTGGAACTACAGCGGCGGGCAGCTCACCCGCAAGTGGACGTTCGACACCAACAGCTCCACCAACACCGGCAAGGGCTACGACGGGCAGGGCAACCACGCCCTGGCGATCGGCGATGTGGACTCCGACGGCAGGGACGAGATCGTCTACGGCTCGATGGCCGTGGACGACAACGGCAACGCCCTGTGGACCAACAAGAACGGCCACGGCGACGCGGCCCACCTCGGCGACCTCGACCCGTCCCGGCCGGGCCTGGAGTACTTCAAGGTCGACGAGGACTCCTCCAAGCCCGGCTCGTACTTCGCCGACGCCAGGACCGGCCAGGTGCTGTGGTCCACCGCGTCCGGCGGCGACAACGGGCGCGGCGTGGCCGGCGACATCTGGGCGGGCAACGACGGCGCCGAGATGTGGTCCGCGAGGGACGACCAGATCCGCGACGAGGGCGGCGGCGCCAAGGGCCGCAAACCGTCGTCGATCAACTTCCTGTCGTGGTGGGACGGCGACCCGGTGCGCGAGCTGCTGGACGGCACGCATATCGACAAGTACGGCACCTCCGCCGACACCCGGCTGCTGACCGGCTCCGGGGTGCACTCCAACAACGGCACCAAGGCCACCCCGTCGCTGTCCGGCGACATCCTCGGCGACTGGCGCGAGGAGGTGATCTGGCCGACGTCGGACAACAAGGCGCTGCGGATCTACTCCACGCCGTACGAGACCGACCGGAAGATCACCACGCTGCTGCACGACCGCCAGTACCGGGAGGCCCTGGCGTGGCAGAACACCGCGTACAACCAGCCGCCGCACCCCAGCTTCTTCATCGGCAACAAGATGGCGACCCCGCCGCGGCCGAAGATCGCCACCCCCTGAACGACCGTCCCCCGCACAGTTGCACCGCACCACCGGCACGACCAGCACCAGTCAGCTCCATCCGCACCCCCCACGCATCATCGGAAACGAGGAGAGTGACATGGCAGTACCGGCACCGCGCACCAAGCATCTGAACAGGAAGCGGGCGATGGCCGGCCTCCTGGGCGCCGTCGCCCTCACCACGGGCGCCGTCACCACCGGTCTGACCCTCCCCGCCGCCTCCGCCGCCACCTGGCCCACGCCCAGCGGCAGCCCCCAGGCGGTCACCAAGACCATCCCGGTCAGCGGGAGCCTGGACGGCGGGATGAAGCGCTACTACGGCTCCGGCGACCTGGGCTCCGGTGGCCAGAACGAGGACCAGGACCCGCTCTTCAAGCTCTCCGACGGGGCCACCCTCAAGAATGTCATCCTCGGCGCCCCGGCCGCCGACGGCGTGCACTGTGAGGGCAGCTGCACCCTGCAGAACGTCTGGTGGGAGGACGTCGGCGAGGACGCCGCCACCTTCCGGGGCAGCGGCAAGACGTTCAACGTCATCGGCGGCGGCGCGCGCAAGGCCGCGGACAAGATCTTCCAGTTCAACGGCGGCGGCACGCTGAACATCTCCAACTTCGCCGGCCAGGACTTCGGAACCTTCGTCCGGTCCTGCGGCAACTGCTCGACGCAGTACAAGCGCACCATCAACGTGAGCAACACGGAGCTCACCGCGCCCGGCAAGGTCGGCGGCGGGATCAACACCAACTACGGTGACTCCCTCACGCTGCGCTCGATCACCATCGTCGGCGACAGCAGCAAGAAGATCGTCCCGTGCCAGAAGTACATCGGGAACAACACGGGCGCCGAGCCGTCGAAGAACGGCAGCGGCCCCGACGGCACGTACTGCAAGTACTCCACCTCGGACATCACCTACAGGTGACGCCGGGCCCGGTTGTCGGACACTGGGACCCGTGAACACAGACACACCGCCTGCCGAGCTGGGAGACTTTCTGCGCACCCGCCGCGCCCGTCTGCGGCCCGAGGACGTCGGGCTGGTCTCGTACGGGACCCGCCGCCGGGTGCCCGGGCTGCGCCGCGAGGAGCTGGCGCAGCTGGCCGGGGTGAGCGTCGCGTACTACACGCGTCTGGAGCAGGGCCAGTCGACGGGCGCGTCGGACGGCGTGCTCGACGCGATCGCCCGGGCGCTGCGGCTGAGCCCCGACGAACACGCGCATCTGCGCAATCTGGCCCGCCCGGCGCGGGCCGGGCGGCGTCCGGCGCCGCGCACCGAGACCGCCCGGCCGAGCACCCGGCTGCTGGTCGAGGCCATGGCCGGGGTGCCCGCGCTCGTGCTGACGGCCCGGTTCGACGTACTGGCCTGGAACCCGCTGGGGCATGCGCTGCTCGCCGGGCATCTGGCCGCCGACAGCCCGCAGCGCCCCGCGGACCGCCCCAACACCCAGCGGCTGCTCTTCCTGGACCCGCACACCCGCGAGCTCTACCCCAACTGGGAGGACGAGGCGCCGCGCGCGGTCTCCGCGCTGCGGCTGGCGGCGGGCGAGTACCCCGACGACCGGCGGCTCGCGGAGCTGATCGGCGAGCTGTCCATGAAGAGCGCCGAGTTCGCGGCGCTGTGGTCGCGCCACCCGGTGCGCAAATGCGCCTTCGGCGTCAAGTCCTTCCACCACCCGCTGGTCGGGCCGATGGAGCTGACCTTCGAGATGACGCGGCTGCCGGACTCCTCGGGCCAGTGCCTGATGATGTACGGCGCGGAGCCGGGCTCCTCGTCGGAGGCGGCCCTGCGTCTGCTGGCGGCGGGTGTGGCGTCGGCGACGGCAGCGGCCGGGGCGTCGGAGGCAGCGGCTGGGGCTCCGGCGACCCCCACCCCGTGACCGATCTGGCCGATTTAACCACCTAAACCACCCAAGGCAGTCTTGTCCCGATCCTCCTCCCCACGAGAGGCTGACGCCGTCGCATTGGGGAGGGACGGGGAGGGGATCGATCCATGCCGCATACGAGCGCCGACCGCCGGCGCCGGGCCTGGGCCGTCGTCGCGGCCATCGCCGCGGCGGTCCTGACGGCCGCGATGCCGTCGGCCGCGGCCGCCAGGGCATCCACGGCAGCCACGGCGGACGGCAGCTACATCGTCACACTGAGGGAGGGGGCGCAGGGCCTCCGCGCGGACTCCGAGGGGGGCCGGGAGCTCGCCGCACACTACGGGGCGAGAATCAGCCGTACGTACAGCACGGCGCTGAACGGCTACGCGGTGCGGGCGAACGGGACACAGGCCGAGCGGCTGGCGGCCGACCCGCATATCGCCTCGGTCGCGCCGGACACCCGGGTCTCACTGCGCACCCGGCAACAGAACAGTCAGCAACACCCCCAGTCATGGGGCCTGGACCGGATCGATCAGCCGGACCGCACGCTCGACGCGTCGTACACCTCGCCGCGCAGCGCCGGCCGGGGCACGACGATCTACGTCCTGGACACCGGTGTGCGCACCACACACCGGGACTTCGCCGGCCGGGCCCGCTCGGGCTGGGACTTCGTGAACAACGACGCGGTCGCCGAGGACGGCAACGGCCATGGCACGCATATCGCGGCCACCGCCGCCGGATCGGCGTACGGGGTGGCCAAGCAGGCGGACATCGTCGCGGTCAAGGTGCTGGACGATACGGGCCAGGGCACCAGCGCCCAGGTGCTGGCCGGGCTCGACTGGGTGATGAAACACGCCCACAGGCCCGCCGTGGTCAATCTGAGCCTGGGCGCCACGCAGGACGCCCCCATCCCCGAGTGGGACGAGGCGGTGCGGTCCGGGATCGCGTCCGGCCTCACCTTCACGGTGGCGGCGGGCAATCAGAACAGCTCGGCGGGCTCGTACTCCCCCGGCCGGGTGGCGGGCGCCATCACGGTCGGCTCGACGGGCCCGGACGACCGCCGCTCCGCCTTCTCCAACTGGGGCCCCGCGGTTGACCTGTTCGCGCCCGGGGAGCGGATCGTCTCGGCGTCGAACACGAGCGACACGGGGTCGAAGGTCATGTCGGGCACCTCGATGGCCGCCCCGCACGCGGCCGGTGCCGCCGCACTGTATCTCACGGACCATCCACGGGCGACCCCGGCCCAGGTGAGTGCGGCGCTCACGGCCCACGCCGTCAAGGGCAAGGTGCGGAACGCGGGAACCGGTTCGCCGAACCGCCTCTTACAGGTGGGCAACTGACGGGCATATACCTCACACGCAAACCCAAGGGCAGCACCCGGAAAGGCAAACCATCGGCCCCGTACGGTTCGTGTTTCACGGACCGTACGGGGCCGAGCGCGTTACGCACGGGAAGTTAACGGGAACCCGGATTGTCCCCCCGCGCCGCGGGGGAAGGCTTTCCGAACACGCCCCCCATGGCCGACCCCATCCGCCCACCAGAGTGAACGCGGACAGGAGCTGTCATGCCCGCAACCCGCCGCAAGGCGGCACAACCGATACAAAGGACAAAAGCCGCCAAAGAATATACGCCCGCAACGCCGTCAGGTGATCCTATGATCGGTCGCATCCCCGTCCTGGACATCCGCCCGCTCATCGACTGCGGCCGTCGCCCCGCGAAGGCGGTGGTGGGCGAGAGTTTCGAAGTGAGCGCCACCGTGTTCCGGGAGGGCCACGACGCGGTCAGGGCCAATGTGGTCCTGCGCGATCCGGCAGGCCGCTCGGGACCTTGGACACCGATGCACGAACTCGCCCCGGGCACCGACCGCTGGGGCGCCGAGGTCACCCCGAGCGCACAGGGCCGCTGGTCGTACACGGTCGAGGCGTGGAGCGACCCGATCACCACCTGGCGGCACCACGCCACCATCAAGATCCCCGCGGGGATCGACACCGATCTGGTCCTGGAGGAGGGCGCGCGGCTGCATGAGAGAGCGGCGGCGGGTGTGCCCAAGAACGACGGCCGGGAGGCGGTGTTGCGGGCCGTCGACGGGCTGCGCGACGAGCGGCGCCCGGTCGCCGACCGGCTCGCCGCCGCCCTCGCCCCCGATGTCACCGATGTCCTCGGCCGCCACCCGCTGCGCGAACTGGTCACCGCCTCCCGCTCGATGCCCCTCCTGGTCGAGCGGGAGCGCGCGCTGTTCGGGTCCTGGTACGAGCTGTTCCCGCGCTCGGAGGGCGCCAGGGTCGCCGAGGACCGGCGGCCGCTGAGCGGTACGCTGCGCACCGCCGCCGAGCGGCTGCCCGCCATCGCCGCCGCGGGTTTCGACGTGGTCTACCTCCCGCCGATCCACCCCATCGGCACCTCGTACCGCAAGGGCCCCAACAACGCGCTCTCGGCGGGCCCGTACGACGTCGGCTCCCCCTGGGCGATCGGCTCCGCCGCCGGCGGCCACGACGCGATCCACCCCGACCTCGGTACCCTCGACGACTTCGGCCACTTCGTGGAGCGCGCCCGCGAGCTGCGCATGGAGGTCGCGCTCGACTTCGCCCTGCAGTGCTCGCCCGACCACCCCTGGGTGGACAAGCACCCGGAGTGGTTCCACCGGCGCGCCGACGGCACCATCGCGTACGCCGAGAACCCGCCCAAGAAGTACCAGGACATCTACCCGATCGCGTTCGATACCGACTTCACGGGGCTGGTCCGCGAGACCGAGCGGGTGCTGCGCTTCTGGATGTCCCACGGGGTGCGGATCTTCCGGGTGGACAATCCGCACACCAAGCCGGTGGTCTTCTGGGAGAAGGTGATCGGCGACATCAACCGGACCGACCCCGATGTCATCTTCCTCGCCGAGGCGTTCACCCGGCCGGCCATGATGCACACCCTCGGCGCCATCGGCTTCCAGCAGTCGTACACGTACTTCACCTGGCGGAACACCAAACAGGAGCTCACCGACTACCTCACCGAGCTCTCCGGGGACGCGGCCGGATACATGCGGCCCAACCTGTTCGTGAACACCCCGGACATCCTGCACGCCCACCTCCAGGAAGGCGGTCGCCCCGCCTTCGAGGCGCGGGCCGTGCTGGCCGCCACGCTGTCCCCCACCTGGGGCGTCTACGCGGGCTACGAGCTGTGCGAGAACACCCCGCTGCGGCCCGGCAGCGAGGAGTACCTGGACTCCGAGAAGTACCAGCTGCGGCCGCGCGACTGGGAGGCCGCCGAGCGCGCGGGACGTACCATCACACCGCTGCTCAGCTGTCTGAACCGGCTGCGCCGCCGCCACCCCGCGCTGCGGCAACTGCGCAATCTGCGATTCCACCACGCCGACAACGACTCTGTCATCGCCTACTCGAAGCGAACGGGCGATTCGTGCGTGCTCACGGTCGTCAACCTGGACCCCCACCACACCCAGGAGGCGACGGTCTCGTTGAACATGCCGGAACTCGGCCTCGACTGGCATGAGTCCGCCCCGGTGCGCGACGAGCTCACCGGCGAGACCTATCACTGGGGCAGGGACAACTATGTGCGCCTGGAGCCGGGCCGCCCGATGGCTCCCGCGCATGTGCTGTCCGTGCGACCGTCCTCACCGATCGGAGGGTCACCCACATCATGATCGTCAATGAGCCCGTCCCGGACAAGTTCGAGGACACTCCGGCCAAGGACCGCGATCCCGACTGGTTCAAGCGCGCCGTCTTCTACGAGGTGCTGGTGCGCTCCTTCCAGGACAGCAACGGCGACGGCGTCGGCGACCTCAAGGGACTCACCGCCAAACTCGACTATCTGCAGTGGCTGGGCGTGGACTGCCTCTGGCTGCCGCCCTTCTTCGCCTCCCCGCTGCGCGACGGCGGCTACGACGTGTCCGACTACACCGCCGTACTGCCGGAGTTCGGGGACCTCGCCGACTTCGTCGAGTTCGTGGACGCCGCCCATCAGCGCGGTATGCGGGTGATCATCGACTTCGTCATGAACCACACCAGCGATCAGCACCCGTGGTTCCAGGAGTCCCGTACCGACCCGGAGGGTCCGTACGGCGACTACTACATGTGGGCCGACGACGATAAGCAATTCCAGGACGCCCGGATCATCTTCGTCGACACCGAGACGTCCAACTGGACCTTTGACCCGGTACGCAAGCAGTACTACTGGCACCGCTTCTTCTCGCACCAGCCGGACCTCAACTTCGAGAACCCCGCCGTCCAGGAGGAGGTACTGGCCGCCCTGCGCTTCTGGCTGGACCTGGGCATCGACGGTTTCCGGCTGGACGCCGTACCGTATCTGTACGCGGAGGAGGGCACGGACTGCGAGAACCTGCCCCGCACCCACGAGATGCTGAGGCGGGTCCGCGCCGAGATCGACGCCCACTACCCGGACACCGTGCTGCTCGCCGAGGCCAACCAGTGGCCGGAGGACGTCGTCGACTACTTCGGCGACTTCACCAAGGGCGGCGACGAATGCCACATGGCCTTCCACTTCCCGGTCATGCCGCGCATCTTCATGGCCGTACGGCGCGAATCCCGCTACCCGGTCTCGGAAATCCTCGCCAAGACCCCCGCCATCCCCTCCGGCTGCCAGTGGGGCATCTTCCTGCGCAATCACGACGAGCTGACGCTGGAGATGGTCACCGACGAAGAGCGCGACTACATGTACGCGGAGTACGCCAAGGATCCCAGAATGCGCGCCAACATCGGCATCCGCAGACGACTGGCGCCCCTGCTGGACAACGACCGCAACCAGATCGAGCTGTTCACCGCGCTGCTGCTGTCCCTGCCCGGCTCGCCGATCCTCTACTACGGCGACGAGATCGGCATGGGCGACAACATCTGGCTCGGCGACCGCGACGCCGTACGCACCCCCATGCAGTGGACCCCCGACCGCAACGCGGGCTTCTCCTCCTGCGACCCCGGGCGGCTGTTCCTGCCCACGATCATGGACCCGGTCTACGGCTACCAGGTCACCAACGTCGAAGCGGCCATGAGCAGCCCGTCCTCGCTGCTCCACTGGACCCGGCGGATGATCGAGATCCGTAAGCAGAACCCGGCCTTCGGGCTTGGTTCCTTCACCGAGCTGTCCTCTTCCAACCCGGCCGTCCTCGCCTTTCTGCGCGAGGCCCCGCCGACGGAGGACGGCGGGGACGACCTCGTGCTGTGCGTGCACAACTTCTCGCGCTTCGCCCAGCCCACCGAGCTCGATCTACAGTCCTTCAGCGGCCGCCACCCGGTCGAGCTGATCGGCGGCGTCCGGTTCCCCGCCATCGGCGAACTCCCGTATCTGCTGACGCTCGCCGGCCACGGCTTCTACTGGTTCCGGCTGCGGGCGGGCGACGCGGCGGGCCACTGGACGGGTTGACGTGCACGCTTGCCGTTCTCGTCCGTACGCGTCCGCCTCGGGCGCGTACGGGCGTTTTCGGCCCCACATCATGGGCAGCCTCCCTACTACCACGCGGGCGGAGCAGATCGCGCACTCCGTACTGCGCCGTACCGCTCTGTAATCGCCGTACGGACGATCCTCGCCCGACACGTCCCGCACCGTCGCACAGTCAATGCCGCAATCCGGGACACTTTGCCCTGATATGTCGTGTGCCCGGGGAAAGGACGCGACGCCATGCCGGAAGCTTCATTCTCCCGGGGGGCCTCCCCGGGCGCACAGCAGCCGCCGACCGCCGTACCGCGGGCCGACCCCCCGCCGGCCCCCACCCCTGCCAGTCGCCCCGCCGCGGCCGCGGGCCCCGCCGGGCTGCTCGCCTCCCTCGCCCCGCTGCTCTCGGAATGGCTGCCCCGGCAGCGCTGGTTCGCGGGCAAGGGCCGTCCGGTCACCGGCTTCGCCCTGGTCTGCGCGACCGAGCTGCTGCCGTGCGCGGCCGGCGGCAGCACGCCGGGCCTGCTGCATCTGCTCGTCCGCGCCCAGCAGCCCGAGCCGCCCGGCCACCGGCACGGCTCCGGCTGCGGACACCGGCGCGGCGCGGCGGCCACCGACTGCTACCAGATCCTCCTCGGCGTGCGCGCCACCCTCCCGCCCCATCTCGCCCCCGCCCTCATCGGCCACCCCAGCGGCGGGCCGTTGCACGGCCGGACCGTCTACGAGGCCCTGCTCGACCCCCGCCTCGCCACGCTCCTCCTCGAACGGCTGCGGATGCCTGGCACCCTCGGCCCGCTGCGCTTTCTGCGCGAGCCGTCCGCGGACATCCCCTCGGGGCTCGCTCCCCGGCTGGCGAACGTCGAGCAGTCCAACTCCTCGGTGATCTATGGAGATACGTTTATCCTCAAGCTCTTCCGCCGAGTGAGCCCCGGCACCAACCCCGACCTCGAACTGCCCCTGGCCCTCGCCCGCACGGGCTGCACCCGGGTGCCCGCCCCGGCCGCCTGGTTCGAGGCCGCCCCGCTCGGCGAGGGGACGGGCCCGCGCGCCGATCCCTGCACCCTCGGTGTGCTCCAGCCCTACCTCGCCGGCTCCACCGACGGCTGGCAGCTCGCGCTCGACGCGGTCGCCGCCCGGGGCGACTTCACCGCCGCCGCCCACGCCCTCGGCCAGGCCACCGCCGAGGTCCATCTGGCGATGGCCCGCGCGCTGCCCACCTCCCATCTGCGCCGCCCGCAGATCGAACACCTCGCCGCCACCATGTCCGAGCGCCTGGACTCGGCCGCCGCGGCCGTACCCGCCCTCCACCCGTACCGCGCCGCGCTGCACTCCGCGTACGAGGACCTGGCCGCGCTCGGCCGCGCCGGGCGCACCTGGACGGCCCAGCGCATCCACGGCGATCTGCACCTGGGCCAGGTGCTGCGGCGGACGGTCGAGGGCGGGGCGCACTGGTCCCTCATCGACTTCGAGGGCGAGCCCTCGCGCCCGCTCGACGAGCGCCGCCGTCCGCAGCCGGCGGTGCGCGATATCGCGGGCATGCTCCGCTCGTTCGACTACGCGGCGGCCGTGGGCGGCCACGACAGCCCGCAGGACTGGGCCTGCCGCTCCCGGGCCGCGTACTGCGCGGGCTACGCGGAGGCATCCGGGAGCGACCCGCGCGACGACCCGGAGCTGCTGCGGGCCCACGAGACCGACAAGGCGGTGTACGAGGTGGTGTACGAGGCCCGCCACCGCCCCGAGTGGCTGCCCGTTCCGATGTCGGCCATCCGCCGCCTGGCCGCGACCCGCACCTGATACGACGCACCCAGCCCCCTGGGAGGACACCCCCGTGACCGCACGTCCGCCGTCCGACCGGCCACCGCACGACCCGGCGCCGCATGACCCGAAGCCGCACGACCTGCGGCCGAATGACCCGCCTTCGCATGGCCCGGAACCGCATGACCCGCCTCCGTCCGGCCGGTCCCCGCACGACCCGACTCCGCACGACCCACCGCCGCATGGCCTGCGGCCGCATGACCCGCCTCCGTCCGGCCCACCCCCGCACGACCCGACTCCGCAGGACTCGCCTCCATCCGGCCTACCCTCGTCCGGCCGGCCCTCGTCCGGCCGGTCTCCGCATGACCCGCCGCTGTCCGACACACCTCCGTCCGGCCCGCCCTCGCCCGTGCCGGCCACCTTCCGCCCGGACCCCGACCGGCCCGCCGCCCACCGGGCCGCCGCGCACGGCCCCGGAGACGGCCCCATGTCCCGCTCCTCGTACACCGCACCGCCCACCCCGCGGGCCCCCAGGCCGAGCCACAGCCCCAGCGTCGGCCCGAGCGCCGGCCCGAACCCCGCCCCCACCGACCCACCGCGCGCCGAGGCCACCCCCCGTCCCGAGGCCGCGCCGCCCGGTGGCGGGGGTGTGCGCGCCGCGGCGCCGCTCGGGGACACCGACCGGGAGCGGCTGCTCTCCGGCTCCCACCACGACCCGCACGCCCTCCTCGGCGCCCACCCCGTGCGCGGCGGAATCCTCTTCCGCGCGCTGCGCCCGTACGCCCGTTCCGTGGCCGTCACGGCCACCGGGCTGCGCGCGCAGTTGCGCCCCGAGGGGGACGGGCTGTTCTCCGGGGTGCTCCCGCTCCGGGAGATCCCCGACTACCGGCTGCTGGTCGACTACGAGAACGGGGAGTACCAGAACGGGGGGTACGGCAGCGGCGCGGCCCCGCACCACGACCCGTACCGCTTCCTCCCCGCCCTCGGCGAACTGGATCTGCACCTGATCGGCGAGGGCCGCCACGAGGAGCTGTGGCGCGCGCTGGGCGCGCATCCGATGGCGCACCAGGGCGTGGCCGGGACGCGGTTCACGGTGTGGGCGCCGGACGCCCGAGGCGTACGCGTGGCGGGGGACTTCAACTACTGGGACGGTACGGCCTGCCCGATGCGCTCGCTGGGCGGCAGCGGCGTATGGGAGCTGTTCCTGCCCGGCGTGGGCGAGGGCGCGGTGTACAAGTTCGACATCACCCGCCCGGACGGCAGCCACACCCTGCGCGCCGACCCGATGGCGCGCCGCACCGAGTGTCCGCCCGCCACCGCCTCGATCGTGCACACCTCGCACCACGAGTGGCGCGACGCTGCGTGGCTGGCCCGCCGGGCGGGGCAGCGGGTGCACGAGTCGCCGTTCTCGGTGTACGAGGTGCATCTGCCGTCCTGGCGCCCCGGCCTGACCTACCGCCAGCTGGCCGAGCAGCTTCCCGCGTACGTCAAGGACCTCGGCTTCACCCATGTCGAGCTGATGCCGGTGGCCGAGCACCCCTTCGGCGGCTCTTGGGGCTACCAGGTCACCGGCTTCTACGCGCCCACCGCCCGCCTCGGCTCCCCTGACGACTTCAAGTATCTGGTCGACGCCCTGCACCAGGCGGGCATCGGGGTGCTGGTGGACTGGGTGCCCGCGCACTTCCCGCGGGACGAGTGGGCGCTGGCCGAGTTCGACGGCAGACCGCTGTACGAACCCGCCGACCCGGCCCGGGCCGCGCATCCGGACTGGGGCACGCTGGAGTTCGACTACGGCCGCACGGAGGTGCGCAACTTCCTGGTGGCGAACGCCGTGTACTGGTGCGAGGAGTTCCATGTGGACGGCCTGCGGGTGGACGCCGTGGCCTCCATGCTCTACCTCGACTACTCCCGCGAGCCGGGCCAGTGGACGCCCAATGCCCACGGCGGCCGGGAGAACCTGGACGCCGTCGCGTTTCTGCAGGAGATGAACGCGACCGTCTACCGCCGCTGCCCCGGCGCGCTGACCATCGCCGAGGAGTCCACCGCCTGGGACGGCGTCACCCGCGCCACCCACCATGCGGGCCCCAGCGGCTTCGGCGGCCTCGGCTTCGGGCTGAAGTGGAACATGGGGTGGATGCACGATTCGCTGGGCTACATCGGCCATGAGCCGGTGCACCGCAAGTACCACCACCATGAGATGACCTTCTCGATGGTGTACGCGTACAGCGAGAACTATGTGCTGCCCATCTCCCATGACGAGGTGGTGCACGGCAAGCGGTCGCTGGTGTCGAAGATGCCCGGCGACTGGTGGCAGCGGCGCGCCGACCACCGCGCGTACCTGGGCTTCATGTGGGCACACCCGGGCAAGCAACTCCTCTTCATGGGCCAGGAGTTCGCCCAGGGCGCCGAGTGGTCGGAGAGCCACGGCCCGGACTGGTGGCTGCTCGACCCCTCGTACTCCGCCGAGCCCGACCACCGCGGCGTACGGGACCTGGTCCGCGAGCTGAACCAGGTGTACCTGGCCACGCCCGCGCTGTGGCAGCGGGACACCGACCCGGAGGGGTTCGCCTGGGTCGAGGGCGACGCGCGCGAGGACAACGTCTTCGCCTTCCTCCGCTTCGCCGCGGACGGCTCTCCGCTGCTGGCCATCAGCAACTTCTCGCCCGTCGTACGCGATGACTACCGCATCGGCGTCCCGGACCACGTCCCGCTGTGGCGCGAGGTGCTGAACACCGATGACGGCCGCTACGGCGGCAGCGGCGTCCGCAACCCGGAACCGCTCAAGGCCGAACCCACCTCCTGGCACGGACGGCCCGCGAGCATCCTGCCGGTGCTGCCACCGCTGGCCACGATCTGGCTGGCGCCGGCCTGACGGTACGTACGCGCGTCAGGAACCCCGCCGGCAAACCAACACGCACGAGCCATTGACGCCCTTCCCGTGTGCGCCTACATAAACGTGAGAGCGCTCTCACACCCCCACACACCTCCTGGAGGTCGTCCCCCGTGAGCACACGCACGAGTACCGGACCCAGACCGAGGGCACCCCTCACCTCACCGCTCACCGCGGCGCTGGCCGTCGCCGCACTCGCGCTGGCGGCCCTCGCCACGCTCCTCGGCACCTCGCCCGCGCGGGGTGACGTGCCGCCCGCCGCCGGCTGGAACCTGCAATGGAGCGATGACTTCAAGGGTTCCGCGAACACGCTGCCGTCCTCCGCCAACTGGCAGATTGACACCGGCCATGCCTACCCCGGCGGCCCCGGCAACTGGGGCACCGGAGAGATCCAGAACTACACCAACTCCACCAGCAACCTCAGCCTCGACGGCAGCGGCAACCTCCGCATCACCCCGCTCCGCGACGGCGCGGGCAACTGGACCTCGGCCCGTATCGAGACCCAGCGCGCCGACTTCAAGGCCCCGGCGGGCGGCGTGCTGCGGATCGAGAGCCGTATCCAGATGCCCAACGTCACCGGCGACGCCGCGCTCGGCTACTGGCCCGCGTTCTGGGCGCTCGGCAGTCCGTACCGGGGCAACTACTGGAACTGGCCCGGCATAGGCGAGTTCGACATCATGGAGAACGTCAACGGCATCAACTCCGTCTGGGGGGTGCTCCACTGCGGCGTCAACCCGGGCGGCCCCTGCAACGAGACCACCGGCGTCGGCGCCAGCCGCGCCTGCCCCGGCGCGAGCTGCCAGTCCGCCTTCCACACGTACCGCTTCGAATGGGACCGCTCCACCACGCCCAACCAGCTGCGCTGGTACGTGGACGACCAGCAGTTCCACAGCGTCAGCCAGAACAGCGTCGACGCCGCCACCTGGTCGAACATGACCGACCACGCCGGCTACTTCATCCTGCTGAACGTCGCGATCGGCGGCGCCTTCCCCGACGGCGTCCACGGCTCGGCCACCCCCACCGCGGCCACCGACCCCGGCCACCCCATGCTCGTCGACTACGTCGCCGTCTGGACCCGCGGCGGCGGTACCACCGACCCGCCCACCGATCCCCCGTCCGGCTCCGCCACCCGCTACCTGGGCGGCGGCGGGGCCCTCGGCGCAGCCTCCTCCTCCGCGTCCACCGCGACGCTGGCCTCGGCGGGCGGCACCAACCACGACGGCACGCCCTACCAGCCGCAGACCTTCCTCGCCTCCGGGCTGAACGCCACCTACAGCGGCGGCGCCACGCAGTTCGACCTGTTCGTGGACGCGGGCACCACCGTGGCCAACGGCCAGCAGGTCCGTATCTCCTATGACCTGACCGGCGACGGCAGCTGGGACCGCACCGAGACCTACCAGTACTTCGCCACCGACCCCGTCACGGGCTATGAGCACTACACCCAGGCCCGCGGACTGAAGTCCGCCACCGGCTCGCTCGGGAACCTGAGCAACGGGAAGGTGCGGGTCGAGGTCTGGAACGCCATCGGCAACGGCGGCAGCACGCTGGGGACGGGCAACCAGTCGTACGTCCGGATTCCGTTCGGCTGAGTTCCCCCGTCAGTAGGTGCTGCTGGATCACCCGAGCCGGCCGAGTTCCTCGCGGACCCGGCCGGCGTCCGGGTGGCCGAGGGCGTCGAACATGGTCAGGGCCTGGCGCCAAGTCTCCCGGGCGCCGCGGACATCGTCGGCGGCCAGCTGCGCGCTGCCCAGGCGGTACATGGTCTCGGCCGCCCTGACCCGCTGGCCGCGCTCGCGGCGCAGCTCCACGGCGTTGCGGTAGCAGGTGATGGCCTGTTCGTGGTCGCCGAGGCGGTGGTGGGCATAGCCCAGGCTGTCCCAGGCGGCGGAGGCGCCCCGCCCGTCGTGCGCCTGCTGAAGCATCCGCAGCGCTTTCTCGCAGTGGACCAGAGTCTGCTGGTACTGGCCGACCATGGCGTACGCCCAGCCGACGTTGTTCAGCGCGTACGCCTCCCCGCTGCGCTGGCCGACCTCCCGGTACAGCTCAAGGGTGCGCTGCGCGTGGTAGAGCCCCTCCTCGTGGCGGCCCTGCCGCTCGCCCGCCTGGTTGAGCGCGACGTGGATGAGGGCCTGGCCGGCCGGGTTGCCGGTTCTGCCGTGCAGGTCGAGGGCGCGCATCAGGTGGTCGCGGGCCTGGTCGTAGCGGGCCATCCGCAGATCGGCGAGGCCGAGGCCGTGGTGAGCGTGGGCCTGCCCGGCCAGGTTGTCCGTGCGCAGCGCCGCGTCGAGGGCCACGGTGTGGACGACGTCCTGGTCGTGCCAGTGTCCGAGCTGGTCAAGGAACTCGGCGAGCGACCAGGCCAGCCGCCAGGCGTAGGTCTCGAATCCGCTCTTCGCGGCCTGCTGTTGCGCGGCGACCAGGACACGGTGTTCGGCGGTGAACCAGGTCAGCACCTCGGCGTAATCGGCGAACGGCTCGGTGCTGACGCCGGGCTGCGGGGCGGGGAGGGCGAGGGGCGTGCGCTGCGGGGTGAACACCCGGCCGGCCGCGACGGCGGTGTGCAGATAATGGTCGAGGGTGCGGTGCAGCGCGGCGCGCCGGTCGTCCTCGGAGTCGTACGCGTCGGCCAGCTCGGTGGCGTAGGCGCGCAGCAGATCGTGCAGCGCGTACTGGCCCGGGCTGCGCTCGGTGAGCAGATGGGCCCGGGTCAGCTGGAGCAGCAGGCGCCGGGCCTGCGGTACGGGCAACCCCATCAGGCTGGCCACGGCGGCGGCCGAGATGTCCGGGCCGGGGTGCACGCCCAGCAGCCGGAACAGCCGGGCGGCGTCGGTGCCCAGGGTGTGGTACGACCACGAGAACACGGCCCGGACGTCGGTCGTGGCGTCACCGCCGTCGAACGCGTCCAGGCTGCCGCGGGCGTCGTGCAGCTCGCGGGCGAGGGCTTCGAGGGAGAAGCCGGGGTGAGTGGCCGCGCGGGCGGCGACGATGGCCAGCGCCAGGGGCAGCCCCGCGCACACCTTGATGACGTCCTCCACCGCCTCCGGCTCGGCCGCCACCCGCTCGGAACCCAGCCTGCGGGCGAGCAGTTCGCGCGCCTCGGTCCGGTCGAGCAGATCCAGCGGCAGCGGCTGGGCCTGCTCCGCGACGACCAGCCCGGTGAGTTCGTTACGGCTGGTCAGCAGCACCAGACAGCCGGGCGCCCCGGGCAGCAGGGGGCGGACCTGGTCGGCGTCGCGCGCGTTGTCCAGCAGGATCAGCACCCGGCGGCCCGCCAACAGGCTGCGGTAGAGGGCGGTTTGGGCCTCCACGGTGGCCGGTATCCGGTGCGCGGGCACCTGGAAGGCGTCCAGAAAGCCGCGTACCGCCTCGGAGGGGGTCATCGCCGAGCCGGTCGGGCCGAAGCCGCGGAGGTTCACATAAAGCTGACCGTCGGGGAAGCGGTCGCGGACCCGGTGGGCCCAGTGCACGGCCAGGGTGGTCTTGCCGAGGCCGCCACTGCCCGCGATCACGGAGATCACCGCCGCGGTGGGCACCCGCCCCCCGGTTCGGGATCCAGTTCCGGACCCGGATCCGGGCCCGGCCCCGGGCGCGGGCCGCAGCAGCGCGTCGAGCCCGGCGAGCTCCCGCTCCCGCCCGGTGAAGTGGACGACATCGGCGGGGAGTTGCTGCGGTACGGCGACCTCGGCGGCCGGTGGGGACTCGGAGGGGGGCTCGGGGGAGGTGTCCTGCGGGACGGATGAGGGCGGGGCGGCGGTAGCTGGGGCCGCGGTGGCTGGAGCCACGACCGCCGTGGGGGCAACGGCAGTTGGGGTGGGGGCAGCCGGGGCGGGCGTTTGGTCCGCGGCCGCCGGGGCCGGATCCGCGCCCGCCAGAGCCAGACCCGCCCGGTCCGCCCCCGCCGGCTGCGCGTCCAGCACCTTCCGGTGCAGCCGCTGCAGGTCGTCCCCCGGCTCGATGCCCAGCTCGTCGACGTACCGCTGCCGCGTACTGCGGAAGAGCGCGAGCGCGTCGGCCCGCCGGCCGCTCCGGCTCAGCGCCTCCATCAGCAGGCCCACCGACCGCTCCCGCAACGGGTGCTCCGCCACCAGCGGGGACAGTACGGCCGCCGCCTCCTGGTGCCGACCGGAGCGCAGATCGATCGCGGCGCACTCCTCCACCACCGCGCGCCGCTCCTCCTCGAGGCCCGCCCCGACGGTCTCGGGCAGCCAGCCGCCCGCGACATCCGCGAGCGCGGGCCCGCGCCACAGCTGGAGCGCCGCGTGCAGCAGCTCACCGGCCGGGCCGTCGCCGACCGTCCGCGCCTCGCGCACCAACTCCCGGAAACGGTGCAGGTCCACCCGCTCCTGGTCGACGGTGAGGCAGTACCCTTGTGCGGAGGTGGACAGCTCGGTGTCGGCCGGCGCGGTCAGGATCCTGCGCAGCTTGGATATCTGGACCTGTACGGCGTTGCGCGCGGACCCCGGCGGGTCCTCTCCCCATACGGCCATCACCAGCCGGTCCACGGAGACCACTCGCCCCGGCTCCAGCAACAGCATCGCCAGGACGGATCGCTGCTGAGCGGCGGTCGGGCCGAGTCCCTGCTCGCCCTGCCATATACCGACCGGGCCCAGCAGACGAAACTCGGTCCCGTGCACGCGCTTCCCCCGTCGGTACCTGAGATTCCCTGCGGCCATCTCGCAGCCTACCCACAGGGACAGGTCAGCGCCGCATCAGCGAGACATCAGCTCCGCATTGCACCCTACGGGCAATGAGGGCGCCGCGGCGCACCCACGCTCACGTCCGGCGCATACCCCGCTGGATGGGGAGCCCGCGGTAACGGGGAGCCCTCTCTACCCAGACAGCGGGGGCGACATGGGGGGCTTGATCCGCGTATCGAACACCGCCGGACCGGCCGGACCGCGTAGACCGAGCGGCCGGTACAACCGGGCCCTGGCAGCCGGACTCCTCGCGGTTGGTTTTCTCGGGGCGGCCGGCTACAAGGCCGAGGCGGCCAGATCCGCGCCGACAGGCAGCGCTATGGCGAAAGGGCAGCTCATGACCGCTACGGGACAGACTCGCACCCTTCCTCGGATAGGCGACCTCGTGTACGACATCGAGCGCGAGGCAATCGGCCGCGTCGCCTATATCGACACCGGCGGAAACGTCGCCTGGATCAAGCCCCAGGACGACGGCCCCGAATGGACCGCGCTCCCGGAGCAGCTGCGGGCCGCGGTGGACGGCGAACGCTGACGCGCTGACGCGCTTGCGCGGCGGCATTCCGTACGGGTTTCCGTAAGGGGTTCCGTACGGATTTCAGCAAGCGCTTAACTCCCGCTGAAGTCTCGCTGATGCCTGTGCTGCTGTCAGCGCCCTTATACGCCCGCGCCTTCCACGGGGGGAGGCGCGGGGTTGTCAGCTCCCGTTCAGCACACCTTGCGGTACGGGACTTCGGGGATGTACGTCTTCCAGTCGGCGCGGTGCAGACCGCCGCCCGCGCGCTCGCAGACGGCGGCGGTGACGCGCCCGGGGTCGACGGCGAACTTCTGGAGCGGTACGTGTTCGCCCGCGACCAGCAGGTTTCTGCCGTCCTCGCTGAAGGACAGGGCCCGGATGGTGTCGCCCGCGGTGAGCAGAGCGGATCCCAGCGGAAGGCCGGACGCGGTGTCCCACAGCCGCACCGTGCCGTTGTCGCCCGCCACGGCCAGGATCTTGCCGTCGGGCGAGTAGGCCAGGGCTTTCGCGGGCTCGGCGCTCTCCCGCCCCTCGCCGGCGAGCGTCCCGGCGACAACGCCAAGACGCCGCTCGGCACCGCCGTCCCACAGCGTCACCTGCCCCGAGTCCGTACCGAGGGCCAGCTGTTCCCCGTCCGGGCGGTACGCCATCGAGTAGACCGGGTCCTGGGAACGGGTGAGCTGGTCCGAACGGCCGGAGGGGAGGGTGAAGCGCTGCCCGGACGCCGTGACGACCATCCGGCCGTCGGGCCGCACGGCCAGCGCGGAGGAGTCGGTGAACGCCATCCAGAAATCGCCTGAGCCCCCCACCTCCACGAAATCCGCCAGCCCCGGTGTCCGCCGCGTCACCTTGGTGCGGCTGCGGACTCCCCAGAGCTCCAGGGTCTCCGAAAGGTGCCGGTAGGCGAGCACGGTCCTGCCGTCCGGCGTCAGCGCGATCGAGTCGGTGCCCGCTCCGTCTTCCGTCAGCGCGTTCGGGTCAGCGCCCGCTCCGTCTCCTGGCAGCGCGTTCGGGTCGGCGCCCTTCGGGGTGAGAACGAGGTCGGCCGTCTTACGGCCCTTGCGCACGTCCCACACCGCGACCCGCTCCGCCCGGGCCCGACCGTTGACCGTGTCCCGCTCGCCGAACCCGTAGGCAAAGGTCCGCCCGTCCGCGCTGAACGCCATGAGCGGCAGGCAGTACCGGCCCTTGCGCCCCGGTTGGCCGGTGGTCCGGCAGTCGGCCGAGGGCAGGGCGGCCGCGACCGGCGCTCCGCCGCCGGTGCGCCGCAACTCGATCCGGCTCCGCCCGCCCGACGTCCGCACCTCCGCGATCAGGCTCGCGTCGGGGCTGAACAGGGCCTCGCCATCCTGCTTCGGTCCCCACTCGGACGTTGTGGCGCTGCCCAGGTAGAGGGTGCGCACCGCGTCGCTCGCCGTGCCATCCCCCTCCTGGTACCGGATGACCCCATGGTCCGCGTCCAGTTGGAGACCGGAGATCCGCCGACCGGCCAGGGGATGCCGGTAGACCGGCCGCCCGGGGCTGTCGAGCCGCCACATCAGGATCTCCTGGTCATCCGTGGCCGCCAGCAACCGCCCGTCGCGGCTGAGGGCGAGGTACCCGAGCCCGGAGTGGGAAATGCCCGGCAGTTCCTTTCCGGAGGCCAGCTCCCAGCCGCGGACCCCCTTCGCGGTGGAGATCAGCAGCCTCCGGCCGTCCGAAGTGAGCAAGAACTCCGCCCCGTCGGTGTCTTCGCCCGGACCACAACCCAGGCGCGAGACGACGGCCGGGAGCGTACGTATCCGGCGGTGCGCGCGAACATCCCACACCTCCAGCTCCTTCTGGTCCGAACACAGCGCGATCCTCCCGTCGTCCGCGCTGAGCGTCGGCTCCCGCATGGTCTCGCTGGAGCGCTGGAACAGGAGACGGCGGCGGTTCCGGATGTCCCACAGCCGGAGCCAGTGCCCGTCCTCCACCATGAGAGTGCGTCCGCTCGCCCCGAAGTACGCGTCCGCATCCCCGTCCTCGATTTCGATGGGAGGGCCGATGGGGCGGCCGGAGGCGCGGTCCCGCAGTCGGAGACCCGCCTCCCCGAACATCACCACCCGCCGCCCGTCCGGGGAGACGGCCGTCGCGGACTCCGTCTCGTCGCCCGTCTTGACGGAGCTGATCCGGCGGTGGGTGACCAGGTCCCAGCCGACCACCCGGCCGTTCATCTCCCCGGAGGTCACGAGCGTACGGCCGTCAGCGCTCAGCAACGCCTGTTCGAACGCGCTGCCTCCCGGGAGGGTGAACGTGTCCCGCTCGCGCTGCCCCATCGCCCCCAGCAGCGCCGCTCTCGCCTCCACTGTGTGGCTGATGTTCCACGCCGCCACGCTCAGCCGCATCGCCGTCACCGGATCCGCGTACCGCATGTTCTGCGCGACGGACGCGATCCGCCGGGACACGGCCTCCGCCCGCCGCTGCTCCCCCGCCCGGTTCTGCTGCCACGCCACCACCCCGGCCACGAGCGCCAGCGCCACCAGCACCGCCACCGCACCCACGAACGTGCGCACCCGTCGGCGCTCCCGCGTGCCCGCGGCCCGGCTGGCGGCCAGGAAGTCGCGCTCCACGGCGGTGAGTTCGGCCGATCCGTCCGGCTCGTCGAACGCCTCGCGCGCCTCCACCAGCCGCGCGCCCCGGTACAGCGCGCCGGGATCCCGTCCCAGCTCCGCCCAGGTGCGGGCGGCCTCGGTCAGCTTGCGGTGGGTGCGCAGCCGCTGGCGGTCCTCGTCGATCCAGCCGCGCAGCCGGGGCCAGGCCGTGATCAGTGCCTCGTGGGCGAGGTCGACCGTGCCCTCGTCGAGGGTGATCAGGCGCGACCGCACCAGGCGTTCCAGTACGAGCGCCGTATCAGCCGCGTCATCCGAGCCGGAGTCCAGTCCCAGCTCCTCCCGGTCCACCGGGCGCCGGGTGTCCTGGGCCCCCTCCCCCGGTGTGATCAGCCGGAGCATGATCCGCCGCGCGGCCTCCGCCTGCCGCTCGCTGAGCTCCCCGTACACCCGCTCCGCGGTCAGGGCGATCGCGCCGTGCACACCGCCCGCCGCCTCGTACGCCTCCACCGTCAGCGCCCGGCTGCGGCGGCGGCGCCAGGTCTCCAGCAGTGCGTGGGACATCAGGGGCAGGCCGCCGGGTTCGTCGACGACCTCCTCCACGATCCTGGCGGTCAGCGCCCGTTCGACGATCAGCCCTTCGGCCGCGGCCGGCTTGACGATCGCCTCCCGCAGCTCCGCCCGCCCCATCGTCCCGACCAGCAAGGTGGCGCCGCGCAGTGCGGCCGTCAGCTCCCGGTGTTCGGCGCAGCGGCCGAAGAAGTCGGCCCGTACGCCGATGACCACGCGCAGTCGGCTGTCCTCGTCCTGGGCGGACAGCAGGCGTTCGATGAATCCGGCGCGTTCGGCCGGGTCCTGGCAGAGGGTGAAGATCTCCTCGAACTGGTCGATCACCAGCCAGGTGTCCCCATCGCCGCCGTTCGGGCCGAGCTTCGGGTCGAGCGCGTCGGCGTGGGTGCGGAGCGGGCGGTCGCCGGGGGTGAGGACGCGGATCACGGACGGGCGGGGTAACGGCGCGGCCGTGCCGTCGCGCAGGGCCGGGATCAGACCGGCCCGCAGCAGTGAGGACTTACCGCTGCCCGAGGGGCCGAAAACGGCGGCGAACCTGCTCTCCCGGACCAGCTCAAGCAGCTCGGCTACGAGCTGTTCCCGCCCGAAGAACCGTTCGTGGTCGCCTGGTTCGAAGCGGGCCAGTCCGCGGTAGGGCGGGGTGGCGTCGTCGTCCTCGGCGGGGATGCCGGTGGTCTCCTCCACCGCCTCGCGCCAGCGCGCCTCCCAGGCGATCCGGTCGGCCGGGTCGCCGCCGCACGCCTCCACATACGCGAGTGTGACCGGCAGCGAGGGGAGTTGGTCCCCCGCGGCGGCCCGGGACAGCGTGGTGAGCGAGTACGGCACCCGCTGCGCCATCGCCCGGTAGGTCGGTCCGCCCGCCTCGCTCCGCAGCTTGCGCAGCTCGTACGCGAAACGCTGGACTGGGCCCGCGCTCGGATCCAGCGGGCTCTCCTTGCGGCCCATGCCCCATCTCCCCCACCTGACGGCCTGGTACGGCCCCAGACGCTACTCCCATTGTTTCGTGGGGCGACCAGGGCTGCCGAACAACCGCCGGGCCGGTGAAGTGGACCGTACGTCCTCCGCGGGGGTGAGGGCGTCACAGAACAAGAGAACAGGAAGAGAGGTGGGGGCTCATGCCTCTTTGGGGGCGGATCGCCACGGCGGTCATGGGGGTCGCCCTGTTGGCCGCTCCGTTCCTCCCCTTCGTCCCAGGAGTTCACGCGGAGTCGGCCACGGGGGTCGCGCACTTGCCCGCGGGGTTCTCGGGCGGGGGATGAACGGCCCGGGGGATGAACAGACGGGGATTGAACGGCCGGGGATGAACCGCCGCGGGATGAACGGGCGCGGCCCTGCCCCGATTCAGGAGGGCAGGGCCGCGATGTCCGCGCGCGATGGGTGCCGCGCGGACGGGGCAGGTCAGGTCAGATGGACGCGTGCTTCTTGGTCGTGTCCACGCCGCCGCGCTGCTCCGGCACCGCCGGCTGAGCATCGTCGTCCGCGTCGTCCCCGCCGTGCGGCGAGTGGTCGTCGACGAGCGTCGTCTCGTCGAACGGCAGCCGACCGGCGAGCACTTCCTGCATGCGCTCCTTGTCGATCTCCTTGGTCCAGGTGCCGACCAGGACGGTGGCGACCGCGTTGCCCGCGAAGTTGGTGACCGCGCGCGCCTCGCTCATGAAGCGGTCGATGCCGACGATCAGACCGACGCCGTCCACCAGGTCCGGCCGGTGCGACTGGAGACCGCCGGCCAGCGTGGCCATGCCCGCGCCGGTCACGCCCGCCGCGCCCTTCGACGCGATGATCATGAACGCCAGCAGGGATATCTGCTCGCCGAGCGAGAGCGGGTTGTCCATGGCCTCCGCGATGAACAGCGAGGACATGGTCAGGTAGATCGCGGTGCCGTCCAGGTTGAAGGAGTAGCCGGTCGGCACGGTGATGCCCACGACGGGCTGGCTGACGCCCGCGTGCTCCATCTTGGCGATCAGGCGCGGCAGCGCGGACTCCGAGGACGAGGTCGACACGATCAGCAGGAACTCGCGCGCCAGGTACTTCAGCAGCGAGAAGATGCTCACGCCGGCGACCAGCCGCAGGATCGTGCCGAGCACGAGGAACACGAACAGCGCACAGGTGATGTAGAAGCCGATCATGATGACGGCGAGCGACTTCAGCGCGTCCACGCCCGTCTCGCCGACCACCGCCGCGATCGCGCCGAAGGCACCCACCGGCGCCGCCCACATGATCATGGACAGCACGCGGAACACCAGCCGCTGGATGTGGCCGATCCCGCGCAGGATCGGCTCGCCGCTCTTGCCCATGGCCTGCAGCGCGAAGCCGACCAGCAGCGCGATCAGCAGGGTCTGCAGCACCTCGGGAACGGTGAAGGCGGAGACGAGCGTGGTCGGGATGATGCCGAGCAGGAAGTCCGGAAGGGACTCGCTGACGGCGTTCTTGGCCTGACCCTGTCCGGCCTGGGCCACCTCGTTGGTCAGGTGCAGCCCGCTGCCCGGCTCGATGATGTTGCCGACGACCAGGCCGATGGCGAGGGCGACGGTCGACATCAGCAGGAAGTAGCCGAGCGCCAGGCCACCGACCTTGCCGACCTTCGCGGCCTTCCGCACCGAGCCGACGCCGAGCACGATCGTGCAGAAGATGATCGGCGAGATCATCATCTTGATGAGATTCACAAAGCCGGTGCCGATCGGCTTCAGCTCGACGGCCGTGTCGGGGGCGACGAAGCCCACCAGGATGCCGAGCGCCACCGCGGCGATCACCGCGAGGTAGAGGAAGTGAATCCGGTCCTTCTTCGGCCGCCCGGCATCCGTACCCACGGAATCCGGCGGCGAGGTCTGCGCAGCCACGGTGCTGCCTCCTTCTGATCTGCCGCCCAGCTGTCCCGGCTGATGCGTCGTGCGGCTCGCACTTCGCCCTGGACGGTCCCGAGGACTATGCACCCCGCCTGTGATGGCGGTCACCCTTCCGTTCATTTCGTTCACGAAACGGCCATGTGCACACTGTGTGGCATGCGCGTCCCCCGTCCCCGGAGTCTGGCAGGCCAGCTGTTCGCCATGCAGGTGGTCCTGGTCGCCGTCGTGGTCGTCGGGTGCGCGGTCTTCTCGTACGTCACCGGCCGGAGCCAGGCGGAGGAGTCCGCGCGCCGCCAGGCCACCGCCGCCGCGACCGCCGTCGCCGACTCGCCGGCCGTCGCCGAGGCCGTACGGTCCGACGACCCCACCGCCCGGCTCCAGCCGTACGCGGAGCAGGTGCGCCACGACACCGGTGTCGCCTTCGTCACCATCATGAATACCCGGGGCATCCGCTGGACCCACCCCGACCCGGCCCGTATAGGGGAGAAGTTCCTCGGCAACACCGGGCCCGCGCTGCACGGCCGGATCTTCGACGAGACGTACACCGGCACCCTGGGCGCGTCCGTACGCGTGGTGGCCCCGGTGCGCGACGCACGGGCCGGGGGCAAGATCACCGCGCTGGTCAGCGCGGGCATCACCGTCGACACCATCAGCGCGCAGGTGCGCCGCCAGATGCTGGCGCTGTTCGTCGTCGCGTTCGCCGCGCTGGCGATCGGCGGCATCGGCACCTATGTCATCAACGCCCGGCTGCGCCGCCATACCCACGGTATGAACGCCGGCGAGCTGAGCCGGATGCACGACTACCACCAGGCCGCGCTGCACGCCGTACGCGAGGGGCTGCTGATGCTCGACGGGCGACGGCGGATCGCGCTGATCAACGACGCCGGGCGGGAACTGCTCGGCCTGTCCGACAACTCGGTGAACTCCGTCGGCCGCTACGTCTCCGACCTCGGCCTGCCCCCGTCGCTGACCGGCGCCCTGCTGGCCGCCGAGCCGCGGGTGGACGAGCTGCATCTGACCGCCCAGCGGGTCCTGGTCGTCAACACCTCCCCGGTCAGCAGCGGAGAGCAGCGCGGCACGGTCGTCACCCTGCGCGACCACACCGAACTCCAGGCGCTGTCGGGCGAGTTGGATTCCGTACGCGGCTTCGCCGAGGCCCTGCGCTCCCAGGCGCACGAGGCCGCCAACCGGCTGCACACCGTCGTCTCGCTGATCGAGCTGGGGCGGGCCGAGGAGGCGGTCGACTTCGCGACCGCCGAACTGGAGCTGGCACAGGCGCTGACCGACCAGGTGGTGGGGGCCGTCGCCGAACCGGTGCTGGCCGCCCTGCTGCTGGGCAAGGCCGCCCAGGCCAATGAGCGCGGCGTGGAGCTCGTCCTCGCCCCCGACACCCGTATCGACGACGGGCTGCTGCCGCCCGGCCTCCCGACCCGCGACCTGGTCACGATCTTCGGCAACCTCATCGACAACGCGACGGACGCCGCCGCCGAGGGCGTCGGCCGCGGCGCGGCCCGCAGCGCCCGCGTCACGGTCACCGCGCGCGCTGTCACCGACGAGCTGACGCTGCGGGTGAGCGATACGGGCGCCGGGCTTGACCCGGCGACGGCCGAGGCGGCCTTCGGGCGCGGCTGGAGCACCAAGTCCGCGGGGCGGGGGCTGGGGCTCGCCCTCGTACAGCAGGCGGTGCGGCGCAATTCCGGCACGGTCGAGGTGTCCCGGACGCCGGACGGCGGCGCGGAGTTCACGGTCCGGATGCCGCTGACAGAAGCGGCGCTCGCAGAACCGGGGACCCCCCTCACAAAAGCCATCCCGAAGCAGCCCACCCCACAGGAACCCGCCCCACAGGAACCCACCCCGCAGGAACCCGCCCAAGAGCCACCCGCCCAAGAAGAGGAACCCGCCCGATGAGCCCGAGCCCGTCGCAGGGGAACCCGGCGCGGCCCGCCCCGATACGGGTCCTCGTCGTCGAGGACGACCCGGTCGCCGCGGACGCGCACCGGATGTATGTGGAGCGGGTCCCCGGCTTCTCGGTCGTCGGCGTGGCGCGGACGCGCGGCGACGCGCAGCGCCTGCTGGAGCGCACCCCCGCCGATCTGTTGCTCCTGGACCTGTATTTGCCCGATGGACATGGTCTGCAGCTGCTCCGGGCGCTGCGTGCGACAGGTCACACCGCGGATGTGATCGCGGTCACCTCGGCCCGTGACCTGGCGGTGGTCCGCGAGGGCGTCTCGCTCGGGGTGGTGCAGTACGTACTCAAGCCGTTCACATTCGCAACGCTTCGGGACCGGCTGCTGCGCTACGCGGAATTCCGCGCCAGCGTGGGCGAGGCCAGCGGCCAGGACGAGGTGGACCGCGCACTGGCCGCGCTGCGCGCACCCCAGCCGGCCGAGCTGCCGAAGGGGCTGACCCCGGCCACCCTCCAGGCCGTGACCGACACCCTGCGCGCCGCCGACGAGGGGATCTCCGCCGCGGCGACGGCGGAGGCGGTGGGGATCTCGCGGATCACCGCGCGCCGCTATCTGGAGCACCTGGTCGACGCGGGGCGCGCGGCGCGGGCGCCGCAGTACGGGCAGGTCGGCCGCCCGGAGCTGGTCTACCGCTGGCTGACGGCCGGCTGACCGCGGACCGACCACTGACCGACAGGGCAATAGGAAACTTTCCTATCCACCATCTTGTCGGCGCGGCGACGGCTCGCTAGGTTCACAGCCGCAACCCCCACGTCGCCTCCTTCCCAACCCCCCTCAGGAGGACCACACCGCCATGAAGATGTCCAAGGGTTCCAAGCGCACCCGCAGACTCGCCCTCACCGCGACCTGCGCGCTGATAGCCACGGGCGGAGCGGCGACCCTCGTCGCCACCTCCGCCCAGGCCACCCCGACCACCCCGAAAGCGACCGCCGCCGCCAGCGGCCAGACCGGCCCGTACCTCTACCTGGGCTGGGGCAGCCCGCCCAAGGCCACCGATGTGATGTCGGCCACCGGCACCACCCAGTTCACGATGGCCTTCATCCTCTCGGACGGCGGCTGCAACCCGAAGTGGGACGGCTCCCGCGCGCTCACCGGCGGCAACGACCAGTCGACGATCAACTCCATACGCTCGGCCGGCGGCGATGTCACGGTGTCCTTCGGCGGCTGGAGCGGTAACAAGCTCGGCGAGAAGTGCTCCTCCGCCTCCGCGCTGGCGGGCGCGTACCAGAAGGTGATCGACGCCTACAAGCTCAAGTCGATCGACATCGACATCGAGGCGAGCGAGTTCGAGAACGCGACGGTCCGGCAGCGGGTGATCGACGCACTGAAGATCGTCAAGCAGAAGAACAGCGGCATCAAGGTGTACGTCACCTTCGGCACGACCACCAGCGGCCCCGACTCCAACGGCAAGGACCTCGTCAAGCGCGGCGCCGCGTCCGGCGTCGACGTGGACGGCTGGGCGGTCATGCCGTTCGACTTCGGCCAGGGCTCCGTGGACATGGCGGCGGCCACCAAGTCGGCGGTCGACGGGCTGAAGAACACGGTCGCGAGCGCGTACGGGCTGTCCTCCGACGACGCGTACCGCAAGGTCGGTTTCTCCTCCATGAACGGCAAGACCGATGTCGCGGGCGAGACGGTCACCCTCGACAACTTCAAGTCCGTGGTCTCGTACGCCAAGAGCCACCACCTGGCCCGGGTCAGCTTCTGGTCGCTCAACCGCGACCGCAAGTGCGGCTCCGGCGGGGACGCGGACGCGTGCAGCGGCATCGACCAGGGGACGTACGACTTCACCAAGGTGCTGGCGGGCTACACCGGCTGACGGCCACCCATCGCTGAGCCTCCGAGCTGACGTTCGATCAAGGGCGTTCCTGGTCAAGGGGATTGACCTTGACTCGGACCCAACCGTACGGTCGGGCCGCAGCCCAGAGGCCAGCAAGGAGGTCGTGCCAGTGCGCCCCACCGCCCCACTGATCCTCACAGCCGCCACCCTCGTCGCCGCCGCAGGACTCACCGCCTGCGGCGGCGGCTCGGGAAGCGACCCGGACACGGTCAAGATCGCTTACAACCGCAGCACCGACAACAAGATCAGATTCAAGGACAACTTCCTGGCCGGAGTGAAAAAAGAGTTCGAGAAGGCGAACCCCGGCAAGAAGGTCAAACTGATCCCGATCCAGGCCCAGGACAACGACTACGCCACCAAGGTCCAGCAGATGATGCGGTCCCCCAAGACCGCGCCCGACCTGGTCTACGAGGACACCTTCCGGATCAACTCCGACATCACGGCGGGCTATCTGCGCCCCCTCGACGACTATCTGGCCAAGTGGCAGACCTGGGACCAGTTCGTCGACACCGCGAAGGCGGCGGCCAAGGCCGAGGACGGCAAAACGTACGGCATCCCGGACGGCACCGACACCCGCGGCCTGTGGTTCAACAAGGACATCTTCGCCAAGGCCGGGCTGCCGGCCGACTGGCAGCCGGGGAGCTGGGACGACATCCTCGCCGCGGCCCGCACGATCAAGAAGAAGGTCCCCGACGTCACCCCGCTCAACGTCTACACCGGCAAGGCCCCTGGCGAGACCTCCGTGATGCAGGGCTTCGAGATGCTGGTGTACGGCACGGGCGAGAACCCGCTGTACGACCCGAAGGCGAAGAAGTGGGTCACCGGCGGCAAGGGGTTCGAGGACGCCCTCGGCTTCATCAAGACCGTCTACTCCGAGAAGCTGGGCCCCGACGTCTCCGACGCCCTCGACCCCAACGTCGGCACCACCGTCTTCAGCGAATGGCTGCCCGAGGGCAAGCTCGCCATCGCCCTCGACGGCTCCTGGCTCGGCCAGAACTGGCTCAAGACCGGCGGCAAGCCATGGCCCGAATGGTCAAAGACTCTCGGCCAGGCCGCCATGCCCACCCAGAACGGCCAGGCGCCCGGCAAGGTCAGCATGTCCGGCGGCTGGACCTGGGCGATCACCGCCAAGTCCAAGAACCCCGACCTGGCCTGGAAGTTCATCGAGCAGATGCAGACCAAGAAGAACGCGGTCGAATGGTGCGTCGTCGACGCGCAGATCGCGGTCCGCAAGGACGTGGCGAAGGACCCGCGCTATCTGTCGGCCATGCCGGGCATCACCTTCTTCACCAACCTGGTGAAGTACACCCACTACCGGCCGGCGCTCCCCGTCTACCCCCAGGTCTCCACCGCGATCGGCGAGGCCATGGAGTCGGTGACCACGAGTGACACCTCCCCCGCCAAGGCGGCCAAGTCGTACGCCGACCAACTCAAGACGATCGCCGACGGCGCCACGGTGGCCAAGGACTGATGACAACCGCAACCAAGGTGGCGGCGGCCCCGGCCGCCCCCTCGCGCCCGAGACGCGGCCGCCCCCTGCGCTGGCTCCCGCTCGCCCCGGCGACGGTGCTCCTGCTGCTCTTCCTCGGCGGGCCGATCGGCTACTGCGTCTACATCGCCTTCACCAACATGCAGCTGACCGGCGCCGCCACCACGGACTTCGTCGGCCTCGACAACTTCCAACGCGCCTTCGAGGACGACAACTTCCGTAACGCGGTCATCCTCACCCTCGTCTTCACCCTGCTGTCCTCGCTCATCGGCCAGAACACCCTGGGGCTGGCCCTCGCCACCGCCATGCAGCGCGCCTCCAAGCCGGTACGGACCATCACCGGCTCGATCGTCATCGCGGCGTGGGTCGTGCCCGAGATCGTCGCGGGCTTTCTGCTGTACGCCTTCTTCCGCCGCGAGGGCACCCTCAACGCCATCCTGGACTGGCTCCACCTGCCGTCCCAGAACTGGCTCTACACCCTCCCCATCCTCGCCGTCTCCTTCGCCAACGTCTGGCGCGGCACGGCCTTCTCGATGCTCGTCTACTCCGCCGCGCTCTCCGAGATCCCCAAGGAGATCACCGAGGCCGCGGAGGTCGACGGCGCGAGTGGGCCGCGCCGCTTCTGGCACATCACCCTGCCGATGATCCGCCGCTCCATCGGCACGAACCTGATGCTCAACACGCTCCAGACGCTGTCCGTCTTCGGCCTCATCTGGGCCATGACCCGAGGCGGCCCCGGCAACCGCAGCCAGACGCTGCCGGTCTTCATGTACGACCAGGCGTTCAACAAGTCGCTGATCGGCTACGGCACGGCGGTGGCGCTGCTGTTGCTGCTGGTGGGTGCGGTGTTCTCGCTGGTCTACCTGCGGCTGATGCGCGACGAGGTTTGAACGACGGCCTCCCGGAAAGCCACCCACGCGGCGGGCGCCACGCGCAGTATCGGGCCCTCGGGTCGCTTGGAGTCGCGTATCGCGACCGTGTCGGGGTGGTTGGTGGCCACCTCGACGCACTCTTCTGTTCCGTTGCTGTAGCTCGACTTGCGGAACTCAGGCGCGGCCATCCGTCACACCTCTTCGGGGAGTGCTTTCACGACGGCCTCCTGGAAGGCCACCCACGCGGCCGGCGCCACGTGGAGTATCGGGCCCTCAGGGTGCTTGGAGTCGCGTATCGCGACCGTGTCAGGGTGGTTGGTGGCCACCTCAACGCATTCGCGGTCACCGTTGCTGCGACTCGACTTCCGGAACTCAAAGGCGGTCATCTCTCACATCTCTTCACGGAGGACTTCGATAAATGCCTTGCTCTCCGGCTCAGTGAGGGCGCTTCGGGAGATCTCCTCGAAGAGATCCTGGTGCTGGGCGGCTTCGCCCCCTCCCTCAACCCACAACCGGCCGAAGGCGGTTTCTGTATACACCACGTCCATGGCGCCGGGCTCGGTGAACGAAATGATGTTGAAGGCACCGTTCATGCCCAAGTGCGCTCCGGCCGCGAACGGCAGCACCTGAACCGTGATGTGGGACTGATCCGCGACGTGGCAGAGATGCGCCAACTGCGAGCGCATCACCTCCGGCCCGCCGACTTGGTGCCGGAGCGCACTTTCGTGGATCAGTGCCCATAGTGCCAGCACGGGTTCTTCGGTGAGCCGCCGCTGACGCGCCACTCTGGTGGCAACGAACTGTTCGCCGTCGTCCGGGTGACCACGCGTCGAGTTACCGATGGCCAACGCGCGGGCGTAATCAGGGGTCTGCAGCAAGCCGGGCACGAGGCAGAGCTGCCACGTCCTGATGGCCGTCGCCACGCTCTCCAGAGCGACGTATTCCTGCATGTCCCCGAGGTCGGGGAAATCGCTCCACCACCCCTTGGCCCTGCGGCGCTCGCGGTCGACCCGAGCCAGTTCCAGCAGCCCGCCCACTATTGCAGGATCGCTCACGCCGTAGAGCTCGCACAAGGCCCGGATGTCCGGGTCGCGCATGGGGACCCAGCCGCGCTCCATCTTGGCCACCTTGGTGGTGGACGCCGTCAGAGCCTTGGCGGCATGCCCCTGCGTAAGCCCCGCCTCGGTGCGGAGCTTGATGAGCTCACCGCCGAGTCTGCGCCCCAGAACGGTCGAGGTGCTGTTTCCCTGCATCAGCTGACTCGTAGTCACGCGCCCAGTCTGTCGTCAGCAGACACGCCCCCGCAAACCGATTGGAGGAATTCCTCCAAGAGGAACTTGTGTTGATCTCGCAGGCGGCGCTACGGTCCGTGATGAACCGCTCGCGCAGCGAGGCGAGTCGGCGGACCACACTCCGCCACGCCCTCGCGCGCTCAGGCCCAAACTCGCCTGCTGGAGGTGCGTGGAATGACATTCGCGCCGCAAGACCCACGGAGCCCCGACCCCAACGACCCGGTCGTCCATCACGACCGGGTCGACTACTCCCCGTTCCCCAAAAGCGTGACGTTCGCCCGCCGCTACACCGCCAGGATGGTCGCCCACTGGGGCCACCCCGCCCTCGCGGACGACGCCGCGCTCATCGTCTCCGAGCTGGCGTCCAACGCCGTGCTGCACGGCGGCGTCCCCGGGCGACACTTCCGCGTTCAGCTCACCCTCACCAAAACACTCCTGCGCATCGCCGTCTCCGATGCCAAGGGCGAACGCCTCCCCCAGCCGCGCCGCCCCACCCCCGACGACAAGTTCGGGCGCGGGCTGCTCATCGTGCGCGCGCTGGCGACCCGCTGGGGCGTACGGGAGCGAACCGTGGGCAAGGAAGTCTGGGTCGAACTCGACCTGGCGACATCGCCGGTCGAACTCTGACCGGACCACGGAAGAAAGGGGCCAGGCCATGCCGCCGGAACGGCAGCCGATGGACCTGGAGGCATACACGGCCAGAGCGCAACGCGGGCCGTGCTTCGTATGCGCCTTCGTATCGGGACGCCCCGACTTCGCACATCACACCGTCTACGAGGACGACGACCACGTCGCCTTCCTCGACCGATGGCCCACCCTCCCCGGCAAGGTGCTGGTCGCCCCTAAGCGACACATCGAGCACGTCGTCCGTGATCTCGACCCGGAGTCCTACACACGGCTCATGCTGGTGGTGCGGGAGGTCGCCCTCGCGGTGGAGGACTGCGTGGGCGCCGAGCGGACGTACCTCTACTCCCTGGGCAGCCAGCAAGGGAACGCACATCTGCACTGGCACATCGCCGGGTTGCCGCCGGACACCCCCTACGAACAACAGCAGTTCGCGTCGCTGATGACCGAGAACGGCGTGCTGGCCATGGAGCCCGAAGAAACCTCCGCCATGGCCGCGCGCATCCGTAACCGCATCGCGGCCCGGGGCAGGCTCAACGCACCAGGTAGGGGCTGAAGTGGTCTGCGACGTCATCGGCGATGGCCATGGCGTCGCGGGAACCGTCGACTTCGAGCACGCGGATACCCAGCCCACGGGCGGTACGAACAGCCTCCTCGGCGATGAGACAGTCACGGGCCAGGCGGTTGGCCTGCGCTCTGGCCGGGTCGCTGACGGGGTGACCGAGCGCGGCGGCCCGGGGCAGTACACGAACTTGATGTTGGCGGAACTCGGGTGTGGGCACCATGACGATCATCCGACGCGGTGAGTCGATGATGGGGGCTACGAGCTCGGGGCGGAGCCCCCAGCCCTCGGCGATGATCGGCCTCCCGGAGACCAGCGCGCGCAGGTCGTCAAGCGTCCATTCGAAGCGGACCGGGAAATCGGCCAGGGTCTGGGCGGCCATCGCTTCGGGGGTGGTGTTGACCCACACCTCGTCCAGGTCAGGATCGGCGACGGGCTCACCAAGGCTGATGCGACGTGCGATGCGGCGATCGTTGTGAGCGCGGGCGTCGTGGTAGTCGTAGTGATAGACGGTGACGCCATACCGTGCTGCCAGGATTCTGGCTACGGTCGATTTTCCGGCCCACTGGCCCCCGCAGATCCATAACGCCTGACGCAAGGTGCCCAAGGGGTCCCAGACTTCGTTTTCAGTGTCGAGGTCGCGGCTGGTCATGCGATGCCCTTCTGTGGCTGTCGTCATCTGCTGTCGCTGGACGATGGTTCCAGCAGTTCCCCCGGGAAGGGCAGGAAGCCAACGCGCGGGCGGCTGGATAGTCTCTCGGCCATGAATACGGCCATGACCAGCGGCGGGGCCGCTGACCCGGTCATCCTGAGCGCGATGGAGCTGATGTCCGATCCGGACCTGGCAGCCCGCTTCGCGGAGTCGGCCCACCGGATCCTGGCGGACCTGGTCCGCGAAGGTGCCGCACTCGGCTGGGTCGAACCGCCCTCACGCCCAGAGGTGGCGGAACTCCTCGGCCAGGTCGTCGCCGCGGTGCGGGCCGGGGATGGGGCCCTGCGCGCCGCATATCTCGACCGTCGGCTGGTCGGGCTTGGGTACTGGCTGCGCTACGCCCGGCCGACCCACCGGCCGCACGCCGACCTGGAGAAGATCGCGGTGGCTGGAGCCGCCCATGGGCGTGGCATCGGCCGGGCGCTGACCGCCGCCTTGATCGCCGACGCCCGCCAGGCCGGTATCGAGGTCCTCACCCTGGACGCCCGTGGCGACAACGCCAAGGCCCTGGACCTCTACCGGTCGCTGGGCTTCACCGAATACGGCCGGCTGCCCGACTTCGTCGCCGTCGGCGAACGCCGCTACGACAAGGTGTTCTACATGGTGGACCTCCGAGCGTGAGCGGTCGCGGCCGGCGTGGCTGGTGGAAGCCCGCGGTTGTGACTTCAGTCGTAGAGCACCGCCATGGCTCGTGTCGATGCCGCGATGCGCTCCCGAAGCTCGGTCGGCGCGAGCACCTCCACCTCCGGGCCCAGCCGCAACAGCTCCGACTCCGCGTGTTCGAGGCTCTCGACGGGGATGACGCTTCGGCGCCAGCCGTCGGCCTCCGGCTCTCCTCGGTTCGCACCGTCGATCACCGCCTGCGCCGCGAAGTCCTGTAGCCGGGCGATGCCGACCGGTGAGATGCGTATCTCCGCTTCGCCCTGCCACAGCCGCTCCTGCAGCGCCGCCGAATGGGCCTGCCAGTGACGAGCCAGGTCGAAACCGGCCGGCGGATCGAACACCTCGTCCAGTTGCTCCAGGGCGAGGATCTGCCCGATCCGGTAGGTACGCAGTTCGTCATCGGCACGAGCGACGGTGTACCAGCGTCCGGCCTTGAGCACGATTCCGCACGGCTCCAGCCGCCGCTCCACCACCTGCGGGGCATACCACCGGCGATAGCGCACCCAGATGGCACGGCGCTGCCACACCGCGGCCGCCACCGCCGGCAGATGCGGCACCTCGTCCGCCTCCCGGTACCAGCCCGGGGCGTCGAGGTGGAAGCACTCACGGATCCGCCGGCCCTGATCCCGCAACGGGGCCGGCAGGGCCGCCTCCAACTTCAGCTCGGCGGCCGCCAGCACCGAGCCCAGCCCCAGCTCGGCCGCCGGCCCCGGGAGACCAGCCAGGAACAGCGTCTGTGCCTCGTCTGCCGTCAGCCCGGTCAACCGCGTGCGGTAGCCATCCATCAGGGCATAGCCGCCCTCGTGGCCCGCCTCGCCGTAGAGCGGCACGCCCGCCGCAATCAGCGCCTGCACATCCCGGTAGACCGTGCGCACGGACACCTCGAGCTCCGCCGCCAGCTCGACAGCGGTCATCCGGCCACGGTTTTGCAGCAGGAGCAGAAGCGAGAGGAGTCGGCTGGCGCGCATGGCCGTAAACCTACGCCGGTCCCCTGACAAAGGATGTCAGGGGACCGGTCTTAGCGTCTGCGGCATGACGAACAACGACTTCGCGTTCTTCACCGGCACCTACGACGTCGCCAACCGCTGGCGCAAGGACTTCCTGGACCCCACCGAGGGCGACGACCGCTGGGAGGAGTTCCCCGGCACCACCCGCGCCTCCGCCCATTTCGACGGCGCCGCCAGCTTCGACGAGATCGAGTTCCCGACGAAGGGCTTCTCCGGGCTGACGCTGCGGCTGTTCAACCCGGCGACCGCACAGTGGTCGCTGTACTGGGCCAGCAAGCGCACCGGCACCCTCTTCCCACCCGTCACCGGCAGCTTCGGCGCGGACGGCACCGGCGTCTTCCACGGCGACGACGAGCACGACGGCCGCAGGGTCCGGGCACGCTTCATCTGGTCCGGCATCACCGCCGACCGCGCCCACTGGGAGCAGGCGTTTTCCCTCGACGACGGGCAGACCTGGATCACCAACTGGCACATGGACTTCACCCGGCGCGTGGCCCGGTTGCCGTGAGCAGGTATCGTCTCGCGCCTTCGGCGCAAAGCGGCCGACGGGCGGCAGAACGGCGGGCGGTCGTCCGGAGCGGTGGACGCCGCTCCGGTTGGGCTCTCCCCCCACCTGCTCCTAAAAAAGTGCTTGCTCTACATCAAGTACCGCATCAAGCGATTATTTAAGAGGGGGTGGGTGGAGAGCCGACTGACCGGCTTGGGTGTTACCCGGCTCGTCGGGCGCGCTTGCAGGCCAGGCCGGCAAGGGTCTCCCAGATCAGCCGATGGGCGTTGTTGACCGTCAGGTCGGCGTGGTCGTACGGAGGGCAGACCTCCGTGACGTCGAGCGCGACCACGTTGGTCTCCAGAGCGATCCGGCGAACGGCTCTGAGCAGGTCGATCGGTGCGAAACCGCCAGGCTCGGGTGTTCCCGTCCCCGGGGCGAACCCCGGGTCCAGCACGTCGATGTCGATCGAGATGTAGACACCGTCCGTGCCGTCCATCGCTTCGGCGATGACATCGTCCATCACATCCTTGATGCCGCGCTCCCAGATCTCCTGCATCGTGTGATGGCGCATTCCCTGCTCGCGCATCCACTCCTGTACGTCGGCCGGTGGCCAGTAACCCCGAAGCCCGACCTGGATGAAGTCTCGTCCGGCAATCGCTCCCGACTCGATCAGTCGCCTCATCGGTGTTCCGTGACTGGCGAGGTTGCCGCGCAGAATGTCAGCCGTGTCGGCGTGGGCGTCAAAATGGATCATCCCGATCCGACCGTGGCCGTAATGCGCGCCGACCGCCATCCCGCTCGGCCACGTCACCGAGTGGTCACCCCCGATCACCACGGGGATGATGCCGCGGCTCACCACATCGGAGACCCGACGGTAGATGGCATCACGCGACAGATCCCACATACCGGGTGAGACGATCGCGTCACCGTAGTCGACGACCGCGAGGTGGTCGAAGATCTCGATCTGAAGGTCGAGGTGGTAAGTGCCCCCGTCGTAGGCGTTGGCGCGCAGCGCGCGGGGCCCGAAACGGGCGCCAGGCCGGTTGGTCGTGTTGTCGTCCCATGGCGCGCCGATCACGGCGACGTCGGGTTTCCACTCGTCGAGTTGTTCCGGTTCGGTCAGGTGGGGCCGCAGGCCGAAGGTCGGCACGCCCATGTACGAGGACGAATCGAGTTGGGCCCGCATGCCGGGCGGAAGGACCGGTCGATCATCCGTCGTCACGGCATCGATGCCGCGTGCCGCGCCCGTGACGGTCGCCGTGTGCTGCCCCTGGGCTTCGTGTGTCATGCGGTGAAGTCCACGGCAGCGCTGTGGACTCGAGCAAAGGATGTAGCGTAAAGCTTAATGATCAGCTTCGTGCTCGGTGTCGAGGACCTTGCCGACACCCGGTTTGCCGTCTCGCCCTTGCAGGAGACCGTGCTCAGCCTGCGGGTGCTACGTGATCCGGGGCAGTCCGCCCTGCATCTGCCATGGCGCAGGTCCGTACTCCCCAGGCTCGGCACGCTCGACACCGAACTGCTGATGTCCCTGATCGGAAAGCGCCACATCCTTCCCGATTTCCTGACCCCGCGCCCCACACGCTTCGCCCCATCCTTCGAAGACGAACTGGCCATTGCCCGCCAGTCCTCCTCCGATCTGATCCGCCGCGACCTGCTGGCCACACACGCGCCGGGCCCGCTCCCCGAAGCTCTGCACGACGCCACCGCCACGGCCACGAGGGTCGTCGGTCTCTGCGACACCATCTGCGAACTCTTGGGTCAGTACTGGGAACTCGCCATCAAACCGATGTGGCCGCAGATACGACTCACACTGGAAGCCGACATGACCTACCGCGCGCGGCAACTGGCCAAAGGAGGCGCACGCCTGCTCTTCACCGACATGCACCCGAACCTGCGATGGCAGGACGGAGTGCTGCACATCGACAAGGTGGTCGGCGAGCACCGCACCGCGGCCTCCGGCCGAGGGCTGCTGCTGATACCGTCCGTGTTCGCGCAGAAACCGGCACCCCCCATCAACCCGGACGATCCACCGGTGCTGGCGTACCCCAGCCGTGCGGTGGCGACGCTCTGGGCCCCGCCATCGACCCCTGACGCGACGGCTCTCGCCTCTCTGCTCGGCGCGCCCAGAGCCACCCTGCTTCGCATCCTCGAAGAGCCGCTGGCAACGACGGAGGTCGCTCGCCGCCTCGGCGTCACCCCCAGCGCCGTGTCCCAGCACCTTCGTGTGCTGTACGCGACGGGCCTGGTCACCCGGGCGCGCCACGGACGGCAGGTGCTGTACCGCCGTAGCTCTCTCGGCGACCAACTGACCCACCGGATTCCGGCCGCATAACCCTGAGCCCTGACCCTTCGACCCCGAAAGGCAGCACGCCATGCCCCCTTCCGAGACGTCCGAGACCTCCGAGACATTCGAGACGGCAGCCCTCAGCCCCGCCATCCTCCTGGCAGCCATGCCCTTCGCGGCACAGCTGGGCATCGAACTCCACGAGGCCGCCCCCGACCGGGCCGTGGGCAGTCTGGCCTGGTCACCGGAGGTCTGTACCGCGGGTGGAGTCATACACGGCGGGGCCCTGATGGCGCTGGCCGACTCCGTCGGCGCCGTCTGCGCCTATCTCAACCTCCCGCAGGGCGCGGGGACGTCCACGGTGGAGTCCAAGACCAACTTCCTGCGGGGAGTGGCCTCCGGGCGAGTCCACGCCACGGCCCGGCCCCTGCACGTCGGCGGCACCCTCATCGTCGTACAGACCGATCTGCGGGACGACAAGGACCGGCTGGTGGGGCAGACCACCCAGACCCAGATCGTGCTCACCGCGAAGGGCGGTGCCACAAGCTGACCCCGGCCGCGGCCTGCACGTCTCACGCGCGCAGGCCGCGCAGCAGCAGCTCGCACACCTCCGCGAAGTCCGCGTCGATCTCGGGGTCCGCCCACTCCGACGCGTAAATCGGCAGGGTGGGCTGGGCCGTGTGAAGCGCCTCGTTGATGAGCAGTGCAGTTCGTTATGGCCCATGCCTTGAAGTGCTCTCCCGACTAAAGCCAGGAGATTCCCACCTACCTTGCGGTGGCAGGCTTGACGCCACGAGTGCGCCCGACGACTGCCCTTCCGGCAGCCGGGATGAGCGCGTGGCCCATTCGGTACAGGTGAAGGACGTTCCGCGCTGCGTTGTGGTCGGCGTTGCATGACCAGCCGCAGTCCGGGTTCTTGCAGACGAACGTGGCCTGGTCCTCCCGGCTGCCCGGCGTGATGAAGCCGCATGCGGAGCAGCGCAGGGAGGTGCCGGGGGCGGGGACTTGGTGCAGGGTGCCGCCGTGGCGGGCGGTCTTGTACGTCAGCATGGTCACGGTGCGGCCCCATGCCTCTTGGCTGATGGAGCGGTTCAGGCCAGACTTCTGCGCGACGTTCTTCCCCGGGTTGTCGATGGTGCCCCTGGCGGACTTGACCATGTTCGGGATGTGCAGTTTTTCCACCACGATCACGCCGTAGGTGCGGGCGAGCCGAGTGGTGGTCTGGTGCTGCCAGTCAGTGGCGCGGCGCGTGGCTCTTGCGCGTAGCCGCTTGATCTGGTCGTAGGTGTTCTGGAGCCGGCGGGAGGTCTTCTCGCCGCGTTTGCGGAAGCTCTTGCGGTATGCGGCGCGCCGCTCCAGGCGGAGCAGTTTGGCCTTCTCGTCGCGGTTCAGCCACTTGTCCCGGTCGGCTGTGCCGTCCGGGAGCCGGGGCGGGCGGCCGTGGTCGTGGTGGTTGCCGTCGGACAGGGCGAGCGGGACATTGACTCCGGCGTCGATGCCGACCTCGGGGCCGGTGCGCGGCTCAGGTGCGGTCTCGAGGGTCTGGACGCGGAAGGCGATGTGCCAGCCGAGGGCGTCCTTGACCAGCCGAGCCCCGGTGATCCGGTTGTCCGCGCTCGCGTTCCTGCCCACGAGCAGGTCGCGGGTCCAGCGGAACCGGACCCGGCCAACCTTGGGGATGTTGACCATGCCCCAGCGGCGGTGGACCCGCTTGATCTGAAGGTCACGCCCCTGGGGAATGTCCACCGACATCACCGTACGGAAGCGGGCTTTGAAGTTCGGCTCGTCGGCCCGGCCTTCCCAGCAGTTCTTCCACGCCTGGAAGTAGGTCTTCAGCACCGCCTGGGCAGCCTGGGCCGGGAGGACGGCGAGCCAGTCGATCTCCTTGCGGGCCCGCCGGATCGCCTCGTCCGCAGCCTTGAGGGACCGGCGGCACCTCGGCGTCATGTCCACAAGTCGTGCAGGAGATTCCACATGGCCCGCGCCGCATGGGCCTGAGCGTCGATGAGCCGGACCTGCACAGGGGTCAATGCCAGCCGGGCCCGATGCCCGAACTGCCACTTCTCCTGCACACGTTGCGTTGCCATGTGATTACTTTAGCGTTATGTCGCCAAGATGGAATCCAAACCCCGATGGACGCATGGTGACGGCCGCCGCCAGCGCGGGGCAACAGCGCAGATCCGCGCCGCAGTCGAGGTCATAGCCGCCTCGGGATGCACTTCAGCTCCGCTCTGAAGGCAGAGCACTGTGCCTCACGGACACCGCCCGGCCAGCGCCTGCGCCGCGACGGCCAGAAAGTCCCACAGATGCTGCTGGCGGCGGTCCTCGACCACGGCGAGGCAGGTTTCATGCGACACGGCGTCGGTCACCGGCCGATGCACCAGGTCGGGCCGGGAGTAGTAGCGCGCGACACTACGGGGCACCAGGGCGACACCGACCCCGGCCGCGACGAGCTCAAGCTTCTCTTCGATCGTCGCGACGCGCCGCCGCTCACCGTCCAGGATCTCCTCGCCGTCGAGATCGGCGCGAGTGAGCCGCCGCCGGGACGCCAGGGGGTGGGCGACGGGCAGGCAGGCGACCTGCGGCTCGCTGCCGATCGGGACGGTGTGAAGCCCGTCCGTGTCGAAGGCGTGGCGCAGATAGCCGACGTCGGCCCGGCCGTCCCGCAGCGCCTCGGCCTGCTCGTACCAGTTCAGTCGGAGCAGTTCGATCTCGACGCCGGGGTGCTCGTGGGCGAACGCGCGGACGGCGGTCGAGACGCTCAGCCCGGGCACGAAGCCGACGACCAGGCGGTGGGCGCCGCGCGCCGCGCTGTGCACGCGGCGGGTGGCGGCGCGCGCGGCGGCGAGCACGTCGAGCGCGTCCTTCTGCAACTGCTCGCCGGCCGGGGTCAGCCGTACGGAACGGGTGGTGCGCTCCAGCAGCGCGCAGCCGAGCTCCTGCTCCAGCGCCCGGATCTGCCGACTGAGGACGGGCTGCGCGATATGCAGCCGGTCGGCGGCCCGACCGAAGTGCCCGTGCTCCGCCACGGCCACGAAGTAGCGCAGCTTACGCAGATCCAGATCCATACCCGGAGGGTATCAATGCGCGCGAAGAGGTATTGGACGAACACCCCCTTATCGGCGGAGAGTTACCTCCGCACGGCGCCCGGGAAGCCGGTTCGCCACTCATCAGGAGGCCCCTTTCCCATGATCGTCATCACCACTCCCACCGGCCAGATCGGGAGCCAGGTCCTTGAGAACCTGTTCGACAGCGGCGAGCCCATCCGGGTGATCGCACGCGATCCCTCCCGGCTCTCCCCGCGGATACAGGAGCGCGTCGAGGTCATAGCCGGGTCGCACGGCGACTCCGACGTCATCGACAAGGCATGCGCGGGCGCGGACGCCGTCTTCTGGCTGGCGCCGCCGAATCCCCGCGCCGAGAGCCTCGAGGCGGCGTATCTGGACTTCACCCGGCCCGCGTGTGCCGCGTTCAAGGCCCAGGGGGTCAAGCGGGTGGTCGGCGTCTCGGCCCTGGGCCGCGGGGTGATCGTGAACGCCGGGCTGGTGTCGGGCTCGCTGGCCATGGACGACCTGATCGCGGCCACGGGCGTCAACTACCGGGCGCTGACGGCAGCCTCGTTCATGGACAACATGCTCCGCGAAGTTGACTCGATCAAGAACCAGGGCGTGTTCTTCTCCCCGCTCTCCGGCGACCTCAGGGCCCCCACCTGCGCCACCCGCGACATCGCGGCCGTCGCCGCCGAACTGCTGCTGGACGACTCCTGGAGCGGAGCCCATGGCGAGGTCCCGATCCTGGGGCCCGAGGACCTGTCCAACGAGGACATGGCGCGGATCATGTCCGAGGTACTGGGGAAGCCGGTGCGCTTCCAGCACGTACCCGCCGACGACTTCACGGCGGCGCTGGCCGGACACGGGATGTCCGAGGCGATGGTGCGGGGCTTCTTCGACATGATGGTGGCCAAGAACCAGGGCCTGGACAACGCCGAACCGCGTACCCCTCGGTCCACCACCCCCACCAGCTTCCGCCAGTGGTGCGAAGAGGTCCTCAAGCCGGCCGTCCTGGCCTGAACCCACCGCACATGCTCGGTCTTTTGACCGAGCCGATGGGCCGCCCGCCCTGGTTCCCGGCGCCCTGGCCCTCCCGTTCATCCGGCCGATGACCACCGGCTCCGTCCGTGTCCACAATGCGGGGACGGATGAGACAAAGGAGCCGATCATGTCGTACCCCGAGCCCCGCTATCTCGGCGAGAACGGCGAGGTCAACGCGGTCTACAGGCCGGTTGACAGCACGCCCGAGCTGGACTCCCCCACGGGCAACCGGACCCACTATCTGGCCACTCACGCCACCACCGGGGGTGAATTCGGGCTCTACCGGGTTGACATGGGACCCAGGTCGCCGGGGCCCAGTACCCACTTCCACCGCTCGATCTCGGAGTCCTTCTTCATCCTGTCGGGGGCCGTGCGGCTCTACGACGGAGATCGCTGGATCACGGCGCGGCCGGGTGACTTCCTGTACGTACCGGTGGGCGGGTTGCACGCGTTCAAGAACGACTCCGACGACCCGGCGTCCCTGCTGCTGCTCTTCGCCCCGGGCGCACCGCGCGAGGAGTACTTCGAGCAGGTCGCGGAGATGACCCGGCGTGGCGGCAAGGAGCTCGAGGAGTTCCGTATCCGCCACGACAGCTTCTTCGTGGAGTGACATCAATCGACAGGGTGGCCGTCCCCGGCGTCCCCGGCGCCCCCGGTGACCGTCTCCAGATGGGCCGACAGGTCGTCGACCATGCGGCCGAGGAGAAGGACGAGGTGCCGCCGATCCGCGTCGGACCATCCGGACAGCGCATCGGCGAACCAGCCGTTGATGACCCGCAGATAACGGCCGGCGAGCTTTCCGCCGGCCGCGGTGAGGGTGATCAGACGGGCCCGCTGGTCGTCGGGGTCGGCCACCCGTTCCACCAGGCCGCGCTGTTCAAGACCGTGGATCTGGCGGGTGGCGTGCGGGCCGGCGACCTGCATGCGCTGGGCGATCTCCCCGACCCGCAGGGGCCGGTCCGCCGCGTCGAGGATGACCAGGATCGTCACGGCGGGCCGTTCCAGGGTCACCCCGGCGGCCGCGGTGGCCCGTTCGAAGAGCTGCCCGCGGCTCAGCGTGCCGCTGAGCCGGTTCATGGCGGGCAGCAGTCCCCTCAGCCCCTCGTCGTCGTGCGGCACGCGGACACTCCCTTTAATAGTTACCTACGTTAGGTATATATTCATGCCAGGCAGGCGGCATCCCCTGGGGGACGTTCGCCTTCAATAAAGATACCTAAGTTAGGTAAGGGACCTCATGACCATGAGCGACGTACTGATCGTCGGTGCCGGACCCACCGGGCTGACCCTGGCCTGCGATCTCGCCCGGCGCGGTGTCAACTGCCGCATCGTCGAGGCCGCCGAGCGGCCCAGCACCGCCTCCCGCGCCAAGACCATCCAGCCGCGCGCACTGGAGATCGCCGACGACCTCGGCGTCATCGACCGCGTCCTCGAGCTTGGGGCCATCAACGTCCCGACCCGGCGCTACGACCGCGAGCGCGTGGTCTCCGAAGCCGTGGAAGTGGCCGTGGGCACGGCGGCCCCCGGCGCTCCGTACCCGCCGGTCTGGCTGTCACAGCCCCAGCTGGAGTCCGTCCTGCGCGACCGGCTGGCGGAACTCGGCGGCCAGGTGGAATGGGGCTCGGCCGTGAGCGACCTCAGCCAGGACGCCGACTCCGTCACCGCGACCGTACGGACGGCGGCCGGGCAGCGCGAGATTCGGGCGCGCTATGTCGTCGGCTGCGACGGGGGCCGCAGCATCGTCCGGCAGCGGATGGGGGCCGTCCTGCGGGGCACCTCCTACGGGGACCACCGCTGGTACCTCGGCGACGTACGCATCAAGGGCCTCGACCGGCACTGCCAGCACCTCTGGGCCGGCCCCGAGCACGGGATCCTGTCCCTGTTCCCGCTGCCCAGCACCGACATCTGGCAGTTCCAGGCGTCCGTCCCCGCCGATGAGCGGGAGCCCGGCACGCCCACGCTGGAGCTGTTCCGCCGCATCTTCGCCGAACGCGCGGGCCTGCCGGGCGTGGACCTCCAGGACGCGGGCTGGCGTTCGCTGTACCAGGTCAACGTATGCCTGGTCGACCGGTATCGCGTCGGCCGGGCCTTCGTCGCCGGGGACGCGGCGCATATCCACTCGCCCGCCGGCGGGCAGGGCATGAACACCGGTATCCAGGACGCGTACAACCTGGGCTGGAAACTCGCCGCCGTCCTCGGCGGCGCCGACGCCGCCCTGCTCGACACCTATGAACGAGAGCGCCACCCCGTCGCCCAGGCCGTCCTCGACGACAGCACCTCCCGGATGCACGCGATGATGCGCGCCTTCGGCGACAGCGACGCGGCGACCGCGCTGCGCGGTCTCACCGACGACTTCACCACCGGGCTCACCATCGCCTACCCCACCAGCCCACTGACGACCCGACCGAGCGGCCCCCAGGCCGGCGACCGGGCACCCGACGCGCCCTGCCGCGACGCCGCGACCGGCCGCGAGCACCGCCTCTTCGACCTGCTGCGCGGCCCGCACTGGACGCTGCTGTCCTTCGGCCGCGGCCACGGCACGGCCACCGGGTGGGACGCGCCCGTCCCGCTGCGCGCCTATCGGGTGACCGACGACCCGACGGCGACCGGTCCCGACACGGTCATCGACACCGACGGCCAGGCCCATCGCGGCTACGACATGCGCGAAGACGGGCTCGTCCTCATCCGCCCGGACGGCTATATCGCCATGCGCACCGCCGCCCACCAGGGCGACGCGGCCCTACGCCGCGCCACCGCGCTCGCGGCCCGCCCCAACTGAAGCCGCTGACCGCAGTCTTCCCCTCCCGGCCGGACGGGCGGTTTCATGTACGGAACGCTGATCGACTGCGCTCAGCAGGCGCGAGGAGGTCCGAGGTTGTCCGCACTGTCCGGCCGCACCTTGTCCCATCCGGCCAAGTCCGCCCCGCTCAGATCCCGTATCACCAGATCCCGCACCACCAAGCGCCGCACCACCGGTCCCCGCGCCGCCTGGTCCCCCCGCACCCGCCGCCGACTGGCCGCCGACGCCGCCCTGCTCGTCGTCGCCGCGGCCTTCGTACTCCCGCTGGCCTGGCTGATCCTGGCCTCCGTCGACGGCGAGGCGACCTTACGCGTCTCCGCGCCCGGCTCCCCCACCCTGGACAACTTCCAGGCGGTGTGGACGGATGAGATCACCTTCACGCCGATGCTCAACAGCCTGCTGCTGTGCGGCGGGGCCACCATCCTGACCGTGGCGTGCGCGGCCCTCGCCGCCTATCCGCTGTCCCGGTTCCGCTCCCGGCTCGTACGCCCGTATCTGCTGACGATCCTGTTCAGCACCTGTCTGCCGATCACCGCGATCATGGTCCCGGTCTACGGCCTCTTCGTACAGGTCGACCTGATCGACACGATGTACGGAACGGCGCTGTTCCTGGCCGCCTCGCAACTCCCGTTCGCCATCTGGCTGATGAAGAACTTCATGGACGGCGTCCCGGTCATCCTCGAAGAGGCCGCGTGGACGGACGGCGCGTCCTGGCTGCAGAGCCTGGTGCGCGTCATCCTGCCCCTGATGGGACCAGGCATCACGGTCGTGATGATCTACAGCTTCATCATGATGTGGGGCAACTTCTTCGTGCCCTTCATGCTGCTGCTCACCCCGGACCAACTCCCGGCGTCGGTGTCCATCTTCACCTTCTTCGGCAACTACGGCCAGGTCGCCTACGGCCAGCTCGCCGCCTTCTCGATCCTCTACTCGACCCCCGTGATCCTGCTGTACGTGCTGATCGCCCGCCGGATGGGCGGTGGCTTCGCGCTGGGAGGTGCCGTCAAGGGGTGACGAGGTTGACACTGATCATCCACGGGAATAGCTTTGCATTCAAAGATGCTTTGCTTCCAAAGCAAACACGTCCGCGTGCAAGCTACCCGACCGAACGGAGATTCGTCATGCCTCACTTCACCGTGCAGATCCGCGAGGAAGAACTCGACGGAAAGACCGAGCCGAAGCTCATCCGCGCGCTGGCCGACGCGGTGGGCGCGGTGTACGGCGAGCGGTTGCGCTCCGTCGCGGTCGTCGATCTGTTCGGCGTGCCGCGCGGGCGCCATGGCATCGGCGGTGTGCCGACCGAGGAGAACGCCCCTGCCATCACGCTGAGCATGCGCGAAGGGGCGCTGAACCTGCCGGAGTTCGAGAACGCCCCCGCGCGGCTGATCGCGTCGATCACCGATGCCGTCGTCGAGGTCTTCGGCGAGTCCGTCCGCAAGCAGGTGTCCGTGGGCATCGTCGGCGTGCCCGCGGGACGTTCCGGGGTCGGTGGCGAGGTGGTGTCAACTACCCGGTCGTGAACGACTGGGCTTGCTGCTCGATCCATCACTGGCTGTGATGGGTACGGCTGCGTCCGGTTCTCACGCGGTGAGCGTGAGAGCTGGGGCCGTTGACTGGGCCCCGCAGACCCACGCCATCCAGCCGCGTTGGCGGATGTTGTGGGACGAGTTGTGGTCCGCGTGCTCAACGAAGCCGCAGGACCTGCACGCGAAGCGGGCCTGGGCAGGCCGGTTTCCGCGTTCGACGTGGTGGCACTGGGAGCATTCCTGGCTGGTGTAGGCCGGGTCGACGTAGATGACCGGCACCCCGGCCCGGCGCGCCTTGTAGGTGAGGAAGGAGCCAAGCTGCGCGAAGGGCCAGGAGTGGAGCGTGGTGCGTTGGGGCTTTCTCAGCCGTGCCCGCTCGCGGATCCCTGTGAGTTCTTCCAGGGCGATGCCGCGTCCGGTGCGTTCAGCCTCCGCCACGATCCGTTTCGAGATTTTGTGGTTGATGTCCTGGTTCCGGCGGGCTTCCTTGCCCGCGTGCTTCTTCGCCCGCCGTTTGGCGGACTTGGTGTTCTTCTTCTGCAGCTTGGACCGCAGTTTCCGGTCGCTGTCCCGCTTGCGGTTGATCTGCCGGCCGGAGTGGCGTGCGCCGTCGGAGGTGGCTGCGATGTTCACGATCCCCAGGTCGACGCCGAGGAACCCGACGGGGTGGGTGTTCAGGGTCTTCTCGGGGATCTCGCAGGTCGCGATCAGGAACCACTTGCCGTCCCGACAGAGCAGGTCGGACTCGCCCCGGCGGTGCGCGGCCAGCACGGCCAGCTGCTCGGCCTGCCCAGTGAACCGCACGCCCTTCAGCCGGCCGGCCGTGGTCCAGATGGAGACGGTGCGCTGTTCGTGCTGCCAGGACAGCATCCGGTCGTCGTACGGCTGAGCGGCCCCGGGCCGGAAGACCACCGGATTGCCCGCGACCCGGGTGTGCCCCTTCGTGCCGGGCCGCCCGTAGCGGCCATTGCGCAGGTTCGCCTTCAAAGTGGTGTAGGCGTCACAGGTCTTCTTGATCGCATGCTGCGCGGCCTGCGCCCCCAGCCCCCACCGCTCCCGGATCTCGGTGTAGGCGTGCTTGCGCAGGCCCAGCGGGCGGCGCGCACCCTTCTCGAACGCCACCTGGGCGGCCCAGGTCGCGGCCTCATTGCAGGCGCGCAGGGTCGCCTCAAGTGCCGCCGCCTGCACAGGCGTCGGCAGCAGCTTCACCCGCACCACCAGCTTCATGAAACCGACCCTAACCACCCGGTCACACAAACCAGCCACCCGCACGCGAGTTCTACTCGATCAAGTGAATAATCGTCCACGCGTTCGCTTCGCGCGCCCTCTTCGGCTCCGCCGACAGCATTCCGGGAGCTCCGTGCCCGAGGTGCACGATGCCGCGACGCTCCGCGTCGCAGCAGTGGGATGCGATTCCTCCCGGGGCTGAAGCCCCGGGGTTCCTCGCACGACCAGGCTGGACTCACCCGGCGGGCGCCCAGGCGCCGGGCGTGGTCACCCGGTCACCTGGCGGGCGTGGCCGGCGCCTCGCATCCGTGGTGTTGGGCCGAGCGCTCCGCGAACGCCCTGAGCGCGGTGCGCTCGTACGTCAGGTCCGGCTTGCGGCGGGTGTCGTCCTCGGTGCCGTCCGCGCGGACCAGGAACAGCGCGTCCTCGGCGCCGTCCGGGCAGGAGGCGCTGGCCCAGTAGGCGCTCTGGCCCAGCCGGCCCGAGGGAGCGTCGCCGGGGGACGGGCCGTCCTGGCCCGGGCTGCCGGCGTACTCGGCGCGGACCTCTTCCGCGTACGGGCCGTAGTACGCGTCGAGGCGGTAGCGCGGCGAGCCGTCCCGCGCGCCGAGGGCGCATGCCTCGCGCGGCGCTCGGTCGCGGGCGGTCTCCCGGGCCGTGGACACCGCGGAGCGGGCGGCCGTCGGCACGCCGGCGCAGGTGCCGTCGGCGCCGAGCAGCGGCTCGTACTCGTCCTCGTTGACCGGCAGGCCCACCGTGCGGACCGGTTTGCCCAGGCTCGCGCCGCAGCCCCAGTGGTCGTTGGCCGCCTTGGCGGTGGCGGTCGCGGTGCGGACGAAGTCGGGGCGGACGGCGGGGTCGTCGAGGGTGACGCCGCCGAGCTTGGTCTCCACGGTGATCAGCAGGCTGGTGCCGCCCTTGGCGCACTCCAGCAGTACGGCGGCGGTCCCCTCGCCGTCCTCGTTGTCGTCCTGCCGCACATTGTCCGTGCCGAAGACCCCGGACCAGCCGTGGCCGAGGGGGACCGCGAGGGTGTCCCGCCCGGGTACGGGGGTGTACGTCCCGGCGATGCCGTACGCGGTGCGGGGCCGCGGGCCGGCCTCGATGTTCACCTTGACGCTGCCCTTGTCATCGGCCGTCACCTCGCAGCGTACGGCGAGGGTGTTGGCCCGGTCCTCGTCGCCCTTGGCCTTCGCCTTGACGTCGAACGTGCCCTTGGTGCGGTTGCTCACGCTGATCTCGCCGTCGCCGAGCACCGCGCGGACCTCGTCCTTGGCCAGCACTCCGTCGCAGGCCGCGTCGAGCGCGCGGTCGTCGCTGCCGGCGAACCAGACGACCGTGCCGGTCAGGGCAGCGAGCACCAGCACGGCGGCCCCGATGCCCCACGCGCGACGGCGGGTGAGCCTGCCACCGAGCCACGTCGAAGGCTCCTCGCCCTCCGGTTCGTCGGGCCGCTCGCCACGTCGCAGTCTGCTCAGCGCCATTCCTCGACCTCCCCCAGCACCTTCGTATCGCGGCACCCCGCCGACTTCGGCCAGCCGTCCGGCGCGCTCAGATAGCGGTCCAGCGCCGTGCGCGCCGTACGGGAGAGCTTGGCGCGGTCCTTGGCGCCCAGGGTGGCGCTCGCGCCGTCCTCGATCAGGATCGTGGGGATCACCGAGACGCGGTGGTAGGTGTCCCGGCCGCCGCACACCGAGCGTGCCCACAGGGCGAGTTGGGGGTCCTCGACATAGGAGGAGATCCGGTCCTCGCCCTGGGCATCATCGGTCCCACCGGCCTTGCCGTCGTCGCCCTTGCCGTCACCGGCCGGCTTTCCCTGGTTCTGGGACACTCCCCACCCCGGCACATGGCCCTCGCGCTCGTACGAGTCGTACGCGGTCCGGCCGAGGATGCCCGCCCAGCTGGCCGCCTCGACGCCGGTGACCTGCCAGTCCGCCGGGCGGCTGCCGTCGTTCTTCTCGGCCTCCGAGTCCCAGGTGCCCTGGCAGGCGTTCACCTCCCGGGACTCCTGGAGGTCGCCGAGCGTGGTCCAGGCTCCGGGCATCACGCCGGGCAGCGAACGGGAGTTGATCCAGCCGCATTTGCGCAGATCGCGGCCGGGCTCCTCGATGCGCTCCGACCGCCAGTCGCCGCTGTCGTCGTGCGACTCGTAGGTGTCCAGCACCTCGGTCGGCGCCTTGAGCGGGGTGCTCCCGCAGCTCTGCGCCTCGGTGATGGCGTTCGCGACGTGGACGGCGGTGCGGAAGCCGGTGAGGGCGGCGGCCCGATAGGCCCTGGTCCGCTCCTCGCGCTCGGCGGCGCTGTCGGCGTCCTCGTAATCGCCGTTGGTGACAAGTGCCGACACATACAGATCGGTCGTCGGCCGGACCCGGCCGCGCAGGCCGTCCACGCACTCGGTCACCAGCCAGGCGCCGCGCCTGCCGTACTGGCCGGTGGTGCCGGGGGCCACATACGTGCCGTCGGTCTGGGCCGTACCCAGGAGATCTTCGGTCTCCATACCCTCGGGGACGTCGGAGACCAGCGCCTCGGCGTGGACGGTGACTCCGTATCCGTCGCCCCACGACAGGGTGCAGTCGAGCAGCGAGCGGCTTGCCTGGCCAGGTTCGAGCATCGTGCCGTGCTGGCTGAGCTCGCCCGCCCGGCCGTCGCGGACGAGCCGCTTCAGGTCCGCGTACGGGAGGGTGCCGTCGCACGCCTTTCTCAGCTGGGCGCGGTTGGCCGCGAGATGGCCGCCGTCGCTGTCGCGGTTCACGACGACGAAGACCGCGACCAGCGCTATGACGAGTACCACCAGGGCCGTGTGGCGCAGCCACACGCGGGCCCACAACCGACGCATCCCGCCCCCGCCTCAGCAATCCGCCTTGATCAGCTTTGATCAGCCTTGATCAAGCCGGGACAGTACCAGAGGCCCCGTGGCGCCAAGCAGCCGTCAGAAGACCGACTCGGCCTCGTCCATGCGGGCCACCGGAACCGTCTTGAGCTCGGTGACCGCCTCGGCGATCGGCACCATCTCGATGTCCGTGCCGCGCAGCGCGGTCATCATGCCGAAGTCGCCGCGGTGGGCGGCCTCGACGGCGTGCCAGCCGAAGCGGGTGGCCAGCACCCGGTCGTACGCGGTCGGGGTGCCGCCGCGCTGGACGTGGCCGAGGATGACCGGGCGGGCCTCCTTGCCGAGGCGGCGCTCCAGTTCGGCGGCGAGGCGGTTGCCGATACCGGTGAACCGCTCGTGGCCGTACTGGTCGATCTCGCCCTTCTGGTACTCCATCGTGCCCTCGGCGGGGTGCGCGCCCTCGGCGACGCAGATCACCGCGAACTTCTTGCCGCGGGAGAAGCGCTCCTCGACCATCTTCACCAGCGCGTCGATCTCGAACGGCCGCTCCGGCAGGCAGATGCCGTGGGCGCCGCCCGCCATACCGGACTCCAGCGCGATCCAGCCCGCGTGGCGCCCCATGACCTCGACGACCATGACCCGCTGATGGGACTCGGCGGTGGTCTTGAGCCGGTCCATGGCCTCGGTGGCCACGCCGACGGCGGTGTCGAAGCCGAAGGTGCGGTCGGTGGCGGAGATGTCGTTGTCGATGGTCTTGGGCACGCCGACGATGGGCAGCCCGGCGTCGGAGAGCATCCGGGCGGCGGTGAGGGTGCCCTCGCCGCCGATCGGGATCAGCACGTCGATGCCGTAGTCGCGGGCGTGGTCCTTGGAGGTCTCACAGGCCTCGCGCAGCCGGGCCCGCTCCAGGCGGGAGGAGCCGAGGATGGTGCCGCCGCGGGCCAGGATGCCCGCCACGGCGTCCAGGTCGAGCTTGCGGTGGCGGCCGTCGAGCAGCCCCTTGAAGCCGTCTTCGAAGCCGATGACCTCGTCGCCATGGCCGGCCACGGCACGGTGGACGACCGAACGGATCACAGCGTTCAGGCCGGGGCAGTCGCCGCCTGCGGTGAGAACTCCGATGCGCATCGTGCTGTGTCTCCTGCTGCCTTCGGGTAGGTGTGAGCCAGTCCGATTGTTTCATGGGCCCGGTGGTGCTGTGTCCGTCTCTGTACCCGTACCTGAGGAGCGCTTTATCGATGCCCGCAGGTATTGTCAAGGGGACGGGGCCGCCGATACGGCCGTTTTTAGGGAAGTTTCGACGGAAGTTTCGACCGCACTTCAGGCCGGAGTGTCGACCATCAGATCGGAGTGCCAGGCGTGACGCGCAGCGTGTACGTGACCGGGATCGAGCGCGGTGACGGCCGCCAGGTCGTCGAGCTCGGGGTCATGGAGCTCCTGACCCGCCATGTCGACCGGGTCGGCGTCTTCCGCCCCCTGGTGCACGACAACCCCGACCGCCTCTTCGATCTTCTGCGGGCCCGCTACCGGCTGAGCCAGTCGCCGGAGTCCGTCTTCGGGATCACCTACGACGAGGCGTCCGCGCTCCAGGCCGAGCGGGGCACCGATGAGCTGGTGGCGCACCTGGTCGGCCGGTTCCACGAGGTGGCCCGCGAGTACGAGTACGTGCTGGTGCTGGGCAGCGACTACGCCGCGACCAGCCTCCCCGACGAGCTGGGGCTCAACGCGCGGCTGGCCAATGAGTTCGGCGCCTCGGTGATCACCGTGGTCAGCGGCAAGGATCAGAGCGTCGAGTCGCAGGGCGCCGAGGCGCACAACGCGTACCGCGCCTATGAGGCGCAGGGCTGCGATGTCGTCGCCGTCGTGGTGAACCGGGTGGCCCCCGGCGACCGTGACGCCGTGGCCGAGCTGCTGCGGGACAAGCTCCCCGTCCCCTGCTACGCGCTGCCCGAGGACGGCGCGCTGTCCGCACCGACCGTCTCCCAGGTGGTGCGCACCCTGGGCGCCGAGGTGCTGCTCGGCGACCACTCGGGGCTGTCGCGGGACGTACGGGGCTTTGTCTTCGGCGGCGCCATGCTGCCCAGCTTTCTGCCCGCGCTGACCGACGGCTGCCTGGTCGTGACCCCCGGCGACCGCGCCGATCTGATCATCGGAGCGCTGGCCGCGCACAGCGCGGGCGCCCCGCCGATCGCCGGGGTGCTGCTCACCCTGGACGAGCGGCCGGGGGAGGACATCCTGGCGCTGGCCTCCCGGCTGGCCCCGGGCACCCCGGTGGCGGCCGTGGCGGGCGGCAGCTTCCCGACCGCGGCCGAGCTGTTCGCGCTGGAGGGGAAGCTGACCGCGGGCGCGCCGCGCAAGGCCGAGACCGCGCTCGGTCTCTTCGAGCGGCATGTGGACACCGCCGAGCTGACCAACCGGATCTCGGTCGCCCGCTCCGGCCGGGTCACCCCGATGATGTTCGAGCACGAGCTGATCGAGCGCTCCCGCGCGGGCCGCCGCCGGGTCGTGCTCCCCGAGGGCACCGAGGAGCGGGTGCTGCGCGCCGCCGATGTGCTGCTGCGCCGCGATGTGTGCGACCTCACACTGCTGGGCGAGGAGGACGCGATCCGCAAGCGCGCCGCCGAGCTGGGCATCCAGCTCGCGGACGCGCAGATCATCGATCCGCAGACCTCGCCGCTGCGCGATCGCTTCGCCGAGCTGTACGCGCGGCTGCGCGCCCATAAGGGCGTCTCGTACGAGCTGGCCTACGACGTGGTCGCCGACGTCTCATATTTCGGCACGCTGATGGTGCAGGAGGGCCTGGCCGACGGCATGGTCTCCGGGGCCGTGCACTCCACCGCCGCCACCATCCGGCCCGCCTTCGAGATCATCAAGACCGCGCCGGACGCCCAGATCGTCTCCTCGGTCTTCTTCATGTGCCTGGCCGACCGGGTGCTGGTGTACGGCGACTGCGCGGTCAACCCGGATCCGAACGCCGAGCAGCTGGCGGACATCGCCATCCAGTCGGCGACGACGGCAGCCCAGTTCGGCGTGGAGCCGCGGATCGCGATGCTCTCGTACTCCACCGGCACCTCCGGCTCCGGCGCGGATGTCGACAAGGTGCGCAAGGCGACCGAGCTGGTCCGTGAGCGCCGCCCGGACCTGCTGGTCGAGGGCCCGATCCAGTACGACGCCGCGGTGGACGCCGCGGTCGCGGCGACCAAGCTGCCGGACTCCGAGGTGGCGGGCAAGGCCACGGTCCTGATCTTCCCGGACCTGAACACCGGCAACAACACCTACAAGGCGGTGCAGCGCTCGGCGGGCGCGGTCGCGGTCGGCCCGGTGCTCCAGGGGCTGCGCAAGCCGGTGAACGACCTGTCCCGCGGGGCGCTGGTCCAGGACATCGTCAACACCGTCTCGATCACCGCCGTCCAGGCCCAGACGCCTATCCCCGTCTCCCCCGTACAGAAAGCACCCACCGCGTGAACGGCTCCCGAGTCCTCGTCCTCAACTCCGGCTCCTCGTCGGTCAAATACCAGCTGCTCGACATGGCCGACGGCTCCCGGCTCGCCTCCGGCATCGTGGAGCGGATCGGGGAGGGCCCCGTCGCCGACCACTCGGCCGCCCTCAAGCAGGTCGCCGAGGAACTGGCCGCGCGGGGCCTGGGCCTGGACTCGCCCGAACTGGCCGCGGTCGGCCACCGGGTGGTGCACGGCGGCACCCGGTTCACCGAGCCGACCCTGATCACCGACGACGTGGTCGAGGAGATCGAGAAGCTGGTGCCGCTGGCCCCGCTGCACAACCCGGCGAACGTCACCGGGATCAAGGTGGCCCGCGCACTGCGCCCGGATCTGCCGCAGGTCGCGGTCTTCGACACCGCGTTCCACGCCACGATGCCGGAGGAGGCCGCGCGCTACGCCATCGAGCAGGAGACCGCCGACCGGTACGGGGTGCGGCGCTACGGCTTCCACGGCACCTCCCACGCGTATGTCTCCCGGGCCACCGCCGCGCTGCTGGGCCGGGACCTCTCCGAGGTCAACACGATCGTGCTGCACCTGGGCAACGGCGCCAGCGCCTCCGCGGTGCGCGGCGGGGTGTGCGTGGACACCTCGATGGGGCTCACCCCGCTGGAGGGCCTGGTCATGGGTACCCGCTCAGGCGATCTGGACCCGGCGGCGATCTTCCATCTGGCCCGGGTCGGCGGGATGTCGATCGACGAGATCGACACCCTGCTGAACAAGCGCAGCGGACTGCTCGGCCTGTGCGGGGACAACGACATGCGGGAGATCGGCCGCCGGATGGGCGAGGGCGACCCGGCGGCTCAGCTGGCCTTCGACGTCTACGTCCATCGGCTGCGGAAGTATGTGGGCGCGTACACCGCGGTGCTGGGGCGGGTGGACGCCATCGCCTTCACCGCGGGCGTCGGGGAGAACTCCGCGGCGGTGCGGGAGGCGGCGATGCGCGGCCTTCCCGCGTTCGGCATCGAGGTGGACGCGGTGCGCAACGCGGTGCGCGGCGCCTCGGCGCGGCTGATCTCCACGGAGGCCAGCCGGGTCGCGGTGGCCGTCGTGCCCACCGACGAGGAGCTGGAGATCGCCAGCCAGACCTTCGAGTTGGTCGCTGCTTAGCCGCTGCTGGGTCGCTGCTTGGCCTCCGGCTGGTCTCCGGCCGTTCGGCGGCTCTTGCCCCGGCATTGCACCGTTGTCCATAGCGTAAATATTCCGCTCCGAAACAAACGGATAGGATCCGCCTCATGCGCCGTTCCAAAATCGTCTGCACTCTGGGCCCCGCCGTCGACTCCTACGACCAGCTGAAGTCGCTGATCGAGGCCGGGATGAACGTGGCCCGATTCAATATGAGCCACGGGAGCCACACGGAGCACGAGGAGCGGTACCACCGCGTCCGCAAGGCCTCCGAGGAGACCGGGCGCGCGGTCGGCGTGCTCGCCGACCTCCAGGGTCCCAAGATCCGGCTGGAGACCTTCGCCGACGGCCCGGTGGAGCTGGTGCGCGGTGACGAGTTCACCATCACCACCGAGGACGTACCGGGCGACCGGACGATCTGCGGCACCACGTACAAGGGGCTGCCGGGCGACGTCTCCAAGGGCGACCAGGTCCTGATCAACGACGGCAATGTCGAGCTGCGGGTCACCGCGGTCGACGGCCCGCGGGTCAAGACGATCGTCATCGAGGGCGGTGTGATCTCCGACCACAAGGGGATCAACCTGCCGGGCACGGCGGTCAATGTGCCCGCGCTGTCCGAGAAGGACATCGTGGACCTGAAGTTCGCGCTGGCGATGGGGTGCGACATGGTCGCGCTGTCCTTCGTCCGGGACGCCGCCGACGTCCGCGATGTGCACCGCGTCATGGACGAGGTGGGGCACCGGGTGCCGGTGATCGCCAAGGTCGAGAAGCCGCAGGCGGTCGCGAACATGGAGGAGGTCGTCGCGGCCTTCGACGGCGTCATGGTGGCCCGCGGCGACCTGGCCGTCGAGTATCCGCTCGAGAAGGTCCCGATGGTGCAGAAGCGCCTGATCGAGCTGTGCCGGCGGAACGCCAAGCCGGTGATCGTCGCGACCCAGATGATGGAGTCGATGATCACCAACTCGCGGCCGACCCGCGCCGAGGCGTCCGACGTCGCCAACGCGATCCTGGACGGCGCCGACGCGGTCATGCTCTCCGCGGAGTCCTCCGTCGGCGCGTATCCGCTGGAGACGGTCAAGACGATGTCCCGCATCGTCCAGGCCGCCGAGCAGGAACTGCTCTCGCGCGGTCTGCAGCCGCTGGTCCCCGGCAAGAAGCCGCGTACGCAGGGTGGCTCGGTCGCCCGCGCGGCCTGTGAGATCGCCGACTTCCTGGGCGCCCAGTCGCTGGTGGCCTTCACCCAGTCCGGCGACACCGCCCGCCGGCTGTCCCGCTACCGCGCCCAGCAGCCGATCCTGGCCTTCACCACCGATGTGGCCACCCGCAACCAGCTGACGCTCAGCTGGGGCGTGGAGTCGTTCGTGGTGCCGTATGTGGAGCACACCGACGCGATGGTGGACCTCGTCGACGCCGAGCTGTCCAAGCTGGGCCGCTACAACGAGGGCGACACCATGATCATGACGGCCGGTTCGCCCCCCGGCGTCCCCGGCACCACCAACATGGTCCGGGTGCACCACATGGGCGGCGAGAGCAAGTAGCGCGGCCGCCGAGCGGCCGAACGGGCCCCTGAGCGGGCGGCTGACGCGTCGGTGGGCACCACCCCGGGCTTTGGGGTGGTGCCCACCGACGTTCGGCCCTCCCAAGGGAGGGCCTTGCGGCTCCCGAACGGGTCTGTGTTCCGGGGTTAATCCCCCGTCTTGTAGATATGCATGCCGGGGATGGTCAGGTCGCCGCCGAACTGCCCGGCCTGGGTGACCGTCACATCGGTGAAGAACACCTCGGGGAGGTTGATCGGCGGCGGGCTCTTGGGGCTGAAGGTGATCGGGACGATCCCCAGCAGGTTGCCCGACAGCTCCTCGGTGTACATGGTGATCGGGCCGTTGCTGAAGGTCGAGGTGGAGCCCTCGCGCGCGGCCACGTGGGTGGTCGAACCGCCGGCCCCGAACGTCAGCTGGTGCAGATCCTTGATGTCCACGCCGGAGGCGGTGAACTTGAGGACCTTCTTGACCTCCCCGCTGTACGTCTTGACCTCGACGATGCCCTTGTAGTCGAGACCGTGCAGGGTCAGCAGGGTGCTCTTGAGCGTCCAGGGCTTGTCGGGCACCAGGCTGGAGGTCGGCTCGGTCTCGGCGTTCTCGTACGCCTCGGCGTCGTACGTGGGGCAGGGGAACGGCTCCTTGCCGTCCTTGTCACGGTCCCCGGCCTTGGGGGAGGACGAGGAGGAGGGGCCGGGCGACGGAGTCTTGCCGGCCTTGTCCTCGGCGTCCTTGTCCTTGGCCGCGTCCGTGGCCTTGTCGACCGTGTCCTTCGCCGTGTCCTTGGCCTTGTCGACCGTGTCCTTGGCCGTGTCCCCGGCCTTGTCGGCCGCGTCCTTGGCAGGGTCGGTCGTCTTGTCCGGCGAGCCGGTCGCGGAGGACGACGGGGTCGGCGTGGCGCTCGGCTCAGCCGTCTCGTCCTTGTCGCCCCCGGTGAAGATGTCCTTGAGCGCGTCCCCGAGGCCCAGCGGGTCCAGCGGGTTCTTGCTCTTGGACTCGGACGGGCTCGGCGAAGGGGACTCCTCCGGCGTCGAGTCGTCCGTCTTGTCGTCCGTCTTGCTGCCGGAGGAGCCGGAGTCGGCGGAGGACGTGGCGGAGGGCGTCGGCGTGGCGGAGGGCTTGGAGCTCTCGTCCGCGCTCTTGTCCCCCTTGTCGCCGGAGTCCTTGTCCTGGCTCTTCGAGCCCTTGGCCCCGCTCTTGTCGTCGGAGTCCTTGGAGTCCTTGGAGTCCTTCGACTCGCCCGCCTCGTCGGTGCTCTTGTGGTCCTTGTCAGCCTTGTCGGCCTCGTCGGGCTGAGTGACGCACGGTCCGGGCTTGTAGCGGTCCTCGGCCCTGGAGGTCGCCTGGGCGAGCTGCGGGGTCAGCCCCATGCCCATCAGTACGGCCGTCGGCATGGCGGCGAGCGCTATCGCCTTGCCGGCGGGCATATGGAGGCGGGTGAGCATCGACTTCTTGGGGGCCGCATGCCGCGGCCCCGTTCTCGCCTTGCGTGGACTGCTGACGCTCGCACCCTCCGACTCGTCTTGTTCACCCCGCACGGTGCCTCCCATCCCTGGATTCCTGGTCCCGCGCGGCCCCCGCGACGGCCGGCTCCGGCTCGCCGCCGCCCGCGCCGTCCCCAGCGTCCGCGTCGTCCAGACCGTCCGCGCCATCCGTGGGCGCGGGCCCCTCGTCCTTCGCCGGCTGCTCGGTGGGCGTCTCACCCGGCGCCCAGGCGACGCTCATCCCGCCGCCGAACAGGGCGAGCAGGAAACCCACCACGAGGCCCCCGAAGTTGGCCACGGGGATCGAGACCAGGCCGAGCAGGATGGTGGCGACTCCCGCGAAGACCCGCACGACGGGCTGGAACCACATGGTCAGGCCCAGCACTACCAGCAGGACTCCGATGATCAGCGCGCCGGACCCCGTGGTGGTCGACATCCGGACGGTCATCTGACCCAAGGTGATGTTGGCATACGGCAGGTACCCGATCGGCAGCCCGGCCAATATGGTGAAAAGCCCTGCCCAGAACGGGCGCTGCCAGCGCCAATGCCTGAAACCCAGGCGCAGACGGCTGATACGGTCACGCGCCCCCGGCGACTCGGCACTCAATGAAAACAGCTCCCTGGGGCCGGCGATCTGGACGATCGCAAGTGTTCTGATGCGGTACTGACTGGCGCGGTGCTGATACTCCGACACCGCTGAGTGCTGCCGGGTGAGGGGCGGCTGACACGGCCCCCCACCCGCTCAACGGGTCAGAAGCACTCCTTGCCCTTGCCACTGCCCTTGTAGATCTTCATGGAAAGGCCGGGGAGCTTGAACGTGCCCGCGTTGGTCGCCCATGCGGTCTGCTCGACATCGGTCAGCTTCGCCGTGTCGGCTTCCTGACCGAAGGAACCGGGGTCCTTCTTGTTCGAGTCGTTCGTCGGCCCCTTGGACGTGTCGCCGGCCGCCACACCGATGTTGATGTTGCCGAACACCGCGTCAGCCTTGAGCTGGTCGAGGTCGATGAAGAGGTTCTTCGCCTCCACCTTTTTGCCGTCGCCGCCGGCCTCCAGCTTCAGCGTGACATCGCCGAAGAGCGGGACCGGGACCACCACCGACTGGCACAGGCTTTCGATCTTGGCGGTCTTGAACGCCGACACGGCGACGGGAATCTTCTTGCCCCCGTGCTGGGTGTCAAGGGTGCCGTACTGGACAAAGCCCCTGCCGTCGAGCGACTTCACCTTCACCTTGAACTGCTGGCCGGACACGCTGAACGAGGCCGCGAGCGCACCCTGCGCGACGGCCACACCGATCGCCGCCGTGGCAGCGACGCTCGGCACCATGACAACGGCGAACCGCTTCCATCTGGTCCCGCCACGAGCCTGGGACTCCATGACTTTCCTCCTTCTCGGACGTACATCTCCGGCTGGGGCCGAGGCCCGAGCCTGGGATGGGAGAAGTGCTACGTCCTCGGGAAGGAGAGCGCCCACGTCTCGCAGGCGCGAACCGCACCCGAAACACCGGCGATCACCCCCGAGCGACAACCACTGGCCACGCCTTCGCGCAACCTCCTGGACAGGCCCTGCCGGTCAGCAGAGACCCCCCTGTCCACGGCCGACGCCACTGCCGTCGGCCTACCCGGTGGGGACCCATCGCACCGACCGCACCGACCGGATGCCGGGCTGCGGGAAACGGGACCGAGCTTGGCCGATCGTGGTGCATTTACGGGCAGGTGCACAAGGGGTTCGTTACTAGCGAGTAACGGGCGGATAACCGTGCTGCGGCAGACTGGTAGAGACCGGGCACTCTCGGTCGCCGCAACATGCCCGAAAAGAGGGGGAGATTCACACCATGCCCGGACAAAAACCTGACGTACCCCTACCGTCAGTTACAGCGACCGCGTTTACCAAGTTTTGGTAAAGCGCGGCCGCTTATTTGTTTGAGGTGACAACGGTCAGAACAGCACGCGCGCCAACGCGCCCCGCGCCGAGACCACCCGGGGATCGTCCGCGCCGATCACCTCGAAGAGCCCCAGCAGATGGAGCCGCGCCGCCTCCCGGTCCTCCCCCACCGTGCGCCGCACGGTCTCCACCAACCGCCCGAAGGCGTCCTCCACATGACCCCCCACCAGGTCCAGGTCCGCCGCCGCGATCTGCGCCGCCGGGTCCGCGGGATTGTCGGCCGCCGTCTTGCGCACCTGCTGCGCGTCCGTCCCCTCCACCCGGCTCAGCAACTCGGCCTGCGCCAGGCCCAGCTTCGCCTCGGTGTTGCCCGGGTCGTCCGCCAGCACGTTCTTGTACGCCTGCACCGCGCCGCCCAGATCGCCGGCGTCCAGCGCCTCGTGAGCCGCCGCGAGCGCACCGTCGTACGGGGTCGCGGGCTGCTGCGCGACCGCCTCGGCGCCGTCGTCACCCTCGTCCTGCACCGGGCCGCCCACAATGCCGAACTGCTGCTCCGCCGCCTGGATCAGCTGGTCGAGCACCTGCCGGATCTGCGCCTCGGGCGCGGCACCCTGGAAGAGCGGCACCGGCTGGCCGGCGACCACCGCGAACACGGCGGGGATGCCCTGCACCCCGAACTGCTGGAAGAGCATCTGGTTGGCGTCGACGTCGATCTTCGCCAGGACGAAGCGGCCCGCGTACTCCCTCGTCAGCCGCTCGAGGATCGGGCTGAGCTGCTTGCACGGCTCGCACCACTCGGCCCAGAAGTCGATGACGACCGGTACTTCGGTGGAGCGCTGCAGGACATCCTGCTGGAAACCCGCCTCGTCGACGTCGAAGACCAGACGGGTGGGGGCGACACCGCCCGTGCGGGCCGCCTCGGCCCGCGCCTTCTCCGCCTTCTGCTTCGCTTCTCCGGCCGCCTTCACCGCGGCGAGGTCGACCACTCCACTCATGGACATGTTCCGTGGCTGCATGGTCCTATCCTCCCCTCTTCCCGCGGTGAATGGAAAAGCGCACCCTTACGCTACGACTCGTAGCGTAACTGGAAGCGCCCTCGGAGATCCAGGGGGTCAAAGTGGACGTACGGGTAAGGTCACGGACATGAGCCCGCCAGCGCGGCGCACCGGCCGCCCCCGCAGTGCCGAGGCCGACCGCGCGATCCTCGGCGCGACGCGGGCCGCCCTGGTCGAGCTCGGCTGGTCCAAGCTGACGATGGGCGATGTGGCGGCCCGGGCGGGCGTGGCCAAGACCACGCTCTACCGCCGCTGGACGAACAAGAGCGAGCTGGTCGTGGACGCGGTCGCGGCCCTCCTCGACGAACAGCTGGAGCTGCCCGATCTGGGGTCGCTGCGCGCCGATGTGGAGGAGACGGTGCTCCGGTTCGCCGCACTGCTGACCCGCCCGGAGGCCGGGACCTCGCTGATGGCCGTGGTCGCCGAGGCCACCCGCGACGAGGTGCTACGGGAGCGGATCCGCACCACGATCGTCAACCGGCAGAAGCGGCTGGTGCTGCTCGGCCGCGAGCGCGCCCAGGCCCGCGGCGAACTGCCGCGGGAGACCGACCCCGCCGCGGCGGCCCGCACCGCGGACATGATCTTCGATGTGATCGCGGGCGCGGTGATGCACCGGACGCTGGTGAGCGCCGACCCCGTCGACGCGCCCTGGGCACGCGACCTCGCGGAGGTGCTGCTCTGCGGCTTCCCGGCGGTGACGGGAGGGGAGGAGGCGGGGACGGCCACCGTTTAAAAGCCGGTCGGCTCCCTCGTTCAAAAGCCCGCCGGCTCCCTATAGCCGCTAAAAGCCCGCCGGCTCCGTATAGCTGCCCCACTCCTCGCGCAGCGCGCCGCAGATCTCGCCGAGGGTCGCCTCCGCCCGGACGGCCTCCAGCATCGGCTCGATCATGTTCGAGCCGTCGCGGGCGGCGACCAGCAGCTCCTTCAGGGCTGCGGCCACCCGTGCGTCGTCGCGGGCCTCCTTACGGGCGGCCAGCACCCGTACCTGCTCGCGCTCGACCTCATGGCCGACCCGCAGGATCTCCAGATCGCCCGTGACCGAACCCTCGTGGCAGTTGACGCCGACGACCTTCTTGTCGCCCTTCTCCAGCGCCCGCTGGTACTGGAAGGCCGATTCGGCGATCTCGCCGGTGAACCAGCCGTCCTCGATGCCGCGCAGAATGCCCGAGGTCATCAGCCCGATGGGGTGCTGTCCGTCCGCCCCCTCACCCATTGAACTCAGTGCCCGGCGGCCGCGCTCCTTGATCTGCTCGAAGATCTTCTCGGCGTCGGCCTCGATACGGTCGGTCAGCGCCTCGACGTACCAGGAACCGCCCAGCGGATCGGCGACATTGAGGAGGCCGGTCTCCTCCATCAGCACCTGCTGGGTGCGCAGCGCGATCTCGGCGGCCTGCTCGCTGGGCAGCGCAAGTGTCTCGTCCAGGGCGTTGGTGTGCAGCGAGTTGGTGCCGCCGAGCACCGCGGACAGCGCCTCCACGGCGGTGCGTACGACGTTGTTGTACGGCTGCTGCGCGGTCAGCGAGACCCCGGCCGTCTGGGTGTGGAAGCGCAGCCACTGCGCCTTCTCGGTCTTCGCCCCGTACACATCGCGCATCCAGCGGGCCCAGATCCGGCGGGCCGCGCGGAACTTGGCGATCTCCTCGAAGAACTCGATATGCGCGTCGAAGAAGAAGGACAGGCCTGGCGCGAAGGTGTCGATGTCGAGCCCGCGGGAGAGCCCCAGCTCGACGTACCCGAAGCCGTCGGCGAGGGTGTACGCGAGCTCCTGCGCGGCCGTGGCCCCGGCCTCGCGGATGTGGTAGCCGGAGACCGACAGCGGCTTGTACGCGGGGATGGCGCGCACACAGTGCTCCATCAGGTCGCCGATCAGCCGCAGCTGCGGCTCGGGCTGGAACAGCCACTCCTTCTGCGCGATGTACTCCTTGAAGATGTCCGTCTGGAGCGTGCCGTTCAGTACGGAGGGGGCGACGCCCTGGCGCTCGGCGGCGACCAGGTACATACAGAAGACAGGGACGGCGGGGCCGCTGATCGTCATCGAGGCGGTGACATCGCCGAGCGGGATGTCCTTGAACAGGACCTCCATATCGGCGGCGGAGTCGATGGCGACCCCGCAGTGGCCGACCTCGCCCAGCGAGCGCGGGTCGTCGGAGTCGCGGCCCATCAGCGTCGGCATGTCGAAGGCGACCGACAGGCCGCCGCCGCCCGCCTCGAGGATCATCTTGTAGCGCTCATTGGTCTGCTCGGCGTTCCCGAAGCCGGCGAACTGGCGGATGGTCCAGGCGCGGCCCCGGTAGCCGGTGGAGTACAGACCGCGGGTGAACGGGAACTCACCCGGCCAGCCGATGCGCTCGAATCCCGCGACGCTGTCGCCGGGGGCGGGTCCGTAGACCGGGTCCACGGGGTCCCCGGACAGGGTGGTGAAGGCGGCCTCGCGCTTACGGGCCGCGTCGTACCGGGCCTGCCAGCGCCGGCGGCCCGCCTCAATGCCTTCCGCGTCCATGACGTCAAATTTACTAGGATGTCCTAGTACGCGTCGACGCGAAACGGGCCCCACCGGTCCGTTCGAGGGACAGCGGCGGGGCCCAGTCAGCTGCGATCAGGCCTTGGCGGGCTCCGGCTCGGCGCCGCTGACCAGCGGCTCGATCTCGGCCACGACCTTGCGCTCGACGAAGAACACCGCGGTGGGGACGGTGCCCGCGAGCAGCACCCAGGCCAGCTTGCCGAACGGCCACTTCGCCTTGGAGCCGAGGTCGAAGGCGAAGACCAGGTAGAGGACGTAGAGCCAGCCGTGTGCGATACCGACGACGCTGACGAAGCCGGACGCGCCGTCCACGTCCAGCAGATACTTGGCGATCACACCGATCGTGAGCAGGATCAGCAGGACGCCCGTGACATACGCCATGGTCCGGTAGCGCGTCAATACGCTTCGCTTCATGACGTCGAGCGTAACCGTCCGTTCCGGGGCGATCTTCGCCGCCCCCCGCCGGTCCTACTCCTCGTCGAAGTCGCCCGCCGAGACCCGCAGGGGCCGCAGCATCTCGAAGATGTTCGAGCAGTCCGCGGCGTCGTACGTGCCAAGGCCGAAGTCCATCGCCATCAGATCGCGGGTGGCCGCCTCGACCACCTCACGGCCCCGGTCGGTGATCGACGCGAGCGTCCCGCGGCCGTCGTTCGGATTCGGCCGCTTGTCCACCAGACCGGACTTGACCAGCCGGTCCACCGTGTTGGTCACCGAGGTCGGGTGGACCATCAGCCGCTCGCCGATCTTGGACATGGGCAGCTCACCGGCCTGGGAGAAGGTGAGCAGAACCAGCGCCTCATAGCGGGCGAAGGTCAGTCCGTACGGCTTGACCACCGCGTCGACCTGGCCCAGCAGAATCTGCTGAGCCCGCATGATCGAGGTGATCGCGGCCATCGACGGCACGGACCCCCACCGTCGTTTCCACAGTTCGTCTGCGCGGGCGATGGGGTCGAAGGACAGGCTGAGCGGTTTGGACACGTTACCGACCCTACCGGCCAGTCATATCGTGGTCAGCTCAGTCTCACCTTTCGGGCGGACAGGCCCGGAGCCGCCCCTCACCCCATATTGCCGGCGGCCCCCGGCCGTGCCGTACCGCGCCGCACCAGCGCCACCGCGAGCAGTGAGCACACCGTGCCGCACACCCCCGCCCCGGTCACCACCAGATACACCGGCGCGGCCTCGGCGACCGCGCCCGCCACCGCCATGCCCAGGCCCTGCGCGGTCATCAGCCCGGCCGTCATCACCGTCATCGCCCGCCCCCGCAGCTCCTCCGGTACGGCCGCCATGAACCACTGGTCGAGGCCGAGGCTGTACGCCATACCGCAGCCCGTCGCCACCTGGAGCGCCAGCGCCCAGCCGAACGAGGGCTCGAAGACGTACCCCAGCGAGGGCAGCATGCACACCACCGCCACCACGAGCGTCAGCCGCGCCCGCCCGGCCGGGCCGAGCAGCGTGCCCGCCAGGGTCTCGCTGATGATCGCCCCGATCGGCATCCCGCACATCAGCAGCCCGAGCCCGGTCGAGCCGAGGCCGAGCCCGTCGGAGTACGGGGTCATCAGCGCCTCCGACATCACCACGAACGTCGGCGGCACCCAGTTCAGCAGGAACAGGGCCCGGATCCGCGGAACGGCGAACAGCTGCCGCATCCCGCCCAGCGAGTCGCCCAGCAGCGCACCCCGCCGGCCGTCCGTACGGGCCGGGCGGCGGCGGGTGCCCAGCCGCAGCACCAGCGCCGACGCCACGAAAGACGCCGCCGTGATCGCGAGCACGGCGCGCGGCGAGACCGCGGCCAGCAGCAGCCCGCCCGCGGCGAACCCGGCGAGTTGCGCGCCCTGCGCGGTCAGCCGGATGACGGACCGGCCCAGTACGAACAGATCGCCCTTCCCCAGGATGTCGCCGAGCGTCGCCGCGCGCGTCCCGCTGAACACCGGCGAGACCGCGGCGGGGATGCAGCGCAGCACCAGCAGCAACCCGACGGGCATGCCCGGCACCACCATCACGGCCACACAGCCGGCGCTGATCAGATCGCATACGACCAGCACCCGGCGGGCGGGGTAGCGGTCGGCCACGGCGGACAGCAGGGTGCCGCCGATGACGTACGGCAGCAGGGCGAAGGCGAAGGCCAGGGCACTCAGCAGCGGCGAGCCGGTGACCCGGTAGACCAGGACGGACAGCGCGATACCGCAGACCACCTCGCCCAGCATGGAGAGCAGATGCGCGAGGAACACGGCCCGGAACTCGCGCACCGCGAAGACGGCCGGATAGCCAGCGCCTCCCGGGCGGGGTTCCGGGAGAACGGGCCCCTCGGCGCCTTCGGCCGCGGGCTCGGGTCCGGAGGCGTCTGCGGCAGGGCGCGTCGGGGTGGGGTCCGTCGTCCCGGACCCGGAAGGCGTTGGCATGGCGGCAGCGTGCCCGGGTGCGGTCCGGGGGCTCTAGTGTTTCGCCCCGAGGCGAATCTTCGCCGCGGGCACTTCAGGGGACGGGACCAGGGAAACTTGCCACTGCACATGATCCCCCAGCTACCGCTGGGCGGGGCCCCAGGCCGGGACGACTTACTGCGCTGATTCTCTGAGGGACGCATGCCATTGCACATGAGCTTCGGTCGGGACGACTTACTGCGTTGCCGGTTCGCCATCTCGCCGCTGGGCCAGACGCACGAGGCGGTGCGGACCCTGCTGCGCTCCGAGCGGCACGGCTATCACCTGCCGTGGCTGCGCCGGGTCCGCTCGGCGGTGGCCGGGCTCGACCTGTCCCTGCTCGCGCTGTTCATGCCCATCCGCGGCTACACCCCGGACTTCCTGGGCCCGCCGCCGGAGGTGCCGTACCCCACCTTCGAGGAGGAGCTGGCGCGGCTGCGGGCCACCGACGCGGCCACGGCCCGCAGCGAGATGGCCCTCTCCCTGACCTGGAACCCGGGGTCCGCGGACTCCCCGGCGGGACAGGCGCTGCTGGACGACCCCGCGCGGGCGGTGCGCCGGCTCGCCGAACTGACCGAGCGGGTCTGGCTGGCGCTGCTCGCCCCGGACTGGCCGCGGGTGCGCGCCCTGCTTGAGGCCGATGTGGCCTATCGCGCCCGGCGGCTGGCCGACGGCGGCCTCGAAATGCTCTTCGCCGATCTGCGCCCCGCCCTGTCCTGGGCCGACGGGCAGCTCACGGTCCGCACCCGCGCCGGGGGCCCGGAGGTGCAGCAGCTCGACGGCCGGGGTCTGCTGCTGATGCCGAACGTATTCGTCTGGCCGGACGTGATCAGCGGCTTCGCACCGCCCTGGCAGCCGACGGTGATCTATCCGGCGCGCGGGGTGGGCGGGCTCTGGCAGGAGCCCGCCGAGGGCGCCGCGCACGCGCTCGTACGGCTCCTCGGCGCCAACCGCGCGGCCATCCTCAGCGCCCTGGAGGACCCCACCGCCACGACGGCGCTGGCCCAGCGTCTTGGCCTGGCGCCGTCGTCGGTCTCGGCGCATCTCGGGGTGTTGCGCGCGGCCGGCCTGCTGACCTCGCGCCGCGACGGCCACCGGGTGCTGTACGAGCGCACGCCGCTGGGCATCGCCCTACTGGGCGCCGGCTAGCGGCTCCGTACGGCTACGCGGACAGATGCCGCTCGACCGTCTCGACCTTCGAGGTCAGCCCGTCCGTGACACCCGGGCGGATGTCGGCCTTGAGGACCACGGACACCCGCGGCGCCCGCGCCTCGACGGCCGCGACCGCCCGCTTGACGACGTCCATGACTTGGTCCCACTCGCCCTCGATGGACGTGAACATCGCGTCCGTACGGTTCGGCAGGCCCGATTCGCGCACCACCCGCACCGCGTCCGCGACGTACTCCCCCACGTCCTCGCCGACGCCCAGCGGCGTCACGGAGAAGGCGACGATCATGCGTTGACCACGCCCTCACGGCGCGCCCGGTCGGCGATCACGCTGGCCTCCGCCTCCCGCTTGAGCTTGCGCTCGGCGAAGAAACCGCCGGTCGGGAGGATGGAGAGGACGAAGTAGAGCGCGGCGGTCTTGCGGTCCCACTGGGCGTGCTTCCAGGCGTCCAGCCAGAAGACCAGATACAGGATGAACAGGATGCCGTGCACCATGCCCATCACCGGAACCGCGTTGAAGTCGGTCGTGCGCTTGAGCACCGAGCAGACGAGCAGCAGGAGGAAGGAGACGGCCTCGGGCGCGGAGACCAGGCGGAGCCGCCGCAGTGCGGTGGCGGTCTTGAAGTCCACGGGAGCAGCACCTTTAGGGAGAGGACGACGAGAGGAACACGGAGCGAGCGCTTGTGAAGTCATGCACAAGCTCCCCTCGCATTGTCGCAGCCTCGTAACCGATCACCGCGCCGGGGTCCGGCTGTCCCTGTTCCGCGCCGTTCGGTCCCGATAACGTCGGATCCGTGGCTCAGTTTCGGCTCCAGGGGAGCAAGGTGCTCGCCGTCGACATGACCGGCGATTCGGTGAAGGCCAGGAACGGCTCGATGGTCGCGTACGAGGGGGAGATGACCTTCAAAAAGAAAACCGGCGGCGGGGAGGGGCTGCGCGGGATGGTGACCCGGCGGCTCACCGGCGAGCAGATGGCGGTCATGGAGGTCAAAGGGCACGGCACGTGCTACTTCGCCGACCGGGCGAGCGAGATCAACCTGGTCTCGCTGCACGGCGAGACGCTTCACGTGGAGGCCAGCAATCTGCTGTGCACGGACGCCGCCCTGCGCACCGGCACCTCCTTCACCGGGCTGCGCGGCTCCGCACAGGGCAACGGCCTGTTCACCACGACCGTCGAGGGCACCGGGCAGGCGGCCATCCTCTCCGACGGCACGGCGGTGGTGCTGCGCGTCACCCCGCAGCTGCCGCTGCAGGTCGACCCGGGCGCGTATATCGCCCATACGGGCAAGCTCAAGCAGCACTTCCAGTCCGGGGTGAACTTCCGCGCGCTCATAGGGGAGAGCTCGGGCGAGGCGTTCCAGATCCGCTTCGAGGGCGAGGGACTGGTGTACGTACAGCCCAGCGAGCGCAACACGATCGGCGGGGACCTGTGAGCGACGCACGCGCGGCTGCCGAGCCGCAGAAGACGACGAAAGCCGCGCCTCTGCGCCGCGCGGGCGACAGTGCCCGCGGCGGAGCCGCTGATGTGACGAGCAGCCGCTGCCGCGGCGGGGCGAACGAATTGAGGGATGTGTGATGCCGTTCAACATCCTCAACTCACGCATGGTCGAGGCGCAGGTGCAGCCCGGCCAGACGGTCTTCAGCCAGCGCGGCGCGATGCTGGCGTACCGGGGCGAGGTGCGGTTCACGCCGAGCATCACCGGCGGGCAGCGCGGGGTGATGGGCATGATCGGCCGCCGGGTCGCGGGCGAGGCGACCCCGCTGATGACCGTCGAGGGCAGCGGCACGGTGATGTTCGGCCACGGCGGCCACCATGTCGAGGTCATCCACCTGGCCGGCGACAAGCTCTACGTCGAGTCGGACCGGCTGCTCGCCTTCGACGGGTCGCTGCGCCAGGGCACGATGTTCATGGGCTCGCAGGGCGGGGTGATGGGCATCGTGCGCGGCCAGGTCACCGGCCAGGGGCTGTTCACCACCACCCTGGAGGGGCAGGGCTCGGCGGCGGTCATGGCGCACGGCGGCGTGATCCAGCTGCCGATCACCCCCGGCCGCCCGGTCCATGTCGACCCGCAGGCGTATGTCGCCCACCGCGGGGACGTCCGCAACAAGCTCTCGACCGCCCTCGGCTGGCGCGAGATGGTCGGCCGCGGCTCGGGAGAGGGCTTCCAGCTGGAGCTCTCGGGCACCGGCACGGTGTATGTCCAGGCATCGGAGGAGAAGCTTTGAACGGCCCCGTCATCCACGACGCGTACACCCTCCCGGTCGACGACAACATCAATCCGTACGCCTTCAGCGTGGAGCTCAACGGCCAGTGGTTCCTGCAGAAGGGGAAGATGATCGCCTACTACGGGCGGATCGACTTCCAGGGCGTGGGTCTGGGCCGGCTTGACCGCCTCATCGCGCACAGCTTCCACTCCCCGCTGCACGCCGCGGACTGGGTGGTGGCCGAGGGGCAGGGCAAGATGGTGCTCGCCGACCGGGCCTTCGACGTCAACTCCTACGACCTCGACGACGGCAATCTCACCATCCGGTCCGGCAATCTGCTGGCCTTCCAGCCCTCGCTCTCCCTCAAGCAGTCGATCGTCCCGGGCTTCCTCACCCTGATCGGCACCGGCAAATTCGTCGCGGCCTCCAACGGCCCGGTGGTCTTCATGGAGCCGCCGATCCGCGTCGATCCGCAGGCGCTCGTCGGCTGGGCGGACTGCCCAACCCCCAACCACCACTACGATCATGAGTACTTGCGCGGCGTCCTCGGCGGGATCCGGGCGCACACCGGCCTCGGGGGGACCTCGGGCGAGGAGCACCAGTTCGAGTTCGTCGGCGCGGGGACCGTACTGCTCCAGTCGACGGAAGAGGTCATGGCCGAGGTGCCCATAGGGACCACAGGAGGCACCGGTTCGTGAGCGCGAGCATGCGGAGTGTAACCTCGAACAGGTGACCTCATATCCATTGGTTCGAAATTCAACTTCTACAGGTAGAATGCTTCCCATGGAGACCGAGAACGGCACGCGCTGGCTGAGCGACGAGGAACAGGGCGCCTGGCGCATCCACTTGGACGTCAGCAGACTGCTGACGTATCAGCTCGAACGAGACCTGCAGCCGTTCGGCCTGACCATGAACGACTACGAGATCCTGGTCAACCTCTCGGAGTCGGAGGGCCACCGGATGCGCATGAGCGACCTGGCCGCCGCCACCCTGCAGTCCAAGAGCCGTCTCTCCCACCAGATCACCCGGATGGAGAGCGCGGGCCTCGTCCGCCGCGAGAACTGCGAGTCCGACCGGCGCGGGCTCTTCGCGGTGCTCACCGAAGACGGCTGGGAGACCATGCGCAAGGTCGCACCGCACCACGTCGAATCGGTGCGCAAGCACTTCATCGACCTGCTCAGCCCCGAAGCCCTCGACGCCCTCCGCACCTCCCTGACCCCGATCGCCGAGCATCTGCGCACCCAGCGCGGCCGCGTCTAGCGGGCCCGTGGCCGCATGAGCGGCCACGGCGGCGTGATGTACTGCACAGGTGACCGATTACGACGTGCTGCGCGTCTTCTGCGGGCCCGACGGCCGCCACGGCAACACGCTCGGCGTCATCCGCCGCGGCGCCGCCGTCCCCACCGAGGCCGAACGGCAGGCCCTCGCGCGGAAGCTGGGCTTCAGCGAGACCGTGTTCGTCGACGACCCCGAGCGCGGCGTCATCGACATCTACACGCCGACGCTGCGGCTGCCGTTCGCCGGGCACCCGTGCGTGGGCACGGCCTGGCTGCTCGACGTGCCCGAACTGGTCACACCCGCGGGCCTGGTGGGTGCCCGCCTCGAAGGCGAGTTCAACTGGATCGAGGCGCGCCCCGAATGGGCACCGCCACGCACGCTACGTCGCTACGACTCAGCGGCCGACGTAGACGCCCTGACGATCCCGGAGCCGGGTGAGTGGATCTACGCCTGGGCATGGGAGGAAGAGGCGGCAGGCCGAATCAGGGCCCGCGCCTTCCCCGGACGCGGCGACGGCATCGACGAGGACGAGGCGACGGGCGCGGCGGCGCTGCTGCTGACGGCCCAGCTAGGGCGCGCCCTGAACATCGCGCAGGGCCGAGGCTCCCAGATCCTGACGGCACCACGGCCGGACGGACTGATCGACGTGGGCGGCCGCGTACGGCTGGAAGCCACGGAGCGGCTGTAGCCGCCGACGAGACGGGAGGGGGTGGGGGTGCAGGGGTGGTGCCCTGGACGCTTACGTGTATTTGTGGCGCCAAGTTCCGCTCCGCCCGGCGCTTCGGGGCACCGGCGCCGTAAATATGCGGTCCAGGGTGACAGCCCCGGAGGCCCCGCCCCCGCCGGACCACGCACAGCAGGCGCATCAACGCGCCGGCACCCGAAAACGCACCGCACCACCCACGCACCCCAAGCGCAACACCCACGCGGCCGCACCGACACGGACCCGCTCAGCTCAAGGTCACCCCGCCGTCACCCCGGCCACCAGCTCATCCGCCGCCGCGTACGGATCCAGCTCACCCGCCGCCACCCGCTCCGCCAGCGTCCCCAGCCGGCGGTCGCCGTGCAGGTCACCGATCCGGGCGCGGAGCGCCGTTACGGCGATGGTCTCGACCTCGCCCGCCGCCCGCCGCAGCCGCCGCTCCGCCAGCACCCCGCGCTCCTCCATCCACGCCCGGTGCTTCTCCAGGGCCTCGACCACCTCGTCGACGCCCTCGGCCCGCGCCGCCACCGTCTTCACGATCGGCGGCCGCCAGTCCCCCGGCGCACGGGCCTCGCCGAGGCCCAGCATGTGCCCCAGCTCGCGGACCGTCGCGTCGGCGCCCTCCCGGTCGGCCTTGTTGACCACGTACACATCGCCGATCTCCAGGATCCCGGCCTTGGCCGCCTGGATCCCGTCGCCCATCCCGGGCGCGAGCATCACCACGCTCGTATCGGCCTGCGCCGCGATCTCGACCTCCGACTGCCCGACGCCGACGGTCTCCACCAGCACCACGTCGCATCCGGCGGCGTCGAGCACCCGGATGGCCTGCGGGGCGGCCCAGGCCAGCCCGCCCAGGTGCCCGCGGGTGGCCATGGAGCGGATGTAGACGCCGGGGTCGGAGGCGTGCTCCGACATCCGCACCCGGTCCCCGAGGAGCGCCCCGCCCGAGAAGGGCGAGGAGGGGTCCACCGCGAGCACCCCCACCCGCTTCCCGGCCTTGCGGTACGCGGTGACCAGCGCCGAGGTCGACGTCGACTTGCCGACCCCCGGCGAACCGGTCACCCCGACCACATACGCGCCGCCCGCCAGCGGAGCGAGCGCGGCCATGACCTCGCGCAGCTGCGGTGAGTCGCCCTCGATCAACGAGATCAGCCGGGCCACCGCGCGCGGCCGCCCCTGCCGCGCCTGCTCCACCAGCGTGGGCACATCGGCCATCGCTGCCGCTCCCTTCCGCTCACGACGACTCACCACAGCAAGAACTACGGCGCACGGCCCCACCGGCCGCACCCAGAACCGCAGCCGCGCGCAGAACCGCGTAAAGAACTACACCGCGCGCGGCACCCGGACGATCAGCGCATCCCCCTGCCCACCCCCACCGCACAGCGCCGCCGCGCCCACGCCACCGCCCCGCCGCCGCAGCTCCAGGGCCAGGGACAGCACGATGCGCGCGCCCGACATCCCGATCGGGTGACCGAGCGCGATCGCGCCGCCATTCACATTCACCTTTTCGGAGGAAACGCCAAGATCCTTCATTGACTGGACCGCGACCGCCGCGAACGCCTCGTTGATCTCGATCAGATCAAGATCCCGGACCCCGATCCCCTCCTTCCGCAGTGCGTGCGCGATCGCGTTGGACGGCTGCGACTGGAGGGAGTTGTCGGGTCCCGCCACATTCCCGTGGGCCCCGATCTCCGCGATCCACTCCAGGCCCAGCGCCTCCGCCTTGGCCTTGCTCATCACGACCACGGCCGCCGCCCCGTCCGAGATCTGCGACGACGTCCCGGCGGTGATCGTCCCGTCCTTGGTGAAGGCGGGCCGCAGCCTGGCCAGCGACTCCACGGTGGTCTCCGGGCGGATGCCCTCGTCCTTGTCGAAGATCACCGGCTCGCCCTTGCGCTGCGGGATCTCCACCGGGGTGATCTCGGCGTCGAAGGCGCCGTTCTTCTGCGCCGCGGCGGCCCGCTGGTGAGAGAGCGCGGCGATCTCGTCCTGCTCGGGCCGCTGGATGCCAAGCCGGGTGTTGTGCTTCTCGGTCGACTCGCCCATGGCGATGCCCTCGAACGAGTCGGTCAGCCCGTCGTACGCCATCGCGTCGAGCATTTCGACGGCGCCGTACTTGAAGCCCTGGCGGGACTTGGGCAGCAGGTGGGGGGCGTTGGTCATGGACTCCTGGCCGCCCGCGACCACGATGTCGAACTCACCGGCCCGGATCAGCTGATCGGCCAGCGCGATGGCGTCGAGCCCGGACAGGCAGACCTTGTTGACGGTGAGCGCGGGCACCGACATGGGGATGCCGGCCTTCACCGCGGCCTGCCGGGCGGGGATCTGCCCGGTGCCCGCCTGGAGCACCTGCCCCATGATCACGTACTCCACCTGGTCGCCGCCGATCCCGGCCCGCTCCAACGCCGCCTTGATCGCGACCCCGCCGAGGTCCGCTCCGGAGAAGGAGCGCAGGCTGCCCATCAGCCGTCCCATCGGCGTGCGCGCGCCCGCCACGATCACAGATGTCCGAGTCATGGTGCGTCCTCCAGAGGAGAAGGAAGTTAACGAGGGTTATCGTCAATGTACTGACGAGTACCCGCCGGGTCACCGGGCCATCAGTGTGATCGCGCGCACGTTGCGTAACCACCCGTGTGAGCGGTGCACTGGAACCATGCTGACCAGAATCGACCACATCGGGATCGCCTGCTTCGACCTCGACAAGACCGTCGAGTTCTACCGTGCCACGTATGGCTTCGAGGTGTTCCACACCGAGACCAACGATGAGCAGGGGGTCCGCGAGGCCATGCTCAAGATCAACGAGACCTCGGACGGCGGGGCCTCGTATCTGCAGCTCCTGGAGCCCATCCGGGAGGACTCGGCCGTCGGAAAGTGGCTGGCCAAGAACGGCGAGGGGGTGCACCACATCGCCTTCGGCACGGCGGATGTGGACACCGACTCCGAGGCCATCCGCGGCAAGGGCATCCGGGTGCTGTACGAGGAGCCCCGCCGCGGCTCCATGGACTCCCGGATCACCTTTCTGCACCCCAAGGACTGCCACGGCGTGCTCACCGAGCTCGTCACCGCGGCGGCGGACCACACCACCAAGGACCACAAGCCCGACCACACCCCCGACCACGGCCCCGACAACACGCGGGACTGATGAAGTCCATCACTCAAGCGGACCACTGACCTTCCGCTTCCCCGGCCGGTAGAGTGCAACCTCGGCCGGGGTACGGGAACGGGATCAGAAAGGGATCAGGGTCCGGCCCAGGCTTTGCCGATGATCTGACACCATTTCTTCGGAAGGGCTAGCTCCGGTCCGGCCGCCACGGCCGGGCGCCAGGTCGGGACCGCGAGGTGCCACGTGGCACCCCCAGGTACGGAGCCGGCCGCCAACGCGACCAGGGGACGGATGGGACCGCGCAGTGCGGGGCTACGACCGCTACGAGCCTGACGACCACCTCTCGAAGTTCGAGGCCGAGATGGAGCGGCTGAAGACCGAGCGGGAAAAGGCCGTCCAGCACGCCGACGACCTCGGCTACCAAGTCGAGGTGCTGCGCGCCAAGCTGCACGAGGCGCGCCGCAATCTCGCGAGCCGCCCTGCCTACGACAGCGCCAACCTCGGCTACCAGGCCGAGCAGTTGCTGCGGAACGCGCAGGTGCAGGCGGAACAGCTGCGCGCCGAGGCCGAGCGCGAGGTGCGCGAGACCCGGGCCCAGACCCAGCGGCTGCTGCAGGAGCAGGCCGAGCGGCAGGCGCGGCTCGAAGCCGAGCTGCACGCCGAGGCCGTGGCGCGCCGTCAGCGGCTCGACCAGGAGCTCGCCGAGCGCCGCGCCACCGTCGAGTCGCACGTCAACGAGAACGTCGCCTGGGCCGAGCAACTGCGCGCCCGTACCGAGGCGCAGGCCCGCCGGCTCATGGACGAGTCGCGCGCCGAGGCCGAGCAGGCGCTGGCCGCCGCCCGTGCCGAGGCCCAGCGGCTGGCCGACCAGACCCGCGACCGGCTCGACTCGGAGGCGGAGTCGGCCCGCTCCGAGGCCGAAGCGATCCTGCGCCGCGCCCGTGCCGAGGCCGAGCGGCTGGTGAACACGGCCGGCGCCCAGGCGCAGGAGGCCACCCACCACGCGGAGCAGCTGCGCACCTCCACCGCCTCCGAGTCCGACCAGGCGCGCCGGCAGGCCACCGAGCTGACCCGGGCGGCCGAGCTGCGCATGCAGGAGGCCGAGACGTCGCTGCGCGAGGCGCGTCTCGAGGCCGAGAAGGTGCTCACGGAGGCCAAGGAGGCGGCCGAGAAGCGGCTGTCGGCCGCCGAGACGGACAACGAGCAGCGCACCCGGACCGCCAAGGCGGAGATCGCCCGGCTGGTCGGCGAGGCCACCAAGGAGGCCGAGGCGCTGCGCGCCGAGGCCGAGCAGGTACGGGACGACTCCCGCGCCGAGGCCGAGCGGCTGATCGCCGAGGCCGAGGACACCGCGCGCGCCAAGACCGCCGAGGACTCCGCCGCCCAGCTGGCCAAGGCGGCCCGCAGCGCCGAGGAGGTGCTGACCAAGGCCTCGGAGAACGCGCAGGCCACCACCAAGGCGGCGGCCGACGAGGCGGAGCTGATCCGGGCCAAGGCGGAGGCCGAGGCGGACCGGCTGCGGGCCGAGGCGCACGACACCGCCGAGCAGTTGAAGGGCGCGGCGAAGGACGACACCAAGGAGTACCGCGCCAAGACCGTCGAGCTGCAGGAGGAGGCCCGCCGGCTGCGCGGCGAGGCCGAGCAGCTGCGCGCGGAGGCGGTGGCCGAGGGCGAGCGGATCCGCGCCGAGGCCCGCCGGGAGGCGGTCCAGCAGATCGAGGAGGCGGCCGGCACCGCCGAGGACGTGCTGGCCAAGGCGAAGACCGGCGCCGAGGAGACGCGCGCGTCCGCCACCGCCGAGAGCGAGCGGGTTCGGACCGAGGCGATCGAGCGGGCCGCGTCGCTGCGCCGCCAGGCCGACGAGGCGCTCGACCGGGCCCGTGGCGAGGCCGAGGAGCTGGTGACCTCGGCCGACACCCAGGCCGAGCAGGTCAGGTCGGAGGCGGCGGAGGCCGCCCGGCGGATCCGCGAGGAGGCCGAGGCGGCCGCCGCGGCCCGCCGTGAGGAGGCCGAGGTCGAACTGGCCCGGCTGCACGGGGAGGCCGAGCAGCGGCTCTCCTCGGCCGATCAGGCGCTGCGGGACGCCCGCGAGGAGGTCGAGCGGCTGCGCCGGGAGGCCGCCGAGGACACCGAGCGGCTGCGCGGCGAGACCGCCGAGCGGCTGGCCGCGCTGCGTCAGCAGGCCGAGACGGAGGCGGACCGGCTGCGCGACGAGGCCGTCGCGGACGCGTCGAACATGCGCGCCGAGGGCGAGTCGGTCGCGGTACGGCTGCGCGGCGAGGCCGCCGCGGAGGCCGAGCGGCTGCGCGCCGAGGCGCAGGACACGGCCGACCGGGTGCGCGCGGAGGCGAACGCCGCGGCCGAGCGCATCGGGGCCGAGGCCGCCGAGGCGCTGGCGGCCGCGCAGGAGGAGGCGGTCCGCCGCCGCCGCGAGGCCGAGGAGACGCTGAGCGACGCCCGCGAGGAGGCCCAGCGGGAGCGGAGCCTGGCCCACGAGCAGAGCGAGGAGCTGCTGGCCGCCGCCCGCAACCGGGTCGCCGAGGCGCAGGACGAGGCGCAGCGGCTGGCCGAGGAGGCCGAGCGGCACGCGGCGGAGCTGGTGGGCGCGGCGGAGCAGCACGCGCAAGCGGTGCGGGACTCGGTCGCGGGGCTGCACGAGCAGGCCGAGACGGAGATCACGGGGCTGCGTACGGCCGCCGAGCACGCCGCGGACCGCACCCGCCACGAGGCGCAGGCGGAGGCGGACCGGGTCCGCGCGGACGCGCACGCCGAGCGGGAGCGGGCGGCCGAGGACGCGGCGCGGCTGCGGCGCGAGGCCCACGAGGAGTCGGAGGCGGCCAAGGCGCTCGCGGAGCGTACGGTCGCGGAGGCGATCACGGAGGCGGACCGGCTGTCCGCCCAGGCCCGCGAGGAGGCCAACCGGCGCCGCTCGGACGCCGCCGAGCAGGCGGACCGGCTGATCACCGAGGCCACGATCGAGGCCGAGCGGCTGCGCACCGAGGCCCAGCAGGTGCTGGACGACGCGCGCCGCAGCGCCAACAAGACCCGCAACGAGGCGGCCGAGCAGGCCGACACGCTGGTCGGCGGCGCGACCGAGGAGGCCCAGCGGCTGGTCTCGGAGGCCAACGCACGGGCGCAAGCGCTGCGTACGGAGGCATCCGACGCACGGGCGGCGGCCGAGCAGGACGCGGCGCGCACCCGGGCCCAGGCCCGCGGGGACGCCAACAACATCCGCTCGGAGGCGGCCGGGCAGGCCGACCGGCTGGTCGGCGAGGCGACGAAGGAAGCCGAGCGGCTGCTGACGGACGCGAATGCGGAGGCCACGCGGCTGCGCACCGAGGCGTCGGAGACGGTGGGTTCGGCGCAGCAGCACGCGGCGCGCACCCGTGCGGAAGCGGAGCGGGTGGCCACCGAGGCCGCCACGGAGGCGGAGCGGATCCGCGCCAAGGCGCAGGCCGAGGCCGAGCGTACGGTCGACAGCGCGCGCGAGGACGCCAACAAGCGGCGTTCGGATGCGGCGATCCAGGTCGACCGGCTGATCACCGAGTCCACGGCGGAGGCGGACCGGCTGACGAAGGAGGCGCGGGAGGCCGCGCTGCGGACCGCGACCGTCGCCGAGGAGCAGGCCGATACGATGATCGGCATCGCCCGCAAGGAGGCCGACCGGCTCGTCGGCGAGGCGACCGCGCAGGCGAACGGGCTGGTGGAGAAGGCCCGTACGGACTCCGACACGATGCTCGGCGAGGCCCGGGGCGATGCGACCGCCATCCGGGAGCGGGCCGAGGAGCTGCGGACCCGGGCCGAGGCGGACGTCGAGGAGCTGCACGAGCGGGCCCGCCGGGAGTCGGCGGAGCAGATGAAGTCGACCGGCGAGCGCGTCGACAAGCTGGTCGCGGCGGCGACCGCGCAGCTGATGAAGGCCGAGGAGAAGGCCAAGACGCTGGTCTCCGACGCCAACAGCGAGGCCAGCCGGGTCCGTATCGCCGCCGTGAAGAAGGCCGAGTCGCTGCTCAAGGAGGCCGAGCAGAAGAAGGCCGACGCCGAGCGGGACGCGACGCGCAGGCGCGCCGACGCGGAGACCGAGGCCAAACGGATCGTCGACGAAGGCAAACGCGAGCTGGAGCTGCTCAAACGGCGCCAGGAGGACATCAACGCGGAGATCTCCCGTGTCCAGGACGTGCTGGCGGCGTTGGAGTCTTTTGAGGCCCCCGCAACCGGCGGCTCGGGCGGGAAGGAGAACGGTGGGGTCAAGACGGCGGCCGGCGCGGGCACCCGGGCGAGCGGCAAGCGTTCGGACGGCTGAGACTCCTGGGGCGGGCGCTGCCGAATCGTAGTGTTCGTGGGCGGGGGCGCTAGAGACACACCGCGTGTCGTGTCCGTATCATCCCGACGAGTGACAAGCCGTCTGGCTGTCTGCCACTCAAAAGGCTGGACATTCTCCAGATCAAACGGACGTTGACTCGATGACACGCCGTTTGGCCCCCTAGGATTCCCTCTATCACCTCACCGGTCTCTTTCGACAGGAACCCCATGAGCGACACTTCCTCCCCCTTCGGCTTCGAGCTCGTGCGGCGTGGATACGACCGCGGTCAGGTGGACGACCGCATTACCAAGCTCGTCGCCGACCGTGACAGTGCACTGGCCCGTATCACCTCTCTGGAAAAGCGCATCGAGGAGCTGCACCTCGAGACGCAGAACGCTCAGGCCCAGATCAACGACGCGGAGCCGTCCTACGCGGGGCTCGGCGCGCGCGTCGAGAAGATCCTCCGTCTCGCCGAGGAGGAGGCCAAGGACCTGCGCGAGGAGGCCCGCCGGGCCGCCGAACAGCACCGGGAGCTCGCCGAGTCGGCGGCCCAGCAGGTGCGCAACGACGCCGAGTCGTTCGCCGCCGAGCGCAAGGCCAAGGCGGAGGACGAGGGCGCTCGTATCGTCGAGAAGGCCAAGGGCGACGCGGCGACGCTGCGCCAGGACGCCCAGAAGGACGCGCAGCAGAAGCGCGAGGAGGCCGACTCCCTCTTCGAGGAGACCCGCGCCAAGGCCGCCCAGGCCGCCGCGGACTTCGAGACGAACCTCGCCAAGCGCCGCGAGCAGTCCGAGCGCGACCTGGCCTCCCGTCAGGCCAAGGCCGAGAAGCGGCTGGCGGAGATCGAGCACCGGGCGGAGCAGCTGCGCCTGGAGGCCGAGAAGCTGCGTACGGACGCCGAGCGCCGCGCCCGCCAGACGGTGGAGACCGCGCAGCGCCAGGCCGAGGACATCGTGGCCGACGCCAACGCCAAGGCCGACCGGATCCGCAGCGAATCCGAGCGCGAGCTGGCGGCGCTCACCAACCGCCGCGACAGCATCAACGCCCAGCTGACCAACGTCCGCGAGATGCTGGCCACGCTGACCGGTGCCGCGGTGGCCGCGGCCGGCTCCCCCACCGAGGACGAGCCGATCTCGCGTGGTGTCCCGGCCCAGCAGAGCCGCTGACGTCCGGCACCGCTGAGATCCAGCACCGCTGACGTCGGATCACGCCCGCGCTTCTCGTGCCCCGCGCCCGCTTCCCGCGGCGCGGGGCACGCGCATGACGGCGCATCGGGCGCGGGCGTTACGGGGCCTGGCGTTACGGGGCCTGGGCGTTACGGGTCCTGGGTGTCCTCCTCGTGTACGGCCTCTTACGGGCGGGCCGCCCGGTGCGTAACCTCCCCCTGTGACCGACCGCAGCCTCACCGCCCTGGGGTTCCACGATGTGCCCGCGTTGCGGCCGTTGACCTATCCGGGCCGACCCGTCACCGCGCCCGCGCTTCTCGCGGGGTCCGAGCTGTGGGAGTTGACGCCCTCGCCGGGCAGTCCGGGCGGCTGGCCCGTACTCGGGGCGCCCCGGATAGGTCAACGTCGGCCGCGCGAACCGCTGGACGCGGTCCTGGCCCGGCTCGGCCAAGTGCCCCTGGAGCAGCGCCATCCGGTCATCGCGGTCGGCTCCAACGCCTCCCCCGCTCAGCTGCACCACAAGCTGACGGCGCTCGGACACCCGGCCGCCGTGCCGATGGTGCCGGTGCGGGTGCGCGGCATAGGCGTCGGCTGCTCGGCGCACATCGGGCGGTACGGGTACGTCGCCACCGCGCCGTACGCGGATCCGGCGGCCGAGACCCCGCTGGTGGTCAGCTGGCTCGACGCCGCCCAGCTGGCGTCGGTGGACGCCACCGAGTTCCCCAACTACCGGCGGATCCTGCTGCCCGGCGCGAGCTTCCCGATGGTGCTGCCGTCCGGGGAGCGGCTGGGCGGCGCGTATCTCTACGTCGGCGCGCGTGGGGTGCTCGCGGGTCCCGACGGCGCCCCGGACCGCCCCTCCGGCAGGCCGCGGCCGGGCGGCGGCGACCAGAGCGCCCTGCTGACCGGGCTGCTGGCGTCCTCGGCGCGGCTGCGGGGCCTGTTGGGGCCCGACCCGAGGGCCTGGATCCGGCGCGCGGCGGCGGACCGCGCGCTGCGCGAGACGGCCGCCTCGGTGTTCGCGGAGGAGGGCTGGGTGCTGCGCGGTTACGATCCGCTCTCGACTCTCGCTTAACGGGAACCAGCCTCGCGCGGTTATCCTCCTTACCCGCACGGGGCACGCGCCCCGGACGCATCGCACGAGGGGCGGAGCATGATCGAGGCAGTCGGCCTGACGAAGCGCTACGGCGCCAAGACGGCCGTGTACAACCTTTCGTTCCAGGTGCGGCCTGGCACCGTCACCGGCTTCCTGGGGCCCAACGGTTCCGGCAAATCGACGACGATGCGCATGATCCTGGGGCTCGACGAGCCCACCTCGGGCCATGTCACGGTCGGCGGCTACCCCTTCCGCAAGCTGCCCAACGCCCCGCGCCAGGTGGGCGCGCTCCTCGACGCGAAGGCCGTGCACGGCGGCCGCAGCGCCCGCCAGCACCTGCTGTGCCTGGCCCAGCTGTCCGGCATTCCCGCCCGCCGGGTCGACGAGGTGCTGGGCGTGGTCGGGCTGCAGAGCGTCGCGAGGAAGCGCTCCAAGGGGTTCTCGCTGGGCATGGGGCAGCGCCTGGGCATCGCGGCCGCGCTGCTGGGCGATCCGCAGGTGCTGCTCTTCGACGAGCCGGTCAACGGCCTGGACCCGGAGGGCATCCTCTGGGTCCGTAACCTGATGAAGCAGCTGGCGTCCGAGGGCCGTACCGTCTTCGTCTCCAGCCACCTGATGAGCGAGATGGCGCTGACCGCCGACCGCCTGATCGTGATCGGGCGCGGGCAGCTGCTCGCGGACATGAGCGTCAAGGACTTCATCTCCTACAACTCCGCGGACTTCGCGCGGGTGCGTACCCCCGACGGCGAGACGGAGCAGCGCGAGAAGCTGACCGCCGCGCTGAGCGAGGCGGGCGGCCAGGTGCTGCCGGAGCAGGACGGCGCGCTGCGGGTGACCGGGCTGCCGCTGCCGCGGATCAGCGATCTGGCACATGGCGCGGACGTCCGGCTGTGGGAACTCTCCCCGCACCAGGCATCGCTGGAAGAGGCGTACATGCGGATGACGCAGGGCGCCGTGGACTACCGCTCGACCGCCGACCAGCGGGCGGGGCTCCAGGAGCCCGTACCGGGCATGGCCCCGCAGGCCGGGCCGTACGGCTACGCCCCGCCGACCGCGGGCGGCGCGCCCGCCGGCTACCCGCCCGTGGGCTCCATGCCGGGCTACACCCCGCCGCCCGCGCCCCAGGGCCAGCTCGCCCCGGGTCAGCCCGCGCCCGGCCAGCCCGCCCCGGGTCAGCCCGCCCCGGGCCAGGCCCCCTGGCAGCAGCCGCAGCAGCCGCTCGTCGGGCAGGGCGCGCCGCAGCAGCCCGCCGCCCCCGCGCAGCCGCCGGCCGCTCCCCCCGCTCCGGCCGCCGCGCCGGCCCCCGCCGACATGAACAAGCGCGACAGCGAGGACGCCCGATGACGACCCCTCCGTACCAGCAGCAGGCTGCCCAGCCGTCCGCCCCGCCGCAGCCGCCCCAGCAGGCGCCCCAGCCGCAGGGCGTCCCGGGTGCGCCGGGCATGCCGGCCGCCCCGCAGCAGGCACCCCACCAGCCGGGCATGCAGCCCCAGCAGCCGGGCGTGCAGGCCCCGCAGCCGGGCATGCCGGGTGGCGCGCCGGGTATGCAGGGCGCACCGCAGCAGTCCTATGCCGCCGCCCCCGCCGGGTACACCTCGCCGATCCCGATCCGGCGTACGCACCTGGGGCATGCGATCGCCTCCGAGTGGACCAAGATCAAGTCGGTGCGCTCGACGATCTGGACGCTGAGCGTCATGGCCGCGCTGGTCATCGGCATCGGGCTGCTCGTGGCGACGGGCACCAAGGACAGCGACTACTCCACCACCCCCACCACCATCCCCGGCCTGTTCGGCACGCTGCTCGGCCAGCTGTGCATCGTGACGCTCGGTGTGCTGGTCGTCTCCTCCGAGTACGGCACCGGGATGATCCGCACCACCTTCACCGCCTCGCCGCAGCGCTCACGCGTGCTGACCGCCAAGGCCATCGTCTTCTTCCTGGTCTCCTTCCTGACCACGACCGCCGCGCTCGCGTTCGTGGCCTTCGTGAGCACGGGGTCGCACAGCGGGTCGGACGTCGCGGAGCCGACCGGTAAGCAGCTGCTCGGGGCGACCGTGGGGGCCGGGCTGTATGTCTCGCTGCTCGGGCTGCTCTCGCTCGCGGTCGGCAGCATGCTGCGCCACTCGGCCGGCGCGATCACCGCGATGCTCGGTGTGGTGCTGCTCCCCGCGATCCTCCCCGCATTCCTGATGATGTCGAGCAGCCTGCAGACCCTGGGCGAGAAGATGCAGAAGTACTCCTCCCCCAACTCGCTGGCCGCGCTCTTCCAGATCGACGACGAACTCGGCACCGGCTGGTCCCAGCTGGGGCTGCTGGCCGGGGTCACGGCCGCGGCGTTCATCGCGGCGTACGCGCTGCTGGAGAAGCGCGACGTCTGACCGGCGCGGGCGGCAGGCCGATATCTGCTGAACCGCCGCCCAGCTGCCTAATGTCTTGGCGCGTTACGGGACCGCTGGAGCTTCGCGCTCCGGCGGTCTCTCGCGTTCCAGCAGGATCTGTGCCAGTGGCGGCGGTCGTCCACGCCGCTGTGCTGCTGCCAGGCCACGATATGCGGCACACCGGGCGGGATCTCCTGGTCACAGCCGGGGCAGCGGTAGTGCTTGGTGGCGGCGCCCCCGCCGATCTGGCGCACCACCCACTCCTCGCCCCGCCAGCTCTGCGTCGACTCCAGCCCATAGCGGTCGGCGCGATCTTCGTCTTGGCGGCCGTTCGGCTTCTCGCCGCCTCGCGAGCGGTTTCGGCGTGGGGACACGGGGCACCTCGAAGGACGCTCGGAGCTACTGACTGTGACCAGCGTACGCGTTACCGTCACGGTCCCGAAAAGCCGTGTCCACAACCGTCCTCCGATCATCATGAAAACTTCTTGCCAGGCCGTGCCCTTGGCACGTGTCAGGCGTTAATGCCTATACGGGGGAGGGTGCCCGTGGCGGCGGCGACGACCGCAAGAGGAGGCAGATGGCAATGCGTGTGGGGGCTTTCATCCTCGCCGCTCAGTTCCCGGGTCAGGGTCAGGGGGAGGCGCTGCACCGGGCGGTACGGTCCGCACAACTCTCCGAAGAGGCGGGGCTGGACGCGGTGTGGCTCGCCGAGCACCACTTCGTCCCGTACGGCGTCTGCCCGTCCGCCGTCACGCTCGCCGCGCTGCTGCTCGGCCGTACGCGCAGGATAGGCGTCGGCACGGCCGTGAGCGTGCTGCCGACCGCGCACCCCGTCGCGCTGGGTGAGCAGACCGCGCTGCTCCACCTCGTCTCCGGAGGACGCTTCACGCTGGGCGTCGGCCGGGGCGGGCCCTGGGTGGACCTGGAGGTGTTCGGCACCGGTCTGCGGGCGTACGAGCGGGACTTCCCCGAATCGCTCGACCTGCTGCTGCGCTGGCTGCGCGAGCCACGGGTCGGCGCGGACGGGGAGCGGTTCGCCTTCCGCGAGGTGCCGGTCGTACCACGGCCCGACGAGGCGCTGACCGGCGAAGCGACGGCCGGTGGTCCCCCGGTGATCGTGGCCTGTACGTCACCGGGCACCGTGCGGCTGGCCGCCGAGCGCGGGTTGCCCATGATGCTGGGGATGCACTGCGGGGACGATGAGAAGGCCGAGGCGGTCGGGCTGTGGCGGGAATCCGCGCTGGCCGCGGGCCGCTCCCCGGAGGAGGTCGCGGCGGTGGCCGAAGAGCATGTCTCGGCGGGGGTGGTGCAGATCGCGGACGCCCGCCCCGTGGCGGCGGAGACCCTTGTCAAGGCCATGCCCGGCTGGCTGCGCCAGGGCCTTGACGCGCATGTGACGGTGGACGGACGACCGCGCCGGATGCGCGATCCGCTCGCCTATGCCGAGCTGCTGTGCGGGCTGCACCCGGTCGGGCCGCCGCGGCTGTGCGCGGACCGGCTGGCGGCGACGGCGGAGCGCACCGGGATCCGCCGCTTCGCGCTGCTGGTCGAGGGCTCGGGAGAGCTGGCGGCCACGGAGGAGAATGTGCGCCGGCTGGGCGCCGAGGTGCTGCCGCTCCTGCGCTGAAGACCTCGTGTGGAAAAGTCCTGCGTGCGCCAGTGCCGCGTCAGTCAAGGTTTGCCCGGTAGCGAGGCGTCCTGGTGCGGTCAGCTGCAAGGCGCCGGATCGGCCTCCGGGGGCGCCCCAGCCTTCGGCCGGGAGGTACCCCCGCCCGGCCGAAGGCTGGGGGCGGGCCGACCGGCCGATTCGGCAACGCAGCCGGGGGCACCTCCCGGGCGAAGCCTGGGGGCGGCCGTGCCAGGGCGGCGAGCGGGGCAAACCTTGGCTGATGCGGCGCTGAACACCTCCCCCTCGTGGAGCGGCAGCGGACGTTCGGGTCAGCAGTCGCGGAGCTCGGGTGACTGGTTCAGCAGCTGACCGCGCGGCGAGGTGAAGCGCGCCAGTCTCTCGTCGGACGACCCGTCCAACGGGAACACCGCCACCCGGTGGCAGTTCTGGAAAGCTAACCGCACCCCGAAGTGGCGCTGCAGCGCGCCTCGTATCGCGTCGCTCGCGAGTGCCCGCAGCAGCTGACCGCGGGCCTGCTCGTCCGGCGGCGGTGTCTGATTGTCGGCGAATTCCCCGCCGTCGATCTTCAACTGAGCCACCAGAGAGCTGATCATCTCCCATGCGTAAGGCAGGGAGTTCCGGACGCAGTCGACGAATTCGGCTTCGTCGACCTCGCCTCGCTCGGCCTGGGCAAGGAGGGCCGGTGAGACGTCGAGCGACATGGATTTCTCCTCTCGCGACCCCCGTGACGGGGGTCTCAGGGACGGATGAGCGGACGGCGACGGAGCGTACCCGCATGACGACCGCCCGCTTCAACGGTAATTCGGCCACTGTGGGCGCACCAGGAGAATGCGTGCACAACCAGCCACCTCCACAGGGGCCCGGCGTCGGACGAATCGCGTAGGCCACCCGCCGTCGAGTAGCGTTGCCGACCATGCGTCTCGTCATCGCCCGTTGCTCCGTGGACTACGCCGGCCGGCTCACCGCCCACCTCCCCTCGGCACCCCGTCTGATCCTCATCAAGGCCGACGGCAGTGTCTCCATCCACGCGGACGACAGGGCCTACAAACCCCTCAACTGGATGTCTCCGCCGTGCACCCTCAAGGAGGGGGACGGCGATGTGTGGACGGTGGTGAACAAAGCGGGCGAGAAGCTCATCATCACCATGGAGGAAGTGCTGCACGACTCCTCGCATGAACTCGGGGTGGACCCCGGTCTGATCAAGGATGGCGTGGAAGCCCATCTGCAGGAGTTGCTGGCCGACCGTATCGAGACACTTGGCGATGGCTGGACGCTTATTCGGCGTGAATACCCCACTGCCATTGGCCCCGTGGACATTCTCTGCCGGGACGCCGACGGCGGCACCGTCGCGGTGGAGCTCAAACGGCGCGGGGAGATCGACGGGGTGGAGCAGCTCACCCGCTATCTCGAACTGCTCAACCGCGATCCGCATCTGGCCCCGGTGAAGGGGATCTTCGCGGCGCAGGAGATCAAGCCCCAGGCGCGGGTGCTCGCCACGGACCGCGGCATCGGCTGTGTCGTCCTGGACTACGACGCGCTGCGCGGCATCGAGGACGACAAGCTGCGGCTGTTCTGAGACCCGATACACCACGCGGCGCGGTCGCGCCGCGTGGTGTATCGGGTGCTATTACATCGATGAGGCTGACGAAGCCGACGACGTCGGGGCGGCGGACGTGGAACTGCTCGCCGTGGTCGCCGGGCCGCTTGCCGTGTTCGTCGTGTCGCCCCCGGGGCTCGTGGTGGAGCTGGTGGGCGGGGTGGTCGTGGGCGGCTTGGTGGTGGGCGGCTTGGTGGTGGGGGTGGTCGGCGGGGTGGTCGGCGTCGTCGGGCGGTGGGTCGGGGTCTGCGTGGTGGACCCGGACGTGGGCGGGGTCGTCGTCGGCTTGCCCGTCGGCGACGCCGTGCCGCTGGACGACGGGGCGGTCGGGCTCTGCGAGGCGCTGGGCGAGCCGCTGACGAGCGTGGACGGGGACGTGGGCGCCCCGGGGACGCCGCTGGGGCCCGGCTGCCCGCTCTCGCCCACGCCGCTCGTGGGCTCCTCGGCGGTCACCTTGTCGTCGTCGGCCTTACGGGAGGTCGACTCGCTCGGCTTGACGGTGTCGGCGGAGCCCTTGTCCCCGTCGCCCGAGGTGATGCCGATCGTCACCACCGTGCCGAGGACGGCCACGAGCAGGGCGCCCGCGCCCGCCGCGACCAGGTTGCGCCGGGCGCCGGTGAGCGCAGCGAAGCGGCGGCCGTGCGGGGCCCTGCCGCCGCCGGGGCCGCCGGCCCGGCTGCCGGGGCCGCCGATACCACCCGCGCCGCCCGTACCGCCGTCCCACGCGCCGCCGTCCCCCGTGCCGCCGGTGCCGACCGCGGTGAGTACGTCGGTGCGGCTGAGGCGTTCGGTCGTCTCGACCCGCGGCGTGACGACCGTGATCTCGGTGTCGGCCGGGTCCTGCCGCGCCGCGGGCACCCCGCCGGGCGGGGAGGCCGACTCGTCGTGGCGCGCCTCCGTGGCCTCCTCACCCGCCGTCGTACGGCCGCCAGGCGCGGCGAAGACACCGGCCGCCGCCGGGCCGCCGGAGCGGTCGGTGACCAGGGCCAGGGCGCGCCGGCCCGCGACCGTGCCGCGCTTGTCGGCCAGTACGCCGCGCAGCCCGATGGACGCCTCCAACTCGGCCCGCGCCCGGTCCAGATTGCCCGTGCACAGCGCGAGGACGCCCAGCTCGTGGTGGAAGTACGCCTCCTCCGCGACCTGTCCGGCCAGCCGTGCGGCCTCCTGGCCGTGGCGCAGGGCGCGCTCCCAGGCGCCCCAGTGGAGCGCGGCGGCGAAGGCGGGGGTGGCGCTGCGGGCCAGCAGTACGGCGGTCTCGGCGCGGCCCGCCTCACGGGCGGCGACCAGGGCGGCCATGGCGGCAAGGACCGCGTCGGCCTCGACGGCGACCCGCTCCGGGGCGACCGAGGGGTGGCCGGCCCACCAGGCGTAGTGCCGGGCGACAGCGCCCGCCCGGTCGGCCGTCCCGTCCGCGTAGCCGACGGCGGCGAGTTGGTCGGCCACGCCGACCGCCAGCCGGTAGTGCGGCCCCGCGGGTGTGACCAGGCCGCCGGCGATCAGCTCGACGAGCGCCGCGTCGGCGTGGGTGTCCCCGGCCAGTGCGGGCAGATGCGTCTGGTGCGGGCACTCACCGCCGAGCGCGACCGCGAACCGCAGGGTGTCCTGGGCCGCCTCGCTCAGCCGGGAGGCGATCAGCGCGACGGGGGCCGCGCCCTCGGCGAGCGTCGGCAGCGAGGTGGCGTCCCGTACGCCGGTCTCGGCGGAGGCGTCGCCTTCCGCGTCCGGGTCCCCGGCAGCACCGGACCCCTCAGCAGAACCTGAGACCTCCTCAGCCGAACCTGAAGCCTCGCCCCGGAGCGCGTCGCGCTGCCGCAGCAGCGCGCCCGCCTGGATGAACCGCAGCGGCAGCCCCTCCGATTCGAACCACAGGTCCGCGGCCCAGTCCCGCTCGTCCTCCGCCAACGGGCGCCGTACGGCCCGCTCGAGCAGTTCCAGGGACCCGGTGCGGCTCAGCCCGGAGAGGAAGACCTCTTCCAGGTGCGACTCGGTGGAGGGGGCCGCGACGGCCGGGGTGGCGGAGATCAGGAAGGCGCACTCGGGCGTCGCGTCCAGGAACTCGTCCAGCGCGGCGCCGCCGAACTCGATGTCGTCCAGTACGACGACCGCGCCGACCTCCGCGACCGCCGCCAGCAGCTCCGGGCGGCCGGGGCGGTACAGGGGGGCGCGGTAGACGGCGGCGTACAGCTCGTACAGCAGGTCGGTGGCGGTGCGGCGGTAGCCGGAGAGGCGTACGACCCCGTCGGGCGCCAGGTCCTCGCAGTCCGCGGCGACGGCGTCCAGCAGCGTGCTGCGGCCCGCGCCGGAGGGCCCGGTGACCCGCACCGACCGGCCGCGGGCGAGCAGCCGCGCCAGGCGCTCGCGCTCGTCCTCGCGCTCCAGCATCGGCACCTCGAAGGCCACCGCCCCCGCGGGCAGCGGCGGGGCGGCGGCCCGGCGCAGTTCGGCGCGGTCGTCGGGGCCGCGGCGCTCGGGGTGGGCGGGCCGCCGGCCGGGCGGGCAGGGCGCTATCTCGCTGCCGTCGACCGGGTTGATCGTCAGCAGGTGGTCGCCGGAGACCAGCTGGACCGTGCGCACGGGCGCGGGCGCGGGGCTGCCGCTCTCCGCCGGGTGCGGGGTCGGGGTGTCACGGCCGTGCTCTTCGGGTCCGCGGTTCGTCGGATCCATGGTGAAAGCCCCCCAGATGCGTGGCGTACTGTCCAAGCTTCCGGCCTGTCCGCACGCTTACCGAACCCTAGATCTCCACACAGTATCCACCGATGTGGAGCGGGTTCGCGCCGCCCCGGACACCCGCGCCGGCGCTCACACCCGCGGCAGCGACTCCGCTTCGAGTCCGCCCTCGATGGCCAGGATCCGGTGCAGCCGGGTGGCCACCAGCAGCCGCTGCATCTGGGGCGGCACCCCGCGCAGCACCAGCCGCCGGCCCGCTCGGCCCGCCTTCCGGTGCGCCCCCATGATCACGCCGAGCCCGGTGGCGTCCCAGGAGTCGAGCTCGGTCAGATCGAGTACGAGGTCCCCGCCGCCGGATTCCAGGGCGGTGTGCAAGGCCGTACGGGCGTCCGCCGCGCTCCGGACGTCGAGTCGGCCCCCGACGGCGAGCTCGGCGTGGTCGCCCCTGATGTGCATATGCGCTCCCCTATGTGGCGCTCCCCCGGCTGTCGCCGGGATGGCCCCCTGTCTCCCATGAGTCAATCTGGTCTATCGAATTGACTGTGTCTCATGCGGTGAAGTTGCCGCTTGTAAGCGAACCGATACCGAATTCACCCGCAAGGGTGCACCTGCCCCTGATTGCGTTTGAGATGCACAACAGGGGCAGGATGCGTGAGCGGGACGAGGTCAGTAGCGGTAGAACCCGCCGCCGCTCTTCCGTCCGATGTCACCGGCGTCGACCATGCGGCGCATGACCTCCGGCGGCGCGAACTTCTCGTCCTGGGACTCGGTGTAGATGTTCTCCGTGGCGTGCAGCAGGATGTCCACACCGGTCAGATCGGCCGTCGCGAGGGGTCCCATCGCATGGCCGAAGCCCAGCTTGCACGCGGTGTCGATGTCCTCGGCCGTGGCCACCCCGGACTCGTACAGCTTGGCCGCCTCGACGACGAGCGCGGAGATCAGACGGGTGGTGACGAACCCCGCGACGTCGCGGTTGACGACGATACAGGTCTTGCCGACGCTCTCGGCGAACTCCCGTGCGGCAGCGAGGGTTTCGTCGCTGGTCTTGTATCCGCGCACCAGCTCGCACAGCTGCATCATCGGCACGGGCGAGAAGAAGTGGGTGCCCACGACCCGCTCGGGGCGCTCGGTGGCCGCCGCGATCTTGGTGATGGGGATGGCCGAGGTGTTGGAGGCGAGAATCGTCTCGTCCTTGACCAGGCCGTCGAGGGTACGGAAGATCTCCCGCTTGACCTCGATCTTCTCGAAGACGGCCTCCACGACGACATCCGCGTCGGCGGCGGCGTCCAGCTCGGTCGTGGTGGTGATGCGCGCCAGGGCCTGCTCGGCGGCCTCGGCGTCCAGCTTCCCCTTGGCGACGAACTTGTCGTACGAGGCGCGGATCGCGTCCGTGCCGCGGCGCAGCGCCTCATCGGTCACATCACGGAGCACGACGTCCCAGCCCGCCTGAGCGGAGACCTGCGCGATGCCGGATCCCATGAGTCCGGCCCCGATGACCGCGAGCTTCCTGGCCACGTTCACGTCCTTTCGTACGTTGCGTAACTGACGCCAATGGCCGGACCTTAACGCCCGTTCACGTCTCCTGGCAGCCCCTAGTAAGGCGCGTCACGGTGTGTTCTTCGCCGCATAGTTGAGCACCCGATCACTGAGCAGCGACTCCATGACGTCGATCTGGCGCAGCACCTCCACGGAGATCTGCTCGGGGACGCAGCCCGCGGCCTGTGCGCGGCCGATGCTGCGGTGGACGGCGTTCTGCATGCCGACGAGCTGGTGGGCGATGAACTCGGGCGTCGGGTCGTCCGCGGCGGCGCCGGTCTCCTCGCGCAGGGTGACGGCGAGCCGGTCGACGGTCCGGCCCTGCATCCGCAGCAGCCGGGCCATCAGGGTGGGCGAGTCCATGACGACCTTCATGAAGCGCGGGAAGCCCGGCTCCATCCCGGCGTACGGGTTCCGCTCCGCGATGTCCCGGCGCAGCTGGTCCAGCAGAGCCCGCGCCGCCGGCACGCCCGCCCCGCGCTCCCGGACGAGCTGCGAGGGGCGCTCGACGACCTCGTCCTCGCGGTCGAAGAAGAGGTCTTCCTTGGCGGGGAAGTAGTTGTAGACGGTGTTGACCGAGACGTCGGCGACCTCGGCGACCGCGGCGATCGTGACCGCGTCGAAGCCGTGCTCCAGGAAGAGCCCGGTGGCCATGTCCGAGATGCGCTGCTTGACCTGCCGCTTCTTCCGCTCCCTGAGTCCTTCCGCCATGGGCTCATCCTAGCTTCGATGGGATCACTGCGTTTTTGAGGTCGAAGCATTTTTGGGGTCGTTGCAAAATTTAAGTGTCCCTGCTTTTCTATCCGCATGCCTGTCATCAGCACGGCCGGGCTCGCCCGGACCTTCCAGACCAAGCACGGCCCCGTCGAGGCCGTCCGCGGCATCGACCTCACCGTCAGGCCAGGCGAGATCCTGGGCTTCCTCGGCCCCAACGGCGCTGGCAAGACCACGACCCTGCGCATGCTCACCACGCTGCTCCCGCCCACCGGCGGGGCCGCGACCGTCGCCGGCTGCGACCTCGTCCGCGACCCGGCGGGGGTGCGCCGGAAGATCGGGTACGTCGCCCAGTCCGGCGGCGTCGACCCGTCCGTCTCCGTCCGCGAAGAACTCGTCACCCAGGGACGGCTGTACCGGCTCGGCAAGGCGGAGGCCACCGCCCGCGCCGAGGAACTGGCCGCCGAACTCGGCCTCACCGAGCTGCTGGACCGCAAGTGCGGCGCCCTGTCCGGCGGCCAGCGGCGCCGCCTCGACATCGCCATGGGCCTCACCCACCGCCCGGCGGTCCTCTTCCTCGACGAGCCGTCCACCGGACTCGACCCGGGCAGCCGCGCCGACCTGTGGGACCTGATCCGCCGACTACGCGCGGACCACTCGATGACGATCTTTCTGACCACCCACTACCTCGACGAGGCCGAAGCGCTCGCCGACCGGCTCGTCGTCGTCGACAAGGGAACGGTGGTCGCCGAGGGCACCGCCACCGCCCTCAAGGCTGAGTACGGCGGGTCGCCCGGCGCCACCCTCCAGGACGCCTTCATCGCCATCACCGGGCGCGGCGCCGCACAGCCCGACGCCACGCCCCTCGCCGTCTAGCGACCCAGGAGCCTTACGCCGTGTCCAACCTGCTCTCCGACACCGGCCTGATCTTCGGCCGCTATCTGCGCCAGGCCCTGAACTCCAAGGTCGGCGTGGTCTTCGGGCTGCTGCAGCCCATGTTCTACCTCGTCTTCTTCGGCCCGCTGCTGCACGACGTCCCGCTCGGCGGCGAGGGCGACTCCTGGCAGACGCTGGTCCCCGGACTGCTCATCCAACTCGGCCTGTTCAGCGCCGCGTTCGCGGGCTTCGGCATCCTCCTCGAGAAGCAGTTCGGGGTGATCGAGCGGATGCGGGTCACCCCGGTCAGCCGGCTCGCGCTGCTGCTCGGCCGGGCGCTCAAGGACGTGCTCCAGCTGCTGGTCCAGTCGCTGGTCCTGGTGATCGCCGGCGTCGCCCTGGGGCTGCGCGCTCCGGTCCTCGGAGTGGTCGTGGGCTTCGTCTTCGTCGGCCTGCTCACCATCTCGCTGGCCTCGCTGTCGTACGCCCTGGCCATGCGGGTCGACAGTCCGCAGGGCTTCGCCCCGGTCATCAGCACCGTCAACATGCCCGCGATGCTGCTCTCCGGCGTGCTGCTGCCGATGGCGCTGGCGCCGGGCTGGCTGGACGTCGTCTCGCGCTGCGTCCCGTTCCGCTACCTGGTGGACGCGGTGCGCGCCGCGTATGTCGGGGACTACGCCTGGGACACCGTCGGCCTCGGCACACTGGTCGGACTCGCCCTGTGCGCGGTGTCCATGACGGTCGGCACCCGGGTGTTCCGCAAGGCCGGGGCGTAGCGCCTGATGTCCGTCCCCCCGCGCGTAGGCTCGGGCACATGGTCAGACTCACCCGCATCTATACGCGCACCGGGGACAAGGGCACCACTGCCCTCGGCGATATGAGCCGCACCGCCAAGACCGACCCGCGGATCGCCGCGTACGCCGACGCGAACGAGGCGAACGCCGCGATCGGGGTGGCCATCGCGCTGGGGGCGCTGCCCCCGGAGATCGTCAACGTACTGGTCCGCGTCCAGAACGACCTGTTCGACGTGGGCGCGGACCTGTCGACCCCGGTGGTCGAGAACCCCGCACACCCGCCGCTGCGCGTCGAGCAGAGCTATATCGACCAGCTGGAGGCGGACTGCGACCTGTTCCTCGAAGGTCTGGAGAAGCTGCGCAGCTTCATCCTCCCCGGCGGCACGCCCGGTGCGGCCCTGCTGCACCAGGCGTGCACCGTCGTACGCCGGGCCGAGCGCTCCACGTGGGCGGCGTTCGACGAGTACGCGGACTCCATGAATCCGCTCACCGCCACCTATCTCAACCGCCTCTCCGACCTGTTGTTCATCCTGGCCCGGACGGCCAACAAGGAGGTCGGGGACGTGCTGTGGGTGCCCGGCGAGAACCGCTGATCACCGCTCGGTGAGGGACCGGGGCCGGCCCCGGTCCCCCTCGCCGGCCCGCTTCTTCTCCTTCGGGGGCAGGACCGTGTAGCCGACGGCGACCAGCAGATGGATGCCCGCGACCGTCAGCATCTGCCCCTGCCACGCCACCATCGGTTCGCTGCGGTCCCCGTCGCCGATCAGCCAGATGCACATCTGCAGCACGGCCACCGCGATCACCGCGGCGATCAGCGTCATCCGCCACAGCCGCCACTCGTGCCGCACCCGCGCCGCGCCGTACTTGGGCGGCTTGACCGGGGGCGGCCCGCCCGCGAACCGGTGGGCGAAGCGCCCGTCCGCCCAATTGATCATGTAGTGCCCGTACGCGAGGGAGAAGCCGAGGTAGACCGCGGCCAGCCCATGCGCCGTCGACGGCTCGGCGCCCCGCCGCAGGTCGATCACGGTCGCGGTCAGCAGCACCACGTCCAGCAGCGGCACACAGGCCAGCAGCGCCGCCCCGGCCCGCGGCTTGCGCAGGACGTACCGCACACACAGGCCGCCGAGCAGCACCACCCAGAAGCCGACCTCGCTGGCGACGATCAGTCCCACGATCACGGCCCGTTCTCCCTTCTCCTGCCTGTCCCCCCTACCGTCCCGCGCGATCCGGGCCGCCGCGTCGTCGGCGACGACGAGACCGGACTGCATCCTTCGATGTACGCCGCGCATCCCCGGACTCGCCCGGAAGCGGAGGCAGGTCCGGCAGCCGCGTGTTGTGATGGACCCATGCCGACCGGACTGCCGCCGCCGCACCGCGTCGACGTCGCCATCGGCGTGGGCGGGCTGCTCGGCGGACTGCTGCTGATGGGGCTCGGGCTGCGCGGCGGGGTGTATCTGGGCGAGCTGTCGCCCATCACACTGCCCCAGTGGTCGACGGTCACCGCGCTGGCCGTCATGGCGCTCGCCGAGGTGCTGCGCCGCGCGGCCCCGGGCACCGCCCTGGCGCTCGGCACCGCCGCCCTCGCCGTGGACCTGTGCGGCGGCTCGCTCATCGCGACCGTCCTGATGTACACGGACCTGGTGTACGCGGCGGTCCTCTACGGACCGCCCTCCCTGGCCCGGCGGCTGCCACCCGCGTGTGTGGCGACCACCGTGGTCGCCACGGTCGTGCCGCTGGCGCTGCTGCGCACCCCCGAGTCGCTGTTCATCGGCCTGGTCACCGCCCTGCTCACCTTCGCCCCGGCCGGCACCGGGGCGATCGTACGCAACCACCAGGAGGCCGCCGAGGCCGCCCGTCTCGAGGCCGAGCGGACGGCCCTGCTCGCCGAACTGGACCGGCGGGAGGCCGTGGTGGCCGAGCGCGGCCGGATGGCCCGCGAGCTGCACGACCGGGTCGCCGGGCATCTGTCGGCCATCGCCATCCACTCCACCGCCGCGCTGTCCCTGGGTGACGCCGCCGCGACCGATCAGGCGCTCACCGTCATCCGGGAGAACAGCGTGCTGGGCCTGGCCGAAATGCGCCGCCTCATCGAGCTGTTGCGCGACGCCGACGGGGAGCCGGAGCCCACCGCGGCGCCCACCCTCGACGCGCTCGACGCACTGGTCGAGCGCGCCCGCTCGGACGCCACCTCCGTCAGCGGGCTCAAGTTCAGGCTGTGCGACGACCGCCCGCAGGGCGGCGCCGCGCTTCCCACGCCGGTCGAGCTGGCCGCGTACCGCATCGTCCAGGAGTCCCTGACCAACACCCTCAAGCACGCGGCGCCCGGCGAGGTGACCGTACGCCTCGCCCAGCACACCGACGGGCCCGTGGCGGGCGGCCTCCTGGAGGTCGGCGTCACCAGCCCGTACGACACCCGCCCCGACGACACCCACCCCGGCCCCCGCGCGCCCGGCTCCGGTATGGGCCTGATCGGGATGCGCGAACGCGTCTCGCTGCTCGGCGGCACCCTCGAAGCGGGCCCGCACACCGGGCCGTCCGGCGCGGTGTGGCGGGTACGGGCGGTGCTGCCCCTCGACGGCAACGGCAAAGGAGCCATGACACGGTGAAGGAGCAGTACGACGGGGTGAAGGAGCAGTGCGACGGGGTGAACGATGCGGCGCCGACGAGGATCCGGGTGGTGGTCGCCGAGGATCAGCTGGCCGTACGGGCCGGGCTGGTGCTCATCCTGCGGTCCGCGCCGGACATCGAGGTGGTCGCGGAGGCGGCCGACGGCGAGCAGGCCGTACGCCTGGCCCGCGAGCTGCGCCCCGACCTGGTGCTGATGGACATTCAGATGCCCCGCCTGGACGGGGTTTCGGCCACCCGCGAGATCGTCGCCGAACAGCTGGCCGATGTGCTGATCCTGACCACCTTCGACCTCGACGAGTATGTCTTCGGCGCCCTGCGCGCCGGGGCCGCGGGCTTTCTCCTCAAAGACAGCGACGCGGCCGGTCTGCTGGCGGCCGTACGGACGGTGGCCCGCGGCGAAGGCATGATCGCTCCGGCCGTGACCCGCCGTCTGATCGCCGAGTTCGCCCGCCCGCAGTCCGCTCCGGCGGCCCCGACCGCCGACCCGGCGGCGCTCGCCTCCCTCACCCCGCGCGAACGCGAGGTGCTGGGCGCGCTGGGCCAGGGCCTGTCCAACGCCGAGATCGCCGATCACCTCGCCATGGCGGAGGCCACCGTGAAGACCCATGTCAGCAGGGTGCTGGGCAAGCTGGGGCTGCGCAGCCGGGTGCAGGCGGCGGTGCTGGCCCAGGAGCAGATCCGGGCATAACAAAACGCGCCCAGCCTCCCGGGCGCGCTCTTCAGCAACCTTTTACGTCACGCGATGTCACGCCACGTTGACCCGCTGCCCCGGCGGGGCGGCCTCCAGCCAGGCGAGGAAGCCGGTCAGCGCGTCCTCGCTCATCGCCAGCTCAAGCCGGGTGCCGCTGTGCAGACACGCCAGCACCACGGCGTCGGAGAGCAGCGCCAGCTCCTCCTCGCCCTTGGGCGTACGCCGCTCCAGCACCTCGATCGAGGCGCGCTCCAGCACCCGGCGCGGTCTGGGCGCATAGGAGAACACCCGGAACCACTCGATCCGGTCACCGTTGTAGCGGGCGACCCCGTACACCCAGCCCTTGCCGCTGGGCTCCGGTTCGGTCTCGCCCTCGGGCGCGTTCCACCGCAGTGAGCAGTCAAAGGTTCCGCCGGACCGCTGGATCAGCCGCCGCCGCAGACCGAAGACGAAGAGTCCCACGACCACCAGCGCTACGACCACACCGCACACAAGCAGAGCGAGGGCCATCTTCACCGACCTCCTCGCGTCATCCGGAAAAACCGCACCTGCATCGCCTCAGCCGCGGACCGGCGTGGACAACTTCCCACGCGGCCCGCGGCTGAGGGTTTCGACCGTTCGTGACAGGCTTCAGTGCACTCCCGCCACAGCGCGCAGCCGGACGTCGGCACGCCGCTCGGCGGCGGCGTCCGCCTCCGACTTGGCGCGCTCCAGCGCCCGCTCCGCCCGCTTGACATCGATCTCGTCGGACAGCTCCGCGATCTCGGCGAGCAGCGAGAGCTTGTCGTCCGAGAACGAGATGAAGCCGCCGTGGACCGCGGCGATGACCGTTCCGCCCTCGCTGGTGCGGATGGTCACCGGGCCGGACTCCAGCACACCGAGCAGCGGCTGGTGGCCGGGCATGACGCCGATGTCACCGGATGTGGTGCGCGCGATGACCAAGGAGGCCTTGCCGGACCAGACACTACGGTCCGCCGCGACCAGCTCGACATGCAGCTCAGCAGCCAACGTGGCTCCTCGGGTCTCCACCTGCCGGGGGCGACAGGGCTTTCGTCAAAGGATAACGGGCGTACGGAGAGGGGTGGGACGCGGCCCACCCCTCTCCGGTGACCTCGGGGTCAAGAAGACCGGGCTTCAGAAGGCCAGGCTTCCGAAGACCGCACTTCAGCAGAGCGGGCTCAGGAGACGCCCAGCTCCTTGGCGTTCTTCTTCAGGTCCTCCAGACCACCGCACATGAAGAAGGCCTGCTCCGGGAAGTGGTCGTACTCACCGTCGGCGATCGCGTTGAACGCGGCGATCGACTCGTCCAGCGGCACGTCCGAGCCGTCGACACCGGTGAACTGCTTCGCCGCGTGGGTGTTCTGCGACAGGAAGCGCTCGATACGGCGGGCGCGGAAGACGGTGAGCTTGTCTTCCTCGCCGAGCTCGTCGATGCCGAGGATGTTGATGATGTCCTGCAGGTCCTTGTACTTCTGCAGGATCGAGATGACCCGCGAAGCACAGTCGTAGTGGTCCTGCGAGATGTAACGCGGGTCCAGGATCCGGGAGGTGGAGTCCAGCGGGTCCACCGCCGGGTAGATGCCCTTCTCCGAGATCGGACGGGAGAGCACCGTCGTCGCGTCGAGGTGCGCGAAGGTGGTCGCCGGGGCCGGGTCGGTCAGGTCGTCCGCGGGGACGTAGATCGCCTGCATGGAGGTGATCGAGTGACCGCGGGTCGAGGTGATGCGCTCCTGGAGGATGCCCATCTCGTCGGCCAGGTTCGGCTGGTAGCCCACCGCGGAGGGCATCCGGCCGAGCAGGGTCGAGACCTCGGAACCGGCCTGAGTGAAGCGGAAGATGTTGTCGATGAAGAACAGCACGTCCTGCTTCTGCACATCGCGGAAGTACTCCGCCATGGTCAGACCGGCCAGGGCGACCCGCAGACGGGTGCCCGGGGGCTCGTCCATCTGGCCGAAGACCAGCGCGGTCTTGTCGAGAACGCCGGCCTCCTCCATCTCGACCATGAGGTCGTTGCCCTCACGGGTGCGCTCGCCGACGCCGGCGAACACGGAAACGCCCTCGTGCAGCTTGGCCACACGGACGATCATTTCCTGGATGAGGACGGTCTTGCCGACGCCCGCGCCGCCGAACAGACCGATCTTGCCGCCCTTGACGTACGGGGTCAGCAGGTCGACGACCTTCAGACCGGTCTCGAACATCTCGGTCTTGGACTCGAGCTGGTCGAAGGCCGGGGCCTTGCGGTGGATCGACCAGCGCTCGGTGACCTCGGACTCGGCCTCGGGCTCATTGAGGATCTTGCCCAGGGTGTTGAACACCCGGCCCTTGGTCATGTCACCGACCGGGACGGTGATGCCGTCGCCGGTGTCGGTCACCGGGGCCTGGCGGACCAGGCCGTCGGTGGGCTCCATGGAGATGGCGCGTACCAGGCCCTCGCCGAGGTGCTGGGCGACCTCGAGGGTGAGCGTCTTGGTCTTGCCCTCCTCGGCGGGGTCCATGACCTCGACGTTCAGGGCGTTGTAGATTTCCGGCATCGCGTCGACGGGGAACTCCACGTCGACGACCGGGCCGATGACCCGCGCGACGCGGCCAGTGGCCACGCCGGCAGGAGCGGTCGGCTCAACAGTGGTGGTCATAGTTGTCAGTCACTCCCCGCAGAGGCGTCGGCCAGGGCGCTCGCGCCACCGACGATCTCGCTGATTTCCTGGGTGATTTCGGCCTGGCGGGCCGCGTTGGCAAGCCGCGTGAGCGACTTGATGAGCTCTTCGGCGTTGTCGGTCGCCGACTTCATCGCCCGGCGGGTGGCCGCGTGCTTGGACGCCGCGGCCTGCAGCAGAGCGTTGTAGATACGGGACTCGACGTACCGCGGCAGCAGCGCGTCGAGCACCTCCTCCGACGACGGCTCGAACTCGTACAGCGGCGCGATGACACCCTTCGCCGCCGTCTCCTCGGCCGTCTTCTCCATGCTCAGCGGCAGCAGCCGGTGGTCGACCGGCGTCTGCGTCAGCATCGAGACGAACTCGGTGTAGACGATGTGCAGCTCGTCCACGCCACCCTCGGCGGTGTTCTGCTGCACGGCCTCGATCAGCGGACCCGCGATGTTCTTGGCGTCCGCGTAGGTCGGGTTGTCGGTGAACCCGGTCCACGACTGGGTGACCTTGAGCTCGCGGAAGCCGTAGTAGGCGACACCCTTGCGGCCGACGATGTAGGTGTCGACCTCCTTGCCCTGCTCGGTGAGGGTACGGGTGGCCTGCTCGGCCGCCTTGATCACGTTCGAGGAGTAGCCGCCGGCCAGACCGCGGTCGCTGGTGATGAGCAGCAGCGCGGCCCGGGTCGGGCGCTCGGCCTCGGTGGTGAGCGGGTGCTGGGTGGTGGAGCCGGTGGCCACCGCGCCCACCGCCCGGGTGAGCTCACTGGCGTACGGAGTCGACGCGGCCACCCGGCGCTGCGCCTTGACGACGCGCGAGGCGGCGATCATCTCCATCGCCTTGGTGATCTTCTTGGTCGCAGAGATGGATTTGATCCGCCTCTTGTAGACCCGGAGTTGGGCACCCATGCTCAGCCCTCGCCCAGCAGCTTGCCGTCCGAGGTCTCGAACTGGCGCTTGAAGCTGTCCACGGCCTCGCCCAGGGCGCCGATGGTGTCGTCGGACATCTTGCCGCCCTCGACGATGCTGGTCATCAGGCCCTTGTGCTCACGGTGCAGATAGTCGAGCAGCTCGCGCTCGAAGCGGCGGATGTCCTCGACCGGAACGTCGTCCATCTTGCCGGTGGTGCCGGACCAGATGGAGACGACCTGGTCCTCGGTGGCGTACGGGGCGTACTGCGACTGCTTGAGCAGCTCGACCATGCGCGAACCGCGCTCCAGCGAAGCCTTGGAGGCCGCGTCCAGGTCGGAGCCGAAGGCGGCGAACGCCTCGAGCTCACGGAACTGGGCGAGGTCCACCCGGAGCCGGCCGGAGACCTGCCGGATGGCCCGGTGCTGGGCGGAGCCACCGACGCGGGAGACCGAGATACCGACGTTCAGAGCCGGGCGCTGGCCGGCGTTGAACAGGTCGGACTCCAGGAAGCACTGGCCGTCGGTGATGGAGATGACGTTGGTCGGGATGAACGCCGAGACGTCGTTGGCCTTGGTCTCGACGATCGGCAGACCGGTCATCGAGCCGGAACCCATGTCGTCGGAGAGCTTGGCGCAGCGCTCCAGCAGCCGGGAGTGCAGGTAGAAGACGTCACCGGGGTACGCCTCGCGGCCCGGCGGACGGCGCAGCAGCAGCGAGACGGCGCGGTAGGCGTCGGCCTGCTTGGACAGGTCGTCGAAGACGATCAGGACGTGCTTGCCCT
>NZ_NCSM01000006.1 GCF_002224125.1 Streptomyces sp. NBS 14/10
CCTCCTGGGGCGCGGGGCCCGGTAAGCGCGAGCAGTGGGAGCTGCTGATCCGGGCGCGGGCGCTGGATGCCACCGTCTGGCTGGCCGCCGTGGGCCAGGCCGACCCCGCGGCCACCGGCACCCTGGAGGCCGAGGCGGCCGACCCGACGGCCCCCACCGGCATCGGCCACAGCGCCGTGGTCGGCCCCGACGGGACCGTACGGCAGCGGCTGGGGGCGACGCCGGGGCTGCTGGTGGCGGAGATCAGCAGCGACGAGGTGACGGCCGTCCGGCGCAAGGTGTCCGTCCTGGCCAACCGGAGGCTCAGCCGGAACGTATGACGCCCGGAATGTGTGACGCCCGGAACGTATGCCGTCCGGAACATATGACGTACGGGCTGCCCGTACGGCGCTCACGGCGCACACTGGAAGCGCGCGCCGGGCGTGCGGGTGTCCGGGGGAGGAGGTCGCGATGGAATTCGACGTCGTCGTGGAGATCCCCGAGGGATCGCGCAACAAGTACGAGATGGACTTCGAGGCGGGGCGGATCCGGCTGGACCGGATGCTGTTCACCGCCACCAAGTACCCGGCCGACTACGGCTATATCGACCACACCCTGGGGCGCGACGGCGACCCGCTGGACGCACTGGTCACGGTCGGTGAGCCCACGTTCCCCGGGTGTGTCATCGAGTGCCGGGCCATCGGGATGTTCTGCATGAGCGACGAGAAGGGCCCGGACGAGAAGATCCTGTGCGTCCCCGCCCACGATCCGCGCTACGCCGATGTGCAGGACATCGGCGATGTCTCCGAGTTCGACCGGAAGGAGATCACCCACTTCTTCGAGGTCTACAAGGACTTGGAACCCGGCAAGTCCGTCGAGGGCTCCCACTGGGAGGGCCGCGACCGGGCCTACGCGGAGATAGCGGCCTCGCGGGCCCGGGCGGCGGAGTCGGCCCGCTGAGCCGGGACAGCTGGGTCAGCCCGGGACTGCTGAGCCAGCCCCGGGACGGCTGACTCAGCTCGGGACCGCTGGGGCGTCCGGGGTGGCGCCGCCCCGGTCGTTCTGAAGGGCCCACAGCTCCCGGAACAGCCCGGGGGAGTCGACCAGTTCCGCGAAGGTGCCCTGCTGGATCACCCGGCCCCGGTCCAGGACCACGATGCGGTCGGCCACGGCGACGTTCGCCAGGCGGTGGGTGACCAGGACGACCGCGCGGTCCCGCGCCAGCCGCCGCAGCCCCGCGAAGATACGGTGCTCGGCGCGGGCGTCGAGGGCGCTGGTGGGCTCGTCCATCACCAGCAGTCCGGCGGGCCGGTGGAAGGCGCGCGCCAGGGCGATCCGCTGCCACTGGCCGCCGGACAGCTCCACCCCGCCCCACCACTGCCGGGCCAGCAGGGTGTCCAGGCCGCTGCGCAGCCCGTCCAGGACCTCATGGGCCCCGGAGTGCACGGCGGCCTCCCGCACCGCCTCGTCGCCGCCGTGCGGCTGGCCGAGGGTGATGTTCTCGCGGGCGGACAGCGGCCAGTGGGCGTAGTCCTGGGGGACGACCGCGGTGTGCCGCCACAGCGCGTTCGGATCGAGGTCACCGGTCTCGGTGTCGTCCCAGGTCACCGCGCCGCCGGTGGGCAGGTAGAGACCCGTGAGCAGCTTGCTCAGGGTGGTCTTGCCGGAGCCGTTCTCGCCGACCAGGGCGAGGACTTCGCCGCGCCGGACCTCGACGCTCACCTCGTCCAGGGCCGGCGCGTCCGACTCCGGATACCGGTAGGTGACCGACTCGGCCCTGACCACCTTCGGGGCGGACGGGATCCGGCCGCCGCGCCGCATCCGGTGGCCGCCCGCCTCCTCGATGAACTCCGCCCAGTCGTCCAGATACAGCCCGGTACGGAACAGCCGGGTGCCGTATCCGACCATGCCGCGCAGTGAGGAGCCCACCGTGCGCAGCGCGAAGACCGCGGTGCCCGCCGAGGCGACGGACATCCGCCCCGAGCTCAGGAGCAGCGCCAGCGCCGCCCACACCAGCCCGGAGGCGACCCCGCCGGCCAGCGCGCCCAGCACCGCGAACCGCGCCCCGCGGTGGGCCGCCCGGTCGGTCGCGGAGTCGACCCGTGCGCCGATGGTGCGATAGCGGTCGAGCAGGAAGGTGGCCATGGTGCCCGAGCGCAGCTGGTCGGCGATGTCCTTGTCGACCATGTACCAGCGCAGCAGCCCGAGCGTGCGCCGCTCGGCGCTCATCGCCCGCGAGGTCTCGTAGTGCACCCGGGCCGCCTTCATCCCGGCCACCCCCTGCGGCAGCGCGGCGAGCAGCAGCAGCGGCAGCAGCGCCGGGTGCAGTACGGTCACCACGCCAGCCGCCGCCACCAGGGAGGCGAGGCAGGCCGTCAGCTGCTGGGACTCGATGATCAGATCCTGGGCCACGACGGCGCCCCGGTCGGCCGCGTCCCACTTGTCGTTGAACCCCGGGTTGTCGTACGCCGCGAGCTCGGCGTTGATCGCCGAGTCCAGCATCCGCATCTCGGCCTCCCGGGAGATCCGGGGGGCCAGCCGGGTGGAGATGTTGGATACGGCGATGCCCAGCAGGGCCCGTAATCCGGCCGCCCCGGCCAGCACCGCGAGCGAGGGCAGCGCCTCCCGGACCCGCTCGGCCATATGCCCCGAGGAGATCAGCGCCGTGATGGTGCCGGTGGTGGCCAGCAGCCCGAACGCCTCGAAGACCCCCGACAGCACCTGGCACAGCATCAGCCCCACCACCGCCCGGCGGTCCACCTGCCACGCCAGCACCAGCGCCCGCCGCACCAGCTGCGGCAGCCTGCGGGCCATGGAGCGGCTGGTGATCGGGTTCCGCTCGAACGCCGCGAGCGTGGCCGACCGGTACCGCAGCTCCTCGGCGGGCTGGGCTGCCATCGACCTGGGCGGGTCTGCCATCGACCTGGGCTGGGCTGCCATCGATCCCCCCTTGTCGCCGTGCGTCGGTCCCACACGCTGCCGCACGGCCCACCGCGCCGCCCGGCATACGGCGCGCATCCACCCGAACGGGGCACAGCCCGACCAGGCCACCGGGCGTCAAGCCCGGCCGCGCGACTTCTGGGAGCGCCGGGAGAGCGAGTCGAGGACGACCGCGGCCAGCAGCACCCCGCCGGTGATCATGAACTGGAGGGCCGACTCGACGCTCAGCAGGGCCATGCCGGAGGAGAGCGACTGGATGACCAGGATGCCCAGCAGCGCGCACCAGGTCCGGCCGTGCCCGCCGAACAGGCTCGTACCGCCGATCACGGCCGCCGCGAGCGCGTTCAGCAGCAGGATGCCGGTGCCGGAGGGCTGGCTCACCGAGGTGATCCGCGAGGCCAGGAACAGCCCGCCGAGCGCGGCCATCGTGCCGGACACCATGAGGACCGAGATCCGCACCCATGTCACCCGCACCCCGGCCCGGCGGGCCGCCTCGACGCCGCCGCCCAGCGCGTACACCGTGCGGCCGTAGGGCGTGCGGCGCAGCAGCACATCCAGGGCGGCGACCAGGACCACGAAGATCAGCAGGGCGAGCGGCAGGCCCTGGAACTGGTTGAGCACATAAGCCGCCGCGAACGCGACCACCGCGATCGCGGCGGTGCGCACCACGATCTCGTGCAGCGGCCGGTACGGCATCTCCGCGGCCTTACGGCGCCGCCGGTCGCGGTACGCGGCGAGGAAGAAGGCGGCCGGGCCGAGGGCGGCGAGGCTGTACGCGGCGGCGATGTCGTTGAAGTAGTAGCTGGTCAACTTGGCGACCAGGCCCTGGCTGTCGAGGTTGATGGTGCCGCTCTGGCCGAGCAGGTAGAGGGTGAGGCCGTTCCAGGCCAGCAGCCCGGCGAGGGTGACGACGACCGCCGGTACGCCGAATCTGGCGAAGAAGAACCCGTGCAGGGCCCCGATCAGCGAGCCCAGGAGCACCGCGAAGATCACGGCGAGCCATTCCGGCAGACCCTGGTTGACGGCCAGCACCGCGAAGACGGCCGCCGCCAGCCCGGCGACCGAGCCGACCGACAGATCGATCTCCCCGATCAGCAGCACGAAGACGATGCCGACGGCGATCAGGCCGGTGCCCACGATGTCCACGCTCAGGTTGGACAGATTGCGCGGGGAGAGGAAGTTGTCGTTCAGGATCTCGAAGACGGCCCACAGCACGATCAGGCCGAGGCCGACCGGCAGCGCGCCCAGCTCTCCTTCGCCCAGCCGCCGCCGTATGTCGCCCAGGACGCCCTTGACGCACCGCCGGCCGGGCACCGGAGCGCGGCCGGTCACAGCCCGGCCTCCCCGGGGCGGGGCGGACGGCGGGCATGGGAGGTGGCGCCGGTGATGGAGGAGATGATCTGTTCCTGGGACGTGGTCATCACATCGAAGAAGCCGTTGTTACGGCCCAGGCGCAACACCGCGGCCTGGTCCGCCACGGCCTTCACATCGCCCATGTTGTGGCTGATCAGCAGCACCCCGAGCCCGTGGTCGCGGAGCCGGTCCACCAAGTCGAGGACGTGCGATGTCTGCTCGACGCCCAGGGAGGCCGTGGGCTCGTCGAGCAGCAGCAGCCTGGGCTCGCCGAGCAGCGAGCGGGAGATCGCGACGGTCTGCCGCTGGCCGCCGGAGAGCGTGGCCACCGGGACACGCACATCGGGGATGCGGATGGACAGGCTTTCCAGCAGACCGCGGGTGCGGCGCTCCATCTCCACCTCGTCGAGGATGCCGAGCCTGCGCACCTCGCGGCCGAGGAAGATATTGCCGACGACATCGAGGTTCTCGCACAGCGCCAGGTCCTGGTAGACGGTCGCGATGCCCAGGCTCTGTGCGTCGTGGGGGCGCCTGACCTGGACCGTACGGCCCTGCCACTCGACGACGCCCTGGTCGGCCGGGCCGACCCCGGCGATCACCTTGACGAGGGTGGACTTACCGGCGCCGTTGTCGCCCAGCAGGGCGACGACCTCACCGGTGTGGATCTCCAGATCGACGTCGGCGAGCGCCTGGACGGCGCCGAAACGCTTGGAGACGCCGCGCAACGCCAGCAGAAGCGGACCCGGCACGGTCACCATCTCCCCTACGGCATGAGCCCGGCCCTCTCACAGGCGGACCGGTACTGCGGGGTACAGATCTGACCAATCGTGTACATACCGTCCTTGACCACCGTCTTCTTGATGGAGTGCACGGTCAGCGGGATCGGGCGGAGCAGCACGGCGGGTACGTCGCCGTTCACCCGGTCCCTGGCGATGGGCCCGGGGCCCCTGCCGTGGGCCAGGGCGACGGCGATCTCGGCGGCCGCGTACGCCTCGGGCTTGAACGGTTTGTAGACGGTCATGTACTGCTCGCCGTCGACGATCCGCTGGATGGCCGCGAGCTCGGCGTCCTGGCCGGTGACCGGGGGGATCGGCCGGATGCTGTTGGCCCTGAGGGCGGCGATGATGCCGGAGGCGAGGCCGTCGTTGGCGGAGTAGACGCCGTCGATGCGATGGGGCCCGAGTGCGGCGATGGCGCCGGACATATCGGTGTAGGCGTTCTCCGGCCGCCATCCGGCCGCGTCGTACGACTTGTCGATCCTGACCCTGTCGGCGAGGACGGACAGCGCCCCCTTCTTGAACGCGACCCCGTTGGGGTCGGCCTGGTCGCCGTTGATCATGACGATTCCGCGTTCGCGCGCGGGGTGGTGGCCCATCGCCCTCAGCAGCGCCCGCCCCTGGAGCCTGCCGACCTCCTTACCGTCGAAGGAGACATAGGCCGAGATGGGGCCCTGAACGAGGCGGTCGTACGACAGCACCGGGATACGCGCGTTATGCGCCTTCACGACCGCGGGGCGCATCGCCTTGGCGTCCACCGGGACCAGGACCAGGGCGTCCACGCCCCTGATGATCATCGAGTCCACCTGCTGCTGCTGGATGGCCACATCGCCCTGGCCGCTGACGGACAGCACCTCGCAGTTGTGGCACAGCTGGTGGATCCGCCGCTCGATCAGGGGCCGGTCGAAACGGTCCCAGCGCGGGGTGGTGCTGTCCGGTACGAGCAGGCCGATCGTCGGCCGGCCCGCGGTCGGGGGCGAGACGGGCCGTACGGCGGTGCCGGACTCGGCGGCCTTGCCGCAGGCCCCCAGCGCGAGGGCCAGGGACACCGCGGCCACGAGGACCACGGCATCGCGGGGACGACCTCTCACGATGGGAAGCACCTCCTCATCACACGCACACGGGCTAGCCGGCGCCGTCCACGGCCTCGCCGTCCACAGCCCCGCCGTCCTGCGCCATGACGACCTCGCTCCACACCTGCTTGCCGCCGCTGACCGGCACCGAACCCCAGGTCGTCGACATCGCCTCGACCAGGAGCAGGCCCCGGCCGCCCGTCGACTCCCAGTCCACGAGCACCGGCTTGGCGGGCGCCCGCGGCGACGAATCGCTCACCGCGACCCGCAGCCGGTCCCCGGCCAGCGTGAGGTCGAGCCGCACCGGGCCCTGCGTATGCACCAGGGCGTTGGTGACCAGCTCGGAGACCACGAGCAGGACCATGTCGGCCTCTTTCGACACGCCCCAGGAGCGCAGCGTGCGCCCGGTGAAGCGGCGCGCGTGCATCACGGCGTCGGGCAGCCGCCACACCGCCCAGCCGGCCCGGGTCGGCCGGACCTTCATCCCGTCGTAGCGCAGCAACAGCAGGGCCACGTCGTCGTCGCGCCGGCTCAGATCGCCCAGCAGCGAGTCGGCCAGCCGCCCGGCGTCGGACGGATCCGCGTCGGAGAGCGCCCCGCGCACCCGCAGCAGACCGTCGTCCAGGGGCAGGCTCGCGGACTCGACCAGCCCGTCCGTCAGCAGCGTGAGCACCGTACCGGGGGCAAGACCGACCGCGGTCATGGCGAACTCCGCGTCGGCGAGCACCCCCAGCGGCGGCCCGCCCTCGGCCTCCACCTCCTCGGTGGAGCCGTCCGGGTGGCGCAGCAGCGGCGGCAGATGACCGGCCCGTACGAACCAGGCGTCGCCCTCCTCCATGTCCAGCTCGACATAGGCGCAGGTGGCGAACAGCTCCGTCTCCATGCCGACGAGCAGCCGGTTGGCGTGGCAGACGACCACGTCGGGCGGATGGCCCTCCACCGCGTAGGCCCTGATGGCCGTGCGTATCTGGCCCATGATGGTCGCGGCCCCGGCGCTGTGCCCCTGGACGTCGCCGATCACCAGCGCCACATGGCCGTTGGGCAGCGGGATGACGTCGTACCAGTCGCCGCCCACCTCGAGCCCGCTCATCGCGGGCAGATAGCGGGCCACGGCCACTCCGCCGGGCAGCTCGGGCAGCCTGCGGGGCAGCAGGCTGCGCTGGAGCATGGTGGCGAGCTCGTGCTCGGCGTCGTACGCATGGGCGCGCATCAGGGCCTGACCCACCAGCCCCGCCGTCGCGGTCAGCAGCGACCGCTCCTCCGGGCAGAAAGCGTGCGGCGCCTCCCAGCCGACCAGACAGACCCCGACCACCCGGCCCTGCGCCGGGAGCGGCAGGACGGCGAGGCCGCCGGCGCCCATGTCCGCGAGACCGGGCTCCAGGCGGCTGCCCGGGGGCAACAGGGTGATCCGGTCCTCGCGCAGCGCGGTCTCCACCGTGGGCAGCACGCGGGTCGGCACATCGGGCCACTCCGACCGCCACTCGGACCGCCACATCCCCGGCCAGGCGCCCGGCTGCGGCGGGTCGAGGGCGGTCACCACCAGCCGGTCGCCCTCCAGCTCGGCGAGCGCCACCCGGTCGGCCCCCAGCGGTTCGCGCAGCGCGGCCGTCACCACCAGGCTGACGTCCCGGACGGTCATCGCGTTGGCCAGCGCCGCGGACAGCCGCTGCACCCGGGAGACCTCGTCGGCGGTGGGCCGCAGATACGAGGCGTCCGCCACCAGGCCCAGCAGCCGCTCGGGGGTGCCCACGGCATCGCCCTGGATCCGGCAGCACAGCCGCAGCCAGCGCAGCTCGCCGGTGGGCCGGCGGATCCGGAACTCCAGGTCACGGCTGCCGAGACTCAGCTGACCGGGCTCGACGATGGCCATCAGCGCGGGCAGGTCCTCCGGCACGGTGTGCGCCAGCAGCGTCTCCACCCGTCCGTCGAACGCCTCCGGGGAGATGTCCACCAGCTCAAGCAGCTGCGCGTCCGCGTCGATCCGCCCGGTGTTCAGTACCAGGGTGAACGAACCGACGTGAAGGTGGTCGAGCGCCGAGCGCAGCACCGACAGCGGCCCGCCCGGGTCCGGCACCCCGCCACCGGCGTCCTGGGCCGGTGTGCCCGCCTTGAGCTGGGCGGCGATCTGGTCGGCGTACAGCTCCAGGAAATTGCGCTGCTCGGCGTCGAAGCCGTCCCCGGGGTAGACCACGACCAGGCAGCCGAGCCGCCTGCCGTCCGCCCCCAGCGGCAGCGCGCCCAGCGACATATCGGCAGGGAGGGCCTGCGGGGCGTTCTCCCCGTAGGCGGCGAGCTTCTCGGAGGTCGACCACTGGGGCCGTCCGGTGCGGAAGGCGTCGGCGACGGGGGAGCGCCCGGACAGCGGATAGCTGGTCGGCAGCCCGTACAGGGCGCGCGGACCGCCGGCCGTCTCGGTCAGCCGCAGCTCATCGCCGTCCGCGGACAGTACGTAGACAGCCGTCAGCGCCGCCGTGGCGAACACGAGGGCCTGTTCCGTCACGGCGCGCTCCATCGCCGGCGGCCGGAGGCCGACACTGGACGCCCCGACATCCTGGTCCCTCCTCGGCCGCGTGATGTCCACTCCGGAGCCGCCTTGGCCGGCCATTTCGCCATTCCACCTCCTGGCCCGCCTGTGTGCCACTCACACACGTGATGGCGCTCACACAAACAGGATGGCATAGCCGCCACGGAACGAGCGGGGTCCGGCCGAACGCTCGTGATCTGCGGAAATGGATCTCCGGGAGCGATCTCCGGCAATGGATCTTGCGGCGGGGGTCTTGAGCGGCGGGAGCCGGAGCTCATATGACTGACCCGCGCCGTACGCCATACGCCGCCCGCGCCCCGCGAGCCGTAGAGCGCTGCGCCATTCAGGGTAATTCGCGGTCATCTCTATGGCGTAACCGTGTTGACGGCGCGCCTACTAGTCGTACTGACCGGTGGGTTTTCCCATCTGCCGGGGGACGGCGACGCGTATGTGACGCAGCGTCAGTCGCCGTGATGAGCCCCTCTGGCACATGAAGCGCCCGCTCCGCCCGGCTCAAGGCTGCACGCGGCGCGATACGGCCCACCGTCATCCACCCACAGCACACCGCAGCACGCAGCACGGAGGGCTCATCATGCCTAGTCCCACGATTACCCTGGTGACGGTATCGCCGAATCCGGCGGTCGTCGGCCAGTCGTTCACCGTCACCGCCACCGTGATCCCGGTCGGAGTCGGGACCCCGACCGGCACCGTGACCTTCAACGTCACCGGTGCATCCCCCCAGACCGTGACGCTGACGGGCGGCACGGCCTCGGCGCCCTTCACTCTGAACAGTGCGGGGGTCGCGACGGTCACCGCGGCCTACAGCGGCGACACCAACTTCACGGGCTCCACCGGCTTCAACGCCGTGGTCGTCCTCCAGGGCACGACGACCACCTCGGTGGTCTCCACCCCGGACCCGTCGGCGCTGGGGCAGAACGTGGCGATCACCGCCACGGTCACCCCGGTCGCCCCCGCGACGGGCACCCCGACCGGCTCGGTCACCTTCGTCGTCACCGGCCCCGGGGGCGGGACATTCACTCAGCCGCTGTCGGGCAACCAGGCCACGATCAACCTCAACACCCTGGGGGCCGGCTCGCACGCCATCACCGCCATCTACAGCGGGGATGCGAACTTCCTGCCGTCCACCGGCTCCGACACCCAGACGGTCAACCCCGGGCCGGCGGCCACGACGACGACGGTGAGCGATGTGCCGGACCCGTCGGTCTTCGGGCAGCCGGTCGTGTTCACCGCCAACGTCACGACGAACCCGCCCGCCACGGGCATCCCGACCGGCACGGTCTCCTTCACCATCAGCGGCCCCGGCGGCACGGTCACCGGCAGTGGGACATTGGTCGGCGGTGTGGCGACCTTCACCACCAGCGCCCTCAACGCCAACGCCACCGCGTACACCGTGACCGCCGTCTACAACCCCAACACAACAAACTTCCTCACCTCGACGGGGACCGGCTCCCACCAGGTGAACAAGGCGTCCACGCTGACCACGGTCACCTCCACCCCCAACCCCAGCACGGCGGGAAGTGCCATCACCTACATCGCGTTCGTGGCAGCGGTGCCTCCGGGAGCGGGCGTCCCCACGGGGAACGTCACCTTCACCATCACGGACTCCACGAGCGCCGTCGTCTCGACTGCCACTGTGGCCCTTGACAGCAGCGGCTTCGCGGTGTTCAACGACGCCACCGTCCTGGCGGCCGGCACCTACACGGTTTCGGCGACCTACGGTGGAAGCGGCAACTTCAACACGTCGGGCGCCTCCACCACGCATATCGTCGTGTGAGGGGGCCGAACCCCGGCTGAAGCCGCCACCCGGAAACGGTGACGGCCGCCACCCGAGTGGGTGGCGGCCGTCACCGCCGTATCCGGCGCTATGTCAGACGATCTCGGCTCACACGTCGAAGTAGAGCTCGAACTCGTGCGGGTGCGGACGCAGCTGCAGCGGAGCGATCTCGTTGGTGCGCTTGTAGTCGATCCAGGTCTCGATCAGGTCCGAGGTGAAGACATCGCCCTGGAGCAGGAACTCGTGGTCGGCCTCGAGAGAGTCGAGAACGGCCGGGAGCGAGGTCGGGACCTGCGGGACGCCCGCGTGCTCCTCGGGGGCGAGCTCGTAGAGGTCCTTGTCGATCGGCTCGGCCGGCTCGATCTTGTTCTTGATGCCGTCCAGACCCGCGAGGAGCAGGGCGGAGAAGGCCAGGTACGGGTTGCCGGAGGAGTCCGGGGCGCGGAACTCGACGCGCTTGGCCTTCGGGTTGGAGCCGGTGATCGGGATACGCATCGCGGCGGAGCGGTTGCGCTGCGAGTACACCAGGTTGACCGGAGCCTCGAAGCCCGGGACCAGACGGTGGTAGGAGTTCACCGTCGGGTTGGTGAAGGCCAGCAGCGACGGGGCGTGCTTGAGGATGCCGCCGATGTAGTAGCGGGCCATGTCGGACAGCCCCGCGTAGCCCTGCTCGTCGTAGAAGAGGGGCTCGCCACCCAGCCACAGGGACTGGTGGACGTGCATGCCCGAGCCGTTGTCACCGAAGATCGGCTTCGGCATGAAGGTCGCGGTCTTGCCGTTCTTCCACGCGACGTTCTTGACGATGTACTTGAAGAGCTGCAGGTCATCGGCAGCGGCAAGCAGCGTGTTGAACTTGTAGTTGATCTCGGCCTGGCCGGCGGTGCCCACCTCGTGGTGCTGGCGCTCGACCTGGAGACCGGACCTGTTCAGCTCGAGGCTGATCTCGGCGCGCAGATCGGCGAAGTGGTCGACCGGCGGGGTCGGGAAGTAGCCGCCCTTGTAGCGGACCTTGTAGCCCCGGTTGTCCTCCAGCGCACCGGTGTTCCAGGCGCCCGCCTCGGAGTCGATGTGGTAGAACGCCTCGTTCGACTTGGTCTCGAAGCGGACGCTGTCGAACACGTAGAACTCGGCCTCGGGGCCGAAGTACGCGGTGTCGGCGATACCGGTGGAAGCGAGGTAGGCCTCGGCCTTCTTGGCGATGTTCCGCGGGTCACGGCTGTACTGCTCGCCCGTGATCGGGTCGTGGATGAAGAAGTTGATGTTGAGCGTCTTGTCCCGCCGGAACGGGTCGACACGGGCCGTCGACAGGTCCGCACGCAGAGCCATGTCCGACTCGTGGATCGCCTGGAAACCGCGGATCGACGAGCCGTCGAAGGCGAGCTCCTCGTGCGGGTCGAACGCCTCCGCCGGTACGGTGAAGTGCTGCATGACGCCGGGAAGGTCACAGAACCGGACGTCTACGAACTTGACGTCCTCGTCCGAGATGAACTTCCGAGCGTCGTCGGCGTTCTGGAACATCCAACTCCTCCTAGCCCGGCCGCGGGGGACGGGGATTTGTTCGGTCGCGCGGCTCATGTGCGGCTGGCGCGCTGGGGCCGACCATAGGCAGACGGGATTTCCCAAGCATGACCCATTTGTTTCACCCAGGTTAACCGGCATACGTCTCGTGCGCGTGGGGCAGGTGAGGCCGGGCCCGGCCCGGGGCCCGGACCGCAGGGACCGTATGCCATCGCAGTACCGTGGTCGCGTGGATAAGAGGCAAGCAATCGGATCATGGCTCTCCGGGCCGCGCGCGGCCGCCGAGGACATGGGCGTCGAGCTGGGTTACCGGGGCGAGGCACTGGGGCTGCCCGAGAGCGGGCCGGGCTCCATCGCGCCCATCGGACGCCGCCTCGGGGCGCTGCTCATCGACTGGGGACTGTGCCTGCTCGTCTCCTACGCGCTGCTGTCCGGCGGCAAGGCGCAGGCCACGGGGAACTGGGCGCTGGCCGTCTTCTTCGTACTGAGCGTGCTCACCGTCGGCACGGTCGGCTGCACCCCCGGAAAGCTGCTGCTGAAGCTGCGCGTGATCTCCGCGAGCGGCGGGCGGCTGAGCCCGCCGCGGGTGGTGCTGCGCAGTGTGCTGCTGCTGATCGTGATCCCCGCGGTGGTCTGGGACCGGGACACCCGCGGTCTGCACGACCGGTTCGCGAACTCGGTGCAGATCCAGGTCTGAGCTGAAACGACTGGGGCGGCCCGGAATCTCGATTCCGGGCCGCCCCAGTCGTATGCGGTCCTGTTGTGCTGGTGTACGGGGCTCAGCGGCCCTTCGGCATCCGCATCCCCTTGGGCATCGGGCCCTTCGGGATCGGCATGTTGCTCATCAGATCGCCCAGCGCCCGCAGCCGGTCGTTGACCGCGGTCACCTGGCCGCCGGGCAGCACCCGCGGCAGCTTCAGCAGCTTCGTGCGCAGCTTCTTGATCGGCACCTGGTCCTCGCCGGTGCCCACGATCACATCGTGCACCGGGACATCCGCGACGATGCGCGCCATCCGCTTCTTCTCCGCGGCCAGCATGGACTTCAGCCGGTTCGGGTTGCCCTCCGCGACCAGCACGATGCCCGCCTTGCCGACGGCCCGGTGGATGACGTCCTGGTTGCGGTTCATCGCCACCGCGGGCGTCACCGACCAGCCACGGCCCACGTTCTCCAGCACCGCCGCCGCCGCGCCCGGCTGTCCTTCCATCTGTCCGAAGGCCGCTCGCTCGGCACGGCGGCCGAAAACGATCGCCATCGCGAGGAAGGCCAGGACGAAGCCCAGGATGCCCAGGAAGATCGGGTGGTCGATCCAGAAGCCGATCGCGAGGAAGACACCGAACGTGACGATTCCCACCGCGGCGACGACAAGACCGACCTTCGAGTCGACCTTCTTGGTCATCTTGTAGGTCAGGGCGATCTGCTTCAGCCGCCCGGGGTTCTCGGATGTTTCCTTCCTCGCCATACAGCGAAGTTTACGTGGCCTGGGAAGCCCCGGTGGACACGGCCTCCAGTACGTGCTCGGCCTCGTGACGGTCCTTCGCGCGGCGCCGGTCCTCCAGGACCGCGGTCCAGGCGTTACGGCGGGCGGTGCGCTGCCCGCCGCCCAGCAGCAGCCCCTCCAGAACGAGCAGTGCGTCGGTGACGGACGGCGGGCGTACGGGCGCGGCCGACATGGGTCCCCCTCGGGAGCAGCGGATGATCAGAGCCCACACACAGAACGTTGTGTGGCTTAATCGTTACCCAAAGGTGTTACCAGCGCGTGACCGGCCGGTCAAACACCGATGAAGCCTTGAAATGCCGCTGATCTCGCTCTGACCAGCGGCATTGTTCAAGGCGTGAGCGTGCGTGTGCCCGTATTCACATAGCGTATTGGTCACATCCGGTGGTCATACCGCCTGAGCGGCCACCACGGCACCGCGCTTTTCGACCGCCTGCTGGTAGAGCCTGCCCGCGCGGTACGATGAGCGGACGAGCGGGCCGGACATGACACCGGCGTAGCCGATCTCCTCCGCCTCCTCCTTCAGCTCCACGAACTCCTGGGGCTTGACCCAGCGGTCCACCGGGTGGTGCCGGACACTCGGGCGCAGATACTGCGTGATCGTGATCAGCTCGCACCCCGCGTCGTACAGGTCCTGGAGCGCCTGGCTGATTTCCGCCCGCTCCTCGCCCATGCCCAGGATCAGATTGGACTTGGTGACCAGACCCGCCTCACGCGCCTTGGTGATCACCTCGAGCGAGCGCTCGTAGCGGAAGCCGGGGCGGATGCGCTTGAAGATCCGCGGGACGGTCTCCACATTGTGCGCCAGCACCTCGGGGCGGGCGGAGAAGACCTCGGCAAGCTGCTCGGGCACCGCGTTGAAGTCCGGGATCAGCAGCTCGACGCCGGTGTCCGGCATCAGCGAGTGGATCTGGCGGACCGTCTCGGCGTACAGCCAGGCGCCGCCGTCCTCGAGGTCGTCGCGCGCGACACCGGTGACCGTCGCGTACTTCAGCTCCATGGACTGGACGGACTCGGCGACCCGGCGCGGCTCGTCCCGGTCCAGGGCCTGCGGCTTACCGGTGTCGATCTGGCAGAAGTCACAGCGCCGGGTGCACTGGTCGCCGCCGATCAGGAAGGTCGCCTCGCGGTCTTCCCAGCATTCGTAGATGTTCGGACAGCCCGCCTCCTGACACACGGTGTGCAGGCCCTCGCGCTTCACCAGGCCCTGCAGCTCGGTGTACTCGGGACCCATTTTCGCGCGGGTCTTGATCCACTCGGGCTTGCGCTCGATGGGCGTCTGGCTGTTCCGGACCTCAAGGCGCAGCATTTTGCGTCCGTCGGGTGCGACTGCGGACACGTCCGGCACTCCTTAGTGCTTGTCAGTAGTGCTTGTCAGTGCTTGGAGAGGCATCGAATCTTTGGTGAACCCCAGCGTACGCCCGTCATTCGTACGCCCTTACGCCCAGGGACCCCATCAGAGAACGGAATGGCCCCCGGGGATCATTCCCCGGGCCGGGGCGGCGGTCAGACGGCGCGCGGCAGCGGTACGGCGGACTCCATGACGGTCCGCAGATGCTTCTCGATCACCGGAACCACCTCCGTCACGGAGATATCGCGGCCCAGTTCCTCCGAGAGCGAGGTCACCCCCGCGTCGCGGATCCCGCACGGCACGATCCGGTCGAACCAGGTGGTGTCGGGGTTGCAGTTCAGCGAGAAGCCGTGCATCGTCACGCCCTTGGCGACCCGCACCCCGATCTGGGCGAGCTTGCGGTCCTCGCGGCGCTGGCCGGCGTTGGACGGGGCGTACTCCGGGCCGTTCAGCCGCGGGTCGAACTCCTCGTCGGCCACGCGCGGATCGAAGTCCAGGTTCAGCCCGCCCAGCGCGCGGCGCTCCTCCACCGGATCGCCCAGCACCCACACCCCGCTGCGGCCCTCGACCCGGGTGGCGTCCAGACCGAACTCCGCACAGGTCAGCAGAAGGGCCTCCTCCAGACGTCGTACATGCGCGACGACGTCCACCGGACGCGGCAGCTTGAGGATCGGATAGCCGACAAGCTGCCCCGGGCCATGCCAGGTGATCTTGCCGCCGCGGTCCACGTCCACGACCGGGGTGCCGTCCAGGGGGCGCTCGTCGTCCGCCGTGCGCCGGCCCGCGGTGTAGACCGGCGGGTGCTCAAGCAGCAGACAGGTGTCCGGCGCCTCATCGGCGAACCGAGCGGCGTGCACCCGCCTCTGCTCCTGCCACGCCTCCTGGTACTCGACGGCGTCCGCCCCGAACCCCAGATGGACAAAGCGCAGCTCACTCACGGCGGCAATCCCTTCGGACCTCGTACAGCGCTCCGGCGCCCGACTCCGGGCGCCTCAGCCACTGTACGTCCGGCGAATCCGGCCCCCGCATCCGGATCGTTCTCCCCCGAAGCCTCACCGACGCCTCCCCGACGCCTCACCCGACCCCTCACACGATCGGATGAATGCGGGGCGACCGAGACGATCAGCGCCTCATCGGCGGCTACTTTCGGGCCGTTTCCACGAAGCGATCAGGGAGACCGGCAGGCTGATGACGGAACGACCCCCGCAGCGCATTCCCAACCGTCAGCTCGCCGCGCTCATCGCGGAGGCTGGCTTCTCCAACGCCGGGCTCGCCCGGCGGGTTGACCAGCTCGGCCTCGAGCACGGCCTGGACCTGCGGTACGACAAAACATCGGTGACCCGCTGGCTGCGCGGACAGCAGCCGCGCGGCACCACCCCGGCGCTGATCGCCGAGGTCTTCACCCGGCGCCTTGGGCGCCGGCTCACCGCCCAGGACCTGGGCCTCGACGCATGCGCCCCGGTCTACGCCGGGCTGGAGTTCGCCGCCACCCCGCAGGAGGCGGTGGACATCGTCAGCGGGCTGTGGCGCAAGGACTCCGGCAGCCAGGCCGAACTGCGCAAGATCGCCTTCACCCCGGCCGGTCTTGTGGTCCCCAGCCGCGACTGGCTGATCGGGCGGCCCGACGACAAGGTGGCGCGCGGCGAACCACCGACGGCACCCGCCACGGCACTCCCCGCCGGGGGCATGCCAGGGCCCCGGGTGGCTGGCCGCGCCCCCGGCCCGGCGGCCGGCCGGGCGCCGCTGCCCCGGCAGCGGCAGGCGGACCGCTCCCAGCGTGGCCCCGGCTACCGGGTCACCGCCGGGGACATCGCCGCACTGCGGTCGGTGGGCGAACTGTTCCGCTCGCTGGACCAGACGTACGGCGGCGGACACGCGCGGCAGGCCCTGGTGCGCTATCTGGAACACGAGGGCGAGCCCATGCTGCGCGGCACCTACGGAGAGGCGACCGGGCGGCGGCTGTTCGCGGCGATCGCCGATCTGACCCGGCTGGCCGGCTGGACGTCGTACGACATCGCCGCCCACGGCCTGGCCCAGCGCTACTTCGTCCAGGCGCTGCGGCTCGCACAGGCGGCCGGGGACCGGCCGTACGGCAGCTATGTGCTGGTCACGATGAGCCGCCAGGCCGTCTACCTGGGCCACGGACGGGAAGCCGTCCAGCTGGCCCGGGTGGCCCAGCAGGGCATGGGCGCCGGCGCCCCGCCCGCCCTGCAGTCCCTGCTGCACGCCGTGGAGGCCCGGGGCCACGCCGTGCTCGGCGAGGTCCGGGCCTGCACCGCCTCGCTGGCGCGCGCCGAGCGCGCGCTGGAGACGTCCCGGCCCGCGGATGACGTGCCGTACTGGGCGCGGTTCTTCGACGAGGCGCAGCTGGCCGACGAGTTCGGCCACTGCCACCGCGATCTCCAGCAGTACCGCGCCGCCGCCCAGCACGCCGAGCGCTCGCTCCAGCTGCGCGGCAAGGCGTTCGCGCGCAGCAGGCTGTTCTGCCGCGTGGTGCTGGCGACGGCCCGGCTGGGCCTCGGCGAACTGGAGCAGGCGTGCGCGCTGGGCGCGGAGGCGGCGCAGCAGGCGGCCGAGATGCGGTCGGCGCGGGCCATGGACTACGTACGCGACTTCGAGCGGCGGCTGGAGCCGTACCGGGACGCGGCGGCGGTACGGGGCTATCGGGACCGGGTGGCGGCGCTGGGGTAGGGCCTGGGCTTGGGCGCGGGGCGGCGGGTGGCCCGCCGCCCCGCAGGTCCTCCGGGCGTGGCGGGTCAGGCCGCCGCCGCGTCCGGGGCTGTGGGCTCGGCGCCGGGGAGGGCGCCGAGGTCGTGGAGGATCGCTCGGGCGGCGCGGCGGCCGGAGACGAGGGCTCCCTGCACGGTGCTCGAGTCGCGGTGGTCCCCGCATACGTACAGGCCGGACAGCAGCCGGACCGGGCGCCGCAGGTCGTGCGGGGCGGGCATGGCGGGGACCGCGTACGGGTCGTGATGCGCGGCGAGCAGGTCCCAGCCGACGGTGGAGGTGCCGTAGACCGCGGCGAGTTGGGCCCGGGCGGCCCGGTCGAGTTCGGCGGTCGGCAGGGCCGCGGCGGCGCCGAGGACCGTGGAGGTGATCAGGACCCGGCCGGGCGGGGTGCGCGACGGGTCGACCTCGCTGGCGACGGCGGTGTGGGCCACCGGGCCGTGGTCCCCGGCGGTGAGCACCAGCGCGGGCTCGCGCAGCGGCGAACTGTCCGCGGTGTGGTGCAGCACGGTGACCGGGTGGAAGGACGGCAGCCGCAGCCCGGGGAGGAGGTCGGCCGCGGCGCGGGCGCCGGTGGCCACCAGGATCGAACGGCAGCCGATCTCGCCGTGTTCGGCGGTGGCCACGGCGGTCGTGGAGGCCGTCACGGCGCGTATGCCGGTGCGTACCGTACCCGGCGGCAGGGCCGCGGCCAGCAGCTCGGGGACGGCCGAGGCGCCGCCCGCGGGCAGGCACAGGCGGCCTCGCGCGTAGCCGCGCAGCACCAGGTCGGCGCAGCGGCTCGAGGTGGTCAACTCGGGGTCGCTGAGCAGCGAGACGAGCAGCGGGCGCAGAAAGCCCTCGACGGTACGGGCCGGCAGCCCACGCCCGGCCAGGGTCTCGGCGACGGGCCGGTCCGGGCGGGTGAGGAGGCGGTCGGCGGGCAGTGCGGCGAGCCTGCCGAGGGCGGCGCCGAGGCGGGCCTGGTCGAGCGCGCCGCCGAGGGGCGCACGGGCGGCGTTCGCGAGGGCGCGTGCGGTGGTCAGTGCGCCCCTCGTGCCCCGGCCGTTCGTACCCCGCCCACTCGTCCCCCGCCCGTGCGTTCCGCGCCCGCTCGTGCCCCGGCCGCCGGTTCCCCAACCGCCGGTCGCCCAGCCACCGGTGCCCGTGGCGCCGACCCGGTGGGTGCGGCCGTCGGCGCGTACCAGCACACCCGGGGAGAACGGGCGCAGCACCAGCCCGCCGAGCCCAGGGGTGCGCTGGAGTTCCGGGAAGGAGGTGTTGACCAGTTGCCCACTGCGGTCCAGCCGGAAGCCGTCGAGCAGATCGGTGGCCATACGGCCGCCCACCTGGGGCGCGGCTTCCAGAACGGTGACCGTCACCCCCGCGCTGGTCAGCTGATGGGCCGCGGCCAGCCCCGCCAGTCCGGCTCCCACGATGACGACGTCCGTCCGGTGCGCGCTGGTGAGCACGTGCCCTCCCCGAGGTCTGTGCGTACGCCAAGGGGCCTGCTGCCCCCGACCGGCAGCCCGGATGCGTATATTCCGCAACTCGGGTTCCCTGGGCCGGTCATGACAGTACGGACAAAAATGGTCGATGCCAGACGCGCATCGACCGAGCATGGGCGCACAGCGGTCGCACGTTGCCCTGGGGTGGCGCTGAAACGGGCTAGTGGCGACCGGCGGCGCGCGCCGCCAGCGCGGCCCGCAGCGCCTGCTCGATCTCCGGGTGGGTGAAGGAGAACCCCGAGTCCAACAGCCGCCGCGGCACCGCCCGTACGCTGCCGAGCACATCGCTGGAGAGCTCCCCGAGCGCGAGCCGCAGCGCGGGCGCGGGGACGGACAGCAGCGTCGGCCGGCCCAGCACCCGGCCCATGGCGGCGGTCACCTCCCGGTTGGTGATCGGCTCGGGCGCGGTGAGGTTGACCGGGCCCACGAGCTCATCCGTGGCCAGGATGTGGCGCAGCGCGGCGATGTGGTCGTCCAGGGCGATAAAGCTCCAGTACTGGCGGCCGCTGCCCATCCGGCCGCCGAGGCCGAACCGGAACAGCGGAAAGAGCCGCCCCCAGGCCCCGCCCTCAGCGGACACCACAAGGCCCGTGCGCGCGAACACGGTCCGTACGCCCGCCTCCTGGGCCGGCGCGGTCGCCTCCTCCCACTGCTGGCACAGGTCCGCGAGAAATCCGTCACCGGGGGGCGCGCTCTCGTCCACCACGCGCCCCCCGGTGTCCCCGTAGAAGCCGACCGCGCTGGCGCTCACCAGCACCCGGGGCGGAGTGTCGAGCGAGGCCACGGCCTCGGCGACGGCGGTCGTGCCGAGCACCCGACTGTCCAGCAACTCCTTCTTGTACGCATCGGTCCAGCGGCGGTCGCCGATCCCCGCACCCGCGAGATGCACCACCGCGTCACAGCCCGCGAGCCCTTGCGAGTCCACCCACTGCCGTTTCGGATCCCACTGGACCTCGTCCTCCGCCCGGGGCGCGCGCCGCACCAGACGCACCACCTGGTGGCCGTCCGCGTGCAGGGAGCGGACGAGAGCCGTGCCGATGAGCCCGGACGAACCGGTGATCGCGATACGCATGGGCCCATCCTGCCCGCCATCGTGTCCGGGATGTCGGAGGCTGGTGGTGAACGCGGGGGCGGGGGCGGGCGTGAGAGAGCGAGCTCGAAGGCGAACTCATGCGCGGTCGGACCGGCATGGCACAGTGGCCCACATGTCCGATCCGACCATCCGACCCGCCGCCCTCTCCGACGAAACGACGCTCGCCGACCTGGACCGGCGCACCTGGTCCCCGCTGCACTCCGTACAGCCGCCCCCGCACCCGAACGACCCCTTCTTCACCGACCGGAACCGGCCCGGCCACGTGCTGCTCGCCGAGGCCGACGGGCGGACGGCGGGCTTCATACGCCTCGTCGCGCCGACCCCGCTGCCCTGCAACACGCACGTACGGGCGATCCAGGGCCTGGCGGTGGACGACTGGGCGCGCGGCCGGGGCGTGGCGCGGGCGCTGCTCGGCGCGGCGTACGAGGAGGCCAGGCGCCAGGGGGCGGTCCGGATCACGCTGCGGGTGCTCGGGCACAACGCCCCGGCGCGGCGGCTGTACGAGTCCGAGGGCTTCGCGGTGGAGGGCGTGCTGCCGGGGGAGTTCCTGCTGGAGGGGGAGTACGTGGACGACGTACTGATGGGACGCGCTCTCTGAGCCCCTGCCCTCCTCTGAGTCCCCGCCCTCGCTGAGTCAGCCGCGGAAGCGTTCCCACAGCCGGGGGAACCGCGCCGCCAGCGCCCCCTCGTCCGTCAAGTCGAGGACCGCGCCGACCGGTTCGGCCGACCGTGCCGACAGGCCCAGGTCCGGCAGCACCGCGCCGGTCAGCTGCTCGTACGCCTCGTCGGCCGCGAAGCCCAGGTCCTCGCAGTCCCCGTCCACCTGATCGTCGAAGTCCTCCAGCAGCTCGGCGAGGTCGTCCGGCTCGTGCAGCGCGCCCTCGAACACGTCCCGGCCCTGGCCGATCAGCCAGTAGCGGAAGGCGTCGAAGGCATCGTCGCCCACATCCCCCAGCAGGAGTTGGGCCGCGCCCCACAGATCCCAGCGGTAGGCGCGGTTGGAACGCGCCTCGAAGTGGCGGGCGAAGTCCAGAACGGCGTCCGGATCGAGCTGGGACAGCCGGTCGACGAGCAGGTCGGACTGGTCCTCGGGGTCGCCCTCGGCCGCATCCCGAGCGCTGTCGACCAGCTCCCAGAACTCCGTCTCGTCCATCACGGGACCAGCATCGGCCCTCGCGTGCGCCCGCGCACGCCGGAGTGGCCCGGAATGTTCCTTCAAAAAAGGCGACAGAAGATGGCGGGATTCACTGCGAGGGTCGGAGGCGTTCACACCACACCAGTCCGAGAAGGGACATACGTACGTGAGTACACAGGGCGCACTGGCGGGCAGGGTCGCACTCGTCGCGGGGGCGACACGCGGCGCGGGCCGGGCGATGGCCGTGGAGCTGGGGGCGGCGGGGGCCACGGTCTACGCGACGGGGCGCACCACGCGCGAGAAGGCCAGCGAGGTCGGGCGGACGACGGAGACCATCGAGGAGACGGCGGAGCTGGTCACGGCCGCGGGCGGCACGGGGATCGCGGTACCGGTCGACCATCTGGTGCCCGAGCAGGTGCGGGCGCTGGTGGAGCGGATCGAGGACGAGCAGGGGCGTCTTGATGTGCTCGTCAACGATGTGTGGGGAGGCGAGCACCTGGTCACCTTCGACAAGAAGACCTGGGAACTGGAGCTGGAGAACGGGCTGCGGATGCTCCGGCTCGGCGTCGAGACCCACCTCGTCACCAGCTACTACGCGCTGCCGCTGCTGGTCCGGCAGCCGGGCGGGCTGGTGGTGGAGGTGACCGACGGCACGGCCGAATTCAACAAGACCTACCGCGAGAACCTCTTCTTCGACCTCACCAAGAACGCCCCCATCCGGACGGCCTTCGGGCTGGCCCAGGAACTGAAGGAGTTCGGCGGCACGGCGGTCTCCATCACCCCGGGCTTTCTCCGCTCCGAGCAGATGCTCGACCACTTCGGGGTGACCGAGGAGAACTGGCGCGACGCCGTCGCACGAGAGCCGCACTTCGCCATCGCCGAGACGCCGTACTTCGTCGGACGGGCGGTCGCGGCGCTCGCGGCGGACCCGGAGCGGGCGCGGTGGTCCGGGAAGTCGGTGTCCAGCGGGGAGCTGGCCAAGGAGTACGGCTTCACGGATGTGGATGGCTCGCGGCCGGATGCGTTCGGCTACTTCCGGGATGTGGTTTTCGGCGGGAAGGAGGGGACGGCCGAGGACTACCGGTAACGGCGAGGCGCGCATGGGCGGCTGCCGGAGGGCCGGGCCGCCGCGCCGGGCCGCTGTGCCGGGCCTGCGGTGCGGCGCCGGCGGGCGCCCAGCCCGGCGCCGTGCTCGCACAGCGCGGCGAGACGGCCGCCGACCGACCGCGCACCGGGCGGGGAGGGCCCTTCAGCAGCCGTGCTGCCGGTAGAACTCGGCGACGCGGGCGGCCGGTCTACCGGTAGAGCTCCGCGGCGCGGATGGCCGCCGCGGCGAAGCGCTCGCGCAGCTCCGGCGGGGCCAGCACCTCCGCCTCCGGGCCGAGGGTCAGCAGCTGTTCGTACGCCACGTCCAGCGACTCCACGGGCAGAGTGACGGTGATCCGCCCCTGCCCGTCGGGCCCGTCGGGATCCCCGGCCGCCCCGGCCGCCGCCACGGCCTCCTGGCCCGCCGTACGGTCCGTCGCATACGGCAGCCGTCGCGCGCCCTCCGCGGTCAGCCGCAGTACGACCTTCTCGCGCAGCAGCGAGCGGACGAACTGTGCGGCCCGCTCCTCCCAGAACCCGGGGAGGTCGAAGTCGGCCAGCCGCTCGAAGCGGCCGTGCCGGTCGAGTCTGCCCTCATCAGCGGCGGTCGGCGAGACGGCGGTGAACCGGTCCACCCGGTAGACGCGGAAGTCGCCGCCCGCGACCCGCGCCGCCAGGTACCAGACACCCGCCTTCAGAACCAGCCCGTACGGCTCCAGCTCCCGTTCCACCTCCGTGTCCCGGCGGCGGTAGCGGGCGGTGATCCGGCGGTCGTCCCATACGGCGTCGGCGATGGCGGGCAGCAGGTCCGGTGTCTCGGGCTCCTGCCACCAGCCGGGGGCGTCGAGGTGGAAGCGCTGGGCAGCGGTGTGCGAGGCGTCGCGCAGCTCCGGGAGGAGCGCGGCGGACACCTTCAGCCGGGCGGCGGAGGCGGCGTCCGCCAGCCCCATGCCACGCAGCGCGGCCGGCACCCCGGACAGGAACAGCGCCTCGGCCTCCGTACGGCCGAGACCGGTCAGCCGGGTGCGGTAGCCGCCGACCAGGCGGTAGCCGCCGCTGCGGCCCCGGTCCGCGTAGACCGGGACCCCGGCCTCGGAGAGCGCTGCCACATCGCGCGTGACCGTACGCTCCGAGACCTCCAGCTCCCGGGCCAGCTCGGCCCCCGTCATCGAGGGCCGGGACTGGAGCAGCAGCACAAGACGGATCAGCCGGGCGGCGCGCATGCGCCCATCATGCCCTCGCGCGGCCCGGGGGCCCTACAGATACCCGATCAGCCGGTCGACCAGGTCGACCGGGCGGGACAGCGCGACCAGGTGGCCGCCGGGGACCTCGTCGGCGTCGATCCCGAGACGGTCGCGGGCCACCCGGCGCTGGAACTCCGCGGGGAAGAACCGGTCCTCGGCTGCGGCAAGCACGCGAGTGGTCACGTCCGGCCACCGTTCGATGGCGCAAGGCTGGCCGAACGCGGTGTCGGCCTCGGGCCAGTCGTGCGCCGCGCCGGCGACCTCGGCCGGCACGTCGTGCAGGAAGTAGGTGGCCAGGTCGAACTCCGGGCCGTACCCGCCCGCTTCGGCCGCCGCGACGCGGGCCGCCGGCGATCCGGTGTTGTCCCACCACTGTCCCGGCGTCTCGCCCGGCAGCGGGATCATCGCGTTGACCAGCACCAACAGATCTACGTCCACACGAGCGCAGACCATCGGGGCGGTGAAGCCGCCCATCGACTGGGCCACCAGCACAACGTCGTCATGGTCGCCGATCGCAGCGACCACCGCGTCGGTGTACTCGGGCAGCCCTGCGGATTCGTCGGCGCCGGGCAGCTCGACGGCGACCGCCTCGTACCCCCTGGCATGCAATTCGGGCACCACACGATGCCAGTACCAGGCGGCACCCCCGGCCCCGGGAATCAAGACGAACATGCCCATCCCTCGCTCTCTCCGCTTCGTTCTCGGAACGTTGAGACCGTCGGGAACGATGAGAATCATCGGTCGCGAAGCGGGCGTGTGTGGGAGCAGCCGTGAGCGCTGCGAAACGCCTGGCCCCGCCCATACGCCGGTATGGCGTACGAGCGGGGCTTCCGCATTCCGCGGGGCGGTCAGATGCCGTAGCGCTCGGCCGCTTCCTTCGCCGCCGTGGGCTTGACCTCGCCGCGGCGGGCGAGGCGGCTCAGGGCGGTGGTCACGATGGCCGGGGCGTCGACGCCGAAGTGGCGGCGGGCGGCCTCGCGGGTGTCGGAGAGGCCGAAGCCGTCCGTGCCGAGGGAGTACCAGTCCTGCTCGACCCACTGGCTGATCTGGTCGGGGACGGTGCGCATCCAGTCGCTGACGGCGAGGACCGGGCCCGGTGCGCCTGCCAGGGCACGGGTGACGTACGGGACCCGGTCTTCACCGTTGAGCTGCGCCGCGTCACAGGACAGGGCGTCACGGCGCAGCTCGCTCCAGGAGGTGGCGGACCACACGTCGGCGGCCACGCCCCAGTCGTCGGCGAGAAGTTTCTGGGCCTCCAGGGCCCAGTGGATGGCGGTGCCGGAGGCGAGGAGCTGGATGCGCGGGGCGCCCTCGTCCGCCGGCTCGGCCGACTTGTAGCGGTACAGGCCCTTGAGGATGCCCTCCTCGACGCCCTCGCCGGTGGGCATGGGCGGCTGGACCTTGGTCTCGTTGTAGACGGTCAGGTAGTAGAAGACGTCCTCGGCGTCCGGGCCGTACATCCTCCGCAGACCGTCCCGCACGATCGCGCCGACCTCGTACGCGAAGGCCGGGTCGTACGCGATCGCCGCCGGGTTGGTGGAGGCGATGAGGTGGGAGTGGCCGTCGGCGTGCTGCAGGCCCTCGCCGGTCATCGTGGTGCGGCCGGCCGTGGCGCCGATCAGGAAGCCGCGGCCGAGCTGGTCGCCCAGCGCCCACATCTGGTCGGCGGTGCGCTGCCAGCCGAACATCGAGTAGAAGATGTAGAAGGGGATCATGGGCTCGCCGTGTGTCGCGTACGACGTCGCGGCGGCGGTGAAGTCGGCCATCGAACCGGCTTCGGTGATGCCCTCGTTGAGGATCTGGCCGTTGGCCGCTTCCTTGTAGTAGAGCAGCTGGTCGCGGTCGACCGGGTCGTAGGTCTGGCCGAGCGGCGAGTAGATCCCGGCGGTCGGGAAGAGCGACTCCATGCCGAAGGTGCGCGCCTCGTCGGGGACGATCGGCACCCAGCGGCGGCCGGTCTCCTTGTCCCGCATCAGGTCCTTGACCAGGCGGACGAACGCCATGGTGGTGGCGATCTCCTGGGTGCCGGAGCCCTTGGCCAGGGCCTCGAACGGTTTCGCCGACGGCTCGGGCAGGGCGACCGGGTGGACCTTGCGGGCCGGGGCGGGGCCGCCGAGGGCGGCGCGGCGCTCCTGGAGGTAGCGCACCTCGGGGGAGTCGGCGCCGGGGTGGACGTACGGGACCAGCTTGTCGTCCAGCGCGCTGTCCGGGATGGGCAGCTCCAGGAGGTCGCGCATGGCGCGGAACTCGTTGCCGGTCAACTTCTTCATCTGGTGGTTCGCGTTGCGCGACTCGAAGCCGGGGCCGAGCGTGTAGCCCTTGACGGTCTGGGCGAGGACGACGGTCGGGGCGCCCTTGTGCTCCATGGCCGCGCGGTACGCCGCGTACACCTTGCGGGGCTCGTGGCCGGCCCGGGAGGTGTGGAAGCACTCGCTGAGCTTGGCGTCGGTCAGGCCCTGGCCGAGCCGGGCGAGCTGGGGGTCGGCGCCGAAGAAGTGGTCGCGGATGTACGCGGCGTCGCGCGTCGCGTACGTCTGGAACTGGGCGTCGGGGACCTCGCGCAGCCGGCGCAGCAGCGCGCCCGAGGTGTCGAGGGCCAGCAGCTCGTCCCAGGCGGAGCCCCACAGGGCCTTGACGACATTCCAGCCGGCGGCGCGGAACTGCGCCTCCAGCTCCTGCACGATCTTGAAGTTGGCGCGCACCGGGCCGTCGAGCCGCTGCAGGTTGCAGTTGATGACGAAGGTGAGGTTGTCCAGGCCCTCGCGGCCGGCCAGGGCGAGTGCCGCGGTCGACTCGGGCTCGTCCATCTCGCCGTCGCCGAGGAAGGCCCATACGTGGGAGCCGGCGGTGTCCTTGATGCCGCGGTTCGCGAGGTAGCGGTTGAACCGGGCCTGGTAGATCGCGGAGATCGGGCCGAGGCCCATGGAGACGGTGGGGAACTCCCACAGCCAGGGCAGCCGCCGCGGATGCGGGTAGGAGGGCAGGCCCGAGCCGCCCGCCTCGCGGCGGAAGTTGTCCAGGTGGGCCTCGGTCAGCCGGCCGTCGAGGAAGGCGCGGGCGTAGATGCCGGGGGAGGCGTGGCCCTGGATGTAGAGCTGGTCGCCGGAGCCGTCGGTCTCCTTGCCGCGGAAGAAGTGCTGGAAGCCCGTCTCGTAGAGCCAGGCGGCGGAGGCGAAGGTGGCGATGTGACCGCCGAGGCCGTCACGGCTGCCGCGGGTGACCATCGCGGCCGCGTTCCACCGGTTCCAGGCGGTGATCCGCCGCTCCATGTCCTCGTCGCCGGGGAAGGAGGGCTCGGCGGCGGTGGGGATGGTGTTGACGTAGTCCGTCTCGAGCAGCGGGGGCAGCCCGAGACCGGCGGTCTCGGCGCGCTCCAGCGTGCGCCGCATCAGGTACGCGGCGCGGTGCGGGCCGGCGGCCCGGGTGACGGCGTCCAGGGACGCGCCCCATTCGGCGGTCTCCTCGGGGTCGCGGTCCGGGAGCTGGTCGAGCTCGCTGGGCTGCTGCGGAACGGGCTGCTGGATGGGCTGCTTCCGGTTGGCTGCGGCCATCCCTCCGTTGACGAGGTCGGTCATGTCTCGACTGTAAATTCTGATCGATGATCGATCAAAGTACTTGAGGCCAAAAACTTCTCCGAAAGGCGAAATTGGCATTCCGTGCCGTGAAAGTAGGCACGGCGTGCAGCCCCAGATGGGAGCCTTCGGGGCTTATGCGCGGGGGGCGCAGCCGAGCACATGCTCCTTGACCAGCTCCGCCACCCTCGGGTCCCGGCGCCGGAACGCGTCCACGACGGCCTGGTGCTCCTCCGCGTACGACTCCTGGCGGGTGCCGAGCCAGCGGATGGACAGGGTGGTCCAGATCTCGATGCCGAGCGATTCCCAGGTGTGCAGCAGCACACTGTTGCCGGAGGCCCGGACCAGCTCGCGGTGGAAGGCCACGGTGTGCCGCACCTGGGCCTCGCCGTCGGATCTTCGGTCCGCCTCGTACAGCGCCGCCACCTCGGGTTCCAGGGCCGAGGTGTCCTCGGCCAGCCGGGGCGCGGCGAGCTCCGCGGCGATCTGCTCCAGACCGGCCCGCACCGGGTAGATCTCCTCCAGGTCGGCGGCGGTCAGATTGCGGACGCGTACGCCCTTGTTGGGCGCGGACTCGATCAGCCGCAGTGTCTCCAGCTCGCGCAGGGCCTCGCGGACGGGCGTCTGGCTGACCTCCAGCTCGGTGGCGATCCGGCGCTCCACGATCCGCTCGCCCGGCTTCCAGCGCCCGCTGACGATGCCCTCCACGATGTGCTCGCGGATCTGCTCGCGCAGCGAGTGGACGACGGGATGGACCATGGCGCTCCTTGCCTCCTTGGGGCGGTACTGACATGACAATACGGCGGGCACGCGAACGGCGGCGCCCCCGCCCGGATCTCTCCGGGCGGGGGCGCCGCCGTCAGCTGTGCCGACTGAGGGCTCGCAGGCGGCCTCAGAGGCCGAGCTCGACCTCGAACTCACCGGCCTCCAGGATCTCCTTGACCGCCGTCAGGTAGCGGGCGGCGTCGGCGCCGTCCACCAGGCGGTGGTCGTAGGAGAGCGCGACGTACGTCATGTCGCGCACCGCGATCGTCTCGCCGAGGTCCGGGTGGTTGATGACCACCGGGCGGCGGACGGTCGCGCCGATGCCCAGGATGGCGACCTGGTTCGGCGGCACGATGATCGTGTCGAACAGCGCGCCGCGCGAGCCGGTGTTGCTGATGGTGAAGGTCGCGCCGGACACCTCGTCCGGGGTGATCTTGTTGGACCGGACCTTGCCCGCCAGCTCCGCCGTCTTCTTGGCGATACCGGCGAGGCTGAGGTCACCCGCGTTCTTGATGACCGGGGTCATCAAGCCCTTCTCCGCGTCGACGGCGATGCCGACGTTCTCGACGTCGAAGTAGGTGATGGTGCCCTCGTCGTCGTTGATCCGGGCGTTGATGGCCGGGTGGCTCTTCAGCGCCTGGACGGCGGCCTTGACGAAGAACGGCATCGGCGAGAGCTTGACGCCCTCACGCTGCGCGAACGACTCCTTCGCCTGGGCCCGCAGCCGCATGAGCTTGGTGATGTCCACCTCGACCACGCTGGTCAGCTGCGCCTGCGAGTGCAGGGCCTTCATCATGTTGTCGCCGATGACCTTGCGCATCCGCGGCATCTTGATGGTCTGGCCACGCAGCGGCGACGGGGCCGCGGCAGCGGCCTTCGGCGCAGCTGCGGCCGGGGCGGCCTGGGCCTGCGCGGCAGCGGCGGCCTTGGCGGCCTCCGCGGCGGCGATGACGTCCTGCTTGCGGATACGGCCGCCGACGCCGGTGCCCTTGACGGTCGCCAGGTCCACGCCGTTCTCCGCGGCAAGCTTGCGCACCAGCGGGGTCACGTACGCACCCTCGCCCTCAGCGGCGGCCGGAGCCGCAGCGGCCGGAGCCGGGGTGACCGGGGCCGGAGCGACGGGGGCCGGCGCGACCGGAGCGGGCGCCACCGGAGCCGGGGCGGGCGCCGGAGCGGCGGCCACCGGAGCCGGGGCCGGGGCGGCCGGAGCCGGGGCAGGCGCGGGAGCGGCGGGGGCCGGGGCGGGAGCCGCGGGGGCGGGCGCGGCGGCCGGAGCGGCGCCGGCGGCACCGATCACGGCCAGCTTGGCGCCGACCTCAGCGGTCTCGTCCTCGGCGACCAGGATCTCGAGCAGGGTGCCCGAGGCGGGAGCCGGAATCTCGGTGTCGACCTTGTCGGTGGAGACCTCGAGCAGCGGCTCATCGGCCTCGACCGAGTCGCCGACCTCCTTGAGCCAGCGGGTGACCGTGCCCTCGGTCACCGACTCGCCCAGGGCGGGCAGCACGACGTCGGTGCCCTCGGCCGCGCCCGCGGGGGCGGCGGCCGGAGCGGGCGCCGGGGCCGGGGCCTCGGCGACGGGGGCCGGGACGGGCTCGGGCTGCGCCACGGGGGCGGGCTCGGCCGCGGGGGCGGCGGCCGGGGCCGCGCCGCCGTCGTCGATGACGGCCAGCTCGGCGCCGACCTCCACCGTCTCGTCCTCGGCCACCTTGATGGAGGTGAGCACACCGGCCGCGGGGGCCGGGATCTCGGTGTCGACCTTGTCGGTGGAGACCTCGAGCAGAGGCTCGTCGGCCTCGACCCGCTCACCCTCGGCCTTCAGCCAACGGGTGACGGTGCCCTCGGTCACGCTCTCGCCGAGCGCCGGCAGGGTTACGGAAACCGCCATGGTTTCGGTTGCTCCTAACGATCTGTACGGATTGTTCGCGCTCGGGACTAGTCGTGGGCGTGCAGCGGCTTGCCGGCCAGAGCCAGGTGGGCCTCGCCGAGCGCCTCGTTCTGAGTCGGGTGGGCGTGGATGAGCTGCGCCACCTCGGAGGGCAGCGCCTCCCAGTTGTAGATCAGCTGAGCCTCGCCGACCTGCTCACCCAGTCGGTCACCGACCATGTGGACGCCGACGACGGCGCCGTCCCGCACCTGGACGAGCTTGATCTCGCCCGAAGTCTTGAGGATCTTGCTCTTGCCGTTGGCCGCGAGGTTGAGCTTGAGGGCCACGACCTTGTCCGCGCCGTACAGCTCCTTGGCCTTGGCCTCCGTGATGCCGACCGAGGCGACCTCGGGGTGGCAGTAGGTGACCCGCGGCACACCGTCGTAGTCGATCGGCACGGTCTTCAGACCGGCCAGCCGCTCCGCCACCAGGATGCCCTCGGCGAACCCGACGTGCGCGAGCTGGAGCGTGGGCACCAGGTCGCCGACGGCCGAGATGGTCTCCACGTTGGTCTGCATGTACTCATCGACGAGGACATAGCCGCGGTCCATCGCGACCCCGGCCTCCTCGTAGCCCAGGCCCTGCGAGACCGGGCCGCGGCCGACGGCGACGAGCAGCAGCTCGGCCTCAAAGGTCTTGCCGTTCTCCAGCGAGACCTTCACACCGTCGGCGGTGTGCTCGACGCCCGAGAAGCGCGCGCCGAGGGAGAACTTGATACCGCGCTTGCGGAAGGCGCGCTCCAGCAGCTTGGAGCTGTTCTCGTCCTCGACCGGGACGAGGTGGGGAAGCGCCTCGACGATGGTGACGTCGGTCCCGAAGGACTTCCACGCGGAGGCGAACTCGACGCCGATGACGCCGCCGCCCAGCACGATCGCGGACTTCGGAACCCGGTCCAGGACCAGCGCGTGGTCGGAGGTGATGACGCGCTCGCCGTCGATGGCCAGGCCCGGCAGGGACTTGGGCACCGAGCCCGTGGCGAGCAGGATGTGGCGGCCGGTGTAGCGCTGGCCGTCGACATCGACCGAGGTCGGCGAGGAGAGCCGGCCCTCACCGGTCACATAGGTGACCTTCCGGGAGGCGATCAGGCCCTGCAGACCCTTGTACAGGCCCGAGACCACGCCGTCCTTGTACTTGTGCACGCCCTCGATGTCGATGCCCTCGAAGGTGGTCTTCACACCGAACTCGGCACCTTCACGGGCCTGGTCGGCGATCTCACCGGCGTGCAGCAGAGCCTTGGTGGGGATGCAGCCGCGGTGCAGGCAGGTGCCGCCTACCTTGTCCTTCTCGATCAGGGCGACGTCCAGACCCAGCTGCGCCGCGCGCAGGGCAGCGGCGTAACCGCCGCTACCGCCTCCGAGGATCACTAGGTCGAAAACGGTGCTGGCGTCGTTCGCCACGTCACGTCCTCCATGCATGGTGCGCCGGGGCCGGCCCTCGTTGGCCGGGCGGCTGTTGTTCGGCCGCGTGTTGCTTCGGCCCTGGTGTCGGGGGCCCTGTCCTGCCGAGACAACATCTTCGCACTTGTTGACGGGAGGCGGGACGCGGGGCCGCTGTGTGAGATATCTCCAAACCCCTGTTCAGGGGTTACTCGCGGGTACTTCGTGCGTAGAGGGGGTGGATTTCGTTTACGGCGAAATCCGCAGGGCCGCGCGCGGAGCGGCCGGGCCCCCCTCGGGGCCCGGCCGGTGGCGGCTCAGCCCAGGTCGCCGTCCGCGGTGCGCTCGGCCAGCCGCACCAGGGTGCGGATCGCGGAGCCCGTGCCGCCCTTGGGGGTGTAGCCGAACGGACCGGACTCGTTGAAGGCCGGACCCGCGATGTCCAGGTGGGCCCAGACGGTGCCGTCCTCGACGAACTCCTTCAGGAAGATCCCGGCCACCAGGCCGCCGCCCATCCGCTCACCCATGTTCGCCAGGTCGGCCACCGGCGAGTCGATGCTCTTGCGCAGGTCCGAGGGGAGTGGCATCGGCCAGGCCTGCTCGCCGGCCTCCTCCGCGATCTCGTGCAGCGAGGTACGGAACGCCTCGTCGTTCGCCATGATCCCGAACGTACGGTGGCCCAGCGCGAAGACCATCGCACCGGTCAGCGTCGCCACGTCCACGACGGCGTCCGGCTTCTCCTCACAGGCGCGGGTCAGCGCGTCGGCCAGCACCAGCCGGCCCTCGGCGTCGGTGTTCAGCACCTCGACGGTCTTGCCGCTGTACATCGTCAGCACATCGCCGGGCCGGGTGGCCGAGCCCGACGGCATGTTCTCGGCGAGCGCCAGCCAACCGGTCACGTTGACCCGCAGGCCCAGCTTCGCGACGGCCACCACCGTGGCGAACACGGCGGCCGCGCCGCTCATGTCGCACTTCATGGTCTCGTTGTGGCCGGCCGGCTTCAGGGAGATGCCGCCCGAGTCGTAGGTGATGCCCTTGCCCACCAGGGCCAGGGTCTTCTCCGCCTTCGGGTGCGAATAGGCGACCCGGACCAGGCGCGGCGGGGCCTCCGACCCCTGGCCGACGCCCATGATGCCGCCGTACCCGCCCTTCTTCAGCGCCTTCTCGTCCAGCACCTCGGTCTTGAGCCCGTGCTCCTTCGCCGCCTCCAGCACGGCGGCGGCGAAGATCGCGGGGTTGAGCAGGTTCGAGGGGGTGTTGATCAGGTCACGGGCGCGGTTGATCTCGGCGGTCAGGGCGATGGCGCGCTCGGCCGCCGCCTTGAACTCCTTGTCGCGCGGCTTGCCGCCGATCACGGCGACCTCGGCGAGCGGGGCGCCGTTCTTCTTGTCGCCGCTCTTGGGGTTGGCGCCGTTGCCGCCGTTCCGGCCGGCCTTCTGGTTCGCCTTGTACGAGTACGCGCCGAGCAGCGCGCCCTCGGCGACGGCGGCGGCGTCCGCCGCGTCCGCCACCGGCAGCGCGAACGCGCCCTTCTTCGAACCGGACAGCGCGCGAGCGGCCGCACCGGCCGCGCGGCGCAGCGCCTCGGCGTCGTAACCGTCGCCCTTGGCCGGGGCGTCGCCGAGTCCGACCGCCAGCACGACCGGGGCCTTGAGGCCGGACGCGGCGGGCAGCTTGGTCACCTCGCCATCCGCGCCGGTCGCCCCGAGGGTCTCCAGGACGGAGGCCAGCTTCCCGCCGAAGGCCTGGTCCACGGCCTCGGCGCCGGGGGCGACGACGGGGCCCTTGGCCCCCTTCGCCACGCCGACGACGACGGCGTCCGCGCGCAGCGTCGCGGCGGAGGAGGTGCTGAGAGTCAGAGATGTCACGGTGATGGGGTCCCTCTTCCGGATAGTTCCTCGGCCGACGTGGGGTGTCCCCGTCGAGACAGGGACGGGCCAGCCGCGCCCTCGGCATCGTATGCGCGGGTCACCAGGTGCCCGAGCGGCGGGCTGTCGCGGGCCATCGCGAGGGTAACTCTCCCGACGCCACCGGCGCGCGGGCTCGCGAGGACGGACGAGTTACGGGCACCCTCGCCGGCAGCACGTCCGGTGGCGGCCTGCGGGGCCCGCGCGTGCGGTGCGGCGGTGCGGCGGCGGGGGTGCGCGCGGCGGGGGCCGCCTGCTTCTGCCCGCGCCGCCGGAGGGGAGCCGCGCCGTCCAGTCCGTGGACGGGGTGGTGGCGCATGGAGGTGTGTGGCGGCGTGGGGTGGGTGGTTGGCGCGGTGGTGGTGGTGGGCGCTTGGGCGGGGGTGGTGTCCGGCGGTGTCGGGCCGGGCCCGAGGTTCCGGCCGAAGGCTCGCCTCGCCGACGCGGTCGGGCCCGCTGCCCGCCGCCCGGCGGTTCCGCCCGGGCCCGCCGGGCCGTGCGGCCCCGGCCGTGCCGACCGGCACCGTCGGCCGGGGCCTTGGGCCCTGGCCGATCGGCCAGGGTGTCAGCAACCGGCCCGTTCGTGGTGGGGGCGGGTCCGGTGCAGCCGCGGCCGCGCCCGTCGCCCGCGGCCGGGCAGCGCCGACGGCCCTGCCGGGTGGCCGTCGTGGCCGAGTCCACGGCCGGGCCGTGGGGCGGCCGCGGGCCGGGTCAGCCGAGGGCGGTGGCGATCAGGGCCGTCGTGGTGGCCGTTTCGGCGAGGGCGCCGAAGACGTCGCCGGTGATGCCGCCGAAGCGCCGGCGGCAGTGGCGCAGCAGGAGTTCCGCGGCGCCCAGCGCGGCGAGGACGGCGAGTGCGTGGTGCACGGCCCCGTACGCGCCGAAGGCCGCGCCGCCCACCGCGCATACGACGAGGGAGACCGCCGCCGCGCCCAGCGCGGGCCCGGTGGGCACCGACCCCGCGACCGCCGCGCCCAGCCCCTCCGGCCGCGCCGCGGGCACCCCGTCGCGCGCCGCGAGCGTCAGCGCGCACCGCGCCGCCACCCCGGCCGTGGCCGCCGCCACCGCGCCCTGCGGCCAGCCCGCCCCGTACAGCTCGGCCAGCGCGGCCACCTGCGCGAACAGGACGAACAGCAGGGTGATGACCCCGAACGGCCCGATGTCCGACTGCTTCATGATGCGCAGCGCGTCGTCCGCCGGCTTGCCGCTGCCGAGGCCGTCGGCGGTGTCGGCGAGCCCGTCCAGATGCAGCCCGCGGGTCAGTACGGCGGGCACCGCGACCGTGCCCACCGCGGCCAGTAGCGCGCCGCCGCCCAGGAGCAGCAGCGCCGCGCCCACCGAAGCCGCGCAGAGCCCGACCGTGAGTCCGGCCAGCGGGGCGCACAACATCCCGGCGCGCGCCGCCTCGCGGTCCCAGCGCGTCACACGTACGGGGAGGGCCGTGAGCGTGCCGAAGGCGAAGCGGACCCCGGCCTCCCAGGAGGCGCGCGGGGGGTGGGGCGGGGGCGGGGGGTTCGACGGGGGTGCGGGGCGGGCCGGTTCGGTCGGCTCGCTCCGTTGGTCCGGTTCGGTCGGCTCGGTCGCGGCCCTGTCCGTGTCCGTGGGCTCCGGAGGCGCGGCGGGCCGTGGCGGGGCCGTGGGTCTCGGGGGTTCCGAGGGTCCCGGGGGCCCGGGCGGGCGTGCGGGGGACTGCTCCGGCGTGGTGTCCATCGGGTCGCAGGCTATCGCGCACTCTGAAAGGCCATGGGGCATTGGTGGTATCGGAACATCGTGGAGCCCGGCAAGCTGCCGCTGCTGCTCGCCCTGACCTCGTTCATCCTCTCGTTCGTGATCACCCGCACCATCACCCGGCTCATCCGGGCCGGCAAGGGGCCGTTCCGCAACATCGCCCCCGGTGGGCTGCACATTCACCATGTCGTCCCCGGCGTCGTGCTCACCGTCATCGGCGGCTTCGGCGCGATCGCCGGTGCGCAGACCGAGGTCTGGGAGAACCTCGCGGCGGTGGTGTTCGGGGTGGGCGCGGGGCTGGTGCTCGACGAGTTCGCGCTGATCCTGCACCTCCACGACGTGTACTGGACCGAGCAGGGGCGGCAGAGTGTCGAGGTCGTCGTGATCACCGCGGCACTGGTCGGCCTGGTGCTGAGCGGCTTTCTGCCGTTCGGGGTGAACGAGGTGTCAGCCGCCGAGCGCCACGACCGCGGCGCGGTGATCGTGACCGTCTGCGTCAACTTCCTGTTCGCCCTGTTCGCGCTGACCAAGGGCAAGCCACGGACCGCGGTGCTCGGCGTGCTGGTGCCGGTCCTGGCGCTCGTCGGCGCGGTCCGGCTGGCGCGGCCGGGGTCGCCCTGGGCGCGGCGTTTCTACCGCCGCAGGGCGCGGGCACGTCGGCGGGCGCAGCACCGGGCGGAGCGGCATGACGCGCGCTGGAGCGGGGTGCGGCGGCGGTTGCAGGACTGGATCGGCGGGTTCTCCGAGCCGGGCTCCTGACGGCCGTCGGCCCCGTAACTCATCCAGCCCGTCAGCCATCCCGTCAGCGCGGCGACTCGCGACGTGCCGCCGTCGTCTCCAAGCGCTTGCGGTTCAGCCACTTGGGCAGCCCCGGCGCCTCCAGGAACCCCTCGGCCCGCGCCGCCGCGATACCGATCCGCGGCAGGTCGGTGCTCTTCTCGAAGAGCAGATAGCGGGGCTCCCAGATCGGCCGGTACTTGGCGTTGGCGCGGTAGAGCGATTCGATCTGCCACCAGCGGGAGAAGAAGCTGAGCAGCGAGCGCCACAGCCGCAGTACGGGGCCGGCGCCCAGCCTGGACCCGCGCTCGAAGACGGACCGGAACACCGCGAAGTTCAGCGAGATCTGGTCGGCGCCGACCTCCTTCGCGCGCTGGATCAGCTCCAGCACCATGAACTCCATCAGCCCGTTGTCCGAGTCCCGGTCGCGCCGCATCAGGTCCAGGGAGAGCCCGTGCGAGCCCCAGGGCGCGAAGCTGAGCATCGCGCGCGGCCTGCCGTCGCGGTCGGCGCAGTCCAGCAGCACACAGCGGCCGTCGGCGGGGTCGCCGAGCCGGCCGAGCGCCATCGAGAAGCCGCGTTCGGTCTCGCCGTCCCGCCAGTCGTCGGCGAGCCGCAGCAGTTCGGCCATCTCCTCCTCGGGGATGTCCTCGTGGTGGCGGATGCGGACCGTGTAGCCGGCGCGTTTGACGCGGTTGTACGCCTGGCGCACGGTGCGCATGGCGCGCCCCTCCAGGGTGAACTCCCCGGTGTCGACGATCGCCTCGTCCCCGAGTTCGAGGGCGTCCAGGCCGTGGCGCGCGTACACCGTGCCGCCCTCCTCGCTCGCGCCGATCACGGCCGGGGTCCAGCCGTGCTCGCGGGCCTCGGTCAGCCATCGGTCGATCGCGCCGGGCCATGCCTCCGGGTCGCCGATGGGGTCGCCCGAGGCGAGGGAGACGCCGCTGACCACCCGGTACGTCACGGCGGACTTGCCGGTCGGCGACCAGATGACGCTCTTGTCGTGGCGCAGCGCGAAGTAGCCGAGCGAGTCGCGGTCACCGTGCCGCTCCAGCAGCGCGCGCAACTGGCGCTCGTCGTCCGCGGAGATCGGGTCGACGACGCGGCGGGAGCGGAAGGCCACGTACAGCACGAGCAGGAGCAGCGCCGTGCTCATGATGTTGATGGCCACATTCGCCCAGCCCGGGGTCTGGATCCCCTCGAAGCGGCCTTCCAGGGCCGCGAGCGAGATCAGCCGCAGCGTGCCGTAGTGCCAGCGGTCCAGGAACGAGGAGCGGTAGTCGTCGGGCGCGGTGTTGGTGAGGGTGACCAGCGCGGTCGCCAGCAGCGAGCCGATCAGCAGCCCGCTCACCGCGACGACGGCGGCGAGCTTGGGGTTCGAGCGGTCGCCCTTGGCGTAGAACTCGCGGCGGCCGATGAGCAGGGCGATGACGAAGGCGGCGGTCAGGCCCAGCGAGATCCAGTTCTGCGGATGGCGGGCGACGGGCGCCTGGGTCAGGGCGAGGGCCAGCAGCGGGACGGTCAGCCCGCCGAGGACGAGGTTGAGGATCCAGGCGGCGCGCTTGCGGCGGCGCATGGTGATCGCCAGGAACATCGAGAAGGCGCCGGAGAAGAAGCCCGCGGTGAGGAGGTACGGGGTGAAGTACTGGTCGACGTTGTGGCGCCGGATGTCGTTGCCGAAGGAGACCCACACCGCGCCGAGGAAGTTCAGCGCGGTGACGGCGCGCAGATACCAGACCGCGAAGGCGGCGGAGCGGCGCGGCCAGGGGCGGCCGCGCCGGGGGGCCTCAGCGGTCGGCTTCGAACGGACGTCTCCCATGTCGTGAGCATATGGGGAGGAGGTCAGGTGATGTCGTCGGCCGCCGGGGCGTCGGTGTCCTGCCTGTCGGCCCGCCCGTCGTCCTGCCCGTCCGGCGCCGGGTCGGGCCGCTCGGGCAGCTCAGCGGCGAGCGCCGCGGCCGCCTGTACGAGTGGCAGGGCCAGCAGCGCCCCGGTGCCCTCGCCCACGGTGACGCCGTGGTCGAGCAGCGGGTCGAGCGCGATCCGGTCGAGCGCCTTCTCCTGGGCCGGTTCGCCGCTGTTCTGCCCGGCCAGCCACCAGTCGGGCGCGCGGAACGCCACGCGCTGCGCGACGAGCGCGCAGGCCGCGGAGACCACACCGTCGAGGATGACGGGGGTGCGGCGTACGGCGCTCTGGAGCAGGAAGCCGGTCATCGCGGCGAGGTCGGCGCCGCCGCTGGTCGCCAGCAGCTGCAGCTGGTCGCCGAGCACGGGGCGGGCGCGGCGCAGCCCGTCGCGGATGGCCGCGCATTTGCGCATCCAGGCGAGGTCGTCGATGCCCGCGCCGCCGCGGCCGGTGACCACGGAGGCGTCGGTGCCGCACAGCGCGGCGATCAGGGTGCCGGCGGCGGTGGTGCCGCCGACGCTCACATCGCCGAGGACGACGATGTCCGTACCCGCGTCGGCCTCTTCGTCGGCGATGGCCATGCCCGCCCGGAAGGCCTGTTCGGCCTCCTCCAGGGTCAGCGCGTCCTCGATGTCGAGGCGGCCGGAGCCGCGCCGGACGCGGTGGCGGGTGACCTCCTTGGGGAGGTCGTCGGGGTCGCAGTCCAGGGACATGTCGACGACGCGTACGGGCACGTCGTAGCGGCGGGCCAGGATCGCCACGGGGCTCTCGCCGTCGAGTACGGCGCGCACGAGCCGGTGGGCGGTGGAGGCGGGGCGGGCGGACACGCCCAGCTCCGCGACGCCGTGGTCGCCGGCGAACAGCACGACCCGCGACCGCTCGACGGGCTTGACGGGCACCCGCTGCTGGGCGGCCGACAGCCACTCGCCCAGCTCGTCCAGGCGCCCGAGTGTCCCCGGGGGCAGCGTCAGCCGCTCCCGGCGCTCTTCGGCATCGCGCCGGACGCCGCCGTCGGGACGCTCGATCAGGTCGACGAAGTCATCGAGATTCAGACCGCTCACGGGCGAAACCCTACCGGGGGTACCCCGATGGTGTGGTTGAGGTGCGCGAGCGGGACCCCTCCCCGTACTCCGGCGCTAGCGTTGCCGGGCTCGGGTGCCGATGGAGGAAGGGTCAGGAGGGGGAGAGGATGGCCGGGACGGGAGAGGACCGCCCGCGGGTCCGTGAGTACCGTGCGCCGATTTGGCTGCCGTTGTTCGTCATCGTGTTCTTCGGGGGCTTTGGCCTGACGGCGCTGAGGCCGGTGTTCGAGGAGGACATGCCCAGCGCTCTCGCGATCGTGATGGTCGCGGTGGTGGCTTCGGTGTATTTCCTGCTGGTCGTGGTGACCGGTGCGAGCAGGACCGTCGTCGACGAGGACCATGTCGCCGTCCGTAGGCTGTTTCGGACGCGCAGGACGGCCTGGCGCGACATCCAGGCCATCGAGATCGAGGGCTATCCGTACAGTTTGGTCCCTCGGACGCAGCCCGCGGCGATCGTCGTCGTCCGCGACCGCGACGGCCGGAAGATCACGTTGCCCCATCTCCACGACAAGCGCGGGCTGTCGGTGCACCAAGAGGTACTGGCCATGCGCGCGATCTGGGAGCGGCGGCGCGGTGACGACTGGACGCCGCTGCCTGACGCCGAAACCACAGTGGCGGAGGAAGCGGAGGCGGAGGCGCGGACGAGGCGCGACCGGCCCTGGCGGCAGCCAGGCCCTGGAGTGTGACGCTCCTTCAGCCCCGCAGGGGGAGGGCCTGGCCGGCCACGACCAGGAGGACCTGTTCGCACTCGGCCGCGAACGCGGCGTTCAGACGGCCGAGTTCATCGCGGAAACGGCGCCCCGACGCGGTCGCGGGGACCACTCCGGAGCCCACCTCGTTGCTCACGGCGACCACCGTGCGGGTGGTGGCCCGGAGGGCGGAGACCAGGGCGTCGACGCGTTCGTGGAGGGCGCGCCTGCCGCCGTGGGCCCAGGTGTCGTCGTCCCAGGCGCCGACGGAGTCCATCGCGTCGGTGAGCCACAGCGCGAGACAGTCGATCAGCAGCGGCCCGCCGTCCCCCGCGAGCAGCGGCGGCAGATCGCAGGTCTCGGTGGTGCGCCAGGAGCCGGGGCGGCGCTCGCGGTGCGCGGCGATACGCGCGGCCCAGTCGGGGTCGCCGTCGCGGGTGCCGCCGGTGGCCACGTAGAGCACGTCGGGGAACGCCGCGAGCCGCCGTTCGGCCTCCAGGGACTTACCTGAGCGCGCGCCGCCCAGGACGAACGTACGGCGCGGCAGGTCCGGCACCGCGTGGTACTCCCCGACGACGACCGTCTCCCCGTCCGGCACGGCGCGCGCCCCCGCTGCCGCGAGCCGGCGGTGCAGCTCGGGGCCGGGCGGGACGGTGTGGTCGAGGTGGACGGCGAGGACGTCGGTGGTCGGGCCGGCCGCCCCCGTGGCGCGGAGCTGGGCCAGCGCGCCGGGGCGGCCGAGGACGTCGAGCAGCACCATGTCGTAGGGCTCGGCGGAGTCGGTCAGCCCGGCCGGGGCCGCGCCGGGCGGGAGGTAGAGGAGCCGGGTGGAGTCGGGGCCGGTGACCTCGTAACCGGTGCCGGGGGAGTCCAGCGGGACGGCCCGTACCCGGTGGCCGCTGATCAGGGCCAGCTCCCGGCCGTCGGGGACCCGCCCCGGCGCGGGCAGCCCGGCGGGGAACTCGACGGCCGGGCCCTCGTGGGGGTGTGAGAGAAGCACCTGTACGACGCCGGTCAGCGAGTACCCGGCGCGCGCGGCGGCGAAGGCCGCGCCGGGGGTGAGGTCGAGCAGCAGCGCACCGTCGATCAGCAGGGCGGTCGCGGCCCGCGCCTCGTCGCCCACGGCGACGGCACAGGCCGCGCAGGGGCAGCCGTGGCGCGGCAGCCCGGCGGGGGCTCCGGTGCCCAGGAGAGTGAGTTCCACGCCCTGATCGTCTCGCGTCCCGGTGCGGCGGGCGCGCTCAGGTCACCCCGCCGGGAGTGATCAGTCCCATAGTCTGCGGGGCAGACATCATGTGACCGGCGGGATGGAGGAGGCGGACATGGCATGGACGTGGCGGTTCGAGAAATCCGATGGTACGGAGACGAAGCCCGCGGTGCAGCCCGACGAGTTCCCTACGCAGGGGGACGCCGAGTCGTGGATCGGAGAGGAGTGGAGGGCCCTGCTGGAGGGAGGGGCGGAGCAGGTGACCCTCTTCGAAGACGGGTCGAAGATCTATGGACCGATGAGCCTGCGGGCCGATGAGCCCGCGGGCCGAGTAGTCGAGTAGCCGACCAGCGGTCAGGTGCGGGTGCGCGGCTGACTCAGCCGCGCACTCCGCACAGGTGCAGCAGCGCCGCCACCGCGCGGTACGGGTCGGTGCGCCCGGCGCGGTCCTCCGCCGTCAGCAGCTGGTCCCAGTCGTCGGGGACCTTCGCGTCGTCCGCCGCCTGGTCGGTGAAGACGCGCACGCCGTACCAGGTGTGCAGCGGTGTGCCGATGGCGGTGAGCGTGGTGGTCAGCGTCTCGCGGCGGTCGGCGCGGGCGGCCAGGCCGATGCGGTTGGTGTAGGTGGGGGAGTCGAAGGCGGCGAGCGCGCCGGCCCAGTCGCCCGAGAGCCCCGGCCGCAGCGCGAGCGCGTCGGCGTTGCGGACCAGGAGCGAGAGCAGGCCGCCGGGCGCCAGGACGCGGGCCAGGGCGGCGAGCATCGGGTCCGGCTCGGGCACGTACATCAGCACGCCATGGCACAGGACGATGTCGAAGGCGCCCGGCAGGAAGTGGGCGCCTGTGTCCCGGCCGTCGCCCTCGATGAGCCGCATCCGCTCCCGGATGCCCGCGGGCTCGTGCGACAGGGCCTCGCGGACCGCGTCCAGCATGGCCGGGTCGGATTCGATCCCGGTGACCTCATGGCCGGCCCGGGCCAGCCGGAGGGCCTGGGTGCCCTGGCCGAGGCCGACGTCGAGGACGCGCAGCCGCCGGCCCACCGGGAAGTGGGCCGCGATCTGCTCGTCGAGCTGACGGGCGACCAGCGCCTGCCGGACGGTGTTGCGCAGGCCACCGAGGCCGCTCAGCCAGCCACTGGCCCCGCCCGCGAAACCGGAAGCGCCGGAAGTGGCTGAGCTCGGGGCCGCGTCGGAAGGGTCCGCGCTCAGGGCCGCTCTCCGCGCTTGACCTGCGGCTTGGGCAGCCGCAGGCGGCGCATCTGGAGCGTACGCATCAGGGCGTACGCCACCACGCCGCGCAGATTCTCGTCGGGGAACCGCTTGCGCAGCTGACGCTTGAGCTGGATGCCGAGGACGACCGAGTTGATGACGATCAGCAGGATGACCAGCATCCACAGCAGCAGCACATAGGTCTGCATGGCCCCGGCCTGGACCATGCTGAGGACCAGGATCACCACGGCCAGCGGCAGGAAGAACTCCGCGACGAAGAAGCGGGAGTCCACGTAGTCACGGGCGAAGCGGCGCACCGGACCCTTGTCACGGGCGGGCAGATACCGCTCGTCGCCGCCGGCCAGCGCCTCGCGCTGGCGCGCCAGGTCGGCGCGGCGGGACTCGCGCTGGCGCCGCGTCGCGTCCTTGCGGCCCATCTTCGAGCTCGAATTCGCGAGGCTGCGGCGCTGCGACTGGGCCTCGCTGCGCTTGGGGGTCGGGCGGCCCTTGGGCGCCTGAGGGTCACGGGTCTGCTGCGGCTGGTCCGCGATCACCTTGGCGGTGGCGGCCTGCTCGTCCTTTGAACGGCTACGGAACACAAAGCCCAAGGGTACGGGTTTGCGGGTGTGGGCCCCAGCCCCTGGGGGAACGATCCGGCAACGGCACCGCGCTCGCCCTTGCTGCTCCTGGCTCCTCCTTGCGCCGGAGGCGCCCGGGGATCGATCGTCCTGCAGGAGGAGCACGAGCGGGTCCGAACAGTGCGGTAATGGATGTAGGGCCCGTAGGCTGGGTCTGTTGGATGTGCTGGAGCCGGTAGTCCGTAGTCCGTCAGAAGGGGGCGCGCGAGGCCCATGAGCGGTGTCATGAAGCGTATGGGAATGATCTTCCGCGCGAAGGCCAACAAGGCCCTGGACCGGGCCGAGGACCCGCGCGAGACCCTTGACTACTCGTACCAGAAGCAGCTGGAGCTGTTGCAGAAGGTGCGGCGCGGCGTCGCCGACGTGGCCACGTCCCGTAAGCGCCTGGAGCTTCAGCTCAACCAGCTGCAGGGGCAGTCCGCCAAGCTCCAGGACCAGGGGCGCAAGGCGCTCGCGCTGGGCCGGGAGGACCTGGCGCGCGAGGCGCTGTCCCGCCGTGCCGCGCTGCAGCAGCAGGTCACCGACCTGGAGACGCAGCACCAGACGCTGCAGGGCGAGGAGGAGAAGCTGACGCTGGCCGCGCAGCGGCTGCAGGCCAAGGTGGACGCCTTCCGTACGAAGAAGGAGACCATCAAGGCCACCTACACCGCCGCCCAGGCCCAGACCCGGATCGGCGAGGCGTTCTCCGGCATCTCCGAGGAGATGGGCGATGTCGGCATGGCGATCCAGCGTGCCGAGGACAAGACCGCGCAGCTGCAGGCCCGAGCCGGCGCCCTCGACGAGCTGATGGCCTCCGGCGCGCTCGACGACCCCTCCGGTATGGCCAAGGACGACCTCGCCGCGGAGCTGGACCGGATCTCCGGCGGCTCGGATGTGGAGCTGGAGCTGCAGCGGATGAAGGCCGAGCTGGCGGGCGGCACCCCGCAGCAGGCCATCGAGAGCGGGCAGAAGCAGGAGCAGCCCCGCCCCAACATGGACAAGTAGTCCTGCATGGCCGAGTAGTCCTGGACACGTGGTCCACCGGCCCCGAAGGAGGTCGTCATGATCGTACGGATCATGGGGGAGGGGCAGCTGAGGGTGGGCGACTCACACCTGTCCGGGCTGAACAAGCTCGATGACGAACTGCTCGCCGAGGTGCAGAGCGGCGACGAGGACGGCTTCCGTCGCACGCTCGGCGCGCTGCTGGACGCCGTGCGCTCGCTGGGCGAGCCGCTGCCCGACGACTCTCTGGAACCCTCGGAGCTGATCCTGCCGGGCCCGGACGCGACGCTCCACGAAGTCCGGGCGATGCTCAGGGACGACGGCCTCATCCCGGGCTGAGCCGGGCTGAGACGGCCCGCGATGGCGCAGCGCTTACGGTTGGATGCCGTGACTCCCCTCGCCGTCGGGCCTGGCCTGGCCCGTCCGTACCGCTGGCTGATCGCGCATCCACGCGCGCTGGACGCGCTGCTGGCCGTGGTCGTCTTCGCGCTGATGCTGATCGGCGCAGCCGCCAGCCCGCACACCGGCCAGCGCCCCGTCGACCCGATCGACCCGCTCTTCGTGCTGCTGGCCGCGCTCGCCGCGGGCACGCTGGTGCTGCGCCGCAGGTTCCCGATCGGTGTCCTCGCGGTCACCGCCGCGCTCACCGTCGTGGAGGTCGTCACCGCCCATGAGGGGCCGCCGCGCACCTCGATCGTGTTCGGCGTCGCGGTGGCCCTGTGCACCGTGGCCGTGCGCACCGACCGGTCGACCACGCTGCGGGTCGGCCTCATCACCGTCGCCGTGCTCACCGGGGTCGCGATGCTGTTCGGGGTCAGCCCCTGGTACGCGCAGGAGAACTTCGGCATCTTCACCTGGACCGGTCTTGCCGCCGCCGCGGGCGACGCGGCGCGCAGCCGCCGCGCCTATATCGCGGCCATCGAGGAGCGTGCGGTACGGGCCGAGCGGACCCGCGAGGAGGAGGCCCGCCGCCGGGTCGCCGAGGAGCGGCTGCGGATCGCCCGCGAGCTGCATGACGTGGTCGCCCATCACATCGCACTGGTCAACGTCCAGGCCGGGGTCGCATCGCATGTCATGGACAACCGTCCGGACCAGGCCAAACAGGCGCTCGCGCATGTACGGCAGGCCAGCCGCTCGGCGCTGGACGAGCTGCGCGCCACCGTCGGGCTGCTGCGGCAGTACGGCGATCCGGCCGCGCCCACCGAACCGGCCCCGGGCCTGGCGGTGCTGGACCAGCTCGTCGACGGTTTCGTCAAGGCCGGGCTGCGGGTGGACGTGGAGGCGGTCTCCCGGGACGGGCTCGGCCCACTGGCGGGATCGGTGGACCTGACCGCCTACCGGATCGTCCAGGAGGCCCTGACCAATGTGCACAAGCACGCCGGACCGGACGCGAAGGCCCAGGTCCGTATCGTGCGTACGTCCGCCGTACTGCTGATCACGGTCGACGACGACGGACCTTGCGCGGAGCAGCCCCCGGCGGAGGACCCCGGCGGCGGACACGGGCTGATCGGGATGCGGGAGCGGGTCGCCGCGCTGGGCGGCAACTGCGAGGCGGGACCCCGGCCGCAGGGCGGTTTCCGGGTCCGGGTGAGACTGCCTCTGCAGACGCGGCGAGGGGAGCCGCGTGAAAGAGGGGGCGATGGGGGAGAAGGGGGCGAAGGGGAGTCATGACGATCAAGGTGCTGCTGGCCGACGACCAGGCGCTGCTGCGCAGCGCGTTCCGGGTGCTGGTGGACTCCGAGCCGGACATGGAGGTGGTCGGCGAGGCGTCGGACGGCGCCGAGGCGGTGGAGATCGCCCGCGACCAGGGCGCCGATGTGGTGCTGATGGACATCCGGATGCCCGGTACGGACGGGCTGGCCGCCACCCGCATGATCACCGAGGATCCGCGTCTTGAGGACGTCCGGGTGGTGATGCTGACGACCTTCGAGGTGGACGAGTACGTCGTGGAGTCGCTGCGGGCCGGTGCCAGCGGCTTTCTGGGCAAGGGCGCCGAGCCCGATGAGCTGCTGGCCGCGATCCGCATCGCGGCGGCGGGGGAGGCGCTGCTGTCCCCGGCCGCCACGAAGGGGCTGATCGCCAAGTTCCTGGCGCAGGGCGGCGGCCGGGACGGGGAGAACGGCGCGTATGACGCGGCGCGTCTTGACGCGCTGACCGGGCGGGAGCGCGAGGTGCTGGTGCAGGTCGCGGGCGGGCTGTCCAACGACGAGATCGCGGCGCGGCTGGAGGTCAGCCCGCTCACGGTCAAGACGCATGTGAACCGGGCGATGGCCAAGCTGGGCGCCCGCGACCGGGCGCAGCTGGTGGTGATCTCGTACGAGACGGGGCTGGTGCGGCCCCGGGGGTGAGCGGACGGACCGAGGGCGACTGAGGGCCCGGGGGTTTTCCGCCCCCGGGCCCTCAGCTCGCCAGTTGTTTCGTTACGGCAGGGCCAGCATGCGCTCGAGGGCGAGCTTGGCGTGAGCCTCGGTCTCCTTGTCGACCTGGATCCGGTTGACGACCTTGCCGGCGGCGAGCGATTCCAGGGACCAGACCAGATGCGGCAGGTCGATCCGGTTCATCGTGGAGCAGAAGCACACCGTGCGATCGAGGAAGACGATCTCCTTGTCCTCGCTGGCGAAACGGTTCGCCAGGCGCCGGACGAGGTTCAGCTCGGTGCCGATCGCCCACTTGGAACCGGCCGGGGCGGCCTCCAGCGTCTTGATGATGTGCTCGGTCGAGCCCACGTGGTCGGCCGCCGCCACGACCTCGTGCTTGCACTCGGGGTGCACCAGGACATTGACGCCCGGGACGCGCTCGCGGACCTCGTTGACGGAGTCCAGCGAGAAGCGGCCGTGCACCGAGCAGTGCCCGCGCCACAGGATCATCTTGGCGGCGCGCAGCTCGTCGGCGGTCAGCCCGCCGTTCGGCTTGTGCGGGTTGTAGACCACGCAGTCGTCCAGGGACAGGCCCATCTCGCGCACCGCGGTGTTGCGCCCGAGGTGCTGGTCGGGCAGGAACAGCACCTTGTTTTGCCGGGGCTCTCCCTGCTCGAAAGCCCAGTCCAGCGCCCGCTTGGCGTTGGAGGAGGTGCATATGGTGCCGCCGTGCTTTCCGGTGAACGCCTTGATGTCGGCGGAGGAGTTCATATACGAGACGGGCACCGTCACCCCGGCGACCCCGGCCTCGGTCAGCACGTCCCAGCACTCGGCGACCTGCTCGGCGGTGGCCATATCGGCCATCGAGCAGCCCGCGGCCAGGTCCGGGAGGATCACCTGCTGGCTGTCGCCGGTGAGGATGTCCGCGGACTCGGCCATGAAGTGCACGCCGCAGAAGACGATGTACTCGGCGTCGGGCCGGGCGGCCGCGTCGCGGGCCAGCTTGAAGGAGTCCCCGGTGACGTCGGCGAACTCGATGACCTCGTCGCGCTGGTAGTGGTGGCCCAGTACGAACACCCGGTCCCCGAGCTCGGCCTTGGCCGCGCGGGCGCGCGCCACCAGGTCCGGGTCGGAGGGCGCGGGCAGATCGCCGGGGCACTCCACACCGCGCTCGCTCCTGGGGTCGGCCTCCCGGCCGAGGAGGAGCAGGGCGAGCGGTGTCGGCTGGACATCGAGGGGTTGGGCGGTGGTCACGTCACGCACCCTTCTTTCTTCATGGGGACCCATTAATCGTCAAAATGACGCTATCTATCATAACTGCTTCATGTCAGTTTGACGATGCCCATCGCGTCGATGTGACGCATTCCGGAGCGCGGTCCGTGTATGCGAGCATGAACAGGCAGGAAGAAAAGCGCCCGCCCCGGAATGAATCCGGGACGCCATTGGTTTGAGCCGACGGCAAGCAGTCCGTACGACCCGGGAGAGAAGCAGATGACCGTTCAGGACGAGACCACCGCGAGCGAGGGCATCATCCTGTCCGACGCCGCCGCGTCGAAGGTCAAGAGCCTGCTGGAGCAGGAGGGCCGTGACGACCTCGCGCTGCGCGTCGCCGTCCAGCCCGGCGGCTGCTCCGGCCTGCGCTACCAGCTCTTCTTCGACGAGCGCTCGCTCGACGGCGACGTCGTCAAGGACTTCGGCGGGGTCAAGGTCGTGACCGACCGGATGAGCGCCCCGTACCTGGGCGGCGCCTCGATCGACTTCGTCGACACCATCGAGAAGCAGGGCTTCACCATCGACAACCCGAACGCCACGGGCTCCTGCGCCTGCGGTGACTCGTTCAGCTGAGGTTGATCAGACGCCGCAGGGGGCGGGCCCGGCACCGGGTCCGCCCCCTGCGGCGTTTTCGCTTCGCCTACGTCACTTGCGCTTGGGCACGGCTTCGCCGGTCCTGGCGTCCACCACCTTGCGGTCGCCCAGCGGCTTGTCCAGCTCGACCTTCTTGTCGATCTGCTTGGCGATGAGGATGCAGGGCCGGCCCGGGTGCAGCCGCTTGCCCTTGATCTCCAGCTTCACCTGCGACGAGGACTCCTTGGCGGAGACCGAGTACGACTCGCAGACGCCGCCCCAGAAGCGCACCGTCAGGGTCTTTCCGGCCACGGTGTACGACGTGATGTCGTCGACCTGGTCCTCACCGGGCTTCGAGGACGGGGCCGTGCCGGAGGGGGAGGGCTTCTTGATGAACTTCGGGTCGACGGCGGGGTAGGTGACCGTGTTCATGACGTCATCCGGGCTCGACGGCCCGACCTGGAAGAGCCAGGACGGCACCAGCGCCCGACGGCCGTCCATGGAGCGTGCCGCGAGGCCCAGGGTCGCCTTGCGCACCGTGACCTTGTCGGCTGCACTGCTCGCGCTGCCCGTCGCCGCCTCCTCGGGCGCCTTCTCCGCGGGCTCCGCCTTCCCGGGCGCGTCGTCCGCGCTGCCCGAGCCATCGGCGGTGGCGCCGCCCTTGTTGAGCCGCTTCATCGCCTCGGCCGCGCCGATCAGCGGATACGTGTCGTCCTCCGCTGGCTTCGACAGCAGACCGTCACCGCCGACCAGCTGACCGTCGGCGGCCACCTGCAGACTCGTCCGCCAGCCGTACGTCGGCAGACCGTCCAGCACCGGGTCCGCCTTCACGACCCGCACCGCGCCGTACAGCTGCGTCGCGTCCAGCTTCGCGTCGTCAAGACCCAGCGCGTCCAGCACCGGCTGCGCCGCGCGCTTGGCCTTGGCCTCCGACACGGCCTTGTCAGATCCTGCCGACCCCTTGGACCCGGACCCCTTGGAGTCCGTTGCCCCGCCGCGGTAGGAGGGGCAGCTCTTGCCGCTCCCCTTGGCGTCGGAGGACGGCGCGCTGGTGGACACCGCATCGGACGGCCGCGTGTCGGAACCCGTGCCCGTGTCCGTGCCCGTGTCCGTGTCCGGCGGCTGTACGCAGGAGGTGCCGCCCGGGGACCCGTACGCCGTGTACGACCAGCCGCCCGGCGCCTTCTGGCTCACCTGGAGCACCGGGCTCATCGCGTCCTTGGCGCCGCCGACCTTCCATACGCCGTGGTCCGCGCGCGGGGTCCCCGCCACGTCCAGGGCCTTGGCCAGCCGCGCCACCTCGGCCCTGGAGACCTTGGCGGCGGTCCGGTACACGGGCGCCGACTCGGGCCCGTCCGGCAGCTTGCCCGCGGCCTTGTACTGCCGGCCGTACGGATTCGGCTCGCCCGGCGCGATCCCCTCCGCGCCCGTGGACGCGAATCCGTCCAGCGCGAGCGGCTTCGGCGAACCGTCCTTCTGCGCGGCGCCCGGGTCCTGCGTGCCGCCGCTCGCGGCGGTGGAGGCCCAGTACGCCCCGCCGCCACCGGCGAGCAGCACCGCCGCCGCCACCGAGGCGATGGCCAGCGGCGAACGCCGTCGCGGCCGTGGGCTCTCGGCTTCGGGGGTCTGCGGGTTCTCGCCTTCGGGGATCTGTGGGGTGTCGGTGTCCTCGGTGCTCACCGTTTCGCTCCTTCGGCTCCGCTCTGGCTGTACCGTCCCATCTCTCGCGAGGGGGACGTCGCTGAGACGGAGCGCGGGGGCGTGTGGTTCCTCCATGCGCCGTAACCGGCGTCGTGTGCATCGTGAACGCGGTGAGCAACGAGCTACTATCGGGTGGTTTCGACCATTCGTGCGGGGGTGGCGGAGCCGATAGCGTAAGGCGCGCGTTTCCTCCGACTTTCCGCCGTCTCCCGCAGGAGCAGACCAGCCGTGCGTATCGCAGTCACCGGCTCCATCGCCACTGACCACCTGATGACCTTCCCCGGCCGCTTCGCCGATCAGCTGGTCGCCGACCAGTTGCACACGGTCTCCCTCTCCTTCCTGGTGGACACCCTCGACGTCCGCCGCGGCGGCGTCGGCCCCAACATCTGCTACGGCATGGGCGTCCTCGGCCTGCGCCCGATCCTGGTCGGGGCGGCCGGGGCGGACTTCGCGGAGTACCGGGCCTGGCTGGAGCGCCACGGAGTGGACACCGATTCCGTCCATATCTCCGAGGTGCTGCACACCGCGCGCTTCGTGTGCACCACCGACGCCGACCACAACCAGATCGCGTCCTTCTACACCGGCGCGATGAGCGAGGCCCGCCAGATCGAGCTGCAGCCCGTCGCCGACCGGGTCGGCGGGCTCGACCTCGTCCTCATCAGCGCGGACGACCCGGAGGCGATGGTCCGCCACACCGAGGAGTGCCGCACCCGCAACATCCCGTTCGCCGCCGACCCCTCCCAGCAGCTCGCGCGCATGGGCGGGGAGGACATCCGGCTGCTCGTCGAGGGCGCGGACTACCTGTTCACCAATGAGTACGAGGCGGCGCTGATCGAGACCAAGACCGGCTGGTCGGCGGACGAGATCCTGGCCAAGGTCCAGACCCGCGTCACCACGCTCGGGGCGCAGGGCGTACGGATCGACCGCGCCGGCGAGCAGCCGATCGTCGTCGGCACCCCGGAGGAGGAGGCGAAGGTGGACCCGACGGGCGTCGGCGACGCGTTCCGCGCCGGCTTCCTCTCCGGGCTCTCCTGGGACCTGTCCCTCGAGCGCGCGGCCCAGGTCGGCTGCATGCTCGCCACGCTGGTCATCGAGACCCTCGGCCCGCAGGAGTACGAGCTGCGCCGCGGCCACTTCACGGAGCGCTTCGCCAAGGCGTACGGCCAGGAGGCGGCCTCCGAGATCCAGCCGCACCTCAACAACTGAGGGGTTTCTGGTTCTTCAGGGGGCCTACGCCCGGCGGCGGACGCGGTACGCGGTGCCGCGGTCGGCCGGGCGTTCGCCCACGTACTCGTGGCCGCGCATCGCGCACCACGCCGGGATGTCCAGCCGGGCGGCCTCGTCGTCGGCGAGCACCGTGACGAGGCCGCCGACCGGGACGTCCCCGATGACCTTGGCCAGTTCGATGACCGGGATCGGGCAGAGCTTGCCGAGCGAGTCGACCACCAGCTCCGCCTCCGCCTCTTCTCCCCCCGCACCGGTCGCGGCCGCCGCAGCCGCCGCAGCTTCTTCGTCTCGCTCCGGCGCGCCCAACTGCCCACGTACCCGGCGCACCACGTTCGGCAGCAGGCCGAGGAAGCGCTCCACATCCTGCTCGGGCGTCCCCAGCGGCAGCGAGACGCGGACGTTGCCCTCGGACAGCACGCCCATCGCGCGCAGTACATGGCTCGGCGTCAGGGTGCTCGAGGTGCACGAGGAGCCGGAGGAGACGGAGAACCCCGCGCGGTCCAGCTCGTGCAGCAGTGTCTCCCCGTCGACATAGAGACACGAGAAGGTCACCAGATGGGGCAGCCGCCGCTCCGGGTCGCCGACCACCTCCACATCCGGGATCAGCCGGGGCACTCGCGTGCGGATCCGGTCGACCAGCTCCCGCAGCCGTTCCGCCTCCGCGGCGGACTCCTCCCGTACGGCGCGCAGCGAGGCCACGGCCGCCACGACGGCCGGGATGTTCTCGAAGCCGGGGGCGCGGCCCGACTCGCGTTCGTCCGCCGGGCCGTGGGCGGCGAAGCGCACACCCTTGCGTACGGCCAGCAGGCCGACGCCCGACGGGCCGCCCCATTTGTGGGCGCTCCCGGTCAGCAGCGACCAGCCGCCCGCGACCGCGCCCCAGGCCAGCGACTGCGCGGCGTCCACGAGCAGCGGCACACCCGCCTCCGCGCACTCCGCCGCGGCCTCGGCCACCGGCTGCCGGGTGCCCACCTCGTGGTTGGCGGACTGCAGGGCGGCCAGGGCGGTCGGGCCGGGGGCGTCGCGCAGCGCGGCGGCGTACGCGCCCGGCGCGACCCGGCCGGCGCTGTCCACCGGGACCTCGGCGACCGTGCCGCCGCCCGCCTCGTGGGCGGCCGCGGCGTGCAGCACCGCGGAGTGCTCGACGGCGGAGACGACCAGATGGCGGCCGGCCCGGCGGCGGCCCGCGAGGGCTCCGGCGATGCCGTCGTGCAGTGCGCGGGTACCCGAAGAGGTGAAAGTGAGTTCGTCGGGACGACAGCCGACGGCCTCCGCCGCCGCCTCCCGCGCCGCGTCCAACAGCAGCCTGGCGCGCCGCCCCTCGCGGTAGAGGCGGGCCGGGTCGGCCCAGCCCTCGTCGAGCGCGGCGAGCAGCGCCTGGCGGGCGACGGGGTGCAGCGGGGCGGACGAAGCGGCGTCGAAGTAGGGCACATACAGAACGCTAGTCGCAGCTCGCGGAAGTCGCGCCGGTGCCTCGGCGAAGCCTTTTCGGGGCTCTCCGGGTGGCTTCAGCTTCTCTTCTGGTCCTCTCTGGTCCTCTTCGAACGGGTTCCTCCACCTCTTCGGGGAGCACCCCGGCGCGTTGGGCACCCTCCCCGCGCAGCCCTAAAAGGCGTCCAGTAGGGTTTGCTCCGCATAAACATCCAAACCCCTGCCCACACCGGGCCGGCGACCGACCAGCGAGACGGCCGCGGCCGTGTGGGCGAGACTCTCGGGAAGGCGCTACGTGAGTCCCAACGGCTCCGACCGCTCGTCGCGGCGCCCGGTGCGGCGGAAGCTGCTGCAGGCGCTGGCCGCGGGCTTGGTCCTGGCGACCGCCACCGGTTGCACATCAAAGGACTTCCCCCGCCTCGGTATGCCCACCCCGGTCACGGAGGAGGCGCCGCGGATCCTCTCCCTGTGGCAGGGCTCGTGGGCGGCAGCGCTCGCCACGGGCGTGCTGGTCTGGGGCCTGATCCTGTGGTCGGTCATCTTCCACCGCCGCAGCAGGACCAAGATCGAGGTTCCCGCGCAGACCCGGTACAACATGCCCATTGAGGCGCTGTACACCGTGGTCCCCATCATCATCGTCTCGGTGCTCTTCTACTTCACCGCGCGTGATGAGAACGAGCTGCTGAAGACCTCCAAGAAGCCGGCCCACGTGATCAACGTGGTGGGCTACCAGTGGAGCTGGGGCTTCAACTACATGGAGAACGTGGACGGGAACCTGTCCACGCCGGCGAAGACCCCCGAGGAGGTCTCGTCGATCCCGGACCGCATGCTCAAGGCCGTGCCCAAGGGCGCCGAGGGCGTGTACGAGGCGGGCATCCCGGGTGACAAGAACCCGGACACCGGCTGGCCGGGCCCCACGCTGTGGCTGCCCAAGGGCGAGAAGGTCCAGTTCATCCTGACCTCCCGTGATGTCATCCACTCGTTCTGGGTGGTCCCCTTCCTGATGAAGATGGACGTCATCCCGGGGCACACCAACCGCTTCGAGGTGACCCCGAACAAGGAGGGCACCTTCATGGGCAAGTGCGCCGAGCTGTGCGGCCAGGACCACTCGCGGATGCTCTTCAACGTCAAGGTGGTCTCTCCGAAGGAATACCGGAAGCACCTGGCGGACCTGGCGAAGAAGGGCCAGACCGGCTACATCCCGGCGGGCATTGAGCAGACGGAAGCCGCCAAGAACGCGGAGACCAAGAACCGATGAGCATCCTCAACGAACCTCAGGGTGCCGACGCAGCCACCGCGCAAGCGGATGAGCTGCCCGTGCGCCGCAAGCAGCCAGGGAACGTCGTCGTCAAGTGGTTGACCACCACCGACCACAAGACGATCGGGACGCTCTACCTCGTCACGTCGTTCGCGTTCTTCTGCATCGGTGGCCTCCTGGCGCTGTTCATGCGCGCCGAGCTGGCCCGTCCCGGTTCGCAGCTGATGTCGAACGAGCAGTTCAACC
>NZ_NCSM01000060.1:0-568 GCF_002224125.1 Streptomyces sp. NBS 14/10
GGGTGAACTGGCCCGGCTCGGACAGCCGATCGCCGCCTCGACCGTCTGGCAGATCCTCCACACCGCAGGCATCGATCCCGCACCCCGCCACACTGGCCCAACCTGGCGCGAGTTCCTCTCAGCGCAGGCGACCGGTCTGATCGCCTGCGACTTCCTCCACATCGACACCATCAGCCTGCAACGTCTCTACGCTCTGATCTTCCTCGAGCACCGCACCCGGCGCCGTCACATAACCGGCGTCACCGCACACCCGACCGCGGCCTGGACCACCCAGCAGGCCCGCAACCTCGCCATCGACCTGGGCATACGCATGGACTCGCTGCGCTTCCTCATCCGAGACCGCGACAGCAAGTACACCGACGCCTTCGACGCCGTGTTCCAGACCGAGGACATCAAGATCATCAAGACGCCGATCCGGGCACCAAAGGCCAACGCCCACTGCGAACGAGTGATCGGCACTCTCCGCCGGGAAGTCCTGGACCACATACTCATCCTCGGCGAAGCTCACGCGCGTCAGGTCCTGGCCACGTACCAGAGGCACTTCAACGCGCACCGCCCCCACCGGGCC
>NZ_NCSM01000060.1:635-17978 GCF_002224125.1 Streptomyces sp. NBS 14/10
AGTACAGATATGCCGCTTGACCAGGAGCGATGATTATTCGAGCCTCACAGGCACAGCGATGAAAGCCACACCCAGCTCCCCTGGGTCCCCCAACCCTACGAACGGCTGGAGCAACCCGAACAGGAAGGTAGAGCAGCGATGACTTTTCGAGCGGCACACCCTCGGACAACGGGTGCCGGACGGATTCACCGAACCCGGACCACCCACCGCCACCGACAACACTCGCGTCCATCGACACGATCGACTCGGCGGCCTCATCCACGAATACACGCAGGGTCGCATAGGTGACACCGTTTCCGGCACTCACACGGTCCACGGAGGCCGAGCCCGAAGAAAAAGTGTGCCAGGCGAGCGAGGGTGACGTCACCGATGTGTGCGTGCCTGGGGTCGAGAACCGCTTGCTTGCCGCACAAGCGAGGTGTCGTCGAGTGGAAGACATCTCGCGGTGATACTCGTGGCCTCGTGCTTCCATCTGACGTCGTTGAGGGGCTTCGTGGCAGCAGTACGGTCTCCTCGTCGACGGGACCGCCGACAGCGGTTTGTCATCACGCCGGCGGGAAGATAGCGGTTACGTCGTCTGCGGTGATGAGCCGCCCACGAGAGGGTGCGAGCAGCTTGCCCAGCCAGCCGTCCTCTTGTGGCAGGAGAGCCTCGATCCGTGTGCGGGCTTCACCGCGTGCTTCGGCGTTGTTGTCACCGCACAGTGCGTCGTACTGACGGAGCCTGTCGGCAAGCCCGTCGTAGAGCCTCACAGCCGCACCGTGGTTGACCAACACGATCTTGTCGTGGGCCGCTTCGGCAGCGTCGTCCTTGGTGGTGGTCGCCGGGGTGAGCAGACAGCCGAAGACGCGGGTCTTCGCGGAGCGCCTGGTCTCGACCTCGATCTGCCCGAGCAACTGGTTCACGTCGCCGCGGATGAGCGGCCTGGGCTCGCCCTTTGGGACGGTCTTGACCTCCCAGACGCGGCGCTCGGCGCGCTTGACGGTGGACCACGTCCAGCGGCAGTCCGTGGCGCTCTGCTCCCGCTTGGGTGGGCGTTCGCCGCTGGCGCCCACGAGGCGGGCGAGCCTGGTCAACCCTTCGCACTGTTGATCATGGCTACCGGTGAGCAGGGCGCGCCCCTCGGAGAGGACGCGGTCGAGCCGGACACCGGTTTCACGGCGCCACTCGTCCCAGGCAAGGAAGAACCGGTCGGTGTCATCAGCGGTCTGTTCGTAGCCTCCGAGGTCGGCGACAGTGCGAGCCAGACGGCGGAACCAGGTGGTGCGTGGGCCGTCGGCGGTGGCGTCCTCCAGCGCCTTGCGTGCGGCAGCCAGGTCGTGGGGGCGTCCTCGGTCGAAGTGGGCGTGGGCCTCCACGTAGCGCCAGAACGCCGCGTGTTCGGTTTCTCCGGCCAAGCAGAGTTGGGCGGCAGCTGCGCTCGCCTTCTTGGCCGCTCCCGCGTGGTCGCCGAGCCAGAGGTCCGTCGCTGCAGAGACCTCATCGTCCGCACTAGAGACGTCGCCGCTCCCACTGGCGTTGCGGCCGGGCCGCACCTTGCGACGAGGCCCCGCCGGGGCTGTGGCCCCGGCGTCTGCGGGCGTCTGCGTGGCTGGTTGCCAGAAGGCGGTGCAGGCTCGCAGTGTGCCCTCCCAGCCCTGGTCGTAGATCTCCAAGGCGGTGCGGATTGTGGGTTCGGTGCCGACGGGGATCGACTTGCGGACTGCCGGGTCGGCGAGTATCTGGGCGAAGCTCGGGTCCAGTCCGAGGTAGAGGGAGCGGTCGGTCGGTTCGCGATTGGCACGGCCCAGTGCCTGGGTGACTCGTTGGCCGACGCGGTGGCGCATGAAGCTGGCGTCGCCGAGATAGGCAACGACGAACCGTTCGAACTCGCTGCTGGCCTGCGGGACCGTGGTGATGACGACCAGCTTGCACAGGTCGCCCGCGAGGTTGAGCCCGTCATAGCGGCCAGCGGTGATCAGGTGTCCGTTCACGACTCGGCTCCAGGTGTCGACCATCGAGTCGTCGCCGGGACGAAGACGGTAGACCTGCTGCCCAGCGGCGGCGAGGGTCTCCTGAAGGGTGTCAGCCTCGGCGTGGCTGGCGCACAACCAGGCGGCTCGACCGCCGGCCGCTCGGGCTTGGGCGAGAGCCCAGCCGAGGACGTTCTGATCGAAGGGGTGTTCGGCGCTGGGGTTCAGCACCAGCAGTCGCTCGCCCGTCGTGCCTGACGGCAGCGGTGTGACGGTGGTCAGGCGGGTTACCGGCCCGCCACCGATTCGCCGCTGAAGGTCGTCCATCGAGCCAAGGGTGGCCGACAGGTAGATCCGCTGCTTGGCCCGGCTGTACTGCGTGTTGAGCGCAGTCGGCGGGTGGTAGGGGCGGATCTCGATGCCGGAGGGGCCGATGAGGACTCCGCATTGGGTGAGATGGTCGCGGACGGTGGGCCAGACATACCTCGCCTCGTCCTTGATGTCGCGGTCTGTGACGAGAGGCGATGCCTCGATGGCGTCCCGCATCGGACCCGAGATCGCGTCCCAGTCCCGGAAGGACAGCAGTTCGGGTGGGGTGCCGGGCCGGGCAGTGCCGTCGAGCATCGCGCGCAGGCCGGGGTAGGCGTCGGTGTGCGCCACCACCAGCTCGCAGATCGTCTGGTAGAGCTGGCGAGCGGGGCCGAGCTTGTCGGGGATCCGTAGGGTCTGCAACCCGCTGAGCGGCTGCTCGGCGAGATGGGCGTCGTCGAAGATGACGAGGTCGGCGGGCTGTGGGACGGGACTGCTGTTGAAGTAGACCCAATAGTTCATCACACCGACAGCCTGCGCCTGGTGGTAGTCGTCGAGCTTGGCGCCGCCGTAGTCCTTCGAAGCGAAGCGGACGACCTCCAGTCCCAACGCTTCGGCTTCCTCTTCGACTCGCTCGGCGAGTTGCCGGGTACCGGTCAGGTAGGCCACCGACCACCCGCGTGTGAGGGAGTGATCGGCGATCAGCAACGCCAGCAGCGTCTTGCCCTCGCCGGTGGGCATCTCGATGGCCAGGTCTGTAGCATCAAGGTGCTGCTCCGCGTACGCCGCGAGGACCTGACGCTGACCAGGCCGAAGCTCAGTGAACCTCGCCGATCCGAAATCCATCAGGTTCTGTTCGAAGTCCGGCTTCGCTGCGTTTACCACCGTTCACTCCCCACTCGTAAGGTGTGAACTCTACGGCGCTGGGTGCTGACCCGGCAGCGCTATTTCCATCTGCGTGGCGCGGTGAACGGAACGAAGAGTCAACTAGGGTCCGTCTTCAAAGATCATCCGGTTGGTGGATCATGGTGCCGTGGTACATCGTCATGAACTCACTGACCAGGATTGGGAGTTACTCGCTCCGCTGATACCCCGGGCCGCAACGGGCCGGCCTCGCGTGGAGGACCGGCAGGTCATCAATGGGATGGTCTACAAGATCCGCGCCGGGATCTCCTGGCGTGACCTGCCGGAACGCTACGGGCCGTGGAAGACCGTGTACACCCGCTTCCGCCGCTACGCCCTCGCCGGAGTGTTCACTCAAGCCCTCCAGCAGATCCAGGTTCGCGCGGACGCGGAGGGCGATATCGACTGGCTGGTGCAGATCGACTCCACCGTCGTCCGCGCCCACCAGCATGCCGCCGCCACCGGCCGAAAAGGGGGCGGCAGCGGCGACGAACCGGACGATCACGCCCTCGGCCGATCACGAGGCGGACTGACCACCAAAATCCATCTCGCCTGCGACGGCAAGGGCCGCCCACTCGCGATCCTGCTGACGCCCGGCCAACGCCATGACAGTGTCTGCGCACGCCCTCTTCTGGAACGGATCCGTGTTCCCCGCACCGGCCCGGGCCGGCCGCGCTGCAGGCCCGACCAGGTCATCGCAGACAAGGCCTACAGCTCCCGCGGCTTCCGCGCCTACCTGCGAAAATGCGGTATTTCGCACACCATCCCCGAGAAGACCGACCAGCGACGGCACCGGCTGAGGCGCGCTGGCCACGGCGGCCGACCGCCAGGGTTCGACCGGGAGACCTACCGGCGACGCAACATGATCGAGCGCTGCTTCAACCGGCTCAAGGGCTTCCGCGGTATCGCCACCAGATACGAAAAGACCGCCACTTCCTACGAAGCGGCGGTCGCCCTCGCATCGTTCCTGCTCTGGGCAAGATCCGTTTGAAGACGGACCTTAGCGGCGGCCTTGTCGTACCTGAGGGCTCCTGGGTCAGCGATGGCTGCCGCTCGCCTTTTGCAACGCCCAGACGTAGAACCATTTGTCCTGCCGAAGGGAGCGAGGGCTGTTCTCCGCGGCGGCGTGGACGATACCCCATAGTCCACCTCCGGCACCCAGCGCACCGATGGCCGCTTGCAGGGCGGGGCCGTACACAGCCACCAGAATCGCGCCCACCGATCCGATCGCCGCTCCGGTGACGGATACAGCTCGCTTTCTGCGGAGTGCGTCCATCTCTGTTCGAGCCGACCAGATCTGATCCTTGATCTCCAGTCCCAGCTTGGTCAGTTCGCGATCGGGTTGGGTGTCGTCGAGTGCTATGTCCATGTCGAGAAAGCGCTGCCGAAGGAAGTCACGGAAGCGTGAGTACGCCCCGAACTCGTGCACCGTTATCTTACTGAAGTCGCGCAGACTGCACCCTTCGATGAATGGCAGGTTGATACGGAGGATAGGGCGTACGAATTGGCTCTTGAGCGGCTCGGCCCCGGAGGCGTCGACGGCTCGTCCGTCTCTCACCAAGTAGTCCATGACTCTGTCGCGCCGTTCGGAGTCTCGGAGACTCCACCACCTGATGCCGTTTCTGGTCAACGAATCCGTGGGAGGTCCATCGGTACCCGCATAGTCGATCGTTGTGAATCTCGGCAAATACCAGGCGAGACCTGCCTTCAGCAGCGGCTCCGCATCCAGTACCCATTGACCGAGCATCTCCATGTCCGGGCAGTGAATCCCGTACCATGATTGGTGAGAGTCGTCGTAGACCGCAGTGCGAGCGCTTCGTGGGGCGCGGGAAGCACTCTGGAGTCCGATCTCATGGAACTGATGGGTTGATTCATGCGAAAGGAGGAGCGTGTCGGAGACGAGAGCGACACGTTTGGTGAGGGCCGCCAGATCGCCATGGTCACCACCGATCGAGAGTCCGACGTAGAACCTCGCGCGAGACAGGCGTTTGTCGTCCACCAGGCCGGAGCTCCGAACGAGCCCTTCCGTTCGCCAGAGCGATGCAGCGTAATCACGCGCAACGGTCTGCGCGTCGACTCTTTTCGCGTCAGGAAGATCATTGAAGAACTCCTGCATGCGCCTGGCCACGACTTTGTTCTGTAGGGGACGGCCTCTACGGAGAAACATGATTCCGGTCCTGAACTTAGGCGTCAGAGGGGTTCCAGCGCTGGTCATAGGCGGCGACCATTGGATGATCACGCCACCGTACGAGGGCACTGACGAGGTCCAGGCAAGTCCGTTCGCCAGCAAGTGGTTTCGCCTCGGAATCCTTGAATTGCCCAAGGTGCGCGAGTTGGATGTAGGCAAGAGGAAGATGGCTGAGGTCGCGGAGGCGTTCGTCCCAGAGCTGCCACAGAGTGAGGACACCCTCGTCGTCGGCGGTCACGACACTCCGGCCGTCCGCGGACGCGGAGAGCCGTTTCACGGAGGCTCCGCTGTCGTCCGTCAGAACGCCTTCTGTCCGCGCGCTGGGCAGTCTCCACAGGTGAACCCCGGCCCCGGCATGGCCGAATCCGGCGAGGAGGTCGCCCTCGGCGAGAGTTCGCAAGCAATCCATCTTGGCGCCAGGGCCGAAAAGGAGATCCCGGATGCCACCGGACGACCGCCAGAGCTGAATTCCGTCTGCGCCGCGGCCGGCCAGGATCGTGCCATCGGGAGTACCGGTGACTTCTCCGACCGCGTGGCCAAGGACCCTGGGCTTCGACGGCAGCAGATCCACAAAGCTCCACGCCTCGACCAGGCCGCCGCCGACCCCTGCGGCGATGACACCTCCTCGCGTGGGCAGCAGAACGCCTCCCACGGTGTTCACTGAATGCAGTCGCTTCAGTAGCTTTCCGTTCCACAGCCGCCACATGAGGATGGCTCCACCGACATGCCCGGAGACCAACGTGCCATTGGCGGACGCGGTCAGGCAGGTCACGGCGTCGTTGGTACCGACCAGACTGCCGGCCCAGGCGCCGGAGGGCAGGTGCCACAGATGGACCGCCCCGGTCCGGTCGCCCATGGCGAGAAATTTTCCGTCCGGGGTGACCAACATGTCGTTGACTCGTCCCTTGACCGGTCCCCTGAGAAAGCCGAGGCGTTTCCCGGAGGGGAGCTCCCAGAGACTCGCGGCCACCGGAGGTTCGGCCGACATCGGTCGCGGCCAGGGGTCGTAATTACGGTGTTCGGTGACGAGCAACCGGCTGTCGGGCGTCACGGCGAGACGCCATCCCTGAGCCTCTCCCCGAGGGATCGCGCTCTGCTCCTCACCCGAGGGGATCGCCCACATACGTACACGGCCGTCCGCGTTGACAATGACGCGCAAGCCGTCAGGTGTCACCGTCACATTCCGGATGCCATCCTGGATCTTGGCCAGTCGGGTCGGTTCGGCGGGGACCCAGCCGTCCTGCACCACGGCCCGGTCGGCCCGCAACAGGGCCTGCAACTCGGCGAATGCCCGGCGCTCGACCGGATCGTCGGGGGTCCAGCCTGCCGCGTCGAGCAGGCGAAGCAGTTGTGCCGCCCGCACCGGCGGGGCCGCGAACACCAGCCGCCACAGGGCGTCCCGCTGCTCAGTGGCGTCGAGTATCGCGGCAAGAGCCGACCACTCGGGGTCGGTCAGGCCACCGAACTGGACGGCGCTTCGACCCCGGACGAGCGCATGCGCCCACTCCAGACACGTCGTGGCACGAGCGCACTCAGCCACGCGCCCGCGAACCGTCCCGTCAGCGTGCTCATGCACGTCCCGCAGTGCGGCCCCGGTCGGGTCGAGACTCCGGTAGCGCTCCATGTCGCCGGTCAGGAAGAACACCACGGCGCGATACGGAGCACGGGAATGCTCGTAGCCATCAGCCTTGATCAGCTCGGCGATCTCCGGCTCGCCGGTCGCCAGGAGCGCATCACACACGGCGTCCACCAGATCCTGATCACCGAGCCCCTTGATCGCGGCATAGGCCATGTCAGCCACTCGTGCGTCGGATATGAAGACGGCTGGGGAACATGCCAACACCGTCAGCGTCCGCACCGCTGCGGGGGTTCGCGCTCTCACGAGTCGTCGCGTGGCCCGTCGTCGCACCCATCGCCAGCGTGACCTCGCCCGTTCGGCCAACAGGTCGACCTCGTCATCGTCCATCGTCCTCCGATCAGAATTGCCAGCGCACTTGGCTCACTCGCTCCCCTCCATGTCGTCATGATGTCTCCGTGGCTCGTGGCTTACACCTGAGTGCGGATCTGCAGATACTTCGCCACCAACTCACCGTTCAGACGCCGGAGTTACGCGCTCTGCTGATACCCCGGGCGGTCGCCACCAGGTACGCCAAGACCGCCACCACCTACGAGGCAGCTGTCGGTCTCGCGTCGTTCGAGCTCAGGGCAAGGTCCGTTTGAAGACGGACCCTAGTTGAGGCTGTGGGGGAAATCGTCCCTTCGTAGGGCGAGGTACGTCTCCACGGTAGCGGCTTCGAGGAGGCTTGAGTCCTCAGCGAGGTCGAGTTGTGGCTCTTGGTGGTCCGGGAGCAGATTGCTCCACTCGCGGGTGGCGCCTTGCTCGCCTGGCGGATGAGCGGCCGGATCCGAGGGCGGTGTCCTTGCCGAGAACTTCATCCATGCAGGTCATGCGGCATGTCGGTATTCATGGAGGATGCCTGAAGGGTGTCTTTATTGGCGTACGGTGGTTGACCTGGGGCTTTGCGATCGTCCACGTATGGGCATGATCAGTGATCGTGGGTCTGCGACTGCTCTACCTGATCTTCTGCCGCCTGCTGGGCTGCTTCCTTTTGCTGGGCCGTTCGACCGCCGCGAACAACGCTGAGATCCTTGTGCTTTGTCATGAGGTCGCTGTGCTTCGTCGGCAAGTCGAGCGGCCGCGGCTCTCATGGGCTGATCGTGCCGTGCTCTCCGCTCTCGCCCGGCACCTGCCACCCGTCTTACGTCGCCATCGGCTGGTCACCCCGGGCACCCTGCTGACCTGGCACCGCCGTCTGGTGCGCTGGAAGTGGCGCCAGACGACGGTCGGACCCGGTCGACCACCGTTGCCGGAAGAGACCGTCGCGCTCATCCAGCGTGTGCCGTTCAGAAACCCGTCGCGGCTTGTCAGGCCGCGTATCTGTACTCGTTGATCAGGCCGCCAAGGACACGCGTACGGAGTAGCCATCGCTTGCTGTCCAGGTCAGTCAACGGCGCGGTCTGGTTGCCGGCGAGGGGAGGCAGTTGCCCTCGGGCCTGGTGTGGGCGATGCCCGTTGTAGTGGTTTCGACAACGTGTCGAGCGTGGCCCTCGTTCCAGAGCAGCACGTGATCGAGGAGTTCACGCCGTAGCGTCCCGATGACTCTCTCGCAGTGCGCGTTCATCCGCGGGGACTGCGGGGCGGTCTTCACGGTTTCGATGTCCTCGGCCGCGAAGACCGCGTCGAAGGGCTCGGCGTATTTGCCGTCCCGGTCGCGGATCACAAAGCGCAGCGACTCGAAACGCTCACCCCTTTCGAGGGCGAGGTTGCGGGCCTGCTGGGCCGTCCACTGCGCGGTCGGATGCGCGGTCACTCCAGCGATGTGGAGGCGACGCGTGCCGTGCTCAAGGAAGATCAGCGCGTAGACGCGGCGAAGATCCACCAGGTCGATGTGCAGGAAGTCGCAAGCGATGATGGCCTCGGCCTGGGAGGTGAGGAACTCGCGCCATGTCGGCCCGGCGCGGCGGGGAGCCGGGTCGACACCGGCTGCCGTCAAGATCTTCCATACCGTGGACGCGCCGATCCTGTGGCCCAGCCGGTCGAGCTCTCCCTGGATCCTGCGGCAGCCCCAGCGCGGATTCTCCCGTGCCAGCCGCAGCACCAACTCCTTCACGGCTTTCGCTGTCGTCGGCCGGCCCGGCTTGATCCGGCACTCGCTGTAGTCCCACCTGCGTGCAACGAGACGCCGATGCCAGCCGAGCAACGTCCCTGGTGTCACAGGGAACACCTGCGCCCAGCGGCGCCGCGGTATCAGCGAGGATAATGCCGCGAACCACAACCGGTCCGCCCACTGATAGCGCACCGGACTCGCAAGTTGCCTGCGAAGCACCGCGTTCTCGTGCCGGAGCACGAGCAACTCAGCATCTCTGGCTATCCGCCGACGCAGCAGCACCGCTGGGACCGACAGAAGCTTCCGCGTGACCCGATAAACCAGTGAAACGATCACCTGGACAAGATCCCAACACGCCCGCTGATTCCGCCATACCGCCTACGACCTGCAGCGACGCGTTTCTGAACGGCACAAGATCCCGGCGCCTGCGGTGTCGTACGTCGCTCAGCAGGTGAAGGTGCCGGCGGAGGACTGGGCCGCGTACGACTGGTCGGGGCGTGCGATCAAGCGGAACCGGGTGGAGATCCGGAGCGCGTTCGGCTTCCGGGAGTGTACCGAGGAGGACCAAGCCCAGCTTGGCGAGTGGCTCGCCACGGAGCTGTGCGGGGTGGAGATGAACCGGGACCGGCTGGCGGAGGCCGTGGTTGTTCGCTGCCGGGGTGACCGGATGGAGCCGCCGACGCCAGGGCGTATCGCCCGGCTGGTCGGCTCGCCGTCAACACCTTCGAGGAACTGTTCTGCGCGGACACCGTAGGCCGCCTGTCGGCGGCGACCCGTTCGCGACTGGATGACCTGGTGACCGAGGACGTCGGTGCGGAGGAGTCCGCGGGCGGCGGCGTCTCCTTTTTCACCGAACTGAAGGCGGACCCGGGCGCGTTGGGGCTGGACAGTCTGCTGGCGGAGGTGAATAAGCTGCGGCGGGTACGCGCGCTGGAGTTGGCGTCGGAGCTGTTCGGGGACGTGTCGGAGAAGCTCGTGGCGGCGTGGAGGGCGCGGGCGTCGAAGGAATACCCCTCGGACCTGCGGGCAGCGGCGCCACCCGTGCGGTACACGCTGCTGGCCGCGCTGTGCTACGTGCGGCAGACGGAGATCACCGACTCGCTGGTGGACCTGTTCATCCAACTCGTGCAGCGGATCAACACGCGGGCGGAGAAGAAGGTCGAGGGCGAGTTCGCCAAGGACCTCAGGCGGGTCCGCGGCAAGGAGGGCATCCTGCTGCGGCTGGCGGAGGCCGCGGTCGCGGAGCCGGGCGGCACGGTCCGGAAGGTGATCTATCCGGTGGCCGGTGAGTCCACGCTGAAGGCGCTGGCGGCGGAGGCCGCGGCCAACGAGGCCCGCTACCGGGCGCAGGTGCGTACGGTGCTGCGTTCGTCGTACTCGGGGCACTGGCGGCGGATGCTGTCGCCGCTGCTGGGCGCGCTGGATCTGAAGTGCAACAACACCGCCTACCGGCCGGTGATGGACGCGATCGACCTGTTCAAGCGGTACCTGGACCAGCCCATCGCCAAGGAGGGCGCGTTCTTCGACGAGTCGGAGAAGATCCCGCTGGCCGGGGTGGTGCGCGAGGAGTGGCGCAAGGCGGTCGTGGACGAGCGCGGCCGGGTCGAGCGCATCCCGTACGAGCTGTGCGTGCTCGTGGCGTTGCGGGACGCGCTGCGGCGCCGGGAGATCTGGGTGCCGGGGGCGGGCCGGTGGCAGAACCCCGAGGACGACCTGCCGCCGGACTTTGAGGACAACCGCGACGTGCACTACGACGCGATCCGTCAGCCGCAGGACCCGCACGCCTTCATCGAGGCCCTGAAGAAGCGGCTGCGCGAGGCCCTGACCCGCTTCGATACCGCGCTGGAGCTGGGCACCACGGGCGGGGTGGACATCATCAAGCGGCACGGGGAGCCGTGGATCAAGGTCTCGCCGCTGGGCAAGCAGCCTGAGCCGGAGAACCTCGTCGCGCTGAAGGCGGAGATCGAGCGGCGCTGGGGCACCATCGACCTGATCGACATCCTCAAGGAGGCCGAGTTCGCCACCGGCTTCACCTCCGAGTTCGTCTCGGTCGCAACGAGGGAGGCGGTCCCGAAGGCGGTGCTGCGGCGCCGGCTGCTGCTGGTGCTGTTCGCGCTGGGCACGAACATGGGCATCAAGCGGGTCGCGGTCACCGGCAAGCACGGCGAGAGCGAGGCCGTCTTGCGCCGGGTACGGCACCTGTTCGTCAACCGCACCAACCTGCGCGCGGCGCTGGTGCGCCTGGTCAACGCCACCTTCGCCGCCCGCGATCAGGCCTGGTGGGGCGAGGGCACCGCGTGCGCGTCGGACTCGAAGAAGTTCGGGTCCTGGTCGTCCAACTTCATGACCGAGTGGCACCAGCGCTACCGCGGGCCCGGCGTGATGATCTACTGGCACGTCGAGAAGAAGTCGCTGTGCGTCTACTCCCAGCTCAAGTCCTGCTCCGCGTCCGAGGTCGCCGCGATGATCGAGGGTGTGCTGCGGCACTGCACGGACGTGGAGATCGACCGGCAGTACACCGACACGCACGGCGCTTCCATCGTCGGGTTCGCCTTCGCCCACATGCTCGGCTTCAACCTGCTGCCGAGGCTGAAGAACGTCGGCTCCGCGCGGCTGTACCGGCCCGCGGCCGGGCAGGACGAGACGTGGCCGCACCTGGCGCCGGTGCTGTCTACCAAGACGATCGACTGGGACCTGATCACCCAGCAGTACGACCAGATCGTGAAGTACACCACCGCCCTGCGCCTGGGCACCGCCGAGGCCGAGCAGGTCCTGCGCCGCTTCACCCGCGGCGGCCCCAAGCACCCCACCTACCGGGCGATCGAGGAACTGGGGCGAGCGGTGCGTACGGCCTTCATCTGCGACTACCTCGCCGACGCCGAGCTGCGGCGCGAGATCAACGACGGGCTCCAGGTCGTGGAGAACTGGAACTCCGCCAACCATGACCTGTTCTACGGCAAGGACGGCGACCTGACCGGCTCCGACAAGGAGTCCCAGGAGGTCTCGATGCTGGCGCTGCACCTGCTCCAGTCGGCGTTGGTGCACGTCAACACCCTGCTCCTCCAGGACATCCTGAGCGAGGAGAAGTGGCAGAAGCGGCTCACAGATGCTGACCGGCGGGCCCTGTCCCCGCTGTTTTGGACCCATGTGAATCCCTACGGCCGGTTCGAGCTCGACATGGGTTCCCGCCTTGGCCTCACCGCCGCGGCGGCTCTGGTGCCCGGCCCCGAGCCCGGCTTGTTCACCCAGCACCGCCCCTGAGCGCCGGCCCGCCCCGCCGAGCAGGACTCCTCACCCAGACCTCATCGCGAAACGGACGAACCGTACTCTCAGAACCAACAGTCGGTGGAGGTGTTGTGCTCCAGAGTCGCGGCCTGCGCGCTGAGCAGGTCGCACAGCACCGGCCGCTTCGCCATCGAGGTCGCCGGCACTCGCGAGCCGGTCTCCGCGCTCGCGTGGCGCACCCTGATCGGCTGGGCTGGTGCGGGTGGGCGCTGGGCCCCGAAGTACGGAGTCGACCGGGCCCTGGGCAGGCCACGATGAACAGGCCACGTGCAGTCGGGAGCCGCTAGGAGGGGCCGATGCTGGTGATGCCGGTCTGGTAGGCGATGACGACGAGTTGGGCGCGGTCGCGGGCCCCTAGCTTGGCCATGGCCCGGTTGGCGTGTGTCTTGACGGTGAACGGCGTGATGACGAGGTGGTCGGCGATTTCGTCATTGGTCAGGCCGGTGGCGACCAGGGCCATGACCTCGCGCTCCCTCGGGGTCAGTGCGGCCAGACGGGTGGGCAGGTGCTCTGTGGCGGCGATGGCCGGCTGGGTGAGGTAGCGGGAGATGAGGGCCTTGGTCGCGGCCGGGGACAGGAGTGCCTCGCCGGCCGCGACGGTGCGGATCGCCTTCAGGAGGTCGCCCGGGTCGATGCCCTTGCCGAGGAAGCCGCTGGCTCCGGCGTGCAGGGCCTGGGCGACGTACTCGTCCTCCTCGAAGGTGGTGAGGATGAGGATTTTCACTCCGGCGAGGTCCTCGTCCGCGCCGATGATGCGGGTGGCCTCCAGGCCGTCCATCTCGGGCATACGGATGTCCATCACGATGATGTCGGCCCGCTCGCTGCGGGTGAGTTCGACCGCTTCGCGGCCGGTGCCGGCTTCCGCGACGACTTCCATGTCCGCTTCGGCGTCGATCAGGAGCCGGAAGGTTCCGCGCAGGAGGGCTTGGTCGTCGGCGAGGAGGATGCGCAGGGTCACGGCTGGTCGTCCTTTGCGGGCTGGGCGGGGTCGTCGTTCTTCGCGGGTTGCAGGGGCAGGGTGGCCTGCACGCGGAAGGTTCCGTCGGGGCGCAGGGCCGTGGTGAGGGTGCCGTGGGCGGCGTCCGCGCGCTCGCGCATGCCGATGAGGCCGTGTCCCGTTCCCGCGCCGTGCTGTCCGGGTCGGGCCGGATTGGCGACGCTGATCCACAACGTCTGGTCCGTGTAGAGGAGGCGGACCTCGGCGGTGGGCCCGCTGCCGTGCTTCTGTGCGTTCGTCAGGCTCTCCTGGACGATCCGGTAGGCGGCGAGATCGGCCGATGCGGCCAAGGGGCGCGGTGTGCCCTCCCGGTGGAGGCGGACGTCGAGCCCGCTGTGGCGGAAGGCGTCGAGGAGCGCGTTGACCTGGTCGAAGGTGGGAGCGGGCTGCAAGGACGGTGGCGGGTCGTCCTGCCGGCGCAGTAGCGAGACGGTCGAGCGCAGTTCGTCCAGGGCGGCGGCGCTGGTCTCGGTGATGTGGCTCAGCGCCTCGTACGCCTTGTCGGGATGGCGGTGGATGAGGTGGCGGGCGACGCCTGCCTGGGCGTTGACCAGGGTGATGTGGTGGGCGACCACGTCGTGGAGGTCCCGGGCGATGCGGATGCGTTCCTCGCGGACCCGGCGCTCGGCCTCCTCCTCCCGGGTGCGCTCGGCCTGCAGGGCGCGTTCCTGGGCCTGGGCGAGGTAGGCGCGCCGGTTGCGGACGGAGTCGCCGACCGCGACGGCGACGATCGCATAGTCGAAGTAGACCAGGGCGCTCAGGATTTCACTGGGTCGTGCCAGCGTCGACGCCGCAGTCAGCCATACTCCGGCGGCCGCGCCGACGCTGAAGGAGATACGGCGTTCGCGGTGGGTGGCCAGCGTGTACAGGGCGATCAGGCTGGCCATGGGCAGCCAGGACTGGTGGGGTGGGAGGATCAGCATGGCGCTGTCGGCGAGGACCGTGAGCACGGCCACGAGCAGCGGCTGCCGGCGTCGCCACAGCAGGAGCGTCGCGCCCAGGAGGATGAGCACGACGCGGACCGGGTGTGGGGCCTGCCATGTCCGGTCCACCAGCGCCGCGATGACCTGCACGAGGACGATCAGCCCAGCGAGAGCCAGATCCTGCCGCCGGGCGGTCGACGCCGCCGCCGCGCGGCTCGCGTCAGGTTCAGCGGGGTGGTGGAGCCATCCGAAACGCCGCATGTCAGCAGTCTCTCTCCCAGGTCGATGGTGGGCCGCGAACGGCGTGGTGAGGCGCGGCGCGCAGACGTGTGCGGTGCGCCGGAGAGTGTGCTGTTCTCTCCGGCGCACCGCGGGCCCGTCGGGTTGTGCCGCCATCAGGTGCTAGCGCGTCGCGGCGGCATCTTCCTTCGCGAGCGCGGCCTGGGGTGCGGGCGGGTCAATGTGGTCGCTGCTGCTGTCGCCCTCTACAGAAAAGTGCGGCAGTCGGCGGTCCAGCCAGCGGGGCAGCCACCAGTTCGCTTTGCCGGCCAGGTGCATCAGGGCCGGGACGAGCATCATGCGGACCACGAACGCGTCCAGCAGGACCGCGACAGCCAGGCCCACGCCGAACTCGGCGATCAGTCGCACCCCGCCGCCCGCGAAAGCGGCGAACACACAGAACATGATCGTGGCGGCCACCGCGATGACGAGCGCGGTATCGGCCTGCCCGATGCGGACCGAGCGCCGGTTGTCCCTGGTGTGGGTCCACTCCTCGTGCATCCGGCTGGCCAGGAACACCTGATAGTCCATGGACAGGCCGAACATCACGCCCACGATGAGCACCGGCACCACGGCCTCGATCGGTCCCGCCGATCCGGCCCCCAGAAGGGACGAACCGAAGCCGTGCTGGAAGATCAGCACGATCGCGCCGAACGCCGCGCCCATGGTGAGCAGGTTCATTACCGCGCCGATCGCCGGGATCAGCAGACTGCGGAAGGCCAGGGTCAGCAGGACGAAGCCGAGGATCACGATCAATCCGAGGAACATCGGGATCTTGGCTGTCAGCGTGGAGGTGAAGTCCGCGTTGCTGGCGGTCACACCGCCGACGTAGACCTGCAGGTCACTGCCCTGCTCGGCGGAAGGGATCACGTCGTTGCGTAGATGCTCGATGAGGTCGGTGGTCTGCTCGGACTGGGGAGAGCTGTCCGGCAGTACGGTGATCACCCCGACGTCCTGGCCCCGCTGCATGGGGACCGCGGTGACCGAGGCCACCCCGTCGACCGTCTTCAGCTCATCTGCCAGATCGGCCAGATGGGCCTGCGCCTGCGCGTCGGGGGCCTCGGCGGCCAGCAGCAGCGGGCCGTTGAAGCCAGGGCCGAAGCCGTCGGCGAGCATGTCGTAGGCCTGGCGGCTGCTGGAGGAGGTCGGGTCGTTCCCGGCATCCGCCGAGCCTAGCCGGATGGACAGTCCGGGCAGCGCCATGGCCGCCATCACCACGAGCGAGACCACGACCATGGCCTTCGGGCGACGCTGGACCAGGGTGGACCAGCGAGCCCAGCGGCCCTTCGGCTCGCCCGGAGCGGTGAACCGGCCGGCCGCCACCTCGCGGCGCTGGCGCCGTCCAAGCACCCGATGACCGAGCAGGCCCAGGATGGCGGGGAGCAGGGTGACGGCCGCCCCGACAGTGAGGACCACGGTCATGGCCGCGCCCACGGCCATCCCGCTGAGGATGCCGACGCCCAGCGTGAGCATGCCGAGCAGGGCGACGACCACGGTCAGGCCGGCGAAAACGACCGCGCGCCCCGAGGTGTTCAGCGCCTTCGCCGACGCCTCGGCCACGCTCATGCCCGCCATCAGGCCCCGCCGGTGCCGGTGCACGATGAACAGGGCGTAGTCGATGCCCACGCCCAGGCCGATCAGCGCCCCCATGGTCGGCGTCACGTCCGGCAGCGTGACGACATGACTGAGCAGCATCGTCGCGAACAGGGCCGTGCCCACACCCGCCACGCCAGTCAGGATCGGCAGCGCCGCCGCCCACACCGACCGGAACATCAGCAGCAGCACCACGAGCGCCGCCCCGACGCCGATGATCTCGCTCAGCTCCGACACCGAGAAGCCGGTCCCGAACGCTGTCCCGCCGAACTCCACGTCCACCGAGCTCGTACGGGCCTGGGAGGCCAGGTCCTGCACATGCTCGACCTGCCCCTTGGGCAGGTCGGCGCCGCTCTTGTCGAACACCACCGTCGCGTACGCGGTGTGCCCGTCCTCGCTGATCTGCGCAGCGCCCTGCTGGGTGTACGGGCTGGTCACCGACGTCACACCCGGCGCGTCGGCGATCTGCTCAAGAGCCTTGTCCATCGGCTGCTCGACCGACGAGGCCGTGACACTGCCGCCGTCCGTCTGCCACACGATCGTGCCGCTGTCGCCGGATGCCCCCGAGGAGCCCTCGCTCATCAGGTTGAGCGCAGTGCTCGACTCGGTGTTCGGCACATCCGTGCTGTCGGTGTACGCGGCACCGGCGCTCATCGCTCCAGCACCGAGGCCAACGATCAGCCCCAGCCACAGCAGAACAACCGCGAGCCGGTGTGCATGGCACCACCGGGCAATAGTGGACACGAGAGTCTCCCTACGAAACGATCATTGCGAAGGGCGCGAGGGGCGGCAGCGCCACCCGAATCGTCGGGTGACCGCCGTGCATCACAGCGCGGAAAGCCGTCGCCACGACTGCGCGGATCGCCCGATCGCGACCCGCGGCTCTTCCCCACGCAGGATCAACACTCCCGAAACCCCGCCCTCACGTCGTCGTCCGGCCACACACACTTGCGTGTACTGCGTACGCAGTACACGCGCCTGCCGCACCGCGGCAGAGAGCGGGGACAACCCCCTGCGAGGGTTCCCATAAACGGTCCTTTGCGCGAGCAAGATCAATCACAGGCCACCGGACCCCCGCCCGACCCGGATTCGTTCGCAGAACCCGTTCTCACCCAAAAGCGGGACGGACCCCTTTCTGAGACTTGCATTGTGCGAAAATCCGGGCCCATGACGGACCCTCAGCAACCTTCCCCAACCGACCGGTCGGACGCCGACGACGTCGAACAGCACGCCTGTCCGAAGTGTG
>NZ_NCSM01000060.1:18004-34268 GCF_002224125.1 Streptomyces sp. NBS 14/10
GGAAGGCGCTGCGGGTCCCGACCCCGGCCGACCGCGGACCGGGTCGACCGTGGCGGCCGGGCACCCCGCCGCCGACGTCGATCGACCCGGACCTGCCGAGCGCGGACATCCGCATCGGCTACGCCCGCTGCTCGACCCTCGGGCAGGAGCTCGACTCCCAGCTCGACGCGCTCGCCAAGCACGGCATCCCGAGGGAAAAGATCTTCAGCGAGAAGATCAGCACCCGGGTGCGGGTCCGCCCGAAGTTCGAGGAGGCGCTGAGGACGGCGCGGAAGGTCAAGGCGCACGCCCCGCACTGCCGGGTCATCTTCACGGTGTACGAGATGAAGCGGCTCGGTCGCGATGCCGCCGAACTCACCGCCCTCGCTGACCACCTCACCGCCCACGGCTTGGTCCTGGAGATGCTCGCCGGGCCCCTGCCCGGCATCTACGACCCCACCGGCCCTGGGAAGCTGCTGTTCGCGTTCTTCGCCGCGATGGCGGAGACCGAGCGGGAGAATATCCGCGAGTCCACGCTCGAAGGGCTCGACACCGCGGCCCGAAAGGGCAAGCACGGCGGCCGACCCCCGGTCATCACCGACGACATGCTCCACACCGTGCTCCGGCGCCGCGCGGGCGGCGAGTCCGTCGAGCAGATCCAGCCCGACCTGATCATCCCCACCGGCAAGCGCAAGGGACAGAACCCCTCCGTCGCCAGCATCTACCGGGCGCTCGCCGAACACGCCAAGCGCGAGGCGTACCCCGAAGTCGTCGAACAGGCCCACACCGACTTCGCCGCCCTCCAGGCCGACGAAGTCCCCGGACCCCGCCTCGCTCTCCCTGACCGAGCGTCACTCTGATTGCAGGGAGCTACTTGTCACTTCGCCGTAGCTTCGGGAGAACAGGGCCGACCGGACGGACGTCAAGCTGTCGGCGAGCTGAGCCAGGCGGGACCGGTCCCCGGACCCGAGAAATATGGTGAGACGATGACTCGTCGCTACTTCAACGATTACAGTCGCTTCGAGCTGGCGCTCCTGGTGATCTTTGTGTGCCTGGTGGGATTGGGGATTGGGAGCGCCGTCTGGCCGGACTCCGACGGCGACGACACCGCCACTCCCAGTACCACGGCAGCAACCGCGAGCGAGGAAGCCGCAACCGAGGACTATGGGCCGAGTCCTTCGTCATCGGTCGAGGGCGAGGAACTGCCGGTCAAGGTCAAGTCGGCTGAGCCACACCTCATCGACAACCACTCCAGCAGGTCGGAAATGGGCCTACCGCCAAGGGCGGGCTACGATGCTCCGCTCACCGAGCAGGTGCTGGACGAGATACGGGCGGACACTCTCATCATGGCGGGAATCCGCGCCAAAGTCAGTGCTGGGTGCGAAGGTGGCCAGGTCACCGTAAAAGCCGGGCAGAGCACGATGTGCACCGTCACTTACCAGGGCGCGAAGGTTAGGTGGGATGTCTATATCGAGCGCGTGACGGGCAACGAGTCCTCGGCTATCCAGCTCGCCACGTACAAGATCTTTCCTCCCGATGAGGGGCTGCTGGTGGCCAAGTCGGTCTACGGACAGTTCTGGGACTTGCACCATGAATCGTCCAACGAGCTACGCTGCGACAGAATCCCGCCCTTCAAAAGGATCCCGTACGACCTCGCCAGCTCCGAGTACGAGGACACTGGGTACCAGTGCCAGTACCTTGAGACGGACTTTGGTCCGCCTCGCTGGGTTAACGAAGCGGTCGTCCTCCTTGAGAGCGGCGTCATCTTCCAGGAGATCCGGTCTTGAACCGGCGCAGCAGGGCACGACACCAGGTGAACCGATAGCCTGGCATCGGCATCGCAGCCCGCACCAGCAGCCACTCCGCGTCCCCATGTCCGCGTCATGATCGAGGTTCTGGTGGTGCCTGCCCGCACCGGCAGCTCGCCGAGGAGCGGCTGCGGCAGGCGCTGGCGGGCGCCGGGCTGGGCACCACGGGCTTCACCACGCGGGTGGTCGGCGACCAGGCCGAGGCCGAGCGGTTCGGCTTCACCGGTTCCCCAACGATCCTCATCGACGGTCGCGATCCATTCGCCGAGCCCGGCACAGCACCGCCGCTCGCCTGCCGGATCTACCCCTCCTGTACTGGTCCGGCCGGGGCGCCCGGTCTCGACCAGCTCCGGCGAGCCCTCCAGGAAGCTACCGGCGCCGCGGGCTGACCTTCGAGGGCTTCAAGATCATCTCATGGCGGCTTTTGGGCTCACCTTGGCTGGACCCCCGGATTGCACGGGTTCATTGGACGCGTCGGTCGCCTGTCGGCAAACGTTCGTTTGACGACAGGGTGACCGTGATGGCGATTCTTGAAGTCGGCCGGGGCTGCTCTTCGCCTCACTTGATCCAGTCCTCACAGGGGTGGGGCAAGTTGGCGAGGAGCGTGTCCGTGATGAGCCGGATCCATCGCTCGATCAGTGTCCGGGCTGCGTCGGCCCGTCAAGGGCGCCTATGTTGACTGCCGGACCAGCCCACGCACGGTGCCGCACTCCTCGGTCGACTGTGACTTCCCGCAGTTCGTCCCCGGGTCAGGGCTTTGATGACGACGGGTCGGGAGCCTGCTGCTTCGTGGAGCATGAGTGGGTGTTACGGCTGGGGGTGGGTGGCGAGCCAGTCTTGGAGTTCTCGGTGGCGAAACTGGTACGCCAGGCCGGAGATTCGCAGCAGACCCGCTCCGTAGGCCCAGTGGAGGAAGGCACCAAGCCGCCGGGGCAGTCGGCCACGGGAGCAGCAGAGGAAGACCACGTAGCGGCGGCCGGCTCCGGTGCTGAGGTATAGCCCGACCGCGAGCCCGGCCGCGAGTCCGACCACGAGCTCGGGCAGGAGTCCGGGCACGAGGCTGGCCTCGAGCCCGGCAATGAGCACGAACACGAACCCGGATACGAGTCCGAACGCCAACCCGGCCGCGAGCCCGACCACGAGATCGTCCCGTACCGGATAGCGAGGGTCTGTGGGCGCAACATCGCTGGTCAGTGGTTCTGTAAGGTCGACGAACCAGAGGATGAGCCCGACCACGAGCCCGACCACGAGCCCGAACACGAGCCGGTCCACACGCCAGGCCGCGAGCCCGAACATGAGCCCGTCCACGAGCCCGGCCGAGAACGCGAGCGCGAGCCCGAGCCCGAGATTGCCAGCTAGCCGGCGGAAGTCAGCAAGGCTCTGGAGCCGTTGGAGCCGGGCTGCTTGAGGGGTTGGGACGGCGGCGCGGCTGGCCGCCCTGACGGCCAAAAGCCAGGGCAGCGTCATAAGCACGGCGCCGGGCAGATCGCTGTCTGAGGATCCGAAGGGGCGCTGGGCCAGGAACAGGGCGCTGAAGAGGGCGGCGAAGGTGAAAAGGCCGAGAAGGCCGGCGAGGAGGGCGTCGGCGGTGCGGACTCGGCGGGGGTCGGCCATCGACCAGAGCTGGTGCAGGACGATGTCGGTGCCGCTTCCGGAGGATGTGGTGGCGAGGTGGTGGGCGAGGGCGGCGAGCCAGCGGTGGGCCTGGTCGGGCTGGTAGCGGCCGGGGCGCGTGGGGTGCTGGCTGGTGGCGGCGGGCAGGTACAGGGCGAGGAGGTGGTCGCCGACCGCGCTCGGGGAGGCAAGGGTGAGCAGGTGGTCAGGGTGGCGGAGGTAGGTGAGGGTGTCGGGGTGGCGTTCTTCGTAGGCGGTGGCGGCCAGGTTGAGCCGCCAGGGGGTACTCAAGGCCTGGGCCAGGGTGCCGCCGGGGGCGGTGGTCAGGGTGTCAAGGACGGGGGCCCAACGGTCCGGGCTGGTGGTACGGGCGGCGAGGTAGTCGGTGGCCTGGGCGGGGGCGACGGTGGCGAGCTCGATGCGGGCGGCCTCGCGCATCCGCACATCCAGGGCGGCCAGCTCGGTGTACTGGGCGGTGCGGCAGGTCAGGACGATGGGGGCGCTGCCGGTGGGGTCCTGGTAAGCGTTGAGTTGCTGCAGGGCTTGGGCGGCGCGGCGGGCAGTTGGGGTGGTGGCGCTGTCCATCTCGTCCAGGCCGTCGAGGACCGGCAGGATGCGGTACTCCTGAACCAGCCGCTTGGCGTCCGCGAGGCTGAGGCCGCTGTCGCGGAACTGCTCGTGGATCTGGTCGGCGAGCCAGTCGGGCAGCGGGCGGGCGGTGTCCCAGCTGGCCAGGGAGCAGCGGACCGGAACCGGGTCGGCGTCGGCGCGGTCGGAATGGGTCAGCAGGCCGAGGATGAGTTCAAGGGCGAGCAGGGTCTTGCCGGCGCCGGGTTCGCCGGTGATGACCAGGCGGGCGGGTTGCAGGGTCTGGTAGTAGGCGACGATGTCGGTGAGGTGGCCCTGGGGGTGCGCGCCGGTGGCGTTGTTGGCGGGTTCGGGCTGGTGGGTGAAGGTCAGGTTGATGCGGTGGGCGCCGGGGCCGATCAGCTGGGCGCGCTGCCGGGCCTCGGCGGCGGCCACTGCAGCGGCCAGGGTCTTGGCCTTGGCATCAGTGTCCGCAGCAGCCTCGGCCCGGTCGGCGCGGTAGGCCTCCCAGGCCAGGTAGGCGACTGGCAGGGTGGGTGCCAGAGTGACGGCGGTGGCGGCCAAGCGGGCCACCTGGAACTGCTTGGACAGCCACAGTGCCAGCGCTGCGGCTGTGGCCTGCATGACGAGATAGATAACAGCGACCCGGCGTGTGCGTGATGCCCCCATGCAGGGCATCTTCCCGGTTCGCGCCCCGGCCGGGGCGCGAACACCGCAGTGATTGCGAGCCGTGCCCGGCAACGCAAGGCCATACGGGATCGGCTAGCACCTGACGGAGCCCCCTACCTGTTGCGCCCGACCGCAGGTCAGTGCGCGTGTTCCCGGGGAATCGAGCCGAGCATCATTGGGGCGATCCAGAGCGCGGGGTGGGGAGATCCAAATATCCCCATCAACCGGGGAGACCCGACCCGCACCCTTGCCGCCAGCGCCGCACCGAAGCAACGCAGGCGTGCGGCGAGAACCAGGACTGTCCGTTCCCCGCGCCTGCCCTTGGAGTTGCCTGGTAGAGAAGCACCCATGGTGAAAGCAAAAGAGACCTCCTACCAGGGATACCGCTTCCGCTCACGGCTGGAGGCACGCTGGGCCGTCTTCTTCGACACCCTAGGCGTCAGGTGGGAGTACGAACCCGAGGGGTACGTCCTGGACGGGAAGTCGTACCTGCCCGACTTTCGGTTGGTCCTGAACGAGCGGCAGATCTTCGCCGAGGTCAAGAACCTGGCGCAGGATGAACACGAAGGCAGGCACGTGGAACTTTGCCGTGCGCTCGCCCGGTCCACGGGGCACTCCGTACTGCTTCTCATTGGGGTACCGGAGTACCGCCTGTACCACCAGTTCGCGCCGAACCTGGAGCCGAACGAGTTCCAAGCTGCGTTCTTCCAGGATTACGCCCCCTTCCTCGTCACTGGAGATCAGTACTGGTTCCAGCAGGTAGAACTCGACCAACAGACCGGCGCTCTACGCTTCCCGTTCGATGATCGGACCGCACGTAAGTCGTTCGGTGCGGGCTTGGTCGAAGCGGTGAAAGCGGCTCGTTCAGCCCGCTTCGAACACGGGGCCTCCGGCCGGTAGGGGTGAAACGTCGACTGCCAGAGCCCGGTGGACGCGGGCGGCCGGATAAGGCCGCCCGCGTCCACCGGGGTTGACGGCGGGCTGTGACGCCCAGTGTCGGCGGTGGGAGACTGCGGGCCGTGTCTGGGTTCGCGAGAGATCCGAAGTACTACGGCGATCGGCTGGTGTACGAGCCGCTGGAGCGGAAGTGGGCCGGGTATCACGCCCGGCACTGCGGGTGCGGTCGGGACTGGCTCGAAGCTCATGCTGTTCCGGCCGGGTTCACCGTGATCCCCCGGGGCAAGACCGGCTACTACGGGCTGGTCGGGCCCGGCCTGACCGAAGGCGTGGACGAGTCGGCGTTGACGGCCAACGCGCTGTGGGAGGCGGTGACCGGCAAGCCGGGCACCCAGACCTGGTACGAGAGCGTGCACATTACCTGCCGCAGCCCGGAGTCGGAGGCGGCTCGCAAGGCGGAGAACGAGCGGATCTACGGTCCGCGCCGCGAACGCGCGCAGAAGGCAAAGACGGAGCCGGCCACCCCCGCGCAGGTGAAGTACCTGACCACGCTCGCGGAGAAGGTCGGCAAGGAGCGGTTCGACACCGAGTTCGCCAAGGTGATCAAGGGCAGCGACATCGAACCGCGGGCTCCCCGGCAACGGTGCTCGACCGCTGCGAAGAGGCTGACCAAGGCGAAGGCGCGGACGCTGATCAGCGCTCTGGTCGCCTACTGACTCGCTCCGGCTCGCCGTCGTCGTCCTCGTCCAGCTCGGGCACGTCCGGGTCGCGCAGCGGGCGCAGGGCGCCGGCGGCCGATGTTTCCCGAGGCCGGGTCACCGCTGCTGCTCGATCGGTGTGCCGTCGGCGGTGCGGGCCTTGGTCTCGGAGTCGCGGAAGGCGTACGGGGTGCGACCGGGAAAGCCGTGCCCGTTCGGACAGGTGTGCCAGGTCTGCTTGAACCCAGGCTCGTCCTCGACCTCCTCCTGCCACCTGGCCGCTTCGAACCACTGGTCATCGGTCGGGCAATACCACTACTCTGGGCCGCTGTTGGCGGTGCTCACGGGTCCTCCCCTTGGTCAGGCTGCTTCGGTGAAGCCGACAGTGGTCAGATCTTGCTCGCGCAGGGAAGCGAAGTCGACGTCGAGTTTCGGGTCGTACGCGTCAGGCTGGATGCCGAGCTCGTGCGTGGAGTACTCGCCGAACCGGTTGACGTGCTCGGTCAGGTACGGCGAGATGTGGGCCAGGTCCTCCGGGTCGATCGTCCAGCCCTCTTCCAGCAGTTGCCGGACGATCTCGGCGATGTCCAGGGCGTTGTGGAAGATCACCGCGTTCGTGAGCAGAGCGTTGAACTTCATCGCCTTCTCCTGCTCGATGGGGTCGTTGTCGGCGATGACGCCGCGGTTGCCGAAGCCGATCCACTGGGAGAACCGGTTGAACGACTCGACCTTGTTCGTCGCCGCGGTCACCCGCCGGCGCAGCGGGGCGTCGGTGAGGTAGCGCAGGAGCTGGACGGTGCGGATGACGCGGCCGACCTCGCGGAAGGCGGCGTAGGTGGCGTTCTTCTTGGAGCCCGAGCGCAGCCGCTTGAGCAGCGTGGAAGAGGAGATCGCGCCCTCGCGTACGGAGACGGCCACGCGCATCAGGTGGCGGAACTGGGACTCGATCAGGTCAAAGTCGATTGAGTTCTTGCCCGTCTCGCCGAACAGGGCGTCGATGTGCACGTACTCCGTGGTCTTGCTGGGCCGGTAGAAGGTCATGCCCTTCCAGTTCCTGATCCTGGGCATCAAGTCGAAGCCCAGCAAGTGGGCAAGAGCAAAGACCGGCTGGGACTGGCCTTGGGTATCCGCGTGCACGGTGGTGGGCTTCACCTCGGACGTGTTCTTGAGCAGGCCCTCGATGATGTAGACGGCCTCCCACACCCCGCACGGGATGAAGTGCGTGAACAGTGCGATGTAGGTGTCGGAGATGTGGTGGTAGGCGATCCCGCCCGGCTTGCCGTACCGCACGGACGTCTCGGCCAGCAGGTTGTCCAGGTAGGTGTCCATGTGAGTGCCGTCCGCCGCCACCGCAGTCCCGTCGCCCCACGCCTGGGAGATGTCGAGACGGGCGTGCGCGTTGACCAGGTCGGCGATCGCCTCGTTCAGCAGCACCAGGGAGAAGTGCCGGTTCGCCGTGTACGCCAGCTCGTGCCCGCTCACCCCGGGAATGTGGCGGGCGGCCTCGTACGGGCCCATGTTGGTGCCCTTCACGAACGTGGTGATCACATACCTGCCGAAGGGATCGGCGAGCTTGGGCTCGTTGCCGGAAGCCGGGCCGAACCGGCGCCACCACTCCACCCAGTACGCGGTCCGGGCCAAGATCCCCATCAGGGAGCGCTCCGGCATCCGGGCCTTGATCTCCTCCTCCAGCCGCTTCGCCGAAGGCCGCTGCCCCTCCGCCCGGAACGCCTTCAGCGACGGGATGCCCGTCTCCGGGTCGATGACCAGGCCCTCGTTGTCCGGGTAACCGGCGTCCGCCGCCGCGGCGGCACCTCGAAGCTTGTCCTCCAGCTGCCGGCGGAAGAACGCGGCGTCGAACTCGGCTGCCTCGCCTTCCTCGCACAGGCCGACCTCCACCAGGTAGGACGCCAGCTTCCCCTCCACGGCCTCCCAGGCCAGCAACTGCTGGGACCAGTCCGCGTACTCCTCCGAGCCCACCACGGCCACGTCCCCGGTGCGCAGTTCCTCCGCGAGCGCGGTGAAGACCATCGCCTCGAAGTGCTTGCGCACGAACTGCCCCGGCCTCGTCTTGTCAACCACGGCCTTCTGCCAGTTCTGCGTGGCGAAGGAGATGTCTACCGCGCGGCCGTCCTCACCCAGGGCGCTGATGTACTCGCCGCGCGCCGCCTGGTGCCGCTGGGCGTGCGCGAGCGCGTCCAGCACCCGCCCGTCCTCCGAGGTGGCGGTGAACTCCAGCTTCTCGGCCAGGTCGAACATCACCGCCCGGTCCCGGCCGATCTGCCCATACAGCAGCACCTCCCAGAAGTTGCCGTGATGGGCGGACACCTTCTCGATCTGCTCGTACTGCTTGGCGAACCCGCCGAAGCCCTCCACCGCCCTCGTGACCGCGCCGAACCCGCTGGCCTGCACCACCTGGGCCCTGGCCAGCGCGAGGACAGCCGGGGAGACCTGGCCCTCCAGCCGCCACGCGACCTCGTCGACGGGCGCCGCCTCGTCCAGGCCCTCCAGAGCCGCCCGGACCTCGGCGGTCATGGCCGCAGCCTTCTCCAGGGCTGCCTGAGCCGGGCCGCCCTCGTCGATGTTCTTGAGCACGGTGCGGTAGTTCCCGATCAGGGCCTCGACGATCTCCCGCTCGGCCAGCCGGATCTCCTCCAGCTCGACCTTGGCCTTCTTGATCTTCATCGCCACGCGCTTGCAGAACATCGTCGCCAGGTCGTCGCGGACCCGCATCCGTGCCTTGTGTACCAGGCACGCCACCAGTGCGAGGCGCTTGGCGGGCTTGTAGTCCCGCAGCTCCGCCACGTCGGCCGCGTCCGCCTCCCCGGCGAAGTCGGTGATCTTCCCCGCCGCGATGCCGTCCATCCACACGCCCGTGTCGCCGAGCCCGTCCACCCATTCCAGCCTCTTGGCCAGGTTCTTGAAGTGTGACCAGGTCGGACCCCGAGCAGGCTTCTTCAGCCGGTTGAATGGCGTCGTGCCGTCGCTCTCGCGCTCCTCCAGCAGCCGCAGCACCCCCGCCCGCTCCGGCGCGCTCATCCGCTCGTGGATACCCGCGCAGATCGAGGCGTTCACCTCCTTGCGGACGGTCGAGGCCATCGCGTCGAAGGTGGAGAACACCGGCAGCTCCAGCCCGGCCTCCACCACCTTCTCCAGTGCGATGTTGATCAGGTCCGCCGGCCGGTTCTTCGATGCGGCCTCCTTGCGGATCGACTCCTCGGCGATCTGCCGGGCCCGGCCCTGGTCGTAGGCGACACCGACCCGCTGCCGTACCAGACCCCGGTGGTTCTTCATCGTCTTCGCCGCGCGGTACACCGCCAGCGTGCCCTCAGGCAGTTCCACCGCCCGCCGCACGAACTCCGCCACCGCCTCCGGGATGTCCTCCACTCTCGGGAAGCACCCCATGCGCTGATACGACTTCAGCGTCAGCAGCAGGGCCAGCAGATGCTCATCGCTGTCCGTACGGTCGGCGGCCCACTGAAGCTCATCGCGAGTCGGTGAGAAGAACAGATGCAGCTCATGCGCGGTGATCAGCCGCTTGAACCGCGGATACGCGGTCCGTTCGATCGAGGTCACAACCCACCCCAGGCCCCAGATGACAGCCAACATCACCACCAACGACACTGAGCCGAACGGGTGACGGGCCGGGCCCTCACGACTTCAAGATCATCCCATGGCCCCTTTTGGGCTCACCTCGGCGATACCCCTCGAAGCCGCCCAGAGCGAGAACCTCGAACTGCGACGCCGCCTCGGCCCCCGGCACACCACCTGACGGCGATCTTCTGCGGAAATCTGGCCTCAGTGGGCCGCGACAGCAGTGGTGCGCCAGGCCCGCTCGATCTCGGCGGTCGGAAATGGTGTCCGCTTGCTCTCGGTGAGCAGACGGCGGGCGAACTCGCCGAAGATCATCGCAGCTCGGGAATGACGGTCGATGATCGCGGCGATCTCGCGTGGGACGCCATCGGGCCGGTGGCCGACGATCCACTCGCACAGGAACGCCTCGTGTTCCATACCGCCGCGCACGCCATCGGGCAGGTGGTGGCGGAGCAGATGGCTCACGGTGTGGCAGCGGTCATACACGAGGTGGTCGGAGAGGAACTCCGTCTCGGCCGCTGACAGTTCGAAGCCGGAGCTCAGGGCGAGTCCGAAGTCCGCGAAGTAGAGCAGCTGGCCGTCGGTCAGGACATTGGCAAAGTGGGCATCAAAGTGGACAAGTCCGTGCGAGCTCATGAAGGCACTCCCCCGCGCCAGGGCCTCCTCCACCCATGGGTACGGCGAGCCCTCGCTGACCTCCGGCGCGGCGGTCCGGTGATTGTGCAGCCAATCGGCGAGCGTCTGCGGGACGTGTTCCAGGAAGAGCACCAGGCTGAACGAGGAACGGCCGATGGCGTCCAGCCGCTCACGCACGCCCGATGATCCCTCCCAGTGCGCGACCGCCCCGTCGATGCCCCCGAATGCGTCGGCGAAACCTTCGGGTGGGGAGTCGGGCAGGATGCGCCAGTGGTACATCAGCGGAAAGCCCTCGTACTCGTTCCCGAGGACCCAATTGGTGGTCATGACATGTACGGCCAGCTCCCGCCAGGCCCCGAACCCCGCTGAGCCCACCCCGTACTGGTAGAACATCGGCAGTCCGAAGAGGTTCGCCGTCGACCGCACATTCTCTGGCCGCAACTCGGTGTCCGTCAGGGGGACCCGCTTGACGAACACCCGCGTGCCATCGATGTCCAGCTCCGCCGACCTGCCGCCGATGCCGGACCCGAGGGGGGCGGCGGCAGCCACGACCTCGCCGAGCCGACGGTCACTCAGCAGGGACAGGTGTGTGGCCACGGTCCCATAAGTGGCGAGCCGCGCGGCATACCGCGGGTCCGGGCTGTGCATAGACGACTCCTCGGTGCCCGGAACCAGGGCTTTGGTGATCTCGCGCACGTTGTCGAGCCTATCCGCCAGGCCTGCCGAAGAAGCAGGTACGCGAAGTCACCCGGAACGCTGGTCCCCGGACGCCGCCTCAGACGATGACGCGCCCCCGGCACCGATCTCTCACGGACGCGACCGCAAGCGCTCTACCTGCACAAACGACACCCGTTCACCCGTTTGCCCCGGATACGCTGTGGACCACGAAGTACATCGACGCCGCCGTCTCCCAGCTCCAGGCCGAGGGCCACGAGATCCGCGACGAGGACATCGCCCGCTTGTCCCCGCTCAAGCACCGCAACCTGAACCTGCTCGGCCGCTACAGCTTCACCGCCTCCACCCCAGCCGCCGGCGCCCTGCGCCCGCTGCGCGACCCGGAGGCGCAGGAGCTGGACGAGGACGACGACGGTGGGCCGCCATGACCGAGCGGTGAGGCCGGGACAGCGGGCCCGCACCGGCCATTCAAGGACTATCCGGCGGTCCTGCTCACACGGATCAGGGTCTGCTGGCCATTCGCGACGAGCTTGCGGGCACCGTCGGCTTGGACGCCGCAGACCTCCAGTTGGCAGACGGTCAGGGTGCGGCCGTGCTTGAGGACGGTGCCGATCGCTTCGAGGTGGTCGCCGGCGGCGGGAGCGAGCAGGTTGATCTTGTACTCGACGGTGAGGACCTCGGAGCCCTCGTCGAACAGGGTGAGCGCGGCGTACCCACCGGCGCTGTCGGCTATGGCGCTGGTGGCGCCGGCGTGGACGTAGCCGTGCTGCTGGGTCACCTCGGGGCGGGCCGGGAGCACGATGTGTACCCGGCCGAGGCCGATGTGAGCGAGGCGGGCGCCGAGGTGGGACATCAGGCCCTGCCGATCGAAGCTGTCCCGGACGCGCTTTTGCACCGCGGGGCTCGCCTGTTCCTGCTGCATCCGGTCTTCCACCTGCGTGCTCTCCTTCGGGTCCGTGTCGGGCGGGCGGGGCTTCAGCGGGCCAGGCGTTCCACCAGCAGCAGGGCGCCGATGGCGATCATCATGGCACCGCTGATCCGGGTGACGATCCGGGCGGCCGAGGGCCGGGTGCTCAAGACGGTGCGGGCGAGGACGCCGACGGCGAGGTAGACGACGGTGCACGCGGTCAGGTGCACCGTGCTGAGCAGCCCGGTCTGCGCGGCCACCGGCCAGCCGGTAGCCGGGTCGATGAACTGCGGGAACAGCGAGAAGTACAGCAGCAGCGCCTTCGGGTTCAGGCCACTGATCCCGAACCCCTTCAGCAGGACCTGGAGGCGGGAGGCGTCCGTGCTCTCACCAGCGGCCGCTGGAACGGCCGGGTGGCGCAGGGATCCCCAGCCCAGCCACAACAGGTAGCCGGCGCCCGCCACCGTCAGGGCGGTGAGCGCGGCCGGGGAGCTCGCCACGATCACCGCCAGGCCCGCGACGGCCACGAGCGCGTAGGCGGCGTGTCCGGCTATCAGTCCGGTGACGGCCGGGACGACCGAGCGGCCCCGCAGTCCGGCGGAGATCGCATAGGCCCAGTCCGCGCCCGGAGTGAAGACCAGCAGCAGGTCAACTGCTAGAAAGGCCGCCAGCGTCGTCGTGTCCATCGATCATTCCCTCTCGCACGTCTTGCTCTGGAGGGAAGGTTAGGCCGGATTTGCCCGAAAATGTTTGCGTCTTTACCTCATGATCGCGGGGTTCGGGGGAGAATCTTCTCCATGGACGCCTTGGACCGGAAGATTCTTACCGAGCTACAGCTCGACGGCCGTCTGACAGTCACCGAGCTGGCCGCTCGCGTGCAGCTCAGCGTCTCGCCCTGCCACCGCAGGCTGCGCGACCTTGAACGCGAGGGCGCGATCCGCGGCTACCGGGCCGTGGTCGACCCGGCAGCCGTAGGCCTGAACTTCGAGGCCCTCGTCTTCGCCACGCTGCGCTGGGAGACGCCCGACACCGTCACCGCCTTCGAAGAGGCCGTGGCCGCCGTCCCGCACGTGCTCCAGGCGCAGCGCCTGTTCGGCGAGCCCGACTACCTGCTGCGGGTCGCAACCACCGACCTGGCCTCCTTCCAGGAGCTGTATGACCAGCAGCTCGCCCGGCTCCCCGGCGTCCAGCGCCTGACGTCCACCCTCGTCATGAAGAACGTCGTCCAGGACAGGCCACTGCCCGAATGAGCCGCGCCCGGCCCCAGGCCGCCTGTCATCAAACGATCGTTTGCCGACAGGCAGCCCGAGCGTCCAATGAACCCGTGCAATCCGGGGCTTCGAGGCGGCGCGAATCCAACCAGATCCGATGGTGATTGCTGACAGGGTTTGACGACAGATAGGGTCCGATCCTCCGTACGGAAGGGGCCCCCGGTGGCAAACCTGGTCTACAAGCGGGTCTCGACCGACCAGCAGTCCACCGCCCGGCAAGACCTCGTCCTGGAGGAGGCCGGGATCGAGGACCCGGTCGTCTTCGAGGAAGACCCGGGCACCTCCAGCCGCCTCCACCCCCTCCAGCGCCCGAAGTTCCGCGAACTGCTCACCTACGCGCGGCCGGGCGACACCGTGCACATCTCCGAGATGTTCCGCCTCGTACGCGGCAACCAGCACATCCTCGACGTCCTCGACGTCCTCCACCGCGACCGCCTCGCCCTGCGCATCCACGACGGCGCCTTCTCCGCCATGGACCTCACCGCCCGCCACCCCCGCACAGGCGAGCTGCTGTCCACCGTGAAGTTCATGGTGCAGACCCTCGCCGCCGCCGGCGAACTCCAGCGCGACCTCCAGCGCGAGCTGACCTACGACGGACTGCGCGCCGCCGAAGCCAAGGGCAGCAAGGGCGGCCGCCGCCCCGCCGTGGCGGCCGCGAAGACCGACGACGTACGCACCGCGTACCTCGAAGGGCGGTCCATCGCCGCTCTCGCCCGCGACCACCACGTCAGCCGCGGCGCCATCCGTACCGCCGTCGCCGACCTCCTGCCCGAGCGCACCGCCATCGACGAGGGCTCCCCGGCGCCGGAGCTGCCGGTCACCCTCGACATGCCGGGCAAGGTCGCCGACTTCCTCCGCGCAGCCGAGCTGGCTGACGTAGAGCGGGCCGCGCTCGACCAGGGCGTGACCGTACGGCGCGGCCAGGGCTACACCCTGCGCGTCAGCGCCGTGCCGGCGGTCCACCGCCAGCTCCTCGCCCGATGCCAGCCGCTCGACGGTGGCCAGGGCATCCCCGCGGTCCCGGCCCAGCGCAAGGCCCGCCGCGAGTACGAGAGCCGCGTCAGTGCCCTCACACCGGCCGGACCATGATCACCGGCTTGGCGTTAACCGCTGTACCGGTGTTCCCCGAGACCGGATTCCTGAGCTGCGATTCGCCGGTCATTCAACTTTGCTGCGCAATAGGCTTGTTGGGGCCATCGAGGAGTCTGAGGGGGACAGGTATGGCAGACGGGATGGACCTGGCGACTACTGCGGTGGAGGCAGTTGCGCAGGCGGCTGCCGCTGCGGCAACTGCGGGGGGCGGCACGGCAGGCAACATGGCTGTCGATCTGGTGCGCAGCCGATTGAGCAGCGTCGACCAGGGAGTAGAAGCCGTATCGGCGGTGGAACAGACACCGGACGATCCCGATGCCCGCTCGCGGTTGCACGAGAAGTTGTCGGAGGTGCTGTCCGAAGATCCGGCGTTCACCGCGTATCTGGCGAGTGTCCTGGCTCCCCCCAAGCCGACCGAGCCGCCCGGCGTGGGCAGCACCAATGCCGACCGCGGCGGCCGGGCGGGAGGGCAAGTGTCCGACGAAAGTGGCTCAGGGGGCGGCGGCGCGTCGAAGGTTTCGGCGTGGGCAGGAACCTGGCTTGGGATCACGGTTTCATTGTTGGCTGTGCTCGCGTTCCTTGGCATCACCAGCATCGGTGACTTCGTGACGACCGATAAGGAAGCGAACCGGGAAGCATGTCGGATCGCTGATGAGGCGGCCAAACGTGTGCTGTTAGTAGGGCTGGATCAGCAGAGCGCCTCTGACTACTCAGAGCAGATGAGTAAGGCAGCAGGAGAGGCTCGGAACGCAGAGCTGAAGGAGATCCTGGCCACTGAGGCTGAGGAGTTCGGCTCAAACGGAGGGTGGGCGGACCCGCGAAGCAACGTCGAGGACGACCCCTATGCAGAGATCCGCGACGAGTGGGGAGACTATTGCCGCCCCGGCTACTGGGGCGTTGAGACGCCTGGTGAAGAGCGCTTCTAGGTCCTCCACGGGCACCATTAACTTGAGTGCTTCGCCGCTCATCAGTCAGAAACTCCACCGGCACGAGGCAGACCGTAGCCAGCCCGGGAACCCTCCCGCCGATCTTTCCGCGAACCCCCGCGGAGCCTCCGAGCGGCGTGCTAGCGGGCCATGATCGTTCTCAGCGCCAACCGCTGTACCGATGTTCCCCGAGGCCGTACACGCTGCGCATCAGCGCCACCCCCGCAGTCCACCACCAGCTCCTCGACCGCTGCCGGCCCCTCGACGGCACCGCGGCGATCCCGGCACAGCGCAAGGCCCGCCGCGAGTACGAGAACCGCGTGAACGCCCTCACGGCTGATCTCCGGAGCTGAGCCGCGCACGAATGCTTCCAGCGAGCGATCCTGGAGGTATGGCCCGCCGCCGGTACTGCTACGTCTGCGGCGCCGTGCTCCCGAAGCACGCGACACGGCGGCGCCTGTACTGCGGTCCGGCCTGCCGGGCGCAGGCCTACCGGGACCGGCAGGTCACCGTGCGGATCGGTGCTCTGGGTGGGCTGCTGATGAGGGCCAGAGCCACCGATGATGACCGCCTTCTGCGGCGGCTGCTGTGCCCGGTGTGCGGACACATGACCTATGCAGCGGGATCCCGCCGCCGGGACGCCAAGTACTGCTCAGCCCGTTGTCGAGACCGTGCCTATCGGCGCCGGCACCGTCAGTACGGTCACGTCAAGGCATCGGGAAAACGAGCCGTACCGACGGGTACAACGCGCTGACATCACGCAACGCCAATCTGTTCGCGAAGTCCTCCCAGGTCAGCGATAGCGCTGAAACCTACCGACGGGTTACTTGCTCCCTGGTGTCTGGGCTAGGACTCCGGGGCCGGGACCGCCTCCCTCGTTGCGACCGAGACGAACTCGGAGGTGAAGCCG
>NZ_NCSM01000060.1:34459-45116 GCF_002224125.1 Streptomyces sp. NBS 14/10
CTCGTACGGGATGCGCTCGACCCGGCCGCGCTCGTCCACGACCTGCGGGTGCCGATAAATCATCCACGCAGGTCGGGAGCTTGATCACGGATCTTTGGTTCTCCTCGATGTTCACCCCGGGGTCTTCACCTGCACAGGGCCCCGGCGGCACCATGATCTGTCGTGCTGCTGCGTCTGGCCTACCTCGCCGCGACCAACGCCCTGGCGTTCCTACGCCTCCTACCGATGAGCGACAGGGAGAAGGACGTCGAGATCCTCGTACTCCGGCACCAACTGCTGGTCCTGCAACGCCGGGCCGGGAAGCCGACCTTCACCGATGCTGACCGTGCCATCCTCGCCGGCCTGCTCCACCACCTCCCCAAAGACAGACTGCGGCACCTTCTGCTGCTGGTCCGCCCCGACAGTCCTGCGCTGGCATCGCGACCTGCTCAGGCGGCGCCATGCCGCGACCTGCGTACCCAGACGACGCGGACGCCCACGCACGATCCGATCGATCCGCGCACTGGTCCTGCGCCTGGCCAAGGAGAACGCCTCGTGGGGGTATCGCCGGATCCACGGCGAACTCGCAGCCCTGGGTGTCAAGGTCGCCGCCTCCACCGTCTGGGAAATCCTCCGCCAGCACGGCATCCCACCCGCACCCGAACGGCAGAGCACCACCTGGGCGGACTTCCTCCGCAGCCAGGCCAAAGCTCTACTCGCCTGCGATCTCTTCGAAGTCCGCACGCTGACCGGGGCGCGCCTGTACGTCTTCGCCGTCATCGAGCACACCACCAGGCGCATCCGGATCCTCGACGCCGCCGCACACCCCAGCGCGGACTGGATCGTCCAGCTCGGTCGCAACCTCCTCATGGACCTCGAGGACGCAGACAGCAATGTGAAGTTCCTGATCCGCAACCGCGACTCGAAGTTCACAGCCGCCTTCGACGCCCTGATGACCGATGCCGGCGTGAAGGTTGTCACCACCGGCATTCGAGTACCGCGGATGAACGCGCTCATGGAGCGCTGGATACAGACCTGCCGCGCGGAACTGCTGGATCGGACCTTGCTCTGGAACCAGAGCCACCTCCTGCACGCCCTGCGCGAGTACGAGGCCTTCTACAAACGGACACCGCCCGCACAGGGCACTCGAACAAGCCGCCCCATGCCGCCCACTACCCGCACCCATCACCCAACAAGCCCAACTCACCCACCTGGAAGTCAGCCGACGAGACCGACTCGGCGGAACCCTCCACCAGTACCAGCACGCCGCCCGAGCTGCGCGGATGATCTATCGGCACCCGCAGTGCCGCTGGTTGCCGAATCGGGTTTTCCAGCACATCCGCTGCCAGGTCCGGCAGCCAAGTGGCGCGCGGTCGGCCAGCGATCACGGGGACGGCCACGCCCGCGGCGACACGACGGCAGGAGACGGCCACCGGGACGGGTCGCGGCAACATTTTAGGGCCCACCCACGGACCCGGCAGCGCAAGACCATCCGTCGCCGCATGCCCTCGGCCAGCGCAGCACCGGCCCCCAGACCATGGGCTCGATGCCGTCGAGCTCTCGGCTGGTCGGGGCCAATCATGAGTGCCGAGGCCGCTATCGGTTGCACTCGCCGACCAGAACACCGCTGCCCATTGCAGCTGGTCCCGCCCGGCGCCCCCGGATCAAGAATCTTCGGAGGCATTCAGGCTGCCGTACGCGAACTCAGCAACGTATTCGCCGGGTTGCGCACTCCGCTGGACGGCCCCCTCACGTCCTTCGAGGTTCCGGCGGAGTGGACGCGGAAGGACCCGGAGCGCTTCTACGGGGATCCTGCGGGAGAACGCCCGTGCAGCCGACCTGTTTCTGAAGATCTACCAGGACTGGGCGAAGACGCTCAACGAGAAAGGCCTGCCCGTCTGATCAGGCCACCAGGTTCCTCAGTACATCACTCCATCACCGCGGGCATACTGGATTCACTCTACTCACAGCATCACGATCTACCTACTTCCGGACATTCGCCGAGAGTAGCGCTTTGGCCAAGTTGCGCCGTAGCTGAAACCTGCACTGCCGCCCATCCTGGGGTTTACGTGGCTTTACCCAGCGCAGCGCCTCACGACCCAGATCCGAAGCGACCGGATCCATCCGCGTGGTAATTGCTCATTCCGGTATGTGGCAAATATTTTCGATTGCCGACTCTCGCACCGACATCCACCCTGATGTGTCGAATATGCCGCCGACCCCTGCACGCCTTGCCGAGCAGGGGGAACGACCATGATCATGGGGGGACGCGTTGGACATCGTGCAGGTCGCGGGTGTGGGGGCCGGCGCTCTGGTCGCCGAGATGGCCAAGAGCACGTGGGAGTCAATGCGGGCAGGGGTGGCCCGGCTCTTCCGACGGGGCGGAGAGGAGAGCGCCTCGCAGGAGCTGCGGCTGATCGACGCGGCGCGGCAACGGCTTGTCGACAGCTCGGAGAGCGAGCGTGGGTCCGTGGCGGATCGGCTGCGAAATGAACTGATGATCCAGCTGGCGGCGTTCCTTCAGAAGCATCCGGACGCGGCGCAGGAGCTTCAGGATCTGGTTGACCAGGTCAAGGGGGCGAACGACGGTGATGGGGCGCGAACCAGCGTGCACCACAACAACGAGAGCATGGTCGTCATCTCCGCCGGTGACATCAACGCCTCGGGCGGCTTCCACTACCGTTCGCCGGAGCAGAGCCGGTGAGCGAGGAGACCCTCCCCGGAACCGTCCAGCCGCCGCGCCCTCCTTCAGTGCCTCCGCCACCGCCCGAATTCCGGGTGGATGTGGGCAACAACCAGAACTCGAAGATCATCGTGGCCGCGGGCTCCGTCACGATGACGAGCAAACCGCAGCTCCCGGTCACCGACATCCCGCAGACCGACCTCGACGCCGTACGACAGGCTTGGGTGGAGGTGAGCGTGCGCGACGAGAGGGTGCTGACAGCATCCGAGGCAATCGGGCGGCTCACCGGGGGCGGGCCTCGACTGGCCGTCGTCGCAGGCCCTCCCGGGTATGGCAAGCGCGCTGCCGGGATCAAGGCGTTGTGGGAGGTCTCCCAGGCGGAGGAGCGCTCCCGGGGCCAGGCACTGAGGCTCCAGGAGATCGTGCCTGACTGGGAAAGACCCGGTTCGCCGGACATCGCCGTACTGCCCGACGAGCCGGGCACGTGCTACCTGCTCGACGTGGCCGCAGAGATCGGCTCCTGGCAGAAGCCCGGTTACGTCGCCGAACAGCTGGTGAGTTATTCCGAGGAGCTGAAGTTCTCGGGCTCCTTCCTCGTAGTGATCGCCGACGAACACGGATGGCCCGAGACAGTGTCGGGGACAGTCGCCAACGTCGTCGCACGTGCCACGGCCCGGCCGTCCGCGCACCGTGTGGCCAGGGCGCACCTGGAGTACGTGCACCGTCGGCCGGACCGGATCCGGTGGCTCAACGCCGCCTCAGCTGACGCTGGCTCGGCCGGCGAGGCCGCGCATCTGCTGTCCGACAGCAGCCGTCCCGCCGACGCCGCCCGGCTGGCCACCACGCTGTCCTCCGCCGACGACTCCCCTGAGGGCCTGAAGAAGGCCCTGAGCTCCTTCCAGGAGTGGTGCGCCGACGTGAAGGACGTCTTCACGAAAACCGAGGACAAGCCCGACGACCGTGCCCTGCTCATCTCCTCTCTGTTCCTGAACGGCAAGGACGCGCTGACCGTCCAGGACGGCGCGCGGACGCTGCTGGGTGAATCCCCGGAGACGAACGTCCGCACGATCCTGACCGGGCCCGATCTGACCGCTCGGCTGACGGCCATGGGAGCCGAGGTCAACGGACGGACGGTCTCTCTCGATCACAAGTCCGGATACGCCCGTGCCGTCCTGCTCCACCTCTGGCAGCAGCGGGCCGACATCCACCCGCATCTCCTGCGCTGGCTGGACACCATCACCGCGCCCAAGGAGCCTGGCGCCGATCGGCTGGCGGCCATCGGCGACCTCCTGGTCGAACTGGCCGTCGCCGAGAACGACATCCGCGTCGTCAAGCAGATCCACGCCTGGATTGACAACGGCGACAACAGCCCCGGACACCGCAAGTTGATCGCCCGTGTCCTGACCGTCGCCGCCGAGGCGGACACGCTGGGCGCCGAGGTGCGTGCCCTGCTGCTGGACTCCGCACAGGACGAGTCGGAAGCCGTCGCGACCGTCGTCGCCCTGGTCTGCCAGGGCGAGTTCGCCCAGCACTACCCGCGCCAAGCCCTCGTCCGCCTGCGGCACATCCTCGACCGGCCCAACCCGGACGAAGCGGTAAGGACGGCACAGGAGGCGCTGCGGGACATCGCTGCCCGTGACGGCCAGTTGTCGCGGGTGTGGAGCACGGTCATCAAATGGGCCACCGAGAAGAAGCACCTGGCAGGGCACCGGGCGTTTCTGTCGCTGCTGGATCCACGCGTGGACCCCTACGTTCTGCAGGTCATGCTGGCTGCGGCCGAGCAGAAGAAGGACATCAGGGAAGCGCTCGTGGACGGCTGGAACGCAGCTCTGGCCGACACCCGGGTCGCAGCCGACTGCCGGCAGTTGCTGACCGCCTGGGCCGAGATGCGGAAGACGGCCGACGTGCCGACCGAGCTCATGACGGAGATCATCAACCAGGTCGTGCTGGAGCACCTGTACGCCACTCCGGTCTCGGCTCTCATCTTCGGTGAACCCGGAGTCGCCGACGGCGAGGCAGTCATCGATCTGCGCAAGGATCTCCGGTTGCCTCCGGCTCTGTCGTCCTTGCTTTCCACTCACGAGCGCGCTTCGGTGGAGTCCTGATCCATGGCCTCCACACGATGGTCGCGCCGCCATGCGCGCAAAGCGGTGCGGCGCGGTCTGACTCGCTTCGAGGTCCGGCTGCGCAGTGCCTGCCCCGGGATCGGCTTCACTGCCCGGATCACGGCCACAGTGCTCACCGAGCCGCCCTACCCAGGCCCGGTCGAGGAGATCTCAGGGGCGGTGCGCACCACGCTCAGAGACGCCGCGGGCGAGGTCTCCAAGACGTGCGACCCGGCCGACCTCGCCTCGGCGCGGGACGTCTGCGGCCAGTACCTCGCCCGTCGGCGTCGGCTGCCCACCGACCCTCCCGTCGAGTTCACGGCCGAACTCACACTCGATCTGCTGCCGGACGACCGGGCCGCCGTGGCCGCGCTGCTGGCCGCCCAGCGCCGACAGGCCGTGACCGACATTCTCCGACGGCAGAAAACCGACGCTCTCGCCCTGGAACTGGCCGACCCCTCCGCCCTGTTGGTGCGATGGATCGAGCGGGACAACGCCGATTGGTCCCAACTTCCTGCTCTCGCCGACAAGGTGACCACCGTCGCGGAGATGTTCGCCCAGCACCGCCCCGAAGACGAACGGAGCGTCGAGCACGAGGCCGTAGGAGTGCTGCGCGAGTTCCTCGCCAGCTTCCCGGACCCGTCCCAGAAACGAATGCTGTACACCCTCCTGGCCGCCGGCATGGACAGCGCCCAGCGACCACACCACGCCGCGAAGGCACAGTCCCTGCTCAACGGGCACGCTGCGGTGGACCCGGCGGGTGATTCATGAGGAGGGCGGCGGGTCGGATTCGGGCTCGCGGGTGTGGTGGTCCGGTGAGCACGTCCGTGTGGCGGTGGCTGCTTACACCGTGGACGAGTTGGCGTGCGTGGCGGCTGACACGGGCCAGCCAGGGCAACCTCTCCTTTGACACAGCGTGGCGGCGTACGAGGCTCGAAAAAAACCCCGATGAGATGCCGTATAAGCAGTACGGCCATCTCCCGGCGGACGGTGCGGTCGGAGACTCGACTGCGCGGCAGCAGTGAGTTCCAGGGCGCTCGCCCCTGCCCCAGCATCTGATGGAAGCTACGGGCACGGTTCGACAATCGACAACGCGTAGCGCCCCAGGACAACACCATCCGGCCGACAGCCGACTGAGCGCTCCGTGTGCTGTTCAGAAACCCGTCGCTGCTGGTCAGGCCGCGTGGCAGTGCTCATTGATGAGTGCCGGGGATGCGCGTGCGGAGTGGGCGTGGCGAAGCGCAGTGACTCGAAGTGCACGTCCAACGTGAGGGTCGGGGCTCTGTGTTTGCTGCGTTGTCTGTGCGGTGGGGTGAGGGGTGGCGTAGGTCAGCTCTGTGGATAGCCGATCTTTGTGATGTCCTCTGCGAGGTTGGTCAGCGTGATCTCTGCGTTCAACGCGCTGACCATCCCTTTGTTCAGTGGGCGTGAGGAAAGGACATGACGAATGGCCTGCACGTTGACCGGGACCTCGTAGTAGTCCTCTGCCCAGCGCTGAAACGCTTCCGCGGAGCGATCCACCAGCAGGGGGAACAGGTACTCGGCGCCGTCCGGATCTTCCGTGGCCTCCTCGGGGAAGTCGATTGTCCCCGTCTTCCATCCATCGTCTCCTGGCTCCCGCCAGATACACGCAGTGATGACAGGCATCCCGTCTTCGTCGGAGAACGCGGGCTCCTCCACGCATGCCCGGAAGACTTCGGGAACATCGTCGAGCACGCCGGGCCATGGCCCGTCCTCCGCATAGGGGCTCATGGGTGATTCGTGAGCGAACCCACGGATATAGGCGCCCGCGGTCGAGAAGACGATCGAGTATTCGTCGCCCGACCCGTTACGCATCGAGGCCATCGAGTCGGTCTCGGACCAGTGGGCGTCGAAGGAGTAGTAGCGGTCCGCCCACTCGGGACTCAGCACCGCCTCCAGCATTGCCATGGAGCGGCAGTGGTCTTGGAGGACGGCTATCTCGGGCAGCTGCCGAGCAATGTCATGAACGGTCACGTGCACATCCAAGCGTATGCGTCTGACGCTCGGTGTTCTTGCCCGGCGGCTGTCATGAGACGTCGAATGGTGGAGAGCGTTTCCTGTTTTGCAGGCAACCGGAAGCAGTCTTCGCTGCCGAGGCGGCATCGGCCGGCGGTAAGGCGCCGAGTGATGGAGCCGGTCGGCCAACGCTCTACGCAGTTCCTGTCAAGGTTCGCCAAGATCCAGGCCCGGAGCCGCGCTCGGATCTGCGGGTGTGTGCGGGGGATGCGACTCAGTGAGGACCTGCGTCGGATGCGTTTGTGGGAGCACTGCGTTGACACTTGACGACTGCCGTCTACGGTCTCGTAAGGAGCTTGACAGCGCGCCAGATCTGCAGGAGTATTAAAATGGGATGTAAGAGGAGAATTGCCGCGCGGCTGGGGGTCAAGGGGTCGCAGGTTCAAATCCTGTCGTCCCGACCAGCGTTTTCGCAGGTCGGAGGCCGTTTCCGCGGGTAGCGGAGGCGGCCTTAGCCGTTTCCGGGCTGGGAGCAAGTGGGAGCCCTCTGGGAGCCCTCGTGCTCCCAACTCGCAGACGTGTCAACGGTGCCCGATTCGTCCGTCACCCGATCCGGTAGACCTACAGCGCCGTACCACGCCCCCATGCGCTGTCGTCAACCACAGGCCCCTGACGTCACCCGATCGATCCGGATGTCTTCTGCATCGAGAGGCATAAGGACCCCTTGTCGGCTCTCGAGCACCTTTTGCGGTGGGAGCACGATGTCGTGCTCCCCATGCGACAGGGGTGGGGGAGACTGTTGGTGATCCCTGTGGGCAGGTTTCCGCAGGCAGTCCGTTCGTGGGGCGTTCGGCCGCTGTGGACGGCCTGCGTCAAGGGGCGGTAAAGCCCCTTGTCGTCCGCCGGCAGATGGGGCACTCCCAGGGTGTGAGTGCTGTATCCGGTTCTGGAGCGCCGTAGCGAGACAGTCTTGCGGGGCCTTGTCGGAATAAATAGTGTGCCAAGCGGGTGGAAGTGATGGCGCCGGTGAGTGCAAGTGCTGGGGCAGCGGTCGAGGGAGATCGCATACCGGCACTGTCGCGTTATTGGGGTGTGGGTGTCTGACGGTGTGTCGGGGTCTGGTGGGCCCGGATGCCGGCCTGTGCTCAGGCCGCGGTGGGCCGACCGGCGACGCCAGTGACCTGTTCCCGGCCTAGTTGGGTCCCGCCGCCGTGCATTCCTCCTTGTGCGAGCGCCATTGGCCCTGCGTTGCTGCGTGTCCGCGTGGTAGAAACCTGATGCTGTTCCCACGCTCTGACTGCTTCCGCCGACCAGTTGCCCTCGGACGTTAGGAGCCCTCGGCTGTGCCACCTACTTTGTATCGAGACACTGGTTACACGCTCCGGCACCTGATCGAAAACATCGAAGGCGGCCGTATCGGACTCCCAGACATTCAACGCCCGTTCGTCTGGTCCGCGGCGAAGACCCGCGATCTCTTCGACTCGATGTATCGGGGTTACCCGATCGGTACCCTGATGTTCTGGGAGACCGGCGCTGAGGTGGGGACGCGGCAGATCGGAACGGAAGCTGGCGATCGAACACCCCAGCTGTTGGTCGTTGACGGGCAGCAGCGGCTCACCGCCCTGTTCGCTGTCCTCACCGGGCGCAAGATCGTCACTAAGTCTTTCGACGAGATCAACGTTCGCATCGCGTTCCACCCGGAGGACCAGACGTTCGAGGTCACGGACGCGGCGATCGAGCGTGACGCTCACTTCATTCCGGACATCACCGCGCTCTGGGCCCGAGGCGGTTACAAGCCCACCGTCCGGCAGTTCTTCCAACGGCTCGAACAGGCCAGCGGACTGCCTTTGTCGGACGCGGCCAAGGATGAGCTCGAAGAACGCATAGACAGGGTCCGGGACCTGCATGAGTTTCGCTTCCAGGTTGTGGAGCTGGGTGCTTCGGCCGACGAGGAGCAGGTCGCCGACATCTTCGTGCGCATCAACTCCGAAGGCGTGAAGCTCAACCAGTCCGACTTCATCCTCACCCTGATGTCAGTGCATTGGGAGAAGGGGCGCCGCCAGCTCGAAGACTTCAGCCGCGGCGCGGTGATCGCAGGACTCCCCGGTCCGAGCCCTCGGAACGCCTTTCTGGATCCCAGCCCGGACCAACTGCTGCGCGTAGCCGTCGCTGTCGCCTTCCGGCGCGCCCGGCTGCAGCACGTCTACAGCGTCCTACGAGGAAAGGACCTCGAAACCGGCAAGGTCACCGCCGCTCGACGGCAGGAGCAGTTCGACCGGCTCGCCCAAGCACACACGAAAGTCTTGGACCTGACCAGCTGGCACGAGTTCTTCCAGTGCGTCACGGCGGCTGGTTTCCGCAGCCGCAAGATGATCACCTCCGACAACGCCCTGCTGTACAGCTACACGATCTGGCTGATCGGACGCCACTCTTTCGGGCTGACGGCCGATGAACTCCGTCCCGTGATCGGCCGGTGGTTCTTCATGGCGCATACCACCGGCCGGTACTCCAACTCACCGGAGTCACAGATGGAGTTCGACCTGGGGCGCATTGGCAGTCTGCCGCCAGGTGACGGCCGAGCCTTCACAGGGGAACTCGACCGGATCATCGCAGCGAACTTCACCGGCGACTATTGGGACATCTCCCTGCCGAACCGGTTGGACACATCCTCGTCGCGTTCACCGGTGCTGTTCGCCTACCAGGCGGCGCTCAACATCCTTGACGCCGAAATGCTCCTCGGTGACCAACGAATCCGTGATCTGCTGGACCCCTCAGTCAAACCCGCCAAGGCTGTCGACCGGGACAACCTGTTCCATCGCAAGACACTCGCCAGACTGGGTATCACCGACCGGCGCCAAGTCAATGCCATCGCCAACATGGCCTACGTGACGTGGCCAGCAGACGAGCAGTCCAGCACCGACGCACCACATGACTACTGGCCGAGAATCACGGACGCGATGGACCCGGAGGCGCTCGAGCGGCAGGTACGGTGGCACGCGCTCCCGGTCGGCTGGGAGCAGCTCGACTATTTCACCTTCCTGGAACGGCGGCGCCAGCTAATCGCAAAGGTCGTGCGGGAAGCGTTCGAAACCCTCACGGGACAACGCCCTGCGTACGTCCCAACCACTCCGGCCGACATGATCGCCGTCGGCGAGTCCCAGGGCACCGAGTTCAAGGCAAGCGCCCGCTGGAACGTGCACACCCAGCAGGCCGACAAGTCCCTACGGCACAACATCGTCAAGGCCGTTTGCGGCTTCCTGAACGGCGAGGGCGGAAACCTGTATATCGGCGTCGCCGACGACGGGACTGTCCTCGGCATCGAAAACGACCTCGCCACTCTGGAGTCGCAGGGCAGCGTCGACGGGTACGAGCTCTTCGTACGCCAACTCCTTGACAGCAGCCTGTCGACCCCGACAGCGACCACCGTCCGCGTACGCTTCCCCGAAATTTCTGGCAACGTCGTCTGTCAGATCAGCGTTGCCGCGGCAGGTAGGCCGGTGTTCGCCAAGCCCGCCAAGGGTGGCAACGGCGCCACCGACTTCTGGGTCCGGGTTGGCAACGCCACCAAGCAACTCCACGGCGATGACCTCCTGCGCTACCAGGAGGAACACTGGGGATGAGCGTCCTTATGGCCAGTCCGGTCCCCCTTCCCGGCCTCCTCGTCGACCAGCTTGAACACACAATGGCCCGCGCGCTGCGGGAGCGGACCACAAGCAGCAGCCGTCGGCTGTGCGCGATCCTGTTGCCCATTGTGGTTATGCGGTGAGGGTGAGTTCGAGTCGAGCGAGGTGGCTCGTGCGAGTGCGGTCCAGGGGGCGGTCGTTCCACCAGGCGTTCAGACGGATCAGGTTGAGCGCGACGGCGGAGTAGATGTGTTCGAGACGGGTCTTCGCGAGGCCTCGGTAGCGGGTGC
>NZ_NCSM01000061.1 GCF_002224125.1 Streptomyces sp. NBS 14/10
GCTACGGCAAGGACCTGTCGGCGTACGGGTTCGAGGACTACACGCGGATCAAGCACGTCATGACCTCACTGGACGGCTGACCCCGCTGGTGGCAGGCATGGTTCCCGGGACGCGCCCGCCGTGTCCTGGGAACCATGCCTATCGTTGTACCGCACGGCCGCGCACCCGAAGCGCGGCGGGGAGGAGCACGGCCGTGACCATCGAGCTGACCGACAGGGTTGTACTGACCGACAGGATCGAGATGGCCGACAGGATCGAGAAGGCCGAAAGCCGAGAGCTGACTCTGGACTACTTGTTCGAGCGGCTGGAGCAGATGCCAGTCCCCGAGGGCTACAAGGTCGAGATCGTCAAGGGGGCCATCTTCATGTCGCCGCAGCGGAGGAATCACTGGGACACGATCACCGCCGTTTACGAGCAATTGCGTGCCCAGTATGCGAGGAAGCGCCTGACATCGGACGTCCGGTTCGACTTCCCGGGCCTCAACGGGTTCTGCCCCGATCTGGTTGCCCTGAAGGAGGACGCGAAAGCTGACGACAAGGGCCGGTGCAGGCCCGAGGACATGGAGTTCGTCCTCGAGGTCATCTCCAAGTCGACGGCCGCCAACGACTACGGCGACAAGAAGGAGGTCTACGCCGAAGCCGAGGTGCCGGTCTACCTGATCGTCGATCCGTACACCGGCAGGTGCCACCTCCACACGCACCCCAAGGGGGGCGAGTATCTGAGCGAGCTGAAGGTCGCCTTCGGTGAGCCGATCGATCTGACGGACACGGTCGTCAAGCTCACCCTCACGACGGACGAGTTTTCCCGCGGCTGACCCCCAGCAGCGCACACAGCGCCCCGATCCGGTTCGTCGTGATCGAGTCCACCCCCGCGCGCAGCAGCCGCGCCATCGACCGCCGGGTGTCGGCGGTCCACGCGGAGACCAGCAGCCCGTCGGCGTGGTTGCGGGCGACCAGCTCCGGGGAGACCAGCCCGAAGCGGTAGTTGAGCCAGCGGGGGCGCAGGTCGGCGAGCAGCGTCGGGCGGGGTGGGGTCAGCGTGGTCCAGGTCAGGGCGATTTCGGCGTCCGGGTCCTCGCCGCGTACGGCGTACATGGCCGCCGGACCGCCGGTGTAGTAGGCGCGGTCGGCCGCCCCGGACTCATGGACCTCGGTCACGGCGCAGTGCGCGGCCGAGGCGTCGGGGAGGTCGATCATGATGCGGGTCGAGTCCGCCGCGGCGAGGGCGTCCCGCAGAAAGGGCACACCGCCGCCGGTGAGCCGCCGCACCTCACCGCCGGTCAGCGCGGCGAGGGGGCGGTCGTGCCCCCACAGCCGCTTGAGGGTCGCGTCATGGAGCAGCATCGGGACGCCGTCCTGGGTCAGCCGCACATCGATCTCCACCGCACCGGCCCCCGCGAGCACCGCGGAGCGGACCGAGGCGAGGGTGTTCTCGCGGCACACGTACGGGTCGCCGCGGTGGGCGACCGCCGTACACGCCGCCGCCGGCGCGGTCATCGGCCCGCGACCGCCGTGTAGGCGTCGATCTCGGCCGATAGCCGCGCCTTGCCCGCCGGGTCCAGGAAGGACGCCTCGACCGCGTTCTTCGCGAGGGCCGCGACGCCCGCCGCGTCCAGGTCCAGCAGCCGGGCCGCCACCGCGTACTCGGTGTTGAGGTCCGTGCCGAACATCGGCGGATCGTCGCTGTTGATGGTCACCAGCACCCCGGCCTCGACCATCTCCCGCAGTGGGTGCTCGTCCAGCGTGGCGACCGCGCGGGTGGCGATGTTGGAGGTGGGGCAGACCTCGAGCGGGATCCGGTGCTCGGCGAGGTGCGCGAGCAGCTTCGGGTCGCGGGTGGCGCTGGTGCCGTGGCCGATGCGCTCCGCGCGCAGCTCGGTGAGCGCGTCCCAGATGGTCTCGGGGCCGGTCGTCTCGCCCGCGTGCGGGACGCTGTGCAGCCCGGTCGCGATGGCGCGGTCGAAGTACGGCTTGAACTGGGGGCGCGGCACGCCGATCTCAGGTCCGCCGAGACCGAAGCTGACCAGACCCGCCGGGCCCAGGTCACAGGCGATGCGCGCGGTCTCCTCGGCGGACTCCAGACCCGCCTCGCCGGGGATGTCGAAGCACCAGCGCAGCACGGTGCCCAGCTCGGCCTCCGCCGCCTTACGGGCGTCCTCGATCGCCTCGACGAAGGCGACATCGGGGATGCCGCGCCGCGTGGAGCTGTACGGGGTGACGGTCAGCTCGGCGTAGCGGATGTTCTGCCGGGCCATGTCGCGCGCTATCTCGTAGCTGAGCAGCCGTACGTCGTCGGCGTCGCGGATCAGGTCGACGACGGAGAGGTAGACATCGATGAAGTGCGCGAAGTCGCGGAAGACGAAGTAGTCCGCGAGGGCTTCGGGGTCGGCGGGGACCTTGGAGTCGGGGTGGCGGGCGGCGAGCTCGGCCACGATGCGCGGGGACGCCGAGCCGACGTGGTGCACATGCAGCTCCGCCTTGGGAAGGCCGGCGATGAAGGTGGTGAGATCGGTCAACGGATCCTCCGGTAGGCGGCCGGCTGCGACGGGCTCCGGTCATCGTAATCGGGTGTCGGGGAGGGGGCGGCGCGGGTCGTGAACGGGCCTGGGCGCAGACCGCCGGTAGCGGTCGGGCACAGGCCGTAGCATGGGCGGACATCACCTGGGGGAGAGCATGGCCGACCAGCCCGAGCAGTCCGACCAGCCGGAGCGCTCCGTACCGCCGGGGCGGTCCGACCAGCCCGAGCGCGCCGTACAGCCCGAGCAGCCTGAGCGTGCCGACCAGCCCGAGCAGTCCGACCAGCCTGCTCAGCCCGCACAGCCGAAGCGGCCTGAGCCGCGCGAGAGCGATCCGTGGGCCCCGCCGCAGCAGCGGGTGCCGCTGGACAAGCCGGCGGCGGGGCCCGCGGCGGCCGAGCCGCCGGCGGCTGTCCCGCCGGCCGCCGCCCCGGCGGTCGGCGCGCCGCCGATACCGGGCCCGCCCCTCGTCCCGCCGCCGCCCCCGATGCCCGGGCCGGGCCCGGCGATGGGGCCGGGCGCGGTGCCCCCGCCGCCTCAGGCGCCGACCGGCCCCGGCACGCCGAGCGCCTACCAGCCCCCGCCCGGGCCGTACGGGGCGGGGCCGTACGCGCCCACCGGCTACGGTCAGCTCAGCTATGGTCAGACCAGCTATGGCCAGACTGGGTACGGCCAGCCCGGGTATGGCCAGTCGGGGTACGCCCAGCCCGGCTACGGCCAGCCGCCGTACGGAGCGCAGCCCGCCTACGGCTACCCGGGCTCGGGCTACCCGGGCCCGGCCTATGGGCCCGTCGCCTTCACCCCGGACAACGGCAACGGCACCGCCGCCCTGGTGCTGGGCATCGTCGGCACCGTCCTCTTCTTCAGCATCGTCTTCGGCGTCATCCTCGGGGTGCTCGCGATCATCTTCGGGGTGCTCGGCCGAGCCAAGGCCGAGCGAGGCGAGGCCGACAACGGCGGCCAGGCCCTGGCCGGACTCGTCCTCGGGGTGATCGCCGTGGTCGCGAGCGTCGTGATGATCTTCGTCTATATCGCGGAGGACGACGACGATCCGGAGGACCCGTACGCCCACGGACCCGGCTACACCCGCGGCGCCGCCGTCGTGGTCGTGGACGCCCCGGCCGACAGCCGCTGACGGGCTTCCATCAGCGCGAAGCCCAGCAGATTCAGCCCGCGCCAGCGGGCCGGGTCCTGAGTCCGCTCGTCGTCCGCGGCCAGCCCGATACCCCATATGCGGTCCATCGGGCTGGCCTCCACCAACACCCGCGCCCCCGTCGCCAGCAGATACTCGCGCAGCTGCGGATCCGCGCCGAACTTGTGCACGCTGCCCTGGATCACCAACTCGAAGCGGTGCCGCTCCCACTCCGCCTGGTCGAAGCCGCGCACCGAACGGCCCGCGTCCTTGGCCTGCTTGGGATGGGTCGCCTCCAATGCCCGCCGCTCCGCGTCCGCGTCGCCGAACAGCCGGGCCTTGCCCGCCATCATCCAATGCTCGGCCGTCGCATAACGGACACCGTCGACCACGAACTCCGAAGGCCACCACTGGCTGAAGCACCCGGGGCCCACACCACCGCCGCGCGGCGCGCGGTGGCCCCAGAACCACACGTACTTGAAGCGCTCGCCGCCCGCCGCCCGCTCGGTCAGCTCCGCCACCGAACGCGGCCCGCCGTCCGCCGAAACCGAAACCGTCTCCCCGTTCGTCTCCATGCTCGGATTTTCGCATCCGCCACTGACAGTGCGGAGAGAGAGCCGCCGCCGTGGGTGGGCCCGAGGACCGGTCAGCCCATAACATTGCACGGCACTTCATCAGGAGGGGAGACCAACCATGTCCGCTACCAACCCACAGCCCGGCCCGTACGACCCGAACCAGTACGGCACGCCCCAGCCGCCCAACCAGCCCCCGCAGTACCCCGCCGGCGGTTACCCGGCCGGCGGCTACCCGCCCGCGGGCCACCCCGCCGCGCCGCCCGTCTACCCGGGCGCCACCGGGATGCCCATGCAGCAGAGCAACGGCATGGGGACCGCCGCGCTGGTGTGCGGCATCATCGGGCTGGTGTGCGGGATCACCTACTTCCTGTGGGTCTTCGCCATCATCCTGGGCATCCTCGCGATCATCTTCGGCGCGGTCGGCAAGGGCAAGGTGAGCCGCGGCGAGGCCAACAACGGCGGCTCGGCCACCGCGGGCCTGGTCTGCGGAATCCTCGGCATGGTCATCCCGGCCATCTACCTGATGGCGCTCGACGCCGCGATCGACTCCGTCTTCTAGCCCGTTCGTTCAGCCCGCCCGTTCGTTCAGCCCGATATTTCAGCCCGATCTTTCAGTCCCTTCGTCCGGCCCGGTCATCGAGCCGGTCCAAGGGGCCGGAATCGGTGGTGCCGGTACCGCCCCGACGGATCAGAAGTTCGCCGTGACGGGGCGGTCAGGCGACGGTGTGCGGTGACATGAGGAGCTGACGCCGGCTCCGGCTTCTCAGCGGCTCCGGTTTCTTCGCAGGAGCCCCCACACAGCCCACAGCAACAGGCCGGACAGACACCAGCTCCCGAACACGTCCAGCGGCCAGTGGTAGCCGCGCCGTACGAGCCCGATGCCCACGGCGAGGTTCAGCAGCGCCACCGCCCCGACGAGCGCGCGACGCGTCGGCGGACGCCGCAGATACGGGCGCAGCAGCAGGACGGCCGCGCCGTAGGCGACCGCGGCGGTGGCGGCGTGGCCCGAGGGGTAGAAGCCGGAGCCGTCCGCGAGAGGGCCGGGTGGGCCGGGGCGGTCGATCAGGGCCTTGACCGGCGCGACGAGGGCCGGGACCAGCGCCATCGCCACGGCGGCCGCCAGCGGTGGCAGCCACCAGCGCGCCGCCCCCGCGCGCCGCTCCCGCCATGCCACCCAGCCGAGCACGGCCGCGAGCACCGGCAGGGCCACGGCCATGTTGCCGAGGTCGGCGAAGAACTCGGCGGCGGGGGAGGGAAGGAGCGCGGCGCCGAGCCCCGAGGACGCGGTGAGTGCCTTGGCCAGCCGCTCGTCGAGCGAGCGCAGCGGGCCGTGCGCGGCCACCTGCCAGGTGCACAGCGCGAACAGGGCCACCAAGGCGAGGACCGGAGTGAACGCAGAAATAATCGGCGGCCCCGGAACAGGGGGGGTGGTTCCGGGGCCGCCGTGGTGACCGGAATACCGCGCGCCCCGGGGGGTTTGGGGCGGGCGGCCATCCGATCGGTGAGGAGATCCGGAGCCGGAGGCTCCAGTGGTGTGCGCGAGGGCACAGCCGGGTCGGGGCTGGGGAAGCACCGGCTCGGCATCGCTCGCAGTCCCCTGCGAGCGGGGTGTTTCTCTCATCTGCCACGACCGTACGGCAGCGAAGCCGCGCCCGACAGGCCGATCACCCAGCTGTCATCGCCCTCGCACATCTTCTTCACGCCGCCCATCGATCACTCACAGTCACAGCTGGCCGAACGCCTCTTCGAGCACGTCAAGACCCTCGTTCAGCAGCTCCTCGCCGATGACCAGGGGCGGCAGGAAGCGCAGCACATTCCCGTACGTACCGCAGGTCAGGACCAGCAGCCCCGCGGCGTGACAGGCCTTGGCCACCGCCGCCGTCGCCTCCGGGTTCGGGTCCTTGGAGCCGGACTTCACCAGCTCGATGGCGATCATGGCGCCGCGGCCACGGAGGTCGCCGATGATGTCGTGCTTTTCCTGAAGCGCGGCGAGACGGGTCTTCATGATGTGCTCGATGCGCTGGGCCTTGGCGTTGAGATCGAGGTCGCGCATGGTCTGGATGGCGCCAAGGGCGGCGGCGCAGGCGACGGGGTTGCCGCCATAGGTGCCGCCGAGACCGCCGGCGTGGGCCGCGTCCATGATCTCGGCGCGGCCGGTGACGGCGGCGAGGGGGAGGCCGCCGGCGATGCCCTTGGCGGTGGTGATGAGGTCGGGGACGAGGTTCTCGTGCTCGCTGGCGAACCACCTGCCGGTGCGGCAGAAGCCGGACTGGATCTCGTCGGCGACGAAGACGATGCCGTTGGCGCGGGCGAACTCGGCGATCTTGGGGAGGAAGCCCGGGGCGGGCTCGATGAAGCCGCCTTCGCCGAGGATGGGTTCGATGATGATGGCGGCGACGTTGTCGGGGCCGACCTGCTTGGTGATCATGTCGATGGCCTGGGCGGCGGCCTCGTCGGCGCAGTGCTCGGGGCCGGTGAGCCAGCGGTAGGGGTAGGCGACCGGGACGCGGTAGACCTCGGGCGCGAAGGGGCCGAAGCCGTGCTTGTACGGCATGTTCTTCGCGGTCAGCGCCATGGTGAGGTTGGTGCGGCCGTGGTAACCGTGGTCGAAGACGACGACGGCCTGGCGCTTGGTGTAGGCGCGGGCGATCTTGACGGCGTTCTCGACGGCTTCGGCGCCGGAATTGAAGAGGGCGGACTTCTTGGGGTGGTCGCCAGGGGTGAGGGCGGCCAGCTCCTCGCAGACCTGTACGTAGCCCTCGTAAGGGGTGACCATGAAGCAGGTGTGGGTGAAGTCGGCGAGCTGGGCGGTGGCACGGCGGACGACGGCCTCTGCGCTGGAGCCGACGGAAGTCACGGCGATGCCCGAGCCGAAGTCGATCAGAGAATTGCCGTCCACATCCTCGATCACCCCGCCACCCGCCCGCGCGGCGAACACCGGCATGACGGTCCCCACCCCACTGGCCACCGCCGCGGTCTTGCGCGCGAGCAGCTCCTGGGACTTCGGGCCGGGGATCGCGGTGACGATACGGCGCTCCTGTGGGAGGGAGGGGCCTCCGGACAGTTCGGTCATGGGGTGCTCCAGGTGGTCCAGGGGGAATAACGGCGCTTTTACTCGCAGGCTAGGCGGGGTGCGGTGGGTGTGGCATGTTCCGTTCGGGAGCAGTGGGCGTGTTGCGTTGTCCTCGGCGGACATAGCGCGGAGCGTCGTCACTGCCGCTCTGCCGTCGTATTGCGGGACGTGGGAATCGGTGGGAACCGCCGGGTCGCTGAACTCCCCGGCTGGGAACACTAGATTGGACGCTGTCGCGTCGGCGCGGTGACGCGAGGCGCGCAGCACGGAGCACAGCCGGTCAGGGGGCAAGGGGCAGCAGATGGACACCGAGGGCACATTCGACTCACGCGGCACCCACCGCAACCCACCCCCTCTCCCCACCCCGCCCGTCGCGGGACCACCCTCGTATCCTCACCAGGCACCCCCGCCTCAGCCGCCGGCTCCGCCCCAGCCATCAGCTCCGCCGCAGCCTCAAAACGTGCCGGCGGCCCGCCCCGGCACGCGGCCGTCCTTGATCGACTGGCTGCGCACATCGCGGCCTGAGGCGGCGCCAGGGGTGTGGACGTATGGGCACAAGCCCAAGCCGCCGGAGGATCCAGACCGGATTCCGACACGTGGATTGCTCACCGGCGCATTGATCGCTCTCGTACTCACCTGGCTGTTGTGGTCGCTTCTTACCGCCGATAGGGGGTACCTGGGCACTTACTGGCAATTGCCGCTGAAGCTGGCCCAATCGGAAGGTTGGGTCGACCGTATACACGACGCAAGCGACCCGGTTCTGCGCTGGTACAAAGGACTCTGGTTCTTGATCATCGCCGCCGTTTTCAGCCGCGTCGGCCACTGGGGCGAAGTCTGGCGCCGATACGTGGTCCCTCTTTTCCGCCGCACCTGGGACGACCCCGGCTCATCCCCCTCCCCCGCCCCCACCAACCCCCAAGCCGACCCCGCCCAGTGGCCCGAGCTGCGTGCCGCCGGGGCGCACAGTGCTGCGGATCGGTTGGCCGAGGAGGTGCGGGCGGGGCGGATGGGTGATGTGGATCATGCGCGGATCCAGCGGGCGTGGCAGGTGGTGCGGGCCGGTCGGGACTCGCTCGCCGCGTTCACCGACACCGTGCTGCGCCACGGCGCCGCCGCGCACGCGCACCCTTCGGGCGCGCGGGATCTGCCCGCCCGTACGGCGGAGCACGACCTGGTCGCCCACCAGGTCCGCATCGGCACCGCCGCCGACGATCTCCGCAACCCCTACCAGCACCGCGGCGTCGGCCTCGCCCTCGACCCCGACGTGCTCGGCACATCGCTGCTGGCCGTCGGGCCGGCCGGGGCGGGGAAGACCGGGCGGCTGGTGCGGCCCGTGGTGGAGGCGCTGTGTCTGCAGGCGCTCGCGCGGCAGGTGGCGGTGGTGGCCGTGGGGACGGCGGGGTCGGGGCTCGGGGCGGATGAGGCGTTCGACGTCGTGGTGAAGATCGGCCGCCCGGACTCCGCCTACGACTTCGACCTCTACGGCGGCACCAACGACCCCGACGAGGCCGCGGGCGTGCTCGCCGAGGCCCTGATCGGCGACATGGCCGCATCGCTGCCGGGCGGGGACAGCCGCCGGGCGGGGACCGCGCTCGCCCAACTGCTCGGCCCGTACCGCGCCGCCCACGGACGCTTCCCGTCCGTGCCCGAACTGCGCGAGCTGCTGGACGGCTCGAAGGCCGCGGTCAGCGCGCTCCGCGAGGCGCTGGACGCGGCCGGGCAGTCGGCGCAGGCGCGTGAGCTGGACGCGCGGGTGCGGCAGGCCGGCACGCCCGGTGATGTGGGGGCGCTGCTCGCCGACCGGATCGCGCTGCTGGACCGGCCGGTGTTCGCCGAGTTCTTCAATACGACCGGCGACCGGCGCCCCTTCTCGCTGCGCGCCCTCGAGCATCCGCTGCGGGTGCGGATCGATCTGCCCGAGCGTGGCCATGTCGAGGCGTCCCGGATGCTCGCCCGCCTGGTTCTCGCGCAGTTCACCGAGTGCGCCGTGGGCCGCGCGGACCGGTCGCTCTTCGCCTGTCTGGTGCTCGACGACGCCTCGCACACGATCACCCCCGAGGCGCTGCGCGGTATCCAGCGGCTGCGTTCGGCCAACGCGGGGGTCGTGCTGACCCTGCGCACCCTGGACGACGTACCCGACGCGCTGCGCAGCGCGCTGCTCGGTGCGGTCGGCTGCCGGATGGCCTACGCGGGGGTGACGACCTGGGACGGGGCGCGGTTCGCCGAGGTGTGGGGCACGGCGTGGGTCGAGGCGCGGGACGTCACCGACCGCCAGATCATCGCGGAGGCTCCCTTCACCAAGGTGATGCACTTCATCCGGAAGGTGGTCACCGGCAAGGCCGTGACGATCCAGTCGGTGACCGTCCGGAAGGTCGAGCGCGAACGCTGGTCGGCTTCGGAGCTCGCGCACGCGGTCCCCGCGGGGCACGCCGTGCTGTCGGTGACCTCCGTACGGGGCGAGAGCGGGCCGCCGGTGCTGGTGGATCTTCGCGCCTGACGTCCGTACGGGGCAGAGTGCAGCATGTTGGCGGGGTGGGCATCCTCACCCGCCAACTTGTCCCGGCTGCCCGATGCCCGTGTCCGCGCGCAGCCGAAAATCGACGTTCTTCGATTCCCGTATTCATCCATTGAGGCAGAATCGGTTGCAGCCGTTCATACGGGACGGCGAAGTCCCCGCGTCGACGTCGACCGAAGGTGCCATGCCTCCCACCCTCGCCTCACTGGTCCACCACACCGCGCTGAAGCTGTCCGTGCTCGCGGGTGAGGACCGGTTGGAGACGCCCGTGCGCTGGGCGCATGTCAGCGAGCTCGCCGACCCCGTGCCGTATATGGAGGGCGGTGAGCTGCTGCTGACCACCGCCATGAAGCTCGACGCCGAGGACCCGGAGGCGATGCTCCGCTACGTGCGGCGGCTGACCGGTGCCGGGGTGGTGGGGCTCGGGTTCGCGGTCGGGGTCAACTATGACGAGGTGCCCGCCGCGCTCGTCGCCGCGGCGAAGGAGGAGGGCCTGCCGCTGCTGGAAGTGCCGCGGCGCACACCCTTCATCGCCATCAGCAAGGCCGTCTCCGCGGCCATCGCCGCCGACCAGTACCGCTCGGTGACCGCCGGGTTCGAGGCGCAGCGCGAGCTGACCCGGGCCGCGATCGGCGCCGAGGGGCCCGCCGTGCTGCTCGCCCGGCTCGCGGCGCATCTCGACGGCTGGGCGGCGCTGTACGACGCCTCCGGCGCGGTGGTCGCCGCAGCGCCCGACTGGGCGGCCCGGCGGGCCGCCAGGCTGACCGCCGACGTGGAGCGGCTGCTTGCCCGGCCGGCCCCCGCCAGCGCCGTCCTCGGCGGCGGAGGCGGCGGAGGCGCTGGGAGAGAAGGCGGGGGAGAAGGCGGGGACGGCGACGGGACAGGCGGTGCCGATGGTGCGGATTCGGCCGGTGAGGCGGCCACGGACCGGGTGGAGCTGCAGTCGCTGGGCACCGGCCGCCGCACCCGTGGCGTTCTCGCGGTCGGTACGGGCGCGCCCCTCGGCACCGCCGAGCGCTACGCCGTGCATTCGGCGGTGGCGCTGCTGACCCTCACCACCGAGCGTTCCCGCGCCCTGCACGAGGCCGAGCAGCGGCTCGGCGCCGCCGTGCTGCGGATGCTGCTTGCGGGCGAGCCCGACCATGCGCGGGCGGTCGCGGGGCAGCTGTACGGCGGTCTGCTCGACGCGCCGTTCCGGATGCTCGTCGCCGAGGGCGCTCCTGGCAGCGGGCCGCAGCAGCCGGGCGCGACAGCCGCCGTCGGCGGCGGCATACCGGAGACGTCGGCGGAGAGCCTGTCGGACACCGCCCCGGACAGCACAAACCCAGGCGGTACGGCGGCCCGTACGGCCCCGCCCGCCGAGGCGCAGGCCCCCGCCGACGCCCGCCTCGGCTCGCTCGCCGACGCCATGGAGACGGCCGCCGCCCGCACCGGCGAGGCCGTGCTGGTGGTGCCCGACGGCGGGCGCCTTGTGGTGCTGGCTCCGGACGGCGGCGCAGCGGTCTCCGTCTGCGCCGAGTACGCCAAGGCGGTCGAGAGCCGCCGCGGCGCCGCGGTGCGCCCGCGTGACCGCAGCGCCGTGCCCCCGGGCGACGACCTCGGCGACCTCATGATCGGGTTGTCCGCCCCGGCGGGTCCGACCGCCGCCGCGGCCGCCTACCGCCAGGCTGAGCAGGCGCTCTCGGTGGCCAGGCGGCGCGGCCGGATGCTGGTAGAGCACGAGGAGGTCGCGGCGGGCTCCGTGTTGCCGCTGCTGGCCGACGACGCCGTACGGGCCTTCGCCGACGGCATGCTGCGGGCGCTGCGGGAGCACGACGCGACGGGCCGCGGCGACCTGGTGGCCTCCCTGCGGGCCTGGCTGTCCCGGCACGGTCAGTGGGACGCGGCAGCCGCCGACCTCGGCGTGCACCGGCACACCCTCCGCTACCGGATGCGCCGCGTCGAGGAGATCCTGGGGCGGTCGCTGGACGACCCCGATGTGCGCATGGAGCTGTGGCTGGCTCTCAAGGCGACCACGTAAGGGACCCAGCACGGCTGAGGCGCAACACGGGCGTCAACCGCGTACGCCCCGTCCACCCCACCAATGCGGCGCGAGGCGGCGGCCGACTGCTACGCACCGGACAAACAGCTTCCGGCCGTCCCGCGCCTACGGTGGAGGTGGAGACACCTCCGCACCATCACCCCACCACTTCCGGAAGGGTCGGGATCCGCCGTGCCAGACACAAACGAAGCCGTCACCCACGCGTTCTGGCTCGCCGGCCGCGAGGCCACGGGCGAGAACACCTTCGAGGTCACGTCCCCCTGGGACGGGCGCACCGTCGGCGCGGTGAGCATTCCCACCGAGGCCCAGGTCGAGGAGGCCGTCGCGGCCGCCGCGGCCGTCGAGGACGAGTTCGCCGCCACCCCCGCGTATGTGCGGGCCGCCGCCCTCGACCATGTCTCGCGGCGGCTGGGCGAGCGCGCCGAGGAGGTTGCGCGGCTCATCTCCGCCGAGAACGGCAAGCCCCTGAAGTGGGCGCGCGGTGAGGTCGGCCGGGCCGTGTCCGTGTTCCGGTTCGCCGCCGAGGAGGCCCGCCGGTTCAACGGCGGAGACGCGCAGCGGCTGGACACCGACCCGGGCGGCACCGGGCGGCTGGCGCTGACCCGCCGCTTCCCGCGCGGGGCCGTTCTGGGCATCGCGCCGTTCAACTTCCCGCTGAACCTGTGCGCCCACAAGGTCGCCCCGGCGCTGGCCGTCGGCGCGCCGATCATCCTCAAGCCGGCCCCGGCGACGCCGCTGTCCGCGCTGCTCCTCGGTGAACTGCTGGCCGAGACCGACCTGCCCGCGGGGTCCTGGAGCGTGCTGCCGGTGCCCAACGACCGGATGCCCGCGCTCGTCCAGGACGAGCGGCTGCCGGTCATCTCCTTCACCGGCTCCGACAAGGTCGGCTACGCCATCAAGGAGTCCGTGCCGCTCAAGCACTGCACGCTGGAGCTCGGCGGCAACGGCGCCGCGGTCGTGCTGGGTGACTACACCTCCGAGATCGGCCTCCAGTGGGCGGCGGGCCGCATCGGGACCTTCTCCAACTACCAGGCCGGGCAGTCCTGCATCTCCGTGCAGCGGGTGATCGCGGACGCGTCCGTCTACGAGCGGCTCGTGCCGAAGATCGTCGAGGCTGTCGAGGCCCAGGTCACCGGCGACCCCTCCGACGATGCGACCGACGTCGGCCCGCTGGTCAGCGAGGACGCCGCCAAGCGCGTCGAGGCATGGGTGGAGGAGGCGGTCCAGGGCGGGGCGAAGGTGCTGACGGGAGGCAAGCGCGAGGGCGCGGCCTACGCCCCGACGGTGCTCGCCGATGTGCCCGCCGACGCCCAGGTCTCCTGCGAGGAGGTCTTCGGCCCGGTGCTCATCGTCCGCAAGGTGGCGGGCGAGGAGGAGGCCTTCGCCGCGGTCAACGACTCCAAGTACGGGCTTCAGGCGGGCGTCTTCACCCACGATCTGCAGACCGCCTTCCGCGCCCACCGCGCGCTGGAGGTCGGTGGCGTGATCGTGGGCGACGTTCCGTCGTACCGCGCCGACCAGATGCCCTACGGCGGCACCAAGAGGTCCGGCGAGGGCCGTGAGGGCGTGCGTTACGCGATGGAGGATTACACCTACGAGCGGGTCCTCGTCCTCACCGGCCTCGACCTGTGAGCCGCGCCTGACGCGCTGATGCCCCTGACCCCGATCCGGCCTCATGATGAGCGCCCACGCGGAGGGTGACGTAGGTCCTCCGCGTGGGCGCGTGGCCCGTCATACCGGGCCGGGCCCGTCGTATCGGGCCGGGCCCGTCCTATGGCGGCTCCGGACCCTCAACCGGAGAAGCCGAGACGAGCCAGTCTCAGTGCCCCGCGCAGCGTGATGTGCAGGTCATGCACGCCCGACGGGGGAGTGGGCAGGGTGGCGCCCACGGTGGTGTAGCGGTACGGGTCGCCGGTCGGCGGGATGGCGACCGAGGCGAGCGTGGTGCCGTCGGACAGATGCAGTTCGACCGCCGCAGCATCCGCCGCCCCCGTACCCTCCGGGTCCTGCGCGCGTGCCGCCTCCACGGTGACCGTCCGCGCGCCCGCCCCGAAGTCGCAGGCGCGGAAGAGGAGCCGGCCGATCGTGTCGTCCGTGCCGGCCACCGCGTCGCCGCGCACCTTGGTCAGGTCCACCAGCCTGATCCCGTCGGCCGAGTCGAAGTCCGCCGCCGCAAGGCCCCGCTCCAGCACCGGGCGCGGGGCGGGCGGCGGGCCGTCGACGGCGATGGTGGCGGTGCGCCGGATGTCCGTGCTGGACGCGCCGGCGTGGATCTCGTACGTGCCCGGGTCGACGGTCCAGCGGCCGTGTGCCACATCCCAGAAGCCCAGCGCCTCGTCGGCCGGGACGGTGAAGAACAGCCGCGCCGTCTCGCCCTGGCGCAGCGGGACCCGGCGGTGCGCGATGAGCCGGCGGTGCGGGCGCGGGACCCGCGCCCCCGGGGCGCTGACGTAGATCTGCGCCACCTCGTCGCCGTCGTACGGGCCGACGTTGGTGACCTCGCACTCCACCGCGAGCACGGCCCCCTCACCCTCACCCTCACTCGCGGTCCGCTGCACCGACAGGTCCCCGTACGCGAAGCGGGTGTAGGACAGGCCGTGCCCGAACGGGAACAGGGGTGCGCCGTCGAAGTACAGATACGTGGCGCGGGACGCGATGATGTCGTAGTCGAGCAGGTCCGGCAGTTCCTCCTCGCCGGCGTACCAGGTCTGCGGCAGCCGGCCGGCCGGTGAGACATCGCCGAACAGCACCCGGGCGAGCCCGGTCCCCGCCGCCTGGCCGCCGTGCGCGGTCCACAGCAGCGCGGGCAGTACATCGGCGGCCTCGCCCACCGCGTACGGATAGCTGGAGACCAGCACCAGGGCGGTGCGGGGATTGGCGGAGTGGGCGGCGCGCCACAGCCGGTCCTGCTGGACGGGCAGCGCGAGGGTGGTGCGGTCCTCGGTCTCGCGGCCGTTGATATGCGGGTCGTTGCCCGCCAGGACCAGCACGGTGGTGGCCGCCGCGGCGGCCCGCGCGACCGCGTCCTCGCCGCGTTCGACGACCTCCAGCGTGAAGACCTCCGCCTGCGCCTTCGCCTCCGCGACCTCCGCCTTCGCCACCTCCGCTGATCCATCCGGCACGGCAACCTTCAGGCCCTCGGCGGCGACACAGACGTACCCGCCCGTTCCCCTGTGCCGGAGGAGATGTCCGTCGCCGTGCCGCTCCAGCGTGAACGTCTCCTGGACCACCCAGCCCCCGGGCTGCTCGGCCGCGGCCCGTACGAACCCGTCCTCGGCCACGGTCAGACAGCGCCCCGACGGCGCGCGCAGCGTGAGCACGCCGCCGCCCCAGTCGGCGAGGGCCAGATCGGTGGGCGCGGGACCGACGGTCAGCGGCGGCAGGTCGGTGCGCCCGGCCGTGTGCGCCGGGTTGAGCGAGCCCTCCGGAGCACCCTCCCGCGCCCGTTCCCCGACCTCCGTGTCCGGGACCCGCACCCACCCCGCCGCGGCGCGCAGCCGCACGGTGTCCGTCCCCTCCACGAACACCACACGCTCCGCGCCGAGCCGTTCCACCAGCGCCTCGCGCGGTGTGCTGCGGCGGATCAGGCTGCCGCTGTACCAGTCGAGCTCGCACTCGTCCGCGAGCGGGCCAACCACGGCGACGGTGCCCGCCGTGGCGTCGGACAGCGGCAGCAGCCCGTCGTTCTTGAGCAGGACGACGGCCTGTTCGGCGGCCTCCAGCGCGAGTGCCCGGTGCCCCGGCGTATCGAACCCGGCCGTCTCCGCGGGCTCTGTCGGCTCTGTGGGCGGGTCGAACTCCCCCAGCGCGCACCGCATGGCCAGCAGCCGCCGCACCGCCACCTCGACGACCGACGCGTCGATCAGCCCGCGCCGCAGCGCGCCCCGCACCCGCTCGACGGTCTTCGACGCGTCCTGGTCGTGGTCCGTGAAGCTGTCCACCCCGGCCAGCAGGGCCGCGGCCACCGCCTCCTCATGGGTGTCGAAGTAGTGCTCGGAGTCCACCAGGTTGGAGGGCGCGCCCGCGTCGGAGCACACCACCAGCTCCTGTTCGGTCCAGGTGCGCAAGTGCTCCCGCAGATACGGGGAGACGTGGTTGGGCCGCCCGTTGACCAGGTTGTACGCGGGCATCACACCCGCCACCGAACCCGCCCGCACCGCCCCGCGGAAGGCCGCGAGGTCGTACTCGTGCAGTACGCGCGGCCGCACCGAGGAGGAGGTGGTGTCCCGGTGGGTCTCGTTGTTGTGCGCCAGCCAGTGTTTGAGGACGGGCGCGGTGCGCCAGCGGGCCGGGTCGTCGCCGCGCAGTCCGCGCGTGTACGCGGCGGCCAGCGCCGAGGTGAGGTACGGATCCTCGGCGTAGCCCTCCTCGTTGCGGCCCCAGCGCGGGTCGCGCAGCAGATTCACCACCGGCGCCCACACATTGAGCCCCACCCGTTCGTCGCGGGCGCGCATGGCCCGTACCTCGGTGCCCACCGCCTCGCCGATCCGCCGCAGCAGTTCGGGGTGCCAGGTCGCGCCGAGCCCCACCGCCTGCGGGAAGACCGTCGCGGGCCCCATCCAGGCCACGCCGTGCAGCGCCTCCTGGCCGGTGCGGAAGGCCGCCAGGCCCAGCCGCTCCACCGCGGGCGCGAACTGGTGCAGCATCGCGATCCGCTCGTCGAGGGTGAGCCGCGCCAGCAGGTCCGCCACTCGCTCGCCGTCGGGCAGCCGCGGATCACGGAAGGGCGTACTCGTCGACTCGCTGGTGGCCTGGCAGCCGCTCACGCGCGGATCCCCTCACGGTCGTGTCAGTGGGGTTGGGGTCGGGATGTCAAATGTCATTCGAAGCGCTTCGATGCTGATGTGGTGTCACCCGGATGTCAAGGCTCGAAGTGGCAACAACCCCACAACGTCATGAAGTTGCGGAAATAGTCATGACGAAGCAGACCACCTCAGAACTGCGCAGACCCTCTCAGACTGCCTCGATATGGGGCTCCGCCGCGTGGCCAACGAGCCTTCTGGGTACCGCTCTTGCGCGACCTCACCCCCCGACTTAACCTCGGCGCAATAGTGAAGCGCTTCGACCATCTGTCGCACGGCGGGTACGCCACGAAGGGTTGACGCAATGCCGAACTCCCAGGCTTCGGCCTCCACTTCCACTCCGAGCCGGAGAACCGTCCTGTCCTCCGCGGCCGTCGCCGCGGTGGCCGTCGCGGGAGGGGTCCCGCTGCTGTCCGCGTGCTCCACCGAGGAGTCCACCGGCAAGGGCGGTACGACATCCGGCAAGGACCTGAAGAAGCTGCTGCCGACCTATGCGGCCTCCCAGGTGGTGAAGCCCGACATCCCGAGCGTGAACGGCTCGAGCCCCGGCTTCACCCAGGCCAAGCCCACCGCCGAGCTGGTCGCCTCCGTCAAGGGCAAACCGGGCAAGGGCGGCAGCTACACCGTCTTCGAACCGCTGTGGGGCACCCCGCCGCCCAAGAACAGCGCCTACTACAAGGCCGTCAACGAAGCCCTGGGCGCGAAGGTCACCTTTCAGCCGCAGGACGGCAACACGTACGGCGAAAAGCTCAGCGCCGTCCTGGCCTCCGGGGACATCGCGGACATCGTGATGATCCCGCAGTGGGAGATGGGCGGCAGGCTGATGGGCGCGATCAGCGCCAAGTTCGCCGACCTGGGCCCGTATCTCTCCGGCGACAAGGTCAAGAAGTACCCCAACCTCGCCGCCATCCCCACCGCCGCCTGGCAGATGTCGGTCTTCGGCGGCAAGCTCCGCGGTCTGCCCATGCCCGCCCGCCCGCTCAGCGGGGTGATCCCCTTCTACCGGGAGGACATCTTCAAGAAGGAGGGCTACGAGGTCCCCAAGAGCGCCGATGAATTCCTCGCCCTCGCCAAGGAGATCACCCGGCCCAAGAGCAAGGTGTGGGCGTGCGAGGACATGTGGTGGTCGGCGCAGATCATCTTCGGCTGCCCGGGGGAGAAGCCGTTCTACTGGGTGGAGAAGGACGGCAAGCTCGTCCACAAGGTCGAGCTGGACAACTATCTCGAGGCCCTGGAGTGGTGCCGCAAGCTCTTCAAGAGCGGTTATGTCCACCCCGACGCGGTCGCGGGCAAGGCCAACGACTCGCTCACCCGCTTCACCTCCGGCCAGTCGCTCATCATGAACGACGGCGACGCCAAGTGGTACGGCGCCACCTTCGAACAGGCCGAGCCCAACCCCGACTTCAAGATCCAGGGGATGGACTACTTCGGCGCCGACGGCGGCGACCCCACCCTCTACCTGGGCCCGCCCGCGAACATCTGGTCCTTCCTCAACAAGAACCTCTCCAAGGACCGGATCGAGGAGATCCTGGCCGTCGCCAACTTCATCGCCGCGCCCTACGGCACCAAGGAGCAGCGGCTGATCGACTACGGCGTCGAGGGCGTGCACCACACCCTGAAGCACGGCGCCCCGGTCAAGAACTCCAAGGGCGTCACCGAGGTCCAGGACACCTACCGCTTCATCGTCTCGCCCGAGGCCACCGTCGCCTACCCGGACTTCCCGCAGATGGTGAAGGACTACTGCGGCTGGATGCAGCGCATGGGCAAGTTCGCCAAGAAGCCCGTGTTCTACGGCATGCAGATCCAGGAGCCCAACCGCTACGCCTCCCTGTACACCCCCTTCGAGGACCTGGCCAAGGACGTCGTACGCGGCCGCAAGTCCATCCGCGACGCGCAGAGCGCCATCAGCGACTGGCGCAGCGGCGGCGGTGACAAGCTCCGCGACTGGTACGCGAAGCTCCTCGACAAGAACGGCAGCGGCGCCTGATGGCACTGGACACCGGCAGCCGGGCCGGTGAACCGCGCCGCGCGAGATCCGCTCGGCGCGGCGGCCCCGGCGGCCCCGCCGCGTCCGGGCCGCCGACCGCCCCGCGGCCCGCCGTGCCGGACGGCGGCATCCGGTGGTGGCAGCGGCTGCGCCGGGACCGCACCCTGCTGCTGATGGTGGCCCCCGCCGTCGGCCTGCTCGCGCTGTTCAACTACGTCCCGCTGATCTGGACCACGGTCGCCTTCAAGGACTACGACCCGTTCACCCAGGGCCTGTGGACCAGCCCCTGGGTCGGCCTCGACAACTTCACCCTCCTCTTCGACGACAGCCGCTTCTGGGACGCCTTCGCCAACACCCTCGGCATCACCTTCATCCAGCTGGTGCTCTTCTTCCCCCTCACCATCGCGCTCGCCCTGCTGGTCAACAGCGTGCTCAGCCAGCGGATCCGGGGGCTGGTGCAGTCGATCCTCTACCTGCCGCACTTCTTCTCCTGGGTGCTGGTCATCACCGTCTTCCAGCAGATGCTGGGCGGGGCCGGGCTGCTCGCCCAGCAGCTGCGCCAACACGGGTACGAGGGTTTCGACCTGATGACCGACCCCGGCGTCTTCAAGTTCCTGGTCACCGCGCAGCTGGTGTGGAAGGACGGCGGCTGGGGCGTCATCGTCTTCCTCGCCGCCCTCTCCGCCGTCAGCCAGGACCTGTACGAGGCGGCGGCGGTGGACGGGGCGAACCGGTGGCGGCGGATGTGGCATGTCACGCTGCCCGCGCTGCGCCCGGTGATCGCCCTGCTGCTGGTGCTGCGCGTCGGCGACTCGCTCACCGTGGGCTTCGAACAGATCCTGCTGCAGCGCGACGCGGTGGGGCCGGGCGCCTCCGAGGTCTTCGACACCTATGTGTGGTGGGTCGGCATCGCCAACACCGACTACGGGATCGCCGCCGCGGGCGGCCTGATCAAGGGCGCCTTCAGCCTGGTGCTCGTCCTGATCGCCAACAAAGTCGCCCACATGCTCGGCGAGCAGGGGGTTTACCAGAAATGACAGCGATATGACGGCGACTGTGCAGAAGGCCGCCGCGCCGCCCGCCCCGCCGCGCCGCGCCAGCAGCCGCCCGGTGTGGGAGGAGGAGCCGAGCAAGGTCGGCCAGGGAGCCAAGGGCGCCACCCTGGTCGGGGTGTGCCTGGCGATCCTCGGGCCGCTGTGGGTGGTGGTGGTCACCAGCCTCTCCGACCAGAAGGCCATCACCGACGCCGGCGGGCTGGTCATCGTGCCCAAGACGATCACCTTCCGGGCGTACTCAGAACTGCTCGGCGGCGGCACGGTCACCCGCGCGGCGATCGTCAGCCTCGCCCTGACGGCCGTGGGCACGGTGATCAGTACGGTGGTCTCGATCCTGTGCGCGTACGGACTGTCGCGCCGCGGGTCCTTCCTCCACCGGCCGATCCTGATGGTGCTGCTCGTCACCATGTTCTTCAACGCCGGTCTGATCCCGACCTATCTGCTGGTCACCGGGGTCGGCCTGGAGGGCAGCTACTGGTCGATGATCCTGCCCAGCGCCATCTCGGTCTTCAACATCCTGGTGCTGCGCTCCTTCTTCCAGACCACCGCGCCCGAGCTGATCGACAGCGCCCGGATCGACGGAGCGGGGGAGTGGCGGATCCTGCTGCAGCTCGTGATGCCGCTGTCCAAGGCGGTCATCGCGGTCGTCTCCCTCTTCTACGCGGTCGGCTACTGGAGCCAGTGGTTCAACGCGATGCTCTACCTCAACGACCAGGACATGTGGCCGCTCCAGATGATCCTGCGCCAGCTGGTCATCAAGCAGCAGGCGCCCCAGGGCATGTCCCAGATGATCTCCAGCAGCCAGGTCCCGGGCCTGGCGGTCCAGATGGCCGTCATGGTGCTCGCGCTGATCCCGGTCGTGGTGCTCTACCCCTTCGTCCAGAAGCACTTCACCAAGGGCATGCTCACCGGCGCCATCAAGGGCTAGCCCCGCGCCACTTTCCTTTGTCGGCCGACCGGAAGCGAGAGCGAGCGCGATGCCCGAGCTGAGCGATGTCACCCGCGGCCGCATCCTCTACGGCGGCGACTACAACCCCGAGCAGTGGCCGCGGAGCGTCTGGCGCGAGGACGTACGGCTGATGCGCGAGGCCCAGGTCACCACCGCCACCGTCGGCGTCTTCTCCTGGGCCAGGCTTGAACCGCGCCCCGGCGCCCGCGACTTCGGCTGGCTTGACGAGGTCCTGGATCTGCTCCACGAGGGCGGTATCGAGGTGTGCCTGGCCACCCCGACCGCCTCGCCGCCCCCGTGGATGGGCGCCCGCCACCCCGAGACCCTGCCGCGCGACGAGCGAGGCGCCACCGTCTGGTACGGCGCGCGCAACCAGTTCTGCGCCTCCTCCCCGCTCTACCGCGAGTACGCGCTGCGCATCACCGAGGACCTGGCGGAGCGCTACGGCGGCCACCCGGCGGTGCGTATGTGGCACGTCGGGAACGAATACGGCACCCACTGCTGGTGCGACACCACGGCCCGCCACTTCCGCCGCTGGCTGCGCACCCGGTACGGCGGCCTCGACGCGCTCAACGAGGCGTGGGGCACGGCCTTCTGGAGCCAGCGCTACGACTCGTGGGAGGAGGTTATTCCGCCCCGCCGCGCCCAGTATCTGATCAACCCCACCCAGGCGCTCGACTTCCGCCGCTTCACCAGCGACGCCCTGTTGGAGTGCTTCACCGCCGAACGCGACGTCCTGGCCGCCCGCACCCCGCACATCCCGGTCACCACCAACTTCATGCCGCTGTTCATCGGCCAGGACGGCTGGGCCTGGGCGGCCGAGGAGGACGTGGTCTCCGTCGACATCTACCCCGACCCCAAGGACCCGCACGCCGCCGCGTACGGGGCGCTGGTCCAGGAGCTCACCCGCTCCCAGGCTGGCGGCCCCTGGGTGCTCATGGAGCAGGCGGCAGGCCCGGTCAACTGGCGCGGCGTCAACCACCCCAAGCCGCCCGGGCTGATGCGCCTGTGGTCGCTGCAGGCCGTGGCGCGCGGCGCGGACGCCGTCTGCTTCTTCCAGTGGCGGCAGTCGCGGCAGGGCAGCGAGAAGTTCCACTCCGGGATGGTGCCGCACGCCGGTGCGCGCAGCCGCACCTTCCAGCAGGTGCGCGGGCTCGGCGCCGAACTGCGCCGGCTCGGCGGCGTCGTCGGCCGCGGCGTCGTCGGCCGCGGCGTCCCCGCCGGCGCCGCGATCCTGCACGACTGGCACGCCTGGTGGGCGACCGTCCAGGACGGCCGCCCCTCCGCCCGGCTCGACTACCCCCAGCTCGTACGCGCCTGGCACCGGGCCCTGTGGGAGCAGAACCTCACCACCGACTTCGCCCACCCGCACGCTGACCTCACCGACTACGCCCTGGTCGCCGTCCCCCACCTCTACTTGCTCACCGACGAGGCGCTGGACAACCTCACCGGCTATGTACGCGGCGGCTCCACCCTGGTCTGCGGTTTCTTCACCGGCGTCGCCGACGAGGACGACCGGGTCCGCCCGGGCGGCGTCGACCAGCGGCTCCGCGATCTCCTCGGCATCCGTAGGGTCCACGAGTGGTGGCCGCTGGACGAGGGCGAAACCCTCACCGCCCACGGCCCCTCCTGGCCCGCCGGATTCACCGCCACCCTCTGGTCCGAGGACCTGGAGCCGTCCACCGCCGAGACCGTCGCCCGGATCAAGGGCGGCGAACTCGACGGCGGGCCCCGCCATCACCCGCAACCGCCACGGCGCCGGCACCGCCTGGTACGTCTCCACCCTGCCCGAACCCGCCGCGCTGCGCGCCCTGCTGGCCCGCGCCGCCGACGAGGCGGGGCTGCGGCCACCGCTGCCCGGGCTCCCCGAGGGTGTGGAGGCCGTGTTCCGCGGCGAGCACCTGTTCCTCCTCAACCACGGCCGCACCCCCGCGGTCGTCCCCCTCCCGTCCGCGCGGACCGATCTGCTCACCGGCCGCGTGTACGACACCGAGGTCGGCCTCGACCGCTTTGCGGCCGTGGTCCTGGCCCCGCTCGATTCCCCCCCACCCGAAGGGAGCAGCACCGTGCACCGAAAGGCTCGAAAGCTCTTCCTGACCCCGCTGTTCGCGCTCCTCGCGCTCATCGGCTTCGCCGCCGCCCCCGCCCACGCCGCCACCTGGTCCTCCTCGGACCAGTGGGGCAACTGGTCCAACGGCGGCTACACGCTCTACAACAACATCTGGGGCTCCGGCGCCGGATCCCAGACCATCTGGGCCAACTCGTACACCGACTGGGGCGTCTGGGCCAACCACCCCAACACCGGCGGCATCAAGTCCTACCCCAACGCCAAGCGGGTCGTCGGCAAGAAGGTCAGCGCCCTAGGCAGCCTGAACAGCAGCTACAACGTCACCGTGCCGTCCTCGGGCGCGTACAACACCTCGTACGACATCTGGGACACCAACTACGACTACGAGATCATGCTCTGGATGAACAAGACCGGCCCGGTCGGTCCGCTCGGCACCTCCCAGGGCAGCCTCACCCTCGGCGGCCACAGCTGGACCGTCTACAAGGGCAGCAACGGCGCCAATGAGGTCTTCTCCTTCATCCGCAGTTCAAACTCCAGCTCCGGCTCCGTGGACATCAAGGCCATCGTGAACTGGATCAAGAACACCAAGGGCTGGTTCGGCGATGTGACCATCGGCGATGTCCAGTTCGGCTACGAGATCACCTCCTCGGCCGGCGGTCTGGACTTCAAGACCAACAGCTTCAACGTCTCCTTCAGCTGATCCCACTGCCCGACCGTGTGCCGCCGTTCCCCCAGGGGCGGCGGCACTCGCCGTACCCCACCGGTTGTGCCCCCGGCGCCGCGCGTACTCCCCGGGTTGCGGCGCGGGCCCGCTCGCTCCGCCCAACGGAGGAAGGGCCCGTACCCGAGGCGGCCCTAGGCTGAGCGCATGGTCCTCCAAGGCTCTGTCGCCCGTATCCGGCCGCCGCGCGGCCAGTGGGCGGACGCGGCCCTGGTCGGCGGTGTCCTCGCGCTGGCGGTCGGCGGCGGCATGGGACCGCTGGTGGGCGAGCGCGCGGAGCCCTGGCCGGTCACCGTTCTCGACCTGGCGATGATCATCGCCGCCTGCGGCGCGCTCTGGTTCCGCCGCCGCCGTCCCGTGGCCGTCGCCCTCGGCGTGCTGGCCGCCACCGCCGCGTACTACCTCACCAGCGTGTACGACGGCCCCCTCCTCGTCGCGTTCGTGGTCGCGCTGTACGCGGTCGCGGCCCAGGGGCTGCTGCGGGCGGCCGTCGCCATCGCCGCGCTCAGCGTCGCCGCCGTCGGCGTCGGCACGCTGGCGGGCAACGAGGACGTCAACGGGGTCGCCCTCTTCATGCTCACCGGCTGGCTGGTCGCGGTGGTCGCGCTCGGGTGGCTGCGCCACAGCCGCCTGGCGTACGTCCACGAGGTGGAGCGGCGCGCGGCCGGCGAGGAGCGGCTGCGCATCGCCCGGGAGCTGCACGATGTCATCGGCCACCACATCTCCCTCATCAGCGTCCAGTCCACGGCCGCCCTGCACCGGCTCGAGAAGGACCCGGCACAGGCCGGGACGGCCCTCGCCGCGATCAAGTCGTCCAGCCGCGAGGCGCTGCGCGAACTGCGGGCGACCCTCGGGGTGCTGCGGCAGATCGACGAGGAGGCGCCCACGGCGCCGCCGCCGGGCCTGGCCCGGATCGGCGAACTCGTCGCGTCGGCGCGGTCGGCCGGGTTCGACGTACGCGCACACACCAGCGGCGAGCCGCAGCCGCTGCCCACCGAAGTGGAGCTCGCCGGCTACCGCATCGTCCAGGAATCACTCACCAATGTGACCCGGCACTCCCGGGCCACCGCCGTCACCGTCCATGTCTCATACGCACCTCGCGAGGTCCGGATCGAGATCACGGACAACGGACGCGGTCCGGTCCGCGCCGTGCCCGGCAGCGGCATCAGCGGTATGCGCGAGCGCGCACGCGCGCTGGGCGGCGATCTGATCACGAGTCCCGGCCGGGACGGCGGATTCGCCGTACGGGCCCGGCTGCCGCACGGGAACGGAGCGCCCCGACAACCATGATCAAGGTCTTGCTCGCGGACGACCAGCGGCTGGTGCGGGCCGGGTTCCGGTCGATCCTGGAGGACGAGGACGACATCACGGTGGTGGCCGAGGCGGGCGACGGCGACGAGGCCGTCGCGGCCTGCCGCGAGACGCACCCCGACGTGGCGCTCCTGGACATCCGGATGCCCGGGACCGACGGCCTTCAGGCGGCCGGGCGGATCGCCGCCGACCCCCGCCTGGAGGGCGTCAAGGTCGTCATCCTGACCACCTTCGACCTGGACGACTACATCTACGGAGCGCTGCGCGCCGGCGCCACCGGCTTCCTGGTCAAGGACACCGAACCGGAGGAACTGATCCACGCCGTACGGGTGGCGCACCGCGGCGACGCGCTGATCAGCCCCTCCGTCACCCGCCGGCTCATCGCGGAGTTCGCCGGACGGGTCCAGGCCCCCGACCCCGGCCCGCGGCTGCGCGCCCTCACCGACCGCGAGCGGGAGGTGATGCGGCTGGTGGCCGCCGGGCTGACGAACGACGAGATCGCCGCCCGGCTTGTGCTCAGCCCGGCCACCGCCAAGACCCACGTCAGCCGCATCATGACCAAGCTGGCGGTCCGGGACCGCTCCCAACTGGTGGTGCTGGCCTACGAGTCGGGCATGGTCAGCCCCCGCTGGCTGACGCCTTAGCCACACGACCGGGGGAGTACGTCGGCCGGGGGTCCGCCAACCGCTGGGGTACCGCGAGTGTCCGCCGTGGGCTGACGCCCTGGGGTGGACCGGGCCCGGATGCTTCGGGGCATGAAGTCTCCGCCACGCGACACGACCGCGACCACCGAGCCCGACGCGGGCCGACCTCCGGGCCGACCCCCGGGCCGTACGGGTGCCTTCGGCAGCCTGGCCTCGTGGTCCCAGAGCCACCGCTGGGGCGCCCTGCTGCTGTGGATCCTCGTGGTGGCCGCGATCACCGTCGGATCGCAGGCGGCCGGCAGCGCGTACCGCAATGACTTCGCCCTGCCCGGCACCGACTCGCAGACCGCCACCGACCTGCTGACCGAGCACGGCTCCCGGCAGGCGGGAGACAGCGTGCAGATCGTCTTCAAGGACGAGGGCGGGCTGCGCGCCGAGCGCGGCTCCGTCGAGAAGACCCTCGGCCGGGTCCGCGGTCTGCCCTCCGTCACCGAGGTGCGCGGCCCGTACGCGGACGCCTCCGCACTCTCCCGGGACGGCACCGTCGGCTACGCGACCGTGACCCTCGACGGCAAGGCGGAGGAGGTACCCAAGCGGGACATCACCAGGATCATCGACACCGCCAAGGCCGCCGAAGGACCGGGCCTCGAGGTCGCGCTCGGCGGTGAGGCGGTGCGCGGCGCCGAGGAGGAGGCGGGCGGTGCCGCGGAGGGCGCGGGCATGCTCGCCGCGCTGGTCATCCTGGTCCTGCTGTTCGGCTCGCTGATGGCGGCGGCGCTGCCGCTGGTCACCGCCTTGTTCGCGGTGGGCGGCGCCATCGGTCTGATCGCCCTGGCCTCACACCTGTTCACGGTCGCCGACTTCACCCCGCCCGTCATGATGCTCGTCGGGATCGGAGTGGGCGTGGACTACGCGCTCCTGATCTTCTACCGCTACCGGCACGAACTCATCCGCGGCGCCGACCCGCGCACCGCCACTCGTACCGCGCTGGACGCCGCCGGACGCACGGTCTTCTTCGCCGGCTGCACCGTGATCATCGCGCTGCTCGGCCTGGTCGCCCTGGGCCTGGGCTCGCTGCAGGGCGTGGCGCTCGCCGTCGCGCTGACCGTGCTCGTCACCATGGCGGCCTCCCTGGTCCTGCTGCCCGCGCTGCTGGCCGTGGTCGGCGGGCGCGTCCAGCGCCAGGTGCTGCGGCGCGCCGACCGGGCCCGGGCCAAGGGGAAGGAGGAGGGCCGGCGCTGGCGGGCCCTGGCCTCCGCCGTGCAGCGGCGCCCGCTGCCCGCGCTGCTGGCGGCCGTCGTGGCGCTGCTCGCGCTGTCCGCCCCGGCCCTGAGCCTGCGCCTGGGCTTCGCCGACGCGGGCAACGATCCGACCACATCCACCAGCCGCCGGGCCTACGACCTGCTTGCCGAGGGCTTCGGACCCGGGTTCAACGGTCCGCTGGTGGTGGTGAGCCGGGGCGACGCGGCGGCCGCCCGGGAGCTGCGGACCACGCTCGCCCGTACGGACGGCATCGCCGCCACCACACCGCCGCTGCCCTCCGAGGACGGCGCCGTCTCCACCGTCCTCGCCTTCCCCCGCACCTCCCCGCAGGACGAGGGCACCGCCGACCTCGTACACACGCTGCGCGACCGCGTCCTGCCGCGGCTCGGCGAACGCACCGGCGCCGACTACCTGGTGGGCGGGTCCACGGCCGCCGCGCAGGACTTCGCCGACTCCGTAGCCGACCGGATGCCGCTGTTCGTCGCCGTGGTCGTCGGCCTCTCCACGCTGCTGCTCATGGCGGTCTTCCGCTCCCTGCTGATCCCGCTGAAGGCCGCGCTGCTCAACCTGCTGTCCATCGCCGCCGCGCTGGGCGTGATCACACTGGTCTTCCAGCACGGCTGGTTCGGGGTGCAGCCCGGCCCGATCGAGGCGTTCATCCCGGTGATGATCTTCGCGATCGTCTTCGGCCTCTCCATGGACTACGAGGTGTTCCTCGTCTCCCGTATGCATGAGGAGTGGGAGCGGACGAAGGACCACTCCCACGCGGTCCGCGAGGGTCTTGCGGCCACCGGCAAGGTGATCACGGCGGCCGGCGCCATCATGATCGTGGTGTTCGCCGCCTTCGTGCTCAGCCCGAGCCGTATGCTCCAGCAGTTCGGCCTGGGGCTCGCGGTGGCCGTCCTGCTGGACGCCGTGGTGATCCGCTGCCTGATCGTGCCGGCCGTCATGCGGCTGCTCGGCAGGCGCGCCTGGTGGCTGCCCGCGCCCCTCGCCCGGCTGCTGCCGAAGGTGGCGCTGGAACGCCCCGACGCCGGCTGAGACGAGCGGGACCGGCATCGGCCGGCGCGCCCGGACAGCCCCGGGCGCGCCGGCCGGCGACGGGCCGTCAGGGCTCCCGTACCGGCAGCCTCGCGTCGTCCCTCAGGAACAGCGGGATCCGGTCCAGCGGGGCGGGCACGGTCACCGTCGTACCGCCCTCCCAGCTCTCGCCCGTCCAGGCGTCCGTCCAGCGCGCCCCCGCCGGGAGATGGGCGGCGCGCTCGGTCGCGCCCGCCTCCAGGACCGGGGCGACCAGCAGATCGGGGCCGAGCAGAAAGGCGTCCGCGACGCCCCAGGCCGCCTCATCGCCCGGGAACTCGAGGAAGAGCGGGCGCATGGGCGGCAGCCCCTCCTCGTGGGCGGCGCGCATCTGCGCCAGTACGTACGGCTTGAGCCGTTCGCGCAGCCGCAGATACGAGCCGAGGATGCGCTCGGCCTCCTCGCCGTACGACCACACCTCGTTCGGGCCGCCGGTCATCCCGGGCCCCAGCGGCAGCCCCGGGTCGCGGAAGCCGTGCAGCCGCATGATCGGCGACAGCGCGCCGAACTGGAACCAGCGGATCAGCACCTCGCGGTACGCCGGGTCGTCCGGGTCGCCGCCGTGGAAGCCGCCGATGTCGGTGTTCCACCACGGGATGCCGGAGAGGGCGACGTTCAGGCCGGCGGCGATCTGCCGGCGCAGCGTCGCGAAGTCCGTGCCGATGTCGCCGGACCACAAGGCGGCCCCGTGGCGCTGACTGCCCGCCCACGCCGAGCGGTTGAGGGTCACCACCTCCTCCTCGCCCGCCGCGCGCATGCCCTCGTGGACCGCGCGGGCGTTCTCGCGCGGGTAGAGGTTGCCGACCTCCAGGCCAGGACCCGCGTGGTAGCGCAGATTCGCCGGGAAGCCGGGCTTGAGCTCCGGCTCGCAGGCGTCCAGCCAGAAGGCGCGGATCCCGTACGGCTCCAGGTAGTTGGCCCGCACCCGCGACCACATGAACTCCCGGGCCTCGGGGTGGGTCGCGTCGTAGAAGGCGACGTGGATCCGCTCGCCCTCGCGCACATCGGGCCAGTCGGCGTGCGCCGTGGGCCCGTACTCGGTGCCGACCAGGAAGCCCCGCTGCTCCATCGTGGCGTGGTTCTCGCTCAGCGGGGAGACCGAAGGCCACACCGAGACCACCAGCTTGATGCCAAGATCGGCCAGCTCCCGCGTCATCGCCGCCGGGTCGGGCCACGCCACCGGGTCGAACTTCCAGTCGCCCAGATGCGTCCAGTGGAAGAAGTCGCAGATGATCGCGTCGATCGGCAGCCCGCGCCGCTTGTGCTCACGGGCCACGGTCAGCAGCTCCTCCTGGCTGCGGTAGCGCAGCTTGCACTGCCAGAACCCGGCCGCCCACTCCGGCAGCATCGGCGCGCGGCCGGTCACCGCGGAGTAGCGGCGCTGCGCGGCCGCCGGGTCCCCGGCCGTGATCCAGTAGTCGATCTGGCGCGCGCTGTCGGCGACCCAGCGGGTGCCGGTCGCGGCCAGCTCGACCCGTCCGATCGCCGGGTTGTTCCACAGCAGGGTGTAGCCGCGGCTGGAGGTGAGGACCGGGATCGTCACCTCGGAGTTGCGCTGCACCAGGTCGAGCACGGCGCCCTTCTGGTCCAGCAGACCGTGCTGGTGCTGGCCGAGGCCGTAGAGCCGCTCGCCCTCGTACGCCTTGAAGCGCTGCTCGATACGGTGGTAGCCGTTGCCCGTGGCGGTGCGCAGCCGCGGCCCCGGCCACCAGAAGTGGGCGCGCTGCTCGGCCAGCAGCTCCCGGCCGTCCTCGGTGGCCAGGAACCGGATCATGCCGTCCGCGCCGATCCGCGCGGTGATCGCGCCGCAGGTCAGCGACGCCTCCCCGGCCTCGATCGCGACGCTCGCGGCGGCCTTCGGCGGACCGTCGAGGAGCGCGCCTGGCAGGTCCTCCAGCAGCGGCCCGCCGAGCCGGGCACGGACCCGGATCGCGTCGGGCCCCCACGGCTCCAGACGTACGGTCTCCTGCCGACCGGTCCACTCCAGCGCGCCGTCGTGCTCGCTGAAGGTGCCGACGGTGGGGGAGGACTGGGCGAGCGACGCTGAGGCGGTGGCCGGCGGTGATGGGTTCACGGGGCGCTCCTCGGGGTGCGGCGGTGGACGTACGGGGGGTGAGCTTTACGGGCGTATCGCTTCGGGGACGTACGGCTCGGCGGCGCTGCGAGGGCGGGACTTCAGGGGGCTGGGGCGGGGCTTTGGGCGAGGTCGCTGCGGCTTTCGGTAAGAGAGAGGGCGCGCGGACGGGAGTTACGGGCGGGGGCCAGGACCGGGTCAGGGCGCGGCGTTCGGCGCCGGGCCCGAGCTCGCCCGTACGGTCAACTGGGGCTCCAGCAGCGCCACCTCGTCCGAGCCGTGCCCCTCCAGCTTGGCCACCACCAGCTCCACCGCCCGCCGCCCCATCTCATGCGCGGGGATCGCGACCGAGGTCAGCCGCACCGAGGCCTGGGTGGCCACCGGGTCGGGGCAGATCGCCACCACAGAGATGTCCTCGGGCACCGCGCGGCCCTGCTGGCGCAGCAGGCTCAGCAGCGGGTCGATGGCGGCCTCGTTCTGCACCACGAAGCCGGTGGTGCCGGGGCGCTCGTCGAAGATTCGGGCCAGCGCCCCGGCCATGGACTCATAACTGCCCTCGCACGGCCGGTGCAGCAGCCGCAGCCCCAGTTCGCGGGCGCGGCCACGCAGCCCTTCCAGGGTCCGTACGGCGAAGCCGGTGTGGCGCTCGTACACCGCCGCCGCCTCGCCGACCACGGCGATCTCGCGGTGGCCGAGCTTTGCCAGATGTTCGGCGCACAGCGCGCCGGTCGCCGTGAAGTCCAGGTCGACGCAGGTCAGTCCGACGGTGTCGGCGGGCAGCCCGATCAGTACGGTCGGCTGGCGGGCGTCCCGCAGCAGCGGCAGCCGCTCGTCCTCCAGCTCCACATCCATCAGGATCATGGCGTCGGCGAGCCCGCTGCCGGTGACCCGGCGTACGGCCGCCGGGCCCTCCTCGCCGGTCAGCAGCAGCACGTCATAGCCGTGGGTGCGGGCGCTGGTGGCCACCGCGATGGCGATCTCCATCATCACGGGCACATACATATCGGTCCGCAGTGGCACCATCAGCGCGATGATGTTGGAGCGGCTGCTGGCGAGGGCCCGGGCGCCGGCGTTCGGGTGGTAGCCGAGCTCCTTGATGCTCTGCTCGACCCGCTCGCGGGTGGGGCCGGAGATCGAGCGCTTGCCGCTGAGGACATAACTCACCGTGCTGGCGGAGACTCCGGCGTGCCGGGCGACCTCGGCGAGGGTGACCATGCGGGGACTCCGTCCGGGTCATTGAAGCGCTTCGACTGGGCTGCCGAACGGCTCTTTGCTGGGCTGCGCGGATCGACAGTAGCCCTGTCCGCGTTCAGTGTCCAGATAGTCGAAGCGCTTCAACTGGCTTTTTCCACCGGCTGTTCCACCGGCTGTTCCACCGCGTGGGGCCACACGCTTTGCCGCCCCGTCGGACCGGAGGCACACTGGCACCGTACGTGCCGGTAATGTCACGAGATTGTCCATTCGCGGCAAGGGAGCACCCATGACCGCATCATCCGTCAGGCCCGTGTCCGAGCGCGAAGCGCGCCGGGTCGCCGAGGCAGCCCGCGAGCAGGTATGGCACAAGCCGAGCTTCGCCAAGGAACTGTTCCTCGGCCGCTTCCGGCTCGATCTGATCCACCCCCATCCCGCCCCCGCCCCGGATGACGTACGGCGCGGTGAGAAGTTCCTCGAGAAGCTGAACTCGTTCTGCGAGACCGGTATCGACGCCGCCCGCATCGAACGCGAGGCCAAGATCCCCGACGAGACGATCGAGGGCCTCAAGGAGCTCGGCGCGCTCGGCATGAAGATCGACCCCAAGTACGGCGGCGTCGGCCTCACCCAGGTCTACTACAACAAGGCCCTGGCCCTCGTCAGCTCGGTGAGCCCGGCCATCGGCGCGCTGCTCTCGGCCCACCAGTCCATCGGAGTGCCCCAGCCGCTCAAGCTGTTCGGCACCCAGGAGCAGAAGGACACCTTCCTGCCCCGCTGCGCCCGCACCGACATCTCGGCCTTCCTGCTCACCGAGCCTGACGTGGGCTCCGACCCGGCCCGGCTCGCCACCACCGCCGTACCCGAAGGCGACGGCTACATCCTCGACGGAGTGAAGCTGTGGACGACCAACGGGGTGGTCGCCGACCTCCTCGTGGTCATGGCCCGCGTCCCCGCGTCCGAGGGCCACAAGGGCGGTATCACCGCCTTCATCGTCGAGACGGCCTCCGAGGGCGTCACCGTCGAGAACCGCAACGCCTTCATGGGCCTGCGCGGCCTGGAGAACGGAGTGACCCGCTTCCACCGGGTCCGCGTCCCCGCCGCCAACCGCATCGGCCCGGAGGGCGCCGGGCTCAAGATCGCTCTGACCACCCTCAACACCGGCCGGCTCTCGCTGCCCGCGATGTGCGCGGGCTCCGGGAAGTGGTGTCTGAAGATCGCCCGCGAATGGTCCGCGGCCCGCGAGCAGTGGGGCAAGCCGATCGCCCGGCACGAGGCCGTCGGCGCCAAGATCTCCTTCATCGCGGCGACCACCTTCGCCCTGGAGGCCGTCATCGACCTCGCCTCCCAGATGGCTGACGAGGACCGCAACGACATCCGTATCGAAGCGGCGCTGGCCAAGCTGTACGGCAGCGAGATGGCCTGGCTGATGGCCGACGAGCTGGTCCAGATCCGCGGCGGCCGCGGCTTCGAGACCGCCGCCTCGCTCGCCGCCCGCGGCGAGCGGGCCGTCCCGGCCGAGCAGATGCTCCGCGACCTGCGCATCAACCGCATCTTCGAGGGCTCGACGGAGATCATGCACCTGCTGATCGCCCGCGAGGCCGTGGACGCCCATCTGTCCGTGGCGGGCGACCTCATCGACCCTGACAAGTCCCTGTCCGACAAGGGCAAGGCGGCCGCCAAGGCCGGCGGCTTCTACGCCCGCTGGCTGCCGGGCCTGGTCACCGGCCCCGGCCAGCTCCCGCGGGCCTACGCCGAGTTCCGCCCGCCCGTCTCCCACCGCCACCCTCAAGGGAAGCGCGCCGCGCAGCAGCCCCATTCCCCCGCCTACCGCGACCTCTCCCCGCATCTGCGCTACGTCGAGCGCTCGGCGCGCAAGCTCGCCCGCTCCACGTTCTACGCCATGTCCCGCTGGCAGGGCCGGATGGAGACCAAACAGGCCTTCCTCGGCCGCATCGTCGACATCGGCGCGGAGCTGTTCGCCATGAGCGCCGCCTGCGTACGGGCCGAGATGCTGCGCACCACGGGCGACCACGGCGCCGAGGCGTACCAGCTGGCCGACGTCTTCTGCCGACAGGCCCGGATCCGCGCCGAGGAGCTCTTCGCCCGGCTGTGGACCAACACCGACGAGCTCGACCGCAAGGTCGTCTCGGGCGTGCTGGCGGGCTCGTACGCCTGGCTGGAGGAGGGCGTGCTCGACCCCAGTGGCGACGGCCCCTGGATCGCCGACGCCACCCCGGGCCCAGCCACGAAGGAAAACGTCCACAGGCGCGTTTGAACCGGCGGCCCCAGGCCCCGTAGTTGCGTCCGGGCCCCCACCCGGGCGCAACCATCAATTGAGCAACCCCCACGGCGAGCAACCAGGTCCGCGAGAGCGGCGCCGGTTTAGGCGCAAAGAGGGGTGCCGCTGCCGGGACCCGGTCACCCTGCCGGTGCGCGACGGGCAACAATGGGGCAATGACGGATTCCCTCGCTGACCCGCACCTCCGCTTTCCGGCGGCCACCGCCGCCACCGGAGGCCCGCGCGACATCGTGATCCTCGGCTCCACCGGATCGATCGGCACCCAGGCCATCGACGTGGTGCTGCGCAACCCCGACCGCTTCCGGGTGACCGGGCTCTCCGCCGCCGGCGGGCGGCCCGGGCTGCTCGCCGAGCAGGCTCACCGGCTCGGGGTGCGGGTGGTCGCGGTGGCCCGGCCGGAGGCCGTGGCCGAGGTGCGCGAGGCGCTGGCCGCGCGGTACGGGGCGGGGGAGCCGCTGCCGGAGATCGTCGCGGGGCCGGACGCGGCCACCGAGCTGGCCCGCTCCGAGTGCGACACCGTGCTCAACGGCATCACCGGCTCCATCGGCCTGGCGCCCACCCTGGCCGCGCTCGAGGCCGGCCGGGTGCTCGCGCTGGCCAACAAGGAGTCGCTGATCGTCGGCGGGCCGCTGGTCAAGGCCCTGGCCAAGCCCGGGCAGATCGTGCCGGTCGACTCCGAGCACTCCGCCCTCTTCCAGGCGCTGCTCGGCGGCTCCCGGCAGGAGGTCCGCAAGCTGGTGGTCACCGCGTCCGGCGGGCCGTTCCGGGGGCGTACGAAGCAGGAGCTGACCGAGGTCACGCCCGAGCAGGCGCTGGCCCACCCCACCTGGGACATGGGCCCGGTGATCACGATCAACTCCGCGACCTTGGTCAACAAGGGTCTTGAGGTCATCGAGGCGCATCTCCTCTATGACATTCCCTTCGATCGGATTGAGGTTGTGGTCCACCCGCAGTCGTATATCCACTCGATGGTCGAATTCATTGACGGTTCCACCCTGGCGCAGGCGAGTCCGCCCGATATGCGGATGCCGATCGCGCTCGGTCTCGGCTGGCCGGACCGGGTGCCGGACGCCGCGCCCGGCTGCGACTGGACCAAGGCGCACACCTGGGAGTTCTTCCCGCTGGACAACGACGCTTTCCCCTCGATCGGCCTCTCCCGCCACGTCGGCGCGCTCGGCGGCACCGTGCCCGCCGTTTTCAACGCGGCGAACGAGGAGTGTGTGGACGCCTTCCTGGCCCGGAAGCTGCCGTTCAACGGAATCGTCGATACGGTCGCCCAAGTGGTGGCCGAACACGGCACCCCCACCGCGGGAACCCGGCTCACGGTCGAGGACGTCCTCCAGGCCGAGGCATGGGCCCGCGCCCGCGCCCGTGAACTGGCCGCCCGCGCGGCCGAAGCGACTCCGGAGGCTCGCGCATGACGGCACTGATGACGGTCCTTGGCATCGTCGTATTCGTTGTCGGACTGCTCTTCTCGATCGCCTGGCATGAGCTCGGACATCTCTCCACGGCCAAGCTCTTCGGCATCCGGGTGCCGCAGTACATGGTGGGCTTCGGTCCGACGATCTTCTCCCGTAAGAAGGGGGACACGGAGTACGGCGTCAAGGCGGTCCCGTTCGGCGGCTACATCCGCATGATCGGGATGTTCCCGCCCGGCGACGACGGGAAGATAGCGGCACGTTCCACCTCGCCGTGGCGCAGCATGATCGAGGACGCCCGGTCGGCCGCGTACGAGGAGCTGCAGCCGGGCGACGAGACCCGGATGTTCTATACGCGCAAGCCGTGGAAGCGCGTGATCGTGATGTTCGCCGGGCCGTTCATGAATCTGGTGCTCGCCGTGGCGATCTTCCTCGGCGTGATGATGGCCTTCGGCGTCAACACCCAGACCACCACCGTGGGCACCGTCCAGAAGTGTGTGGTCGCGGCCTCGGCCTCGACCGACAAGTGTCCGAAGGACGCCAAGGACTCGCCGGCCAACGCCGCGGGGCTGCGGTCCCGCGACAAGATCGTCGCCTTCAACGGCGAGCCGACCTCGGACTGGAGCAGCCTCCAGCAGCACATCCGCAAGACCGTCGGCCCCGCGACGATCACCGTCGAGCGCGATGGCGTCCGCAAGGATCTGCACGCGGTGCTCATCAAGAACCAGGTCGCCAAGTCGGACGGTAATGGCGGCTATGTGGAGGGGCAGTACGTCTCCGCGGGCTTCCTCGGCTTCACTCCGGCGAGTGGTGTGGTCAAGCAGTCCTTCGGCCAGTCGGTGGACCGGATGGGCAATATGGTCCAGGACGGCATCGACTCGCTGATCGCCCTGCCCTCGAAGGTCCCGGACCTGTGGAACGCGGCCTTCGGCGACGGTGAGCGCAAGGCTGACTCCCCGATGGGCGTCGTCGGCGCGGCGCGGGTCGGCGGGGAGGTCGCCAGCCTCGACATCCCGGCCTCCCAGCGGGTCGCCACCATGCTGTTCCTGGTGGCGGGCTTCAACCTCTCGCTCTTCCTGTTCAACATGCTGCCGCTGCTGCCGCTGGACGGCGGGCATATCGCGGGCGCGGTGTGGGAGTCCGTACGGCGCCACACCGCCCGGCTGGTCCGGCGGCCCGACCCGGGGCCGTTCGACGTGGCCAAGATGATGCCGGTCGCCTATGTGATCGCCGGAGTGTTCATCTGCTTCACCCTGTTGGTGCTGGTGGCCGATGTGGTGAATCCGGTGAAAATCTCCTGATGATGCGAAATGCCCCGAAGTTCACCATTCGATGGACTTCGGGGCCGGAATGTGCTTGGCCCGGGCGTGGTGCCGTAACCTCGGACACCGGAGCCCGCCGATCTCGGGACCTTCATTCATGACCTTGGGGTTGCTCGCCAGATGACAGCGATTTCGCTTGGAATGCCGTCCGTTCCGATCAAGCTCGCCGACCGCAGAGTCAGCCGGAAAATCCAGGTCGGATCGGTGGCGGTGGGCGGGGACG
>NZ_NCSM01000062.1 GCF_002224125.1 Streptomyces sp. NBS 14/10
GCCTACGCCGTCGTCTCGCGGCATTCGGCTCGGGCGGGTGCGGCTTTCGTCTCGGACCCTCCGGGTCCAAAGCGCCGGCGAGAAGGGGGAGAGGGGGCGGCTGGTCCGGTGTCCGGATTCCTCGGCCCCGCGGGCGGCTGAGCTTAAGGCTGGCTCCGCTGCGCTCCGCCGCAGCTGCTGCCGCGCGGTGGCTGACGTATCAGCGCAGCGGTGCGCTCGGCCGGGGGCGCGCGAGTGCGACGGACAGGCGAGCTCAAATGAGCGGGACCGGCCCTCACCCCACCTGCTCTCAGGAAAACGTTTGATGCAGTACTTGCTCTGCATCAAGCATTTTTTTAAGAGCAGGTGGGGGGGAGGGCCCCAACCGGACCGGCGACGAAGCCTCCGGCCGCCCCTCCCCTTCCCCGCTGCTGGCCGCTTTGCGCCGAAGGCGCGAGACGATACGCGCACGCGGCGTCCGGACCATGTCGCCCCAGCGGCGCTGGTCCGTACGTCGCACTCGCGCGCCCCCGGCCCAGCGAACCGCTGAGCTGATACATCGGCCACCGCGCGGCAGCAGCTGCGGCGGAGCGCAGCGGAGCCTCTTTGACCTCAACCAACCATCGGGCCAAGCAGCCACGACAACAGGCCAGCCGCCCCCTTCCCCCCTTCTCGCCGGCGCTTTGGACCCGCGTGAGCCGAATGCCGCGAGACGACGGCGTAGGCACAGCCTCAGTCCACCCCGAGCCACCTGAGCACCCCGGTGGTGGCCGCTGCCGCCAGCACCGTGGCGAGGAACGGCGCCCGCCGGGTCGCCAGCACCCCGCCCACCAGCACCCCGGCGGGCCGGGCCCAGCCGGCGAAGGCGTGGTCGGCGGTGAGGGAGGAGGTGGCGACCAGCGCGCACAGGAGCACGGTCGCGGATACGGAGAGCAGCCGCCGGGCCCGTTCGCCCAGCTCGATCCGGTCCGAGAGCAGCGGGCCGGACAGCCGTAGCCCGTAGGTGCCGACGGCCAGCAGCAGTACGGTCAACAGGGTCATGCGCGGCCCTCCGTCCCCAGCGTGCCCTCCGCCCCCGGCATGCCCTCCGCCCCCGACGCTCCCTCCGTCCTCGGCGCGCCATGGGGCCCGCCGGTGTCATGCGTCCCGCCCGGTCCACGGGTCCTGCCTGCGCCACGGGACCCGCCTGCGCCACGGGACCCGCCGGTGCCACGGGACCCGCCGGTGCCATATGACCTGCCTGGGCCACGGGGCCCGCCTGCGCCATGCGATCCGTCGGTGCCGCCGCCCATCGCGGCCACCACCCCCGCCAGGGCCACCAGCACGGGCAGCCCGCCGGGCAGGAACGGCGTGCAGGCCAGGGCGATCGCGGCGCCGAGCAGCGCGGACCGGCGGGTGCGGGGCTCGCGCAGGGCCGGGAGGACCAGGGCCAGCAGGACCATTGGCTCGGCCGCGTCCAGGCCCAGGGCGCCCGGATCGCCCATGGCCCGTCCGGCCACCACGCCCAGCAGGGTGCCGAGGTTCCACATCACGTACAGCAGCGCGCCGCAGACGAAGAACGCGGCTCTGCGCCGCGCCGGTTCGCGCTGCGACAGGGCGAACGCCACCGACTGGTCGACCAGCGCATGGCTGCCCAGCAGCCGGGCCGGCCACCGTACGCCGGCCAGCACATCGGCGACGGCCAGGCCGAACAGCAGCAGCCGGGCATTGAGCACCAGCCCGGCGGCCACGGCGGCGGCCGTTCCGCCGCCGCCCAGCGCGATGTCCAGCGCGGCGAGCTGCGCCCCGGCGGCGAACACCGCCAGCGACATGGTGAGCGGCACCCAGGCCGGTTCGCCGCGGGAGACCGCGATCGCTCCGAAGGACACACCCACCACGGCGATGGCTACCCCCACCATCGCGATGTCGCGCAGGAGCGGGGGGTCGAGCGTTTTTCGTAGCGAACGCATGGACGGTATGGTGAACAAACCATCGGCCGTTCGTCAAGGAGAACGCATGGACCGACAGAGCGAACGGGCCCAGCCGGCCCGCCCCCCTCTGGAACGGATCGCGGCCTCGATCCGCAAAGAGCGCGGCCGGGCCGGGCTGTCCCTGTCCGAGCTGGCCAAACGCGCCGGAATCGCCAAGTCCACGCTGTCCCAGCTGGAGTCAGGCGCGGGCAACCCCAGCGTGGAAACGCTCTGGGCGATCAGCGTCACGCTCGACGTGCCGTTCAGCAGGCTGGTCGACCCGCCGCGTCCCCCGGTGACCGTGCTGCGCCACGGCGAGGGCATCGCGGTGCCGTCCGAGCGCTCGAACTACGTGGCCACCCTGCTGGCCTCCAGCCCGCCGAACGCCCGCCGGGACATCTACCTCGTACATGTGGAGCCCGGCCCGCCGCGCGAATCCGATCCGCATCAGCCGGGCACCGTGGAACACGCGGTGGTCAGCGCCGGGCGTGTGCTCATCGGCCCCAGCGAGGAGCCGGTCGAGCTGGGGCCGGGCGACTACATCGCCTATCCCGGCGACGCCCCGCATATCTGCCAGGCCCTCGAACCCGGCACCGCCCTGACCCTGACCATGGAGCACAACTAGCCGCAGATATCTCGGCCGCTCAGCCGCCGCCGAGGTCCCGCGCCAGCTGCTCCGCCTCGTCCCGGTCGAACGACCCGGTGATCTGGACCTTGCCCCCGGGGATGGCGGAAGCGACGGTCGGGGCGGACAGCAGCTTGTCGCCGCGCACCATCGCCAGCCGGTTCCGCGGGGGCTGCTCCTGGGCGAGCTTGCCCGTCAACTCGCCGAAGCGCTTGGCGTCCGCGTCGGCGAGGTCGATGGTCACGATGAAGCCATTGGCGTACTGCGTGTCCAAGGTCGCCTTCGCCGACTCGGTCCGGCGCACGGTCATCCCGCCGTCCGGATCGAGGTAAAGGCACGACGGCGCGGCCTCGGTCGCCCCGCCCGACGCCGTCCCGCCCGTCCCGGTCGCCCCGCCCGTCTTGCCCGTCGGCGTGTCCGTGTACGCGTCGGCGGCCCCGCTCGGGCAGGCCCCGGGCTCCTCCCGCTCGACCGGGAGGAACTTCACCGGCGGCCCGCTCACCACGCCACCCGCGGCGCTGCCGCCCTCGTCGTCTCCGCCTCCGGGCGCCGACGGGGCCTTCTTCGGCGGGTCGAAGGCGCCACCGATGGCGCCGCCCCGGTCACCCGCGCCGTCACTTCCGCCGTCGTCGCACCCCGTCGCGGCCGACGCCGTCAGCAGCAGCCCCGCCACCGCAACGCCCCGCGCCCGTACCCATCCGGTCCTCATCGGCCCTGCCCCCCGTGGTTCTGCACCCTGTGGCCTCAAATCGGTCCTGAAAGTAGACCAGAAACCGCGCCCCGGTCAGAAGACATCGACTCAGTAGACATCGGCTCAGAAGGAAGCGGCGGGGACATACGTACCCCACACGTCCCGCAGCGCATCGCAGACCTCCCCCAGCGTGGCGCGGGCGGCGAGCGCGTCCTTCATCGGATAGAGGACGTTCGCCGCCCCCGCCTCGCTCTCGGCGGCCTTCTTGAGCGCGGACAGCGCCGCGCCCACCGCCGTACGGTCGCGCTCGGCGCGCAGCTTCGCCAGGCGGTTCCGCTGCTGTTCCTCGATGGCCGGGTCCACGCGCAGCGGCTCGTACGGCTCTTCCTCCTCCAGCCGGAAGCGGTTCACGCCGACGACCACCCGATCGCCCGCGTCGGTCTCCTGGGCGATGCGGTAGGCGTTGCGCTCGATCTCCTCCTTCTGGAAGCCCTGTTCGATGGCGGCCACGGCGCCGCCCATGTCCTCGACCCGCCGCAGCAGATCGAGGGCGGCGGCCTCGACGGCGTCGGTCAGCGATTCGACGGCGTACGAACCGGCCAGCGGGTCGACCGTGGCGGTCACATCCGTCTCGAGGGCCAGCACCTGCTGGGTGCGCAGCGCGAGGCGGGCGGACTTGTCGGTCGGCAGCGCGATGGCCTCGTCGTAGGCGTTGGTGTGCAGGGACTGGGTGCCGCCGAGGACCGCGGCGAGCCCCTGGACCGCGACCCGCACCAGATTCACCTCGGGCTGCTGGGCGGTGAGCTGGACGCCCGCGGTCTGGGTGTGGAAGCGCAGCATCTGCGACCTCGGGTCGCGGGCGCCGAACTCCTCGCGCATGACCCGTGCCCAGATCCTGCGCGCCGCCCGGAATTTGGCGGCCTCTTCGAGGAGCGTCGTACGGGAGACGAAGAAGAAGGACAGGCGGGGGGCGAAATCGTCGACCGCCATGCCCGCGGCGAGGGCCGTGCGGACGTACTCGATGCCGTCGGCCAGCGTGAAGGCGATCTCCTGCGCGGGCGAGGCGCCCGCCTCGGCCATGTGGTAGCCGGAGATGGAGATGGTGTTCCAGCGGGGGATCTCGGCCCGGCAGTACTTGAAGACGTCCGCGACGAGCCGCAGCGAGGGGCCCGGCGGGAAGATGTAGGTGCCGCGCGCGATGTACTCCTTGAGCACGTCGTTCTGGATGGTCCCGGTCAGATCCCGGGCCGCCACACCCTGCTCCTCGCCGACGAGTTGGTAGAGCAGGAGCAGCAGGGCCGCGGGGGCGTTGATGGTCATGGAGGTCGAGACGCGGTCCAGCGGGATGCCGGCGAACAGCGTCCGCATGTCCTCGATCGAGTCGATGGCGACGCCGACCTTGCCGACCTCGCCGTGGGCGAGCGGGGCGTCGGAGTCATAGCCCATCTGGGTGGGCAGGTCGAAGGCGACGGACAGGCCCGTCGTGCCGTGCTCGATGAGCCGGCGGTAGCGGGCGTTGGACTCGGCGGCGGTGCCGAAGCCCGCGTACTGGCGCATCGTCCAGGGACGGCCGGTGTACATGGAGGGATAGACCCCGCGGGTGTACGGGTATACGCCCGGCTCGCCCAGCGCCTCCTCCGGGTCCCGGCCGGCCAGCGCCTCGGGCCCGTACACCGGCTCGATGGGGAAGCCCGACTCCGAATCGCGCGCCATGGGTTCACGTCTCCTGCTGGTCCGGTGTCCACCACTGGGGAAAGAGCCCTCCTCACAGCATGCGCCGATGTTCGCCGGGCGGCAGCCCCGGGAAGCATGGAAGACGGATAGCGACAGCGAACTGCGAACACAAGACCGGGGCAGAGACAGGACTGGGGGGTTGGGGAGGATGCACCGGATATCGGTGGCTGGTACGGCGCTCGCCACGGCTGCGGTGGCGACGCTGGTCACAGGGTGCAAACAGCAGGACGTGGCCGACGCCGGGCATGCGCGGGCGAGGCCGGAGGTGCGTACGAGCCACAGCGCGCCCGCTCACGCGGCACCGGCGAAGCCGCGGCCGCACAGGACCTGGCACAAGCCGACGTACAAGCCACGGCCCACGCATCGGGCCGTGCCACCGCGGCGGACCGCCCCACCGGCGCCCGCCGCCGTGATCGCCTTCGGGACGAGCAGTGAGCGGGTGCGCGAGTTACAGGCGCGGCTGCGCGCGCTCGGTCTCTTCGGCCGCAATCCGACCGGCTACTACGGCACGGTCACCCGCTCCTCGGTGCTGGCCTACCAGCGCGGCCACGGCCTGTCGGCCACCGGCTCGGTGGACCGCCGTACCTGGAACTCGCTGCGCACGGCCAGCAAGCGGCCCACGCGCGACGAGCTGTACCCGCCGACCACCAACCCGCTCGCCAAGCCCGATCCGCGCTGTATGACCGGGCGGGCGCTGTGCATCAGCAAGACGAGCCGGACGCTGGCCTGGATGGTCAACGGCAAGGTCGTCTCGGCGATGGATGTGCGGTTCGGCTCGCAGTACACCCCGACGCGGGAAGGGCAGTTCCAGGTCGACTTCAAGAGCCGCGACCACGTCTCGACGATCTACCACACCCCCATGCCGTACGCGATGTTCTTCAGCGGCGGTCAGGCGGTGCACTACTCGGCGGACTTCGCCGCCCGCGGCTACAGCGGCGCCTCGCACGGCTGCGTCAACGTACGGGACAAGGCCAAGATCGCAACCCTCTTCGACCAGGTCCGGGCGGGTGACAAGGTCGTGGTCTACAAGTAGGCCACACCTAGGCCACAAGCAGGCCCAAAGAGAAGGGCGCGGGCAGGGCCGGGGGAACGTGCCCTGCCCGCGCCATATGCGCGGAGCCGTCGGTACGGGGGGAACCTCGGCTCCCGCGCGCCGGCCGATGACCAGTCGGCCCGTTTCTTACAGCGTCACCGCCGAAAAAAACGTCACACCCTGTTTCCGCACCCTCAGTGGGCCGAGCCGGTGGCGTCGTCCGCCACACCGCCGGCGGTGTCACCAGCGCCGTCACCGGTGCTGTCACCGGCGACGTCGTCGGCGCTCTCGGTCGCGTCGTCGACGGTCGAGGTCGGGTCGGCGGTCACCGGGTCGGAAGGATCAGAAGGGTCGGACGGGTCAGACGGGTCGGAAGGGGGTGGTGGCGGAGGAGGGGGCGCCGGGACGTTGTCAGTGCCCGTGCCCCCGTCCCCTTTTCCCTGGTCGCCCCCACCGCCGTTGTCGTTGTCGCCGCCGCCGGAGTCGCCGCCCTGGCCGCTGTCGCCGTTCCCGCCGCTGTCGCCGCTGTTGTCGCCGCTGCTGTCGCCGTTGTCACTGTTGTTGTCGCCGCTGCGCGGGGTCCCCTCGCTGGTGCCCCCGTTGTTGACGACCGCGACGCAGTAGCCGTGGATCCCGGTCGCGCTGCCCGCCGCCTTCTCCAGCTTGCTCAGGTCCTTGGCGTCGACGGCCTCGGCATCGCCGCTCTCCGCCGCCAGATAGTCACGGCAGACGTTGAGCGCCCAGCCTCCCGCGTTCGAGCCCGGCGCCGAGGGGTCGTCCTTGCCGTTGTTCCCCTCGCCCTTGCCGTCCGTGCCACCCTCGGCCTCATGGCCCTGGCCGGGTGACGTCGACGAGCCGCCGGGGCCGTACCAGGCCCCGCCGCTGGCATCGTTGTCGGTCGATCCGCCGGTTCCGGGCGTCGTGCCGTCCGGGGAGATGTTGGGCTCGGCCGACTTGCCGGTGGTGTCGGCCGGCATGCTCACCGAGGGGCCCGGCGCGCTGTCCTGCGGTCCGAAAGGCAGCACGCCCGCGGCCGTCGCGACCGCGAATCCGCTGAGCGCGCAGCCGGCCAGCGCGGCGACCAGTCCCATGTGCAGTGGTCTGCGCAGCCGCGCCTGACCGTTCGACGGGCCCGCCATCCGGAACGTCCCGCGGGGTCTCGAGCCGCCGTCGGCGCCGAACCGTACGCCGCGCAGCGCCGCCCGGCCGACCCGGCCTGCCTTGCCGGCCCGCGCCGCCTCCTGCTCCGCCTGCTCGGCCCGTACCGCGCGGAACGCGGCCAGCGCGGCCTCCTCGCCCGGCAGGGGCTTCCCGTCGGCGGTGCCGTCCGCCGCTGTCGGGCGGGACATCTCGGCCACGGCGTCGAGTACGGCGGCCAACCGCTCCGCTTCGCTCCGCGACTGGCTCGACCAGCCGTTCTGCCCGGCGGTCCGTCCGGCGGTCTGCCAGCCGTTCTGCCCGGCTTCGAGGTCGCTGGGTTGCACCCAGGCCGGCTCACCACGAAGCAACCGCTCCGCCGCATCGTCATCCAGCCAGCTGTAGCGGTGGTCGTCGGCCATCACATGTCCTTCTGCGTCGGAGCGCCGGAATCCGTCACACCAGCGGACCTCGCGGTCCCTCTGCGTGACTCCCGCTGCAGCGGGATCCCGTCCAGCACCCCTTGTTCGGCCCCGTTCCCCGCGTCGAGCAGGTCGGCCAGACGCCGCAGGCCCCGGTGGGCGGCGGTGCGCACCGCTCCGGGGCGTTTGCCGAGCACCGCGGCCGCGCTCTTGGCGTCGAGCCCGAGGACCACCCGCAACACCACCGCCTCGGCCTGGTCGTGCGGCAGCTGGGCGACGAGCCCGAGGGCTCGGCCGGTGCCCAGCGCCTCCAGCGCCTGGTCCGCGGTGTCCGCGTCGGACGCCCGGCCCTCCAGTTCGGTCTCGTCGCCGCCGATCGCCGGGCGCCGACCGCGCATCCGTATGTGGTCGAGCGCCCGGTTCCGGGCTATCCGCGCGGCCCAGCCGCGGAAGCGGTCGGCGTCGCCGCTGAACCTGGCCAGGTCGCGGGCTATCTGCAGCCACGCCTCGGAGGTGATGTCCTCCGCGTCGCCGTCGCCGACCAGCGTCCGTACGTACCCGAGGAGGCGAGGGTGGACCGCCCGGTACACGGTCCGGAAAGCGGTCTCGTCTCCGTCCTGCGCCGCGCACACCGCGGCGGTCAGTTCCGCGTCGTCCCCCTGCACGCCCTCTACCTGCCCCACTCGGAGAAACGGAGGTCCAACGATGCCGTAGCCGAGGCTAGCCGTGGCCATAGGGCGGGTACTGCTGGTTCGCCGGACCGGGCGGGCCGTAGGGAGGTGTGGGAGGCGTGCCGTAGGGCGGGGCAGGCGTGCCGTACGGAGCGGCCGGCGGCGTGCCATAGGCCGGGGCGACGCCCCCGACCTGCGGCGGAAGCGAGGCGCGCTGCTCCTGCATCGCGGTGATCTGGCGGACGAGCAGCAGCGCCAGGATGGCCGCGGCGATGAAGACGACGACCGCGAACATATCGAGCGCGAGGATGCCGTGCAGGTCGTCGAGGTCGCTCCTGGCCTCCGAAAGGCTCGGCTGGTAGCTGTCGCTCTCGACCTTGCTCCGCAGCGTGTTGTAGCGGATCGTGCCGACGGCGTTGGCGACAAGGCCGACGATCCAGGTCACCCACCATCCGTTGAGCAGTCCGCGGCGCACGTTGTGCGGCCCCTGGGGGGAGCTGGCGCGCCAGATGTCGTTGGCGATCTGCTTGGGGAACCAGAGGTTGACGACCGGGGTGAACCAGGAGCCCGCGGCCCAGCCGCTGCTGAACCGGTGCTGCCCGGGGGCGAACACCTCGGCGTTCAGCCGCAGCCGGCGGAACCAGATGGCCCACACGACGACGATCGCCACCATGAGGCAGAAGTAGATGGCCGCCGCGCCCGTATAGAAGTCGTCGGCGTCGTCGAGGTCCTTCACGGACACGAACGAGCCGTCGAGCATGTCCCCGATGACGCCGTACTGGTCACCACGCGCCACGAGAAGAAGGATGAGGGAAGGGATCGCCACACCGAAGAGCACCACCAGTGTGGTCGACAGCCCGCGCCGCAGATCCACGCCTCCGGCCGGCATCCCCATACCCGGGGCGGCCGGGTAGGCGAGCGGCGGCGCGGCCGGTATGGGCCCCTGCTGGGGAGGGGCATACGGCGGAGGCTGCTGGGGTGGCTGCTGATCGAGCTGTTGCTGGTAGGTCCCGCATGCTGCGCAGCGCCCGTCGGGGCCGACGGCCACGGCGCGGCAGTTCCCGCACGGATACATTTTTTGGAGTCCCCCTGAAAACGTGGCCCCTTTTCGGCCACGCAAGGAATAAACAACACCGCGCCCACAGCGCGGACCTGCACGTTACGGGGATTCGACCGGTCACGTCCAGAGCCGTACCGGGCGTCGGACCCGGCCCGGGTGGATCGGTCCGGTCTCGATCTCGTCCGCGGGAGGTGTGACGGATTCGGGGCGTGCGACGCTGTAGGGAGTACGGGTCCTTCGCGGGCCCGCACCGGACGACGGTCGGGGCCTCTCCTGTGGGGGGTGGCGGCCCCGACCGTCCTTCCTTTTGGGGAGGGCCCGTATCTGAGGCCCGGGCGAGGGCCCGCTCAGGGGGCCGCGGAGCTCACGTCGTCAGCCGGTCATAGAGCGCGACGAAATTCTTCCAGCTCAGGGACGGTTTCCCGGGATCCCACAGCCGTTGGGCCAGCGCCGCGAGCGGCAGCCTGATGCCGTTGGCCACCTGTGCCTGCGTCTGCGCACCGGCGATGTCGCTCCACACCGCGAAGCGTGCGCCCGGCACCCGGGCGGGGCCGGTCAGCGACGGGTCGGAGACGGGCGTGGTGCCGCGCAGCACCGCCGGGGACCAGTCTTCGTATATACGTTCGCCGGTCGGGTAGCGGAAGTTGTTCGGCTGCCCCAGCACGTAATAGAGGTATTCGTCGTTGAGGTTCACCACCGTGCGCCCCTCGCGCAGATACTCCGCCGGTGGTCTGGCCCCGGCCTCCCGGCCCGTCCAGTACTCGACCTGGATGGAACGGTCGGGGGTGACGACGCCGCCGGAGAAGAAGCCGTCGTTCCACGCCTTGGGCTGCTTGCCCAGCTGGCGCGCGACCGCGGCGCGGGCGTTGAGCCAGGCGGTGGCCAGGTCCTGGATGCGCCCCCGCGGCCCGTAGGCCAGCCGGGCGGCCGTGGCCAGGGCCGGATAGGTGGCCTCGGGGTTCCGCGACATCAGCGCGCCGTACTCGTCGCCGCCCAGATGCCAGTACGGGCCGGGGAAGAGTGGCGCGAATTCGCGCATCAGATCGTCCACGATGCGTGCGGCGGCCGGGTTCGAGATGTCCACGGCGCCGCGGAACGCGGACCCGCTCGCGGTGCGCAGCTGGAGCGCGGGGTGCGCGCGGATGACCGCGCCGAGGTGGCCGGGCGAGTCGATCTCGGGGACGACGGTGATGTGCAGGCTCTGGGCGAGGCTCACGATCCGGCGCACCTCCTGCTTGGTGAGGTGCTGCGGGGCGACGATCTCCGGATGCGTCGAGCTCTGGATACGGAAGGCCTGGTCGTCGGAGAAGTGCAGACCGAGCTGGTTGAGCTTGAGATCGGCCATCTCGCGCAGCCGGGCCTCGATCCACGCGGGCGAGTAGTACTTACGCGCGATGTCGAGGTTGAGGCCGCGCTGTGAGCGGTCCGGGGCGTCGCGGATGACGCCCTGCGGCACCCGGCCCCCGGAGCGCAGCGCCTGCTTGACGGTGCGGGTGCCGTAGAAGACGCCGGCGTCGGCGGAGCCGGTGATCCGGGCCAGGCCGCCGCGCACGGTGAGGATGTACGCCTCGCGGCCGCCGCTCTGCTTGGGGTTCAGCGCGAGCTCCAGGTCGCCACGGCGTGCGGGGCCCGAGCTGACGCGAAGGCCCAGCTCACGCGCGATCAGCGCGGCTTCGTCGGCGAGCGGGCCACGCGTGTTGGTGACGACGCGGCTGCCCGCGCCGGGCCGCCAGCCGGGGCCGGCCGCGGGGACGAAGTGCCGGACGGACGGGATGGTGCGGGGCGCGGCGGGGAGGGCCGTCGGGCTGACCGGTGGCCGGGGCGAGGTGGTGGTGGGGCGGGGGCTCCGGGTGGCCGGGGGACGTTTGGTCGGGGTGGGGCTTGCGGTGCTGGTCGGGCGGTGGCTGGTGGTGGCCGGGTGCCCGCCTTCGCCGCTCTGCTGCTGGCAGCCGGTGACCAGGGCGACGGCCGTGACGACCGTGACGGCGACGGCAGTGACGACGGGGGTGCCCGCGCGGCGGGTGGCGTTCGCGCGGTCGGTCGTCTGTCGCCCTGGCCGCCTTATATACGGCAGTCCCATGGCACGGGCCGCTCTCTCGCGTCACTCGGACCTGTCGGCTCGCTCAGGCCCCTCAGACCTCTCTGGTCTCTCTGGTCTCTCTGGTCTCTCAGATCTCTCAGATCCCTCTGATCTCTCGGCTCTCTCATCGCGCTGACCTCCCGTTCCGGCCCTGTGGCGTCCATCGCATGCCGCGAAACCTCCCCTTCCGGGTGAATTTCGCACATCCTCCGGACAGCGACTGACACATATCGCTACCTTGAACTGCCGATCGCACCACTTCAACCCCTGGCGCCCGTTATCTCCCTCTCCGTACCTCTCGCATCGCCCCTTCGAACACACGTGTCCAAGGAGCCCATGCTGTCCACCGCCCGCCTCGCCCGCCTCAACGCCGCCTCCGCCGGCGCCGCCGAGGACGCACTGCTCGCCTGCTGCGGCAGCCGCCGCTGGGCTCGGCTGCTCGTGGCGCACCGCCCCTATCCGGATCTCGACGCGCTGCTCGCGGCCGGCGACGAGGCCAGCTATGACCTCACCCCCGCCGACCTCGACGAGGCCCTGGCCGACGAGGCGGTGGTGGGACAGTTACCGGCCGGCAGCCCCATGGACGGGCCGGGGGCGCTGGCCGCGCATACCGCACTGCGGGCCGCCCACGCGGAGTACGAGCGCCGCTTCGGACATGTCTTCGTGATCTGTCTGGATGACCTTCACCCCGACGAAATGCGCAATCGGGTGCTGGCCGAAATACATACCCGCCTGGACAACGAGAAGGACGCCGAGCGGGTCAAGGCGGCCGACGAACTGCGGCGTATCGCGCGCGGCCGACTCGTACGGCTGATCGCGGGCCAATCTCGGATGTCCGGAATCAAACGGTTCCACCCCGCCTGACATAGGCCGTGCGTGCCTGATCGATCACACTGAAGCCCCCCGGGCGAGCGAACCGACAACACGTCGCTACGATGGCCAGGGCCGGTGGACCGTACCCGGCCGGGCCCGACCGACAGAAGCCGGCAGGCCCCAATCCCCGTTTCCGGAGGGTTTTCCGTGCCGGCTGGAACGCTGTATCGCGGCCGGGAAGGCATGTGGTCCTGGGTGGCTCATCGAGTCACCGGCGTCCTCATCTTTTTCTTCCTGTTCGTCCACGTGCTGGACACCTCGCTCGTTCGCGTGTCGCCCGAGGCCTACGACGACGTCGTGGCGACGTACAAGAATCCGATCGTGAACGTGATGGAGTACGGCCTGGTGGCCGCCATCCTGTTCCACGCTCTCAACGGCCTGCGCGTCATCGCCGTGGACTTCTGGTCGAAGGGCCCGAAGTACCAGAAGCAGATGCTGTGGAGCGTCGTCGGTATCTGGGTCGTGCTGATGGCGGGTGCTTTCTACCCGATCCTGCAGCACACCCTCCGCGAGCTGTTCGGGAAGGGCTGACGCACGATGTCCGCCGAGACCACCATCCCCGTGAACGACAGTGTCCACATGTACGACGTGGACCACCCCGCGCCGCTCATCGAGCCGCCGCGCGCCCGTACCCGTAAGACGCCGAAGGCGACCCGCACCAATTTCGAGATGTACGGATGGCTGTTCATGCGGCTGTCCGGCGTCCTGCTGGTCGTGCTCGTCCTGGGCCATCTGCTGATCCAGCTGGTGCTCGACGGCGGCGTCTCCAAGATCGGCTTTGCCTTCGTGGCCGGCCGCTGGGCCTCGCCGTTCTGGCAGGCATGGGATCTGATCATGCTCTGGCTCGCCACGCTGCACGGCGCGAACGGCCTGCGTACGGTCATCAACGACTACGCGGAGCGGGACAACACCCGCCTGTGGCTGAAGGGGCTGCTCTACACGGCGGCAGGATTCACCATTGTGCTCGGCACTCTGGTGATCTTCACCTTCGACCCGAACATCCGCTAGGCCCCGGGGCTGAGGTAACCACTCATGAAGATCCACAAGTACGACACCGTCATCGTCGGCGCCGGCGGCGCCGGGATGCGCGCGGCCATCGAGTCGACGAAGCGCAGCCGCACCGCGGTGCTCACCAAGCTCTACCCGACCCGCTCCCACACCGGCGCCGCCCAGGGCGGCATGGCCGCCGCCCTCGCGAACGTCGAGGAGGACAACTGGGAGTGGCACACCTTCGACACGATCAAGGGCGGCGACTACCTGGTCGACCAGGACGCCGCCGAGATCCTGGCGAAGGAGGCCATCGACTCGGTCCTCGACCTGGAGAAGATGGGCCTGCCGTTCAACCGGACCCCGAACGGCACCATCGACCAGCGCCGCTTCGGCGGCCACAGCCGTAACCACGGCGAGGCCCCGGTCCGCCGGTCCTGCTACGCCTCGGACCGCACCGGCCACATGATCCTCCAGACGCTGTACCAGAACTGCGTCAAGGAGGGCGTGGAGTTCTTCAACGAGTTCTACGTTCTGGACCTGCTGCTGACCGAGGTCGACGGCGTCCAGCGCACCGCGGGTGTGGTGGCGTACGAGCTGGCGACCGGCGAGCTCCATGTCTTCCAGGCGAAGGCCGTCGTCTTCGCCTCGGGCGGCTGCGGCAAGTTCTTCAAGGTGACCTCCAACGCCCACACCCTGACCGGTGACGGCCAGGCGGTCGCCTACCGGCGCGGGCTGCCGCTGGAGGACATGGAGTTCTTCCAGTTCCACCCGACCGGCATCTGGCGCATGGGCATTCTGCTCACCGAGGGCGCCCGCGGTGAGGGCGGCATCCTGCGCAACAAGGACGGCGAGCGCTTCATGGAGAAGTACGCGCCGGTCATGAAGGACCTCGCCTCCCGCGACGTGGTCTCGCGCTCCATCTACACCGAGATCCGGGAGGGCCGCGGCTGCGGTCCCGAGGGCGACCACGTCTACCTGGACCTCACCCACCTGCCGCCGGAGCAGCTGGACGCCAAGCTGCCCGACATCACCGAGTTCGCCCGGACGTACCTGGGCATCGAGCCCTACACGGACCCGATCCCGATCCAGCCGACCGCGCACTACACGATGGGCGGCATCCCGACCAACGTCCTGGGTGAGGTGCTGTCCGACAACGACACCGTCGTGCCGGGCCTGTACGCGGCGGGCGAGGTCGCCTGTGTCTCCGTACACGGCGCCAACCGCCTGGGCACCAACTCGCTCCTCGACATCAACGTCTTCGGCCGCCGGGCCGGCATCGCCGCCGCGGAGTACGCCGCCGGGAACGACTTCGTCGAGCTCCCCGACGACCCGGCCACGTTCGTCGAGGGCCAGGTCGAGGGGTTGCGGAACGCCACCGGCAGCGAGCGGGTCGCCGAGGTCCGCAAGGCGCTCCAGGAGACCATGGACAAGAACGTCATGGTCTTCCGCACCGAGCAGACGCTGAAGGAGGCCGTCGAGGAGATCGGCCACCTGCGCGAGCGCTACAAGAACATCAGCGTCCAGGACAAGGGCAAGCGGTTCAACACCGACCTTCTCGAGGCGATCGAGCTGGGCAACCTGCTCGACCTGGCCGAGGTCATGGCCGTCTCCGCGCTGGCCCGCAAGGAGTCGCGCGGCGGCCACTACCGCGAGGACTACCCGAACCGCGACGACGTCAACTTCATGCGCCACACCATGGCGTACCGCGAGGTGGGCGCAGGCGGTTCCGAGTCCATCCGCCTCGACTACAAGCCGGTCGTGCAGACCCGCTACCAGCCGATGGAGCGTAAGTACTGATGAGCACCCCGACGCTTGACAAGCCGGCCGAGGCTCCGGAGGCGGCCGAGGCCAACGCTTCGCACCTGGTCACGGTCACCTTCCGGATCCGCCGGTTCAACCCGGAGGTCGCGGCCGATGCGTTCTGGGAGGACTTCCAGATCGACATCGACCCCAAGGAGCGCGTCCTCGACGGGCTTCACAAGATCAAGTGGGATCTGGACGGCACCCTGACCTTCCGCCGCTCCTGCGCCCACGGCATCTGCGGCTCCGACGCCATGCGGATCAACGGCCGCAACCGGCTCGCCTGCAAGACGCTGATCAAGGACATCAACCCTGAGAAGCCCATCACGGTCGAGGCCATCAAGGGCCTCACGGTCCTCAAGGACCTGGTCGTGGACATGGAGCCGTTCTTCCAGGCGTACCGCGATGTGATGCCCTTCCTGATCACCACGGGCAACGAGCCGACGCGCGAGCGCCTGCAGTCCGCCGAGGACCGCGAGCGCTTCGACGACACCACCAAGTGCATCCTGTGCGCCGCGTGCACCTCCTCGTGCCCGGTGTTCTGGAACGACGGCCAGTACTTCGGCCCGGCGGCGATCGTCAACGCGCACCGCTTCATCTTCGACTCGCGCGACGAGGGCGGTGAGCAGCGCCTGGAGATCCTGAACGACAAGGACGGCGTCTGGCGCTGCCGCACCACCTTCAACTGCACGGAGGCCTGCCCGCGTGGCATCGAGGTCACCAAGGCCATCCAGGAGGTGAAGCGCGCGCTGATCACGCGGCGCTTCTGACGGCCTGCACGCAGCAGTCCTCGATGCGGGGGCCTACGAGGGCTCCGCCTCCCATTCGTGGGTGGCGGGGCCCTCGCGTCTTTCAGTTCGAGCGTCGTAATCGCCCGATCTGAAAGACTGAGGCCATGCCTCGAAAGAGTCCGTTTCGCCTGTCCCGGGTGCGGCTGCGTGAGTACCGCAGCATCGCCGCATGCGATGTGCGGCTGGGGCCACTGACCGTGCTCGTGGGGCCGAACGGCTCAGGGAAGAGTAACTTCCTCGACGCGCTGCGCCTGGTGTCCGAGGCGTTGCACGGCTCTTTGGAACAAGCGGTACGTACACGCGGAGGGATGGCCGAGATCCGGCGCCGCCAGGCAGGCCATAACCTCAAGTACCCGGACGACACCGCGTTTGTCGAGATCATTCTCGAGTGGGCCGACGACCACAGCAGTGGCGTATACGGTCTGGAGCTGGCTGACGCCGCAGGTCACAGCGCCCGGGTACCCCATGAATGGGCCCGCGTGTGGTGGGGCCCGCAGGACGGCGAGGAAGATCGTCCCGCCGACGCCGCCTTCGACGTCTATGAAGGCGGCGCCGTCGAATCCACCGAGGAGATCATGCCGCCCCCGGCGCAGCATGCGCTCTATCTCGTCCGGGCAGCGGGCGTGGACGCTTTCCGGGCGCTTTTCGACGGCCTGAGCCGGATCAATGTGTACAGCATCGACCCTGAGACCATGCGTCGGCCTCTCCCCCCAGCACAAGGGGAACAACTCGAGCGGGACGGAGCCAATATCGCAGCCGTGCTGCATCGGTTGGAACCGTTTGAGCAGCCGAGCAGATACAGGGAAGGGCCCAAGGTCCGTATCGAGGAGTATCTGCGGCTGATCGTCCCTGGCCTGGAGATGGTACGCCCCACGCATGTGGGCGCCTGGGACAGTCTGGATTTCATACAGGAGTCGGCTCGCGGCGAGGCCGAGGAGTTTGGGGAGAGCAGCCTGGAGCGGTCGCAGCGGACCTTCTCAGCGCTCTCGGTATCCGACGGGACGCTCCGCGCGCTCGGCGTTCTCACCGCGCTCTTCTCCGACACAGACGGCCCGTACAGTCCGATCGGCATCGAAGAGCCCGAGAACACCCTGCACCCAGCCGCGGCCGGAGTGCTCGTCGACGCGTTCCAGGAAGCCGCCGAACAACGCCAGATCATCATCACCAGCCACAGCCCCGAACTCCTCGATCACCCTGCCTTCGGTCCCGAGCAACTGCGCGCGGTGCGGCAGGAGGATGGCGACACCGTGATCGACAAGGTGGACCGGGCGACGGCCGAGTCACTGTCCGATCGCCTGTTCACGGCGGGTGAACTGCTGCGCGCAGATCAACTCCAGCCCACTCCGCCGCTGGAGGACGACGGACAGTGAGCCAATACACGATCGCCTCCGTCGTCGAGGGCTACGGCGAGGTTCAGTCCCTTCCGGTTCTGATCCCGCGCATCGCGTACGAGCTCCTCGGCTTCAGCGGCGGATTACGTGTCGAAAAGCCCCACCGCGCCGCGCAGTCGGATATGCGCGATGCTGCCTGCCTATCCCGTTATCTACGGTTGCAGGCGCTCAAGGTCTCCCAGCGAGGTGGCGAAGGCGGCGTCCTGGTCCTGCGCGACGGCGACGACAAGCAGGTTTCCTGCCCGGTGGAGCTGGCTCGGCTGCTCGCCCCGGCGGGCGCGGGGCTACCTGTGCAAGTCGAGGTGGTCATCGCCTGCCGCGAGTACGAGGCCTGGTTCCTCGCCGCTGTCGAGTCGCTGCGTGCGCACAAGTCGGTACGCGACGATGCGACCAGCCCGCCCGAGCCCGAAGCGCGCCGCGACGCCAAGCGGCAGCTTGAAGCCCTGATGAACGAGAACTACAAACCAACCTTGCACCAGGCCGCCTTCAGCCACTTCCTCGACCTGGACACGGCCTGGGCGACGAGCCGCTCCTTCCGTCGGTTGGTACATGGCGTTGAGCTTCTGCTCACTTGATCCCCGTACCGCTCCTCGTAGCGCCTGCGGTCATCTGCCGAGGGCCCCGCTTCCCACTCGAGAAGCGGGGCCCTCGGCGTATGCCAACAGGGCTTCCCGCGTGCGTCTTTGCGTCTATACACGCGGTGTATACGTGGTGTGTATAGTGCTCCGCATGACCGATGCGTATCTGCTGCCGATCAAGACCGCCGCGGCGCTGTTCCCCCTCCTCGCGCTGGCCCTGTTCCTGCCGACGGCCGTCGCGCTGTACCGCAGGCACGGCGTCATGTCGCGGGGGCGGGCCCTGTCGCTGTACGGGTTCCTGTACTACGCGCTGAGCGCGTTCTGCATGACGGTCGTCCCGCTGCCCAGGCGGTCCGCGGACATGTGCGGCAGATTCGCCGCGGTCGCCGACCCGCAGCTGATCCCCGGCAACACCTTCGGCGACATCTGGAAGGAGGCGCACGGCAAGGTCGGTGTCAACGCGCTGGTCCTGCAGAACCCCGCCGTCGCCGGAACCCTCTTCAACCTGCTGCTGCTCCTGCCGCTCGGGATCTTCCTGCGCTATCACTTCCGGCAGGGGCTGCGGGCCACCGCGGCCCTCGGCTTCGGCGCCTCGCTGTTCTTCGAGCTGACGCAGTGGAGCGGGGTGTGGGGCCTGTACGCATGCCCGTACCGGCTCTTCGACGTGGACGATCTGATCGTCAACACCTCGGGCGCGATGCTCGGCTGGGTCCTGGCCGGGCCCGTGGCGCGGCGGCTGCCCACGCTGGAGACGCTGGACGGGCGGGCGCTGGCGCGCCACCCGGTGCCGTTCGGGCGGCGGCTGACGGCCCTGGTGGTCGACCTGGTCGGGTATGCGGCGGCGACGCTGCTCGCCGTCGTGGTGAGCACGGGGTTCGGCGTGGGGGACCTCGTGCTGTGGGTGCCGATCGCGGCCTTCGCCGGGTGGTTCGTCGTCCTGCCGTATCTGACCGGGGCAACGCCCGGCAAGCGGCTGTTGCTGCTGCGGGTGGTGCCGTCGGACGGCGCCAGCGGAGCGCTCCCCCTCTGGCGGCTGGCCGTACGGGCGCTGGTGCTCGGCGTGGCCGCGCTGCCGTTGCTGGCGGGGCTGTCGTTCGCGACGGCGGTGCTGCTCTTCGAGCCGTCGCTGTCCGGCCTTCTCCACACCGCTCAGGCGAACGGCGAGGACGCGGTGTACCTCGTGGCGTCCTCGCCGGAGCAGGCGTTCGTCGCGATGCTGGGCGTCACGCTGCTGGTGGCGTATGGGCTGCGGACGCTGCGGCACCCCGATGGGCTCGGCCCGCACGAGACCCTGTCGGGGCTCCGCAACGAGGCCCTGCCGCACACCCGCGCCCGGCGCCCCCTCGGCGCGGTGGCCGTCCCGGTCGCCGTCACCGCCCCTGCCCCCGTCACCGTCACCGTCCCCGGCCCGGTCGCCGGCCCCGTCGCCGTTGGGACTGCCCCTGTCGCCGCGAGGGCAACCGCCCCGCGAGAGAAGACGCTCACCAGCGTGTGAGCCCGGGGCAGGCCCGGTTCATGCCTCCCGGGCGCAGAGGGTGAGTTCACCGGGCCTGACGATCACCGTGTACGTCCCGAGGTCATCGCCGCAGGCGTCCGCGTAGACCTTGTCCTGGCCTTCGAGCACCTTGAAGATCCGTGCCTTCACCCAGTCGCGGCCGGTGAACGGGATCTGCCGCCCGCACGGCGTACGGGCGCCGACCCGCGCCTCGACGATCTCGTCGCTCGACGAGTCCGTGCGCAGCGGGAAACACTGCCCCACCCGGTAGACGCGCTCCATGCACAGCGCCGGCCGTTCCGCTTCGGCCGGCTTCCACTCGATCTGCCAGGTCTCCGAACAGTCCAGCCCCTCGCGCTCTTCCGCGCGGTCGACCACCTTGTAGTAGGCGTCGTCGGCCGCGCAGTCGACCGGCCCCGGGGCCTGGTCGGCCGGATACCACGCGCTGCCGTCATGAAAGACGTCGGTGCACTCGCCGGTCAGCAGCGCGGGCTCCCCGGCCGTGTCCGCCGTACGCGTGGAACTCGCCGAGCCCGGCGATGGCGATGGCGATGGCGACGTGCTCTGCGACGGCGATGTGCTGCCGCTGCCGCCCGCCCGCGCCTTCGGCTCGTCCCCGTCGTCGGACATCACGCCGCCGAACATCAGCACCGCCGACACGACGGCCAGGACCACGACGATCGCGGCGACCGCGACCGCCACCGCGGTCTTCCGTACCGGCGCGGTCCGTACGTCCTGGAGGACGTCGGCCTCCGCCGGCCACGCTGTTTCGCCGGGCTCCTGGGCGGAGGCCGCACCGCGCTCCCGGAAGGCGGCGATGGCCCGTAACCAACTCGGCGGCAGCCAGGCCGGGTCGTCCCAGGCCGAGGCCGTGGCCGACTCGTCCAGCTCGGCGGCCAGGACCCCGAGCAGTTCCCGCGGCGACGGCCGGTCGGCCGGGTCGGCCGCCAGACAGCGGCGTACGAGGCCGTCGAGCTCAGCGGGCAGGCCGGTCAGGTCGAACCGCCCTTGGGCGACTCGCCTCAGCAGTCGGGGAACCTCGCCGGTCTCGGCGTACGGGGGACGGCCGACCGCGAGGTAGAACACCGTCGCCCCGAGGGAGAAGACATCGGACGCCGCGCCGCTCTCCTCACCCCGGGCCTGTTCGGGCGAGGTGAAGGCGATCGTCCCCGGCGTGACCGTGGTCCGGGTCAGGTCGACGGCGTACGGGACACCGAAGTCGATCAGGCGCGGGCCGCCCTCGGGCAGCAGCACATTGGAGGGCTTGACGCCCCCGTGCACAAGCCCCGCCGCGTGCACGTTCACCAGCGCCTCGGCGACCCCGGCGGCCACCCACCGCACCGCGGGGACGGGCAGCGGCCCGCAGGTCTCGACCAGATGGGCCAGGGAAGGCGCCGCGATGTACTCGGTGGCCAGCCACGGCACCTCGGCCGCGGGGTCGGCGTCCATCACGTTGGCGGTGTAGATGCCCGCGACCCGCCTGGCGAGCGTCACCTCATGCGCGAACCGCTGCCGGGCGGCGTCGCTGATCGGCCCCTCCGCACAGATCGTCCTGAGCGCGACCAACCGGCCACCGCGTAATGAACGGGCCAGATACACCCGCCCCATGCGCCCGTCGGCGAGCACCGACAGGATGCGATGGGGCCCGGCCCGGCCTCCCGGCGCAAGTCCTTCTCCGCTTGTGTCGTAGCCCGTCATCCCAACCCCCCTGTGGGCGGCGCCGCTTGGCGGACGGAGCGGACGGATCGGCGGACGTCGACCACCATCACCTTACGGCTCGGGGCGCTCCCGGTCCCCGGAAGCGCCCCCGCCCGCGCAGGAACTCAGCGCTCCGCCACCAGCTCCCGTTCTCCCTCGGGCTCCGGCGAGGCCCCCGGCGCGGCCCCCGGGTACGGGCGGTCCGGCGGGTCGACCGCCAGATGCGGCAGCCGCTTGTCGATCGCGCGCGGCAGCCACCAGTTGGCCCGGCCGATCAGTTGCATCAGGGCCGGTACGAGCACCATGCGCAGGATGAACGCGTCCAGCGCCACGGAGCCCGCGAGCCCGAGCCCGGCCATGACGCCACCCCGGTCGCCGCTGAGGATGAACGAGGAGAAGACGCAGATCATGATGAGCGCCGCGCAGTTGATGACCCGGCTGGTGTCGGCGAGCCCGGCCCGTACCGCCCGCGCGTTGTCCTTGGTGTGCACCCACTCCTCGTGCATCCGGCTGACCAGGAAGACCTGGTAGTCCATGGACAGGCCGAACAGCAGCGGCAGCATGATCACCGGCAGGAAGGAGATGATCGGCCCCTCCTTGCCCAGGCCCAGCAGGTCCATGCCCCAGCCCCACTGGAAGATCGCCACCAGCACGCCGAAGGACGCGGCCGCCGCGATCAGGTTCATCACCGCGGCCGTCAGCGGCACCACCACGCTGCGGAACGCCACGAGCAGCAGCAGCGCGCCAAGACCGACGATCAGGGCGATGAACGGCGGCAGCCGTTCGCCGATGACCGACGCGAAGTCCTTCTGGATGGCCGTGGCGCCGCCGATGTCGACCTCGAGCGCGGTGCCCCGCTCGGCCGCGGGCACGATGTCGTCGCGCAACGTGTCGATCAGCCGGTCGGTCTTCTCCGACTGCGGCGAGGTGGTCGGCACCACCTGCACCACCGCCGTGTCCTTGGCGGTTCCCGGCGCGGCGGGCAGTTGTACGGCTCGTACCACGCCCTCGGTGCCGTTCACCCGGCGCACCAGACCGTCCAGCGCGCGCTGTTCGGCCGCCCCGCCGGAGACGTCCGCGACCATCAGCAGCGGCCCGTTGAAGCCGGGCCCGAACCCCTCGGCCAGCAGGTCGTACGCCTTGCGGGTGGTCTGCGACTCGGGCTGGTTGCCCTGGTCGTTGGTGCCCAGCCGGAGCGAGAGCGTGGGAATCGCGAGCACCGCCATCACGACGAGCGCGACCGCGGCCAGCACCTTGGGCCGGCGCTCCACGAACGAGGCCCAGCGCACCGCCCGCCCGCCGGGCTTCTCGCCCTCCCGCGGCCCCTCCTCCGCCAGGGCCCGCCGCTCCTTGCGGCTGAGCACCCGGTGCCCGAGGAAGCCGAACATCGCGGGCAGCAGGGTGACCGCGGCCGCCACGCTGAGCAGGGTGGTGAGCGTCGCGGCGATCGCGATGCCGTTGAGGAAGCTCAGGTCCAGCGAGAACATCGCCAGCAGCGCGATACACACCGTGCCGCCCGCGAACAGCACCGCGCGGCCCGAGGTGTCCAGCGCCCGCATCGCGGACTCGGCCGGATCCAGGCCCGCCCGAAGGCCCTTGCGGTGCCGGGTGACGATGAACAGCGCGTAGTCGATGCCGACGCCGAGCCCGATCAGGCTGCCCATCAGCGGCGCCACATCGGGCAGGTCGACGACATGGCTGAGCAGGATCAGCGCGGACAGGCCGGTGCCCACCGCGAAGATGGCGTTGAGCAGCGGCAGCAGCATCGCGAACAGCGATCCGAAGGCGAGGAAGAGCACGACGGCCGCCGCGACGATGCCCACCGCCTCCGAAAGCCCGGCCGGGGGCTCCTGCGTCTGCTCGATGGCCTGCCCGCCGAGCTCCACCCGCAGCCCGCCGGTGCGCGCCTCCTCGGCCCGGTCGACGACCTTCTGGATGTTCTCCTTCCGCAGCTCGAACGCCTGCTTGGTGAAGGTCACCTCGGCGTAGGCGATCCGCCCGTTCTCGCTGATCTGCCGCGCGCCCTCGGGCTCGTACGGGCTGACCACCGTGCCCACCTCGGGCAGCTTCCCGATATCGGCGAGCGCCGCCGACATCCGCTCCCGTACGGCCGGATCCTTGACCGACTTGGCGTACTTGTCTGCGTCTACCTCCCACACCACGCTGTCGGTGTCCCCCGCGCGCTGCGGGAACGCCTTCTCCATGCGCTCCATGGCCCGCGAGGACTCGGTCCCCGGGAAGCCGAAGACGTTCGCGTACGCGCTGCCCGCGACCCCGCTCGCGACGGCCGTGCCGAACAGCGCCCCCACCCACAGCAGAAGCACCACCAGCCGGTGTCTGAGGCACCACCGTGCCCATGCCGCCATGCGTTCCGCCCCCTGTTTCTCGTGATGTTCCGACATACGTCCCCGAGGTACGCACCAAGGCTCGGGCGCGGGGGCGGGGCGGCAGGGCGGCCGAGCCCGGACTCACAAGAAGCTCCCAGGCTTCCCCATGGGATCGCGCAATTTTGCGACCGATACTGGGGAGATGAGTGCCGCAGACCCCAACGGCAACCCCGGCAACCCCGGCAGTCCTGGCAGCCCTGGCAGCCCTGGCAGCGCCACCGTCCTGGTCGTCGAGGACGAGCCGAGCATCGCGGACGTGCTCGCCATCACCCTGCGCTTCCACGGCTTCTCGGTGGTGTGCGCGGGCAGCGCGCGGGCCGCCGTGGAACTCGCCCGCGAGGCGCGCCCGGACGCCGTGCTGCTCGACATCGCCCTGCCCGACGGCGACGGGCGCCATGTGTGCCGGGTGCTGCGCGCCGAACGCGCCGATCTGGCGGTCGTCTTCCTCACGGCGCGCGACGCCCCCGCCGATATCGTGCGCGGCCTGGCCCTCGGCGGCGACGACTACATCACCAAGCCGTTCAACGTCGACGAGGTGGTCGCCAGGATCCGGGCCGTGCTGCGCCGCACCCGCCCGCCGGGCCCGGCCCCGGACGCCCCGCCGCCGCCCCGGCCCCCGGTGCTGCGCCACGGTGACATGGAGCTCGACGAGGCCACGTACACGGTGCGGCGCGGCGGGCGCAGCGCGGATCTGACTCCGACCGAGTTCGCGCTGCTGCGCCATCTGGTGCGGCACGCGGACCGGATCGTGCCCAAGGAGCAGCTGCTGCGGGACGTATGGCGGTACGAGCAGCCCGTCGAATCCACGGTCGTCGAGACGTACATCAGCTATCTGCGGCGCAAGCTCGACCCGCTGGGGCCGCCGCTGATCCGCACTCGGCGGGGCGTCGGCTACGGTCTGCGGCCCGTGGAGCCGGCGTGAAGTGCTGGGGCGCGAAGTGCTGGTGCTGGGGGTGCGGGAGGTGCCGGTGGAAGGAGCGGCATCAGCGCGCGACGCTGCGGGCCAAGCTGACGCTCAGCATCATCGCCATGCTGACGCTCGGCATCGCCGCCGCCCTGTGGGTCAGCACCATGGGCATCCGGCACTACATGGTCGCCAACATCGACGGCGATCTCATCGCCTCCCGCAACGGGCTCCAGCGGACCGGGCTGAGCAGCGACCAGATAGCGGCCATCGCCGCGATCGCCGACCTGAGCGGCCAGTTCGCCGCCCAGAACCACTCCAACCGGACCCTGTTCACCGTCGTCGGCCGCGACGGCAAGGCCGCGTCGTTCGGCAGGGTGCCGCCGGACGACGCCCAGCGCGCCCTCGCCGACGCCGTCCCCGACGCCGCCGCGCTGGCCCGCCGCGACGAGCCCATCGACGTGACCGCGCACGGCACCGGCTACCGGGTGACCGCCCTGCGCCTCGGCGGCCCCGACGGGCTGCTGGTCCTGATGGCCAACTCCACCACGGCCGTCACCCAGACCATGCACAAGGTCGTACGGATGGTGCTCACCATCGGCGCCGCCCTGGTCGCCTGCCTGGGCGCGGCCACCTTCTTCGGCACGCGGCGGCGGCTGCGCCCCTTGGAGGACATGGTCGAGACAGCCTCGGCCATCGCCGAGGGCTGCCCCCAGGGACTCGACCTCTCCCGCCGGGTCGCCTCCCGCGGCCACCGGCACAGCGGCGGCGAGGTCGAACAGCTGCGCACCGCCCTCAACGCCATGCTCCAGCAGCTGGAGACCGCCTTCGTCACGCGCGAGCACGCCGCCGGACAGCTGCGCCGGTTCATCGCCGACGCCTCGCACGAGCTGCGGACGCCGCTCGCCGCGATCCGCGGCTATCTGCAGCTGGACGAGAAGGGCATGTTCAAGGACGAGGCGGAACGGGCGCGCGCGATGGCCCGGATGAACGCCGAGGCCGAACGGATGGCCCGGCTCGTCGACGAACTCCTCGCCCTGGCCCGCCTCGACCAGCGGCCCCGGCTGCGCCCCGCACCGGTCGACCTGGCGGGCGTGGCGCGCGGCGCCGCCGCCGACCTCAGCGCCCAGCAGCCCGGCCGCCCCGTCGAGCTGTGCCTGCCCGCGGACTGCCCGGTCCTCGCCGACGAGCCGACCCTCCACCAGATCGTCAGCAATCTGCTGGCCAACGTACGCATCCACACGCCCGCCGACGCGCGGGTGCGGGTGAGCGTGGCCGAGGAGGGCGGATACGGGGTGCTGCGGGTCGCCGACGAGGGGCCGGGCATGGGCCAGCAGGACGCGGAGCGCATCTTCGACCGCTTCTTCCGTACGGGCGGCGCGGAGGGCAGCGGTCTTGGCATGGCGGTCGTACGGGCGGCGGTCGACGCGCACGGCGGCACGGTACGGGTCACCACCGCCCCGGGCGTGGGGCTGACGGTCGTGGTGGCCCTGCCGTCGGCGCGGGCGGACGGCCACCATCGGGCGCGGGCGGCGGCCGACCTTGAGACAGCCGGAGAACCGGCGGGCCGGCCGACGCCCTGATGTGGGTCGTCGGGGGTCAGGCGCGGGTCGCCGCCAGCTCCACGACGGTGATGTCCGGCGGCGCCCCCACCCGTACCGGCGGGCCCCAGGCGCCGGCGCCGCGCGTGACGTAGAGCTGTGTGTCGCCGTAGCGCTCGAGTCCGGCGGCGGTCGGGTTCGCGAGCTCGGCCACGTAGTTGCCGGGCCACATCTGGCCGCCGTGGGTGTGCCCGGACAGCTGGAGATCCACACCGTGGTCCACCGCGTCGTGGATCACCACCGGCTGGTGGGCGAGCAGCACACAGGCGCGGGCCGGGTCGCGGTCGCCGAGCGCCGCCTTGAAGTCGGGGCCCTGGCCCTCGTCCTCGCCCGCGATGTCGTTCACCCCGGCGAGGTCGAAGCCGCCCAGCTCGGTGCGCTGGTTCTCCAGCGGCCGCAGCCCGAGCTCGCGTACGTGGTCGACCCACTGGGCCGCGCCGGAGAAGTACTCGTGATTGCCGGTGACGAAGTACGACCCATGGCGGGCGCGCAGCTCGCGCAGCGGCTCGGCGGTGGGGCCCAGGTCCTCGACGCTGCCGTCGACGAGATCGCCGACGACGGCGACCAGATCGGGGCTGGTGCGGTTGATCGTCTCCACGATCCGCCGGGTGTGGGCGCGGCCCAGGATCGGCCCGAGGTGGATGTCGCTGACCACGGCGATCCGGAACCCGTGCGCCTGGCGCGGCAGCTTGGCCAGCGGCACGGTGACCCGCTTCAGGCGCGGCCCGCGCAGCACGGTGTACGTCCCGTATCCCACGGTGCCCGCGGCCACGGCGGCCGCCCCGACGGCCACGGTCCGCGCGACGAACAGGCGGCGGGAGGGGGGCGGTGGCGCGTCTGTGGTCGCGGTCTCGGCTTCGGCCTCGGTCTCGGTGCGCACCGCCACCCGTACCTGCTCCGCGGGCGGTTCGGCGGGCGAGGCGACCAGCTGGGGCTCAGGCTCAGGCTGAGGCTGACCGGACCGGGCCGCGTCGCGCCGCTCCAGCCATCGGCGCAGCAGCGGCCGTACCGCCTCGCCCGCCAGCAGGGCGAGCGTCAGATACAGCACCAGCGCCAGCCACAGATACCCCGGCCAGGCCAGGACCTGCTGCAGGGCGAAGGGCGCTCCGGCCCGCCCGGAGACCAGCGCGCCCACGCTGATCAGCGGCAGCACCACCGCGGCGACCGTACCGGCGCGCCGGGCGCGCCCGCCCCGCGCCGTCGTATCGCGGACGAGCCGGCGCCACAGATACCAGTGGACGCCGGCCAGCAGGCCGACGACGGCAAGCGCCACGAGGGCGAAGAGCACGACCAACCCAGGTCCTCCCGTTCAGTGCTGCTGCTGTTTTTCAGCGGCTTCAGCGGTGTCCTCGTGGCGCAGAGCGCGCAGCCCACGGAACCCGATCACGCCGATCCCCGTCCCCAAGAGAAACGAGGTGATCGCGAGCAGCAGATGCACCCAAAAGTACGCGGTGGGATCTCCGGCGTCGTCGAAAGCCAGCCCGCTGCTGTCCTTCCACAAGTTTTTGACAAAGGTGAACCAGATGGCCCAGCTCCAGACCCCGAAGGCGAGCAGGAACCAGGAAATGGGGCGGCTGAGCTTCATGCTTTCCAGTATGAACACGCATGGCGGACGTACCTCGCGCGGGTCGAACACTCGCAAGACCGCAGCTATTTCGCCCGGGGGTTCGACGGCCGGTACGTTCACAGGCGTGCCGACCTCCTCCCGCGCCCCCAAGCGGCGCACCGCCGCCCCCCTGGCCGCCTCCGCCGCCCTTCTCCTGGCCGCCCTGTTGTCCGCCGCCCCGGCCCATGCCGCGCCGACCGCCGACCGCGACGACGACACCCCCAAACCGCCCGCCAAGATGTCCGACGTGGGCGGCGAACGGCTCGGCCGCGCGGGCACCCAGGTCTCGCTGAAGGGCGGCGCGCCCGAGCTGCCCAAGGGGCTGAGCGGACTCTCCTGGATGGTGGCCGACGCCGAGTCCGGCGACGTACTCGCCGCGCACAACGCCCACTGGAAGCTGCCGCCCGCGTCGACCCTCAAGATGCTCTTCGCGGACACGGTGCTGCCCAAGCTCCCCAAGGACCGCGAGCACAAGGTGGCGCCGTCCGACCTGGCGGGCATGGGGGCGGGCAGCAGCCTGGTCGGGGTCAAGGAGAACCTGACCTACTCGGTGCACGATCTGTGGCTCGGTGTCTTCCTGCGCTCGGGCAACGACGCGGTGCATGTGCTGTCCGCGATGAACGGCGGCAAGGGGAAGACGGTCCAGGAGATGCAGGCGCACGCCGAGCAGCTGAACGCGCTCGACACGCATGTCGTCACCCCGGACGGCTACGACGAGAAGGGCCAGGTCAGCAGCGCGTACGACCTCACGCTGTTCGCCCGCTCGGGGCTCCAGAAGGCGGACTTCCGGGAGTACTGCTCGACGGCGACCGCGAAGTTCCCCGGGGAGTACAAGAAGGATAAAAAGAACAAGGGGAAGAAGAAGCGCGAGAGCTTCGGGATCCAGAACACCAACCGCCTGCTGACCGGCTACGAGGTCCCGCAGTACAAGGGCATCGCCGGGGTGAAGAACGGCTACACGACGCACGCCGGCTCCACCTTCACCGGGGTCGCGCAGCACGGCGACCGGGTGCTGCTGGTCACCGTCATGAACCCGCAGAAGGAGGAGGCCAACGAGGTCTACAAGGAGACCTCGAAACTCTTCGACTGGGGCTTCAAGGCGGCCGACAAGGTCGAGCCGGTGGGCACGCTCGTCCGGCCGGGCCCCAAGGGCCTGGAGAGCGGGTCCGGGTCGGACGGCGCCGGGGGCAGCGGGAAGAAGACCGGTGACCACGCCCAGGCGGCCGTCTCGCCCGGCGAGGACGGCTCGGGCTCGGGCGGCATGTGGACGGCGGTCGGTGTCACGGGCGGCTCGCTGGTGCTGCTGGGCGGCGTGGCGTACGCGGTGCACCGGCGGTGGCCGCTGCCGGAGCTGGTGCGGCGCCGCTCACGCGGCTGAGCACGCCGCTCTGCTCGGGAGTCCCGACCTCAGGAGCGCTCGGGCTGGGGAATCTTCAGCCCGGGCCGCTCCGGCTCGGGGACGGGTTTGGTGGCGGTCCAGGCGGCGCAGTAGAGCGTCAGTTTGGCGGTCAAGTTGATCCACAGGAGCAGGGCGATGGGCACCCCGAAGGCCCCGTACATGCTCTTGGCCGCGACGTTCTGGAGGTAGCTGCTCAGCAGCAGCTTGAGCAGTTCGAAGCCGATCGCGCCGATGAGCGCCGCGACGACGACGCTCCGGCGGGGTGGCTGTACGCCGGGCAGCCAGGTCAGGACGTAGCACAGCAGCAGGAAGTCGGCGACGACGGCGGCCGCGAAGGCCGCCAGCCGCAGCAGCGAGCCGCCGGGCCCGTTCTCGGGGATGCCGAGATGGCGCGCGGTCCAGCCGACGGCGGTGACGGCGAAGGCGGACACGGCGAAGGAGGCGAGCGCGACGCCGCCGAGGCCGAAGAGCACGACGGCGTCCTTGAGCTTGCGCTTCACCGCGTTGCCGGGGTCCTCCTCCAGCTCCCACACCGCGCGCAGACACTCACGCAGCGAGCCCACCCAGCCGATGCCGGTGAACAGCAGCAGCGCTCCGGCCACGACGCCGACGGTGGCGGCGTTCTCGATGAGGCCGCTGAGGTCGAGCTGCCCGGAGATCCCGGGGACCTGCTGGGCGAGCTTCTTCTCCAGCTGCCGCATCTGGTCCGCGCTGAGCGTCGCGGCACCGATCGCGGCGCCGACGGTGATCAGAGGGAAGAAGGCGAGAAAGCTGATGAAGGTGATGGCGGCGGCGAGCCTGGTCCAGTGGACGCGCTCCAGCGTCTCGTACGAGCGGTATGCGTGGGTGTGCATCAGCCGGACGATCAGGGGTCCGATCACGGGCAGCCGGGTCAACCAATCCATGATCAGCGAGTACCCTTCGGTCGGCTTCCAGTCCCGGGGCGAGGAGGCCAGGGTCTCGCTGCGACGGGCCGTCAGCCGGAATCGACTTGTCCGACACCCCGCTCATCACTCTTACGGATCCGTCGGCTCCGTAAGATCCGTCAGAGGGACGGCGCGGGCGGACGGCAGAGGTTGACCTGGCGAGGGAGCACCGGGCCGGGGCCCGACGGGCCGGGGCCGTCGCCGAAGGGGTATTCGCGCTCCAGCCGCCAGACCCCGTCCGCGCCCTGCTGATAGAGCGCGAAGCCCTCGATCGTCCAGGCCGCCTCGAAGTCCTTCAGCTCCGCGTACGCCCGGTCCATGGCCTCCTCGTCGATGCCATGGGCGATCGTGACGTGGGGGTGGTACGGGAACTGCAGCTCACGGGCGCACGGCCCGGAGGCGACCCGCACCCGCTCCTGGAGCGCCGCGCACTCCTCGACGCCCTCGGCGATCTTGACGTAGACGACCGGGGACAGCGGGCGGAAGGTGTCGGTGCCCTCCAGCCGCATCGTGAACGGCCGGCCCTCGGCCGCGACCGTCGCCAGATGGCGCTCGACGCCGGGCAGCGCCGAGGAGTCGACCTCGGTGGGCGGCAGCAGCGTGACGTGGGTGGGGATGCCATGAGCGGCAGGGTCGCCGAAGCCCGCGCGCCGCTGCTGCAGATAGCTGCCGTACGGCTCCGGGACCGCGATCGAAACGCCGAGCGTTACGGTCCCCACTGCGTTCTCCCTCCTGGCCCTCCCGGGCGTTGTGGGCCTGAGCCGCTGTATCCGGTGTCAGTGTGGCGGCTGAGCCGCCTTCGCGGCTAGGTTCGCCGGTCCATCGGCGCACGTACCCACGGCCCCCGCGAAGGGGGCGTCGGGACATCGGCCGGTGATCGAGGTGATCGAGTGGTGCCGGTCAGTGCGAGTGGTGCCGGTCAGTGCTTGGCGGATCAGTGCTTGGCGGGCAGGAAGCCCACCTTGTCGTAGGCGCGGGCCAGCGTGTCGGACGCGACGGCGCGAGCTTTCTCCGCGCCCCTGGCCAGGATTCCGTCCAACGTCTCGGGGTCCGCGAGGTATTCCTGCGTACGCTCGCGGAACGGGGTGACCCACTCGACCAGCACGTCGGCGAGCTCGGTCTTGAGCGCGCCGTAGCCCTTGCCCTCGTACTTCCGCTCCAGGTCGGCGATCGTGGTGCCGGTGAGGGTGGAGTAGATGGTCAGCAGATTGCTGACGCCGGGCTTCTTCTCCTCGTCGTAGCGGATCTCGGTCTCGGTGTCCGTGACCGCGCTCTTGATCTTCTTTGCCGAGACCTTGGGCTCGTCCAGCAGGCTGATGATGCCCTTGGGCGTGGACGCCGACTTGCTCATCTTGATCGCCGGGTCCTGAAGGTCGTAGATCTTCCCGGTCTCCTTGACGATATGCGGAGCGGGAATGGTGAACGTGTCGCCGAAGCGCCCGTTGAAGCGCTCGGCGATGTCACGGGTCAGCTCGACGTGCTGGCGCTGGTCCTCGCCGACCGGGACATGGTTGGCCTGGTAGAGCAGGATGTCGGCGACCTGGAGGATCGGGTAGGTGAAGAGCCCGACAGTGGCCCGGTCCGCGCCCTGCTTGGCCGTCTTGTCCTTGAACTGGGTCATCCGGGAGGCCTCGCCGAAGCCCGTCAGACAGTTCATCACCCAGGCGAGCTGCGCGTGCTCGGGCACATGGCTCTGGATGAAGAGGGTGCAGCGGTCCGGGTCGAGCCCGGAGGCGAGCAGTTGCGCGGCCGCGAGGCGGGTGTTGGCGCGCAGCGCCGCCGGATCCTGCGGCACGGTGATCGCATGCAGGTCCACGACCATGTAGAAGGCGTCGTGGGTCTCCTGCAGCGCGACGTACTGCCGGATCGCACCGAGGTAGTTCCCGAGGTGGAACGAGCCTGCGGTGGGCTGGATACCGGAGAGTGCACGGGGACGATCGAGGGCCATGGCACCCATTCTCTCAGGTGTGGAACCGGTCTCGGTCCGCCGGTGTATGAAAGGTGTGAGGACTCGTGAGAGGGCGCGGGAGGGGGACCTCGCCGTGCGGAAGACGGCAGGGGCGGAGGCCGAGACGGCTTCGGCCGAAGCGGAGATCATCGCGCGGGTGCGCGCCGGGGACACCGAGGCGTACGCGGAGCTGATGCGCGCACACGCACCGATCGCCCATCGCACCGCCGTGCTGCTCGGGGCGGGCCCCGACGCGGAGGACGTGGTGCAGGACGCCTTCGTCAAGGCGTATCTCGCCCTGGGGGGATTCCGGGACGGCGCGTCGTTCCGCCCATGGCTGCTGCGGATCGTGACCAACGAGACCAGCAACCTGCTCCGCTCGGCGCGCCGCATGCGCACGGCGGTGGGCCGGGAAGCGGCGCTGGGCGGCTGTGCCGGCCGCGGCGGATCCGAGCCGGCCATACCGGAATCCGCGGACCCGGCGGTGGCGGCGCTCGCGGGCGAGCGGCGGGCCCGACTGCTGGCCGCGCTGGACGGGCTGAGCGAGCCACAGCGACGGGTGGTCACCTACCGCTATCTGCTGGATCTGGACGAGTCGGAGACCGCGCAAGCGCTCGGCTGGCCGCGCGGCACGGTGAAATCCCGGCTCAGCCGTGCGCTGAGGCGGCTGGAGGGGCTGGTGGCGGAGGAGGAGGAAGGAAGGCGAGGAAATGACGGAGAGGAACGCGGAAAGGACTGCGGAGAGGGGCTCGGGGTCGCCCGCGAAGGACACCGGGGCTGTGGCCCGGAGCGGGGGCGGGGACGGGGACGGGCGCCTGCCCGACGAGTTGCGGGCGCTCGGGCGCGCGCTGGAGTCTCCCCCGCTGGGCGGGGCGCCGGTGGACGGAGAGACGCTGATCGAGCGGGTGATGGCGCGGATAGTGGGCGCTTCGGCGGCCGCCCCCGCGACCGCTCCGGACCGGGACGGGCGGGTCCAGGTCCGGGCGGACGAGCAGTGGCGGGACCTGCCCGGCCTGACGGCCGGACAGGGCTCCGCGGACGACCAGCGCGAGCCCAGGCCGGAGGGCTCCCAGCCGGAAGGGTTCAGACCGGACAGCCCCAAACCGGACGAGGTCAGCCCGAGCGGGATCAGCCCGGGCGAGGCCAGTCCGGACGAGGCCAGTCCGGACGAAGTCAGCCTGGACGAAGTCAGTCGGTCGGCAGACCGGGGGCGGGATAGGCGGCCATCAGCTCGGCGACCTCGGCCCTGATCTTGGCGAGCGTCTCCTCGTCGCCGCTCCCGGCGGCACCCACGCCCCGGTCGATCCACTCGGCGACGGTGGCCATGTGCTCGGTGCGCAGACCGCGCGAGGTCAGGGAGGGGGTGCCGATCCGGATGCCGGAGGGGTCGAAGGGCTTGCGCGGGTCGAAGGGGACGGTGTTGTAGTTCACCACGATCCCGGCCTGGTCGAGGGCCTTGGCCGCGACCTTGCCCGGCACGTCCTTGGGCGTGAGGTCCATGAGGATCAGGTGGTTGTCGGTGCCGCCGGAGACCAGGTCGAACCCTCGGGCGAGCAGGGCTTCGGCGAGGGCCTGGGCGTTGGCGACGATGGCGTGGGCGTACTCGCGGAAGGCGGGCTGGGCGGCCTCGTGCAGGGCCACGGCGATGCCCGCGGTGGTCTGGTTGTGCGGACCGCCCTGCAGCCCGGGGAAGACGGCCTTGTCGATCGCCTTGGCGTGCACCTCGCGCGACATCAGCATCGCGCCGCGCGGGCCGCGCAGCGTCTTGTGGGTGGTGGTGGAGACGACATCGGCATGCGGCACCGGGGAGGGGTGGGCGCCGCCCGCGATCAGTCCGGCGATATGCGCGATGTCGGCGACCAGCACCGCGTCCACCTCGCGGGCGATCTCCGCGAAGGCGGCGAAGTCGATGGTGCGGGGCACCGCCGTACCACCGCAGAAGATGACCTTGGGGCGCTCCTTACGGGCCAGGTCGCGCACCTCGTCGAAGTCGATCAGCCCGGTGTCCTGCCGCACCCCGTACTGAACGCCGCGGAACCACTTGCCCGTGGCGGAGACGCCCCAGCCGTGGGTGAGGTGGCCGCCCATGGGCAGCGACATGCCCATCACGGTGTCGCCGGGCTCGGCGAAGGCCAGGTAGACGGCGAGGTTGGCGGGCGAGCCGGAGTACGGCTGCACATTGGCGTGCTCCACGCCGAACACGGCCTTCGCGCGGTCCGCCGCCAGGGTCTCGACCTGGTCGATGACCTGCTGCCCCTCGTAGTAGCGGCGGCCCGGGTAGCCCTCGCTGTACTTGTTCTGGAGCACCGTGCCGGATGCCTCCAGAACGGCGCTGGAGACATAGTTCTCGCTGGGGATCATGCGCAGGGTCTCCGCCTGCAGCCGCTCCTCCGCCCCCACCAGCGCGGCAAGCTCCGGGTCGGCGGCGGCCAGCGCGGGATGGGAGAGAGCGGGGGCGGGGGTGGAATGGGAGTGTGGCAGGCTCACGGTGTCCTCCGGGCGATCGGTCGGTTGGTCCGGTCGTGATCCCGGGGTGCCCAGGCGGGCGGCACCTCGTGGTAGCTGGCACACACCGCTTCCTCGTGGTCACTTCCACGTTCGCCAGTCACGGTGTGCGCTCCCACTCTAGTCGGGGTGCGGTTTCGGCCCAGCCGGGCGTCGGCTCATCTTGGCCTTCGGGCCGGACAGGGGTTCGTCATGTCAGCTTCCGAGTAGTTCGACGAGGTGATCGTCGAGGTCGGCGACGAAGTCCTCACGCCGCCAGGGCCGCAGTTCCTTGCGTGCCTGCCGCAGCCGCAGCGCAGGCACACGCCCGCCGGTACTGGCGGCGGAGTCGACGCAGTTGTGCAGAAGATCCGCGGCTTGCTCAGGCGCGTCCAGCCGGATGCAGGCCAGGGCCTGATCGGTGGAGACGATCGCCCGCTGTACCCGCTCACGCGGTGTGCCGAGAGCCGCCACGCTATCGGCGAAGAAGTCGTGAGCGACCGCCGCGTCTCCGACGTACAGCTCACACAGCCCCTCGAAGCCGCGCAGGTGGTCCGGGCTGAAGCTGGCCGGCGCCGGATCGCCCTCGCCATTGCGGTCGAGGTCGTACCAGGCAAGCGACAGCGCAGTCCGCGCGTGCCGCTCGGCCCCCGCCCGGGCGGCGACCTCGGCTTGTAACCCATGCGCTCGGGCCCGCACGCGGACGCTGTCGCCCGTACGCGCATCACGCACCGCGGCGTCGACCAACCCGCGGGCCGCTTCGATACCGGGGGCGGAGTACAGCGTGACCAAGGCGTGGCTCATGTGAACGACGGCCCGCCGCCACCGAGCGTCGAGTTGTCCGGCCGTAGCCGTGGCGGCCGCGTACAGCGCGTGGGAGGCCTGGTCGTCCCGGGTCTCGAACGCCAGCCGCCCGCCGAGGGTGTATGCCTGAACCGCGACCGTGCGCAGCTCAGGCAGCAGGGGGGCGGGGGCATCTCCGGTCAGGAGCCGCCGGCAGGACTCGATCACGGGGGCGAGCAGGAGTTGGAGCCGAGCGAAGGGCAGCGAGCCGACGTGCGCGTTGACGTCACCCACGGCCGTCCGTAACCCGTCGAGCAGGACCTCATCGACGCGCGTCGGATCGGTGAGCGCGGCGGCCATGGACAGTCGGGTTGCGGGCCCGAGCAGAGCGAGCAGACCGGTTCCGTCATCAGTGGCCGTACGCATCAACAGCGCGCGCAGATCGCTCAGCCGGGCCTCCGCCTCTCCCAGGTGGGCCAGTGCGTCAAGCAGTTCGGCGAAGTCGCTGCCCGGCCCAAGTGCGATGTGCCCGTCGGCACCTCGGGCGTAAAGGTGCGCCAGCAGAAGCTGATACCGGTCGCTGGGGAGGATGGGGCGCGTCGCGCTCTCCCACCGGGCCGCCGATCGCTGCACACTCGAGGCAGATGAGTCGAGAGGCTGGCCAAGGCGGCGCGCTGTGGCGATGAGCGCCCGTGAGGTTTCGGCCAGAGACAATCCCCGGGCCTTCCGAAGGGACTTGAACGCAGCCGCACCAAGGAGCATTTCGCGCGTGCTCATGGCCTCATCATGCCGGTGATCCGCGTCACACGGGCACGATCAGATGAGGTTTCCCCTGTTCGGCACCGTAGTTGATGGTTTGCCAGGTACCGGAAGTACCCTGCGGGCCAGCGAGGGGGAACCCGATGACCATGTGGGAGTGGTCGACCATCCAGCGGTTCCGGGCGTGGAATGCGGGCGCATCGAGCTGGTCGGCGCGCAATTCGACGATCTCCGTGATGCGGTTGCGGCTGCGGGTGATGGCTTGCTGCGCCTCAGCGGGCTGCTGCTGAACGGTACCGGGTACGACGATCGTGATCTGTGAGGATGCGTTGCCCGCCAGCCAGAGCAGGGCGAGGGAGTCGATGCCCGTGGCCCCGCCGAGGTAGAAGCTCACGTTGGGGTCTACGAATGGGCCGAGGTAGTCGGCGAACAGTTCGGCGTAGCTCGCGAGATCGCGATGCGCTGTCGACCGCGTACCGGTGATGGCCACAGCCCGGGTCATGATCCACTCCGTGTCCTAGGTTGTCATATCCCGCCGCGGTTCGCGGTGCGGTGATATCGATGCATGGACGCATCCCGTTGCCTCGACCTGGCTGAACGCCTCAAAGCCTACGGACCCGAACCGTGGGCACCGCCAAGCGGCCGTGGCACGGAGCTGCAGCCCGCCGGCCGTTCTTGGGACGTCGTGCGCGTTCCCCTCTCCATCGGCATCGGCAAACGCACTCTCGACCTGCTGGGCGAGGCGACGGGCGCGGTTATCGAGAACCCCTTCGACAAGGTCTTCTACTGGTTGATCGCGCCCGGCTCAGCCGCCGGGTGGGACATGAGTGCGCTGCCCAGCGTCCAGGTCTGGGGAGCGACCGCCTATATCGAGGTGCCCTCCGTCGACTCCCGTAGGGGACCCGGGGTGCGCTGGCGCGTACCGCCCCGGGACGACCGGCACCTCACCGACCCGACGGTTCTCCTCGCCGCGCTGAAGATCGCCACCAGCGCGGCGCTCGGCCCACGCGAGGAGGCCCACCGGTGACCCAGTGCTGCTATCGCTGCGACAAGCCCACCCGCGAACCGATCACCGTGCTGCGCGCATCCGCTTCCGGGCCCGGCTGCCTGCGCCACCTGTGCCCGGAGTGCAACCGCCGACGACCGCACCCCGACGCCGACCTCTACACGGTGCTCGTCACCCTGCAGCGCGAGCGGCAGACGAGGTGACCGTCCCCGCCAGCGCCCGGCGCCTATCGCCGTACTGCGCGCTGTACACCGCCGAACCCGACACCACACCCGCCGAGATCCACGCCTTCTGCAAGGGGCCGGGCGAAGTTCGGCTGAAGCCGGCACCACCCGCGACCCGCGGACTGCTCCTCTTCACCGTCCGGTGCGACCGCGACTGCCACAAGAAGGCGGACGCCACCTAGACCGGTGGGCCGCGCGGCGGCCCACCCCACCCTCGTCCCGGCCTCCCGCTTGCAGGCCAGTGGGCCGGGACGAGGACCGCGCAACCAGCGCGGGGACACCCCTGCGCAACTCAACAACTCACAGGAGGCCCTGTGCGATTACAGCACGCCGTCCACCGCCACGACCCCGACGACCGCGACACCATGCCGGACACCGACACCCCGACACCCGGCGGCCAGACGCCCGGCGACTCGGACGACGGGCGCCAGTACGCGCGCTGACCAGACCGCGGCCCCGTCCTCAGACCGCCCCCGCCGCAGGACGGGGCCGCTCCCCCACGCAGGAGCCACCATGACAACACCGCCCACACCTGATCACTGGCACTGCTACCGCTGGACGGGGGAACGCCGAACCTATGACGATGAGTCCGCACGTCGGCCGCCCCATCTCGTCGTCCAGAACATGTCGCCCCAGGAGTGGAAGCAGATCGCAGCCGCCAGCCCTACCTTCATGGCAAGTGATGTACCGCCCCTGGAGGTAGCGCACTGGCTGCTACGCCCAGCCAGAACGATCAAGGCGACCTTCAAAGAGCCGGAGAAAGCCTCAGCCTGGTACCAAGACCAGGTCACCGAACTGACTCCCACCTTCATGACCCACCACGACAAAAACCCCACCCGACAAGCCGAACGCTTCGCCGCCGCCGACGACCGGCTCAGCTGGGGCGGAGACGTCGTCGGCGGCTGGTATCTGCGAGGCACCGGATTCGCCTCAGTGCAGTTGGTCGCCTGCAGCGCGAACCGGATCCGCCCGACCATCCCCTGCCCGACACTCCCCTAAGACCTGTCCGGCGGATCTTGTGACCGTCGTGGTCTCGGGTCATTGGTCGGCGGACGGTGCGTGGGACGAGATCTTCGCGGCTGTCCTCAGCAAGGGGCCGACCCGAACGGTCCGGCGGACCGCTAGGGCTCGTCCGGCGGATCATGGGCCGGGCCAGGGCCGGACCGAGGCGAGGGCCGGCCAGTGCCCTAATCGTGTTGACCGCCGCCGGCAGGCAGTGCTGGAGTCGGCACGTGGACAGCATCCCCGCCAACCGGCGGCTCTGGAACCGGATCAGCAGCGCCTACCAGCACGAGCACGACCCGCAAATCGGCGCCACACCCCGGCTGTGGGGCATGTACTCCATCCCCGACGCGCATCTGCACGCCCTGGGCGACGTCACCGGCAAGCGCGTCCTCGAACTCGGCTGCGGCGCCGGCCAGTGGTCCAGGGCGCTCGCCGCCGAGGGCGCCACCGTGGTCGGGCTCGACCTGTCCGAAGCCCAACTCGCCGCAGCGGCCCGCGCGATGGGAGCGGCCCGCTACCCGCTGGTGCAAGGCGCCGCCGAACAACTCCCCTTCGCCGCCGACAGCTTCGACCTGGTGTTCTGCGACTTCGGTGGGCTCAGCTGGGCGCCCCCGCACCTGGCCGTCCCGCAGGCCGCACGCGTCTTGGTCCGAGGCGGGCGCCTGGTGTTCAACGTCGCCAGCCCATGGTTCGAAGCTTGCTACGACGAAGCCGCCAGCCGCGTGACCACGACGCTGCGGCAGGACTACTTCGGGCTGAACACCATCGCCGAAGACGACGGCGCGACCAGCTATCAGCTCACCTACGGCGGCTGGGTCAAGGTCCTGCGCGGCGCGGGTCTCATCATCGACGACCTCATCGAGCCGCGGCCCGAACTCGGAACACCCAACGGCTACAACGAAACCGACCCACCCGACTGGGCACACCGCTGGCCGGCGGAACTGCTCTGGGTAACCCACAAACCGTAAGTTCCGCCGCGCCGAGACGTGAGGGCATCCCCTCGCCGCGCAGGCCTAAGACCCGTCCGGCGGACCGCTAGCCCTCTGGGTAGAAGAGGAACAGCGTGCAGCCGGTGGTGGTCGAGGGCATATGCCACGACCCGGCCGGGGCGTGCAGGAACGTGCCGGCCGGGTAGTCGCGTGCTCCGTCGTTGAAGGTGCCGGCAACCACGTAGACCTCCTCCGGGCCGGGCTCGTGGACGTCGCGGTGCGGCCAGGAGGTGCCCGCCTCCATCTCCAGCACGTCGGCGTGCGCGCCGGCCGGCCCCCGCCAGAGGGGACGCAGCCGGATCCCGGGGAACAGGTCACGGACCGGGGATTCGTCGACAGAGACGGAGGTGTAGCCCTCCTGCGCAAGGATCTCGGGGTGCATGCCCGCAACAGTGCCGTGCGTGGGCCGCGGCAGGACAGAGTCTGAGATGACACCATGGGGTACTTTTCTGCCATGCATCGCGTGGTAGCCCTGGTGCGGCCAGTGCAGTCGACGTTCGAGCTCGGCTGCGCCGTCGAGGTCTTCGGCACGAAGCGGTCAGGGGTGCCGGAGCATTACGCATTCGAGACGTGTACGGAGACGCCCGGCCCAGTGCCGACCACGGGCGGGTACGCGATATCCGTGTTGCAGGACCTGTCGGCGCTCGAGGCCGCGGACACCGTGATCATCCCGGGCTGGCTGCCGGTGGAGGAGCCGCTCTCCGATCCCGTACGCCGGGCTGTGCTGCGGGCGCACGCGCGTGGGGCGCGGCTGGTCACGATCTGCTCCGGGGTGTTCGCGCTGGCCCGCACCGGACTGTTGGACGGCCGCTCGGCCACCACGCACTGGGCGCGCGCCGAGCAGCTGCGGCGGGAGTTCCCCCGGGTGCGCGTGGAGCCGGACAGGCTCTACGTGGATCACGGTGACGTCGCCACCAGCGCCGGTGCGGGCGCGGGGTTCGACCTGTGCCTGCATCTGGTCCGGCACGACCACGGGGCCGCGTACGCCGCCCTGCTCGCGCGGCACATGGTGCTGCCGCCGCATCGCGAGGGCGGCCAGGCGCAGTACGCGCCGCCTCCACCGCCCGGGGATGCGCTGGGCGGCCTGCTCGGATGGGCCGACGAGCGCCTTGAGACACCGTTGTCGGTGGACGACCTGGCCGCGTACCTCGGCGTCTCACCCCGCACCCTGGCCCGACGCTTCGCCGACCAGCTCGGCACGAGTCCGGGTGCATGGTTGCTCTCCCGACGGGTGGCCGCGGCACGCACCCTGCTGGAGGAGACAGACCTGCCAGTCGAGGCGATCGCGGCCCGCGTCGGCCTCAGCTCCGCGGTCAACCTGCGCCGCCGCTTCCGCGACCGGACAGGCACGACCCCGGGCGCCTACCGGCGAGCGTTCCGGGTCCCATGATTCGCCGGGCAGGCCCTCCGCGCGGAAAGCCGATGGCCCCCGCGGGGGCGGGGGCCATCGGGGCGGGAAGCCGGGGGGAGTCGGCTCCCCGAGTCTGTGGGCCGGGTTGGCCGGCCGGTCGTCAGCTGGGTGGGTTAGTCGGACGGGTTAGTCGAGGGCGTTGGACAGGTCGCTCTGCCAGTAGGTGACCTGGGCGGTGTCGTCGATGTAGACGGAGCCGCCG
>NZ_NCSM01000063.1:0-3176 GCF_002224125.1 Streptomyces sp. NBS 14/10
ACCGCCTGAGCTGCGCGGATGAGTGTTGTAGAACTGCTCGAACCCCCGGATTCGTGGAGGAGGTGGTGCTGGTTCCAGATCAAGGTCCGGTCCAGGAGCTCGAGTCTGCAGGTTTGCACCCACCGTTCCATGACCGAGTTCATTCGTGGCATCTGGATGCCGGTGAGGACGATCTCGATCCCCGCGTCATTGAGGACGTCATCGAACAATCCGGGGAACTTCCCATCCCGGTCTCTGATCATGAACCGTGCCCGGCAGCCTACGTCCTCGAGGTCCATGACCAGGTTCTTCGCCGCCTGCGCCACCCAGGAGGTAGTCGGGTGTGCGGTGGCGCCCAGGATCCGGATGCGACGGCTGCTGTGCTCGATCACTGCGAGAACGTACATCCGGGCGCCGGACAGGGTGACCGTTTCAAAGAAGTCGCAGGCCAGGAGGGCGTCGGCTTGGGAGCGCAGGAAGCCGGCCCACGTGCTGGAGCTCCGGCCGGGTGCCGGATCGACGCGGGCATCCTTGAGGATCTTCCAGACGGTCGAGGCGGCCACCTTCACTCCCAGCACGAGCAGTTCGCCGTGCAGACGCCTGTAGCCCCAGTTCGGATTCTCCCTCGCCAGGCGCAGTACCAGAGTCCGGATGGAGCGCACGGTACGAGGCCGACCGGGTCGCTTGGGCCGTGATGAGGCGGCATGCCGGCGCTTTGCGAGGTCGCGATGCCAGCGCAGCACCGTGTCAGGACGTACGAGCAGCTGCACACGCCGCAGGGCGGGCAACGGCAGCCGGTGCAGCAGCGCCGCCAGGAACGCCCGATCGCTCGGGCTGAACCGGGCCTTTTTCTTTTCGAGTTGGCGTTCCAGGACCGTGATCTGATGGCGCAGGTCCAGGATCTCCGCGTCTTTATCCCGGTTGCTCATCGGCAGGAGATGCAGCAGCGCGAACGCGTTGGTCACGGCCAGGTAGGCCAGTCGAAGCAGCACGGTCGATCATCATGACGCGTGGACCACCGGCTACGCGAGAGCGCCTACTCGATCGACGAGGCTGACGACCGCCAGTCCCGATGTAGGCCTCAGACCAGGGCGGACGACATTCTCGGCAAGCGCACCGTCAGGCCCTTGACCGGGTGCCGCTTCGACGGAGGATGGGGGAAGAGAGCGGGTCTGCGTGGTGAAGTGTGGGCCTCTGATAACTCCGACAGCAGGGAGCGTTTCTTCCGATGACCACACAGCTCGCATGCCCTGAGCGCAGCGGTTTCGAGACCGCCTCGGTCATGGATGTCTCGCCGTTCAAGCCTTCTCTCGTCAAAGCGGTGTTCAGGGACGTGACCTCGATGCACGTTTCTCGGTCGGCCGCGTGGGCCGCCGCGTCGGTGACGCGGACAGTTCTGACGGAGATCATCGACGGCGCGAGGAGAGCGGCGGCGGAGGAGGCCCGGAAGAAGCTGATTCCCGGGGACCTTCTCTCGGCGATCGACCGGAACGTCGAACTCGAGGTAGGGAACAAGTGGTACGACCACAGCCCGACGTTTCAAGGCCTGGCTGGTGTCCTGTACGACGCCGAGGGTGTCATCGTGCCTTCCCGTAAGCGCAGCAGGTCGCGCAAACCGAGTGCTGTGGTCGGCGCCCACAGGTTCGAGGCTGGGGTCAAGAAGCTGCTGCGGAGCCAGGGGGCGACGGCCGTCCCAGCGATGGTCCGCGACCTGGACGGAATCGCGAGCGTGTTCCTGACGGACCTCGCCCGGGACGCGGCCATGGTCGTCCGCGAGGGCGGGGTCAAACGTTTCGGTACGGTCACCCTAGTGATGTCGGGCGAACCGGTCCCACCGCCGTTCCTCAAGGATTCCCTCCGGGCCGTGTCCACCCGCAGGGGGGACGGGCGGACCATCGGCAGGGATGACATCCTGGCCGCCACCACGATTCAGTTGCTCGGCGGCAACCTCAGGCAGCGAGCCCTCACCGAAGCACGCGAGGCGACACAGAACACTTCGGCCAGCTGAGCGGATGCGACCAACATCGTGTGCTGTTCAGAAACCCGTCGCTGCTGGTCAGGCCGCGTGGCAGTGCTCATTGATGAGTGCCAGGGATGCGCGTGCGGAGTAGGCGTGGCGAAGCGCAGGGACTCGAAGTGCACGTCCAATGTGAGGGTCGGGGATTGTGTGTTTGCTGCGTTGTCTGTGCGGTGGGGTGAGGGGTGGCGTAGGTCAGCTCTGTGGATAGCCGATCCTTGTGATGTCCTCCGCGAGGTTGGTCAGCGTGATCTCTGCGTTCAACGTGCTGACCATCCCTTTGTTCAGTGGGCGTGAGGAAAGGACATGGCGAACGGCCTGCAGGTTGACCGGGACCTCGTAGTAGTCCTCCGCCCACCGCTGAAACGCCTCCGCGGAGCGATCCACCAGCAGGGGGAACAGGTACTCGGCACCGTCCGGATCTCCCGTGGCTTCCTCGGGGAAGTCGATTGTCCCTGTCTTCCATCCATCGTCTCCTGGCTCCCGCCAGATACACGCAGTGATGACAGGCATCCCGTCTTCGTCGGAGAACGCGGGCTCCTCCACACACGCCCGGAAGACTTCGGGAACATCGTCGAGCACGCCGGGCCATGGCCCGTCCTCTGCATAGGGGCTCATGGGTGATTCGTGAGCGAACCCACGGATATAGGCCCCCGCGGCCGAGAAGACGATCGAGTACTCGTCGCCCGACCCGTTACGCATCGAGGCCATCGACTCGCTCTCGGACCAGTGGGCGTCGAAGGAGTAGTAGCGGTCCGCCCACTCCGGACTCAGCACCGCCTCCAGCATCGCCATGGAGCGACAGTGATCTCGGAGGACGGCTATCTCCGGCAGCTGCCGAGCAATGTCATGAACGGTCACGTGCACATCCAAGCGTATGCGTCTGACGCTCGGTGTTCTTGCCCGGCGGCTGTCACGAGACGTCGAATGGTGGAGAGCGTCTCCTGTTTTGCCGGCAACCGGAACAGTCTTCGCTGCCGAGGCGGCGTCGGCTGGCCGTAAGACGTCGAATGATGGAGCCGGTCGGCCAACGCTCCGCGCAGTTCCTGCCAAGGTTCGCCAAGATCCAGGCCCGGAGCCGCGCTCGGATCTGCGGCGAATGCATTTGTGGGAGCACTGCGTTGACACTTGACGACTGCCGTCTACGGCCTCGTAAGGAGCTTGACAGCGCGCCAGATCT
>NZ_NCSM01000063.1:3285-4426 GCF_002224125.1 Streptomyces sp. NBS 14/10
CTCCCAACTCGCAGACGTGTCAACGGTGTCCGATTCGTCCGTCACCCGATCCGGTAGACCTACGGCGCCGTACCGCGCGACTGTGCGCCGTCGTCAACCACAGGCCCCCGACGTCACCCGATCGATCCGGATGTCTTCTACATTGAGAAGCATAAGGACCCCTTGTCGGCTCTCGAGCACCTTTCGCGGTGGGAGCACGGTGTCGTGCTCCCCATGCGACAGGGGCAGGGCGAACCGCTGGTGATCTCTCCGGACTGGTTTTCGCAGGCAGCTGGCATGTGGGGTTCCTGGCTGCCGGGGCGCGCCCGCGTCAAGGCAGGGCAAAGCCCCTTGTTATCCGTCGGCAGATGGGGCACTCCCAGGGCGTGAGCGCCGTATCCGGCTCTGGAGCGCCGTAACGAGACAGCCTTGCGGGGCTGTGCCGCTCGAAAAGTCATCGCTGCTGATCAAGCGGCATAGCGGTACTCGTTGATGAGACCGCCGAGGATGCGGGTACGCAGGACTGTGTGAGTGTTGAGGTCATGTGCCACGACGAGTTGTTCAGGGGCGTCGGGTGGTAACTGATTGCGCGCTTGGTGGGGTCGGTGCTCGTTGTAGTGCCGCTCATAGGCCGCGAGGACGTGGCGCGCGTGGGCCTCGTTCATGATGAGGACGTGGTCGAGGGCTTCGCGTCGGATGCTGCCGATAATGCGTTCGCAGTGCGCGTTCATGCGGGGAGCCTGTGGCGCACTTTTGAGGATCTCCATCTCCTCGGCCCGAAAGACGGCATCGAACGCCTCGCCGTACTTGCCATCGCGGTCGCGCAGCAAGAAGCGCAGGGACTCGATGCGTATGCCCAGGTCGGCGGTGAGATTCCGTGCCTGCTGCGCCGCCCAGTCCCGGGTCGGGTGGGCGGTGACCCCGGTGATGTGCAGCCGCCGGGTGCCGTGCTCGAGGAACACCAGCGCATACAGCCGTCTGCCGAGGGCGCTGTCGATGTGGAAGAAGTCTGCCGCGATGATGCCCTCGGCTTGCGTGGTCAGGAACTCGCGCCAGGTCGGGCCTGAGCGACGTGGCGCGGGGTCGATACCGGCCGCGTTGAGGATCTCCCAGACCGTCGAGGCGGCGATCCGACGCCCGAGCCGGGCCAGTTCCCCTTGGA
>NZ_NCSM01000063.1:4595-20274 GCF_002224125.1 Streptomyces sp. NBS 14/10
GTGAGCAGCTTCCGGGTCACCTTGTACAGCAAGGACACGATCACGCAAGGCATCATCCCAGCGAGCTGACGGCACCTCCCTGACCTGCGGCGATGACTTTTCGAGCGGCACACCGTCCTGCTGGGATTCGTCGGGGCCGTCCCGGCCCAGGCTGAGGGAAGCCGCGAGACGTATTTCACCGGCTGGCACCAAGGTGACGAGTCCCAGCGCTGGGAAGACGAGAACAAGGACAGCGTCAGCACCTCGGTGACACTCAGCAGATGCTCCACCGACGGTGGAACGGACTTCGACTGGGCCAGGCTCAAGCTGTGGAAGAACCGCGCCTTACTCCCCGATGAAAACAAGGGAAGCCGCGACAACTACTGTGGCAAGTCGGCCTGGGGCGACCAGTCCTCCGGTACGTACTACTTCGAGCTCGACGGCTTCACCAGCGGCGGCACCATGAGCGCCAAGAAGGTCGTCATCGCTTACTAAACCCGCAGCCGGCAAGGCACGTCTTCGCTGGTGCCCTGGTACAGACTCGTGCTGTACCAGGGCACCAGCCCGCCTCGTTTCCTCTCCTACAGCAGCCGCCACGGATGGCTCCGTTGCGGCGGAATGTGCGACTCATGGCCTTGGAACTCCGCAGCGTTGTCTTCGGGTACAACCGGAAGACGACCGTGCTTGACGGGTTCGACCTGCGTATCGACAGCCCAGCGACCGTATTGCTGGGCCCCAACGGGGCGGGCAAGTCCACGCTGATGGCACTAGCCGCCTCCCAGCTCAAGCCCCTCCGCGGAACAGTCAGCTGGAGAGACCGCATCCCAGCCAGCCGCAAAAACGTAACGGCCTACCGCAAGGCAGTCGCCTGGCTGCCGCAGCACATCACTCCTGTCCCAGGACTGACCGTGCGCGAACAGGTCGCCTACGCCGGCTGGCTCAAAGGCATGAGCCGCGCCGACGCCTGGAACGCGTCCGCCGACACCATCGCACGCGTGGGACTGAGCAAACTCGCCGAGAGGCGAAGCCACCAAGTCTCCGGCGGCCAACTGCGCCGCATGGGCATCGCCGGAGCACTCACCCATCACAGCGAACTCATCCTCATGGACGAGCCGACCGCCGGCCTGGACCCCACTCAACGCAAGGTCTTCCGGTCCTTACTCGAACAACTCGCCGATGACGTCCACATCATCGTCTCCACCCACCAGACCGAAGACCTCGCCGACCTCTACCAGCATGTGATCGTCCTGGACCACGGCACAGTCCGCTTCCACGGCACCACCTCCCAATTCCACGCAACCACCGACAACGACGAAGGCCCACGCGAACGCGCGGAAGCGGCCTATGCCCAACTCGTCGGCGAGGAGATCTGACCCGTGCTGCTGCGCACAGTCCTCCGCCTATCGTCGGCCACCCGCGTCCTGCCTTTCCTCATCGGCTTCGTCGTCATCGCCCTTGGCGACAACCTCACCCAATGGGTGACCCCTCGCTACTGGCTCTCCGTCAGCGGCAGCGCCAGCCTCGCCCTCACGTTCGTCGGACCCGCGTGCGCTGGCGCCGGAGCCTGGGAAGGAAGCCGTATCAGACGCGCACGCATCTTCGAGCAGAGCACCGTCCGCTCACCACTGGCGATCGCCTTCCCCCTCCTGCTGCCCGTGTGGGGCATGGGCTTGATCGGTATGACCGCGGCTCTCACAGTTTCAGCCGCGGCCGCAGGCGTGGGTATCGGCATGCCGAACCCCGGCATCCTGACCGTAGAAGCCGTGATGCTCGCGGCCAACACCCTGGTCGGCTATCTCCTGGGACGCCTGCTCCCGCCCACCGCCGCAGTCCCATCCACTCTGATCACCAGCTTCTTCGTCAACGCCTACCCGGCTTCCTGGAGCGTCCTGTGGATCCGGCACCTGGTCGGCGGAGCACTGAGCGATTGCTGCACGCTAGACCAGAGCCTGGACCCGGCGGCGGTGTTGAGCGCCATTGTGTTCGGCCTGGCTGTCTGCCTGGCAGCTGCGGTACTCATTCATCACAGCAAGAGCCTCCTGGCTCTTGCCGCGGCACTCGTACTATTAACCGGGGGATTCGCCCTTGGCGCGGCCTGTGCCCGCGATATGGGGGCCGAGCCGGTCGTCTCCCGGTCGACCAGCGCGCTGGTCTGCGACGCCGGCCGGCCCCGGATCTGCCTGTGGCCCGAGATGAATCACCAAGCCGCCATGATCCGCACCGAAGGACACAAGGCCGTCGACAAGCTCCGTCAGGCTGGAGTGAAGGTGCCTGCCACGCTGACCATGGCCGACCGGCCCGGACGCGACGAGGCCAAGCTCGCCATCGGCGCCGACACCAGCGTCGCCGATGTCCGCACGGGGGTGGCGGCAGGCCTGATCCCGCCCTTCCCTAAATGCGCGGAAAACGGCGAACCCTACCCCGCCGCCGATGCCTATGGCCCCATCGCAGCGTGGCTCTCCCTCACCGCTGGTGCCTCATCCCACACCCTCATGAACCGAGTCGCACCGCCAGAACTAGCCCTCGCTCAGCACGTCCTCAAACAGCCCCAACAGGTCCAGCTCGCCTGGTATGAGCGCAACGCTCAAGCGATGCGATCCTGCAACGCGCGACCCCCGTTGGGCATCAAGAGGAGCCATACGTGATCTGGTGGTTCAAGGCCCGCGCCGTACCCGCACTGACAGCATCCGTCCTCGCGACCAACGCGCTAGGACTGCTCATGGGCAACACCGAACTCCCTGTGCCCGTGCTCACAGGCCAGTCCGGCACCTTCCTCGTAGGCCACCTCATCACATTGCTCCCGGCAGTGATGCTGCTCCACGGCATGGGACGTGGCGACCTACGCACTGAAAGCGTCGCCTGCCGACCTCTGCGGTTGTGGGACGCCGCCCTCGGCTCAGCGGTCGCCGCCACCGGAGCAGGGACGGCAACGCTCTGCTACGCCCTCGGGGCCGACAGCATCGCCCTGATCCTGGGGCGCAACATTGCCGGATACGTCGGCCTCGCCCTGCTGCTATTCCCCTTCTTCGGCCACCGCATCGCGGCTGTCATCGTCGCTGTCGTGCCACTGCTGTTTGCAGCGACCGGTTGGACGACCGGCGGGCGCCCCGAGCCGTGGGCCTGGATCCTGTATCCCGCCGATTCGGTGGCAGCCCCGTTCATCACGGCGGCCATTGTCCTTGCGGGCATTCTCGTGTGCCTCACGCGACAGCGTCCGTTGCGGTTTGCCGTGTAAGACGTACTTCTTGGCGGGTGTGCTGCGATCTACGGCGTGACTCGAGCAACGTGTGGGGCTCGGTTATTCATCGCTGCTGGTCAAACGCCCCACCCGGCGTGCACGGAGCTGCGACCATGATGGGATGATCGTGTCGCTCCTGTACCAGGTGACTCGACGCCTTCTCGCCGTCCCGACAGTGCTTCTGCGGCGGGACACCTCGAAGGAGGCCGAACTTCTCGTCCTGCGCCATGAAAACGCCGTGCTACGACGCCAACTACAAGGACGAGTACGTTACGAACCCGCAGACCGCCTGTGGTTCGCCTCCCTTTCCTCCCTGATCCCTCGCCGCCGCTGGGCCACGGTCTTCCCCATCACCCCCAGCACGCTCCTGGCCTGGCACCGCAACCTCGTCGCCCGCCGATGGGACTACTCCCGACGACGCCGAGGTCCCGGACGGCCGCCCACGCAGGCCGCCATCAAGAACCTCGTACTGCGCCTCGCCCACGAGAACAGCCGATGGGGCCACCGCCGGATTCAAGGTGAACTGGCCCGGCTCGGACACCCGATCGCCGCCTCCACCGTCTGGCAGATCCTCCACGCCGCAGGCATCGATCCCGCACCACGCCGCACTGGTCCAATCTGGCGCGAGTTCCTCTCTACGCAGGCCACCGGCCTCATCGCCTGCGACTTCCTCCACATCGACACCATCAGCCTGCACCGCCTGTACGCCCTGGTCTTTCTCGAGCACCGCACCCGGCGCCTGCACGTCGCCGGCGTCACCGCACACCCGACCGCGGCCTGGGCCACCCAGCAGGCCCGCAACCTCGCCACCGACCTGGGCATACGCATGGACTCGCTGCGCTTCCTCATCCGAGACCGCGACAGCAAGTACACCGACGCCTTTGACGCCGTGTTCCAGGCCGAGGACATCGAGATCATCAAGACGCCGGTCCGCGCACCGAAGGCCAACGCCCACTGCGAACGCGTGGTCGGCACCCTCCGCCGGGAAGTCCTGGATCACATACTCATCCTCGGCGAAGCTCACGCGCGTCAGGTCCTGGCCACGTACCAGAGGCACTACAACGCGCACCGCCCCCACCGGGCCCGATGCCAACTACCTCCCCAAGCTCACGGACAACCACCTCCGGTCCTGGAGCCGGCCAGCCGCAGAGTCCTGCGCACCCGCATCCTCGGCGGCGTGATCAACGAGTACAGATATGCCGCTTGACCAGGAGCGATGATTATTCGAGCCCCGCAGGGTGATCGGCTTCGGGGATCAATCAGGACGTGGTTAGCGGTTAGCCCCTGATGATCAGGTCGCGGCCGTGATGCGGGTGGCGTAGACCCGGTGGGCCTTGCGCTCGGCCGGGCTGGCCGTGTCGGTGGCGAGGACGGCACTCTGCTGCAGCACGGCGTGGTGGAGTTCGAGCGGCACGGTGATCCGGAGCGAGTGGCCCTGGCCACGGCGAATGGTCCGGCCGGAGGCGAGCGCCGCGCGAACAGCTTCGTCGCCTGCGGCGCGCAGGTGGTCGGCAAGCAGGCCGGGCAGGTCGAGGGTGACCACCTGGTCCGGCTCCGGCTGCTGCTCGGCGGGCGGGTCATGGAGGACGTCGAGCTGCTCGGGCAGTTCGCGAGCGCCGGCGGCGTCCAGGATGCGGCGGATCGTCTTCGGGTCGACCTGGTGCTGCCGGGCGAGGGCCTTGACGGCGATGCCTTCGCCGAACGCCTCGACCACCTTCGCCGCCTGCTCCGGGTCGAGCGCGGCGGGGCGGCCGAGCGTCTTGCCGGAGGCTTCGGCGGCGGCGACGCCTTCGCGGGTGTTCTCCGAGATCATGTCGCGTTGGAACTCCAGTACGGCGGCGAGCACGTTCACCATCATCTTGGTGCCGGGGTCGCCGGAGGCGAGGTCGATGCCGGACAGCAGCCCGGACTCGACTCGCAGGTGCAGGCCGCGGCGGATCAGCACCGGCCGCAGGGCGAGGATGTCCGCCACCGAGCGGAAGAGCCGGGCGGCGTCGGCGATGCGGATGGTGTCGCCGACGGCGGCCTCGTTCAGCAGCCGGGTGAAGCCGAGGCGGTCGAGGGAGAGCTGCCGGGTGGAGGTGGCGGGGTCCTCGTAGACGGGGGCGCCGGCCGCCAGCAGCGGGGCCAGGGCATGGCGCTGGCGGGCGTCGGTCTGCTTGTCGGTGGAGTGCCGCAGGTAGAGCCGGTCGGCCATTGCTCTTCGCCTCCCCGGTGGGCCGGGCGGGGCCCGGCGGTGGCCGCGGACCACTCTAGCGGGGGCTGAATGGGGAGGCGGAACGGTGGACCGGATTCGATTGGATCGGCGGCCGGTTCCGGCAGGTCGGCGGGCCGAGCCGATTGGATCTGCGCCTGGGGGCGGAATCGACCGATTCCGCCCCCCGCCCGCCATTCGACCGGCAGTGCACGTCCGGTCACATCAACCGACAACCGTTCAGTCGCCTACCGGCGCATTGGGGGCAGCCCACCCTTGCCGGTCGCGAGCGTCAAAAGTTTTGCCAGTAACCCGGACTCTGCGTTCCGTTCCTACCGTGACCCCTGCTGCGAGCGCCTGCCTTCGCGGTCTCACGGGGAGGCGGGGTACCCGCTGGAGGCGACCCATTGTCGGGTGAGGCGGACGAAAGCCCGGGCGGCGGCGCTCTGGTAGGCGCCCGAGCGGCGGAGGAGAGCGACGGTGCGCTCGGGCAGGGGCGGGTCTAGAGGGACGGGGCGCAGGTGGGAATGGTCGCGGGCGATCGCCGCGGGCAGGACCGAGGCCAGAGGGGTGCGCCGGACTATCTCGGTGACGGCGTGGATCGAGTTGGCTTCCACCGCGATGTGCGGTGTGGTGCGGTGCCTGTCGAAGTACGCGTCGATGTGCCTGCGGGTGACGAAGTGGCTGCTGAGCAGGGCCAGAGGGCGCCCCTCCAGTTCGCGCACCGGTAGTGGTGCGGTGCGGTCGGTGTCGGGGTGGTGGGTGCCGACGACGAGGCCGAGGGTTTCGGTGAACAGGTTCTCTGCGGTGATGCCGGGCAGGTGGGAGCCGTGGAAGGCGATGCCGAGATCGAGGTCGTCGGCGAGGAGGGCGGACTCGATGCGGTCCTGCGTCATCTCCCTGATGCTCAGGGAGATGTGGGGGTGGCAGGCGTGGAGCTGCCCGGCGAGGGGGCCGATGAGGTAGGTGGTGAAGGTGGGGGTGACCGCCAGGCGCAGGCTGCCGCGGGAGAGGTCGGCCACGTCGTGGACGGCGCGTTCGGCGGCGGCGAGTTCCTGCAGGGCACGACGGGCGTAGTGAAGGTAGGCCTCGCCGGCGTCGGTGAGTCGTACGGCACGGCCGGTGCGGTCCAGCAGCTGCGCGCCCACCACGCGTTCCATCTGCCTGATCTGCTGCGACAGGGTGGGCTGGGAGATGTGCAGGGACTCGGCGGCCCGGGTGAAGCTGCCGTGTTCGGCGACGGCGAGCAGATAGCGCAGATGACGCAGTTCGAAGCCCATGGAACAGACTATAGATGAGACCAATAGCTTTCATGCTCACAGCGTCTTGGACGCTATAGGTAGTGCTCATGCACGGTGGATCTCGTCAGCCCACACGACTTCGGTACTCGCCAAAAGGAGTGGCCATGCACGACCTCGCCAAGGGAGTCGCACATTTTCAGCGCGGCGTCTTCCCCGCCAAGGCGGAGCGTTTCCGGCGCCTCGCCACCACGCACCGGCCCGGCACCTTGTTCATCAGCTGCTCCGACGCGCGTGTCGTACCGGAGCTGATCACGCAGAGCGAGCCGGGCGAGCTGTTCGTCATCCGCACGGCCGGGAACCTGGTGCCCGCCTATGCCGCCGGCGCCGACGGGGTGGCGGCGAGCATCGAGTACGCCGTGGCCGTCCTGGGCGTGGCCGACATCGTCGTCTGCGGTCATTCCGGCTGCGGGGCAATGACCGCCCTGGCCGACCACCACGACCTCACCGCCCTGCCGGCCGTCGCCCACTGGCTGCGACACGCGGACGCCTCCCTGGCCCGTGCGGCGCACGCCGCCGAGCCCACGGCCGGGGAGGACAAGGTCGGCGCCCTGGTGCGGAGCAACGTGATCGCCCAGCTCGCGAGCCTGGAGACGCACCCCAGCGTCGCCGGGGCCCTGGCGGCGGGGACGCTCACGCTCCGCGGCTGGGTCTACGACATCCCCACCGGCGCAGTTGACCAGCTCGACCCCGGCACGGGCTCGCCCGCCGCCCTCGCGGCCTGATCCGCCCCGCGCCCTCTTCTCCAGGCGGCCGCCGTCCGGCGCCCCTGGTCCCTCGACCGATCGAGTCCGCTGTGCCCGCCGAGGTGCGGGCCGGCACGTAGGAAAGGAACACCCCATGGTGCACGCCCAGTTCGACCCTGCCGCCCGCCAGGCCGTGGCTGAGGAGGTCGTCGACGCCAAGACGCGCAAGAACCTGACCTGGCAGCAGCTCGCCGACGCCAGCGGCCTGTCGGTCGCATTCACCACCGCCGCCCTGCTGGGTCAGCACCCTTTGCCGGAGGCGGCCGCTAAGGCGGTTGCCGAGCTGCTGGGCCTGGACGAGCAGGCGGCCGTGCTGCTGCAGGCCATCCCGACCCGGGGCTCCATTCCCGGCGGCGTTCCGACCGACCCGACGATCTACCGCTTCTACGAGATTGTCCAGATCTACGGGACCACGCTCAAGGCTCTGGTCCACGAGCAGTTCGGCGACGGCATCATCAGCGCGATCAACTTCAAGCTCGACGTCAAGAAGGTCGCCGACCCCGACGGCGGAGAGCGGGCGGTGATCACCCTGGACGGCAAGTACCTGCCCACCAAGCCGTTCTGATCCGGCGACCGGCCACGCCGGGGCCCACCAATGAGGTGCCCGGCAGCCCCGCCGTCGGCTTCGAGTGATCAGAGCCGCCGCCGCGGATCGCCGCACGCGGACGTCTGCGTCACCCCCCGGCCTCGTGTCCACCCCACGGGGCCAGAGGGAGGCCGGCGTCGCGGCCGCCGTGGGCACACGGGGACGGTGACCGCGCCTCAACCGGCCTCCGTGGCCGCGCAAGGGCCCACCGCCCATGTTCCGACCGCATTCTTGCGCATCCCTCGCTGCGCGACCGTCGGCCCTGGCCCCTGCCGAGGCCGGGTGCCCAGGTGCTCGCGCCTGGGAGGCAGAAGACCGGGCCCGCTCCGCCACATCGGCCAGGTCGGTCCAGGAACGCCGCGGATCCGCCGCCTCGCCGACCCGCGACCGGAAGGGCACGCGCGAAGGCTGCCCCTACCCGCGCCGCCCATCGGCGCCCCGCCTGCCATCCCTCAGCGTGCCGCCGAGAAGTGCCCGCTCCGGACGCTGAGAGAACAGGCCGTGGCACCGTACTCAGAACCTGGTGGCCGCGGCGCCGCACCGCTGCCGTCGGCCAAGCGGCCTCGGCTCCCAGCCAGGCAGGGCCGGGCAGGGCCGGGCCGGGCCGGGCCGCCTGACCTCACCGGCTGGCACCCTCGGGGGAAACGAGAGCCGGGGTGCGAGCCGAGGCGACTGCCTGCTGCGGCAACGGTGTCGCCGACGCGCGAGCGACCGACAGCAGGACGCGCGCGGCATCCCTGGCGTGTCGGGCTGGGTCCGGGGACCCGGAGATGGCCGCCATGGTCATAGCGCCCTCGGCGAGAAGGACAAGCTGCTCGGTCAGCGAAGTGGGCGCGTCTGCGGCGGCCACGAGATCGGCGAGGTAGCGGCGGAAGGCCTCCTTGTGAGCCTTCGCGATGCCGGCCACCTCCTGCGAGGTCGCTCCCAACTCGCCGAAGGCGTTGATGAAGCCGCACCCGCGGAAGTCCGGCTCGTTGAACCAGAGGAACAGCCAGTCGAAGACCGCCAAAATCCGCTTTTCCGGTGCGTCGGAGGTGTCCACGTACTCGGCCACATTGCGGAGCCACCTCGCGTCCCGCCGCCTCAGGTACGCCTCGACCAGGGAGTTCTTGGAAGGGAAGAGCTGGTACAGGCGCTTGAGGGGCACGCCGGAGGCGGTGCGGATCGCATCCATTCCCACCGACTGAATGCCTCGGCCGTAGAACAGTTCCTCGGCAGCATCAAGGATCCGCTGCTCAGTCGCCTCGAGTTCCACGTTGATCTCCTCATCTGAGAAAACGACCGTTCTCACACCGTACAGTGCGCCGCCCCGCAAGGTGCATTCCCCGTGCGGACCAGGTCGCCCTCCGACTACCGCCGCGAGCAGAGCCGGGAGGGCTCTGTCTGTCACCGACTGCCCACTGCCCGCTCGATCGAGCGCAAGTCCCGCCCGGGGCGCATCCGCCGACACGGTGGCGATGCGCAGCCGGCGCTGAACGCGCATGATGAAACGCTCTTCGCGGTGACCGCTCACGTGCTGGTCAGCGGGTGTGCGCGGCGGCGCCTGCCTCCGTGCTTCGGGGTGGCCAAGTCCACTGTTCGCCGCCGCTTCCGCAGCTCGTCGCGGGCCAGGGCGGGCGGGAGGCCGGCTGCACGAGGCGGTCCTGCGACGTCCCGACGATGCCCGCCTGCTCGACTCCTCCCGCACTTGCCCGACCCCGTCGGCACGGAGGGCGCGGGCTCACGGTGGCCGGCGCCCTGGGCCGACAAGTCCGCTTCGTCTACAACATCGCTCCGGCTTCGACATGGCCGGCGCTCGGCTGCGCGGAAGTGCTCGGCGCGCGGTTCTCGGCGGAGACCATCCATGCGAGCTGCTCGAGGCGACCGATGAAGCCGTGGAGGAGGTCGGCGGTCGTCGGGTCTTCCTCGTCGACCTGATCGTGGACGTCGCGAATGGTTCCGGTGGCCTGGTAGAGGCGCAGGGCCACCTGGTCGACGGCGTCACGGGTCGTAATCTCGCCCTCGGGGAACCGGTCGAGGCGGCTGGTGGCGGCGACCGTGGAGGATCGCCCGTCCGGGACCGCGTAGAGCGCGCGCATGCGCTCGGCGGTGTCGTCGGCGAACTCGCGAGCAGCGTCGACGATCTCGTCGAGCTGCAGGTGGAGGTCGCGGAAGTTGATCCCGAGGATGTTCCAGTGGGCCTGCTTTCCCTGTAGGTGCAGGTCGATGAGGTCCACCAGGACGGCCTGGAGGTTCTTCGTGAGGGTGGGCGATGCGTGCATAGTGCCGTTCCTTTCGAGGGTGCGAGTCCAAGGGACCAGTGAGAGGTGCGGAGGGCGGTTCGGTCGCGGAGCCCCCCTGGGTGGGAAGCGGGCGAGCCCGACGGGGCCCCGTGCGTCGTTGGGCGCCGCCCGGCAGGGGACCGTTCACCGGATGCCGACTCCCGCGAACGCGTGGCCTCCACGCGGTCTGCGAAGGGGGACGGCTGAGCCGAGACGTTCACGATCATCGGGCGCTGAGCGGGTGATGATCGTGGACGTCTCGGCTCAAGCGCGGTCAGGGCTGCCGGACGAACGCGAGGATGTCGGGGTTGATGTCGCCGGCGTTGACGGTGAGCATTCCGTGCGACAGACCCTCGTAGATCTTCAAGGTCGCGTTCTGCAGGAGCTCCGCCTGCTTGAGGGCGGCTTCCCGGTACGGGACGACCTGGTCGTCGTCGCCCTGCAGGACGAGCACCGGCACGGTAATGGCCTTGAGGTCGGCGGTCTGGTCGGTTTCCGAGAACGCCTTGATGCCCTCGTAATGGGCAAGGGCGCTTCCCGTCATCCCCTGGCGCCACCAGTTGTCCACGACCTGCTGCGACAGCGGGACGCCGTCACGGTTGAACCCGTAGAAGGGGCCGGAGGCCACCGCGTGGAAGAACTCCGCCCGGTTGGCCGCCAGAGCGTCGCGGAAGCCGTCGAAGACCGAGACGGGAACACCGTCGGGGTGCTCGGCGGTCTGCACCATCAGTGGGGGTACCGCCGCGACGAGCACCGCCTTCGCGACGCGGCCCTGGGGCTGGCCGAACTTCGCCACGTACCGCGCGACCTGTCCGCCGCCGGTGGAGTGTCCGATGTGCACAACGTTGCGCAGGTCCAGGTGCTGCACGACAGCGTCGACGTCGCTGGCGTAGTGATCCATGTCGTGACCGGAGCCGATGTCGGAGGAACGCCCGTGTCCGCGACGGTCGCTGGCGATCACGCGGTAGCCGTTGGTGAGGAAGTACAGCATCTGCGCGTCCCAGTCGTCCGAGGACAGCGGCCAACCGTGGTGGAACATGATGGGCTGGGCGTCGCGCGGGCCCCAGTCCTTGTAGAAGATCTCGGTGCCATCTTGCGTGGTGACGAACGGCATGTCTTTCTCCTTGTCTGTGCCGCCGGGAACCGGCGGCATGCATGGCGTCTTGACGGCTTCGCCGCAACGGTCAGCTGCGCCGGGAGAACGGCAGCGGCGAGGTGTGCCGGCCGGGGGAGGGCGACAGCGTGCTCAGGCAGCGGTAGCCACGTCCGCACGGGCGGCCCGCAACAAGGTGCGGGCGGCGTCCTTGGCGTGACGGGCGGGCTCCGGGGAGCCGGAGATGGCCGCAGTGGTCATAGCGCCCTCGGCGAGGGGAACGAGCTGGTCGGTCAGCCACGCGGGCGCGTCCGCGGCGGCCACGAGATCGGCGACATAGCGCCGGAAGGCCTCCTTGTGAGCCTTCGCGATGCCGGCCACCGCCTGGGACGTCGCTCCCAGTTCCCCGAAGGAGTTGATGAAGCCGCAGCCGCGGTAGTCCGACTCGCTGAACCAGCGGTACAGCCAGTCGAAGACCGCCAGAATCCGCTGCGCAGGTGAGTCGTGGACGTCCACGTACCGGGCCAGGTCCTGAAGCCACCTCGCGTCCCGCCGCTTCAGGTACGCCTCGACCAGGGCATCCTTTGAAGGGAAGATCTGGTACAGGCGCTTGAGGGGCACACCCGAGGCTGCGCGGATCGCATCCATCCCCACCGACTGGATGCCTCGGCCGTAGAACAGCTCCTCGGCAGCATCGAGGATCCGCTGCTCGGCCGATTCGAGTTCCACCTCGACCACCCATTCTCGAAAACGAACGTTCTCACACGGTGCCGCAGGCACGGCCTCACGCGAACCGCTGCGCTGTGGACCAGCGTCCGGCCGGGATCCACGGCGCGGGGGCGCACAGTCAGAGACCGAGGTCGCTCAGGCCGGGGTGGTCGTCGGGGCGGCGCCCGAGGGGCCAGTGGAACTTGCGCTCCGACTCCTTGATGGGAAGTTCGTTGATGCAGGCGTAGCGATGGTGCATCAGGCCGCTGTCGTCGAACTCCCAGTTCTCGTTGCCGTAGGCACGGAACCAGTTGCCCGAATCGTCGCGGTACTCGTAGGCGAAGCGCACGGCGATGCGGTTGCCGTCGAAGGCCCACAGCTCCTTGATGAGCCGGTAGTCCAGCTCCCGGTTCCACTTGCGGGTGAGGAAGGCGACGATCTCGTCGTAGCCGGTGGCGAACTCCGCGCGGTTGCGCCAGTAGGAGTCCACTGTATAGGCGAGGGCGACCTTTTCCGGGTTGCGGGAGTTCCAGCCGTCTTCCGCCAGGCGGACTTTCTGGATGGCGGTCTCCCGGGTGAACGGCGGGAACGGGGGGCGCGGTTCGTGACTCATGTCGCTTCCTCTGGGTCTGTCGGTATCGCCGCTGGCGGGGTGTGAGTTCCGTTGGCGTGGGTGCACTGCCGCGAGAACGCACGTTCTCACCGGCAAGCACAACCGTACGGGAACGATGGTTCTCGCGCAAGACCGACACGACCACGACCTGGCCGCCCTCCCTCCTGTCGGGTCATCGCGCGCAGACGCCTCGGCCGGTGGAGCGGTACTTCCGGGGCAAGCCACCGTGAACGGGCGCGCGACGAGGGGTGCCGGTAAGAACGCTGTCACCAGCCGCAAACGGCGGTGATCTTGCAAGGGTGTCACCCGTGTGGGTGAGTCCGGGGTCGTACAGCTGCGCGGGGTGAGGGCCCGAGAGGACGATCGACGACTGTGGCCCGTTCCCCTTTGGACCTGGACGACCTGGTCGAGCACTGGACGCTGTTGAAGGACGAGCAGGCGCTTGTGTCCGGCAAGCGTGGTGCGACGCGACTGGGCTTCGCCGTGTTGCTGAAGTTCTATACGCAGCACGGCCGGTTTCCCCGGGGCCGGTACGAGTTGCCGGGCGAGGCGGTGGAGTTCGTCGCCCGGCAGGTACAGGTACCCGCCGCCGAGCTGGACGCGTACGAGTGGAGCGGCCGGACGGTCGAATACCACCGCGCGCAGATCCGCGGGCACCTGGGCTTTCGTGAGTGCAGTGTCGCGGACGCGGACAAGCTGACCGCCTGGCTCGCCGAGCACGTCGCGTGCAAGGAGCGGCGGCCGGAGCAGGTGCGGGTGGAGCTGCTGGCCCGCTGCCGAGCGGAGAGCATCGAGCCGCCGACTCCGGGGAGGTGCGACCGGATCGTGGGCGCCGCGCTGCGAGTGGCCGAGGAGACGCTGGCGACGAGGATCTCGGCGCGGCTCACGGTAGAGAGCACGGAGCGGATCGTCGCCCTGGTCGCCGGCGCCGACCAGGAGGACGACGCCGGACGCGGTGAAGCCGGTACCGGCGAGGGCGAGGACGGCCCACCGGTCCTGGGGAAGATCAAGGAGGCTCCGGGCAATGTGAGCCTGGAGACGATGCTCACCGAGATCGACAAGCTGCTCGCCGTCCGGGCGGTCGGGCTGCCGGCGGACCTTTTCGCCGACGTTGCGCCGAAGGTGGTGGCCGGATGGCGGGCGCGGGCCGCGGTGGAATCCCCTTCCCACCTGCGCACGCACCCGCTACCGCTGCGGGTGACGCTGCTGGCCGCTCTGCTGCACGAGCGGGAGCGGGAGATCACGGACACGCTGGTGGAGCTGCTGATCTCCACAGTGCACCGGATCGGGGCGCGGGCGGAGAAGAAGGTCACCGAGCAGCTGGTCAACGCGTTCAAGAAGGTGTCGGGCAAGGAGAACATCCTCTTCAAGCTCGCCGAGGCGTCGCTCGGCGAGCCGGAGGGCACGGTCCGCGAGGTCGTCTACCCGGCGGTCTCCGGCGGCGAGCAGACGCTGCGGGAGCTGGTGCACGAGTTCAAGACCCGCGGCCCGGTCTACCGGCGCACGGTGCAGACCACCTTGAAGGCGTCGTACACCAACCACTACCGGCGCGGGCTGATCAAGCTGGTGGACGTGCTGGAGTTCCGCTCGTCCAACCACACCCACCGGCCGGTGATCGAGGCGTTGGCGCTGGTGGCCCGGTACGCGGCGGCGGGCAACACCACGTACTACCCGCTGGGCGAGACCGTGCCGGTGCACAAGGCGATGGGCGGAGACTGGGCCGAGGTCGTCCACCGCACCGACAAGCGCAGCCGGCGCCGGGTGGTGCGCATGGTCTACGAGGTCGTCGCCTTCCAGGCCCTGCGCGACCAGCTCAAGTGCAAGGAGATCTGGGTCGTCGGCGCCGACAAGTGGCGCAACCCCGACGAGGACCTGCCCCAGGACTTCGCCGAACGGCGCGAGGAGAACTACCGCGAGCTGCGCAAGCCCCTGGACGCGGCCGACTTCATCGACGAGCTGCGCGAGCAGATGACCACAGAACTGACGCTGCTGAACGATGGGATGCCGCGCTTGAGCTGGCTGGACATCGCCGAGCGGAAGTCCGGGGCGATCCGGCTGACCCCGGCCGAGGCCCAGCCAGAGCCGAAGAACCTGCGCGGATCAAGAGCGAGGTACAGCGCCGGTGGGGCACCGTGCCGCTCATCGACATGCTCAAGGAAGCGGTGCTGCGCACGGGCTGCCTGGACGCGGTCACCTCCGTCTCCGGCGGCGGCTCCCTCTCGGCGGAGGTCCTGGCCGAGCGCCTGCTCCTGGTGATCTACGCCTACGGCACGAACACCGGGATCAAGGCCGTCGCCTCCGGCGGCCACGGCCACACCGCGGACGAACTGCGCTACGTACGACGCCGCTACCTGTCCGCCGAGGCCGCCCGCGCCATCGCCATCCAGATAGCGAACGCCACCTTCGCCGCCCGCAGCACCGACCTGTGGGGCCAGGGCTCGACCGCGGTCGCCTCCGACTCCACCCACGTGCGCGCCTACGACCAGAACCTGTTCACCGAGTGGCACTCGCGCTACGGCGGCCGCGGGGTGCTCATCTACTGGCACGTGGAGAAGAAGTCCCTGGCCATCCACTCTCAGCTGATCAACTGCACGGCCTCCGAGGTCGCCGCGATGGTCGAGGGTGCCATGCGGCACGGCACCACCATGGACGTCGAGGTCAACTACACGGATTCGCACGGCCAGTCGGAAATCGGGTTCGGCATCACGAGGCTGCTGAACTTCGACCTGCTGCCGCGCATCAAGCGGATCAACAAGGTCAAGCTGTACCGGCCGGTGCCCGGCGAGCCGGACGCCTACCCCAACCTCACGCCTGCACTGACCCGCCCGATCCGCTGGGAACTCTGCCCTTGCCGGAAATCTCATCCATACAGGTCAAGCCGCATTCCGGTACTCGTGGAGGATGCCGCCGAGGCGATCGCGTCGACGTATATTGAGGCGGACTAATGTGTCCGGGTCGTCGAT
>NZ_NCSM01000064.1:0-2723 GCF_002224125.1 Streptomyces sp. NBS 14/10
GAACCAACACAGTGGACGCGAGCAACTGAGGACAAGCCCTCGGCCTATTAGTACCAGTCAACTCCACCGGTCACCCGGCTTCCATATCTGGCCTATCAACCCAGTCGTCTACTGGGAGCCTTACCCTCTCATGGAGGTGGGAGCCCTCATCTCGAAGCAGGCTTCCCGCTTAGATGCTTTCAGCGGTTATCCCTCCCGAACGTAGCCAACCAGCCATGCCCTTGGCAGAACAACTGGCACACCAGAGGTTCGTCCGTCCCGGTCCTCTCGTACTAGGGACAGCCCTTCTCAAGACTCCTACGCGCACAGCGGATAGGGACCGAACTGTCTCACGACGTTCTAAACCCAGCTCGCGTACCGCTTTAATGGGCGAACAGCCCAACCCTTGGGACCGACTCCAGCCCCAGGATGCGACGAGCCGACATCGAGGTGCCAAACCATCCCGTCGATATGGACTCTTGGGGAAGATCAGCCTGTTATCCCCGGGGTACCTTTTATCCGTTGAGCGACGGCGCTTCCACAAGCCACCGCCGGATCACTAGTCCCGACTTTCGTCCCTGCTCGACCCGTCGGTCTCACAGTCAAGCTCCCTTGTGCACTTACACTCAACACCTGATTGCCAACCAGGCTGAGGGAACCTTTGGGCGCCTCCGTTACCCTTTAGGAGGCAACCGCCCCAGTTAAACTACCCACCAGACACTGTCCCTGATCCGGATCACGGACCCAGGTTAGACATCCAGCACGACCAGAGTGGTATTTCAACAATGACTCCACCATGACTGGCGTCACAGCTTCACAGTCTCCCACCTATCCTACACAAGCCGAACCGAACACCAATATCAAGCTATAGTAAAGGTCCCGGGGTCTTTCCGTCCTGCTGCGCGAAACGAGCATCTTTACTCGTAATGCAATTTCACCGGGCCTATGGTTGAGACAGTCGAGAAGTCGTTACGCCATTCGTGCAGGTCGGAACTTACCCGACAAGGAATTTCGCTACCTTAGGATGGTTATAGTTACCACCGCCGTTTACTGGCGCTTAAGTTCTCAGCTTCGCCACACCGAAATGTGACTAACCGGTCCCCTTAACGTTCCAGCACCGGGCAGGCGTCAGTCCGTATACATCGCCTTACGGCTTCGCACGGACCTGTGTTTTTAGTAAACAGTCGCTTCTCGCTGGTCTCTGCGGCCACCACCAGCTCCAGGCGTAAAGCCCATCACCAGCAATGGCCCCCCTTCTCCCGAAGTTACGGGGGCATTTTGCCGAGTTCCTTAACCATAGTTCACCCGAACGCCTCGGTATTCTCTACCTGACCACCTGAGTCGGTTTAGGGTACGGGCCGCCATGAAACTCGCTAGAGGCTTTTCTCGACAGCATAGGATCATCCACTTCACCACAATCGGCTCGGCATCAGGTCTCACCCTTAATGAGGAACGGATTTACCTACCCCTCGGGCTACACCCTTACCCCGGGACAACCACCGCCCGGGCTGGACTACCTTCCTGCGTCACCCCATCACTCACCTAATACAGGTCTGGTCCGTCGGCTCCACCACTCCCCTTCACCCGAAGGATCCAGGGCGGCTTCACGGACTTAGCATCGCCTGGTTCAGCGCTGGCGCTTCAAAGCGGGTACCGGAATATCAACCGGTTGTCCATCGACTACGCCTGTCGGCCTCGCCTTAGGTCCCGACTTACCCTGGGCAGATCAGCTTGACCCAGGAACCCTTAGTCAATCGGCGCACACGTTTCCCACGTGTGAATCGCTACTCATGCCTGCATTCTCACTCGTGAACCATCCACAACTCGCTTACGCGGCTGCTTCACCCGGCACACGACGCTCCCCTACCCATCACAACAGCCGTTAGGCCTCATGCTGCAATGACACGACTTCGGCGGTACGCTTGAGCCCCGCTACATTGTCGGCGCGGAATCACTTGACCAGTGAGCTATTACGCACTCTTTCAAGGATGGCTGCTTCTAAGCCAACCTCCTGGTTGTCTCTGCGACTCCACATCCTTTCCCACTTAGCGCACGCTTAGGGGCCTTAGTCGATGCTCTGGGCTGTTTCCCTCTCGACCATGGAGCTTATCCCCCACAGTCTCACTGCCGCGCTCTCACTTACCGGCATTCGGAGTTTGGCTAAGGTCAGTAACCCGGTAGGGCCCATCGCCTATCCAGTGCTCTACCTCCGGCAAGAAACACACGACGCTGCACCTAAATGCATTTCGGGGAGAACCAGCTATCACGGAGTTTGATTGGCCTTTCACCCCTAACCACAGGTCATCCCCCAGGTTTTCAACCCTGGTGGGTTCGGTCCTCCACGAAGTCTTACCTCCGCTTCAACCTGCCCATGGCTAGATCACTCCGCTTCGGGTCTTGGGCGCGCTACTCAATCGCCCTATTCGGACTCGCTTTCGCTACGGCTACCCCACACGGGTTAACCTCGCAACACACCGCAAACTCGCAGGCTCATTCTTCAAAAGGCACGCAGTCACGACCGCCAAGCAAGCTTGACGGCGACGCTCCCACGGCTTGTAGGCACACGGTTTCAGGTACTATTTCACTCCGCTCCCGCGGTACTTTTCACCATTCCCTCACGGTACTATCCGCTATCGGTCACCAGGGAATATTTAGGCTTAGCGGGTGGTCCCGCCAGATTCACACGGGATTTCTCGGGCCCCGTGCTACTTGGGAAATACGCAAGAGAGCCGTCATGATTTCAG
>NZ_NCSM01000064.1:2772-3202 GCF_002224125.1 Streptomyces sp. NBS 14/10
GACTGATCAAGCACACTCCCACGACCCCGCATGCGCAACCCCTGCCGGGTATCACACACATACGGTTTAGCCTCATCCGGTTTCGCTCGCCACTACTCCCGGAATCACGGTTGTTTTCTCTTCCTGCGGGTACTGAGATGTTTCACTTCCCCGCGTTCCCTCCACATACCCTATGTGTTCAGGTATGGGTGACAGCCCATGACGACTGCCGGGTTTCCCCATTCGGACACCCCCGGATCAAAGCTCGGTTGACAGCTCCCCGGGGCCTATCGCGGCCTCCCACGTCCTTCATCGGTTCCTGGTGCCAAGGCATCCACCGTGCGCCCTTAAAAACTTGGCCACAGATGCTCGCGTCCACTGTGCAGTTCTCAAACAACGACCAGCCACCCGTCACCCACCCACATACGAGGCAGTTCACCGGGACCGGTGC
>NZ_NCSM01000065.1 GCF_002224125.1 Streptomyces sp. NBS 14/10
GACGAAAGCCGCACCCGCCCGAGCCGAATGCCGCGAGACGACGGCGTAGGCACAGGCGAAGCGCAGCGAAGCCGCCCGCGGAGCGCAGCGGAGCGCACCCCCACGGAGTACGGCAGTCACATCAACTTCGCCGCCGTGGTGGCGAGCAGGGAGCCCACCTCAGCCCACCTCAGCCTGTCGCACGCCCGGTGAAGAGTGGTGCCCCCTGAAGGCAACCATCCGTCACCAGCTGCTTGACGATGGCGAGGCCAGGAGGCTCGGGGTGGACTGAGGTGGGGCGGGGGTGTCAGGCCGTGATCCCCGTGACCAGCCGCGAGTGGATCCGTACGCCCGGGCAGGCGTCCGTCAGGGCCGCGGTGAGCGCGTCCCCGGCGGCGGTCAGGGCGGCGTCGTCCATGGGGCCGAGGGCGTCGAGGACGAACATGGCGCGGGTGGTGGCGTGGGTCAGCCGGGTGCGGGTGCACTGGCGCCAGTTCCAGCGGCGGCAGGTGACGCCCGCGTCATCGCGCCAGACCACCTCGCCCGGCGCGGGGTGCTCCACGACGGCCTCGCCGCCGGCCGTGGTCTCGAAGGTCTCGTCGCCGGCGGCGCGGACCAGGCGCGCCGGTCCGGCGTAGTGGTCCAGGTCCTCGCCGCCGAGCGGCAGGACATGGGCGACGGAGATCGCGTTGTAGATATCGGTGAGCCGGTCCACCCGGGGCAGCCCGGCCGCCACCCGCCGCAGCAGCGCCTCCGCGCTGGGCCGGGTGCGCTGCGGCTTCGCGCCGAAGGCGCGGAACGCCTCGCGCCAGGCGGCGAGGTGCGGATGCTCCGGGGATGCTGCCTGGGCGTCGTCGCCCAGCAGCTCGCGCGCCGTGGCCTCCGCCGCCGCGAGCATGCCCTCGCTGAAGTCGTCGCTGGGGCCTGGGCGCAGCCCCTCGGCGGTGATGAGGAGCGCGCGGTAGTCGGGGCGCAGCGCGAGGACGGCCGGATCGATGGTGGCCGAGTCGAGCCATTTCGCCGTGTCGAGTGTCACGGTTCGCGTCTCCCTGAGTAGTTCACTATCCATAACGATGGAGTACAGCATACTGGACGGCGCCGGTTCATCGCAGGACTCGCGTCCCGGGGCAAGGTGCACTCAGCTCCACCCGAGGACGGCGGGCTCCCCACATGGTGGCGAGCGGCCCGACACGGAATCCTTTAACACATGACGACATACACCACCGGCCGTGGGCCGCACCGCAGCGAACCGACCGCCTCCGCCCCGCTCGCCGCCCCGGCCCCCGCCCCCGCCTCAGCGGGCATGGCGGCGCCGACCGGCCCGCACCCCGTCGGCATGATCTCCCTGCCCCTGGTCCACCGCGACCGGCCCGAGCCCGGGGTGCGGTCCAAGCCGTTCCGCGAGCTGATGGTCGACGTCCGCTACCCGGCCCGTGAGGTCGAGCGGTACGAGCGGACCCCGGGGACCTTCGTCCACGAGGACGCCCCGCCCGCGCTGGACCCCAGCGGCCCACGCCCGGTGGTGCTCCACTCGCCCGGCGTCGGCGAGGCGTATGCGCCCAGCCCGCTCGCCGAGGAGCTGGCCTCGCACGGATATGTGGTCGTGACCATCGTCCAGGACGACGCGCGGGCGTCGGACGTCCGGTTCGTGCTCGACCAGCTGATCTCGTTTGCCCCCGGCGTACTGGACCTGTCCAGGATCGGGCTGGTCGGCCGGTCCGCAAGGGCCAGGGCGGGGGGCCGCCCCGCGGACCTGGCGACCCTGCACGACGACCCGAGGATCACGGCGGTCGCCGATCTGGACGGAAACCTGGCGGCTTCGACCGACGACCCGCGTACGCCCCTCGTGGCGTTCTTCGACCGCCGGCTGCGCGGCGGCGAGGGGACGGCCGTCGCGGCTACAGCAGCCCGAGCTGGACGGTGAGCATCGCGATGCAGACGGTCAGAACCCAGCCGAGGATGGTCTCCAGCGGCCCGCTTTCGGACGGTCCGCCGGTACGAGGCAGGAAACGGGTGCGGCGTGCCGCGATGTCGGTCATGCGGGTGTCCTTCTCGCTCAGCGATGATTCGGCATGAGGCAGCCGTCACCCCGCCCAGGGTGCGCATGGGCATCCCGTGCGGTAAAGGGGGAGTGGCCGAACTCACGAGCAGCGGTTCCAGCCCGCCGGGCGCGGGCGAAGCGAGTCGAGGAGGTCCGCCGTGACCAGCGTCATTCCGAAAGGCTTGAGCGAGCAGGTCCGCGCGCTGGCGGGCGGTGAGGTGTCCTCCCGTGCGCTGGTCGAGCGGGCGCTGGTCCGTATCGCCGGGACACAGGGCACGCTCAACGCCTTCCGGCGGGTACGCGCCGAGGCCGCGCTCCGCGAGGCCGACGAGGCCGACCGGCTGCTGGCGGCCGGGAGACGGCTGCCGCTGCTGGGGGTGCCGATCGCGGTCAAGGACGATACGGACGTGGCGGGCGAGCCGACCGCCTTCGGATGCTGCGGGGAGTTCCCGCCCAAGACCGAGGACTCCGAGGTGGTGCGGCGGCTGCGGGCCGCCGGTGCCGTCATCGTGGGCAAGACGAACACACCGGAGCTGGGGCAGTGGCCGTTCACGGAAGGGCCCGCCTTCGGCGTGACACGCAATCCCTGGAACCCGGACTACACCCCGGGCGGCTCCTCCGGCGGAGCCGCGGCCGCCGTGGCCGCGGGCCTGGTGCCCGCCGCGCTCGGCTCGGACGGGGCCGGTTCGGTCCGTATCCCGGCCGCCTGGAGCCATCTGATCGGCATCAAGCCGCAGCGCGGCCGGATCTCCACCTGGCCGTACGCCGAGGCGTTCAACGGCATCACCTGCAACGGCCCCCTCGCCCGCACCGTCGAGGACGCCGCCCTGCTGCTGCACGCGGCGACCGGCAACCGCCCGGGCGATCTGCACCAGCCGCCGCCCGTGGACGTGCTCTCCGCCGTACGCCGCGACCCGGGGCGGCTGCGCATCGCGCTCTCCCTGAAGCCCCCCTTCACCGGCACGCACAAGCACCTCGACCCGGTCGTCCGCGCCGCCGTCCTGCGGCTCGCCGAGCGGCTGGCGGCCCTGGGCCACGACGTCGTGGCGGCCGAGCCGCGCTACGGGGCCGGGGTCGGCCTGTCCTTTCTGCCACGGGCGATGGTGGGCCTGTGGGAGTGGTCCGCGAACGTCCCGGACCGGGCCCTGCTGGACGTACGCACCCTCACCGCCGTCCGGCACGGCAGGCTCCTGGGCGGTCGGCCGCTGCGCCTGGCCCGGGCCGCCGAAGAGCCGCTGCGGCGCAGGGTCGGGGCGATCTTCTCGCGCGGCGGCGACCGCGACGGCAACGGCGACGGCTACGGTTTTGATGTGGTGCTCGCCCCGACGACCGCGACGCCACCGCTGCGGATCGGGGCCCTGGCCGAGCTGAACTCCTGGCACACCGACCGGGCGACGATCGCGGCCTGCCCGTACGCCTGGCCGTGGAACGTCCTGGGGTGGCCGGCCGTGAACGTACCGGCCGGGTTCGTCGGCAAGGACGGCACCCTGCCGCTCGGCGCCCAGCTCCTGGGCCCCGCCAACAGCGAGCCGCGGCTGATCTCGCTCGCCGCGCAGTTGGAGGCCGACCAGCGGTGGTACGAGCGCTGGCCGGCGGGGGCCACGGCCGGGGTGCTGGGGCGCTAGGCCCTGTCGTCTCGTACGTCCCGACGAATCGTACGGTCCCTACGGAGCCGCGTCCCTGCGAAACCGCACGTCCCTGCGGCGCGCGTCCTTACCGGAGTCACGCCCTTACGGCGCCAGGATGTCCAGCTCCCGCAGCGCGCCGACCGTGATCTCCCGTGTGTACGCCTCCGCCAGCGCCGCGTCCCGCGCCCGTACGGCCTCGGCGACCCGTACGTGCAGGGTGACCGCCTCCGGGTCCGGGTCGCTGAACATCACCTGGTGCTCGGTGCGCCCCGTCAGCACCTCCGCGACCACGTCGCCGAGGCGCGCGAACATCTCGTTGCCCGAGGACTTGAGGATCACCCGGTGGAACGCGATGTCGTGGATCAGGTAGGCGGGCAGCTGCTGGCCGCGTGAGGTGGCCACCATGTTGAGGGCGTGTTCGGTGAGCTCGGCGCACTGCTCGGGGGTGGCGTGCTCGGCGGCCAGCGCCGCCGCGGCCGGTTCGATCGCCGAGCGCAGCGCGGTCAGCGAGCGCAGCTGGCGCGGCCGGTCGGCGCCCGCCAGCCGCCAGCGGATGACCTGCGGGTCGAAGACGTCCCACTCGTCGGTCGGGCGCACCGTGACCCCGACCCGGCGACGGGATTCCACCATGTGCATGGACTCCAGGACGCGCACCACCTCGCGTACGACGGTCCGGGAGACGTCGAAGCGCTGCTCCAGCTCGTCCGTACGCAGCACGGTGCCTGGTGGATATTCGCCTGCGGTGATCGCGGGCCCGAGGGATGCCAGCACACGCGCGTGCTGTCCCCGCCCCTGGTTGTCCATGGGCTCAGCCTACGTGGCGAGCCGCACCTCAAATAAGTATGACTTTTAGGTCACGGACTCTTGAATACGTCGTACCTGTGGGGTTGAGTGTGCCGCGGCGCCGAGGTCGAAGAAGACAGCGCCGGAGAAGACAGCGAGGTATCGATGCAGACCCCCCAGGTTGTCGTCGTCATGGGCGTGTCCGGTACGGGCAAGTCCACGGTCGGCGAGCGGCTGGCAGTCGAGCTCGGCGTTCCGTACGCCGAGGCCGACGACTTCCACCCCCCGGCCAACATCGCCAAGATGTCGGCGGGTGTCCCGCTCGACGACGACGACCGCCGACCCTGGCTGGACGCCATCGGCGCGTGGGCCCACGAACACTCCGTGGGCGGTGGAGTGGTCAGCTGCTCCGCACTCAAGCGCGCCTATCGCGACCGGCTCCGCGCCGCCGCCCCCGACGTCTTCTTCCTCCATCTCACCGGCGATCGCGATCAGATCGCCCAGCGGATGGAGGCCCGTAAGGGTCACTTCTTCACCAGCAAGATGCTCGATTCACAGCTGGCCACCCTCGAACCGCTGCAACCGGACGAGAACGGCGTCGCGGTGGACATCACCCCGGACCCCGAGACCGTCACGGAGCGGGCCGTCGCCGTACTGCGGCGGCTCGAAGTCCAGCGCTAGCGCCCGCCCCGTCCCCCGTCCCGCCCCCCGCCCAGTCCCCGTCTCCTTCCCCTCTGCCCCGTCCCCGGGCCGTATCCGGCGTACCCGGATAAACAAACGTACGGCCAAGACATGACAAGGCACGTACGGCCAACACACGCACGCAAAGGAAGCCTCCGTGACCAGTCTCAGCGTCGAGATGCTGGCAGCGGATCCCGTCGACCCGATCACGTCGGCCGGTCACGCCCAGCTGGGAATCGCCGTCCTCGTCGGCATCGCCGTCATCGTCCTCCTCATCACCAAGTTCAAGCTGCACGCCTTTCTGTCGCTGACCATCGGCTCGCTGGCCCTCGGCGCCGTCGCGGGCGCGCCGCTGGACAAGGCGATCGCCAGCTTCACGGCCGGGCTCGGCACTACGGCCGCGGGCGTCGGCGTGCTGATCGCGCTCGGCTCCATACTCGGCAAGCTCCTCGCGGACTCCGGAGGAGCGGACGAGATCGTCGACACGATCCTCGCCAAGGCGAACAACCGCACCATGCCGTGGGCGATGGCGCTGATCGCGGGCATCATCGGGCTGCCGCTCTTCTTCGAGGTCGGCATGGTGCTGCTGATCCCGGTGGTGCTGCTGGTTGCCAAGCGCGGCAACTACTCGCTGATGCGCATCGGTATCCCGGCCCTCGCCGGTCTGTCCGTCATGCACGGCCTGGTGCCGCCGCACCCCGGCCCGCTCGCCGCGATCGACGCGGTCAAGGCCAACCTGGGTGTCACCCTGGCGCTGGGCGTGCTGGTCGCGCTGCCCACCGTCGTGATCGCCGGACCGCTCTTCGCGCGGGTCGCCGCCCGCTGGGTGGATGTCACCCCGCCCGACCGGCTGATCCCGGCCCGCCCCTCGGAGGAGCTGGAGCGCCGCCCCGGGTTCGGGGTCACCGTGGCCACGGTGCTGCTGCCCGTCGTCCTGATGCTCGGCAAGGCGCTCGTCGACATCGTCGTGGACGACCCTTCGAGCGGCGTCCAGCGGGTTGCCGACGTCGTCGGCTCGCCGCTGATCGCGCTGCTCGCGGCCGTCATCGTCGGGATGTTCACGCTCGGCCGGGCGGCCGGCTTCACCAAGGACCGGCTGACGTCCACGGTCGAGACCTCGCTCGCCCCCATCGCCTCCATCCTGCTGATCGTCGGCGCGGGCGGCGGCTTCAAGGCGACGCTGGTCGACATCGGCGTCGGCGACATGATCATGGACATCTCCAAGGACTGGAGCGTCTCCGCGCTGCTGCTCGGCTGGCTGATCGCGGTGGGCATCCGGCTGGCGACCGGCTCGGCGACCGTGGCCACGATCTCCGCCGCCGGACTGATGGGCCCGCTCGCGGCCGATATGAGCACCACGCACACCGCGCTGCTCGTCCTCGCCATCGGCGCCGGGTCGCTGTTCTTCAGCCATGTCAACGACGCCGGGTTCTGGCTGGTCAAGGAGTACTTCGGGATGAGCGTCGGCCAGACCGTACGGACCTGGTCGGTGATGGAGACCATCATCTCCGTCGTCTCGCTCGGCTTCGTCATGCTGCTCTCACTGGTCATCTAGCGACCTGGTCATCCAACGACCCGGTCATCCGGCCCTCCGGGCGACCAGCGATCCGGGCAATCAGCGACACAGCTCATCCAGCGAACTGGGGGAACGCATACCCATGGCGACACATCCGCTCTTCGACATCGCGGGCCGCACCGCCCTCGTCACCGGCTCCAGCCGGGGCATCGGCCACGGGCTCGCCCGGGGCCTGCTGGAGGCGGGCTGCACGGTGGTGCTCAACGGCCGTGACCCGGAACGGCTCAAGGCCGCGGCGGCCGAGCTCACCGAAAGCGCCGACTCCGTGGAGGCGACGGGGAACACCACCACCGTCCACACCGCCGCCTTCGACGTCACCGACGGCCCCTCCGTCGCCGCGGGGATCGCCGAGGTGGAGGAGCGGGTCGGCCCGCTCGACATCCTGGTCAACAACGCGGGTATGCAGAACCGCGCCCCGCTGCTGGAGTTCACCGACGCCGACTGGCACCAGATCCTGGACACCAACCTCACCAGCGCGTTCCTGGTGGGCCGCGAGGTCGCCCGGCGGATGACCGAGCGCGGACACGGAAAGATCGTCAACATCTGCTCACTGCAGAGCGAGGTGGTGCGCCCCGGTATCGCCCCCTACGCGGCCACCAAGGGCGCGCTGAAGATGCTGACCAAGGGCATGTGCGCCGACTGGGGCCCGTACGGAATCCAGGTCAACGGGCTGGGTCCCGGCTATATCGAGACGGAGCTGACCCGGCCGCTCGTCGAGGACGAGAAGTTCAGCGCCTGGGTGCGCGGCCGCACCCCGGCGGGCCGCTGGGGGCGCACCGAGGACCTGGTCGGCGGGCTGCTGTATCTCGCGTCCCCCGCGGCGGACTTCGTGAGCGGGCAGATCCTGTACGTAGACGGCGGCATGACGAGCGTGCTCTGAACACGGATGAGCACAGAGAGGTGTGGGTGGAGGACATGGTGCTTGGCTGTGTGATCCATGGGCAGGGCGATCTGCGGGTCGACGAGCTCCCCGAGCCGGCTCCGGCTCCCGGGCAGGCCGTCGTCGCGATCCGCTACGGCGGGATCTGCGGATCCGATCTGCACTACCACCGCCACGGCGGGGTCGGTGACTTCCGGCTGAGCGAGCCGATGGTGCTGGGCCACGAGGTCGTCGGCACGGTCGTCGGATACGGCGAGGGTGCGAGCGGACCCGTGCCCGGTACGCCCGTCGCCGTCCACCCGGCCACGCCCTGCGGGGTGTGCCCCGAGTGCGCGGACGGCCGGGCCAACGTCTGCCGCGACACCCGCTACCTGGGCAGCGCCGCGCGGACCCCGCACATCCAGGGCGGCTTCGCGGGCCGTATAGCCGTCCCGGCGGAGCAGCTGCGGGCCCTGCCCGAGGGTCTTGAGCTGCGCCGCGCCGCGCTCGCTGAGCCGCTTGCGGTCGGCCTGCACGCGGTACGGCGCGCCGGTGATCTCAAGGGCCGTCATGTGCTGGTCACGGGCGCCGGGCCGATCGGCTGTCTGGTCGTGGCCGCGGCGCGCGCGGCGGGCGCCGCGCGGATCACGGTGACCGATCTGCTGCCGCGAGCCCTGGAGTTCGCGGCCTCGGCCGGGGCCACCGCATGCGTACGGGCCGACGACCCGGCCGACCCGAACTGGCCGGACGCCGAGGTGGACGTCGCGATCGAGGCGTCCGGCGTGGCGGCCGGCCTCGACACCTGTGTGCGGCTGATCCGGCGCGGCGGTGTCGTCGTACAGCTGGGCATGCTGCCGCCCGGGCAGAGCCCGATCGCGGGGAACCTGCTGGTCAGCCGGGAGATCGAGGTGCGCGGGGCGTTCCGCTTCCACGCGGAGTTCGATGACGCGCTGCGGCTGCTGGCGGCCGAGCCGTCCCTGGAGTCGTTGATCAGCGCGGTCCGGCCGGTACGGGAGTCGGCCGACGCCTTCGCGCTGGCCGCCGACCGCAGCCGCTCCTGCAAGGTGCTGCTGGAGTTCGGCGAGGAGTAGAGCTGAGCCGTACGGGGTGGACGGCGTGGCGGAGCTGACTCCGCCACGCCGTCCGTCGTTTGCGGATGCGGGCGCGGATGCGCCGCATGCCATGGACATGTCTAGGCCAATCGTGGCAGGCTTTCCGCGACGCGGGTTGGACAACGTTGTCGGGCCAACTCGCGCGGCAACGCGAACGCACCACGCACCCCCCCTCAACGGACGTGGAGCCCCTTCCATGAGACGTGCCATCACCTTCTTGAGCGCGATAACCGTCGCCGCCATGGGCTGGACCCTCGGTACCGCCCAGGCCGCGCCCGCGCCGCCCCCGCCGCCCCGGTCCGCGCAGGAGACCTCCTTCTCCGCCGAGCAGCAGCGGTCCGCGCTGCGCTTCTGGACCGCCGAACGCCTGCGCACCGCACGGGACGTCACCACGCTGCGCCAGACCGGCGCCTCGGCCGCCGGACCGTCGGCCGCCGGACCGCGGGTGACGGTCCCCCCGGTGTCCGGGCCCAAATCCGTGTCGTCCTCGGGTGCCGCCCCCTCGGTGGCCGCCTCCTCGCCCACCCCCTGGACCGGGGGCGGCCTGATCGGCACCACGGCCGGCAAGGTGTTCTTCCAGAACGCCTCCGGAGGCACGTTCGCCTGCTCGGCCACCGTCGCCAACGCCGACAACAAGTCCGTCGTCCTCACCGCCGGGCACTGCGTCGTGGACGCGGGCACCGGAGAGGTCTACCGCAACTGGGTCTTCATCCCGGGCTACGCCAACGGCAACCGCCCCTTCGGCACCTTCACCGCCAGGTCGCTGTTCCACCTCGGGCAGTACGTCTCCACGCGCGGCGACGCCAACTGGGACCTCGCCTTCGCGGTTATGGGCCAGGTGAACGGGCGGTCGCTGGTCGACACCGTCGGCGCCCAGGGCATCGCCTTCAACTCGCCCACCGGCCGCCACGTCCACTCCTTCGGCTACGGAGGCTCGGCCGCGGAGGGCAACGGCGAGCGCCTGAACCACTGCGAGGGCGACGAGTACCCCGACGCGGGGCGGCCCGGCTCCACGATGTGGGGCATCGACTGCGTACAGACCGGGGGTTCGAGCGGCGGCGGCTTCCTGGCCGACTTCGACACCTCGAACGGCGGCGGCTACCTCGTCGGCAACATCAGCGTGAGCGCGGGCAACAACGAGTACCACCCGACCCTCGGGAACGAGGCGCTGGATCTGTACCGTCAGGCGGGCGCGGCCTAGCCGCCGAGCCCGGCCAGATAGTCACGTAGCCCGGCTTCCCCGTCCGCCGCGAAACCGATGTAGCCGTCGGGGCGGACGAGGAAGAGCCCGCGCTCCCCGTAGCCGGCGCGGATATGCCCGTCGGGGTCGAGAAGATGACCTGGGCGCCCCGCCGGGCCGCCGATCCGGTACGTATGGACGAAGTTTGCGCGGACGGGCGGGAGTTCGGTGTCACCGAGGGCCAGCAGTGTGAAGTGCGGGCCACGGAAGGCGTCGAACAGGCGGAACGGCTCGCCGTCGGGCCGGGCGCACGGCGCGTCCGGGGCCCGATCGCCCGCGCGCGGACTCCCGTACCCGCCCGCAGAGCCTTCCGGCGCGGCGCTTCCGCGTACGGCGCCTTCGCGTACGGCGCCTTCTGCCGCAACGCCTTCCCCCGCAACGCCTTCCCCCGCAACGCCTTCCGGCGCGGGCCGTCGGTCCACCGCCAGTCGGCCGCCGCGGTAGTTCAGCCCGAGCTGCCGCACTTCGGGCCCGCGGCGCTCCCCCTCCTCGTCACCCGCCCGATGGGCGCGGTGGATACGGGTGCTGATGCCGAGCACCCTGGCGGCGACCGGCAGCCGCTCCTCCTCGTAGGTGTCCAGCAGGGCCGGGTCCGCCCCGTGCCGCAGCACCTGCCCGAGCTTCCAGCCGAGGTTGTACGCGTCCTGCACGCTGGTGTTGAGGCCCTGGCCGCCCGCGGGGGAGTGGATATGCGCCGCGTCCCCCACCAGGAAGACCCGGCCCTCGGCGAACCGCTCCGCCATCGCCGCCCGCGCCCGGAAGTCCGAGGCCCACGACACCTCGCGCACATCGGACGCCGCGAGGTGGGTGCGCTCGGCGATCAGCTGCCGCACCGCCTCGGCCGAGGTGTCCGGCGTGGCGTCGACGTCGGCGTCCTCGTATCGGGCGAATAGCTGGAAGTGGTCGGTCCCGGCGAGCGGGCACAGCGCGACCGTGCCGCCCTTCGCCTTCGGCCATGCGTGCCAGTGGCCCCGGTCGAGCCGGTCATCGTCCAGCCGGACGTCGGCGACCAGCATGGGGCTGGGGTCCACGGTCTCGCCGGTCATGGGGATGCCGAGCGCCCTGCGCACAGTGCTGCGGCCACCGTCGGCGGCCACCAGATAGGCGGCCCGTACGGTCGCGGCCGAGCCGTCGGCGCGGGACAGCCGCGCCTCGACGCCGTCGGCGTTCTGTGTCAGGCCGGTGAGCTCGGTGCCGAACTCGACGGATCCGCCCAGCTCTTGGAGCCGCGCGTACAGCAGCCGCGCGGTGCGCCACTGCGGGACCATCCACATGTCCGCGTACGGCGCGCCCGGCGTCGGCCGGCCCCGTTCGATCATGTCGTGCGTGCCGAGCCGCGTGCCGTCCTCCCAGCCCAGCATCAGTGGATACGGCCCGCCCGCCCGCCGCACCGCGTCGATCACTCCCAGGTCGTCGAAGACCTCCTGCGTCCGTGGGTTCAGCCCCTTGCCGCGCGACCCGGGGAACAGGTCCGCCCCTCGCTCGACCACGCGGGCGCGTACCCCGCGCCGGGCCAGGTCGATCGCGAGGGTCAGACCGGAGGGCCCGGCCCCGACGATCAGCACCGCTTCCTTAACGTTGTTAAGTTCCATGCCCCGAGAGTCTCCTTAACGGCGTTAAATTGTCAAGTGTCATCGACCGGGGGACGGCCTGGGAGAATCGGCGCATGGCGACGCGACTGGACCGCGCGCAGGTGGTGGACACCGCGCTGCGGCTGCTGAACGAGGTGGGTCTCGAAGGGCTCACGCTGCGCCGGATCGCCAAGGAGCTGAACGTCCAGGCGCCCGCCCTCTACTGGCACTTCAAGAACAAGCAGGCCCTCCTCGACGAGATGGCCACCGCCATGTACCGCGAGATGGCGGCTGGTGCGGCGGCAGCCCCCGCCGCCACCTGGCAGGAACGCGTCGCGGACGCACAGCGGGCGCTGCGCCGCGCGCTTCTGCGCTACCGCGACGGCGCCAAGGTCTTCAGCGGCAGCCATTTCACGGACACCTCACACGCCCCCGGCCAGAACGAGCACCTGCGCGCACTCGTCGCGGCGGGCTTCACCCCCGGCACGGCCGCCCGCGCCTCCTTCGTCGCGTACGCGTTCACCCTCGGGTTCGTGATCGAGGAACAGGCGGTGGAGCCGATGCCTGGCGAGCGGGCGGAGGGCTACGACGTCCAGGAGCGCGCGAAGCTCATCGGCGAGGAGTACGCGCTGGCGGCGGAGGCGGGCGCGGACCTGTTCACGGATTACGAGGCGCGCTTCGAGGAGGGGCTGCGCGCGATCGTCGCGGGCATCGAGGCGACCATGGGCCCTGACGCGCGGTCTTGAGGCGCGGTCTTGACGCGCGGTTTTGAGACGCCCGGCCCGGCGCCCTGCACAATGACTGCATGACACACCGAATCGAGGCCGACGGCGAGGCCGACGCCGCGACCGCGCACGCGTGGGCCGCCCTCGGCGGCGCCCCGGAACTGCTGGAGAAGGTGTCGTACGCCCCCGCCGGCGGTGTTCTGCCCGCCCGCCTGCCCGTACGCGAGCTGGCCCGCGCCACCGTCGGAGCGTGCTCCCTCGCCGCCGCCGAACTCGCGGCGCTGCGGTCCGGGGGAGCGGTCCCGGCCGTACGGGTGGCGGAGGCCGCGGTGGCCACCGCGTTCATCAGCGAGCGGCATCTGCGGATCGACGGCCGGAAGCCGACGAACTTCGCGCCGCTGTCCGGCTTCTGGCGCGCGGCCGACGGCTGGGTGCGCACCCACGCCAACTACCCCCACCACCGCGCCCGCCTGCTGTCCGCCCTCGGGATAGCCGACGCCGGCGATGAGGACGTGCTGGTCAAGCGCCTCGCGGAGGAACTGGCGGCCCGCCCGGCGCAGTGGATCCAGGAGACGGTGTACGAAGCGGGCGGCCTGGCCGTAGCGGTGGCGCCGCCGCCGCAGAGCGCCACCCGGGCCGCGGCAGAGAGCGCCACCAGGGCTATGGCAGAGTCCGCCACCGGAGCCGCCGCAGAGACCGCCATCCCGCTACCCGGTCCCGCGCTGATCGAGTCCCGCCACATCGGAGAAGCCGCCCCCCGCCCCCTGCCGCCCGCGCCCCTGCCCGCGAGCGGCGTACGGGTCCTCGACCTGACCCGGGTCATCGCCGGCCCCGTGGCCACCCGCACCCTGGCGCTGCTCGGCGCGGACGTCCTGCGCATCGACTCCCCACACCTCCCGGAGGACCCGGACGCCCACGCCGACACCGGCTTCGGCAAGCGCTCCACCCGGCTGGACCTCGCCGACCCCCGGGACCGGCAGACCTTCGAGGAACTGCTCGACCGCGCCGATGTCGTGGTCACCGGCTACCGCCCGGGCGCCTTCGACCGCTTCGGCCTCGCCCCCGACGCCCTGCTGGAACGCCGCCCCGGACTCGTCGTCGCCCAGGTGTCCGCATGGGGCTGGTCCGGCCCCTGGGCCGGACGGCGCGGCTTCGACAGCCTCGTCCAGGCCGCATGCGGTATCGCCACCCTCGAAGCCGCCCCCGACGGCCACCCCGGCGTACTTCCCGCGCAGGCCCTCGACCACGGCACGGGCTATCTGCTCGCCGCCGGGGTCCTACGGTCCCTGGCCGAACGCCACGAGAGCGGCGGCGGACACCATCTGCGCTTCTCCCTGACCGCCACAGCCTCCTGGCTGATGCACGGCATCACCCCCGCCACCGGCGACACTCCGCGCGCCGCCGCGTACGACGCCGCCCCCTGGCTGACCGAACGCCCCGCCCCGTACGGCCGGCTGCGCTACGCCCGCCCACCCCTCGGCTACACCGATGCCCCCCGCGACTGGACCCACCCGCCGACCCTCTGGGGCACCGACGCCCCGGTCTGGCTCTGACACTTCACGCGCATTTGATTGCTTGAAGCGCACTTGAAGCTCCTAGCGTGACCGGCATGAGCAACGCCATCGAAAGCAGCGCCATCGAGCCGATCAGCAAGGTCGAGCTGGGCACCGGCGGCCCCCTCGTCGGTGTCCAGGGCTTCGGCGCCATGGGCATCAGCCACGCCTACGGACAGACGGACGACGCGGCCGCCCGCGACACCCTGGAAGCCACCGTCGAGGCGGGCGTCACCCTCATCGACACCGCCGACATGTACGGCGCCGGCGCCAACGAGGAGTTCCTCGCGCCGTTCGTCGCGGCGCACCGCGACGAGATCGTTCTCGCCACCAAGTTCGGCATCGAACGTCGCGCCAACGATCCGGGCTACCGGGGACTCCGCAACGATCCCGCCTACATCAAAAAGGCCGTCGAAGCGAGCCTGCGCCGCATGAACGTCGAGGTCATCGACCTCTACTACATGCACCGCCGCGACCCCGCCGTCCCGCTGGCCGAGTCCGTCGGCGCCATGGCGGAACTGGTACGGGAAGGCAAGGTCAAGCACCTCGGCCTGAGCGAGGTCACCGGCGCCGAACTGCGCGAGGCGCACGCCGTGCACCCGATCACCGCCCTGCAGTCCGAGTGGTCCCTCTTCAGCCGGGACGTCGAGCGCAGCGCGGTGGGCGCGGCCGCCGAACTCGGCGTCGCCTTCGTGCCGTACTCGCCACTCGGCAAGGGCTTTCTGACCGGCGCCTTCACCGACGCGGGCAAAGTCCTCTCCAGCGGCGACGTCCGGCAGTCGCATCCGCGCTTCACCGGCGACAACGCCAAGGCGAACACCGCCCTCCTGGCGCCCCTCCACAAGATCGCGGCCGACCACGGCGCCACCACGGCCCAGATCGCCCTGGCCTGGGTCCAACAGCGGGCCCAGGCCCACGGCCTGACCGTCGTCCCCATCCCCGGGACCCGTAAGCGCAGCCGCCTCCTCGAGAACGCCGCGGCCACCCGGATCACGCTGACCTCCGAGGAGCTGGCGCTGCTGGAGCCGATCGCCGACCGGGTGGCGGGCGACCGCTAGCCGGACATGTCCCTGACCTCAGCGGCCCGGGAGGGCCAGGGGCTCGCTTTATGCCGACGGGCAGAACACCGATTTGAGGGCGTCGGTGATGTGTGGCGGCGTGTTCATGCGCTCGGCATCGTCCCCCGACAGCGTCACGGACACGGCGAACTGCAGCCGGCCGTCGGAGGAGCTGGCGGTCGAGGCGACAAAGCCGGGGGCGGTGCCCAGGGATCCTGGAGCGAACTCGGGGTTGCCGGCGCACGGCCCTCCGTCGGTCCGCGGCGGCATACCAGGCGGCGGGCCGGTGAGCAGATCGCTCAGCGACTCCGGCAGGAGCCTGCCCTGGCGGAGGGCGCGGTTGAAGGCGCTGACGTCGCGTGCGGTGGAGACCACGCCGCCGGCGCCGAGCATGATGGTGGCGTTGATCTTGTCGGCGTCGTGCAGCGTGCCCGTCTCGTCCATGGCGTAGCCGTGCCCGTGCGGGCCCTTGATGCCCTCCCATGGCTTTGTGGGCAGATAGGTATCGCGCATCCCGAGCGGGGCGAAGAGCCTCCTGTTGAGCTCGGCCGCCAGCGACCTTCCGGACAGTTTCTCGATGATCACGCCGAGCAGGATGTAGTCGGTGTTGGAGTGGCTGAAGGTCCCGATCTCCACGGGCCGAGGGTTCTTGCGCGAGGCCGCCAGCAGGTCGGTCGGGCTGTAGTTACGAGTGGGGTCCATGGTGTCCGGGCCGAGGAACTCGGGGATGCCCGAGGTCATCTGGATCAGATTGCGTACCGTGATCTCGTCGGCCCGCTCCACCAGGTCCTTTTCCGCCACCTCCGGCAGGACCGCGCTGAGTTTGTCGTCCAGGCTCAGCTTGCCCTCATTGACGAGTTGCAGCACCACGGCCGCGGTCATCTTCTTGGTCTGCGAACCGATCCGGTAGCGGGCGTTGGACGGAATCGCGCCGCCCTTGCCGTCGAGCAGGCGGGACCCGGCCGATCCCTTCCCGATCAGCTTGCCGTCCAGGTACACCTCGCCGATGGCGCCCACCACGTGGCCCGACTTCAGCAAGTCTTCCATCGCCTTCTGCACGTTCCCGACCTTGACGGGGCCGGCAGGCGCCGAGGCGTTGGCGGGCGCGGCCACGCTCAGAGCCAGCGCCACACACGCCACCGAGGCGATGCCGGCCACTGCCGCTCGACGTGAAAGCATGAAGTCTCCCTTTGCGGAAGTCCGAAAAAGCTGATGTCGAGCCACAGTTCTAGGGCGGGACGTGTTTCCTCGGTGTTAGCCCCCGACCGTGCGGCTACGGCTTTCGCTGCGGTGCCGAGGAAGGCGAGACCACTGGAGATCGGCATGACTTCTCATGAGGCACGGCTGTACGCGCACTTCCTGGACGACGGGAAAGACGGCGGCGGCCGAGAACTGACACTGGCCGAACGGATACAGCAGCAGGTGCCCAACGTCGGGCCGATCGCCCGCAATCAGCGTCTCTTTGCGCTGCGGGCGGTGCGTACCGTCGCCGAGCAGTACGGCATCCGGCAGTTCCTGGATATCGGCTCCGGCCCGGACCATGCACCGAACGTCCATGAGGTGGCGCAGGCCGTCGACCCTGCCTGCAGGGTCGTCTACGTCGACCGGGACGAGGCGGTCATGGCGCAGGTGTCGGCCAGGTGGCAGGAGGACACCCGGGTCGGCTGCCTCACGGCCGACGTGCGCGACCCCGAGTCGATCCTGCGCTCCCCGGTCGTACGGCGGACCATCGACTTCGCCGAGCCCGTCGGACTGCTCCTGGCCTCGGTCTTCCTGTTCGTCGAGGACAGGGACGACCCGGCCGGCATCATCGAGCGGCTGGTCGGAGAGCTGCCGTCCCGCAGCTATGTGGCCTTCTCGCAGGGCACCTACGACTATGACGGCGACCGGCGCACCGTGGAACTCCTGACCTCCCTGTACGCGGAAGGCGGTGTGACCGTCACACCGCGCGACAGGGCCACCATCGCGAGATTCCTGGAACGGGCCGGATTGGAGGTCCTTGCCCCTGGCATCGTCGCCACCAACCATTGGCGGCCGGACGCGGACGCCCGGCCAGGTAACGAGGCCGACTCCTGCATTCACGCCGCCCTCGCCCACAAGCCGTAAGCACGCTGTTGGCCTTTGGCACGGCTCATCGCTCTGATGGGTGGACTCCCCATTACCGCTGCCGGTGAGTCGGGTTAGTACCTGCCCCATACGGTACGAAAGCGGTCACTAACAGTCCATGTGGCATCACTAATATTCGCGTTGTCGGGTAAAGATCTTGCTGTGTGCCTCCATGCGGTGCTCGCGGGCCGATCGGTCGCTCGCCCGCCTCGCGACGCGTTCCACATCGCGGCTTGAGCGCGCCGCTCCGCTCCGCAGCGCGCCGCCGCAGCTGCTGCCGCGCGGTGGCCGGCGAGGGGCCAGCGGTGCGCTGGACCGGGGGCGCGCGAGCGCGACGAACGGGTCGGCGATCGCTGGACGGCATGGTCCTATCGCCGCGTGCGGGCACTGGAGGACGGGATCGCCTCTCCCCCCACCTGCTCTCAGGAAAACGGTTGATGCAGATCAAGTGTTTTTTTGAAAGCAGGTGGGGGGAGGCCTCAACCGGACCGGTATCCACGGCTTTTGGTGACCATCCGCCCTTCCGCCACCCGCTGCCGCCGCCCACCGCCCGTCGGCCGGTGAGGACCCGTTGGGCAGGACGGCGACGATGCCTTCGGTGCCCCTCCTCTTCCCGCTGCTGGCCGCTGTGCGCCGAAGGCGCGAGACGATAGCTGCCTTCGGCAACCGGACCATGCCGTCCAACGGCGAGGCGGGTCGTCCCGTCGTGGCCTGATGCGCTGCGCGCCTTTCAGCGGGCCCATCGGGATATGGCCCCGTTCGGCATGTCAGGGCGAGCCGGTCTCACCACGCCTGCGCCTGAAGCGGGAGAAGAAGGAGACCTTCGGCTTCTCGGGGGAGGGCCGGTGGAGTGCTTTGACATCGTGGCGGTCTTCCTCGACCAGCCGCGCGAGCTCCTTGGCTGCGACGGCCGCCTCCGCGTGCCGGTTCAGCGCGGGGAGCAGGTCGACGAGCAGACGCAGTGCGCGGATCAGGCGGTTTCGCCAGCCGTCCGGATTGGCCGCGGAACACCTGCGGACGATTCCGATCGCCTCGGTGGCGGCGGTGTGTGCCTCGTCCAGCCGGTCGACTGCCATCAGGGCCTCCGCCCTGGTCACGAGCGCGGTGGCCAAGTATGGCTCGACCCCCGCGGGGTTCGCCTCGCCGAGTCGGCGGAAGATCGTCACCGCCTCCTCGGAGTTGACCAGGGCCCGCGCGTAGTCGGTCAGGTGCATCAGCACGCCGCACTGGCTGGCCAGCGTCGAGGCGAGCAGCATGGCCGCCTCGTCGGAGTCTGCGAAGTCCTGATGGCGCAGGATGGCGATGCCCGCGTCGAAGTCATCCAGCGCCACCGCGACCAGACCGCGGGCGTTTCCCAGGCTGTTCAGCGCGCGGGCCAGAGGGAGCTCGTACTGGGGTCTGCCCTGCTCGACCAGGCTTTGATATGTCTCGGCCGACTCGGTCAGGGTCGAGATCGCCTCCGGCTGGGACCCGCACTTGTTCAGCGCGCTGCCGAGGTTTTTCAGCGCTCCCGCAAGGTCGGCGGTGAACTCATGGCTCTTGTCGCTGTAGATCCGCATGATCTTGATCGAATGTTCGAGTACGGGAACGGCCTCAGCTGTTCGGCCCCATTCGTCAAGCATGGCGCCCAGGTTGCTCAGGGCGAGCGCCAGATGGTTGATCTTGGCGGGTTCCGCCACGGCCAGTCGGCGGCATACGGCGATGCCCTGCCGCATGGTGGTCACGGCCTCCTCGCGCGAACCCCGCCGCCACAACGCCAGGCCGTGGTTGACCAGCGCCACGCCCTCGGCCTCAAGCATGTCCGACACATGCACGGGAATCGTCTCCTCTCCGGGCTGACGACATCCCGAATCGGAGCGTTATCTCCGGTCAGCGACGTCTCGTTCGACCACAGGTTCGGCTCGGACTCGATTGCGTGCGAACGTAGTTCACCGCTACTGGGACCGGTCCCGCGTCTGCGGGCCGGCGGCCTGGGCCATGTGCCCGGGCCGCCGGGTCCGTGGTCAGGGCGACGGTCAGCCGTCTTCGCCGGGTGGGGTGCCGCAGCTCTGGCCGCCTGGACCGTCGAACTGGACCGAGCTGAGGAAGTCCCGGTAGTCGGGGAAGAGGTTGCCCTTGCCGGTGGGGCCGGTGGAGGTGACGACCGTGCAGCCCGTGTAGTTCGCGTCGGACCACAGGTAGATGGTGGAAGAGGTCCGGTTCCAGTCCGACTTGGCACGGTCGTTCATGCCGAGCGCCGCGAGGTCCGGCGTGCTGCCCTTCAGCTGGATCATGTCGCCGGTGCCGTCGAGGCCCGAGAACATGCAGTAGTAGCCGTCAGGACACCGGTCGTACCCGTCGGCCGCGGTGGCCGCATGGGCCGTGGTGGCCGGCAGTGCGGTGGCGGCCGCGAGGGCTGCCGGCACGAGCAGGGCACGGAACGTGTTCCTCATCTATTTTGCCTCCTTGGCCCGGTTGGGCCCCATCGGGTGATGCGCCGAACGAACGGGACAAGACCCTAGGGCGGGCCGGGCCGTCAGCGCACCCGAACGGCCGTGAGCGACCGCTTGATGACAGGAGTCAGGCGTTGCTCCACGAAGCGGTAGAGCAGCCAGGCGAGGAACAGCATCAGCAGGATCGTCAGGGCGAAGGTGCCGTACGAGGGGATGTTCAGCTTCTGGTGGAGCACTTCGACCACCACCCAGCCCAGGTGTTCATGGACCAGGTAGAAGGGGTAGGTGAGCGCGCCCGCGAGGGTGAGCCAGCGCCAGTTGGCCCAGTGGAACTTGCCCAGGGCGATCAGGGCGACCGCCAGATAGCCGAAGGCCACGATCGCGACGATGCCGAGCGTGGAGCGGTAGGAGAAGAAGGAAGGATTCGGCGCGTGCCACAGCTCGGCCACCGCGTAGTGCTGGCCGATGAGGAAGCTGAGGCCGACGATGCCCCAGGCCAGGGCGTCATGGCCGTAGCGGTGGATCAGGTAGATGCCCATGCCGCCGATGAAGTACGGGGCGTACTCCGGCATCAGGACCAGCTCGAGGAAGGGCTGGTTCGCGGCGTCCGCGAGGGCGGCGCCCAGGGTCCATACGGCGCAGAAGAGGATGACGCGCCGGCGGTTCGCGCCGGGGAGGACGACGAAGAGCGCGAAGAGGGCGTAGAAGCGCAGCTCCGCCCAGAGCGTCCAGCACACGCCCAGCACCCGGTCCACGCCGATGGGCTGCTGGAGCATCGTGAGGTTGACGAGGGTGTCGCTGGGCGAGACCGACTTGAACGCGACCCAGGGGAGCGCGAAGACGGCGGTGACGATGAGGATCGCGGCCCAGTAGGCGGGGTAGAGCCGGGAGACGCGGGAGGCGAAGAAGGAGCGCAGGGGGCGGCCCCAGCCGCTCATGCAGATCACGAAGCCGCTGATGACGAAGAAGATCTGGACGCCGAGACAGCCGTACGCGAAGTAGGTCGAGGCGGTGGGGAACTGCTCGCGGGGGGAGCTGCCCCACGCCTGGCTGATCTCCCCGCCCCGGCCGCCGTAGTGGTACGCGGCGACCATCAGGGCGGCGAGCAGCCGCAGCCCGTCCAGGGCGCGCAGCCGTACGGGCGCGCCGCGGGATGGGCGCGAGCCTTCAGGGGAGGGCGCGGGGGTCTGCGGGAGCGCGGGGGGCAGGGGGCGCGCGGCGGTGGCGGACGCGGGGGATGCGGAGGTTACGGGGGATACGGGGGATGCGGGGGATACAGAGGTTACGGGGGAGTCGGCGGGGGATATCGCGGATATCGGGCCTGTGTCGGCCGACTCCTCGCCCGTGCCGTCGGCCGGGCCCCCGCCCTGACCCGTGGACGAGGGGGCGGGTGCGCCTGCGGTCGCGGTCACGATGCCACCTCGTTCCGCGTCGCCCCGTTCAGTGCGACCCCGTCACCCTCAACGCGTATTCGGCCGAGCTCTCTGCCCGTGGTCATGATGCCGTTTCCGTTTCTTCGCACTCGTCGACTGTCTGTCCCGTACGGCCCGCTCAGTTCCACCGGCTCACCCGGCTCACCCGGCTCACCCGGTTCCCCGGCTCACCCCGTGGCCGCTCGCTTCAGCGCCGACCGCTTGAGCGCACGCGCCCGGCGTGCGACCCGGCGCACGGTCTCGTTGCGCGGGATGAAGGCGAGCTGGGACGGGACCGCGCCGGGCAGGGCGAGCGCCGTCAGGCGGCGGCGCTTGAAGTAGCGCCAGGTGTGGGAGTCCAGGTGGGTGCCCAGATAGCGCTCGGCGGCCGGACGCAGATTCGGGTAGATCTTGGCCTGCATGGCGAAGCCGACCGCGGCGACCAGCCCGGTCAGCCGCTGGCCGGTGCGCTCGTCCGTGGGCGGGGTCCACGCGGCGACGGCCTTGTGGTCCTCGAGGTCGGGCAGCAGCGCGTCGACGATGGTGACGGGCACCCGGTTGCTGTTCTGGTAGGGGGTCAGCCGCTCCAGCAGCACCTCGGTGCCGATCCGGGCGACCGGCAGCCCGTAGAAGACGCTCGCGGTGAGCAGCGCGGTGGAGAAGCAGCCGATGACCAGGGCCGGGGCCATCCGCTGGTACAGCACCTCGGCGAGGACGGGCGTGTCCATGACGGTCAGCTCGGCGCCCAGCTCCGCGGCCTTCTTCTCCAGCATCCGCGACCAGCGGGCCGGCGCGGTGGGGTGCGGCTTGAACACGACGCTGCGGTGGCCGAGGGCCACGGCGCCCCGCAACATCCGTACATGCAGCTCTTCCTCCTCCTGCGGAGTGAGGATGTCGAGCGCGGAGAGGTACTGACCGAGGATCAGGGCGGGGCCCACGCCGGTGGCGATCCGCTCGCTCGCGGAGATGACGCCACGCGGGGCCGCGTCGGCGATCTCGGCGAGCACCTTGGTGAAGACCTCGGTCGGGATGACCTCCGCCGTAACGCCGAACTCGGTGAGCAGCAGCGGCCGCAGGCCCGGTACGAGGTCGAGGTGGAGCAGCCGGCGGATGCGGGTGCCGATCAGCGGGTCGAGCTTGTTACGGGTGGGGCCGTAGCTCATCAGCCCGTCGGCGTAGACGTCGATGGGCGCGCCCTGGAAGACATTGGCGATCGCCATGGCCGGGTTGACCTGGATGGACTCCAGGACGATCTCGATGTCGTCGTCGTCGAGGTTCCACAGCAGCCGCAGATGGCGCTCCCACAGCGGGGCGTCGTCGGCGCGCGGGGACCAGCCGCCCGGGTGGAAGGGGCTGATCGTCTCGTTCCAGGACAGGACGCGGTCGAAGCGGCCGCGCAGCCGCTCGAAGCCCGGCATGTCGTCGATGGCGGGCGTGGTCTCGGGCGTCGCGGCGTTGTTGCTGATGAGCAGCAGGCGGCGGTCGGCCGGGCCGATGCGCTCCGAGTCGATGGCGGCGGCGATGGTCGCGGCGCCGTAGAGCGTGGAGGCGAGGAAGATCTGGGTGCGCTTGCGCACGGCGCGGGGGCGGCGGGCGGGGAGGAGGGCGGACATCAGGCCGCCACCTCCGTCCCCGGACGGCGCTTGAGCCGGCGGAGCCGGGCGGCGCGCTCGTAGTCCATCGAGTCCAGCGCTTCTTTGAGTACGTCCTGTGGCATGCGCTTCATCGCGGCCGCGGACATGGAACGCAGTTTTTTGGCCACGGCCGGCTCGAACCTTTCGATGTTGCCGAGATGGTGGGAAATGATCGCGCAATAGGTGCGCACGGCCTTCGGGAGCAGGGTGTCCGCGTCCTGGTCCTGGGCCGTTTCTTCGATTACCTGATCGAATGCGCGAATGAAGTCGAGCTGTCGTACGTCGCCGATCTGGGTCAGCGAGGACGCGACCCCGCGCCGGTAGAAGACACCGAGCAGCCCGACCACCGCGAATGAGCCGGCCTCGCGGTGCAGTTTCCAGATCCAGGGGCGGTCCTCGGCGGTGCGCAGACCGTGGGTGAAGTGCAGCAGGCCCTGGTCGGCGAGGCGGCGGTGGTAGATGCCGGCCCAGGCGTAGGCGTAGTCGACGGAGGTGGAGCGGTCGGCGGGGAGGATGACGTCCCGCGGGTTCATGACGACGTTGCGCAGACCGTGCGGCACGCGCTGGATCGTCCGCGCCCGGCCGGTCACCTGGACGTGGTCGGTGCGCAGGAAGTCACAGTCCAACTCCTCGATGGCGCCGAGCAGTTGCTCGTAGTAGCCGGGGGCGAGCCAGTCGTCGCCGTCGAGGAAGGTGATGTACTCGCCGCGGGAGGCGTCAAGGCCGGTGTTACGGGCGGTGGCGAGCCCGCCGTTCTGCTCATGCCGCACATAGACGGCCCCCGGAAGATCGCGCTCGGCGCGCTCCAGGATCTCCGGCGTCCCGTCGGTGGCACAGTCGTCGACGAGAATGAATTCGAAGTCGTCGCGCGCGTTGGCGCGCAGACTTCTCAGCGTATCGGGGGCATAGGTCTGCACGTTGTAGAACGGCACGATGACGGAGAGCTTAACCACTCGCGTGACGCTAGGTCGCCGTCTGGCATTCGTCTTGACGAGGGGTGTACGTAAAGGTGAACGAAGGACGTCAGGACGGTTAACCCGCCGTCCTTGTCAGAACATCTGCGCGGTTTGCCGGGTGTTCCGGCCGGGCCCCTTCAGGCTTCCCTGAGGCTTCACGACAGCTTCCCGACGGCTTTCCGATGGGCTGCCGTCGGCTCTCGTCGGCCGATTCGCCAATCGTCGACGTGCTGTTAACCCTTTGTTGCTCTTGTGTTGGGCCGTGAATCGAAATCCCTTCCTAGCGTCAGCGTCGTGCCCTCACGTACCAATTCCCCCCTCCGAGTCGCCGTGCTCGCGGACTCCGACACCCGGTGGAAATGGGGCGCGCTCACCGCGCACCGCCTCGTACCGGATGACCTGGACTCCGCCTCCGCCCGCCGCCTGGACGGCTTCCTGCTGCGCGGCCGGGCGACGCCCACCGTCCGGCAGCTCGCCGAGGTCGGGGTGCGCGCGGACTCGCTGCGCGAGGTGACGGGGGTCGAATTCGTCTCGGCGGTGGACCGCGAGCGGTACGACGTGATCGTGCTGTCCCTGGTCGGCGGCGCCGTCCAGGCCATGCTGCACGGTCTCGCCCGCGCCTGGGAGGGCGCCGAGCGCCGGCCCGTCGTGATCACCGGCTATGTGGGCGTGGTCTACGAGAAGCTGGCCGACGGCCTGCTGCTGCGGCACGGCGCGGATGTCGTGCTCGCCAACTCCCGCCATGACGCCGAGCGGTTCCGCGACGTCTACACGGGCGTCGGCGCCTCGGCGGACAGCGTCGTGGAGTGCGCGCTGCCGTTCCTGGGCGGCGCCCCGTACGACGCGAAGGCGCGCGAGGGGCGCGCGTACCCCGGGGGCACCGTGGTGTTCGCGGTCCAGCCGTCCGTCCCGGACAACCGCGCCGACCGGACGTATCTGCTGCGCCGCGCCGTGGAGCACGCCCGGGCGCACCCCGACCGCGAGGTCCTGGTCAAGCTGCGCAGCAAGCCCGGTGAGCACACCACGCATATCGAGGAGCTGCCGTACCAGAAGCTGGTCGGCAAGCTCGGCGACGACGTGCCGAAGAACTTCCGCCTCGCCTACGGCAACATGGGCGAGGTCCTGGACACCACGGACCTGCTGGTCACGGTCAGTTCCACGGCCGCCCTGGAGTCCCTGCACCGCGGCATCCCGACCGCCGTCCTCACCGACCTCGGCGTGCGCGAGGTGCTGGGCAACCACCACTTCCTCGGCTCCGGCTGCCTCGCCTCCTGGGACCAGCTGGACGCGGGCCGGCTGCCCCAGCCCAACGCCGACTGGGTGAGCCGCCAGGGCGTCGCGGCCGACGGCGCGTACGAGACGGCCTTCGACGCCGCGCGGGAGCGGGTCGCCGAACTGGCCGCGGCGGACGAACTGCCGCCGCTCGCCCCCTACTACACGCGGGCCACCGCGCCCGGCTATCTGCCCGCGCGACTCGCCCGCTACGGCTTCGAGCCCGACGGCCGGCCCCGGCCGGGCGCGGCGGCCGGGGACTCCGCGCAGGTCAGCGGGTTCCGGCGGGTCGTACGCAACACCATGCGGGAGGCGGCGCGGGGCGCCTACCGGCACGGCGTCCAGCGGGTGGCGCCGGTGATCCGGCGGATGGGGGAGCTGTGAGCAGGGGGCACCGCCCAGCGGTAGCTGGGGGAGCACGCGCCGCCGGGCCGCACATGCCCCTGACGGCCGCACCTCCGCGCCGCGCGGGCGGCGGTGCCCGCGGCGGAGCCGCTGATGTGACGAGCAGCCGCCGGCGCGGCGGGGCGAACGGGTGGTTGCAGTGAGCGCTCAAGAGAACCCCGAAGGCGCAACGAAGCGAGGCGCAGAGCGCGCCGAAGGCACTGAAGGAGCCGCCATGTCCCCCTCCGACCGGCGCGTCGTCGCCGTGATTCCCGCCCGAGGCGGTTCGAAGGGCGTGCCCGCCAAGAACCTCGCCGCCGTGGGGGGCGTGCCGCTCGTCGCGCGTGCCGTGCGGGAGTGCCTGGCCAGCCGCCTGGTGACGGACGTGGTCGTCTCCACCGACGACGCGGGCATCGCCGCCGTGGCGCGCGGCGCGGGCGCGGAGGTCGTGCAGCGGCCGACCGCCATCGCGGGCGACACCGCGACCAGCGAGGCCGCCGTGCTGCACGCGCTCGACACGTACGAGGCGGCGCACGGGATCAGCGCCGAGGTCGTGCTGCTGGTGCAGTGCACCAGCCCGTTCATCGTCCGCGAGGACGTGGACGGCGTCGCCGAGGCGGTGCTGGACGGCGGGGCGGACACCGCGCTGACCGTGGCCCCGTTCCACGGCTTCGTCTGGCGGGACGCCGAGGACGGGACCGACGCGGAGACAGAAGCCGCGGGCGACGGCGGGTACGGCATCAACCACGACAAGTCGTACCGGCCGCGCCGCCAGGACCGGCCGCAGGACCTGCTGGAGACCGGCGCCGCGTACGGGATGCGGGTGGAGGGCTTCCGCGCCGAGCGGCACCGCTTCTTCGGCCGCACCGCCCTGGTCCGTACCGACGCCGCCCGCGTCCTGGAGATCGACGACCCGCACGACCTGGCGCGGGCCCGCGCGCTCGCGCCGCTCCTGGACGCCCCGCGCCCCGGTGCGCTCCCCACCCGCGACGACATCGACGCGGTGGTACTCGACTTCGACGGCACCCAGACGGACGACAAGGTGCTGATCGACTCCGACGGACGCGAACTCGTCGCCGTGCACCGCGGCGACGGGCTCGGGATCGCCGCCCTGCGCCGCGCTGAGCTGGCGCTGCTGATCCTGTCCACGGAGCAGAACCCGGTCGTCGCCGCACGCGCCCGCAAGCTGCGGGTCCCCGTGCTGCACGGCATCGACCGGAAAGACCTCGCACTGAAGCAGTGGTGCGAGGAGCAGGGCATCGCGCCGGAGCGCGTGCTCTATGTCGGCAACGACGTCAACGACCTCCCGTGTTTCGGCCTCGTCGGCTGGCCCGTGGCGGTCGCAGGTGCGCACGACGTCGTGCGCGGCGCCGCACGCGCGGTCACCTCCACCCCCGGAGGTGACGGTGCGATCCGCGAGATCGCCTCGTGGATTCTTGGAAAGGAACTGTCTTAGTGAGCTCCAACAATCGCCTCCGTCAGCTCGGTGACAAGATCGCCGGCCCCGGCCACCCGGTCTACGTCACTGGTGAGATCGGCATCAACCACAACGGCGACCTGGAGAACGCGTTCAAGCTGATCGACGCCGCCGCCGACGCCGGCTGTGACGCGGTCAAGTTCCAGAAGCGCACCCCGGAGATCTGCACCCCGCGCGACCAGTGGGACATCGAGCGGGACACCCCCTGGGGCCGGATGACCTACATCGACTACCGGCACCGCGTCGAGTTCGGCGAGGACGAGTACCGCGCCATCGACGAGCACTGCAAGAAGCGCGGGCTCGCCTGGTTCGCCTCCCCGTGGGACACCGAGGCCGTCGCCTTCCTGGAGAAGTTCGACGTCCCCGCCCACAAGGTGGCCTCCGCCTCGCTGACCGACGACGAGTTGCTGCGCGCCCTGCGGGCGACCGGCCGCACGATCATCCTGTCGACGGGCATGTCCACCCCGAAGCAGATCCGCCACGCGGTGGAGGTGCTGGGCAGCGACAACATCCTGCTCTGCCACGCCACCTCGACGTACCCGGCCAAGGCCGAGGAGCTCAACCTGCGCGTGATCAACACGCTGCAGGCCGAGTACCCGAACGTGCCGATCGGCTACTCCGGCCACGAGACCGGTCTGCAGACCACCCTCGCCGCCGTCGCGCTCGGCGCGACCTTCATCGAGCGTCACATCACCCTGGACCGCGCGATGTGGGGCTCCGACCAGGCCGCCTCGGTCGAGCCGCAGGGCCTGCAGCGCCTGGTCCGCGACATCCGCATCATCTCGGAGTCGCTGGGCGACGGCGTCAAGAAGGTCTACGAGAGCGAGCTCGGGCCGATGAAGAAGCTGCGCCGGGTCGCGGGTGTCGTCGCCGAGGGCGAGGCCACCGCGACCGACCGCGAGCCCGCCGGAGTCTGAGAGGCCAAGGAGCCGTCAGCCGTGAACTCACCGGCCGGTCAGCCCGGCCCACGCCCGGAAGCGGCGGGTCCCCGTGACTCCGCGGGGGCTGCCCGCCGCTTCCGGGCCCCGTCCCGGGACGGCGCCAAGCGCGCCGAGCGCCCCGGTCCCACCGGGCCCGGGGGCACCCTGGCCTTCGTCGAGAGCCCGGTTCAGCTGCTGAACGTTCTGGAGTGGGCGTACGCCGACGGGGGCGACCCCGAGGCGCTGACGGTCGTGGTGCTGTCGCCGCACGACCCGATGACGCGCGGCCAGCTGCGCCGCATGGCGGAGCTGGCGCGGGACGAGGGCATCGCGGTGCGGTGGGAGGAGGCGCGCGGCGGGGCGGGTGCGCCGCTCAAGACCATCGGGGGGCTGCGCGGGCCGCTGCGCCGCGCCGACCGGATCGTCATCGGCGATCCGTTCTCGCGCTATGTGCAGCTGCTGCTGATGCTCACCCGCGCCCAGGACCTGGTCGTCGTCGACGACGGCACGGCCACCATGGAGTTCGTCTCCCAACTGGCCAGCGGTGAGCCCCTGGTGCGCTGGCACCGGCGGGGCACCGGCCGGGGCGCGCGCGAGATGGTGTTCGCGCCGGTGTCGGCGACCGCGCGCCGCCGGCTCACCCCGGGCGGAAACCGGCGGGTCGAGGTGTTCAGCTCGATGCCCGTCGAGCCGCCCGCCGGGGTGACCGTCACGGCCAACTCCTTCGCCTGGACCCGGGACCGCTTCGGCCCGCCCACGCTCACCCGCGGCACCGACCTGGTGGGCACCTCCCTGGTGGAGACCGGGGTGGTCGATCTGGAGCGCTATCTGGAGGCGGTGACCTCTCTGGCCCGTACGCACGGGGCGACCCGCTACTTCGCGCACCGCCGCGAGAGCGCGGAGAAGCTTCACCGGGTGGCCGGTGAGATCGGTCTTGAGATCGTACGGCCGGACCTGCCGCTGGAGCTGATAGCCCGCCGCGGCCCCATCGGCCATACGATCGTCAGCTTCCCCTCGACCGTCGTGCACACGCTTCCGCTGGCGCTCGCGGGCACCGGGGTCAAGGTCGCGGTCTGCGATGTGGACCCCGCCTGGCTGCGGAGCGACGCCTCGCCGCGCGCCCAGGGGTTCCTGTCCGGGGTCACGGGCACGGCCCGGGACGCGCACCGGCTGCAGTCGATGCCCGCGGTCACGCCGTAAGTGGCGCGGCCACGCCGTAAGCGGCGCGGTCACGCCGTAAGTGGCCAGGGAGGGAGGGCCGCCGACCACATCCTGAGATGACGGCGGCAACTTCCTGTCAGGGGTTCACCTGTACGCCATGTGGCGCTCGTCACTACGCCGAGGCTGTGAAGGGGCCTGTTATACCCCCTGACTAGGGAGATCATGCGCAAGGGGTGGCAGTTTCCTGTCCCCGAACGGGTTGAAGTTTTGTTGATCGACATCCGGTCGCCCCACCAGCCGTTCTACGCTTGATCGGGTGAAGCAACTGATGTCCCCCGAGACCGATTCCGTCATCGCCACCGCTGAGGCCGAGGTCCTCGCGCTGCCCGGCAAGCTCCCCGATGAGCTGCGGACGGAACTGATCGCCTTCCGGCGGGACATCCACATGCACCCGGAGCTCGGCAACCGCGAGTTCCGCACCACCGCCGCCATCAAGGCCCGGCTGGAGCAGGCCGGTCTTGAGCCCCGCGTACTGCCCGGCGGCACCGGCCTCATCTGCGACATCGGCACAGCGGACATCGGCACAGCGCCCGGTACTGGCACCCTGCCCATGCTGGCGCTGCGCGCCGATATCGACGCGCTGCCCATCCCGGACACCAAGTCCGTGCCCTACCGCTCGACCGTGCCCGACCGCGCCCACGCCTGCGGCCATGACGTCCACACCACCGTCGTCCTCGGCGCCGGTCTGGTGCTGGCGGAGCTGGCCCGCGAGGGCCGGCTGCCGCGCCCCGTACGGCTGCTGTTCCAGCCCGCGGAGGAGGTGCTGCCGGGCGGTGCGCCCGATGCGGTCGAGGCGGGCGTGCTGGACGGCGTCGGTCGGATCCTGGCGCTGCACTGCGACCCCAAGGTCGACGTGGGCCGGATCGGGCTGCGTATCGGCGCGATCACCTCCGCCTGCGACCGCTTGGAGGTCTCCCTCGACGGCGCGGGCGGCCACACCGCGCGCCCCCACCTCACCACCGATCTGGTGACGGCCGCCGCGAAGGTGATCACGGAGGTGCCCGCGGTGCTGTCCCGCCGCGTCGACACCCGCTCGGGCCTGGCCGTCACCTGGGGCCGGGTGGAGTCGGGCCACGCCTGCAACGTCATCCCGCAGCACGCCGAGCTGTCCGGCACGGTCCGCTGCCTGGACCTGCCCGCCTGGCGCGAGGCGCCCGATCTGGTGCATGCCGCGGTCGACGAGATCGCGACCCTGCACGGCGCCAAGTCGGAGATCAACTACGTCCGCGGGGTGCCGCCCGTGGTGAACGAGGAGAGCTCGGTCGAGCTGCTGCGCCGGGCGATGGAAACCCGCCGCGGATCGTATGCGGTGGAGGGCACGGAGCAGAGCCTCGGCGGCGAGGACTTCTCCTGGTACCTGGAGCATGTGCCCGGCGCGATGGCTCGGCTGGGCGTCCGCAGGGTCGGTGACACGGCCCGGCGTGATCTGCATTGTGGCGATTTCGACGTGGATGAGGGGGCCATCGAGGTTGGTGTGGAGCTGTTCACCGCCGCTGCTCTGCTCGACTGAGCCGCGACTTTGCCCGAATGACATGTCCCGGAGACCCCCGGGACAAGTCAGATTCGCGACGATCCGATAACGGCTTCCGGACGCCCCTTTATCTGGCATCTACGCGCGTTACGATGCGGCGAAACCAGCGCCGAAGGAGGCGCGCTCAAGCCGAAGGGGAACCCTCGTGCGCCGGGTATCCAGCATCGCCGTCGCGGGCATAGGCATCACCGCCCTCGCGTTCACCACCACGGCCTGTGGTGGCAGCAGCTCGTCCGACTCCAAGAAGGATAAGGGCGTCGCCATCGCCTATGACGTGGGCGGGCGTGGCGACCAGTCCTTCAACGACGCCGCGTACGCGGGCTTCGTCAAGGCCAAGAAGGAACTGGGCGTCAAGGGCGACGACATCGAGCCGTCCGAGGGCGAGTCCGACGCCGACAAGGTGCAGCGCCTGACCGAGCTGGCCCGCGAGGGACACAACCCGGTCATCGCCGTCGGGTTCGTCTACGCCCCGGCGGTGAAGGAGGTCGCCAAGAAGTACCCGAAGATCACCTTCGGCCTCGTCGACGATGACACCGTCCACATGAAGAACGTCGTGAACATGGTGTTCAACGAGGAGCAGGGCTCCTACCTGGCGGGTGTGGCGGCCGCCCTGACCACCAAGTCCAAGACGGTGGGCTTCGTCGGCGGTGTGGAGAACCCGCTGATCAAGAAGTTCGAGGCGGGTTACGTCCAGGGTGTGCACGACACCGACAAGTCGGTCAAGGTGAAGGTCCAGTACCTGACCCAGCCGCCTGACTACAGCGGCTTCAAGAAGCCCGACGCCGGCAAGGACACCGCCAACGGCCAGCTGGACGGCGGCGCGGACGTCATCTACCAGGCCGCGGGCGACTCGGGCAGCGGTGTCATCGAGGCCGCCGCCACGCGCGGCAAGTGGGCCATCGGCGTCGACAGCGACCAGTACACGCAGAAGGGTCTGGCCAAGTTCAAGACCAAGATCCTGGCCTCGGCGACCAAGGCCGTCGACGAAGCCGTCTTCAACCTGGTCAAGTCCGTCAAGGACGGTAAGCCGCAGACCGGTACGGTGCGCTACGGCCTCAAGACGGGCGGCGTCGGCCTGGCCGACTCCAACCCCGAGTACAAGAAGATGACCAAGGTCGTCGAGGCGGTCGAGACCGCGAAGAAGAAGATCATCAGCGGTGAGATCAAGGTCAAGACGACGCCGTAAGCGGCGTGCGATCTCTTGAACATCTGCTGAGCATCTGCTGAGTAGATAAGCGGGGCCTGGGGAGGGAGCTTTGGGCACACCACCTCAGGTCCCGCTCGCTGTGCGGCGGCAACTTTGCCGCCCTGCGTAATCCCCCACCACCGCCGAGACTCCTTCTTCGAGGAGAGTGCGCCATCAACGCGTCCAGCAGTCCGCCCGCAGTAGAACTCAGCGGGATCACCAAACGTTTCCCCGGCGTCGTCGCCAACCACGACATCCACATCGCCGTCCGCAAGGGCACCGTGCATGCGATCGTCGGTGAGAACGGCGCGGGCAAGTCCACCCTGATGAAGACCCTCTACGGCATGCACAAGCCGGACGAGGGGACCATCGCGGTCGATGGCGAAGAGGTCTCCTTCCACAGCCCCGCCGACGCCATCGCCCGCGGCCTGGGCATGGTGCACCAGCACTTCATGCTCGCCGACAACCTCACCGTCCTCGAGAACGTCGTGCTCGGCGCCGAGAAGCTGTACGGCATCGGCGCCAAGGCCCGTGCGAAGATCAAGGAGATCTCGGACGCGTACACCCTCGGAGTGCGCCCCGACGTCCTCGTCGAGGACCTCGGCGTGGCCGACCGGCAGCGCGTGGAGATCCTGAAGGTGCTCTACCGGGGCGCCCGGACGCTGATCCTGGACGAGCCGACCGCCGTGCTGGTCCCGCAGGAGGTCGACGCGCTCTTCGACAACCTCCGCGAGCTCAAGGCGGAGGGGCTGACCGTCATCTTCATCTCGCACAAGCTCGGCGAGGTGCTGTCCGTCGCGGACGACATCACCGTCATCCGGCGCGGCACCACGGTCGGCTCCGTCGTCCCCTCCGAGGTCACCGCGCGGCAGCTGGCCGAGATGATGGTCGGCAGCGAACTGCCCTCGCCCGAGACGCGCGAGTCCACCGTCACCGATGTGCCGATGCTCCAGGTCGAAGGGGTGACGCTGACCACGCAGGACGCCGAGCACGGCGCCCGCACCGTACTGGACGACATCACCTTCACCATCCGCAAGGGCGAGGTGCTGGGCCTGGCCGGGGTCGAGGGCAACGGCCAGACCGAGCTGATCGACGCCCTGATCGGCACCCGCAAGTCCGACAGCGGCACCATCCTCCTCGGCGAGGAGGACGTCACCGGCTGGCCCACCCGGCGGCGCCGTGAGGGCGGCATCGGCTATATCCCCGAGGACCGGCACCGCCACGGCCTGCTGCTTGAGGCGCCGCTGTGGGAGAACCGCATCCTCGGACATGTCACCGAGCGGCCCAACAGCAAGGGCAAGGGCTTCTGGCTCGACCTCCAGGGCGCGCGGGCGGACACCGAGCGGATCGTCGCCGAGTACGACGTACGCACCCCCGGCATCGAGGTCACCGCGGCCTCGCTGTCCGGCGGCAACCAGCAGAAGCTCATCGTGGGGCGGGAGATGAGCCACCGTCCGCGGCTGCTCATCGCCGCGCACCCCACCCGCGGCGTGGACGTCGGCGCCCAGGCGCAGATCTGGGACCAGATCCGCGAGGCGCGCCGGGAGGGCCTGGCCGTGCTGCTGATCTCCGCCGACCTGGACGAGCTGATCGGGCTGTCCGACACCCTGCGGGTCATCTACCGCGGCCGGCTGGTCGCGGACGCGGACCCGGCGACGATCACCCCCGAGGAGTTGGGCTCGGCCATGACCGGCGCGGCCACGGGCCATCTGGAGCACTCCGCCGAGGAGGGGGCGGCGCGATGAAGAAGACCGACGAGGCGAAGCCGATGAACGGCGACGCGAAGAACGGCGGCAGCGCGGGCACGGCCGGCGACGCCCCGGAGAAGTCCGGCGACGGCCTGAACGAATCCGGGCGTACGCCCGCCAAGTCCGGCAGCCCGGCGGGCAGCCCCGCGGGCGGCGCCGTCAAGTCCGGTGGTTCCGCGGGCAAGAGGTTCAGCCGTGACCGGTTGCTGCTGGCGGTGGCCGGCCCGGTGCTGGCCCTGGTCGTGGCGGTGCTGCTGACCTCCGGAGTGCTGCTCGCCTCGGGCAAGAGCCCGTTCGAGCCGTACCAGCTGATGCTCGATTACGCGGGCAACGCCGATATCCAGGTGCTCATCGTCAACCAGGCGAGCTCCTACTACCTGGCGGCCCTCGCGGTGGCGATCGGCTTCCGGATGAATCTGTTCAACATCGGCGTGGACGGCCAGTACCGGGTGGCGGCGATGGCCGCGGCCCTGGTCGGCGCCAATGTCAATCTTCCCGGCCCGCTGAGCATCGCGCTGATCGTGATCGTCGCCATGCTGGTGGGCGCCTTCTGGGCGGGCATCGCGGGCATTCTCAAGACCACCCGCGGCGTGAGCGAGGTCGTCTCCACGATCATGCTCAACGCGATCGCGACCAGCCTGATCGCGTATCTGATCCTGCCCGAGCAGTTCGGTGTGCAGCCCAAGGGCAGCAACAACCTCACCACCGGCGACCTGCCCGAGTCCTCCTGGTTCCCGGGCCTCCACGTCAGCGATGTGGCCGGTGACATCTACGGCTTCGTGTTCGTGGCGATCGGCTGCGGCGTGGCGTACTCGCTGGTGCTTGGCCGCACCCGGTTCGGCTTCGACCTGCGCGCCACCGGCGCCAGCGAGAGCGCGGCGGCCGCCAGCGGCGTCGACGCCAAGCGCATGGTGCTCACCAGCATGCTGATCTCCGGCGCCGTGGCGGGCCTGGCGGGTATGCCGGTGCTGCTCGGCGACTCGCATACGTACAGCCTGAACTTCCAGACCGGCATCGGCTTCACGGGCATCACCATCGCCCTCCTGGGCCGCAACAACGCGGTCGGCATCGCCTTCGGCGCGCTGCTGATCGCGTTCCTCGACAAGGCGTCCCAGACGCTGGACTACAACGGCTACGAGAAGGAGATCGCCACGATCATGCAGGGCCTGATCGTGATCTCCGTGGTCGTCTCCTACGAAACCGTGCGCCGGTACGCCCTGCGCCGCCAGCAGCGGAAGGTCGGCGAAGAGCTCGCCGCCGCGGCCCGTACGACGACGACCCGTGAGGAGGTGGCAGCGTGAGTACGGCGACCGCGACCACGACCGACAAGCCGCAGCCGCAAAAGCCCGTGCGCCAGAAGCTGTCCCTGCCCGTCGTTCTGCTGATCGTCGCGGGCGCCCTGGTCCTGTTCTCGGTGGTCCGGCTGATCACCGGGGCCGACGACATCACCTCGGTGGGCCAGGTGTCGGGCGCGCTGGAGCTCGCCATCCCCATCGGGCTGGCCGGGCTCGGCGGCCTGTGGGCGGAGCGGGCCGGTGTGGTCAACATCGGCCTCGAGGGCATGATGATCCTCGGCACCTGGCTCGGCGCCTGGGCGGGCTATCAGTGGGGCCCGTGGGTCGGCGTGCTGTTCGGCATCCTCGGCGGCGCGCTCGGCGGGCTGCTGCACGCCGTGATCACCGTGACGTTCGGCGTCAACCACATCGTGTCCGGTGTGGCGATCAACATCCTCGCCGTCGGTGCCACCCGCTATCTGTCCAACTTCACCTTCCTCGAGTCGTCGGGCTCCGCCCGGAAGTCGCCGGCCATCGATCCGATCACCCAGATCACCGTGCCCGGGCTGTCCGACGCGATGAAGACACTCAACGGCAAACACTGGTTCCTCGTCTCCGACCTCGCGGGGCTCGTCGGCGGCGTGGTGACGGAGCTGTCGCTGCTCACCGTCGTGGCGCTGCTGCTGATCCCGGCCACCTGGTGGGTGCTGTGGCGTACCGCGTTCGGCCTGCGGCTGCGGTCCTGTGGCGAGAACCCGGTGGCCGCGGAGTCGCTGGGCGTCAACGTCTACCGGTACAAGTACCTGGCCGTGATCATCTCCGGCGGGTTCGCCGGGCTCGGCGGTGTCTTCCTGGCCGAGGTGGCTTCCAACCTCTATCAGGAGGGCCAGACCGGAAACCGCGGCTACATCGGCCTCGCCGCCATGATCTTCGGTAACTGGATGCCCGGCGGGCTCGCCATGGGCGCGGGCCTGTTCGGCTACACCGACAGCCTCAACCTGCGCTCCGGCGGTACGAACGTGCACGCGCTGCTGCTGTTCCTGGTGGCCGTGCTCGCGCTGGTCGCGCTGTGGCAGCTGTACCGGAAGAAGTACCTGGCCGCGGCCATCGGCGCGGCGTTCTCAGCGCTGCTGCTGGTCTGGTATTCGCTGACCGAGGAGGTGCCGAGCCAGTTCGTGACCGCGGCACCGTACATCGCCACGCTGCTGGTGCTGGCGCTGTCCGCACAGCGGCTGCGCGCGCCCAAGGCGGTGGGGCTGCCCTACCACAAGGGAGGCGGATGATGACCACGGGCGCGACCCCGACCGCGAGCGCGCCGGTCGACTGGGAAGCGCTGCGCGCAGCGGCCCGGGGCGTGATGTCCCGGGCCTACGCCCCGTACTCCCGCTACCCCGTGGGCGCCGCGGCGCTGGTCGACGACGGCCGCACGGTGACCGGCTGCAATGTGGAGAACGCGGCGTACGGTGTCGCGCTGTGCGCCGAATGCGGCCTGGTCTCCGCCCTGTTCGCCTCGGGCGGCGGCCGGCTGACCGCGTTCACCTGCTGCGACGGCGACGGCGCGGTGCTGATGCCCTGCGGCCGCTGCCGCCAGCTGCTGTGGGAACACGGCGGCCCGGAGCTCCAGGTGGACACCGCCTCCGGCATCCGCCCGCTCGCCGAACTCCTCCCGGACGCGTTCGGTCGCAACGACCTGGAACGCTGAGCGAGCTCTCCCCGCTCTCCCCGCTCGCCCCGATGAAAGGCCCGCACCTCACCATGGACGCCATCACCGTCATCCGCGCCAAACGCGACGGCGGCCGTCTCACCGACGCCCAGATCGACTGGATCATCGACGCCTATACGCGCGGTGAGGTCGCCCACGAGCAGATGTCCGCGCTCGCGATGGCGATCTACCTCAACGGCATGGACCGCGCGGAGATCGCCCGCTGGACCGCCGCGATGATCGCGTCCGGCGAGCGTATGGAGTTCTCGTCCCTTGCGCGCCCGACCGCCGACAAGCACTCGACCGGCGGCGTGGGCGACAAGATCACCCTCCCGCTGGCCCCGCTGGTGGCTGCCTGCGGCGCGGCCGTACCGCAGCTGTCCGGGCGCGGCCTCGGCCACACCGGCGGCACGCTCGACAAGCTGGAGTCCATCCCCGGCTGGCGGGCGCAGCTCTCCAACGAGGGAATGCTGCGGGTGCTCGAAGACGTCGGCTCCGTCATCTGCGCGGCGGGCGAGGGGCTGGCGCCCGCTGACCGCAAGCTGTACGCGCTGCGCGATGTGACCGGGACCGTGGAGTCGATCCCGCTGATCGCGAGCAGCATCATGTCGAAGAAGATCGCCGAGGGCACCGGCTCGCTGGTGCTGGATGTGAAGGTCGGCTCCGGCGCCTTCATGAAGGACCTGGCCTCGGCGCGGGAGCTGGCCGCCACCATGGTGGGCCTGGGCACCGACCACGGGGTCCGTACGGTCGCCCTGCTCACCGGCATGGCCACCCCGCTCGGCCGCACCGCGGGCAACGCCCTCGAGGTCCGCGAGTCCGTGGAGGTCCTGGCGGGCGGCGGCCCGGCCGACGTCGTCGAGCTCACCCTCGCCCTCGCCCGGGAGATGCTGGACGCGGCGGGCCTGCCGGACGCCGACCCGGCCAAGGCCCTCGCGGACGGCTCCGCGATGGACCACTGGCGCCGCATGATCGCCGCCCAGGGCGGCGCCCCGGACGCGCCGCTGCCCGTCGCCCGCGAACAGCACGTGGTGACGGCCGAGTCGACCGGGGTGCTGACCGGCCTGGACGCGTACGCGGTCGGCGTCGTCGCCTGGCGGCTCGGCGCGGGCCGGGCCCGTAAGGAGGACCCGGTGCAGGCGGGGGCGGGCGTGGAGATCCACGCCAAGCCGGGGGACGCGGTACGGGCGGGCGATCCGCTGCTGACGCTGCACACGGACACACCGGAGAAGTTCGACTACGCGCTCGAGGCGCTGGCGGGGGCGGTGAGCTACGCCCCGCCGGGGACGGAGTTCACCCCCGAGCCGATCGTCCTGGACCGCATCGCGCGGTAAGGGAAACGACAGACGGGCGAAGGGGCCGCTCCGCCGGGACAGTGGCGGAGCGGCCCCTTCGGGCTCTGTGATTGTTCTGCGGTGTCGGTCGTTACGCCTGTGCGGCCAGCCGACGCAGGCCCTGCGTGGTCTCGTTGGCGGACGCGCGCTCGGACTGCCGCTCCGACCGGGCCACGATCTCCGCACGCCGCTCGGCCAGCGCCTTCCGCGTCGCGTAGAGCGTGATCGCCGCCGCGCCGGCCACGGCCACCAGACCGAGCACGACCGTGCCGCTCCAGCCGGCCGCGTGGAAGGCCAGCGCGCCGAGGGTGCCGCCCACGCTGCTGCCGATGTAGTACGCGGTCTGGTAGAGCGCCGAGGCCTGGGCGCGCCCGGTCTTGGCGGCCCGGCTGACCGAGGAGGAGGCCACGGCGTGGCCCGCGAAGAAGCCCGCGGTGATCAGCACCAGGCCCAGCAGCACCGCCACCAGCGAGTCACCGAGGCTCAGCAGCAGCCCGGCCGTCGTGGTGGTGACCGCCACGTACAGCGCGCCGCGCCGGCCCAGCCGGCCGACCAGCTTTCCGGCCGCCGCGGAGGAGGCCGTACCGACCAGGTAGATCAGGAAGATCGAGCCGACCAGGGACTGCGAGAGGTTGAAGGGCTCGGCGACCAAGCGGTAGCCGATGACCGTGTAGACGCCGCCGAAGACGGTCATGAACAGCGCGCCGATCGCGTACAGCCTGCGCAGCAGCGGATCGGACAGATGCCCGCCGACCGTACGGGCCAGGGCGCGCGGGCTGACCGCGGACGGGGTGAAGTGGCGCGCCTTGGGCAGCAGCAGCCGGAAGGCGATCGCGCAGACCAGCGACAGAACGCCGACCGTCGCCAGCGATACGCGCCAGCCCCAGCCGTCGGCGACCCAGCCGGTGAGCAGCCGGCCGGTCATACCGCCGAAGCTGTTGCCGGCCACGAACAGGCCGATGGCGCTGATGAGGGAGGAGGGGCGTACCTCCTCGGAGAGGTAGGCCATCGCGGAGGCGGGGATACCGGCGATCGCGGCACCCTGGACGGCGCGCAGCGCGATCAGCCAGCCCAGGTCCGGGGCGAAGGGCACCACGAGGCCGACGGCGACGGCGACGGCGAGCGAGCCGGTCATCATGGCGCGGCGGCCGAAGCGCTCGGACAGGGCGCTGAGCGGAAGCACCGCGAGGGCCAGCGCGAGGGTGGCCGCGGAGACCGTCCAGCTCGCCTGGTCGGGCTGGACGTCGAGGTCGGCGGAGATCGCGGGCAGCAGTGCCTGGGTGGAGAAGAGAAGGGCGAACGTCGCAAGACCGGCGGCGAAGAGCGCGAGCCGCATCCGGCCGAAGCCGGGGTCTCCGGGGCTCATTCGATCGGGGGTCGACGACGTGGTGACGCAGGCGTCCACAGGGGTTCCGGTGGACGCCTCGGTATCAGCAGGAGGCATGTCTCGACCGTATGTGGCGGCTTTTGATGCGTCCAATGCACGGAATTGCCATAATCGATGCTGTGCAGCATCAGCCGAGGCCAGCGAGGTCATTGTCACGCCCCCGCAATGAAAAAGACATTCCCGTGACAGTCGGGTCCACAGCCGGGTCCACGCTCGGGTCCCAGGCCGTCGATCGCGTCATGGCCGAGTTCGAAGCCGACTCCTGGGCCGCGTCCCTGACGCCCCGCCTGGTGCAGTTCGCGGCGGTCGCCCGGCACGAGCACGTCACCCGGGCCGCGCAGTGGCTCGGCGTACCCCAGTCGACGCTCAGCCGGGCGATGGTACGCCTCGAAGCGGACCTGGGCGTAGCCCTGTTCGCCCGCCGCGGCCGCACCGTCGCGCTCACCCCCGCCGGGCGTACGTTCCTGCGCGCGGTGGAACGGGCGCTGACCGAGGTCGAGCGCGCCGCCGAGACCGTACGGGCCGACGCCGACCCCGCCGCGGGCAAGATCGCCTTCGGCTTTCTGCACACCCTCGGCCCGGAGACGGTACCGGGTCTGATCCGCGCCTTCCGGGTCGACCACCCGCGGGCGCGCTTCCAACTCGTCCAGGGCTACGGCGAGGCGATGATCGAGCGGATGCGCACCGGCGACCTCGACCTCTGCCTCACCTCACCCGTCCCCGACGCCCCCGACCTGGTCGCCCGCCGCCTCGACGAGCAGCGGCTGCGCCTGGTGGTGCCCGACGACCACCGGCTCGCCGGCCGTAAGCGGATCCGGCTGGCCGAGGCCGCCACGGAGCTCTTCGTCACCCTCGAACCGGGCTACGGGCTGCGGCGCATCACCGACGCGCTGTGCGCCGAGGCGGGCTTCAAGCCGAAGATCGCCTTCGAGGGGGAGGAGGCCGAGACCCTGCGCGGCCTGGTGGCCGCGGGGTTCGGAGTGGCGCTGCTGCCGCCCCCGGCGGTGCCGCGCCCCGGGGTGGCCGAGCTGACGGTGACGGCCCCGCGGGCGGTCCGCGAGATCGGCGTCGCCTGGCTCGACGGCCATCCGGACACCGCACCGGTCGCGGCCTTCAAACGCTTCCTGCTCAGCCGCCGCGGACAACTCCTGCCCAGCTGAACCCCGCCAGGCCGGGGCCGGAGCCGGGGCTCAGCTCGGCAGCGTCGAGCCGAACCCCGCCGCCAGCGGCATGCGCAGCCCCAGCGGTGGCGGGGCCGCGAGGGCGTCCTCGACCGGGCGGGAGAAGCCGTGGTCGAAGAGCGAGCCGAGCAGGAAGTCGGCGGCCAGTGCCTGTACTTCGGAGCGGTTGTGGTGCATACCGTGGCCGTCCGCGTGGACCTCGAAGCGGCACACATCCCGGTTGGCCTTCTTGGCCCGCTCCGCGAGCCGGTACGACAACTCGGGGTCGGCCCGCTGGTCGTTCGTCCCGTGGGCGATCAGCACCTGCCGCCCGACGAGCTGCTTGACCGGCTCGGGCTCCACCGCGGACTCGGCCGGCGGCAGCCATGGGGCCAGCGCGATCACCGAGACGACGGCGTCGTGTCCGGCGGCGCGCAGGGCGGCGCGGGCGCCCATGCCGTGGCCGATGAGGCACACCGGCACATCGCCGTAGCGCCGTATCACCTCGTCCACCGCCCACTCGGCGTCCGCGGCCGGGTCGGCCGCGGTGTCGTTCCAGCCGCGGTGGCGGTAGTGGACGACATGGGCGGTCAGCCCTTCGGCGCGGCCCGCCCGGACCAGCCGCCGGGCCAGGGGCAGCACCGCGGCCACCGACAGCCGCGAGGGCCGTCCGGTGCCGGTCTCCGGGCCCCCGGGAAGCAGTAACACCACACCGTGCACGGTCTCCTGTGCGGCGGCCGCGCCTTTCGGCCGCCCCAGCCTGGCGCCCCGCTCGGGCAACGCTTGCTGAACCATGGCGACACGATCGCAGAAGGAGCGGTGTACTCCACCACTCGTGCTGGTCACTGTTGCATATCTATCGGGGCCACGCGGCGGAGCCGCACATGACACGATCTACGCGCGTAGGGGTATGGTGCGCAGATGACGAGCGAGTACCAGGACCGCCCCACCCCCGAGCAGATCCGCCGCGCCCCGAAGGTGCTGCTGCACGACCACCTCGACGGCGGGCTGCGCCCCGCCACCGTCGTCGACCTCGCCCGTGAGACGGGCTATGACGGGCTGCCGAAGAGCGATCCGGCGGAGCTCGGCCGCTGGTTCCGGGAGGCCGCCGACTCCGGTTCGCTCGAGCTCTACCTCGAGACCTTCGCGCACACCTGTGCCGTCATGCAGACCCGCGACGCGCTGTTCCGGGTCGCCGCCGAATGCGCCGAGGACCTGGCCGAGGACGGGGTCGTCTACGCGGAGGTGCGCTACGCCCCCGAGCAGCATCTGACCCGGGGGCTGACCCTGGAACAGGTCGTCGAGGCGGTCAACGAGGGCTTCCGCGAGGGGGAGCGGCGGGCCCGGGAGAAGGGTCTGCGTATCCGCGTCGGCGCCCTGCTCACCGCGATGCGCCACGCCGCCCGCGCCCTGGAGATCGCCGAACTCGCCAACGGCTACCGTGACCACGGCGTCGTCGGCTTCGACATCGCGGGCGCCGAGGCGGGCTACCCGCCCACCCGCCACCTCGACGCCTTCGAATATCTCAAGCGGGAGAACAACCACTTCACGATCCACGCGGGCGAGGCATTCGGGCTGCCCTCGATCTGGCAGGCGCTCCAGTGGTGCGGCGCCGACCGGCTCGGCCACGGCGTCCGCATCATCGACGACATCGAGGTGGCGGACGACGGGAGCGTGACCCTCGGCCGGCTCGCCTCATACGTCCGGGACAAGCGCATCCCGCTGGAGCTGTGCCCGACCTCGAACCTCCAGACCGGCGCGGCCCGTTCGTACGCCGAGCACCCCATCGGGCTGCTGCGCCGACTGCAATTCCGGGCGACCGTGAATACGGATAATCGTCTGATGAGCGGCACAAGCATGAGTGATGAATTCGAGCACCTCGTTTCGACGTTCCACTACACGCTCGACGACATGCAATGGTTTACGGTCAATGCAATGAAATCGGCGTTCATTCCTTTTGATGAACGTCTGGCGATGATCAATGACGTGATCAAGCCCGGGTATGCCGAATTGAAGTCCGAATGGCTGTTCCGTCAGATGGCCTCCGCATCACCCCTGACCAGGTGGTCTCACGTCGAGGGCGGCTGACGACGGCTGATCTCGCGGAGCGGGAAGCGGACCGGGATAAACGGCCGGAAGGCAAGTGAGGGGCGCTTTTCCGGGTTTGCGGAAGGCCGAAATCCATGGCTACGTTGCCGTACCGGTCAAGCCCCCGTCTCAAGGACAGATTTCTGATGAAGCAGGGAACCATCAAGACCCTCGGTGCCATTGCCCTCGGTGCGGTCGCCGTCATTGCCGGAGGCGGCACCGCGGCTGCGGCCGGCAACGCTCCGGTCGGGCCCGCGAGCCCCGGTATGGGGGGCATGAGCGCCGGGCAGGCGAAGGCGGCCGTCGGGCAGGGGCCCGCACCCGCACCCGGACCCCAGGCTCAGGCCCCGCGGCCGGGTCAGCCCGGCCCCAACAAGACCCTGTTGGACAACCTCCCCATCAGCCCCAACGCCCTGAAGGCCAGCGGCCTGCCGGGCGGTCTGCTGGGCTGACCCGCGTACTGTCGGGCAAGTGGGGCCCGCACACCCGGTCCGGGTGTGCGGGCCCCACTGTGTGCTGCCGCGTGCTGCGCTGCCCTACCGCGCGACCCCGACGCTGTGCACGGAACGGGCCACGGCCTGGGTGCCGCCCCCGGCCCGTTCCCCTTCCCGGCCCTCGTCGCCCCCGTCCCGGGAGAGGGCGGCGGTCCGCCGCCGGTCCGCCAGCCGGCGGAGCCACGACCGTGTGGCGGGGACGACCGCGAGGTGAGCCAGCGCCACGCCCGCCGTGTTGAGCAGCACCGTGTCGACGTTCATGATCTGGCCGGTGAGCTCGCTGTGCACCAGCGCCATCGTCAGGGAGACCATCGCGCCGGTGAAGACCGTACGGACGAACGAGGCGAGCGGGTAGACCGTCACCCGGCCCCCCGCCAGCGGCAGCAGCACGCCAAGCGGCGAGAGCAGCAGCAGCCCGCCGCCGATGCTGCGGGTGGCCTCCCAGGGGCCGAGCGCCAGATCGGCGCGGATGGTGGCCAGCGGCTCCAGGGTCACGGCGGTCACCCAGGGCGCGGACAGGGGGCGCAGGGTCAGCCAGCACACATACGCGAGATGTGCGGCGAGGAGGACGAATCCCGCGGCGCGGAAGCGGAAGGCGGCCCTGCGGCGGCCGGAACCATGACCCTGCACGACTCTCAGGACGCCTGTTGCGGGGGTCGCGGTTCCGGCCGAGCCGCGCTGGTGAGAAACGGGTTACCGGTGAGTCGGCCAGAAGCGGGAAGGACGGCGGGAGCGCGGGCCGCAATCGCCACGCGCGGCTGGGGCGCGCAGAGCGTCAGGAGACGAGTACGCCCGAAGTGACCGCGATCTCGGGGTGGCGGCGCATCTCCCCCGTGCACTCGTACCGCTTGAGCGGATCCCGGCCCGCGTCCGGGCCGCCGAGCACCACCCGGTGCCTGGAATCCGCCACGGTGGTCTCCGCGAAGGTGCAGACGATCTGCGCGAGCGCGTACGACTGAAGCTCCTCCGGCAGCCGGTTCAGCCGCAGCGCGCCGTCCGGGTCGCCCTTGGCCGGTCCGGAGATCCGCACCCAGTCCTCGACCGCGGTGGAGAACCCCGCCTCCTCCTCGGCCCTCGACGGCGGCTCCTGCATCTGGTCCAGCAGCGCACGGGCGACCTGAAGCGGCTCGGGCGGCGCCTTCTCGTCCGTCAACCGCGCCGACCGGCTCACCGAGAGGATCCGCGAGGTGCAGATCAGATAGACCCGTACGGTGACCCGGCCCGCCCCCTCGGCCGACCGGCCGGGCTCGGGCGCCTGACACGACGCGCGCGAGGGGGCGGGGCCCGCGTCGACCGGCACCGACGTACCGCGGATGCCGCATCCCGAGGCCAGCAGTGCCACCGCCCCGAGCAGCGCGCCCGCCGCTCGCCGCCTCATCGCTCGCTCCCCTCGTCCGGGCCGTCCTGGCCGCCCTGCCGGTCGCCACCCTCGCCACCGCTCTGGCCGCCGCCCTCGCTACCGCCTTGGTCCGGTTCGCTCAGCCGTGAGGCGTCCATGGGCAGCCGCAGCGTGAAGACGGCTCCGCCGTCGGGAGAGTTGTCCGCGGTGATCTCGCCGCCGTGGATATGCGCGTTCTCCAGCGCGATCGACAGGCCGAGTCCGCTGCCCTCCGACCGGGGCCGGGAGGCGCTGGCCTTGTAGAAGCGGTCGAAGACATGCGGAAGCACATCCTCGGGGATGCCCGGGCCGTGGTCCCGGACCCGGATCAGCAGATCGTCGTCCTCGGGCCGCACCGAGACCCGCACCGGCGAGCCGCCGTGCTTGAGGGCGTTCCCGATCAGATTGGCGAGGATGACGTCCAGCCGCCGGGGGTCGAGCCGGGCCATGATGCCGCGCTCCGCGTCGAGCTCGACGGCGTCCAGCCAGGCCCGGGCGTCGATGCAGGCCGTCACCTGGTCCGCGACGTCGACGTCGTCCAGGACCAGCCGTGCCGTGCCCGCGTCGAAGCGGGTCACCTCCATCAGATTCTCCACCAGGTCGTTCAGTCGCCGCGTCTCGCTGACCACCAGCTGCACCGCCGGGGCGATCATCGGGTCGAGCGCGTCGGTCTCCTCCTCCAGCACCTCAGTCACCGCCGTGATCGCGGTGAGCGGGGTACGCAGCTCATGCGACATGTCCGCGACGAAGCGCCGGCTGGACGCCTCCCGCGCGCTCAGCTCCTCCACCCGCTTCTCCAACCGCTCCGCGGCCCGGTTGAAGGTACGGGAGAGATTGGCGAGCTCATCGGTGCCGGAGACCTCGAGCCGGGTGTCGAGATGCCCCTCGCCCAGCCGGTGCGCCGCCTCGCCAAGACGCTGCACCGGCCGCAGCACGGTGGCCGCGGCGGCCTGCGCGAGCAGCGCGGAGCCGATCAGCGCGAGGGCGGTGGCGATGCCCAGGGACCAGGCCAGGGAGTTGAGGTCCTGGCGCTCGGTCTCCAGGGATTTGAGCATGTAGCCGGTCGGCCCGCCGCCGTTCACGTGGGCCCCGCCGATCAGATACGGGGTGCCCTGCAGCGTGATCCGCTGCCAGTAGAGGTGATACGGGGAGGTATTGGAGCCCGCGACGGCGCGTTTCTTGTCGACCGCGCTCCGTAGTGCATCGGGCACCGTCTTGAGTGTCAGCAGATCGTCCGCTGAGGCAGCGGTGCACGGGCCGCCGCCCTCGGTCCGGGCGATCAGCAGCACCTCGTACTTCTGGCTGTTGTCCGCCATCCGATCCGCGGCGTCCTGCAATTCGGGACAAGTCGGCACGGCGGGCAGCGGGTCCGTGGCCTCCTTCAGCGACTTGCTGAAGTCGTCCAGCGCGGCGTCCTGGGTGCGTGTGAGCACCGCGTCACGATTCAGCCAGTACGCGATCGCCGACGCGGACACGGCGGCCGCCAGCGCCACCAGACCGAAGACGAGCATCAGCCGCAGCCGCAGGCTCAGCCACCGCAACAGCCCCGCGGCCCAGCCACGCGCCCGGCTGGGCTTCCCTCCCCCAGCTACCGCTGGGTGGTGCCCCCTCTCCGCGCTCAACGCTTCGCTACCCCGCTCACTGTGGCGTGTCCAGCCGGTATCCGACCCCGCGCACCGTACGGATCAGCGTCGGGGACGACGGTACGTCCTCCACCTTCGCGCGCAGTCGCTGTACGCAGGCGTCCACCAGCCGGGAGTCACCGAGATAGTCGTGCTCCCACACCAGCCGCAGCAGCTGCTGCCGCGACAGCGCCTGCCCCGGTCTGCGGCTCAGCTCCAGCAGCAGCCGCAGTTCAGTGGGGGTGAGCTGGAGGTCCTGGCCGTTCTTGGTCACGGTCATGGCCGCGCGGTCGATGACCAGAGAGCCGAACGACGCCGAGTCATTGGCCTCCCGCTCACCGCGGCGCAGCACCGCACGGATCCGGGCGTCGAGCACCCGCCCCTGTACGGGCTTGACCACATAGTCGTCCGCGCCCGACTCAAGACCGACCACGACGTCGATGTCATCGCTCCGCGCGGTCAGCAAGATGATCGGCAGCTGGTCGGTGCGCCGGATGCGGCGGCACACCTCGAAGCCGTCGATGCCGGGCAGCATCACATCCAGCACGATCAGATCCGGCCGCTGCTCGCGCAGCAGTTTCAGGCCGTCCTCGCCGGTCGCCGCCGTCGCCACGCGGTGGCCCTGGCGGGACAGGGAGAGTTCGAGGGCCGTGCGGATGGCGTCGTCGTCCTCGATCAGCAGAAGGAAAGGCACGTTGGTCATTCTGGCCTACAAGGGGCCTGTAGTTCGACCGTCAGGCAGTCAGGAGGTTCATTCACCTCCTACCCCTGTGACGAGCCTGTGACAGTCGGCAGACAGGGCCATGAAACTGGCCCGGCAATCTTTTGGGCACCGGGAGGAACGCAGACCCGGGAAGCACAAGGAACCGAGCAAGCTCTACCGACGGGGGGCGCGACATGAACACACTGCACTTCAACAACGCCAGCGCAGTCATTCGCACGCGCCTCCACGACGCCGGCCGGAGCAACGAGAAGTCCGGTGCCGTGAGCGGGCGGGGGTGCGCTCGCGGCGCCGGGCGTCAGCGGCCTCCTTATGTGGTGGCCATTGACGCGTACACGGGGGCCCCTGGGAACACGGGCCCGGGGGGACCGGTGGAGCCGGCCGGCTCCAAGGAAGAGGGGGGCTCCGCGGACCAGGGGGGCCGCGGAGGAAGCGGGGGAAGCTCGTACAGGGAGGCATCGGGGGAGCGGTGCGGGACGTCGGAGGTGGAATTCACCGCCTACGTCCAAGAGCGCCGCGCCTCCCTGTACGCCACCGCCTACCACCTGACCGGTGACCGGTTCGAGGCCGAGGACCTGCTGCAGAGCGCGCTGTTCTCGACCTACCGGGCCTGGGACCGGATCAGTGACAAGGCGGCGGTCGGCGGCTATCTGCGCCGCACCATGACCAATCTGCACATCAGCGCCTGGCGTCGGCGCAAGCTCAACGAGTACCCGACGGAGGAGCTGCCGGAGACGGCGGGAGACCACGACGCGATGCGCGGCACCGAGCTGCGCGCCGTGCTGTGGCAGGCCCTGGCCCGGCTGCCCGAGCTGCAGCGCACGATGCTGGTGCTGCGCTACTACGAGGGCCGGACGGACCCGGAGATCGCGGACATTCTCAACATCAGTGTCGGAACGGTCAAAAGCGGCATCTGGCGCTCGCTGCGCCGGCTGCGCGAGGACGAAGCCCTCAGCTTCGGCCGGGACGAGGAGGAGTCCTTCGGCGAGCTTGTCGCCTGAGGATGAACGGGGGATACGGGGGAAAGCGGGGGGACCACGGGGGCCGGCGTTCGGGGGAGCGTCGGTAGTACGGGGGAAGCACGGGGGATCACGGGGGAAACGAGCGGGTCCGGACGGCCGGGGGGTCTGTCCGGGCCCGTCTTTTCGTTACGCCGTTACGCCGTTACGCCGTTACGTCAAGCGGCATCGCGCTGTCGCCGCGGCACATCCAGGCGCGCGCCTCAAGAGGTCCTGCTCGGCGACGCCGGCTCCGCGGTTCTCGGGCTGGCGCAGGCCCGGCCGGAGGCCGCGGCGGCGGCGATCCGGCCCAGCGCGACATCCTTCCCGCACGGATACGCCCCGAGCGCCGTATGCCGCGCCACGATGCCGCGCTCCGCGCGCATCAGCCGCCAGCCGCGCCGCAGCAGATAGGGCGCGGACTTGCGCCCCTCCCGCAGATCGCGCAGCAGCCGGCGGCGGAAGGTGGTGGAGGGGCGGCCGCGCAGGCACAGGGCGTCGGCGAGGAGGCCGAGCGCGCGGCAGCGCTCGATGATGTCGGCGGCGAAGATCCCCTCGGCGATGAAAAGCGGCGAACGACCTATGTCCAGCGGCTCGGCGCCGACGCGGGCGCTGGTGGCGATGTCGTACACCGGCACTGTCGTACGGGACGTACGGCACAGCGCCTCGATCGCCGCGACCGCGCCGTCCGCGTCCCATGACAGCGGCGAGTCCCAGTCGGCGCCCGCCCCGCCCGGGAGTTGCGGCAGCGAGGGGTCGTCGCCCTCCTTGTAGAAGTCGTCCAGGTTGAGCACGGGCAGGCCGGTGCGGGCCGCCAGGGACGACTTTCCGGAGCCGGAGGGGCCGGAAAGCAGGACGATGCGGGCGGCTATGGGAGGACTGGTCACGGGATACCAGTGTGAGGCATGGCGCCGCCGGAGGGACCCCTCAGGTCGTGTGGTGTTCCCCCGGCGGTCGCGCGGCGTTCGCCCGGTGCGGTGTGCTAGACGCCCATCGGGTGCCACACCGTCTTCGTCTCCAGGAAGGCCAACAGCCGGGCCGTGCCCGGGTCGGCCGACCAATCCACAGGCTGTGGACGGACGACGCGCTTGAGGTTGTCCGCGGCGGCCTCCTCCAGTGAGCGGGCCAACTCCGCGTCCGCACCCGCGCCCGCGAGGTCGATCGCGTTGACGTCCTGATGGGCGGCGAGCGGGGTGGCGATCTCGGCGGTGCGGCCGGAGAGCACGTTGACCACGCCGCCCGGGAGGTCCGAGGTGGCCAGGACCTCGCCGAGGGACAGGGCCGGGAGCGGGGCGCGCTCGCTGGCCACGACCACGGCCGTGTTGCCCGTGACGATCGCCGGGGCGATCACGGAGACCAGCCCGAGGAACGACGACTCCTGCGGCGCCAGCACGGCCACCACACCGGTCGGCTCCGGCGTGGAGAGGTTGAAGTACGGGCCCGCGACCGGGTTGGCGGCCCCGGCGATCTGGGCGACCTTGTCGGACCAGCCCGCGTACCAGACCCAGCGGTCGATCGCGGCGTCCACGACGGCGGCGGCCTTGGACTTGCCAAGCCCCTCGGCGTCGCCGACCTCCCGCGCGAACTGCTCGCGGCGGCCCTCCAGCATCTCCGCGACGCGGTAGAGGATCTGGCCGCGGTTGTACGCCGTGGCCCCCGACCAGCCGCCGAACGCCTTGCGGGCGGCGACGACCGCGTCGCGCGCGTCCTTGCGGGAGGAGAGCGGCGCGTTGGCGAGCCAGCGGTCTTTGCCCGCCGCGCCAGCGGCTGATGTCGCTGTCGTCACCTCGTACACCCGCCCGCTCTCGGACCGGGGGAACTTGCCCCCGACGAAAAGCTTGTAGGTCTTGAGAACGCCCAGGCGCTCGTCATGCTTTTCGGACTTCTCAGACATCGAGGTACGCCTCCAGGCCGTGGCGGCCGCCCTCGCGACCGTAACCGGACTCCTTGTAGCCGCCGAACGGAGAGGCCGGGTCGAACTTGTTGAAGGTGTTGGACCACACCACACCCGCCCGGAGCTTGTTCGCCATCCACAGGATGCGCGAGCCCTTCTCGGTCCAGATGCCGGCGGACAGCCCGTACGGGGTGTTGTTGGCCTTCGCGACCGCCTCTTCCGGGGTGCGGAAGGTGAGGACGGAGAGCACCGGGCCGAAGATCTCCTCGCGTGCGATGCGGTGTGCCTGGGTGACGCCGGTGAACAGGGTGGGCGCGAACCAGTAGCCGGAGGCGGGCAGTTCGCACTCCGGGGCCCAGCGCTCGGCGCCCTCGGCCTCTCCCGCGTCCGCGAGGGTACGGATCCGGGCCAGCTGCTCGGCCGAGTTGATCGCGCCGATGTCGGTGTTCTTGTCCAGCGGATCGCCGACCCGGAGGGTGCGCATACGGCGCTTGAGCGCGTCGAGCAGCTCGTCCTGGATCGACTCCTGGACCAGGAGCCGGGAGCCCGCGCAGCAGACGTGGCCCTGGTTGAAGAAGATGCCGCCCACGATGCCCTCGACGGCCTGGTCGATCGGCGCGTCGTCGAAGACGATGTTGGCCGCCTTGCCGCCCAGTTCGAGGGTGACCTTCTTCTCCGTACCGGCGACCGTACGGGCGATGGCCTTGCCGACCTCGGTGGAGCCGGTGAAGGCGACCTTGTCGATCCCAGGGTGGGCCACCAGCTCGGCGCCCGTGGAGCCGTCGCCGGTGATGATGTTGACGACGCCCTTGGGCAGCCCGGCCTGGCGGCAGACGTCCGCGAAGAAGAGGGCGGACAGGGGGGTGGTCTCGGCGGGCTTGAGGACGACCGTGTTGCCCGCGGCGAGGGCGGGGGCGATCTTCCAGGCGAGCATCAGGAGCGGGAAGTTCCAGGGGATGACCTGGCCCGCGACGCCGAGCGGCTTCGGGTTGTCCCCGTAGCCCGCGTACTTCAGCTTGTCGGCCCAGCCCGCGTAGTAGAAGAAGTGCGCGGCGACCAGGGGGAGGTCGACGTCGCGCGATTCGCGGATCGGCTTGCCGTTGTCCAGCGACTCCAGGACGGCCAGCTCGCGCGAGCGCTCCTGGATGATGCGGGCGATGCGGAAGAGGTACTTGGCGCGCTCGGTGCCGGGCAGCGCGGACCACTTCCCGAAGGCCTTACGGGCCGCCTTGACCGCGCGGTCCACGTCCTCGGTGCCCGCGAGCGAGACTTCGGACAGCGTCTCCTCGGAGGCGGGGGAGACGGTCTTGAAGACCTTGCCGTCGGCGGCCTCGGCGAACTCGCCGTCGATGAAGAGCCCGTACGACGGGGCGATCTCGACGACGGAGCGGGACTCGGGCGCGGGCGCGTACTCGAACGCGTTCGTGATGGCTGGGTTCGTCATGGCAGTCTCAGTCCACCGTCACATAGTCGGGACCGGAGTACCGTCCGGTGCTCAGCTTCTGGCGCTGCATCAGCAGGTCGTTGAGGAGGCTGGAGGCGCCGAAGCGGAACCAGTCGGCCGTCAGCCAGTCCGCGCCCAGCGTCTCGTTGACCAGCACCAGGTACTTGATGGCGTCCTTGGAGGTACGGATGCCGCCCGCGGGCTTCACCCCGACCTGCACCCCGGTCGTGTCCCGGAAGTCGCGGACCGCCTCCAGCATGAGGAGGGTGACGGGGGGCGTCGCGTTGACCGCGACCTTGCCGGTGGAGGTCTTGATGAAGTCGGCGCCCGCGAGCATCGCCAGCCAGGAGGCGCGGCGCACATTGTCGTACGTCTGGAGCTCGCCGGTCTCGAAGATGACCTTGAGGTGGGCGGCGGTGCCGCTGCCGTCCGTACGCCGGCACGCCTCCTTGACCTGTCGGATCTCCTCGAAGACCTGGAGATAGCGACCGGAGAGGAACGCGCCGCGGTCGATCACCATGTCGATCTCGTCGGCCCCGGCGGCCACGGCCTCCCGAGTGTCGGCGAGCTTGACGGCGAGCGCCGCCCGCCCGGAGGGGAAGGCGGTCGCGACGGAGGCCACATGGACCTCGGACCCGCCCGCCTCGGCCAGGGCCTGCTTCGCGGTGGCGACCATGTCGGAGTAGACGCAGATCGCCGCGACCTTGGGGACGGAGCGGTCGGTCGGATCGGGGCTGACCCCCTTGGCGCACAGCGCCCGGACCTTGCCCGGGGTGTCCGCGCCCTCCAGGGTCGTCAGGTCGATCATGGAGATGGCCAGGTCGATGGCGTACGCCTTCGCCGTGGTCTTGATCGAGCGGGTGCCGAGCGCGGCGGCACGGGCCTGCAGGCCGACCGCGTCGACGCCCGGCAGGCCGTGCAGAAAGCGGCGCAGCGCGCCGTCGGTGGCGGTCACATCCGCCATCGACGCCAGTCGCTCGGCCGCCTCCGCGCCGTATGCGGGAACTGTGGTGGGCATGGTCACCAGGGGAGCATATCTACGCGCGTAGTCGAATGTCACCCCCGGGTGCCCGGTGAGAAAGGACTTGTGGGGCATCGACAGGCTTGGCGATGCTCACTCAATGCTGACCTCCATCGTCGCGTTCATCGGCGCGGCTTTCCTCATCGCCATGGTTCCGGGGCCGAGCACGGTCGTGATCCTGCGCCGGGCGGTGGTGAACGGCCGGAGAACCGGCATGGCCACGGTCCTGGGCAATGAGTGCGGGGTGCTGCTGTGGGGCCTCGCCGCGGCACTCGGTCTCTCGGCCCTGCTGCTGGCCTCGCAGGTCGCCTACGACGTCATACGGATCACCGGCGCCGCGGTGCTGGTCTGGATGGGAGCGCGTGCGCTGTGGCAGGCGCGGCGGGTCGGCGGGCGCGGCGGGCGTGGCGGGCGCGGCGGGCCGGATACGGAACCGGCGGAAACGGCCGAGGTGTCGTGTCGGCGGGCGTACTGGCAGGGACTGATCACCAACTTCGCCAATCCCAAGGCGGGCGTGTTCGCCGTCTCCTTCCTGCCGCAGTTCGTACCGCGGGGAGCCCCCGTCCTGCTGACGTTGCTCGCCTTCTCGGCGATCTGGGCCGTGGTCGACCTGATCTGGTACCTGCCGCTGGTCTGGCTGGCCGGGCGGATGGGCGGAGTGCTCCGGCGGCAGTCCGTCCGGCGCCGCATGGAACAGATCTCCGGGGCGGTCCTGGTCGGGCTCGGGTTGCGGCTGGCAGCCGAGTCCTAGGCTTACGGGCGCGAGGCCCTGCATACGGGCCGCCGCGCCCGTGGGGCAGAATCGGCTCCATGACGAGCCCGGACGACTCCTCGCACGACTCCTCCACCCCGCGCGGGCCCAAGGGGCCCAAGGGGCCCAAGGGGTCCAAGAAGGGGACCGCTGATCAGGAGACCGAGTACGCGGACCGCGTCTACCGCTCCCCGGGCGGCATCGCGGGCGGCATACTGCTGCTCGCGATCGGTGCCTGGCTGGGGATCGACGCCATGATCCGGGGCGAGGGCCGGGCGCCGTGGCTGGCGCTCGCCGGGCTGCTGTTCGCGGTGCCCCTGGTGATCGCCTTCACGATCCGGCCCGCGGTGTTCGCCGGCCAGGACCGGCTGCGGGTGCGCAACCCCTTCCGTACGATCACTCTGCCCTGGGGCTCGGTGGAGGCGGTGCGCGCGGGCTACTCCAGCGAGGTGCTCGCGGGCGGCGCGAAGTACCAGATGTGGGCCATCCCGGTGTCGCTGCGGCAGCGCAAGCGGGCCACCCGGCGGCAGGCGCGGGCGGCGACCGAGGACCCCTTCGGCCGTACGTCCGTCCAGGCCGCGGCCGACGCGGACCAGCAGCGGCGGGCCCAGGCCGACCGCTCCATCGACGAGTTGCGCGGCCTCGCGGAGGCCCACGCCACGCGGGAGGGCGTGCAGGGCGAGCCCGAGGTGCGCTGGGCGTTCGAGGTCATCGCCCCGGCGGTGGCGGGGGCGGTGCTGCTCGCGGTGGTGCTGGCGATCACCTGAGCGGCCCTGAGCGGCCGGAGTGGGACCAGGACGGGACCGGGACGGCGAGGAGGCCGAGCATGACGACAAGCGATGCGCCGAAGACCGACACACCCGCCGCCGGACGGCGGCGGGTGTGGCTGCTGTGGTTGGTGGCGGGTATCGCGTACGCCATCGACCTGGGAAGCAAACTGGCGGTGGTCGCGGAGCTTGAGGGGCGTGACCCCGTCCCGGTGATCGGGACCTGGTTGGAGCTGCGGGTGCAGCGCAACCCCGGCGCGGCGTTCGGCCTCGGTGAGGCGACGACCATCGTCTTCACACTGATCGCGGCCGCTGTTGCCGTCGCCATCGTCCGGGTGTCGCGCCGGCTGACCAGCACGCCGTGGGCGCTCGCGCTGGGGCTGCTGCTGGGCGGGGCGCTCGGAAACCTGACGGACCGTGTCTTCCGCTCGCCCGGCTCCATGCGGGGCGCGGTGGTCGACTTCATCGCGGTCCGCGACTTCAGCGTGATGAACCTCGCCGACTGGGCGATCACCTGCGGGGGCGCCCTGGTGGTCCTGCTGTCCTTCCGCGGGGAGGAATTGGGTCCTGTGGACACTCCGTACGATGCCGGGGGCGACAGCGGTCCGGCTCGGCAGGGAGGGGCTGGCGCTCCGTAGGTGATCGCCTAACTGCTGTTGTGACCGCTTCCGTTCACTGAGAGTCGTTCACTGAGAGTCCCACGGCGCCCGTGCCGCCGCCGAGTTCGGAGTTCCGGCAGTGCTTTTCGATGTCACCCGCAGCGAACTCGCCGACATCTTCGGCGAGGATCGGATCGCGACCCTGCCCGCCACTGCCTTCCCGCCCCCCACCGCGGACACCGAGGGCGCCCGCCTCCTGGAGACCGTCGGCGTCCCCACCGGGACGTTCTGGCTGCGTGAGCCCGACGAGGACTCCGGTCGGCTCCATCTCGTCCAGGACGTCGTCGACGTCGAGGACGCCGAGGACGCCTCGGAGGACACGGGCGAATGGCCCGTCATCGGCTGGCTGCTCAACGCCCACCTCGCCCTCGACCCCGGTTCCGGCAAGGTGTACGCCTTCGACCCCGACGAGGAGACCGTGCAGGCACTGCACACGGACGTCTCCTCCCTCGTCCAGGTCACCCTGCGGTTCCAGCGCCTGCTCGAGGAGTTCACCTTCAGCGGCGACGACGGCGACGAGGAAGCCGACTTCGAGCGCCTGGAGCGCGAGGTCGAGCGTATCCGCCAGGAGACGAGCAGCACTGACCCGCTCCCCTTCCAGGACGACGACACCGTCTGGGCGGTGGTCGGCGAGGAGATCGCCATGGGCCAGCGCTTCAAGGGCAACAGCCCGGGAGCCCGCTCGCTCTACGGGTGATCGCCGGCCGATGTCGCGCCGATCAACCGCTGTGGCCTCGCTCTGAGCTGCCCCAGAGTGCAGGGGCGAGCAGGCGCAACTGCGGGTCGTACCGGCCGGCGTCGGGATGGGCGGGGACGGGACTGGGGGCGCGGGAGCGCGATGAACGGGTCGGCACCGCTGGACGGCATGGTCCGGTCGCCGGGTGCGGGCATCGTTTCGCGCCTTCGGCGCAGAGCGGCCAGCAGCGGGAAAGGGGGGAGGGGGCCGAGGCGCCGTTGCCGTCCAGCCCGAGGGGCCATCACCGGCCAGCGGGCGCCGGACGGGCGGTGGGCGGGCGGTGGATGGCCGCCTGGAGCGGTGGATGCCGGTCCGGTTGAGGGCCTCCGACCCACCCCCTCTCAAAAAAATGCTTGCTCTGCATCAAGTATCACGTCAACCATTTTTCTGAGAGGGGGTGTGGGGAGAGCCGATCCCGACCGGGGTGGCCTCGCCTGCCACCCAGCCGAAACGGTGAGGGTAGCGTTGGATCCCGTGATCGTATGGCTCAACGGCACCCACGGCGCGGGCAAGACGACGACCAGTGCACTCGTGCAGCAGCTGATCCCGGATTCACGGGTGTTCGACGCCGAGAAGGTCGGCGAGACACTTATGGACATCACGCCGGGGCTGCCCAGTACGGACAACTTCCAGCACTGGCCGCCGTGGCGGCCGCTCGTCGTCGAGACCGCCCGCCGCGTACTCGACTACACCGGCGGCACTCTGGTGATCCCCATGACTGTCCTGGTCGAGCAGTACTGGCGAGAGATCAGCGCGGGCCTCGCCCAACATGCGATTCCGGTACGACACTTCGTCCTCCACGCCGACCAGGACACCCTCCGCGGGCGCATCGCGGGCGACACCGTTGTCGGACCCAACTCCCCATTCCGTCTCCAATACGTTGAGCCCTACGCCGAGGCGGCCCGCACGTGGCTACACGCCGAGGCCGAGGTCGTCGATACCACGCACCTCACGCCCGCCCAGGCCGCCCTGCGGATCGCAGAGGCCGTCAAGAGTTGAGGCCCGCCGCCGCGCGAAAACAGGCGCAAGTGGCAACAGAGAACGACCTCCCGGTGTCGAGCGGTGCGGCGTTCCCCACTCCCTGATCCGGTCAACGGCGCCAGCGCGCGGCCCTCGCTGTCCGGCGGGGGCCGCCGCGCTGTCCGGCGGACCTCTGCTCGTTGCCCAACTCCGCTGTGTTCACGCGTCGTTGTGATGTCACACCTGGGTGTTTGGATATCGGCGTGAACATCGAAGACGTGGACTGGGCATCGCTGAAGCACGCGTACGGCGAGGCCACCGACGTTCCCGGGATTCTGGGTGCGCTGCGGTCGGCCGATGTCGAAGACCGTAACGGCGCTTTTTACGACATGTACGGGAGCCTGTGTCATCAGGGGTCGGTGTACGAGGCGACGGCCGCGGCGGTTCCGTTTCTGGTCGATATCGTCGTGGAGCCCGGGTATCCGGATCGTGAGGATCTGCTGTCGTTCCTGGGTCATGTGTGCCACGGCGGCGACACAGGGCACGCCGCCGCGCTGGCGGCGATGGCCGTGCAGGTGCCTCGGCTGACGCCACTGCTGCGGGACGGCGACCCGGGGGTGCGTCTTCGGGTGCTGTGGGCCCTGTCGTCGGCCGAACTCCGCGAGGCTGCCGACGATGTGGCGCGGCTGACAGCCGATCCGGAGCCGTCCGTGCGTGCGGGCGCGTGGCTGGCGCTGGGCGAGATGGACGCAGGGCGGCTGTCGGCGGACTGCGACGAGGCGGACGGCGGCGAGGCGGACGGCGCGGTGCGGTTGGCATGGGCGCTGGCCCGTGCGTCGCGTGGCGGGGCGGAAGTGGCGGACACGCTCACCGGTCTGCTGCGCGACGGGGAGAGCCTGCCGCGGCTGCACGAGTGGACCCGCGAGCTGACCCGGGACAGTCCGCTGGCCCACTGCGAGACTCTGCTGGCTTCCGGCGACGCGTCCCTGGAACTGCTCGACGTGGTGTGCGCCCTCCTGGTCGCGGAGACGGACGAGGACCGGGCGATGTCGCAGTACGAGATGCTGCTGGCGGCGACGTTCGGGCCGCAGGCCCGGGAGTCCTTGCCGACCTCCTTCACGCGCGACGACCTCGATCCGCGGCAGCGCCGGGTATTGGCGGCCATCGCCGCCAGCGACGCGGCCTGGGCATATGGCAGTCTTTGGCTGGCCTTGAGTGACCATGGCATCGAGGCGGGCTTCGATCGGGGGGAGTTCGCCGACGCCTTCGGCGACGCTTCCGGCGAGGACAAATGGGTGCTCATTCTGCGTCCCCGGCAGGTGCCGGCCGCGGTGGACGCGGCGCATGCGGTGGGCCGGGAGGAGTGGCTGGACACTCCGTTCGTCTTCCTCAACCGGTGGACCAAGGGCATTGAATCCGCGATTCCGGAGGACCTGGACGACTTCCCGCCCGAGGTCATGTCCGCTGCACGGGTGATCGCCCAGCCGCTGATGGCCTTGGTGGCGCGGCACCAGTTTGTGGGGAGCTACTCGTGGGCCTTCTATCCGCAACTGGACGGTGTGGCAGCTGCCGAGACGGTGTTCGCGGAGCTGGGCTACACCCTCCTTCCGCCTGATCTGACGCGTATCGATGACGAGCCCGAGCCGGTGACGTCGGGTGGGGACGACCAGCAGCGGGCGTGTGTCCCCTTCACCGAGCTGACCCCGGCCCTGCGGGCCGACCTGGACGCGTTTGTCGAGTGTCTGGCGGAGGGTGGCTGGTCCGAGGTCCGCCAGTCGTACGCGTTCGCCAAGAGCATGGCGGACGGAGACGGAGACGGAGACGGAGGCGGTTCGGTGGGCGTGACTCCGCTCGCGCTCGGTCGCCGTTTCGGAACTGCCCTCCATGCCCAGGTCGGTTTTCATGTGGAACGCGCCGTCGATGGCGATGGCGGCGATGACGTCGGCCTGGTGGCGTATCTCGGCCTGGTTCTGGACGAGCAGGGTGGCGAAACCTACGGGGCCAGGCTGGCCTGGCATGACGCCAGGCCGCTGTTCGCCGCGCTCGCGGGCATCGATATGAGCGGTTCGGCTGTGGACACGTTGCGATCGCTGACCGACCTGGCCCATTTCTCCCGCCTGTGAGCAATACCGGCTCGGTCAGACGCCGCCCTCGGTGGCGGCCTCGCGCAGCCTTCGTACCACCGGCTCGTAATTGGCGTGGCCGTTCTTCACCCACTCCTCGGCGCACTCCAGCGCGGTGCTGCCCTGGTACGACGTATCGCGGACACCGTGTCGGACGAGCAGATCGACGAGTGCGAGGAGTATGTCGCCGGGCACCTCGCGTTCGTAGTACCCGGTGAAGTGGAGCAGCGCGTGCAAGGCCGGGCCGTCCTGGGCTCGTAGCCACGGCCGCTGGGCCGCCGCCTCGGCGTCCTCGGGGCGGGCTCCCGACTCGAGGAGGAATCGCAGTTGGCTGACGCGTGTTTCGAGGGCTTGGCGGCCGTCGCTGTACGGCAGGACGGCCAGGAGGCGGCCGAAATCCGGATCCGTGAGCCGGATACTCCGCGCCCCTTTGCCGACGAGGTGGCGGATCGTCTCCTCGGGGTAGGGGTGGGTGGCGATCGCCAGGTCGAGCAGGGTCGAGCCGTCGCGGTTCTGCGCGTTGATGGGGGCTTCCGCGTCGATGAGTGTGCGCAGGATGGCCAGGTGGCCGGCGTCCTCGAGCCGTTCCGCGCCGGCCGTGACCCGCTCGCTGTCGTCGAGTGACGCGAATTGAGGGGCGTTGTTGTAGGCGGCCTGGAGCGCGGGATCGGCCCCTGCCGCGAGCAGTGCCGTAACGGCGGACGCTTGGCGGTGGGCCACGGCGATGTGGAGCGCGCTCATACCGCGCTCGTCCAGCGCGTTGACGCGGGCACCCTCGCTCAGGGCCTCGGAGAGGGCGTCGGTATCACCGGCCTCGGCGGCGTCCATCAGCGCGCGGTCGGCGTCCGTGGGCTCGCCGGTGGGCTGGAGTTCGAGGATGCCGTAGTCGGCTTCCTGGTTGGGCGGGACCGCTGTGCTGAGGAGGACGATGCGGGCACCGGCGAACCAGCCCGCGCCTGCGCTCGTGTCCACGTCGATGGCGCCTTCGTAGCCCATGAGCAGGCACGCGAGAGCGCGGTGCTCAGGTGAGCCGATGCCTTCCAGCCGCTGGAGGTCCGCCTCGCTCATGTCCTCCTCGTCGGGCGGATCCCCCACCTCGTCCAGCACGGTGGAGGCCAGGATGCCCAACGCGTCGTACACGGACGTGGCCTCGCCCAGCCCCGTGAGGATGTCGCATTCCTCGCCCTCCTCGTCGTCGACCCCGTCGAAGAGGTCGAGCGGCAGCGGGGAGGCGTCGTCGTAGGCGTAGCGGTTGGCCACGGACACATAGCGCCCGCCGCAGAGTTCGGGCCGACGCCGGTCGGCTTCGGCCTCCTTGAGGCAGCGCAGTACGTCGTTGAGGTCCATGGCGCGATTGTGTACGACGGTCAGTGCCCGCGCTGGTCGATGAGCACGGCCAGACCGTCCAGGATGCGCTGGAGGCCGAACTCCCAGGCCTGGTCCTGTCCGCCGGACTGCTCCGCGGAGGCGAGGGCGGCGGCCAGGGCGGGGAAACGCGCTCCCTGATCCCGCATCAGATCGGCGAGGATGCCGCCCAGCTCCGCCTCGGGGGTGCCCGCCGGGCCCGCCGCGCGGGCCTGCTGGGTGATGCCGCGTACATGGCCGACCAGCAGGACGACCGCGTCCATGCGCTCGGCGCCGCTGAGCCCCGTACCGTCCAGCGCGGAGACGGCGCGCTCCATCCAGCCCAGCTCCGCGGGCCCCATGACCCGCGGTCCGATGGTGGCGTCGAGCGTCCATGGGTGCGGGAGGAAGGCGGAGAGCAGACAGCGGGCCCAGTCCTCCAGCTGTCCCCGCCAGCCGGAGGGCTGTGCGTCCCCCGCGGCCGGGTACGGGCCGATCGCGGCCTCGACCATCAGGGCGATCAGCTCGGCTTTGCCCGGGACGTAGCGGTACAGCGCCATTTTGGTGACGCCCAGTTGCGCGGCGACCCGCTGCATGGAGACACCGGCCAGCCCTTCGGAGTCGGCGATCTCGATACCGGCCCGTGCGATGCGGTCCAGGTCGAGGGTCGGCCGGGGGCCGCGCGACGGCTTGGCGTGGGGGCCCCACAGCAGCCGCACCGTCTCGGCGTGGTTGTCGGCCATGTCCGTCGTTCCTTCTCGCCCCGATGTCTTGGCGTGCCAAATAACTGCGTCTATGGTACACAGTAATTAATCGTGTCCATCGGACACAGTTCTCAGGGGTGGAGAAACCATGAACCGCAACGTCCTCATCTCCGGCGCGAGCATCGCCGGCCCGGCGCTGGCCTATTGGCTGGGGCGCCACGGCTTCAACCCGACGGTCGTCGAGCTGGCCGCGGCCCTGCGCGGCGGCGGTCAGGCCGTCGACTTCCGGGGCGATACGCATCTGACCGTGCTGGAGCGCATGGGCCTGCTGCCCGAGCTGCGCGGGATGCAGACCGGCGGCAGCCCGATGAGCTTCGTCGACGAAAGCGGGCGGACGCTGCTGCACCTGCCCGCGGAGTTCGCCGGTGGCGCCATCGAGGTGCTACGCGGCGACCTGGCCCAGCTGCTCTACGAGCGCAGCCTGGACCACACCGAGTACCTCTTCGGCGACTCGATCACCGGCCTCACCGAGACCCCCTCCGGTGTGCGGGTCGACTTCCGGCACGCGGCCTCGCGCGAGTTCGGCCTGGTGATCGGCGCGGACGGGCTGCACTCCAATGTCCGACGCCTCGCCTTCGGCCCCGAGGAGGACTACGTGAGCCACCTCGGCTACTACGCCGCCACCTGGCAGCTCGCCAATGAACTGGGGTGGGAGAAGGGCTCGGTGGGCTACAACGTGCCGGGGCGGCTCGCCTCCGTCGGGGCCGACCACCGGGACCCGGCGCGGGCCGGGGCGTTCTTCGTCTTCGCCGCGCCCGAGCTGTCGTACGACCGCCACGATCCCGAGCAGCAGAAGCGTCTGATCGCCGACGCCTTCTCCGGCCTCGGCTGGGAGGTGCCCCGTCTGCTGGATTCGCTGCACCGGGCCCCCGAGCTGTACTTCGACTCGATCAGCCGGGCGGATGTGGACAGCTGGTCCAGGGGCCGGGTGTGCCTGGTGGGTGACGCGGCGTGCGGGGCCACCATCGGGGGGATGGGTACGGGCACCGCCGTGGTGGCCGCCTATGTGCTGGCGGGTGAGCTCGCGCGGGCCGGAGGCGACCATCGAGTGGCCTTCGCACGCTACGAGGGCAGGCTCCGGCAGTACGCCAAGGGCTGTCAGACCGGCGGCGACCGCACCGGGAAGTTCCTCGCGCCCGGCACCGCGACCGGCCTGCGTTTCCGCAACGGCCTGCTGTCCAGGCCCCTCTTCCTGAACTGGATGCTCAAGCTGGGGGAGAAGGTCAGCAGCCATGTGGCCCTGCCCGACTACGCCGCTGAGCTGCGTGAGCCGCGTGAGCCGCGTCGGCGGACGGGGGCTGGTCGCTGAGCGTCCTGCCGACGCACTACGCCGACGGTGACGCCGCCACGGCGGAACCGCGCGGCCTGCGCTGAACGGCGGCGCCGACCGCCGCGATGACAACGGCGCCCGAGAGCGCGAGCCCGGCATAGCCGGCCCGCTGGGTCCGCCGCGCGTTGCACTGGTCGCGGTAGCGGGAGAAGCCGTCCTCCGTGCGCTCCGCGCGCGGAGAGACCACGGAACCGCACTTCAGGGAGACGCTTTCCGCCATCCCGCTCTGGTGCTCGACGGTCTCATGGAAGTCGGCCGGAGTCAGCAGCATGATCACCGCGATGATGGCCGGCACCAGGGTCAGCCCCGGCCACAGCAGATGCTCTTTTCCCGCACGCTCCTTGCGCGCCAGTTCCGCTGCCTGATCCGGCGGCAAGTGATGCTCACTCGCAAAGGACACGCTGAACCGAAGCCTTCCGTCAGGGCTGACATGGTCATGGCTTGGCCGGAAGTGTACCGGTCCGGGGCCGGTTTTCTGTCTGGACCGTTTGGGGCCCGACCCATGGCGGCGCTCAAGGGGTCGGCGTGCTCGTCCTGCTCGCCGCGCTCATGGGGTGCGTGGCGCGAGGCCCTGGCGCCGGGGCCCACCGGAAACCCGGCAGGCCCCTTCCAATGTCCCGCCGCCCGCCGTCCGCCTCAAATACCGGCCGCCGTAGCGAGATCCGCCTTGATCGCCGACAGGACCTGCTCCGCCGTCGTACGCGCCGACGCGAGCGCGTCCGCCCCGGGGACGTCGACCACCACCTCCAGATAGCACTTGATCTTGGGCTCGGTGCCGCTGGGGCGGACGATCACCCGGGCCGACTGGACCGTGCTCCCCGGGCTGCTGCCGATGCGGCCGGAGAGGCGGTAGCGCAGCCCGTCCGTCGGGGGCAGCGTCGCCGTACCGCGCGACAGGTCCTCGCTGGAGGACACGGCGAGGCCCGCGAGCTCGGTGGGCGGCTGTTCGCGCAGCCGCTTCATGGCCTGACCGATCAGGGACAGGTCCTCGACGCGTACGGACAGCTGGTCGGTGGCGTGCAGCCCGTGCTCGAGCGCGATGTCGTCGAGCAGATCGGTGAGCGTACGGCCCTGCTCCTTGAGCTCGGCCGTCAGCTCGGCGACGAGCAGGGCGGCCGTGATGCCGTCCTTGTCGCGTACGCCGCCGGGGTCGACGCAGTAGCCCAGCGCCTCCTCGAAGGCGTAGCGCAGCCCGTCGACCCGGGCCAGCCACTTGAAGCCGGTCAGCGTCTCGGCGTACGGGAGCTCAGCGGCGCCCGCGATCCGGGACAGGAGGGACGACGAGACGATCGAGGTCGCGAACGTGCCGCGGGCGCTCTTGTGGATGAGGTGGGTCGCGAGAAGCGCACCGACCTCGTCGCCCCGGAGCATGCGCCAGGCGGTCGCGGCATCGGGTACGGCCACGGCACAGCGGTCGGCGTCCGGGTCGTTCGCGATGATGATGTCCGCGCCCCCGGGGCCGAGTCGGCCGGCGGTCGCGAACGCCAGGTCCATCGCGCCCGGCTCCTCCGGGTTGGGGAACGCGACGGTCGGGAATGCCGGATCCGGCTCGGCCTGCTCGGCGACCACCGTGGGGGCCGGGAAGCCCGCGCGGGCGAAGGCCGCGGTGACCGTCTCACCGCCGACGCCGTGCATGGGGGTATAGACGACGCGTACGTCCCGGGGGGATCCCGGGGTGAGGACGGCGTCCGTACGGGCGAGATAGGCGTCCAGGACGTCGTCGCCAAGGGTCTCCCAGCCGGAGTCCGGGCGGGGCACGCCGGCCAGGCCGCCGATCGCGGCGATCTCGGCGGCGATGTCGAGGTCGGCGGGCGGCACGATCTGGGAGCCGTCGCCGAGATAGACCTTGTAGCCGTTGTCGCGGGGCGGGTTGTGGCTGGCGGTGACCTCCACCCCGGCGACCGCGCCGAGGTGACGGATGGCGAACGCGAGGACGGGGGTGGGGAGCGGACGCGGCAGCAGAGCGGCCCGGAAGCCCGCGCCGGTCATGACGGCCGCGGTGTCGCGGGCGAAGTCGGCGCTCTTGTAGCGGGCGTCGTAGCCGATGACGACGAGGCCGGGCCGCTCGCCGGGGGCGGTGTGCTTGGTGAGGTACGCCGCGAGACCGGCGGCGGCGCGGATGACCACGGCGCGGTTCATCCGCATGGGCCCGGCGCCCAGCTCGCCCCGGAGACCGGCGGTGCCGAACTGCAGGGTGCCGGAGAACCGCTCGGAGAGCTGGTCGAGCGCCTGGGGCTCACCCGCCCCGGCCGCCTCCAGCAGTTCGGCCAGCTCGTCACGGGTCTCGGGGTCGGGGTCCTCGGCCATCCAGGCGCTGGCCTCGGAGATGAGTTCGGACTCTGGGGTGGGCGCCATGGACGGCCTCCTGGGGTGGCTCTGGGGGGTGGCTGGGTTGGGCGTGTGTCTGGATTCTGGGCGGAATCGGGGGCGGGGCGGAATCCGGGGCAGGGCCGGGCAGCGCTGTCACGAGCCCAAGCCCGCCGCCTGGGCGCCACCGGAGGTGGACGGCCGCCGAGGGTGGCTGACCAGTGAGTACCCCGAGACGCAGGCGTAACGCCCGCTGCCCGCCCGAGCCAGGCTGGGGCGGGCACAGGCCCGGCCCGGCCCGCGGCGCGGATGGTGCCACCGGGTCGCCATTGCACGGTCGCCCCGGCCCCTGCGGCCCGGCCCGTACGTCCCCGACCGCCTGCCGCCCGTCCGTCCTCGCCCGGTCCGCCGGCCGATAGGCGCGGCGAGCCGGGGCCAGGGGCTCGGCGTCGGCGGGGCGGGTTATCACAGCCGGGTCACCTGCTCAGGTCCGCAGGCCCGGGTTGGCGGCTCGGATTGGCGGCTCGGGTTGGTGGGTCCGGGGCGGCGAGTTCAGTCGGCGGGTCCCGGCCAGCACGTCCAGGTCACCGGCTCGGGTCAGCGGGCCCAGGCCAGCGGGTCCAGGCGCCGGTGGGTCCGGGGCAGCGGGTCCGGGCCGGTGCGTCCGGTCGGCGGCCCAAGGCTCGTAACTCGGGCCCGTGGCCCAAGGCCCGCAACCCGGTCCGTGACTCGCGTCGGCGGCTCGGGGCCGTAGGGCCGGGGTTACCGGCCCGGGGCAGCGCGTCCGGGGCACTGGCTCCGGTCCTGTGGGACCGGGCGAGTGCGTACGTAGGGTCACCGGCTCGGGCCGTGGCCCGGGCGTCGGCGGGCGGTCCCGGCGGGCGGGTCCCGGCGACAGGCGCAGGGGGAGTCAGATGCGGTCGAGGACCTGCGCCAGGAGGCTCCCCATCCGCGCGGCGGAGTCGCGGCCGGCCTGAAGGACCTCCTCGTGGTTGAGGGGTTCGCCCGTCATGCCCGCCGCGAGGTTGGTGACCAGGGAGATGCCGAGGACCTCGGCGCCCGCCTCGCGGGCGGCGATCGCCTCCAGGGCGGTGGACATGCCGACGAGGTCCGCCCCGAGGGTGCGGGTCATGGTGATCTCGGCGGGCGTCTCGTAGTGCGGGCCGGGGAACTGCGCGTAGACGCCCTCCTCCAGGCTGGGGTCGATCTGCCGGCAGAGCGCACGCAGCCGGGGCGAGTAGAGGTCGGTGAGGTCGACGAAGTGCGCACCGGCGATCGGGGAGGCGGCCGTGAGGTTGATGTGGTCGCTGATCAGCACCGGCTGGCCGGGGCGCATGCCCTCGCGCAGGCCGCCGCAGCCATTGGTGAGGACTACGGTCTTGCAGCCGGCGGCGACGGCGGTCCGTACGCCGTGCGCGACGGCGGCGACACCGAGGCCCTCGTAGTAGTGCGTGCGGCCGAGGAAGACCAGCGCTCGCTTGTCGTTGATCTTGTACGAGCGGATCTTGCCCGCATGGCCCGCGACGGCGGGCGGCGGGAAGGAGGGCAGATCGGTGACCGGGAACTCGTGTTCCGGGGTGCCGAGCGCGTCGGTGGCGGGTACCCAGCCGGAGCCGAGGACCAGGGCGACGTCGTGGGTCTCAGCGCCGGTGAGTTCACGCAGGCGGGCGGCCGCGGCGTCGGCGGCGGCGTGGGGGTCCCCCTGATGGGTAACTGATGCGTTCACGCGCATGAGACTAGCCGGTGATTGCCTACGCGCGTAGAAGTATCGACAGGGGTGTTCGATTCGTTGCCAAGGCGCGATCGAACTGCGCGGAAGAGGCGCGGCGGGGAAGCGGCGAGGAGACACCGGGAAAGCGGCGGGGAAGCGGGGAGAACGCGACCGGGCCGCGGTCTCAGCAGGGGCGCTTGCGCAGTTCCATGACGTAGTCGTGCGGGGCCCCCGCGGACTCCGCGGCGTCCGCGATCTCGCCGAGGTAGCGCGCGGACGGCAGACCGCCCTCGTAGCCGTTCAGTACATACAGCCAGGCCGCCTCGTCGCCGTCCAGAGTGTGGACGCGGACCCGCATCCGGCGGTAGATGTCCAGGCCGACGCCCTCCCAGCGGTCCATGGACTCCTCGTCCATGGGGGCGATGTCGTACAGCGCGACGAAGACCTGGGAGCGCGGTGCCTCGACGATGGTGGGGAGGGCGCCCTCCCATCCCATCTGTTCGCCGCCGAAGGTCAGGCGCCAGCCGTTGATCCACCCCGTGCCGCGCAGCGGGGAGTGCGGTGCGCGGCGGGTCATCAGCCGCGCGTCGAGGTTGCCGGCGTACGCGGCGTAGAGCGACATGGCTCAGAGGGTACGGGAGTGGGGGACGAAGGTTCCGGGGGCGCCGTTAACCCCCCGGGGGAGTGATGTCGAACGGGTGCGGGACAATGGAGCATGTGACTCGGATCGTGATCATTGGTGGCGGACCCGGCGGCTATGAGGCGGCGCTGGTCGCTGCCCAGCTCGGCGCGGAGGTGACCGTCGTCGACTGCGACGGTCTGGGCGGGGCGTCGGTGCTGACCGACTGCGTGCCGTCGAAGACTTTGATCGCCACCGCTGAGGTGATGACGAACTTCGACTCCTCTTATGAGGAGCTGGGGATCATCGTCGCCGATGACACCCCGCCGCTGGAGCAGGCGGCCCGGGTCGTGGGCGTCGACCTGGGCAAGGTCAACCGACGGGTGAAGCGCCTGGCGCTGGCCCAGTCGCATGACATCACCGCCTCCGTCACCCGCGCGGGCGGGCGCGTGATGCGCGGGCGCGGGCGGCTGGAGCCGGCGCAGTCGCCCGACGGGTCGCGGAAGGTGATCGTCCGGGCCGCGGACGGGACCGAGCAGACGCTGGTCGCGGACGCCGTGCTGGTGGCGACCGGGGCGCACCCGAGGGAGATCCCGGACGCGCAGCCGGACGGCGAGCGCATTCTGAACTGGACGCAGGTGTACGACCTGGACGAGCTCCCGGAAGAGCTCATCGTGGTCGGCTCCGGTGTCACGGGCGCCGAGTTCGCCGGCGCGTACCAGGCGCTGGGCTCGAAGGTCACCCTCGTCTCCAGCCGGGACCGGGTGCTGCCGGGCGAGGACCCGGACGCGGCGGCCGTGCTGGAGGACGTCTTCCGCCGGCGCGGGATGAACGTGATGGCGCGCTCGCGGGCGCAGGCCGCCAAGCGGGTCGGGGACCGGGTGGAGGTGACCCTCGCCGACGGGCGGGTGATCACGGGCACCCACTGTCTGATGGCCGTCGGCTCGATTCCGAACACGGAGGAGATGGGCCTGGAGGAGGCGGGGGTCCGGCTCAAGGATTCCGGTCACATCTGGACCGACAAGGTCTCGCGGACCAGCGCGCCTGGCGTGTACGCGGCGGGGGACGTCACCGGGGTGCTGGCGCTGGCGTCGGTGGCGGCCATGCAGGGCCGGATCGCGATGTACCACTTCCTCGGCGACGCGGTCGCCCCGCTGAACCTCAAGACCGTCTCGGCGAACGTCTTCACGGACCCGGAGATCGCCACGGTCGGCTACTCCCAGGCCGATGTGGACGGCGGGAAGATCGACGCCCGGGTGGTGAAGCTGCCGCTGCTGCGCAACCCGCGCGCGAAGATGCAGGGCATCCGGGACGGCTTTGTGAAGATCTTCTGCCGTCCGGGCACCGGCATCGTGGTCGGCGGTGTGGTGGTCGCGCCGCGCGCCAGCGAGCTGATCCATCCGATTTCGCTCGCGGTCGACAACAACCTGACGGTGGAGCAGATCGCCAGCGCCTTCACGGTGTACCCGTCGCTGTCCGGCTCGATCGCCGAGGTGGCCCGGCAGCTGCACACGCGGAAGACGCAGGCGGAGGCGTAGTTCGGAGGCGTGGGCGGAGGCCTGGGAAGAGGGCCGGGAGCGGTGCGCGAGGAACGTAATCCGCTTCCATACCATCTCGCGGGGTCGTAGACGAACAACATCTGTTAATTGGTGCAAGCTGCTGAAACCAGACGGTCGTTGGCGTTACTGTCAGTTTCGTGTTCGCTGCAGAACGTCGCCAATTGATCCTTGAAATGGTGCGTGCGAACGGAGCGGTATCGCTCCGCGAGCTCGCCCGCGTCGTCCAGACCTCCGAAGTGACCGTACGGCGGGATGTGCGGGCGCTGGAGGCAGAAGGACTGCTCGACCGCCGGCATGGCGGTGCGGTGCTGCCGGGCGGATTCACCAGGGAGTCCGGCTTCCCGCAGAAATCCCATCTAGCGACCGCGGAGAAGACGGCCATCGCCGATCTCGCGGCCGGTCTCGTCGACGAGGGCGAGGCCGTCGTGGTCGGCGCCGGGACCACCACGCAGGAGCTGGCCCGCCGGCTCGCGCGCGTCCCTGGCCTGACCGTGGTCACCAACTCCCTGCTGGTCGCACAGGCATTGGCCCATGCCAACAGGGTGGAGGTCGTCATGACCGGCGGCACCCTGCGCGGCTCCAACTACGCGCTGGTCGGCAGCGGTGCCGAGCAGTCCCTTCAGGGGCTGCGGGTCAGCCGGGCCTTTCTGTCCGGCAGTGGGCTGACCGCCGAGCGCGGCCTGTCCACGTCCAACATGCTGTCCGCCAGCGTCGACCGGGCGCTGGTCCAGGCGGCGGCGGAGGTGGTGGTCCTCGCGGACCACACCAAGCTGGGTACCGACACCATGTTCCAGACGGTGCCGACGGATGTGATCACCCGTCTGGTCACGGACGAACCGCCACCGCACGACGACCGCGCCCTGACCGAACTGCAGGCCCTCGCCGACCAGGGCGTGCAGATCGCGGTGGCCGGGCCGGGCGCGGGTTCGGGCCCGGCGGGCGGTGAGGGCGGCCCGCCGGGCCGCCAGCAGCCCCGGCTCGGCGGCCCGCCCCCCGCGCGCGGTACGGAGGAGGGGCTGCCGCTCCCCGGACCGCGCCGCAACCACCCGCACCCACCGGGGCCCGGGCCAGGCGCCACGCTGCGCGGCGGGATGCCGCTCGCGGAGCAGCCGGGGCCGGGCGGCCGGGTCGCGGACCTGGCGCCACGGCGGCGCTGAGGTTGTCAACGGTGCTGAGGTTGTCAACGGTGCTGAGGGGCTGAAGCCCTGGCCCACTCAGCGCGGCTTCAGGCCGGTGAAGGTCAGGGCCAGCAGCCGGTCGGCCAACTCCGGGTCGTCCGGCGACTGTTCCACGGCCAGCGAGATGGCGTTGGTCAGCTGCATCAGATCGTCTATGCCGACGTCGGACCGTACGTTCCCGGACTGCTGGGCGCGGGCGAGCAGCGCGCTGCCCGCCTCGCGCATCGGCAGCCCGCACCCCTGGGACAGCGATGAGCTCTCGTCCCCGGAGGCCGCCATCAGGGCGTGTGAGAGCCCGCGGTAGGTGCTCGCGTAATCGATGATCTCGCGCAGCCAGTCGACCAGCGCCCGGCACGGCTGCGGCGCCTTCGCCAGCTCGCGGGCGCGCGCCAGCAGCGCGCACACCTCTTTCTGGAAGACGGCGCCCATGAGCGCGGTGCGGTTGGGGAAGTGCCGGTAGAGCGTGCCGATCCCCACGCCCGCGCGGCGCGCGATGTCCTCAAGCGACGCGTCGGTGCCATGCTCGACAAACGCGGTCCTCGCCTCGGTCAGCAGCCGCTCGTAATTGCGGCGCGCGTCGGCGCGCATGGCGCGCGGTGTGGTGTGCGCCGTGGCTGTCTCGGTCGCCATCGCGGTCCTCCCTGCGCCGCTGGTCGTACGGGGGTCGGTCGTACGGGTTGGTCGGCCGTACGTTGCCGGTCGTACGAGCCGGCCGTACGAGGTTGGCCGGCCGTACGCGGTGATGGGCCGTACGGGGCCGTGGGTCAAGCATGCCATTACGAGCCGGGTGGGGGCGGCGTCGGCGGCGGGACCGGGGGCCGGACCAGCGGCGGCTGGGGGTCGGCGCGGTACGGGTCGAGGGCCGCCGCGCGCTCATGGTAGGGGGCCCGGGACAACAGGCAGACCAGCGTCCACATGGTGCGCTCGGCGGCGAGCTCGGACGGCAGCGCCAGGCCAAGCGACTCGGCCAGCGGCTTACGACCCACGTTGACCAGCGCCCGTACGGCCGCGGCCCACTCGTCGGTGGCGGTCACGGCGGACCGGTACCACAGCGGGATCAGCGCGACGAGGACGGCGGCGGTGGTCAGCAGCACGGGGCGGTCCGCGTCCCCGGAGGCCAGCGCGGCCAGCGCGGCCGCCGCCACCGCGGCGTGGCCGTAAAGCAGGGCGATGAAGAAATCGACGCTGACGCGGGCCAGTTCCTCCTGGCGGCGGACCTGCTCGGGCGCCGTGCCGGTCAGCTCCCCCCACAGCACCTGGGTGTCGAGGCGGAAGCGGTCATAGCCGTACTCCTCCAGACGGCGGATGGCGTTGCCGAGGCGGGTGGGGGCGACCTGGTCGTCGGCGATGGGATAGCGGCGCAACCGCTCCTGCAGCAGGGCGCGTTGGGCCGCCGTACGGAGGCGGTCCCGGCGGGCGGCGCGGCCGATCCGGGGGTTGGCGCGCAGATCGGCCAGTTGCCGGGTGGCCTCCGGTGACAGTCCGCCCGCGCGCTCGCGGCCCTCAAGACGCAGCAGCGCGAGGCGGTCGCCGAGGTCCCGCTTGGTCTGCCGGTGGCGGCGGCAGCGCGCGTCGTAGGCGGCGGCGGGCCACAGGACGTAACCCTCCAGGAGGCGGTAGAGCAGGGTCTGCACCGCCGAGACGACGAGTCCGAGGAGGAGGGAGACGGTCAGCAGGAGGAGGGCGGTGTCGACCTTCGACGAGGGCCACAGGCGCTGCGCCAGGTCGATGTGGTGGAGGCTGGGCGCGACGGTGAAGAAGAAGACGGAGAGGTTGAGCGCGGTGGGCAGGATCCAGCCGACGAGCAGGGTCCAGGCGCCGCCGAGCACGCCCTTGGCGATATCACCCACGGAGGCGGGCCTCCCGTGGGTGGGGGTTCACCGGGAGGGTGTTGGGCGGACGGGTCACGCGTTGTCGTCCGTCTCGTCGCCCCAGTCGTCGCCCCAGTCGTCGTCGCCGAACGGGGGGCCGGGAGGCCGGGCGCCGAGAGGGCCCGGGGTGTAGCGCTCCGGGTGGCTTTCCCGGGGGCTGACGGTCCCGGGGGAGTCCGGCCCCGTCGTGCTGGGGTGATCGCCAATGGGGCGAATGTCGCTGGGGCCGATCTTGTGGATGTCGCCGCTCCCGGGGGAGTCCGGCCCCGTCGTGCTGGGGTGATCGTCCATGGGACGGATGCCGCCGGAGCCGATCTTGGGGGCGCCGCCGCTCCCGGCGACCGTGCCGTATCGGCTCATCCACTCCTGGAACGCGTCGGCGAACTGCTCTTCCTCGTTGCTGCGTTCCTCGATCAGCAGGACGAGTCGGTGTGGAGCCACCAGGCCGTCCCCCATGGTGGCGTGCCGCCGCAGCACCAGCGCGATCAGCGCGTCCCACGCCCGCGATGCCGTAACGTCCCCGTCCCACGCGGCCGCCCGGATCCGCGCGAGCAGCGCTTGCAGACCCTCCTGTGCCATGGGCTCCCCCTGTTCAGCCGGGTTCCCATCCTCCCGCGTGTACGGCTCCGGCCGCCACCGTATGCGCCGGGCCCCGGTCGAGAAGATCGACCGGGGCCCGGGGTTCGGCTGTGTGGCGGGGTGTCAGCCCCGGCTGTCAGTCCTTGATTTCGCAGATGACGGCGCCGGAGGTGATGGAGGCGCCGACCTCGGCGGCGAGGCCCTTGATGGTGCCGGCCCGGTGGGCGTTGAGCGGCTGTTCCATCTTCATGGCTTCCAGGACCACGACCAGGTCACCCTCGGCGACCTGGTCGCCCTCGGCCACGGCGACCTTGACGATGGTGCCCTGCATCGGCGAGGCCAGCGCGTCACCGGACGCGGCCGAACCCGACTTCTTCACGGCCTTGCGCTTGGGCTTCTTCGACCCGGCCCCGCCGCCCGCCGTGGCGGTGGCCACGCCGAGCGAGGCGGGGAGGGAGACCTCCAGCCGCTTGCCGCCGACCTCGACCACCACCGTCTCCCGGGCGACGGGCTCGTCGGTTTCGTCGGTGCCGGTGGGGGTGTAGGGGGTGATGGTGTTGGTGAATTCGGTTTCGATCCAGCGGGTGTGGATGGTGAAGGGGTCGCTGGTGAAGGCGGGGTCGGTGACCACGGCGCGGTGGAAGGGGATGGCGGTGGCCATGCCCTCGACCTGGAACTCCGCCAGCGCCCGTGCGGCGCGCTGGAGGGCCTGGGTGCGGGTGGCGCCGGTGATGATGAGCTTGGCGAGCAGGGAGTCCCAGGCCGGGCCGATCACACTCCCGGATTCCACGCCCGCGTCCAGCCGTACGCCGGGGCCGGTGGGTGGGGTGAAGGTGGTGACGGTGCCGGGGGCGGGGAGGAAGTTGCGGCCGGGGTCCTCGCCGTTGATACGGAACTCGAAGGAATGGCCGCGTACCGGCGGGTCGTCGTAACCGATCGGCTCGCCGTCCGCGATCCGGAACATCTCCCTCACCAGGTCGATACCGGTGACTTCCTCGGTGACCGGGTGCTCGACCTGCAAGCGGGTGTTGACCTCCAGGAAGGAGATCGTGCCGTCCGCACCCACCAGGAACTCCACCGTCCCCGCCCCCACATACCCGGCCTCCTTCAGGATGGCCTTCGAGGCGCGGTACAGCTCCGCGTTCTGCTCAGGCG
>NZ_NCSM01000066.1 GCF_002224125.1 Streptomyces sp. NBS 14/10
AGCCGAATGCCGCGAGATGGCGACAAGGCTCAGCCACTGGACGGCAGGCAGATCATCGCGCGTCCGAGGCCCCGATGAAGCTGGGATCGCTGCGCACTGACCGCGTTCGGCTGGGTGAGCGTCGGGACAGCAGCCATCCCATCAGCGCGGCGGCGAGGCCGGCCAGGCCGGCCGTCGCGAAGCCGCCTGCCGGTCCGGACGTGTCGATCGCCCCGCCGACGATCGGGACGCCGAGGGCGAAGCCCGCGCCCAGCGCCGAGGACTGCAAGCCTGTCGCCTCACCGCGCACGCTCGCGGGTGCGAGCCGGCTCACGGCGTCGGACAACGCGGAAAGAGTCGGTGCGGCAAGCAGCCCCGCGCCGCAGCCTGCCACACACAACCAGCGCCAGTCGTGGGCCAGTCCGGCGGGAATGGTTACCAGCCCGAGCAGGCCGAGCAGCAGCCAGGTGGGCAGCGGTCGCGGGAGCGCGCCGTACAGAAGCCCGCCGGCGATGGAGGCCGCGCCGTACACGGCCACCACGACGGCGGCCCAGGAGACCTGGCCGGCTTCCTCGAGAGTGGCCACGATGGCCAGGTCGGTGCCGTTGAGCACGATCGTGGCACCGAACGCCATCACCAGCACCGCGATCATTCTCGGGCCCAGCCACTCCCGGCGACGGGGCCGGTCGGCTGGGGCGGGCGGCGCCTCGTCCTCGGCCCGCAGCGGGGGGTTGAGCAGGGCGATCCCCGCTCCGCCCGCCACGATCGCAGCGCCGACGCCCCAGGCCACCACGGCGGAGGGCAGTTGTGCCGTGCAGAGGATCACGATCGGCGGGCCCACCATGTAGGACAGCTCACCCTGTACCGCTTCCAGCGCGAAGGCGGCCCGGCGCTGTCCCGCCTTCGTCATCGCGGCGATCGCCTGCCTGGTCACCATCGGGGCCGGCACCATCAGCAGACCTGCTACGAAGGCGGCGGCCAGCAGGGTCGGGTACGGCAGTACCGCGACGCTCAGCCAACACGCGACCTGAACCACGACGGTGATCAGCAGCACGATACGCGCGCCCCGCCGGTCGATCATGCGGCCCAGCAGCGGACCGCCCAGCGCCAGACCGGTGGTCATGGCCGCCGCGGCTCCTCCCGCTGCCGCGTAGCTCATGTCCAGGCCCAGAACGACGTACATCGTCAGCGCCATCCCGGAAGCCGTGATCGCGGTGCGGGCGAGCAGCGAGACACCCAGCAGCGATGCCACCCCGGGCACGGCGAGCACCTGTCGGTATCGAGTCACCCGCGTGACGCTAGCTCCCATCATCTGGCGATAGGAAGTAGCCATATGATTGGAGTCGATATAATGGATTCTTATGGCCAGGGATCTAGAGATCGTACTGCTGCGGTCGTTCGTCACCGCTGTGCGGGCGGGCAGCATCAGCCGCGCCGCAAGCGCGCTGGGGCAGAGCCAGCCCGCGCTCAGCCAGCAGTTGCGCAAGCTTGAGAGCACCGTCGGTAGCCCCCTGCTCGTCCGGTCCACGACCGGCGTCTCGCCGACCCGCGCGGGTGACGAACTCCTGCCATACGCGGAGCGCATCCTCTCGCTCTCCGCGCAGGCACTCACCGAAGCCGGCCGCGCGCTGACCGGCCACTGCGGCGTCGGGTTGCTCGAAGACCTCGCCGCGTCCCAACTTCCGCAGGCCCTCGCCGACCTCGCCCGGCTGCATCCAGGCGCGACGCTTGAGGTGCTCAGCCTCTCCGGCGACGCGAGGCGTGAGGCGTACGACGCGAGACGCGTCCAACTCGTGCTCGACGAGGCGGCGGACGTTCCCGGCCGGCCGCGCTGGACGGTGCGCCGACCGCTGGTCTGGGCGGTCGGCCCGGGTGTGGACTTGGCTGCCGATCCGCTACCCGTGGTGCTGTTCTCGGGCCCGTGCACATGGCGTGCGTCGGTGCTGGAAGGGCTGGAAGGTGCCGACCGCCGCTGGCGGGTGGCGTTCGAGAGCAACAGTCTCGTCGGTGTGCTCGCCGCGGTCCGGGCCGGGCTCGGCGTTACGGCGGTGCTGCCCGGGAATCTCGAACCGGCCATGGCGTGCCACGACACGGACGCCCTGCCCAGCCTGCCGGACATCGAACTCGGCCTGGCCAGGCACCCGCGGACCGAAGGCGATCCGCTGGTCGATGCCGTGGAGACCGCGCTACGACGCATGGTCTGAGCGGCGCCGCCCTCTGCCCGTCGAGTGCCGCTCGAATCTGACCGAACCACTCGGTGTCCCGCACCGCAAAAGGCGAGGGCAACGGCGTTCACCTGGCCATGCTCGGCGTTGCACGCCTTCACAACATGGCCCTCACGGGATAACCCCAACTCCATACGGGGCAACCTCTAGTGTTCCGGCCGGACTTCCCGACCCATCGACAGGATTTCGCGTCCCCGCTCGCCGGTGATCATCTCGGCGAGCACGGGGTCGGCGAACAGAACCACAGGGGCGATGTGGTCCTCATGCAGCGGACGCCACAGCCGTATCGCCTCCTTCAGCTCGGGCCAGGCCGCGTCAATGAGCTGTCGCTGGCGCTCGCGTGCCCGGTCGTATGCGCCGAAGGGGTCGTGCGCTTCGAAGTCGGCCGGCACGCCGTCCTCCGATTCCTCGCTGACGAGGACCGTGGAGACGGTCAGGGTTGATATTTCCACGCGCATGACGGGCTGACCGTCCCCCCACGTCTCTTCGTAGGTCGCGTTCCGTCGCTGCTCCTCATAAGGGTCCGGGACCTGGAACACGGGGTCGGCGGACAGTCGGTCCGTGATGCGGTGGACCGCGGCGTTGAATTCCGGGTTGCCGAAGGAGAGCTGGAAATCAGGGGCAGCGCGGCGGGCCTCATGGTCGGCGATGAGCGACCGCAGCCATTCCGGGCCGTTCTCCTTCGAGAATCGCAGCGTCGACCATCCGTGCGGCAGATCGCGAGTGCGGTCTTCCTCGAAGACAAGAGGCAGCAATTCGCCTCCGAACAGGGGATGTTGCAGGATGCCGGGATGGTGCGCGTAGTTCACGACATGGCTGATCCCGGCCTCGTGCTCACCGCCGCCGAGCATGGTCAGCATCTGGAACCGCAGAAGCAGAGCCCGCTCGTTGCCGAATTCCTCGGCGTCGGTCAGGACCTTCAAGGGGCCGTCGATTTCGCCTTTAAGGGCAGCGAGCCGGGCCTCTTCTACCTGGGTGTTCCAGCGGTCCTTGGTCTCCCCCTCCGGCTTCCGCAGAGCATGGAACGACTTGTACTGGTCATACATCAACTCGTAGAAGGAGTCGAAAGGCTCCAACCCGTTCCCTGACCACGAAGCGAGCCAGTAAGCGGTCCACTCCCCGCGCTCATTCACGTCCCCGGGGTCAAGGAGGATATCCGCCGCGTCACCATCGAGCGATACGAGGAGAGAGCGTCTCAGCACCGCCGCCTCGTTGATCACATCAGCGTCTTCTTCCTCCTCTTCTTCATCCCCCTCTTCTTCGTCCTCGCTCTCTGCGTCGCCCTCCGCGAGTTCGTCGTAGATGTCGATCAGGTACGACCGGTCGGAGTCGGCCAGCCACTTCAGCTCAGCCGTTCCGGCCAGCCGGTAGATGAAGCAGCCCGCGTCCCGCCAGCCGTTGGTAACCGCCAGGAATTCGCGCAGTGACACCGGCAGAGTGCGGCCCAAGCGGACCTCGGCCGCCGCGATCTCCTCCTCGCTCGCCGGGGCGAAGCCGAGCCAGCGGTCACGCACGACGGCCTCGTCCAACTCGGCATCCTTCTCCGGGTCATGGCTGTCGATCCACTCCTCGCTCCACCGCTGGAGGAACGGACGCCACTGCTCGCGGTTCACCGATGTGCTCCCTCATCTCGAGGCCACTGCTGCAGGACAAGAACAGCACAGGGGTACGACAACCACCCGCAACGGCCGTGGCACCAATTTCGATACTACCGTTGCGTAAATCGCTCAGACCCCGCTACGGTCGATTTACGAAACGCCCGTAGCGGAAAGGTGGTGAGCGTGGTGATGGCACAACGGGGCCGGCCTCGCGACACGGAGGCGGACGAGCGGATCCTGCACGCGGCGCTGGAACAGCTACTGGCCCACGGCTACGCGGGCTTCGCGGTGGACAAGGTCGCCGAGCAGGCCGGAGTGGCCAAGACGACGCTGTACCGGCGCTGGCCGACCAAGGATCACCTGGCCATCGCCGTGGTCGCCCGGATGCAGGACGACGTCGCCGTGCCGGACACCGGGGACGTACGCGCGGATCTCACCGACTACGCCGAGCAGATCGCCCTCGGGCTCAACCGCATGCGACGCGCCGGGCAACACGGAGACGCGGACGACCACTCGGCCGGAGTGGTGGCCGAGCTCGTGGCCGCGGCTGCCCGGCATCCCGATATCGGGGTGCTGGTACGTGAGGTCTTCACCCGGCGCAACCAGCTGGTGCTCGGGCTGATCGAACGTGCCAGGCAGCGCGGCGCCCTCGCTGCCGCCACCGACCCCGGCCTGTTGTTCGACCAGCTCGCCGGCGCGCTCTACTACCGGCTTCTGATCACCGGCCATCCGATCGACCGCACCTACGCCGAACGCCTCGTCAACGCCGCCCTCACCGGCGTCCTTCCCCGCCCGGAGAGCTGATGACCATGACCGCGACCGCACCGGAGACCGCTGTCCGCCCGCCCCGGAACCGCCTGCGCCGCCGTCGGCTGCTCGCCGCGCTCGGAGTGTTCCTCGTACTGCTGACCACCTACACGATCTGGACCAACGCCCGCCCCTACACCCTGAAAGCCTCGATCGAGATCGAGGCCACCCCCGAGGAGGTCTGGCAGGTCCTCACCGACCTCCCCTCCTACCACGAGTGGAACCCGTTCATCGTCTCCGCCAAGGGCACCGCCGAGAAGGACGCCACGCTGCGCCTGGTGATGCACGACGACACCGGAAACACCACGTTCACCCCCACCGTGCTGGCCACCGAGCCGGGCAGGGAACTGCGCTGGACAGGCCGGGTCGGCCCCGGCTTGATCTTCGACGGCGAACACCGGTTCAGAATCGATCCGCTGGAGGGTGGCCGGGTCCGGGTGACCCAGAGCGAGGACTTCACCGGCGTGGCGGTCCCGTTCTACCGGGGCACGCTGCACGACAACACCCTGCCGCAGTTCAAGGCGATGAATCAGGCTCTCGCCGACCGGGTCGCCGCCCTCCGGTCCTCCTGACACGGTGGGCCGGCATGCGGAGACAGGAGGTGTGCGGAGACGGGAGGTGTGCCGACGTCATACGGCCATCGACCGCGGCGCCGGTGCCGGATCGCCTCGGTCGTGGCCGCCGCCGTACGCCTGCCAGGCGGTCGCCAGGCGACGTACCGCCTCGGTCAGGACATCGGGGGTGGCGAGGAAGTGGATGCGGATGAACTCCCTGCTGCCCCCGGAGGCGTCCAGTCCGCTGCCGGGAAGTACGGCGACGCCGTGGCGGAGGGCCGTCTGGGCGAAGGAGTCGCCGTCGCCGTGCGGGAGGCGCACCCATAGGGTCTGGCCGCCGGTGACCGGTGGGGCCTGCCACTGAGGCAGGTGTCGCGCCAGTTCCGCGCGCAGGTGGTCATGGCGGGCCCGGCGGTCTGCCGCCATGTCCTGACACAGGGTTTCCAGGCGGGGCAGCAGTTCGGCCGCGGCGAGCTGTGCGGGGAAGTTGCCGCCGAGGTCATGGACCGCACGGAGCCGGGCGAGGCGGTCGATGACCGGCCTGGTGGCTCGTATCCAGCCGATGCGCAGCCCGCCCCAGACGCTCTTGCTGAGGGAGCCCACCGTGATGACGGTGTCGCTGTACATGGCGAGCGGAGGGGGTGTCCGCCGGCCGGGAAAGCCCAGGTGGGCGAGGACTTCGTCGTCGATGAGCGGTACGTCGGCGGTGGCCGCCGCCACCGCGAGCCTCCGGCGGGCCAGGGGCGGCAGTACGGATCCGGTGGGGTTGTGGTGGGTGGACACGAGGTAGGCGAGCTCCGGGCGGCGGGAAGGGGTGCGGACCGCCGCTTCGAAGCCGTCGAGGCCGGTGGGGAGTGTCCGCAGTGCCGCGGCCCGTTCGTGGAACGCCTCCAGCGCGCCGGGGTAGGTGGGTGCCTCGACCAGCACCGGACCGCCGGGCTCGACGAAGGCGCGGGCGAGCAGGGAGAGGGCCTGCTGGCCGCCGTTGGTGACCAGTACCCGCTCGGGGTCGGTCGGTACCCCGCGGCGGGTGTAGTGGTCGGCGACGGCGCGGCGCAGGTGCGGGTGGCCCGACGGGTGGTACCCGATGTCGCCCGTGACCGTGGCCAGCTGGGACAGGGCCCGCTCGTACGCCGTCAGCAGGATCGGCGGAGGCTCGGCGGGCGCGGCGCACGCCAGCAGGATCACATCGTCGGCCTGGGGCTCCAGCAGGTGGAGGAAGACTGGCGCCCCGGTGGTCTCCTGAGGCCCGGGGCGGGAGGGTCCGGCCACGCGGGTGCCGCTTCCCTGGCGCCGGACGATCCGGCCCTCCGTACGCAGCTGCTCGTACGCGGCGACCACGGTCCCGCGACCCACCGCGAGCGCGGAGGCGAGGGCCCGGTCGGGTGGCAGCCGGGTGCCGGGGTGCAGCTCGCCCTCGTCGACAAGGCGCCGCAGCCGCGCGGCGAGCAAGAGGTACAGCGGACCGCGGCCGGCCGACCACCGGCCCAGGCGGTCGGCCAGGTCGGCCGGGTCCATGGGCATGAGCACGTTTCTTTCGCCTCGGAACACCTCGAGGACATTGGTCCTCTCGGCGAACCAATTGTGGCGCATTGGCTCTGTGAGCCGGGCATGGCGGCGGCGAGGATCATGGCATGACCACACGACGCGAGAACCTGCGTGACCTTGCCGCGGTATCGGTGGCCGAGGCCATCACCACGCTCCCCGGGCCCTTCCAGCAGCGCAATCTGGCCATGGTGAACGACACCACCGTCGTTCGCGTGGCCCGGCTGGAAGGCGAGTTTCCCTGGCACCACCACGACGAGGACGAGCTGTTCCTGTGCTGGGACGGCAGCGTCCGGATTCAGCTGGAGGGGCGGGAGCCGGTGGTGTTGCGGGCCGGTGAGTTGTTCGTGGTGCCCAGGGGGGTGCGGCACCGCCCCGTTGCCGAGGAGACCGCCCACATCCTGCTCATCGAGCACCCGGACACCAAGCAGTACGGAAGCTGAAGCACGCCCCGTCCCGCTGCCCCGTCCCACTGCCCCGGGCGCCCTCCCGCGGCGCCCGGGGCAGTGGGGGGACGGGGGACGGGGGTCAGGGGCGCGCGGAGGACGGCTGAGCGGCCGACGGCTGGGTGGTGGCCGCGCCGCCCAGCCACTTCAGGCCGTCGAGCAGGAAGCGGTTCTGGGTCTCGCTCGCGAAGGTGGACGACAGGGGTGTGTTGTGCGCGTAGTCCATCGCGTTGTGGCCGAAGTTGGCGTACAGCATCTTGTACGTGGTGTTCGTCCACAGGATCGGGTAGTAGCCGCTGTACCAGCTCTGGTCGGGGTCGGTGCCGAGGGGGAAGCTGCTCGGGTCGACGGAGGCCAGGATCTTGATGTTCGGGTTCTTCCGCAGGTCGTTCGACCAGCTGTACCACTCGCTGACCGACGAGGTGAACAGGGCGGGCAGGTTCTTGGTGGCGGGGTGGGTGCGGTCCTCGACCTTCAGTTTGGCCGTGGTCGGGCCCCAGGTGTTGGACTTGAAGTTGCCGCTGCCGAGGAACTGGTTGTGGTACCAGGACCAGTTCTGGGCTTCGGTGGTGAAGGCCGACACATGGAAGCCCATCCAGGCGCCGCCGCCGCGCATGTACTTCTCAAAGCCGGTGCGCTGGGCGGCGGTCTGCGGCAGATCGTCGAGGAAGAGGACGACCTGGTACCCGTTGACCCCGCCGTCCGCGAGCAGGTTCCAGTTGTTGCTGGCGGTGTAGGTGAAGCCGTTCTGGGCCGCCTGCTTGGGGAACCAGTCGTTGGCCTCGTGGACGAAGTTGATGTGCGCGGCGTCCCAGGTGCCGCTGTAGAGGGCCAGCACCTTGAACGGCGCCCTCGGGGTCTGCGGGGTGTGCGTCGTCGCGTGGGCGGCGGGGGCCGCCGTCAGGCCGAGCAGTACGGCCAGCAGGGCCAGCAGCCGCAGGGCCGCGGACACCGCGCGGGACGGTGTGGTGCGTCGGATGTTGGACACGAGAACTCCTTTCCGTTGGCGTTGCCGTTGCCGTTGCGGATGCCGTTACGGATAGGCGACGAGGTTGGCCACGTTGGTGGCGGAGTTGGACGGGCCGCCGCGGTCGTTGACGACGTGGCGGATGGTGCCGGTGCCGCCCAGCGAGACGGTGACCATGTCCTTGAAGCGGACGTTGGCGTTGTTCGGCGCCTCGATGGCGTGCTCGGCGGTGACGCCCGGGTTGACGTTGAAGTAGCAGTAGCTGCCGAAGCCGTACACCTGGTGGCTGGTGACGGAGTCGGCCACCTTGTAGGCGGCGTAGCCCTGGGTCGAGCCGTTCATCCAGGCGGCCTGGTTGGGCGGGTCGTAGGGCATCTCGTTCTGGTAGAAGTACGTGCGGCCGCCGTTGCCGTTCCAGATCGTCTGGTGTTTCTGGTAGTGCTCGACGAACAGGCCGTACATGGTCACGTTGTCGCCGTTCACGACGAGCCCGGTGTCCGCGGTGTTGCTGGTCCAGCCGACGCCGCTGCCGTGGTCGGCGCGCCAGATCCACATGTGGTCCCCGATGACGTTGTCACTGTTGACCACGAGGCTCGTGGTGGCCTTGCCGACGCCGCTGCCGCCGACGCGGAAGTACACGTCGTGCAGGGAGGTCGGGTTGGCGGCGTGGGAGGCGGAGGCGCCGGTGGGGCCGACCTCCATCACGGTGCGCGAGTTGGTCGTTCCCGCGTCGAAGAGCAGGCCCGCGATCTTGACTCCGTCGACGTCCGCGACGGTCATGGCGGTGATGCCGTTGTCCGGGACGAAGGTGGCGAGGCCGAGCCCCAGGACGACGGTGTCGGCGCGGGTCACCTTCAGCGTCTCGTTGAGGTGGTAGACGCCGGGGGTGACCAGCAGGTTCTTCCCCGCGGCCAGGGCCGTGTTGATCTGTGCCGCGGTCGCGCCGGGCTTCACGACGTAGAAGTCGTCCAGCGGGAGGGAGCTGCCCGGGGCGTTGCCCGCGGCCCAGCTGGTGGCCGTGGAATCGGTCCTCGTGGACGGTACGAACACCTTGTAGGCGCCGGAACCGTCCACGTACAGGAACGGCTTCTCGCGGGACACCGGGGTCCGGTCCACCGTGGTGTACGGGGGGCTGGGGAAGCTGTTGCCCGGTACGCCCTGGCTGCCGACGAAGACCATGTTCCAGTTGGACCCGGTCCAGCTGCCGAGTTGCGCGTTGCGGGTCAGCCACTGCTGCTGGCTGCCGGACCGCACCTGCCCGTCGATCTTGCTGTCGGCCAGATAGCCGCCGCTGGACCAGCCGCCGTCGTCCAGCGCGAGGTTGCCGCGCAGATGCATCCGCCGGTACGGGGCGGCCTGGGAGACCGCCCATCGGTCCGTGCCGCCGTTGGGGGTGACCGACAGGTTCTCGGCGCCGCGCCAGAAGTTCTGGGTGGCGTTGCCCTGGAACCAGTCGGCCTCGGCGTGGACCGCGCCGTTGATGGTCACCGCGTCGGGTGACTGGCCGAGCCCCAGGACCTGGGTGTAGAAACCGACGTTGACGTCGTTGCTGTAGGTGCCCGGCTTGAACATCACCGCGTAGCGCTGCGAGCCGAACTGGTTGGTCTCCTGCTGCTGGAAGATGGAGTTCAGCCGGCTCTGGATGGTGGCCGACGGCATGGACGGATCGAAGACGACGACGTTCGGGCCGAGGTCCACATCGCCGCCGGGCGGGGCGGACACGGGCGCCACCTGGAACCGCTGGGCCGCGGTGCCGTTGCAGGTGTACTGGACCAGTTGCACGCTGTCCGCGGTCGAGGCGGAGGGGACGTCCAGGCACTTGCCGCTGTGCCGGTTGACGAAGTGGTAGGCGCCACCGCCCTCGTCCACGGCCTGCCACTGCTGGTTGTCGCCGCCTCCGTAGGTCCACAGCTGGAGGGGCGCGTTGTCGGCGGTGGACACGTCGGTCACGTCGACGGCCTGGTCGGCGTCGTTACGGTTGTTGATCCGGACGTAGCCGTCGCTCGTCGCGGTGAAGCTCCACTGCTGGGCGGTGGAGTTGTTGCAGCCGTACTGCTGCACGGCGGTGCCGTTCGCGGTCGCGGCGGACCGGGCGTCCAGGCATTTGCCACTGCCGCTGTTCACGACGGTGGCCCACTCGGTGGGCAGGGCGGCGGCCGCGGTTGCGTCTGCGGTTGCGGCTGCGGTTGCGGTTGCGGCTGCCCGGGAAGGGGTGGCGGTCAGCAGCGATGCGGCCGAGAACGCGACCAAGGTGGCCGCCATCGAGGCGCGGGTGGCGCGGGCATATCTGTGGCGGCGGCGGCTGCGACTGCCGCTGCCCTCTCTGACCTGACGCACGATTCGGAGCACAGGTCCTCCTGTCGCCGTGGGGGGCAGTCGGCGGATGGCCGGCGGCGATGGGTGAACCTAAAGGTCTGAACCAAAGACGTCAAGAGGTGAAGCAAGCAAAGGGTTTCCCCCGAGGATCACCCCAAAAGACTTGAACGCGCGGCGGGATCCCGATGTATCGGTGGGGAACGTCGCACCGGCCGGAGTCGCGGCAACTCGCCCGCCAGCGCTGTCGGCCCGCACGGGTAGGGTCTCGGGTTCATGACGGACACGTACTCGCCCATTCCCGAACTGAATCTACTCGCGGAGTTCCAAGGCAGCGTCGACGACTTGTACGCCGCCGGGTTCTCGCTGGACACCACATTCGGATGCGACAACACATTCCTGAAAAACCCGGAGCTCGAAGACCGCTTGATCCTCTTCGCCGAGGCCAACGCCAGCGGTTCGCTGTACGCGCTGTGGCGCATCGATGACCGGACCGATCTGGCCACCCTCCCCGTCGCCATACTCGGCGACGAAGGCGGAATCCACCTCGTCGCCCGCAACGTACGGGAATTCCTTCAATTCCTCGCATCCCTTGAAGAGGAGCCATGCTGCGACTGGGGCGAGAGTCTCGGCTTCCGCGACTGTGAGCCGACTCCCTGCCGGGACGAGTACCTCGCCTGGCTGGACCGGCACTTCGGTCTGGCGCCGCTGGACGACGCGTACGACAGCGTCGAAGCGGCCCTCGCCGAGTTGGGCAAGGCGTTCACGACCTGGATATATCCGCTGATCCCGGAGGCCGTGTACTCACCGTGCCATGAGCTGAATCTCCTGCGGGAGTTCGAAGAGGAGCTCGGCAAGGACTGCGCGGCCGGTTTCGGGCTGGTGGTGGACTACGGGGAGTACGGGCACGGCGAAGCCCCGGAGAATCCGGAACTCGCGGATGCCTTGGCCCCCTTCGCGCTGGCGAACAGCGACGACGCGCTGTACGTCCTGTGGCGCGTCGATGACCGGGCCGACCTGGCCACCCTCCCCGTCGCGATGCTCTCCGACGAAGATGACGTCCAGCTCATCGCCCGTGATATGCGGGAATTCCTTCGCTTCCTCGGATCGCTTGACGGGGAGCCGTGGAACGACGGTGGCCGTATCGCCTTCCGCGACGGAGACGGCGAGGCGGGCCCGGGCCGCGAGGAATACCTCGGCTGGCTGGACCGGCACTTCGGGCTGGCCCCGGTGGACGATCCGGGCGCCATCGTCGAAGCGGCCCGGACCGAGTTGGGAGAACGGTTCGCTACCTGGCTCGCTCCGCGAATCGGCCGCGCCTAACCTGGGCGTTTCACGTGGCCAGCCTTGAGGAGTTGCAGTGAGCCGCCGTCTCGTTTCCCTCGTCACTCCTGTACACGGACCCGCCGTGTCCCTTTTGCCGGAAGCCTACGCATCGCTCGCTCAGCAAGAGCTTCCCGAGGGCTGGGATTGGCAGTGGTTGGTGCAAGAAGACGGCGAGGGCGTCAACGCCGCCGCGCACCTCCCTGGCGACGACCCCCGAATATCCATCGACTTTTCGCGTCGCGGTGGCCCTCAGGTCGCACGGACGATGGCGTTCGCCCGCAGTTGCGCCTCCGGGGAAAGCGAGTTCATCAAGGTTCTGGACGCGGATGACCGCCTGACGCCGGGCGCCCTCGCCCGGGATATCGACGTCCTGACCCGTTATCCCGAGGTGGGGTGGACCACGTCGCGGGCGCTGGACCTCCTCCCGGACGGGTCGACCGTAGGTTTCGAGGGAGACCCGGAAAAGGGTGTGCTCCCGGCGGGAAGTGTGTGGCAGTACTGGCAGCTCAACAAGCGGGCCCAGGTCCACCCCGCAACGCTCTGCGCCCGCCGCGATCTGATGCTGGTCCTCGGTGGGTGGATGGCGCTGCCGGCGTCAGGCGACACCGGCCTGCTCCTCGGGCTCGACGCCTTGGCCGACGGGTGGTTCCACGACGAGGTGGGCCTTCTCTACCGCAAGCACGCCGATCAGATCACCCAGCATCCGTTCCACTCCCAAGGCCCGGAGTGGGAGGCCCGTATGCGCATCATCGAAGAACACACCCGCGCGCTGCGGAGCGTGATCACGAGTCGAGATGGCTCATGTCACCGAGGCTGACGACCTGACGATTGTGGAAGAAGTCGTCTTCGCGCAGCACGGTGATACTGCCGGAGGGCGCCCGGAAGCTGACCGAGCCCAGCGACTCGAACGGCATCCTGATCCAGGCGGCCACGACAAACGTCAGCGCGAAACCATGCGTCACGATGATCTGGTGCTCACACGGGCGCCGCAGGACCTCGTCCATGGCCGCGTACACGCGCCGCGCGCACTCACCTCTGGTCTCGGCACCCCGCACGCCCTCGTGGTGTCCCATCCGGTCCCCGGCGGCAGGCGGGGGGACGAACCGCCTGTCCAGCCACTCCTGCGGTCTTCCCTCCGCCTCCCCGTAGGACTTCTCCCGCAGTCCGCGGTCCAGGACCGGTTTCGCGCCGAACAGTTCGGCCACCTCGTCGGCCGTCTGCCGAGCACGCTGTAGATCCGAGGAGATCAGCTCCACCTCCGCGCCATCGGGGATCACGGCCCGCAGCGCCCGGGCGATACGGGCCGCCGCGCTCCTGCCGGCAGATGTGAGATGCGAGTCGTGCCACCCGCCCACCACCCCCTCGACGTGGTGCGTCGCCTCCGGATGTGCGACGACGTAAATGCTGCGCATCAGCCGTGTGCCTCCCCTGTGGCTCTACAACCGTGGTTCTACGACGCGGCGGAGTCTCCGCCCACGTAATGAAAGCCGGGCCGAGGATGCATCAGGAAGTCGTGGTGCGAGATGTTCCACGCGTACGCACCCGCCAGCGCGAACACCACCCGGTCCCCGACCCGTAGCTCCCCGGCCCGCGCCCGCCGCGCCAGCAGGTCCTTCGGTGTGCACAGCTGGCCGACCAGGGTCACCGGCTCGTCCCGTACGCCGGGGCGTGGCCACGGGCGGGTCCAGGTGTCGGCGGGGAGCACGGCGAAGGGGTGGTCGTGGCCTTTGGCGGCGGGGGTGCGCATGTGGTGGGTGCCGCCGCGCAGGACGGCGAAGGGTTCGCCGCCGCTGTGCTTGAGGTCGAGGACTTCGGTGACGTACCAGCCGCAGTAGACGGTCAGCGCCCGGCCCGGCTCGATCCGCAGGGTGAGTTCCGGGTTCCGCTCGGCGATTTCGGCCAGGCCCCTGCCGTACGCGGCCCAGTCGAAGCGGCGGTCGGGGCGGGCGTAGTCGACGCTCATGCCACCGCCCACGTTCACCTCGGTGAGCCGCAGGCCGTGGCGGGCGGAGAGGTCGCGCGTCCAGTCGGTGATTCGGGTGGCGACGGCGAGGAGGGCGGGGGCGTCGAGGCCGCTGGCGAGGTGGGCGTGGATACCGCGCAGGCGGAGGGGGCCGCCCGGCGTCAGCAGGGGGAGACAGCGCTCCGCGATGTGGTCGGGGTCGAGGCCGAAGGGGCTGGGGCGGCCGCCCATGGCGAGGGCGGCGGCGCCCAGGGCGTCGTCGGCGACGGGGAGGTTGACGCGGCAGAGGATGTCGACCGTGCGGCCCTCCTCGTGGGCGAGGGCCGCCAGTTGGCGCAGCTCGTGCTCGCTCTCGACGTGGAAGCGCTCCACGCCCAGCTTCAGCGCCCGGCGCAGCTCGGCCTCGGTCTTGCCCGGTCCGCCGAAGGCCAGCGGATGGGCGGGGACGGCCTGGCGGACGTGGGCCGACTCGCCGCCGGAGGACACCTCGTAGCCGGTGACGTGGGGGGCGAGGGCGCGCAGGATCTCGGGGGCCGGGTTGGCCTTCGCCGCGTAGTACAGCTCGACGGCGGGCGGGAGCGCGGCCTGTACGGCCTGGGCGTGTTCGGCGAGGGCGGTGAGGTCGTAGACGTACGCGGGGAGGTCGTCGCCGGTCAGGGTGTCGGCGAGGGCGGCCACGGAGCCGGTGAGGGGCGTGGTGGTGTTGCTGGTGTTGCTGGTGTCGATGGTGGTCATTGGACGCTCCCGGGGGCTACGACGCAGGCCGCCTCGGACAGCAGGTCGGAGGCGAGCGGGCTGGCGATGCGGACATAACCCGCGTGGCGGTCGGCCTTACGGGCCCAGCGGGTGAGGAGGTTGGCCTTGGCCGGCAGCGGGACACCCGCGGTCAGGGCGCGGAGGGCGGGCGGGTCGTCGTGTGCCGCGCCGCGCTCGTCCAGGACCCGGCGGACCGCCGACCACAGCTCGGGCTCCAGGTGCGGGTGGCGGTCGGCGAGGGCCGCCAGCATTTCGGCGAGGTGGTTGACCAGCAGGCAGTACACGACGCGGTCCCAGCCGCGCTCGCGGTCGTACGTCATGGGGCCGGCCAGGGCGGGCGGCAGCGCGGCGAGGGCCGCCGCGTGGTGTTCCGGCAGCAGCTTAATGCCTTCGAGGTCGCGGAAGAGGACCTGGCGCGGCAGACCGGAGGGGTCGACGCCGACGACGACGTTCTGGAGGTGGGGTTCGAGGACGACGCCGTGGTCGAAGTAGGCGGCCAGGACGGGCGGTACGAGCAGCGCCAGATACGCCTCCCACCAGGCGAGCGCGTGTCCGGGCCCGGTGTCGCCGAGGAGCTGGGCGACCCGCGCCCCGCCGGGGGCGGGGTACTCGTCGGCGACGGCCGCCGCGAGCAGCCCGGTGAGCCCGGGGCGCAGCCGGGCGGCGAGCCCTTCGCGCACGATCACCCCGAAGCCCTCGATCAACTCCAGCTCGCCGCCCAGGTCCAGCGTCCGGTACGCGGGCTCGCGCAGCAGCGCGGCGCCCGGGAAGCGGGCGGCCAGGTCGGCTGCGACCGGCTCCAGCAGCCGGGTCAGGGCGACCGCCCCGGACAGCTCGTACTCGGCGTTCTTGCGCAGGCAGTTGGTGATCCGGACGTTCAGGCTGAACTTCAGGAAGTCCCGTCCGTCGTAGAGCGTGCGGACGGACGCGGTGGGCGCGAAGTCCGGCCCGCCGGGGCCGAGATCCAGGACATCGCCGCGGACGACCGCCGCCCGCAGCGCGGGGTGGTCGCGCAGCATGGCGTACTGCCAGGGGTGCACGGGCAGCAGGCGGTAGCCGTCGGGCGCGGGGCGCTGCCGGTCGAGGGGTGCGAGGGCCGCGGTGGACACTGCCTCCTCGCGTACGTGTTCTCGGCGTACGGCGAGGTGGTGGAGGGGAAAGCGGGCGCCGGTCTCGGGGGCGAAGCGGGCCCAGGAGTCGGCGCTGCCGGAGCGGGCCTTGGGGGTGGGGTGGAAGCGGTGGCCGAACAGCAGCGACTGTTCGGAGGCGAGGTAGGTGAGGTGCGGGTCGCCGTCGGTGTGGCGGTGCGGGGCCGCGCCCGTACGCTCCCGGCTCCCCAGGGCCACCGTGACGCCCGCGTGGCTGGAGGCCACCTGCTCCAGGAACTCGTCGTTGCGCACCCCGGTGCGCAGCCGCAGCTCCCGGTGGATGTACTCGGCGAGCGTACGCCAGGACACCTCGGCCCACGCTCCGTCCCGCTCCTCGGTGACCGGGCCGGTGAACCGGTGTGCGCCGATGAGGGAGGTGCGGCGCAGCGCGACGCGCAGCAGCACACCGCAGCGGGGCAGCCGCAGCCGTAGGTGGCCGTCGGCGACGACGGTCTGGTGTTCCGGTCCGGACACTTCGCGGAGCAGGCAGTTGAGGAGGGTGTGGGCGACGACGTGATCGGCACGGGCATCTGTGCGGATGGATGTGGTCATGAGGCGACTCCAGCGGGGGTGGAGGTGGAGGAGGGCGCGGCGCTCATCGGCCGCGGGCAAGGTGGCCCGGGAGGAGGTAGTTGGGCCCGGTGACGTAGTGCTTGTTGATGTCGGCGGCCCCGGAGCGCTGCTTGGTGAACAGGCTGCCCGCGGTGACCATGGCCTTGACCGGCAGCCGCTCCGCGTCCAGGACGAGGGCGCGCAGTACGGCGCCGGGCGCGCCGGGCCTTTGCTCTTTCAACCGTTCGATGGCTTCGGCGAGCCGGTCGCGTATCAGCCGCAGCAGCGTGCCCAGCGGGGCCCGGCCGAGCCGGGCGAGCTCGAAGGCGAGGGCACCGGCGCACAGATGCACGGTGATGGTGGCGAACACATCGGCGACCGGCCCGTCGCCGTGGTCGTCGGTCAGGATGCGGCAGTCGTCGAATCCCCCCAGGAGGCGAGCGGCCTCGTCACCGCCGAGGGCGTCCGCCAGCCGGGCGGGGTGGACACGCGGACCGTCGTGGTCCTTGAGCAGCAGCCGTACGCGGGGGCGGCCGTGTTCGGTGTCGAGGACGAGGGAGGTGTTCTGCTGGTGTGACTCCAGCGCGACGCCGTACGCGAAGAGCGTGGTGTGCACGTCGAACAGCAGGGTGAGGTAGGCGTCGAGCAGCGCGAACAGGTCTCCGCTGTAGTAGCGGGCGGCCAGGGTGTCGACGATGAGCCCGGTCCCGGGCGCGGCCCCGGGTGCGGGGCTGAGCAGCGCCGCCAGCGGCACGACCTGGCAGCCGTCGAGGCCGGACGGGTAGCGCCGTACCAGCGTGGCCAGGAACTCGTGCCCGGCGTGCAGATACGTACCCTCGTCGGCGAGCAGCACGCCCCCCGCCACCCCCGGCTCATGCGCGAGCACCGCCTCCGTGAGCCGCTGCCCCGCGTCGCCGTCGGCGAGTGTTCCTGGCTTGATGGTGCGGCGGTTGCGCGCGCCCAGGGTGGCGGTGGCGAGCGGCAGTTTGAGGTGGGTGAGCGGGTCATCGGTGACGGCGACGGTACGCATGGAGAGCGTGGGCCGTACGTCGAGCCACGCGTCGTCGGCGAGGTGGGCCCGGCCCGTGAGGTGGGTGGCGCGCAGACCGATGGCCAGCGCGCGGGGTGCGCTCAGCGGATGGACCGGGAAGGCGAGATGGCTGTCGTCCAGGCCGCCCGGCAGGCCCAGCGCCCCGGGCGTGGGCCACCAGTCGGGCAGCCGCGCCGTATCACCGGCCACCGCCTCGCGTGGGAGGGCGGCCCAGCGCAGCCGGAAGGACGGGTGGAACTCGGGTGCGTGGGCGCGCTGTTCGGCGTCGCTCAGCGCGAGGCGGGCGCGGCCGGTGGGGTAGACGGGGTGGTCGCGGAAGGCGGCCAACGTGTCGTACGCCAGCGACCCATGCACCCCTGCCCACTGCTCGGCGGGCTCGCCACCGTAGGCGGCAACCAGCCGCTCGACGACGCGGGGGCGGATGTCGGCGTGCAGCCGCATGGCCTCCAGCGTGCGGCGGCACTCGACGACGAAGGCGTCGTAGAGGCCCCGGTCGTCGGGGTCGGCGGCGTGGCGGAGGCGGGCGAGGACCGCGTCGAGGGTGGTGAGGGCGGTGTCGTCCGGTTCCCCCTCCACCAGCAGTTGGGCCGGCCGCCGGACCCGGATCTCGCACTGGAAGCCGTCCGGTTCGACCGGCAGCAGCACTCCCCCGCCGTCCGTGAGGACGACCCGCAGCCATTCGCCGTCGGCACGCCGTACGGTCTCGGCGCGGCTGCGCAGCCCGTACGCGTCTTCCCTCAGCAGCGTGTCGAGGACACGCGCCAGTAGATCCGCCTCGAAGACGTCAGCGACGTCCGCGGTGTCCGCCGCGCCCGTGGTGTCCGCCGCGCCCGTGGTGTCCGCCGCGCCCGTGGTGTCCGCCACTTCCTCATCCGCGCGGATCATGGCGCGATCACCCACTCGCCGGCCGCCAGGAACCCGGCCACCGCCTCGTCGATCCGCCGCTGGTCGGTCCCCGTGGCGCGGAGTACGCCGAGGAAGTCGCGGTTGGTGCCGTAGAGCGGGTGTTCCTCGCCGATCTCGCGCAGCGGGCGGTAGTCGAGCCGTACGCCGTCGCGGACACCGACGCTCGCCGCGGGGGCGATGGCCAGGCGGCCGGGGCGGTCGGCCATGACGTACTCCATGCGGACCCTGCCGTCGGTGCGGGCGCCGAGGTCGGTGGGGAGGGGGGCGCCGAGGTGGGTGCGGAGGATGTGCTCGAAGAGGGGGATGGCGAGGAGTTCGGCGAGTACGAGGTCGCACTGGTCGCCTATGGCGCGGTAGTTGACCTCGATGAGGCGGGCGCGGTCGCCCTGGACCACGTACTCGGTGTGGCAGGCGCCGAACCCCACGCCCAGCGCCCGCAGCTGGTCCAGCACCTGGCCGGTGTGCGGCTCGGGCGGGGCGGGGAGCAGTTCGAGGCGTTCCTCGATGAAGTACGGGGGCGCGGAGATGTCGGTGCGGAAGGCCGCGAGGGTGTGCAGCGTACGGCCGTCCCCGATGGTCTCCAGCGTCTGCAGCGGGCCGTCAAGGAACTCCTCGACCACCAGATACGCCTCGGGCCGCCGCGTACGTATCTCGCGAACGCGCTCGGCCAGTTCGTCCGCGTCGGCGACGAGCACCACGTCCTCGCTGGCCACGCCCTCGCGTGGCTTGAGCACACAGGGGTAGGGCACGCCCGGGCCGACGAGGCGGGGGTGGGCTGAGGGGTCCTGGTCGGGGGCGAGTTCGGCGCACCAGAGGGTGTCGACGCCGGCGGCGGCGAGGCTGCGGCGCAACTCGGCCTTGTTCTTGGTGCGCAGGGCGGCGCGCCAGTCCTTGCCGGGCAGGCCGAAGTAGTCGGCGGCGAGGGCGGCTTGGACTTGGAGGTGGTCGCTGTTCGTGAAGATCGCGACGGGGCGGGCCTGGTCGCCGGGCACCGACATATCCGCGGAGATACGGCCGATACGGCCGATGACCTCGCGGAAGTCCCGTACGTCGCAGTGCGCGATGTCGAGCTCGGGCAGCGCGCCCCCGGCCGACGCGTGGCGCTCGTACGCGCGCCGGTGCGCGTCGGGCTGGTCGGTGAGGAGGGTGACGGCGAGGCCGAGCCGGGCCGCGGCGGGGAGGAAGCCCTCGGTGACGGAGTCGGTGGGGTTGAGGGCGAGGAGATAGAGGCGCGTCGCGGTCTCTGAGGGCAGGCCGAATGCCCCGTCTAGATCATTCTCGTTCACGACCCGAGATTAGGTTAGGCATGCCTAAGACCGCCAATTCGTCTCACCCGTCTGCTCCTTTTTGAGCCCGACGCGCCGTCAGCTCCGCAAGCCCGCCGCGCTGCCCAGTCAGCGCGGCAGCCCGATGCGCCGGTGCCGCGCCCGGCGGGCGGCCAGCCGCTCGCCCTGGTCCTGGGCGCGGAGCGCGGCGAGTTCGGCGCCGAGGGTGTCGCCGAGGCGGGCGAGGAAGGAGTCATACGCGGCCCCCTGCGCCCCCGCGTCCTCCGGCTCCTCTTCCACGATGCGGTCGACGATGCCGTGGGCGAGCAGGTCGGCGGAGCGTACGCCCTGCCGGTCGGCTATCTCGTACGCCCGCTCGGTGGTCCGGTAGAGGATCGCGGACGCGCCCTCGGGCGGCAGCGGGGACAGCCAGGCGTGGCGCGCCGCGAGGACCCGGTCGGCGGGGAGCAGCGCGAGCGCGGCGCCGCCCGCGCCCTGGCCGAGCAGCAGGCAGAGGGTGGGCGCGGGGAGGGTCACCATATCGGCCAGACAGCGGGCGATCTCCCCGGCGAGACCGCCCTCCTCGGCCTCCCGGCTCAGGGCCGCGCCCGCGGTGTCGACGACCGTGAGCAGCGGAAGCCCGAGCTCGGCGGCGATGCGCATGCCACGGCGCGCGGTGCGCAGTCCGGCGGGGCCGAGCGGCTGTCCCCCGCCGGGCCCGTCGGGCGCCGCGTCCCCGCGGCGCGCGGCCCGGTCGTGCCCGAGGACGACACACGGCGTCCCGCCGACGCGCGCGAGCGCGAGCAGCAGCCCCGGGTCGTGCTCCCCCGCGCCCGTACCACTGAGGGGGCTCACATCCTCGGCAGCGGCGCGCAACAAGTCCCGCACCCCGGGCCGCTCCCCCTGCCGCGACCGCCGGATCGACTCCTCAGCGGTGGGCCCACCGAGAGCACTGGGCCCACCGCGCCCGGGACCCGCTTCCGCGCCGCCCCCGCCGACTGCGGCGGAGGCCACCCTCGCGCCGCCGTCCGCCACCACGGCAGCCCTGCCCGCGCCACCCCGGTCGCCCGCCCCCGCACCACGCCCGGGGCCCGTCGGCAACTCCCCGCGCCCCGTTGGCGCCGGAGCGTCCCCTTCCGCCACGGGGTGACCAGCGGCAGTCTCCCGCTCGCGGCTCACGGCAGGTCCCGCGGGCGACTCCCCGGCGGCGCCCACAGCCGCGGGGACCACCTGGGCCTCCAGCCCGGCCTCGGCGGCGGCAGGGCCGTCCGGCCCCGCCGCCGCCGAGGCAGCCCCGTTCGCCACAGCGGCAGCGTCCCCGCACAGGACGCGCAGCACCCGCGCCGCCACCTCCGACAGCCGCTCGGGTGGGAGGACCGCGTCGACCAGGCCGTGGGCCATCAGGTTCTCCGCGACCTGGACGCCCGGCGGGAATTCCTCCCCGTACAGCGCCTCGTGCACCCGCGGCCCCAGGAAGCCGATGAGCGCGCCCGGCTCGGCGGCGGTGACGTGTCCCAGCGAGCCCCAGGAGGCGAGTACTCCGCCCGTCGTGGGGTGGCGCAGATGGACGAGGTAGGGCAGGCCGACGGCCTTGTGGTCGGTGATCGCCGCGGCGACCTTGACCATCTGCAGAAACGCGACCGTGCCCTCCTGCATCCGCGTACCGCCGGACGCGGGCGCGGCGAGGAGGGGCAGTCGCTCCGCCGTCGCCCGTTCCACGGCGCGTACCAGCCGCTCCCCCGACGCGACGCCGATCGACCCGGCGAGGAAGCGGAACTCGCAGGCCACGATGGCCACCCGCCGTCCCTCGATACGGCCCTCGCCCGTGATGACGGACTCGTCGAGACCGGTGCGCTCGCGGGCCCGCTCCAGGTCGGCCCGGTAGTCGGGGTCGTCCGTCGTGATGTCGACCGGCTCGTCCCAGCGGCGCCAGCTGCCGAGGTCGACGACGGTCTCGATCAGCTGGAGGGCTGATGTGCGGGGGTTCGTTCCGGTCATGGTCACACCCTGCCACGGGGAACAGGGCTGCCGACAAGGGTGGCCTCAATCATCCCGGGCATGTGCTAACTTTTTTTGGCATGTGCAGGGTTTCGCTATGACTACCTCGGTGCCGAGCGGCGAGCCGCGCGATCTCAGCGGCGACGAACTGGTGCGCGTGCTGGCGACGCTGGCCAATCCGCACCGCCTGCGGGTCGTCGCCGCGCTCTCGCGGGAGCGCATGTATGTGAGCGAGCTGGCCCGTGCGCTGGGCATCAGCCGGGCGCTGCTCCAGGTCCATCTGCGCAAGTTGGAGGCGGCCGGGCTGGTGACGGCTCGGGTCGAGGTGTCGGAGGACGGCAAGGCCATGAAGTTCTACGAGGTCAACCGGTTCGCGATCCAGCTGACACCGGAGACCGTCGAGGCCGCGGAGCGGACGCTGACCCCGCCGGGCGACGGCCCGGACGAGGAGAAGAAGACGAAGGGATCGAAGTGATGGATGGACACGACTGGACCGAGGTCGTCGGGGCCTTCGGCCTCTTCGCCCTGGTGACCACGGTGCTCACGACGGTCATCTGGCAGTTCGCGGCGACTCGGCGCGCGAAGGTCCAGGTGGTGCGGGAGTTGGAGTACCGCAAGCTCGCCGAGAGCGCGACCGCCGCGCAGCAGGCCACGGACGAGCGGCTGAAGGAGATCAGCGAGCGGCTGGCGGAGATGCAGGGCCGGATGGATTCGCTGGAGCGCATCCTCGAGACCGTCGAATAGGCAGACCGCCGAATAGGCGATCAAGGCATACGACGCGGGTCCTGGGCCGTCGAGCGGCAACTCGACGGCCCAGGTGAAGGAAGAAGCATCACCTCGCCCATGGGCGAGTTCTCACGGATACGTCCCTTCGTGGAAAGGACAGCAGCTCATGCTGCGCAAAAGCAAGTCGCGACAGAGGGCCGACGGACCAGGCGGGGGCCCGGGCGGAGGCCCTGGCGGGGGCCCGGGCGGAGGCCCTGGCGGGGGCCCGGGCGGAGGCCCTGGCGGGGGCCCGGGCGGGAGGCCTGGCGGGGGGCCCGATGGGGCATCCGGGCGGGCCGCGCTGGTGGAGCGGGTCGCGGGGTGGTCCGTCCGCCATCGGGCCCTGGCGATCGCGGGCTGGTTCGCGCTGGTGGTCGTGGCGGTCCTGGCGAGCGCGGTCATACCGGGCGATACGGCGGACAGCACCGACCCCGGTGAGTCCGGCCGCGCGGGCCGGGTGCTGGACGCGCAGCAGAAGTATCCGCCGCCCCAGGAGAACGTCCTGGTCCAGGCCCGGACGCCAGACGCTGCCCCCGCGCGCTTCACCGAGGACCCGGAGTCGCGGCGCGCCACCCAGGACCTGGTCACGACGTTGCGCCGCACCCCCGGCGCGGTGACCGCGGTCCGCTCCCCGCTGGAGCGGACCGACGGAAACCGGCTGGTGTCGAAGGACGGCCGCTCCGGTCTGGTCACCTTCACCATGGCGGGGGCCCAAGAACAGTGGTCCGCGCACTACGAGGCCGCGACCGAGGCGGTGAAGACCGTACAGGCCCGCCACCCCCAGGTGCGGCTGGCGCAGGCGGGCGACAGGAGTCTGTCGCGGGTGGTGGACGAGGGCATCAAGGGTGACTTCAAGCGGGCCGAGTTCTTCTCGCTTCCGCTGACCGTGGTGATTCTGCTGGTGGTGTTCGGGTCGCTGATCGCCGCCGCGATCCCGCTGCTGCTGGCGGCCACCACGGTCGTCGCCACCTTCGGCCTTCTCCAGGTGCTCGCCCACTGGGTGCCGGTGAACAGCGCCACGTCCTCCATGGTGCTGCTGATCGGCGTGGCGGTGGGCGTCGACTACTCGCTGTTCTATCTGCGCCGGGCCCGCGAGGAGCGGGCGGCCGGGCACGATGTCACGGAGGCGCTGCGGATCACGGCGCGCACCTCGGGCCGGGTGGTGGTGGTCTCGGGTCTGACGGTGATGCTGTGTCTGGTCGGGCTGCTGTTCACGGGTCTTGACAACTTCAAGGGGCTGACGACCGGCGCGGTGCTGGTGGTCGGGGTAGCGATGGTCGGCTCGGTGACCGTACTGCCCGCCCTGCTGGCCGCGCTGGGGCACCGGGTGGACAGGGCGCGTATCCCGTGGGTGGGCCGCCGCCGGACCGCGGCGGACCGGTCCCGGGCCTGGGCGGCGGTGGCCCGCGCGGTGGTGCGGCGCCCGCTGGTGTGGGGCGGCTCGGCGGCGTTGGCGCTGCTGGTGCTCGCGCTGCCCGCGCTGGGGATGCGGCTGCAGGACGCGGCGGTGACCGACAGCCTGTCGCGGAAGGTGCCGACGGTGGACGCGGCGGTCCGGATGCAGGAGGCGTTCCCGGGCGCCCCGTCCCCGGCGTCCGTGGTGATCTGGGGGAAGCGGGATCCGGGCGCCGTGGACAGCCCGGCGGTACGGAAGGCCGTGGAGAGCCTGCACCAGCGGGCCGCGGCGAGCGGCGGTGCGCTGAACGAGCCCATCTCGGCCACCAAGGTGGGCCGGGCGCTGGTGGTACGGGTGCCGCTGGCGAGCTTCGGCACCGATGACGTGGCGAACCGGGCGCTGGAGACGCTGCGTCAGCGGACGCTGCCCGCCGCGCTGGGCGAGGCGGGCAGAGCCGACAGCGAGACCGACGGCGGAATCGACTACGCGGTCGGCGGCAAGACGGCCTTCGCGTACGACTTCACCGACCGGGTCACCGACCGCACCCCGTACGTCTTCGCCTTCGTGCTGCTGCTGGCCTTCGTGCTGCTGGTCGTCGCGTTCCGCTCGCCGGCCGTCGCGCTGATGTCGATCGTGCTGAACCTGCTGTCGATCGGCGCCGCTTACGGGGTGCTGACCTGGGTGTTCCAGGATGGCCACCTGAGTTCGGCGCTCGACTTCACCTCGTACGGCGGGGTGGTCGGCTGGCTGCCGCTGTTCATGTTCGTCATCCTCTTCGGGCTGAGCATGGACTACCACATCTTTGTGCTCAGCCGGATCCGCGAGCGCCGGCTCGCCGGGGAGGCGACGCGCGAGGCGGTGGTGGGGGGCGTCGCGTCCGGTGCGGGCGTGGTCACCAGCGCGGCCGTCATCATGACCGCGGCCTTCAGCGTCTTCGTCGTGCTGTCGGCGATCGAGTACAAGATGATGGGCGTCGGCCTTGCGGTGGCCGTCCTCATCGACGCGACGCTGGTGCGCGGGGTGCTGCTGCCCGCCGCGATCACGCTGCTCGGGCGGAGGTCGTTCCCGCAGGCATCACTCCCCTCAGACGTCACTCCCGCAGGCGTCACTCCCGCAGGCGTCACTCCAGGGGCGCGATCGTCTCGCCCGCCACATGCTGGTAGATGATCGAGCTGCGGAAGTCGACCACTTCCCGGCGCCCTGAGAAGCGGTCCATCAGGAAGGCGTGCAGCCGGTCCACGTCCGGCACCGCGACATGGACCAGGAAGTCGTCGCTGCCCGCGACGACATACACGGACAGCACCTCGGGGAGCGTCATCAGATAGGTCTTGAAGCCCTCGATGACCTCCCGGCTCGGCGGCCGGATACGGACCGCGAGCAGCGCCTGCACCGGACGGTTCAGGGCGCGCAGATCGACCGTCGCGCGATAGCCGGTGATCACCCCGCGCTCCCGCAGACCGCGCACCCGCTCCAGACAGGTGGAGGGGGCGATGCCGAGGGTGCGGGCGAGGTCGCGATTGGTCTGCCGTGCGTCGCGCTGCAGTTCGCGGACGATCGCCGTATCAAGTTCGTCCATGGGGCCTCTCCGGACCGGCTCACCGAATTTCGTTCGGTGAGCCGGTCAGCTCATCAGCTTTTCGGCTAACTTCCCGAGCCGTGACCGTACAACGTACTCGCACTTCCCCTTCCCCACGTCCGCCGCGTCCACCGCGTCCCTCTCGTCCCTCACGTCCGGCTGCCCGCTCCGGCGGTCGCCGGCTCGGGCTCGGCGGCGGCACCGCGCTGTACGCGGGCGCCCTCCTCGGCCCCGGCGTGCTCGCGCTGCCCGCGCTCGCCGCCGCTGCCGCCGGCCCGGCCTCGGTGCTGGCCTGGGCCGCGCTGCTGGTGACCAGCGTCCCGATCGCCGCCTGCTTCGCCGCGCTCGGCGCGCGGTTCCCCGACGGGGGCGGGGTGGCCACGTATGTCCACCGGGCCTTCGGGTCACGGGCGGCGGCGATCGTCGGGTGGTGGTTCTTCGGGGTGGTGCCGGTCGGGGTGGTCGCGGGCGTCTGGGTCGGCGGCCAGTACACCGCCGCCGCGGTGGGCCTGGGCGATACGGGCACGGCGGCCGTGGCCGGGCTGGTGCTGGCGGCGGCCTTCGCCGCGAACCTCGGCGGGCTGCATCTGTCCAGCCGGGTGCAGCTGCTGCTCGTGGGGCTGCTGGCGGCGCTGCTGCTGGCCGCGGTCCTGGCGGCGGTGCCGCATCTGCGCGCCGCGCACTTCACTCCCTTCATGCCAGGCGGCTGGAGTTCGGTCGGCTCGGCGGCCGGGGTGCTCTTCTTCGCCTTCGCGGGGTGGGAGGCGGCCAGCCATCTGTCCGCCGAGTTCGCCGATCCGCGCCGGGACCTGCCACGGGTCACCGCGCTCACCCTCGCCGTGATCACCGTGCTGTATCTGGGGCTCTCGCTGGCGACGGTCGGCGCGCTCGGCCCCGCCGCCGCGACCACGGACACCCCGCTGACCGAACTGCTGGCGCGGAGCGTGGGCGGCGCGGCCCGGCCGGTGGCCGCGGTGGCGGCCCTGTTCCTGACCTTCGGCGCCGTCAACGCCTACCTGGCGGGCGCGGCCCGGCTCGGCGCCGCCCTCGCCCGCGACGGCGCGGCGCCCCGGTGGCTGGCCCGGGGCGGCGGGCCCGGCGAGGTGCCGCGGCGCAGCCTGGCCGTGCTGGCCGGCGCGTGCGCCCCGGTCGGGGCGGTGGCCGCGACGGGCGCGGCCGACCTCGACGGGCTGATGCGCGCCACCTCCACCTGTCTCGCCGCGGTCACCCTGGCAGGGCTGCTGGCCGCGCTTGCGCTGCTTCCGCGCCGAACTCCGCTGTGGTGGGCGGCGGTTGGCAGCGCGGCCGTCGTCTCCACCGTGCTCGCCCTCTCCGGGCCACTGTTGCTGATCCCACTGGCGCTGGCCGGCGCCGCGCTCTGCTTCCAGGCCGTCGCCCACCGGCGCCGCGCCCGGGGGTGACTGGCGGCCCGGCCGGGGTGATCGGCGGCCCGGCCGAGGGTGACCGGCGGCCCGCCCGGGGGTGATCGGCGGCTCAGCTCTCGGTGCCCGACGCGCCCGACGTGTCCACCGCGCCCGACGCGTCGGACGCGTCCACCGCGCCCGCCTGCGCGGCGTCGAGCGCCGCCGTCAGCCGCTGCAGCCGGGCGCGCAGATCGACCACGTCCTCCGCGTCCAGGCCGCTGGCCTGGATGATCTGGAGCGGCACGGCCCGGGCGGGCTCCCGCAGCGCCTCGCCCTCGGCCGTCAGCCGGATCGAGACCGAGCGCTCATCGTGGAGGCTGCGCTCACGCTGGACGAAGCCCGCAGCCTGGAGGCGCTTGAGGAGCGGCGAGAGGGTACCCGAGTCCAGGCGCAGGAACTCCCCGAGCTTCTTGACCGGCATCTCGCCGTGCTCCCACAGCACCAGCATCACCAGGTACTGCGGATAGGTGAGCTCGATATCGCGCAGGACCCGCCGGTAGACGCTGCCGAAGGCGCGCGAGGCGGCGTGCAGGGCGAAGCAGACCTGCAGGTCCAGACGGAGCAGATCGTCGGCGGCTGCGGTCTCTGTCGGGTTCGGGGCCGGGGCGGGGGCCGGCGCGGGCTGGTGTGACATGTGCCTAGGGTACCTCTTAGTTGTGCACAACTTAATTGTGTGCTCTACTCCTGTCATGGCGGAGCGCACGACGGCGCGCCGCAGGATCCGAAAGGGATGGTCTTCATGGACGCGCTCTACACCGCGGTGGCCACGGCCAACGGACGCGACGGCCGGGCGGTGAGCTCCGACAAGCAGCTCGACCTGGCGCTGGCCATGCCCCCGGAGCTGGGCGGAAGCGGCCAGGGCACCAACCCCGAGCAGCTGTTCGCCGCGGGCTACGCGGCCTGCTTCGCCAGCGCGCTCGGGCTGGTCGGCCGCCAGGCGAAGGTCGACACCAAGGACATCTCCGTCACCGCCGAGGTCGGCATCGGCAAGGACGAGTCGGACGGCGGCTTCGGGCTGAAGGTCACCCTGCGCGTCGAGCTGCCCGAGGAGCTTGAGGGCGAGACCGGCCGCAGCCTGGTCGAGCAGGCGCACCAGGTGTGCCCGTACTCGAAGGCGACCCGGGGCAACATCGCCGTCGAGCTGATCGCCGAGTAGCCGCAGCCGTAGCCGTCGTTAGCGTCAGTCCGGGCGCCAACGCGGACGCCCCCGTCCGCAAGCAAGGGCACGGGGGCGCTCCAGGTGCGTATCAGCGAGGTTGGCGGCGGGCAGCCAGGGCAAGCGGCAGAAGCGCGGTCAGCAGGGCGAGCGCAGCGTATCCCCAGGTGAGGGTGGCGATGGAGGCAGCGGAGGCGACCAGAAGCGGGCCTCCGGCATCGCCGAGCTCGCGGCCGAGTTCGGCCGCGCCCATGGTCTGCCCCATCCGCTCCTCGGGGGTTGCGGCGGCGAGGGCGGCGAAGCCGAGCGGGGTGATCAGGCCGGTGCCGGCGCCTATCAGGACAGCGGCCGTCAGGAGCCCCGTCACACCGGGCAGCAGGGCGGCGCCGGCCAGGCCGCACGCGGTCACGGCGAGCCCCGCGGCCAGTCCGGCCCGGGCGGTCAGCCGCCCCTCGTCCAGCGCGCGCCCGGCCCACGGCTGAACGACGGCCGCGCACGCCGCCAGGGCGGAGACGGCGGCCCCGGTGGCGACCGGCGGCAGTCCGTCGGCGGCACCGGACAGGGGCAGGAATCCCACGCCGACGGACAGGGCGGCGGTGGCGGCGGCCAAGGCGGCCACCGGCCGCAGGAAGGCGCCGTCGGCCAGTCGGCGGGCCAGGCCCAGGAGGGTCTGGCGGCTCTTGGGCAGGGGCGGCACGGCGGGCACCGCGAGCGCGGCCCACACCGCGACGGCGGCGGCCAGCAGCATCAGGACGGCGAACAGCAGCGTCAGCCCGCCCGCCCACACCAGTACGCCGCCGAGCAGGGGTCCTGCGGTGTAGCCGAGGCTCTTGAAGAAGCCGTACGAGCCGAACGCCCGCCCGTGTTTGGCCTGCGGGTTCAGGCGGGCGACCAGCGCGGAGGCGGCCGGGGAGAACGCGGAGGCGGCGGCCCCCTGCCCCAGCCGGGCAGCCCACAGCCAGCCCGGGTCGCGGACCGCGACGAACACGGCGGAGGCAGCGGCGAACGCGACCAGCCCGCCCAGCAGGACCGGGCGGGCCCCGACGCGGTCGGCGAGCGTGCCGAACACCGGCTTGAGGACGACCTCCGCTCCGTCGTACAGGGCGAGCAGCACCCCCAGACACAGGACCGACCGCACCAGGTCCTCATCGCCGGCACCGAGGTTGGCCGCGATGCCGTGCGCGCCGAAGGCGGTGGTGAACCCGGCCGCGTACAGCGGCCACATCCGCCGCCTGTCCGGGACGGGTATCGGGGCGGCATCGGCGGCCGTCCGCCCGCTCACGACGTCTCCCTCTCAGTACCGGCATCGACGTCGGCCTCGGCACTGGCATCGGCACCGAAGGCGTGCAGGCGGGCGAAGACCCGTTCGCTGTAGTCCTCGAACCGCCGCGCGCACTCGGCCAGTTGCCGGTCGGCTTCCTGGGCTCCCGGGGCGCCGAACACGTCCCGGGCCTTCAGATCGCGGTGCCAGCGGCGCAGCCGCTCCAGCGACTGCTCCTCCTCTTCCAGCTCGGCGAGGGTGAACTTGCCCTTGCCGATCTCCTTGTCCAGCTCGGCGGTGTACTTGCCGCAGTCGGCGGTGAGCTCCGCCCAGTCCTCCTCCCGGGCGGCGGTGAACATCGCCTCGAAGCGGGCCGCGTCCCGCGGCCCCCGTCCGGCGGCGCGCAGCACCACAGTCTCGCCCTGGGCCCGCTCGGCCACCCCCAGGGCCCGCTGCACGCCGTCGGCGAAGACCGGCACGTCCGGCACCGCCCATACGCCCTGGCCGAGCGACAGCGCGCCAACCTTGCGCAGCTCGCGCCACACCGCCACCCGGTGCCGCGACGGCTGCGCCGGGAGCCGCACGATCAGCACCATCCATTGCGTCGCCGATTCATCATTCACCTTGCGAAAGTAACACGCGTTACATACCCCTGAGGAGCGGGCGTCACTTGCGCTGCCGGGGGTGGGGCCCGTCCGGGGGGTCGGCCGGGCGGCTTGCCGTGACGACCCACGAGGTGCTGCGCAGCCGGACGTATGCGAGCAGCCGTTCACAGCCGCCGAGCGCGTCATGGCGCGGCGAAGGTGAAGCTCAAAGCGCCTCGTCCGCAGCACCGCCGAGCCGACGAGAGAAGCGGTCGGGCCGGGGCTTCGGCGCCGAACCATGTCGCCGGCGCTCACCGGAGAGCGCCGACGGCCGAGGTGGCGCCTTCGTACGTTATGCGGCCCGCGCCGCCCCCTCGATGTTCTCCGCCATGCGGCGGAGCACGCCCACCGCGGCGAGGTACTCCTCGTCCGACACCCCGTCGATGATCCGCCGCCGGGCCTCCCCGATCCGTTCGGCCACCGCGACATGGCCTTCGGCGCCGAGCGGGGTGAGCGCGTACGGGCCCTCGGCGCCCTCCCGGACAACCCAGCCCCGGCGGCCCAGACCGTCCAGGACCTCGTCGAGCGTGATCGCGCCCTCGCCCCAGAAGGGGCGCAGCGCCTCGGTGAGTTCGTCAAGGGGCTTCGGGCCCGTCGACAGGGTGTTCAGGACCTGCCAGTGGCGCCGGGCGATGCCGCCGTCGCTCAGGATGCGCTCGAAGTCGGCCTCGATCAGGCCGTCCAGGTGCTTGAGCCAGTATCCGATCGGCTTCATCGCCTTCGCCTCCAGAGATGCATGTAAAATGACAACTAGTTGCTCTTGATTATGCATGGAGGCGTGATGGCCGACAACAGAGAACCCGTGGACGACATCGAGCGGGCCATGGTCGCCATCCGGCGCAGCCAGAGCAGGCGTTCACTGGCGCGGCTCGCCCGCGGGGAAGACCAGGACTCCCCCAGGGGCTCGGCAGCGAAGGGCGCCGCCTTCGACGTACTGGACGCGATCGAGGCGGCGGAGCAGAGCGGCGCACCCGCCACCGTCTCCGGCGTCGCCGCCGCCCTGGCCGTCGACCAGCCCCGCGCCAGCAAGCTGGTCGCGGGGGCGGTCGAGGCCGGGCTGGTGCGGCGGGAGGCGGATCAGGCGGACGGGCGGCGTGCCCTGCTGGTCATGACCGAGGCGGGGCGCGCCCTGACGGACGAGGTCCGGCGGTTCCGGCGGTCGGTGTTCGCAGAGGCGATGGCCGAGTGGCCGGAGGCGGACCGCGCCGAATTCGCCCGGCTGCTCACGGGCTTCGTCGGCGCACTCGGCAGGGTCGGGGGCCGGACCGGGGGCCGGACCGGGGGTCAGGCGCCGCGGTGAGCGGCCCCGGGGATCAATGGGCCCACCTCTTCCGTACTGATCGGTACGGAAGTGCTACAGTCCCCTGCATGCCGGTCCGTATCGATCGGTACGTAAGTGGGGGAGGGCATGGGCCCCGCAACCGCCGCCCCGAGGGCCCAGAAACTGAGGACACCAATGACGAAAGGCTTTACAAGCCACTTCGCTGAAGTCAACGGCACGCGGCTGCACTATGTCACCGGAGGCCAGGGTGACCCCCTGGTACTGCTCCCCGGATGGCCACGCACCTGGTACCAGTTCCACAAGATCATGCCGCCACTGGCGCGGCATTACCACGTAATCGCCCCGGACCTGCGCGGCATGGGCGACTCCGACAAGCCCGCGGACGGGTACGACAAGAAGACCATGGCCCGGGACATCTACGAGCTGCTGCGCACCCTCGGACATAACCAGGCCTATATCGCAGGCGAGGACATCGGGTCGATGGTGGCCTACAGCTTCGCCGCCAACCATCCCGAAGCGACCCGGAAGGTCGCTTTGTGGGAGGCCGGGCATCCCACCGAGGCATTCAACGAAATACGCATACTGCCCCAGCCAGGCCAACCGACACCGTGGTGGTTCGCGTTCAACCAGCTCAACCAGCTGCCCGAGCAGCTCCTCGAGGGGCGGTTCCGGTTTGTCGTCGACTGGCTGATCGACTTCCAGAGCGGGGACCCCAAAGCCTTCAGCGAGGAGGCCCGGGCCATTTACGCCGCCGCGTACAACACACCGGATGCGATCCGCGGCGGAAACGGCTGGTACCAGACCTTTCAGCAGGACATAGCCGATCTGAAGGACTACCCGGTACTGACCATGCCTCTGCTCGGAATCGGCGGCAAGTACTACGAGCTCCTTCTCGCGCAGATGGAGGGATTGGCGGCGGACGCACGCTACGTCGAGCTGAAAGGGGCGGGGCACTATCTCGCCGAGGAACGCCCCGACGACATCGTGCGAGAACTCACCGCTTTCTTCGCGTAATCCCAAGCCATGACGGGGCACTGATGCCTCAATACGCGCCACCCGCACCGACCCCATTACCTTGACCTCGACAGAGATCTGCACCGCTCGGTACCGGAGGGGTACGATTCATCTGTGCAGACTCAGCGGAAGGCGCCGATCGGTCGGCCACGCGGCTTCGATGCCGAAGAGGCGCTCGAACAGGCCATGCGGGTCTTCTGGAGCCAGGGCTACGAGGGCGCCAGCCTCACCGACCTGACCAACGCCATGGGCATCAGCCGCACCAGCATGTACGCCGCCTTCGGCAACAAGGAAGACCTGTTTCAGAAGGCCCTGCAGCGCTACACCGACGGCCCCGCCGCCTACGCCCCTCGGGCTCTGGAGGAGCCGACCGCACGGCAAGTGGCCACCGCGTTCCTCGCCGGCTCCGTTCGGGCCACCACCCGCCCCGACTCTCCCGCCGGATGCCTCGGCGTCCAGGGCTCCCTGGCGGCGGGCGAGCCCGGTCGCGGTGCCCGGGACACGTTGGCAGCGTGGCGCGACAACGCCACCTCGCTCCTGCAGGAGCGGTTTCAGCGGGCCGTCGACGAGGGCGATCTGCCGGCAGGGACCGATCCCGGCCTGCTCGCCCGATACCTCATGACCGTGGGCAATGGCATCGCCGTTCAGGCCGCCGGCGGCGCCACACGCGACGACCTCCAAATGGTGGCCGACATGGCCCTGCGGCAGTGGCCGCCCGCCTGACACGCGCACGGCGCACCGGATGGCCGGGGCGCCGTGGCGGTTGAGCGAAGAAACGGGATTGGGGGCGGGGCGTCAGCAGGTCGTGGGGGTGGCGTGTTCCGGATCGAGGGCGTTGACCGCCTCATGGAAGGCGACCCGGTCGGTCATGGCGATCGTGACGTGCTCCGACAGATCGCTCGGGCACAGGTCCTGGACCACGACGTTCTTGACGTCGGACCCGGTGAGGAACTGCGCGCGGTAGGGCGTGGCGACCTCGTCGTACTTGGTGGAGATGACGGTGTAGCGCACGCCGGGGACGGTGTCGCCGCCCTCGTTGAGCCGGGTGAGGAACGCCGACCCGACCACCTGGTCCGTCAGACCGGGCGTGTGCTTGGCGAGCACATCGGCCGCGCCCGGGAAGTAGTCGAGCAGCTTGGTGAGCCCGGACAGGGTGGTCCCGTGGTTGGTGGGCGCCAGGCCGACCAGGGCGTTGACCTTGGCCGCGCCGCCGAGGAACTTCAGGTAGTAGCGGGGCATCATCCCGCCCTGGGAGTGGCCGACGATGTCGACCTTGGCGGCCCCGGTGGCGGTGCGCACCCGGTCGACGTACGCGGACAGCTGCTTCGCCGAATCGGCGATCGGGCCGAGGCCGTAGAAGATGGGCACGCCGGGCAGTTGGCCGTAGTCGAGGGAGAAGACGCAGTAGCCGCGGTCGACCAGGTACGGGGCGAAAGCGAGCCAGTTGTCGACCGAGTTGCCGAGGGTGCCGTGCACCAGGACGACGGGGCGGGGGTGCTGGGCGGACGGCTTGCACGAATAGTCGTTCCAGCCGCTGCTCGTCGCGCTCTGACCGGCGGCGGTTTCGTCGGGCGCGGCGCTCGCGGCGACCGGCGCCATGGCCGCCGCGACCGCCGCGACCGTCAGGGCCATAGCGGGCAGTGACCTGCGGAGCGAGCGGATACGCCTCCAGTGCGACATCACATGGACTCCTCGCTGGTGGGGGAGGGTTGCGCAGGACCGTGCGCTCTGCGATCCGGATCACAGGGGTGGTGTGTCGGCCTTAAATTACGCGCCAGTAGCAAGGCCATCCAGCCATCCGTAGGTGAAGAAAACCTCACCCACCCCGCACGGAACGTCCAGGAACACGGCCCTGTCAGAGGGGTGGCGTAGAGTCGGCAGCACGTGATCTCGAGGACGACGGGGGACTCTGATGAGCACAACAGACCTGGTGGAGGTCTCGTCCGAGGCCGAGTTGCGGGAGCTGGTCGGCGAGCCCAATCAGCAGGCGGCCAACAAGTCCCGTCCCGCGCTGCATCAGTTGGACCGGGAGTGGCTGGCCCGGTCGCCGTTCTGTCTGATCGCCACCTCGGACGCCCAGGGGCGGTGCGACGTCTCCCCCAAGGGCGACCCCGCGGGGTTCACGCTCGTGCTCGACGACACGACCATCGCGATCCCGGACCGCCCGGGCAACAAGCGGATGGACGGCTTTCGCAACGTGCTCGCCAATCCCCAGGTCGGGCTGATCTATCTGCTGCCCGGACGCAGTGACACGCTCCGGATCAACGGCCGGGCGCGGCTGCTGCGTGACGCCCCGTTCTTCGACGACATGGTGGTCAAGCGCAACCGCCCGCGGCTCGCTCTCCTCGTCGAGATCGAAGAGGTCTTCCACCACTGCGCCAAGGCGTTTCTGCGCTCTGAGCTCTGGAAGCCGGAGACCTGGCGCCCGGACGAGCTGCCGTCCAGGCCCCGGATATGCAAGGCGCTCGAAGCCCCGGATGTCCCCCTGGAGGCGCTGGAGGAGCACTACGGCCCGAAGTACGCGGAGCGGCTTTACGGCTGAGGCGGCCCGGATGCTCTGGGCGACCAGGGCGGCCAGCGCACATCAAGCGCCCGGGGCACGTCAAAGGGCGCTTCGGTCACAAGGACGCTTCGGTTACCAGATGTCGAATCCCCCGGCCGGGCGCACCGCCCGCTCGCCGAAGCGGGCCCGTGCCCGGTCGACTGCGGCCTCGATACGGCGGGCCTTGTCGTCCGCGGGGTCGAAGGTCAGCTGGTGGGAGGCCAGTTCGGCGGCGGCCAGCCCCTCGGCGCGCAGCGCGATGGACCGCACCCGGGCCCGCTGCAGGCCGAGCGCGGCGTGCAGGGCGTACGCGGTGGCGATCAGCGCCGGGGTGTGGGCCGTCGGTTCGGCCAGGGTCCGGCTGCGGGTGGTCGTGGAGCGGTCGGCGTAGCGGACGGTGAGCGTGAGGGCGCGGGCGACCTGTCCGCTGGTGCGCAGCCGGGAGCCGAGCCGGTCCGCGAGGGTGAGCAGCGCGCGGCATCTGCGTTCCGGGTCCAGCTCGTCGTGGCCGAAGCGGTGTTCGGCGGCGATGGAGCGGGCCGGGGCGTTCGGGGTGACGGGGACGGGGTCGATCCCGCGCGACCAGTCGTGCACCCGGCGGGCGGTGGCCGGGCCGAGGATCCGGCGCAGGGTGGGCAGCGGCACGGCGGCGATCCGGGCGGCGCTGTCGAGGCCGTACGAGCACAGGGTGCGGGCGGTCGCCTGGCCGACGCCGGGCAGGGCGGTGGGGGGCTTGTCCGCGAGGAAGGCGGCGACCGCGTCCGGGTCGTCGGGGACGGTACGGACCGCGCCGGCGTCGTGTGCGGCCATGCGGGCGAGCAGCGGGTTGGCGGCGACGCCGACGGTGCAGTCGACGCCGTACCGGGCCAGCGCCCGGACCCGTACGATCTCCGCCAGTCCGGCCGCGTCCCGGTCGAAGTAGCGCAGCGCGCCGGCGACATCGGCGAGCGCGGCGTCGGGCGGCACCGCCTCGACGACGGGGGTCACCTCGGCGAGCAGGGCGAGCAGGCCCTCGTAGGTGTCCGCGCCCAGAACGGGTCCGGGGCGGCCGGGGCCACGACGGCCAGGACCGGGGCCGGGGCCAGGACCTCGGCCGGCGCCTCGGCCGGGCGTGTCGGGGGCCGTCCCCGCCGTTCCCCCGGCGGGGTGGAAGCGCACGTACAGCACATGCGGTTGCTCATGGGTCTCATGGGTCGGTTGGGGAGTCATCCCGCGCTCCCTGGGCTGGAATGCCACAGCTTGCGGCCGGTGGCGGCCTGTTCGCCCGCGGGCTGGAGGTCGGCCCACGGGTGCATGGCGTAGCCGGTGGGCAGGTGGATGCGGCGCCCGGAGTCACCGCCGGTCCCGCTCCCGGCTTCGTTCCCGGCCTCGCTCCCGGCTTCCGCGTCCGCGTCGGCGGGGGCACCGGGCTCGGGCTCCGCCCGGCCCGCGCCCGTACCCGCCCCCGCGCCCGCGCCCGCGAGTTCGGCGGCGACTGCCTCCAGGCCGCCCTCGCGCCGGAGTTCGGCCAGCTCAGCGAGGTTCCAGACCGCCGAGCCGACGACGCTGAGGCTGCGCGGCCCGCGCCGCTGGACCACGCCGCGCACCAGCAGCAGCCAGGAGTGGAAGACGGTGTGCGCGCACGCGGCGTGGCTGTCGTCGAAGAAGGCGCAGTCGACCAGCCCCGTGCCGTCGTCGAGCGTGGTGAAGATGACGCGCCGCCCCGAGCGGATCGGCGGCGTCTGGGTGGCGGCCTTGGCCCCGGCGACCAGCACGGTCTCGCCGTGCCGCGCATCGCGCAGCCGCTTCGCCGGGACCGCGCCCAGCTCCTCCAGGAAGGCCCGGTGGTCGCCCATGAGGTGGCGCGAGACGTCCATGCCGAGGATGCCGAGCTCGGCGCCGAGGCGTTCCTCCGGGTTCAGGTCGGGCAGCCCGGCGGGGGCGGGCGGCGCGGTCTCGGCCAGCGGGAGCTGGCCCTCGCCGGTGCCGTCGCGCCGGGCGCCCCGCTGCTGCCGGTGCAGTTCGGCGATCTGCAGCAGCAGATCGCGGCGGCTGGTGCCGAAGGCGTCCAACGCGCCGACCTGGGCGAGCCGTTCGGCGACCGGCCGCCCGGGGTGGGCGCGCCGCCACAGGTCCTGGAGCGAGGAGTACGGCTGCCCGGCCGCGATCCGCTCGGTCTCGGCCTCGCTGATGCCGTGCACGTCACTCAGCGCGAGCCGGACCCCGAAGCCCGCGCCCACGGAGCCGGGGGCCGTGAAGCCCGCGCCCGTAGAGCCCACACGGGTGGACCCCGCGCCCGCGGACCCCGTACCCGCGGAACCGGCGCCCATGGACCCCGCGCCCGTGGAACCCGCACCCGCGGAGCCCGCGCCCCTGGAACTCGCGCCTGTAGAGCTCACGCCCATGGGCCCCGTACCCGCCGCCCCGGCTGCTGACGCCCCGTCACCAGACACCAGTTCGATTCGATAATCCGCGCCCGACCGGTTCACATCCAGCGGCAGAATCGGCACCCCACGCCGCCGCGCGTCCGCCAGCAGCAGCCGCTTCGGGTACATCCCGGGGTCGTGGGTGAGCACCCCGGCGTAGAAGGCCGCCGGGTGGTGCGCCTTGAGCCAGGCGGACTGGTAGGTCGGCACCGCGAAGGCCACGGCGTGCGCCTTGCAGAAGCCGTACGACCCGAACGCCTCGACGATCTCCCAGGTGCGCGCCAGCACCTCCGGCCGGTAGCCGCGGTTCGCCGCCTCCGCGTGGAACCAGGCCCGTACCCGCCCCTGCCGCTCGGGGTTGGACAGCGCGCGCCGCGCCTCGTCGGCGAGGTCCCGTTCGCAGCCCGTCATGATCGACAGGATCTTGATGATCTGCTCATGGAAGACGACCACGCCGTACGTCTCGCGCAGCGCGTCCTCCAGGTCCGGATGCGGATAGCGCGGCGGTTTGCGGCCGTGCCGCGCCTCGATGAAGGGGCGCACCATGTCGGCCGCGACCGGGCCTGGCCTGAAGAGCGAGATGTCGACCACGAGGTCGTGGAAGGAGGTGGGCTGCAGCCGGCCGAGGAGGTCGCGCTGGCCGGGCGATTCGATCTGGAAGCAGCCCAGCGTCTCGGTGGAGCGGATCAGGTCGTAGGTCGCCGGGTCGTTCGGCCGCACCACCCCGGGGTCGTCGAGGTCCAGCGGGCGGCCCGTGACCCGCGCCACCTCCGCGGCCGCGTGCGCCATCGAGGACTGCATCCGCACCCCGAGGACATCGAGCTTGAGCAGCCCCAGGTCCTCGACGTCGTCCTTGTCGAACTGCGACATGGGGAAGCCCTCGCCGCTGGTGGGCACGACGGGCGTACGGGCCCGCAGTCCGGCGTCGGAGAGCAGCACTCCGCACGGGTGCATGGCGATGCCGCGGGGCAGCCCGTCCAGCGCCTCGACCAGCTCCCAGAGCCTGCCGTAACGTTTCTGCTCGGCCGCGACCGCGCTCAGCTCGGGCAGTTCGGCGAGCGCCGCGCGGGCGTCGCGGGCGCGGATGTGCGGGAAGGATTTGGCGAGCCGGTCCACCTCGGCCGGGTCCATGCCGAGGGCCGCGCCCACGTCCCGTACGGCGTGGCGCACCCGGTAGGTCTCGGGCATCGAGACGGTCGCGACCCGCTCCGCCCCGAAGCGGTCGAAGATCGTGCGGTAGACCTCCAGACGGCGCGCGGACTCCACGTCGATGTCGATATCGGGCAGCGCGGCCCGCCGCACCGACAGGAACCGCTCCATCAGCAGGCCGTTCGCGACGGGGTCGGCGTGCGCGATGCCGAGCAGGTGGTTGACGAAGGAGCCGGCGCCGGAGCCGCGGGCGGCCACCCGGATGCCGAGCGCCCGGGTGTCGTCGACGACCTGGGCGACGGTGAGGAAGTACGAGGCGAAGCCCAGCCGCTCGATGGTGTGCAGCTCGTCCTCCAGCCGCCCCCACCGCTCGTGGTCGCGGTCGTAGCCGCGCAGCACCATGGCGGCGGCGCAGCGCGAGCGCAGCACCCGCTCGGCGCTCCGGTGCCCGGCCCCGACCAGATGCGGCTCGGGGAAGTGGATGCTGCCGAGGCCGATGTGGTCCTCGGGGTCGACGAGGCATGCGGCGGCGGTGCGCTCGGTCTCCTCAAGCAGCCGGTACGCGGCGTCCTGCCGCCACCCCGCGGCCTCAGCGATCTTCTCGGCGATCCGCGCCATGTCCCGCGGGCCCTTGAGCCAGCGCTCACCGCTGTCGAGCGCCGCGGGGTCGCGCGGGTCGATCGGCACCAGCCTGCGGGCGGCGTCCAGTACGTCGGCGACCGGGCCCTGCCCCGGATCGGCGTACCGTACGGCGTTGCTCAGCACGGCCCGTACGCCCTGGTCGGCGGCGAAGCCGACGGTACGGGCGGCGAGCCGCAGCGAACCGGGGCCGGTGCCGGTGCGGCCGTGCCACACGGCCTCCAGGCGCAGCGCGTCACCGAACAGTTCGCGCCAGGGGGCGATCAGGTGCTCGGCCCGGTCGGGCCGCCCGGCGGCCAGGGCCCGGCCGATGTCGGAGTCCGGGCCGAGGAGCACGGTCAGCGGGGCGAGGGCGGTGGCGCCGCCGCCGCTTTCGAGGTCTTCCCAGTGCAGCAGGGGCTGCCCGGCGCCGCCCGCATGGGCCCCTGAGCGGGTGCCTGCATGGGCTCCTGCTTCGGAGTGGGCTCCCGCAGGGGCCTCTCCCGCATGGGCGGCGGAGACCAGTCCGCACAGCGCGGCCCAGCCGGCCGCGCCGCCCCGCGCCAGGAAGACCGCCCGGGGCGCGGACTCATCGATGAACGCCCCGCCGCGCACCGGCGTGCGCCGGCGGACCGTACGCCCCGGCTCTGGGGCCCGCGCCTGTACGGCGAGGTCCACCCCGAAGAGCGGCCGCACCCCCGCGGCCGCGCCCGCCTTGGCGAACCGGACCGCCCCGGCGAGGCTGTCGCGGTCGGTCAGCGCGATCGCGTCCATGCCGCGCTCGGCGGCGCACTGGGCCAGCCGCTCCGGGTGGACGGCTCCGTACCGCATGGAGAACCCGGAGGCGGTGTGCAGATGCGTGAACCCTGGCATCCACACCTCCTGCTGTTTGTCGCACCCCCTGCCGTCCCTGCCCGCCACGCGGCGCAGCCCTCGCCCCACCTTAAACCAATTCTCGAACACTCGTGCGAAACGACCCGCCTCCCGCGTGACCTGCGGGAACAACATCCCTCCCCTTCACCATAAGGGACCAAAAGCCTCATAATCCCCATAGCGCATGGCGGTACACCCATACCGGTCGGGCGGCCGGCCGCGTAAGGTCACCGCCATGACCGACCGCCCCGGCCACTCCCCTGAATCCGACGACGCCGGCCTGCTCGGCCTGCTGCGCGAACAGCGCACCGGCGCGCTCGTCACCCTCAAACGCGACGGCCGCCCCCAGCTGTCCAACGTCGCCTTCGCCTACGACCCCGCGGCGCGCCTCATCCGCATCTCGGTCACCGACGGCCGAGCCAAGACCCGTAATCTGCGCCGCGATCCGCGCGCGAGCTTCTACGTCACCAGCGGCGACCGCTACTCCTACCTGGTCGCCGAGGGAAACGCCGAGCTGACCCCGGTCGCGGCCGATCCCCACGACGCCACCACCGACGAGCTGGTCGAGGTCTACCGCGCCGTTGCGGGCGAGCACCCGGACTGGGAGGAGTTCCGCGCCGCGATGGTCGCCGAAGGGCGGCTGGTGGTGCGGCTGCGGGCCGAGCGGGCGTACGGGTGGGGGCGGGAGAGCGGCGCGCTGAGCGGCCCGCTCGACGGTTAGGCCGCGGCCGGTCCACGACGAGCCCTGGCCGGTCCACGGCTGGGCCACGACTGGGCCCTGACCGGCCCAGGTCAGACCAGTTCAGGTCAGTTCAGTTCAGCAGCGCGGCCGTGAACGCCCCGCGGTGGGCCGCCAGCCAGGACTGCATACGGTCCCAGCGGCCCCATCCGCCACGCTCGGCCCACGCCTGGACGAAACCCGGGTCACCGTCGGCCACCCGGTCCGCGACGAAGGCCCGGCAGGTCTCGGCGGCCTGCTCGATGACCCCCGGCAGCTCGGCTCGTTCCCGCCGCGAGAGGCCGTAGCCGTCGGCGAGGATCCGCAGCCGCGCGGGGGCGTCCAGCTCGACGGGGTACAGGGCGGTCGCGGACGCGGGGTCGACCATGGGCACCCAGTAACGGGCCGTCATGGCGACGTCCCAGATGGGGCGGCCCGGGGCGGCGAAATCGAAATCGATCAAGGCGGCGGGACGGCCGTCACGGAACACGACGTTCTCCGGGCACACATCGTTATGGCACAGGATCGTTCCGCGCCCCGGACCTTCCGGGTCGGCCAGGTCCCGGGGCCACTCGGCACGACCGTCCACCCCGACGGCCGCACATGCCTCGTGCAGCCGCCGCAGCAGGCTCCCCACCGACGCCAGGGCGGCCGGCGTCAGCGCCCAGCGCGGAAACGGCGGCAGGGCCACGTCGCCGGGGACGAAGGTCAACTGCTCTCGGCCGTCGGCGGTGAGCCGGACCGGGGTGGGAACGCCGTCGAAGCCGTGCTCCTTCAGGGCGATGAGGTGGGCGTGGACGGCGCGCGCATGGCGCGGCGCCGGGCGCTCCACCAGCTCACCGCGGCGGAAGACCGCACCCGCGTTCGCCAAGCCGCCGGCCAGCGCCTCCCCGTCCGACACCCCGTCTTCCGCCTCCGCCGTGCCGTCTTCCGCCGCTGTGCCGTCTTCCGCCGCCGTCATGACGAGCACGCTAGCGGCGGATCGGCTCCGGGCGGGCCGGACCGCTAAGGCCGCAGGATGAGCTTGCCGCGGGTGTGGCCGGTTTCGCTCTGCTCGTGGGCCTTGGCCGCGTCGGCGAGCGGATAGCTCTGGGCGATGAGCACCCGCAGCTGACCCGCGGCGGCGAGGCGGGCCTGGTCGGCGAGGGCCTCGGCGGAGCGTTCGCCGCCGCCGGAGAAGGTGACGCCGAGATCCGCGGCCTGGACGTCGGCGATGGTGACGATGCGGTCGGTCGTACCGCCGCGCAGCTCGATGGAGACTGGCAGGGCACCCTGCCCGGCGGCGTCGTAGACGGCGTCGACGCCGCGCGGGGCGACGGCGCGGACCCGGTCGGCGAGTCCTTCGCCGTAGGCGACGGGGATGGCGCCGAGCGAGCGCAGATAGTCGTGGTTGGCGGGCGAGGCGGTGCCGATGACGGTGGCGCCCCGGGCCACGGCGAGTTGGACGCCGACTCCGCCGACCGCGCCGGCGGCCCCGTGCAGCAGCAGGGTCTCGCCGTCCGTCAGCCGGAGGAGGTCGAGGACGCGCGCCGAGGTCTCGGCGGCCACGGGGAGCGCGGCGGCGGACTCCCAGTCGAGGCCGGCCGGTTTGGGGGCGACGACGGTGGCCAGGGCGTACGTGGCGTAGGCCCCGGTGTCGGTCCAGCCCAGCACCTCGTCGCCCACGGACAGGCCGGTCGCCCCCGGGCCGACCTCGTCGACGACCCCGGACGCCTCCTGGCCGGGGATCGCCGGGAACTCGGCGGGGCCCATCTGGGGCATCCAGCCACGGCGGATCTTGCAGTCGAGGGGGTTCACGGCCGCGGCCACGACCTTCAGCCGGACCTGCCCGGGGCCCGGATGCGGCTCCGCCATCTCCTTGAGCCGCAGCACCTCGGGGCCGCCGTACTCCTCGTAGACGATCGCCTTCATGTCTCTCACTCCAAGCTTCATGGCTTCATACGGGGTACACATCGGGGTTGGTCCAACGGCTCCGTCCTCGCCGTCGATGTGATCCGGGTACCCCTCGACGAGATCGTGCCGCGCCGGTCCGCCGTGCGGTCCCGGCCAGGTCGCCGCCGCGTGCTCCCGGGGAACGCGCTTCCCTCGCGCAACAATGAGCCACCGAATGATTACGTGTTGCGACCGGAAGTGATCGATCGACATGCGTTCCTGACATGCATCGCGTAAGACTCCGTCCGGTATCTGCAACCACGAGCAAGGGAGTGTTCGAAATGCGGAAAACCGCAGGGGCGATCGCTCTGGGCGCCGCCTTGACCTTGAGCAGCGTGGTGGGGACAGGAGCGGGCGGCGTGGCAAGCGCCGCGCCCGCGCAGCCGAGGAGTCTTTACCCGCCCTCGGCGCTGGTCCTCAGCTATGGAGAGGGGGAGGACGCGGGCTCGGCCGCGGTGCGGCGCGCGGTGACGCTGAGCTGTCGCCCCACCTCGACCGGCACCCACCCGACGCCCGACAGAGCCTGCGCAGAACTGCGTGCGGTCGACGGTGAGTTCGGGACGCTGACGGCCAGAACGGAGCACGGCCGGGCCTGTACGAAGGAGTGGCGCCCGGTCACCGTCACCGCCGAGGGGGTATGGGAGGGCCGCCGGGTCTGGTACGAGCACACCTTCCCGAACCCCTGCCTCAAGAACAACGTCCGGAGCCAGGTGTTCGACTTCTGAGCGCCTGAGCGCCTGAGCACCTGAGCACGTCGAGCGACTGAGCGCGCTGACCGGCAGGACCCCTGAGGCCCTGCCGGTCAGCGCGTCAACCAGTCACTCCTCAGCCGATCTCGGCGCCGTACGCCTTAAGCGCCTCAGGCACCGGCTGGAAGAAGGTTTCGCCGCCCGAGGAGCAGTCGCCGCTGCCGCCCGAGGTCAGCCCCAGCGCGGTGTCGTCCGCGAAGAGCGAACCGCCGCTGTCGCCGGGCTCGGCGCACACGGTGGTCTGGATCAGCCCCTCGACCGTGCCCTCCTGGTAGTTGACGGTCGCGTTGAGGCCGGTGACCTCGCCGTCGTGCACCTTGGTCGTGCTGCCGCTGCGCTGCACCTTCTGGCCGACCGTCGCATCGCCGGCCTTGGTGATGGACTGCGTGCCGCCGTAGAGGTTCACCTCGCTCGGGTGCGCGGTGTCGCCGGAGTACTTGACCAGCCCGTAGTCGTTGCCGGGGAAGCTGCTGCCCGCGTTCTTGCCGATCTCCGGGCCGCCCTGGGACTCGGACCAGCTGCTGATCGCCTCGGTGCAGTGACCGGCGGTCAGGAAGTACGGCTCGCCGCCCTTGACGACGTTGAAGCCCAGCGAGCAGCGCCCGCCCTGGCCCCAGATGGCGTCGCCGCCCGCGATGAAGGTACGGAACGTCCCGGCCGAACGGCGCACCTCGACCTTGTCGCCGAGCCCGTCGGCCACCTTGTTCAGCCGGTCGAGCCGGGTTCCCTCGACCGTGCTGTCGGCCGTGACGACGACCTTGTCGGTCCTCGGGTCGACCGACCACGAGGTGCCGGGGATGGTCGCCTTGTCCTTCAGTACCGCGCGCGCCGCGCCGAGCTGCGCCAGCGAGTACTTGACCACCCTGGCCTCGGCCCCGGCCTCGCGCACCTGGTCGGCGGCTGCCTGGTCCAGGACGTTGACCACCAGCTTCTTGGCCTCGGCGTCGTAGTACGCCCCGGCCGCACCGTCCTTGAGATCGGCGATCAGGGCGGCCGCCGTCTGCCCGGCCTCGGCGGCCGAGAGGGAGGGGGGCGGCGGCGGGGTGGGGGCGGCGTTGGCGGTCTGCAGGGAGATGGCCCCTGCGGCCAGGGCCACGGCGGCGGCGCCGGTGACGGCCATACGTCGCCGGGATATGCGTCGGTGCTTCAACTCAAGCCTCCTGTGGGGGGTTGGGCCCGGCGATGAGGTACGTCGGACCCGGAGGGCTCTTGGCACAGGCGCACCTGCCCAGCACGGGGCGCGTCCATGCCAAATTGCGCCGCCGAGTATTCCGGGGTGCGCGGGGCGCATACAAGGTCGCGTACACGTCGCACGGAAGATCACGAGAATGCGCCCCGCCGCGCCGGGCACAGCCGTGCGGGCGTGCGGGCGTACGGCCGTGCGGGCGTACGGCAGTTCGGCACAGTGCTACCGCCGAGGGCCTTACCCCTGCAGACCGATGAGGGCGTTGTACGCCTCTTGGACAAGGGCGTTGCCGGGGCCGGGAGCGGCGTTGGCCAGGGCTACCAGGGCCGTTGCACGGCGCGGGTTGAAGCCGGCGAAGGCCGTGAATCCGCGGGTGGCGCCCGAGTGGTGGTACAGGTCGGAGCCGTCGGGGCGTCGGCGGATGTTCCACACCAGGGACAGGCCGCGGCCGTTCGGCAGCCGGACCCGGGGGCGGGTGACATCGCGCAGAGCGGTCCGCAGCGCGGCGGGGACGGCGGTCGAGGCGAGGGCCGGGGCGACATCCGGGGCGGGGTCGAGGATGGCCTCGACGAGGGCGAGCAGATCACGCGCGCTGGTGCGGAGGGCTCCCGCGGCGGGCAGGCCGGGGATACGGAAAGCGGGCCGGGCTCGGCCGTACCAGTAGCCGGTGGCCTGCGCGCCCCCTTCGGCCGCCGAGGTGGCGCAGCCGGTGTCCCGCAGCCCGAGCGGCAGTAGCACTCGGGCGTCGAGGAGCGCGGGGTACGGAGTGCCGTCGGCCGCACCGGTCAGGGCGTGGCCCAGCAGGCCGAGGCCGAAGTTGGAGTAGCGCACACGGGTGCCGGGGGTGGCCCGCAGCCTGGTGCGGGCCAGCGCGCGCAGCACGTCGTCGGGGGTGAAGGCGGCGTAGGGGTTGGTGAAGAGGAGTGGCGCCGCCGAGCGGAGCAGTCCGGGTGGGAGGCGCGGCAGTCCGGAGGTGTGGGTGGCGAGATGGGTCAGGGTGATGGCGGTGCCGCCGGAGGGCAGGCGGGTGGCGGCGGGGAGGTGGCGGGCGAGGGGGTCGTGGTGGCCCAGGTCGCCGCGGGCCGCCTGTTCGGCCAGCAGCAGGGCGGTGAACGTCTTGGTGAGGGATCCGGCCTCGAAGCGGGTGTCCGCGTCGGCCGGCACATGGCTGTGGTGGGCGATATGGCCGCGTACCACCAGGGCGCGGCGGCCTTCGTGGTGCAGCCCGACCGCGATCGCACTGGCCCCGGGCGCCGCCGACAGCAGCATGCCGGTCGCCCGGCGCACCACGGCGGGGGCGAGCAGGTGGTCCGCGCCGTCTGCCGGGCCGGCCACGAGGGCGCCGGTGGAGGTGTGGGTGGTCATGGTGTGGGGCTGTCAGGTGTGCTGGTTGCGGGGGTGCCGATGGCGGAGGTGCCGGTTGCGGGGGTGTCCAGGGCGGGTGCGTCCAGGACGCGGGCCAGGGCGACGGAGGCGGCGATGGCGGCCACGGTGGTGGTGTGCTGGTGGTCGTGGAAGCGGGTGACGGTGTCGTCGTCGACGGGCTGGTCGTCGCGGGGCATCAGACCGTCGGCGTGCTGGAGTTCCGCCAGCCGCCGCCAGTCGTCCGGCTCGGCGTACGGCGCGGGGAGGCAGCTGCCGACCAGCAGCAACTCGCCGACCAGGTCCCACTGGCAGGTCTCGGTCCAGATATCCGTCCACACCGGAAGCCAGCGGGTGAGGTAGGCGGCCATATCGCCGGGCAGTCCGCCCGGCCACCGGCCCCAGTCGGTGAGGTGGAAGACGGTGTGGGTGACGTGGTACCCGGTCATCCAGTCGATGTACCAGGGCGCCGGGGTGCCGCCGAGCCAGGTGGCCCGGGCCGGCGTCTGCCAGTCGGGCGCCCCCGCGCCGCGGTCGTGGCCGGTGATGCGCAGGGCGTTGGCGACGGCGAGCCGGCGGTTGGGCACATGCTCGACGACATGGGCGGCGCCCAGCGCGGCGTGGTGGGGGATCAGCCGGTCCAGGCCGGGGTGGCGGTAGCCGGCCCGGGCGAAGTGGGCGTATCCCTCGATGGTGTCGGTGGCCAGGGGGTGGCGCAGCAGCCGCTCGTACAGCAGAGCGCCCTCCTTCAGCTGGGCCCAGCTGAAGTCCAGCAGTTCGCGGGCGAGGGTGGCCTCGCGGCTGCCGGCGGTGCCGTCGCGCAGGACCAGGGAGGCGGCCAGCCCGGTCTCCGCGAGTGCCTTGTAGCCGTCCGTGTTCCCGGTGATGTCCCCGCCGTCCAGCGCGCCCAGTTGGCGGTGGGTGTGCAGCCAGCCCAGGGCGCGGGAACGGATGTCATGGGCGACCCCGGCCAGAGCCGTGCTCATGCCCCTCCCTCCCGCTCAGTCCTGGCGCGCTCCAACGCGCGGGCTTCCCTCGTCACTGCCCGCTCCTCCGTCGCCGCGCGGCCACTCAGTCCAGCCCGCACAGCGCACCAGGACACGCACTCCTCCCCCCGCTCAGTCCCGACGCGCTTCCACGCGCGGGCTTCCCTCGTCACTGCCCGCTCCTCCGTCGCCGCGCGGCCACTCAGTCCAGCCCGCACAGCGCGCCAGGACACGCACTCCTCCCCCCGCTCAGTCCCGACGCGCTTCCACGCGCGGGCTTCCCTCGTCACTGCTCGCTCCTCCGTCGCTGCGCGGCTCCTCAGTCCAGCCCGCACAGCGCCCCGAGACACGCTCATTCCGCCACCTCCACGCCGAGCAGCCGGCGGGCGATCGCCGCGTCCAGCAGACAGCGGTCGTCGCCGCCGCGCAGCGCGATGTCCTCGGCCAGCAGGGCCACATCCAGCGGGAGCGCTACTCCGTCGGCGGCCAGCCAGGCCAGCCAGCGGGTGATACGCGCCGCGGTGGCGAAGTCCCGCCGCAGCAGCGCGCGGGTGGCGCCGCGGGACAGGGCCAGGACGCCGGAGCGCGCGGCCTGGTGCACGGGCCCGTCCAGACCGGGCAGCGCCAGCGACGCCAGCTGCCCCATCCGCAGCGACCAGGGCACCCAGCCCTCACCGCCGCTGGCTGCGCCATCGGCCGAGCGGTGGCGGGGCGCGCTGTCGTCACCCGGCGGCGGCCCCTGCGGCACCGGTGCCGCGGCACACCACGGGTCGGGATCGAGCCGGGCCGCCACGGCGACCAGCCCCCAGTCGATCCAGGCCCGGAGCCACGGCCGCTCCCGCCCGCCTGGTGGCGCGGCGGGCGGGCGCCGTACGGGAGGCAGCGCCGAAAGGCTGCCGCGTACGGCGGCCGACTCCTCCGGCAGCAGAGCCCGGCCGGTCAGCACATACGGGGCCAGCGCATCGGCCCCCAGAACGCGTACGGCGCCCACCGCGACCGCCGCGCTCGATGTCGCCGTCGCGCCACCTCCATCGCCGCCTCCGTCGCCGCCTCCGTCGCCGCCTCCCTCGCCGACTACGGACGGCTCACGATGCGCCGCCTCAGAATCCGCCGCCCGGAGGTGCGCCGCCACGACAGCCGTGCCCCCGACGCCCCGCAGGGCATCGAGGGCACAGCGCGCCAAGAGCTCGGCCGATGCGCTGACAGCAGCGCGTGACCGCTCAGTGATCACCGGCGCCGAGGCTCCTTCGGGGTCCTCGGCTCCTTCGGCTCCTTCGCCGAAAGCACCATCATGACCAGGGATGTCATGGCCGGGGTGTGCAGCGGAGCGCCGCTCACCGGCGCCTCAGGCCGTGCCATCAGCCCCTCCAGCAACTCCGCGTGCAGGGTCAGGCCGTCTTGCCGTTGTCTTTCGACCAGCATCGTCACTCCCGGTGAAGAGCGCCAACATTACGTGGATGCCTCCCTATCAAATCCCGCGAAAGAGTCTCAAGCACAACACACCAGCCCAAAAGGGGACATTGTTAGTCATAACGGCGCACAGCAGAGCCGACGGTCCGCCGATGCGGACCGCCGGCTCTGCTGTGCCGCTGGTGCGGGGATCAGCTCCGGCGGGTCACGGTGTCGGGGCTCGTCTCCGTACGCGCTTCACGGCGCGGACGGGGCTCGGCACGGGACTCGGTCGGCTCGACCAGTTCGGGCATGCCGGCGGATGCCGCGGCGGCCGGCCGATCCGCGGGCCGCTCCAGGGGCCGGTCCGACGGCCGATCCGCGGGCCGGGGCTCCGGAGCGGCCCGGGTGCCGTCGGGCTGGGGCGCCTCCTGGCCCTTCTCGAGGAAGCGCAGCAGCTCCACGGGGATGGGCAGCACCAGCGTGGAGTTCTTCTCGGCGGCCACCGCCATCACGGTCTGCAGCAGCCGCAGCTGCAGCGCGGACGGCGTGTCGGACATCTGCGCGGCGGCCTCGGCCAGCTTCTTCGATGCCTGCAGCTCCGCGTCCGCGTTGATGACGCGGGCCCGCCGCTCCCGGTCGGCCTCGGCCTGGCGGGCCATCGAGCGCTTCATGGTCTCCGGCAGCGAGACGTCCTTGATCTCCACCCGGTCGATATGCACACCCCACCCCACGGCCGGGCTGTCGATCATCAGCTCCAGGCCCTGGTTCAGCTTCTCGCGGTTGGACAGCAGATCGTCCAGGTCGCTCTTGCCGATGATCGAGCGCAGCGAGGTCTGGGCCATCTGGGAGACCGCGAAGCGGTAGTCCTCGACCTGGATGATCGCGTCCGTCGGGTCCACGACCTTGAAGTAGACGACCGCGTCGACCCGCACGGTCACATTGTCCCGGGTGATGCCCTCCTGGGCGGGCACGGGCATGGTCACGATCTGCATGTTCACCTTGCGGAGCCGATCGAAGCCCGGAACGATCATCGTGAACCCGGGGGGACGGACCGCCGACCGCAGCCGGCCGAGCCGGAGGACCACGCCCCGCTCGTACTGCTTGATCACGCGCGCCGCCGCCATCGCGTAGACAGCCCCACACGAGACCACGATCGCGCCTGCTGTCACTAGCTCCTCGACCATCACGGCCACCTGCCTGCCGTATCGCGAGCGATGCCCCATATGGGGCGTTCTTCTCAACGATAGCCCCGCCCCGACGGGCCGGGGAGGGGTGCGTCGGCAACCGAAATCTCCCCGAACAGCACGAACCCCCGCCCGGAGGACCGGGCGGGGGTCACGGGTCTCGGCCGGGCAGCCGGCCGTGGGTCGGTACGGCCGTGGGGATCCGTACCGGCCATGGATCGGGTGGATCAGCAGATCAGCGGTCGATCAGCAGATCGGCGGCGAATCAGCGGTGGATCAGCGGTGGATCAGCGGATCAGTAGACGCTCACGCCGTACGCGTTCAGCGCCTCGACGACCGGCTGGAAGAAGGTCGTACCGCCGGAGGTGCAGTTACCGCTGCCGCCGGAGGTGAGGCCGAGGGCGGTGCTGCCGGCGTACAGCGGGCCGCCGCTGTCGCCGGGCTCGGCGCAGACGGTGGTCTGGATCATGCCGTAGACGACGTCACCGTTACCGTAGTTCACCGTGGCGTTCAGCGCGGTGACCCGGCCGCTGTGGATGCCGGTGGTGGAGCCGCGGCGGGTGACCGTCTGGCCGACGGTGGGGTTCGCGGCGCTGGTGATGTCCTGGCTGCCGACGGTGCCGGCGGGGGTCACCGAGCCGCTGTACCGGACCAGACCGTAGTCGTTGGTCGGGAAGCTGGAGCCGGCGGTGGGGCCAATGGTCGTGGTGTGGCCGGAGTTGCTCCACCAGGTGCCCGCGCCGTCGGTGCAGTGACCGGCGGTGACGAAGTAGTTGGCGCCACTGCTGTTGCGCACGTTGAAGCCGAGGGAGCAGCGCCAGCTACTCGCGTAGATCGCGTCTCCGCCGGAGATCAGCTTGTTTATCTTGCCCGGGGTGCGCTTGATCTCGATCGCGTCGGCGTTCGCGCCGGCGGTGCTCTTGATCTTGGAGATCTCGGCCTGCGAGACGGTGCTGTCGGCGGTGACCACAAGGGTGTTGGTCGCCTTGTCGACATACCAGGCGGTGCCCGCGACGTCGGCCTCGAGCACGGCGCCGCCGGCCGCCTTGGCCTCGGCCGCGGTGGTCTTGGGAGGCGCGTCGTTTCCGGCGTAGGCGGGGGCGGCGAGTGCCGTCCCGGCCACCAGGGCCGAGGTGGCGGCCACCAGGGCGAGGCGTCTCGCGTGCTTGCTGTGGGGGGCGTTGCGCTTGATCCTCAACTCTTCCTCCGGGGGAATCGGGGGTCCGCTTGGGTGGGCAGGCCCGTGAGGCGCAGTCAATGAGCACACGGACGGGAACGCCGCGGTCGTTTCCGTCGTGCTCCTGACAAGCGCTCCCGGAAGTATTCGTGGAGTCAACCAAGGTGCGCAAGAGGTCAATTAAAAAAGTCGTCGGCGCAAGTCGCATGGCCCCGGCGGCTTCCGGCCACCGGGGCTGTGCACCCATCCCCTTGGGTAGCTGGTTGGACGAGTCGGCGGGGGATCAGGTTCCACCCTCTGCCGGCGACTTCGCCCGGGGCCGTGAAAGACCGAGATGTTCGCGCAGCGTTCTCCCCTCGTACCGGGTCCGGAACGCACCGCGCTCCTGGAGCAGCGGCACCACCCGGTCGACGAACTCGTCGAGCCCGCCCGGGGTCAGATGCGGTACGAGGATGAAGCCGTCGGCGGCCCCGGCCCGTACGAAAGCGGCCATCTCCTCGGCGACCGCCTCCGGTGTGCCGATGAAGGACTGCCGTCCGGTCGCCTCGATGACGGTCTGCCGGATGGACAGCCCCTTCTCCTCCGACAGCGCCCGCCACTTGGCGGCCAGGGCGGCCGGATCGCCATGCCGCACCCGGCCCTGGACCCGCCCGGAGTCGGGGTCCGGATCGATGTCCGGAAGCGGCCCGTCCGGGTCGTAGCCGGACAGGTCGACGCCCCAGATCTGCTCCAGGGTGAGGATCGCGGTCTGCGGGGAGACCTGCTGCCGGCGGATCTCGGCGGCCCTCTCCTGCGCCTCGGCCGCGGTGTCTCCCAGCACGAAGGTCACCCCGGGCATGATCTTCAGATCCAGGGGCGCGCGACCGTGGTCGGCCAGCCGCCGCTTGACGTCGGCGTAGAAGGCGCGGCCCGACTCCAGCGTGCCGTGCCGGGTGAAGATGATGTCGGCGGCGGACGCGGCGAACTCGCGCCCCTCGTCGGAGTCCCCGGCCTGGATGATCACGGGGTGGCCCTGCGGGCTCCGCGGCACGCCGAACCGCCCCGAGATCCGGAACTGCGGCCCGGCGTGGTCGAAGGTGCCGGAGACGCCGGGGGCGCCGGAGGCGCCGCCGTCCGGCCAGGAGTCCCACAGCTCGCGCGCCGTGGCGACGAACTCCGCGGCCCGGGTGTAGCGGTCGGCCCGGTCGAGATAGCCGCCGCGCCTGAAGTTCTCGCCGGTGAAGGCGTCGGAGGAGGTGACCACGTTCCAGGCCGCGCGGCCGCCGCTGAGGTGGTCGAGCGAGGCCAGCCGGCGGGCGAGCTCGTACGGCTCGTTGAAGGTCGCGTTGACCGTGGCGGCCAGGCCCAGCCGCTCGGTGACGGCGGCCAGCGCGTTCAGCACCGTGATCGACTCCGGTCGGCCGACCACATCGAGGTCGTGGATGCGGCCGTTGTGCTCGCGCAGCCGCAGCCCCTCGGCGAGGAAGAAGAAGTCGAACAGACCGCGCTCGGCGGTGCGCGCGAGGTGTTCGAAGGAGGAGAACTCGATCTGGCTCCCGGACCGCGGATCAGCCCAGACGGTGGTGTTGTTGACCCCTGGGAAGTGCGCTGCCAGGTGCATCGTCTTCCTCGTCCCCTCGCTCATCGGACCGTCTCCCTCGGCTGCGCGTTCGGCCGCGCGTATCGGTTGGCCGGGCGGGTCAGGCCCAGGTGGTCGCGGAGTGTGGTGCCGGGGTAGAAGGTGCGGAAGAGCCCGCGGTGCTGGAGCAGCGCCACCGTGCCGTTGACGAAACGCTCCAGGTCGAGGCGCGGTACGACGGGCGTGATGTGGAAGCCGTCGACGGCCCCCGCCTGGTGCCAGCGCGCGATCAGCTCCGCGAGGTCGACCGGGCCGCCGCGGTACAGCGGGAGCCCGTCGGCCCGTACCGCCAGCGGGCCGCTGGGCGGCGGGAGTTCGGAGGCCGGTTCGCCCTCGCACAGGTCGACCGCGAGGGCGGCGAGCACGGTGAGCGCGTCCTGGTCGCGGCCGTACGCCACCGCGCGCCGCCGCAGCTCGTCGCGGATCGCACCGGCCGCCTTGGGCGTGGCGGCCCGTACGTACGCCACATCGGCGTGCCGGGCCGCGGTCCGCCGGGCGACCGGGTCGGTGGCGTCGGCCACGACGACCGGGTGGCCCTGGGGCGGCCTGGGCACGATGGACGGGCCGCGCACGCTGAACCGGGCGGACTCGAAGTCGACATAGTGCAGTTTGTCGCGGTCGACGAAGCGGCCCGTGGCCTCATCGCGGATCTCGGCGTCGTCCTCCCAGCTGTCCCACAGCCGGGCCGCGACGTCCGCGACCTCCCCGGCCTCCGCCCACAGCTCCTCGGCGGGGGCGGCGGTGCGGCGGCCGATCAGCCGGGCCTCCGCCTCGGTCGGCGACACCTCGGCCCGCCAACCCGCCCGGCCGTGGCTGACCCAGTCCAAGGTGGCCACGGCGCAGGAGAGGTGGAACGGCTCGGTGTGGGTGGTGGTGACGGTCGGCACCAGGCCGATCCGCCCGGTGTCGGGCGCCACGCGCGAGAGCACCGCGAGCGCGTCGAGCCTGCCCTGCCCCTCCTCCGGTGGGCCCAGGGAGTCGTCCAGGGTGATGAAGTCGAGCATGCCGCCCTCGGCGAGGCGCGCGAGCTCGACGAAGTACGGCGCCCCGTACTGCCCGGCGCCGTCGACGGCGGCGGCCAGGTGGAGCAGACGGGGCCGGGGCGCGGGGCGGGCCCCGTGGGGGTACGGGGCGCGGCGGTGCGGGGCGGGAGGCGGCTGGGATTCGGCCATGGTCAGGGGCCTTCCTGGTGAGGGGTCGACGGTTCAGCGGGCCTGGGCTCGGACAGTGAGCGAGGCGTGCGGGGCGCCTGGGGTGTGCGAGGCCTGCGGGGCCTGCACGGTCTGCGGGGCCTGCGGGGCCTGCACGGTCTGCGGGGCCTGCGGTGCCTGCGAGGCCTGCACGGTCTGCGGGGCCTGCGGTGCCTGCGGGGTCTGCGGGGCGCACGGGGCCTGCGGGGACAGGGAACGGAGCAGCGACAGCAGGGCGCGCGCCGTCGCGTCGTTCTGGCGGAAGACGGGCGCGTTCGTACGGGGCCGGGCGAACCCCCCGGAGCCGCGGGCGTCGGTGTGCGGGCCGAGCGCGAAGCGGCGCGGGTGGGGGCGGCCGGCCCGGTCCAGGATCCGGCCGTCGTCGGGGCTGACGGCGAGCAGCCCGGCGGGGGTGGCGGCGGCGCCGTCCCGGTGCAGCGAGCGCAGCAGCGCGTCACGGGTGTGCGCCACGGTCGGCTCGGGCAGCCGGGCCTCGACCAGCGCACGGGCCTCCACCGCCGGGCCCGCCACCCCGGCGCCGCTCGCCCGGAAGACCTTGCGCAGCGGATCGGCGACCACCCGCAGCTCCGGGCCGAGGAAGCGCACCACGCCTGCGCGGGAGAGCGCGAGCAGTTGGCGCAGCCGGGGGCCGGGCGGGCCGGAGGCGAGGTAGCTGAAGAAGCCGTGCCATTGGCCGCCGATGTCGCCGAGCCGCATCAGCTGGCCGTATACGGACAGCAGGGCGAGGAAGACCGCGAGGTCGGGGCTGTGGCCGGGGTCGTGGCGGCGGGCGAGATCGGCCTCGATATGCGCGCGCAGGTCCTGCTGCAGTGCCTCGTGGCTCGCGAACCGCCGCCCGGCCAGGGGCCGGTCGAGGGCGTCGAGGTCGAGCCGGTCCGCCGGGTCGGGGACGGCGGCCGCGACCAGGGCGCGCAGTTCGGGGCCGCCGGGCGGGCAGGCGGCGTAGCGCTCCTCGAAGTCGGGCCAGGGCATGGCGGTACGGTCGGCATGGGCCGTGAACAGCCGGTGGTAGTGGGCGAAGCCGAGCTCCTTGGCGATCAGCGGCCAGATGTCGCGGCGGTAGTCGGGCCGGCCGGGGCGCCGCAGCAACTCCTCGACCTGGGCCGGTCCGAAGAAGCGGGGCAGCGGTGGGCGTTCGCCCAGCCAGCCGTAGCCGATCTTGGCGCGGTACGGGACGCCGCGCCGCGAGCCGACGTGGAGCACCGGCTCGCGGCCGGAGGGCCGGTACGTCAGCTCCCCGTCACCGGTCTCCTCGTACGCCCCGCCGCGCCCCTCGGTGAGCAGAACCATCAGGTCCACGAAGGCGAGCCCGAAGCCGCGCACGATCACCGGCTCGCCGGGGCGCAGTCGGCTCAGGTCGCTGTCGGCGGTGAACTCCGGCGGCAGGTGGACGAGTCCGTGTTCGGCGGCGAAGGCGGCCAGCGCCCGCTGCTCCTGGTCGGGTTCGGCGTCGAGGTGGCCGAGGGCGAGCACGACGGCGTCGGCGGCCAGCGGGGTGGTCCGCCCCTCCAGCCACACCTGCTGCACCCCGTCGCGCGGGCCGGTGATCCGTACGGCGCGGCAGCGGTGCCGGTGGACCGTGACGGCGGGCGGCAGGGCGGCCACCGCGCGCTGGTGCACCCAGGCCAGATACGCGCTCTGCAGCCGTCTGCTGGCGAAGCCACGGCCGGTCAGCGCGGCGGCTTCGGAGGCGAGTTCGGGGGAAAGGCCAGGGGAAAGGTCAGGCGAAAGCTCGGGGAGCGCCCCGGCGCGGGCGCGCTCCGCCCACTCAGCGAGGGAAGGTCCGGGGCGGACCGGGCCGTCCTGCTCGACGGTCTCGTCCGAGAACACGGTGACGTCCTCGGCCATGGAGTTCATCCACAGCAGCGGGGACTGGTCCGGGCGCCAGATCCGGCCGCCGCCGGGCGGATGCGGATCGACCAGGTGCAGTTCGAGAGGGGCGGCCTCGCCGTACAGCTCGGGGGCGTTGGCGGCGATGCGCTCCACGAGGCCGGTGCCGCGGGGGCCCGCGCCGACGATCACAAGGGCGGGGGGTCGGGAGGGAAGGTCCGGTCGCACGGACATGCGGAAGGCTCCGTCGGTTCGTCACCGAACACGCCAGTGGCCTTCACACCCGGCCGCGCCCCTCAGCACAGCCTGTTGCCGAGGCTAAGCCGTCCCCACGACCCGTTGTCAAGGTTGTCCGAACTGTGGGCGGCGCGTCTCATGGCCAGTTGACGCGGAACCGCAAGGCTGTTCCACTTGGGCCATGCAGCCACGTCAGCGACTGATCACGCGCGGACACATCGACTTCGGTCGGGTGTGGTCCGCGTCCTGTTCGGGTTCCTGTACGGGCTGACCGCCGCCTCCGCCACCTAGGCGTTCCGAGGCTTTCTCATCTGCTCCGGCTGCCCGCCGCCGCCCGCTGTCCGGGTTCGGCGCCCGCCTTACCCATTCCCCCAGTTCACTCAGCACGCACCTTCACCCACGCTTCAGCGCTTCCCCTCCCCTCGCGCTTTCAGCCCGCCTAGCAATCACAGCTGCAGTCACAGCAGTCGCAGCTACAGCAGTTACCACAACAATCGCCACAGTCACAGCAGTCACAGCAGTCGCTGCAGTCATCGCACTTATGGCACCAGCCCTCGCGCGGCTCCCCGGTCCACGGGTCGTCGTACGGGTTCTTGCAGCACACCTGGCAGGTGCAGAAGAGCCCGGCCCACACCGCGCAACCGGCTATCAGCCCGCGCCGCCTGCGGTTCGGCGGCTCGGGCGGGGCGCCCCCGGGGCCGCCCGGGCCGGGCCCGTACGGGTTGTTGATCCAGGGCGACTGCGGCGGCGGCGCACCCTGCGCGGCGTACGGAGCGTCCGGGGCATGCGCGGCGTGCGGGGCATGCGCGGCGTGCGGGGCATGCGCGGCGCTCCCGGCGGACGGCCCGTGCGAGCAGGACGTGGTGCCGAACGCCCGGTCCACCGCGCGCCGCAGCTCATGTGCCAGCAGCACATGGGCGAGCTTGCCGTTCTCGAACTCCGCCTCGCGCAGCGCGAGACGCACCCCGTGCACCGCGTCGTCGCACAGCCTGCGCACCTCGGCCAGGTCCGTACCGGTGGCCGTGATCGGGTTCCAGGCCCCGGCCGCGGTGTCCTCCGCCAGGTCCTCCACCGCGTCCAGCAGATGCGCGAGCCGGCCGAACAGCCGCCCCGCCTCCTCCAGCGGCGCCCGGTTGCCGGGCCGCTCGGCCAGTACGGCGGTGTATCCGAAGGCCGCGGCGGTCGCGGTCTCGGTCGGCTCGGTGACGGCCAGCAGCGGGGTGCCGAGGCCCGCCGCCCGCTCTATCCCCTCCTGACGGCCGACCGCGTCCAGCAGCACGGCCGTGTCGAAGCCGAGCTCCGCACCGCTGCGGGCGCCCGCCCGGTCCCATCCGGCGGCGACCCGACGGGCGGCCACGGCGACCGGCCGGCGCGCCAACGCCCCGTCCCCGTCGGCCACATGGTCGCGTATCTTCGCCGAGGCCAGCACCAGGGAGACGGTGGCCGCCAGCCGCGCGCCCTCGCCCTGGGCGACCGGCGCGCTCCGCATTCCGCGCAGCGGACAGGGCCCGGCGGTGCGCCGCCATCCCTCCGTACGCCGCGACTGGGCCTCCACGAGCACCGAGATGACGAGTCCGTCGTAATTGGTGGCGACCCGCGCGAACTGGCCACGGGCTCCGCGCAACGCGAGGCACAACCCGCACAGATGCGCCATCCACTCCGTGCGCAGGTTTTCCGACAGCCGATGCCGGCAAGGGCGGATAATGCCAAACAACTTTCTCCCCGTTCACCCATACGTCCCCGGCGTCACCCGTCCGGCCCGGCGGAGTCTACCCATCGCCTCGTCAGGGCCTGCTAGCAGGAGGAACTCTGATTCGTCGCCATACGTTGTGCACCAGTACCGTCACGAATCCCCTGTGCGGCCGCAATCCACGTGGCACACCTTCTGCATCATGGACGACGATAGAGGGGGCAGGTGCAGTACAGAGAGCGGCAGTGAAAGGAGGCGTCCATGGGATCGGTGCGCAAGGCGAGTGCTTGGCTTGGCCTCGTCGACGACAGCGATGACGAGCGCTACTACGACGACGACTACGCCGAGGGACCCGAGCCCGGCGACGCCTGGGTGACCGACCCGCGGGTGCGGGTGGCCGACCAGGCCGCGCGGGACGAGGGCACCCGTATCGCCACGGTCACCCCCGAGAGCTTCCGGGACGCGCGCGGCATCGGCGAGATGTTCCGGGAGGGCGTGCCGGTCATCGTCAACCTCACGACCATGGAGGCCGCCGACGCCAAGCGCGTGGTCGACTTCGCGGCCGGGCTGATCTTCGGGCTGCGCGGCTCGATCGACCGCGTGGCCAACCGCGTCTTTCTGCTGACGCCGCCGGACTACGAAGTCCTCAGCGCCAACAGACACCACGCCACCGGCTTCTTCAACCAGAGCTAGGCAAGGCCGCTCACCGGAACTCGCTCAGCGGAACGCATCCAGTCCGGTGAGCGCCTTGCCGAGCACCAGTTGGTGCATTTCGACGGTGCCCTCATAGGTGAGCACCGATTCCAGATTCGTCGCGTGCCGCATCACCGGGTACTCCAAGGAGATCCCGTTGGCGCCCAGGATCGTCCGGGCCGTGCGGCAGATCTCGATCGCCTCCCGCACATTGTTCAGCTTGCCGAAGCTGACCTGCTCGGGGCGGAGCGTTCCGGCGTCCATCCGCATTCCCAGGTGATGGGCCAGCAGTACGCCCTTGTGCAGTTCGACCGCCATATCGGCGAGCTTGGCCTGGGTGAGCTGGAAACCGCCGATGGGCCGGCCGAACTGCTCGCGGGACCCCGCGTACTCCAGCGCCGCCTCGAAACACGCCCGGGCCGCGCCCATCGATCCCCAGACGATGCCGTAGCGGGCGTGGCTCAGACAGCTGAGCGGGCCGCGCAACCCGGTGACCTCCGGCAGCACGGCGTCGGCGGGCAGCCGCACCTCGTCCATCACCAGCTCGCTGGTCACCGAGGCGCGCAGCGACCACTTGTGCCGGATCTCGGGGGCCGAGAAGCCGGGGGCGTCTGTCGGCACGACGAATCCCCGGATGCCCTCGTCCGTACGGGCCCAGACCACGGCGACCCCGGCCACCGAGCCGTTGGTGATCCACATCTTGCGGCCGGTGAGCACCCAGTCGGAGCCGTCCCGCTTGGCGTAGGTGCGCATCCCGGCCGGGTCCGAGCCATGGTCGGGCTCGGTCAGCCCGAAGCAGCCGATGGTCTCGCCCGCGGCCATCGGGGGCAGCCACCGCTCCTTCTGCTCCTCCGAGCCGAAGCGGTGGATGGCGTACATGGCCAGCGAGCCCTGTACGGACACCAGGGAGCGGATCCCGGAGTCGGCGGCCTCCAGCTCCAGGCAGGCCAGCCCGTACTGGACGGCGCTCGCGCCCGTACAGCCGTATCCCGTCAGCGACATGCCGAGCGCCCCGAGGGAGCCGAGCTCACGGGCCAGGTCGCGGATGCCGGGCAGTTCGCCGCGCTCGTACCAGTCGGCGATATCCGGCAGGACGCGGGTGGCGGCCCACTGGCGGACGGTGGTGCGGACGGCGAGGTCGTCCGGGGCGAGCAGATCGTCGATCCCGAGCGGATCGGCGGGGTCGAACGGCGGCAGGCTGCGGCGGGCGCCCTCGGACATGGTTCGGCCTCCGGTTCCGGTGCGGTTCGGTTCGGCTGCGTTGGGGTGCGGTTTCGGCACGGCCGGAGTGATCGTTCCGGTCGGATCCGACGCTACGGCCGGGTAATCCCCGGCGTCCAGACCGCGCCGGGCCGGAGGGAACCGCCGTCAGCCGGAGGTCTCCGCGCCGACCGCCGCACGGTCGGCGCGGTCGGGGCCGACGCGGTCGGGGCGGTTCGGGCGAGGCACGCGCGCGGTGCCCGTGTCCTGCGCGGCGTCGCGTGCGGTGTCCGGGGCGGGGGCCGGGGCCGGCTCAAGGTCATGCCCGGCGCCGGCGTTCGTCGTATGCCCGGCATCGGTACCGTGTTCGGTGTCCGTACCGTGCCCGGTGTCCGCCCCGTGCCCGGCGTCCGTACCGGCCTCGTCGGGTGCGCACTCCATCGACTTCGGCAGCCGCAGCGCCGCCAGCGCCCCCACCAGCAGCAGACCGGCGCTGACCACCAACGTGACATGCAGACCGTGGACGAAGGACTCGCGCGCCACCGCGCGCAGCGACTCGCCCTCCTTGCCGCCGAGCCGGTCGGAGACCTTGTAGGCCGCGCCGAGCGACGCGCTCGCGGCCTCGCTCGCGGACTCCGGGACGCCAGCGGCGTGGGAGACACCGGGCGCGTAGGTGGCGTTCATGACGCTGCCCAGGAGGGCGATGCCGATACCGGCGCCGAGTTGGTACGAGGTCTCGCCGATCGCGGCCGCGCCGCCCGCGGACTTGACCGACGCCTCGTTGAGCATCGACTCGTATGCGCCGAAGAGCGTGGTCTCCAGGCCGAAGCCGAGGAAGAGGAAGGCGCCGACCAGGACCGCGGGCCGGTCGGACTGGCCCATGACGACCAGCGAGAGGACGGCCGCCGCGGTGAGCGAGAAGCCGAAGGCGACCATGGTGCGGGGGCCGAGCCGCTGCAGCATCCGGGACCCGGCGAGCCCGGCGGCCATCGCGGCGAGGGTGAGCGGCAGCAGCCGCATGCCCGTCTCGAGCGGCGTGAGGCCGAGGACGAGCTGCAGATACTGGGCGGCTATGAGCTCCAGGCCGACGAGCGCCAGCAGGGCGAGCACGATACAGCCGACGGAGATGGAGAACGCGGGCCGGTTGAACAGCCGCAGATCGACCAGCGGATGCTTGCGGCGGCGCTGCCGGCGTACGAAGAGCACCAGCAGGACCACGCCGAACAGGGCCGGCGCGGCGGTGAGCGGATCCAGCGGGGCCGCGCCGCTGCCCACCCGCTTGACGCCGAAGACCAGACAGAACAGCCCGCACGCGGCCATCATCGCGCCCAGCACGTCCCAGGGGCCGTCGCGGTCGCCGGTGGACTCCGGCAGCAGCCAGCGGCCCACGGGCAGGGCGACCGCCATCAGCGGGATGTTGATGAGGAAGACCGAGCCCCACCAGAAGTGCTCCAGCAGGAAGCCCCCGAGCAGCGGTCCGGCGGCCGCGCCCACGGCGGCCACCGCGCTCCAGACGCCGATGGCCAGGGCGCGCTCGCGGCGGTCCGGGAAGACCTGGCGCAGGATCGACAGCGTCGCGGGCATGATCATCGCGCCGCCGACGCCCAGCAGGGCGCGGGCCACGATGAGGACCTTCGGATTGCCCGCCTCGGCGGCCAGGGCCGAGGCCACGCCGAAGAGGCCGTAGCCGAGCAGCAGCACCCGGCGGCGGCCGACCCGGTCGCCGAGCGTGCCGAACAGGATCAGCAGGGAGGCGCAGACCAGCGGGTACGCGTCGACGATCCACAGCAGTTCGATGGAGCCCGGCCGCAGGTCCTCGGTGACGGCGGGCACCGCGACATGCAGCACGGTCCCGTCCACGGCGACCAGCAGCAGGCTGACGCAGAGCACGAGGAGCACGATCCAGCGGTTGGCCGCGCCGTCCGCGCCGGTGCCGCGCCACTGCCGGGGGACGCCCGTCGTCCGTCGATTGCCGGCCGTGGTCGTCCCGGACATAAACCGCACCTCCCTGTCGTGCGCTCGCGGCCCCTCGGGAGCGGGACGTCGCAGGCTGAGGACGTCCGGCGACCCGGCGGCGAGGGCGAGTGAATGGTCAGCGTACGCGAGTCGTCACGCGGGTCGTGTGGCCCATCCCATGTTGAGACCCACGTCGCAGGGGTGAACGAAGGCGTACGTTCCGGTGTCCCCCATTTGTCCCTCCCGTTTTTCCCCCGTGCCCCGTCCCCACCGTCTCGCCCCCACACCTCGTCCCGCACCGCACCGCCCCTTCGGCCCCGGGATAATCGGGTCCGTGACCGGACTCGCCCAAACCGACCCCCCGGCCGGAAAGCACGACGACCGGACGGGCCGCGCGGTTCCCACCACGCTGCGCCGGGCCGCTCCGGCGCTCCTGGCGTATACGGGGACGCGGCTGCTGGGCGTCGTGGTTCTCGCGATCTGGTCGTCGGCGACGGGCAAGAGCTGGCACACGCTGCTCTCCGGGCGCTGGGACGCCGTCTGGTACTCGCGCATCGCCGAGGAGGGCTACGGCTACACGCTCCGGCTGCCCGACGGCTCGGTCCACTCCGATCTGGCCTTCTTCCCGCTGCTGCCCTGGCTGGAGCGGCTGATCTCGGCCCTGACCCCGCTGGACGCCGCCGCCGCGGGCCTGGCGGTGAGCTGGCTCGCGTCGCTGTTCGCCGCGTGGGGGATCTTCGCGATCGGCGACCGGCTGCGCGGGCGGCGCGTGGGCACGGCGCTGGTGGTGCTGTGGGGGGTGCTGCCCGTCAGCATCGTGCAGTCGATGGCGTACTCCGAATCGCTGTTCACCGCGCTGGCCGCCTGGGCGATGTACGCGCTGCTCACCGGACGGTGGGTATGGGCCGGGTCACTGGCGGCGCCGGCCGGGCTGACCCGGCCGGTGGGGGCGGCGGTGATCGCGGCGGTGTGGATCACGGCGGCCGCGGCCGTGCTGCCCGCCGGGCGGTGGCGGCTCATGCGGTGGCGCCTCGTACGGCACCTACGGCGCGAGCACCGGCGGATGCTGCTCGGCGTGGCCCTCGCACCGCTCGGCTGGCTGGGCTATGTGGTGTGGGTGGGGGTGTGGACCGGCAGCGTCACCGGCTATCTCGACGTACAGAGCGGCTGGCGGAACGGATTCGACGGCGGTGTGGCCTTCGCGCGCTTCACCTGGGACCTGCTGGCGGGGCCGGGTTTCGCGGCCGGGCTGGCGATGCTGATCGGCGTGGCCCTGCTGATCTGGGTGTTCATCCGGTGCGTACGGCGGCGCGACCCGCTGCCGCTGCTGGTGTACGCCGGGGTGGTGCTGACCCTCGCGCTGACCGCGAAGGGCTACTTCGGCTCCAAGCCGCGGCTGCTGCTCCCCGCCTTCCCGATCCTGCTGCCGCTCGCGGCCGCCGTCGCACGCCTGCGTACCGCCAGGGCCGCGCTGATCCTGGGGTCGGCGGGGCTCGCCTCGGCGGCGTACGGGGCCTTCTGGCTGAACGGGACGGGGCCGCCGTGAGGGGGCCGGTGGGGCGGCCCGGCGGCCGGGCGACGGCTGGGGAAACTCCAAGGAACGCCCCGGCTAATCGCCGATAAACGACCCTGTAAGAATTCCATAAAGAAGTCGGGGAGCCGCTTCGGGAACGCGGCTCCCGGAAAAGCCGCGACCACCCGGGGATTTCCGCCCGAATGGCGAGTTCAAAAACCCCGGACGAGACACACTCCACATCACATCGTCATCACAAAGCGACGTGATCGACCGAAGCGGCCTGTCACGCAATGTAACGTCGATTGAGTGCGTACCGATGACAAGCTCCCTCAGGTGAAGGGGCGCCCGACCGATCTGGCGCGACCGCGCATGACCCGAACACGCCGCTGGCTGCTCGGGTCCACCCTCGCTGTGTACGCGGCGACGGTGATCGGGGTGCTCACCACCTCGTGGCTGGTGCGGCTGGACTGGCAGGTCATGCTGTTCCGGCCGTACAAGCACTGGCCGGAGATCCACACCTTCCTGGACTACTTCGTGGTCATGGGCCAGCGCGGCCCCACCGCGGTGGCGGTGACCGCCTGGATCGGCTGGTGCTGCTACCAGCAGCGCACCCTGCGCCCGCTGATCGTGCTGGGGACCTCCCTGCTGCTGCTCAACATCACCGTCGGGTCCGTCAAGCTCGGCCTCGGCAGGCTCGGTCCGCACTACGCGACCAGCGTCGGCTCCAATGAGATGTGGGGCAACGGCGATATATTTCCTTCGGGTCACACCGCGAACGCGGTGGTCACCTGGGGTGTGCTGGCCTATCTGGCGACCACTCCCCATGCCCGCAGGATCGCCTCGGTCATCGCCGCGGTCTTCGCCTTCGGCGTCGGCATGACCACCGTCTACCTCGGCACCCATTGGGTCAGCGATGTGGTGCTCGGCTGGGCCGCCGGGGTGCTGGTGCTGCTGGCGCTGCCGTGGCTGGAGCCGGCGATGGCGCGCGCCGAGGTGCTGCTGCGGGCCATGTACCGCAAGGTGCGCGAGTACCGGGACCGGGCGTCGGCGCCGCGGCCGCTGTCGCGGCCGGTGGCCGGTTCGGCCCTGGCCACCCCGCGTACGGCGCACGACGACGAGCTGCCGGCCCGCGAGACGGTGGGTGTCGGCGGCCGGCCGAGCGGTGTCGCGGCGCATATGTCCGAGGCCCGGCCGCACCACCCGCTGCGCCCGCATCCGATCCGCGCCGAGCGGGCCGGCGCCCCGGGCGGCAGCCGCCGCCCGCCGCACGCCGACCGGGTGCCGCGCGCCACGGCGCCGCTGGGCCCGACCGCGGGCCGCGGGCGCGCGGCCAGCACCGGCGGCTGATCCGCCGGTACGGCAGCTGGGCCCGCGGGGACGGTACGCACGCCTCTCCCCCAGCCCCGCCGCCCACCGATCGCGCCGAGCCGAACGCACCACGGCCCCGGACGCTCCTGCTGAGCGTCCGGGGCCGTCGCCGTATCAGCCGCCTCGACCGGCTCGGCCGCCTCGGCGTGTGCGCCCTGCCGTCACCCCTTCCAGCAGCGCTTCACGGTGTCGTCGGCCACCTCGAAGTTGATCCTCCCGCGCAGATACTCCATGGTGATGATCGCGCCCGTCGGAAGTGTGCGCACGGTGCTCCAGCCCCGCTCACGAGCGCGCTCCTGGGCGGTCCGGGCGTCGAGGCCCACATAGCTGTCGAGATCGTCGTCGGGTTCGGCGGAGGGCGTCGGTAGAGGTGCCATAACGCCACCGTATGCGCCGCGACTCGGCGGTGGAACCCGACTCTCCCCGACCGCTGACACATACTCACCCGTACCGCGTCCCTCACTCGTCACACTTGTGTCACAGAAAACACGCCCGGGTTTGTTTCCTTCTCTGTCACTCGTCCGTGTTCCGTGTTGACGGCACGAAGGTGACGGCGAGTTTCCGCCGGTTTCCCCGGCAAATCTTTCGCATTGACGCCGCTCTGGTATTGGCGGAGACCGGCTCACAGCAACTCCCGAGTAAATTCCCAAGGCCCGGCGGAAATCGACCGCCCACGCCCACGGAATACACAATTCCGCCACAAAATGACCGAGTCGGGAACCGCGGGTTTTCCCCGGCCGATCGGCGGTACCTCGGCGCCCCACCCGGCTGCGGCATGCCGTATCCGGCTGCGGCACCCGGGTGCCGCCGACCGAGTGACGCAAGGGGTGGATCCTCGCGCCCGCCCGCCCGTCGTGCGCATCATGGCCACAGCCCAAATCCCGCCGAAATCACCTGAAGGGAGCGCCGATGGGGACGGAGACCGCACAGGCGGCGGCTGCCGGACCGGCGCGGGTGCCGGGCGTGGGCCAGATCCTGGTGGACTGGCTGACCACCACGGACCACAAGAAGATCGGGCATCTGTATCTGATCACCGCGTTCGGCTTCTTCCTGGTGGCGGGGGCGCTGGCGATGGTGATGCGCGCCGAGTTGGCCAGGCCGGGGCTGCAGCTGATGTCGAACGAGGCGTACAACCAGGCGTTCACCATGCATGGCACGATCATGCTGTTGCTGTTCGCGACGCCGGCCTTCGCGGGGTTCGCCAACGAGATCATGCCGCTTCAGATCGGCGCGCCAGATGTGGCCTTTCCGCGGCTGAACATGCTCTCGTACTGGTTCTTTCTGTTCGGCGGAATCATCGTGCTGTGCGGTCTGGCGCTGCCCGGGGGCGGTCCGGATTATGGCTGGACCGCGTATGCCCCGCTCAACAGCGCGGCCCGCTCCCCCGGCGTGGGCGCCGATATGTGGATCATGGGGCTTGCGCTGGCGGGGTTCGGCACCATCCTCGGCGCGGTGAACTTCCTGACGACCATCATCACGATGCGCGCCCCGGGCATGACGATGTTCCGGATGCCGATCTTCACCTGGAACACCCTCTTCACCTCGGTCATGATCCTGATGGCGTTCCCCGTGCTGGCGGCGGCGCTACTGGCTCTGGAGACGGACCGGCGGTTCGGGGCGGTGGTCTTCGACGCCCGATTCGGTGGTGCGCTGCTGTGGCAGCATCTGTTCTGGTTCTTCGGCCACCCCGAGGTGTACATCATCGCGCTGCCGTTCTTCGGCATCATCACCGAGATCATTCCGGTCTTCTCCCGCAAGCCGATCTTCGGTTACGTGACTCTGATCGGCGCGACGATCGCCATCATGGCGCTGTCGATGATGGTGTGGGCGCACCATATGTTCGCGACCGCCGCGGTGCTGCTGCCGTTCTTCTCGCTGCTGTCCTTCCTGATCGCGGTGCCGACCGGGGTGAAGTTCTTCAACTGGATCGGCACGATGCTGGGCGGCTCGCTGTCCTTCGAATCGCCGATGCTGTGGGCGGTCGGTTTTCTCGTCAGCTTTCTGTTCGGGGGGCTGACCGGGGTGATCCTGGCGTCGCCGCCGATGGACTTCCACGTCACCGACTCCTACTTCGTGGTGGGCCACTTCCACTACGTCGTCTTCGGGACGGTGACCTTCGCGACGTTCGCGGGGTTCTACTTCTGGTGGCCGAAGTTCACCGGCAAGCTGCTCGACGAACGGCTCGCCCGGATCCACTTCTGGACGCTGTTCGTCGGCTTCCACACCACCTTCCTGGTGCACCACTGGCTGGGTGCCGAGGGCATGCCGCGCCGCTACGCCGACTATCTGGCGGCCGACGGCTTCACCGCCCTCAACACCGTCTCCTCCATCGGCTCCTTCCTGCTGGGCATGTCGACGCTGCCGTTCCTCTACAACGTCTGGAAGACCAGCAAGCACGGCGCCAAGGTGACGGTCGACGACCCCTGGGGGTTCGGCCGCTCCCTGGAGTGGGCGACCTCCTGCCCGCCGCCCCGGCACAACTTCCTCGCGCTGCCGCGGATCCGCTCCGAGTCCCCCGCCTTCGATCTGCACCACCCGAGGTTCGCCCCCGCCGCGGAGGCGGAGCGAGGGGCGGGGCCGCGGGGCCCGATCGGCCCGGGGCCGGGCCCGATCAGTCCAGGGCCCGGGTCAGCCGGTCCCTGAGCTCCCGGATGTGATCGTTCAGCTCGGGCGGCTCCCGCACCTCGAAATCCAGCCCCAGCAGGGCGATATGGATCACCATGACGTCCAGGCTCCCGGCGCCGGTGTGCAGCAGACAGCTGTGCTCGTCGACCGGCTCCAGCACCCCGGCGGCCGGCGACACCCGCTCCGCCGCGCGCTCGGCGGACACCCGCAGCAGCACGGTGGCCTTCGCGGCGTACACGGTGGTGGACACGCCCTCGCGGACATACGCGGCCAGGTCCTCGGCGGGCGGCCGGCGCGGGGCGAAGCGCGGGCCGTGCGGCGGCGTCGGGGTGATGCGGTCGGCCCGGAACGTACGCCAGTCGCCCCGGTCCAGATCCCAGGCGACGAGGTACCAGTGGCGCTGCGCGGCCACCAGCCGGTGCGGCTCGGCGGTGCGGCGGCTGACGGCGCCGCCGTGGGCGCGGTACTCGAAGCGCAGCTGACGGCAGTCCCGGCAGGCGTTCGCCAGCTCCGTCAGCACCGCCGGATCGACCGTGGGGCCCCGGAATCCGCCCAGCATGGGCACAGTGAAGGCGCTCAGCGCGCTCACCCGGCGGCGCAGCCGGTCCGGCAGCACCTGTTCCAGCTTGGCGAGGGCGCGTACCGAGGTCTCCTCGATGCCCTCCACCCCGCCGCCAGCCGCCTGGCGCAGCCCGACCGCGACGGCCACCGCCTCCTCGTCGTCGAGCAGCAGCGGTGGCAGCTGGGCACCCGGGCCGAGCTGATAGCCGCCGGCCGTCCCGGGGCTGGAGTGCACGGGATAGCCGAGTTCGCGCAGCCGGTCGATATCGCGGCGCACGGTGCGCGTGGTCACCCCGAGACGGTCGGCGAGCTCGCCGCCGGACCACTCGCGGTGGGCCTGCAGCAGGGAGAGCAGGCGGAGCAGGCGTGCGGAGGTCTCCAACATGGCGCCGAGTGTGCCAGCCGCCGAGGACAAGAACTGTCCTCGGCGGCCGGGACAGCGGCGTCAGCCGCTGCCTTCACCGCTCACCAGCGGTACCAGTGCGTCCGGTGGCCGCCGGCCGCCCCGGTGCGGTGGAACAGGAAGCCGAGCAGCCAGACCACCAGGACCGCGAGCGCGATCCACCACAGCGCCTTGACGGCAAACCCGACCCCGAACAGGACCACCGCGAGAAGCAGGACCAGAAGGACAGGAATCATCATTCACACCTCCGCGGTGCGAGTTCCCCTGATGTACACCCCGATGCACACCCTTTACGTGCACCTTATGCCCAGATTAATACCGGCCTGTCGCTAAGGATCCCCGCGCTCGCTAGGCGCTCTCGACGCGCACCGCCAGATCGTTGTTGACGGTGTAGTACGGACCGGCCTTCGCGGCGCCGTGCGCAGCGGCGATGACCTGTGCCGGGTAGGTGAAGATCTCCTTCTTGTCCGGGACGTCGTCCAGGATCCGCGCCAGCCGCGCCGGGGCCGCGTCCCGGTCGGCCGGGCGCAGCCACAGATCCCACGCCTCCTCACCGCCCTTCCAGCCGTCCGCCAACTCCGCGAGCGGCAGCGTGAAGGAGAACTCCGCGCCGTCCGCGCCGTGGCCGGCGTTCGCACCGTTCCTCTCGAGTTGCCCCGTCCACACCCGCGAGGGCTCGGGCCGGAGGCGGGCCTCGGCGACCGCGCCGGCCAGCCACTCGGCCGGGTGCTCCACCCGGTACAGCCGGCCGCGCACCGCCAGCCCGCCGCCCTGGACCCGCAGCTCCCCCGCCTCGGCGTGCGGGGTGCGGCGCCAGCTGCGCAGCGAGAGGTTGCCGTGCTTGGTCGGGTACGGGATACGGACGGCCAGCGGCGAGGTGCTGGGGCCCGGCTTGCGGTCGACGAGCGAGCGCAGATCGTTCAGGCCCGGCGCGAGCCGCTGCGTTTCGGCCTCGCCGAAGACCATATGGACGTCCCAGCGCCCCTCCAGCAGCGGCACCGTGCTCGGCAGCGCGGCCTGCAGCCTGCCGCCCTCGGTGGGCACCAGCGGCAGCCGCACCTCGCCCTCGGGGCCGGGGTCCGCGCCCCGGCGCACCAGCACCAGCGCGGCGTCCGGGCCGGCGTCGGAGCCGGCGGCCGGCCCGGGACGGGCCCAGTCCACGACCTGGAAGGTGAGCCCGCCGGCTGAGTCCGCCACACAGTCGGCGCGCGGCGGAGCGAACTCGGCGGCCGTGCTTGCGTCGCTCATGCGGTACGCGCCCTTCCGAACATCGAGTAGCCCACGTCCTTCGTCGCGAACACACCGCTGAGGAGGGTGCCGCGGGCGCGGTGCAGGGTGCCGCGCATGGTGCTGCGCCCCACGAGGTCGGCGAAAAGCGACTCGTAGCGCCCGGCCACCTGGGACGGGTCGAAGCGGGCGGAGCGCTTCAGCGCCTCCCGGCCCATCCGCTGCCGCAGTTCGTCGTCGTTGATGAGGCCCAGAAGGGCCGTGGCGATGGCGTCGACGTCTCCGGTGGGGACCAGGCGGCCGTCCACGCCGTCATCGATGATCTCCGCGGGCCCGTGCGGGCAGTCGGTGGAGACCACGGGAAGACCGCAGCGCATCGCCTCGACGATGGTCATCCCGAAGGACTCCATGCTGGAGGTCACGGCGGCGATCGAGCCCTTGGCCCACTCCGGGTCCAGGGGGTTGGCCGGGCCCATCAGATAGATGTGGTTGTACAGGCCGAGCCGGTCTATCAGGGTCCGCAGCTTGGCCCGCTGGTCGCCGCCGCCGTAGATCCGCAGCCGCCAGTCGGGGCGTTCCGCGGTGACCTTCTCGAACGCCCGTATGAGCAGGTCGTACCGTTTCACCGGGGCGAGCCTGCCGGCCGCCACGACCCACTTGCCAGTGCCGTCGGCGGGCTCCAGACCCGATTCGGGCACGCTGTTGGGCACCGCCTCCAGCCGTACGCCCGGCAGCCGCATCTGCCCCCGGTACGTCTCCGCGTCCGCCTGAGTGACGGTGGTGACCGCGTCCAGCCGCGGGTACACGCCGCGCAGCGTCCGCTTCAGCGCCTTGGAGTGGGTGCTCAGGGTCAGATGCTCCTGGCCGACGCGCACGGGCCCGCGGCGGGCCTCGCGGGCTATGTGCACATTCAGACCGGGGCGGGTGCCGACGACGACATCGCAGTCCAGCCGCCTCAGGTGCTCGGCTATCCGCCGGTCGGTGAGCCGGCTGTACTGCTTGTACCGGCCCTCGCTCCTCGGGAAGACCCGCGCGGGGCGGGCGTGCTCGGGGTCGTCGCCCTCGTAGCCCGGGCTCTTCTTGCGGATGTCCACAAGGTGGCTGAGCCGCACGTTCGGGCCGGGGTCGAAGACCGGCACGTCACGGTGGCGGAACACCGACACGATCTCCACGTCGTGCTGTTCGCCCAGCGTTCGGGCGAGGTTGTACGTGGTGCGGATCGTCCCGCCGATCCCGTACGCGTTGTGAATCAGGAATGAGATATGCATCCGTCCCGGTTTCCAACCATTTCCCACCGTTTCCCCGCGGACAGCCTCACACGTCCGCCTATCAATGGGTCAGACACGGGAAACGGTTGCTGGGTTGGGCTCCATAACCGTCTTGTTCTTGAACATATGTCAGATTGGTAGCGAACGTGCGGAACTTTTACCGGCCTTAGCTCATCAGAGCCTCAAGTGCAGTGACCCAGCCGCGGATGGCCCGTTGACTACATGGAGCCGGGAAACCACCCGGCGCCACGGACCGATACCGAGGAGCCACCCGTGCCGCGCATGCTCGACGTCAGCGATGACGTACGCGCCGAGATCGGCGACGAAGAAGCCGACCGGCTGCTGGCCGGCGAGAACGCCCCGGGCAGCTACGACTGCACCTCCTGCCGCACGCCCGGGAACACCGACCAGGAGCGCACCAGCACCGTGCTCTTCGTGGGCCAGGAGACCGCGGTGCTCGCCTTCGCGCATGCCACCTGTGTCCCCTCCCAGGTCGTCCCGGTCTCCGAGGATCAGCTGCGCGGCGCCGTACGGTCCATCACCGCCGAGGAGGCCGCGCCGCCCGCCCCCGAACCGCCGCCCGCCGCCGACACCCAGGCGGTGCTCGGCGTCACCAGCGGGGTGGTCCTGGTGGGCGGCGAGGCCCGGCCCGCGCTCGTCGTCGAGCCGACCGAGCCGATCGCCCGGCCCGGTATCGGCGGCGCGGGCGATGACTTCCTCCCCCTCCTGACCGAGCAGGGCTTTCTGCCGGTGTACGACCTCGGCCGGCCGCCGGCGCCCATCCCCGGCTGGTCCGTACTGCTGGCCGCGGGTCAGCTGCACGCCGTACTGATGCCGGCCCCGGGTGGCGGCGCGCCCGTGGCGTGGTGGCAGGCCCACCACCCGATGCCGGTCAGCGACGGCTGGCGGTCCGCCGTCGGCCGCTCCCAGCAGGTGCTGCTCTACGCCGCCTCGGCCGGCACGATCGGCACCCAGCCGCGCGAGGACCAGCTGCGCACCGCCCTCGACCGGGCCGCCGCACGCGGCGCCCTGGTCGGCGCCGCCATGCCGCTCGCGGGCACCTGATCCCCATGACCGCGCCCACGCCCCGCCCCGCCGACCTCGTACACGCGGCCCATTCACCGCCGATCCCGCATCCGACGGGCGGCCGGGTCGTTGGCACATACGTGCACGCATACGACCCTCCCTCCCGGGCCCCGTACCCCCCACCCTCCCGAACCTCTTCTCCCCCACCCTCCCGAGCTTCTTCTCCCCCACCCTCCCGAGCTTCTTCTCCCCCACCCTCCCGAGCCCCGTATGACCCCCTGCCCCGGGCCTCGTACCCCCCGCCCGCCCGGGCCGCCCTGCAGCACGCCCATATTCCGGCCATGCGCCCGGCGCAGGACATGCTGGGCGATCATCGGTGGCCCTCCGCCACGCCGATCTACGACGCGCTGTACGCGGAGTACCGGAGGCTGTTCCGGGCCCTGCCCGGCGACCGCTCGGACGAGGAGAACCTGGAGTTCACGGCGTTCAGCGCCATCGGGCAGCCCGGCCAGCCCCGCGGGCTGACCAGCGGCGGCCACGGCCACACGGGCGGCTACCCGGGCCATACGGGCGGCCACGGTCCCACGAGCGGGCACGGCCATACGGGGCACACCGGGCACGCGGGATACACGGGTCACACGGGCGGCCACGCGGGGGGTCACACCGGGGTCTGGGAGCCCATCGGGCGCCACCACCGCACCTATCTGCCCGCGCTGCCGCCCGGACAGCGCGACGGGCGGGGCCACGGGTACTGACCCCGCGCCCCGCCCGTGACTGCTTCCGGATCGCTTCCGGATCGCTTCCGGAGCCGATTCGGCTCGCGGAAGCTACTTCTTGCGGCCGCGCTTCTCGCGCACCCGCACCGAGATCTGCAGCGGAGTCCCCTCGAAGCCGAACTCCTCGCGCAGCCGCCGCTCGACGAACCGGCGGTAGCCCGCCTCCAGGAAGCCCGAGGCGAACAGCACAAAACGCGGCGGCTTGGTCCCGGCCTGCGTCCCGAAGAGGATGCGGGGCTGCTTGCCGCCGCGGACCGGGTGCGGGTGGGAGGCGACGATCTCACCGAGGAAGGCGTTCAGCCGCCCGGTCGGCACCCGGGTCTCCCACCCGGCCAGCGCGGTCTCGATCGCCGGAACCAGCTTCTCCATATGGCGGCCGGTGCGCGCCGAGACATTGACCCGCGGCGCCCACTGGATCTGGCCCAGCTCGGTCTCGATCTCGCGCTCGAGGTAGTAGCGGCGCTCCTCGTCGAGCGTGTCCCACTTGTTGTACGCCACGACGATCGCGCGCCCGGCCTCGACCGCCATCGAGATGATCCGCTGGTCCTGGACGCTGATCGACTCGCTGGAATCGATCAGAATGACCGCCAGTTCGGCCTTCTCCACGGCGGCGGCGGTGCGCAGCGAGGCGTAGTAGTCCGCGCCCTCCTGGAGGTGCACCCGGCGGCGGATACCGGCCGTGTCCACGAACTTCCAGGTCACCCCGCCGAGTTCGATCAGCTCGTCGACCGGGTCGCGGGTGGTGCCCGCCATCTCGTTGACGACCACCCGCTCCTCGCCCGCCACCTTGTTGAGCAGGGACGACTTACCGACGTTCGGGCGGCCGATGAGCGCGATACGGCGCGGACCGCCGATGGCGGCGCCGAAGGTCTGGGCCGGGGCCTCGGGCAGCGCCTCCAGCACGGCGTCCAGCATGTCGCCGGTGCCGCGGCCGTGCAGCGCGGAGACCGGGTACGGCTCGCCGAGGCCGAGCGACCACAGCATCGCCGCGTCCGCCTCGGCGCTGGGGCCGTCGACCTTGTTGGCGCACAGTACGACGGGCTTCCCGGCCCGGCGCAACAGCTTGACCACGGCCTCGTCGGTGTCGGTGGCGCCGACCGTGGCGTCCACCACGAAGACCACCGCGTCGGCGGCCTCGATGGCGAACTCGGCCTGCGCGGCCACGGACGCGTCGATGCCGAGCACGTCCTGCTCCCAGCCGCCGGTGTCGACCACCTTGAAGCGGCGGCCGGACCATTCGGCCTCGTAGGTCACCCGGTCGCGGGTGACGCCCGGGCGGTCCTCCACGACCGCCTCGCGACGGCCGATGACGCGGTTCACCAGAGTCGACTTGCCGACATTCGGGCGGCCGACGACGGCGAGGACGGGCAGCGGGCCATGCCCCGCCGCGGCCAGGTCGCCCTCGACCTCCTCCGGGTCGAAGCCTTCCTGCGCGGCGAGCTCCATGAACTCCGCGTACTCGGCGTCGCCAAGCTCACCGTGCTGCTGGTCGCCGCCGGTGTGGATCTGGTCGTTCATGAAGTCATTCCTCGTCGTCCTTCGCTGCTGTCCGCAGCTGCCGCGGGCCCGTACGGCCCGCTGGTGTGTCACGTCTATGGGTGGCCGATCTATGGGTGACCGGCGCGGCCGGTGAGCCGCCTGGCGTCCGCCAGATGCGCTCCCAGCCGCTTCTGGACGCGCACGGTCGCCTCGTCCAGGGCCGAGCGGGTCCGCCGGCCGCTGCCGTCCCCCGCCTCGAAGGGGTCACCGAAGACCACGTCGATCCGGCTGCGCAGCGGCGGCAGCCCCGGCACCACCCGGCCGCGCCGCTGCGCGGTGCCCAGCACCGCCACCGGCACGATCGGGGCGCCCGACCGTACGGCGAAGTAGGCGAGCCCGGCGCGCAGCGAGGCGAAGTCGCCGTCGCCGCGGGTGCCCTCCGGGAAGATCCCCAGCACGCCGCCGCGCTCCAGCACGCCCAGAGCGTCCGTGATCGCCGTCCGGTCGGCGTTCACCCGGTCCACCTTCAGCTGACCGATTCCGCGCAGGAACGGGTCCAGCGGGCCGACGAACGCCTCCTTCTTGACCAGGAAGTGCACCGGCCGCGGCGAGGTGCCGATCAGCATCGGGCCGTCGAGGTTGTGGGAGTGGTTCCCCGCGAGGATGACCGGACCGCCGGCCGGAATCCGCCAGGCGCCCAGCACCCGCGGCTTCCACAGCCCGTACATCAGACCAATGCCGATCCGGCGGCCGACCGCGGCGCCGCTCGCGCTGGGCAGCGCGGCGGCGTCCTTGCCGGCCTTGCCTGCCTTGCCGGTCGTGTTGGGGGTTCGGGTCACGCGGAACGCTTCTCCTCGACGAGGGTCACCACGCACTCGATGACCTGCTCAAGGGTGAGGCTGGTGGTGTCGACCTCGATCGCGTCGTCCGCCTTGGCGAGCGGCGAGGTCTTACGGCCCGAGTCGGCGGCGTCCCGCTTGGCCAGCGCGGCCTGGGTGGCGGCCAGGTCCACGGCCTCCTTGCCCTTGAGCTCCCCGCTGCGGCGGGCGGCCCGCGCCTCGGCGGAGGCGGTCAGGAAGATCTTGACGTCGGCGTCCGGCAGCACGGTGGTCCCGATGTCCCGGCCCTCCACGACGATGCCGCGCGGCGCCTCGGCGGCGATGGACCGCTGCAGCTCGGTGATCTGCGTCCGCACCTCGGGGACCGCGCTGACCGCGCTGACCCTGGAGGTGACCTCCTGGGTACGGATCGGGCCGGCGACGTCCACGCCGTCCACGGTGATGGTCGGGCCCGACGGGTCGGTGCCGGAGACGATGACGGGCTTGGCGGCGGCGTCGGCCACGGCGGTGGCGTCGTCGACGTCGATGCCGTTGTTCACCATCCACCACGTGATCGCCCGGTACTGGGCGCCGGTGTCGAGGTAGCCGAGGCCGAGCTTGGCCGCGACCGCCTTGGAGGTGCTGGACTTGCCCGTGCCTGCGGGGCCGTCGATCGCGACAATCACTGCTGCCGGGGCGGTCCGGGCGGCGGTTTCCACGGTGACAGACACCTTTCTTGCGTTTCTTGCGCACGGGCGGTTTCGCAGCCCCACTCAAGGGCCTCGCACAAGGTTACTGCCGGATCGACCAAGCTCGTGCCGCCATATCGCCGCCCTCGCACCGCTCGGCGCCAGAGCGCCTCCCAGGCTTCGGGACAGCTGCGCCGGACTCCGTCCGCCGGCCGACGGTCACTGCCGGATCGACCATCCCCGTTCGCGTAGGGCGGCCGTGAGGCCGGGCGCGGCGAGGGGTTCGACGAAGAGCTGGATCAGGCCGGCCTGCTGGCCGGTCGCGTGCTCGATCCGGACGTCTTCGATGTTGACCCCGGCGCGGCCCGCGTCGGCGAAGATACGCGCCAGCTCGCCGGGCTGGTCGCCGATGAGCACCGACACCGTCTCGTACGCGGCCGGGGCCGCGCCGTGCTTGCCCGGCACCCGCTCGCGCCCCGCGTTGCCGCGCCGCAGTACGTTCTCGATGCCCTGCGTGCCGTCGAGGCGCTTGGCGTCGTCGGCCGACTGCAGTGCGCGCAGCGCCCGGACGGTCTCGTCGAGGTCGGTGGCGACCGCGGCGAGTATGTCGGCCACCGGGCCCGGGTTGGCGGAGAGGATGTCGACCCACAGCGCGGGGTCGGAGGCGGCGATCCGGGTCACATCGCGGATGCCCTGCCCGCACAGCCGTACCGCCGTCTCGTCCGCGTCCTCCAGCCGCGCCGCGACCATGCTGGAGAGCAGCTGCGGGGTGTGCGAGACCAGCGCGACGGCCCGGTCGTGGGCGTCCGCGTCCATCACCACGGGCACGGCCCGGCACAGCGCGACCAGTTCGAGCGCGAGGTTGAGCACTTCGGTGTCGGTGGCGGAGGTCGGCGTGAGCACCCACGGGCGGCCCTCGAAGAGGTCGGCCGTCCCGGCCAGCGGCCCGGAGCGTTCGGCGCCCGCCATGGGGTGGGTGCCGAGGTAGCGGGTCAGCGGGCAGCCGAGCGCTTCCAGCTCGCGGCGCGGCCCGCCCTTGACGCTGGCGACGTCCAGGAAGCCGCGCGCGATACCGCGGCGCATCGCGTCGGCGATGGTCCGGGCCACATGCGCGGGCGGTACGGCGACGACCGCCAGGTCGACCGGGCCCTCCGGCTCGTCCACCGTGCCGCCGCCGAGGGCCGCCGCGGTACGGGCCCGGTCCGGGTCGTGGTCGCTGAGATACACCCGCACCCCGCGGCCCGCCAGGGCGAGCGCCACGGAGGTGCCGATCAGGCCGGTGCCGATGACGAGGGCGGTTCTCACTGGGCGATGTCCTTACGGAGGGCGGCGGCGGCGCCGAGGTAGACATGGGCGAGATCGGACTTGGCCAGGTCGGTCTCGATATGCGCGAGGATGCGGACCACGCGCGGCATGGCCCCGGCGATATCGAGCTCCTGTGCGCAGAGCAGCGGCACGTCGGTGATCCCGAGCTTGCGGACGGCGACGGCCGGGAAGTCGCTGTGCAGATCGGGGGTGGCCGTGAACCACACGCTGATCAGATCGTCCGGCGTCAGGCGGTTGCGCTCCAGGATGGCGGTGAGCAGTGCGGAGACCTGCTCGTGCATATGCCGCGGCTCGTCCCGCTCCAGCTGGACAGCCCCGCGGACCGCTCGTACCGCCACGTCTGGGCTCCCTTCCGTACCCGGCGTCCCCCGGTCAGCCTAGCGAGGCGGACCGGGCGCGACGACGCCGCGCCCATCCTGCGGACACCCACCGTCACCGGTGGGGGACGGGATGGGACGGGACGGACGCGGCGGGGGAACCGAACGGGATGGTGCGGTTAGAGGTCGACCTCGCGCATCAGCATGCCGACCTCGGTGTTGGTCAGCCGCCGCAGCCAGCCGGACTTCTGGTCGCCCAGCGCGATCGGCCCGAAGGCCGTACGCACCAGCTTGTCGACCGGGAAGCCGGCCTCGGCGAGCATGCGCCGCACGATGTGCTTGCGCCCCTCGTGCAGGCTCACCTCGACCAGATAGTTCTTGCCGGTGTTCTGCACGACCCTGAAGTGGTCGGCGCGGGCGTAGCCGTCCTCGAGCTGGATGCCGTCCTTGAGCCGCTTGCCGAGGTCGCGCGGGAGGGGGCCCTGGATCGCGGCGAGGTAGGTCTTGGTGACGCCGTAGCGGGGGTGGGTGAGGCGGTGGGCCAGCTCGCCGTGGTTGGTGAGCAGGATGATGCCCTCGGTCTCGGTGTCGAGGCGGCCGACGTGGAAGAGCCGGGTCTCGCGGTTGGTGACATAGTCGCCCAGGCACTGGCGGCCGTCCGGGTCCTCCATGGTGGAGACGACGCCCGCGGGCTTGTTCAGCGCGAAGAAGAGGTACGACTGGGTGGCGACGGTCAGCCCGTCGACCTTGATCTCGTCCTTCTCCGGGTCGACGCGGAGCCCCTGCTCCGTGACGATCTTGCCGTTGACCTCGACCCGGGCCTGGTCGATGAGCTCTTCACAGGCGCGGCGCGAGCCCATGCCGGCGCGGGCGAGGACCTTCTGCAGTCGCTCGCCCTCCTGCTCGGCTCCGGGGAACGTCTTGGGCAGACTGACCCGCGGCTTGTCGTGCCGGGCGCGGTTGCGTTCCTCTATCTGCGCCTCGTACTCGCGCGGGCGGGCCGGGGCGGCGGGCTTGCGGCCGCGGCCGCCACCCCTGGGGCCGCCGCCCTGGGCGGCGCCACCGGCCCCGGCCCCGGCGCCGGACTTCGGGCCTCCGCTGCCCCGGCCGCCGCCCTTCGGGCCGCCGCTCTTCGCGCCGCCGGGCTGACCACCGCCCACGTCGTAGCGGCGCTCCTCAGGACGGGGCCGGCCCGTGCGCTTCTGCTTGTCGTCGCGCCCGTTGCCCGCGCCCCGGTAGTTCTGGCCACCGCCGGTGCCCCTGCTGTTCCTGCCGCTGCTTCGCATCAAGATTCCGTCTGAGAGTGGCCGCTGTCGTGGCCCTGGTTGTCATGACCCTGGTTGTCGTGGGCTCGGTCGTCGTCCTGCGGGTCCGGTGCGTCCGGGTCGAAGGACGGCAGCCCCTCCTGGGACTCGCCCTCGACCGCATCCGCCTCCGGGAGGAACGGGGCGAGCTCGGGAAGCTCGTCCAGGCCGCGCAGGCCCATCCGCTCCAGGAAGTAGTTCGTCGTCCTGTACAGGATCGCACCTGTTTCAGGTTCTGTTCCCGCCTCCTCCACCAGACCGCGCTGCAGGAGGGTCCGCATCACGCCATCGCAGTTCACGCCGCGTACGGCCGAAACGCGGGAACGGCTGACCGGCTGACGGTACGCGACCACGGCGAGGGTTTCCAAAGCGGCCTGGGTGAGCCGGGCCTGCTGACCGTCCAGGACGAAGCGCTCGACGGCCGCGGAGTAGGCGGGGCTGGTGTAGAAGCGCCAGCCGCCCGCGACCAGCCGCAGCTCGAAGCCGCGGCCCTGCGCGGTGTACTCGTCGGCCAGCTCGCGCAGCGCGCCCCGGACCGCCCGGCGCGGCCGGTCCAGGATCTTGGCCAGGTGTTCCTCGGTGGCAGGTTCGTCGACGACCATGAGCACGGCCTCAAGGGCGGGCTTGAGGTCGAGCTCGGCAAGGTCCGAGGCCCCGGCCAAGGCCTCGGCGGTGCGGGATGGCTGCTGCTCGCTCACGTCTCTGCCTCCTTTTCGGGCCGCGACTGCGGTTCCTGGTCGAACTCGTCGGTCACCTGCGGCTGCCGCCCCTCCGCGCCCGTCCAGCGCACCATGAGCGAGCCGAGCGCCTCTTCCTGGTCCAGATGCACCGCGCGCTCCCGGTAGAGCTCCAGCAGCGCCAGGAACCGCGCGACGACGGTCAGCACATCGGGCGCGTCCTCGGTCAGCGTCTGAAAGCTCGCCTCCCCCAGCTCCCGCAGCCGCGCCACCACGACCTCGGCCTGCTCCCGGACGCTGACCAGCGGGGCGTGGATGTGCTCCACGTACACCTGCGGCTTGGGCTTGGGCTGCATCGCCTTCACGGCCAGCTTCGCGAAGCCCTCCGCGCCGATGCTGATGACGACTTCGGGAAGGAGGTCCGCGTGGTGCGGCTCCAGGCCCACGGTGCGGGGGTAGCGGCGGGACTCCGCGATCAGCCGGTCGTTGAGGATGTCCGCGATCTGTTTGAACGCGCGGTACTGCAGAAGACGCGCGAAGAGCAGGTCCCGCGCCTCCAGCAGGGCCAGGTCGGCCTCGTCCTCGACCTCGGCCGCGGGCAGCAGCCGGGCGGCCTTGAGATCGAGCAGGGTCGCGGCGACGACCAGGAACTCGGTGGTCTGGTCGAGGTCCCAGTCCGGCCCCATGGCCCTGATATACGCCATGAACTCGTCGGTGACCTTGGAGAGGGCGACCTCGGTGACGTCGAGTTTGTGCTTGGAGATCAGCTGGAGCAGCAGGTCAAAGGGCCCCTCGAAGTTCGCCAGCCGGACGGTGAACTTCCCCTGCCCATCCCCACGCGCATCCCCGTCGCCGGGTACAGCCTCCGGCGTGGGCTCCGCGGCGGGCTCGGCGTCCGCGGGCGGCGCGCCGTTGTCGGCGTCCGTGGGCTCCGCGACGGGCTCGGGCGGCTGCGGTGGCTCGGCGGGCTCGGGCGGCTGTGTCGGCTCAGCAGGCTGCGGCGGCTCAACAGGCTGTGTCGGCTCGACGAGCGGGGCCTCAGGGGCCGGGGTCTGGTCACCGGGTGCGGTGCCCGTCGCGCGCGGCCCCGTGCCGGGGCCCCGGCCGAGGCTGCGGCGGGGTGAGCGAGGGGGCTGGGCGGGGGTGGGGTTCGTGGGCATCGCGGTCCAGGGGGCGGGGGTCGGGGCAGCTCGGCCCTACAACAAGCCGGCAGGCTATCGCCCGACCCCCTCAGCGACCGCGCAAGCGGCGCACCAGGATGCTCGCGTCGCCGCGCGACTCGAGGTCGGCGAGGACGACCGCGACCGCCTCGCGGACGATCCGGCCGCGGTCGACGGCGAGGCCGTGCTCACCGCGGAGCACCAGGCGGGCGTGCTCGAGGTCCATCAGCTCCTCGGCGGAGACATAGACCGTGATCTTCTCGTCGTGGCGCTCGCGCCCGCTGGGGCGCCGGTTGGCCGCGCGGCCGCCGCGGCGGCGCGCCGGGCCCGCCTGGGCGGGCGCGGACGGGCCGTCCTGCGGCTGGCGGCCGCCTCGCCGCTCCCCGCCGCCCGGCGGGCGGCGGTCGCCGACGGTGTCGGCGCGGGCGGCGGCCTCCCGGCCGCTGTGCTCGGCCGGGCCTGACTGCTCCGCGTCCTCCGTCGCCCGTCGCTCTCCCGGGCCGCCCTCGGCCCCGTCAGCGGCCGTGTCGGGCTCACTGGCGGGGGCGGGCACCCGCGCCTCGCCGCCGTTCTGACGGCGGGAGGACGCGGGGGAGGACGACTGCAGCGCCGTTCCTCCGGTGGTGCGGAACAGTTCGTCGGCTCCCGGCAGACTCACTCGGCGTGACACCGGGCGAGCACCTCCCTGGCGAGCTGGCGGTAGGCGGCGGCACCGACGGAGTTGGACGCGTACGTGGTGATCGGCTCACCCGCGACCGTGGTCTCGGGGAAGCGGACCGTGCGGCCGATGACCGTGTGGTAGACGTGGTCGTCGAACGCCTCGACCACGCGGGCCAGGACCTCACGGCTGTGCACGGTGCGCGAGTCGTACATCGTGGCGAGGATGCCGTCCAGTTCGAGCTCGGGGTTGAGCCGTTCCTGGACCTTCTCGATCGTCTCCGTGAGCAACGCCACACCGCGCAGGGCGAAGAACTCGCACTCGAGCGGCACGATCACCTTGTGTGCCGCGGTGAGCGCGTTCACGGTGAGCAGGCCGAGCGAGGGCTGGCAGTCGATGACGATGTAGTCGTAGTCCGCCATCAGCGGCTTGAGCGCGCGCTGCAGGGTGGACTCCCGGGCGACCTCGCTGACCAGCTGCACCTCGGCGGCCGACAAGTCGATATTGCTGGGCAGCAGGTCCATATTGGGCACGGCCGTCTTGAGCAGCACCTCGTCGGCCGACATGCCCCGCTCCATGAGCAGGTTGTAGACCGTGAGGTCGAGCTCCATCGGGTTGACGCCGAGGCCGACCGACAGGGCGCCCTGCGGGTCGAAGTCGACGAGCAGGACCCGGCGTCCGTATTCGGCGAGGGCCGCGCCGAGGTTGATGGTGGAGGTGGTCTTGCCGACGCCGCCCTTCTGGTTGCACATCGCGATGATCTTCGCGGGGCCGTGGTCGGTCAGCGGTCCCGGGATCGGGAAGTACGGCAGCGGCCGCCCGGTGGGGCCGATGCGTTCGCGTCGCTGGCGGGCCGCGTCGGGCGCGAGTGTGGCCGCGTACTCGGGGTCCGGCTCGTACTCGGCGTCCGGGTCGTAGAAGTGCCCGTCGGGGAGGTCGTCGTAGGCGGCGAAGCGGGCGGGATCCATGCCCCCCTGGTCGCCGGCCATGGCGTTCACGTGATGGCCGTCCATGCTCTGACTCTGGTGGGCTGTTGTCAAGTTCTGGTGCGTGGCGAAGGTGCGGACAGCTACAGAGCCGACAGCCTCGAGCCCCGAGGGACCCTGGCCCCGCGCAGCCGATCCTGGTTGACCACCCCCGGGAGAAAATGTCGACTCATTCACAAGTCGTCCTACCTCCTTGGTGACCAGGAAATTTCTAGATAGGTCAGCGTGACACCATGCCGACGGTTGGCGACTCTATGGCGTGTCGGCGGTTCGCAGCAACACAATCCACCGGACACGGCACGATGTGTCGGCAATCGAACACCGCGCTGTCAAGGGCGTATGGGGGGTGAAGCGAGGATTCCTCGACGGGTAAAGCGTCTGAATAGTTACTTTTAGGGCGAGTTGGCGAAGCGAACTGTCATCCGCGTTACGGGTCGTATCGGACACATCAACGGCCGGACCCCGCCTCACGGCAAGACCCGGCCGGATGCCCGTTATTGACCTGTTGTTGACGGTCGACGTTGACCGCCCGGCCGGTTTCAGCCGATCAGCGAGGTCAGTTCGACGGTCGACAGACCGTGCGCCTCGGCGACCGGACCGTAAACGACCTCGCCCTCATGGACATTGAGCCCCCTGGCCAGCGCGGCGTCCCGGCGCAGCGCGTCCCGCCAGCCGCGGTTGGCCAGCTCCACGATGTACGGCAGCGTGGCGTTGGTGAGCGCGTGGGTGGAGGTGTTGGGCACCGCGCCCGGCATGTTGGCCACGCAGTAGAAGACCGAGTCGTGCACCGTGAAGGTGGGCTCGGCGTGGGTGGTGGGCCGGGAGTCCTCGAAGCAGCCACCCTGGTCGATCGCGATGTCGACAAGTACACTTCCGGGCTTCATCCGGGAGACCAGCTCGTTGGTGACCAGCTTGGGCGCCTTGGCCCCGGGGATGAGCACCGCGCCGATGACGAGGTCGGCGGCGAGCACGGCCTTCTCCAGCTCGTAGGCGTTGGAGGAGATGGTCTGCACCCGGTTGCCGAAGACCTTGTCGGCCTCGCGCAGCTTGTTGATGTCCCTGTCGAGCAGGGTGACGTGGAAGCCCATGCCGAGGGCGATCTGCGTGGCGTTCCACCCGGAGACGCCGCCGCCGATGACCACGGCCCGGGCGGCGGCCACGCCCGGCACCCCGCCGGGCAGCACCCCGCGCCCGCCCGCCGACCGCATCAGGTGGTACGCGCCGACCTGCGGCGCGATCCGGCCCGCGACCTCGGACATCGGCGCGAGCAGCGGCAGCGCGCGGTTCGCGGTCTCGACCGTCTCGTAGGCGATGGCGGTGGTGCCGGACTCCAGCAGCGCGTCCGTGCACTCGCGGGAGGCGGCCAGGTGAAGGTAGGTGAAGAGGGTCTGGTCCTTGCGCAGCCGGTGGTACTCCTCCGCGACGGGCTCCTTGACCTTCAGCAGCAGGTCGGCGGTGGCCCATACGTCGTCGGCCGAGCCGAGGATGCTCGCACCGGCGGCGGTGTACTCCTCGTCCGTGATCGAGGAGCCGACGCCGGCCCCCCGCTCCAGGAAGACCTCATGGCCATCGCGGACCAGCTCATGCACACCGGCGGGGGTGATGGCCACGCGGAACTCGTTGTTCTTGACCTCGCGGGGGATACCGACCTTCACGTCGATCACGGTCCTTGAATCTGAGGGATATCCGGGTTTTAAGCAGACAAACCGGAATGCGTCCGCATGCCGGAGACGACCGCAACAATCGCGGTACAGCCAGTCTAATGAAGGATGCCCCGCTGTCTAGCCTTGCATTGCATCAACCTTTTGCCGATCCGCTGCCGGTTTCTTAGGTCACTCTGCCTCTTCGACTCCATCTGCCCGCTCGCTGCCGCCGCCTCCGCGCTGTGCTTCCCCCGCCCCACTGCCGCGCTGTGCTTCCCCCGCCCCACTGCCGCCCTGTACTCCCCCCACCCCGCTGCCACCCCGTTGTCGCGCCGCCAGCCGCCGCGCGGCGCGCCGGTGCGCATCCGCCGCCGCCGGGTCGCCGAGCCGGTCCAGGGCGTCCGCGGCCCGCAGCGCGCCCTGCGGATTGCCCGCCCGGCGGAACGCGGCCCCCGCCGCCCGCCAGGCGCGCAGCGCCTCGCCCCACTGGCCGGTGCGGGCCTGGACCGTGCCCAGCCGCTCGTACAGCAGCGCCTCGCCGATCCGGTCGCCGCGGGACAGCCGCAGCTGGAGCGCCCGCCCGTACCAGTCGGCCGCCCGGTGCCAGTCCCCCAGGTCCTCGTACGTGCCGCCGATGGACTCCAGCGAACGCCCGGTGGTGTACGGGTCGCCCGCGTCCCGGGCCGCCTCCAGCGCGTGCTTGTAGCGGACCAGCGCCTCCTCCACCCGGCCCGCCCGCGCGTCCAGGTCGCCCAGGTTCAGCAGCGCCGCCGCCTCCTCCACCGGCAGATCGCGGCGGCGGGCCACATCGAGCACCAGCCGGTGCAGCCCGTACAGCTCCGGGGCGGCCGCCTCGGCGCCGCGGTGGGTGCCGAGGGCATGCGTCAGACCGGCCACCAACCGGCGCGCCAGCGTGTCGAGTCCGCCGTCCTCGACGGCCAGCCGGGCGATCTCCAGCAGCACCGGCAGCCGCGACTCCAGCCAGACCGACGCGGCCCCGGACGAGGTGAACCTCAGCGGCCTCGGCATCGCGGCCAGCTTCTCGCGGGCGGGCGAGCCGGGCGGCTGGGCGGCCAGACGGCAGGCGTGCAGCTGCCGTACGGTCCGCTCCAGCATCCGGGCACCGGCCAGCTCCACCTCGGCCGGGCGCTCGGTGGCCCGCAGCGCCGCCCGCAGCATCGGGTCGAGGCAGCCGGGCACCTGGTACCGGCGCTCGGCCAGCGGGCGCAGCAGCCCGTGCGCGACAAAGCCCTCCAGCGCGGCCTCGGCGTCCGCCACCGAGCAGCCGGCCAGCGCTGACGCGATCTGGGCGTCCACCCAGCCACCGGGCGCGAGCACCAGCAGCCGCAGCAGCCGTGCGGCGGCGGGCGGCAGCGCCTCGTACGCCAGCCGGAAGGCACGGGCCAGCGGGCGCCCGCCCCGGTCCTGGTCAGCGGCGGTCGGCGGCAGTTCGCTCAGCCGCCGCACCGCGTCGGCGACGGACGACTGGGGGCGCGCCGCGAGCCAGCCGCCGACCAGCACCAGCGCGGCGGGCTGGCCGCCGCACTCCTCGACCAGGGACTGCGCGGCCACCGGGTCGCAGGTGATACGGGTGGTCCCGGCGTACTGCGCGAGCAGCCCGATGGCCGCGCTCACATCGAGCCCGCCGAGCGTGCACGGCCGTACGTCAGGCACCCCCGTCAGCGGGCCGCGCGAGACGGCGACGACCAGGCTGTCCGGGGCGTCCGGCAGTAACGCGCCCACCTGCTCGGCGCCGGTCGCGTCGTCGAACAGCAGCAGCGCGCGCTTCCCGGCCAGTGCGTCGCGCAGCGCCTCGCAGAGCTCGTCCTCGTCGGCCCCGGCCGGGACGGCCACCCCGAGCACGGCCAGCAGTTCGCGGGCGATCCGCTCGATGGGTACGGGATCGCCCCCGGACGTGGCCAGCCGCGCGCGCAGGGTCCCGTCGGGGTAGTCGTCGGCGAGCCGCCGCACCAGTTCCTCGGCCAGCGCGGTGCGGCCGGAACCGGGGCGGCCCGCGATCAGCAGCACCCGGCTGCGGGGGGCCTTGCGGCCGGCGAGGGTGTCCAGGCCGGCCCGGTCGATATCGGCGCGCAGCGCCAGCAGTTCGCGCCGCCGCCCCGCGAAGCCGCGCCCCACGGACGCCGCCGCCGCGAACAACACGGCCCGCATCGCGCCACTCCACAGCCCGCCGGCGTCGTCCTGCGGCCTGGCGGGGGACTGGGCGCGTTCGGCGGCGGATTCGGCGCGCCCGGGTTCGTGGCCCTCGGCGCCCTCGGCCGAAGATCCCTCGCGCCCTACGGTCCGAGGCGCCGGGGCCGCGGCGCGACGAGGCGCGAGGGCAGGCGCGGGACGGGGCTGGGGTTCGGCGGCAGGCGGCGGCAGCCGCTTCCGGGGGGTCGGCCCCCCATCGGTGTCGACCGCCTGCTCCGCCACTGGGCCCCATCCCCGTCCACCTGCGCGTACGAGCCCGCCGCGGGTGCGGTCGGGAGTAATCCGAGCGTAGTTCACCGCGCGTCAGCACTTCGGCACTCCCGGCCGATATGGCGGGGAGAAAATCACCTGATCGGATGCACGGATGTTCGGATTTGGGGTCTGTTTCGAGGTCTGGTTCGGGGTCTGTGGAGAGCCGTCCCGCGGCGGGAGGGCCCTCAGGCCTCGAAGGGCCGGGCCGGCCAGGGGGCGTCCGCCGGGCGCAGGGACTCGAAGCCGGCGCCGGTCTGTGCGGCGTGGGCCGCCAGGACGCCGGCCACCAGGCAGGTGTTGTGCAGCTCGCCCGCGAGGACGCCGGCGATCAGCTCGTCGAGGGGGATACGGGCGCGCTCCATGTCCGCCTCCTCGTGATCCCCCTCGTACCGCTCGCCCTCGGCCTCCGAGACCCCCCGGGCCAGGAAGATCCGTACGGCCTCGTCGGAGCCGCCCGGCGAGGTGTAGACGTCGGTCAGCACCCGCCAGTCCTCAGCCTTGACGTGCGCCTCCTCGTACAGCTCGCGCTGCGCCGCGTGCAGCGGGTTCTCGCCGGGGATGTCGAGGAGGCCGGCCGGGATCTCCCACAGCCGCTGCCGCACCGGGTGGCGGTACTGGCGCACCACGATGACGCGGCCTTCGCCGTCGAGGGCGAGGATGGCGACCGACCCGGGGTGGACCTGGTAGTCGCGGGTGGTCCGGGAGCCGTCGGGCATGACGACCTCGTCGGTGCGCACGCCGGTCTTGTTGCCGGTGAACGGCGTGGTGGTGGCGGTGATCCGCCACTCCTCGGGGGTGTCCTTGATGCGCATGCTCGACTCAGCGTCCTCTCGTCAGCGAACGGCCCGACAGCCGAAACGGGGCCCGGGCGGGGCGGCACAGCCGCTCCCGCCCAGGTCAACCGTATCCCTCAGGCCTTGGCGCGCTGTCCGCTCGGCGCACCCGGCTGTCCGGCCACGGCGGCCGCCTCAGCGCCCGACCGCGCCGCCGGGGCCGCCTGAGCCGCCTGAGCCTCAGGCTGCCCCGACTGCGCGGACTGCCGGGCCACCGCGGCCTTCACCAGGCCCGCGAAGAGCGGGTGCGGGCGGGTGGGCCGGGAGCGCAGCTCCGGGTGGGCCTGGGTGCCGACCAGGTACGGGTGCACCTCGCGCGGGTACTCGACGTACTCGACCAGCTTGTTGTCGGGCGAGGTGCCCGAGAAGAGGAGGCCGGCCTTCTTCTCCAGCTCTCCGCGGTAGGCGTTGTTGACCTCGTAGCGGTGGCGGTGGCGCTCCTCGACGTACGGCTGGTCGCCGTAGACCTCGCGGACGATGGTGCCCTCGCCGAGCTTCGCCGGGTACATGCCCAGCCGCATCGTGCCGCCCATATCGCCCTCGCCCGCGACGATGTCGAGCTGCTCGGCCATGGTGGAGATGACCGGGTCGCTGGTGGCGGGCTCGAACTCGGTGGAGTTGGCGCCCTCGATGCCCGCCAGGTTCCGCGAGGCCTCGATGACGATGCACTGGAGGCCCAGGCAGAGGCCCAGCAGCGGGATCTTGTTCTCGCGGGCATAGGTGATCGCGCCGACCTTGCCGTTGACGCCGCGGTCGCCGAAGCCGCCCGGGACACAGACCGCGTCGACGTCGCCGAGCTGCTGCCGGGCGCCGGCTGCGGTGCGGCAGTCGTCCGAGGTCACCCACTTGATCTTGACGCGGGCGTTGTTGGCGAAACCGCCCGCGCGCAGCGCCTCGGTGACCGACAGATAGGCGTCGGGCAGGTCGATGTACTTGCCGACCAGGGCGACGGTGACCTCGTGGTCGGGCTGGTGGACCCGCTTGAGCAGATCGTCCCACTGGGTCCACTCGACATCGCGGAAGGGCAGGTCGAGGCGGCGCACCACATAGGCGTCCAGGCCCTCGGAGTGGAGCACCTTGGGGATGTCGTAGATCGACTTGGCGTCGATGGCGGCGACCACGGCCGCCTCGTCGACGTCGCACATCAGCGAGACCTTGCGCTTGATGGAGGTCGGGACCTCGCGGTCGGCGCGCAGCACGATCGCGTCGGGCTGGATACCGATGTTGCGCAGGGCTGCGACCGAGTGCTGGGTGGGCTTGGTCTTGAGCTCGCCGGAGGGGCCGATGTACGGCAGCAGGGAGATGTGCACGACGAAGACGTTGTCCCGGCCGACCTCGTGGCGGACCTGGCGCACGGACTCCAGGAAGGGCAGCGACTCGATGTCGCCGACGGTGCCGCCGACCTCGGTGATCACGACGTCCACGTCGTCCGTCGCCATCCGCCGGATGCGGTGCTTGATCTCGTTGGTGATATGCGGGATGACCTGCACGGTGTCGCCCAGGTACTCGCCGCGCCGCTCCTTGGCGATCACGGTGGAGTAGACCTGGCCGGTGGTGACGTTGGCGGAGCCGTCGAGGTCGACGTCGAGGAACCGCTCGTAGTGGCCGATGTCCAGGTCGGTCTCGGCGCCGTCGTTGGTGACGAACACCTCGCCGTGCTGGAACGGGTTCATGGTGCCCGGGTCCACGTTGAGGTACGGGTCCAGCTTCTGCATCGTCACGCGCAGACCGCGCGCCTTGAGCAGGGCACCGAGGCTGGAGGCGGTCAGGCCCTTGCCGAGTGAGGAAGCGACACCCCCGGTGACGAAGATGTGCTTGGTCGTCGTGGGTTTAGCGGCAATGGCCAAAACAGGGCTCCCGTGGTCGCGAGGTGAGGGTGCGGGGTCCGGCGACCGCCCCGGTTGTTCCGGGGGCGCCGTTGGTGAGGTTCGGGGGTTTTGCGCCCACCGCTCCACGGGCTACCAGGGTATCAGTGCCCTCCCCCGGCTACGGTTGGGCCGGGTGCGCCTCCCGGGAGAAGTCGGGCGAGCCGGGGAGCGTTCCGCGGCCGCCGGGGGTACGGATCCGCTACCGCTCGAACACCATGCGTGACCTGGCCACCCGATCGGCCGCCGGGTCCAAGCCACGATGTGGGACGACTCAAGCGGATCACTGTTCTCCGTCGTATCCTGCTCGGACGCAATGCTGCGAGCCGGCCGGCAAGGGACCACCAGCACGTCCCCGGAACAAGCGCTCGTCGAGAACTTCCAAGACCGTGGACAATAGCCTTCCGGGGCACCGCGGCCGTTCGAATGGGGATAGTACGTGGCCGGGCGTATCGAGGATTACGCACTGATCGGGGATATGCAGACCGCCGCCCTGGTCTGCAGAGATGGCACGGTCGACTGGCTTTGTCTGCCGCGCTTCGATTCGCATGCCGTCTTCGCCGGGCTGCTGGGCACCGAAGAGCATGGCTTCTGGCACCTGGGGCCCGCGCAGGCCGCGGGCGCCACTCCCGCGACCGCCGACCGCCGCCGCTACCGCGGCGACTCGCTGGTCCTCGAATCGGAATGGGACACCCCGCGCGGCACGGTCCGCGTGATCGACTTCATGCCGCCCCGTGACGGGGCCCCTCAGCTGGTGCGGATCGTCGAGGGCGTGAGCGGCCGGGTGCCGATGCGCTCGGCGCTGCGGATGCGCTTCTCGTACGGCTGGGTCGTGCCGTGGGTACACAAGATCGACGGGCGGACGGTCGCCGTCGCAGGACCCGATTCGGTGTGGCTGGACACCGAGATCGACACCTACGGCAAGGACCTGACCACCTACTCGGACTTCACCGTCGCCCCCGGCGACCGGATCGCCTTCACCATCAGCTGGCAGCCCTCCCACAAGGAGCCGCCCGCGCTCCCCGACCCGGAGGGCGCGCTCGAGGCGACCGAGGTCTTCTGGCGCGAATGGGTCGAGCACTGCACGTACCACGGCCCCTACCGGGACGCGGTGGTCCGCTCGCTGATCACCCTCAAGGCGCTCACCTACGCCCCCACCGGCGGCATCGTCGCCGCGCCCACCACCTCGCTGCCCGAGGAGATCGGCGGCGTCCGGAACTGGGACTACCGCTACACCTGGCTGCGGGACGCGGCGATCACCCTGTCCTCGCTGCTGCGCACCGGCTACCGCGAGGAGGCGCGCGCCTGGCGCGAATGGCTGCTGCGCGCGGTCGCGGGCGACCCGGAGAACCTCCAGATCATGTACGGCATCGCGGGTGAGCGCGAGCTGGGCGAGGCCGAGCTGCCCTGGCTCCCCGGCTACGAGGGCTCGCAGCCGGTCCGGGTCGGCAACGGCGCGGCCGGCCAGCTCCAGCTGGATGTGTACGGCGAGGTCACCGAGGCGCTGCACCTGGCGCATATGACCGGCCTGGCCCGTAACGACTACGCGAGCATCCTGCAGCTCAAGCTGATCCGCTACCTCGAAGAGCACTGGGACGAGCCGGACGAGGGCATCTGGGAGGTGCGCGGACCGCGCCGGCACTTCGTGCACTCCAAGGTGATGGCCTGGGTCGCGGTGGACCGCACCGTCAAGCTCATCGAATCGGGCGACGTGGACGGGCCGTTGGAGCGCTGGCGCGAGCTGCGCGACGAGATCCACCGGGATGTGTGCGAGAAGGGCTACGACCCCGAGCGCAACACCTTCACCCAGTCCTACGGCTCGCGGGAGCTGGACGCCTCGCTGCTGCTGATCCCGCAGATGGGCTTTCTGCCGCCGGACGACAAGCGGGTCATCGGGACCATCGAGGCCATCCAGCGCGAGCTGTCGACCACGGACGGCTTTGTGCTGCGCTACCCGACGGCCGGCGAGGACGCGGGCGTGGACGGTCTCGAGGGCGACGAAGGGGCCTTCCTGGCCTGCTCGTTCTGGCTCGCCGACGACCTGGCGATGATCGGCCGGGTCGACGAGGCGCGCAAGCTCTTCGAGAAGCTGCTCGCGCTCCGCAACGACCTGGGGCTGCTGGCGGAGGAGTGGGACCCGCGCCTCCAGCGGCAGGTGGGCAACTTCCCGCAGGCCTTCAGCCATGTGCCGCTGATCGACACGGCGCTGCGGCTGACCGCGTCCGGGGCGTACGGAGGGTAGACGCAGGAAAACGCAGGAGCCCGGGCTCATACGGCCCGGGCTCCTGTGACGCGTTTACGCGTTTACACGCTTCCGCGTTCAGAAGGCGGTCAGGGTCAGCGTGACTCCCGTCGGGGCGGTGTCCTGGATGTACGACGCGAAGTCGGCGACGTCGTCGAAGGCGAAGCCGTACGCCTTGCCGTCCGCGGTCGCCGCGTGCATGGCCTTGGCGTAGTGGTTGGTGACCTGCGGGGTGTAGAACGAGGCCGGGTCGGTGGTCGGCTGGGCGGGTGTGTTGTGCAGGGTGGTGCGGTTGAGGCCCGCGCCGAGGATGGCCGCGACCGGGCCCGTGGTCCCGTCGTTGGGCGCGGCGAGCGCGCCGTCGCAGAAGAGCACGTCCCTGGTGGAGGGCTTGTTGAAGGCCACGGATGCGGGGCCGGTGAAGGACAGCCGCCCGCCGCTCACCCGGCCGGTGAAGGTGCCCGCGTTGGTGGTGACCTTCAGGTCCTTCGCGGCGTAGGCCGCCCAGACGTCGTCGATATAGGCGGCGAGGTAGTCCTTGCCGAACAGCCCGGCGTCGAGGCCGTGTCCGGGGGCGATGACCCTGAGCTTGTCGCCGAGGACCAGGGGCGCGAAGGCGTCGACCGCGGCGAGGTCGGAGAAGACCTTGGCGCGGGCGCCGCTCTTGAGGGTGCCGGTGGTCTGGTCCTTGGCCCCGGTGAGGCGGATCGACAGCGGGACGCTGAACATGTCGACCATGGTGGTGTTGCAGAACATCCCGGCGGAGTTGAAGGTGAACTCCGCGCAGTCGTGCAGGATGTCGTAGTTGGGGTCGCTGGACACCCAGCCCGCCGGGTACTGCAGGGCCGCGTTGCCCGCGCCGTCGGTGACCGCCTTGAACTTGAGCTTGGAGCCGAGGGCGACGTAGATCCGGCCGGACATGTTGGGCAGGGTCAGTTTGGTGTCCCCGCTCGCGGTGAGCGGGATGGCGTAGTCGGTCCAGCCGTCCGGTCCGTTGTCGGAGAGCGCGATGGGCGCGACCTTGCCGTCCGGGGTGACCCGGACCTGGCGACCGCCCTCATTGCCGACGATGTAGATCCATATCGATGAATTGCCGAACTGACCTGTGTTGTTGACGACCGTCAGCGGCATCGTGGCCGCGCGCTCCGCGCCATTGGCCCGGCCGCCCGCGAGGGTGAGGCCCGAACCCGCGGCGGCAGCGGCGGCGAGGCCGCCGAGCAGCGTCCTGCGGCCGATCGTCCCGTTCTTCATCCTGCTCATGACATGTACTCCTCGGCGCTGTGGGGGATTTGCCGGGATATCGGAGAGGGGTGGGGGGTGACGGGAACCGTCTCCGTGAGAGCGCTCTCTCCCTCTCCTAGCCCTGCACCCTGCCTACCGGCCGCCCCATGCGTCAAGGACTTGGGCCGACTTGGATCAGATTAGGTCTGGACCAATTCGTCGTAGACGCTGAGGACATGGGCGACCGTGTCGTCCTCCGTCGGCCAGCCCGCGGTCCGCGACCGCCCCGCCGCGGCCAGCTCCACCCGGCGCACCGGATCCGCGAGCAGCCGGATCACCGCACCCGCCAGGTCCTCCGGCACCCCGTACGGCACCAGTTCGGCCGCCTCTCCCACCAGCTCAGGCACCCCGCCGACCGCCGTGGCCACCAGCGGCACGCCCGCGTGCAGCGCCTCCTGCGCCAGCAGCGACCGCGCCTCCCATCGGCTGGAGAGCACCGCGACATCGGCCGCAGCCAGCAGCGCGGGCACATCGTCCCGGCGGCCGAGCAGCCGCACCGGCAGCCCCTCCCCGTCGATCCTGCGCTGCAGCGCCGCCCGGTCCGGCCCCTCCCCCGCGACCGCCAGCAGCGGCTGGGGGTCCAGCGCACGCCACACCCGGGCCGCGTCCAGCAGCGGCCCGAAGCCCCGGTCCAGCACCAGCCGCCCCACCGCGAGCAGCAACGGCCGCTCCACGGCACCCAGTTCGGCCCGCGCCTTCTGCCGCCACCCGTCCTCCCTGGGCGGCGTGGCGCGCGGCGCGGGCACCGCGACCGGCGCGAGCCGGGCGTCGCGAGCCCCCCGCGCACGAGCCCGCTCCACCAGATCCGACGACGCGCCCAGCACGATCGCGGCGTGGCGCGCCACCCTGCGCTCTATGAGGCGTACGGCTTGCGCCCGCGCGCCCTCGGCGTGCGGTTTGCTGTGCCAGGTGACGATCAGCGGCACGCCCCGGCCGTGCAGCGCCAGCACGGCCAGCAGCCCGGACCGCAGCCCGTGCGCATGCACCAGACCCGCCCCGGCACCTGCCGCCCGCAGCGTCGCGACGGCCCCCGCGTCCGTACGGGCGTCCAGTCCGGCGAACCACGCGCCCGCCTGCGTGAACCCGTACCCCCGCTCCGCCCGCCACGGCCCGCAGACCGTCACCCGCAGCCCGCGCGCCACCAACCCGGCCGTCAGCGACCGGACATGCACCCCGCTGCCGGAACTGCCGCCGCCGAGCACTTGGAGGGCGTGCAGGGGCGGCTGCCCATGCGGATTCCCGTGCGGATTCCCGGGCGGCGGGGCCGGTGTGCTGCTCACGGTGCTGCTCACGCGGGAAAAGCTCCTGAGAGGACGGCGTTCGGGCGTGGGGTCTTAGGGCCTGTCGTCAAAGAGGGCGTCCTGCTCCCGACGCCTGGCACGGCACCTCGCTGCGTTGTCGCATCGCCCAAGTACGCCCAGTACGAGGGCGACGCTCCGCCTTGCGAGGCACCGCACCAGACGCCGCTCGCGGCCGGACGCCCCCTTTGACGACAGACCCTAGGCGCGCGGCGGTACGGATGCGCCCCGCCCAGGATGCCAGTCTTCAGGCCGCCCCCACCGCCACGGCCCCGCACCGGGCCCGCCGTCGGCGCGCCCGTACGTCCACGGATTCACCCGTACGGGGGACAGCACCGAACACCGGAACGCCCTCGGGCCCCTGCGGAGCGGGCGGCCCGGCCCGCCGGCACTGCGGCGCGGGCGGCCCGGCCCAGGCTCGTGGCCACCGGCCCTCGGCGGCGGCGGACCCGCGGCCGACAGTCAGCGCGTCGCCCGCGCCGTCTCCAGAAGCTCTTCCGCGTGGGCGCGGGCGAGTTCGGAGTCCTCCTGGCCCGCCAGCATGCGCGACAGCTCCCGTACCCGGTCCTCGCCCTCCATCGCCTTCACACCGCTGCGCGTGACCGCCCCGTCGTTGGTCTTCTCCACCACCAAGTGCCGGTCGGCGAAGGCCGCGACCTGGGGCAGATGGGTGACGACCACGACCTGCGCGGTCTGGGCGAGCTTGGCCAGCCGTCGGCCGACCTCGACCGCCGCCTTGCCGCCGACGCCCTGGTCCACCTCGTCGAAGAGATAAGTCGGCACGGGGTCGGAGCCCGCGAAGACCACCTCCACCGCGAGCATCACCCGGGACAGCTCACCGCCGGACGCCCCCTTGGCGATCGGCCGGGGCGGGGCGCCCGGGTGGGGGGCGAGCAGCAGCTCGACCTCGTCGGCTCCGTGCGGCCCGAACAGCACCGCACGGCCGCCCACCTCGATGCCCGCCGTCTCCTCCGCGGCCTCGCTCTGGCTGATCGCGAAGGTCACCCGGGCATGCGGCATCGCGAGCGAGGCCAGCTCCGCGGTGACCGCGTCGGCGAAGCGCGCCGCCGCCTCCGTACGGGCGTCGGTGAGCGCCTGCGCGAGCTCGCCCAGTTCGGCGCGGAGCGCGTCGCGCTCGGCGGTCAGCTCGCCGATACGGTCGTCGTCGCCGTCCAGTTCGGCCAGCCGCGCGGCGCCCTGTTCCGCCCAGGCCAGCACGTCCGCGATGTCCTGGCCGTACTTGCGGGTCAGATGGGACAGCGCGGCCCGGCGCTCCTCGACGACCGCCAGCCGCCGCGGATCGGCGTCCAGATCGTCCGCGTAGCCCGCGAGCTCCCCGGCCACATCGGACATCAGGATGCCGACCTCGGCGATCCGATCGGCGAGCGCGGCGAGCTTCGGATCGTGGGAGCGCACGCCCTCCAGCGCCCGGTGCGCGCCCGCTACGAGGCTGGCCGCATCCACGCCCTCGGGGTCCTCCGGGTGCCCGGCCAGCGCGGCGTGCGCGGCGGTGGCGGCGGAGGCGAGGGCTTCGGCGTGGCCCAGGCGCTCCGCCTCGGCGGCGAGCTCGGTGTCCTCGCCGGGCAGCGGTTCGGCCGCGGCGATCTCCTCGAGGCCGAAGCGCAGCAGATCGGCCTCCTGCGCCCGCTCCCGCGCCCGGGTGGTCAGCTCGTCCAGCTCGGCGGCGACCGCGCGCAGCCGCCGGTAGGCGGCCCCGTACTTCTCCAGCGGCCCGGCGACCGCGGCTCCCGCGTAACGGTCCAGGGCCTGCCGCTGCCGGGCCGGGCGCAGCAGCCCCTGCTGATCGGTCTGGCCGTGCACAGCCACCAGGTCGTCCGCCAGCTCGCCCAGCAGCCCCACGGGCACCGAGCGGCCGCCCACATGGGCGCGGGAACGGCCTTCGGCGGAGACCGTACGGCTGATCAGCAGCGCGCCGTCGTCGAGTTCGGCGCCCGCCTCCTCGGCCCGGACGGCCACCGTCGACCGCCCGTCGACGGTGATCCGGCCCTCGACGACCGCCGCCTTGGCGCCGATCCGCACCAGGGCCGCGTCGGCCCGCCCGCCCAGCAGCAGGCCGAGACTGGTGACGACCATGGTCTTACCCGCTCCGGTCTCACCGGTCACCGCGGTGAAGCCGGGCGACAGTTCGACGACGGCGTCGTCGATGACGCCCAGGGCACGTATCCGCATCTCCTCCAGCACGCCCACGACCATACGAGGTTTCACGGCCTCGATGCGACGGCGGGTTCCTCCTATGGGGCGCCCGGTCCGGACTGAGCCCGCCCTCGGCGCCCCGTCGGTGGTAGGGCCTGTCGTCAAAGGGGGCGCCCTGCTCCCGACGCCTGGCACGGCGCCTCGCTGCGTTGTCGCATCGCCCAAGTACGCCCAGTACGAGGGCGACGCTCCGCCTTGCGAGGCACCGCACCAGACGCCGCTCGCGGCCGGACGCCCCCTTTTACGACAGACCCTAATGCGGTGCGCCGCGCCAGCCCGCGACCGGGAGGGCGAACTTCGCCACCAGCCGGTCCGTGAACGACGCGTGGTGCAGCCGCGCCAGCCGCACCGGCACCGCCCCCCGCCGCACCTCCACCCGCGCGCCGGCGGGCAGTTCGACGGTGCGCCGCCCGTCGCACCACAGCACCCCGTGCGGGGTCTGCGGCTGCACCTCCACGGCGAGCACCGAGCGCGGCGAGGTGACCAGGGGCTTGGCGAAGAGGGCGTGCGCGCTGATGGGGACCATCAGCAGCGCCTCGACCTCGGGCCACACCACGGGCCCGCCCGCCGAGAAGGCGTACGCCGTCGAGCCGGTCGGGGTCGCACAGACAACGCCGTCGCCGCCGAAGCGGGAGACGGGGCGGCCGTCGACCTCGGTGACGACCTCCAGCAGGCGCTCGCGCGCGGCCTTCTCGACCGACGCCTCGTTCAGCGCCCAGTCGGTGTGCACGATCTGCCCGTCGGTTCGGACCAGCACATCGATGGTCATCCGCTCTTCGACCTCGTAGCTGCGGGTCACGACCCGGTCCACGACCTTGTCCAGGTCGTCCCGCTCTGCCTCGGCGAGGAAGCCGACCCGGCCCAGGTTGACGCCGAGCATCGGCACCCCGGAGATCCGCGAGAACTCCGCGCCGCGCAGCAGCGTGCCGTCACCGCCGAGGACGATCAGCAGCTCGCAGCCGTCCAGGACGTCCGCGCCCGCGTCGACCAGCTCGACCGCGGCCGGCAGCGGCAGGTCCGCGGCCTCCGCGGCCAGCACCCGCACCCCGATGCCGCAGCGCAGCAGTCCTTGGACGACCAGCTCGGCGCTGCGAATGGCCGCGGGGCGGCCGGTGTGCGCCAGCAGGAATACGGTGCGCTCCGCTGCTGCCGAGGCTGCTGCTGAAGCTTCTGAAGTGGTCAACTGGGCCCCTCCGCCACTGCACGGTCGACATCGGCCGGGTCAAGTGCCGGCGCCCCGGCGCGCATCCACAGAAAGTACTCGACGTTGCCGGCCGGGCCGGGCAACGGGCTCGCGGTGACCCCCAGGACTCCAAGGCCAAGCCCCGCCGCCTGCTCCGCGACCGTACGGACGGCCTCGGCGCGCAGCCGCGCGCTACGGACCACGCCGCCGCTGCCCAGCCGCTCCTTGCCGACCTCGAACTGAGGCTTGACCATCAGTACCAGGTCGGCCCCGGGCGCGGCACAGCGCACCAGGGCGGGCAGCACCAGCCCCAGCGGGATGAAGGACAGGTCACCGACGACCAGGTCCACGGGGTCACCGCCGATCTGCTCGAGCGTCAATTCACGTACATTCGTACGGTCCATGACGGTCACGCGTTCATCGCTCTGCAATGACCACGCGAGTTGTCCGTATCCGACGTCGACGGCGAGGACATGGGCGGCGCCGGCGCGCAGCAGGACATCGGTGAAGCCTCCGGTGGACGCCCCCGCGTCCAGGGCGCGCCGCCCCGTGACCTTCAGACCGCCGCCGCTCGCGGTGCCGTCTGTGACGGCGCCCGCGCCCGCCCCCTGGCGGTACTCCTCGCTGAAGGCCAGCAGCGCGCCCGCGAGCTTGTGCCCGCCGCGCGAGACGTAGTCAGGGTCGCTGTCGTCCGCCCTGACCACGAGCGCCGCGCTGGTCTCCACCTGGGTGGCGGGCTTGGTCGCGACCTGCCCGCCGACGGTCACCCGGCCCGCGGCGATCAGCTGGCCGGCGTGCTCGCGCGAGCGGGCCAGCTCGCGGCGCACCAGCTCCGCGTCGAGTCGTGCGCGTCGTGGGCGGGTCACAGCCACGGGTGGTTCAGCTCCTGTCGTCTGTCGTCATACGAGACGAGGTCGTCTACGGGGCGGCGGGTCGGCTACGGGACGGGGCCTCTTACGAGGTGGGGTCGTCTTACGAAGGCGGGGTCGGTCGGCTTACGAGGCGGAGTCGGCCTACGAGGCCGGCACCGGCGGTGCGGGGGCCGGCGGGCCGGGCCGCCGGTCCAGGGCGGTCAGCGCGTCGCGCAGGCCCCGGTGCACATCCTCGTACACCTCCAGATGGCCGCTCGCGGCGAGGTGGTCGGCGTCGGCCAGCCGGTCCAGCTGCGCGTCGATCTCGGCGACGCCGGTGGGCGTACGGGTGACGCCGAGCGGCGCGGGATCCGCCGGACGCGCCGACTCCGCGGAAAGCTCCGAAGAAGGCCCCGAGGGAGCCTCCGAAGACGGTTCGGAAGACGATTCGGAAGACGGCCCCGCCGTCGGCGCGGCCATGGACTCCGCGGCCGCCGCCTCGGCGGCCGCCACCCCGGGATCAGGCTCCGGCCCGGGCCGCGCACCCTCGATCGGCTCACTCATGGTCTCGACGCTACCGCGAACCACACATTCTCCGACGTACGGGACCTGGGGTACCGTCTGTCGCGATGGCGACCATGGAGGAGTGCCGCAGCGCACTCGACAAGCTGGCGGAGAACCTGGCGGGCGCGAACGGGGACCTCCGCAGCGCCGCCGCGCTCGATCGCTCGGTGAGCTGCCGTATCACCGACCTCGACATCACCTTCTTCGGACGGCTCACCGATGGCCGCATAGAGGACGTGACGGCCGTGCCCGGCCCGCCCGCCGAGCGCGCCGAGATCCGGCTGACGATGTCCGGCGACGACCTGGTGGCCCTGGTCGACGGCGAGCTGCACTTCGCGCGCGCCTGGGGCAGCGGCCGGGTCAAGCTGGAGGCCGGCTTCCGCGATCTTCTGCGGCTGCGGAAGCTGCTGTAGCCGCGGCCATCTCCGTCGCGGGCGCCTCCGTCGCGGGCCCCTCCGTCCCGCCCGGGGTCGTAGCTTTCGCGGGCACGGCTTCCGCCCGCGTACGGGATCGCCGGGCGGCGGGCACCACCAGCGGGGTGCCGGTCTCGGGGTCGTCGATCACCTGGCAGCGCAGCCCGAAGACCCGCTCCACCAGCCCGGCCGTCACCACCTCCCCGGGCGCGCCCTCGGCGACGACCTCCCCGCCGCGCATCGCGATCAGGTGGGTGGCGTAGCGGGCGGCGTGGTTGAGGTCGTGGAGGACGGCGACGAGGGTGCGGCCCTGCTCCTCGTGGAGCTGCGCGCACAGGTCGAGCACATCGATCTGGTGCTGGATGTCCAGGTAGGTGGTCGGCTCGTCGAGGAGCAGCAGCGGGGTCTGCTGGGCGATGGCCATGGCGATCCACACCCGCTGCCGCTGACCACCGGACAATTCGTCGACATAGCGATCCGCGAGCTCGGCCACACCGGTCGCCGCCATCGACTCGCCGACAATCCGCTCGTCCGTCTCCGACCACTGCCGCAGCAGCCCCTGGTGCGGATAGCGGCCACGGGCGACCAGGTCCGCGACGGTGATGCCGTCCGGCGCGATCGAGGACTGCGGCAGCAGCCCGAGGGTGCGGGCGACCTTCTTGGCGGGCATCGAGCCGATCGCCTGCCCGTCCAGCAGCACCGACCCGGCGGTCGGCTTGAGCATCCGGGACAGCGCGCGCAGCAGGGTGGACTTGCCGCAGGCGTTGGGCCCGACGATCACCGTGAAGGAGTGGTCGGGGATGGCGACGGTCAGGCCCTCGGCCACCGTGCGCCGGTCGTAGGCGAGGGTGAGCCCTTCGGCGGTGAGCCGCTGCGACCGGGCGCCCTTACCGCCTGTACCGCCTGTTCCACTGACGCCGCTCATGTCATCCATATCGTCGTCGTTGCCGTCCCTACCGTCCACGTCGCCCCTCGTCACATCCGCACCGTTCCTCGTCATATCCGCCCCGCCCGGCGCTCGGTGATCAGCAGCCCCAGCAGATAGCAGCCGCCCAGCACCCCGGTGACCACCCCCACCGGCAGTTGGTCCGCCCCGAAGAGCCGCTGCGCGGACCAGTCGGCGCTGATCAGCAGGGCCGCGCCCATCAGGGCCGCGGGCACCAGGTTGGGCCCGGTCGCGCGGGTGAGCCTGCGGGCCAGCTGTGGCGCGACGAGCGCGACGAAGGCCACGGGCCCGGCGGCGGACGTGGCGACCGCGGTCAGCAGGACGGCCGACAGGACCAGCACCAGCCGCGTCCGCTCGACCCGCACCCCGAGCGCGTACGCGCTGTCGTCACCCATCTCCAGCATCCGCAGCCCCCGGGCGTGCCCGAGCACCACCGGCACCAGCACCGCGCACGTGCAGGCCAGCGGCCAGACCTGCGCCCAGTCCCGCCCGTTCAGCGAGCCGGTCAGCCACACCATGGCGCGCGCCGCGTCCTCCTGGTGGCCCTGGGTGAGCAGATAGCCGTTGACGGCGGTGAGCGTCGAGGACGCGCCGATGCCCACCAGCACCAGCCGGTAGCCGTGTACGCCCCGCCGCCAGGCCAGCGCGTACACGCCGAGCCCGGTCAGCAGGCCGCCGGCGACGGCCCCGGCCGCGACCTGGTTGGGGTCGCCGTTGAACAGCACGAGGACGGTGAGCGCCCCGGCCGCAGAGCCCTGCCCGAAGCCGACCACGTCGGGGCTGCCCAGCGGATTGCGGGACACGCTCTGGAACAGCGCGCCCGCCAGGCCCAGGGCCGCGCCGACGAGCAGCCCGACCAGGACGCGCGGCAGCCGCACCTCGTTGACGATGAAGTGCTCGATCGGGGTGCCGCCGCCGAAGAGGGTGCGTACGACGTCGCCGGGCGGGATCGAGAAGTCGCCGGTGCCGATCAGCACCACGCTCATGGTCAGCGCCCCGGCGGCCAGCAGCAGCCCTGTCAGCGCCGCGCGGACGTCCACCCGGACCGAGAGCCCGCCCCGGGTCCGCAGCGTGGCCCCGCGCGTCCTGGGCGCCCTTTCGCCGCCGTTCCCGACCCCGACGCCGCCGTTGCCGACCCCGACCTTGTCGCTCGCGCTCGCGTTCACAGCTGGGCCATCCTTCGGCGCCGGACGAGGTAGATGAAGACGGGCCCGCCGATGAGCGTGGTGACGACCCCGGCCTGCAGCTCCGAGGGCCGCGACACGACCCGGCCGATCACATCGGCGCCCAGCAGCAGCACCGGCGAGAGCACCGCGGCGTACGGCAGGATCCAGCGCAGATCGGGCCCGGTGAGCGCCCGTACGGCATGCGGCACCATCAGGCCGACGAACGCGATCGGCCCGCAGGCGGCCGTCGCGGCCCCGCACAGCAGGGTGACGGCGACCATGGCGAGCGCGCGGGTGCGGGTGAGGTTGGTGCCGAGGGCGCGCGCCGTGTCGTCGCCGAGCGCCACCGCGTTCAGCGCCCGGCCGAGCGCCAGGGCGAGGACCACGCCGACGGCGATGAACGGCGCGACCTGCTTGACGACCGTCATGTTCGCGGAGGCGAGCGAACCGACCGTCCAGAAGCGCATCTTGTCCAGGGCCGCCGTGTCCAGCAGTTCAACGGCGTTGAGATAGCCGTACAGCGCCGCGTACACGGCCGTACCGGCGAGCGCCAGCCGCACCGGCGTGGCCTCTCGGCTGCCGCCGAGCGCGAAGACGAGCACGGACGCGACGGCGGTGCCGAGGAAGGCGAACCACACATAGCCGGTCAGGGAGGTGACGCCGAGAAAGCTGATGGCCGTGACGACGGCGGCGGACGCGCCCGCGTTCAGCCCGAGCAGCCCCGGGTCGGCGAGCGGGTTACGGGTGAGCGCCTGGATCACCGCGCCCGCGAGCCCGAGCGCGGCGCCCACCAGCAGCCCGAGCACGGTACGCGGCACCCGCACATCCCGGACCACCACATCGGTGTCACTGCCGCTGTAGTGGAACAGCCCGTGCCACACGTCGCCGAGCGAAATCGGCTTGGCACCGATCGCGACGCTGGCGGCCACGACCACCAGCAGGACCCCCAGGGAGACGACGAGCCCGACCGCGCGGCGCGCGGCCTGCCGCCCGGGTGGCGCGGTCGCTGTTTCGGTCCCGGCTCTCGCCGGACTGAGCAGGGTCACGCGGAACTCCACCTCGCAGCAAGGCCGATCACAATTGAGGTTAGGTTAACCTAACCTTTCTTGTCACGCCTCGGGAGGGGTCTTCGTCACAGCCCTTCGTCACAGCCCCAGCCGCGCCAGCGCCTTCCCCGCGTCCGCGGCGCAGGCCCCGTCCCCGGCCTCGGTCCACGCCGCCGCGCACAGCGCCCGCAGCCCGTCCATCGGGTCGCCGCCGTCCCCCTCCAGCACCAGCACGCCCTGGCGCACCCGGGCCAGCCAGCCCCCGCACCGAAAGCCGCCGTCGTCCCCCGCCCCGGCAGGCTCCACCGCCGCCTGGGGCGTCAGCAGGCCCCGCAAGTCGCGGTCCACATACGTCGGCCGGTGCTCGGGCTCGGCGGCCAGCAGCTGCGCGGGGGTGGTCACCCCGGTCAGGACCAGCAGCGAGTCGACGCCGCCCGCGTGCGCGCCCTCGATATCGGTGTCCATCCGGTCCCCGACCACCAGCGGCCGCTCCGCGCCGGTCCGCAGGATCGTCTCCCGGTGCATCGGGGGCAGCGGCTTCCCGGCGATCTGCGGGGAGCGGCCCGTGACGATGCGTACGACCTCCACCGCCGCGCCATTGCCCGGCGCGATGCCCCGACCGCTCGGAATCGTCAGATCCCCGTTGGAGGCGTACCACGGCACGCCGCGCCCCACCGCGTACCCGGCCTCCGCCAGCCGCTCCCAGGGCATCTCGGGCCCGCCGTACCCCTGGACCACCGCCGCCAGGTCGTCGTCGTCCGCCGAATCCACCGGCACCAGGCCCCGCTCGCGCAGCGCCACCCGCAGCCCCTCCCCGCCGATCGCCAGCACCCGGGCCCCGGCCGGGACCTGCTCGGCGATCAGCCGGGCCACCGCCTGCGCCGAGGTGATCACGTCCTCGGGCCGCGCGGGCACCCCGAGCCGGGTCAGATGCTCCGCCACCGCCTCCGGCGTGCGCAGCGCGTTGTTGGTCACGTACGCCAGCCGCATCCCGCCGTCCCGCACGGTGCCCAGCGACTCCACCGCGTGCTCGACGGCCTCGCCGCCCGCGTACACCACCCCGTCGAGGTCCAGCAGGGCGGTGTCGTACGCCGCGCTCAGCGGCCGTTCGCCGGCCGCGGGCCGGGTCCGGACGTTCTGGGTCACGGGGGGCACGGGGGGATTCATCGGGGGACACGCTCCTCGCATACATGTGCGTCTGTCCCTCGATCATCGCTCATCGCGCCGAACGGCATAGCATTCACTGATGAGCACTCCAGGGCCTGTCGGGCAAGGTCTGCAGCTCGCCCCGTTCCGGGGATTGCGCTATGTCGCGGAGCGGGTCGGCAGCCTGGCCGCCGTGACCTCGCCTCCGTACGACGTCGTGGTGCGCCCCGATGGTCTGCGCGCGCTCGAGACGGCGGATCCGTACAACATCGTCCGCCTCATCCTCCCCCAGGCCGACACCCCCGCCGACCGCCACCGGCAGGCCGCCGAGACGCTGCGCCGCTGGCAGGCCGACGGGATACTCGCCCCCGACCCCGAGCCCGCGCTCTACGTCTACGAGCAGCGCGACGGCCATGTGCTCCAGCGGGGGATCATCGGCGCCCTGCGGCTGAGCCCGCGCGAGGAGGGCGTGGTCCTCCCACACGAGGAGGTCATGCCGCATGTGGTCGAGGACCGCGCCGCCCTGATGCGCGCCACGGACGCCAACCTGGAGCCGCTGCTCCTCGCCTACCGCAGCGACGGCTCGGTGACCGGCGCGGCGGCCGTCCTCGAACGCGCCGTCCAGGGCCGCCCGTTGCTCTCCACGCCCACCGAGGACGGCTTCAGCCACCACCTGTGGCGGGTGACCGACCCCGCCGACCTCGCGCAGATCGCCGCCGACCTGCGCCACCGGCAGGCCCTCATCGCCGACGGGCACCACCGCTGGGCCACCTATCTGCGGCTGCGCGAGGAGCGGACGGAGCCCGGCCCCTGGGACTTCGGCCTGGTCCTGCTCGTCGACACCGCCCGATACCCGCTGCGGGTCAGGGCCATCCACCGGCTGCTGCACCAGCTGTCCCCGGCCGAAGCACTGGCCGCCCTGGGCGCCCCGGACGCACACCGTACGCCTGCTGGCCCGCCCGGCTCGGGGAGCGCAGCCTTCCGCGTACGGCCGGTCGACGGTCCGCTCTCGCAGGCGCTGGCCACGCTCGCGAAGGCCGCCGACGAGCCGGGGGCCGGCAACGCCTTCCTGCTCGCCGGGCACGGCGGCTTCCTCCTCCTGGACCGCCCCGATCCGGCGCTCCTGGCCCGTACGATCCCCGCCGACCGGCCGGAGGCATGGCGCACCCTCGACGCGACGGTCCTGCACTCCGTGCTGCTCGAGCACATCTGGAAGGTCCCTGACACGCCAAGCCACATCGGCTACATCCATGACGCGGCGGCGGCCGTGGAACAGGCGGAGCGGCACGGCGGTACGGCGGTGCTGATGCACCCGGTGCGGGAGGGGGTCGTCCACGACCTGGCCCGGGAGGGGATCCCCATGCCGCACAAGTCGACCTCCTTCGGGCCGAAGCCGGCGTCCGGGCTGGTCCTGCGGAGTCTCGCGCTCGGCTGACGCAGCTGGTCAGCTGACGAGAAAGGGCGGAACCCCTGGCCGGGGTTCCGCCCTCACTGTCTCTCGCTGTCTGCCGCCGTCAGCGGCCGTCGCCCTCGTCGGCTTCCTTCTTCAGGTCGTCCGACTCGATGTCGTCCGACTCGGCGGATGCCTCGGGCTCGCCCGCGGGCTCGTCGTCCTCAACGTCCGACTCGTCCTCGACCAGCTCCGGCTCGTCCTCGACCTCGGCCTCGGCCTCCGGCTCATCCTCGGGCTCGAGCTCGGCCTCGGGCTCCAGCTCGTCCTCCGGCTCCTCGGGGGCGAGCGCGTCCACGAACTCCACACCGTCCAGCTCCGCAAGCCGGTCGGAGGCGTCCGTGGTCCCGCCCTGATCAGCCTCCAGGGCCTTCGCGAACCACTCCCTGGCCTCGCCCTCACGCCCGACGGCCAGCAGCGCGTCGGCATACGCGTAGCGCAGCCGCGCGGTCCACGGCTGTACGGACTGGGAGGCCAGCTCGGGGCTCTGCAGCGTCACCACGGCGGCGTCCGTCTGCCCCATATCGCGCCGGGCACCCGCCGCGACCAGCCGCATCTCGACCTGTCCGGCCCGGTCCAGCTTCTGCACCTCGGGCTCGCCGGCCATCGCCAGCGCCCGCTCCGGGCGGCCCATACCGCGCTCGCAGTCGGCCATCACGGGCCACAGGTCCACGCTGCCGGTCATCCGCCGCGCCGCGCGGAACTCCGCCAGCGCCTCCGAGTACTTCGCGACGCCGTACGAGGCGAAGCCCGCCGCCTCGCGCACGGCCGCGACGCGGGAGGCGAGCCGCAGCGCGACGCGCGAGTACTCGTACGCCCGCTCGGGCTCGTCGTCCAGCAGCTTGGCGACCATGACGAGGTTCTTCGCCACGTCGTCGGCGAGCGTCTTCGGCAGGCTCATGAGCTCCTGCCGCACACTCTTGTCGATCTCGTCCCCGGTCACATCCTCGGGGATCGGCAGCCGCTTGACCGGCTCGCGGTCACGGTCGCGGTCGCGGGGGCGCTCGTCCCGGCGACCGTAGCCGCCGGACCGGTCGTCCCGGCGCTTGTAGCCGCCACCGGGACGCTCATCGCGCCCACGGCCCTGCCCGCCGCTGTACGGCCGACGCGGCCCGCGGTCGTCACGGCCCCGGTAACCGCCCTCGCGGTCGTCCCGGCGCGGGGCGCGGGGCCTGTCGTCACGACGGTCGTCACGGCGATCATCCCGCCGGTCGTCACGGCGCTCATACCCACCGACGCGGCCACCACGGTCCCGGTCGTCGCGGCGCGGCCCACGAGGCCGGTCATCACGGCGATCATCACGGCGGAAACCGCCGCGGTCGTCGTCACGGCGGTACGAAGGCCGGTCATCCCGCCGGTCGTCACGGCGCCGGTCGTCCCTGCGGTCATCACGACGATCGTCGCGGCGGTAGCCACCACGGTCGTCATCGCGCCGGAACCCACCACGGTCGTCGTCCCGGCGGAAACCACCGCGGTCGTCAGCACGGCGGTGGCCGCCACGGTCGTCATCGCGCCGGAACCCCGGCCGGTCATCGCGGTCCCGGTCACGACGGAACCCACCCTGGCGGTAGCCACCGTCACGGTCATCGCGCCGGGGCCCACGGGGACGGTCGTCACGACGATCATCACGTCGGTCGTCACGACGATCATCACGCCGGTCGTCACGTCGGTCGTCACGCCGGTCGTCACGTCGGTCGTCGCGGCGGTCGTCGCGGCGGTCGTCGCGGCGGAAACCGCCACGGTCATCACGCCGGTCGAACCCACCACCGGGCCGGCCACCGCGGTCGTCCCGACGCGCATACCCTCCGGGTCGGCCACCACGGTCATCGTCACGGCGCGGCCCACGCGGCCGGTCATCACGGCGCTCGCCACGGCGGTCGTCACGCCGGTCGTCGCGACGGTAACCACCGCGATCGTCGTCGCGGCGGTAGCCGCCACGGTCGTCGTCGCGCCGCTGGCCACCGCGGTCATCATCGCGGCGGAATCCACCGCGGTCGTCATCACGCCGCGGACGGTACGGGCGGTCGTCCCGCCCCTGCCGGAACCCGCCACGATCACCGTCGCGTCGCGGTCCGGACTCACGGAAGTCGCGCCGATCACCGCCTTCCCGGCGCCGCGGCTCCCGGTTCGGCCGATCGTCGGGGGAGTTGGTGGACATCGACGTGACTCCTGTCTTGAGGTACTGCAGCCATTCTCGCGCATCGGCCTCGCCAACGCGTTCCAGTAAAAACAAAAGGACCCCTGGTCCCAGCATGAACGCTGGGACCAGGGGTCCTTCAAAGATTGTTCGGCGGCGTCCTACTCTCCCACAGGGTCC
>NZ_NCSM01000067.1 GCF_002224125.1 Streptomyces sp. NBS 14/10
GAGATCGCCGAGGACCTGGTGACGCTGCTGGGGGAGATCACACCGTTTGACACGACGGTGGGGTTCTATTCGACGGTGACCGGCGGCCGGGTCGAGACGCTGACGCTGGACGCGGCGTACTGGGTGGAGAACCTGCGCCGTCAGGTCCGGTTCGCCACCGTGATCGAGGCCGTGCTGGCCGACGGATACCGGGTGTTGGTGGAGGCCGGTCCGCATCCGGTACTGAGCGTGGGTATTCAGGAGACCGCTCAGGCGGGTGAGGTCGCGGTGGCCACCGTGCCGACCCTTCAGCGGGATCAGGGTGGTCCGGCGCAGCTGGCCCGGGCGCTGGCGCACGCCTTCGCGGCCGGGCTGCCGGTGGACTGGAGGGCCTGGTACGGCGTGGACACCACCGACGCCGCCGCTGATGTCACTCAGGCCCCGGCCATCCTCGATCTGCCCACCTACCCCTTCCAGCGCCGGCACTACTGGTTGAAGCCGGGCAAATGGATCAGCTCCCAGGAGAAGGGCTCCGAGGAGGACGAGCGCTTCTGGAGCGCCATCGAGGCGGGGGACCTCGCCGGACTCGGGGCGTCGCTGAGCCTGGGGGAGGAGACCGCACAGCAGGTGCTGGCCCCGGCGTTGCCCGTACTGGCGCAGTGGCGCCAACGTACGAGGGACCAGGCCCGGATCGACGCCTGGCGCTACCGGACCGCCTGGTCAGCCGTGACCGGCCTGGACGGGGCTCCCCGGCTGAGCGGTACGTGGCTGCTGGTGGTGCCCGAGAAGCTGGTCGGGGACCCGGTGGCCGAGCTGGTGGCCGGGGCGCTCGCGGGGCACGGTGCGGAGTGCGCGGTTCTCGCGGTGGCGCCGGGGGATCAGGAGCGCGGCCCACTCGCCGAGCGTCTGCGGCAGATCGAGGGCCGGCCCGAGGTCGCGGGCGTGGTCAGCGTATTGAGCCTCGACGAGGACGGACACCCGGAGCACCCGCATTTGTCGGCGGGGTTGGCCGGGACGCTCGCCCTCGTGCAGGCGCTGGACGAGCTGGAGTTCGCCGGGCGCCTGTGGTGTGTGACGCGCGGCGGCGTGGCCGTCGGCGGGGACGGCCCGGTGAGCCCGGTGCAGGCGCAGGTGTGGGGGCTGGGGCGGGTGGTGGCCCTGGAGTACCCGAAGCGGTGGGGCGGCCTGGTCGACCTCCCCGCGGTCGTGGAGGAGGGCACGGCGGGCCGGTTGGCCGCGGTGCTGGCCGAGGGCACCGAGGACCAGGTGGCGTTGCGCGCGGAAGGTGCGCTGGGGCGCCGGTTGCGTACGGCGTCGGGTGGCGCACCGGGTGAGGAGTGGCGGATCGAGGGGTCGGTCCTGGTCACCGGCGGTACGGGCGGAGTGGGCGGCCGTGTCGCACGGTGGGTGGTGGAGCGCGGGGCGCGCCATGTGATCGTGGCCGGCCGGCGCGGCCCCGCGGCGCCGGGGGCCGAGGAGCTGACGGCCGAGCTGGAGGGTCTTGGCGCCTCGGTGGACGTGGTGGCCTGCGATGTCGCGGACCGCGACGAGGTGGCCGGGCTGCTGGCGCGGGTGCCGGAAGGGCATCCGCTGCGTGGGGTCTTCCACGCCGCCGGGGTCGGCGACTACACGCCGGTGAGCGATCTGGACCCGGACCGGGTGGCGCAGGTGATGGCCGCCAAGGCGGGCGGCGCGCGGTGGCTCGACGAACTGACCCGCGAGATGGACCTGTCGACGTTCGTGATGTTCTCCTCGGGCGCCGCCAGCTGGGGCAGTGGACAGCAGGGCGCGTACGCGGCGGCCAACGCGTATCTGGACGCCCTGGCCGAACGCCGCCGCGCCGAGGGCCTGCCGGGCCTGTCGGTGGCCTGGGGCCCCTGGGGCGAGGCGGGCATGGCCGCCGACGACGCCGTGGCGGCCTTCTTCCGCGAGCGGGGTCTGACCGCCATGGCGCCGGAGCTGGCCCTGCGGGTGCTGGGCGACGCCCTCGCCCGCGGCGAGACATCGCTGACGGTGGCCGACTTCGACTGGCGGCGGTTCGCCGGGACATTCGCCGGGCAGCGCGCCAGCCGGCTGCTCGCCGAGATCCCCGAAGCCGTCGAACTGCTGGAGAAGGAGACTCCGTCCGAGGACAGCCCGCTGCGCAAGCAGCTGGCCGCGGCCGCCCCGGAACAGCGCCACCAGATACTCTCGCAGCACATCCGCGCCCTCGCGGCCGGTGTGCTGGGCCACGCGGGCCCGGACGCGGTGTCCGCGACGAAGCCCTTCTTCGAGATGGGCTTCGACTCGCTGACCGCCGTCGAACTGCGCAACAAGCTCAGCTCCAGCGCCGCGATGCCACTGCCCACCACGCTGATCTTCGACTACCCCACCGCCGACGACCTGGCCCGTTACGTCCTCGGCGAGATCTCCGGCGTACAGACGGCCGTCACCGGCGCCGTCACCCCCGTCGCGGGACCGGCCGGCGAAGCGGACGAGCCGATCGCCATCGTCGGCATGGCGTGCCGTTTCCCGGGCGGGGTGAGCAGCCCCGAACAGCTCTGGGACCTCGTGGCCGAGGGCCGGGACGCGATGTCCGCGTTTCCGACCGACCGCGGCTGGCGCCTCGACACGCTGTACGACCCGGACCCGGACCGCCCCGGCACCAGCTATGTGCGCGAGGGGGGATTCATCTACGACGCGGGGGAGTTCGACGCCGAATTCTTCGGGATCTCCCCGCGTGAGGCGGTCGGGATGGACCCCCAGCAGCGGCTGCTGCTGGAGACCGCCTGGGAGACGTTCGAGCGGGCCGGTATCGACCACGGCTCGCTGCGCGGCACTGACACCGGCGTCTACGTCGGCGCGACCATCTTCGACTATCTGTCGATCATCGGGATCTCCAGCATGGACATGGAGGGGTACAAGGGCACCGGCAACCTCGGGTGCGTGGTGTCCGGGCGGGTGTCGTATGTGCTGGGGCTCGAGGGTCCGGCCGTGACGGTGGACACGGGATGCTCGTCGTCCCTGGTGGCGCTCCACTCGGCGGTGCGCGGGCTGCGCGGCGGGGAGTGCTCGCTGGCGCTGGCCGGTGGTGTGACGGTGATGGCCACGCCGGGCGCGTTCGTGGAGTTCTCGCGGCAGCGGGGGTTGGCGCTTGACGGGCGGTGCAAGGCGTTCGCGGGGGCGGCGGACGGTACGGGGTGGGGCGAGGGCGTGGGCCTGCTCCTGCTGGAGCGGCTGTCGGACGCGCGGCGCAACGGTCACCAGGTGTGGGGCGTGATCCGCGGAACGGCCATCAACCAGGACGGTGCGTCGAACGGGTTGACGGCGCCGAATGGCCCGTCGCAGCAGCGGGTGATCCGGCAGGCGCTGGCCAACGCCCGGCTCTCGTCGGCGGATGTCGATGTGGTCGAGGCACACGGCACGGGCACCACGCTCGGCGACCCCATCGAGGCGCAGGCCGTGCTGGCCACCTACGGTCAGGAGCGGCCACAGGAGCGGCCCTTGTGGCTCGGCTCCGTGAAGTCCAATCTCGGCCACACCCAGGCCGCGGCCGGAGCTGCCGGTGTCATCAAGATGGTGATGGCGATGCGGCATGGGGTGTTGCCCAAGACGTTGCATGTGGATGAGCCGACGCCGCATGTGGACTGGGGCGGCGGGGCGGTTGAGCTGCTGACGGAGGCCACGGCCTGGCCGCAGGAGGTGGAGCGTCCGCGGCGGGCGGGTGTCTCGGCGTTCGGCATCTCCGGCACCAACGCGCATGTGATCGTGGAAGAGGCGCCCCAGGAGCCGGAGGCTCCGGTCGGGCCCGACCCGGTGCCGGTGGGTGGTGTGGTGCCGTGGGTGGTGTCCGCGCGCTCGGCCGCGGGGCTGCGTGCCCAGGCCGAGCGGCTGGCCGAGTACGCCGAGGAGGCGCAGGCCGACCCCGCGCAGGTGGGGTGGTCGCTGGTGGCCAGCCGACCGACGCTCGAGCAGCGCGCGGTGGTGGTGGGCCAGGACCGGGAGGAGTTGCTGACCGGGTTGCGGGCGTTGGCGGAGGGTGTGCCGTCGGGTGGTGTGGTGTCGGCCGAGCCGGTGGCGGGGGGTGCCGGGCCGGTGCTGGTCTTCCCCGGGCAGGGGGG
>NZ_NCSM01000068.1 GCF_002224125.1 Streptomyces sp. NBS 14/10
TCTTCCGCGATCACCCGGAACAGCCCCGCCGTCACATGGACAGCACTCACCCCGCCACTCGCCACCAGCCCACGCAGCGCCTGAGTGTCGACCTGCTCGTTGGGGGCTACGACGACCCGGCCGCCCGACAGCAGCGGCACCCAGATCTCGTAGTCCGAGGCGTCGAAGGCATGCGGGGCGTGCATCAGCACACGCTGGTGTGCGGTGTCGCCCCATGACCTGTCGAGGGCGAGTTCCACCACACCGCGGTGCGGTACGGCCACACCCTTCGGCTCACCGGTCGAGCCCGAGGTGTACATCACGTAGGCCAGCTGCAGCGGATGCCGACCGCCCACCACCACATTGCCCTCATGAGCATCATCATCAGCACCGGTGCCGGCACCGGTCAGGACCTCGCCGGTCACCTCGACCACACGCGCGCCTTCGGCGAACCCGTCCGCCTGATCAGGCCGGTCGGTCAGCAGCACACGAGCACCGCAGTCACGCATCACCGAGCGCAGCCGCTCCACCGGATAGCCCTCATGCAGCGGCACATAAAACCCACCCGCCTTCAGCACCGCCAACAACACAGCGATCAGATCAGCGGAACGCTCCATCCACACCGCCACCGCATCCCCCGGACCGACCCCCAGCCCCACCAGATGCCGCGCCAACCGGTTCGCCCGCGCATTCAACTCGCCATAGGTCAACTCGTGGCCATCAAAGACCACCGCAGCCGCATCCGGAGCCCGCTCCACCTGTGCCTCGAACAACTCCGGTAGCACCACATCCGGCATCCGACGCGCCGTGTCATTCCACCCGGACAGCACCTGCTGCCGCTCCGCCTCACCCAACACATCAACCCGCCCCACGGGCACATCCAGACCAGCGGCCATCGCCCCCAACACCCGCACCAGACGACTGGCCAGCACCTCCGCCCACTCACGCTCAAACAGATCAGGCTGATAGTCCAGCCGCAGTTCCAACCCCCTCCCAGGAACGACCATGAGGCTGACTGGATAGTGCGTGGCATCGCGCACGGAGATGTCCGCGACCTGTACTTCTTCGTCCAGTGCCGCGGACGCCGCGGATTCCACTGGATAGTTCTCAAATACAACGACTGTGTCGAACAGCTCCTCATGGCCGCTCGCACGCTGAATGCGGGACAACCCCAGGTGCTGGTGGTCCATAAGACGGGCCTGCTGATCCTGCACCTGTGTCAGCAACTCCCCCAACGACTGGGCAGAGTCGAGACGTATGCGCACAGGCAGAGTATTGATGAACAGCCCGACCATCTTATCGACGCTCGGGATCTCCGGCGGTCGGCCGGCCACAGTGGCGCCGAAGACGACGTCATCGCGCCCGGTCATCCGGCTCAGCAAGATGGCCCAGGCACCTTGGATCAGGGTATTGAGCGTGAGGTCATGAGCGCGTGCCGTGGCGCTCAGCGCGTCGGCCAGCTCTTGCGAAACCGTATGCGTCAGCCGATCAGGAGCGGCAGCGGTCTGCTTCTTCCCCGAGATATCGATACGGGTGGGCCCGTCCAGATCGGCCAACGCCTCTTGCCAAGCCGTCTCCGCGGCTCCGGTGTCCTGCCTGGCTATCCACGCCAGATAATCCCGATACGACGGCACGAACGGCAGCTGTGAATCATCGCCGCGACACTTGTAGAGCGTGAACAGCTCGCGGAAGAGAACAGCATTGGACCATCCATCCAGCAGGATGTGATGGTTCGACCAGATGAGACAGTGCTCGTCCTCGCGCATCCGGACGAGCGTGCAACGCAGCAGCGGAGCCTTGCTCAGATCAAATCCCCGAGCCCGGTCTTCCTCTGCGATCCGGGCCAGTTCGGCGTCGCGTTCAGCCGATTCAAGGTGTTCCAGATCGACTTCACGCCAAGGCAATTCAACCTCGCCCATCACCATCTGAATGGGCTTCCCTGACTTACGGTAGCGAAAGCGGACCCGCAAGCTCGCATGCCGCGCGAGCATCGCCTCTGCCGCGAGCCTGAGCGCACCGGTGTCCAGCTTTCCGGCCAGCCGGATGACAACCTGAACGGCGTAGGTGTCCGCCGCCTCACTGTCGTACACAGAATGGAAGAACAGCCCCTCCTGCAGGGGCGACAACGGCAGGAGATCCTCGATGTTCGAACGCTTCACAGCAGATTTCCTTCCGCTCCGTCTTCCGTCTCAGCAAGCTCGAACTCGTCGATTTCGTCCTGACTCAGGTCGAGCAGCCCTACATCGGACGGGGTAAGCCCTCCGGCGTCCGGCTGTGCCGCACGGTTCGCCATGAGTGCGAGGACTTCAAGGAAAGAGTCCGCCAGCTCCTGAACCCGTTCTTCGGTGAGCACACCGGTCGGCCACGACCATGTCACCATCAACTGCGGCCCGTCATGGGTGTCCTGAACCACCGCATCGACGATGAGGCTATGGCTCATCGGCATATCCGGATCGGCTCCAGCTCCCGCCTTGCTGCCAGGAACGACGGTCCAATTCGCCGCTGCCTGCGGATGGTTCTCCCCCGTGACAGTCACTCTGCCCAGATAGTTGAAGAGGATTTGAGCGCTGCCCTTATGCCGCAAATCCGAGCTTCCCTGCGGATGGAGATGGCGCAACAGCCCGTATCCCATGCCGCTGTGTGGCACGGCCCTCAGCTGTTCCTTGACGCTCTTCAGCGCGCCATCGACAGCGGATCCACGCAGTCCGCCCCTCCCCCGAGTCTCCGTGGTGATACGCACGGGGAACGTGCTCGTGAACCACCCGACCGTACGGGACAGGTCAGTCCCGTCCACCAGGTGTTCGCGGCCGTGTCGCTCGAGCTCGACCAGCAGATCCGTACCACCGCCGACCCCAGTGCCATCTCTCCAGCCGTCAATGGAGAGCGCGAGAGCGGTCAGCAGGACATCGTCGATGCCGCAGCGGAACAGCGTGGGGATGTGGGTAAGGAGAGAGGCCGTCTGCTCCACTGGCAGTGCGAATGTCAGGTCCCCCGCCGTCGCCCAGGTGTCCCTGCCCGGTTGCAACGCCCGCGTACCCAGCAGGGGGTCCGGGGCGTCGAGGATCTTCTCCCACAGTGGCAGCTCCACAAGGTGCTCATCCGCCTGCGCGACCAGCCTGGTGGCCCAGTGGCGGAACGAGGTGCCCACCGGCTGAGGGGCAGGGTCCTCCCCGGCTGTGGCCGCCTCCCAGGCCGCATGGAGGTCGGGCAGCAGGATGCGCCAGGACACCCCGTCGACCACCAGGTGGTGCGCCACCACCAGCAGCCGTCCAGGCCTGTCGGGGCCGAAGTCAAACCAGACCGCCTGAACCATCGCCCCTGACCTCGGTGAAAGCCGCTCTCGCGCGGCTTCCGCCTCGGTCCCGATCATCTTGCCCACAGCGTCTTCGGCCAGTCCGGCCACGTCCACACGCCGCACACACTCCGCCGCTCGCACCGCACCGACCGCGGGGATCTCGAGCTCCCATTCCCCGTCCCTGTCGATCAGTCGGGCACGGAGCGCATGATGGTGATCCAGGATCGCCTGCACCGCCACGACCAGTTCCTCCAGCCCCAGTCGCTCGGGAACCTGGAGCAACACCCCCTGGCTGAACTGGTCGATGGAGCCACCCCGCTCACGCAGCTGATGCATGACCGGTGTCAGGGCCACAGCGCCGAATGGGCTGTCGCTCTTCGTGTCCGCCACCGCTGTCTCGACATCGGTCGCGACCAGCGCCAAAGCCTCCACAGTCTTCCGCTCGAACACGTCCCGCGGGGTGATGACGAGGCCTGCTGCCCGTGCGCGGGCGACCAGCTGGATCGACACGATGCTGTCGCCGCCCAGGTCGAAGAAGCTGTCATCGACGCCGACCTCGGGAACACCGAGGACTTCGCCGAACAACCCGCACAACAGCTCTTCCCTGAGTGTCCGCGGCGCCCGTCCCGAAGCCGACGCGCCGTAGTCCGGAGCGGGCAGGCCCTTCCGATCCAGCTTCCCGTTCGGAGTCAGCGGCAGCCGCTCGAGCACCACCAACACCAACGGCACCATGTAGTCCGGCAACCGGTCCCTGACCAGGTCAAGGACCTGGGTGGTGTCGACCACAGCTCCCCCGCCCACGGGTACGACGTAGCCGACCAAGCGCCTCTCGCCGGGCCGGTCCTCCCGCACCACGGCAGCGGCCTGGGCGACGGTGTCATGCGCCACCAAGGCGCTCTCCACCTCACCCAGCTCGATACGGAAGCCACGCACCTTCACCTGGCCATCCGCACGCCCCAGGAACTCCAGCGCCCCGTCCGGCCGCCATCGGACCACATCCCCGGTCCGGTACATCCGCGCCCCGGCCTCACCAAACGGATCCGCCACAAACCGCTCGGCTGTCAGACCCGGCCGTCCCAGATAGCCTCGCGCCACTTGCGCGCCGGCCACGTAAAGCTCGCCGGAAGCTCCAACGGGGACCGGTGAGAGCCTGTCGTCCAGCACATACAGGCGCGTGTTCCACACCGGACGGCCGATGGGCACCGAGGCGTCGTCGCTCTCGCGGCACTCCCAGTAGGTCACATCCACGGTGGCCTCGGTGGGCCCGTAGAGGTTGTGCACGCGCGAGTTCAGCGTGCGGAGGGAGCTGTTCTGTAGCTCTGCCGGAAGTGCTTCCCCGCTGCACACAACGTTCCGCAAGCTCCCGCACGCAGATGCGGTCGGCTCCTGGATGAACTCGCGCAGCATCGACGGTACGAAATGCGCCATGGTGACCCCGGCATCGCGGATCAGCGCGGCAAGCTCGGCGGGATCCCGGTGGACACCGGGTGAAGCGACAACCGACACCGCTCCCGCGATCAGCGGAAGGAAGTACTCCCAGACCGACACGTCGAACCCGGACGGCGTCTTCTGCAACACCCGATCATCGGCAGCCAGACCATATTCCGTCTTCATCCACAGCAACCGATTCACCACGCCGTCGTGCGGCACCGCCACGCCCTTGGGGTGACCGGTGGAGCCGGAGGTGTAGATGACGTAGGCGGGATGCAGCGGCAGCAAGCGCGCGATGCGGTCGGCGTCGGTGATGTCGGCGGCGGGGTGTGCGGTGATGGCCGTGCGGGTGTCGGACGTGTCCAGTTCTATGCGGGGCAGATCGTCGGCCGGGGGGAGGGTGGGAGAGGTGGTGGTGTCAGTGACCAGGAGTGCGGGGGCCGCGTCCTGGAGCATGTAGCGGATGCGGTCGGTGGGGTAGTCCGGGTCGATGGGGAGGTATCCCGCGCCGGTTTTGAGAATGGCCAGCAGGGTTACAACCAGTTCGGCCGAGCGTGGCAGCGCCACCCCTACCAGTTGCTCCGGCCCTGCGCCCCGGGCGATCAGATAGCGCGCCAGCCGGTTGACCCGGGCGTTCAGGGCGCCGTACGTCAGAGCCTGTCCTTCGAAGACGACCGCGACCGCGCCGGAGGTGCGCTTGACCTGGGCCTCGAAGAGCTCGGGCAGCAGAGCGTCCGGAAGCGGGTGTGCGGTGTCGTTCCACTGGGTGAGGACCTGATGCCGCTCGGCCTCGCCGAGGACGTCGACCTGGCTGACGGGCAGATCCGGATCCGCGGTGACCGACTCCAGCACCCGCACCAGCCGAGCAGCCAACGCCTCGATGGTCGTGGCGTGGAAGAGGTCGGTGCGGTAGTCGATGCGCCCGGTCAGCCCGTTGGGGGTGCCGTCGGTCGTGCGGTCTTCGCTGAGGTTGACCGTCAGATCGAACTTGACCGGCACCGCGCCCAACGGCTGCTCGGCGATGTCCAGGCCGGGCAGGTCCAGGTCCGAGTGGGTGTCGTTCTGGAAGGAGAGCATCACCTGGAACAGGGGATGCCGGGCCATCGACCGCTCCGGGTTCAACACCTCTACGAGGCGTTCGAAGGGGATGTCTTGGTGTGCGTAGGCGGTGAGGTCTGTTTCTCGGGTGCGGTGGATGAGTTCGCGGAAGGTGGGGTTGTTGTGGGTGTTGGTGCGGAGGACGAGGGTGTTGACGAAGAAGCCGATGAGGTTGTCGAGGGCGTCGTCGGTGCGTCCGGCGATGGGGGTGCCGATGGGGATGTCGTGGCCGGCGCCCATGCGGGTGAGGAGGAGGGCGAGTGCGGCCTGGAGGGTCATGAACAGGCTTGCGCCGCTGTCGTGGGCCAGGTCCGTCAGGTGGGCGTGGGTGGTTGCGGGGATGTGCAGGGTGATGCTGTTGCCGTGGTGTGAGGCGGTGGCGGGGCGGGGGTGGTCGGTGGGCAGTTCGAGTTGTTCGGGCGCGCCGGCCAGGGTGGTGGTCCAGTACTCCAGCTGGGTGGAGATGAGGCTGTCGGGGTTGTCTTCGCTGCCGAGGATGTCGCGTTGCCACAGGGTGTAGTCGGCGTACTGTGCGGGCAGGGCGGGCCAGTGGGGGGTGTGGTTGGTGGTGCGGGCCTGGTAGGCGGTGGACAGGTCGCGGGCGAAGGGTGTCATCGACCAGCCGTCGGCGGCGATGTGATGGACCACGGCCAGCAGTACGTACTCATCCGGCCCGAGTACGAACAGCCGCACGCGCAGGGGTAGGTCGCGGGCGAGGTCGAAGCCTGTGTGGGCCTCGCGGGCCAGGGCTTCGGGCAGCTCTTCCTCGGTGACCGTCTCGGTCACGGTCAGCGGGGGCACCGCCGCATCACCCTCGACGATGTGCTGGCGGGGCTGGCCGTCGGTCTGGGGGAAGAGTGTCCGCAGGCTCTCATGACGCCCGACCACGTCGGCCAGGGCCAGGCGCAGGGCGTCGATGTCCAGTTGGCCGCGTAGCCGCAGCGACATGGGGATGTTATAGGTGCCTGAGGGGCCCTCCAACTGGCCGAGGAACCACAGTCGGCGTTGCGCGAAGGAGACCGGTACGGTCTCGGCGCGGGTTTGGGTGGTGAGTTTGGGGCGTGTGGTGTGGCTGTTGGATGTGTGGAGGTGTTCGGCGAGTCCGGCGACGGTGGGTGTTTCGAAGAGGGCGCGGATGGTGAGTTCGACGTCCAGGGTGGTGCGGATGCGGCTGATGAGGCGGGTGGCGAGGAGGGAGTGCCCGCCGAGGGAGAAGAAGTTGTCGTCGATGCCGATGGCGGCGACACCCAGCACTTCCGCGAACAACTCACACAGGATCTCCTCGCGCGGTGTGCGCGGCGGGCGGCGGGTGAGGGTGGTGGTGTAGTCGGGGACGGGCAGGGCCTTGCGGTCCACCTTCCCATTCGGCGTCAAAGGCAGCCGCTCCAGCACCACCAGGGCCGAGGGGACCATGTAGTCCGGCAGCCGGTCCCTCGCCATCCCCAACACGCCACCAACATCAACCCCGGTGCCGGTGTGTGTGGTTGTGGGGACGAGGTAGGCGACGAGTCGTTTGTCGCCGGGCCGGTCCTCCCGGACCTGCACCACCGCCTGCGCCACCCCCTCATGACCGGCCAGAACCGTCTCGATCTCACCGGGCTCGATACGGAAACCCCGCACCTTCACCTGCGCATCCGCACGCGCCAGGAACTCCAGCTGACCGTCCGCCCGCCACCGCACCACATCCCCCGTCCGGTACATCCGCGACCCCGGAACCCTCGCGAACGGATCAGCCACGAACCGCTCACCCGTCAACCCCGCACGCCCCCAATACCCCCGCGCCACACCCGCCCCCGCCACATACAACTCCCCAGCCACACCCACCCCCACCGGACGCAACCCACCATCAAGCACATACACCCGCGTATTCCCCAACGGACGCCCAATCGGCGGCACACCCACACCCACACCCACCCCGGCCTGGTCATCCCCGGCAGGGGTGGTGGGACCGGTGTTCCGCTGTTTGAGCACGGCCACGGTCGACCAGATCGTGGTCTCCGTCGGCCCGTAACAGTTGACCACCTCACTGCCCAGCTCACACATCCGCTCCGCCAGCCCCGACGGCAGCGCCTCACCCCCCACCAGCATCCGCAACCCACCCACACACTCCGGCACCCCGGACACCAACTCCTGCCACAACGACGGAGTCGCCTGCATTACGGTCACATCCGCCGACTCCACCAGCCCACCCAGCGCGAACACATCCCGCACCACCCCCGACCCCGCCACCACCACACCAGCACCCGACACCAACGGCAAGAACAACTCCAGCACCGCAATATCGAAAGCCACCGTCGTCACCGCCAGCAACCGATCACCCACACCCAACCCACAGAACCCAGACGCCACCCGCAGGAAATTCACCAGCCCACGATGCGGCACCACCACACCCTTCGGCCGCCCCGTCGACCCCGACGTATACACCACATACGCCGGATCATCACCCGACAACACCCTCAACCGCTCACCAGCCACCACATCCCCACCCCCACAACCCGCCACCCCAGCCACCACATCAACCCCATCCACCACCACCACATCCACACCCACCACCCCACCCAGCACACCCGACCCCACCACCACCGAATCCGTCACCACCAACACCGGCCCCGCATCCCCCAGCACAAACCCCACACGCTCAGCCGGATAACCCGGATCCACCGGCACATACCCCGCCCCCGCCTTCAACACCGCCAACAACACCACCACCAAATCAAACCCCCGCGACAAAACCACCCCCACCAAACACCCCGGACCCACCCCACGCCCCATCAAAAACCGCGCCAACCGATTCGCCCGCACATTCAACTCACCATACGACAACACCTCACCCTCAAAAACCAACGCCACCGCACCCGCATCACACCCCACCCGCTCCTCAAACAACTCCGACACCACCACACCCGAAACCGGCCACCCCGTATCATTCCAATCAACCAACACCCGCCCCCGCTCAACCTCACCCAACACATCAACCCGACCAACAGGAATGTTGGGATTGCTGGTGACCGCTTCCAGGACGCGTATCAGCCGATTGGCAAGCTCCTCGACCGTGGCACGGTCGAAGATATCGGTACGGTATTCGAGCTGCCCGGTCAGCCCGTTGGGGGCGCCATTCGCCGTGCGTAGTTCGCTGAGATTGACCGTGAGATCGAATTTGGCGGCGATACCGCCCAAAGGCTCATGGGCGACGTCCAGACCAGACAAGTCGAGATCTGGCTGGGCGTTGTTCTGGAAGGAGAGCATCACCTGGAACAGGGGATGCCGCGCCATCGACCGCTGTGGATTCAACACCTCCACCAACCGCTCGAACGGCACATCCTGATGCGCGAACGCAGCCAGGTCCGTCTCCCTCACCCGCCCCACCAACTCACGGAACGTGGGATCCCCACTCACATCCGTACGCAGCACCAACGTATTGACGAAGAAGCCGATGAGGTCGTCCAGGGCGTCGTCGGTACGCCCCGCGATCGGAGTGCCGATCGGGATATCAGTGCCCGCGCCCATGCGGGTGAGCAGGACGGCCAGGGCGGCCTGGACGGTCATGAACACACTCGTGCCGGTGTCATGGGCCAGCTCCACCAGCCGCCCATGCACCTCGGCCGGCACCCGCACCGCCACACTGCCACCCTCATGCGATGCCACGGCCGGCCGGGGCCGGTCCACCGGCAGCTCCAGCTGCTCCGGCACACCCGCCAAGGCGGCCGTCCAGTAGGCCAGTTGCTGCGAGACCACACTGTCCGGGTCGTCTTCGCTGCCCAGCACCTCACGCTGCCACAAGGTGTAGTCGGCGTACTGCACCGGCAGCGCACACCAACCGGGTGCCTTGCTTTCGGTGCGGGCCTGGTAGGCGGTGGTCAGGTCCCGGGCGAAAGGCGCCAGCGACCAACCATCCGCGGCGATGTGATGCACCACGGCCAGCAGCACGAACTCGTCCGGCCCCAACACAAACAGCCGCACGCGCACCGGTAGCTCGTTTGAGAGGTCAAACCCAGCACCGACCTCCCTGACCAGCGTCTCGGCCAGCTCCTCCTCAGCGGCCTCAATCACCACGAGCGACGGCACGGCCGCCCCGGCTTCAACAATGTGCTGATGGGGCTGGCCGTCGGCCTCCGGAAAGATCGTCCGCAGACTCTCATGCCGCCCGACCACATCTCCCAGTGCCAGGCGCAGCGCATCGACGTCAAGCTGCCCCCGCAGTCGCAGCGACAACGGAGTGTTGTACGTGCCCGACGGCCCCTCCATCTGCCCCAGGAACCACAGCCGGCGCTGCGCGAACGACACCGGCACCACCTCGGGCCGCACCCTTGCGGCCAACGGCAGCCGCACCCGATCCGCGCCTTGATCCAGATGCGCGTCAAGGCCGGCCACGGTCGGCGACTCGAAGAGGGCACGGATGCTCAATTCCACACCCAGAACACTGCGAATACGGCTGATCAGCCGAGTCGCGAGAAGCGAATGCCCGCCTAGCGCAAAGAAGTTGTCGTCGATTC
>NZ_NCSM01000069.1:0-538 GCF_002224125.1 Streptomyces sp. NBS 14/10
AGACTGATGAGGGCGGTGACGGCCGCCCGCCCGGTCACCTACGGCTGTCCTCGCCGTATGACACCGACGCCCGATGGTCCGCCAAACGCGACATCTTCTGGAACGGCTACAAACTCCACATCAGCGAAACCTGCACCTCCGCCCCCGAAGCCGCACGCACACACCCGAACCTCATCACCAACGTCGCCACCACCCACTCCACGCTTCCCGACAGCAAGGCCCTCGACAACATCCACCACACGCTCCAGCAACGCGGGCTGCTGCCCGATGAGCACTATCTCGACTCCGCCTACGCCACCGCCGAACTCATCCAAGGCTCGGTGAAGACCTACGGCATCGCACTCATCACGCCAGTCCTGCTGGACACCTCCCGGCAGGCCAAAGGCCAAACGGGTTTCGCCGCCGCCGACTTCACCATCGACTGGGATGCCGAGAAGGCCACCTGCCCCGCCGGGCATACCAGCGCCACCTGGAATCCGGTCGTCAGTGAAGGCATCCCCAAGACCGTGGTCAGCTTCGCCGCCCTCGACTGCATCCC
>NZ_NCSM01000069.1:675-6478 GCF_002224125.1 Streptomyces sp. NBS 14/10
TCGACTCGAACTCACCCTCACCGCATAACCACAATGGGCAACAGGATCGGGCAGAGTTCGGCCCACTCGGATTCTGGCCCACCGCAGGCTCGGGCTGGGCCAGGCAGGGGCACCCCGACCGGCTGCCGGCCACCTACCATCGCACTCATGGTGTCTGGTACTTCCACGGCTGTTACTCGGTCGGCGACGACACGCTGTGGGGCGTCAACCGACCCAGGAAGGGTGCCGGGAACACGCTGGCCGCGCTGAAGTCGATCCGCGCCGCCCGCCCCGATGGCGCACCCATCTACGTGATCACGGACAACCTGTCCGCCCACAAGGGTGCCGACATCCGACGCTGCGCCAAGAAGCACAAGGTCGAACTGTGCTTCATCCTGACCCTACGCGTCCTGGGCCAACCCTATCGAGGCCCACTTCGGGCCGTTGCGGCAGTTCACCATCGCCAACTCCCACCACCCCAACCACATTGTGCAGACCCGGGCCGTGCACGCGTACCTCCGGTGGCGCAACGCCAACGCCCCCGAATGTCGTGAACGCGCCCGGGTCCGCAGTGAGAAGGGCGTCGCTGGGGCGGGCGCACCCTCAAGGACGCGGCCCGACAACACCGCCGCCGAGCCAGCGCACGGCTGTCCATGAGAGGCTGGACGGCATGGGGGCTGCGTCTGGCGATCAGGATTCTCGGGAGTTCCTGGCAAGAATCCGCATTGGTGACCTATGCAACGGGACTGTCGCAGAGGTCACACGGTCTCAGGGGGTGACGGTCATCCTGGACGGATTCTCCGCACGCCCGCTGGGGACCATCTGGCCTCTGGACGTCTCCTGGAGTTGGAATCCTCCTGCGGTCGTGAAGGTCGGCCAGCGGATCACCGCCGAGGTGATCGCCATTCATCTGGATGAGGGCCACGCTCGGCTGGCAATGACCGCCACCGAGAACCCGGAACTCTGGGCATTTTTGAATTCACGTCACCGCGGCGAGATCCTTTCCGGCACGATCACGGCCATCGAACGGTTCGGCGTGTTCGTGGCGCTGGACGACGGCCCCGAACATCCGGTGTTCCCCGGCGTTGGGTTCATCACGATTCCCGAACTGTCGTGGCGGCACATCGAAGCAGTTTCGGATGTCGTTCAGGTCGGGCAGCGCGTCTCGTGCGAGTTCCTCCAGTTCGACACATGGAACGGAGAGGCCAGGCTGTCCCTGAAAGCGACACAGCCGGACCCCTTCCAGGCATTCGCTGACAGCGTCGCGGTTGGCCAAACGCTGCAGGGACAGGTCACCAAAGTGGTCCCGTTCGGCGTCTTCGTCCAGGTCGCCGACGGCTTTGAGGGACTGGTCCATCTTCAAGAGCTCACCTCGACGCCCGTGGCAACTCCACAGGACGTCGTAGAGGTCGGCGACGACGTGACGGTCGTCGTCACGGACGTCGACCGAGAGCGGCGCAGGCTGACCCTCTCTCGACGACAGGTGTCGCCTGACTCTCGGTGACACCTGCACGTCACCGTCACAACGGTTTCCCTACGAAGCCCCGGGGCAGGGCCATGCCGCAAGCCGGCGAACCTAATTCGTTCTCAGCGGCCCACACAGAGCGGTTGTCGCTCCAGCGGTGCGCTTGCCGATGACTTCATCCGTGCAGGTCGTGCGGCATGCTGGTATTCGTGGAGGAGGCCGCCGAGGCGATCACGTCGTCGTATGTCGAGGCGGGCTAATGTGTCCGGATTGTCGATCGGCGCAGGTAGTGGGTGCGGTGAGCGGGCGTTGGCGATGCCCTGGTGTGGTGGGTGTGCGTTGTAGAAGTGCTCGAACTCTCGTAGGGCGTGGAGCAGGTGCCGGTGGTTCCAGATCAGGGTGCGGTCCAGGGGTTCCCGTCTGCAGGTCTGTACCCACCGTTCCATGATCGGGTTCATTCTCGGTATCTGAACGTCGCTGAGGACGACCTTGATCCCCGTATCCGTCAGGACGGCATCGAACAGGTCGGGGAACTTCCCGTCCCGGTCCCTGATCATGTAACGCGCTCGGCAGCCTACGTCCTCAAGATCCATGACAAGGTTCTTCGCAGCCTGTGCCACCCACGCTGAATTGGGGTGCGCGGTGGCACCCAGGACCCGGGTCCGGCGGTTCGCGTGCTCGATGACGGCAAGCACGTACATCCGAGCCCCGGACAGCGTGACCGTTTCGAAGAAGTCACAGGCCGGCTGGGTTTTGGCCTGGGAGCGCGGAAAGTCCGCCCACGTGCTGGAGGACCGCTGGGGTGCTGGATCGATGCCGGCCTCCTGCAGGATCTCCCAGACGGTGGAAGCGGCCACCTGTGCGCCCAGGACGAGCAGTTCGCCGTGCAGGCGGCGATATCCCCAGCCGGGGTTCTCCCGTGCCAGGCGCAACGCCAGGGCCCGCACCGGGTGCACGGTCCGGGGCCGTCCCGGGCGCCTGGGCCGGGAGGCGACAGCATGGCGGCGTGCGAGAAGGTCGCGGTGCCGGCGCAGCACCGTACCGGGACGCACCAGCAGACGCACTCCGCGGAGCACGTCCATGGGGAGCCGGTGCAGCAGCGCCGCCAGAAATGCCCGGTCGCTCGGGGTGAACCGCACCCGATCCTTGCCGAGTTGGCGCTCCAGCACCATGATCTGGTGGCGCAAGGCGAGTATCTCGACAGACTTGTCCCGATCACCTATCGGTAGCAGGCGCAGCATGGCGAACGCATTCGCCACGCCCCAGTAGGCCAGTCGCGGCAACACGGTCGATCATCTTGCCTCGGTAAGCGACAGCCTCGCGAGAGCGCCCGCTCGGGCGACTACGCCGGTCGACCTCCCGTACACCGCGCACACCGCATCCCACCAGGGCGGATGATATTTTCGGCAAGCGCAGTCAGCCCGACGGCGCTCAGGCGCTACTCCCCGGGGCGGCCGGCTCCTGTCGGGCTCGAAAAGTCATCGTTGCTGGTCAAGCGGCATGGCGGTGGTGCTCATGGCGGGCGAGAACGGCGATGCTACTTCCGGACCCCCCTGGTGACCGGTGCGGCCTCGACGAAGGCTTTGAGGCCTTTCGCGTCGGTGAAGCCGGATCAGCCGTCACCGATCTCGGCGAGCTTCCGGGCGCCGGTGAGTGGGCCGGCACCTGCAAATTCTGCGCACCTGAGTCCTCGGCAGTCTCGTCAACGGCGTTGGTATGAGAGGAACGTCATCCGTACCAGGTGATGTTGCAAATGTAGATGCAGTGGTGGCGTGGTACTGAGAGGAAGCTGATGAAGCCACGTCCGCCGAGAATGTCGAATTCTCGCAGTCCGCCTTCTCGGTCGAAGGGTCGACCTACCTTTGCCGCATCGACTCCAAGCGCGGCGAGTTCGGTCGCCAGCCGCTCGACCTCTGCCACGACGCCTGGCGCAAGTCCGTCGGCGACGTGCTCCTCGCTCGGGTTGTACTCCCAGGTCCAGTCGGTCACAGCCCGGCCTCGCCCTCCGCGGCCTTGCGGATCTCCTGAATTTCATGGATGGCTGCCGTCGGGTCCTGTTCGGCCATATCGACAATCTGCTCAAGTTCACGGAGGCGGGTGGCGCGTTCCGGGTGCCGCTCGATGGCGACGAAAACGGCCCATGAGTGGACGAAAGCCCGCAGGGGCGCGAGGCTCTGCGTCTGCTGGGCGTTTGTGGTCGCCTCGAACAAGTGCTGAGTGAGCGCAGGGATCCTGCTGGGCGCGATCCGAGCGACAGCTGCGCGCAGTGCGTCAGGGGTGAGGTCAGGCATGGGGATAAGGGGTCCGTACGGGCCGTCTGGCTGCGCGCTCACGATGACCTCCGGTGCGTGGTTTGCTCGTCGCACCATACCGTGGGGGCACGGGCAGCCGTGGGAGACCTTTGTCCGCTCCGCAAGTGTTTGTATGGCCTGTCTGGGGCTATAGGGGCGTAGCTGATTGCGGCGTTCTCCGCAGCGCGCAAGAGCGCGGTACGGATCCGAACTGAGTGCTACGGTGCGGTACGGAAAGTTGCTGAGAGTAGTCGCCGGGCTGGGGGTCAAGGGGTCGCAGGTTCAAATCCTGTCGTCCCGACCAGCGTTTTCGCAGGTCGGAGGCCGTTTCCGCGGGTAGCGGAGGCGGCCTTAACCGTTTCCGGGCTGGGAGCAAGTGGGAGCCCTCTGGGAGCCCTCGTGCTCCCAACTCGCAGACGTGTCAACGGTGTCCGATTCGTCCGTCACCCGATCCGGTAGACCTACCGCGCCGTACCGCGCCCCCACGGGCCGTCGTCAACCACAAGCCCCCGACGTCACCCCATCGATTCGGATGCTCTTCGCATCGAGAGGTATAAGGACCCCTTGTCGGCTACCGAGCACCTTTCGCGGTGGGAGCACGGTGTCGTGCTCCCCATGCGACAGGGGGAAGGCGAACCGCTGACGATCTCTTCAGGCCGGTTTCCGCAGGCAGCTCGCACGTGGGGTTCCTGGCTGCCGGGGTGCGCCCCGCGTCAAGGCAGGGCAAAGCCCCTTGTCGTCCGCCGGCAGACGGGGCACTTTCAGGGCGTGAGCGCCGTGTCCGGCTCTGTGGCGTAGCGAGACAGTCCGCTGGGGTCCCACGGCAAAGAAAAAGTGTGCCAAGCGAGGCAGTGGCGTGCCGGGGTGCGGTGTCGCTGGAGCAGACGTCCAAGTGTTGACGCCGGATGCTGGGTGGCTAGGGAGCCAGACAGCACGCGCAAGCATCTGACTTGCTCGAATGGGTTATTGGCACTCGCCAGTGTCTGGTGCCATGGGGGAGGCCTCATGGACCTGGAGATCGTGCCCAACAACATCAACAACACCCCGTAGCGCTTCAAAACGGCTTCACTGGTCGTGAGCTGGGGTTTCGTTGGGTGGTCAGCTCGCTCGGTGGTATTCGTTGATGAGGCCTGTGACAGCCTGTCTGCGCTTGATCCGAGTTGTCGGTAGCGGTATGACTTTCGGGTCGTCGAAGGGCGCGAGCTGGTTTCGGCCTTGGTGGGGCCGATGGCTGTTGAAGTGACGGGTGTAGTCGTGGAGGAGTTGTTCCGCGTGGCGTCGGCCAAAGATCAGCACTCGGTCGGTGCACTCCTCGCGGACGGAGCGTATGAACCTGTGCCGCTCGAAAAGTCATCGCTGCTGATCAAGCGGCATAGCGGTACTCGTTGACGAGGCCGCCGAGGATGCGGGTACGCAGGACTGTGTGAGTGTTGAGGTCATGTGCCACGACGAGTTGTTCAGGGGCGTCGGGTGGTAACTGATTGCGCGCTTGGTGGGGTCGGTGCTCGTTGTAGTGCCGCTCATAGGCCGCGAGGACGTGGCGCGCGTGGGCCTCGTTCATGATGAGGATGTGGTCGAGGGCTTCGCGTCGGATGCTGCCGACGATGCGTTCGCAGTGCGCGTTCATGCGGGGAGCCTGTGGCGCACTGTTGATGATCTCCATCTCCTCGGCCCGAAAGACGGCATCGAACGCCTCGCCGTACTTGCCGTCGCGGTCGCGCAGCAAGAAGCGCAGGGACTCGATGCGTATTGCCAGGTCGGCGGTGAGATTCCGCGCCTGCTGCACCGCCCAGTCCCGGGTCGGGTGGGCGGTGACTCCGGTGATGTGCAGCCGCCGGGTGGCGTGCTCGAGGAACACCAGCGCATACAGCCGTCTGCCGAGGGCGGTGTCGATGTGGAAGAAGTCTGCTGCGATGATGCCCTCGGCTTGCGTGGTCAGGAACTCGCGCCAGGTGGGGCCTGAGCGACGTGGCGCGGGGTCGATACCGGCCGCGTTGAGGATCTCCCAGACCGTCGAGGGGGCGATCCGACGCCCGAGCCGGGCCAGTTCCCCTTGGATCCGCCGGTG
>NZ_NCSM01000069.1:6648-30527 GCF_002224125.1 Streptomyces sp. NBS 14/10
AGCTTCCGGGTCACCTTGTACAGCAAGGACACGATCACGGAAGGCATCATCCCAGCGAGCTGACGGCACCGCCCTGACCTGCGGCGATGACTTCTCGAGCGGCACAGGATGCGACTGATCGTGCGGAAGGAACGACCGCACCCCGGCGCCCAGTTGCGTTTCACCGACGCCGACGGCATGCGCCTGACCTGCTTCGCCACCAACGCCCAGCACGCTCCGATCGCCGAGCTGGAGCTGCGGCACCGCCAGCGGGCCCGGATCGTCCAGATCGCCCTCGACCTGCTGGCCTGGATGCCGATGCTCACCCTCACCGGCCCCGCCCGGCTGTGGGAACCCAAACGCCTGCGGCTGCGGCTCTTCTCCACCGCCGCCCAGCTCGTCACCACCGGACGGCGCCGCATCCTCCGCCTCGCGCAGCACTGGCCCTGGACGACCGTGATCACTGACGCCCTGCTACGGCTCGCGGCCCTGCCGAACCCCGGCTGACCAGCACTTTCCCATTCCTGCGAGCAGCACCACCGCAACCGGAGCCGTGGAACCCGGCGCCCACCCGACGCGACAGCCGGGCCATCGACTTGCCCACGAACGGAAATCTCCGCCCTGAACGAACAGAAAGGGTCCGTCAGCAAACTGACGGACCCTCATGCAAGATCGAGGTTAATACGTCTACTGAGGACCGACTGGGAAATATGCTCGGCCGCGGCTGCCCAAGATCGCTTCCAATCAAGCGACTGTCATGAATGAGCCAGCTAATTCGACTTTGAGCGCAGGTGGTTCGCGATCCCCGCATCGTCGTTAGCGCCGTACATTTCGTCGATCAGTGCCGCGAAAGAGCGGACGACGGCATTACGCTTGATCTTTCCGTTCGCAGTCCGCTCGCCATGCTCGACTTGCAGGGACCGTGGTAGGACGCGAAAGTCCTTCAACTGCTCGACACGCGAAAGGTCTGCGTTGACCCGGGCAACCTCGGCTCGCAGAAGCTCAGCCACCGCCTCTGCCGACTGGCCGTCTGCTGGTGTGTTCGGCTCAATTAGGACGGTGAGGTACTTACGGGCGTCTCCGACGACGATGGCTTCGTTGATGAGCGAACTTTCCCTCAACCGGGTTTCGATGGGCTGAGGATTGATCGTTTTGCCGCCCCGAGTGATGATTACGTCCTTCTTCCGGCCAATGAGCCGGATGTCACCATTCGGTGCACGCTCTACCAGGTCACCGGTGCAGAACCAGTCATCTTGGAAGACCGCTTCGGTCTCCGTGGAGTTGCGCCAGTATCCGTCGAAGAGCAGCGGCGCTCGGAGCAGCATTTCTCCGTCTTCCGCGATCTTCACCTGGAAGTGCGGATCCGGGAAAATCCTGCCGATGAAGCCTGGCCGGGGGAACGGCTGGTTGAAATGCGCGATGGGGGCTCCGGTGGTCTCGGTGAGGCCATAACACTCACGCAGATCGAGCCCCCAGATCTGCCAAATCGCGATGACGCTCTCAGGCATTGCCGCAGATGCCGTGTAGGCCACGCGGATGCGATCCATCCCGACCTTTGCCCGCAGTGGCAGAAACACTCCACGAAGTGCGGCAGCGTATGCGATCCGCAGCAGCACTGAGGGCGTGCGACGAGACCAGCGGTCCTCAGCCACCCTGCGGCCAACCCACATGGCAGCGTCATAGACAGCGCGGCGAAGTCGTGGCCAAGTCTCCGTCTGTGCGATCAGTTCGCCGGCGATTTTCTCGTAGAACCGCGGAGGCCATAGCACTGCCGTTGGCCGGACTGAGCGCAGCACTCTCTCGTAGTCGCCGATGCTGCAGTATGTGACCACCAGACGTGAGAGCAGAGACGCGAAGATCGACACAAGGGCTGGCGCTACATGGGCCAACGGAAGGAAGCCCACAACATCGTGCTCCTGGCGTCGGCTCTGCGGATAGAGACCGACAAAGGTCTGGACCGCGTGCTGGAGTGTTCGATGCGAATGCGTGACGCCCTTTGGTGCCCCCGTGGACCCGGACGTGTAAAAGAGCACGGCGGCATCGTCGAGGGATCCCGCAGCGACCAACTGAGCGAGGAGACCTATGCCGTCCTCATGGTGTCGGGCGCCTTCATCGGACAGGGTCTGCCACCGTGTTCCTTTGACACCCTTGGGCAGTGTCGGCGGATCGGCATCGATTCCGACCACAAGCCGCAGAGCCGGGGTGCGAGCGGCGACCTCAGCTACCTTGTTGAGCTCCGTGGCCGTCTCACCGACGAAGGCCACCGCTTCGCTATGTACAAGGGTCTGCTCTATCTCGGCAGGCGAGTTGGTGGGATACACGCCGATTATGACACCGTCGACGCTCTGAACGGCAAGCGCTGCGCACGCCCACTCTGGGCGCGCGCTGCTCATCACTGCTACGCGATCGCCGTGCTTGACACCCTGAGCCACGAGACCGAGTGCAACCTCGCGCACACGATTGGCGTACGCGCGCCACGTGATCGCCTGTACAGATCCATCACGCCAGTAGCGCAGCGCAACGGCATCGGGTTCCTTGCGCGCGCGATCGAGGAGCAGTCCCGGTAGCGTCCGGGTCGGCTGGAAATTGATCAGATCCATGAGACGGCCTCTCTTCCAGAGCAGGCAAGCCCGTGCTCAATGAGACTCATGCAGCTCGCTCCCCAAGGGGAAGGAAGCCACCCCGGTACCACGTCACCGGCTTGCCGGCACCTGTCCGTGCATCGCGTACGCGACCGATGAGGATTACGTGATCTCCGCCGGGCACGGCCTGCTCCAGCTCGCAGCTGATGACTGCTGCCGCATCCGGCAACAGCGGATTGCCTGCCTCATCGAGTTCGAAATTGCCGTCCGCGAACTTGTTCTCATCCTTGGTGGCGAACTTCAGCGCCAAGTCGGCATGGGCGCCCGTCACAATGTTCACGACGAAATGCTTAGCCGCCATGAAGACGGGAAAGCAGTCCGCTCCTCGGTCCAGACATACCAAGATGAGCGGGGGATCGAGAGACAACGCGGCGAAGGAACTCGCGGCGAATCCGTGCAGTGTGCCTGCCTCGCTTCGCGTCGTCACGATCGTCACACCTGAAGGGAATTGAGCCAATGCCGAGCGGAAAGCGGCAGGGTTCAGTTCCTGAAATTGATCAACCATTGTAACCCTCGCGGGCAGCTCGGGCGGCAGGGTCGTTGAAGACCGTGCGCGCACCAGCCAGTGTGACGCGAAGCTGCTCTTCGTCCGGCCAGCTGGTCGTATCCGAGTGCAGGGCCCGCTTCAGTGCTGCGAATACGGCAGGCGGCTTCGCCGCTGCTGAGCGCGCATCCGCCACCGCGGTCGCAAGTAGTTCGTTCTGCTCGACGACCTGGTCGACAATCCCGATTGCCTCCGCAGTCGCTGCGTCGACGGGCTCTCCGCCCAGCAAGAGACGCCGAGCTGCACGGTCACCCGCGACCGAACGCACTCGCGAGATGCCCTTCACAGCTGGCAGCATCCCATGCTTGATCTCAGGGAAGACGAAACGCGCTCCCACCGCCGCGTAGACCACGTCCGTGAACAGGGCCATCTCGATCCCGCCGCCGACGCACCACCCGTTGACCGCACACACCAGCGGCCGGGGATAGTTCTCCAGTGCGCAAAGCAGCGCATGAAAGCCTGCCATCCGCTCGACCATGACATTGGCGTCGAAGTCGACGGCTTCCTTCATGTCACCACCTGCGCAGAAGAAGCGCTCGCCAGCTCCCGTCAGGACCACTGCGGGAGCGTTAGGGCCGGTGGCGAGCGTGACCAGCTTCGCTGTCAGCTCGCTGACGAGAGCGTTACTGAGCGCGTTGGCAGGCGGGTGGCTAAGGGTGAGTACAACCACCCCGTCCACTTCGTCTGATGCGTGGACGAGGCTCAGTGCTGTGTTGTGCGAACCTGCGGTCATGCTCGTCTCCGGTTACTTCGCGGCTGCGCCGGCGTTGCGCGCAGAAGGGAAGTCCACAGGGCGCTTCTCCCGGAAAGCCTGGCGCGCTTCGGCGTAGTCGGCGCTAGCGAAGTCGAGAATCTCGAGCGCTGTAGACAGCTCGTGCTGAGGCGCCGCATTGGTGAGCCAGGTGTTGAGAGCGCGCTTGGTGAATCGGAGCGCCTGCTGGGACCCACGTGCCAGCTGGGACGCGACCTCGAGGGCACGGGGAAGTACCTGCTCACGCGGAACGGACTGACTGACGAGACCAATCCGCTCGGCTTCGGCGCCACTCAGCTTCTCGGAGGTAAGGACGTAGTACTTGGTCTTAGCCATGCCGACGAGCAGCGGCCAGATGAGTGCGGCGTGGTCGCCGGCGGTCACGCCGACCTTGGTGTGCCCTTCGATCAGCACCGCATCGTCCGCAGCAATGCTGATGTCGGCGAGAAGCGCCGTCGACAGCCCGTAACCGACCGCGGGCCCATTGATCGCAGAAATGATCGGCTTCTCGATCCGCAGGATCGTTGAAGTTCGCTTGCGTTCGGTCTCCATGATCGCAAGCGCGTCTTCGTGCGTGGGATCGGGCTGGGCAACGTCCATACCAGTACAGAAGGCCTTGCCTGCCCCGGTCACAACTACGACGCAGGTCTGGTCATCGCGTTCGACATCAGCCCAGATCCGGTTCATCTCTTCGAACATCGGCAGGGTGAACGCGTTGTACCGTTCTGGGCGATTGAACGTGATCAGGAGGACGCCGTTGTCCTTGCGTTCGACGAGGATGTCACCCGTGCCGTGCTGGTAGAGGTCGCTCATCGAACCGTCTCCTTCTGCGCGAGGTTGTGCGTGTCGTTGAACTGGCGGAGTGCTTCTTCGTGGGCGGGGCGGGCGGCTCGGATCTCGGCGAGGATGTCGTCGGCCGAGCGCACGACGTTGCGGGGGTGCTTGAAGCGGGGGATGACGTACTTGCCGAAGAGTTCGATCGAGCGCATCAGTTGGTCGTGGGGCAGGCTGTCGACACGCAGGACGAGTGCTTCGACGCCCATGTCCGCGTATCGCTGTACGTGTTCGATGCAGTGCTCGGGGTCGCCGACCATGAAGCCCTGGGAGCGTTCGAACATGTACTCTTCGTCGGTGAAGTCGATGTCCTTGACAGCGCCCATGTAGGCGTAGTCCTTCGACAGCTTCGACAGGCGCTCATATGCGTCGGTGGACAGCTTGGCCATCTCGAACAGGGGCTTCGCCTCGAGGCGGGCCTGGGCAGTGGTCTCGGCGCAGTGCATACCACCGGCGACCGCGACCATCTTGCGCGGCGTGATCGGGTAGGGGTGGTTGGTGGCGGCGAGAGTGTCGTCGTAGAGCTTTACCATGTTCTCGACGAGGTCGAACCCGAGGTAGAGGCCGCCCATGATAGCGCCGATACCCATCGAGGCGGCCGTCTCGACCGAGCTCGGGCTGCCGGCGGCAGCCGAAATGGGCGGGTAGGGACCCTGCAGGGGCTTGGGGACCAGGCTGCGCGGCGGAACCTTGTAGTGCTCGCCCACGTACGAGAACACGTCGTTGAGGAAGGCGCTCCGGATCAGCTCGATGCCCTCACGCCACTGAGCCTTGTTCTCGGAGGGGTCCACCTCAAACGCGCGCAGGGCGAGCGTGGTGTTGCCGCGCCCGGTACCAAGCTCGACACGGCCGTTGGACAGGATGTCCTCGGTCGCCACACGCTCCGCGACGCGCAGCGCATGGTTCATCCGCGTCGGCAGCAGCGTCACCAGGTGGATGAACCGCATCCGGCTCGTCAGAGCCATCAGGTACGGGTAAAGCACCTCCGGAGCGGAGACCGAAGCCGTACCCAGAGCAACATGCTGCTCGGAACTGCCGAAGGCATCGAAGCCAACCCGCTCCGCAAGCAGAACCTCCTCCACCAACTCCCGGTAGCGGTGCTCATGCGTAAGCCCGACCGGGGTGTCCCCCTCGGACATGAGGATGAAGTCCATACCGACCCTTCCACCAAATGTTATTGGGCGATAACGTAGGTCGTAGCTCAGCCCAGGTCAAGGCCACAAATCTGTTAGGTGTTGGTAACTTCGTGGGGTTGGCCAGGTGCGCACAGGAAGAGGAGACCTCACCATGAGTGAGTTGCGGATTGAGCATTTGACCTCGCCTGATATCGCGGAAGCCATGGCGAGGGGTATGCGTACGGCGATCTTGCCGCTGGGTGCGACGGAGCAGCATGGCGCGCATCTACCGCTGTCCGTCGACAGCGATCATGCTGACCGGCTGAGTGTCCTTGTCGCCGAGCGGCTTGGTGACGCGCTTGTGCTTCCGACGGTGCGGATCGGTTGTTCTGCGCACCACCTGGGGTTCGCCGGGACACTGTCCCTGCAGGCCGGTACGCTCGAGGCGATCTGCGGAGACTGCTGCGAGAGTCTTGCTGTGCACGGGTTCCGTCGCGTTGTGATCTTCTCGGCGCACATCGGCAACTACCCGCTGCTCAAAGACATTGAATCAAGGCTTGACGAGCGGCTTTCCTGCGACCTGGATGTCATCGCCTACTCAGACTCGACAGCAGTCCTCCAAGCGTGGCGCTCCGCAGCCCAGCAGGTCGCCGGCGTCGCCGACCACGTCGGAGGCCATGCCGACGTCGCGGAAACTTCGATCATGCTGGCTGTGCGGCCCGAGGTGGTGCGAAACGATCGAGCTGCTGCGGGCTTCACCGGGTCGATGAACGATGAACTGCTGGCTCGCGTATTCACGGACGGCGTGAGAGCAGTCGCTCCCAACGGAGTGCTTGGCGACCCGAAGGGCATGTCGTCTGAACTGGGATTTTCATGTCTAAACGCCGTAGCCGAGCTGATCGCTGCCCATGTAACGGCACGTTGTCGGCCGCTCACTTAAGGTAGCTGCCAGCCCTGGCACGGATGGGATTTCTGGCACCTACAGGGCCAAGAGAGACAGGAGCGGGGCGATGGCGGGCCGACAACGACTCGAAGACCGGATCATCGACGCGATGGCGTCACTGCTGCGCTCCTCCGAGAACTACCTCGAAGACCTCGCCGCCACCTTCTCCGACGGCCTGCGGCGCGGCACGATCGCCCCGCTGATACTGCTGCACCGCGTCGGGTCCCTACGGGTCTCGGAATTGGCCGAGGCCCTCGGCCTGGACCGCACGACCGTGACGCGACACCTCGACGAGCTCGAGCCCCGCGGTCTGATCACCCGACGGCCGGACGAGCGAGACCGCCGCGCGATGATGGTGAACCTCACGCCTGCGGCAGCATCGCACCTGGACGCGATGCAGGCCAGGAACCGGCAACGCATCAGGCGCATCTGTGCCGAGTGGACCCCCGGAGAACGGGAAATGTTCGGACGAGCCTGCTGCCCAGGTTCGCCCGCGAAAGCGAACCGATCTTCAGCGGCTCGTCCGACACGCAGGGACCCCAGGCAAAGAGACCGACCACAGGCGGCCGACAGAAGTAACTCACCGAGCACGACAAGCCCGCGTCGACTGAGCGGTCGCCACGTCCGCGACCTCGGCTCCGGGCGCCCGGTAGGCCGTAGGCGACCTGGGGTGCGTTTCAGAAGTGGATCTTGACGCGTCAAGATCCACTTCTGAAACGCACCCTGGCACTGCAACGGTGCTTGTTCTGAGTGCCGCCGGGGTGTGGCTCATGCCCGGGCGGGTTGCTCACGTGCGGCGCGCTCGAGCGTGTCGGCCACCGTGGCGCAGGTGAGGCGCACCACTCCGCGCAGTTCTGCCTCGGAGGTGCCGGCGCGGCTGAGTACGGCGAGTGACTGGTTGACGGCGACGATGTAGGTGGTCAGCTCGTCAAGTACCCGAGGCTCGGCCGCGGAGTCCGCAAGGGCTGCGCGCACCCGTGCACGTTGGGTGTCGAGCAGGGCACGCACATGGACGCTGTTTTCCTCTTTGAGGATCGGCGCATGCACGGCCGAGTGCGCGATGAGACAGCCTGCGGGGACCGAGGGGTCGGCGATGCGCGCCAGGACGACGTCGAAGAACGCCTCGATCGCCCGCACAGGGTCACCCGGGTGGGACGCGAGCGCCTGCTCGTACTGGACGCCGTAGGTGCCGACGTAGCGATCGAGGCTCTTGCGGAACAAGGCGTCCTTGTCTCCGAAGGTGCCGTACAGGGAGCCGCGGCCCAGACCGGTGGCGGACGCCAGGGCGCCCAGCGAGGCGTCTGCGTAACCGCGCTGCCAGAACACTCTCATCGCCTGATCCAGGGCTGCGGTGACGTCGAACTGTTTGCGACCTGACACGGCACTCCTCCCGGTGAACCTCCCACTCTACACGCTGTTGGATCGATCGGTCCAAGAATGTTGGATCGATCGATCCAACATGGTTTACGGTTATCCCACAGCGACTGCCGCCCCTCGGACACGCACCGGCCTCCGGCTGAGTGCGGCGGTGTCCACGCTGGTCAACCCCTTGTGATGGAGAGATCTCTGTGACCACCTCGACGACCCGACTGCCCGTGCCGGAGGGATCCGGCGCGGCATCCCACGCCCCCGGCCTGCTTGCAGGCTTCACCGACACCTTCACCAGCCGGTACATCGACACCGGCAAGGTGCGGCTGCACGCGGTCATCGGCGGCGACGGCCCGCCGCTGCTGCTTCTGGCCGGATGGCCCCAGACCTGGTACGCCTGGCGCCTCGTGATGCCGGCGCTCGCCCAGGACTTCCAGGTCATCGCCGTCGATCCGCGCGGCGTCGGCCTGTCCGACAAGCCCGAGGACGGATACGACACCGGCACCCTGGCCGACGACATGGCGGCCCTCATGACCGCCCTGGGCCAGGAGCGGTTCGCCATGGTGGGCCACGACGTCGGTATGTGGACCGCCTACGCCCTGGCCGCCGACCACCCCGACCGCCTCGAGCGCCTCGCGGTCGCCGAGGCCGCCATCCCGGGACTGTCTCCCTCGCCGCCGCTGTTCGCCGGCCACGAGGCCAACACCCGGCTGTGGCACTTCGGCTTCAACCGGCTCGGCCAGCTCAACGAACAGCTCGTCCGCGGACGCGAACACCTCTACTTCGGGGGCCAGTTCGCGAGCAAGGCCGCGCAGAAGCTCCCCGAGGAGGTGGTGCGCCACTACGTCGACACACTCGCCTCCGACCCCGACGCCCTGCACGCCAGTTTCGCCTTCTACCGGGCGCTGGACACGACGATCGCGCAGAACGAGCAGCGCAAGAAGCAGCCTCTGACCCTGCCCGTCCTGGCCATCGCCGGTGAGGCCAACTCCGGCGACCTCGTCGCGAACACCATGAAGCTCGCCGCCACGGACGTGGAGAGCCTGGTCATCCCGGACTGCGGCCACTACCCGGCCGAGGAAGCCCCCGAGGCGATGCTGGACGCACTGATCCGCTTCCTCGCCCCCTACCGTGATGGGTTGCCGACCGGATACGTGCCCCAGCAGGGCACGCCCGCGCAACGGGAACACACGGGCAAGGAACCCCTCGATGGTACGAGGTCGTTCACCGCGCCGCCCGACCGGACAGCGCCGCTGCCGATCAACCACATCGGGATGCGCGTCGAGGACATGGACGCGGCGATCGCGTGGTACCAGAGCGTGCTCGGCTTCGAGCTCATCAACGGGCCGCTCGAGTGCTCTCCGGAAGGCTCCCAGGCCGCACGACTCAGCACCATCTACGGGCCGACATGGAGCCGCATCCGCCAGGCGCACCTGGTGAGCGGCAACGGAGTCGGTGTGGAACTCTTCGAGTTCACTGGTGCACCCGAGGAGTGGGCGACCCCCTGGCATCCGGGCACGGTGCCTCCGCCCGGCCTGTACCACTTCTGTGTCACCGCACACTGCATCGACGAGTTGGCCGACCGGATCAGCGCAGCCGACGGACGCCAGAACACACCGATCGCCGAACCCGTGCCCGGCATGTCGATGACCTACGCGGAGGACCTGTTCGGCCACGCGGTCGAGATCAACAACCGCAGCTACGAGCAGTCCCATCCCAGCCGCAGCGTGCACTCGTGACGAACAGCCGGTACAAGGCGATCTCCCCGCGCCCGGAGGACACCGGACGCGGGGAGGCTCGGTCCAGCGACCAGGGTCAGCAGGTCTCGGGCAGCAGGCGGGCACGCGGCCCCCGCCCCGGCGGCAGTCAGGTACTCGGCGGACTGGCAGTCACCGCGACGGTGTCAAGTTCAACATGCTGAAGCAGGCCGTGGTCACTGACCTGGTGTTTCGACCTAATCGGCGCCCTTGCCTGGCTCGCCGGTGTGGACGTGACCGGGCACGCGCCGCGAGGCCGCCGGTGCATCAAGCCCAGCATCCCCGGATCCGGGCGCCCGGCAGGCTCCCGCCATCCGCCGCGATCCTGATGCAAGCACCGAACACGGCGAGACGTTTGAAGATCGCCGACGGGGTACAAGTCAGACGAAACGCGCGGGCAGGCTGACAAATCCCGTCGGAAATGGCGCCGGAGTGTGGCCGCCGCACCGGGCCATGGAAGCGGCGGACACCCGGTCCGCCGTCCCAGGGCTCGCTGACGCGCAGTCAGTCGCCGTCGGGCGGCAGTGGTACGTCGTACGCGTTGAGGATCGCCGAGATGGCGGCATACTGCGCGACGAGGAAGACGAGTTCAGCCGTACCGGAGTCGCCGAAGGTGCGGACCGCGGCTCGGTAAAGCGCTCCCGGCAAAGGCGCGCCGCTGTAGAGCCGCGCAGCCACATCGTGAGCGACCGTTTCCTCGGCGGTCATGCCTGCCGGGCGCTGCCCCGCGACCAGGCCCTCGATGATGTCCTCCGGCAGACCGACGGCGAGCGCAACCCGGGAGTGCGAGTACAGCTCGTAGGCCGCGGCATACCGCGAGCCCGTGGTGAGAATCGCGACCTCGCGCACCCGGGCGGGCAGGACTGAGGCACCGGTGCCGGCCGTGAACCACTCCAGCAGCGGGCGGGCGAGCCCGGGAAAGCGGAGCATCACCGGGAACGGGCCGATCAGCGCGCCGTCGGTATCAATCGAGGTAAACGGCGCGGGCAACCGGGCCATGAGCTGTCGGACGTGATCGTCGAGCGAGCGCTGCTCGGCTGTCAGTTCGCTGGGCTTGATCGAGGGCATGCGCACAACGCGTCACCGTACCTGCGTGCCGTCGAGCCACACCTGATGGACCCGTCCGCGAAGGTCGTCGAGATCGGACAGACTGCCCGTGATGACGACCACATCCGCGAGCTTGCCGGCTGCCAACTTTCCGGCGTTGTCGAATCGAAGGAGTTCGGCCGGGCTCGACGTCGTGGCGCGCCAGGCATCCAGGGCGGACATCGACGAGGAGTTCACCATCAGAGCGAGTTCTCTGAGGTTGCTCGCTGCCGGGCTCCAGTAGGGCGGGCTGTCGGTCCCCATGGCGATCTTCACTCCCGCCTGGACGGCGAGTGCGAAGCTCGCCTGATGAGCTTCGACGGCCTCACGGGCAAGGTTGGCGTTCTCTTCCGGGATCGGTATGCCGCTGTCAGCGGCGTCAATGATGGCGCGTGTTGCTGACAGCGTGGGAACGAGCCAGGCGCCACGCTCGAGCATGAGGTCGACTGCTTCGTCATCCAGGTAGTAGCCGTGTTCGATGGAACGGACGCCGGCCCGCAAGGCTGCCTTGATTCCCTCGGTCCCCTGCGCGTGGGCGAATACGTAGGTGTCGGCCGCGGCGGCTTCGGCGACGATCACCGCCAGCTCATCGGCGCGAAACTGGGCGTGGCGGGGATTGTCGCCTGGAGACATGACTCCGCCGGTGGTGGCGACCTTGACTGCGTCGGCTCCCGCGCGCAGGACTTCACGGACTCCTCGCCGTACTCCGTCCGGGCCGTCGACGATCGGGTTGGGCCGTCCGGGGTGTGCCGTCATCATCGGGATCGATCGATGACCTCCCGAGGGGAGATGGACATCGCCGTGCCCGCCCGTTTGGGACAGCATCGAGATCGCGATCTGCAGTCGCGGTCCCTCGATGAGTTCCTGTGCGATCGCTTGCTTCACCCCTAGGTCTGCGCCTGCGGCATCTCGGGCAGAGGTGATGCCTTGGTCGAGCAGGAGCGACAGGTTGCGCTTTGCTTCGTAATACTGCAGGGAGAAGGCTTGTTGTTCGGCGCGTGCGAGATTGAAGTCTCGGGCCATCACGTGCACGTGGCAGTCGAACAGCCCGGGGAGGACCGACTTTCCAGAGCAGTCCACAACGTGATCACCGTCCAGATCGGTCCCGACATCGACGACGTGGCGGCCCTCGATGACGAGGTCGGCTTTGCCTGCTTCGGTTCCGTCGAAGACGGTCCCATTCTTGAAGACTGTGCGGATTGCCATTGCTCCTCATTTCATGAATGTTGGACTGCGCAGGTTGGGCGTGGGTGGTGTCTGACGCGGCTTCAGGACTTGACAAGCGTTGACGGCCGGCCCGCCCAGGGCCTTCTCCTTGTACTTGTGGTTCATGTCTGCGCCGGTCTCACGCATGGTGGCGATGACCTGGTCCAGCGAGACGTGATGGTTGTCGTCGCCCCAGAGCGCCATTCGCGCGGCGTTGATCGCTTTCACTGCAGCGATCGCGTTGCGTTCGATGCAGGGCACCTGTACGAGGCCGGTAACGGGACCACAAGTCGGCCCGAGATTGTGTTCCAGCGCGATCTCGGCGGCGTTGCGTAAAACAGTACGGCGGGGATGATGCCGGTCGCACCGTTGGTCGGCGCGGTCACGGCGCGGCCGCCGCTGGCGTTCTCCTCATTCACTGCCAACGCGAAGAGGTCGACACGCTCTTGCCGGTATTGGTCATTGCGCTCGGGGTCCTCGCGGTCCAATCGTGACGCCCATGCATCGGCTCGCCGACGGACACCGAGGCCACCAGGGAGTACCCCTGTGCGCGATACAGCCGAGGTGACGCATGTTTGCATCGTTTGCCATAGTCCACGCAATCCCTGGTTGAGGTCGGCGCTCGAGCGCCCTGCGAGTTTGTTGTCGCGATCACTTCGCTGATGCGGGAACTTGGCTGGTCGCAGACAGCGAGCAGCTCGCCGCCGTGCGGAACGGGTGTGGAGCCGACGTCAATTGCACGCCGGAGGCGCGCTCCTCGTCGCCGTCGTGGACAATGAACACGAAGTCCTCGATCCGGCAGGGGATTCGTTGCCCTGCGCCGAGGCTCACCGTGCCGGATGCCGTGATGTCGGCCCGTCTTCGCTCAACTTCGGCGGAGTCGATCCTGGCTGATTGCGCACCATCCAAGCCGAGAAGCACTGCGGTGAACATGCCGTGCCCGTGTCCGGTCGCGGTGAGCGAGCCACAAATCTCCACTCGCGCTGATTCGACGCTGTCCGCCGTGCCCGCTCGTCGTAGGTCCTTCGCAAAGGCGGAGGCTGCGTTCATTGCTCCGACTGTGTGCGAACGTGAGGGCCCGATCCCGATAGTGAACGAGTGGGAGACACTGACAGGAGCTCTCGAAGTGGTCATGAAGCGGGACGGTAGTCCGAGTGTGTAATGGTGGCGGCCTGTTGCAGGATTTCACCCGAAAGACGGGTTTGGCTGAGGCATATTGGTCAGCAGAGGGCTGAATTCGCCAGTGGCGTGTCCATGGGCATTGAGGTGGTGTCCTTCCTTCTTGACCGTGCGCAGCACGACGGAACGGTCGGCGATGCTGACGCCGGGAAGTCTCTCCTCGAGGACGGCCTCGAGCCGCTGCACGTCAGCCAGCGTCGGCAACCACACGGCGAGGATGAGGTTGTACTGTCCGACAGTTGAAACCGCGAGGCGGATCTCGCCGATACGCGTGAGCGCCGACCCGACGCGCTGCACGAGCGCGGCAGGGACACGGAGGAAGTACCACGCATGAACCGGCCGGCCTGATTGCGCTTTTGCCATGTCCAGGCGGGTGTCCAACCGCCCTTGTGCAGTCATGGCCGCAACCGTACTCCGTACCCGACGTTGGCCCACGCCGACGGTCCTCGCCAGGAAAGCCACTGTCGCCCTGCCATCCGGTCCCAGAAGGCGAAGGAGTTGGTCCTCCAGCTGAGAGTCGACGCGGTCCCTCGGAGGCCGCGAGACCTCGATGCTCCGCTCTACCGCAGCGATCTCCTCGACTGACAGGGAGCGAAGACGCCACTGACCTCCGTCCACGAAGGGTGACGTGAACAAGTGGGCCCGGGTCGCCCGAATCCCGTCAAGTTTCGGTACCCGCATCATCAAATACTCCGTGAGGGCATCCATGCTGGATGTGGCCACCAGCACGAGCATCTCGCGTCCCCCGGCCGTGAGGTCCACCGTGAACGCTTCACTGTCCGCCGAGATCTCCTGTGCGAGACCGAGCGTGGCGGCAGGGTGGGCTTCGATTTCCAGTATGGCGGACGGCCCTCTCAGCTCCGGGCCGGGATGTCCGGACACCCATGCGATGCCAGCCTCGACGATGCGTTCCCAGCGCCGGGCGAGGGTGACCGCGTCGACCCCGATAATCGGCGCCAGCGCAGCCCAGCGTGCTCGCGGGTTGATCTGAAGGGCATGGATGAGCCGCCGATCGAGCTCATCGAGGTCGTAGTCCTGCCGACTCTCGTCCAAATGACTCATAAGACTTGACTCTATGTTACGGGAAAGGTCGATGTTTCGGCGGGCATGCGGTTGTTCAAGGGCAGTATGCCGAAGCATCCTGACGTGGCTCCGGGTGCGGAGATTCCGGGCGCCGCAACTCGCGATGCCCTTTGAGTGCCAGCGTGGAGCTCATGACGCCGGCCGAATTGCGGCAGAAGGGCGCGCCTGCCTGCCGTCAAACTTCATCGCGGCAGGCTTCTGGGGATTTTTCCTGCGTTGCAGGTCATGCCGCTTCCTCGCGGAGTGATGATCTCCGCATTAGTGCGAGAGCGTCGGTATCCCGGCGCTGACGAAGGAGGACGACCTTGGCGACCATGTCAGACCCCCGGTGGAAAGGCCACGTTCCACCGACCGCATTTGAGGAGTACTCAGAGAAGTACGACGCCTTCTTTAAGATGCGCAGGGAGAACGGGATCATCGAGCTTCGGCTCCACACTGACGGCGGTCCGTACATCCACAACTGGGCCGCCCACAACGCGTGGAACCGGGTGTGGCAGGACGTGGGCAACGACCCCGACAACCATGTCCTCATCCTGACCGGCACCGGCGAGACCTGGTTCCGAGGCGACCCCGAGGAGTCGTGGCCGCGGCCCATCGTCGACGAGGAGCCCGACTACATCTTTCAGCAAACCATCGATGCGTGGAAGCTGATCGAGAACTTCGTCAACAACCTCGACATCCCGACGATCGCGGCGGTAAACGGTCCCGGGATCCACACCGAGTTCGCGCTACTCTGTGACATCACTCTGGCCGCGGAAGACGCGGACTTCATGGACCCGCACTTCATGGCGGGCACCGCGCCGGGAGACGGACTCTCGCTCGCCCTGCAGCACCTGATGGGCACGAAGCGGGCGGCCTACGACATCTACAGTGGCCGCTCCATCCCCGCGCGGAAAGCACTCGACTACGGGCTCGTCAGCGACGTACTTCCGCGTGAGGAACTCCTGCCGAAGGCGTGGGTGATCGCAGGCGACATCATGAAGCGCCCGCGGTTCGCTCGCTGGGCAACCCACAACATCGTGTCCCGCCCCTGGCGCAAGCTCGTTGCCGAAGACTTCGGTTTCCACTTCTCGCAACAGATGCTTGCCACCGTCGCTGCCAAGCGACAGGTCCCCGACCCCGACCTGGTCGTCGAGGCGCGCTCACGCAAAACGTGGTGAGAACCTGAGGGACGAAGCAGGTTGTCGGCCGCCGTCACGGACGGCGGCCGACACTTGTCTACTGATCTCCTCGGGGTGTTGTCGGATGGCGAGTCGGTTTCAGGCGAGCGCCGGTGAAACAGCTGTCGATCAGAGCGGGCCGACTGTTCGCGTGCCTGGACGAGGCCGTCACGACCCGGAATGCCCAGCTGGCCCGAGAACTGCCGGCCCGCGCCGACGCGACCGCCGCGCACGACCGCACCGGCTGCTTCCTTTTGGTGGGCCGCTCGACCGTCGCGAACAACGCCGAGATCCTTGCCCTTCGTCATGAGGTCGCTGTGCTGCGTCGACAGGTCGAGCGGCCGCGGCTTTCATGGGCTGATCGTGCCGTGCTCTCCGCTCTCGCACGGCACCTGCCATCCGTCTTACGCCGCCATCGGCTGGTTACCCCGGGCATCCTGCTGACCTGGCACCGCCGTCTGGTGCGCTGAAAGTGGCGCCAGACGGCGGTCGGATCCGGTCGTCCGCCGTTGCCGGAAGAGACAGTCGCGCTCATCCAGCCTGGCGAGGGAGAACCCGACCTGGGGATACGTCAGGATCCAGGGTGAACTGCTTCGGCTTGGTGCTCGGGTTGCCGCCGCCACGATCCGGCACGTTCTGCGCCGCTCCGGTCTGCCGCCCGCACCGCAGCGCGCAAGCCAGCAGACCTGGCGTTCCTTCCTGCGCGCCCAGGCTCACAATTTGCCCGCAACCTGTGACGAGCCCACCGCGACATCGGCCTACGAGCACCCGACGACGACCGAACGTCATCCCCCTGACCGCTGCCGCGGTCAGGCGCTCAGGCGCCGCCAGGTACTCGGCGGGCTGCTCAACGAATACCACGCCAGGCCACCCCGACCGCCTCATCATCCACTGCAAACGCCCAGCTCAGCAGCCTGATCTGAATATTGACACCCTTCAGGTGGTCGGCGGGGCGAGGTTGATGATCACGCGGCCCCCGGGAGAAAGACGAGGGGCGACCCTCGCCCACAGCTCGTACCGCTCGTCCGGCGACAGGTGGCCGATCATGTTCATGGCCGTCAAGGCGCGCACACGCTCGGGAAGCGGCATGCTCAGGGCGTCGCCAGGTGCGACGGTGACGCGTCGGCGCAGCCGCGCGTCCTCGTGGACCCGGGCGAGCAGCACCGTCCGCAGGGCCGGAGACGGTTCGACGGCCAGGATCGGGGAGTCGCCGGGGAGGGCGGCGCACACGGCACGGACGCCTCTCCCCGAGCCCGCGCCCAGATCGACGATCGTCCCCGGGACGGCTTCGGTGCCCTTCAGGGCATCGGCCCAGGCGGGACCGAAGGCGTCCCACGCCTCCGCGATCATGATGTCGATGTACTCGGCCGATCGTGCGTAAGGGTCGTTCATCATCGGCTCCTCGGCGGGAAACGGTGGTGGAAGTACGAGGGGGGATCCGGGTTCGGCCCGGCTCCGTACCAGCACCGCCGGCGGCCGGCCGAGTGTGCCGGGGCTCAGCGTGGGGATACGGGTTCGGCCATGTGCGGACCGTGCTCGTGGTCACACGCCTGGTCGAGGCCGTATGTCTCCCAGGCGGGGAGGGGGTCGGCCCAGGCCGACCAGCCGCGGGCGCCGAGCGTGTGCTCGTCGTCGGTGAGCAGGCATGCGGACAGGGCTTCACGCAGGGCGGTAGGCCGCAGTCCGGTGCCGATGAAGACGAGTTCCTGGCCGTGGTCGGTGTCTTCCTCGGTCTCGCCTCGGCCGTCGCGTGTTCCGGACGGCTCGAACCGGGCGACGGCGCCCGCCTGTGACCACAGCCCGGTCACCCCTGGGCGGGTGGCCAGGTGGAAGAAGCCCTTGGAACGCAGGATGCCGCCGTAGGCCCCGCTGTCCAGGCCCGTGGCGACGAAGTCCCACAGCCGGGACGGATGGAAGGGCCGGGTGGCGCGGAAGACGGTGCTGGAGATGCCGTACTCCTCGGTCTCCGGCACGTGGTCACCGTTGAGTTCCATGACCCAGCCGGGGGCCTGCTGGGCGCGTTCGAGGTCGAAGCGGCCTGTTCCGATCGGAAGCTGGTCGGACACGGCGCGGTCAGTCCTCGGGGCGCAGCAGACCGCGCCGGTAGGCGGGGACGAGCTGCCGCGGCACCCGGTGTTCGCGGCCGTCGATGGTGATCGTCACGAGTTCCGGCGCGCTCGCCTTCCATCGCGCGCGGCGGTGGCGGGTGTTGCTCCGGGACATCTTCCGCTTGGGTACGGCCATGACGCACGGCCCCTTTCCTGGTCGGGTGTGGCCCCTCACCGTATATGAAAATGAGTACCGTTTCCATATAGGGTGACGGCGCTGTGACGTCGTCCCTCAGGAGGAGAGGTGCCATTGGTGATGTTGCGGGTACGCAGGACCGCTTATGAGCTGATCACCGCCATCGGACGGGCGGCGGAGTGAGAGCCGGGGGACGGGGCCGGGTGTTGCTGGGCCCGGTGTCCGGGAACACCCCCGAAGCCCGGGGCCGCGACGGTTCAGTTCGAGATGGGCCAGGTGCCGGATGACGGTGCGGCGAGAGCAGCCTGGTGACACGAGTGAGTCCTCCCGTCGCGATCGCCGGGAGGACTCACTTCGTCGCTGAGCGGTGTCGCTGTTGCAGCCGCTAAACGCTCGCATCCGGCCTGGCAGCGGACGCGGCCGCAACGGCCGTAGCCAGTGGATCGCGGGCCGCGCGGCCAAGGAGGTCGGTGAGGTGGGGTGCGGTACCGTCCAGGAAGCCGTGCCGGATGCCTGTGGCGATCGAGGCGAGCATCGGCGGCTGGAACGGCAGCAGCCCCGGCGTCTCCTCGAGGAGCCTGCGCCGGTACTCACCCAGGCTGATGGCGCGATACGCGACGCCGAGTTCGTCGGCCACCTGCCCCGCCGTGATCGGCGTGCCGACGAGGTCATAGACGCGCCCGCTATGAGGTGCGGGATCCGACGCCACCACCGCCGCGACCTCGGCCAGGTCTCCTCGCGAGACCGCGGCCAAGGCACCATCCCCGAACGCAGACTCCACACCGTCACTGGCCCACATCAGCAAACCGCCGAAGAGTTCGGCATACAGGCCGTTGCGCAGGATCGTCCACGGCAGCCCGCTCGCCCGCACCAGGCGCTCGGTCGCACGGTGAGCCAGAGCGAAACCGAGATGATCGCCGGCAGTGGTGAGGCTTGTGTAGACGACGTGGCCGATGCCGTCGCGGACGGCGGCGTCCAGGACCGCCGCATGCCGGGCGACGACTTGGTCGTCCTCGGCATAGCCGGCGGAGATGAGTACCAGAGTCGACACGCCGGCGAGATCAAGGCTCACGTGGTCGTCGAAGTCGAGACGCCGCATCCCCTCGTCCGGCGTGCGGCTGCCGCCCATCGCAACGGCACCACGGGCTTGCAACGCCGCGAGAGTGGCCGAGCCAAGGGCCCCGTTCGCTCCGGTCACCAAAATCATGATCAATCGCAGTCTTCCATAGTGGTTCTCATCAGTAAGTGCGCTTGATCCTCGACCGCACACTCACCGGCCACAAGAAGGCAGTCTGATGTCACTCACGCACACCGCGGTAACCACCACCCCCGCCGAACTCGAGCCGTGCGGACGCGAAGACCACCCCGACTGCGGCATCCGTGATGTCCCGGATCGCATCGGTGACAAGTGGTCGGTGCTCGTGATCGCCGAACTCGCCGGCGGGCCACGCCGCTTCCGTGAACTTCAGCGCGCCATCGACGGCATCTCCCAGCGCATGCTCACCCTCACCGTGCGCAGGCTCGAACGTGACGGCCTCGTGCTACGCACCGTGTACCCGACTGTCCCGGCCCAGGTCGACTACCGCCTGACCGAGACCGGGGCCGGCCTGACCCACTTGGTCAAGGCACTCGCCGAGTGGTCCCTCGCGCATCGTGCCGTCATCGCCGAAGCGCGGCTGCGTACGACCAGACCCATCCCGACCACGACATCCGCTGACACGAGCAGCTGTCGCCGTATCCCGCATGACCGACCTGGGCACCAGGTGATGGCTACTCCGTGCTCGTGTCCTTGGCGGCCTGATCAACGAGTACGGGTACACGGCCTGACCTGCCGCGACGGGTTTCTGAACGGCACAGGAGCAGCGAGCGGCGTTTTCGGCGCGTGACACCAGTGATCCGGCGTTCGCGCATGATCCGCTCAACCCGCTCGCGGTTGGTGGTCCGGCCCAGTTCCGCAGCGATGAACCGGTAGACCTCGTGGATCGCCGACCTCATTCTGCGAGCTGCGCCCCTGCGTGACTCGATGTGGCTGGTCCGCAGGTGTGGCCTTCGTGAACGCGGGAGACTCCTCGCGGGGGATTGATCTCGGTCGCGTGCATGAAATCCCAAAAACAGGCCGCTACGGGCGAGAGATCCTGAGCGCAGCGGTACATCACGCCCGTGACCCTGGTTGCTCCCGGAGAATCCACGGGTACCGCGACGAGATCATCCAGAGCGAAGCCCTGCAACTCGAAGGCCGGCAGAGCTGCCACGCCCACGCCGGCCCTCAGCAGCCCGCGGATCGTCGCCGCGCTACAGGCGTTGAATCGGTGGCTCACCGAGATCGAGTACCTGCTGAACGCAGCGTCGGTGATCGCTCGGATGCTGGTTCCGGGCCGCGTTACGACCACGGTCTCACCGTTGAAGTCCGCCCACGAGATGGAACTCCGCGCCGACCAAGGATGGCTGTGGTGCGCGACGCCGTAGAACTGTTCCTGCAGCAGTGGTGTGAAGCACAAGCCGTCCGGCAGGTCACCGTGGGCGGTCAGGCCGAGTTCGACGGTCCCACCTTCGAGGCGTTCGACAACTTCATCCGCGGGCCCGTCGATGATCTCGAACTCCACCTCGGGGTGATCCAGCATGAAGCCGCGCATCATGTCCGGCAGCACAGCCGCTGCGAGCGACGGAAGCGCGGCTACGGCGATGGTTCCGGACTGGGCCGCCACGTAGGACATGAAGCGGCTCAGCCGCATGTCCATGTCGTCGAGGACGGCGCCCGTCATGAGGAGAAAGGCGTGCCCCGCGGCCGTCATGTGGAGTTGCCGAGTGGTTCGGTCGAACAACCGCACCCGCAGGAGACGCTCGACTTCCTTGATCCTTCTGCTGAGGACCGACTGAGAGATGTGCTCTGCTGCGGCTGCTTTCGTGAAACTGCCGGATGCGGCGAGTGTCCGGACTGCGCGAAGCTGCTGCAGCGTCAGGTCAGGCATCGGCATGGCTCCACCCCTTGCCGTACACTCGGGTGGACGTGGCAATCATGACCGCACCTGCGGTCCGGTGGCGTTGTAGCCGTTGTCGGCGTGCCCGGCCGGCTCCGAGCGCTTGACCGTTTCCCGCGACATGCCGCAGGGCACTGGGGTGGCGGATGACAACGGCTGATGGCCACGGCAGGCACGGGATACGACCACCTGGTCGTTGATCAACACGTAGAGTGCCATCAGAGGGGTGTTCGGTTCTTCGCTCACACATCAAGCTGAACGCCCTCCTCCCACGCCTGCGGACCGGTCTCACTTCACGCGATCTCCACGTGATCAACCACCTAGTTCGGCCTCGAGCGCACATGGTTTGCGATCGCCGCGTCGTCGCTCGCGCCGTACATGTCGTCGATCAACGTTGCGAACGAGCTCACGACGGCATTGCGCTTGATCTTGCCGTTCGCAGTCCGCTCGCCGCGCTCGACTTCCAGGGACCGCGGTAGAACGCGAAAGTCCTTCAACTGCTCTACCCGCGCGAGGTCCGCGTTGACCCGGGCGACCTCCGCTCGCAGGCGTTCGGCCAGCGCCTCTGCCGACCGAGCGCCTGCGGTTGTGCTCGGCTCGAGCAGGACGGTGAGGTACTTACGGGCGTCGCCGACCACGATCGCTTCGTTGATCAGCGAACTCTCCTTCAGCCGGGTTTCGATGGGCTGAGGATTGATCGTTTTGCCGCCTCGGGTGATGATCACGTCCTTCTTCCGGCCGATGAGCCGGATGTCGCCATGGGGTGTACGCTCCATCAGGTCACCGGTGCGGAACCAGCCATCCTCGAAAACAGCCTCGGTCTCCGCCGGGTTGCGCCAGTAGCCGTTGAAGAGCAGCGGCGCGCGGAGCAGCATTTCGCCATCGTCCGCGACTTTCACCTGGAACCGTGGGTCCGGGAACACCCTGCCGATGAAGCCCGGACGAGGGAACGGCTGGTCGAAATGGGCTATGGGACACCCGGCGGTCTCGGTGAGACCGTAGTTCTCGCGAAGATCGAGCCCCCAGATCTGCCAGATCGCGATGACGCTTTCGGGCATCGCGGCAGACGCGGTGTAGGCGACGCGGAGGCGATCCATTCCGGCGGTTGCCCGCAGTGGCAGGAACACTCCGCGAAGTGCGGCAGCGTACGCGATCCGCAGCAGTACCGAGGGCCGGCGACGGGACCAACGGCGTTCGGCTACTCTGCGGCCGGCCCACATGGCGGCGCCATAGGCGTAGCGACGAAGTCGCGGCCAGACCTCCGTCTGTGCGATCAGTTCGCCGGCGATCTTCTCGTAGAAACGCGGCGGCCAGAGCACTGCCGTCGGCCGCACCGAGCGCAACGCTTCTTCGTAGTCAGCAATGCGGCAGTATGTGACCACCAGCCGTGAGAGCAGCGGCGCGAACACCGACACCAGCGCCGGCGCCACGTGGGCCAACGGCAGGAAGCCCACGACATCGTGCTCGTGGCTGAGGATCTGCGGGTAGAGGCCGACGAAGGTCTGAACCGAGTGCTGAAGCGTCCGGTGCGAGTGTGTGACGCCCTTCGGGACTCCCGTGGACCCCGACGTGTAGAACAGCACGGCGGCATCGTCGAGGGATCCGCCGGCGACCAACGCGGACAGAGGATCGGCGCTGTCCTCGGCGTACTGTGTTCCTTCTTCGCACAGCGCTTCCCACGTTGTCCCCTTGATCACCTCCGGTAGCTCCGGCGGAGGGGCGTCGATTCCGACCACGAGCCGCAGCTTCGGTGTGCGTGCGGCGACCTCCGCCACCTTGCTGAGCTCCGTCGTCGTCTCACCGATGAAGGCGACGGCCTCGCTGTGTGCGAGGAGTTGCTCGATCTCGGCAGGTGAGTTGGTCGGATAGACGCCGATCACGACCCCGCCGACGCTCTGCACGGCCAGCGCGGCGAACACCCACTCCGGGCGTGCGCTGCCCATCACCGCCACGCGATCGCCGGACTGCACACCTTGCCCGACAAGGCCGAGCGCGAGATCTCGCACCCGATCCCGGTATGTCCGCCAGGTGATCGCCTGCATAACCCCGTCACGCCAGTAACGCAGCGCGACGGCGTCGGGTTCCCTGTTCGCGCGATCGAGCAGCAGCCCCGGTAGCGTCCGGGTCGGCTCGAAATTAGTCAGATCCATGACAAGGCCTCTCTTCCAGAGCCGACAGCCCAGGCCCGTGCTCATGCTCGCCTTTCCTCAGTTCGCCGGTCCGCCGGTGGTGCGAGTGGAGGGGAAGTCCACGGGGCGCTTCTCCCGGAAGGCCTGGCGTGCTTCGGCGTAGTCGGCACCGGCGAAGTCGAGGATCTCGAGTGCCGCGGACAGCTCGTGCTGAGGCACCGCGTTGGTGAGCCAGGCGTTGAGCGCACGCTTGGTGAAACGGAGCGCCTGCTGGGGACCGCGGGCCAGCTGGGATGCGACCTCCAGGGCGCGGGGCAGCACCTGCTCGCGGGGAACGGACAGGCTCACGAGCCCGATCCGCTCGGCCTCGGTGCCCGTCAGCTTCTCGGAGGTGAGCACGTAGTACTTGGTCTTGGCCATGCCGACAAGCAACGGCCAGATGAGGGCGGCGTGGTCGCCGGCGGTCACGCCGACCTTGGTGTGGCCTTCCATCAGCACCGCGTCGTCCGCGGCGATGCTGATGTCGGCGAGAAGCGCGGTCGACAGTCCGTAGCCGACCGCGGGGCCGTTGATCGCGGAGATGATCGGCTTCTCGATGCGCAACATCGTCGCCACCCGCTTGCGCTCGGTCTCCAGCATCGCGAGCGCTTCCTCGGGCGTGGGATCGGGCTGAGCGACGTCCATCCCGGTACAGAAGGCCTTGCCGGCCCCGGTGATGACGACGACCCGGGTCTGTTCGTCGCGCTCCGCGTCGGCCCAGATCCGGTTCATCTCCTCGAACATCGGCAGGGTGAGCGCGTTGTACCGGTCGGGCCGATTGATCGTGATCAGGAGGGTGCCGTTGTCGTGGCGCTCGGTGAGGATGTCGCTGGTGCCGTGGT
>NZ_NCSM01000007.1:0-183 GCF_002224125.1 Streptomyces sp. NBS 14/10
TGGCCAGGCCGATCCGGAGGCCCTGGAGGTCGAAGGTCACCACCTTGGAACCGGGCGCGACGGAGTCGGACTCCGCGTAACCGAAGGCGTCATACAGATGGATCTTGTCGTACGAGGTCTCCACCCCGGGACCGGTGACCAGCAGGGTGTTGGCCACCCGGCCGTCGCGCGCCGGGGTGAACA
>NZ_NCSM01000007.1:227-3785 GCF_002224125.1 Streptomyces sp. NBS 14/10
CCTCGGTGGCCCACGGCCCGTCCAGCGGCTCGGCGAGCGGCCGCAGCGGAGTGCCGAAGCACGCCATGGCGGCCTCGGGGAAGACGATCAAGCGGGCGTCGGCCGCGGCGGCACGGTGTGCCTGCTCCCGAAGGACGGCAAGGTTCCGCTCCGGGCGCGGGCCGCTGACGATCTGGCTCAGTGCAATGCGCATGACGCGATCTGCCTCATTCCCTGTTCCCTGGACGTGGCCTCGAGTGGTCCCTACGGGTGTGTACGTGACGCCCCGGGGGTGCGCTCATTGTGCGGCCCGCACATCTCGGCCGTATCTCGAGGGCGCCACCCCTTCGGTCCAAGGCGGGAACTGGCCGTTCGTCAGCGGAGAGACCTCGGATGACAGCCGGCGGCCGCATGACCCAGGGGGTCATGCGGCCGCCGGCCCTCGTCAATTCACCTGCCGTTTCACCTGTCAATGCACCTGTCGATGCACCTGTCGGTTCACACTTCGCGCGCCTCGCGGCCGGTGCGCATCAACACCCCCGCCGCGACCAGTCCGAGCACGCACGTGATGGCGCCGACAACGACGTTGTTCCAGATCATTCCGGCGTCGGGGAACCGTGTGACCACCCAGGGAGAGATGATCATCCATACACCGATCGCGGACATCGCCCAGCACAGGCTGTACATCCGGCGCGGCGCCGTGGTCAGGCCGACGCCCAGCAGGGCCACGCTGATGCCCAGGATGAGGTTGTTGACCGTGAGGTCGGGGCGGGTGCCCGAGAAGTGGACCACCCAGGGAGAGATGGCGAAGTAGAGACCGGCCAGGAGAACCGGCCCATCGACGAAGACAACATCCCTCGCGCCGAGCATGCGTGCGTAGCGCTCGCGCATCTCGGTGACATCGGGGTGGCGCGTGATATCGCTCCTGTGGCGTGAGACGTCGGCCATACGACTCGCCTCCTTCGATCCATGCAAGTCTGACCGCGCAGTGCGGCGCTATGCCGCACCACCATTGTGCGCCTCGCCTTGATTTATAGGTAGATGTCTGTTTGAGCTGCGAGAGAGTGGTTATGCCCGCGAAGCAGCCGGTTCAAGGTCAGGTTCAGGCTCGGGATCAGCTGGAGTCGGACCGGTGGTCGTACGGCATCTTTGGACAGCGCGGGCAGATAAACACGTACACGCCGCCCATATCGCCGATCATCAGCCCCGGGGCGCGCTGCACGGCTTTCCGCTGCTCGTACGGGAGGTCCCGGATCTCTCCCACGGGCGGCCGGTCCTCGACGGGCAGCCAGGTCTTCGCGGACCCGCCGTCGAACTCCGCGCTGTCGACGGTGAGCAGATGGTCCATCCGGCGCCCGCAGTCCGCACAGTCGGGCCAGTCGGGCTCCTGGCTCCAGTTGGGATAGCCGCCCGCCTTGACGCCGGGGGCGACCGACAGCGCGTACCAGTACGACCAGCCGCTCTGCTCCTTCAGCCGGTCAAACCGCTCCTTGAGATCCTGGGACAGTTCCTCGGGCAGGTCCCACCGTGGATACTCCACGACCCGCTCGGGGTGCACCACGCACGGCTGCGGCAGATAGGTGTGCGGGGCGTCCGCCGGGCGGGGCGGGTCCGCGAGTACGTCGTCCACCTCACCCGAGGCGCGCCAGCTCAGTTCGGGCCAGGGTGCGTAGTAGCGCTCATGGTCGTACGGGCACCACAGCAGCTGGAGCAGATCCGTCCCGGGCGGGAACGGTAGATCGGGCACATCGGCCGCGTACAGCTGGAGCACGGGCACGAGCGGGACGGGGTCCTCGGACGGGTTGCTCAGGCGGGTGACCGGGTGGTCGTCCGCGCAGTGCGGCCACGGCTCGGCCGACGGCCACAGCAGCGGCCCGCCGACCGAGCTGTCGCGGACACCGGGCTCGCCGCGGCGCGGATGCAGCCGGGTCGCCTCGTGCCGGAAGGGGACGATCTCGGGGAACAGCGCCTCGACGTCCACCGGTCGCGGAGGGGTCGTACGGGTCGTCGTACGGGTCACGCGGAGCCTCCGGCGCGGTCGGGGTTCGGGTGCCTCGGGTGCCTCGGGTGCCTCGGGTGCCCGACCCTAACCTGCTCAGGACCCCATCAGAGCCTGCTCGGGATCTGATCAGGCCGGGAAGACCTGCTCGTCCTTGGCGTACCAGGCGCGGTCGAGGTCGGTCACATTCACCGTGGTCTGCACGGTCAGCCCCGGGACCGGCGCCAGATGGGCGCGCGCGACCTCCAGCACGGCCGCGGACAGCTCCCGCTTGGTCTCGGCATCCCGGCCGGACAGGATCGCCACCTCTATGTGGATCATGGCGTGGTGCGGGGCGCCGTCGGCCAGAACGGCGTCCTCCACCCGGCGGAACCGGGTCTTGCAGCCCGCGACCTGCGTATCGATGGTCTTGGCGACGACGGGGTGCAGGGCGAGGCCGAAGGCGCGCCGGTCGAGGGCATCGGTCAGGGTGTCGGAGTACTCGACGACGATGTGCGGCATGGGGAACGAGCTCCTTACGGGGTCGTGGCGGGCCCGCGCTCGCGCGGACCCGTTACGTGGGCATCGTCGCACTACGCCACCGTGACGAGCGCCGGGGGCCGGTCGTCTGCTTCAATATGCCTATGGTCAGCCTCCATAACGCCGCGACGGGTCCCCTCGACCTCGAGCCGTTCTGGCCGTCCCGGCAGGCGCACCACTTCGACCGCGAGTGTTGCCGCGCATCGCATGCGCGGGCCCGCTCGCTCGGCCGCTGACGTCGTCCTTCGACCGCTCAGCCGCCCTGCTCCCGGGTGATCCCCGGCGGCCCAGCCCGCGCGCACGACGTCCACCGACGCCCCTTGAGCGCGAAAGAGCCGAATCCCATGACGAACGTCCGTAGTCTGTCCGCTCCTTCCACCTCCACCTCCGCCTCCGCCTCCCAGGCCGCCGCTCCCGGCCACCACCCGCACCCCCACTCCCATCCGCACCGACAGCGGCTGCGCGCCGTCGCGCCCGACGAGGTGCCGCCGGTCGCCGAACTGCTGCACCCCGGCGCCACCTGGCTGCCCGCTCCCGCCCATACGCTGCCCTCGCTCCCCGGACAGCCGCCGATGGTCGGCTATCTCGTGCTCGTCCCGGCCGCCGACACCACGGCGGCGGGCCNNGGGGCCGGCCCGGGCCGGGCGGCCACCCCGGGCCGGGCGGGCAGACCGGCGACCGTGGCGCGGTCACGGGCGACGAGCTCGTACGGATCGACCCCGACCAGCGCACCGCTCATGTCGCCGGGCAGCCTCTCGACCTGACGTATCTGGAGTTCGAGCTGCTGGCCCATCTCGTGGCGCATCCGCACCGGGTGCACACCCGCGACCAGTTGGTGACCACGGTGTGGGGGTACGGCCATGTCGGCGATGGGCGGACCGTGGACGTCCATGTCGCCCGGCTGCGGCGGAAGATGGGCCCCGAGCACCGGGGCACGATCGTGACGGTCCGCCGGGTCGGCTACAAGTACGTACCGACCGCCTGAGGCCCGACCCCCTCAGGCCCCCCGACGCCACGGCGCGATGCCCGCCGCGCCGGGTCAGGCGCTTACGGCCTGACCC
>NZ_NCSM01000007.1:3838-669356 GCF_002224125.1 Streptomyces sp. NBS 14/10
TGGTCGAGGCGCGGCAGCCAGGACAGCGCCCGCGGCAGGTACCAGTTGCGCTCCCCGAGCAGCGCCATCACCGAGGGCAGCAGCACCATCCGGACCAGCGTGGCGTCCACCAGCACCGCGACCGCGAGGCCGACGCCCATCTGCTGCATGTCCTGCATCTGCAGCAGGGCGAAGACCGCGAACACCGCGACCATGATGGCGGCCGCGCCGGTGATCGAGCCCGCCGTGGACCGGATGCCGTCGCGGATCGCCTCCCGGGTGGACAGGCCCCGCTCGTGCGCCTCACGGATCCGGGAGACCACGAAGACGTGGTAGTCCATCGAAAGACCGAAGAGGATCACCAGGACGAACAGCGGCATCCAGCCCTCGATCGCCCCGGCCGGCTCCATGCCCATCGTCTCCGCGCCCCAGCCGTGCTGGAAGACGGCGGTCATCGTGCCGTACGCGGCCCCGACCGACAGCAGGTTGAGCAGGATCGACACGATGGCGATCGGCAGCGACCGGAAGCAGACCAGCATCAGCAGGAAGGTCACGGCCGCGATGAAGAGGAGCACCGGAAGGAAGTCGTCGGAGAGCTGGTCGTTGAAGTCGACGTTCGCGGCCGTCTCGCCACCCACGTACACCTTGTCCGAGACCGGGCCGAGTACCTGCGGGACGATGTCGTCCTTCAGGGTGCTCAGGGCGTGCTTGGAGGCGTTGTCGGAGCCGTTTCCGGCCAGCGGCACCTCGATACGCGCCACGCCCTCGCCCTTGTGCAGCTCGACCTTGACGGTCTTGCCGAACTCACCCGAGGCGGCGAGCTTCTTCTTGAGGTCGGCCACCGCGCCCTGGAAGCGGGGCGAGGAGACGTCGTCGGACCGTGCGATCACCTCGGCCGGGGCGGGGCCGCCGGGGAAGGACTCGGTGATCTCCTTGAAGGCCACCGTCAGCTTCGAGTCCTTGCCGAACTGCTTCTCCATGCCGAGCTGTTCGGTCTTCATGCCCAGCGCGGGGGCGCACAGGGCCAGCAGCAGCGCGCCGGCGATGACCGCGAACAGGCCCGGCTTGGCCAGCACGGGCTTCATCAGCCGGCCCGAGATGCCGCCGCTGGCGTGCGCGCCCTTCTGGCGGCGGCGGTTGAGGAGCGGCACCCGTCCGGCGTCGATCCGGTCGCCGAGCCAGGACAGCATCGCGGGCAGCACCGTCACCGAGCCGAGCATCGCGGTGAAGACGACCAGGATCGTGGCGACCGCGAAGCCCTTGAAGAGCAGCAGACCCGACAGGAACATGCCGGACATGGCCAGCATGACCGTGATGCCGGAGACCAGCACGGCCCGTCCACTGGTCGCGGCGGCGATGCGCAGCGCGGTCTCGGGGTCCCGGCCCGCGGCCCGCTCGTCGCGCTCACGGCGCAGGTAGAACAGGCAGTAGTCGACGCCGACGGCCAGCCCCACCAGGAACATCACGGACTGGGTGCTGGAGAACATCGGCAGCTTGTGGCTGGCGAACGCGAGCAGACCGAAGGTGCCGATGCACGCGGTCACGCCGAGGAAGACCGGCAGCAGCGCGGCGACCAGGGCGCCGAAGACCACCAGCAGGATGCCCAGCGCCAGGGGTACGGCCGTGAGCTCCGCCGTCTTCATATCGCCGGAGAGGATGCCGTCCAGGCTGTGCGCGAAGCTGGCGTCGCCGACCTCGTACGCCTGGACGCCCTCATGGGCCGCCTCGGTCTGCTTCACCGCGTCGAGCACCGGCTCGATCCGCTCCCCCGCGGTGTCCGCGTCGCCCTTCATCTCAAAGCTGATCAGCCCCTCCCGGCCGCTCTCGGAGCGCACCGGCGGCTGGACCCGCATGGCCTCGCCGGTCTTCTCCAGCCGCGCCGTGAGGTCGCCCGCCGCATCCCGCCAGCCGTCCGGCTCGGCGCTGCGCAGCATCACCATCTCGCCGGCGGGGTCCTTGAGCCCGGCGTCCTCCAGGATCTTCTCGGCGCGCGCCGAGTCGCCGGTGCCGCCTTCGGAGTTGGTCATCTCATTGATGCCGGACATGCCGCCGATGACCGCGACGACCACGACGAACAGCAGCCAGCCGATGATCGCGGTCTTGCGGTTTCGGGTGCTCCACCCGCCGAGCCGTACGGCGAGGCCCCGCCTCGTTGTGCTCATCGCGTCTCCCCCCGGGAGGTGTGCGTCCTGACCGGAACCGGCAGGACTGAACGGACTGAAAGGACTGTTGAGGTCACGTCATCGACGGTAGAAAACGGCGGGCTCGCGCCCCAGCCGCACAAGTCCCCAATCCGCTGAAGCAAAAGGAGAGTCCCGGGGGTGGGGCTAGGTATACCTCGGGACGGGGGCAGGGCAGAGTGACCGGGGCGGCCGGGTCCGCCAGACTTGAACCGTCCGGCGATGGGGAGCGTCCCGCGCCGGGCGCGGGCCCCGGCGCGGGTCCCGCGGGAGCGGTGTCAGGGAGATGTCCGATGAGGGTACGCAAGGCGCTGGTGGCCGCCGCCCGTGGGCTGGTGCTCGCGATCGCCTCGCTGGCCGGGTCGATCACGCTGTTCGTCCTGACGGTGGTGTCCCTGGCCTTCATCCCCCTGGGTGTGGGGGTGCTCACCACCCCGCCGCTGCTCGCTCTCGTGCGCGCCCATGCCAATCAGCGACGGCTGCTGGCCGCCCGCTGGTCCGGTGTCCAGATCCCCCTGCCGTACCGCGCCCCGCCTCCCGATCGGCGCGGCGGGCTCGTGGGCGTGGTCGAGCAGTGCTCCCTGCTGCTGAGGGACCCGGCGACCTGGCGAGACCTGTTCTGGCTGCTCGTCGACATGACCGCCGGGGCCGTCGTGGCGCTGCTGGCCTGCGCCCCGATGCCGTACGCGGTGGAGGGCTGGGTGCTGGCGCTGGGCACCTGGCATCCGATCGTGGGCGCGACGGGCACCTACTGGTACGGGTTCGTCCCGGTCACCTCCCAGGCCACCGCGAACTACGCCGCTCTGCTGGGCTGTGGCCTCCTCGTCATGGGCGTCTTCACCTCCCCCATACTGCTGCGCGCGCACTTCCTGGTCGGCCGGGCCTTTCTCGCGCCCACACCGCGGATGACGCTCGCCGAGCGGGTCCACCACCTCACCGAGACCCGGCACGACGCGGTCGACACCTCCGCCGCCGAGCTGCGCCGTATCGAGCGCGATCTGCACGACGGCGCACAGGCCCGGCTGGTCGCCATGGGCATGAGCCTGGGCACCGCCGAGGCGCTGATGGAGAAGGACCCGGCCAAGGCCAAGGAGCTGCTTGCGGCGGCCCGCGCCAGCTCCGCCGAGGCGCTGGCCGAACTGCGCGACCTGGTCCGCGGCATCCATCCGCCGGTGCTGGCCGAGCGTGGCCTGGGCGATGCCGTACGGGCCCTGGCGCTGCGGATGCCGCTGTCCGTGGAGGTGGAGGTGGACCTCCCGGGGCGGGCCGACGAACCGGTCGAGACGGCGGCGTACTTCGCGATCAGCGAGCTGCTGACAAACGCGGCCAAGCACTCCGGCGCCGACCGGGTGTGGATCGACATCCACCACGACAGCGACGTCGGGGCCCTGCGTATCGCGGTGACCGACGACGGGCAGGGTGGGGCGTCCGCCTCGGAAGGCTCGGGGCTGAGCGGGGTGCAGCGGCGGCTGGGCGCCTTCGACGGGGTGATGGCGATCAGCAGCCCGGTCGGCGGGCCGACGATGGCGACGATCGAGATACCCTGCCGGCTCTCCGCCCAGCGCCCCACTGTCTGAGCCCACCGGTTCCTCGTGGTCCGGCCGGTGCCTCGTGGTCCGAGGGAGCCGAGGTTGGTGGCGCGTCAGCGCGGGAGGAAGCGTGCGTTGCGTGCCATCGCGCCGCCGTTCACTGTGGCCGCGCCGTCGGGTGCCCGGATTCGGGACCGGCTGCGTGTCGATGGCGCAGACGAGAAGGTCCTCACCTTGGTCGGGCAGCACCTGGGCCGTCATCAGCGGGCGGATCTCACTGAGCGTGTCACGATCGGCCTGGTGCCGGTGAAGGACAATCGCCGGGCAGAGCGGAAGAAGAAGCTGACGGGGGTGTCGTCGTCGCGCTGGGCGGGGGCAATGACCCGCGCCAGCGAAGACCAGTACCAGCTCAGCATGCGCTGCCTGTACGACGAGCGAGCCGGACTCCGCCGCGCCATCGGGAAGATCACCCGTCGCCTCGCGGTGCCGTGCGGGCAGCAGAAGGGCAGGGTGCGCGGCTACCGGGACCGGGGCGAACGCTTCCAGAAGCAGCGCCGCCTCCAAGCACTCAGGGCCCGACTTGCCGTGGTCGAGCAGCACATCGCCGAGGAACGGCCGTCCGTGGTCGTGGGCGGCCGCCGTCTGGCGAAGACGCGGCACCACCTGGCCGATGCTTATCTCACGGCCGGAGAGTGGCGCGAGCGGTGGGAAGCGGCCCGACTGTTCCTGACCGCGGACGGCGAATCCGGGGCCCCGCACGAGAACTACACCATCACGGTGGATCCGGCCGACGGCAGCGTGACGATCGTGCTGCCCGAACCGCTCAGGCATCTGGCGAACGCTCCACCTGACCGCTACCGGCTGGCCTGCACCGTCACCTTCCACCACCGCAGGGAGGAGTGGCTGGACCGCGTCACCGCGCACCGGGCGGTTCGGTACGACATCGTGCGCGACCCAGTGCGTGGCCGCTGGTACCTCGACGCCTCGTGGTCGGCGGCAAAGACCCTGCTGCCGTCGCCGCAGGAGATCCGGACGGCAGGCGGACGCATGCTCGCCGTCGATCTGAACGCCGGTCACCTCGCAGCGTACGCACTCGACCCATATGGCAACCCCGTCGGCGAACCCATCACGGTGCCAATGGAGTTGACCGGCCCTGCCTCGCGGCGGGACGGCAGACTGCGGGCCGCTGTCACCTCACTGATCAAGCTCGCCAGGACACACCACTGCACCGGGATCGTGATCGAGAACCTGGGCTTCACCGACGCCCGGCAGACAGGCCGGGAGACGATGGGACGTGGCCGGCGCGGCAAGGCATTCCGCCGCACGGTGGCCGGTATCCCGACCGCCAGGTTCCGGGACCGGCTGCGCGGCATGGCCTGCCACCAGGGGCTGGTCGTGGTCGCCGTGGACCCGGCCTACACCTCCCGCTGGGGCGCCCAGCACTGGCAAACACCTCTCAACGATCAATCCAAGACCATCGCAACCCGACATCATGCGGCCGCGGTGGCGATCGGCAGACGCGGCCTGGGACAACGGATCCGGCGTCGGCCAGGTGTGACCGCTCCCGACCGGAGGATCGGACAGCGGAGAGCTACCGGCCAGACCGCATCCGTACCCAGGCCACGTGGGACCACGAGCCCACCCAGGACCACAGGCACGCCCCACCAGGGCGACAAGACCCGCCGGAGCCCAAGTGACCAGCTCGTGCCGCTCCCCGCACCCACGACCGTTCGGGGCGCACCCGGCACCAGACACCACCCACCTGGACCGGAACGCATTGAGTCGGCCGGCACCGGCCAACCACACCAGGAACGGTGTTAGCGTGCGACAGTCGGCCGCGGGACTCCGGTGCGACTTCCGGAACCCGCCTGTTAAGCGATGATTCGCAGCTCGTGCCCCCATTCCCCGGCCGACACCCGCACACCTTGCCGCCAGGAGGCCCGAGATGGAGAACCGGACCGACCTCGTGGCGGCCGAGGACCTGCTGCTCTTCGTGAACGCGGCGATCACCTCGACCGGACAGCGGGAGTTCCGCTCGGTCGAATGGCAGCAGCGCATGTCGCTGGACTTCCTGCATGCGTATGTGCTCGGCAACTACCGGGAGCTGTACGCGGCGACGCTCGCGCTGGACATCAACCACCACAACGCGGCGCTGATCGTGCGCAGGCTGCTGGAGACCGCCTCCGAGGCGTCGCCCGAGCAGCGCCGCACCGAGGGGCGGCTGATCGCCGGGCGGCTGACCCTGCTTCCGCCGCAGCGGGTGTACCGGCTCTTCCGCGAGCTGCGCCGGGCCGGGGTCAACAACCGCCGCACCCGGGCCATCATGCGGGACTGGCTGGCGGCCCGCCCCGAACCGGCGCTCGACGCGGTCAAGTACCGCGCCGGGGTCAAGGCCGCCGCCCGCCATGCCCATCTGCCGCTCGACACCGAGACGGGCCTCTTCCTCTTCGCGCCGCACACCCGCAAGGCCGGCTTCTCCACCCCCCTGTTCGAGTCCTGGCGCCGCGCCCACTACACCCAGAGCGCGCTGTACGAGCTGCCGTACACCGTCGCCGAGGGGTTCGCGGTCAAGCACGGCATCGACCGGGGCGCCTTCCTGGAGCGGATCGCCCCGCGGCTGACCCGGCTGGAGCGGCTGCGGCTCCAGGAGTCGGCCCGTAAGCACCGGGCGGACGCGGTGGTCGGCGATCTGGCCGCCATGCCCCTGACCCGGCTGGCGAGCTATGTCCTCTCCCTCCCCCTGGACGATCGGGTCCGCCGCCGCGAGGAGCTGACCGCCGCGCTGCGGTCGGCCGCGCGGCGCACCGCGGGCCCGCGCGCGGGCAGTTGGGGCCGGGTGGCCGCGGTGCTGGACGACAGCTTCTCGGCCTTCGGCTCGGCACAGAAGCGGCGCCGCCCGCTGGCGGTGGCGCTGGCCTGCCACTTTCTGCTGGAGGCGCTGGCGGGCCAGTTGATCCCGCTGTGGCTGTCCGGCCGCACCGACGCGCTGCTGATGTATCCGCTGGGCCCGACACCGCTGGGCGCCCGCGTCCTGGACGCGCTGGAGCACCGGCCGGACCGGCTCGTCATCGTCTCCGACGGCTGGGACAACGCGCCGCCCGGCCTGGCCGGCGAGGTGCTGCGCATATGGCGCACCCGCCTGGACCCCGAGGGCCGCACCAGTGTGGTCCACCTCAACCCGGTGTACGACGCGGAGGACTTCGACGTACGGCGGCTGGCGCGGGAGGTGCCGACCGTCGGGGTGCGGGACGCGGAGGACCTTCCGGCCCTGGTGGAGCTGGCCCAGTTCGCGGAGGGCCGCACCCGCGCGGCCGAGCTGTGGACGCATGTGGACGCCCGCGTACGGCGGTTCTTGGAGGTGGAGGGATGAGCCAGGACACGACGCTCGTGGCGCTCACGGGCCTGACCGCGCTGCCCTCCCAGGTGTGGGGCGCGATCCGTCTTGTACCGCTGGTGCGGGAGGAGCCGATCACCGATCTGCGGCTCGACGACCGGCTGTACGGCGATGACTTCGCGGCCGTTGCGGTCGACCGGCGCACCGCGTACTGCTCGTACATCCCGCACGGCTACGTGGCGAACTGGACCGACGACGGCACCCCCGCGTCCTCCTACGGCACCCAGCTGCGGCGGGACGCCGACGGGCCGCGCCCCGCATGCGTTCCGCTGCGCTTCCACCGCCGGATGGCCCGCCGTGTCGACAAGAACCGGGTGCGCTTTCTCCCCCTCCACCTGGCTCTGGAGGGCTATCTGGCGCTGCACTTCGGCGGCCCCTCGGTGGTGTGGGAGGAGTGGTCGCACCGGGCGGTCAGCCGCGGTCTGTCGCCGCGGGCCGAGCAGGCGTATGTCGGCGCCGAGGTGGAGGGGTTGCGCGACGCGCTGCGGGTCTTCGAGATCCACCCCGGCCAGTGCGGGGTCATGGTCTACGCGGCCGACGCCCTCGCCGCCGCCTTTGTCGTGCCGCACCCCGACGACTACCGCGCCCTGCACCCCTCGCTGGTCCTGGACCTCTTCGGGGAACTGATCCACCACTACACCACGCTGCACGGCCCGGTCCCGGAGTTCCGGGCCCGGATCGACGACGGCGCGGTGGGCTCACTGGCCGAGCTGCGGGCGGAGGCCGCCCGGCATCAGCGGGAATGGGCCGAGTTCCACGACCACACCATGGCGGGCGGGCTGCTCGACGAGTCGTACACACTCCAGCGCATCCGCACGATGGGGCCCTTCGCCCTGTCCCGTTTTCTACCGCCCTTCCATCGCAACACCGAGCAGCACATCGGCGAGACCATCACCCACGAGGACGGCCGGCTCGCCTACCTCAAGACCTTCCGCCTCTCCGAGGCCCAGACCCGGCGCGGCCATCTGCTCACCCTCCTCGCCGCCCACGACTGGCACTTCGGCGCGACCGCCGACGCCCTGGGGGTGAGCCGCGACCAGCTCGCCACCCGTGTGGAGCACGCGGGGTTCGGCGCGCTGCTGCGCCAGGACATACGCGACCACTACCGCGCGGCGGCGCGCAGGACGGCGCGCGAGGCAGCGCCCTGACGAGCGTCCGCCCGGCCGCCCGGCTCAGAACCCCGGCCGCCCCAGGGCCTGCAGCGCCTCCCGCCGCGCGCTGTCGTGGCGTTCCTGCCCGGAGCCGACGAGGGTCCTGGTGAGACCGCTGTCGGCGTCCTCGCCGTGTTCCTTGCTCCAGCCCACGACGAGGGCGTCCACCTGCCGCTGCCCGACGTCGAACGTCTTCATGTTCTCCAGCGCCGCCACCTGACTGGCCTGGGCGACCTGGTCCTTGCCCCACTCGTACATGCCCACGTAGAGGATGGACTGGACCACGTTGCCGAGGACCGGCACGGCCGCAGGCGACGACGGAAGGAAGTTGAACGCGACTGCGGGGGCGGTGAAGGCGGCCGTACGGACGTCCGAGGCCCACTGCACCGCCTTGTCCCTCTTGTCGAAGGCGATATCGGAGCTGACCCCGTCGTAGAAGCCGAAGGCGGAGGAGGCGGCGTTGATGGCGGCGGTGCGGTCGTTCGGATGCTTGAAGTCGGTGCCCGCCAGCGTCTGCGCCGCGTACTGCCGCTCGGCGACGTACATTCCGGCGTAGGCGGCGGGGTCCTCCGACACTCCGCGCATGATGCGGGACAGCTCCTCGGGGGACACGGCCATACGGACCGTCCCGTCGTCCTTCCACACCCCGTCGCCGTCCGCGTTGACCTTGTAGTTCTCGTTGGTGCGGGACAGGATCTCGTGGGTGTCGGGCGTGTAGTCCATGAGCATATGGCCCAGGCTCGACCGCAGGTTGGAGGGCATCTCGTCGCCCTTCCAGTCCTTGTTGAGGAGCTTGATGGTGTCGTGCATGACCCGCGCCTCGGCCTCGGTGTGCCCGCCCAGCGGATGCTCGGTGCCCGGCGCATGGCCGGTGGCGGCCGCCTCCAGCGCCGCGCCCAGGCCCAGGCGGTTCGCCGGATCGTCCCTGACGGCGGAGCCATAGCCGGTGGCGGTCTCCCACGAGGGCCAGTCGCGGTCCTGGAGCAGATACTTCAGGCGCTCGTTCTCTCCGTCCGCCCCCGGGTCGAGGTAGGACGTCGCGACGTCGGGCTGCTTGCCCATGATGCCGAGCACGGTGTCGAGCGGGTCGCCCGTGTAGTCGCCGTGGCCCGCGTTCAGCTGCTTCCACCGGCCGGTCCCGAAGTCGTCCTTCTGCTCCACGGCGATGATGTCGTCGGCGACATCGGTCAGGAATTGCTTCCCGTAATTCTTGCCGTGCGTCATCAGATCGGCGAAGGACTGGTATCCGGTGAGCGGGTTCAGCTTCTCGGCGAAGTTCTCGTCGCCGACCTTGCGCAGGCCCTCGCGCCACTTCTTGTAGAAGGGGTCGGAAGGAGACTTGGTGGCCGTGGCGATCGATGTCGCCACGCCTTCCTGGAGGGCGGTGAAGTCCTTCTTGCCATCACCCTTGCCGAGGCTGTGGAACTTGTTGTTCAGCTCGATGATTCCCTTGGGGCCCATGCCCGCCAGGAAGGTCTGGCTGAACGCCTTGTCGTGCTCGTTGTCCCGGAACAGCCGCTGGAATTCGGCCAGTTCCTTGCCGCTGAGCTTGTCGCCGGAGTTGAGCCTGGTCGCGAGCTCCTGGGCCTCCTTGGCCTCGACCTTCTCGATGTCGCCTTCCGCGGCGCCATTGAACCCGTTGACGGCGCCGTCGAGGGGGTTGGGGTCCCGCACCGCCGCCTTCAGCGCGAGCTTCACGCCCTGGTCGGCGTCATCGACCGCCTTGACCGCCGCCGCGATGTGTTCGGTCCACGACTGCTCGGTCCGGTGCAGGTCCGGATCGTGCCGCGCGGCGTTGGCGTCCGCCTCGCTCGCCTTCGAGAAGTCGTAACTCGCGATTCCGGCGTCCGAGACCTTCATTCCGGCCTTCACCGCGTCCGCCACCGCGGACTTCACCTTCCCGCGCAATTCCACGAACTGCTGGTGGGCGTCGGTCAGCAGCGAGGCAATGGCCTTCGCCTCCTTCTGAGCGGCGGTGAATTGCCCGTCCGTGACCTCCATCGTGTCCGTGGCGACGAAATTCGCCTGGCCGCGCCAGCTTCCGTCAGTGCCTACCGATTTGACATCCCTCCGGTAGACCCTCTGAGCGTCCGAGAACTGCTTCGCGGCCTCCTTCCATTGCCCCGCGGCGGTCTCCAGGTACGACAGATCAGCTGTCATGACCTGGTGATACGTGAGCACGGTTTCCCCCATGGCTGAGCGGCAGCGGTACGTAGGTCGACCGCGACAGTACCTCTGGCCTGGAGGAACGGGCCGATTTCTCGGCCCAGTTCATAATGTCGAAAGAAACCTGTCATAAGGAACAGGAAAACGGGTAGCAGCCGCCACGGTATCTTTGTGACCCGGCTCACCCATGACCTACCTCACGAAGATTTCGGGACCTCCACCCGTACCTCCTTGCGGAGATCAGCGGCAATCTTGGCGGACTCGTCGAGCGTCAGGCTCTTCGTCCCCTCGCGCGGCACCACGGTCGCCACCGTGTCGTAGTCGGCCCAGGTGCAGACCGTCAGCGTGCCGGGCTCATCCGGGCTCGGCTCCTCCTTCGCCTTGAGCATCTGACACTTCATGACGCCGTTCTCAAATCCCTCGGGCGACTTGCGCTCCGGGGTGCCCACCACCAAGGCGTCACTGTCGCTGCCGCCCGCCTCGGTCTTCTTCTTCAGAGTGCTGAAGTACGTGTCGACCGACTTCTCCGGATCCTTCACCTCCCCGTAGGCGCCGAACAGCTCAAGCTTCTTCGTATCACCGGCGGCAGCCCACTCCATGTTCACCCCCGTACCGGTCGTGAGAGCAAACGTCTGCGCCTTCTCGCCGGTCAGCGGCTCGCTGTCGGAGTCCTCTCTCGTGTACGCGCCGAGGACGGTCTGGGGCGCGGTGAGCCTGTACTGCTTGCCGTCGTCGGTCAGCTTCCCGCCGTCGTCACCGCCGCCCATCAGCACGACGCCCCCGACGATCGCCCCGACCACGACCACGGCGCCGATCACCAGGCCCATCGTCTTGCCCTTGGCACCGCCGCCCTGCGGGGGCTGCGGCTGCTGGGGGTAGCCGTAGCCGTAGCCGGGCTGCGCCTGCGGCTGCTGGTAGCCGTACCCGGGCTGCGGCGGCTGTTGCGGCGGCGGGGCGTACGGGCCGCCGCCCTGCGCGTACGGATTCGGACCGCCCTGCGGCGGCTGGCCGGGCGGCGGACCCGGGGGCTGTCCCGGAGGCGGGCCGTACGGTCCAGGTGGCGGCTGGTTGTGGCTCATAGGCTGCGGCCTCTCCCCCGAAGGTGTTTTCTGAACAGGCGTTACACAGCAGGACGTTATAAGGCGCGAGCCGGGTTCCACATACGGGCGCCACCGGACTTGACCTTCACACCCATGTCAGACTTTAGCGTTGCCCCATGACGACGACCACGCAGACGCCCCTCTCCCTCTACGGCTTCCTGCGCCCCAAGCCCGACCGCGCCGACGAGGTCAGACAGCTCCTGTCCGCCCTCGTGGAACCCACCCGCCAGGAAAAGGGCAACCTCCAGTACCACCTCCACGAGCACGAGGACGGCCGCCTCTTCCTGTACGAGGTCTGGCGCACCCAGGAAGACCTCGACCGCCACAACGCCCGCCCGCCGCTGCGCGACTTCCTGACCAATCTGCTGGACTACCTCGAAGAACTCCCCGAGGGCTACTTCAACACCATGATCAGCGACTACCCGCAACCATAAGGACAGCGGGCGCGTCCGCTCTGGCGATGAACAAAACGAAACGCCCCGCCGGAGTGGTTCCCTGGGCCGTGGCGGCGGGCACGCTCGCCTGGGGTCTGGCGGGGAACTGGCGCGCCGAACATATGCGCAACTACCCGTGGAACGTCTGGACACCGATCGGCTACGGCGCGGCCAAGGGGGTCGTACTGGGGCTCCTGGCGGGCTGGTGCGCGGTCTGGTTCCTACGGCTCGGGAGATCGCAGCCCGGTGGCAGCCGGGTCCGTACGGCAAGCCTCGCCTTCACCGGCGGCCTGCTGGCCGGCATCACCCCCGGCACGATCCGCGACTTCACGGGCCCGCCCCAGCCCCGCACCCTCTACTACTTCGACGAGCCGAGGCCCGACGCCGAGTGGTACTGGCAGCCCCTGCTCTCCGAATGGCTGACCTACACCGTCCTCCCCGCCCTCGGCTGCGCCCTCGCCCTGACGGCCGCCGCCCTGCTCACCGCCCGCCCCTCCCGCCGCGACACCGTCGGCTGGGCGGTCCTGGCCGTGGTCGGGGTGGGTCTCCTGCTGCTCCCCCACTACGCGACCGCCGGACTGCCCCAGGCGGAGGGTAATGGCCAGCACGTCAACGAATCCGCCACCGCGGCGATGACCGTCTGGGGTACGGGTCTGGCGGTGCTGGTCGGCTCCGTGGTACTGCGGAGGAAAATGAGGCGAGCGACCAGCACCGTGTGAAGTCGCCTGTCAGAACAGGGGAGCTGTCAATGACCATCCGCCGCGTCATGCCCATCGTCCACTCCGAGGACATGGAGCAGAACCGGGACTTCTACGGCCGGCTGGGCTTCGAGGAGGTCATGAACCTCGGCTGGATCATGACCCTCGCCTCCCCCACCACCCCTGCGGCCCAGGTCAGTTTTATGACGAGCGACAAGACCGCACCGGTCTCGCCCGACATGAGCGTCGAGGTGGACGACGTGGACGCGGCGTACGCGGCGATGCGCGAGGCCGGCGCGGAGATCGTCCACCCCCTCCAGGACGAGGAGTGGGGCGTCCGCCGCTTCTTCGTCCGCGACCCCAACGGCCGCGTGGTCAACGTTCTGGGTCACCGCTGACGCCCCGGCGCGCCGCGCGCGCTCAGTCGGTGATGTACCAGTTGTCCTTCAGGTACTCCAGGGTGCTGGTCCCGATCTCGTTTTCGGAGAAGGTGACGGAGGCCTTCACCGCCGCGGCCGGGATGTCGAACTTGTCGGGGCTTCGTACGACGACCTTCTGCGGGTCGACCGTCGCGGTCTGCAGAGCCTTCTTCTGCGTGGGCGAGATCATCTGGAACGTGATGAGGAACGTGGATGTGCACGGCCCGAATCCCTGGTCCTCCGCCTTCTTCGCCGCGGGCCCGCCCACGTCGCAGACCGTCTTGATGTCCTCCCGGCCGACGGCGTGCAGATACTCCTCGTACCGCCGGATCGCCCCTTCCTTCGTCCTGGGCACGGCCTGGTCCGTGGGCTGGCCGGTGGGCTGATTCGTGGGCTGGTCGCTGGGCTGGTCCTTGGGCGGATCCGTCGGTGGCTTGTCACCGGACCCACAGCTGTTGTTGGTGAAGATGCCCGACAGCAGACGCCCCGGCTGCGGGCCGTTGGGCCCGTTGAAACCGCTCACATGTTGCTGCGACCCCCACCACCCGGCGTACCCCCACCACGGCTCGCCGTTGACGGGACGGGCGTGCTTCCAGGTGCGCCACTCGGCGCCGCCCTTCGAGGGCCGGTCGAGCGTGCCGTTCACCCACTGGTTCTTGTCGGTCGGATAGGAGCCGTGTGAACCACGCGCCGAGTACACCGTCGGATGCCCGTCCTGCGGATCCAGTTCCATTTCCGACCACTTCACGCTGCACGTGTCCTTGCCGTGCTTCGCGAAAGTCACCGCCTCCGGCTTGCCGTCGCGCACCTGGACCGCGACGCGCTCCCAGTCGCCCTCATGCCGGTTGCCCGGGATCAGGTTGTTGTAGGCGTAGAAGAACCAGTAGACGTACGCCCCGCGCTTCGGGTCGGTCTTGTGTTTGTGGTACTCCCAGTAGACCGGCGCGTCAGTGTTCTCGCCCGTCCGCACATCCTTCGGCGGGTCGAGGTAGAAACCGCCCTTGTCCTCCGTCGATTTGTGCCACTTGTCGCCGTGTCCGGGGCAGGACACCGGCTTGGACGAGGACTTCCCCGGCTGCACGTCCGCGTGCTGGTAGGGATTGTCCTTGCTCCCCAGCCGCCGCGGGTCGGGCGGATCGGCCACCGGTCCCTCGTCACGGCAGAAGCCGTCGTGGTCGAAGCGCAGCGCGGACCGTCCGATGAACCGCGTCGCGTCCATCGGCTTCAGCGTCTCCCCCTTGGCCAGCCGCACCAACGGCGCGAACCGCGCGGCCTCGGCCGCGGACCCCTTCGAGGGCTCCGCCCCCGTCCACTCCTTCTCCTTTTCCGGCCCGCACGCCACCAGCGCCACCGAAAGCGACACCGCCACGCCCACCATCGCCCGCATCCGACCCCGCACCGGCTCCCCCTTCGTTTGCCCGCCACCAGCCAGTAGCACGTCAGGAGGACATCACGCGGAATCCGGCAGAACGGTTCCCCCCGCCCCCTCTTAGAAAAACGTTGAGCCCCAACCGGAAGCCCGCCAACCGGTGACGCCCCCTTGGGCCGGACGGCGACGACGCCTCCGCGCCCCCTCTCCTCCCCGCTGCCGGCCGCTTTGCGCCGAAGGCGCGAGACGATGCCCGCACGCGGCGTCCGGACCACGCCGTCCAGCGGTCGGTGGCCCGTTCGTCGCGCTCGTGCGCCTCCGGTCCAGCGCACCGTTGGGCTGATCGGTCGGCCACCGCGCGGCAGCAGTCGCAGCGGAGCCTGCTTTGAGCTCAGCCGTGCTACTCCGCAGGCTTCGGCGGCGCGAGGGCGAACCACACCGCCTTACCTGTGACGCCCGCGTCCTTGTCGGTGTAGTCGACCACGCCCCAGTCGTCCGAACACGACTCGACGAGCGCCAGCCCCCGGCCGCCCTCGTCGTCGGCCTCGGCCCGCACGGGCTGGGGCAGGGCCGCGGCCGAGTCCCATACGGTGACGCGGAAGTCCGGGGGCTTCGGCTGCCAGTCCATGCTGACGTAGGAGTCGGTGGTGGTGTTGCGCAGAGCGTTCGTCGTCAGCTCGGAGACGAGGAGTTCGGCGGTGTCGACGAGGCAGTCGAGGCGCGCACCACAACCCCCACCGCCCTCCGCGCACTCCTCCGCACCATAAAAACCGGCACCCTGGACCGTCCGGGCCGCTGATAACCCCCCGCTCACCGCACAGCGGTACATTCGTCGGATTCGGTCACGTCCCCCACCCCCGGGGCCCGAAGACGCCTTGGAGCCGCCGTGCGCGTTGTCCTCGCCGAAGACCTCTTCCTCCTGCGGGACGGTCTGGTCCGGATGCTGGAGGCATACGACTTCGAGATCGCGGCGGCCGTGGACACCGGGCCCGATCTGACCCGCGCGCTCGCCGAGCTGAAGCCGGACGTGGCCGTCGTGGACGTACGGCTGCCGCCGTCGTTCACCGACGAAGGGCTGCAGTGCGCGCTGGCGGCGCGGCGGGCGCGGCCGGGGTTGCCGGTGTTGGTGTTGTCGCAGCATGTGGAGCAGCTGTACGCGCGGGAGCTGCTGGCCGACGGGAGCGGTGGAGTCGGCTACCTGCTCAAGGACCGGGTGTTCGACGCCGACCAGTTCATCGACGCGGTGCGACGGGTCGCGGCGGGGGGAACAGCTATGGATCCGCAGGTGATCTCGCAGCTGCTGACCCGGCGGTCGCAGGACAAGCCGATGGGGAACCTCACGCCGCGCGAGCGGGAGGTGATGGAGCTGATGGCGCAGGGGCGGTCCAACGCCGCCATCGCCGCGCAGCTGTTCGTCACCGAGCGGGCGGTCGCCAAGCACACCTCGAACATCTTCGGGAAGCTCGGCCTGCCGCCGTCCGACGACGACAACCGCCGGGTGCTGGCCGTGCTGGCCTATCTCGACCGGGGGCATGCCCAAAGCTGAGCCCTGTCCATACCCCACCCACCCCACACGGCACAATCCTCCGTCGTGGAGATCACCGCACGCGAACTCAACCGTTCCACCCTCAGCCGTCAGCTGCTCCTGCGACGCGAGTCGCTGGGCGCCCTCGACGCCGTACGCCGCATCGTCGCGCTGCAGGCGCAGCACGCCGGCTCGCCGTACGTCGCGCTGTGGAACCGGCTGACCGGATTCGCCCCGGCCGAGCTGGACGCCGCGTTCACCGGCCAGAAAGTCGTCAAAGCGACCTTGATGCGGATCACCCTGCACGCGGTCCACGCCGACGACTACCCGGCCTTCCGCGAGGCGATGCGGCCGACCCTGTACGCCTCCCGGCTCGGCTACCGCTTCGCCGCCGCCGGGCTCACACCGGCCGATGCTGATGAACTCGTCCCGGAGCTGCTGGCGTTCGCCGGACGGCCCCACACGACGGCCGAGTTCGACGCATGGCTCGAGGAACGGCTCGGCCCCGAGAAGAAGACCGGCGCGTGGTGGGGGCTGCGGGCGTACGCGCCGCTGTGGCATGCGCCGACCGGCGGGCCGTGGTCCTTCGGGGTCCGGCCGTCGTATCGCGCCGCGCAGGCAGGTCCATTGCGCTTGGGGCGGGAGGCGGATCCGGACGCGCTGCAGCGGCTGCTCGTGCGCTACCTGGAGGGGTTCGGACCGGCTTCGGTCGCGGACATGGCGCAGTTCGCCATGGTTCAGCGGACGCCGATACGCCAGGCGCTGCGCGCGCTCGGCGACGCCGTCGAAGAACTCCAAGGGCCGGACAGAACCGCGCTGTTCGATCTTCCGGGCGCCCCGCGCCCCGCCGCGGACACCTCGGCCCCGCCCCGGCTGATGGCGATGTGGGACAGCGTCCTGCTCGCGTACGCGGACCGCAGCCGGGTGATCCCCCCGGACTACCGCCGGGAGGTGATCCGCGTCAACGGCGATGTGCTGCCGACGCTGCTGGTCGACGGCTATGTGGCCGGTGTGTGGCGGCCGGTCGAGGGTGGGATCGAGGCCATGGCCTTCCATGAGCTGTCGGCGGCGGCGTGGGACGGGCTCGCCGCGGAGGCCCGTTCGTTGCTGACGCTGCTGGCCGACCGCGACCCCCGCCTCTACAGCCGTTACGACCACTGGTGGGCCAAGCTCTCCGGTGCCCAGGTGCGGATGCTACGCGGCTAGCGCCCCAGGCGCGGGGCCTGTCACCTCCGATACCGCTGCGCCACTGCCGCGAAGGCGGCCTTGGGTTCCCACTCCATGTCGGGGTAGGTCCGCCCCCGGCGCCCTTCGAGGAGTTTGACGATGCCCAGGCCGGCCCGGTCCAGGTCGTCGCGGGGGTCGGCGTCGGGGCGGTGCGGGTAGCCGGGCAGGGCGAACAGGAACACGAACGCGCTGTCCACGCCCTCGGTCTCGAAGATCTCCAGCAGTTCGCTCAGATACGCGGCCTGGCCGGCCTCGTCGCGTTCGTATACGTCCTTCAGCCGTACCGGGGCCTTGGTCTCCGGGTCGTACTCGACCACCTCCAGCACCCGCCCGCCCCGGTCGCCCGCGCCTCGGTAGGCCGCGGTGCCGAACCCGGTGATGGCGAGCGGCTTGGTGCCCTGGGCCAGGGTGCGTACCGCCTCCCGGAACCGGTCGGCGACCTCGGCGGAGCGGATCAGCTCGAACGTCACGAAGTCGAAGGGGGCCCAGTCGACCTGCTCGAACTGGATGGATGAGTAGGTGAGCTTGCCCTGGAAGCGTTCGCGGACCGCGGCCGCGGCGTCGCGGAGGAACGCGTTCATGCGCACGCCGAGCTCGCGCATCGCCTCGGCCCGCCGCTCGGGTCGGCTCATCAGCCGCTCGACCCGCTCCTCGGGACTTTCACCGGGCAGGAAGCCGCGATTCATCACGCTCAGCTCCACCCCGGCGACGAACACGACCGCGGCCCCCTGCTGCCGGAGCCGTTCCGCCCGCTCGGCACAGTCGCTCAGCAGCGCGAGGATCCGCTCCGGGTCCAGCTCCAGCGGATAGGGCGAGAACCAGACCTCCAGACCGAGTTCGGCGGCGGCGCCGGCGGCCAGCTCCAGCCGGTCCGGGTCGCCGCCGATGATCTGGACCGCGTTGCAGTGCAGGTCGTCGCGGATGATGGCGAGCTCGCGCCGTACCACCGCGGCGTCGAAGTGCTCGCGGGATATCTGGCCGTGCATGACGAATCCGGTGTCGTAGGTCATCCCTCTTGCTCGCATGCCGCTGTCCTCTCCGTCGGTCTCATCTCGGGCGGGGCAGGTCGAGACTGACAACAAAAGTGCGTGCACGCAAATTTGCGTGCACGCAGCCCTGCGTGGAAGGGTGACACCGTGACGACACCACCAGGGCTGCGGGAGCGGAAGAAGCAGGCGACGCGCGAGGCGCTGCGCGAGGCGGCCCTGCGCCTGGCCCTGGAGCGCGGACCGGACCAGGTACGGGTCGAGGACATCGCCGAGGCGGCCGGGGTCTCGCCGCGCACCTACAACAACTACTTCGCCAGCCGCGAGCAGGCGATCGTCGCCGCCGTCACCGCGGACCGGGAGGCGCGGATCGCGGCGGCGATCGCGGCCCGGCCCGCAGGGGTGCGGCTGGCCGACGCCGTCACCGAGGCGGTGATCCAGCAGTACACGGACCCCGGCGAGCACGACCCCGAGGTGCTGCTGCTGATCACCTCCCGGACCACGCTGCGCGACGCGTTCCTCGCCACCACCGCCGGAATCGAGCCCCCTCTCACGGCGGTGATCGCCGAACGCCTCGGTGACGCCGGAGCGCACACCGCCCACACCGTCCACACCGCCCGCGTCCTCGCGGCGAGCGTGGCCGCGGCGGTGCGCATCGCGTTGGAGGGCTGGCTCCGGCCTGACGAGACCACAGGGGCCGCCGGGGCCGCAGGAGCCACGGCGGGCTTCGGCGGCGGAGGGCTGGTCGTACCCTCCGGCTCGCTGTCCGACCAGCTCCGCGCGGCGCTGGCCCCGCTCGCGCCCGCGCTCGACGCCGCCGAAAGGCGCACCGAGTAGCGAAGTCGATCCGACCGGGGCATCCTCTGGGCAACCTAGATGACGTTGCGTCAGATCCCGAGCTACGACCGGAGCACCAGGCCGGCGCTCGGGCCCGTACGGGTGGACACCCCGTACGCACCATTGCTGCCACGCCGTCACCCTCGTTAACGTGCCGCTCACATACCACCGTTGGCCCGGGCCGGGCGTCATTGGGGGCACCAGCATGAGCGATCTGAGCAGACGTACGCTGATCGGAACCGCCGGAGCACTCGGCGTCGGGGCCGCCCTGGGGAGCCAGTCCCCCGCGGCCGCCGAGGGAACGGAAAGCGCGGAGGACCACGCCGTGTTCGACACCACGCCCGCGCGCGCCGCCCTTGAGCGGCTGCTGCCGGAGCACGCCGAGCAGTTCCGCCTGGTGCCGGTCGAGGGCAACGGCGGCGAGGAGCGGTTCGAGGTCTCGGGGCGGCCGGGGCGGATCGAGGTGTCGGGGACCAGCCCGGCGGTGCTGCTCGCCGGGGTGCACTGGTATCTCAAGTACACCTGTCATGCCCTGATCACCTGGGCCGGGGACCAGCTCGACCTGCCCAAGTCGCTCCCCGCGCCCCGGGCCCGCATCGAGCAGTCGACCGCGCTTCCGCACCGCTTCGCGTTCAACGACACCCACGACGGCTACACCGCGCCGTTCGCCGGCTGGGACCACTGGGAGCACCTGATCGACGTCGCGGCCCTGCACGGCTGCAACGAACTGCTGGTCACCGCCGGGCAGGAGGCCGTCTACCACCTCCTCCTCAAGGACTTCGGCTACTCCGACGAGGAGGCGCGCGCCTGGCTGCCCGCGCCCTCCCACCAGCCCTGGTGGCTGCTGCAGAACATGAGCGAGTACGGCGGGCCGGTGAGCCCCGAGCTGCTGGACAAGCGCATCGCCTTAGGCCAGAAGATCGCCGGCCGGCTGCGCGAGCTGGGCATGCGGCCGGTGTATCCCGGCTACTTCGGGACCGTCCCGGACGGCTTCGTGGACCGCAACCCGGGGGCGCGTGTGGTCCCGCAGGGCACCTGGAACGGGCTCAAGCGCCCCGACTGGCTCGATCCGCGCACCGAGTCGTTCGGGCAGGTGGCCGCCGCGTTCTACCGCCACCAGCAGGAGCTGTTCGGCGAATGCGACCTGTTCAAGATGGACCTGCTGCACGAGGGCGGGGCCGCCGGGGACGTCCCCGTGGCCGACGCCGCCCGCGCCGTGGAGACCGCCCTGCAGACCGCCCGGCCCGGCGCGACCTGGGTGATCCTCGGCTGGCAGGCCAACCCCCGGCGGGAGTTGCTGGACGCCGTGAACCACGACCACATGCTGGTGGTGGACGGCCTGTCGGACCTGGACTCGATCGGCGACCGGGAGCAGGACTGGGGCTCGGTGCCGTACGCCTTCGGCACCATCCCCAACTTCGGCGGCCGCACCACGATCGGCGCCAAGACCCATATCTGGGCGCGGCGGTTCACCCAGTGGCGCGACAAGCCGGGCAGCAAACTGGTCGGCACCGCCTATATGGCGGAGGCGGTCGGACGCGATCCGGCGGCGTTCGAGCTGTTCAGCGAGTTGGCCTGGCGGGATGCGGCGGTGGACCGCGAGGAGTGGTTCCGTACGTACGCGGACGTACGGCTGGGCGGGCGGGACGAGCGGGCCCGGGACGCCTACGCGGCGCTGCGCGACACCGCGTACCAGATCACCAGCTCCGACGGCCGCCCGCACGACTCGGTGTTCTCCGCCCGCCCCGATGTGACCGCGCGTTCCGGTACCAACTACGCCACCCGCATCCCCGCCTTCGACCTCGCGGACTTCGACCCCGCCTTCGCCGCGCTGCTGGACGTACGCCCGTCGCTGCGCGACTCCGACGCCTATCGCCACGATCTGACCGATATCGCCCGCCAGGCGCTCGCGGACCGCTCCTGGACGCTGATCCCCCATCTGCACGACGCGTACGAGCGCAAGGATCTGGACGCCTTCCGGACGCTGGCCCGGCTGTGGCTGAAGCTGATGCGGCTGAGCGACGATATGACCGGGGCGCACCGGGGCTTTCTGCTCGGTCCCTGGCTGGAGGACGCCAAGCGGCTGGCGTCCGACGAGGCGGAGGCCGAGCGCTTCGAACATCTGGCGCGCACCCTCATCACCACCTGGGCCGACCGGGTCACCGCGGACACCGGGAAGCTCGCCAACTACGCCAACCGCGACTGGAACGGCCTGATCGGCGACTTCCACCTGCCGCAGTGGCAGAGCTACCTGGACGAGCTGGAGGACGCGCTCACCGAGGGGCGCGAACCGCGCGACTTCGACTGGTTCGCGGTCGAGGAACCCTGGACGCGCGAGCGCAAGAGCTACCCGGTCCGGCCCACGACGGACGCCCACCGCACGGGGCGCCGGGTGTACGAGGCGCTGGCCAAGGCCCCGTACCAGGGCACGGCCACCGTCTCCACCACCCCGTCGGGGGTGGCGCCCGGGGGCACCGCCGACATCGCCGCGGCCCTGCGCAATATGAACGGGCTGCGCGCCACCGGCCGCGTCGACTTCGACCTGACCGTGACCGGCCTCGACCCGAAACCGCAGGGCGACACCTGGCTCCGCTCGATCCCGGCGGCCAAGACCGGCGAGGTCCACTGGCGGGCCACCGCGCCCGACGAACCGCTTGAGAACCCGCTCAAGCCTCTGCCGTACAAGCTCGGCGTGGAGTTCGGGCCGCGCGGCGAGGACCGGGTGCGGCTGGTGCGCACCGGCACGCTGTGGGTGGCCGGGCCGCTGGACGCCGGACTGAAGACGGTCACCAACAACGCGGCGGTCTTCGGGCAGTTGTCGGATCGCTTCGCGATCGACGGGGCGGGGCGGGACCTGTGGAAGGCGACGGCCGAGTTCGGGTCGGTGTACCGGGAGGGGGCACTGGCGGTCGGCACCGCCGTCACGGTGAAGGTGGTCAGCCAGGCCGTGACGGGCGCGTGGGCGCGGGCGGGCATCATCGCCCGCGACAGCCTGGCGACGGCGGGCTCCCGGGGCTTTGTGAACCTGGCCGCCACCCCGTCCAGCGGCATCGTGCTGTCGTACGACTCGAACGGCGACGGCACGCTGGACGCGTACAAGCGGATCACCGGCGTCAAGGCGCCCGTGCTGCTGCGGCTGACGCGGGTGTCCGCCACCTCGTACAAGGGCGAGCTGTCGACGGACGACGGGGCGACCTGGCGGACGGTGGGCACGGTGACGGCGCCGGGGGGCTCGGGCTCCGCGCAGGACGTCGGGATCTTCATGACCGCGACGCATGGGGGGAACGTGGCGCGCGGGACGGCGGAGTTCAGCGGGTGGCGTGTGGGGTGACCGCGGGGCATACCGGGTGACCTGGGGACTTCTGGTCATCCCGAGGCGCTTCGGGTGATCGCGCAGCCCCCACCGCTCCGGTGTGGCGCCCAGTGGCGCCACACCGGGGCGGTGACCATCCCATCCGGCGCTCGTTCACCAACCGTGGAGCAGCAGCAGGCGACAGCCAACCTCTCCGAATCCCCCACCCTCATCGACGTCGAGCAGGCCGAGGCCGCCATCGTCGAGCACTATCCGCGGCTGGTGCGGCTCGCGTATCTGGTGCTGCCACCCGGCGTGGGGCGTACGCGCCGGGTGCTCGCGGCGCATGCCCTCGCCCAGCGCGCACTCCCCCGCAACCGGGCGAACAGCACGGGAACTCAGACCGGCACCGGGCCGGGACTGCCCGGGCAGCGCGGGTCGCGGGGCGGGCCGGAGGGCGCGGCGGGCGACGGCGGGTACGCCTTCGTACGGCTGCGGGTGTTGCGCGGCGCGCTGCGGGCCGCGCGGCGGCGGCGTGGACCGCTGGCACCGGCGCTGCCCCGGGTGTGGGGGCTGCGGCTGGTCCCGCGCCCGGGCGGGGCCGATGAACTCGCCCTGGACAAGGCGCTGTCGGAGCTGTCGGGACCCGGCCGCGCCGCGTATGTGCTGCGCGAGCTGGAGGAGATGGACGACCCCGAGGTGCGCGAGGTGCTGAAGGCCGCCGGGGTCGTCGATCCGCGGGGCGCGCTCATCGAGGCGGACGAGATGGACGGCCCGGCGGGCAGCCGGGACGGGGCGCTGCTGGAGTCCGCCGAGTTCGACGCCTGTTCACTGCAGGCCCGGCCCACCGATCTGATGCGGCGCCGCCAGCACGTACGGGCGGCCCTCGCCGCCGCCACGGCGCTGGTGGTGTGCGGCACGCTGCTCGGGCTGCCCGGCGAGGGCTGGGGCCCCAGCGGCGCGGCGGCCCCCTCATACGCGCGCAACCCGTCCTCGGAGCGGGCGCTCGACCCGGCCCAGCTGACCCGCGCCGAGCCCGGCGCATGGCGCACCGCCACCCGCGCCGACTTCTCGTCCTGGCCCGCGCGCGGCGACCGTACGGACGACACGCCGCTGCTGCGCCGGGCGCTGGCCGTCTGGGCGCGGCCGGGCCGCTCGGTGCGTGTGTCGGCCACGCCCGGCACCCAGTCGGGCCCGCCGTCGGGGCCGCCGCAGTTGCTGTACGCGGGCGAGGTGGACCAGGTCGCGGTGGTGCTGCTGTACGACGGGCTGCGGGTGGTGCGGTACGCGGAGAAGGGCCAGGGCGACAGCGGCGCGGTGGCGCTGGACTTCGCGCGGACCGACGCCGCCGACGCGGCCTCCTCGACCGCGCTGGTCGCCACCCGCGCGGACGACAACGTCCGCTATCTGACGGCCCCTTGGGTGCGCCGCCCCTCCGTACGGGACCTGGTGCGGCCCGACGAGGCGCCGCGGCCGCTGCGGCTGGCCCCGGACGGGGTGACCGACCCGGTGCGGGCGGGCGGGGCGGGTCTGATGCCCGGTTCGGGACGGACGCCCGAGTGCGAGAGCTGGACGGCGCTGCGGCTGGGCTCCCGGCTGGTGACGGACCTGGGCGAGATCGTCCCGGCCCGGCTGACGTACGGCGCCCCCGGCGGGTTCGGGCCGGGCGGCGGCCCGCTGGACGTGGCGGGCGCGGAGGCCCGGGCGGCCTGGGCGCACACCGGCTGCCGGCTGCCGCTGCTGCATTCGCGGGGCGTGCGCGAGGTCAACGCCTGGCGGTTCGCGGCCCAGCGGCTGCCCGAGGGCGGCGGTGCGGCGGACTGGGTGTGCACCCGCGCGGAGACCTGGCGGGGCGCGGGCGACCGGGTGATGGCCCAGTTCCAGCCCCCGGCCAGGGACCCGGGCGCCCCGGCCGCCATCGTCGCGAGCGCGGACGGCTCCCCGGAGTGCGGGCCGCGCGCGCCGCGGGTGCTGGCGGGCGCGCTGTGGAAGTCGCGCACCGGACGGTGGTATCTGCTGGCGGCGGGCAGCAGCCAGGTGACCGCCGTCGCGGCGCGCGGCGACGTGCGGGGCGCGGCGGCGGGACGGCTGCTGACGCTGCCCGCCGAGGCCGGCGACCAGGCGCGGCTGATCGGCCGGCTGATGGGCGGCGGGCGGCTGACGGCGCTGCGCTGACCTCGGCTCAGCTCGGCTCGGCTCGGCTCGGTTCAGCGTGGTGAGGCCGCGCGCACCATCCGGAGCTGGCCGATCTCGGCGGCGTTCTTCATGAGCTCGGCGTTCACCCAGCCGAGCATATGGGCGACGGTGTGCTGGGGGTCGTCTCGCCAGGGGAAGGGCGCGACGGCCTCCAGGTCGGCGTCGGTGAGTTTGTCCAGCGCCGCCAGCCAGTCCGTACGCAGCCCGCGCAGCCACTCGACGGCCGCAGTGCCGTCGCCCGGCCAGCTGACCTCGGTCCGTTCCCGCGGCGTCCGGCCCTGCGCGTGGTCGAGGGTCACGCTCCACCACCAGCCGATGTGCCAGCTCAGCCAGGCGATCGTGGGGACGGGCACCGGATCGGGTTCGGTGTCCGCCCAGTCGGGCACCCAGGTCCCGTCGGGCTGCTGACGTACGGTCCAGCAGTGGGCGGCGGGCTCCCACAGGAAGTCCTCCGGCTCCAGCCGCTCCAGGTGGTACTCGAACAGGGACCAGGTCAGCTCGAACTGCCAGCGCGCCAGTTCACGTGGGGAGGAATGCACCCGGCGACCCTGGCATACCGTCACCTCTGCCCGAAACCGATTTTCCGGGGCGGCGGGCCCGCGCCGCCACTCCTCATCCGCAGTACAGCGGAACTGATCCAGAGAACGCGTTTGAGCACTGGATTTCGGCTTGTCGCGTATGGAAGGCTCGCCAGCGTCCATGGAATTCCGAATATTGAATTGGGTACGGCAGGATATCTCGTGCGGATAACGACTTCGATCGCCGCCACCGCTGTCGCGGTGCTGGCACTCACCCTGACCGGCTGCGGAGGCGACGACGACGGAAAGTCCGCGTTGCCGGCCAAGGACGACACGGGCACCAGCCGGCCCGAGAAAACGGGCAAGCCCTCGCCTTCCGGCACCGGCGCGTCGGGCGATATGAAGTCCCCCAGCCCCACCCCCACCCCCACGTCGAGCAAGACCCCCGGCAAGTCCACCCCGGTCCCCAGCCGCACCACCACCAGCGCCCCCACCAAGGCCCCGGTCCCGAGCCGTACGAGCACCGCCCCGCCCACCGCCTCCGGTCAGCTGGCGAGCGCCCAGGGCACGTGGTACTTCCGGATACGGGACGCGAACGGCAATCTGCTGACCTTGCGGATCAACGGCACGTCCATGGCCCTGACCGGCCCCGACAAGACCTGCCCCGGGACCCTCAGCTCCTCCATGGCCGCCTCCTTCTCCTGCGCCGGCAAGACCCTGAACGGCACGGCCCGGGTCAGCGGCCAGACCCTCTCCCTCCGCTGGACCGACGGCACCACGGACCAGTTCTCCCGCACCAAGCCCGCGTAACGGCGAAACAGCGAAACGGCGAAGGAGCCGCACATCCGACGATGTGCGGCTCCGACCAATGCTCCGAGCAAATTGCCAGGAACTCAGCCGCAGGACCGCGCACCCACGTGCAGGGCCACCGCCGTGTTCGCGCCGAGGGTCGCGGTGAACTGTCCGGAGGAGTCGACCGTGACGCTCTTGCCGCTCTGCACATCGCAGTAGCCGCCCGCGGGCAGTGAGGTCTGGAAGGTCCGGGTCAGCGAGGTGCCCTCGTGGTTGATGGCGACGTATGCCTTGTCACCGCGCCCGAAGGCGATGGCGTTGTTGCCGTTGTCCCACCAGTTGGTGACGGCCGTGCCGCGCGCCGTATTGCGGAAGGCGACCATTTTGATGATCTCGGGCCATTTGTGCTGGCATTTCCAGCCGTCCTGCCAGCAGGCGTTCACCGTGCCTCCGTTCGGCGGCCCGGCGTCGTTGTCGGAGAACTCATAGCCGGAGTGGACGTCCGGGGAGCCGTACGGCCAGGCCAGCATGAAGACATTGGCGAGGGTGTAGTTGGCGTTGTCCTTATAGGACAGGGTGGAGCCATTGCGCTCGGTGTCCCAGTTGTCGACGAAGACACCGGATTTACCCGAGGCCATATAGCCCCAGCCCTCGCCGAAATTGTTGAGGTAGGCCAGCTTCTCGCTGGTGAAGACGCGCTTGAGGTCGCGGCCGTAGCGGAATTCCTGCACATCGCCGTTGCCCAGGTACTCGGTCGGCGAGACGGCCTCGCCCGCGCCGTAGATGGCCTCCTGCTTCCAGTACACGTTCGGATTGCTCAGCCTGCTCTTGATCGCGGCCAGGTCCTCGGCCGCCATGTGCTTGGCGGCGTCGATCCGGAAGCCGTCGACGCCGAGCGAGAGCAGGTCGTTCAGATACTGGGCGATCCGGTCGCGCACATACGACTCGCCGGTGTCCAGGTCCGCCAGGCCCACCAGCTCGCAGTGCTGGACGTTCCAGCGGTCCTGGTAGTTGCTGATCTGCGCGGTGCAGTCGTCCATGTCCTGGGACTGGTAGATGCCCGGGTAGGTGTACTTGGTGTACGAGGAGCCGCCGGTGCCGGTGCCGGACCCGGCGGACATGTGGTTGATGACGGCGTCGGCGACGACCTTGACGCCCGCCGCATGGCAGGTGTCGATCATGTTCTTGAAGGCGGTGCGGTCACCGAGCCGTCCGGCGATCTTGTAGCTGACGGGCTGGTACGAGGTCCACCACTGGCCGCCCTGGATGTGCTCGGTCGCCGGGGACACCTCGACATAGCCGTAACCGGCCGGTCCCAGCGTGTTGGTGCACTCCTTGGCCACCGAGTCGTAGGTCCACTCGAAGAGTTCGGCGGTGACGTCCTTGTCGCCGGGCGGCGCGGCCTGCGCCTGCCCCGGCAGGGCTATCAGCATCGCCGCGCCCGCCGCGAGGGCGAGGGCGGCCGCGAGGGGTCTGCTGGCCATCGTTCCTCCTGCTTCTGTGGGGGGAGTTGCGGAAGACGATCGAGGCTCGGTCGGCGTCAGGACCGAGGGTCAGGACTTGGTCGCCCCGGCGGTGAGCCCGGCGACCAGGTGGCGCTGGGCCCAGGAGAACACCAGCGTCGCCGGAATGGCGATCAGGACGGCGGCCGCGGTCATGGAGCCCCAGTCCGAGGTGTACTGGTTGACGAAGGTCTGGAGCCCGGCGGAGAGGGTCAGGTTCTCCTCCCCCGTCATGAAGGCGGAGGCGTACGCGACCTCGGCCCAGGCCGTGATGAAGGTGTAGAACGCGGTCACCGCAAGGCCCGGTTTGGCCAGCGGCACCACCAGCCGCCAGAAGGTGCCGAAGGGGTTGAGCCCGTCGACCCGGCCGGATTCGTCGATCTCCACCGGGATGGTGTCGAAGAAGCCCTTCATCATCCAGGCACAGAACGGCACGGCGACGGTGAGGTAGGTGACGATGAGGGCGATCGGCTGGTTGAGCCAGCCCAGCGTCGACATGATGTTGTACAGCGGGACGATGAGGATGGCCACCGGGAACATCTGGGTGATCAGCAGCAGCCACATCAGCGGGCGCATCCCGGGGAAGCGGAAGCGGCTGACGGCGTATCCGGTGGTGGCCGCCACGAACACGCCGAGCAGCGTGGTGATCAGCACGACGAACAGCGAGTTGCCGAACCAGGTGAGGAACTTCGTATCGGCGAGGACGTGGTGGTAGTTGTCCAGCGTCGGGCTCTTCACCACATCCGTGGAGAACGCCTCGCTCTTCGGCTTGAACGAGGTCACCAGCAGCCACAGCGGCGGGAAGACCGCGACGGCGGAGGCGACGATGAGGGTCGCGTGCAGCCCGACCGAGGCCAGTGGGGAACGTCGTTGGTCGCGCATGGTCACCACACCTCTCCCTGCTTGCGGAGTGCGCGGCGGTAGACCGTCGCGAAGAGCATGAGGATCAGCAGGATGAGCACGCCCCATGCCGAGGCGCCCGCGAAGTCGCGCGGGCTGTTGACGAACGACAGCCGGTAGGCGTACGTCACCAGGACCTCGGTGCTGTCGCCCGGTCCGCCGCGGGTGAGCAGGAAGATCACCGGGAACATGTTGAAGGTCCAGATGGTCGACAGCAGCACCACCGTGGAGCTGACCGAGCGCAGCCCGGGCAGGGTGATGTGGCGGAACCGCTGCCAGGGCCCGGCCCCGTCCATCTCGGCGGCCTCGTACAGCTCACCGGGGATGGACTGCAGTCCGCCGAGCAGCGCGACCAGCATGAACGGCACCCCGAGCCAGATGTTCACGGCGATCACCGAGGCCTTGGCCATGGTGGGGTCGTTCAGCCAGGGCACGGCGTCGATGCCGCCGCCGTCCAGGATCTTGTTGAGGATGCCGTTCCGCTCGTTGTAGAGCAGGCGCCAGGCGAAGACCGAGACGAAGGCGGGTACGGCCCAGGGCAGGATCAGCAGCGACCGGTAGAGGGTGCGGCCGGCGAAGCGGCGGTTGAGGATGACGGCCAGGCCGAGGCCGATGGCGAAGGTGAGGGCGACGCAGGCGGCGGTCCAGGTCACGGTCCAGACGAGCCGGTCCCAGAAGATCGGGTCCTTCAGGATCGCGGTGAAGTTGTCCAGGCCGACGAAGTCGTACGTCGCGGGGATGTGGTTCATCCCGATGTTGCGCTCGACGTTCGCCTCGTTGGCGTCGGTGAGCGACAGATAGATGCCGCGCGCCAGCGGATAGCCGATGATCAGGCCGATCACCAGCACGACGGGCGCGACCATGGCCCAGGCGTACCAGTGGCGGCCCAGCGCGTTGCGGATCCGGCCCGGGGGCCGCTTGTTCACCCCGCTCTTCTTGCCGGGCTTGCCGGGCCTGCCGGGCTCGCCGGGCTTATGGGTTTCGGCGGCGGTCTCGCGGACCCGGCCGCGGGCGCCCTCCGCGCCCGCGGCCGATCCTGCCGACTGGCCGGTCTCGACAGCCATCGTCGCGGGTCCCTACTTCCAGTCGCCCTTGAGGAGCTTGCGGTACGCGGCGGCCACCGACTCGGCGGCCTTCTCGGGGGAGGTCCTGCCGGTCACCACGTTCGGGAACTCGACCAGGATCGCCTGGAAGAGGCTGTTGCCCTCGGGGATCCAGGGGCGTTCGACGGCCTTGTCCACGGCCGCCTTGAAGAACTTGACGTTGGCGTTGGCCGCGACCGCCTTGTTCGCGTAGACCGAGGTACGGGTCGGCAGCAGGCTCAGCTTCTCAGTGGTCTTGGCCTGGACCTCGGCCGAGCTCATGTACTTGACGAAGGCGTAGGAGGCGTCCAGGTTCTTGGACCCGGCGTAGACGGTGAGGTTCTGACCGCCCTGCGGGGCGCCCTGGGCCTTGCTGCCGGCCGGGACGGGGACCACGCCGAGGTTGGACTTGTCGTCCTTGAACGCCTTGCCGGCCAGGGTGTCCTCGATCGCCCACGGCCCGTTGATGGTCATCGCGACGTCGCCGTTCTTGATGGCGTTCTGCATGTTGTCCCAGCCATCGGTGGCGTCGGTGATCGCCGCACCGGACTTGACCAGGTCGCGGGCGGTGGCGAAGGCCCTGACGCCGGGCTCCTCGTCGACGGTGATCTTCTTGGCGTCGGTGTCCAGCAGATCGCCGCCCTCGCCGTAGATGAACGGCAGGTAGAAGTAGGCGTCGTCGCCGCGCAGATAGAGGCCGGTCTTGCCGGTCTTCTGCTTGATCTTCTTCGCGGCGGCCTTGAGCTCGGTCCAGCTGGTCGGCGGCTCGACGCCCGCCTCCTTCAGCAGCTTCTTGTTGTAGAAGAGGCCGAGGGTGTCGATGACCTGCGGCACGGCGTACGTCTTGCCCTTGAACTTGGTGCCGGCGGCGGCCTTCGGCAGATAGTCCGACTCCTTGTCGAGGGCGGCGGTGCCGTCCAGCGGAGCCAGATAGCCGATGTTGGCGAGGTCCTGGGTCCAGGCGACCTCGGTGCGCAGCACGTCCGGGGCGCCGGAGCCGCCGCTGCCCGCCGCGTTCTTGAAGTTCTTCAGCGCATCGCCGAACGGCACGCTGACGTAGTTGACCTTGACCTTCGGGTACTTCTTGCTGAAGTCCTCGGCGAGCTTCTTGTACGTGCCCTTCTCGGCCTCGTTCGAGGTGTCCCAGTAGGTCACGGTGCCGGAGATCTCCCCGGCCGACTTGTTGCCCCCGCCGCTGCCGCCGTCATCACCGCCGCATGCGGTCGCCGCGAGCGCCATCGCCGCGACGAGCGCAGTGGCCGCTATGCCACGTCGCATCTGAACTCCTCCAAAGCCGGCCGCGCCATCGCGGCGCCGAGTTGCCGAGGAACGTAACAGGGATGCAAATCGATCGAAAGACCTTGCAGCAAAATTCTGAAAGCGACCGGGATCGTTACCCCCATGTGTCCCTCCGGTGGCCGCCCGAGCGCTTGACACATGCGCCGGAGTGCCCCGGCGGGCGCCCCGGATCCGCCCCGTAGCCGCCTCCGAGCCGCCCCGGAGCCGCCCCGACCGGCATTGCAAGCCCCTGCAAGCTCTTCCGCAAGGCATTGCAGAGCTGTTACGTTCACCGGCATGACCCAGGAGCTCACCACCTCCCCCCAGACCGAGACCGCGCAGCCGTCCGGCGGCCCCGACTGGTGGCGTGACGCCGTCATCTACCAGGTGTACGTGCGGTCGTTCGCCGACAGCGACGGCGACGGCATCGGGGATCTGCGCGGCGCCCGCGAGCGGCTGCCGCACCTGGCCCGACTGGGCGTGGACGCGGTCTGGCTGACCCCGTTCTTCGCCTCGCCACAGGCCGACGGCGGCTACGACGTGGCCGACTACCGCGCCGTCGACCCGCTGTTCGGCACCCTCTCCGACGCCGACGACCTGGTGCGCACCGCCCATGAGCTGGGCCTGAAAGTAATTGTGGACATCGTTCCGAACCACACCTCCGATCGGCACGTGTGGTTCCAGGAGGCGCTCGCGGACCGACCTCGGGGGGCGGCCCGCGAGCGCTACCACTTCCAGCCGGGCCGGGGCACGGACGGCGAGCTGCCCCCCAACGACTGGGAGTCGGTCTTCGGCGGCCCCGCCTGGACCCGTACCACCGACCCCGACGGCACCCCCGGCGAGTGGTATCTGCACCTCTTCGCACCCGAGCAGCCCGACCTCAACTGGGAGTGCCCCGAGGTCGCCGAGGAGTTCGCGTCCGTCCTGCGGTTCTGGCTGGACCTGGGCGTGGACGGCTTCCGCATCGATGTCGCGCACGGCATGGTCAAGGCCGCGGGTCTGCCCGATATCGGCCGCACCGAACAGGCCAAGCTGATCGGCGCGCAGGTGCTGCCGTTCTTCGACCAGGACGGGGTGCACGAGATCCACCGCTCCTGGCGGCGGCTGCTGGACTCCTACAGCCAGACCCACGCCGGCCCGGCGCGTATCGGCGTCGCGGAGGCGTGGGCCCCCACCTCCGAGCGGCTGGCGCTGTACGTGCGCCCCGACGAGCTCCACCAGGCCTTCAACTTCCAGTTCCTCAGGTGCCCGTGGGACGCGGCCGCGATGCGCGAGGTGATCGACGACTCGCTGGCCGCGACCGCCTCCGTGGGCGCCCCCACCACCTGGGTGCTCTCCAACCACGACGTGGTCCGGCACCCCACCCGCTACGCCGAGGACAGCCCCGCCCAGGGCCTGCGGCGGGCCCGGGCCGCCGCCCTGCTGATGCTGGCGCTGCCCGGTTCGACGTATATCTACCAGGGCGAGGAGCTGGGGCTTCCGGAGGTCACGGACCTGCCGGACGACTGCCGCCAGGACCCGGCCTTCTTCCGCACCTTCCACGAGAGCGGCCAGGACGGCTTCCGGGACGGCTGCCGGGTGCCCATCCCCTGGTCGCGCGGTGGGGAGTCGTACGGCTTCGGCCCCGGCGGCAGCTGGCTGCCGCAGCCCGCGGGCTGGCGGGATCTGTCGGTCGAGGCCCAGACCGGCGACCCGGACTCCACACTGGAGCTGTACCGCGCGGCGCTCGCGGTGCGCAAGGAGGTGCCCGGCCTCGGCGACACCCCGATGGAGTGGCTGGACGCACCCGAGGGGGTGCTCGCGCTGTCCCGCCCGGGGTTCGTATGCACCATCAACACCCTCGACGAGGGGGTGGAACTGCCCGTTCCAGGGCGTGCGCTGCTGTCCTCGGCCCCGCTGGAGTACGGGACGGGCACGGTGCGCATTCCCGCCGATTCCTGCGCGTGGTGGGCAATCTGACATGCGACCGGTACAGTCCAGCCCCATGACCGCACGACTCGCTGACATCGCAGCCCAGGCGGGGGTCAGCGAGGCCACGGTCAGCCGCGTTCTGAACGGCAAGCCCGGCGTGGCGGCGGCCACCCGCGAATCCGTCCTGGCCGCGCTCGACGTACTCGGGTACGAGCGGCCGGTGCGGCTGCGGCAGCGCAGCGCGGGGCTGGTCGGCCTGATCACCCCCGAGCTGGAGAACCCGATCTTCCCCGCGCTCGCCCAGGTGATCGGGCAGGCGCTGACCCGCCAGGGCTACACCCCGGTGCTGGCCACCCAGACCCCGGGCGGCTCGACCGAGGACGAGCTGACCGAGATGCTGGTGGACCGCGGAGTGGCGGGGATCATCTTCGTCTCCGGGCTGCACGCGGACACCAGCGCCGATATGCAGCGCTACGACCAACTGCACGGCCAGGGCGTGCCGTTCGTCCTGGTCGACGGCTACTCCCCCAAGGTGCGGGCGACCTTCATCTCGCCCGACGACCGGGCGGCGATGCTGCTGGCGGTGACCCATCTGGCCTCGCTCGGCCACACCCGGATCGGGCTGGCGCTCGGCCCCAAGCGGTTCGTGCCCGTACTGCGGAAGATCGAGGGCTTCCAGCGCGCGATGCAAGAACAGCTGGGGGTCGCGCCCGAGAAGTCCGAAGAGCTGATCCAGCATTCGCTCTACACGCTGGAGGGCGGCCAGGCGGCGGCCGGCGCGCTGATCGAACGCGGCTGCACGGCGGTGGTCTGCGCAAGCGACATGATGGCGCTCGGCGCCATACGGGCGGCCCGGCAACAGGGCCTGGCCGTACCGCGGGACATCTCGGTGGTCGGCTTCGACGACTCGACGCTGATCGCCTTCACCGACCCGCCGCTGACCACCATCCGCAAGCCCGTGCAGTCGATGGGCCAGGCCGCGGTGCGGGCCCTGCTGGAGGAGATCGGCGGCACCCCGGCCCCGCCCAGCGAATTCGTCTTCCTCCCGGAGCTGGTGGTCCGCGGCTCCACGGCCTCGGCCCACGGGGCGGGGGCGCGGGGCGGCGGGACGTAGGCGAGGCATAGACGGGACATGGGCGGGGCATGGGCGCGGGACATAACCGGGCGTACGGCGGACTACGCCACATGCGGGGCGGGCCGGAGTAGGACATAAGGCGTCAAGACCGGCCCGAAGGGCGATCTGCCGCTGGGCCGCTTCTGGCAGACTGTTGCCCTATGGGTGAAACGACTGTGAGGACTCTGGCAAGCCGGACGGCCACTCCGTCACCCATCGAGGGGAGCCAAGCGGGGGCCGGTACGCGCCCAGCGCCACCCCAAAGGCTCCTGAACCGGCTCCGCACCCCCCGCAGACCCCGGCTCTGGTTCGAGATCGTCCTCGTCGCCGTCAGCTACTGGACGTACTCCCTGATCCGCAACGCCGTCCCGGAGCAGCGGCATGAGGCGCTGCGCAACGCCGACTGGATCTGGGAGTGGGAGCACCAACTCGGCATGGCCTTCGAGCACGACGTCAACCACGCCATCGACTCGGTCGGCTGGCTGATCGTAGGAATGAACTACTACTACGCCACGCTGCACTTCATCGTCACCCTCGGCGTGCTGCTGTGGCTCTACCGCTGGCACCCGGGCCGGTACGCCGCCACCCGGCTGGCGCTCTTCGCGACCACCGGCGTGGCGCTTCTTGGCTACTACTTCTTCCCGCTGGCCCCGCCCCGGCTGATGGCCGGGGGCCACTTCATCGACACCGTCGTGGCGCACGACACCTGGGGGTCGATGGCCTCGGGGAACCTGGCCAACATGTCCAACCAGTACGCGGCGATGCCCTCGATGCACATCGGCTGGTCGCTGTGGTGCGGCGTCACCATCGCCGTACTGGCCCGCCCGGTGTGGGTGAAGGCGCTGGGGCTGCTCTACCCGACGGCCACGCTGGTGGTGATCGTGGCGACGGCCAACCACTTCTGGCTGGACGCCGTCGGCGGCGTCATCTGCCTGTCGTTCGGCTTCACCCTGTCGCGGCTGTGGTACGGCAGGCTCCCCTACCGGCTGCCGCGGTATGTGGCGGAGGGAAGCGCGGCTGTCAAGGCGGCTTGATCGCACCCGCCCGAGCCGCCATTCTGGCTCCGAATTCAGGGGCTCGATCACCGGCTCGATCACCGGCTCGGCCGTCGCGCGGGGGCGGCGGTCCGCGTCGCGCGCAACCGGCGCATGTACCTGTGCGCACTGCCGCGGGCCCGAGGACACAGGACACGAAAGGGACACCGGCACGTGCACACCGCTGACGCCACGCCGGCACCGGCCACCGCACTCAGGCTGCCACGGCCCCGCTCGGGCTCCGCGCCCCTCGCAGACTCCGCCGGCCCGCCGCCATTCCGGCTGGTGGCCACCGACCTCGACGGCACGCTGCTGCGCACCGACCTGACCGTCTCGGCCCGTACCCGCGCGGCGCTCGCCCTCGCGGACCGCGCCGGGGCGCGCCATCTGGTCGTCACCGGCCGACCGGCCACCTCCTGCCGGGAGTTCCTGGTCGCCATCGGCTATCAGGGGCTCGCGGTATGCGGTCAGGGCGGGCAGCTGTACGACGCCTCGGCGGACCGGCTGCTGGTCTCCGCGGCGCTGGACCTGGACCTGGCACGGGCGGTGGTCAAGCGCACCGAGGAGGAGCTGGGCGGGCGCCCGCTGGAGCTGGCGGTGGTCACCGCCGCGCCCGAGAACCGCTTCGTGATCACGCCGCGCTTCACCGACCGGATGCGCCCCGGCTGGGGGCTCGTGGGCAGCCGGGAGGAGCTGTGGGCGCAGCCGATCGAGAAGGTGCTGATGCGCCATCGCGAGCTGCCCGACGCCCGGGTCGCGGCGGCCGCGGCGCTGGCGGGCGGGGACGAGGTGTCGGTGACGCACTCCGAGAAGGGCATGATCGAGGTGCTGCCGGCGGGGGTGGACAAGGCCGTGGGGCTGGGGCGGGCGGCGGAGCGTATGGGCTTCGCGCCCGAGGACACGATCGCCTTCGGCGATATGCCGAACGACATCCCGATGCTGGAGTGGGCCGGGTACGGGGTGGCGATGGGCAACGCACACCCGGGTCTGATCGCCGTCGCGGACGAGGTGGCTCCGGACCATGACGAGGACGGGGTGGCGGCGGTCCTGGAGCGCCTGTACGGCCACCCCTGACCGGGCCCTCTTGACCTATCATCCACAACTAAACAGAATTTCTAAAGTGCACTCTGAACCCAGCCACCCTGAACCCAGCCACCCTGAACCTGAACCCCACTACCTGGACGAGCGATCCGGCGCCCGCTACCCGCTCACCGACCCGCGCTGGTGCGGCGACGACGGCGCCCCGCTGACCGTCTCCCCCCTGCCCGGCATCACCCGCGAGGACGTGGACACCGGCACCCGTTCGCTGTGGCGCTACCGCGCGGCCCTGCCTGTGGACATCGCCGCCCCGGTGTCGCTCGGCGAGGGCTGCACCCCGCTGGTCGAGAAGGTCTGGGGCGAGGTCCCGGTCCGCTTCAAGCTGGAGTGGTTCAGCCCCACCGGCAGCTTCAAGGACCGCGGCACCAGCGTGATGATCTCCCTGCTGGCGCAGCGGGGCGTGCCGGAGGTCATCGAGGACAGCTCCGGCAACGGCGGCTCCTCCGTCGCGGCGTACTGCGCGGCCGCCGGCATCCGGGCCACGATCCTCGCCCCCGAGGCCACCTCCCCCGCCAAGGTGCTCCAGAGCCGCGCGTACGGGGCGCGGGTCGAGCTCGTCCCGGGCGACCGGGACGCCACCGCCGCGGAGGCGCTGCGCCGGTCGGAGCGTACGTACTACGCGAGCCACAACTGGCACCCGTTCTTCCTCCAGGGCACCAAGACCCTCGCGTACGAGCTGTGGGAGGACCTGGGCTTCACGGCCCCGGACAATGTCGTCACCGTGGCCGGCGCCGGCTCCACCGTCCTGGGCTGCGACATCGGCTTCTCCGAGCTGCTGGCCTCCGGCCAGATCCGGCGCCGCCCCCGGCTGCTCGTCGCCCAGCCCGCCAACTGCGCCCCCATCCACGCGGCGTTCCACGACCGGGCCGCCGCCCCCTTCGCCCCCACCGTCGCCGAGGGCACCGCCATCCGCGAGCCCATCCGGCTGCCGGAGGTCGTCCAGGCGGTCCGCCGCTCGGACGGCGACATGGCGGCCATCCCCGAGGACGACATCGCCACCGCGGTCCGCCGCCTGGCCGCCATGGGCCTGTACGCGGAGCCGACCAGCGCGGCCGCGGCCGCCGCGATCGACGTCTTCCGCGCCCGGGGCGCGATCCGGCCGGGCGAGACGACCGTCGTACTGCTGACGGGCTCGGGGCTCAAGGCGGCGACCGCGATGAACGCCCTCTTCGCCGATCAAGGCTTTACCGATCAAGGCTTCGCCGATCAGGGAGGCAGACCATGACCGCCGAGGACGACCTGCTGCTGCGCGAGGCCGAGAAGATCGTCGTCGCCATCGGCCGGATGTTCCCGGGCCTGTGCGAGGTCGTGCTGCACGATCTGCGCGACCCCGAACACGCCATCCGGGCCATAGAGAGCAATCTCTCCGGCCGCTCCGTCGGCGACCCCGCCACCGAACTCGGCATCGCCCGTATCCAGGACCCCGGCTTCCCGGACATCGTCCAGAACTACCCCAACCGCTTCCCCGACGGCCGCCCGGCCAAAAGCACCTCGATCGGCATCAAGAACAGCGCGGGCGAATACATCGCCGCCATCTGCCTCAACCTCGACGTCTCGCTGTTCGCCAGCGTCGCCCGCAGCCTCAACAACCTGGTCAGGACCGACGACCAGGAACAGCCCCTCACCGAAACCCTGCGCGCCCGCACCGCCGACGAACTCCGCACCGTCATCGAGGAATTCGCCGCGGCCCGCGGCCACACGGCGCGCAGCCTCGGCTCCGCCGCGAAGAAAGAGCTCGTACGCTCCCTCAAAACCCGCGGCTTTCTTCAGGTCAAGCACTCCGTGCAGGCGGTGACGGAACTGCTGGGGGTGTCCAGGGCGACGGTCTACAACTACCTGCGCTCAGCCGACTAGACCTGCCCGGTGTGGGTTGTCGACCAGCGCATTCCGCCGACCACATGCTCGAGATGGGCCGGGTGGCTCACCGTGAACGTAAAGTCGCTGTAGGGAAGCTCCTCGAAGGGGCGGGTGCCTATGAGCATCCATGTCTGCCAGTCCGACAGATCGGCCTCGCCCTCCAGACCGGCGATATCGTCGAGGTCTCCCTCTCCCCATGGCTCGTCCGGGTGTTCCAGCGCCGCGACCTCACTCCACAGGGGGACGTTACGGATCGGGCCTGTCTCGTAGGAGGTCACGATCTCGAAGGCTCGGCAGGAGAACTCGACGGGGTCGCTCTCCGTCAGGACATAGTGAGAAATGCCGTCATACCCGGATCCACCCCCCAGTTCCTCTCCGTACACGGCTTTCGCCGTACGCCGGGGAATGAGCACGCTTATGCCGTCGTCCGCGAGCAGATATCCGTCGTCGGTGACTCGTATCTTCTTGCCGCGGACCGCGTCGTAGAGCTCGCGGAACTCATCCTTCATCCGCATACCGGCCACGATCTCCATGCCCCGCTCCGTGGAATACGGATACCGGTCCGGGCGGCTGGGCATGCCGTCGCCGTCCCTCAGGAACCCGTTCGACAGCAGGAACCACGCGTCCACCAGCAGGGCCAGCGGGAAAGGTGGCCCCTTGGGGACGAAGGCGGCATCGGGGTTGATGATGTGCAGCCTCCCGCGCACGGTGCGTTCCTCGACACTGTCGATGGACACGGCGAATAGATCGGTCACAATGGGCGCCCTTTCCCCTGGAAGGCGATGGCCGACGACGGTTGCCGCAGCGCCATGACGGTAACTACTCGCACTGACAACGGCTTACGGCGAAGGCCGTGCGACAAGCGCGCCCGCCCCCACCGCGGTGACCGCCCCGGCGGCGACTCACACCGGCCCCGGCAGATCCATCGACGCGAGCCTGGCCGGATCGATCACGACCGCGATACGGGCGATCCGGCCCCCGACGACGGTGAACGCCATGACCGAGAGCGGGGTGCCGTCCTCGTGCCAGGACACGATCCCGGGCTCCCCGTTGACGAGCGCCGCCCGCCCACGCGGGGCCGTACCGGCGGACAGCCGCGCCCTGGCGGCGACCTGGGTGGCGCCGAGGACGACGGCCACACCATCGGGGGTTTCGACGGTCAGCCTCACCTCGGGGTCGAGTACGCGCAGCAACCCCTCGAAGTCGCCGTGGCGAGCCGCCGCCAGGAATGCCTGGACCACCGCTCGCTGCTCCCGCCCTCCGGATGTCGGCCGCTGGGCTGTGTGTACTTTCCGACGGGCGCGGCTGGCGAGCATCTTGGTGGCGGCGGTGGACTTGCCCACCACGAGCTCGGGCAGCCGGTCGTCGTAGGACGCCGCGGGGTGGGCCTGGCGCGAACGCAGGACATCGAGGCTGATCCGTCCGACCACCGTCGTCAGCCAGCCGGCGAGGTTGTGGATGGTCGCCGTGTCCTGGCGGGAGAGCCGCAGCCAAGCCTCCTGAACCGCGTCCTCGGCGTCGGCATGCGATCCCAGCATGCGGTAGGCAACCGCGCGCAACCGGCCGCGCTGGGCCTCGAACGCCTTGGCCACCGGGTCCGTCGGGCTGGTGTCGGGCATGTTGTTACCTTCCTCGGATCCGCTCCGTCATGGGGATGACGGGCCCGAACGGGCACAGGTAACCGATGAAGGAGCGAGATCGATGGAAGCACGTATGAAGGGCCCGGTGAACGCCGATGTCCTCACCGGGATCCAACACCTCATGAAGGCGATTCACGCGGCTGCACAACGTGGTCACATGGCGCGAGACGCCTTTCTTCACCGCGAAGGAACGGGCAGCGCTCGCCCTGACCGAAGCCGCCACCCGGATCCAGGACGGCGCGCCGGGGGTGACCGACGAGATCTGGGACGCCGCGGCCGACCACTTCGACGAGAAGCAGCTGTCCGCGATCATCATGAACATCGCCATGACCAACTTCTTCAACCCGATCAACCGCGCGATCCGGGAGCAGGCCGGCAAGACCTGGTGAGTTGGCTGGACGGCCCTGAAGGCCCGGCTGTCACCCGCTAGCTTCTCTGCAGCGTGCGGGTGACACCCGCGATGACGGCGGTCGTCAGCACCCAGCCGAAGGCGATCAGCATGTAGGCCAGCCACTGGAGGCTGTCGTTCGACCAGTACCAGGCCGTGCGCTGGCCCAGACCGCCGATGGGGATCAAGAGGTCGAGTGTGTAGACGAGGGGCTGGAACGGGGCGCCTTCGCCTCGTTTGACCGGGATCGGGGAGTGAGCGCCGAAGGACAGCGTGCCCAGCAAGGTCAGCGCGAGGAGCCAGACGCCGGCCAGCCAGGGGCGGTAGCCATAACCGACGGTCACATCGAGCAAGTGCCCCCACACCCGCGTGACAGGGGGCAGAGTTTGACGCCGATGGCGCTGTTTGGCCAGGAGAACGCGGCGGGCGTCGTCGTCGTGGCCGCCCTTCCGGTACCAGCTCGCCAACTGCTCATAGGGCTGCGGGTTGTAGCCCGGGCTGCGTCGTATCCACGCCACCCGGCGTGCCACGGAGTCCGGCTGCCCCGCTGCCTCCCGCCGCTCCCCTGGCTCGTCCCCCTTGACGGCCCCGTAGACGAAGCCGTCCAACTCCACCACGTCCGACCAGCTCTGCTCACTGTCGTGGAGGTATGACACCTGTGCGCCCCGCAGGTCCACCGTGCCGGACGGTGGCCGGGCAAGGGTGAAGTCGAAGTCGACGGCCTGCATCCGCAGGGCGTCCAATGACGGGCCGTGGCCGTCGGGCGGCCCGTTCAGGACGGCTCCTTCGAAGGTCAGGTCGTCCGAGATCCGGGCACCCCGCAGCCGTACGGTCCCGTTCGCGATGAACCCGTCGGAGAAGTCGAGCGTCGAGGCCACGGCGTTGTCCAGGGCGAGCGCCACCCCGCGCTGACCGGGGCGCTCCAGTAGTGCACGCCGCATATGCAGCCCGCCTGGCAGCTGTGCCCCCATGAGACGGACTTCACCGTGCGCGACGAATCCGTCTCCGCAGTAGACGCCCCCCTCCGCGACCAGCCCGCCCGCGGACACCGCCCACTCCCCCGGTGCGGTGATCTCAGCTCCGTTGAGGTTCACGGCACCGCTCACCTGGGCGTTGATGAGCGACAAGGCGGTGACCCGGCGATGCAAGGGCGAGGCAGAACCGCTTTCCAGACGAGAGCGGCGCAGGTCGAGGCGTCCCTCGATACGGATCATGCCGGCTTCCACGCCCTGCACTCGACTGCCCACGATCGCAATCGACTGGGTCGACGCTCCGGAGAGATCCACGCCCTCCTCGAACCAGCAGTCCTCGAGCGAGAGGGCGTGAGCGATCTGCGCGCCGGCCAGGTTGAGGTGCCCGGATATCCGCCCCCCGGCAAGCCTCAGGCACGCTACGGCTCCCGGCTGCCCGGTGTTCGCACCCAGCAGGAGCGCCACAATCACGGCGGCTCGAACCGTCCGCCCGGGGCCCCACTGCCCACCCTCGGCGACACGGTCGGCCTCGAGCACCCCCGTGCGCAGGTCCACACGGTGTCCCTCGGGGAACGCGTCCCACAGCTCGCGCTCCGGTGATGTCAACTCGTCGTAGGAGAGCACTCATGCAGAGTAGTGATCTTCCTTCGTGCTCGCTTGCCCCACCGCGCGCATCAGAGGGCCGCCGCGTCCACCACCGTCTGGTGTGGCTACTCTCGTCCCTCCACCGATGCATCGATCGTGACCGCAGGAGAGCAGGCCATGCGCAACGCCGCTGTAACGCCCGAGGGCGACCGGATCCGGTGGGTCGAGCTGCCGGGGCAGGATCCGACACGCGTCTACGTACACGGCTTGGGCGCCACATCGCCCGCCTACTTCACGGAGATCGCGGTACACCCCCTCCTGGCCGGCCGCCGTTCGCTGCTGATCGACCTGCTGGGTCACGGCATCAGCGACCGCCCGACGGACTTCGACTACACCCTGGAATCACATGCCGACGCGCTCGCCGCGGCGCTGACCTCAGCGGATGTCACGGGCGCCGAACTGATCGCCCACAGCATGGGCGGCTCGGTCGCCATCGTCCTCGCCGCCCGCCACCCCCACCTGGTCTCCCGCCTGGTCCTCATCGACGCCAACCTCGACCCGATCCCCCGCAAGCCCGGCTCTTCGGGCAGCAGCGGTATCGCCGCGTACACGGAGGAGGAGTTCCTGGCGGGCGGCTGGGAAGAGGTCCGCGACCGGGTCGGCCCCCACTGGTGGTCCACGATGCGCCTGGCCGGCCGGGAGGCGCTGCACCGCAGCGCGCTCCACCTCACCCGCGGCACCGTCCCCACCATGCGCGAGCTGCTGGTGGAACTGAAGATCCCCCGCACCTACCTGCTCCCCGAGGCCGACGCCCCGCTCCCGGGCACGGAAGCGCTCACCGAGGCCGGGGTGTCCGTCGTCGCGATCCCGGACTGCGGACACAACATCATGCTCGACAACCCGGAAGCCTTCGCCCACGCCACGGCGACGGCACTCGCGGCCCCTGCCCAGGGCTGACCGGCGCCATCGCTACTGCGGGAGTCGGTCGAAGTCGCCGCGCTTGACGCCTCGTATGAAGGTGGCCCACCGGGCCGGGGCGATGGTGATGACGGCGGTCGGGTCGTCGCTCTCGCGCAGGAGTATGAGGTTGTGCGGCGACGCTGCGACCTCTACACACTCGGAGCTGCCCAAGCCGCTGCTGAAGCTCGACTTACGCCACATGAGCCCGGACATCAGGTTCTCCTCACAGGGTGTACAAGAGATGCTGCACGAGCCTAAGCGAATCACTCCTCTTATAGGACTGCCGTTCGGGCCCCGGATCAATCGGCGGCAGTGCGGCGGCGCTGAGGCCTTCGAAGTCCGCACCGTACTGGGCGAGATGCGTCTGGTCTTCGAGGAAGGCGGACGACACGGGGTGCTGCACATAGACCGTGTTCAACTCGGCCGCCTCGGCTTCGAGGAGGACAAACGGTGCGGCGGGCGTCGCCGGGGAAAGGCTCGATTTGAACGGCAGCAGCTGGATGCGAACATGGGGCAGCCGCGCCATCTCCACCAAGTGCTCGATCTGTCCTCGCATGATCTCGGTGTCCACGAACTGCATATGAAAGGCCGCTTCGTGGATGACCGCGTGGAAGGCGGGCGGCGACTCGCCGTTCAGCACCTGCTGCCGCTTCAGCCGGAACTCGACATAGGTGTCCCGCAGGCTGGGGCCGGCATCGACCTCTCCGCCGGCGATGAGGGCTCGTACATACTCCGGGGTCTGGAGCAGCCCCGGCACATACATCCACTGGAACGAGCGATGGGCGACGGCGGTTGACTCCAGCTCCGCGAGGTCGCGGATGCTGTCGGCCAGCGGAGATTTGCGGTAGTCCGACCACCATCCCTTCCCTGTCGACTCGCTCATGGCGACAAGCCCACGAATAAGAGTTTCGTTACGGCAACCGTACGCGGCAAGGAGCGCACGCAGCTTCACCTCGGGAATGGCCGTTCGACCCGCCTCGATATGTCCGAGGTGTGGTGAGCCCAGCCCGGCGAAGGCTCCCGCTTCCGCTGCGGACAAGCCGCACTCGTTGCGGAGCCTCCGCAGCTCCAGGCCCAATCGTCGCTGTCGTTGCGTCGGGTTGGCCCGTAGGCCCATGGCGTCCTCCTTGCGATCGGCAGCAGTCTGCCCGCTTGGGGCAGCCGGGATCCACTCGTTGGAGGGAATCAGGCCATCCAGGTTGCAGACTGGAAACCTATCTCTCTACCGTCGAAGACGAATCACCCAACCGGCGCACGCCATCCGGCCGTTGGCCGAAGGAGGCAACATGCCCGCGAACCCCTCGCGCCCCGAGCACCCCCGTGCCGACTTCTCCCTCGTCTTCCCGCCCGACCCCACCTGGGTCCGCACCGCCCGCGAAGCCGTACGCACCGCCCTGCACACCGCCAACCGCCCCGACCTCACCGACACCGCTCTCCTCCTCACCTCCGAGGCCGTCACCAACGCCGTCACCGCCTGCCTGCGCAGCGGCTGCGCCGCACCCGTCACCCTCTACGCCGAGTGGGCCGCCCTCGGCACACTTCGCGTCCTCGTCAGCGACGACGCCCCCGGCATGCCTTCACCACGCGCCCTCGCCAGGGCCGAAACGGACACCGAAAACGGCCGGGGCCTGTTCCTCATCGACAGCTGCGCCGCCGACTGGGGCGTCTGCCACCATGGCCCCGGCCCGGGAAAGGCGGTGTGGTTCCAGGTGGGCGGCGCGGGCACATGACGAACGCCACGCCACCTCGACGAGACCCCCGAACCCTGGACCGGTAGGGCCACCGGACACAGTCATACACATACGGGTGTGGGTGCGCTCCGCTGCGCTGCGCGGTGGCTCCGCTCCGCTTCGCTTCGCTTGCGCCTATGCCGTCGTCTCGCGGCATTCGGCTCGAGCGGGTGCGGGTTTCGTCTCGGACCCTCCGGGTCCAAAGCGCCAGCGAGAAGGGGGAAAGGGGGCGGCTGGTCCGTGTCCTGGTTCCTCGGCCCGGCGGGTGGCTGAGGTCAAAGAGGCTCCGCTGCGCTCCGCCGCGACTGCTGCCGCGCGGTGGCCGACGTATCAGCTCAGCGGTGCGCTGGTCCGGGGTGCGGGAGTGCGACGTACGGGCCGGCGCCGCTGGGGTGGCATGGTCCGGACGCCGCGTGCGCGTATCGTCTCGGGCCTTCGGCGCACAGCGGCCAGCAGCGGGAAGGGGTGAGGGCGGTGGATGGTCGCCCGAAGCGGTGGACGCCGGTCCGGTTGGGGCCCTCCACCCACCTGCTCTTAAAAAAATGCTTGATCTGCATCAAGTACTGCATCAAACGTTTTTCTGAGAGCAGGTGGGGGGAGGGCCGATCCCGCTCATCTGAGCTCGTCCGTCCGTCGCGCTCCCGCGCCCCGGCCCAGCGCACCGCTGGGTCGATCGCCCGGCCACCGCGCGGCAGCAGCTGCGGCGGAGCGCAGCGGAGCCTCTTTGACCTCAGCCATCCGACGGGCCGAGGAACCGGGACAACAGGCCAGCCGCCCCCTTTCCCCCTTCTCGCTGGCGCTTTGGACCCGGAGGGTCCGAGACGAAACCCGCACCCGCCCGAACCGAATGCCGCGAGACGGTGCGTGGGCGCAGGCGAAGCGAAGCGCAGCCACCCGCGAAGCGAAGCGGAGCCCACGCGCAGCGCAGCGGAGCGCAGCGGAGCGCAGCGGAGCGCAGCGGAGCGCAGCGGAGCGCACCACCAAACCAGCCTCACGGCTTACGCTCGGAGATCCCCTGCCCCCGGCGTCAGGGCCAGGAACGGCCGTACCACGGCGGCCACCTCGTCCGGTACTTCCTCGGCGAGGTCGTGTCCGGCGTCGAAGACGTGGCCGGTGACGTCGTGGGCCATGAGCCGCATCTGGGTCTCGTTGCGGACGCCGATGAAGGCCGAGCCGCCGAGGGCGAGTACCGGGATGTCCAGCTTCTTCTGGGCTGCCTGACGGTTCTGTTCGGCGTCGATGAGCATGGCCCGGTAGATGGCCAGCATCGAGCGGATGCCGCCGGGCATGGAGTAGCAGCGTACGTATTCGTCGACTGCTTCGGTGGTGGCTGTGTCTGGGTGGCTGCGTTCGTTCTTGAGCATGTACGTGATGAGTTCACGCTCGTGCCCGGCGATCAGCATCTCGGGGACGTCCGGCTGGAAGTAGAAGCCCAGATGCCACAGATGCATCCCGCTCGCGACGTTCTCGGGGGTGAGAGCGGTGTGGTCCTCGAAGCCGAACCCGGGGAGCAGCGCCTCCGCGAAGACCAGGGCGTTGACGTGAGCGCGGTGGCGCACGGCGAGTTGGTAGCCGATGACCGCTCCCCAGTCCTCTCCCATCACGCTGTAGGACTCGTGGCCGAGGTGGGCCATCAGCGCGGCGATGTCGTCGCTCATTGTCGCGGAGTCGTATCCGTCCGCGGGGTGGGCGGAGTCGCCGAGGCCGCGGAGGTCCGGTACGGCGACGGTGTGATGTGGCGTCAGTTTGGGGACGAGGCGTCGCCAGTGGTAGCCGGTCTTGGGTACGCCGTGCAGCAGCACCACCGCCGGGCCGGAGCCGGCTGTCCGGTAGTGCAGACTCGTTCCGTTGACGGTGGCACGGCCCGTGCGGACGGGGGCTCCATGGTGGTCGAAGATCATGTCCTGTCAGCTCCCCTGGTGTGCTTCGCGGCGAATGTCGATCACGAGGCCGCTCGGTCCGTTCCTCGCCGCGGTCACTGGACCGGCGCGACGGTCGGCGGGGCGCAGGACGACGTTGTCCGGGTAGAGCCGGCCGAGCAGGGCCAGAACGACGGTGTTGTTCTGCGCGGTGGCGTCCAGGGTGACGTCGCCGCCCTCTGTCCACACCAACCCCGGTGCGCTCAGTAGGGACCACGTGTCCGCGGTTCGGGTGTCGCCGGGTGCCTCGGGGTGTGCGGCGGGGTCCTGGCGGTGGGCGAAGCGGTGGCCGCGTAGGCATTGGCCGAGGTCGACGCGGGCGGTGGCGTCGTTGTGGGCCGCGTGGGTCACTTCGACGTGGGCGGTGCGGGTCCCGTCGACGACCGGTTCGGCCACGATACGGGCGGTGATCGGCCCCGGTGTTCCGGTGGTGGGCAGCAGGTGCTCGATGAGCGTGCGGGGTGCGGCGTAGTAGTCCCGCACCTCGGCGACGTAGGTGGCGGATTCGCCGGCAGCCGGGTTTGGGCGCCAGGTCAGCAGGTGTCGGGGCACGGTGAGGGGTGGCGCGTCGATGACGGCCGGCAGGACGGTGCCGCCGTCGTGGTCGAAGCCGTAGCCGTCGGGGCGGGAGCCGTCGAAGCCGTAGTCTTCGGGGCCGGCGCTGCCGGTGATGGTGTGGCGGGCGAAGTTCACGATGCTGGTGTGCCGGATCTGGCGGACCAGGAGTTCGGTGAGGAAACGGTCGCGGGCCGGCTCGGTGTGCCGCAGTCCCGTCGGCGTGATGCGGAGCGGGACGTCCTGCCAGTTGGTGAAGGGCAGCAGGGCGTCGCGCAGCAGGACCATCTGGTGCAGCCATTCGTTGTACAGCTGCATCGTGACGGGGCCGCCGCGGCGGCCCATGAGCAGGTCGGTCGCGGGGTGGGTGAGCAGATGGCCGTAGCAGTGGCTGCGGACGACGAGTGGGCCCGCGGGCAGTGATATCCGGTGGGTGAGCAGCCGGTCCAGGGCCGCTGTCGCCCAAGAGGCGATCTCCCGGCCGATGGCCTCGGCCTGTGTGCCCAGTTCGCGGGTCGCCGGGGCGGCGTCGGGGCCGATGGCCAGTGGCAGCGAGGTCTCCCGGGTGCCGAGGCCGAGTGTCGCGTGGATCTGGGCGCCGAGTATCTGACGGTCGACGCTCCGCAGGGCGTCGATGACGCCCTGCAGCAGCGGTTCGGTGCCGGTGAAGAACTCGCGGGCGGTCATGGTGTCCGTCGCCGGGAAGGTGTTCCATCGGCTGCCGCCGAGGGCGGGAGTGGTCGAGGTCCGAGAGGGGGGCATGGGTCCTCCGGTGTCGATAATTTTTCTGGATCGCCCGATACAGATTGAGGGCATGAAAAAGTCAGTCGAGGGTCGCCAGCGCGACCTCCACAAGGGGTTCGAGGGCGCGCTGGTCCGGTGTGACCTTCGAGGAGACAAGCAGCCCGTTGAGGAAGGTGACGAGGAAGGCGGCGAGGGTGTGCGGGTCGTGCCGCGCCGCGATCTCGCCGCGCTCCGCCGCCACCCGCAGCACTTCGGCAAGCGCCTCCTGGCTGGCGCCCAGTACGTCACGCACGGTGCGCCGGGTGGCCGCGTCCTCCGGTACGCGCTCGCAGGCGGCGTTGATCAACAGGCAGCCTCGGCCGTCGTGTTCGACGGCGATCCGGACCCGCTCGACCAGCATCGTACGGATCGCCGACCGGGCGTCCGCCCCCTCGTCGAGGCTGCGCAGCGCGGCCGCCGCGAACGTGGTGCGGTAGTGCTCCAGCGCGGCCCGGTACAGGCCATCCTTGTCGCCGAACGCGGCGTAGAGGGAGCCCTGACCGATCCCGAGGTGCCGGGTCAGGTCGCGCACCGAGGTGCCCTCGTATCCGCGCGCCCAGAACAGCTCCATCGCGCGGCTCACCGCCGCCTCGGTGTCAAACTCCCGTGCCCTTGCCACGCGTTCACCATAATCTATCTGGATCGATCGCTCAAGAAAGAGTTGTGGCAAACGCTTCCTTGACGGTGGCCTCGATGTACAGGTCCGTGGTGTCGAGCAGTCGGGTCAGTTCCTCGAAGATGAGCCGGTGGACGAACTCGCGGCCCGCCGCCTCGGGCGCGATGCCCCCGCCGCCCGGACATGGCCAATCACGAAGAACTGGGCTGTCTTGCGAGGGTGTGGGCGGCGGGGGCTCCCGTCGGGAGAGCGGGCTCAGCCGGCCGCCGGGGCGTCGGACAGGCCGCGCTTGACCTGCCGGGTGGTGTCGTCGGCGAGGATCTCGGGCAGCCCGGCCTCGATGCCGTCCAGCGCCTGGGCCGCGACCTGGGCGGGGTCGGCCTTGTCCTCGGCGGCCACGTTCGCCGTCATGTCGGTGTCCATGTAGGCGACGTGCAGCGCGGAGACGGCGATGCCGCGCGGCGCGAGCTCGTCGCGGACGGCGCTGCTCATCGCCCATGCGGCCGCCTTGGACGTCGCGTAGGAGCCGGCCTGGGCCGGGTGCCACCAGGAGAGCACGGAGAGGATGTTCAGGACGGCGCCGCCGCCGTTCTTCTCGATGACCGGGGCGAAGGCGCGCGTGGCGGCGAGGGGGCCGAAGAAGTTGGTGTCCATCTCGGCGCGCGCCGAGTCCATATCGCCGGCGATCAGGGGGTTGTAGAGGGCGATCCCGGCGTTGTTGATCAGCAGTGTCGCGTCGGAGGCGATGCGGGCCGCCTCCCGGATCGACGCCTCGTCCGTCACGTCGAGGCGGAGCGGCGTGACGCCTTCCAGGTCCACGGTCTCCGGCCGGCGTACCGCCGCGTACACCTTCGCCCCGCGCTGGATCAGCTGCTCGGCGAGGTGGCGCCCCAGCCCGCGGTTGGCGCCGGTCACCACAGCGGTCGCACCCTTGAGTTCCATGATCGTTCCCTTTCGTCTTCGTCTTCGTCGCGGGGTCGGCCGACCCCGCGACGCAATTAGATTACGAATACAATCTATGCATCGGGGTACGATAGATGTCAAATGAAATCTAAGCGGGAGGTGGGCCATGGGCCGCGCGTCACAGGCGCAGGCGCGGGAGAACCGGCAGCGTGTGGTGGACACCGCGGCACGGCTCTTCCGGGAACAGGGCGCCCAGGTCAGCGTCGCCGAGCTGATGAAGGCGGCCGGACTCACGCACGGCGCGTTCTACAAGCAGTTCGCCTCCAAGGAAGCGCTCTTCGACGAGGCCACCGCCCAGGCATTCGAAGCGGTCGCCCACGGCGCGGACCGGCACCGTGTCTCGCCGGACGCGGCGTCCCCCAACGAACTGATCGACGCCTATCTGTCCGCCGAGCACCGCGATGACACCGCGGAGGGCTGTCCGGTGGCCGCGCTCGCCGTCGACGTCGCGCGGGGGCAGAGCGGGCCAGTTGCCAGGGACAGGTTCAACGAGGGTGTGGCCGAGTTCGCGCGGCGCATCGCCACCGACGAGGACGACGGCCTCAGCCGGCTGAGCACGATGGTCGGGGCGCTGATCCTGTCGAGGGCCACCCAGGGCACACCCCTCTCGGATGAGATCCTCACCGCTGCCCGCGCGGTGCTGACCACGGCCGACTGACCTGCCGGGCCGCCGGGCCGCCGGGCAACGGTCGAGCGGCCGCCCCCTGACAGTGCGCCCCCGGCCGCCATGGCCGGGGGCGCGCCCAAGGGGCGTTACGCGCCGCCTTCGGCCGTCCAGATCCTGCTGCGCAGATCCGTGCCGCGCAGCACCTGCACCCGCCATGGCTCGATGCGCACCACGTGGTACTCCGGGTCCGTCGGTCCGCCGCGCCAGTAGCCGCGGGGGTCGTAGCCGACGCCGGGTGGGCTGCCCTTGCGGTAGAGCTCCCAGGCGTAGCGTTTGGTCGGCTCGTCCTCGACCCAGGTGGAGACACTGTCGATGAACACGGCGTTCTGGCGCGGGCTCCAGTAGGAGTAGGTGGTGTGCGGGTTGTTCGCCAGGTGGGCCGATTTCACCGGTGTCTTGTAGGCGGCGAGCCAGCCGACGGGACGGCCGTCGACGAGCTCCCAGACGGGGAGGAGTACCCGGGCCCGGGGGCGGTTCTTCTTGTCGACGGTGATCATGGTCGCGTACGCGATATCGCCGATGTACTGGAAGAACTCGCGCTCCACATCCGAGAAGGAGCCGACCTTCAGCGTCATGTCGCCGCCGCCCCGTCACGGGGTCGGCCGCGGAGGCCGAAGGCGCTGATGAGCGTGGCCACCCCGGCCGCGATCAGCGGGACGAGCAGGGCGGCGTGGTAGCCGTCGAGCAGGGACTGCGGGGATCCGTCCTCGCCCGTGGCGGCGACGTTGACGGCGGTGACGGTGGACAGGCCGAGGGCGGCGCCGAACTGGAAGGAGGTGTAGAGGAGGCCTCCGGCCAGACCCTGTTCCTCCTCCTGGACGCCTTCGGTCGCGATGATGGTGAGCGGGCCGTACGCCAGGGAGAAGGCCAGGCCGAGGGCGATGAAGCTGGGGAACATCGCCGCGTACGTCCAGTCCTCGCCGACCGGCAGGAACAGGGCGTACGACAGCGCGGCCAGCACCAGGCCGCCGAAGACGACCCGCGCGTTGCCGAAGCGGTTGACGAGCTTGGGGGTGAGCGTGGGTGAGAGCGCGGCGTCGATGCCGATCACCAGGAGCGCGAGGCTGGTCTCGACCGTGGACCAGCCGCGCAGCTCCCGCAGATACAGCACGGCGATGAACTGGAAGCCGAAGAAGCCGCCGGCGAAGAACAGCGCGGAGAGGTTGGCGCGTACGAGGGCGCCGCTGCGGAAGATCCCCAGCCGTACCAGCGGCGCGGCCGCCCGGCGTTCGGTCAGTACGAAGGCGGTGAGGAGTACGAGGCCGGCGGCGAGGGTGCCGAGCGTCTGGCCGAGGCCGGTGTGGGCGGCGCGTTCGACGGCGAGGACGAGGAGCACGATCGCGCCGGTCACGGTGAGCGCCCCGAGCAGATCGACGCGCTGTCCGGTGCGGTCGGGCCGCGGGGACTTGGGGACCAGGGCCAGCGCGGCGATCAGGATGAGGAACGACAGGACCACGGGCGCGAAGAACACCCAGCGCCAGTCGGCCGAGGTCAGCAGCCCGCCGACGACCAGACCGACGGAGAAGCCTCCGCCCCCGGTGCCGGAGTAGATCAGAAGGGCCTTGTCGCGCTGCGGCCCCTCCTCGAAGCTGGTCGTGATGATGGACAGTCCGGCCGGAGTCATGAACGCGGCCGCGACCCCGGTCACAAAGCGAGCGACGATGAGCGTCGGTCCATCGTCGGCGAAGCCGCCCAGGCCGGAGAAGAGCAGGAAGACGGTGAGCCAGAGCAGGAACATCTGCCGGCGGCCGAAGAGGTCCGCCGCTCTTCCGCCCAGCAGCATGAACCCGCCGTACCCCACGACGTACGCGCTCATCACCCACTGCAGCTCACCGGTGGACATCCCCAGGTCGGCGCGGATCGACGGCAGGGCCACATTGAGCATGGCCACATCGATGCCCTCCAGGAAGATCGCTCCGCACAGCACAAAGAGCACACCCCAGCCGCGGCCGTTCAAGGCACCGGACTCGGGGACGGTCTCCCGCGGTGGTGGCTCAGACGACGCAGAGGGCGCAGAGGGCGCAGACGGCGTGGACGACGTGGACACAGCACAGCTCCTTGAGGCAGGAAGAAAGAAGGGGGGAAGAAGAGGGGACGCGTCGCACGCGGTTACCGGGACGCCGGTCAGTTCTCTCTTGTTACCGTCTCGATCCTGATGCACCCTGAGCGACCATGGAAGAAGGCACTTTGAAGTCACCGAGTCACTGCACGGGAACCGACGACGACAACGTCCGCCAGTGGGACACCCGGGAGGGCTGTGAGGTCCGGCAGATCCTCGACCGCGTGGCCGACAAGTGGTCGCTGCTCGTCATCGCCCTGCTCGACGTCCGCACCATGCGCTTCACCGAGCTACGGCGCGAGATCGACGGGGTCAGCCAGCGCATGCTGACCGTGACACTGCGCCATCTGGAGCGCGACGGGCTGGTGCGCCGTACGGTGCATCCGGTCGTCCCGCCGCGCGTGGACTACCAGCTCACTCCGCTGGGCGCGACGCTGCACGACACCATCCAGGCGCTCGTCACCTGGACCGAGGACCACCAGGACGAGATCGCCGCCGCGCGCACCGCGTACGACCAGTGCGAGGCCAAGGCGGAAGCGGCGGCCGGGGCCGAAAGCGCAGGCGAGGGCGCGCAGTTGGCGGTGGGCGGGGCCTGAGCCGGTCCCCATACGCACAGGCGTACGCGTCGCGGACGCGGCGGGGACGCGGCGGGGGCTCCGATCGTTGTCGACCGCCGCTCAGGACGGGACGGGCAGAGGACAGGGGGTTCGCCGAGCACTCCCGAGCACTCCGGCCCCCGGTCCGCCATCGGCGGTGAACCGCACCCGCCGCTCCCAGGTCAGCCCGTGGAGGGAAGATGGATGCCCCACGCGATGTCCACTCCGGTGAGAAGCGCTATGACTCCGTGGACCTGTCGTCCCTGGCCTTCTGGTCGCAGACCGCCGAGGAGCGGGAGCGGTCCTTCGCCCTGCTGCGCGCCGAGCGGCCGGTGTCCTGGCACCGTCCGGTGGAGGGGAGGTTGCTGCCGGACCCGGATGACACGGGCTTTTGGGCCGTCGTCCGGCATGAGGACATCGTGACGGTCAGCCGCCGCTCCGATCTGTTCTCCTCGTCCGCCGGTGTGCTGCTCGAGAACATCCCCGAGGGTGTGGTCGAAGGCTCCCAGTCCCTGCTCGCCATGGACCCGCCCCGGCACACCAAGATCAGACGGCTGGTCAGCGGCGCCTTCACCCCGCGGCACATCCTGGGGATGCGACAAGGGATCGAGGCCCACGCGCGGCGGATCGTCGCCGAGTTGGCCCACCACCCCGACGGCAGGGCCGACTTCATGCGGGACTGCGCATCGCTGCTGCCCATGCGCGTGATCTCCGATGTGATGGGCATCCCCCGCGAATGGCAGGACACCGTGGCCGCGACGGTCTCCCAGAGCATCAGCGGCACGGACGGGGAGGACGGGGAGAGCGGGGAGGACGGGGAGAGCGGGCACGGGCAGAGCCCGTTGGAGCTTCTGGTCGAGGGCCATCGCAGACTGCGCGACATGGCCCTGAATCTGGCCGGGTTACGGCGTGACCGGCCGGCCCAGGACCTGATGACCGTCCTGGTCCAGGCCGAGGTCGACGGGGACCGGCTGACCGACGACGACATCGCCGACTTCTTCCTGCTGCTGTGCCTGGCGGGCAACGACAGTACGACGCTGACCATCGGCCACGGGCTCAGGCTGCTCACCGACCTGCCCGAGCAGCGGGCCTGGCTGCTGGCCGACCTCGACGGCCGGATCGGCTCCGCCGTGGAGGAGATCCTGCGCTACGCCACACCCGTGCTGACCTTCCGCCGTACGGCGGTGGCCCCCACCCGGCTGGGCGGCCGGCACATCGCGGCCGGGGACAAGGTGGTGATGTTCTACGCCTCGGGCAACCGCGACGCGGCCGTCTTCCGCGAACCGGACCGTTTTGACCTCGCCCGCGACCCCAACCCCCAGCTGTCCTTCGGCGGTGGCGGTGCGCACTACTGCCTGGCGGCCCAGCTCGCCAGGGCACAGCTGAGGATCCTCTTCCGGGAACTGCTGCGGGTCCTGCCCGATATCGAGGCGGGTGAGCCCGAGTTTGTGACCGGGACGTCCATCCACGGAATGACGCGGCTGCCCTGCCGGTTCACGCCGCCGAGCTGAGATGCCGTCCATGTCGTACGGCGGCGCAGCCGCCCTCGCGGTCAGCGCCTCCCGTCAACGGCCGGATGCGGTGTCCGGGCGCCGGGTCCGGGTGCCCACGGCGGGAGCGCGGTGAGCTCCACGACGGCTGCCGCGATGCCCAGGCCGGGGCCGGAGCCGACCATCAGGACGCGATCGCCGGGGCCGAGCTCGCCGGCCATGAGCAGATGCTCCAAGGAGACCAGCTGGTCGCCGGCCATGAGGTGGCCCACCCCGCGGCCGAAGCCCCAGGCGGACTGCTCCAGGGTGCGGCCCAGGGAGGACAGCCACGCGTCGGCCAGTTCCCGGTTCGCATGGGCGGTGACGACACGGGTCATGTCCTCGGCGGCGACGCCCGCCTCATCGAGGGTTTGGGCCATCAGCTCGCCCTGGGCCTTCATCACCCTCAGCATCCAGTCCTTCGGTGCGTCGTCACCGCCGAGGAATTCCCGCTGCCTGGCGCCCAGGTCGAGCGGCACTGGCCGGGCCGAGCCGGACGGATCCAGTGGCTGGGTGCCGCGGTGCAGGGCTTCGAGTTCCGGTACGGCCCTGGAGTTGACGGACAGCAGCCGGGCGAAGCCCGCGGACCGGGTGAGCACCAGCGCTGCCGCGCCGTCGGCGAGGAGATAACCCGGGCTCGCCCGCCAGCGGTCCACCAGAGGTGAGCCCATGTTGTCGGCCGCGACGATCAACGCCGCCTCGCTGCCGCCACCCCGAAGGTGCGCCGCCGCCAGTTCGAGGGCGCCGAAGACGCCGTTGCATCCCTGCCGTACGCCCACCGCCAGCAGATCGCCGCCGACCGCCTCGCGCATCACATACGACTGCGGAAGCCAGCCGTCGGGGCCGCAGCGGTAGCCCTCGACGTAGAGCAGCAGCCCCAGCTCCGAGATATCGCCGCCCCAGCGCCCCAGGGCCGTACGGACCGCGCGGACTCCCATCTCCGGCGCGGGGGTGTCGCCCGCGACGGCCGCGCCGAGCAGACCGGACCGCTCCGCTTCGGCGGCGTCCAGCCATCCCCGCCGGACGGCCTCGGTCACGCTGACGCTGTCGGGCAGATAGGTCCCGACGGCGGCGATGTACACATCCGATGTCCGCATGTACGTGCACCCCTTCGCGCCTGTCCGTGAATTCAGGTTCGGCTTTTCTCCGTATACGCCGACGCGGAAGAGAGGCGGTCGCTTCCAACTCGAATACACCTCAGACGGCGATGGAGTCCGTGAATTTCTCTTTCCCTTCCCTTGCGACCGTCGAGCGTTGCGGCTACACCTGAAATTCGCTTTTCCCGAAACAGGAGGGCGGCCCCATGGACTTCACACTCAGCGGACAACAACGCGACCGTTGCGCAAGCGTCCTGGCCCGAATGGGCCGATGGCCCGGCACGGCACACACGGCGTACACCGCGTACACCCGCGCCGAATGGTCCCGCCTCGCCGCCCTGGGGCTGCTCGGGGCGAGCGTGCCGACGGCGGAGGGCGGCGAGGGGCTCGGCGCGTTGGACACCGCGCTCGTCTTCGAGTCCGCCGGCCGCGGCTGCGCGGACACCGGAATTCTGTTCGCCGCCGCCGCTCATCTGTTCGCCTGCGGAATGCCGATCCTCGATTTCGCGCCACCTGATACACGTAAACGACTGCTCCCCCGAATGTGCTCCGGGGAGCTGATCGCCGGAAACGCCATGACGGAGCCGGAATCCGGCTCGGATGTGGCCCGGCCGGCGGTGACCGCGCGGCGGGTCGCGGACGGTTTTCTGCTCAGCGGCACAAAGAGCTTTGTGAGCAATGGGCCGGTGGCCGATGTGTTCGTGACGTACGCGACCACCGATCCACAGGCCGGGCATCTGGGGGTGACCGCGTTCGTCGTCAAGCGCGGCGCGCCGGGGCTGGCCGTGGGGCAGCCGCTGGACAAGATGGGGCTGCTGTCGTGTCCGGCCGCGCCGGTGACGTTCGACGACTGCTTCGTACCGGACGAGCAGGTGCTCGGCGCCCCCGGCCAGGGCGGCGCGATCTTCCAGCACTCCATGCGGTGGGAGCGGTCCTGCCTCTTCGCGGTGTATCTGGGAGTGCAGCAGCGGCTGCTCGACCGGTGTGTGGAGCACGTACGGCAGCGCCGGCAGTCCGGCAGGCGGCTGGCCGAGTTCCAGTCGGTGAGCAACCGCGTCGTCGATATGAAGCTGCGGCTGGAGAGCGGGCGGCTGCTGCTCTACCGGGCGTGCGACGCGCTGGACCGCGACGACCCGGACGCCTCCCTGTGGGTTTCGCTGTCCAAACTGGCCGTCTCCGAGGCGGCCGTGGCCAGTTCGCTGGACGCCATGCAGCTGTTCGGCGGCCGGGGCTATCTGCGCGAGGAAGGCATCGAGGCGGCGGTCAGGGACGCGCTCCCGACGACCGTCTTCTCCGGAACCTCCGAGATCCAGCGGCAGTTGATCGCAAGGAGCATGGGACTGTGAGCCTTGGGGCTGTGAGCCTGCACCGACTGGTGGTCGAGGCCGCCGAACGCACTCCGGAGGCGCCGGCCGTCCACGATATGACCGGCGGCCTCAGCTACGGCCGGCTCGACGCGCTCGCCGACCAGTACGCCGCCGCGCTGCTCGACGCGGGCGTGCGGCCCGGGGACCGGGTGCTGCTGTGGACGGGCAAGAGCGCCGACGTGGTCGCGCTGATGCAGGGCGTGCTGCGGATCGGAGCGATCTATGTGCCGGTGACCGCGTCGAATCCGATCGGCCGGGTGCGCCGGATCGTGGCGGACTGCCGCCCGTCGCTGGTGGTGACCGACCTCGATATCGTCCCCGACCCGGCGGACCTGGACGCCCTGCGGGTCGAGGTGGTCGAGCGCGCCGCGCTGCGGGCCGCCGCCGCTCCCGGACGGCGCCCGGGGCACCACCCCGCCGCGCCCGACGACCCCGCGTACATCCTGTACACCTCGGGTTCCACCGGTGAGCCCAAAGGCGTCTGCCTGAGCCACCGCAACGCGCTGTCCTTCATCGACTGGGCCGCCGAAAAGCTGCGGGTGCGGCCCGCCGACCGGCTGGCCAACCACGCGCCCTTCACCTTCGACCTGTCGGTGTTCGACCTCTACGGCGCCTTCCGGGCCGGGGCCTCGGTGCACCTCGTCCCCGACACCCTGGCCCACGCCCCTGACCAGCTCATCGATGTGCTCGCCCAGCGGCGGATCACCGTCTGGTACTCGGTGCCGTCGGCGTTCCTGCTGTTGCTGCGCGAAGGGCGACTGCTGGACCGGGGGCCACTGTCCCTGCGCACCTGCGTCTTCGCGGGCGAAGCCTTCCCGCTCAAGGACATCAAGCGGCTGCGCGCGGCCTGGCCCGGCGTACGGCTGCTCAATTGGTACGGCCCGACGGAGACCAATGTCTGCACGTCCTACGAGGTGACCGCCGCCGACCTGGTCCGTACGACCCCGCTCCCGATCGGCACCGGGTGCTGCGGAAACGATGTACGCCTGGAGCCCCGGCCGGACGGTACGGCCGAGATCGTCGTCAGCGGCCCGACCGTGATGCTGGGCTACTGGGGCCGGCCGCCGCACCACGGCCCGTACCGGACCGGGGACCTCGGCCGCCGCGACGCCCGCGGCGATCTGGAGTATCTGGGCCGGTTCGACGACCTGGCGAAGGTGCGTGGGCACCGGGTCGAGCCGGGCGAGGTCGAGGCCGCCCTCGGCGCGCATCCGGCGGTCGGCGATGTGGTGGTGCTCGTCTCGGGCGGCAGCGACACGGCACGGCTCCACGCCGTCGTCGTGCCCCGCCCCGGGCAGCGGCCACAACTGCTCGACCTCAAGAGGCACTGCGCCTCGCTGCTCCCCAGCTACATGATCATCGACGCGGTGCACACCGTCGAGGCCATCCCCCGCGGCCCCAACGGCAAGACCGACCGCGCGGCCCTCGTACGGGAGTTGCGGACGAGGGAGCCGGACCGCCGTGCCTGACCGCAGTCTCGCCCCCGCCCCCTCAACAGATGGAGTCCCCGTGCCTGACACCGATCGCTCGGCCCTGCTGGACACGCTTCTCGGCTATATCCGGCACGAGTTGGTCGCCGATCCGGACCTCGCCGAGCTCACCCCGACCACACCGCTGCTGGCCTGGGGCATCCTGGACTCGATCCGGACCGCGCGGCTGCTGGCCCATCTGCGGGACGAACTCGGTGTCCTGGTGCCGGCCACCCATCTGACGGGCGGCCACTTCAAGGACGTGGAGAGCATCACCGATCTCGTGCTGTCCCTGCGTTCCGAGGCGGTCTGACCTCAGCCCTCGTAGTCGTAGAACAGCCGGTCGACCACCGCCCGCGCCCGCCGCGTCGTACGGCGGTAGTCGTCGAGCATCTGGCCGACCATACCGGGCCCGTAGCCCAAGTAGCGGGAGACCGCCGCCAGTTCGCGGCTGTCGCCGGGGAACGTGTCACCGGGGCGGCCACGGACCAGCATGATGCCGTTGCGCGCGCGGGTGGCCAGCACCCAGGCCTCGTCCAGGGTCTGCGCGTCCTCCGCGCCGATCAGCTCGGCGGCGTGGGCGGCGGCCAGAGCCTCGCGGGTGCGGGTGGTGCGCAGGCCCGGTTCGGCCCAGCCGTGGCGCATCTGGAGCAGCTGCACCGTCCACTCGACGTCGGACAGGCCGCCGCGGCCCAGCTTGGTGTGGGTGGTGGGGTCGGCGCCGCGGGGCAGCCGTTCGGACTCCATCCGGGCCTTGAGCCGCCGGATCTCGCGGACCGCGTCGTCGCCCAGGCCCTCGGCGGGGTAGCGCAGCGGGTCGATCAGCTCGATGAAGCGGGCGCCGAGTTCGGGGTCGCCCGCGACCGGCTCGGCGCGCAGCAGCGCCTGGCTCTCCCACACCAGCGACCAGCGCCGGTAGTAGGCGGCGTACGAGGCGAGGGTGCGCACCAGCGGGCCGGACTTGCCCTCCGGCCGCAGATCGGCGTCGATGGCCAGCGGCGGGTCGACGGTGGGCAGCTGGAGCAGCCGCCGCATCTCGTTGGCCACGGCGAACGCGGCGCGCGCGGCTTCCTGTTCGTCCACGCCCTCACGCGGCTCGTGGACGAACAGCACATCCGCGTCCGAGCCGTAGCCCAGCTCATGGCCGCCGAACCGGCCCATCCCGATGACCGCGAAGCGGGTGGGCAGTTCGTCGCCCCACTTCGCGCGCACCGCGGCGCGCAGCGCGCCCGCGATCGTCGCGGCGTTGAGGTCGGAGACGGCGTCCCCGACCAGGTCGACCATCGCGGCCGGGTCCAGCGGCGGCTCGGCCACCCCCGGCACGCCCGTGGCCGCGGTGGCCGCCGTGGACGTGGCGCCATGAGCGGCCCCGGCGGCGTGGGCGGTCCCTGCGCCAGGCGCGGTGCCGGCCGGCTTCGCCGCCCCGGCGGGGCGGAGCGGGCCCGGGGTGCCCGGCCTGGTGGCGGTGGCCGGGGGCCGCGCGCCGCCGGCCGTCGCGAGCGCCCCGCCGCCCACCGCCCCCGCACCGCCGGGCGGCGGCAGGCTCACGGACGGCTGTACGGCGCCGTTCGCCTGGCGCGCGCTCTCGATGATGTCGGCGGCCGCGGTACGGAACAGCTCCCGCCGCCGCACCCCGCGCGCCGCCGCGACCGCCGCCTCCGCGCCCTCGGCGCGGCCGACCGCCGCCAGCGTCTCCTGCTCCAGGTGCGGCCGGCCGCGCGGCCGCAGCCCCTCCGGGTCGCCGAGCAGGGCGACCGCCTCGGGGGCGCGCAGCAGCAGATCGGGGGCGAGCCGCCCGGCGGACAGCACCCGCGCCAGGTTCTCCGCGGCGGCGCCCTCGTCGCGCAGCAGCCGCAGATACCAGGGCGTCTTGCCCAGAGCGTCGGAGACCTTCCGGAAGCCCAACAGCCCGGCGTCCGGATCGGCGGAGTCGGCGAACCAGCCCAGCAGCACGGGCAGTAGCGTACGCTGAATCGCCGCTTTACGGGTCACACCGGATGCCAACGCCTCCAAATGTCGTAGCGCGGCGGCCGGATCTGCGTAGCCGAGCGCTTCCAGGCGCTGGCCCGCGGCCGCGGAGCTGAGCCGGGTCTCGCCGGGCTCCAGTTGGGCGACCGCGTCCAGCAGCGGCCGGTAGAACAGCTTCTCGTGCAGCCGCCGGACCTCGCGTGCGTGGCGCCGCCACGCCGTGCCCAGCTCGGCCACCGGCTCCGTACGGAAGCCGAGCGAGCGGCCCAGGCGCCGCAGATCGGCCTCGTCCTCGGGCACCAGATGGGTGCGGCGCAGCCGGTACAGCTGGATGCGGTGCTCCATGGAGCGCAGAAAGCGGTACGCGGCGTCCAGCGCGGCCGCGTCGGAACGCCCCACATAGCCGCCCGCGGCCAGCGCCGCCAGCGCGTCGAGCGTGGTGCCGCTGCGCAGCGTCTCATCGGACCGGCCGTGCACCAACTGAAGTAGCTGGACGGCGAATTCGACGTCGCGCAGGCCACCGGGGCCGAGCTTGAGCTCACGCTCTATCTCGGCGACGGGGATGTTCTCGACGACGCGGCGGCGCATCTGCTGTACGTCGGGGACGAAGTTCTCGCGCTCGACGGCCTGCCACACCATGGGCGCGAGGGCGTCCACGTACGCCTGGCCGAGCTCCGCGTCGCCCGCGACCGGCCGGGCCTTGAGCAGCGCCTGGAACTCCCAGGTCTTGGCCCACCGCTGGTAATACGCCAGATGGCTGGACAGGGTGCGCACCAGCGGCCCGTTGCGGCCCTCGGGGCGGAGGTTGGCGTCGACCGGCCAGATGCTGCCCTCGGCGGTGGCCTCGGAGCAGATCCGCATCAGCCGGGAGGCGAGCCGGGTCGCGGCCTGCACCGCCTTGCCCTCCTCGGCCCCGTCGGCTCCCTCGTTGGCCTCGGCGACGAAGATGACGTCCACATCGGAGACGTAGTTGAGCTCCTGGCCGCCGCATTTGCCCATGCCGATCACCGCGAGCCGGCACGCCGCGGCGTCCTCGGGCTGCTCCTCGGCGGCGATCTCCAGCGCGGCGCGCAGCGTGGCGGTCGCCAGATCGGCCAGCTCGGCGGCCGCCTGGGCCACGTCGGTGGTGCCGCACACATCGCGGGCGGCGATGGCCAGCAGCGCCCGTCGGTAGGCGATGCGCAGCGCGTCGGGCCGGGGCCGCCCCGCCCCGGCCGGGCCCCAGATGCCCTCGGCCAGCGCCCGTTCGAACTCGGGGGTGGTCGGATGCAGATCCGCCGACTCGTACATCACCAGGGCCTGCCAGTCCCCCGGGTGCCGGGCCAGATGGTCGCCCAGCGCCTCGGACGCGCCGAGCACCCCGAGCAGCCGGTCGCGCAGCGGCTTGGCGGTGACGAGCGTGTCCAGCAGCGCCTGCCGCGAGCCACTGTCCGCGGCGGCCGCGGCCGCTCCCCCCGATCCCGCCGCGCCGTCCGGCAGCGCCTCGACGAGCCGTACGAGCCCGCGCAGCGCCAGATCGGGGTCCGCGGACGCGCCCAGCGCCTCCAGCAGCACCGAATCGCTCCGTACGCCGGACAGCTCGGGCGAGTCCAGCAGCCGCTGGGCGGCGGAGGCGTCGGTGAAGCCGTGCCGCAGCAGCCGGGTGAAGTTACTGCTTCTGCGTCCCTGCGGTACGGACATGCCGCCGCCTCCCGTGCCTCTCGAGTGCCGCCGCCCATGGCCCCGCGCCACCGGTGACCAGGGCGGGCCCGATGACGAGCCTAGGGCCTGTCGTCAAAGGGGGCGTCCTGCTCCCTTTGACGACAGGCCCTAGCCCACGGGCACAGCCCGTGCCTACAGCACCGGCAGGTTCTTGCGCAGCTCGAAGGGGGTGACCTCGGAGCGGTACTCCTCCCACTCCTGCTTCTTGTTGCGCAGGAAGAAGTCGAAGACGTGCTCGCCGAGCGTTTCGGCGATCAGCTCGCTGCGCTCCATCAGGTAGATGGCCTCGCCCAGGTTCTGCGGCAGCGGTTCGATGCCCAGGGAACGCCGCTCCGCGTCGGACAGCGCCCATACGTCGTCGTCGGCGCCGGCCGGGAGCTCGTAGCCCTCCTCGATGCCCTTGAGGCCCGCGGCGAGCAGCACCGCGTAGGCGAGGTAGGGGTTGGCGCCGGTGTCGAGGGAGCGGACCTCGACGCGGGTGGAGCCGGTCTTACCGGGCTTGTAGAGGGGCACGCGGACCAGCGCGGAGCGGTTGTTGTGGCCCCAGCAGATGTACGAGGGGGCCTCGCCGCCGGCGCCCGCGGTGCGCTGTGAGCCGCCCCAGATGCGCTTGTAGGAGTTGACCCACTGGTTGGTGACCGCGGAGATCTCCCCGGCGTGGCGCAGCAGGCCCGCGATGAAGGAGCGGCCGACCTTGGAGAGCTGGAACTCGGCGCCGGACTCGTAGAACGCGTTCCGGTCGCCCTCGAAGAGGGAGAGGTGGGTGTGCATACCGGAGCCGGGGTACTCGGAGAACGGCTTGGGCATGAACGTGGCCTGTACGCCCTGCTCCAGCGCCACCTGCTTCATCACCAGCCGGAACGTCATGATGTTGTCGGCGGTGGACAGCGCGTCGGCGTAGCGCAGGTCGATCTCCTGCTGGCCGGGGGCGCCCTCGTGGTGGGAGAACTCGACCGAGATGCCCATCGACTCGAGCATGGTGATGGCCTGGCGGCGGAAGTCCATGCCGATGTTCTGCGGGGTGTGGTCGAAGTAGCCGGAGGAGTCGGCGGGCTCCGGGCGGCTGCCGTCCACGGGCTTCTTGCTGAGCAGGAAGAACTCGATCTCGGGGTGGGTGTAGAAGGTGAACCCGAGGTCGGAGGTCCTGGCCAGGATCCGCTTGAGCACAAAGCGGGGGTCGGCGAACGACGGGGAGCCGTCCGGCATCAGGATGTCGCAGAACATCCGGGCGGTGCCGGGGGCCTCGGCGCGCCAGGGCAGGATCTGGAAGGTGCTCGGGTCCGGCTTGGCGATCATGTCGGACTCGTAGACCCGGGCGAAGCCCTCGATCGCGGAGCCGTCGAAGCCGATGCCCTCGTCGAAGGCGCCTTCGAGCTCGGCGGGCGCGACGGCGACGGACTTGAGGAAGCCGAGCACGTCGGTGAACCACAGCCGCACGAACCGGATGTCGCGCTCTTCGAGGGTGCGGAGCACGAACTCCTGCTGCTTATCCATGGTCCCCTATCCTTGCAGGTCAGACGGCACTTGGGGTACGCGTGGGGCACCTGTGGACCCCAGTATCACCCGGCGGGGTTTCGGAGAGGTTTCCGACCGCTCCCCCGGCGTCCCCGCCACGATGTGTGCATCGTACTTTCATGCGGCCCCGGACGGCCCCGAGCACTTCGCACACGGGCCCGCCACCAGGGTTTCGATACCCCTTGGGGGTAAAGTGTGGCCGACGTCGGCATACGTCGACACCGATCGTAGGGGCCATGGCCGACCGGAGCGACCGGAGGAAGGCAATGCTCGGACAGCGCCAGCGACAGGGCATATAGGAGCGCGTCCGCCCACCCCGCAGCCCCGCGCGGACGAGGCGTACGCGCCACCCCACCACGCAGCTCACACACATCGGCCATTGGGGTGCCCACTCATGCACGCATTCACTCGCCGCGCCGTGCTCGGTGCGGGAATCGCCGTCGCGGGCGGCAGCGGACCGCTCACTTCCTGCTCCGCCCTGTCCTCCGCGTCCGACGACCCACACGGCTCGCGGGCCGGCTCCGGTAACGCCGGCGCTCCGGCCGCCGCCGCGGAGCCCGCCGCACCCCAAGACGACGGGGGGTATGTCTCCCCGCACGGCGAGGAGGTCGCCGCCGCTCATCGGGAGCGGGGGCCGGTACGGGAGATCCGGCTGACGGCCACCACCACCTCGCTCGACCTCGGCGCCCGTACGGTCAGGACCTGGGCGTACGACGACGAGCTGCCCGCCCGGCCGATCCGGGTCACCGCGGGCGACACCCTCGCGGTCCGGGTCGCCAACCACCTGCCGCACTCCACCACCGTGCACTGGCACGGCATCTCCCTGCGCAACGACATGGACGGCGTCCCCGGGGTGACCCAGCCGCCGATCAAGGCCGGGGCCTCCTTCGACTACCGCTTCACGGTGCCAGACCCGGGCACGTACTGGTTCCATCCGCACTCCGGCGTCCAGCTGGACCGGGGGCTGTACGCGCCGCTGATCGTCGACGATCCCAGGGAGCCGCTGGAGTACGACGAGGAGTGGATCGTCGTGCTCGACGACTGGGTCGACGGGGTGGACGGCAGCACCCCGGACGAGGTGCTGGACGAGCTCGGCGGCGGCATGGCCGGCATGCACGGGATGGACGACACGGACCCCGGCGACGGCCCCCGCCCGCCCCGCACCGGCCCGTCCCGGATCCTCAGGGGCGCCAGGAGCCGACTGCTGGACGGCGACCCGGGCAATGTGGCATATCCGTACTACCTGGTCAACGGCCGCACCCCGGACGACCCCCGGACCTTCCGCGCCAAGCCCGGCGACCGCGTCCGCATCCGGATCATCAACGCGGGCGGCGACACCGCCTTCCGCGTCGCGCTCGGCGGCCACACCATGACGGTCACCCACACCGACGGCTTCCCGGTCGAGCACACCACCACCGACGCGCTGCTGCTGGGCATGGCCGAGCGCTACGACGTGGTGGTCACCGCCCAGGACGGGGTCTTCCCGCTGATCGCGCTCGCCGAGGGCAAGGGGCACGCGGCGATGGCCCTGCTGCGCACCAGCGAGGGCGCCAGCGCGCCACGGCCGTCCGTACGCCCCAAGGAGCTGGACGGCAGGCTGATCACCGCGGACGAGCTGCGCGCCGCGGAGGACGTACGGCTGCGGCCCCGCGACCCCGACCGGACGATCCGCATGCGGATCACCGGGTCCATGAAGAAGTACGACTGGGCGATCAACGGCAAGCCGTACGACCCGTCGCAGCGCTATCCGGTGCGCGCGGGCGAGCGGGTCCGGCTGTCCTTCATCAACGGCACCGACATGTGGCACCCGATGCATCTGCACGGCCACACCTTCCAGCTGCCGGACGGCGGCCCGCGCAAGGACACGACGATCCTGCTGCCGCACCACAAGGTGAACGTCGACTTCGACGCGGAGAACCCGGGGCTGTGGATGGTCCACTGCCACAACGTCTACCACTCGGAGTCCGGGCTGATGACGATCATCGGCTACCAGAAGTAGCGGGACCCTGCCGGCCCGGTCCCCGTCGTCGTACGAGCCGACGGAGACCGGGCCGACGTGACAGCCGACGTGATATAGCAGACACGCACGGCCATCGCGTCAAAGAGACGATTACACTGGTCGCCGTGGCTCAACTTCGTCTCGCTCTGAACCAGATCGACTCGACCGTCGGCGACCTCGACGGCAACACCGAGTCGATAGTCCACTGGACCCGGCACTCCGCCGAACAGGGCGCCCACCTGGTGGCGTTCCCCGAGATGGCGCTGACCGGCTACCCCGTCGAGGACCTGGCCCTGCGCTCCTCCTTCGTCGAGGCGTCCCGCGCCGCGCTGCGCGCGCTCGCCGCCCGGCTGGAGGCCGAGGGCTTCGGCGAGCTGCCCGTCGTCGTCGGCTATCTCGACCGCAGCGAGCGCGCCCAGCCGCGGTTCGGCCAGCCCGCCGGGGCCCCGCAGAACGCCGCCGCCGTGCTGCACCGCGGCGAGGTGATCCTCACCTTCGCCAAGCACCACCTGCCGAACTACGGCGTCTTCGACGAGTTCCGCTACTTCGTCCCGGGCCAGACGCTGCCCATGATCCGCGTGCACGGCGTCGATGTCGCCCTCGCCATCTGCGAAGACCTGTGGCAGGACGGCGGCCGGGTGCCCGCCGCCCGCTCCGCCGGGGCCGGGCTGCTGCTGTCGATCAACGCCTCGCCGTACGAGCGCGACAAGGACGACACCCGCCTGGAGCTGGTCCGCAAGCGCGCCCAGGAGGCGGGCTGCACCACCGCGTACCTCGCCATGATCGGCGGCCAGGACGAGCTGGTCTTCGACGGCGACTCGATCGTCGTCGACCGCGACGGCGAAGTGATCGCCCGCGCCCCGCAGTTCGCCGAGGGCTGTGTGCTGCTCGACCTCGACCTGCCCGCCGCCGACCCCGGCACCGTGCCACAGGGCGTCGTGGACGACGGGCTGCGTATCGAACACCTCACGCTCTCCGCGGACCCCCTCCCGGCGTACGAGCCGGAGCTGGCCGGCGGCACCGCCGAGCGCCTCGGCGACGACGAGGAGATCTACACCGCGCTCGTCGTGGGCTTGCGCGCGTATGTGGCGAAGAACGGTTTCCGCAGTGTGCTGATCGGCCTGTCCGGCGGCATCGACTCCGCGCTCGTCGCGGCCATCGCATGCGACGCGCTCGGCGCGCAGAACGTGTACGGCGTCGCCATGCCGTCCCGCTACTCCTCCGAGCACTCCATCGCCGACGCCGCCGAGCTCGCCCGGCGCACGGGGCTGAACTTCCGTACGGTCCCGATCGCCCCGATGTTCGACGCCTATATGGAGTCGCTGCACCTCACCGGCCTGGCCGAGGAGAACCTGCAGTCACGGCTGCGCGGCACGATGCTGATGGCCATCTCCAACCAGGAGGGCCACATCGTGCTGGCCCCGGGCAACAAGTCCGAGCTGGCCTGCGGCTATTCGACCCTGTACGGGGACTCGGTCGGCGCGTACGGCCCCATCAAGGACGTCTACAAGACATCCATCTTCCGCCTGGCGAAATGGCGCAACCAGGCCGCGGAAGAGCGCGGCCAGACCTCGCCCATCCCGGAGAACTCCATCACCAAGCCCCCGAGCGCCGAACTCCGCCCGGGCCAGGTCGACACCGACTCCCTCCCCGACTACGACGTGCTCGACCAGATCCTGGAGCTGTACGTCGACCGGGACCAGGGCCGGGCGGAAATCGTCGCGGCGGGCTTCGACGACGAGCTGGTCACACGCATTCTGCGGCTCGTCGACACCGCGGAGTACAAGCGCCGCCAGTACCCGCCGGGCACCAAGATCTCCGCCAAGGGCTTCGGCAAGGACCGCCGCCTCCCGATCACGAACCGCTGGCGCGAACACGGCTGAGGTGAGGGGGGTACCCCGCCCCGCCCACCCGCCCAGACTCGGGGCTCCGCCCCAGCCCCGGCGCCGCCGCCACGGGGTTGTCGCCGCTCACTCGTCTGCGCGGCGGCGCCGCGCATCGGTGCGGGCCCGGGGCCCGGCGCGGCCGGGCCGCACATCGACCGGGCCGCACATCGACCGCGGCACAAGGGTCGAGGACCAGGCCGGAACCTGGACCTCCGGCCCCGCTCGGCGCAGCCGCCGCGGCGGGGATGACCACCGCGGCTAGCGGGTCACCCTCGCGTCCAGGAACTTCCTGATCAGGCTCAGCCACTCGCCCGGCGCCTCCAGGAACGGCAGGTGGCCGGACTGGAGCTCGGCGAACTCCGCGTTGGCGATGCCGTCCGCCACCTGCCGGTGGTGGTACGGCGTCGCCATCCCGTCAAGGGCGGTGGAGATCACCAGGGTCGGCACCCGGACCCGGCCCAAGTCCTCGCGTACGTCCACGCTCCCGACGAGCTCGACCTGCTCGACCGCCCCGGGCGGCACGGACGCGCCGGTCCCGGCCACCGCCTCCGCAAGCTGCTCGGGGGTCATCCGGTCGGTGTAGGGCGTGCCGGCGGCGGTGAGCAGCGCCCAGCGGGCCGTTGCCTCCGGGTCGCCGGACCTGAGGTGGCGGAGCCAGTCCCCGACCAGTAGCCGCATCCGGGCGTTCGGGTGGGCGAAGGTGGCCGTCAGCACCAGGGCGGTCACCCGCTCGGGGTGCCGGGTCGCGGCGCGCAGGGCGACCGGGCCGCCGAGGGAGTAGCCGGCGATCGCGAAGGTCTCAAGGCCCTCCTCGACGGCGGTGGCGACGACGTCGTCGGCGAGCCGGTCGAGGTCCAGCGGGCCCTCGGCGCGTGGGGTGCGGCCCGAGCCGGGGTAGTCGGGGCCGACTACTTTGTACCGTTCGGCCAGCCCGTCCAGGATCGGGCCGTAGTTCCCGTCGATGCTGCCGGTGCCGCCGTGGGCGAGGAGCAGCCCGGGGCCGGTGCCGCGCACGATGCGGCCGAGGCGTCCAAGGGGTGATGTGGCGGTCATGACGATGTTCCTTCCACTGGGCGGTCGATGCGCTGCTTCCGGCACCGTGAGGGGCGGGAAGACATCGAACTCATGGCCGCGACGCTAAAGTCTCACATGGGTGTCAGAGTCAAGCCGGTACGGCGAACTCACCGGCGTGCGCGCGGGCCCACTGCTCGAAGGTGCGCGGCTCACGCCCGGTGACGTCCCGGACGGTCGGGTGCGTGGACGACTCGTCGAGGGTTCCGTCGACGAAGAAGCTGAAGAAGGCGTCGACGTACTCGGCGGGCATGGTCCGGCTCATGTCTTCCCGCGCCTCCGCGTCCGTCAGGCCGTGGGAGTGCAGGTCCCGTCCGAGCACCTTGGCGAGCACGGCGACCTGGTCGGCGGGCAGCAGGGACTCCGGGCCGGTCAGCTCGTGGATACGGCCGTCGTGGTCGTCGGTCAGCAGCGCCGGCACCGCGACGGCCGCGATGTCGTACGGGTCGATGGCGGCGGTCCGTACGCTGGGGAACGGCACACGCACCTCGTCGCCGACCGCGAGCTGCGGTCGCCAGCGCAGGGCATTGGACATGAAGGACCGGGGCCGCAGGAAGGTCCAGGACAGCCCGGACTCGCGCACCGCACGCTCGGAGAGGGTCATATAGCGGGACACCGCGTTGTCGAGGTCGGCGAGCGCGGCCGAGCCGCCGGACAGCAGCACCACCCGCTTCACTCCGGCCTGCCGGGCCTCCGCCAGCAGGCCCGGCATGTCCTGATACCCGGGCAGCAGGAAGATCCCGCTGACCCCAGCCAGCGCGTCGGCCAGGCTCTGTGGCCGGTTCAGGTCGCCCGCCACGGGCTCGACCCCGGGCGGGAGCAGGGCGGCGGCCGACGGATTCCGGGTCAGCGCGCGCACCTGCTCGCCGGCCTCGGCCAGCGCACTGACCAGTTCCGATCCCACATTGCCGGTCGCACCTGTCACCAAGATCATTTCGCTTCTCCCTGTCGACGAATGGACGGAACAGCCACCGAACAGCCACTCAGTTCGCACGTTCCCGGCAGGCTTCGGGCAGCCGGCCGCTGTCCTCCCCGCGCAGTTCCCTGGCCACCGCGTCGACGTTGACCGCATGCAGGTCGGGGAGGGTGGCAACGGGCTGGAAGCCCGGATAGGAGCGCTTCAGTTCGGCGATGGCCGAGTTCTTCTCCTCGCGGGTCACCTTCTCGCCGCCGGGTGACGACGCGGCGACGGTGGGCCGGACCAGGTGGCGGATGTGCACCAGGTAGTCGCGCTGCCGACCGATCAACTCGGCCGGCGCACCAGGTGCCCCGTGGCCGGGATAGAGGGTGCGGGCGTCGGGGAACTTGTCTTCGAGCCGGTCGAGATCGGTGAGCCAGCCGCAGGTGTTGCCCTCGATCAGTGCGGGCGTGGCCTCGTTGTTGACCAGGTCGCCGGCGAAGAGCGCGCCGGAGCGGGGCTCGTAGTAGGCGGTGGTCGTCACCGATTCGCCAGGGCCGAACTCGGCGGTCTCCAGCCGGATGCCGCCGGCGTCGAGGGCGGCACCGGGCCGGATCAGGTGGTCCGGCAGGGTCAGCTTCTTGGCGTAGTCGGAGCCGGGGAGCTTTCGGGTGAGCTTGTAGAAGCCGAGTGGGTCGTCGCGCATGAAGTCCCTGCTCGCTTCGGAGGCATAGATCCCGGCCTTCGGATACGCGTCATGGAGGACTCCCGCTCCGCCGACGTGGTCGGGGTGGGGATGGGTGATGAGAACGGCGACGGCGGGTTTGGCGGTGCCCTGGAGGGTTTTGAGCGCCCTGCGCGCATCGGTGAGCGAGCGCTGGGTGTCCACGACGATCAGCCCTTCGGGCGCCGGGAACCAGTAGGTGTTCACCGAGCCCGGATTGGCGGAGGCGATCCGCTCCACCCGAAGCGACTTGCCGTCGCCCGCGCTCCGGCTCGCGGGATTCCCGGGGTCCTTGCCGTCACCGTCGCCGGAACAGCCGGTGGCGGCCATCACGAGCGCGCACAGCAGGGCCAGCCCAACTAACAGCAGGCGTCGCGTTCGTATGCGGGATGGCCGTGCGGAGATGTGGGGCATGGTGCCACTCCTGTCGAGCTCAAATGTTTGTAGTGGAACGTTCCCTAACATTGGTGCGGCCTATAGCCTAGAGCGGCGGTCATCAAAGAGGCAAGAAACCAAAGGGGGAACTTCGATGCGACGCTCGGCGGCGGAAACGCGCGAGCATGTACTGACGGTCGCCCACGACCTGTTCTACTGGCACGGCGTCCGCGCCGTCGGTATCGACCGGGTCGCCCGCGAGGCGGCCGTCGCCCCCACCACGCTCTACCGGCTCTTCGCCTCCAAGGACGACCTGGTCGCCGCCTACGTCGAGCACAACGGGCACGGCTACCAGCAGTGGTTCACCGAGGCGACCCGGGCCGACGGCCGCCATCCGCGCGAGCGGATCCTGGCGCTGTTCGACTCGCTCATCAGCCAGGTGCAGCCCGACCAGTGCCGAGGCTGCCCCTTCCTGATGACGCTCGCCGAGTTCCCCGACGGCGAACTGCCGGCCCACCGCAACGCCGTTGCCGTCAAGCGTTGGGTCCGCGACCGTTTCCGCGAACTCACCGACGCCCTGGCGGCCGCATCCCCGATCGCCGACCCCTCGGCGCTCGCCGACCAGCTCACCGTCACCCTCGAAGGCGTCTACGCCGCCGTCCAGGCCCACCGCGCGGACTGGCCGGCCCGGCAGGCCCGCGCCATGGCCGAACTGCTCCTGGACGCACACCGGGCGTGACAAAGCCCCCGCTCCCGGCCGATGGCGGATGGCCGGGAGCGGGGGCTCGTTCACACAGGGAGCCCGTACAGGCGGTTCGTACGGCCGGCCGGTCAGCCCACTTCGGTGAGGCGCGGCATCGACTCGCTGCTCGCCACCACCCGCGAGGTCCCACTCGTGCCGCGGTCGAGCACCCCCGCCGTCACCGCGATGGCCAGGCCGATGACCGCGAGCGCCGCGCCGACCAGGGTCGGCGAGGTCCAGCCCCAGCCGGCCGCGATCGCGACGCCGCCGAGCCAGGCGCCGCCCGCGTTGGCGAGGTTGAAGGCGGAGTGGTTGGAGGCGGAGGCGAGGGTCGGGGCGTGCCGGGCCTTGTTCATGACCAGCATCTGCAGCGGGGTCGTGGTCATGAAGCCGACCGCGCCCAGCACCACGACCGTGGCCATGGCCGCCCACTTGATGTGCACCGTGAAGTCGAACAGCACCAGCACCGCCGCGAGCGCCGCCAGCGATCCGTAGAGCGTGGGCCGCAGGGCCCGGTCGGTGAGCGGGCCGGCGAGCAGCGCGCCCAGGGTCATGCCGATGCCGAAGAGGGCCAGCACCACCGTGACGGAGGACTCGGCCAGGCCGGTGACCTCGGTCATCATCGAGGCGAGGTAGCTGTAGACCGCGAAGACGCCGGCGAAGCCGAAGACCGCGGTGAGCAGCCCGAGTACGACCTGGCGGTCGCGCAGCGCGCCCAGTTCGTGGCGGAGGCCGGCCTGCTGGTCCATGGAGATCTGGGGGATGAGCCGGGCGAGCGCGGCCATGGCGACGACACCGATCGCGGCGACCACGAGGAACGTGGCGCGCCAGCCGAGGCGTTGGCCGAGCAGCGTGGCCACGGGCACGCCGACGATGTTGGCGACGGTGAGGCCGAGGAACATCGTGGCGACCGCGCGGGCCCGCCGCTCCTCCGCCACCAGCCGCGCCGCGACCACCGCGCCGACGCCGAAGAACGCGCCGTGCGGCAGTCCGGCGAGCACTCGTCCGGCCATCAGCAGCCCGAAGGAGGGGGCCAGGGCGGAGGCGAGGTTGCCCACCGTGAAGAGCGCCATGAGAAGGATGAGCATCCGCTTGCGCGGGATGCGGGAGCCGAGGGCGGTCAGCAGCGGGGCGCCCACCACGACACCGATGGCGTAGGCGGAGACGAGGTACCCGGCGGTCGGCACGGAGGTGCCCAGATCGTCTGCGACGTTGGGCAGCAGGCCCATCATCACAAACTCGGTAGTACCAATGCCGAAGGCGCTCACAGCCAGTGCGAGCAGGGCCAGGGGCATGAGAGACCTTTCAAACGAAGGATAAAAGAGACGTGACGCGTATGTTCTCTGCCGGAACAAAGTCTCTCATGCGTTTTGTTCCCCAGGAGAATCGCCCAGGTGAACATGGTGTTAGATCTTGTGCACGGCGCGGTCCCCCAGCGCGCTCAGAGCTTGACCGACGCCGCCACCGGCAGATGGTCGCTCTCGGTCCGCGGCAGGGTCCACGCGGAAACCGGCGACACCCCGCGCACCATGATCTGGTCGATGCGCGCCATCGGGAACGACGCGGGCCAGCTGAAGCCGAAGCCGTCGCCCGCCGCGCCCTGCGCGGACCGCATCTGCGAGGTGACGGGGGCCAGCGAGCGGTCGTTCATGGTGCCGTTGAGGTCGCCCAGCAGGATCACCTTGTCGAGCGGCTCGTTGGAGATGGCCTCGCCCAGCGCGTCGGCGCTGTCGTCGCGCTGTCCGGCGGTGAAGCCCGCGTTGAACTTCACCCGGACGGATGGCAGATGTGCGACGTAGAAGGCGACGCGGCCGTCCGGCGCGGCGACCGTGGTGCGCATCGCCCGCGTCCAGCCCAGCTTGATGTCCACCGGCTTGGTGCCGGAGAGCGGGTACTTGCTCCACAGCCCGACCGTGCCCTGGACCGTGTGGTAGGGGTAAGTGCCGCCCAGCGCCCGCTCGTACGTGGGCACCGCGGCGGTCTTCAGCTCCTCCAGGGCCACCACGTCCGCGCCCGAAGCGGCCACGTCCTTCGCGGTTTTGGCCGGATCGGGGTTGTCCGCGTTGACGTTGTGGGTGACGACGGTCAGATCGCCTTCGCCGCCGGACTTGTCGGCGAACATCAGCCCGCCGAAGAGGTTCAGCCATACGGAGACCGGCAGCACCAGCGAGAGCACGGCGCTGGCCGACCGGCGGACCAGCGCGAGCACCAGCAGGATCGGGATCAGCAGGCCCAGCCAGGGCAGAAAGGTCTCCAGCAGGCTGCCGAGGTTGCCCACGCGGTTGGGGATCTCGGCGTGGAAGACCATGACCAGCGTGAGCAGCACCGCGATCGCGGCGAGGACCAGCCCCCGCCGCCAGATGCCGCGGTCACGGCGGAGCCGGTCGAGCAGGCGCCGGGCCCGAGAGCCGGTCGGCTCCTCGGTCCCGTGCTGTTCCGTCTCCTGCGTGTACGCCTGCGCCATTCGTCGTCCGTCCCTCGCTGCCTCAACTGCCGCGCCCTGGGCTAAGACCCTAGGCGATGACCAGTGCTTTCCCCGACGCTCCGGGCGAGTGCCCCAGGAGAGGGGACGTTCGCCGGGAGCGTACGGGTTCCGGCTCTGGGGGAGGTCGGGACCACTGTGACACAACGGGCACAAACCAGCCGTAAGACGGCGGGCGTCACCAGCCGTGCGGCGGCGGGTGTCAGCCCTTAGGTCCGCACCCCCTCGAGCACCGTATCGACGATGGTCTCGGCCAGTCCCTCCGGAAGCGCCTTCCGTTCGTGAAGAATCGTGCGGGACAGCATCGGTCCGGTGAACAGATCGGCGATCAGCTCGACATCGAGGTCGTCGCGGATCTCGCCGTTCGCCATCGCGCGGCGCAGCACGTCGTACATCACCTCGCGCCGGGCGGCTATCACATGGTCTTCGTAGGCGAGCCACAGCTTGCGGTTGGCGTGCATCTGGGTGAGGACGGTGCGCAGCAGTGCGGAGCTGCGCTTGGCCAGGCCGCGCCGCCGCATCCGCTCCAGGATGGTGACCAGGTCGTCGCGGACCGAGACCCCAGGGGCCGGCTCGCTCGGCTCCTCCAGGGAGCGCACCACATCGATCATCAGCGCGTCCTTGCCGGACCAGCGGCGGTAGACGGTGGCCTTGCCGACCCCCGCCTCGCGCGCGATGCGCTCGATGGACAGTCCGCCGATCGTGGCGCCGTCCTCGATCAGCCGCAGCGTGGCCTCGATGATCGCGGCGTCGGCGGCGGCGCTGCGCGGCCGCCCCGGCAGCCGGGGCCCCGCACCGTCGCGGGCGGCCGACGCACCGTCGCGGGCGGCCGTGACCCCGTCCAGCGCGGCCGTGGCCCCGTCGCGGGCAACCGTGGCCCCGTCGCGGGCAGCCGTCGCTCCGTCCGGCTCGGCCAACGCCCCGTCCGGAGCCGCCAACGCCCCGTCGCGCGCGGTCATCGCTCCGCTCCTGCCCCCGCGCTCTCCCGCGGCCGGTCGCCGCCGGGCTCGCCTTCGGCGGCGCCCTTGCCGGGCAGGAAGGCCACCACGACCAGCGCGCCGAAGAGGGCGACGGCCGCCGAGCCGAGCGCGGTGATGTGCATGGCGTGGACGAAGGCGTCGTGCGCCGGGCCGACCAGCATCTGGCCCTTGGGCCCCAGCTTCTCGGCGAGGCCGAGGGTGGCCTCGACGGACTCCCCCGCCGTATGCCGCGCGGAGTCGGGCAGCCCGGGGACTGCCGCCAGGGTGTCCTTGATGCCGTTGCGGTAGGTGGCGGAGAGCACCGAGCCGAGCACCGCGACCCCGAGCGCGCCGCCGACCTGGCGGAAGGTGTTGTTGAGCGCCGAGCCGGAGCCGGCCTTCTCGCGCGGCAGCGTCTGCATGACCGTCAGCGTGACGGGCGGCATGATGTGGGCCATCCCCGCGCCCTGGAAGAAGAAGAGCACTTCCATCACCACGAGGGGGGTGTCCACCCCCAGCAGCGTGAACCCGGCCATGGTCCCGGCCACCAGCAGCATGCCGCCCGCGCACACCGCCCGGACCCCGAACCGCTCGACGACCAGCCGGGTGCGCGGTGCGAAGATCAGCTGGGCGACGGCGAGCGGCAGGATCAGCAGGCCGGACTCCAGCGCGCTGTAGCCGCGCACGCTCTGGATGTAGAAAACCATGAAGAACGTGACGCCCATCAGGGCGAAGAAGACCAGCGCGATCGCGGCGATGGCGGCCGAGAAGGCGGGCTTGCGGAAGTACGAGACGTCGATGGCCGGGTGGTCGCTGCGCTTCTCGTACACCACGAACAGCACCAGGATCGCCAGTCCGCCGACGATCGTGCCGAGCACCTTCGCGTCGGAGAAGTCGGCGAGCTGGCCGCCCTTGATGATGCCGTACACCAGCAGCACCAGACCCACGACCGACAGCAGCACACCGCCGGGGTCGAGCCGGCCGGGCGCCGGGTCCTTGGAGTCGGGGACCAGCAGCGACATCGCGATCAGCGCGATGATGACGACGGGCACATTGACGAAGAAGACCGAACCCCACCAGAAGTGCTCGAGCAGCACACCGCCGGTGATCGGGCCGATCGCGATGCCGAGGCCGACGGCCGCGGTCCAGATGCCGATGGCCTTGGGCTGCTCGTCGCGTTCGAAGACGTTCACCAGGATGGCGAGGGTGGCGGGCATCACCAGCGCCGCGCCCAGGCCCATCAGCGCCCGGAAGCCGATCAGTTCACCCGGCGTACTGGAGTACGCGGCGAGCACCGACCCGATGCCGAAGATCACCATGCCGCTGAGCAGCACCTTTTTACGGCCCAGCCGGTCGCCGAGGAGACCGGCGGTGAACAGCAGCCCGGCGAAGACGAGGGTGTAGGAGTTGATCGCCCATTCCAGCTGGCTCTGGCCGGCGCCGAGCCCGGTCGGCTTGGGCGAGGCGATGGTCTTCATCGCCACGTTGAGTATGGAGTTGTCGAGGACGACGACCAGGACGCTGAGCATCAGCACGACCAGGATCGCCCACCGCCTGCGGTGGATCACCTCGGGGACGCCGCTCGCGGCGGGGGCGCCCTGGGTGTCGGAGGGGGATGCCATATGCCCCAGGCTAGGTCGCGTTCCGATACGGAACCGTCTCGTATTAGAAAGTCTTTGCGAGCCTTTACCCGCCTTTACGGTCCCGCGCACGCCGAGCGGGGTACGGCGGGCCCGACCGAGGGCCCACTTTCGCCCGGCGGCACCGCGTGCCAGCATGGGGGTGGTCCGGGGACGCCGTGAGGGCGCCTCGAGATGACGAACAGGAGCGTTGCGATGACGCACGTCAGCCCTGCCGGGAAACAGCCCGACAGCAGCGGGACCGGCCCCTCCGAGGCCGGAAAGGCGCTGTACGGAGGGAAGGGGTCCCGGCGTATCACCGTCCGCGATATCGCCGCCGCCAAGGAGCGCGGCGAGAAGTGGCCCATGCTCACCGCCTATGACGCGATGACCGCCTCCGTCTTCGACGAGGCCGGCATCCCGGTCATGCTGGTCGGCGACTCGATGGGCAACTGCCACCTCGGCTACGAGTCCACCGTCCCGGTCACCCTCGACGAGATCACCATCCTGTCCGCCGCCGTCGTACGGGGCACCAAGCGCGCCCTGATCGTCGGCGATCTGCCCTTCGGCTCCTTCCAGGAAGGCCCGGTGCAGGCGCTGCGCAGCGCCACCCGGCTGGTCAAGGAGGCCGGGGTGGGCGCGGTGAAGCTGGAGGGCGGCGAGCGCTCCGCCCAGCAGATCGAGCTGCTGGTCCAGTCCGGCATCCCGGTCATGGCCCATGTCGGCCTCACCCCGCAGTCCGTCAACGCGTACGGCGGCTACCCGGTGCAGGGGCGCGGTGAGGAGGCCGCGCAGCAGCTGCTGCGGGACGCCAAGGCCGTACAGGACGCGGGCGCCTTCGCGGTCGTGCTGGAGACGGTCCCGGCCGAGGTGGCCGCCGAGGTCACCCGCTCGCTGCACATCCCCACCGTGGGCATCGGCGCCGGGCCCGACTGCGACGCACAGGTTCTGGTGTGGACCGATATGGCGGGTCTGACCGGCGGCCGCGTGCCGCGGTTCGTCAAGCAGTACGCGCAGCTGCGCCAGACTCTCGGAGACGCGGCGCGCGCCTTCGCGGAGGATGTCGTCGGCGGCGCCTACCCGGCCGCGGAGCACTCTTTCCACTAGCCACCGCGGCACGCCGACAGCCCGCCGATCTTCCCCCGTCGGCGGGCTGTCTGCCGCTTGTCTGCTGTATGTCGGTGGGTTGTCGGTAGCGGCTGTCATCGTGGTCGTATGACGCGATACGAACACACGACCAGCGGCGGCAACGCCGTCGAAGTGCGGGGGCTGGTCAAACACTTCGGCGACACGAAAGCCGTCGACGGAGTGGACCTGACCGTGCCCGAGGGCACCGTCCTCGGCGTGCTCGGGCCGAACGGCGCGGGCAAGACCACCCTCGTCCGCTGCCTGTCCACCCTGCTGGTGCCGGACGCCGGCACCGCGGTGGTGGCCGGGTACGACGTGGTGCGCCAGCCCCGGCAGCTGCGCCGCACGATCGGGCTGACCGGGCAGTACGCCTCGGTCGACGAGAAGCTTTCCGGCTGGGAGAACCTGTACATGATCGGGCGGCTGCTCGATCTGTCCCGTAAGGATGCCCGCGCGCGGGCGGACGCCATGCTGGAGCGGTTCTCCCTCACCGACGCGGCCAAGCGGCCCGCGCGCACCTACTCCGGTGGTATGCGCCGCCGACTGGACCTGGCCGCGTCCATGATCGGCCGGCCCGCCGTGCTCTATCTGGACGAGCCGACCACCGGTCTGGACCCGCGCACCCGTAACGAGGTGTGGGACGAGGTCAAGCGGATGGTCTCCGAGGGCTCCACGGTCCTGCTGACCACGCAGTACATGGAGGAGGCCGAGCAGCTGGCGGACGACCTCACGGTCATCGACCAGGGCAAGGTCATCGCCGAGGGCCGGGTCAACGAGCTCAAGGCCAAGGTCGGCGGCCGCACCCTGCAGATCCGCCCGACCGATCCGGAGGAGCTGCACCGCATGGTCGGCGCCATCGCCCAGGCGGGGCTCGACGGCGTCAGCGGCGCGACCGCGGATGTGGAAGAGGGCCTGGTCAATGTGCCGATCATCAGCGATGAGCAGCTGACCGCCGTGATCGGCCTGCTCGGCGAGCGCGGCTTCGCGATCTCCGGGATCGACACCCATCTGCCCAGCCTGGACGAGGTGTTCCTGGCCATCACCGGCCAGAAGACGTCTCTCTCCGATACGCACGACGCACTTGAGGAGGTCGCCGCGTGAGCGCCGCGACGGTGAGTTCCGCGCCCGTGAAGGCGCTGCCCGGAGAGGGCCGGATCGGGCTGCGCGCCAATCTGCGCCATATCGGCGCGCTGGTGCGTCGTAACGCGCTGCAGATCAAGCAGGACCCGGAGTCGATGTTCGACGCCCTGCTGATGCCGATCATCTTCTCGCTGCTGTTCGTGTATGTCTTCGGCGGCGCGATGACGCAGGGCAACCGGGGTGTCTATGTGAACTACTTCATCCCCGGGATGATGGCGATGGGCGGGCTGAACATCGCGATGTCGGTCGGCACCGGCGTCAACGACGACTTCAACAAGGGCGTCATGGACCGGTTCCGGACGATGCCCATCGCCCGCTCCTCGGTGCTGATCGCCAAGCTGATCGTGGAGACCGGCCGGATGCTGGTGTCCACCATCATCCTGCTGATCATGGGCTTCATCATGGGGTTCGACCTCAAGACCGGTCCGGTCGAGCTGCTGGCCGCGGTCGCCCTGGCCCTGTTCTTCGGCTCCTCGCTGACCTGGATATTCATGTTGCTCGGCCTGTCGTTGAAGACCCCTCAGGCCGTGCAGGGACTGGGGTTCCTCGTGATCATGCCGCTGCAGTTCGGTTCGTCCATCTTCGCCCCGACGTCGACCATGCCGGGGTGGCTCCAGTCCTTCACCAAGTACAACCCGCTGTCGCAACTCGCCGACGGGGCCCGGGCGCTGACCAGCGGTCATGGGGCGGTGGCGCATCCGGTGACCATGGTCGTGATCTGGGCGCTGGCCATCACGCTGGTCACCGCGCCGCTGGCGGTGGCGAAGTTCCGCAACAAGACCTGAACCGCGCGCAGCGACCCGCAGCACCCGCCGCCTCATACGAGCGGCCCCATGCGAGCCGCCTCATACGAGCGGCCTCGTACGAACCGCCTCATACGAGGGCGGTGGCCTCCTCCAGGGACAGGCCGCCGCCCTCGGCGTACGCGCGCTCGTACGCCGCCTCGCCCAGCCGGTCCCGCGCCGCGGCCACCGTCCGCTCGCGGTTGGTGACCTCCATGGTCGGGACGAGATAGCCGGTCGGCCGCAGCGCGTCGTACGCGCCGACCAGCCGCGCCGCGGTCTCGGCATGCGCGGCGTCGCCCAGCGCGGCCAGCGCCCGGGCGCCGACCAGGACGTTGACGATCTGCATCTGCGGCGCGATCATCCGGGCCAGCGGATCGCTGCCCTTGGCCAGGGCTCCGCGCAGCGTCAACAGGGCGTCCTCGGGCCGTCCTTCGAGCAGATCCAGCCAGCCGAGCAGCCCCTCCACCAGCCCGTGGAAGAGGTCGAGCGCGCGCTGGTCGAACACCGCCAGCACATGCTCCAGATGGTCCCGCGCCTCCTGGGTGGCCCCGCTATTGCCGCACCGCATGGCGAGATGCAGCCTGGCGTACGCCAGCGCCTCGGCCTCCATATGCTGCCCCTGCTCCACCACCTCGCGCAGGATCCGCTCGCCCTCGGCGACCTGCGCCGCCACCCCGCTCTCGATCATCACCCCGGCCAGCCGGGCCCGCAGCAGCGACACCTGCGACAGTGCGCCGAGCTGCTCGGCACAGCCGATCGCCGCGCGATAGTCGGCGGCCGCCGCCTCACTCTCACCGCGCTGCTCCAGCAACTCGCCGCGGCCGGACAGGGCCTCGGCCACGCCCCACACATCCCCGAGCCGGGTGAAGATCTCCAGGCTCTCGTCGGCGGCCCGCCGTGCCTCGGCGGTGTCCTCCACCCGGTCGCCCAGGATCTTGGCGCGCAGCTGGAGGATCAGGGCGGTCTCCCACTCGTAGCCGAGCTCCCGGCAGCTGCGCACCCCCTCTTCGACGATCTCGCGCAGCAGCGGGAAGTCGCCCGTGAGCAGCACGGCGTAGAACCACATGAAGCCCGGTACGCGGCAGTTCTGCGGCAGCCCCGGACGGTACGCGGAGATGATCCCCTCCAGCTCGCGCCGCGCCTCCTCGCTGCCCAGCCTCCGCATATCGCCCTCGATATTGGCCAGCCCGATCAGCCGCACCCCGCGCCGCGCCTCCTCGAGCAGCTCGGGCGGCATGGGCGGCGGCCGGTCCGTGGAGGCCGCAAGCAGCGGGGGCGCCGAGGCCACGGGCGGTGCGAAGGGGTTGGGGCCGAGCGCCGCGGCGGCGGCCGACCAGTGGCGCGCATCGCCGCGGTGGCCGCGCAGCTGCCAGAACCAGCCGAGCGACAGCACCAGGCACAGCGCCTCCTGCTCGTCGCGCGCGGCGACGGCGCGGCGCAGCGCGGCCCGCAGATTGTCGTGCTCCGTCTCCAGCCGGTCGAGCCATACGCGCTGCTCCCGGCCGCGCAGCAGGGGGTCGGCGGTGCGGGCCAGCTCGCGGTAGGCGACCAGGTGCCGCCGCTCCACCGCCGGGCGCTCCCCGGCCTGTTCGAGCCGTTCGGCGGCGTACTCGGCGACGGTCTCCAGCAGCCGGTAGCGCATCCCGCCCGCCGCGTCGGGGGCGGCGACGACCAGGGACTTGTCGACGAGGGAGCCGAGCAGGGCGGTGACGTCGAGGGGGTCGACCGCACCGGCCCTCTCGACTTCGTCCCCTGCGTCGCCCGGGTCGCCCGGGTCGCTCGGGTCGCTCGGGTCGCTCGGGTCTCCGCATACGGCCTCGGCGGCGGCCAGGTCGCAGCCGCCCGCGAAGACCGACAGCCGGCGCAGCACGGTGCGCTCCCGCTCGTCGAGCAGGTCCCAGGACCAGTCGACGACCGCGCGCAGCGTCTGCTGGCGGGGCAGCACGGTCCGGCTGCCGCTGGTCAGCAGGCGGAAGCGGTCGTCGAGCCGGTCGGCGAGCTGACGCGGGGTGAGCGACCGCAGCCGCGCCGCGGCCAGCTCGATGGCCAGCGGCAGACCGTCGAGCCGGTGGCAGATCTCGGCGCAGGCCGCCGGGTCGTCGTCCACCCGGAAGCCGGGCCGGGCCGCCGCGCCCCGGTCCTGGAGCAGCCGCAGCGCGACGGGGTCCGGCAGCGGATCCACGGGGCGCACCAGCTCGCCCGGGACGGCCAGCGGTTCCCGGCTGGTGGCCAGGAGGGTGACGCCGGGGCAGCGGGTGAGCAGGGTCTCGGCGAGCCGGGCCGCGGCGTCGACGAGGTGTTCGCAGTTGTCGAGCACGATCAGCATGCGGCGCGGCGCGCAGTGCTCCACGAGCCGCGCGAGCGGGTCGAACGTGCTCGGGTCGGTCGCGGCCCGCAGCCCTTCCGCGGCGGTGCCGCGGATCACAGTCTGGCGCGCCCCGAGCGCGGTGAGCACGGTCTCGGGCACGGTCCCCGGGTCGTCCACGGGCGCCAGCTCGGCCAGCCAGACGCCGTCCGGCCAGGCGTCCACCACCGATTCGGCGGCCTCCTGTGACAGCCGTGTCTTCCCGGCCCCGCCGGGCCCGAGGAGGGTGATGAGCCGGTGCTGCCCGGCCAGGTCGGCGCGCAGTACGCCGAGGTCCGTCTCACGGCCGACGAAGCTGGTGAGCCGGGCCCGCAGATTGCCGCCCCGCACCCCGGGCCGCGCGTCCGGCGGCCGGTGCGGTGCGCCGCCGGCGCCCGGGTCCGGCGCGGCCCCCGGCGCGGTGAGTGCGGCAGATGCCGGGGATACGGCAGATACGGCGGGCGCACCGGGCACGGCAGGCCCACCCGGCACGGCAGGCGCGCCGGGCGCCGCAGGCCCACCCGGCACCGCAGGCGCGCCGGGCACCATGGGCGCCGCGGGCGGCCGGGCCGCCGCACGCCCGGGGGGACCCTGCGGCGCCGGGGCCAGCAGCTCGGCGTGGAGCGCGCGCAGGGCGGGGCCGGGGTCCGCGCCGAGCCGTTCGGCGATCTCGACGCGGATCGCCTCGTACGCGGTCAGCGCCTCCGCCGGACGGCCCGCGTCGCGCAGGGCACGGATCCGCAGGGCGTGCAGGGGCTCGTCGAGGGGGTGGGCGGCGCAGTCCTCGGCGAGCTGGGGCAGGGCCTGGTCGGCCCGGCCGAGGGCGAGGTCGGCCGCGATACGGCAGCGACGGGCGTCCAGCCGGCGGGCCTCGGCCCGGGCCGCCGCCGAGCCGCCACCGGGGAGGTCGGCGAGGGCCGGGCCGCGCCAGAGGGCGAGGGCGTCGTCGAGGACGGCGGCGGCCTTGGCCGGGTCGCCGTCGTCCAGGGCCCTGGCCCCCTCGTCCACGAGGCGTTCGAAGCGGTGCAGATCGACGTCGTCGCGGTCGGCGCACAGCCGGTAGCCGCCGGGGACCGAGCGCACGGCGTCCTTGCCGAGGGCCCTGCGGAGCCGGCCGACGAGGGCCTGCAGCGCGCCGTTCCCGTCGGCGGGCGGGTCGGCGTCCCAGATCTCCTCGATCAGCGCGCCGGTGGTGTGCGCCCGTCCGGGCTGCAGCGCCAGTACGGCCAGCAGCGCGCGCAGACGGGTGCCGCCGAGCGCGACGGGGGTGCCGTCGTCGCGTCGGGCCTGGGTGGTGCCGAGTATGGCGTAGCGCACCGACCTATTGTCATGCACGGCGGCGGCTGGTCCGCTCAGCTGTTCGCCCCCTTTGACGACAGGCTCTAGCATCTGCCCCCGGAACTCAGCGCACCTCGATCGACGTTTCCCGGTCACCGCACCGTGCACCGCGCACCGCGCCCCGACCGCACAGCCCCGCCCCCACGGAGAGACTTCACGCATGGCCACCGCAGTCAGCCGCCGCAATCGGCGGATCAGTCCCGTGTTCCTCGGCTTGGCCGCGATCATGGGCGTGTCCGGATGGGCGGTGTGGACGGACTTCTCGGCGAGCCCCGGCTTCGCCGTCTTCCTCTTCGTGGTTTCCGGCTGGATCGTGTCGCTGTGCCTGCACGAGTACGCCCATGCGCGCACCGCGCTGCACGGCGGTGACATCTCGATCGGCGCCAAGGGCTATCTGACCCTCAACCCGCTGAAGTACACGCATGTGGCGCTGAGCATCGTGCTACCCGTGATCTTCGTGATCATGGGCGGCATCGGGCTCCCCGGAGGGGCGGTGTTCATCGAGCGGCACCGCATCCGCGGCCGCTGGAAGCACAGCCTGATCTCGGCCGCCGGGCCGCTGACGAATGTCGCGTTCGCCATCGTGCTGACCGCGCCGTTCTGGCTCGGCGTGGACGGTGTGCCCGAGGTGTTCCGCTACGCGCTCGCGTTCCTGGCGATGCTCCAGGTCACCGCGGCGATCTTGAACTTTCTCCCGGTCCCGGGGCTCGACGGGTACGGGGTGATCGAGCCGTGGCTGTCGTACCGGGTACGGCGGCAGGTGGAGCCGTACGCTCCGTTCGGCCTGATCGCGGTGTTCGGTGTGCTGTGGATACCGGAGGTCAACACGGTCTTCTTCGACGCCATCGACGCGGTGATGCGGGCGCTGGGCATCTCGGATTGGGAGACGTACTGGGGTCAGCAGTTCTTCCGCTTCTGGAAGGGCGAGCCCCAGCTGTACTAGCCCGATAGCCCCGGCTCAGCCCGCCGTGACCTCGGCCTCGGCGACGGCGGCCCGGTCCATCTTGGCCTTGCGCAGGTAGTACCAGGCCATATTGGAGGAGAGGCCCGCGAGCAGGATCCACACGACGCCGATCCAGCTGCCCCGCGCGAAGGACACGACCGCCGCGACGACGGCGAGAACGCAGACGGTGAGGGCGTAGAGGGCCAGTCGGGGCATGGGGTCGGCTCCTGTCCGGGGGTGTGTCAGTCCCGGACATTGTCCCCCATGCCCCGAACCCGCGGTCCGTGGCCCGGTCAGACGTCGGTGATCCGCAGGCCCGCGTGCGCCTTGTAGCGGCGGTTCGTCGAGATCAGGTTGGCGACCAGCGACTCGACCTGGTGGGCGTTGCGCAGCCGCCCCGCGAATACGCCCCGCATCCCGGGGATCCGGCCCGCCAGCGCCTGCACCAGGTCCGTATCGGCGCGGCTCTCGCCCAGCACCATCACATCCGTGTCGATCCGCTCGACCTCGGGGTCCTGCAGCAGCACCGCCGACAGATGGTGGAAGGCGGCCGTCACCCGCGAGTCGGGCAGCAGGGCCGCGGCCTGCTCGGCGGCGCTGCCCTCCTCGGGCTTGAGCGCGTAGGCGCCCTTCTTGTCGAAGCCGAGCGGGTTCACACAGTCGACGACGAGCTTGCCGCGCAGCTCCTCGCGCAGCGCCTCCAGGAGCTTGCCGTGGCCCTCCCACGGCACCGCGATGATCACGACATCGCTGCGCCGCGCGCATTCGGCGTTCTCCGCGCCCTCGATGCCGTACTCCGCGCCGCCCAGCTCCTCGGCCGCGGTGTGCGCCCGCTCCGCGGCCCGGGAGCCGATGATCACCTTCTGGCCCACCCGGGCCAGCCGGTACGCCAGCCCGCGCCCCTGGTCGCCGGTGCCGCCGAGCACCCCGACGACCAGGTCGGACACATCGGGCAGGTCCCAGGGGTCCTTGGCGGGGGCCTTCTTCGCAGGAGTCGCGTCATCAGCAGTAGTCATGACAGCGATACTGACACGCCCGATGACGCGGACACGCCCCGGTCACGCCTTGACGCTTCCCTCCGTCAGCCCGGTGCGCCAGTACCGCTGCAGAACCCCCATCAGCACCATCAGCGGCAGTACGGACAGGAAGGCGCCGCCGACCGTGTACTGGTAGAGCTCGGGCTGCCGGTCCGCGTACCCCTGCCAGGAGGTGAGCCCCAGCTGGATCGGGTACAGATCGGAGTCCGAAAGCATCACCAGCGGCAGGAAGAAGTTGTTCCAGATATGCACGAACTGGAACAGGAACACGGTCACCAGCGCCGGGGTCATCAGCCGCAGCCCCAGCGTGGAGAAGATCCGCGCCTCGCCCGCGCCATCGATCCGCGCCGCCTCCAGCAGTGAGTCGGGCACGGCGGCGGCCGCGTAGATCCGGCACAGATAGACCCCGAAGGGGCTGACCACGCTGGGCAGCAGCACCGCGGCATAGGTGTTGGCGAGCCCCATCTCGCTGAAGAGGAGATACAGCGGGAGGGCCAGCGCGGTGCCCGGGATGAGCACCCCGGCGAGGATGACGTTGAAGATGCCCTCCCGCCCGGGGAAGGGGAACTTGGCCAGGGCGTAGCCGGCGGCGGCCGACAGGAGGGTGGCGGCGAGCGCGCCGACGCCCGCGTACATCAGGCTGTTGGCGAACCAGCGGACGTAGATGCCGTCGTCGTAGGTCAGCACCCGGTGCAGATAGTCGATGGGGTGCGGATCGTGGAACCAGAAGCCGAACGTGCCGAAGAGGTCGCTGCTGGACTTGGTCGACGACACCACGAGCCAGTAGACCGGCACCAGGAAGTAGACGGCCGCGACGGCGAGCAGCGAGAGGGTGATGATGCGGTAGCGCAGCGGCGGCTGCCGGCCGTCCCGGCGGCGGCCGGGGCGGCGCGACTCGCTCGCCCCGGTGCCCGGCGCCGGGGTGCCGTCGGATCCGTCCGCCGGGATCTGCTGGGTGACCTCGGTGCTCACCTGCTCGTCCCGCCCTTCTTCCCCTTGGACCCTTTGGGCCCCTTGGGCCCTGTGGCCCCTTTGGGCTCTCGCTGTCCCACGAGCCTGAGGAAGCTGAAGGACAGTACGCAGGCGACGAGTGCGAGCAGCACCGCCTCGGCCGCCGCGATGTGCTGGTTGTTGCTGGTGAACGCCTCGTTGTAGGCGGCCAGATTGGGTGTGTAGCCGGAGTCGATGGAGTTGCTGAGCGGTTTGAGCACCTTGGGTTCGGCGAACAGCTGGAGGGTGCCGATGATGCTGAAGACGGTGGTCAGCACGAGCGCGGGCCGGATCAGCGGCAGCTTGATGTGCCAGGCGATCTGCCAGACCCTGGCCCCGTCGATCCGCGCCGCCTCGTACAGCTCACCGGGCACGGACTTCAGCTGGGCGATCAGCACCAGCATGTTGTAGCCGGTGAACTGCCAGGTCACGATGTTGGCGATGGACCACAGCACGGTGCCGCGGGACAGGAAGTCCACGTCCCAGCCCGCGGAGTGGGCCATCTCCACCAGGGGGCTGATGCCCGGTACGTAGAGGAAGCCCCACAGGATCGAGGCGATGACGCCGGGCACCCCGTACGGTAGGAAGAAGGCCGTCCGGAAGAAGCCCACCCAGCGGGCGGAGGCCGCCTCCAGCAGCAGCGCGAGCCCGGTGGCCAGCACGATCATCACCGGGATCTGGACGGCGCCGAACAGCAGCACCCGCCCGAATCCGGCGGTGAAGCGGTCGTCCTCCAGTGCGTGCGTGTAGTTGGAGAGGCCCGCCCAGACTTCGTTGGTCTCGCCGCCGAGGCCGAGCGTGCCGGTGCGCTCGACCTTCAGCAGACTCTCGTGCAGGGCATAGCCGATGGGCGCGATGAAGCACAGCAGGAACAGCGCGAGGAAGGGCAGCAGAAACCCGGCCGCTGCCCGTGCGCTGCGGGCCTCCGTGTGGGTGGGGCGTCTCACCCGGCCTTCACCTGCAGTCCCTTTTCCTTCAGATCGGTGATCGTCTCGCTCTGCACCTTCTTCAGTACGGACCGGAAGGAGCCGCCGTCGCCCAGGGCCGCGGTGAAGGCGTCGCCGAGCCGCTGGTAGAGGGTGTCGGTGGCCGGGCCCCAGCGCCAGCTGGTGTCCACGCCCTTGCTCGCGGCGTCGAACACCTTGCTGTACTCCTGGCCGCCCATGAAGTCCTTGTGCACATCCAGCTGGGAGGTGGTGTAGCCCTGTTTGGCGGCGGGGGTGCCATAGCCGTTGTCGATAAGGAGCTTGATCGACTCTGGGTCGGTGTTGAGCCAGATCGCGAACTTGAGCGCGTCCTGGGGGTACTTGCTCTTGGCGAAGACCGCGGTGGTGGAGCCGCCCCAGTTGGCGAAGGCCCCGTCGCCCTTCTTCCACTGCGGCATGGGCACGACCCGCCACTTTCCGCTGGTCTTCGGGGCGTTGCCGACCAGCAGCGCATCGCCCCAGCTGGCGCCGAGCCAGGAGGCCATCGCACCGGTCTGGACGTCCTTGTACCAGGCGTTCTGCCGGTCCGGGATGGTCTTGATCAGCTTCTGCTTGACCAGCGCCTCCCAGTAGTCGGCGACCTTACGGGTCGGCTCGTCGTCGATGCTCACCAGCCAGGTGTCGCCCTCGGAGCCGAACCAGCGCGCCCCGGCCTGCCAGGCCAGGCCCGCGAAGCGGTTGCCGTTGGTCGCCGAGAAGGTCTCGATCCAGGCGCCCTTCTTACGGATCGCCTTGGCCGCCGCCTCGTACTCGTCCCAGGTGGTGGGCGGCTCGATGTCCCACTTGTCGAACAGGTCCTGACGGATGAACAGGCCCATCGGCCCTGACGCCTGCGGCACGGCGTAGACGGCCTTGCCGAACACCGACTGCTGCCACTGCCAGCCGACGAACTGGTCCTTGTACTTGTCGACCCCGTACTTGGTGAGGTCCAGCAGACCGTTGTCGATGAGGAAGCTGGGCACGACCGGGTACTCGATCTGGCCGAGGTCCGGCGGGTTGCCCGCCTTGATCGCGGCGTGCATCTTCGCGTATTGGGCGCCGTCCACGGCCGAGACCTTCTCGACCTCGACCTGCACCTCGGGGTTCTTGCTGTTCCACAGGTCGACGGGCTTGTCGATGCCCGGCACCCAGGACCAGAAGGTCAGCGAGATCTTCTCGCCCTTCTTACGGCCCTTGGGCTCGTCGTCCCCGTCGTCCGAGCCACAGCCCGCGAGGGCGAAGCCGGCCGCCACGGCGGCCGCGCCGCCCAGGACGGCGCGCCGCCCGGGGGCCTGGAGGGGACCGTGAGAACTGTGGTGGTGCGTCTTGCTCATACCAGCTCCTTCACCGGAATGCGCCGGAAGGTGATCGTCGAGTAGGCGCTGAAGTCGCCGGTCTCGTACAGCAGTCCGACGGTCGCGTCATCGATCCTGGCCAGATCGGAGTAGGCGGCCGGCAGCCCGTCGACAGTGTGCGCGGGCCGCCAGGTGACCCCGCCGTCGCGGCTGGCCCGCACGGTCATCAGGGCCCGGTAGCCGGGGTCGGCGGGCCCGGAGAACAGCAGCACGCCCGGGCCCCCGGGGTCGCTCGGACCATCAGGAAGGTCCAGGTGCAGCACGCTGCCCTCGACGACCGGCGCGACCAGCCCGGCCTGTGGCCTGAAGGGCTTGTCGAGGGTCGCGCCGCCGTCGGACGAGTAGGCGTCGGCCCGGTTGCCGGGCGCGTTCGCGTCGCTGCGGGTGTTGAAGTAGATGCGGCCGTCGGGGAGTTCGGCCGCGGTGGTCTCATTCGCGTTGATGTATCCGTCGGGGTTGTCCTCGACGTATCCGATCCGCCAGGTGGCGCCGTCGTCGTCGCTGAGCAGATCGTGTCCGCCGTCGTACTTCCCCTCGGCCCCGGTGTCCCCGGCGACGGTCGGCGGCGTCGAGTGGTTGCCGGGGACGACGATCCGGCCCGGCCAGGAGCCGTGGCGTAACCGCAGGGCGTGGCCGGGCGTGGTGGCGTACCAGCGCCACTCCGGCCGCTTCGCCTCGCCGGTGATCTCCCGGGCCACGCTCCAGCTCGCCCCGTCGTCGTCGCTGTGCGTCACCCACACCCGCCGCCCGTCGGCCGCGGACACCTCGCCGAGCCGGATCAGGGTCTCGGTGGCGGAGGCGGCGCTGGTCACATGGACCAGGACGACCCGGCCGCCGGCGGTGACCACGGGCGCCGGATTCCCGGCCGTGCCGTCGCCGTTCCGGGCGACGACCTGTAAGGGCCCCCAGGTCCGGCCGCCGTCGGCCGAACGCTTGAGGACGAGGTCGATGTCGCCGTGGTCGGCGGAGGACCCCACCCGCCCCTCGGCGAAGGCCAGGAGCGTCCCGGCGGCCGTCGCCACCACCGCCGGAATGCGGTAGCTCGCATACCCGTCGGCCCCTGCCCGGAACGGCACGGAGACCTCGTACGCGCGCGCTGCCACACCGCTTGCCATCCGCCCCCCCTTCCCGCTCAGTCCCGGGGCGCTTCTACGCGCGGGCTTCCCTCGTCACTGCTCGCTCCTCCGTCGCCGCGCGGCTCCTCAGTCCAGCCCGCACAGCGCCCCGAGACACGCGCACCCTCCCCCCGCTCAGTCCCGACGCGCTTCCACGCGCGGGCTTCCCTCGTCACTGCTCGCTCCTCCGTCGCCGCGCGGCTCCTCTGAGTGCCGCCGCCAAAATGACCGGACGTAGGACGTCCCTTGTGTCCGGCGACCTTAGGGTTCGCCTCACAGAGCGTCAAGGGACGGCACATGAACACTTAGCGGCGGATCCATCGAAGGATGCAGGGAGCCGCCACCGATCTCGTCCGCCGGGCGGAGGTTCCGTCAGCCGACCGCCCATAGCGTCGCGTTATGACCAACGCTCTCAAGCAGCTCCTGGAAGGAAGCGCCACTCTCACCGTCGGGCTGGCGCTGTGGCTGTTCGCCGGGGACGTCGAACTCCACGTCATAACCCTCACCAAGGTCGGGTTCGTGATGATGTGCTGGGGCGGCGCCCAGCTGCTCTACGGTTCGTACCTGAGCCTGGCCGGACAACGCTCAAAGGGGTGAGACCGGCCCGAATCGCCCCCGCCGCCCCGCGCGGCCCGGCAGGATCCCGGTGCCATGGACGCCGTACGGGTCGCGCTGCTGCGCGATGTACTCGCCGGGACCGAATGGCTGCGGGCCACCCGCCGGTTCGCGGGGTCCCTGCGGGCCTCGGTCGAGCCTCGCGGGGGCGGGCTGCGCGGGAGCGGGTCGCGTGGGAGCGGACTGCTGCTGGTCGGCAGCGAGGAGTACGAACCCTGGCACCTGGCCGCGCACCTCGACGACGAGGCCGCCTGGTCCGGTCTGCCCGAGCTGTCCCCCACCCTCGTACGCCATTGGGTCCCGGACGGCGCGCTCCCCGCGCATCTGGCCGTCGGCCTCGGCCGGTTGGAGCGCGCCAGGCGCGGCGAGACGCTGCTCGTGGTCGCGCCCGACGACCCGGGGGCCGGGCTGCTGGAGCGGGTACACGGTGCGCGCCGGAGCGGGGCGACCGTGCTCGCCCTCGACGGCGGCCACGCCGAACTGCACGCCCTCGCACATGACGCGCTGGCCGCCCCTTCCGACGCGGGCCTCGATCTGGACACCCTCCAGCACCTGGTCAGCGCGGCCGCCGGGGAGAACGGCCTGCCCGCGCCGCGCGGCCGCCACCGCTTCCGCGACCGCCTCGCCCGGCTGGCCGACCGGCTGACGGACCCGCCACCGGCGCCGTGGTAGGCGCGGCGAAGCGACCTGGCGGACGGCAGGCGGAGCGGCATGGCGGGAAAAATTCGTTTGTGGGCGGCACGGACGGCGCTTGAGCATGTCCCCTTGTGACGGACGATCCACATCCCCCGCCGCAGGGGGCGCGTCGGCGCGCCCTGCTGCCCGATCTCGCGCCCTGGCGCTCCTCCCGCGACTTCCGCCTGTTGTGGACCGCGGGTCTGGTGACCTCCTTCGGCACCTTCCTGACCATGGTGGCGCTGCCGCTGCAGATCAAGGAGTTGACGGGGTCGGCCCTCGCCGTCGGCGCGATCGGCGCGGTCGAGCTGGTGCCGCTCATCGTCTTCGGCCTGTACGGCGGGGCGCTCGCCGACGTCGTCGACCGCCGAAAGCTGATCCTGCTCACCGAGGCGGGCCTGGGCCTGCTGTCGGCGCTGCTGCTGGCCAACAGCCTGCTGCCCGACCCGATGCTGTGGCCGCTGTACGTCGTGGCCGCCCTGACCAGCGCGCTCACCGGGCTACAGCGCCCGGCCCTCGACTCGATCACGGTCCGCATCGTCCCGCACGACCAGCTCACCGCGGCCGCCGCCCTGAGCGCGCTCCGCTGGCAGCTGTCCGCCGTCGCGGGCCCCTCGCTCGCGGGCATCGTCGTCGCGTACGCCGGGCTGCCCTTCGCCTACGGCCTGGACCTGCTGACCTTCGCCGTCTCGATCCTCCTCGGGCTCGGCCTCAAGCCCGCGGCGCCCGCCCACGACGCGGAGCAGCCGTCGCTGCGGGCGATCGGCGAGGGCGCGCGGTACGCCTGGCAGCGCAAGGAACTGCTCGGCACGTATGCGGTGGACATGGCGGCCATGCTGTTCGCCTTCCCGAACGCGATCTTCCCCTTCCTCGCCGACGAACTGGACGCGCCCTGGTCGCTCGGCCTGATGTACGCGGCCGGGTCGGTCGGCTCCATCGCGGTGAGCGTGACCAGCGGCTGGGCCTCACGGGTGCACCGGCACGGCCGGATGGTCGTGCTCAGCGCGGCGCTGTGGGGCGCGGCGATGGCCGTGGCGGGATGGCTGCCGAACGTCTGGCTGGTGCTGCTGTGCCTGGCGGTGGCGGGCGGGGCGGACATGGTCAGCGGCCTGTTCCGCTCCACGATGTGGAACCAGACGATCCCCGACGAGCTACGGGGCCGGCTGGCGGGCATCGAGCTGCTGTCGTACGCGACGGGCCCCCAACTGGGCCAGGTCCGGGCCGGCGGCATGGCCGGCCTGGTCGGCGTCCGGGCCTCGGTATGGACAGGCGGCCTGGCCTGCGTAGCCTCCATCGGCCTCCTGGCGCTGACCCTGCCGAAGCTCATGACATACGACGCAAGGACAGACGAACACGCACGCCACGTCCGCGAGCGACGCGAGACGGCGAGCGCGAGGGTGGCCGACGCGGCGGCGTAAGCCGCGGCGCGGCGGCGCACGCGGCGACGGCGTAGACCACGGCCCGGCGGGCGCGCGGCCCGCGGGTCGTCCGGGCGCGAGCCCACGGGGCACGGCCCCAACACGGCCCAGCGCCCACCCCCGACACGATCCGGAGCACCGCCCGGCGGGGCGGGGCGGCGTAGGCCGCGGCTCGGGTGGTCCGGGCGCGGTCCCGACAGGGGCCGCGATGCGGCTACGCCGCATCGTCGGCCCCCTGCGGTCAGCCCTCGTCCCGCGTGTCCTCGCCCCGTGTGGGCTCATCCCGCCATCGTGGGTCGGTCTCCCACTCCGCGTTGCGCTCCGCGGTCAGCTCCATCGCGTGCTGGGCCTCGGTGCGGGTCGGGTAGGGGCCCAGCCGGTCGGCGGCGCGGCATTCCGGGCCTTCCTCGACCTTCTGGTGCTTGATGCAGTAGTACCACTCGCCCGGTTTCCCCGCGGCCCGCTTCTTGAACAGCGCCATCGCGGCCCTCCCGCCCTCTTCTCTGCCTGTTTCCCGCCATGCTGCCCGATCCGCCGCCGATACACTCGCTGACATGTCTGGCCAGTCACTTCTTGTCCCGGGAAAGCTCTCTCCCGTCCGCCCGGTCCCCGCCTCGATCCCGCGCCCCGAGTACGTCGGCAAAGAGGGCCCGACGCCGTATACGGGGTCCGAGGTGCAGGACGCCGAAACGATCGAGCGGATGCGGATCGCGGGCGGGATCGCCGCGCGGGCGATGGCGGAGGCCGCGAGCCGGATCGCGCCGGGGGTCACCACGGATGAGCTGGACCGGGTGGCGCATGAGTATCTGTGCGACCACGGCGCGTACCCCTCGACGCTGGGCTACCGCGGTTTCCCCAAGTCGCTGTGCTCCTCCGTCAACGAGGTCATCTGCCACGGCATCCCGGACTCGACCGTGCTGCGCGACGGCGACATCGTGAACCTCGATGTGACCGCGTTCATCGGCGGGGTGCACGGCGACACCAACGCCACCTATCTGTGCGGCGAGGTGGACGACGAGTCGCGGCTGCTGGTGGAGCGCACCCGGGAGTCCCTGAACCGCGCGATCAAGGCGGTCAAGCCGGGCCGCCGTATCAACATCATCGGCCGTGTCATCGAGTCGTACGCCAAGCGCTTCGGCTACGGCGTGGTCCGCGACTTCACGGGCCACGGCATCAACTCGTCGTTCCACTCCGGCCTGATCGTCCCGCACTACGACAGCCCGCATCACACCACCGAGATCAAGCCGGGGATGACCTTCACGATCGAGCCGATGCTGACGCTCGGCACCTACGAGTACGACATGTGGGACGACGGCTGGACGGTCGTCACCAAGGACCGGAAGCGGACGGCTCAGTTCGAACACACGCTCGTGGTGACCGACACAGGCGCGGAGATTCTGACCCTTCCGTAGGGGCGTATTACACATTTTTTACTCTCAGCTTACGAATCCTTGGGGCTGAGCTGGAGCTGGGTAGGTAAGCCTCAGTTAAGTTAGGGCGGCCTATCCGGCCCCTGTCTCGACATGCCGCTATATCGGCATGCTGCCCGATCTCGACTGGAGTCCGTTTATGAGAGCCGCCCGCTCTTCCGCCGTCACCGCCATCGCGGCGGTGGCCTCGCTGGCCGCCGTGTCCGGCTGCGCCGAGAAGTCCGATGCCAAGGGCTCCGACGCGATCCAGATCACGGCGTCCGACGACAAGTGCGAGGTCTCCAAGACCAAGTTCCCGGCCGGGCACGTCAAGCTCGCGGTGGAGAACAAGGGCTCCAAGGTCACCGAGGTGTACGTCTTCGCGCCCGGCGACCGGATCGTCACCGAGCGGGAGAACATCGGCTCCGGCCTCAAGGCCAGCATCACCGCCGAGATCAAGGCGGGCACCTACGAGATCGCCTGCAAGCCCGGTATGAAGGGCCACGGCATCCGCCAGAAGGTGACCGTGACCGGCGGCAAGGTCGCCAAGCGGAACCCGAAGCTGGACAAGGCCGTGGCCGACTACCGCGCCTACGCGCAGGCCCAGGCCGACGAGACGCTGCCCAAGGCGCAGGCGTTCGCGGACGCGGTCAAGAAGGGCGACCTGGAGGCCGCCAAGAAGGCGTACGCGCCCTCGCGCGTCGGCTGGGAGCGGACCGAGCCGGTCGCCGAGTCCTTCGGCGACATCGACCCGAAGGTCGACATCCGCGAGGACGGTCTGGAGAAGGGCCAGAAGTGGACCGGCTGGCACCGGCTCGAGAAGTCCCTGTGGAAGGACAAGAAGATCACCGCCGAGGACAAGACCCTCGCGGACCAGCTGATCAAGGACCTCAAGGACTGGCAGAAGCGGGTCGGCACGGCGGACATCACGCCCACCGGCATGGCCAACGGCGCCAAGGAACTCCTCGACGAGGTGCAGACCGGCAAGGTCACCGGCGAGGAGGAGCGCTACAGCCACACCGACCTGGTCGACTTCGAGGGCAATGTCGACGGCGCCGAGAAGTCGTACCAGCTGCTCAAGCCGGTCGCCTCGGAGAACGACCCGGCCCTGGCCAAGGACCTGGACAAGCAGTTCGCGGCGGTGAAGAAGCTGCTCGACAAGTACCGCGAGGGCGACGGGTTCGTCTCGTACGACACCGTCGGCGAGGCCAAGCGCAAGGAGCTGTCGGACGCGGTCAACGCGCTGGCCGAGCCGCTGTCCAAGCTCGCCGCGGCCGTGGCGAAGTAGGGGCGCGCCGACCATGAGCGACCAGCCCGAGATCGACGACAAGCCCACGACCGACGACCGGTCCACGAGCGACGGCCGATCCACAAGCGACCAGCCCGCCACCGACGACCAGTCCGCCGCCGCCCGCCGCACCGTCCCCTCCCGCCGCGCGCTGCTCGGCTGGGGCGGCGCCGGGCTCGCGCTGGGCGCCGCGGCGGGTGGGGGCGCCGCGGCCGCCCTCGGCAACTCCGACGCGACCGCCCAGCCGGTGGCCGACAGCGGGGCCGCGGTGCCCTTCTACGGCGCGCACCAGGCCGGGATCTCCACCGCCGTACAGGACCGGCTGCACTTCGCGGCCTTCGACGTCACCACCGACGACCGCGACGATCTGATCGCGCTCCTGAAGGAGTGGACGAAGGCGGCCGCCCGGATGACGCAGGGCCACGCCGTCGGCGGCGGCGCGGTCGGCGGGCTCGCCGAGGCCCCGCCGGACGACACGGGCGAGGCGCTGGGGCTCAAACCGTCCCGGCTGACCCTCACCTTCGGCGTCGGGCCGTCCCTCTTCAAGGACAAGAAGGGCAAGGACCGCTTCGGCCTCGCCGGGCGCCGCCCGGAAGCCCTGATCGACCTGCCCGCGTTCCCCGGCGACAACCTGGACGCCGCGCGCAGCGGCGGCGATCTGTGCGTCCAGGCGTGCGCTGACGACCCGCAGGTGGCCGTGCACGCGATCCGCAACCTGGCCCGTATCGGCATGGGCAAGGTCGCGATCCGCTGGTCACAGCTGGGCTTCGGCAAGACATCCTCGACGACGCCGGACGCGCAGACCCCGCGCAACATGATGGGGTTCAAGGACGGCACCCGGAACATCGCCGGCACCGACTCCGCGGCCCTGGACAAGCATGTGTGGGTGGGGGCCAAGGCCGGCCCCGAGTGGCTGGTCGGCGGCTCGTATCTGGTCGCCCGCCGGATCCGGATGCACATCGAGACCTGGGACCGCACCTCCCTGAAGGAGCAGGAGGACGTCTTCGGGCGCACCAAGGGTGAGGGCGCGCCCATCGGCAAGCCGCGCGAGCGCGACGAGCCGCTGCTGAAGGCGATGCTGCCCACCGCGCATGTCCGCCTCGCCCACCCGGACTCCAACGGCGGGGTGCGGATCCTGCGCCGCGGCTACTCCTTCACCGACGGTACGGACGGCCTGGGGCGGCTGGATGCGGGGCTGTTCTTCCTCGCGTACCAGCGGGACGTGCGGCAGGGGTTCATCCCCGTGCAGCAGAAGCTGGCGCGCAACGACGCGCTCAACGAGTACATCCAGCACGTGGGTTCGGCGCTGTTCGCCGTCCCGCCGGGCGTCCGCGGCGCGGACGACTGGTGGGGACGGGCGCTGTTCACCTGAGCGGCCCGAGAAGCACAAGAGAAAGGCCAACCTCGTGTTCGGCAACTACCTGATCGGACTGCGCGAAGGGCTGGAAGCCAGCCTGGTCGTCTGCATCCTCGTCGCCTATCTGGTCAAGACCGACCGCCGGAAGGCGCTGCTGCCGGTCTGGCTGGGCATCGGTGTCGCGGTCACGGTGAGCCTGGGCTTCGGCGCGGCGCTGCAGTTCGGCTCGCAGGAGCTGACCTTCAAGGCCCAGGAGGCGCTGGGCGGTTCGCTGTCCATCATCGCGGTCGGCCTGGTGACCTGGATGGTCTTCTGGATGCGGCGCACCGCCCGGCACCTGAAGGCCGAGCTGCACGGCAAGCTGGACGCGGCGCTCGCGATGGGCACCGGCGCGCTGGTGGTGACCGCCTTCCTGGCGGTGGGCCGCGAGGGCCTGGAGACCGCGCTGTTCGTCTGGGCGGCGGTGCAGAAGACCAGCGACGACGGCACGTCGCAGCCGCTGATCGCGGTGGTGCTGGGGCTGCTCACCGCGGTGCTGATGGGCTGGCTGTTCTACCGCGGCGCGCTGAAGATCAACCTGGCGAAGTTCTTCACCTGGACCGGCGGCATGCTGGTCATCGTGGCGGCGGGCGTGCTCGCGTACGGCTTCCACGACTTGCAGGAGGCGGAATTCCTCCCCGGTCTGCACAGCCAGGCCTTCGACATCAGCGATACCGTCCCGCCGGACTCCTGGTACGGCACCCTGCTCAAGGGCGTCTTCAACTTCCAGGCCGACCCGACCGTTCTGCAGGTCACGGTGTGGCTGCTGTATCTGGTCCCCACGCTCGCCTTCTTCCTGCTCCCCGGTAGGGTTGCGCCGACCAGAGCAGTCCCGAAGGAGCCCAAGTCCGATGACACGCAGGTCACAGCGTCGGCGGCGCGCAGTTCCGACAGCCGCGGCAGCAGCGGCGGTGACGCTGGCGATGACGCTGACAGGCTGCATGACGGTGCACGGCGAGCGGGAGAACATCCCGTCCATCGCGAAGGATGAGGCGCCCAAGGCGCTCAAGCGGTTCACGGACGTCTACAACAAGTCCTACAGCAAGCTGGATCCGGCGCTGGCGGGCCAGGTCCAGACCGGCCCACTGCTGGACATCAGCGCCGCCGACCTGAAGGCACAGCACGCCGACAAGCCGAACGGGAACCCCGATTACCCGCCGCTGAAGCTCAACGACGCGCGCTATGTCATACCCAAGCAGGTCGGCTGGCCGAAGTTCTTCGTGGCGAACACCGAGAGCAACCGCGACGACAACCGCTGGCTGCTGGTCTTCACACGGGACGGGGCGAACGAGCCGTGGAAGGCCGCGTATCTGTCGATCCTCAGTCAGGACGAGGTGCCGGACTTCCAGATCGACAAGGACGGCTGGGCGAAGTCCGTACCGGCCGAGGGGGCCACGCCCAAGCTGGCGACGCGGCCGGATGGGCTCAGCGCCGAGTACACCGAGTATCTGATGACCGGCAAGGGCGAGGTCTTCGCGGACAGCCAGGCGACGTCGGGGCTGCGGACCTCGCGGAAGAAGTTCCTGCGCACCCCGAAGTTCTGGACCGAGTACATCGACACGGCCGCGGAGGGCCCCCGCTACGCCCCGGTGGGGCTGCGCCTGAGCGACGGCGGGGCGCTGGTCTTCTTCACCTCCCACCACCGGCAGAAGCAGACCATGGCCAAGGGCTACCGGCCCAACCCCACCCCGCAGATCAAGGCGCTGATGACCGGCGAGGCGAAGAAGTCGGTGACCTTGACCCGGGTGTCGGAGTCGGCGGTACGGGTGCCGGCGAAGGACGCGGCGGACCCGAAGGTGGTGTTCCTCAACCGGCTGGAGGGCGTGACGGCGGCGAAGGGCGAGTAGCCACTGAGTGGGGCCGCTGAGCCCACGGAACTGAGCAGGGCCCCGCTGAGCCCACTGAGCTGGGCCCGCTGAGCAGGCCCCACTCCCCCCGCGACTCCCGGTGCCGCCCCGTCAGCGTCCTATCGGCCAGGCGTGCGACTCGTGCTCATGCCCCTCGTCCGCGAGCCGGGCGCACGCGTCGGTCAGCGACTCCAGCAGCGACAGCGGATCCGGCAGCGGCCGCTCCGGGCCGAGCAGCCAGGTCACCTGGCCGTCCCCCGGCAGCCGCGCGGGCGGCAGGAGCACATAGCTGCCCCGGCAGTGCCAGCGCAGCCCGGGGTGCTCGTCCATCGTCTCGGGGTGGCAGTCCAGCTCACACGGCCACCACTCGTCCTCGTCCTCCGGCGTGCCACGGGTGGCCGTGAAGAACAGCATGCGCTCCTGGCGATCGACGCTGGTGATGGCGACGGGACCGACCTCGACACCGGCCTCGCCCAGCCGCTCCAGGGCCAGTCGGCCGGCGGCCACGGGCACGTCCAGCACGTCGTGGGCCATACCGGTGGCGGTGATGAAGTTCGCCTCGGGGTCGCTCCGCAGCCACCGCGCGACCTTCTCCGGGTCGGTGGTCGCCTGCGTCTGCCAGGCGAAGGAGACGGGGTGCCGGGCCGGGGTCGGACAGCCGATGCGGTCGCAGGAACAGCCGTAGCCGGAGGGGTGGGCCGCCGGCGCGAGCGGGAACCCGGCGGCGGCAGCGGCCATGAGCAGATCCTCGCGGGCGCCTGCCGCGCCCGCCCCCGTGCCCGTGTCGCCGCCCGCACCGCTCCGCGGCCGACGCAGCCACTGGGAGAACCTGCCCTTGCGTTCCATCTACCGCCTCGCTTCCCCACCGGTACCGCCGAATACCGACCCAATGCTCTTAATGCTGCCACCATCCTGCTCCGGAGGTGGCCGGTGTCCGCATCCGGGGTGCACAGGACCCCCCTCTGGGTGCGGATATCAGGCATAACCGAACTGGCGCCCCTAGCGTTCCCTTTATGGTCACGAGGTCTCTACTGACTGGTATAGCGGTCCTCACCCTGGCCGTGCCGGCCGCTGCGCCGACCACCGCACCGGCCGCCGCGCCGCCCGGCGGACCGCCCCTCCCGTCCGGGCGGCGCAACGGGTTCCCGACCGCCGATTCGCTCCCGCCGATCACCTACGTGGCGCACCGCGGCGGCGCCCTGGAAGTCCCCGAGAACAGCATGTCCGGCCTGACCGCCGCCTATGAGCGGGGCGCCGCCCAGGTCCTGGACTTCGACACCAGGATGCTGCGGGACGGCACGCTCGTGGTGATGCACGACGCGACGCTGGACCGTACGACGTACTCGACCGGCCCCGTGAAGTCGCTCACCGCCGCTCAGTGGCGCTCCATACGGCTGCGGCCTGGCCCCCAGCTGCCCGGCCTGTGGCTGCCCGAGGCGCCGCCGACCGTCGGCGAGGCGCTGGACCGCTTCGGCAGGCACAAGGTGCTGATGGTGGAGGCCAAGGACCCGGACAGCCTGCCCCGCCTGTCCGCGATGATCCACCAGCGCGGCCTGACCCGCTCCGTCTTCGTCAACACCAACCGCCTCCGGGTGGCCCGCCAGGCCCACCGGATGGGGCTGCTGACACAGCTGTGGCGCTCGGCCCAGCAGCTGCGCGAGGACCGGCCCCGCATGTGGCGGGGGTTCGTGGATCTGCTGGACGTCGACTACCAGGCGCGGAGGAAGGACCTGCGGCGGGCGGTGACCTCCGGCATACGCCGGGTGTGGGCCCATACGGTGAACACCCCGGAGGCACGGGACCGGATGCTGCGGCTGGGCTGCGGCGGCATCATCTCGGACGCGCCGACGCTGCTGACGCGGACGGCGCGCTGACCTCGCGGATCACTTCTTCAGGATCCCCCGCAGCGCCGTATCGACCACCGCGTCCGCGTACTCGTGGCTGAGCGGATGGGTGCGCAGCAGCCAACGGTGGGTCAGCGGACCGCACACCAGCTCGACGACGACGTCCGGGTCGACGTCCCGCCCGATCTGCCCGGCCTCCTGCGCGGCCCGCAGCCGCTCGGCGAGCAGCCGCAGCCCCGGCTCCAGGACCCGGGCCACGAAGTGGGCGCCGAGCTCGGGGTTCACCAGGCCCTCGGCGGTGAGCGCGCGGGCGGGCAGGTCGTACGCGGGGGCGTTCATCTGGTCGACGGCCCCCCGCAGCACCAGCTTGAGATCCGCCTCCAGGTCCCCGGTGTCGGGCAGCGCGGGCTCGCCGCCCTCGGGGGTCTCGCCCTCGGGTGTCTCCCCCTGGGCGGTGAAGGCGTCGAGCAGCACCGCGGCCTTGGAGGGCCACCAGCGGTAGATCGTCTGCTTGCCGACCCCGGCGCGGGCCGCGATGGCCTCGATGGTCAGCCGGGGGTAGCCCATCTCGCCGATGAGCTCCAGGGCGGCGTCGAGGATCGCCCGGCGTGCGCGTTCGCTGCGGCGGGCGGAGTCGGGCGCCGCCTTGTCGGCTGCCTTGTCGGCTGCTTTGTCGGCCATGGCGGACAACCTATCGACCTCTTTAAACCATCCATACGGCTCATGCCCCGGGCGGGGGCCGGGGCGCACCATATGTCCAGGACCGCGTACGACGATCCGTACGGGCCTGCACTCCCGTGAGGAGCCATCCTTGTCCTTGCGCACCCCTGAGCGCCGCGCCACCGCGCGCCGCTATCTGATGTGTCCGCCGACCCACTTCCGGGTCACCTACTCCATCAACCCCTGGATGGACCCGGCCAAGCCCGTGGACCTCCCGCTCGCGCTCGCCCAGTGGGAGGACCTGCGCGACCGCTACCGCTCCCTCGGCCACACCGTCGAGGAACTGCCGCCCCGGCCCGACCTCCCCGACATGGTGTACGCGGCCAACGGCGCGACCGTCGTCGACGGCCGCGTCCTCGGCGCCCGCTTCGCCCATCCCGAACGCACCGGCGAGGCGGCGGCCCACCTGGAGTGGTTCCGCGCCCACGGCTACGCGCAGGTGCGCGAGCCCGAGCACGTCAACGAGGGCGAGGGCGACTTCGCCGTGACCGCGTCCTGGCTGCTGGCGGGCCGCGGCTTCCGCAGCAGCCCGCTCTCGCACCCGGAGGCGCAGGAGTTCTTCGGCCGCCCGGTGCTCGGCCTGGACCTCGTCGATCCGCGCTACTACCACCTCGATACGGCGCTGTGCGTGCTCGACGACACGACGGACACGGAGATCATGTACTACCCCGGCGCCTTCTCCCCGGGCAGCCGGGCCGTGCTCGCCCGGCTCTTCCCCGACGCGATCATCGCCACGGAGGCGGACGCCGCGTCCCTCGGGCTCAACGCCGTCAGCGACGGCCGCCATGTCGTACTCCCCCAAGCGGCGGCCGGACTCTTCGGCCCCCTGCGCGAACGGGGCTACGAGCCGATCGCGATGGACCTGAGCGAGCTGCTCAAGGGCGGCGGCAGCGTGAAGTGCTGCACGCAGGAACTACGAGATCCGGGCCGCTAGGCCCGGACCCCGCCGGGGTCCCGCCGCCCCTCAGCGCCTGGGGCGGGGAAGGCCGTCGCCGACCCTGGCGGCGGCCGGGTGGCCGGGGGGACTGCCCGGGGCGCCGGGCCCGGGGCGGGCGCCCGGCAGCAGGCCGGGGCGCCCGGCCACCGGGCCAGGGGCCACCGTCGCCGCCGGCCACCCCGCCGCCGGGGCGCCGTCGACCGGCCGGGAGGCGGTCACGCGAGCGGTAAACTCTGGCGGATGCACGCTTCCGCCACCGAGGGCGCCCGTACGGGCGAGACGCTGCGCGCCGCGCTGGCCGGGCTGGTCGATGGGTTGTCCGCCCGGCAGGCCGCGCAGGCTACGGGGCGGCTGATCGAGAACTACCGGGGGCGGACCCCGACCGACGCGCCCGTGCTGCGGGATCGGGCCGACGTCGTCGCCTACGCCGCGTATCGGATGCCCGCGACGTTCGAGGCCGTGCGCTCGGCGCTGGCCGCCTTTCGGGCCGGGGCGCCGGGGTGGAGTCCCGGCTCGCATGTCGACATCGGCGGCGGCACCGGCGCGGCCACGTGGGCGACCGCCGCGGCCTGGCCGGACGCGGAGCGCGCCACCACCGTGCTGGACTGGGCCGAGCCCGCGCTCGCACTCGGCCGGGAACTGGCCGGCGGCGCGGCGGTCGAGGCGCTGCGGGAGGTGCGCTGGCAGCGCCAGGTCATCGGCGACGGGCTCGCCCTCGCCGACGGGACCGACCTGGTCACCGTCTCTTACGTGCTCGGCGAGCTCACCGCCGCCGACCGCCACGCCGTCGTCGACGAGGCGGCCCGGGCCGCTCAGGCCGTGGTACTGATCGAGCCCGGCACCCCGGACGGCTACCTCCGCATCCGCGAGGCGCGGGAGCGGCTGCTGGCGGCGGGGCTGCGCGTGGTGGCGCCGTGCCCGCACAGCGCACAGTGCCCGATCGAGCCGGGTGCGGACTGGTGCCACTTCGCGGCCCGGGTCAGCCGGTCCTCCCTGCACCGGCAGGTGAAGGGCGGTTCGCTGCCGTACGAGGACGAGAAGTTCGCGTACGTCGCGGCCGCCCGCTTCCCCGCCGCGCCCGCGGACGCCCGCGTGGTGCGCCGCCCGCAGCTCCGCAAGGGCCAGGTGCTGCTCGACCTGTGCGGCCCCGACGGGCTGCGCCGCGAGACGGTCACCAAGCGCCAGGGCCCCCGCTACCGCACGGCCCGCGACGCCGACTGGGGCGACGCCTGGCCTGGCGCGGACGGGGGGCCGGGCGCGGGCACGGACGGGGAGCCTGGCGCCTGATCGTCCCGCTCAACCGCCGACGTAGGCCGCCAAGTGCTCGCCCGTGAGCGTGGCCCGCGCGGCGACGAGGTCCGACGGGGTGCCCTCGAAGACGATCCGGCCGCCGTCGTGGCCGGCGCCGGGGCCGAGGTCGATGATCCAGTCGGCGTGCGCCATGACCGCCTGGTGGTGTTCGACGACGATGACCGACTTACCGGCGTCGACGAGCCGGTCGAGCAGGCCGAGCAGCTGCTCGACATCGGCGAGGTGGAGACCGGCGGTCGGCTCGTCGAGGACGTACACGCCGCCCTTGTCGGCCATATGGGTGGCCAGCTTGAGCCGCTGCCGCTCGCCGCCGGAGAGCGTGGTGAGCGGCTGGCCGAGGGTGAGGTAGCCGAGCCCGACGTCGGCGAGGCGGCCGAGGATGCGGTGCGCGGCCGGGGTGCGCGCCTCGCCGGCGCCGAAGAACTCCTCGGCCTCGGTCACCGACATCGCCAGCACCTCGCTGATGTCGCGGCCGCCGAGGTGGTAGTCGAGCACCGAGGCGTCGAACCGCCTTCCCTCGCAGTCCTCGCAAGTGGTGGAGGTGCCGGCCATCATCCCCAGGTCCGTGTACACGACGCCGACGCCACCGCAGGTGGGGCAGGCGCCCTCGGAGTTGGCGCTGAACAGCGCCGGCTTCACGCCGTTGGCCTGCGCGAACGCCTTGCGGATCGGGTCGAGCAGCCCGGTGTACGTCGCCGGGTTGCTCCGCCGGGAGCCGCGGATCGCGCCCTGGTCGACGGACACCACACCGTCGTCCGCGGGAATCGACCCGTGTACGAGGGAGCTCTTGCCTGAGCCCGCCACTCCGGTGACCACGCAGAGCACCCCGAGCGGGATGTCGACGTCGACGCCCTGAAGGTTGTGGGTGCTCGCGCCGCGAATGGGCAGCGTGCCGGTGGGCTTCCGTACTGTCTCCTTGAGTGAGGCCCGGTCGTCGAAGTGGCGCCCGGTGACGGTGCCACCGGCCCGCAGCCCCTCGACGGTGCCCTCGAAGCAGACGGTGCCGCCCGCCGTACCGGCGCCGGGGCCGAGGTCGACGACGTGGTCGGCGATCTCGATCACCTCGGGCTTGTGCTCCACGACGAGCACCGTGTTGCCCTTGTTCCGCAGCCGCAGCAGCAGCCCGTTCATCCGCTGGATGTCATGCGGGTGCAGACCGGTGGTGGGCTCGTCGAAGACGTACGTCACATCGGTGAGCGAGGAGCCGAGGTGGCGGATCATCTTGGTGCGCTGTGCCTCGCCGCCCGAGAGCGTGCCCGCCGGCCGGTCGAGCGAGAGATAGCCGAGGCCGATCTCCACGAACGAGTCGAGCGTCTGCTGCAACGCGCTGAGCAGCGGCGCCACCGACGGCTCCTTGAGGCCGCGGACCCATTCCGCCAGGTCGCTGATCTGCATCGCGCAGGCGTCGGCGATGCTGATCTTCTTGATCTTCGACGACCGGGCGCCCTCGCTCAGCCGGGTGCCGTCGCACTCGGGGCAGACGGTGAAGGTGACCGCCCGCTCCACGAACTCCCGGATATGCGGCTGCATCGCCTCCTTGTCCTTGGAGAGCATCGACTTCTGGATCCGCGGGATCAGCCCCTCGTAGGTCATGTTGATGCCCGCGATCTTCATCCTGGTCGGCTCGCGGTGAAGGAAGTCCCGCAGCTCCTTCTCCGTGAACCTGCGGATGGGCTTGTCCGGGTCGAAGAAACCCGACTCGATGTAGAGCCGGGAGTTCCAGCCGCCGCCCTTGTAGCCGGGGACGGTGATCGCGCCCTCGGCGAGCGACTTGGAGTCGTCGTAGAGCTGGCTGAGGTCCAGGTCGGTGACCGAGCCCCGGCCCTCGCAGCGTACGCACATCCCGCCGGTGCGGTTGAAGGTCGCCTTCACCGCCTTCTTCGCACCGCGCTCGACGGTGATCGCGCCGCTCGCCCGGACCGAGGGGACGTTGAAGGCGTAGGCGCTGGGCGGGCCGATATGCGGCTTGCCGAGCCGGCTGAAGAGGATGCGCAGCATCGCGTTGGCGTCGGTGGCGGTGCCGACCGTGGAGCGGGGGTCGGCGCCCATCCGCTGCTGGTCGACGGTGATCACCGTGGTCAGCCCGTCGAGGACGTCGACCTCGGGCCGCGCGAGCGTCGGCATGAAGCCCTGCACGAAGGCGCTGTAGGTCTCGTTGATCAGCCGCTGCGACTCCGCGGCGATCGTGTTGAACACCAGTGAGCTCTTGCCCGAACCGGAGACGCCGGTGAACACCGTCAGCCGCCGCTTCGGGAGCTCGATGCTGACGTCCTTGAGGTTGTTCTCGCGTGCGCCGTGCACGCGGATCAGATCGTGGCTGTCGGCAGCGTGCGGCGCGGCGGGCGGCTTCGGATCCGTCTTCTTGGCCATGCTCATGGTGTCTCCGTCTTTCTGTTACGCGAGTGCGCGAGGCCGCCTGCGCGGTCGGCGCGACCCCGTCCCATTGACGCCGGACGGGGTCGCGAGCGCAAGGAGCGAGGTCAGCGCAGTTCGTTGATGCGGATCAGATTGCCCGCGGGGTCGCGGAAGGCGCAGTCGCGCACACCGTACGGCTGATCGATCGGCTCCTGGACGACCTCGGCATCGCCGGACTGAAGCCGGGCGAAGACGCCGTCGAGGTCGGCGGTGGCCAGGGTGAGGCGGGCGTAGGTGCCCTTGTCCATCATCGAGACGATGGTGCCGCGCTCGTCGTCGGTGATGGCGGGGTCGGTGGCCGGCGGCTCCAGGACGATGGAGGTGTCGGGCCGGCCGGCGGGGCCGACCGTGATCCAGCGCATCTTGCCCTGTCCGACGTCGTTGCGGACCTCGAAGCCGAGGGTGTCGCGGTAGAAGGCCAGGGAGGCGTCGGGGTCGTGGTGCGGGAGGAAGGTCCAGTGAATGGTGAGGTCCATGGCGTCATGCGTGGCGTTGTTCATGGCATTCACGCTAGCCACGCCTCCGTGACCTCGGCTTCTCCATTCCTGATCGGTTCCTGATCGGTTCCTGGGCCATTCCTGATTGGTTCCTGGACCGGTTCTCTGTGCGAAACTCCTCGCATGAAACGGCAGGACCTCGACGACCTCGTACGGCTGCGGCAGGCCCGTGACCGGATGGACCGCGACTACGCCGAGCCGCTCGACGTCCCGGCGCTGGCACAGGGCGCCCTGATGTCGCCGGGCCACTTCTCCCGCAGCTTCCGCGCCGCCTTCGGCGAGACGCCCTACAGCTATCTGATGACCCGCCGTATCGAGCGCGCCAAGGCGCTGCTGCGGCGCGGCGACCTCACGGTGACCGAGGTCTGCTTCGCGGTCGGCTGTACGTCGCTGGGGTCGTTCAGCTCGCGCTTCACCGAGCTGGTCGGCGAGAGCCCGAGCGCCTACCGGGCCCGCGGCCATGACCACGGCGCCGCCATCCCGGCGTGCATCGCCAAGATCCACACGCGGCCGGTCAGGAACGCGGAGGCGAGGCACGCTCCGCGGCCGTAGCGTGATTGCTATGGAGATCACGCTTTCCACCTGCTTCATCGCCGTCGACGACCACGACAAGGCGATCGCCTTCTACCGCGATGCGCTCGGCCTCGAGGTGCGCAACGACGTCGAGTTCGAGGGGATGCGCTGGGTGACCGTAGGGTCGCCCGCGCAGCCGGGTGTGAGCATCGTCCTGGAACCGCCGCTCGCCGATCCGAACGCCTCATCGGCCGACAGACAGACCATGGCGGAGCTGATGGCCAAGGGCCTGCTGCGCGGTGTCATCTTCTCCACGGACGACTGCGACGCCACCTTCGAGCGCGTCAGCGCCACGGGGGCCGAGGTGCTGCAGGAGCCCATGGACCAGTTCTACGGACTGCGCGACTGCGCCTTCCGCGACCCGGCCGGCAATCTGCTCCGCTTCACCCAGCCGCTCGAGAAGTGAGCCCTGAGGCGGGCCCGGCTCAGGGCCACGCCCAGGGGCCCGCTCGGGGCCACGCCCAGGAGTCCGCTCAGGTGCCCGGCGTTCCGGGCCGCAGCGCCCGCGCCAGCGCCGTACCCGACGCCGCGCGCGGGGCGCTGTCGGCCGGGCGGCGGCGCGGGTGCACGGTGTTGGCCAGCAGCACCAGATACGACGACGTGGCCCGGTCGAGCACCAGGCTGGTGCCTGTGAAGCCGGTGTGGCCCGCCGCGCCCCGGCCTGCCAGCTCGCCCATGAACCAGCGCTGATCGACCTCGAACCCCAGCCCGGGCGCGGCCAGCATCAGCTCGACGGACTCCGGCCGCAGCACGGGCGGGCCCCCGCCCAGCAGGGCGCGGCACAGCAGCGTCAGATCCGCGGCCGTGGAGAAGAGCCCGGCGTGGCCCGCGACGCCGCCCAGGGCGTAGGCGTTCTCGTCGTGGACGACGCCCCGCAGCATGCCGCGGTCGAGTTTGGCCCAGGGGCGCCGCTGGTCCTCGGTGGCGGCGATACGGGGCAGCCAGGCGCGGGGCGGGCGGTAGCGGGTGGCGCTCATGCCGAGGGGGAGGGTGATGTCGTCGCGTACGAGGTGGGCCAGGGAGCGGCCGGTCACCCGCTCCAGGACCCGCTGGAGCAGCAGGAAGTTCAGGTCGGAGTAGCGGCGGGCGGTGCCGGGGGCGGTGGTGGGGGGTTCGGTGTGCAGCCTCGCCAGCCGCTGTTCGTGGCTGTCGTAGTCGTACAGCGGGAGTTCGGGCAGCAGCCCGGAGGTGTGGGTGAGCAGCTGCCGTACGGTGATGCCGTGTTCGGCGGCGGCCGTGAACTCGGGGGCGTACGCGGCGACCCGGCCGTCCAGGTCGATCTCGCCGCGCTCGACGCACTGCACCGCGACGATCGTGGTGAACAGCTTCGTCAGCGAGGCGAGGTCGAAGACGGTGTCCTGCCCCCGGTCCAGGCCCGGCCCTGCGTCCGGCCCCGCGTCCGGCCCCGCGTCCGGCTCCGACCGGTCCCGGCCCGGCCGCGCGCCCCGCCCTCCCGTCCGCATCGGCACCCACCGCTCGCGCGGCAGCTCCACGCCACGGTCCGTGGCCTCGTCGTACGCCGCGTACCGCACCGCCCAGCCGAAGGCCTCCTCGACGAGCACGTCCGGGCCCCGCCCGGCGGCCACGACCACCCCGGCGCCCCAGGGGCGCTCCCCCTCGGGAAGCGCCCCCACCTCTCGTATCAGCTGATCCAGATGGTCGTTCAGCCGGTCTTGCCGGTCTTGCGCTGCTGCCACGGACGGCACAGTCCCATGAAACTGGCCATGGCCGCGACCGCGCACACCAGCTGGACCACGGTCATCGGCACGGCCGTGTGCTCGCCCGCGATGCCCACCAGCGGCGAGGCGATCGCGCCGACGAGGAACGAGCAGGTGCCCAGCAGCGCGGACGCGGAGCCCGCGGCGTGCTTGGTGCGCATCAACGCCTGGGTGTTGGTGTTGGGCATGGCCAGGCCCATCGCGGACATCAGCACGAACAGCCCGGCGGCCATCGGTACGAGGCCGACGTCGCCGAAGACCCCACTGGCCATCAGGCACAGCGCGATGGCCGACAGGGTGATCGCGGCGAGGCCGACGAACAGGGCCGCGTCCAGGCTGACCCGCCCGGCCAGCACCTTCCCGTTGAGCTGTCCGACGGAGACCAGGCCGATCGAGTTGATCCCGAAGAGCAGGCTGAAGGTCTGCGGGGAGGCGCCGTAGATCTCCTGGATCACGAAGGAGGACCCGGAGACATAGGCGAAGAGCGCGGCGAAGGCGAAGCTGCCCGCGAGCATGTAGCCGGTGAAGACGCGGTCGGCGAGCAGTCCGCGCATGGTGTGCAGCGCCTGGCCGAGGCCGCCGCCGTGGCGCCGCTCCGGCGGCAGGGTCTCGTGCAGCCAGCGCCACACGACGATGGTGAGCAGCACGCCCACGACGGTCAGCACGACGAACACGCCGCGCCAGTCGGTGAGGCGCAGGACCTGCCCGCCGATCAGGGGCGCGGCGATGGGCGCGACGCCGGAGATCAGCATGAGGGTGGAGAAGAAGCGGGCCATCGCGGCGCCGTCGTACAGATCGCGGACGACGGCGCGGGAGATCACGATGCCCGCGGCGCCGGCCAGGCCCTGGAGCAGCCGGAAGGCGATCAGCAGCTCGACGGTGGGCGCGATGGCGCATACGGCGGTGGCGACGATGTAGACCACCATGCCGACCAGCAGCGGGCGGCGGCGCCCGAACTTGTCGCTCATGGGGCCCACGACCAGCTGGCCGAGCGCCATGCCCGCCAGACAGCCGGTGAGGGTGAGCTGGACCGTGGCGGCGGGGCTGTGCAGCGCGCCGGTGACCTCGGGCAGGGCCGGGAGGTACATGTCCATGGACAGCGCCGGGAGGGCGTTGAGCCCGCCGAGCACGAGGGTCATCAGGAGACCGGCGCGGCGAGCCGCGGGGCTCGGGGAGGTCGCGGGTACGCGGGTGGACTCGGGTACGGGGGTGGACTCGGGTACGCGGGTGGACTCGGGTACGGATATGGGTCTGTGGTCGGGTGCGGTCGGATGGCCGGACGGCGGCATGCAGCTCTCCGTGAGTTGTTGAGTCTTCTCTATGCTCTCAGCAAGTTCGTTGTGGTCATGACCGATGTGTGTACGGAGTGAGCGTGGAGATGGCCGAGACCGTGCGGTGGGGAATTCTGTCGACGGGCGGGATCGCCGCCTCCTTCACGGCGGATCTGCTGGAGCTGGCCGACGCCCAGGTGGTGGCGGTCGGCTCACGCGGCCCGGACTCCGCGAAGCGCTTCGCCGAGCGGTTCGGGATACCGCGTGCGCACGGCAGTTGGGCCGAGCTCGCCGCCGATGAGGAGGTGGACGTGGTGTACGTCGCCACCCCGCATTCGGCGCACCGCGTGGCGGCCGGGCTGTGCCTGGAGGCGGGGCGGGCGGTGCTGTGCGAGAAGGCGTTCACGCTCAATGTGCGGGAGGCGGCCGAGCTGGTCGATCTCGCCCGGGCCCGAAACGCCTTCCTGATGGAAGCGATGTGGACGTACTGCAATCCGGTCGTCCGGCGGATGACCGAGCTGGTCCGGGATGGCGCGATCGGCGAAGTGCGGGTGGTGCAGGCCGACTTCGGTCTCGCCGGGCCGTTCGACGCCGGGCACCGGCTGCGCGACCCGGCACAGGGCGGCGGCGCGCTGCTCGACCTCGGGGTGTACCCGGTGTCCTTCGCGCAGCTGCTGCTGGGCGAGCCCGATGACATCCAGGCCAGGGCGCGGCTGACCCCGGAGGGCGTGGACGAGAACACCGGGATCCTGCTGGGCTGGGACGGCGGCGCGACGGCGCTGCTGAGCTGCTCGCTCAACGCCGATACGCCGCAGACCGCCTCGGTGACCGGGACGGCGGGCCGGATCGAGTTCCCGCGCGGCTTCTTCCACCCGGAGCGGTTCGTACTGCACCGGCCGGGGCGGGATCCGGAGGAGTTCACGGCGCAGGACGCGGAGGCCGGTCTGCACGGTCTGCAGCATGAGGCGGCGGAGGTGATGCGGTGTCTGCGGGCGGGCGAGAAGGAGTCCCCGCTGGTGCCGCTGGACGGCTCGCTCGCGGTGATGCGCACGCTGGACGCGGTGCGTGAGCGGATCGGTGTGCGATACGCCGCCGACGAGGGGTGAGCAGCAGGAGGACGAAGCCCGCTGCGGCGTCTGCCGCCGCGGGCCTCTCGTAGCCGTCGTGGGCTCATCGATGATGTGCGGGTGTGGGTGTGGGTGCGCTGCGCTTCGCCTGCGCCTGTGCGCCGCCTCGCGGCATTCGGCTCGGGCGGGTGCGGCTTCCGGGTCCAAAGCGCCGGCGAGAAGGGGAAGGGGGGCGGCTGGCCCGTTGTCCTGGTTCCTCGGCCCGGTGGGTGGCTCAGCTTAAGGCTGGCTCCGCTGCGCTCCGCCGCAGCTGCTGCCGCGCGGTGGCCAAGCCGGTCAGCCCAGCGGTGCGCTGCGTCGGGGTGCGCGAGCGCGACGAACGGCCCAGCAATCGCTGGACGGCATGGTCCCAACGCCGCGCGCGGGCATCCCGAAGCGGTGGGTGCCGGTCCGGTTGGGGCTCTCCCCCCACCTGCTCTTAAAAAAGTGCTTGATCTGCATCAAGTAGTAGATCAAGCGTGTTTTTTAGAGGGGGTGGGGGGAGGGCCCGAAGGCGGCAGGCGTCAGGCGTCCTGGAGGCCCGGGTTGCCGGCCTCGCTGATGAACGACGCCGCCGTGGTGAGCGGCGCGCCCGGCGCGGTGACTCCGGGGATCGTCTTGTAGTCGGCCCGGACGGCTTCGCCGTCCAGGGTCAACGTCACATAGCCGCGGCGGCCGTTGTAGAACTTCATATGCGGGTTGGCCGCCATGTACGTGGCCCAGTTGGACGGCTTGTCGGAGCCGTCCTTGCCGCTGGTGATGGAGGTGCCGACGAACTCCACGCCCAGGGTGCGGGACGTGGGGTCGTTGAAGTCCTTCTTGATGTCGAAGGCGTAGTGGACGTGGACATCGCCGGTGAGGACGACGAAGTTCTCCACCCCGGCCGCCTCGACGCCCGCGAGGATCCGCTCGCGGGAGGCGGGGTAGCCGTCCCAGGAGTCCATGCTGAGCTTGGAGCGGGCGGCGGTGGTGTTCTTCCGCTGCGAGAAGGTGACCTGCTGCGGAAGCACGTTCCAGGTGGCCTTGGAGCGCCGGAAGCCGTCGAGCAGCCAGCGCTCCTGGGCGGCGCCGGTGAGGGTGCGCGAGGGGTCCTCGGACTCGGGCCCCGGGTACTGCCAGCCGTCCCCGTACGCCTGGTTGGAGCGGTACTGGCGGGTGTCGAGGATGTCGAACTGGGCGAGCCTGCCGTAGTGGAAGCGGCGGTAGAGCCGCATATCGGGGCCGTCGGGCTGCTGGGGCATGCGCAGCGGCATGTTCTCCCAGTACGCGCGGTAGGCGGCGGCCCGGCGGATCAGGAACTCCTCCGGCGGGTTCCCGTTCTCGTCGATGTCGCCCGCGTAGTTGTTCTCGGTCTCGTGGTCGTCCCAGGTGACGTACCACGGGAAGGCGGCGTGCGCGGCCTGCAGGTCCTCGTCGGTCTTGTAGAGGGCGTAGCGCAGCCGGTACTGGTCGAGGGTGATGGTCTCGGTGTTGAAGAGGGCGGGCAGGGTGCGGTCGGTGTAGTTGCGCGCGCCGCCGGCCGCGTTGACGGCGTACTCGTACTGGTAGTCGCCGACGTGGAAGACGGCGTCCAGGTCCTCGCCCGCGAGGTGGCCGTAGGCGGTGAAGTAGCCGTCGTGGTAGGCCTGGCAGGAGACCAGGCCGAAGCGGCCCTCGCGGACGTGGGCGCCGGTGGCGGGGGCGGTGCGGGTGCGGCCGGTGGGGCTGGTGAAGTGGCCGACGCGGAAGCGGTACCAGTAGACGCGGTCGGCGTCGAGGCCCTTGGCGTCGACGTGCACGGTGTAGTTGAACTCGGCGTGCGCGACGGTCTTGCCCTTGCGGACCACCCGTCTGAAGCGCTCGTCGTGGGCGATCTCCCAGCCCACGTACACGAAGCCCTCGTCGGGCAGTCCGTTGCCCGGCTCGTACGGGCGCGGGGCGAGTCTGGTCCACAGCACGACGGCGTCCGGCAGCGGATCGCCGGAGGCCACGCCGAGGGTGAAGGGGTCGTCGCTCAGGGCGTGCGAGGTCTGCTCGGTGGCGTGGGCGCTGGGCAGGTTGGTGCTGAAGGCGATGGCCGCGGCGGCCCCGGTGACGGTGAGGAAGCGGCGGCGGCCCAGGCGCGCTGCCGCGGCTCGTATGGCCTGCTGATGCGGGTGGTGTGCCATCTTTTGCTCTCCCCTGGCTCGTGGCGACTGGCTTGTGCGACTGGCTCGTGCGACTGGCTGTGGCGTCCGGGTCGTGGCATCTGGCTGGTGCGTCAGAGGAATTGCACGGCCAACGGGCGGCCGCCCGCTAGCCTGTACACGTCATCAAGATGTCGGACGGGTGAGTTCCGCGTCGGGATGGGACGTTTGACGCGATATGCCGCCGCCCGGCCGGGGGCACCTCCCAGCGGTAGCTGGGGGCGAGCCGAAGGGGCGCGTCGCCCGCGCCGGAGGCGCTGGCCGCATGTCTATACAGCCGGCTCCGCCGCGCGGAGGGCCGAGGCTGCGATCGATGTGCGGCTACCGCCGCGTGGTCGACCGTCGACAGGGGCTGAGACGCCCCGGAGGCGAACCGAGCCGCGAAAAAGAGCGTCGCGTACGCTGCGGACCCATGAATGCCATGTCGAAGGTCGCGGTGGTGACCGGCGCCGGATCGGGGATCGGCCGGGCGGTGGCCCTCGAACTCGCCGACGCGGGCTGGTCGGTGGCCCTGGCCGGACGCCGCCGAGAAGCTCTCGCGGAGACGGAGCAACTGGCGGGCCGGGACGCGGTGATCGCCGTACCGACCGATGTGACCCGCCCCGAGCAGATCGACGCGCTCTTCGCGGCGGTACGGGACCGCTTCGGCCGCCTGGACCTGCTGTTCAACAACGCCGGCAGCTTCGGGCCGCGGGAGGTGGCGCTGGACGAGCTGCGCCACGAGGACTGGCAGGCGGTGGTGGACGTCAATCTCACCGGCGCGTTCCTGTGCGCGCAGGCCGCGTTCCGCCTGATGCGCGGCCAGGATCCGCAGGGCGGCCGGATCATCAACAACGGCTCGGTCTCGGCGCACGCCCCACGGCCGCGGAGCGTCGCCTACACCGCGACCAAGCACGCCCTGACCGGGCTGACCAAGTCGCTGTCGCTGGACGGGCGGCCGTACGGCATCGCGTGCGGGCAGATCGACATCGGCAACGCGGCCACCGAGATGACCGAGAGGATGCGCGCCGGTGTCCCGCAGGCGAACGGGGAGTCGGCGGTCGAGCCGGTGATGGACGTCGCCGACGTGGCTCGTACGGTGCGGCACATGGCGTCGCTGCCACTGGAGGCGAACGTGCAGTTCGCGACCGTGATGGCGACGGCGATGCCGTTCATCGGGCGGGGCTGACGGGCGAAGGATCGTCACTACGCGTACTTAACCAGTCACTTGATCCGATAATTCGATCAAGTGCTGATTTCACCCCTTAGGGCCAGTCGGCGGCCGGCCCTCGGGGCCGCCCCGGGCTGTTCGCAGACCCGTTCGTATGGCATGGTCGTCCTCTCACCGCGCCGCCCATCACGCCGCTCACGACCGAAGAGAGACCGCCGTGCGTTCTCTGCCGCTCACGCTGGTCGCCCGCCTGCTGCCGGTCGCCGTACTCACCGCCGCGGGCGTGGCCATGACGACCGGCTCCGACTCGGACGCGCACCCCAAGCCCTCCGCGTCCTCCCCGCGCCCCTCCGCGACGGCCACCGCGACCGCGTCGGCGGATCCCACCTCCGCCCCGACGTCGGACGGGCAGGGCGAGGGCACCGCGGCGCCGCGCTTCCCCGAGCCCCCGGCCAAGCCCTGCGGCACCCTCCCGGCCGGCACCGTCAAGGACCTGGTGCCGGAGGCGGAGACGGCCGGCACCCCGCTCAAGACGAGCGACGCCACCCACCGCTCGGGCTGCTCCTGGCACGCGCTGAGCGGATTCGACTACCGCTGGCTGGATATCACCTACGACGTATCGGCATCGGCGCCCGCGCGCGCCCGGACGGCGCAGGGCAGCGGTCCGAGCACCGCCGTACCCGGCCTCGGTGACCAGGCGTCGGTGAGCCTGAACGTCACGACCGATGACAAACAGCGCATACGCGAGGCGGTCGTGGTCGCGCGCGACGCCAACGCGGTGGTCACCGTGACCTACAACGGCGGCGACTTCGAAACGAACGAGGCGGCGGGCACCGAGGAGATACGCAAGGGCGCGATCACCGCCGCGAAGACGGCCCTCGCCGCGCTCAAGGGCTGAGCACCGCGCTCGACGGCCGACCCGCCGTTCCATGGACCATCACGCCCCCATCCGCAAGGCCATAGGGCAGAAGGTGGCATGAAGTCTCCATGTGCTTGAGACCGACGTCCGCCATGCGCGACGATCGCCTACCAATGGTAACTACAGCATCATCGGAACCGCTCTGAACAGCTCGGAAGTTGCAATTAACCCCACCCCGGTGCCCTTAGGGGTGCCGATCTCTGCTCAGCTCGGCCTTCGGTGTCGTTTGGGCACCTTTTGGTGCCGGCGTGGATGAGAGGAGCTCGAAGGTGATCGTTACGGGGGAGGACGCAATGCCGATCAAGGTCCTGATCGCCGATGGACATGCCCTGGCCCGGCTGGGGCTGTTAACTCTGCTGAGCTCGGCCCCCGGGCTGCGCGCCGTCGGCGAGGCCGCCGACAGCGACGGCGCCCGCGCCCTGGCCGCCGCGCACAGCCCGGACGTCATTCTCATGGACATCTCCCTTCCACTTCTCGGGGGAATCGCCACCACCCAGCACATCGTGGAGGCCGCGCCCGCCCGGCCACCCCGCGTCATCGTCACCGCCTCGGAGGTCAGCGACGACGAGATCCAGTCCGCACTGCGCGTGGGCGCCGCCGGGATCCTGCTCAAGGACACCTCACCGCAGAAGACGATCGCCTCGATCAGCGCGGTCGCCACCGGCGATATGGCCTTCTCGCCCAGCGTGATGGAGCGGCTGATCGACGCGTACACCTACCGCGCGACGGCCACCGAGACCGCGGGGTCGACCCTGGCCATGCTGACCATGCGGGAGACCGAGGTGCTGCGGCATGTCGCCAAGGGCCGTAGCAACTCCGCCATCGCACGGGAGCTCAAAATCAGTGAGGCGACCGTGAAGACCCATCTGAACCGGGCGATGACCAAACTGGGCATCACCAGCCGGGCCCAGGCCGTGGCGCTGGGCTATGAGTGCGGTCTGGTCGTTCCCTCGCAGCCCCAACCGGTCGCCTGAGAGCGCCGCCCTCATGACGGGCCTGCCCCGGCGGACCGGCCGACGACCGGCGACGGTGACGGCGACGGCGTTTCCGGACGCCGGGGCAACGCGCCCTCCTCCGTGGCTGAAAGGGCTCACTCCCGCTCCGCCACCTCCTTGATCCGGCCCAGCGTCGTACGCATCCCCTCGACCATCAGCCGCTCCCGCCGGAACCCCACCAGACCGCTGGAGTCGACCGCCCGGATCAGCAGATGGGGGCGGCCGAAGTGTTCCCGCCACTCGGTCAGCACGACGCCGTCGCCATCGCCGTCGGGTTCGATCCGATAGCCCCACCGCACCTTCGACTGCGCGACCTCGAATGCGAACACCTTCCCTTCCTCGCACTCCACGACCGTGCAGTCGGTGGTCCAGAAGATGAGCCCACGCCGGTTGCGGCCGCGGAACCGGGCCCCGAGGGCAGGCCCCGACGCCGGGGCCACCCAGCGTCCGCCCTTGCACTCGGGGCTGAACCGGCCCATGCCGGTGACATCGGAGACCAGCCGCCACACCCGCTCGGGTGGGGCGGAGATGGTGATCGAGACCTCGTCCACTGCGTGCCCGCCTCCCGGTCAGCGCCCGTGCCAGTCCCGCATATGGGACCGGTGCACCTCGGGCACCACGGACGGGTCGTAGAACTCGTCGTAGAAGTCGACGTCGAGGTGGACGGACTGGAAGCCCATCTGCGTGTGGTACGCGGGCAGATACGAGGGGAACCGGCCGGACTTCCGGTACGTGTAGTCGCAGAAGGCCACCGTGGCGTCGATCGCCTTCTGGCTGATTCCGCTGATCCCCGCCGCCACCTTCTCCGGCTCCCGCCAGCCGCCCCGGCCGATGCCGCCGCGGTAGATGCCGTTCTCGCCGAACTTGCGCTCGACGACGGCGTGCACCGCCGCCTCCATCGACTCGTAGTACGGCGGGCAGTACGGCTTGAGCAGCACCTCGCCGTCCCGCTCCAGGCCCAGCGGATAGGGGAAGCCCGCGTCCTGGCGGCGGAGTTTGAGGACCATCTTGGCGAGCGTGGGCACCCGGAAGTACTGGCTGATCGGCATCTCGGCCATCCGGAAGTCCAGCGCCTCGAACCACCCGCCGTCGTGCCCGGTGTAGTGCGGGAAGCCGCCAAGCCCCAGCGCCTGGCTGACCAGGCCCAGGTTCTGCAGCATCATGCCCATCTCGATGCACGCCGTCTCCACCAGAAGGCGCTCGGCGTACTCCATCGGCATGGACTTCAGCTTCCGCGGGTCGTCGTCGAGGTGGCCGCCCTTGGACTTGCCGAACTTGCCGATGCCGGCCGGCAGGAAGAACCGCCGCTCGTCCAGGCAGAAGACCGCCATCTCCTCGTTGAAGAACTCCAGCAGGATGTTGATGTAGAGGTAGGACAGGTCCTCGATCGGCAGGAAGTAGGTGGACCCGGGGGTGTGCAGCGACCATTCGTTGCCGGTGAGGTTGTACGGCGACTCCACCGGCGGATGGCGGCGCTCGCTCCCGATCTTGACCCGGGTGGCCCGGTACGCCCCGACGAAGTCGTTCTTGGCGATGAACTCCTTGACCTCGTTCAGCTCCGCCGTGGACAGATCGCCGGGCCGGCGGATCAGATAGGTGGCCTCGTCGTCCATGATCACCATCGCCCCGCTCTGGAGCGCGTCGGAGCTGGAGACGGTACGGCCGACGACGCCGGCCATCACATTGCCGCCCTTGCCCTTCTCCCAGTTCCAGTCGTTGAGCGCGGGGCCGGTGATACCGCAGGCGGCGAAGGTGAGGATCGCCTGCTCCTCCTCCGTCAGCGGCACCGGCTCGTGCTTGCTGCGGTACTCCAGCGGCCCGCCGGGGACGGTCATCCCCATGCCGAATCTACGGGCCCGGCGGGACTTCAGGCCGTCGATCAGCGGAAAGCTCTGCCAAGTGTCGCTCGCTGCCATGGTCTTGCGTGCTCCTCGTTTTTGAGGTTCTTGAGTTGTCGGCCGCGGATGTGGCTGCGGATGAGGCGCGGCCGCGGCCGGGGAACCACCAGTTGGCCGAGCCCATGAGCTTCATGGCGGCCGGTACGACGAACATCCGCACCAGCGTGGCGTCCACGGCGATCGCCACCGCCATGCCGAAGCCCAGCTCGCCGATGGGCTGGATCCCGGAGAGGGTGAAGCCGCCGAACACCGCCACCATCAGCACCGCCGCCCCGGTGATCAGCGGGCCCGTGGCGGAGATGCCGAGCGCCACGCTCTCGGTGTTGCCGAGCCCCGCCTTGTAGTACTCGCGCACCCGGCCCAGCACGAACACCTCGTAGTCGGTGGACAGGCTGAACAGCAGGGCGAGCAGGAGCACGGGGACGAAGTTGGTGACCCGGCCGGACGCGTCAAAGCCCAGCGCCTCCGCCACCGGGCTGTCCTCCTTGAAGGCGAGGGCCAGCATGCCGAACGCCACGGACACCGAGAACACATTGACCAAGATGGCCTTCAGCGGCAGCAGCACCGAGCGGAACGACAGCATCAGGATGACGAAGATCGCGAGCAGCATCACCCCGACGACCGTGGGCAGTCCGTCGGAGATCACCTCGTTGGCGTCCACGCCCTCGGCGGTCTGCCCGCCGATCTCGATACGCAGCCCGTCGCCGTCGGCCCGCGCCGCCACCCGCCGGACGTCCGCGAGCAGCCCGCGCGTCTCGGACGAGGAGGCGTGCTCCTCGGGGATCACCTGGGCGATGAACTTGGTGCGGTCCTTGGAGACGAAGTACCCCACCGAGGCGCGGACGGGGTCCGGCAGCCGGTCGCGCACGGCGGGTTCGAGCGCGTCGAACGGGCGCCCCGGAGCCGCCTGTTCCAGGGCGTCGAGCGCGGAGTCCACCCGCCGGACGTGCCCCAGGCCGGCCAGTTCGTCCCGTAGCTCGGCGATCCGCCCGCCCTCGCCGCGCAGCGGGGTGTCGGAGCGGATCAGCACCACCATCGGGGAGGCGTCGCCCGGCCCGAACTGCTCCTCCACCCGGTCGTAGGACTGGCGCACGGTCGACGAGGTGGGGGTGATCTTGGCGTCCGGGGTGAAGGTGTCCAGGGCCAGGGCCGGGACGGCGCCCACCGCCAGCAGGGCGGTGCCCGCCAGCAGGGAGAGCACCGGCCGGCGCAGCACCCAGTGGGCGAAGCGGTACCAGCCGCGCTCGCGGGGGTCCGCGGTGGCGCTCGCCGGGCGGAGCTTGGCGAACAGGTCCCAACGCCCGATCCGGGGGCCGACCGCGTACAGCAGCACCGGCAGCAGCAGGACGCTGGTGAGCACCGACACCGCGACGACCAGCGCGGCGCCGAGGGCGATCGACTGGATGACCGGCAGGTTGACGAAGGCCAGCGTGGCCATGGACACGATGACGGTCACACCGGAGGCGACCACGGTCTCCCCGGAGGTGGCGAGCGCGATCCGCAGGGCGCGCGGGACCGGCTCGCCGCCTTCGAGTTCGTCCCGGAAGCGGCGGATCATGAACATCGAGTAGTCGATGCCGACGCCGAGACCCAGCATGGTCGCGGTGTTCTGGACGAACACCGACAGGTCGTAGGAGTCGGCGAGCACGGACAGGATCGCGAAGGTGACGACCGCCGCCGTACCCGCGGTGATCATGGCGACCACCGCGGAGACCACGCTGCGGAACAGCAGCAGCAGGATGAGGGTGATCAGCGGCATCACGATGATCTCCGCCTTGACCAGGCCCTCTTCGCTCAGGACGTTGATCTCGCCGAAGAACGGGGCCGTGCCCACCATGCCGACGGTCAGGCCCCGCGCCTCGTACCGCTTGTCGAACTCCCGCTGGATGTCGGGGAGGATCCGCCGGGCGGTGCCGTCGTCCACATCGAGGCCGAACATCTCGATCGCGGTGTGGCCGTCCCGGCCGACGAACGCGTTCTTGGGCGCGCCCTGGAGGGTGGTCCACCCGTAGTGCGAGGCGGCCTTGAGCCGTTTGTCGCCCTCGATGTCGGCCATGGCCTGGCGTACTCGACGCTCGAAGGCGTCCGTGCCGGTGGCGTGGCGCTTGTCGTGGACGACCACCGTGACACTCGTCTGGCCGCGGCCGGTGAACCCCTCCTTCTGCTGCTCCGCCACCCAGGTGGACTGTGAGCCGGGGACATACCAGCCGCCGCCGCTCAGCTTGTCCGGCAGCGACAGCGCGAGCAGCCCGCTGATCACCAGCAGCGCGCCCCACACCGCCAGCAACGGCCAACGCACCCGGCCGATGAACGCTACGAACCGCTCCGTCACGTGGTCTCTCCCCGGCTTCTTCCAATATCTGTGTCGGCGATCAGTAGACCGTGGTGTCCAGGTCCTCGCCCAGGAAGTAACCGGCCAGTGCGGGCAGCGCCTTGGCCCGCGCCGGCGGGTGGAACGCCAGGGCGCGCGTGGCCTGCAGCAGATAGCCGACCTCGGTGTCGCGGATGAAGGAGATACCGCCCGCCAGCTCGCTGGCGGCCGTGGACACCTCCATCACCGACTCCTGGACCTGGAAGCGGGCCAGCAGTGAGCGGGCCAGCTGGTCGCCCGGGTCCTCGACGGACGCGGTCATGTCCCGCGCCACGTTCTCCACGGCGCCCATGGAGCTCTCCAGCTTCACCAGCAGGGCGCCCACCTCGGCGCGCGAGACCCGCGGGGAGGCCATCGCCTTCTCCACGAGCGTGCTCGCCACCCCCACGTACGAGGCCGCGGCCAGCAGCTCGAACCAGGTCCAGCCGCGGACCTGGAGGGTGTCCATCTGGGTGCCGGGGCGCTGGTCGGTGAAGACCATCAGCGACTCGTCCAGGACCAGGTCCTCCAGGATGACCTCGTCGCTCTCGGCGCCGGCCAGCACCTCGCTCTCCCAGAACGGGCGCCGCACCAGGCCCTCGGTCGCGGCGGGCACCAGGGCCATGGCCAGATGGCCGTCGTACTTCTCGTCACCCTCCACCAGCACGCTGGCGGTGAACCAGTCCATCGACGCGGACAGGCTGCACGGCTTCTTGCTGCCGCTGATGATGAAGTTCGTACCGTCCCGGCGGGCGCGCATGGTCGGCGCCAGCATGCTGGCGCCCCGCTTGGCCTCGGCGGAGGCCGAGGCGACCAGCTGCTTCTCCCCCGCGATCGACTTGAGCAGGATCCACTCGAATGCGTCGGGGGCGCAGTGCTCGGTCAGATACTCGGTGAAGGTGGCCAGCGAGAGCTGGTGCATCATCGCGGCGACCGCCAGCGAGGGCGAGCGCATGGCCAGCGCCCGCTGGACGCGGACGGCGTCCAGCGGCTCGGCGCCCAGGCCGTCGTGCTCGGCGGGCACCAGCAGCCCGGCCCCGCCGGCCTCCCGGAACGCCGGGATGGCCGGGCCACCCCGCTTCTCGAGATCCGCCAGCGAATGGGCGGCCAGCTTCTCGTCGAGCCCGGGGAGCAGCCGCTCCAGCACCGCGCGCTCCCGCGCCCCGAGACGGCCCGCTGCGGACGAGGCTGCGGACGGAGCTGCGGACGATTGGGTGTCGGTCATGGTGAACTACTCCGGCTTCGCTACGACGGCACAGACAGGGGAGAAGCCGCGGTGCACGGCTTCGAGGCGGAATCCGGCGGACGCGAGCAGCGCCTTGATCTCCGGCTCGGTACGCAGCTCACCGCCGCTGACGACCAGGCACTCGATATCGCCGAGGGTGGCGAAGGAGGGGGTGCCGTTGCGCGGGATCACCATGTCGAACAGGACCAGGGTGCCGTCCTCGCCCATGGCGGCCCGGCAGTTCTCCAGCAGCTTGCGGGCCTTGTCGTCGTTGTAGTCGTTGAGGACCATCGACAGCAGATAGCAGTCGCCGCCCTCGGGCACCGACTCGAACATGTCCCCGGGTACGAAGTCGACGCGCTCGGCGTGCCCGGCCTCGCCCAGCAGCTTCTTGGCGCCGGCCACCACCCGCTCGCGGTCGAACAGCACACCGCGCAGGTCGGCGTGGGTCTCCAGCAGGTTGGACAGCACCACGCCCGCGCCGCCGCCGACGTCCACGACCACCTTGTGCTGCCCGAAGTCGTGCAGCGATACGGCCAGCAGCTGGGCCTGCGAGGCCATGGCCGTCATCGCATGGTCGAAGAGGTCGCCCTCCTCGGGGTGCTTGTCGATGTACTCGTAGTACGGCGAGCCGTGGTGGTCGGAGAAGGCCTCGCCGCCCTTGCGCACCGCCTCCGGGGCCAGCGACCACGGGTCCCAGTGCCAGCGCGAGCTGTGCAGCATGGCGTTGTAACGCATCGAGAACGGGTAGTCGGTGCGCAGGAAGTGTCCGGCCTCGGTCAGCGCGAACGTCTCGTCCTCGGCGTGGTCGAGCACCCGCAGCGTGGCCGCCGCCCGCAGCACCCGGTACAGCGCCCGCGGGTCCACCTCGTGCTGCTTGGCCAGGTCCTCGGCGCTGCGCGGGCCGTCGGCGAGCGAGTCGGGGACGCCCAGGGTGGCGAGGGTGCCGACCACCTGGGTGCCCCAGTGGCCCAGGATCAGCTGCATGAGGCCGGCGACGGGGAGCACGGAGTGCGCTATGACGTCGACCGGTTTCAGCTGTTCGTCGGCGGAGGAATCGCCGGAGGACTCGGCGGAGGAATCGGCTTGCTCGGTCATACTCATCCTTCCTCGGGGCGCTGCGGGCGGTGGGCGACCACTTCGCCGGGCAGTTCCTGGTCCAAGTACTGGGTCAACATGAGGCGGCGCCGGGGCTTGCCGCTGGAGGTGCGCTGGATGGTGCCGCGTCGGCAGCTGAAGACGGTGACGTCCACGACGCCGCCGATGTAGAGGGACAGCGCCTCGGCCAGCCGCTCGGCCCAGTCCCCCGGCTCCAGTTCGGCGAGCACCACGATCCGGCGGGCGTCGACGAGGGTGGCGCAGCGGTAGCGGTCCACGCCGGGGGTGTCACCGAGCCGGGCGTCCAGGTCCTCGGCGTAGATGTTGCGGCCGCGGACGCTCAGGGCGTCGCCCAGCCGGCCGATGACATACGTCTGGCCGTCCAGCAGGAACCCGGCGTCTCCGGAGTACACACTGCCGTCCGCGAACCGGGACGAGCTCTCGGCGTCCGGCGGCTCGTACCCGGCGGCCACGCTGTCGCCGGACAGCAGGAGTTCGCCGAGATAGCCGTCGGGCAGCGGCCGGCCCTCGGTGTCCACGGCGGTCAGCGAGACGCCCTCGATCGGGGTCCCCGAGCTGACCAGCCACTGGGCCGGGCTGTCGGCCGCGCCCGCGTCCCGCAGGGTGCCGCGGGCGAGGATCTTGACCGGCTGCTCCGGGGCCAGCGACTCCCAGTCGAGGTGGACCGCCTGCGGTACGGTGCCCGGCGCGTGTCCGGTGATCCCGAGCGTCATCTCGGCCATGCCGTAGCAGGGCGTGAAGACGGCGGGGTCGAAGCCGTACGGCTCGCACAGCTCGGTGAACTCCCACAGCCCCCGCGGATCGTGGCGCTCCGCGCCCAGGGTGGCCGAGCGCAGGGTGGAGAAGTCGGCGCCCTTCAGGTCCTCGGGCTTGAGCCTGCGGGCCGCGTACGCGAATCCGAAGGACGGCGCCGCGGTGTACGCCATCCCCTCCCGGGCGATGCAGTCGATCCAGCGCCGGGGGTCGTAGATGAACTGCTCCGGGCGCATCAGGGACAGATCGCCCTGCTGGGACACGATGGTCATCAGACAGCCCACGAGCCCCAGGTCGTGGTACATCGGCACCCAGCTGACGGTCTGCAGCGCGCCGTCGTAGTCGATCAGCCGGCTGTTGCCGCGGGCGTTGGCCTCCATGTTCGCCCAGGTGATGCGCACCCCGCGGGGGCTGCTGGTCGAGCCGGAGGTGAACTGGAGGGTGGCCAGTTCGGTGGCGGGGACCGCGCTGAGCCGGTCGGTCTCGGTGCCGGTGGAGAAGTCGCTGGAGAGCACGGCGACCGGAGCGCCGCCGTCCTCGCCCGCCGCGTCGGCGGCGGCAGCGGCTTCGGTCAGGATCGACAGATGCACCGGGTCGCCGACCACCGCCGAGGCGCGGGTCAGCCGCAGGACGCGGGCGACATGGCGTACGTAGTCCTCGCGGCCGCCGAAGCGGGCGGGCGGCGCGATGGCCGTCGGGACAAGCCCCGCGTTGACCGCGCCGAAGTAACCGGTGACGAAGCCGACGCTGTTGGGCGTGGCCAGCACCACGCCCGGGCGGTCCTTCCGCGCCCGGGCGCGGAAGGCCGCGCTGGCCAGGGAGACCAGATGGGCCAGATCGGCGTAGCTGTAGCGGTCCCACTCGCCCGAGCCCCGCGCGAAGCGCATACCGCGGTCGGTGCGCGGGTCGACCAGCCAGGACAGCAGCGGTGAGGGAGCGGCGCCGGGCGACGCACCGGTCACGGGGTGTCCGCCTTCCGCTTCATCACCTTCTGCACCTCGGCGAACACTTCGAGGGCCTGTTCCAGCTGGGCCTGGGTGTGGGTGGCCATCGGGCAGATCCGCAGCATGGCGCCCGTCGGCGGAACACCCGGGTACAGCGCCACACCGGTGAACACCCCGCGGTCGTACAGCTGCCGCCACCACTCCATGGCCAGGTCGTCGTCGCCGAGGATGACCGGGATGATGGGGGTCGTCCGCTCGGGCAGGTCCGAGTCGGGGCCCATCGGCAGGCCAAGGCCCTTGAGTTCGGTGCGCAGAAAGCGGGAGTTGCGGCGCAGCTGCTCGGCGAGTTGGTCGCCTTCGGGCGAGCGGCGGATACGTATGGCCTCCAGCGAACCGCCCAGGGCCGCCGGGACGCCGACCGTGGTGAACACGAAGGCGCGCGCGGTGATCTGGAGGTAGTCGATCAGCTCGCGGCTGCCGGCGATGAACCCGCCGACGCCGGCCAGCGCCTTGGACAGGGCGCCCATCCGGATGTCGATCTGGTCCTGGACGCCGAAGACCTCGGCCGCGCCGGTGCCGTGCTCGCCGAGCACACCGAGGGAGTGCGCCTCGTCCAGCATCACCGCCGCGTCGTTCTCGCGGCAGATGTCCAGCATCTCGTCCAGCGGCGGCAGGTCCCCCTCCATCGAGTACAGCCCGTCGAGGATGACCAGGATCCGGCCGCCGTCGGCCTTGGCCCGGCGGACGCTGTCGGCGAACAGATCCATCCGGTTGTGCCGGAAGCCGCGCAGCTTGGCCCGGGAGAGCCCGGCCCCGTCGAGCATCGAGGCGTGTGCGAAGGAGTCGGACACCACGGTGTCGCCCACGCCCACCAGGGCGCTGATGGTGCCGATGTTGGTCTGGAAGCCGGTGGTGAACAGCAGGGTGGACTCGACGCCCAGCCAGTCCGCCAGCTCCTCCTCCATCTCCCGGTGCAGGGCCGTGGTGCCGTTGAGGATCCGGGAGCCGGTGAGCGAGGTGCCGTAGCGGTCCACCGCGGCCTTGGCGCCGGCCAGCACACGGGGATGGCTGGCCAGGCCCAGGTAGTTGGGCGACCCCAGCATCAGCCGCGGTGTGCCCTCCATGGTGACGACCGGGTCCAGCAGGGATTCCGCGTTACGGAAGAACGGCAGGTTTCCGTTGGCGACGCCGCGGTGGTACGCGGTGACGAACTCCGACGACTGCAGGTCCTTGAGCCAACTCGCCGTGTACTCAGGCATGGTGGTCCCCCTCGGCCTCGGTCCCCGCGCCGCCGCCGGACACGCGCACGATGTAGTCGATGGCGTCCCCTACGGTGCGGAGGTCGATGGCGTCCTCTTCGCCGATCTTCACGTGGAAGGTGTCCTCGAGCTCCTGGGTGAGGGTGAGGATGTCGAGCGAGTCGATGCCGAGGTCGGCCTTCCAGGTCGCGCCGCGCACGATGCGCTCGGCGGACACCCCGCGGACCGTCAAGTGGTCCGTGATCACCTTCATGACCTCGTCATCCGTCACCCGGGTCGACTGCTCTGCCATCACGCGTCCTCTCCTTGGTCCTGACCGTCCCGGCGTAGTTGTCCCCGGGCCCTGACCAGATCGCGGCGGCTGACGCCGACCTTCTTGAGCGTCGGCATCAGGACGTCGCGGAAGAACACCTCGCGGTCGATGCCGATGACCTGCATCACGGCCAGCCGCTTGTCGTAGTCGGGCAGCAGGTCGTAGGCCGGCATCTTGAATTCCTTGACCACATACGCGATGTCCTTGAGCGTGCCCTCGTAGTCCTCCTGAAGGCATGCCTGGAGCGTGCGCCGGTAGAAATCCGCGTGCGCGGCCTCGTCCCGCGCGATGTAGCGGCAAATCTCGGCCATCACCGGATCGCCGAGGTCACGCGCCCGGTTCAGCTGCTGCCGATAGCTCATCCAGGTCGTCTTCTCCTGGATGGCGCCGTACACGAACATTCTGCGCGGCGTGGAAAACGGCATCGTCCACCGCCGGCTGAGCACCCTCTTCTCGAATTCCCGGACCTGCTTGTCGGTGCGCTGTCCGGTGCGCAGCAGGAATTCCTTCAGGGCGAGCGCGTGCTTGGACTCCTCATAGCCCCAGTTGACCTGGAACCACGCCTGTCCGAAGGACTCTCGTACGACATTGAGCCCTTCGGCCACATAGTCCGGCAGATACATCTCGACGCCGAGGAAAGTCTCCGCGCACTGGGCCAGGCTCTCGTCCCGGCTCTGCTCCTGCCATTTGTCCCACGGAATATCGTCGAAGACACTCCAGCGGCGGCGGCGCTCGGCGAGTTCGAAGAACTCCATGTACTGCCGGTACAGCGTCTCCTCGGGAAGGAGGTCCACGGCTCAGCCCTCCCGGACCGCGGGCTTACCGCCCCGGATCAGTTCGACGACATCGCCGACGGTGCTGACCCCGAACAGCACGTCGTCGTCGAAGCTGAGCCCGGTCTGGTCCTCGATGGAGACGATCAGCTCGAGGGTGGCCACCGAGTCGAGGCCGATCTCCCCGATGTCGTCCGCCAGCGTGAACGTACGCTCCGCCAGCCGGGCGTCCACCTGCGCCGCGGCCGTGGCGACGATGCTGAGCGCTTCTTCTTCCGTCAGATCGGCGGTCGTCACTTGGCTCCTCCATGGCCCGCGGGGCCGTTGTGGGAATACGCGCCCTGGGAATACGCGTCGCGGCAGGCGGCGCGCCGCAGTTTGCCGCTGCTGGTCTTGGGCAGCGTGCCGGGCTTCACCAGCACCACGTCGTCGGGCGTCACCCCGACCGCACCGCGGACCCGGGTGGCGATCTGCTTCGCGAGATCCGGGGGCGAACTCGCCGGTTTGTGCTCGGCGACCACCACCAGGCGCTCGTCGGGGGTGGAGAACGCGATCACATGGTCCGGGCGGACCGCCGGGAGCCCCAGAGCGGCCCATTCGATGTCCGTCGGGTGGTACTTGCGGCCGTGGTGAATGACCAGGTCCTTCGTCCGGCCGGTGACATACAGCTCACCGTCGCGCAGAAAGCCGAGGTCGCCGGTGCGCAGCCAGCCGTCCCGGAAGGTCTCCTCGGAAAGCTCGCGCGCCCCCCAGTAACCGCGCGCGACGCTCCCTCCGCGGATCTCGATCTGCCCTTCGGTCTGCCCTTCGCCGGGCTCGTCGGCGAGTTCGCCGGAGGCGGCCCGGATACGGGCTTCCCAGCCGCTGAGCAGCGGCCCGCAGGAGACGATCTCGCGCGTCGCGGTCGCCTCGCCGGCTTTGGGCTCCACCGGGCAGACGGCACCCCGCTCCTCGAAGGCCGCGCGGTCCACCGACAGCGTGCGAAGCCCGTCGCCGATCGTGGTGAAGGCCACCCCGAGGGTGCCTTCCGCCAGCCCGTAGGACGGGGTGATGGCGTTCGCGTCGAACCCGACGGCGGCGAAGCGCTCGGCGAACTCCCGCATGGTCCGCGGCCGGACCGGCTCCGCGCCGACCCCCGCCACCCGCCATGCGGACAGGTCCCAGCCGGCCATCTGCTTGTCGGTCGCCCGGCGGCTGACCAGCTCGTAGGCGAAGTTGGGGGCGTAGGAGAAGGTGGCGGAGATCTTGGACATCCAGTCCAGCCAGGTGGTGGGCCGGCGCGCGAACTCGTAGGGCGGGATGAACCAGACGGGCACCTCGTACACCAGCGGCCCGAGCATGCAGCCGATGAGCCCCATGTCGTGGTACAGCGGCAGCCAGCTGACGAACCGGTCGCGTTCGCCGGAGGTCCCCAGCGCCTGGTCCATGGCCCGGGCGTTCTCCAAGAGGTTGTCGTGGGTGACCACGACGCCCTTGGGCATGGCGGTGGAGCCGGAGGTGTACTGCAGGAAGAGCGGTTCCCCGCCCTCCGACTCCACCAGTTCTCCGGTCGGCTCCCCGGCGGCGAGCTCCGCGTAGCCGATTGGCTTGGTCCCCACCGCGTCGACGCAGATGTCGAAAAGCGACTCGTCGGCGATGATGTGCCGCGGCTCGCATGAGGAATGGATCGAGTGCAGGCGCTCCCGGTATGCCTCGATCCGGGTCAGCATGGCCGGCGGGAACACCGGTACGGGGATGACTCCGGCGCGCACCATACCGATAAAGGCGACGATGAACTCACGCTGACCGGACAGCATCAGAATGCCGCGGTCACCTCGCCGAAAACCCGCAGCGGCGAGCCTCCTGCCGAAGTCCTCACCGGCGGCCTTCAGCTCCGCGAAGCTGAGAAAGTCAGTGGAATCCCCGGAGACGAACGTGAACCCCTGGGACGTTGATGACAACCGAGCGATGACACGAGAAAAGCTCACGTGCTGGAAACCTCCGCGTGCACGTACACCCCTTGGTAAGGGGGCATCGTTTTGCCGGGCCGCATTTTCGGTCCCCGGCGTCGTACGACACGGCAAGAAAATACCGAGGCTGGCACGCCACGGAATCCGGCACCCGATGTAGTCAGCGCTGCAACCAGAGCGGAAGTCCGGCATCAACCTTCCGCGGCACGCCGGATCAACCTCAGGGGGTGGGCGGCGGCGCGCGTGCCGCCGGGGTGGGGCGGCGGCGGGTGGAAACCCCCGGCGCGGGGTGGTGCGGGATGTACCCCGGATCCGCCGTGTAGCCCACCTCTCAGGGCCGCCGTAGCTCCCTACCGTCGGACGTACGCGACCGCATGGCGCACGCCACTTCCCCCAACAGCAAGGAGCCGACCATGGGTTCACACGACAAACACGCGCGGCGCACCGTCCTGCGGGCCATGTCGGCGGCGGGCGCGGGGCTGGCGCTGACCCCGTCCGCGGCCCGGGCGGAGTCCCCCGAGGGCACGGCCGGCTCCGGCGCGTGTGCGCCGGGGTGGCTGCCCGAGGGCCCGCTGCGGGTGTCGCCCGCCGACCCCCGTTACGCGCATCTGGTCGCGCGGGGCGCCAGCAACCGCTTCCGGGGCAGGCCCGACCATGTCTACCTGGTCGGCTCGACGGAGCACGTCGTACGGACCGTACGGGAGGCGGTCCGATCCGGGGCGCGGCTCGCCGTCCGCAGCGGCGGGCACTGCTTCGAGGACTTCGTCGACAACCCCGACGTCAAGGCGGTCATCGACATGTCGCCCATGGCGGATGTCTCCTTCGACGAACGGCGCCGGGCGTTCGTCGTCGAGGCCGGGGCCACCCTCGGCGAGGTGTACCGGAAGCTGTACCTCGGCTGGGGCGTGACCTTACCGGCCGGGTACCACGCCGAGGTGGGCGCGGGCGGGCATGTGCCCGGTGGCGGATACGGGCCGCTGTGCCGGCTGTTCGGGCTGGTCAGCGACTATCTCTACGCGGTGGAGGTCGTCGTCGTGGACCACGCGGGCGAGGTGCGCGCCGTCGTGGCCACCCGGGAGGAGGACGATCCGAACCGCGAGCTGTGGTGGGCCCATACGGGTGGCGGGGGCGGCAACTTCGGCGTCGTGACCCGCTTCTGGTTCCGCTCCCCCGAGGCCACCGACGACACGGACCCGGCCCGGATGCTGCCCACCCCCGCCAGGACCGCGCTCACCTTCACCGCGGACTGGAGCTGGGAGGGGATGGACGAGGAACGCTTCACCCGCATGGTCCGCAACCACGGCCGGTGGGCCGAGCGGCACGGCGCCGCCGACGACGAGAACGCCGCGCTGTACGCCGAGTTCGCCCTGACCCGCCGCGCGGCCGGCGCCCATCTGCTCCTCGGCCAGGTCGCCGCGGAGCCCGGCGCCGATCGCCGGCTCCTGGACGGCTTCCTCGGCGCGGTGAGCGCGGGCACCACCCGGCCGGGCAACCTGAAGGTCCAGCGGCTGCCCTGGCTCACCGCCGCGCTGAACGGTTCGGGAGAGGCGGTGGGCGACTGGCACATCAAGATCAAGTCGGCTTTTCTGCGCCGCCGCCTGACGGATGCCCAGCTCGCCGTCGTACACCGCCACCTCATCCGCGCGGACACCGATGTGGTCGCCGGGAGCGTCGTCCTCAACACCTACGGGGGCGCCGTGAACGCGCTGTCCGCCGCCGATACGGCCATGCCGCACCGCGACTCCGTCATCAAGCTCTCCTGCCTCGCGTCCTGGGCCGAGCCGGATCAGGGGCCTGACTATCTGGCCTGGATCCGCGAGTGCTACCGGGACCTGTTCGCCGACACCGGCGGCGTCCCCGTACCCGGCGAGGCCGCCGACGGCGCGTTCATCAACTACCCGGACACCGACCTCGCCGACCCGCACTGGAACACCTCGGACACGGCCTGGCAGACCCTCTACTACAAGGACAACCACCCGCGCCTGCGCGCGGCCAAGGCGCGCTGGGACCCGCGCGAGGTGTTCCGTCACGCACTCTCGATCCGCCCCTGACGCGCGCCACCTTCTCCCGGCCGTCGCGGACGGCCGCGCTGAGACCGGCCAGGGCGTGGTCAGCCCTGAGTGCTCTTGGCGGCCTCGGCTGCCTTCGCCGCCTCGGCCGCCGGGAGACGGTCGAAGATCGTGGTGATGTGCTTGATCTTGCCGTCCTCGATCGTCATGTACTCCGAGCAGCGGAAGTCCTTGATCCACTGGGTGTCGAAGCTGTAGACGATCGCGGCGCTCTCCTCGTCGGCGAGCACCTTGGTCACGGTCGCCTTGGTCAGCACGTTGACGAATCCCTGGGTGAACGGACGGTACGCCGCAACGCCCTCGATCCGGCCGGGAGGCGCGTCGCAGACGACGTCCTCCTTCAGGAAGCCCAGTGCGGTCTCGACATCCCCGCTGGTCCACGCCTTGGCGTAGCCCTCGGCGATGCGCTTGGTGTCGGTCGCGGTCGCGGTCACAGCCATGTCCTTCCGTAGCGGCCGCGTCGTTCAACGGCCTGATGACCGCATCCTCGGCGAGGTATATGACACCTGGCGTCATATACCTCAGGAACTTGGCGCGGCGGGACTCAGGACGCCGGGGTCTTGTCGGCCGCGGTGATCTGACAGGTGATGGACGTCCGCTTGCTGTAGCTGGTGGTGTCCGCCATGGTGACCGTCTTGGTGGAGTTCGCGAGCACCGTGATGTATTTGTGCCGGTACCCGATGAGGCCGCCCGACGGATCGTTCCAGCTCACGGCGACGCTGTAGCTGTAGCCCCGCGTCATGTCGGCGTTGGTGACGGTGACGTCGTACTTGAGCTGCTGGGTCGACGGGTCGTAGTTGCAGTTGCTGCCGTCGGTCTCGTCGAGCCCTTCCGGGTCGTACGTGCTCGGCACGGAGGGGGAGTCCGACGGGGTCCCGTACGACGGCGCGGACGAGGGGACGCCCGAGGGCAGGTCGGTCGGCAGGTCCGTGGGCAGATCGGTCGGAACCCCGCTGGCGCCGGACGACGCGCCGCCACTGCCGCCACCGGAGATGAAGCCGCCACCCCCGAGCCCATCGCTTCCGTTGCTGTGCCTGTCCTTCTTCCCGCAGCCGGTCAGGGCCAGCAACCCGACCGCGGCGACGGCGACAAGGCGTGAGGAACGGCGATGCATGTACTACCCCCGTGGGAAAACAGCCGATCAGGCTTTGACGAGCACACGCCACCCTAAATGGCTCCCCGCGCCGAGCTCGCCCCGGGGTCCGGCCGAGGTGCCATCGCACCCACAGCCGGTAACATTCCAGACAAAACGCGAGAGCCTCCAGGCCAGGGAGGGCGCGACCATGCCACGCCACCATGCCAAGGGACGCGAGTCGAGGTGACCAACGATGGCGACCGAGAGCGTGCGGTACCCGAGCCTGATCGTCCCGGTCGGCCACGTCGAGCCCGTACCGCGACGCGTCCGGGGACTGATCGGCGGCCATGTCGTCTTCGACACCCGGCGCGCCCTGTACGTATGGGAGTGGCCCGCGTATCCCCAATTCAGCATCCCGATCGAGGACATGGCCGAGGGCGTCCTGACCGATGACCACCACACCGAATCCCTGGGCCCCGGCCCCGCGCGGCGCCACTCCCTACAGGTCGGATCCGAGGTCCGCCCGGGCGCCGCATGGCTCTGGACCGACGGCGCCCCCGAGCCCCTGCTCGGCACCGTCCGCTTCGAATGGAAGGCCCTGGAGTCCTGGTTCGAGGAGGACGAACAGGTCTTCGTCCACCCGAGAAGCCCCTACTCCCGAGTGGACGCGCTGCGCTCCTCCAGCAGCGTCCGCATCGAACTCGACGGCGTCGTGCTGGCCGACGCGCCACACTGCGTAAAGCTGTTCGAGACCGGCCTGCCGACCCGCTACTACCTCGACCGCACCCACATCGCCTGGCCCCGGCTGCGCCCCACCGACACCGTGACCAGCTGCCCGTACAAGGGGACGACGAGCGGCTACTGGTCATTCGACAGCGACACCTCCACCCACGAGGACATCGCCTGGGCCTACGACTTCCCCACGCCCCACGTCAACCGCATCGCGGGCCTGGTCGCGTTCTACAACGAACACGTCGACCTGTATGTCGACGGCACGCCACTGCCACGCCCCGCCGACCCGGCCACCGCTTCGTCTACAGTTACGTAGACGATCGACCGGAGCTGCTGGGCCGACGGAGGATGATGCGCCCCAAGATCCTGATTGTTGAGGACGATCACGCCCTGCGGGATGTGCTGCGCCGGGGGCTGTACGAGGAGAACTTCGAACCCGTCCCGGCCGCCGACGGTGCGACCGCCCTGCGGCTGGCCACCGCCGACCTCGCGGCGGCCGTCCTGGACGTCGGGCTGCCCGACGCGGACGGACGGGACGTATGCCAGGCGATGCGTGCCAACGGCTTTCTCGCCCCCGTGATCTTCCTGACCGCCCGGCACCAGCTCACCGACCGGCTGTCCGGCTTCTCCGCCGGGGGCGACGACTACTTGCCCAAACCCTTCCATCTCGCCGAGCTGGCCGCCCGGCTGCGCGCCGCGCTCAGACGAACCGCCCCCCGCTCCCTCGCCACAACCGGTGATCTGGTCCTCGACGCGGTGGATCACGGCGTGACCGTGCACGGTGTCCGCGTGGGCCTCTCCCCCACGGAGTTCCGGCTGCTGGCCACGCTTGTCGCCGCGGACGGGACGCTCGTACGCCGCCGCGACCTGGTGCGGGCCGGCTGGCCGGAGGGCGCGCAGGTCAGTGACAACACCCTGGACCAGTATCTGAGCCGACTGCGCCGCAAGCTGCGTGAGACGGGCAGCAGCCTGACGATCGATACGGCGCGGGGCGTCGGACACCGCCTGTCATGAGCCGTGCCTTCCGGGTTTTCCGTGTGCTCCGTCGCCTTGCGCCGCGCACCCTGCGCGGCCGTCTCTCTCTCGTGGCGCTGACCACCGCAGCTCTGCTGATGACGATCCTGACCGTGGTGTTCAACGCCGTGATGGACCGGCACCTGCAGCATCAGGCGGATGACGAACTGCGCAATCGGGTGGCAGCGGTGGCCACGACCATCGACACCAGCGGCCCCCGGGTACGAGTCCTGGAGACCGTCAACGACCGTGTCCTTGACTCGAACGTGTGGATCTACACCGGAACGCGTCTCTTGGAAAAGCCGCCGTCCGCCACGGCCGGCAGTTCACTGACCCAGGACGTCGACCGGCTGGCCGCGCAGCAGAAGCGTGCCTGTGTAACCGTCCACGCCCACGGTCACCGGCCCGCCCGGCTGTGCTCCCAGCCCATCGCCGGCCGCCATGCCACCGCCACCGTCGTCACCGCCCTGGACCTGACTCCGTACCGCAGCTCGGCCGACACCCTGCTGCTGGGGTCACTCACTCTGGACGCCGTGATGCTCGGCTGCACGTACATGCTCACCCGGCTGTCCGTCGGCCGGGCGCTGCGCCCGGTGCGGACGATGACCGAGCAGGCCACTCAGTGGAGCGCTGTGGGCTCCGACGAGCGCTTCGGCGCCGAGGATCAGCCGGTCGAACTCGCCCGTCTGGGTATCTCACTGGACGAGCTTCTGGACCGCATACGCACCGTACTGCGCCATGAACAGCAGCTGACCGGAGAGCTGTCCCACGAACTGCGCACGCCGCTCACCCGGATCATCATGGAACTCGACTGGTGGCGGGCCCGCCCCCGCACAGACGCCGAGACCCGCGCCGCCCAAGAGGTGATCGCCGAGGCCGCCCAATCCATGCGCACAATCTGCGACACCCTCCTGAACGACGCCCGCGAGAACGCCCTGGACCCGGCGACGGCACCCGGATCAACCGACGTCGTGCCCGTCTTGGACCGCCTGCTCCAGCGCCTCGGCACACCTGATCAGGTGAAGATCGCGACAGCGGCGGGAGCTTCGGTATCGGAGGCGGGGGTATCGGAGGCGGGGGCATTGGAGGCGGGGGTGCTGGAGGCGGGGGTCGCCCCCGCTCTCCTCGAACGCATCCTCAGCCCCCTGCTCGCCAACGCCGTCCGCTACGCCCGCTCCCGGGTGACCGTGTCCGCGCATAAGGTCCCCGGCGCCGTGCGGATCGATGTCGTCGACGACGGCCCTGGTGTGCCGGAGGCGTTCGTGGCCGAGCTGTTCCAGCCCGGTCGGCGCGCCGACTCCGGCGACGGGCACGACGGCGCGGGTCTGGGGCTGCCGCTCGCGCGCCGCCTGGCCCGCGCCGTCGGTGGTGAGGTCTCCTACGACCCCGGACACTCGCCCGGCGCCAGATTCACGGTCAGCCTCCCTGCCGGGTGACCGGCTCTCGCTCCCTGCGCTCCCGGACATGGGCATAGGCCATGAGTCCGAACAGTACGGCGAGCAGGACGGCGGACGAACCCGCGGTACCGAGGTCCAGGCCGCCCTTGGCGACCGGCTTGGTGAGGAAGTCGCCCGCGGTGGCGCCCAGCGGGCGGGTGAGGACGAAGGCGATCCAGAACAGCAGCACGTTCGACACCGCGGGCGCTTTCATCAGCGCCACAAGCAGCGCGAGCACCCCGGTCACCAGCAGTGCGCCACCGGCGTAGCCGAGGCCGGAGCTGTCCGACAGGAAGTCGCCCATGGACGTGCCGAGCGTGTTCGAGACGAGGATGGCCGACCAGAACAGGGCCTCGCCCCTGAAGGTGACGATGTCGCGGATCTGGAAGGTCATCCCGCTCAGCTTCCAGCTGAGGAAGATCACCAAGAGGATCGAGATCAGGATCGCCGCTCCGGCGGGGTAGCCGAGGCCGAGGCCCTGCGGTCCCCAGCCCAGCTTCGCCGCGCCGTTCGAGAGGTACTTCGCGCTGGCGTCGCGATTCATGAAGTCGGACATCGTGGTGCCGGCCATGCTGGTCGACAGGATCACTGTCCAGTAGAAGAACGGGTTGTAGCGGCTGGATCGCAGCTGGACCACCAGGGTCACCACGAAGATCAGGAACAGGACGATCGTGGTGAGGAAGTAACCCAGCTTCAGGGTCTGCGAGAAGAGGTCGCCCGCCGTCTCGCCCAGGGTCGTCGCGGCGATCTTCATGATCCAGAAGGCCAGCGTGACTTCGGGCAACTTCTTCATGACCGACTTGGTCGTGCTCGACGTACTCGACGTGCTCGCCACGTCGAGTTCGGTGAGGATCTCCGATTTCGCCAACTCAACTTCTCCTGTCCGGTCGAACGGCAGGGCGCTCGCCCCCGGACCCGGGACGAGCGCCCTGTTGAGATGAGCCGGCCGCCGGCGGCGGCCGACATCCCCGACCGTGGCACAGAGAGCCTGTACGCATCCTGAACGCGAGCCGTCAGGTGGACCGTTCGGCAGGTCAGGCCGCGTGGCGCGCGGCTCGCTCCGATTCGGTGACGTCCTTGCGCGTCACGCCCAGGTACCCGACAAGCCCGAGGATGACCGCCAGGAACAGCGCGCTGGTGATCACGGTGCCCAGGCCCAGGCCGCCGTCCCCCGTCGGCTGAGAGAGGTAGTCGCCGATCGAGGCGCCGAGCGGCCGGGTCAGGATGTACGCGATCCAGAAGCTCCACACCGCGTCGAGACCGAGTGCGAAGTGCGCGATGGCCACCGCGGCGATGGCCACCGCGAACAGGACGGCGGACAGCCAGTAGCCGAGGTCCATGCGCTCGGAGACCAGGTCACCGGCGGCGGTGCCGAGGGCGAAGGTGAACAGAACCGCGAGCCAGTAGAAGGACTCGCGGCTCGTGGTGTCGATGTGGTGGATGGACAGCGTCCGCTCCCGGCGGTACCAGACGGCGAACACGACCGCGAGGAGGATCGCGAAGACCGTGGTGCTGGTCTGCAGCGGCACACCCACGTTGTCCGTGAGGTTGTCACTGATCAGCGTGCCGACGACGCTGATCAGAGCCACCGCGAGCCAGTACACAGCCGCTCGGTACGCACTCGTACGGAACTGCACCACAAGCACCACCGCCAGCAACGCGCTCATCAGCACCGACACACCGGTCAGGCCGAGGCCCGCCTTGTCGTTCAGCAGATCGGCCGCGGTCTCCCCGACCGTGGTGCACAGCACCTTGATGATCCAGAAGTAGACGGTGACCTCGGGCACCTTGTTCCAGTGCAGCCGTTGCCGTGCCGGAGCGGCAGTCTCAGACGTTTCGTAGGTCATGGAAAGCGACGGTGGCACCGAACACCTGAACGCAACCTGACTGCCGTCGCTCGTGAGCGCTCCGGCTCACCCGCCCGGTCGCTCTCCTTGGGCGATCTCGACGTTCTGGTGGAGGGTGATCGCTCCGGCCCCCGCTCCGGCGAGCGAGAGGCAGGCGGAGACCGCGAGGAGCACGCCCGCGGCCACCGCCGCGGGATACCCCCTGCCGCGGACCCCGGGCAGCGGTGGCCGCAGCAGCGCCGCGACCCGCTGCGGCACCGGCCCGGAGGTGGCGGCGGGGGCGACGGTGGGGCGGCGACGGGCGGAGCGGGTGGCGAGGGCCGCACGGCCGATGGCCCGGGCCGTGAGCTGCCGGTCGCCGATGGCGGCTGCCGCGGCCTCGTCGGCGGCTCGCTCCGCGGCGAGCCGCACGGCGGCGCCGGCCGGGCGCAGCCGGGGGTGGCAGTGCGCGGCGAGCCCGACGGCGGCGAGGTGGTAGTGGTGGCGGGCGCTGAGGTGGGCCCGCTCATGGGCGAACAGCGCCTCGCGCTCGGCCGGGCTCAGGCTGCGGAGCATGGAGGTGGTCACCACGATCCGGCCCGGGCTGCCGGGCAGGGCGTAGGCGTCGGGGTCAGGGCTGTCGATCACGCAGAGGTCGCCGGCCGTGGGCTGGGCGTCTGCCGCCTCCTTGGCCTCGTGGTACTCACCGAGCTGGCGCAGCGCCGAGCGCGGCAGCGCCCAGGCGCACACGGCCAGCGCCCCGGTGGCGGCCGCGGCGAGCGGAAACAGGCCGGGTGCGGCGCCGAGCGGATGGATCAGCTCTCCGAACGAGGCGAACGGCGGGAGGGCCAGCAGGCCGTACAGCGTGAGGGTGCCGAGCGCGGCCAGTGCGCACACGGCCAGCACCACCGTGGTCGCGGTCAGGCACCACAGGGCGGCGGCGGGGGTCAGCCGGGCGACGGCACGCCGGGCGAGGGGCGGCACGGCAAAGGGCACGAGCAGCGGGACCAACGGCGCGACCAGCAGCGGGGCGATCATTGATCACCCGCTTCGAGGAGCTCCCTGAGCAGGCGCTCGTCGTCGTCACTGAGCTGGTCGACGAAGCGCGCCAGGGCGACCTCGCGCGCTTCGTCGCGGTCGAGCTCCTGGTGCATACGCCGGGCGGTCAGCCCGTGGGAGTCCTGCAGGGGGAAGTAGGCAAAGCCGCGCCCGGACCGCTCCCGGCCGATGACTCCCTTCTCGTACAGCCGTGTCAGGATCGTGGTCACCGTCGTACGGGCCAGGGAGGTCTCCAGGCCTCGCTGCACCTGACCGGGGCTCTGCGGCCCCGAAGCGGCCCAGAGCGCGGCCATCACGGTGGCTTCCAGTTCACCCGCGGGTCTGCGTTCGGGCTGCTTCTCGGCCATCGGCATGCCGTCTCTCCCCTCTTCGTCTACAGTGTCGTAGACCGTCTACTGGATTGTAGTCGTCGCGAGGCCCGAGGGCCCCGCCCCGTTTCCCTGCTGTTCCGCTCCGTACGCCCGCTCCGTTCCGTACGCCCGCTCTGTTCCGTACGCCCGCCGAAGGGACCGCGCCCGTGACCCTCGACCTGTCCGCAGGCCCACCCCTCGCGGTGAACATCCTGGACGCCCAGTCCCTGCTGTCCGCGTTCGGGGTGCTCGGCATCGCCGTGGTCCTGTTCGCCGAGACCGGGCTGCTGATCGGTTTCTTCCTCCCCGGGGACTCGCTGCTCTTCACCGCGGGGCTGCTGTGCACCGCCGGTACGTCGAGCGGCCTCAGGCTCTCGTTGCCCGGGGTCATGGTCGCATCCGCCGCCGGGGCGCTCCTCGGCGCCCAGTGCGGCTATCTGCTCGGCCGGCGGGCGGGCGCCGCGCTGCTGGCCCGGGGCCGCTCGCCCCGGCTGCGGGCGGGCGCCGACCGGGCCGGAGAGCTGCTGGACCGCTACGGACACGCACGGGCGGTGGTGCTGGCCCGGTTCGTGCCGGTGGTGCGCACGGTGCTGAACCCGACGGCGGGGGCGCTCGGCGTGCCGCCGCGCACCTTCGCGGTGTGGCAGACGGCCGGCGGGCTGCTGTGGACCCAGGGGCTGGTGATCGCCGGATTCGCGCTGGGGTCGTCCATCCCGAACGTCGACCGCTATCTGCTGCCGCTCATCGCCCTGATCGTGGTGGTGTCCCTGTTGCCGCTGGCAGCCGAGCTGCTGCGCGCCCGGTCCGTACGGCGGAAGGAGGCCGGCCGATGACACTCGCCTACGACGGCTCGGGGATCGACGGCTCCGCGTACATCGCGGTGGTCGATCTGGCGCACCGCACCCCCGGCTGGCTGGACACCGCGATCTCGGTCTGGTCCACCTACGGGCTCGCGCTGTTCGCGGTGCTGATGCTGACCGGCTGGTGGCACGCGCGGCGCCGCGGCCCCGAGGCGGCCGTACAGGCCCTGGCCGCCCCGGTGCTGGTGCTGCTGGCGTTCGGGGTGAACGACGCGCTGAAGCAGGTGGTGCGCGAGGACCGCCCGTGCCAGACCCTGCACCGCGCCGTCCTCGAAACCTGCCCGGCGCCGGGCGACTGGTCCTTCCCGAGCAACCACGCGGCGCTGGCCGCGGCCGCCGCGGCGGCGCTGTGGTTCGTCTCGGCGCGACTCGGCGCGGTGGCCACCATCGCCGCCCTCGCGATGGGGGCTTCCCGGGTGTGGGTGGGTGCGCACTATCCGCACGATGTCGCCGCCGGGCTGGTGATCGGCGCGTTGGTGACCCTGGCCCTGGGCGCCGCCCTGCACCACAATCCACACGCCCTGGCCCGCCGCCTGGCGGCCACGCGACTACGGCCGCTGCTGACCGTGGCGAGGGTCCCGAACAGGGCATAAGCCCAGGTCAGTGACCTAGAGGCGGACGAGTCGGCCTGTACGCCGGGTTCTGTTCCCCAGGGCCCTTACGGCCCCTGGGGCGGCGGCCATCCATCTAGGACCGGCGTTGCCGCCGGCCTCGTGCGGTCTACCCGCGAACTCGGGCGGGCAGCCCTCGATCGTCCGCGCAGAGCCGCCGGAGGCGACTCCTCTTGACCTTGCTCCGGGTGGGGTTTACCGAGCCGTCCGAGTCACCTCGGACGCTGGTGGTCTCTTACACCACCGTTTCACCCTTACCGGAAGCCTCGCGGCTCCCGGCGGTCTGTTTTCTGTGGCACTGTCCCGCGGGTCACCCCGGGTGGGCGTTACCCACCACCCTGCCGTATGGAGCCCGGACGTTCCTCGGCGGGACCCCGAAGGACCCCGACGCGACCGCCCGGCCGGCTCGTCCGCCGTGGTGACCATGGTACCGGGGGTGAGTGGTGGCTTGGACAGCGGCGGGGGTCAGAGGAAGTCAGCGGTCTCCAGGGTGAAGGAGAAGGGCGCGGGAAGATCGATCGACTTGCCGAAGGAGACCACGACGGCCTCCTGGTATCCGGCCTTCTCCGGGTCGCTGAACAACGTCAGCGAGCCCTTCCCCCGGTCGACGAGGAGGTAGAGCGGGATGCCCCCGTTCGCGTAGCAGTGGCGCTTGGCCTCCCGGTCGCGGTCCGGCTTGGTCGAGGTGACCTCGACGACCATCGAGACGCCCTCGCACGGCATCCAGGACTCGGCACCTCGGAAAAGTCGCAGCTCTCGGGGCGCGAACGTCCCGTCGGGGGTCACGTGGTTGCGTACATACAGCCCGTCGCGCGGGGCCCTGCCCCCTTGTGGCCGGAGAACTGCATGCGTGTCGCGGACTGAGCGAACACCTGCTCAACGATCAGACTGATGTAGTCCTCGTGCTCCCCGTCCGGCGGCCCCGTGACAACGATCTCCTCCTCGATCAGCTCGGCCCGGAAGCCTTCCGGCGTCCCCAGGTCCAAGAAACCCTCCAGCAGAACTTCCTCCTGCGCGGACGGTTCATGTGCCATGGCGCTCATGCCACGTTCCCCCTTCCCTGCCTCGCCGCCACCGTAGGTGCCAAGAGCGTCGGCACCGCACGAAAAGGTGTATGCCTCACTCGATCGTGGCGCAGAAGCCCGCGTGCGAGGCCGTAGGCTGCGACGGGCCCGCCCGCCGCGGAGTCGTGGAGCGAAGGAGAGAAAACCGTGCTCGTGCTGTTGCCGCCGTCGGAGGGAAAGGCCCCGGCGGAGTCGGGGGACCCGCTGGACCTGGGGGCGCTGTCGCTGCCGGGGCTGAGGGAGGCGCGGGCGGCGGTGCTTGATGAGTTGGTGTCGCTGTGTTCGGCCGACGTGGAGAAGGCCGCCGAGGTGCTCGGGCTGAGCAAGGGGCTGCACGGCGAGGTGGCGAAGAACGCGGGGCTGCGGGAGGCCGGGACGCGTCCGGCCGGGGAGATCTACACCGGTGTGCTGTACGACGCGCTCGCTCTTGCGACCCTGCCCGCCGCCGCGCGGCGCCGGGCGGAGCGGTCGCTGCTGGTCTTTTCGGGATTGTGGGGCGCCGTACGGATCGACGAGCGGATCCCGTCGTACCGCTGCTCGATGGGCGTGAAGCTGCCGGGCCTCGGCGCGCTCGGACCGTTCTGGCGGGCGCCGATGGGCGAGGTGCTGCCCGAGGTGGCCGGGGGCGGGCTGGTGCTGGACCTGCGGTCGGCGGCGTACGCCACGGCGTGGAAGCCGAAGGGCGAGGTGGCGGAGCGTACGGCGAGCGTGCGGGTGTTGCAGTCGAAGATCGTGGACGGGGTCGAGAAGCGGTCGGTGGTCAGCCACTTCAACAAGGCGACGAAGGGCCGGTTGGTGCGCGATCTGCTGGTGGCGGGGGCGGAGCCGAGCGGGCCCGAGGAGCTGGTGGAGGCGCTGCGGGGGCTCGGGCACACCGTGGAGGCCGCGGCGCCGTCCAGGCCCGGGCGGGGCTGGGGGGTGGATGTGGTGGTCACCGAGGTGTAGGCCCGGTGAGTTGTCGATCTCCGCGGGGCAGATGCGGTTGCAGAATGCGCAACGGGCGTTGCGAAGTGTGTGCGACGGCGGCAGGATGGCGGATGTGAACAGCCCTGCCCCCTCCGCCACGCCCTCCGTCCTCGATCTCGCCCCCGTGATCCCCGTCGTCGTCATCGACGACGCGGCCCACGCCGTGCCCATGGCCCGCGCGCTCGTCGCCGGTGGGCTGCCCGCGATCGAGGTGACTTTGCGCACCGCGGCCGCATGGGATGCCCTCCGGGCCATCTCCGCGGAGGTGCCCGAGGCGGTCGTCGGGGTCGGTACGGTGTTGACGCCCGAACATGTGGAGGCGTCCATCGAGGCCGGGGCGCGGTTCCTGGTCAGCCCCGGGTGGACCGACCGGCTGCTGGGCGCGATGAGCGCCTCGGGCGTGCCGTTTCTGCCGGGGGTCTCCACCACATCGGAGGTCGTGGCGCTGCTGGAGCGCGGGGTGACCGAGATGAAGTTCTTCCCCGCGGAGGCGGCCGGCGGGACGGCGTATCTGCGCGCGCTCGCCTCTCCGCTCCCCCAGGCCCGCTTCTGCCCCACGGGCGGCATCGACGCCGCCCGCGCCCTCGGCTATCTCGCCCTCCCCAACGTGGGTTGCGTCGGCGGCACATGGATGCTGCCGTCGGACGCGGTCGCCGCGCGCGACTGGGCGCGCGTGGAGGGACTCGCCCGCGAGGCGGCGGCCCTGCGCGGCTGACCACTGCCGTCAGGACCCTGGGGTCCTTCCGGGGCTGAGGGGCCCGGCGGAAGCGTCAGGAACCGCGGAAGCGTCAGGAACCGGGGGCAGGACTTCAGCAGAGCTCGATGACCAGCTTGTCGGACCTGGCCCGCGACACACACAGGGCGATCTGCGTACCGGACGCCTTGTCGGCGGCGGAGAGGCAGTTGTCACGGTGGTCCGGGGTGCCGTCGAGGACTCCGGAGACGCAGGACCCGCAGATGCCCTCCTCGCAGGACTTGAAGACATCGATCCCGCTCTCCTCCAGTACCGCGAGAATCGATTTGTCGGCCGGGACCTCGAACACCTCACCGGTGTCCAGTTCGACGGTGAAGGCCCGGTCACCGCTGGTGTCGATCTCGGCTGCCGTGAAGTGCTCGATGTGGACACGGTCCGCGCCGACCGCGGGGGCGAAGACCGAGGTGACCTGGTCCATGAAGCCCTGCGGGCCACAGGTGTAGACGTGGCAGGCCATGGGCACCGCGGCCGCCGTCGCGGCGAGCAGCGCCGGCTGGTCCGCCCGTGGTACGCCGAGACGGAGGCGGACCCGGTCGCGGAAATCGGCCCGTCTCTCCAGCAGGTCGACGAACGCCGCTTCCTCCCGCGAGCGGGCGAAGTAGTGCAGTTCGAACTCCGAGCCCCGGGCGTGGAGCCGGTAGGCCAGGCTCAGCAGCGGAGTGATGCCGATACCGCCGGCCACGAGGACGTGCCGGTCCGCGTCCTCGACCGGCGACAGCAGGTTACGGGGGGTGCCGATCTCGAGGCGGTCTCCCGGGCCCACCTGGTGCAGGGCGGCCGATCCCCCGCGCGACCGCGGCTCCCGTTTCACCGCGATGAGCAGGGACCCGAGGTCGTCCGGCGGACCGCACAGCGAGTACTGCCGCAGCACGCCGGTCGGTCCCGTCACGTCGATGTGCGCGCCGGCCTCGTACGGCGTGAATGGCGCCCCGCCCTCCCGGACCAGGCGGAGGGTGCGGATCTCCGGCGTCTCCTCGGTGACCTCGGCGACCCGGACGACGAGGCTCACAGCAGGAATCCCGCTGCGGGCACGGCGTCTTCGCTGTCGATGAGCCGTACGACCTTCAGGGCGATCCGGTCACCGGCCTCGGACAGCCGGATGCGGTGGGTGACCTCGGCGGCCCACACGTCGTGCCTGCCTCGCTTGTAGGCGACCACGACCTGGGCCGAGCGCAGGGTCACCCCGTCCGCGCGGACCTCGACCGGAACGAACCGCGACACGGTCCGCACGGTCCGGGCGGCGTCGACCGCGGCGATGGCGTAGCCCTCGGTCATCCGGGTCACCCGCATCCGCCGCATCCGGGCGTCGTCGTACACCATGTTGAGCGTGTTGGCGAAGTCCTCGCTCGTCGCGTCGATCGGGACGACGTAGTGCGCGTCCTCGGTGTAGAGCTCCTGCCAGGTCTGGTACTCCTTGCGGTCGAGCAGGTCGGCCTCCTGCCAGACCAGCTCGATCGCCCGGGTCACGCGCGGGTCCGCCAGCAGCGGGCTCAGGGAACCGGCCGTCCGGGAGCCGGCCGTCTGCGGGGAATCAGTCATCGCTCATCATCTGCTTCCACTTGTCGTACGCCGCGCGCATGCCGGTCTCGTCGGTGACGTGGGAGGTCGCCCAGCCCTCCGGGCTCGGGGTCTCGCGGGCCAGGCCTCGGTTGACCATGATCGGCATCTCCGGTACGCCCTGAGCGCCGCGCTGGACACGGTCCCAGCCCTCGGCGTCGTCGGGAGTGCCGAACCCGAACGGGCCCTGGAAGTGCTCGTGGATACGCAGCCGTTCCCGGTTGACCGGGTCCACGATCTCGGCCGGCCCGTCCGGCCCGAGGGCCACGTGCTCGATCAGGGTCTCGTCGACCGAGATCGGCCGCAGCACCCGCAGGAACGAGATCGACATCGACACGTTCGGAAAGAGGTTGAGGTTGAAACCGGTGCCGTGCATGGCCCGGACCAGCTTGCGGATCCCGGCGTCACCGAGACCCGCGGACTTCAACTCGGTGACCAGGGAGGCGAATCGGGGCTGCAGCGGCTCGGTACCGTCGTCGATGTCGAGGTCGGAGTGGTCGGGGACCATCTGGGCGACGCTGTGCCCGTTGCCGAGGTCGTGGGTGACCGCCGCGGGGTCGGTCATGAACGACATCATGTCGGCGGTCTCGGCGTCGACCGAGGCCATCCACGAACGGTGCACGATCGGGAAGTGATAGCCGTCGGTGGTGTTCTCCAGCTGGATCTTCCAGTTGCCCCGGAATCTGAACTGGTGGGTGCCGAGCACCTTGATCGGGTAACCACCCCCCTGCTTCATGAAGCGGTCGATCCACAGCTTCACATCGCCGAGGAAGTCCTCCAGCGGTTCGACGCCGTCGTGGAAGGTCGCGAAGAGCATCCCGCCGTAGGACTCGGTGCGGAGCTTCCGCAGTCCCATGTCCCCCTTCTCCATGACGCCCTCGTAGCCGTCCGGGTAGGGGATGCCGCGCAGTGCGCCGTCGAGGCCGTAGGACCAGGCGTGGTACGGGCAGGTGAAGCCGTTGACCCGGCCCTTCTTCTGCTCGCAGAGGCTGGCGCCCCGGTGACGGCAGCGGTTGACCAGGGTGTTGACGCGGCCCTTGCGGTCCCTGACCACGATGACGGGCTGGCGGCCGACGAACGTCGACTTGAAGCTGCCGGCCTTCGGCAGTTCACTCTCGTGCGCGACCCACACCCAGGTGCGCTCGAAGATCTTCCCCATCTCGAGTTCGAAGATCTCGGGATCGGTGTACATCCGGCCGGCCACGCGATCGGCCCGCACCAGATCGGGCGGTGCGAGTCGGTGGATGTTCTCGGCGGTGAACGGGGCGTTCATGAAAGGGGCCTCCACGATCGGTTCGGAGGTGTCCCGGCAGAGCCCGGGTTGTCGTCGGTCGGCGCCTTTGACGCTAAGGAGCCGACAGCGGCGGGCCAATTGGGAATGGCCTCGGCGGGCGTAGGGGATTTCTTCAGCCGGCGGCCCGGACGGCGGCACCGCGGTTCGTCCTCCGGACGCCGTAGGGGAAATCCTCAGCGACGCCCGAGGAAGTCTCGATACCACTGTCGGCAGGCGCGGTTCTACTTTCGGTAGTGCCCGGGGCGCACCCGGGAGCCCGAGGGCCCGGCAGGAGGAACAGTGGCTCCGAACATCACGCAACCCACGCCGACACAGCGAGAATTCCGCGCCGCGATGGCGAACCTCTCCGCAGGCGTCAACATCGTCACGACGGACGGCCCCCGTGGCCGCGCGGGCATCACGGTGAGCGCGGTGTGTTCCGTCACCGACACCCCGCCGACCATGCTGGTGTGCGTCAACCGGTCCAGCCGCAGCCACGACATCCTGCGGGACAACGAACGGGTCTGTGTCAACGTGCTCGGTCCCGGACACCAGGACATGGCCCTGGCCTTCGCGGGAGGTGTGCCGCCCGAGGAGCGGTTCTCCGCCTCCGGAGACGGGTGGGACCACTCGTTCGCCGACGTACCGGTGCTCAAGGGCTCTGCCGCCTCGATCGTCGGCCACATCACCGGCACCGCCACACAGGGCTCCCACTCGGTGCTCTTCATCGAGGCGGACCGTGTGATCGTCGGTGAGGACAGTGGCGGCCTGGTCTACTTCCAGCGCCAGTTCCACCCGATCAGTACCCCACTGGGCGCGTGATGGCCGGCGAGCGGACACCGGACCACGGCTGCCGGATGACCCTGACCTGCTATAACGACACGTTCGGCTACGGCTGGCGACACGTGGACCTGTTCACCCGCGACGCTGATGGGCGCGAGCTGAACTGGGTCCACTGGGCGGTCCCCGCCGACGGCCCCGACGCGGCCGACGCGATCACCGCCAGGGTCGAACCCCGGCTGCGGCGCACCTCCGAGTGGCGCCACGGGGTCAGTGCCGGCGGCATGGACTATTGGGAGGCCGACGCGGCCTGGGACGAGTCGTGAACCGGCGACACCCGCGGCCGGTGAGCCCGCGACACCCGCGGCCACCCCGAGCCGGTGTGAGCCCGGCGGGGATCACCGGCCCGCAGTCATCGCGGGTCCCGGAGGTTCGCGGGGAAGGACCGCCGGAATGAGATTCGTGCACGAGACCCTGCCGCAGCGGGTCGTCTTCGCCCCGGGCGACGCGGCCCGCGCCATCGGCGACGAGGCCGCCCGGCTCGGCGCCGCACGCGTCATGGTGGTCGTCGCTCCGTCCGCGTCGGCACTCGCCGCCACCCTCACCGGCGCGCTGCCAGTGGCCCACGTTCACCACGAGGTCGTGCGGCATGTGCCCGTCGAGGTGGCCGGCCGGGCGCGCGAGGCCGCGGCACGGTGTCGTGCCGACGCTCTGGTGTCCATCGGCGGTGGCTCGGCGACCGGGCTGGCGAAGGCGGTCGCCCTCACCACACGACTGCCGGTCGTCGCCGTACCCACGACCTACGCCGGGTCCGAGGCCACGAATGTCTGGGGCCTCACCGATGGAGCGGCCAAGACGACCGGCGTCGACCCCAAGGTGCTCCCGCGCGCCGTCGTGTACGACGCCTCGCTCCTGCGCACGCTGCCGGTCGGACTGTCGGTGACCAGCGGACTCAACGCGCTCGCCCACGGCGTCGACGCGATGTGGGGGCCACACGCCGACCCGGTCGACCTGGCCCTGGCCGAGGAGTCGATCCGCGGTCTTTGCCAGGGACTCCCCGCCGTCAAAGCCGACCCGCGCGGACTGGCGGGCCACGAGCGGACGCTGTACGGCGCCTACCTGGCGGCCGTCGCCTTCGCCTCGGCCGGCTCGGGCCCGCACCACAAGATCTGCCATGTCCTGGGCGGAATGTTCGACCTCCCCCACGCACAGACCCACGCCGTCGTCCTCCCCCACGTACTGGCTCTCAACGCCCCGCACGCCCCCGAGGCGGAGTGCAGGATCGCGGCAGCGCTCACCGCTCCCACCGCGATCGAGGGGCTGGCCGCGCTGTACGCGCGGCTCGACGCGCCGACGGCCCTGCGGGACTGCGGAATGCCCGAGGACGGAATCGCCAGCGCGGTCGAACCGATCCTCGCCGCCGTCGCCGCGAACGCCCCCGCGCTCACCCGTGACAGCCTCACCGCCCTGCTGCGTGCGGCCTGGGCTGGAGAGCCGCCCCGGCCACCGTGCCGACCACCCGTGCCGAGCCAAGGAGTATCCCGATGAGCGACAAGACCACGATCGCCATGCTCGTACAGCGCGTCGAGACGCTGGAGGCCGAGGCCGACATCCGCAGGCTTCAGGCGCGCTACATGTTCCTGTGCGACACACCGTGCCCCGAGTTCGGCGTGCGGGACGACGACCACCGCATCGACCTGCTGATGGAGCTCTACTCCGAGGACGCGGTGTGGGAAGGGGTGGGCGAGTACTACGACAACCAGTTCGGCCGTGCCGAAGGCACCGCAGCCATACGGCGCCACTTCGCGGAGTTCTGGGGAGGGAAGCACGATTCCGCGCTGCTGCTGAACGCGCACTACCTCACCTCGGAGCAGATCCACGTCGACGGTGACGAGGCCACCGGTCAGTGGATCCATATGCAGCCGTGGCTCTTCTCCGACGGGACGGCCCTGTTGCGTTCCAGTCGGCTCAACAACGCCTTCCGCAAGATCGACGGTGTCTGGAAGATCACCCGGACCCGTACGGAGAACGTCTTCGTCACGCCGCTGCCGGAGAACTTCGCCGAGAGCCACCCGTCGGTTTCGGTGCTGATGCGGCCCTGACACACGGCGACATCGGGGCGATGGAGCGCATCCGGGCTCGGACGGTTGGCCGTCCGGGCCCTCCCCGATGTCAGCGGACGGATCGCGCCTGTGCGTCCAGGAACGCTTCGACGGGGTCGCCGCGAAGTTCCCAGGGCCACGCCGTGACCTTTCCCTCCAACAGCGGGAAGACGCGTGCGGCCTGTTGTCCTCGCTCCGCTGTGACGAGCGCGTACGCCAGGAGATTGAGATCCGCCATGGTCCGCGCGTGCCGCAGGAATCCTGGTTGCGGCCACATTTCTCCGGCCTCGTCAAGGACCTTGGCCACGGGCGGGCGGGTCCAGAAGTCCCGGACCATGAGCGCTTCGAGGTGGCCCTTGGCCACGATGCTCCGGTGCTGGCCGACGACGGCCGCCAGTCCCAGCCCGGCGGTCGGGGCGTTCGCCGGTGTACGGGCGCGCACGGAGTCGATGAATTCGAGGACCTGCATGCGTGAACCCCCCTCTTCCGGTGACAGGTAGCCGAGCATCTGCAGATGCGCCTCGCGGTGCTGCGGATCTCGCGCCGTCACCTCGCGCCATATCGCCAGCACGTTGTGGCGGTCGTAGCGCTCCAGACGGGCCACGCCCAGGGCGACGGCCCAGGGATTCGGGTCCCCAGGATCCAGATCCGCCGCGTCGTAGCAGGTCCTGAGGGTGGCCGGCGCATCCCGCATGCCTCCTGACCATCGCCCCCGGACCAGCTCCGTCCAGGCGTACAGCAGCATCGCGTCCGCGCTGCGCGGTGCACGGGCGATCCAGGCGGACGGCACATCGGAGCCGACTGTCGCCTCGGCCAGCACCGCGAGGCGGTGGGCGCGCCGGCCCCAGTCCACGCCGGGCTGCTGCATCAGGTTGGCTATGCGTGCGACGTGCAGATCCGTCGTGCCGATCAGTCCTGGGCGGGCCACCTCTCGCAGGGATTTCACGACCCGGCCCAGCTCGGTGTCGTCAAGCGCGGAAGAAAGGTGCGGTTTACGGCGGTTTGCGAAGAGGGGCATGGGCGCAGAGAGTACGCGGTACTCGGCGCTCGGCCAATGCTCGTTGCCGCGCGCGGTGGCTGTCAGGAACGGTCCGGGCCGGCCAGCGCGCGGCGGCGGAAGTCCCGGGGTGTCTCGCCGTACGCCGACTTGAACAGGCGGCTGAAGTGGCGGCAGTCGAGTAGTCCCCAACGCGCGGCGACCATGCTGATCGGCTGTTCAGGGGCCGACGTGTTCGCCAGGTCCCGGGCACAGCGCTCCAGCCGGCGCATGCGGATCCAGCCGGCGACGGTCAGGTCCTGTGCGGCGAACAACTTGAAGAGGTAACGGCGTGAGATGCCGTGCGCCTCCGCGATCGAGTCCGGCGTGAGATCGGGATCGGACAGCCGGTTCTCTATGTAGGTACGGATGCGGAGCATCATCGCGTCCTGCGGAGGCGGCGCGGACCGGGCCAGGCTCTCCGTGACCAGTGCCGTGATGAGGGACACCGCACCGTCCATGAGGCCGCCGGCAGCCGGGCCCGCACAGTCACGGATGTGTCCGCTCAGTGACCGCAGGAACGGCCCCACGACGGCGGCGACACCCGCGTCGGCGCTGATCCTGCGCGCGGTGAGGTCACGCAGGGCGTCGGGGGGCACGGGCAGCATCGGGCGGGGGAGCAGCATCAGCACCGTACGGAAGTCGGTGTCGTAGGTGAAGGAGTACGGCCGGGAGGTGTCACAGATCGCGATGTCCCCGGGCCCCAGCGTGCTGCACACCCCGTCCTGCTCGATCACGCAGACGCCCGCGGTCTGGAGGGCGACCTTGTAGTGGTCCTCCTCGTGCTGGGCGATCATGCGCGCGGTGCGGCGCACCCGCAGTGGTCCCGCGCTGATCGAACTGAGGTGGAGCAGCCCCAGGTCGTCGCTGGCAGCCTGCCCGTGGAACGGAGTCCGCACGATCGGCAGGGCGTCGAGGCCGGTGAAGAGTTTGGACATCTCGCAGGCCCAGTGATCAAAGCGTTCGGCCTGGGCGACGGAGTCGGTGGTCACGGTCATTCTCATAGTGCGCTCCGCCCGGTAGCGGTCTGTCCTGTCACGGTAGCCCGAGCGGAATCATCGCGGGCTTCCTGCATGTTGCATCGCGTAACGCCTGGTGGAAAGGTGTTGGTGACTTCGAGGAAGGCGATTGCCCGCTCCGCACGTTAGCGCCGTGCATGGAATGGCGGGAAGGGGTGCACGCCACCGCACCTCCCGGACCCGATGCGGGCGCACAGTACTCCACACCAGGTTGGGGAGATGATTCCCGGCCGGCGAACCACCGAGGCCGGTGGCCCTGTCCTCCGAACGCGCCTCGGTTCCGCTGCGGTCCTTCGTCCCCGCCGTCAACGGGCGGCGCGGAAGAGGTCCCATCGCAGCCGGGCCTCGTGGCGGCCGGCGCGCCCGCCCTCTGGCCCTCAGGCGTCATGCCCCGGCTTCTGCCGCACTTCCCAGGGAGTCCCCGTGACCCAGCAGTCATCAGGCCCGGATCACCGCACCCACCTCCGGCGAGGAGCTGTGGGGGTGGCCGGGATCCTGTTCTTCGTCCTCTCGGCCCAGGCACCGCTCACGGGCGTCGCCGGAACGCTCCCCGTACCGCTCGGCCTGGGCAACGCGGCCGGCGTACCGGCCGCCTACCTGGTGGTCGGGGCGACGATCGGCCTGTTCTCGGTCGGGTTCATCGCCATGAGCCGGCATGTGACCGACGCGGGTGCCTTCTACGCCTACGTCTCCCATGGTCTGGGCAGACCGCTCGGGGTCGGCGCCTCCCAGGTCGCGGTGTTGTGTTACTGCGCCGTACAGGCAGGGATGTACGGCCTCTACGGCGTCGTCGTGGAGGGCCTGGTCCAGCAGTACGCCTCGATCGACCTGCCCTGGTGGTTCTGGGCGCTGGCGACCATCCTCCTGGTGCAGCTCCTCGGATCGCTGAACATCGAGTTCGGGGCGAAACTCCTGGCCGTCCTGGTGGTGGCGGAGACCTCGCTGCTCCTGGTGTTCGCCGTCCATGAGCTGCTGTCGGGCGGCGGCCCCGCGGGGCTGGCCTTCCGCGCCTCCTTCTCTCCCTCGGCCTTCCTCTCCGGGGCGCCAGGGGTCGCCGTGACCTTCGCGATCGCCTGCGTCCTCGGCTTCGAGTCCACGGCCATCTACGCCAGGGAGGCCAGGGACCCGGCCCGTACCATCCCCCGCGCCACCTACCTCTCCGTCACCGTGATCTCGGTTTTCTTCGCCTTCGTGTCCTGGATGTTCGTGAGCTTCTACGGCCCGGACAAGGTGCAGGGCGTGGCACTGGACGCGCTGCGGAAGGGCAACGCCACCGCGGTGGTCTTCGGTGCGGTCACGGACACCCTCGGCAGCTGGGCCACCGATGTCATGCAGGTGCTGCTCGCGACCTCACTGCTCGCGGGAGTGCTGGCCTTCCACAACGGCATCAACCGCTACTTCCACTCTCTCGGCACGTCCGGCGTACTGCCCCGGTGGCTGTCGCGTACGAACCGCCAGGGCGCTCCCTACACGGCCAGCTCGGTCCAGACCGTCGTCGCGATCGCGATGGTGGTCCCGTTCGCACTGGCCGGCGCGGACCCGGTACTCACCCTGCTGACCTGGGGCGGAGGCGTCGGAGTGCTCGCGCTCGTGCTGCTCTACCTGCTGACCTCGCTGTCCGTCATCATGTTCTTCCGCAGAACCGGTCTCGACCGCAGGCGGTGGAACACGCTGATCGCGCCGCTGGCGTCCATCGTCCTGCTCCTCGGCGCCGCGGCGCTGGCACTGGAGAACTTCACCACGCTGATCTCCGCCTCCGGTACCACCGCGCTGGTCCTTGAACTCACCGTCGTCGCCGTCCTCGCCGGAGGCATCGTCCTGGGACTCCTGAGGCGCGGCGGGGAGGAGACGGACCCCGGGCACCAGCTCCAGGGCAGCGACGCCGAGGACGCACGGACCCCTGTCTGACGGGCTCCGGCCGGTCAGGCCCCGCTGAAGTCCGCTGTGGTCCCCGCCGCCCCGAAGGGGGGCGGGGACCACAGCGGACCGGCGGCGACCCGAAATCCGCCGTCGCGTGCACGCTCTTTCACCCCGTGGTGCACGGGATCGGGCGATTCGCCAGAAAATCACTGTCGACGTCTGGACATGTGACCCTCACGTCATTTTTCCTCTACGGACGTAGAAAAAAAATCGCCGAGTGCATCCGGAGGCGCACCTTGACCACGGCATCACACCCCCTCGACCAGCTGACCGCCGACGAGATCGAGCAGGTCCGCTCCGTGCTGGAGCACACCGGTCTCCTCCGGGAGACCTCCCGCTTCGTCTACGTGGGCCTCGAAGAACCCGCCAAGGGCGACCTGCTCCCCTACCGCGACGGCGACTCGATGGACCGCCGGGCCAGGGTGCTGCTCCATGACGCCGCGGGCGCTCCGGGACGGGACGTCATCGTGTCCCTGACCGGGCAGGACGTGGTGGCCGAGCGGACGCTGGACGCCGTCGTCGACGGCCAGCTGCCCATTCTCGAGGAGGAGTTCGGCATCGTCGAAGAGGTGCTCGCCCGGGACGAGGGGTGGCTGGCCGCTCTCAAGGACCGTGGCCTGGAGGTGTCACAGGTGCGTGTCGCCCCGCTGTCCGCCGGCGTCTACGCCGATGAGTACCCGGACGAGTCCGGGCGCCGCATCCTGCGCGGCCTGGCGTTCCTGCAGGAACACGACCGGGACCACGCCTGGGCGCACCCCGTCGACGGACTGGTCGGCTATGTGGACGTACTCAACCGCACCGTCCACCGCGTGGTGGACCTGGGCCCGGTCCCCGTCCCCACCGGATCCGGGAACTTCGACGACCCGGCCGTCGCGGGCCCCGCCCGTACCACCCAGAAGCCCATCGAGATCACCCAGCCCGAGGGCCCCAGCTTCACTCTGGACGGCAACCTCCTGACCTGGGAGAACTGGACCCTTCGCATCGGGTTCGACGCCCGCGAGGGCCTGATACTGCACCAGCTGGCCTTCCGCGACAAGGACAAGGGACGCACCCGCCCGGTCATTCACCGGGCGTCGATCGCCGAGATGGTCGTGCCCTACGCCGACCCGTCCCCGGTCCGCTCCTGGCAGAACTACTTCGACACCGGCGAGTACCTCATCGGCCGGGTGGCCAACGCCCTGCGGCTCGGCTGCGACTGCCTCGGCGACATCACCTACCTCGACGCCGTCATCGCCGACGAGTCGGGGTACCCCCGCACCCTGCCCAACGCGGTCTGCCTCCACGAGGAGGACTACGGAATCCTCTGGAAGCACACCGACCTCTGGGCGGGCTCGAACGAGACCCGCCGTCAGCGCCGGATGGTGCTGTCCTTCTTCACCACGATCGGCAACTACGACTACGGCTTCTACTGGTACCTCTACCTCGACGGCACCATCGAGTTCGAGGCCAAGGCCACCGGAGTCGTCTTCACCTCCGCCCACCCCGGCGGCGACTACCCGTACGCCGCCGAGATCGCCCCCGGCCTCGGCGCCCCGTACCACCAGCACCTGTTCTGCGCCCGGCTGGACATGGCACTCGACGGGCCGGAGAACAGGGTCGAGGAAGTCGACGCCGTCCGTGTCCCGATGGGCCCGGGCAATCCGCGCGGGAACGCCTTCACCTACCGGCGCACGCCGCTGAGCAGGGAGAGCGAGGCGCAGCGCACCGCCGACATGGCGGTCGACCGGGTGTGGCACGTCACCAACCCCAGCTCGCTCAACGCGCTGGGCAACCCGGTCGGCTATGTGCTCCACCCCGAGGGCAAGCCGACGCTGCTCGCCGACCCGGGCTCCTCCATCGCCGCCCGAGCCGCCTTCGCCACCCGGCACCTGTGGGTCACCGCCTACGACCCCGCCGAGCGCTATCCGGCCGGTGACTTCGTCAACCAGCACCCCGGTGGCGCCGGGCTGCCCGCCTACGCGGCGGCGGACCGGGACCTCGACGGGCGGTCGCTGGTGGTCTGGCACACCTTCGGCCTCACCCACGCCCCCCGCCCGGAGGACTGGCCGATCATGCCGGTCGACTACACCGGTTTCAAGCTCAGGCCGGCCGGTTTCTTCGACCGCAACCCCACGCTCGACGTGCCCGAGAACACATCGGGCCCGCACGGCTGCTGCGGCCCCGACGACCATGCGTGAGCTGCTGTTGCCGGCCTGCCTGGCAGGGGCCACCCTCTGCCTGGCCGGTCACCTTCCCGGACCGGTCCGTCGTTGGGGGCCGCAGGTGCCCGCGCTGGGCGGCATGGCGCTGATGGCCGGCGGCCGGGCACTGCCTGGGGCGTGCGCCGTCGGGATCGCGTGCCTGTGGCATGCCGTACGAGCGTGTGTCGACCGCCGCGGCTGGACCGAGGTGACCGACACGGCCGTGATGGCGTTGCTCATGGCGCTGATGACGGGCGCTGCCGGCGGGGCCCACGCGCACATGGCGACCGGGCACGCGGCGGCCGGGCCGACCGTGCTGGCCCTGGTCGTCTGGGTGACCGCCCGCGCGGGCGGGTTCATGTTCTCGCGGTTGTCGGACGCCCCCCTGGGCACAGCCGGTGCGCCGGCCGCCCGCCGGGCACGGGCGTTCCGGGAATCCGGCGCGACCGTCATGATCATCAGTATGGCGGCCATGCTCGTCTGACCCGGCCCGACAACGAGAGCGGAGAGCAACGGATGCCGAAGATCGTCGATCACGAGGCCCGCAGACGCCTGATCATCCGGTCGGTCTGGTCGCTCATCGGCCGCCGCGGCCTCGCGGCGGTGACCATGCGGGAGCTGGCCGCCGAGGCGGGCTTCGCCAACGGCGGACTCGCCCCCTACTTCCGGGACAAGGACGAGATCCTGCTCGCCGCCTTCCGGTACGCGTGCGAGGCCACCGAGCGCCGCCTGGAAGGCGCCGTCGAGGAGCCGAGCGGTCTGGCCGCCCTGCGCAGCCTCTGCCACGAGCTGGTACCGCTGGACGACACCCGATTGCTGGAGGCACGGGTCGTGGTCGCGTTCTGGGACCGGGCCCTGTACGACCCGCGTCTGTCGTCCGACTACGAAGCCACGGTGCAGCGGTGGCGGACGCTCATGCACACCTACCTCGCCCAGGCCAGGGCGGTCGGAGAGGTGACGACCCCCACCCCCGACGAGGACATCGTCGAGACGCTCTTCGCCGTCGTCCTCGGCTTTCAGGTCAACGCCGTCCTCACACCAGGAATCACCACCCCGGAACGCCAGATCGAGGTCCTTGAGGGTCTCCTGGCGTCGTACGCCTGAGCGGTGCACACGATGGCGGAAGTCCGTGCACACGGTGCCCCAGCCATCCTCGTCCCTTTGCCTAACGTCCGTACCACGACGTCCTTCGAAGCGAGGAGCGATGACCGTCAACTCCCCCCTCTCCTCTTCCCCGGGGCTCGCGGGGTCGGCCGGGCACGTCTACGTCCTGGACGACGACGAGCAGTTGTGCCAGTCCCTGGCCTGGCTGCTGGGCTCGGTGCACATCCGCACCGAGTGCTTCACGGACGCCGACTCCTTCCTGGCGGCGTTCGACCCGGACCGTCCCGCCTGCCTGGTCCTGGACGTACGGATGCCGCATATGGGCGGGTTCCAGGTCCAGGAGTTCCTGGGGGCCCGCAACGCCGTGCTCCCGGTCGTCTTCGTCTCGGCCCACGGCGACATCCGGATGTCGGTCCGTGCCCTGCAGCAGGGGGCGGTGGATTTTCTGGAGAAGCCCTACGACCCACAGCACATGCTGGAGGCCGTGCAGAACGCCCTGTCCCTGGCCCGCGATCGGTACGCCGAGCAGGCCGAGCGGCGTGCGGTGAGGTCACGGCTCGCGCCGCTGAGCAGACGTGAACGAGAGATCCTCCGGCTCGTCATGGCAGGCCGGCCGAGCAAGTCGATCGCCAAGGAGCTGGACATCAGCGTGAAGACAGTCGATGTCCACCGGGCCAGGATCAGGGAGAAGACGGCTGCCGAAAGCCTCGGTGCCCTGATCGGGGACATGCTGCGCTGTGGTCTCGGACAGTCCGAGGTGTGAGCCCGTATGTCCGGCAGCCCTGAGATCACCGCATCCGACTTCGGCCGCCTCTTCGCCGCGCTGCGGCACTGCGTCCTGGTGCACGACGCCGAGACCAAGGCCATCCTGTGGGCGAATCCCGCCGCTTGCGCGGTGCTGGGTTTCACCGTCGACGAACTGAAACCGCTCAAGGCCCCTGACATGAGCTCCAACGCCCGCCAGTACGCCCGTGAGATCGGCGTCACGTGGTTGCAGCGAGCCGTCGACGAGGGCACCAGCACCATCGAATGGTCCTATCGGTCGAAAACGGGCGTGGACATCCTGACCGAGGCCGTCGCCGTACGAGTGGACCTCGCTGCCGGGCCCGTGGTGATGGTGCAGTTCCGCGACATCGCGGAGGAGAAGGCCACCCGGCGCGACCTGTTCCGCACCGAGGGACGGCTCCACACGTTCCTGCGCAACCTCGACGAAGGGATCGTCGTCCTCGACGGCGACGGCCGCACGCTGTTCGCCAGCGCGACCGCGGCGACCCTGCTCGGCGGCGAACCCGACGACCTGCTCGGCATCGACTTCGCGGGATTCCTGGCGCCCGAATCCGCCGCCCTCCTGCGCGAGGCCCTCACCACCTCCTCCCAGGGCCTGTCCCCCAGGAACGCCCGCTACCGCCTCGCCACCCCGGGCGGCGCGGACGGGCCGGCCCGCTGGTTCGCCGCCCGCTGCCAGTACATCGACATCGAACACGACCTCCGTGGCCTGCTTCTCCTCTTCCACGACATCACCGACACCGTCCGCGCGGAGGACGAACACCGCCACGACGCTCAATACCTCAACCACCTGGCCCGCTACAACGCCATGGGCGACATGGCGATGGCCATCGCCCACGAGGTCAGCCAACCCATCGCGGCCGCGCACAACTTCGTGGCCGGCGTGCGAAGCCGTATGAACGGCGACGGCGGGAACCTCGGCTGGGGCCTGGAAAACGCGACCAAACAACTCGACCGGGCGGCCCTGATCCTTTCCAGTCTGCGGCAGTACGTCGTACACCTCGAAGAGTCCAAACAACTCGTCGACCTGAACGACATCGTGACCGACTGCGCCTACTTCGTCGATGTACGGGCCAACCAGAACTCCGTCGCCCTGCACTGGGACCGCACTACCGAAGCACTTCCTGTGAACTGCGAGAAGGTCCTGATCGGACAGGTCGTTCTGAATCTCGCCTTCAATGCCGTCGAAGAAATGGCCCAGTGGCCCCACAAAAGGCGCACAGTGGTCGTGGCCACCCGCCGTCACGGCGCGTACGCCGTGGTGGAGGTACGGGACACCGGACGGGGACTGCCGAATCCCCCCTTCAGCCAGATATTCGACGGAGCCTTCAGCACGAAGGGCAATGGCCACGGCGTCGGTCTCGCCCTCAGTCACCGCATCATCACACGTCACGGCGGCGACATCCAGGCCACCGAGAACTCTCCCCACGGAACCTTGTTCCGGGTCCGGCTTCCCCTGCTGCATAAGTGAAATCCCCTACGGGAGCCATCCGATCCCCGATTGTCCACCCACAGCCGGATTTTCTAGGGTGAGCCCAAGACGCGGAAAGTTATTCTTCCCGGCACGCCAGAGGACAATCTCATGACGCAGACACTGGATTCGCCACAGTCGGCCGAACGGGAACTGATTTCCCGGAACGACAAGGCGTTCGAACGGGCTCTGGCCGTGGTGGCCGACCGGAGGGGTGAATTCGAGGAGAAACGGCACGTGCCGCGGGACATGATCGCCGAATTCAAGAAGGCAGGTCTCTACCGGGCGAGCACACCGCGACGCTTCGGCGGTGAACCGCTGACTCCGGCGGAATTCCTCCGGCGCATCGAGCGCATATCCGAGGTCGACGGTTCCGCGGGCTGGGTCGCCAGCTTCGGCTCGTCCCTGATCTACCTCGCCGCACTCCCGCTCGACACCCAGGCGGAGTTGTACGCGGAAGGTCCCGACCTCGCCTTCGCCGGAGGACTGTTCCCCGTCCAGGCCGCGGAGCGATCCGGCAACGGATACCTGGTCTCGGGCCGCTGGAAGTTCGCCAGCGGCTGCAAGGGCGCGGACATCCTCGGTGTCGGCATCAGGGGTGCGGACCCGGCGGGCCGCCCGCTGACCGCCCTGTTGCGGCCCGAGCAGGTGCGGATCGCCGAGAACTGGGACGTCCTCGGTCTGCGCGGCACCGGCAGCCACGACCTGGTCGTGGACGGAGTCGTCGTACCGGAGGAGTGGACCTTCGTCCGCGGGGGCGAACCCACCGTCGACGAGCCGCTGTACCGCTACCCAGCCGTCGCGTACGCCGGGCAGGTGCTGGCCGTCGTCGGCCTCGGCGTGGCCCGCGCCGCGCTCGACCACGTCGTCGAACAGGGCGGCCGCGCCAGTTACACCGGCGGGCCCAAAGCGGCCGACCGGGCCGGCTTCCGCATCGGAGTGGGCCAGGCGGAGGCCCGACTGCGCTCGGTCCGCGCCTTCTTCTACGAGGTCACCGAGGAGGTGTGGGCGACGGTCGAGCGCGGCGACCCCGCCACCACCGACCAGGCCAGCCTGCTGCGCCTGGCGTCCGCGCACGCCGCCGGGACCTCCTTCGAGGTCGTCCGGTCCGCGTACCAGCTCGCCGGCATCCCCGCCATCGCGGACAGCAGCCCCCTGCAGCGATACCTGCGCGACGCCTCCGTGATCCCGCAGCACGCCTTCCTCCAGGAGGGCGTCTACGACGGTGCCGGCGCGGTCCTCACGGGAGTACAGCCCTTTCCCGGCTACCCGTAGACGGGCCTCCGCCCAAGCCGAAGTCCCCCTGAAAGGAAGAATTCCCATGTCCGATTCCCCCCAGGCCCCGCTGCGGGTGCTGTTCTGCATCGGCGTCAACCAGAACTTCTTCGACCTGCCCACGGGGCAGGGCAAGGCCGTCTGGGACGGCTTCACGAGCATGCTCACGCAACTGCACGGCCTGCCCGGAGTGACCGTCCTCGGTACCGTCGACGACGACCAGCACATGGTCGGCCCCTCCGGCTCCTGGCCCTGGACCTGCTACGTCCTCGCCGACGTCGTCGACCAGCCCACAGTCGCCGCGGCGTGCAACCTCTTCCGTACCGTGCGGGTCGGCGAGCACGGCCTGTGGCGCTACATGAGGATCGAGGCGCGCATCGGCCGCCCGCTGCCCGACCCGGAGCCGGCCCGATGAGCCCCCAGGGAATCAACGAGACCTGGGAGGACGACACCTACCGGGTGGCCCTGGTGACGGGCGCGGCCCGAGGCCTGGGCGCCTGCATCGCGGACCGGCTGTACGACAAGGGCTACCGCGTCGCGCTGACCGACCTGGACGCGGAGTCGGCCGCCAGGGCGGCGGCCCGGCTCGACCCCTCCGGACAGCACACGGTCGGCCTAGCACTCGACGTACGGGACAAGGACGCCTTCGCGCGGGTGCGGGACCATCTGGTCGAACGCTGGGGCGCGGTGCACGTCCTGGTGAACAACGCCGGACACTCCAAGGTCGAGTCGCTGATGCGGATCAGCCCGGAGAGCTTCGAGTCTGTGGTGGCCACCAACCTGGGCGGCACGTTCTTCGGCTGCCAGGTCTTCGGCGAGTACTTCGCCGAGCGCGGCTACGGACGCATCGTCAACATCGGTTCGCTGGCCGGACAGAACGGCGGTACGGCGACCGGCGCGCACTACGCGGCGGCCAAGGGCGGAGTCGCCACGCTGACCAAGGTCTTCGCCCGCGAACTCGGTCCGCACGGAGTCACCGTCAACGCCATCTCCCCGGGGCCTCAGGACCTTCCCGTGGTCCGCGAAACGGTCGCCCCCGAGGAGCTCGCCCGGGTCAAGGCGATGATCCCGGTCGGCCGGCTCGGACGCCCCAGGTTCATCGCCGACATGGCCGTCCTGCTCGCCGCCGAGCACGCGGACACGGTCACCGGGGCGTGCTGGGACGCCAACGGCGGACTGTTCATGCGCTGACGGCGTCGTCGCGCCAGGAAGGACTCCCCTGTCATGACATCCCGCAGCACCACCGCGGTCGAGCGGGCGCTGAGGCGTCTGGAGCAGACCGAGCCCCACATCCGTGCCTGGGCGCGGGTGGACGCCGACGGAGCCCGCGCGGCAGCCGCACGGGCTCCGGATGGCCCGCTCTCGGGCGTGACGTTCGGTGTGAAGGACATCATCGATGTCGCCGGTCTGCCGACGGAGTGCGGTTCCACGCTTCGTCGCGGCCGGGTCGCCGCCGCTGACGCCTGGCTGGTGGACCGGCTCAGACGCGCTGGTGCCGTGCCGCTCGGCAAGACCGTGACCACGGAGTTCGCCTACTTCGAGCCGGGCCCCACGCGGAACCCGCACGGCCTGGCCCACACGCCGGGCGGTTCCTCCAGCGGATCGGCCGCCGCCGTCGCGGACGACATGGTGCCACTCGCCCTGGGCTCCCAGACGGCGGGCTCCCTGACCCGGCCCGCCTCCTTCTGCGGTGTGGCCGGCTACGTCGCCCCGGTGGGCGCCTGGCCGACAACCGGGTTCACCGGACTCAGCCCGACCCTCGACGCACCGGGGCTGCTCGCCGCGCGCGTGAGCGACCTGATCGCGGCCGTCGACGCGGTCGACGGCACGCATGCCGAGGACCCGGCGGCCGTACGGGCGCTGGTATGGACCGGCGCCGAACTGACCGACATCGACCCGGCGATGCACAACGCACTGCGCCGCACCGTCCGCGCGCTCGCGGCCGACGGCGCCGGAACGGACGGACTCGGAGACGAAGTCGGTACGGCCGGGCTCACCGAGGCGCATGCCACGGTCATGGCCTACGAGGCCGCACGCTCCTTGCGTGCCGAGGCGCGGCACCCCGAGTCGTTGAGCACGCACCTGAACGAGCTTCTGGAGCGCGGACGCGGCACCGCTGAGGACACCTACGATGCCGCGCTGGCAGTGCGGGACGGGGCCCGCACCGCGATCCTGCGGCTCCTGGAGCGGGTGGACGTCATTCTGGCTCCGGCCGCCCCCGGCCCCGCCCCGCACGGCCTGGGCGCCACCGGAAACCCCGTCCTCAGCCGCCCCTGGCAGCTGCTCGGCCTGCCTGTGGTCACCGTTCCCGGCCATCGCGACCCGTACGGCATGCCGCTCGGACTGCAACTGGTCGGCCACCCCGAGCGCGTGGGCCGTCTGCTCGGCATCGCCCGGTACACGGAAACCGTCGCCCGCCGGATCGCGGAGAGCGCCCCATGAAGATCACCCGCGTCGAGGCCGTCCCGTACGCCATCCCGTACACCAAACCACTGAAGTTCGCGAGCGGCGAGGTGCACACCGCCGAGCACGTGCTCGTCCGGGTGTACACGGACGAAGGACTGGTGGGTGTCGCCGACGCGCCTCCCCGCCCCTTCACCTATGGCGAGACACAGACGTCGGTCGTCGGGGTGATCGAGCGGATCTTCGCCCCGCAGTTGGTGGGCGAGGACGTGTTCGCCCGGGAGCGGATTCACGGCCGGCTGCACCGGACGGTCGGCAACCCGGCCGCCAAGTCGGCCCTGGACATGGCCCTGTGGGACATCACGGGCCAGTCCTGCGGACGGTCCGTCACCGAACTGCTGGGCGGCCACACCGACCGGATGCGCGTCAGCCACATGCTCGGTTTCGACGAGCCGCGGCGGATGGCCGACGAGGCGCAGCGCATGCGGGACACGTACGGCATCACCGTCTTCAAGGTGAAGGTCGGCCGCCGGCCCGTCCACCTGGACCTCGCGGTGTGCCGCGCCCTGCGCTCGGCCCTCGGTGACGAGGCCGAGCTGTACGTCGACGGCAACCGCGGCTGGACCGCCTCGGAGGCCGCGGCCGCACTGCGGGAGTTCGAGGAACTCGGCATGACGCTCGCCGAGGAGCTGTGTCCGGCCGACGACGTGCTCGGCCGGAGATGGCTGGTCGCACGGAGCGGCATCCCCTTCGTCGCGGACGAGTCCGCCACCACACCCGCCGAGGTCACCCGTTCCCTGCTGGACGGAGCGGCCACGGCCATCAGCGTCAAGACCGCCCGCACCGGCTTCACCCACTCCCAGCGCGTGCTCTTCCAGTGCGAGGGGATGGGCGCCGAAGTGGTGATGGGCAATCAGATCGACGGCCGCCTGGGCACGGTGTGCACCGTCGCCTTCGGCGCCGCCTACGCCGCCTCGTCCCGCCGGGCGGGCGAACTCTCCAACTTCCTGGACATGAGCGACGACCTCCTCACGGACCCGCTCGTGATCACGGACGGCACGCTCGCCGTCCGGGACGGGCCCGGGCTGGGCGTCGCCATCGACGGCGACAAGCTCGCCCGCTACCGCCAGGACCGCTGAGAACCCTCTTCCACAAGGAGCCGCACACCATGTCCGAGACCATCACCAAGGCCACGGCCGCCGACTCCGGCGCCTCGGCGACGGAGCGCTTCCTCGCCGACAAGACCGGCGGGACCGGACCGGGCGCCGACACGGCCCGCGTGAGCACTCTGGCCACGGAGGTCATCACCGCCGTGCACGAGGTGATCCGCCGCCACCACGTCAGCTACGAGGAGTACAACGCGCTGAAGTCCTGGCTGATCGCGGTCGGGCAGGACGGCGAGTGGCCACTGTTCCTGGACGTGTGGGTCGAGCACGTCGTCGAGGAGGTCGCCCACGCTTCCCGCAAGGGCAGCAAGGGAACCATCGAGGGCCCCTACTACGTTCCGGGTTCTCCCGTACTGTCCAGTGTCGCCACCCTGCCCATGCGCGAGAACGAGGCGGGCACGCCGCTCCGCTTCAAGGGCCAGGTCACCGACGTCGGCGGGCAACCGCTGGCCGGCGCCCTGCTGGAGATGTGGCAGGCCGACGACGAGGGCCTGTACGCCCAGTTCGCCCCCGGCATCCCGGAGTGGAACCTGCGCGGCAGCGTCGTCGCCGATGCCGAGGGCCGGTTCGAGGTGACCACCATCCAGCCCGCGCCGTACCAGATCCCGACCGACGGCTCCTGCGGCACGCTCATCGCCGCCGCCGGGTGGCACGCCTGGCGCCCCGCTCATCTGCACCTGAAGGTGTCCGCGCCCGGCCACGAGCCGCTCACCACACAGCTGTACTTCAGGGGCGGCGAGCACATCGAGGACGACATCGCCTCCGCCGTCAAGCCCGAACTGGTCCTCGCCCCGCGCCCGGCCGCCGACGGCGCCGGCGAAGTCACCTACGACTTCGTCCTCGACCCGGCGTCCTGACGGAGGCCACAGTGCTCTTCGCCGTACGGATGGCCGTCGCCCTCCCGCCGGACATGGACCCCGGGCTCAAGGCCTCGGTGATCGCCGCGGAACGGGAGTACGCACAGAAGCTTCAGCACGCCGGCGAGTGGCTGCACCTGTGGCGCTGCGTCGGCCAGTACTCCAACCTCAGCATCTTCGACGTCACGGACAACGACCGGCTCAATGAGATCCTCTGGGGTCTGCCGCTCTTCCCCTACATGGACATCACCGTCACAGCGCTCGCCCGGCACCCTTCCGCCGTCCACTGAGCGTCCGCACCGAGAAGAGGGCTCCGACCGCCTGCGCGGTCGGAGCCCTCTCGTCGGTCTCAGCCGCCGCAGCAGGTTTCCGCCCACCGCAGCGGCCCGGCTGTTTCAGCGAGCGGCCCGGCTGTTTCAGCAGTAGAGCGACTGGACCCGCAAGTACGCCTCCAGGCCCTCGGGACCCAGTTCCTTGCCCAGCCCACTGGCCTTCGCTCCGCCGAAGGGGGCGACGGGGTCGGGGAGATAGCGGTTCACACCGATCGTGCCCGTACCCACGCGCCGGGCGACGGCCTTACCTCGTTCGGGGTCCGATGTCCACACGGTGCCCGCGAGGCCGTAGTCGGAGTCGTTGGCGATCCTGACGGCGTCGTCGACGTCGTCGTACGCCACCACGCAGAGCACCGGCCCGAAGATCTCCTCCTGCGCCACGGTGAAGCCGTTGTCGACGTCCGCGAAGACCGTGGGTTCCACGAACCAGCCCTTGTCCAGGCCCGCGGGGCGTCCGCCGCCCGTGGTGAGACGGGCGCCCTCGCTGAGCCCCTTCGCGATGTAGCCCTCCACACGCTCCCGCTGCTGCGGTGTGGCCATCGGCCCGATCAGGGTGCTCTCCGCCAGGGCGTCGCCCACCGGCAGGGAGCGGGCCAGGTCGGTGAGCAGGTCGACCACCTCGGTGTACCGGCTGCGCGGGGCGAGGATGCGGGTGCTCAGGAAACAGGTCTGGCCGTTGTTCGTCAGCGTGGCGGCGACCAGGTCCTGCCCGATCTGCGCGGGGTCCAGCCGCGCGTCGTCGAGGATGATGCCCGCGGACTTTCCGCCGAGCTCCAGGGTCACCGGACGCAGCAGCCGGCCGCAGACCTCGGCAATGGCCCGGCCGGCCGCCGGCGACCCAGTGAACGCCACCTTGTCGACGCCGGGGTGGGACACGAGACGACTGCCGACCTCACGGCCGCCCGGCACGATGTTGAGCACCCCGGCGGGAACCCCGGCGGCCTCGGCGGCCTCGGCGATCAGGAAGGAGTCGAGCGGCGCCTCGGGGGCGGGCTTGAGTACCAGCGTGCAGCCCGCGGCCATGGCCGGCGCGATCTTGAACATGGACAGCACCTGGGGGTAGTTCCAGGGCACGATCCCGGCGACGACCCCGACCGGGGTCCTGCGCACCTCGATCGAACCGCCGAGCAGTCCCGCGCGCACCTCGACGAGGGCCGTCGTACGGGCCAGCCCCGCGTAGTAGCGCAGCACCGCGGTCGGGTAGCCGGCCTCCAGCTGCCGGGAGATGCTGATCGGCATGCCGTTCTGGCTGCTGACGAGCTCGGCGATGCGGCCCGCCCGTGTTTCGAGCTGCTCGGCGAAGCGTTCCATGACCTCGGCCCGGCGCTCCGGCTCCCAGGCGGCCCACCCGCCCGGCTCGTCGAAGGCCCGGCGCGCGGCCTCGACCGCGGCGTCGACATCCGCTTCCAGCCCTTCGGGCACACTGCCGAGCGCCTCCTCCGTGCTCGGGTTGACGGGCGCGATGACGCGGCTGCTGGAGGGCCGAACCCACTTCCCGCCGATGTAAAGGTGTTCGTATCGAAGGTCCATCAATGCTCTCCTGGCAATCCGGTGCCCGTTCCGGGGCCGGGTACGGGGCTTTCCCCGAGCTTCGCCCGATCCGCCGACGGCGGCGTGCGGCAGGGTGCATGGGCGACCGCCAGGGAATGCACGGGACCGCGCCGTCCCTGATCGCGCTCCGGCGTCAGCCGGAGGTCTCCAGGCCCCAGGCCCCGGCGTGGCTCGCGGCGGCCGCTCGATTGGCGACGCCCAGCTTGGCGAGAATGTGCTCGATGTGTGTGGCGACCGTGCGAGAGCTCACGAAGAGGCGTGCCGCGATCTCATGGTTCGTGTGCCCGGCGCTGAGCTCGGCCAGGACCTGCAGCTCCCGGAGCGAGAGCCCCGCGGGGTGCGAGCCCCGGCGGCAGGTGGCGATGATCATGTTGCCCTGGTGGGCGAGCCGCAGTTCGAGCAGATGCCGGCTGTGGGGCACCAGAATCGTGGTGGGCAGGATCCTTCGCGCGGCCGCGCGACGCACGGCACGGCCGAGAGGGACCACGTTGCCAAGCCAGGCCGGGACCTGTCCACTGGTCGGGGCGGGGGCACTGTGCGGCGACGGGGGCACCGCCAGCGTGCACGTCTCCGTCGCCCAGCCCGGTGGCGGTGCCACCCCGTCCGGCAGGGGAGCGTCCACGATCGCTGCCAGGCAGTCGCCGAGCAGCGCCGGGACGAGATCGGTGGATCGCAGGCTCAGCCGACGGCGCTTCATGCTGAGGTTCAGCACGCCCACGTAGCGGCCGTCGGAGGAGAACAGGCACTGGGTCATGCCGTCTTCGAACCCGGACGGCTCGATGACGTCACGAATCGTGGTGGAGACAGCGCGCAGGCCAGGAGCCAGGTCACGCAACCACAGGGGGCATCGGCAGCCGAGCGTGAAGGTGAACAACGGGTCCGTGTGCTGCCGAGCGTTCAGGTACTCCCGCTGAGACGGCGAGTAGTCGTCGGCGAGACTGACGTGGCGACGCTCGGCGGGATGCCAGCGGGCGAGGGAGGCATGATCACATTCGACCACCTCGGACAGCACGGCCAGGACTGACGCGGCGGTTGTTCCTGAGGCGTACGGGTCCCGGCGCGCGGCCTCGCGTACGCGCGAGGCCGCTGCCATGACTTCTTCCGGGCCGCGTGCTTCCTGCACCCGCTCAGCATGAGCGGTCCTACTTTTTTGGTCAATGGATGTCATTCGGTGAGCAGGTCGTGCACGATCTCACCGTCGAGCACGGTGAGGACCACCGGAAGGTCCGGGATGTCGTGCGGGTCCGCGGTGAGGAGGTCACCGCTCAGGCCACACAAGTCGGCGACCTTGCCGACCTCGAGGGAGCCCTTCCAGCTGTCGGCGAAGTCCTGCCACGCGGCGTTGATCGTGTAGGTGCGTACGGCCTCGGCGAGGGTGATGCACTGCTCCGGACCGCTCACCCGGCCGCTGGCCTTCGACTCGCGCAGCAGCATGGTGGCGATGCCCTGGCGCCAGTCGGGGAAGGCGACGGGCGCATCGGAACCGCTCGCCACCGTGATCCCGGCGTCGACGGCGTCCCGGTAGGGCCATTCGTACGCGGCGCGTTCCGGGCCGACGAACCCCTCCTCCAGGTCTGCGACCGTCCATTTGATGTTGGGGTTCATATTGACCCCGAAGCCGTGTTCGGCCAGTCTCGCCATGCTCCGGGGGGTGAGGAAGTCGCCGTGGATGACGTAGTGCCGGGCGTCGGGACGCGGGTGCTTCGCGTTTACGGACACAAAGGCGTCGACGACGGTGTCGATGCCCCGGTCGCCGGTTACGTGGACGCCGAGCTGATGACCTGCGAGGTGCGCGTGCCGCACCATCTCACCGATCTCGGCGATCCGCTCCTCATCGGTCTCGCCCCCCACGCACAGGGCGCCGCAGCCACCGCCGAGGTACGCCTCGTGCATCCAGGCCGTCTTGTTCGGCGGAATGCCGTCGGCGAATATCTTGACCCCGATGACGTTCAACCGGCGTGAGTCCTCGCTCGCCGGTACCTCGATCCGGTCCAATGCCCGCGCGAATTCCCTCGCCGTGCTGGACAGACCGGTCGGCAGCAGCAGCACGCTGACCCGTGCCGTGAGTTCTCCGTCGGCCAGCAGACGCCGGTACACCTCGAGGGTCTCCTGCGACAGCGCCCCGCCCATGATCTGCCCACCGCCGGGGCCGAGACCGGGCTCGGTGTAGCTGGTGATGCCGAGAGCCCGAAGTTTCGCCAGCGTCGAGCGGATCGCGGCAGCCCGGATCTCCGGCGTGAGTGGCGGCAGCGCTTGCTGAACGCACGCTTGCGCACCCTCGCGCAGCAGTCCGGTGGGCTCGCCGGACTCATCCGTGACGATGGCTCCGCCGGGAGGGGGGACGGTCCTGCCGCTGACCCCGGCGAGAGCCAGTGCCGCTGAGTTGACCCAGGAGGCATGGCCCGAGAAGTCCTGCAGAAGGACGGGGTGTCGCGGGCTGACGGCGTCCAGGTCGTGCCGGGACGGAAGGCGCGAGGGATCCGCCTCGCATTCGGCCAGGTAGCCCGAGTCCCAGCCGATACCGATGATCCACTGACCGTCCGGGGCGGCTTCGGCGGCTGCCCGGACCGCCTCGGCTATGTCCGCGATCGATCGGACGGCCGGGAATCGCAGATCGAGAGCCAGTGGGGGCGAGCTCATGCCGAAGGCGCAGCCGTGCAGATGCGAGTCGTTGATACCAGGCAGCAGCGTGCCGCCCTTGAGGTCGATGACCTGGGTGTCGGGACCGACGAGTGCTGAGGTCTCTCCGGGGCCGCCCACCGCTGTGATCCTTCCCCCGGTGACCGCGAGCTCGGAGGCGACGGTGAATTCGGCGTCGACGGTGAGCACGGAGCCGTTGACGAAGACCAGATCGGCGCATGCGGGCACGGAGACTCCCAGTGGTAGGTGAGGGCTGTGGCGGGGAACGCGCAGGACCCCGGCGTGGAAGCGACTCTGCGGCCCCGACCGGCCCTGGCACATCGGTCATTCAACCGATGGCGGCCTGGGCCTGGCGGCCGAAGGCCGTTACCCGGTGGCGCGGGGCTGGAGGATCACGATGGGGATCTCACGTTCGGTCCACGCCTGGTACTGCGCGAAATCGGCATAGACGTCCAGGAGCAGCGGCCAAAGGCGGGCTCTCTCCTGCGAGTCCACGGTACGGGCCCGGACCGGTCTGCGGTCGGCACGGATCTGTATGTGCGTGTCGGGATGGGCGCACAGGTTGAAGTACCACTGGGGGTGTTTGGGGAGCCCGCTCTGGGAAGCGACGACGACGATGTCCAGCCCGTCCGTCATGTAGAGCAGCGGCGTGGTGTAGCGCCTGCCGGACTTTCTGCCGCGGTGATCGAGGAGAAGGACGGGGGCGGGTTTGCGGAAGCCCGCCCCCGCTCGCCACTTTCCACCCAGCCGGCCGCGTGTGCGACGGTAGATCCACACCTGGGCCTTTGCCATGTACTTGATGATCTTCGGTAGTAGCGGCGAATCGAGCTGATGAGGTCGCGGACGCCGGTCTCGCACGGATCGCCTCCGATCAGGCCACTGCCCGGTCCTGCCGTGGATAGGTGCCGAGCATGCAGTCGTACCGTCATCGGGCGTCAAAGGCAATAACACAACATGTAACAGGCCTCACCCGATACGGGGTCCTCGGTGAGGCTCAGGACCTCGTCGGGCAGCTTGGCCGCGGCCACGTGGGCCAGGGTGACGGAGCCGAGCGGGCCCGAGGAACTGATGGACACGCTGCCCCGCGGGCGGCATCGACGCCGACCGCTCCGAGTCCGGCCTGCCCCAGGACTGACGGCTACCGCAGGTGTGTCGTGTCGTTCAGCAGGCGAAGCGACGCGTTGCCGTCCGCGTAGTACGCCAGCGCCGACAGTGACGCCGCCGAGATCTCCATCCGGAACAGCGACTCCGGCGGTGCGCCCAGTGCCAGCCGGACCAGGGTCTTGATCGGCGTCACATGCGTGACCAGCAGCACCGTACGGCCCGCATGGCGCGCGATGAGCTTGTCGCGGGTGAGCGCGACCCGGCGGGCGACCGCCGCGAAGCTCTCGCCGCCGCCCGTGGGGGCCGCCCTGGAGGAGGCGAGCCAGGCCTGGAGGTCGTCCGGGTGGCGCTCCCGTGCCTCCGTGAACGTCAGGCCCTCCCAGGCCCCGAAGTCGGTCTCCCGCAGCCCCTCTTCGATATGGACGTCGACACCGAGGCGGGACGCCACCGCCTCAGCCGTCTCCACGCAGCGCCTGAGCGGCGAGCTCACCACCGCCTGGATGGTGCCGCGCGCCGCCAGTGCCGTCGCGACCAACTCGGCCTGGCGGCGGCCCACGGGTGAGAGCTCCGGGTCGCTGCCGCCGCTGCCGGAGAAGCGCTTCTCGGGGGTCAGCGCGGTCTCGCCGTGCCGGAGCAGGACGAAGGTGGCGGGGGCGCCCAGGTCCGCCGGGACGGCCCAGCCCGGCGGCGCGACGCCCGGAGCCACAGCGGACGGGGCTGCGGCGGACGGGGCTGCGGCTCCCGCAGGCGCGGCGGACGCAGGCGCGACGCCCGCAGACGCGACGCCCGGGGCCGCCGTAAGGGCGCCGCCCGCCGACGGCGCCACCCCCGTACTCGGCCGCCACTGCTCACCCCGCGCGCCCGCGTCCATCGCCTCGTTGGCGAGCCGGTCCGCGCGCTTGTTCCGCTCGCGCGGGATCCACTCGTACGACACCTGCCCGGGCGGGAAGATCTCCCTGGCCTCGGCCGCGAGCGGACGCATACCGGGGTGCTTGACCTTCCAGCGGCCCGACATCTGCTCGACCACGAGCTTGGAGTCCATCCGGACCTGGACCTGGACCCCGGCCTCCGGGTCGAGGGCGCGCACCGCCCGCAACCCGGCGATCAGGCCCTTGTACTCGGCGACGTTGTTCGTCGCGGTGCCGATGTACTCCGCCGCCTCGGCAAGGGTCTCGCCCGTGTCCGGATCGAGGACGACCGCGCCGTAGCCGGCCGGTCCCGGGTTGCCCCGGGAGCCGCCGTCCGCCTCGACGACGAAGCGACGGGCCATCGGCCTACAGCCCCGATTCGGGCGTACGGACCAGAATGCGGCGGCAGTTCTCGCACCGCACCACGGTGTCGGGGGCCGCCGACCGCACCTCGTTGAGCTCGGTGATGGCCAGCTCCTGGCGGCAGCCGTCGCAGCGGCGCTGGTAGAGCCGGGCCGCGCCGACGCCGCCCTGCTGCTCGCGCAGCTTGTCGTAGAGCTTCAGCAGGTCGGCGGGGATCGTCCCGGCGATGACCCCGCGCTCCTTGGTGACGGTCGCCATCTCGGCGTCGATCTCCCCGGCCGCCGCGTCCCGCCGGGCGGTGGCGTCGCCGATCTTGGCCTGCAGCGATTCGACGCGGCCGGTCAGCTCGGTCACCCGCTCCTGCGCGGACTCGCGGCGCTCCATGACCTCCAGTACGACGTCCTCCAGGTCGCTCTGGCGCTTGGCGAGGGAGGCGATCTCGTGCTGCAGGTTCTCCAGGTCCTTGGGGGAGGTCACGGCGCCGGAGTCGAGGCGCTTCTGGTCGCGGGCGGCGCGCTGGCGCACCTGGTCCACGTCCTGCTCCGCCTTCGTCTGCTCGCGGGCGGTGTCGCTCTCCTCGGTCTGGGCCGCCACGAGGAGGTCGCGCAGTTGGGTGAGGTCGGCGCTCAGGGTGTCGAGCTCGGCGTGCTCGGGCAGCGTCCTGCGCTTGTGGGCGAGTTGCGAGAGCCGGACGTCGAGGGCCTGGACCTCGAGGAGGCGGATCTGGTCGGCGGGCGCGGCGTTCAGCGGGGGGCTCCAGGGGTGGTGGTGGAAGGGACGTGAGCGGTGGTGGACGCGTGCGCGGCGGGCGCGTGCGCGGTCCAAGGGTCGGTGACCGTACGGGAGATGTGGGTGCGCAGACCCCAGCCGTGCCGGTCGGAGATCTCGTCGAGCTGCGCTGCGGCCTGCTCGACCCACGGCCATTCGGTGGCCCAGTGGGCGGCGTCCAGCAGCGCGAGGCCGTCCCCGCCGCGGGTCATCGCCGCGGCCTGCTGGGCCTCGGAGGCGGGGTGGTGGCGCAGGTCGGCGGTGAGGTACGCGTCGACTCCGGCCGCGCGCACCTCGGCGAACAGGCTGTCGCCGGAGCCGCCGCAGACGGCGACCGTACGGATCAGCCGGTCCGGGTCGCCCGCGACGCGGATGCCCTGGGCGGTGGCGGGCAGCCGGGCCGCGGCCCGCTCGGCGAAGTCCCGCAGCGTGACGGGGTGGTCGAGCTCGCAGACCCGGCCGAGCCCGCGGCGCCCCGCCGGGTCGGTGGGGTCGGGCACCAGTGGGCCGGTGATCCTCAGGTCGAGGGCGCCGGCGAGGGCGTCGGAGACGCCCGGGTCGGCGCGGTCGGCGTTGGTGTGCGCGACGTGCAGCGCGATGTCGTTCTTGATCAGGGTGTGCACCACCCGGCCCTTGAAGGTGGAGGCCGCGACCGTGGTCGTACCGCGCAGATAGAGCGGGTGGTGGGTGACGAGCAGATCGGCGCCCAGCCGCACCGCCTCGTCGGCGACTTCCTGGACCGGGTCGACGGCGAACAGCACCCGGCCGACCTCGGCGTCGGGGTCTCCGCACACCGTGCCGACGGCGTCCCACTGCTCCGCCCGCTCGGGCGGCCAGAGTGCGTCGAGTGCGGCGAGGACGTCGATGAGTGCGGGCACGGGGCAAGGCTACCTCCCGGACCACCGGCAAGCCTTGCCCCTGCCTTTACTCACCGCGACGACGTGATCCGGACTCGCGCACAGCACAGCCCGGCGCGACTTCTCAGGCGAATCGGGCAACAGACACACTTACGTGTGAAGCAAGCTGATTTCGGCGTTCGGCAGGGAGTACGAAAACTACGTTGAGTGGCCGGAGGTGGACGAACGATGACTGCCTGTGCCTTCGATGCCGCGCTCGCCGCAGGCGCCACCGGTGCCCAGGGCACCGCACACCGGCGCCGAGCTGCGTTCACGATCGCCGCGGACGGTTCGTACGGCGCCCGGCTCGCGCTCAGCGGCGAGGCCGGGTGCTGGTTCCCCGAGCGCTGGACGCTCGACGGACCCGAGCCGTACGCCGTGCCGCTGCCCGCGGCCCAGCCCGAGGAGCCGGACAGCGAGGTGCTGCCCCTGGCCGACGGGCAGGTGCTCATCCGCCGCCGGGTGGCCGGCCGCCACGCCCTCTCCCTGCTCTACCCGGCAGGCCCCGGCACCGGCGAACGGCCGCTGGGCGCCATCGAATGCGCCGAACTGTCGCTGCTGCCACCCGCCCCCGGCGGCTCCTTCGCCTTCGCGCTCGGCCACGGCGAGCGGTCGACCTCGGTGTGGCTGGTGCACGGCGGCGGCTTCGGACCGCAGCACCTGGCCGAGCTGCCCGGCCGCTGCACGGGCGGCGTCTGGCTGGACCGTACGGGCCGGCTGCTCGCCCTCGACCGGCGGCTCGACGGGAGGACCAAGACCGTCGTCGTCGACCTGCGGCGCGGCGGCGAGACCAGCCCGCTGCTGCAGATCACCGATGACAGCGACGACCGGCTGCTGCTGGCCGACCCGGACAGCGGTCTGCTGCTCGTACGGTCCGACGCGCCCGGGGACGAGCGGCTGGGGTGGGGGGTGCTGGGCAGCGCCCGCCCCGTCAGGTTCCCCGACTGTCTGCGGCCCGCCCAGGTCGAGGCGGTGCCCTTCGCGGTGCAGCCCGGACAGGTCCTGACGCCGGAGGCGTGCGCGGTGGCCTTCCGTGTCTTCCGTGTCGACGGCCCGGCCGAGCGGCCGTGGGTCGGTCTGTGGCGGCCGTCCGAGCGGCGGTTGCAGCAACTCCCGGCGCCGGAGGGCTGGCTGGCGGGCGCGGGCCTGTGGACCCGCGACGGCGAGCTGCGGCTGCCGTACGCGACGGGGCAGGTGCCGTGCGGGCTGGCGCGGCTGCGGATGCCCGAGCCGCCGGAGCCGCCCCGGATGGCGCGGGTCGCACGGGTCACCCGGGTGGACCGAGTGGTGGAGTCCCTGGATCTGCCGCGGCCGATGGGGCTGGTGGGGCCCGGGCGGCGGCCGTCGGCGGCCTCCTCGTCGCCGTCGTCCTCGCCGTCCCTGTCGGCAGGGGCCGCGATCGCATCGTGGACCCGGGTCGGGGCGGCGGCCCCCGCGGTCCCCGCGGCCCCCGCCGGTAAGACCGGGGTCGAGCCATGGGCCGGTACGGGGTCATGGGCCGGGGTCGAGCAGGAGACCGGCCCGGAGGCGGAGCCCGGCGCCGAGGCGGGGCCCGGACCCGAGGCCGCGCGGGAACCCCGCCGCGGCGGCGGCGGACCGGGCTCCGGGCCGCCGTCCGGTGCGGAGCGCGGGAGGGAGCGCGTACGGCAGCGGGAGCGGGAGCACGTACGGGTGCCGGAGCAGGGACTCGTGCGAGAGCAGGGGGGCAGCGTCGGGCGGGGGCGCGAGGAGGGGGCTGAGCGCCTGCCCGAGCGCCTGCCCGCCCACCGGCTCAGACCCGAGCTCATGCCCGGCCCCGGCCCTGGCCCCGGCCCCGAAACTGCCGCTGGGCCGGAGTCCGGTATCGCCGCGCGGCCCGTACCACTGCAGCAGGCCCCGCTCGCCCGAGGTGACCAGCTCCGTCCGTCCCATCCGTCCCATCAGCCCCGCCCGCCCCGTCCACCCCGTTGGGTCCGAGATCGACGCTCTGGTTAAACTTCCGCGGGGGGCCAAGGCAGCCGCGTTCCGTTCACCCGCGGGGCGTGGGGTGACACGTGCTGACGTTTCTTGACCCTCGTCGTGACGTCGTGGCGAGTTGACTTCGTGGCCGGCCTCCCGTGACCGTACGCAGCGATCTGACGGGGTGACTTCCCAGATGTCCCAAGCCCGCACGAACACGACCGAGTCGCGTCCGCAGGAGGCGGCCGCCGCAGCGGGGGCCGACGACACCGTCCACGGCAAGCACCGGGGCCAGGCCGCGTCCGAAGACGCCCAGACCTCGCCCCACGGCCGCCACCGCCGCCCCGGCGAGGGGGCGACCGCGTCGTAAGGCCCAACACCCGGGGCCCCACCGGGCCGGGGCCCACCGGACCAGGGCCCATCCGTCCCCCGGGGCCCCGGACCGCGCCTTACCCCCGCTTGAGCCCCAGCACTTCCACCGCCGCGAAGGTCTCCCCGCGGGGCCGTTCGGCGAAGTACGGCGTGAGCACTCCGTCCAGCTCCTCGAAGGTGAATGCCTCCTTCGCCGTGTCCAGCTTCGCGGCCACCTTCGGCCGCTCCAGGACGGCGACCATCCCGCCGTGGACGACGAAGACCTGCCCGCTCACGCCCGCCGCCTCCGGGGCCGCCAAGTAGCCGACGAGCGGGGCGACGTGTTCGGGCGCGAGCGCGTCGAGGGTGCCGTCGTCGGGGGGTTCGAGGCCGGCGAAGACGTCTTCGGTCATCCGGGTGCGGGCGCGGGGGCAGACGGCGTTGGCCGTGACGCCGTATTTGGCCAGCGCCCCCGCCGTGGAGGTGGTGAGCCCGACGATGCCGCCCTTGGCCGCGGCGTAGTTCGGCTGACCCGGGGAGCCGGCGAGGAACGCCTCGGATGAGGTGTTCACGATCCGGCCGCCGACCGGACCGCCGTCCGCCGCCTTGGAGCGCTCCCGCCAGTGGGCGGCGGCGAAGCGGGTGGTGTTGAAGTGACCCTTGAGGTGGACGCGGATGACGGAGTCCCACTCGTCCTCGGTCATCGAGAAGACCATCCGGTCCCGCAGGATGCCCGCGTTGTTGACCAGGATGTCGAGCGCGCCGTAGGTGTCGACCGCGAGCCGCACCAGCTCGGCCGCCTGCTCGAAGTCGGCCACGTCCCCGACGTGGGCCGTGGCGTGCCCGCCGGCCTCCCGGATCTCCTGCGCGACCGCCTCGGCGGGGGCGGCCGACGCCTCGCCCGAGCCGTCGCGTCCGGGCCGGCCGAAGTCGTTGACGACGACGCTCGCGCCCAGGCGCGCCAGTTCCAGCGCCTCGGCGCGGCCGAGGCCCCGCCCGGCGCCCGTGACGATCGCGGTCTTCCCCGCCAGCGGCATGCGCGGCATGAACGTCCTCCGTGTCGTCTGTGTCGTCCCTGTCGTTCTCGTCGTCCGTGTCGTTCAGACCTGGACGCAGGTGCGCAGCGCCTCGCCCGACCGCATCTGGTCCAGCGCGTCGTTGATCTCGGTGAGCCGTACGCGGTGGGTGATCAGCCCTTCGAGGTCGATCCGGCCCGCCCGCCACAGCGCGACGGCCCGCCGGTACGAGCGGAGCACATTGCCGCCGCCGTACAGCGAGGGCAGGATCCGCTTCTCGTCGAAGAACAGCTCGAACATGCTGAGCTGGAGGAAGTCGTCCACCGCCCCCGCCCCGACCACGCACAGCGTGCCGCCGCGCCGCGTCGCCTCGTAGGCCGTACGGGCGGTGGCGGACCTGCCGACGACCTCGAAGACGTAGTCGAAGCCCTCGCCCGAGGTGACGCGGCTCTTGGCGTCGTCCAGGCCCTCGGGCGCGACCGCTTCCGTGGCGCCGAAGCGCAGCGCCGCCGTACGCCGCGCGTCGACCGGGTCGACGGCGACGATCTGCGCGGCGCCCGCCGCCCGGGCGCCCTGGATCGCGCTGATGCCCACGCCGCCGCAGCCGATGACCGCGACCGAGGAACCCGCCTCGACCTCGGCCGTGTTGAGGGCCGCGCCGAGCCCCGTGGTCACCCCGCAGCCGATGAGTGCCGCGATGTCGTACGGCACATCGTCCGGGATCGGCACGGCGCACTGCGCGGGCAGCACGACCTCCTCGGCGAAGGTGCCGGTGCCCGCGAAGCCGAAGATGTCCTCCGGGGTGCCGCCGGGGCGTTTGAAGTTGGGGATGCCGGCGTTCATGAACCCGGTCAGGCACAGATGGGACTGGCCGCGCTCGCAGGCGGGACACGTACCGCAGGCGGGCAGCCAGCACACCAGCGCCCGGTCGCCCGCGCTCAGACCGGTCACCCCCTCCCCCACCTCGACGATCTCGCCCGCGCCCTCGTGCCCGGGGACGAAGGGCCCGGGCTGGGGCAGTACGCCGCTCATGGCGGACAGGTCGGAGTGGCACAGCCCGGTGGCCTTGACGCGCAGCCTGACCTTGCCCGGGCCGAAGCCCACCGCCTCCATGTCGTCGAGGACTTCGAGCTTGTCCTGCCCTATCTCGTGCAGTACGGCTGCGCGCACAGCGGCTCCTCTCGTCCGTGCGGGGTCTCTGTTTCTTCAGTCGTGCTTGACGACCGTCTCGGTGAGGACCGGCGCGTCGTCCCGTTCCACGGCCGTGGCCAGCAACTGCACGGAGTCCTGCTCCCGCCACATCCGGATGCGCAGCGTCTCGCCGGGGAAAACGATCCCCGCGAAGCGCGTGGCGTACGAGCGGACGCGGGCGACATCCCCGCCCAGGGCGGTGTCCACGACGGCCTTGAGCGCGATCCCGTACGAGCACAGGCCGTGCAGGATCGGCCGGTCGAAGCCCGCGACCTTGGCGAACTCGGGGTCGGCGTGGAGCGGGTTCCAGTCCCCGGAGAGGCGGTAGAGCAGCGCCTGGTCCTCGCGGATCGCGCGGTCGACGGTCAGGTCGGGCTCGCGGGCGGGGGGCTCGAGCCGGTCGGCGGGCCCGCGGTCGCCGCCGAAACCGCCCTCTCCGCGTACGAAGATCCGGGTGTCGCAGGTCCACAGCGGCCCGTCCGCGTCGGCGACATCGCTGCGCAGCACGATGACCGCGGCCTTGCCCTTGTCGTAGACGGCGGCGACCTTGGACGTCTGGGTGGCGTCCCCGGCGAGCGGGATGGCCCGGTGCAGCTGGACGGTCTGGCCGCCGTGCAGGACGGCGGCGAGGTCGACGTCGATACCGGGGGCGCTCATACCGCCGGCCACCGCCATGCCGCCGCCCGCGACCGTGGCGAAGCTGGGGAGGACGTGCAGCTTGCTCTCGAGGGTGTAGCGGAGTTCGTCGGGGTCGGTGGCCGGGACGCCCGCCCCCACGCCGAGGTGGTAGAGCTGGATGTCCTTGTGGCCCCAGCTGAGGGCCGCCGTCCTGGGTTCGGCCGAGACGGCCTTGGCGACATCGATGGGCATTGCTGAGAGCACTCCTCACCACGGTGGGGAAGACCCCGGCCCGCCCGTCCGCACCGTCGGCCGCGCCGGGGTCGTCACTGGTCGGCAGCCCGCGCGGCGTAGCCGCAGAACGAAACAGGAACGCGTTCTAGCCGATGGCCCATGTATAGCCGAATCACCCTGCACTGGGAAGACCGCTGACGGTATGTCAGATCTCCCTCGCGACCGCCCGGGACAAATGTCACCAGCCCCGTCATGACAACCACATCTGCCCAGCTCACCGGTGACTTCCGTAACCTCGGACCATGTCTGCCAGAACGTCGAACGCCGAAGATGCCTCGGACGCTGAGGCCGCCTCGGACATCGAGCGCCGCACGCCGCCCGGCCCGCGTGCCTTCCTGCCCTGGCTCTTCATGCTCACCGGGGATGTCCAGGACCTGATCCGGGGGAAGACCCCACTGCCGTGGCTCGGCGCCCTCGGGGTGGCCGCCTTCTGCGCGCTGTACGCCACCACGGTCTATGCGGGCCTCGACAAGCGGCGCCGCCCCACCCGGCGCTGCCTCGCCTCCCTCGCCGGGCTGGCCGCCCTCACCTACGCCCTGTCCATCGGCTACGCCGGCAACTGGCTGCTCTGTTTCCCGCTGCTGTCGCTGGCCACCGGCATCGTGGTCCGCCGCCGCCAGCTGGGGCCGCTGCTGCTGACGTACTCGGCCTCCGCCGGCATCATCTCCGGCTGGCGCGGCGGCGCGGACGACGCGCTGATCGTCGGCTACGGAACGGTCATGTCGGGCCTGGTGACGGCGGCGATCCTGTCGCTCTTCGACACCGTCGCCGAACTCCGCGCGACCCGCCAGGAGCTGGCCCGTACCGCCGTCGAGAAGGAGCGGCTGCGCTTCTCCCGCGATCTGCACGATCTGCTGGGCCACACCATGTCGGTCGTGGTGGTCAAGGCCGAGGCCGTACGCCGCCTCGCCCCGCGCGACCTGGACGCCGCGCTGGGCCAGGCCGCCGACATCGAGGCCGTCGGCCGCCAGGCGCTCACCGAGATCCGGGAGGCCGTCACCGGCTACCGCGAGGGCAGCCTGGCGACGGAGCTGGACCGGGCCCGCTCGCTGCTCGACGCCTCGGGCATCGACGCCGTCGTCCGCCGGTCGGGGCCGCCGCTGCCCCCGCAGACCGAGGCGCTGCTGGGCTGGGTGGTACGCGAGGGGGTCACCAATGTGGTCCGGCACAGCGGGGCCGACCGGTGCGAGATCGAGGTCCGTCAGGAGGCCGATCAGGTGCGTCTGGTGATCGTCGACGACGGTAACGGCGTAGGCTCCCGTTCCGCTGGTAAGGACGCCGGTAAGGCCGTCCCCGGCGGACGGGGAGGTACGGGGCTCAAGGGCCTGGCCGAGCGGCTGGCCGCGGCGGGCGGCTCGCTGGAGACCGGCCCGGCCGGGCGCCATGGCTTCCGGCTCGCGGCGGCACTGCCGGTGGACGGCGACAACGGTGACGGCGGGCAAGACGGCGACGACGGCGAAAACAGGGAAGACAGGAAAGGCGAGGGCAAGGATCCGATGGACGTCAAGGGGGTCCGTACGGCGTGATCAAGCTACTGCTCGCCGAGGACCAGGGCATGATGCGGGGCGCGCTGGCCCTGCTGCTCGGCCTGGAGCCGGACTTCGAGATCGTCGCGCAGGTCGGCGAGGGTGACAAGATCGTGCCCCGCGCGCTCGAGACGCGGCCGGACGTGGCTCTCCTCGACATCGAACTGCCGGGCCTCAGCGGTCTGGACGCCGCCGCCGCGCTGCGCGAGGAGCTCCCCGGCTGCCATGTGCTGATCCTGACCACCTTCGGCCGCCCCGGCTATCTGCGCCGCGCGATGGAGGCGGGGGCCTCCGGGTTCCTGGTCAAGGACGGCCCGGTCGAGGAACTGGCCGTCGCGGTCCGCCGGGTGCTCGCGGGCGAGCGGGTCATCGACCCGGGCCTGGCCGCGGCCGCGCTGAGCGCGGGCCCCAACCCGCTGACGCCGCGCGAACGGGACGTGCTGACGGCGGCGGTGGACGGGGCGACCGTCGCCGACATCGCCGCCAAGGTCCATCTGTCCCCCGCCACCGTCCGCAACTACCTGTCCTCGGCCATCGGCAAGACCCAGACCCGCAACCGCATGGAGGCGGTGCGGGCGGCCCGCCAGAACGGCTGGCTGTGACGGCGGACGACCCCCGCGGCGCGCCCCGGGTCGCCCCGAGGCGCGCCCACCCCGTCACCCCCGTCCTACTTCTTCGTCGAAGCCGCCACCCGCTTCTTCTCCAGCTCCTTCCTCTGGAACGCCGGATCCTTCTTCACCGCGTCCATCCGCAAGGGGGGCCCGATCCGCGTCCCCTTCCCCGCGCCGTCGAAGAGCTCGATGAAGTCGTCCGATACCCCGTGGCCCGGGCGCTCGCTCACGATCCAGCGGACGTCGGTGCCCTTCACCGGGACTATCTTCGGCCCGACGGTCGAACCGTCCTTCCAGTGGACCACCACGCGCTCCACCTTCGGCGACAGCCACGCCAGGCCCACCGGGCCGGCCTCGGCGCCGGAGTGCTGATACGAGCCGCCCAGCAGCGTCTCCCCCTTGGCCGGCTTCGGCGACACCCAGTCCGCCATCGTCGTCCGCTGCTTCCCGCCCTCCGTCACCCGGGTGGAGAACCAGGTCACGCCGATGCGCAGGGTCTTCGGGTACTTCTCCTCCCACTCGCCGTCCAGCAGCGGATACGCGTCCCTCCGGCGCATCGCCAGGTCGTACTGGCGGTGCGCCTCCTCCTTCGTCCGCGCGGGCCCGTAGACGGTGACCGAGACCTGCCAGCGCTTCCCGTCGACCTTCCCCTTGCCCACGACGGTCGTGACCGGGTCCAGCGGGGCCGGCGCCGGTGCCGACGCGGCGGCGGCCGTCGCCGTCCCTCCCTGGCCGGAGTCGCCGAACTGCCCGAGGCCCACCCCTCCGGCCACCAGCACCGCCGTGACCGCCAGCGCGGTGGCCCCCACCCGGCGGCGCGCCCGGCGCCGGCGGCCGGCGCGGACCACGTCCGGGTAGGGCGCGGGGCCGATGGTCACCTCGTCCGCGATCGTGCCCAGCCGATCCGTCAGTTCACCTGCTCCCCGCTCCGGATCCCCCGCGTACTCGGGCTCCGCGTACCACGACTCCCTGTTCATCGCACCTCCCCGTGACCCGCGGTCACGTCTTCGCGCGCCAGCGCGGCCCGCAGCTTCGCCAGCCCCTTCGCCGCCTGACTCTTGACCGTTCCGACCGAGCAGCCCATGGCGACCGCCACCTGTGACTCGCTGAGGTCCTCCCAGTACCGCAGCACCACGGCCTGACGCTGCCGGGGCGGGAGCCCGGCCAGGGCGTGGCGCAGCATCTCCCGGTCGTCGGCCAGGGTGATCCGGTCCCGGTCGGGCGTCTGCCAGCCGTCGGTGTCGCCCGGGGAGAGGGTCAGGAGCTCCTTCAGCTTTCTGCGGTGCCGCCGCGCGTGCTCGTTGACGAGGACGCGGCGTACGTAGGCGTCCGGCTCGTCCGCGGCGCGGACCCGTCGCCATGCGACATAGACCCGGACCAGTGCCGACTGGACCAGGTCCTCGGCCGTGTGCTGCTCACCGCAGAGCAGATACGCGGTGCGCACCAGCCGCGGCCATCGCGTGGTGACGAACTCCCGGAACTCCTCGTCCCGGTTCGCCGTCGTGTCCCCCATGGGCACCTCCTCGACCTACGGAGTCCATGGAGGCGGCGAACCGTTGCCCGGCCGCGGAAGAATTCTCAGGCGCGGCGGTTTCTCAGGCGCGGCGGCGTGGGAGGGCCACAGCCATCAGGACCACGGCGGCCGCGATGATGCCCGAGGCGACGGTGAACGCATGACTGTAACCGGCCGCCAGCGCCACCGGACCCGGCCCGTCCCCGCCGCCGTCACCGCCGCCCTCGGTGGCGGAGATGCGCTCGGCGGCGACCGTGGTCAGCACGGTCAGGCCGAGCGCGCCGCCGATCTGGCGGCTGGTGTTGACCAGGCCCGCCACCAGCCCGGCCTCGGACGGCTCGGCGCCCGAGGTGGCGGCCGTGGCCAGCGGGGTCATCATCAGGCCGGAGCCCAGCGACATGACGATCGCGGGGCCCAGGACCGTACCGGCGAAGGTGCCGTCGGCGTCCATCCGGCTCTGCCAGGCGTAGCCGGCGACGGCCAGGATCCCGCCGGTCATCGCCAGCGCCTTGCCGCTGAACACCGCCATCAGCCGGGGCGCGAGCTTGGAGCCGAGGACGATGGACAGGGTGTGCGGGAGGAAGGCGAGTCCGGCCTCGATGGGGCTGAAGTGCAGCACGTTCTGCAGGTAAAGGGACATGAAGTACCACATCGCGAACATGCCGCCGCCGCACACCAGCATCACCGCGTTCGCCGCCCAGACCGTTCTGATCCGGAACAGCCCGAGCGGCATCAGCGGGGCCCGGGTGCGGGCCTCGACGGCGACGAAGACGCCGAGCAGCGCCAGGCCGCCGAGCAGCGGTACGAGCGAGGCGGCGGCGGCCCAGCCGTGCCGCTCGGTCTGCACGATGCCGTACGCGAGCGACGAGACCCCCGCCGTGACGAGGACCGCGCCCGGTACGTCGAGCCGGCGCCCGGCCGGCGCCCGGCTCTCGGCCAGCCACACCGCCGCGGCGACCAGCACCAGCGCGCCCACGGGCACATTGACCAGCAGCACCCAGCGCCAGGAGAGATAGTCGGTGAGCAGCCCGCCGACCAGCCCGCCCGCGGCGCCGCCGCCCGCGCCGACCGCCGTCCAGGTGCCGATGGCCCGGCTGCGGGCCGCGCCGCCCGGGAAGGTGGTGGTGAGGATGGTGAGGGTGGCCGGGGAGAGCACGGCCGCGCCCAGGCCCTGGGCGGCCCGGGCGGCGACCAGTTGCCAGGGCTCCCGGGCGAGCCCGCCCGCCAGGCTGGCGGCGGTGAACAGGCCGAGGCCGACGAGGAAGGCGCGCTTGCGCCCGAAGAGATCGGCGACCCGGCCGCCGAGCAGCAGGAATCCGGCGAAGGTGAGCGCGTAGGCGTTGACCACCCACTGCAGGGCGGTCTCGCCTAGCCCGAGGTCCGTACGCATCGACGGCAGCGCGACATTGACCACGGACACATCGAGGACGACCAGGAACTGGCCCGCGCACGCGGCCAGGAGCACCGCCCAGGCCGGTGGGGTGACGCGTGCCGCTGCGGACGAGTGACCTGTGGTGGAGGGGGTGTGGGCGGGCATGGCCGTGATGCTGGCACCGAGCCATGCACAGTGCATCGTATTTTTGTCGTACCTATGCAGGTCGTTGGGCGTAGGGCTCGCACGGCAGGCGCATCTGCGCGGGCACAAGCCGGGGCACGCGTCTGCTTACGCCGGGTCGCGCGGCAGCCCCAGCATCCGCTCCGCGACGACGTTCAGCTGCACCTGCGTCGTACCACCCGCGATGGTCAGACAGCGGGACATCAGAAAGCCGTGCAGCGCCCGCTCCCCCGCGCCCTCGCGCACCGCGCCCGCCGGGCCCAGCAGCTCCAGGGCCAGCTCGGCGACCTTCTGCTGGTGCGCGGTCTGGATCAGCTTGCGGACGCTCGCCCCTGCCCCCGGCTCCACACCGGACACCTGCCGCAAGGTCGTGCGCAGTCCCAGGCAGGCCAACGCGTGCGCCTCGGCCATCAGCGCTCCGACCCGCTCCCGCACCCAGTCGTCGGCGCCGGACTCGTCGTCGTTGTCGTCGTCGTTGTCGGCGTCGGCCGTGCGCGCGATCAGGGCCTCCAGGCCGGTGTCGAAGGTCAGCTGGTCGGCCATGTGCACGCGTTCGTTGCCGAGCGTGTTGCGGGCCACCGCCCAGCCGCCGTCCACCTCGCCCACCACCGCGTCGTGCGGCAGCAGGACGTCGTCCAGATAGACCTCGTTGAACAGCGCCTCCCCGGTGATCTCCCGCAGCGGACGGATGTCGATCCCGGCGGTCCGCTCCATGTCGACGAGGAAGTAGGTGAGCCCCTTGTGCTTGGGCGCCCGCGGGTTCGTACGGGCCAGCAGGATGCCGTGGTGCGCCCGCCGCGCCCCCGACGTCCACACCTTCTGCCCGCTGACCCGCCACCCCTCCTCCGTCCGCTCGGCCTTCGTGCGCAGCGCCGCCAGGTCGGACCCCGCCTCCGGCTCGGAGAACAGCTGGCACCAGCGCAGTTCGCCGCGGAGCGTCGGCAGCAGATAGCGCTCCCGCTGCTCCGGCGTCCCGTACGCGATCAGCGAAGGTACGACCCAGGTGGCGACCCCCAGATCGCTGAGGACCACCCCCGCGTCGGCCAGCTCCCGCTGCACCGCGAGCTGTTGTACGGGGCCGGCGCCGAGCCCGTACGGGGGCGGCAGATGCGGGGCGGCGTGGCCGGTGGGCGCGAGGGCGCGGCGGGCGGCGGCGGGGTCAAGACCGCGCGCCGCCTCGATCGCGGCCCGCGCCCGCGTCCGGTGCCGCTCGTACTCCCGGCGGACCTCCCCCTCGGCCGGAAGCTCCAGCCGCAGCTCACGCCGCGCGCCCGCGGCGGCGAGCCGGGCGGCCCGCAGCCGCTGCGCGCCGCCCGCGCCGAGCAGGGCGCGGGCGGCGGTCGCGCGGCGGAGGTGGAGGTGGGCGTCGTGCTCCCAGGTGAAGCCGATGCCGCCGAGAATCTGGACGCAGTCCTTGGCGCAGCTGTGGGCGGCGTCGAGGGCGGTGGCGGCGGCGAGCGCGGCGGTCAGGGCGAGCGGGTTCCGCTGCGCGTGTGTGGCGGGCTCGGCGCATGCCTCAGGCTCGGCGCGTGTGGCCGGCCGCGCGCATGTTGCGGGCCGCGCGCGTGTCGCAGGCTGCGCGCGTGTCGGCGGCTCGTCACCCGTCGGCGCTTCCTCGCCCGCTGCCGACTCCTCGCGCGCCGCCGGTTCCTCGCTCGCCGCGCGGGCCGCGTCCCAGGTCAGGGCGCGTGCCTGCTCGACGCGTACGAGCATGTCGGCGCACAGGTGCTTGACGGCCTGGAACTGGCCGATGGGCCGCCCGAACTGCTCGCGCGTCTTGGCGTGCGCCACCGCGGTGTCCAGGGCCCACGCCGCCGTCCCGCACGCCTCGGCCGCGAAGAGCACCGCGGCCAGGTCCCGCACCAGCCCCGGGTCCACGGCGAGCGCCCGGTCGGCGGGAACGGCCGTACGCAAGGCCCTCACCTCGGCCGTGGGGCGGGTCGGGTCGGCGCTGTCGTGGGCGCGGATCTCCAGGTCGCGGGCGTCGACGGCGAACCAGGCCGTACCGCCGTCGGCGGTCGTGGCGGCCAGGACGACGAGGTCGGCGTCGGCCGCGCCGAGCACCGGCGGCGCGCATCCGTCCAGCACCCAGACCCGCGCCGGGTCGCCCGGCACCGGGTCGGTCAGTACCGCGGGGCCCGGCGCCGCGGGGGTGGCGGTGAGCGACCCGGCGCCCAGGGCGACCGCGCCGATGCGCGTACCCCCGGCGAGCGCGGCGGTCAACTCGCCCTGCCCCGCCCGCGCCAGCACCGCCGAGGCCAGTACGGTCGGCAGATACGGCCCGGGGAGCACCGCCCGCCCGGTCTCCTCCAGGACGACGGCGAGGTCGGACAGCCCGCCGCCGCCCCCTCCGTACGCCTCCGGCAGATGCGGCCCGAGCAGCCCCTGCGCGGCCAGCCCGTCCCAGTAGGCGGGCCGCCCCGCACCGCCCGCGGGGGCGTCCAGCAGCTTGCGCACCTCCTCGGGTGGCACGGCCCGAGCGGCCCACCCCCGCACCGCGCGCGCCAGTTCCCGCTGGTCTTCCGTGATGGCGATGCCCATGAAACGCCTCTCTCGGATCTCGGAGCTCTCGGCCCTGCCCGCATCCAATCTGACGGATAGTCAGAAAACAGGGAAGACCGGCGCCCGCTGGAGAGCGACGCGGCTCAGGTCCCCGACTCGTCCCCGGTGTCCACGCCGTCGGTGGCGGTGGAGGCGGCGGTGGCAGGCTCCGCCAGCCAGGGCATCCGGCGGACGAGAATCCCGCGGAGCCTGGTGAGCGACGCGATCCGCTCATCCAGCTCGGCCACCCGCTGCGCGCCGACGCCATAGCCGTCGGCGCAGGTCGGCGAGTATGTGAACACCTCGGGCAGGTTGTCGTCGAGGTAGGCCACGAAGGACTTCACGTCCTCGACGGTGAACCCGGAGGCCAGCAGGTCACGGATGTTGCGGACCCGGGTCACCGCGCCCGGCCCGTACACGCGGTAGCCGTTGCCCGTGCGCTCGGACTCCAGCAGCCCCTGCGCCTCGTAGTAGCGCAGGGCGCGGGTCGTGGCCCCCGTCCGCGCCGCCAGTTCGCCGATCAGCATCGCCATCGCCTCCGCACCCACCCTAGGCGGCCCGATCTCCGGGTATTCACCGAGGTCAACTCGCCAGCCGGACCACGGTCTTCCCGGTGTACGCACCGCCGACCAGGTCCAGAAGCGTGCGCGGCGCCTCGGCCAGTCCGTCGATCACCGTCTCGTCGTGAACGATCGCCCCGTCGCGCAGCCAGGCGCGGAACCGCGGGCCGAACTCCGCGGCGCGCTCCAGGTGATCGCCCAGCGTGAAGCCGCGGATGGTCAGCCGCTTGCCGAGCACGGCGAGCAGATCGCCGGGCCCGTCGTCGGGGCGGGCCGTGCGCTGCCGGTTGAGGGCTCCGCAGACGGCGATGCGGCCGTGTACGTTCATGACCTCGATCGCGGCGCGCAGCTGCTCGCCGCCCACGTTGTCGAAGTAGACATCGATGCCGTCCGGGGCCGCTTCGCGCAGCCGGTCGACGACCGGGCCGTCGTGGTAGTCGAACGCCGCGTCGAAACCGAGCTTCCCGGTCAGATGCGCGACCTTCTCGGGTGACCCGGCACTCCCGATCACCCGGGCCGCGCCCTTGAGCCGGGCGATCTGCCCGGCCATGCTCCCGGTGGCCCCGGCCGCGCTGGAGACGAAGACGGTGTCGCCGGGGCGCAGCCGCGCGACGTCCATGAGCCCGACGTAGGCGACCAGCCCGAAGCTCAGGTGGGTGGAGGGGGTCGGATAGGCGTCCTTGTCGACCCGGCGGTACGCCCCGGCCGGGGCCAGGGCGTACTCCCGCCAGCCCATCCGGTGCACCACCAGGTCACCCTCGCCCAGGGACGGGTCCGCCGAGGCGACCACCTCGCCGACGGCGTCCCCGTACATCACCTCGCCGATCTCGTAGCGCGGCATCGGCAGGCCGGACTCGCCGGTCATCAACATGAGCATGCCGGGGTCGAGCGACATGAAGAGATTGCGGACCAGCACCTGGCCCGGCGCCGGATCGGGAACGGCCACCTCGGCGAGGTCGAAGTCACCGAGCGCGGGAACCCCGTCGGGACGGGCGGCGAGCCGGACCTCCAGCCCTGTGCGGGGTGCACGGCGGGAGGGGGCGTACTCGGATTTCGAAGTTGTGATCATGTCGGCGACGCTAAAGATTGACCCATGGGTCAAGGTCAACCCCGGCCGCCGCGCCACCGGACCGTACGGCACGATGGCCGGGTGACCCAGCCTGCCTCCGCCCCCGCCGGAACCGCCGCCGCGAACCCCGCCGCGAGCCCTGACGCGAGCCCCGACGCCGCCACGCTCGCCGCCTTCCAGGCCGCGAAGGGCTTCATGCCCGTGGACGAGGGCGTCGCCCTGTACGCCGCCGCCGTCGACGCGGCCACCGCGCTGCGGCTGCCGCTCCTGGAGGTCGGCACGTACTGCGGCCGCTCCACGATCCTGCTGGCCGCCGCCGCCCGCGCGGCGGGCACGGTCGCGGTCACCGTCGATCACCACCGTGGCTCGGAGGAGCAGCAGCCCGGCTGGGAGTACCACGACCCGGAGGTCGTCGACCCCGAGGTCGGCCTGATGGACACCCTGCCGACGTTCCGCCGCACCCTCCACGCCGCCGGCCTCGAAGACCATGTGATCGCCGTCGTCGGCCGGTCGCCACGGGCCGCGGCCGTATGGGGCGGGCCGGTCGGCCTGGTGTTCATCGACGGCGGGCACACCGACGAGCACGCGACCGCCGACTACGAGGGCTGGACCCCCCATCTGGCCCCCGGCGGGCTCCTGGTGATCCACGACGTGTTCCCCGACCCGGCCGACGGCGGCCAGGCCCCGTACCGCGTCTACCGCCGCGCGCTCGCCTCCGGCGCCTTCGCCGAGCTGTCCGTGACCGGCTCGCTACGCGTCCTGCGCCGCACCGCCGCGTAACGCGCCCCGCTGATCCCCCTGCCCCAGCGCGACCGCCCACCGGACCCGCCCGCGACCGCCACTGCCGCACGGCTACCATCGCCCGAGTGTCGAACGGAAGCTTTCGCCCAAGCCCCGGCCGCCGCAGCGGCAACCTGGCGGTTGTGCTGACCGCCCTGGTGCCCGCCTGTCTCGCCGGATGGCTGATCTGGGATTCCATGGGCGACCCGAAGAGCGGCGGCGGCACCAGCTCCCTGCCGACCGCCGACAGCACCTCGATCGCCCCGCCCGTGAGCGGTGGCCCGTCGAGCGGGACCACCAGTCATCCGAAGGACGACTCCGGCCGGCCGCTCACCGGCAAGGTCGTGGTCATCGACCCCGGCCACAATCCACACAACCGCGATCACCCCTCCGCGATCGCCCGCAGTGTCGACATCGGTACGACGAAGAAGGAGTGCGACACCACGGGCACGGCCACCAACTCCGGCTATTCCGAGGCGTCCTTCACCCTCGACGTCTCACGCCGTGTGCGCACCCTGCTCCAAGACCGGGGCGCCAAGGTCGTCTTCACCCAGAACGGCGACCGGGCGTACGGGCCGTGCGTGGACGAGCGGGCGGAGATCGGCAACAAGGCGCACGCCGACGCGGCCGTCTCCGTGCACGCGGACGGCGCGGCGGCCGGGCAGCGCGGCTTCCATGTCATCCTGCCCGGCTCCGTACGCGGCGGCAGGGCCGACACCTCGGCGATCACCGGCCCGTCCCACCGCCTCGGCACCCGGCTGGTCACGGAATTCAGCGAGGCGACCGGAGCGAAGCCCGCCAACTACATCGGCGACGGCACCGGTCTGAAGGTGCGCGATGACCTCGGCGGACTCAACCTCTCGACGGTTCCGAAGGTGTTCATCGAGTGTGGCAATATGCGTGACTCGAAGGACGCCGCACAACTGACCGACGCGGCGTGGCGGGAGCGCGCCGCACGGGGGATCGCACAGGGCATTACGGACTTCTTGAACCGATAACGCAACAACTCCCCGAACAGCAGGTCACGACCGGGACACCGATCGGACACCCCTGCTCTTCGGCGAGAGATTCACCCGTACGATGGGGCACCACCCCCGACGCCTTCGCGCCACGCGCGCGGCGATTGCCGTCCGTACCGACGAAACCAACAAAGGACCCCTACGTTGAACATCCGCTCCCTCACTCGAGGCGACGGCGTGGTGATCGGAGCAGCGGTGTTGCTGTTCATCGCCTCGTTCCTCGACTTCTACTCCGTCGACGGCTGCGGCTCGTACTGTGACAAGGTCGACATGCCGAACGCGTGGGACACGGACAAGCTCGGCATCATCCTGCCGTCGGTGTTCCTGGCCGGTCTGATCGGTGCGGGGCTTGTCATCGCCGGTCGCTTCCAGCCCGAGAGCCGCAAGATCAGCGGGCTCACCCTCGGACAGTGGGGCAACGGCCTCGCCGTGGGCGCCGCCTGGGCCTCGCTCTGGACGCTGTTCCTCACGCCTGACGGCATGAGCATGGCCGTTGGCGCGATCCTCTCCCTGCTGGCCAGCCTCGCCCTCGCGGCGGGCGTCATCCTGACCCCGCGCCTCCCCGCCCTGCAGGCCCCGCTCGCGGGCGCCGGCGGTCCGGCCGCGGTGCCCCCGTACGGCGCCGCCCCGCAGCCCGGTTACGGCTACCCGGGCCCGGGTGGCGCGCAGCCCGGCGCCCCGGCTCCGTACGGTGCCCAGCCCGGTCAGCCCGCCCCGCCGTTCGGCGCCCAGCCGGGCGCGGGTCAGCCGACCCCGCCGCCGGCCGCCGGCTCGGACTTCGCTCCGTTCTGGTTCGCGGTGCCGGTGGCCCGCCCGCTGTACGCGGAGGACGGCTCCTCGTCGACCATCGCCGAGCTGGCCCCCGGCACCTGGTACCTCGCGGTGGAGCAGCGCGGTCAGGCGCTGGTCGCCCAGACGCAGGACGGCCGTCGTGGCGTGCTGCAGGACACCACGGGGATCCAGCGCGGCTGACACCGCTGGCGCGAGCCATACGCTCAACCCCGGCTCGCTGATCACCACGACAACGGCTCCCCGCCCGATCAAGGGCGAGGGGCCGTTGCCATTCCCGGGCGCCGTTACCGTCCCTGGGCGCCGTTGCCATTCCCGGGTCCGGCCCGTACAGTCGTCCGCCGCACCACCACCTGACACACCGTCAGCCATCATGCGATACGGGACGGAGGGACGCCATGCGGCTCGGACTGGCGCTCGGTTACTGGGGCCGCGGCCCCGACCCCCGCCATCTGGAACTCGCCCGGCAGGCCGAGCGGTTCGGCTATCACTCCGTATGGACGGCCGAGTCCTGGGGTTCGGACGTCTTCACCCCTCTCACCTGGATCGCCGCCCACACCACCCGGGTCAAGCTGGGCACGGCCATCGCGCAGATGGCCGCCCGCACCCCCACCGCCACCGCGATGCACGCCCTCACCCTCGACCACCTCTCCGGCGGCCGGATGATGCTCGGCCTCGGGCTGTCGGGGCCCCAGGTCGTCGAGGGCTGGTACGGGCGGCCGTTCCCGAAGAGCCCGCTGACCGCCACCCGCGAGTACGTGGAGGTCATCCGCCAGGTGCTGCGCCGCCAGGCCCCGGTGCGGCTGGACGGGCGCTTCCATCCGCACCCGTACGGCGGGCCGGACGCCACCGGGCTCGGCAAACCGCTCAAGCCGATCGTCCATCCGCTCCGGCCCGACCTGCCCGTACTCCTCGGCGCGGAAGGCCCCAAGAACATCGCGCAGACGGTGCGGATCGCGGACGGCTGGCTGCCGCTGTACTGGTCGCCGGGGCGCACGGAGCTGTACGAGGCGGCGCTCGCCGACGCGCCCGAGGGGTTCATGGTGGCACCCATGGCCCAGGCCCGGGTCTGTACGGACGTCGCCGAGGGGCTGCTGCCGGTCAAGGCGATGCTCGGCTTCTACATCGGCGGCATGGGCCATGCGGCCCGTAACTTCCACGCCGATCTGATGGGGCGCATGGGCTACGAGGCGGAGGCGCGCCGGGTCCAGGAGCTCTTCCTCGCGGGCCGCCGCGCGGAGGCGGTCCAGGCGGTGCCGGATGCCTTCGCGGACGAGATCTCGCTGGTCGGGCCGCGCGAGCGGATCGCCGAGCGGCTGGAGCTGTGGCGCAAGGGCCCGGTGACCGACCTGCTGGTGACCGCGCCCGACCCGGAGACGCTACGGACGCTGGCCGATCTCAACAGCTGAGGCCCGCAGCGCCGCTCCACGCAGCGCGAGAGGTACGGCCCAACCCTCAAGCCACCGACTACGCGCAGCAGTCCGAGTCCAGCCCGCGCGGCAGCCGCTCCCCGCCGAAGACCGACATGGTCGCCTCGTCCCCGCCGAGCACCGCCACCGCCAGCAGCAGCGAGCCCGCGGTCCAGGTGGTGCGCTCCTCCGGCCAGACCGCGTCGTCCTCGAAGACGTAGCCCGTCCAGTACATCCCGTCCTCCTCCGCGCGCAGCGGGGACTGGATCCAGCGCAGTATCTCCACCGCCCGGTCGGACTCCCCCATCGCCCAGAGCGCTAGGGCGAGTTCACAGCTCTCGCCGCCGGTGATCCAGGGGTTGGTGGACAGGCAGCGCACGCCCAGGCCGGGGACGACGAAGCGGTCCCAGTCCGCCTCGACGCGCTCCTTGGCCGCGGCGCCGGTGAGGGCCCCGCCGAGCACCGGGTAGTACCAGTCCATCGAGTAGTGGTCCTTGTTGAGGAACCGCTCGGGGTGGTGGCGGATGGCGTGCCCCAGCAGCCCGGCCGACAGCTCCCAGTCCGGCTGGGGCTCCTCGCGGTGCTCCGCGATGGCCAGGGCGCAGCGCAGCGCCTGGTAGACGGAGGAGGAGCCGGTGAGCAGGGCGTCGGTGAGCGCGGTGCCGTCGGCCTCGCGCCGCCAGCCGATCTGTCCGCCGGGCTGCTGGAGGCCGAGGACGAATTCGACGGCGGCGTAGACGGTCGGCCAGAAGCGGTCCAGGAAGGCGTCGTCGCCGGTGGACAGGTAGTGGTGCCAGACGCCGACGGCGACGTACGCGCAGAAGTTGGACTCCCGGCCGGGGTCGGTGGGGTGCGCGGTGTCGACCCCGCTCGCGGTGTCGGGGTAGGCGGCGCACCAGGAGCCGTCGGGGTTCTGGTGGCGGGCCAGCCACTCGTACGCGGCCTCGGCGCGCTCCCGCTCGCCCGCCGCGTCCAGCGCCATCGCGGCCTCGATGTGGTCCCAGGGGTCGAGGTGGTGGCCGCGGAACCACGGGATGGCTCCGTCGTCGCGCTGTACGGCGGCGATGCCCGCCACCGTCCGCGTGGCCTGTTCCGCGGTCAACACGCCGGGCAGGACGAGGCGTTCGGTGCGGCCGGGCCCGGGGCCGAAGGCCGTCACGCCTCCCCCTGGAAGTCCTGGGAGCCCCGTGCGGGGGTGTGCGGCTTGGTCGCGTACGCCACGAAGCTCTTGCCGATGACCGGGTTGAGGGCCCGTTCGGCGACCCGGGTGGCCAGCGGCTTCTTCATGATGTCCCACACCAGCAGCTTGTGGTACGCCCGGACGGGCAGGGCCTTGTCGTTGTCCACCCCGAAGGCGCACTTGAGCCACCAGTAGGGGCTGTGCAGCGCGTGGGCGTGGTGGGTGCCGTACGGGCGCAGGCCGGCCTCGCGCATCTTGGCGAGGAGTTCATCGGCGCGGTAGATGCGGATATGGCCGCCCTCGACCTCGTGGTACGCGTCGGACAGCGTCCAGCAGACCTTCTCAGGACCGTAGCGCGGCACGGTGACCGCGATCCGGCCGCCGGGGCGCAGCACCCGCACCATCTCGGCCAGCACGCCCTTGTCGTCGGGGATGTGCTCCATCACCTCGGAGATGATGACGACGTCGAAGCTGTCGTCGGGGAAGGGCAGCGCCAGTGCGTCGCCCTCCATGGCGGTGGCCGTCGCGCCCGCGGGGGCCTCGCCCGCCTCCTTCATGGCGGCGAACCACTTGGCGACTTCCCGTATCTCCTCGCCATTGCGGTCGAGGGCGACGACCTGCGCGCCGCGCCGGTAACACTCGAAGGCGTGCCGGCCGGCGCCGCAGCCCAGGTCGAGGACGCGATCGCCAGGGGCGAGCGGGAAGCGGGAGAAATCGACGGTCAGCACGGTGATCTGCCTTCTGATCAGGGGGGTCCGGCGGGTCGGCGTACGGGGCGGGGCTGGGCGAGACGGGACGGGAGGGGGCCGGCCGCGAGGCCGCGCGGGGGAAGGGTGGTCAGACGGGGCGGCGGGCGGCGCCGCGGGCGGCGGGCCCAGGGCGGCGGGTTCCGGCCCGGGCCGCGATGGCCTCGCGGTAGCGCTCCACCGTGCCGATGGCGGCCCGCTCCCAGGTGAAGTGCGTCAGGACCCGCTCACGGCCCGCCGCGCCCAGCTTCCGGCGCAGCTCCGCGTCGTCCAGGAGCCGGGTGAGCGCGGCGGCGAGCGCGCCCGCGTCGCCGGGCGGCACCGCGAGGCAGGTCTCGCCGTCGGATCCCGCGACCTCGGGGATGGCGCCGCCGGTGGTGGCGACCAGCGGGGTGCCGGTGGCCATGGCCTCGGCGGCGGGCAGCGAGAACCCCTCGTACAGCGAGGGCACACAGGCGATCTGCGCGCCGCGCACCAGGTCGACGAGTTCGGCGTCGCTGATGCCCTTGACGAAGTCGACGGCGCCTTCGAGCCCGTACCGGTTCATGGCCTCGGCCACCGGACCGGTCTCGGGGCGTTTGCCGACGACGACCAGATGCGCGTCGGGGTTCTCGGTGCGGACCTTCGCCAGCGCCTCCACGAGGTGGACCAGGCCCTTGAGCGGTACGTCGGCGCTGGAGGTGGTGACGATCCGGCCGGGCACCTCGGGCACGGCGGGGTCCGGGGAGAACAGCCCGGTGTCCGCGCCTATGTGCACCACGTGCACCCGGCCCGGGCGCACCCCGAGGTGGTCGACGATCTCCCGGCGGGAGGAGCCGGAGACGGTGAGCACGGAGGGCAGCCGCCGGGCCACCCGCTTCTGCATCCGGGTGAAGCCGTACCAGCGGCGCACCGAGGCGCGGCGCTTCCAGTCGGGCGCGGCGTCCAGCTCCAGCTGCCGGTCGACGGTGATGGGGTGGTGGATGGTGGTGACCAGCGGGAAGCCGACGCGGTCCAGGTCCAGCAGGCCGTAGCCGAGGGTCTGGTTGTCGTGGACGACGTCGAACTCACCGCGCCGGGCGGCCAGATGGCGGCGGGCGCGCAGGCTGAAGGTCAGCGGCTCGGGGAAGCCGCCGGTCCACATCGTGGCGACCTCCAGGCCGTCGATCCAGTCGCGGAACTCCTCGCGCCGGGGCGTACGGAAGGGGTCGGGCTGCCGGTAGAGGTCGAGGCTGGGCAGCTCGGTGAGGGTGACGCCCTCCTCGTCGTCGAGGACCGGGTACGGCTGGGAGCCGATGACCTCCACGGTGTGGCCGAGCCGGGCGAGTTCGCGGGAGAGGTGGCGTACGTAGACGCCCTGGCCCCCGCAGAACGGATTCCCCTTGTAGGTGAGCAGCGCGATCCGCAGCGGTCGGTCCGGATCCCTGTCGACGGTGGCTGGAGGCGGGTCGGGCAGCGGTTCGGTCCCGGTCTTCTGCGCGGCCTCAGCGGTCACTCGCGCCCCCTCCTAGGTGCAACTCAGCGGGAGCGTAACCGCTCGCGTTTATCTAGAACAAGTTTCACTATCGGATCGCCCGAGAAGTCCTGAAGATACCTGGTCAGGACATCGGCACCGCGGCCGGGACGGGTGATCCGCACCACTGCGGGCGCAGGTCGGAAGGTTCGGGCGGCGCGCGGTCGGCCGCCCCGGATACTCGCCAGTAGGGCCGCCACCTGTCTCAACTGCGCAAACGCCGGTGTGGTGGGCGAGCCACCGCGCTAATCTAGAACGAGTTTCAGTGGCTGTACCGCACCGAAGTGAGACAGATGACCGCAGAAGCCAAGCCGGCCTCCCTGCAGCTGACCGAGCGGCAGGAGGCGCGCCGTCGGCGGATCCTGCACGCCAGCGCCCGACTGGCCAGCCGCGGCGGCTTCGACGCGGTGCAGATGCGCGAGGTCGCCGAGAACTCGGGCGTGGCCCTCGGCACCCTCTACCGCTACTTCCCCTCCAAGGTCCATCTGCTGGTGGCCACCATGCAGGACCAGCTGCAACACATGCACGAGGCGCTGCGCAAACGCCCCCCGACCGAGGAGGAGCCGACCGCCCGGGTCGCCCAGACCCTGATGCGCGCCTTCCGGGCGCTGCAGCGCGAGCCCCATCTGGCGGACGCGATGGTCCGGGCGCTGACCTTCGCCGACCGCTCGGTCAGCCCGGAGGTGGACACCGTCTCCCGGCTCACCACCGCGATCATCCTCGACGCGATGGGTCTTGACGGGCCGCCGACGCCCGAGCAGCTGTCCGCGGTGCGGGTCATCGAGCACACCTGGCACTCGGCGCTGATCACCTGGCTGTCGGGGCGCGCCTCCATCGCCCAGGTGAAGATCGACATCGAGACGGTCTGCCGCCTCATCGACCTGACCGCCCCACACCGGGCGGAAGGTGCCGAGGGCGCGAGGGTGCCGAGGGCGTAAAGGTGCCGAGGGTGTAAACGGCGCGCCGGGGGCGCAGGCGGCGCGCGCAAGGGCGGAAAAGCTTGAATGAGCTCTTTTGCGCGCCTGTGCGCCCCCCATTGGCTCAATACGCGCGTTCATGACAGGGGCAACCCCGGTATTCATCAACGATGCCCGGAACCGGGCGAACCGCACGGGGTTGGAGGGACAGCACGTGATCCGGGTACTTCTGGTGCACGACTCCCGCTTGCTGCGATCCGGATTGGCAGCGCTGATCGAAGCTGAACCGGACATCGAGGTGACGACAACATCGTGGTGCGACGCGCGTAGTCGAGCCCGCGCCGTCCGACCGCACGTATGCGTGGTGGACACGGACTGTCCGGGCTCCGACGGGGCCGCGAGAAAGGGGGAGTTAGCCAAGATAGCCGGGGGGATATCCGGCGAGAGATCCGGCAAGGACGGCCGGTGCGAACTGCTGGTGCTGGCGGACGCGGAACGGCCGGGGCCGCTGCGCCGGGCCCACGAGGCGCGAGCCCTCGGCTACATCGACCGGAACGCCTCGCCCGACCGGCTGCTGGACGGCATCCGGAGCGTCGCGAACAAGGAGCGTTTCATCGACGACTCCCTGGGCTACGGCTTTCTCCAGGCGGCCCAAATGCCGCTCACCGCACGCGAGTTGAGCGTGCTCTCACTGGCCGCCGAAGGCGCCTCGATCGCCGAGATCGCCCATAGCCTGCATCTGTCCAACGGGACGATACGCAACTACATGGCCTCCATCACCCGGAAGACCGGGGCGCGCAACCGCGTGGACGCCATCCGCATCTCGCGGGGCGAGGGCTGGGTCTGAAGCCCCGGCGCCCAGCAGGTGCCCCGAGCCTCCCGGGCTGCCCGGGCTCCCCGCGCTCCCCCGGTCTCCCCGGTCTCCCCAGTCCCGCCAGCTTCCCGCGAGGTCGCGGTAGAGCGGTGAGCGCTCCAGCAGCTCGGCGTGACGGCCGCAGACCGTCTGCCGGCCGTCCATGACCAGCACGCGCTCGGCGCGGCGCGCCGAGCTCACGCGGTGGGCGATCACGATCAGGGTGGTGCCGGGCCGCCGCGCGAAGGCCCGCTCCGCGCGGGCCTCGGCGGCCGGGTCGAGATGGCAGGTCGCCTCGTCGAGCAGCACCACGGGGGCGGGCGAGAGATACGCGCGGGCGAGCGCGATCAGCTGGCGCTCCCCCGCGGACAGGGCGCCGGGGTCGACGTCGGCGTACGGCCCGCCGATCCGCGACAGCAGCGCGTCGAGCCCCACGGCCTCGGCGGCGGCGGCGAGTTCGGCGTCCGTACGGGCCCCGGTGCCCGTCTCCGGGCACAGATAGCGGAGGTTGTCGGCGAGGGTGCCGGAGAACACGTACGCCTCCTGCGGAATCAGCACCCGCAGCGCGGCCGCCCGTACGGCGCCGGACCCCCGTACGGCGCCGGACCCTCGTACGGGCTCCCGTACCGGCCCCCGTACGGGCTCCCCGCACACCCGGACCTCGCCCGACCGCGGCTCCAGCAGCCCCGCGATCAGCCCCGCCAGCGTGGACTTGCCGATCCCGCTCGGCCCGACCACGGCCAGATGACCGCCCGCCGGCACATCGAGATCCAGGCCCTCGACGACCGGGGCGGCACGGTCGCCGTACGCGAAGGTGACGGCGCGCAACTCGACGGCGGGGGAGGCGGGGCGCGCCGCCGTTCCGTCTGGAGCCGCCGGCCCCGGGCCCGCCCCGTCCCCATCCGGCGCCGTCCCGGCCAGCCGTCTGACCACCACCGCCAGCCGGGAGCCGCCCGCGCCGAGGGCCTGCATCAGGCTCTGGAGGGCGGGCAGCAGCGACTGCTGGAGGTAGGCCAGCGCACCCACCAGCGCGCCCGTCGTGACCCCACGCCCCAGCAGCCACGGGGCGGCCACCAGCAGCAGTACGACGGGCAGCCGCCCGCCCACCCCGATGGCGATCACCCGCACCACGCCCCACCGGGCGAGGGCGCGGGCCGCCCGGTACTCGGCGTCGATCCGGTCCCCCGCGTCCGCCCCGACCCGCTCCTCCGCCCCCGCCGCCGTGATGTCCCGCAGCCCGGAGGCGACGGCGCCCAGTGTCTCCGCGATGTTCTCGTCCGCTTCGAGGAACGTCTCCTGCCGGCGGGCCATCGGGCGCAGCGTCGCCAGGAACAGCGCCAGCCCGAGGACCATCGGCGGCAGGACGACGAGCAGCAGGACCGGGGCGAGTGAGAAGAGGCCGACCAGGGCGCCGGCGGCGACGAATACGAACGAGCGGGAGACCATGACCAGACCGGCGAAGGTGTCGCGGGCGATCTCCACCTGGTGGGTGAGCCGGGAGACCGCCGTAGTGCCCCCGCCCGCGCCCCCATCGTCCGTACGCCCCCCACCCGCGCCGCCCACGGCGTGTGTCACCACCCGGCGTACGAGCGCGTCGCGCAGCGGCTCGACGAGGGCGGCCATCGCGCGGTAGACGCGGCCGGTGCCGTACGCGCCGAGGGCCACGGCCAGCGCTGCGAGCCCCAGCCAGGCGAGCCCGACGCCCCGCTCCCCCGCCAGGAAACCGTCGTCCAGGGCCCGGGCCAGCGCGTATCCGCTCAGGAAGGTCTGTCCGGACTCCAGCACCGACCACCCGGCGAGCCGCCACAGCACCCGGCGCCGTTCGCGCAGAAAGCGAATGCCCTCGGCATATGGCCCCGGTCTAACCCCGCGCGCCCCCATCCGGCCGCCCTTTTTGTCCGGCACGGATTCAGCCACCCTGAACTCCCCCGTCCGGTTGCGGCACTTCGGATCCGTTCGGCTCGTCGAATACGTCCGGCACATCCAGCGCATTCGGCCTGTTGAGGACATCCAGCTCGCCGGGCACATCCGGCCCGTCGGGGACATTCGGCCCGTCGGACACATCCGGCGCGGCGAACACCGCCCGGTACCCGTCCAGCGCCCAGAGTTCGGCGTGCCGCCCCGCCGCCCGTACCCGCCCGTCCTCCAGCCAGACCACCAGATCCGCGCGGGCCGCCGTCGCCGCGCGGTGGGCGACGATCACGCGGGTGCGGGGCCGGGCGCCCAGGAGGCGGCCGGACAGGGCCCGGGTCACCCGCAGCTCGGTGACCGTGTCCAGACTCGACGTGGCGTCGTCGAGGATCAGCACCCGGCCCTCATGGGCGAACGCCCGGGCCAGGCCCAGGCGTTGGGTCTCGCCACCGGACAGCGGCGCGTCCGCGACCGGCGTGTCGTACCCGTCCGGAAGCAGCCGTACGAAGTCGTCGGCGCAGGCCGCGCGCGCCGCCTCGACGACCCGGCCGGGCGGGGGCGGGGCCGGTCCCAGCGCGATGGTCCCGCCGACCGTCCCGCCGAGCAGCGCCGGGCGCTCGAAGGCGTAGCCGATCGCGCGGCGCAGCGCGCCGTGGGTGAGCTCGGGCAGCGGCACGCCGTCGAGCAGCACCTCGCCGCCGTCCGGGTCGGCGAGCCGCCCGGCGATCGCGGCCAGCGTCGACTTGCCGGACCCGGAGCGGCCGACCACGGCGACGCAGCGCCCGCCCGGCACCACCAGATCGACCCCGTGCAGCACTTCGCGCCCGCCGCGCGCCGCCCGGACCCCGCGCAGTTCCAGCGTCCCGTCCCCCGGCGGCAGCGAGCGCGTGCCGTACGCGGTGGCGGGCTCGGCCAGGACGGGCGCGAAGCGGCGGGCGACGGTGCGGCTGCGCACCAGGCCGTTGAGGTGGCCGACCAGCATGCCGATGCCGGTGGCCAGCACCGCGTAGCGGGCGGCGGCCAGCAGAGATCCGACGCTCAGCTCCCCCGCCGTCAGCCGCAGCCCGGCCACGGCGACCACGGCGATCTGCAGCAACGGCACGATCGCGGCGGCCCACGCGGCGGAGCGCCCCTGGACCCGCCACATGCGATGCCCCTGCCGGCTGAGCTCGGGCAGCGGCGCGAGCACCCGCGCCCGCTCCCTGCCGCCCGTCCCGGCCGCCGCGATGGTCCGCGCCCCGCCCAGCGCCTCCACCAGGCGGCCCGCGATCTCGCCCTGGCTGTGCTGGTAGCGGGCGACGCTGTCGGTGGTGTCCCGGACGAACGAGCGCAGCAGAACGGCGAGCAGCGGCAGCCCGAGGAGGAAGGCGAGGGCGAGCCACGGGTCGATGAGGGCCAGCGCGACCAGCCCGCCGACCGGGGTGACGACGGCCGCCAGCGCGGAGGCGAGCGCGGTCGGCGCGGTCCCGGCCTGCGCGGCGTTGCCCACCAGCCGGGTCACCAGATCCCCGGCAGCCGTCCGCCGCCCCGCGCGCGGCCCGGCGCTCAGCGTATGGCGCAGCAGGCGGCGGCGCAGCCAGGCGATCGAGCGGGCGTTGGCGGTGCCGGTGAGGAGGGAGTCCAGCGCGTCCAGCACCACGAGCAGACAGGTGAGCCCAGCGCTGGCGAGCACCCAGCGTCGGGCCTCGGTGCCGTGGGGGTCGGCGAGCAGGACGTCGAGCGTACGGCCGAGGACGGCGGGGAGCGCGAGCCCGACGGCGGCGGACGCGGTGGTGAGCCAGAAGACGGCGACGACACGCCCCACGCCGTGCCGCAACGCCCCCCGCAACAACCGCTCACCGGGGCGGCTGGCGGGCCCGTCGGGGGTGGTCCTATCAGGGGTGGTGACGGTGTCTGCGGTCGTGGTGTCTGCCGGGGTGGCAACTGTTCGCCGAGGAGTGCACATAAGGCCGCTTTAGCTCGATCGTGTGATGGTCGGCTCGCAGGCTTGCGGTGCCCCGGGCCGTCCGGGTTAGCGTTGCTACGCGATCTGGGACGCCGGGCGTGGTGCCAGCGTGCGGGGCCCCCGCTCCACCGGAGTGATGGTTCGGGGCCTCCCCGTCGCCTCTGGCCATGCCCACATGGCCAGGTCGTGCAGAGAACTGGCCTCCCGGGATCGGACCACGCACGGGATGCGTGTCGCCGCCCCGGGGCTGAGTATGCCGGGGATCAGTGCGCCCAAGACCGTTCGGGGCGTGCGGCTGAGCAGGCTCCTGCTCAGTTCACAGAAACGGTGGAAGAGGCCATGCGGGGCAGGTTCCTCGCCTCCTCTCAAGTGGGGTGTCGTTCGGGCAGCCAGAGCGGGGCGCCGCCTGGCCGGGCCGGGCGACCGACGCCGAACGGCGCGAAGCGCCCCGCGCCGGTCCGGAAGCCCGGCGCGGGGCCGCGGGTTGTGGTGGGCCGATCCCCGCGGGGCGCGGTCCCGGCGGGTGATGCCGCCGGGACCGCGATGGTGCGGACCGGTCAGGTCACAGGCACAGGAGGTTGCTGTGCGAGCTGTGCTTGTCACAGAGCAGCAGGCTCACGCTGCTCTCGCCGCCGCCACCGCCGCCGAAGTCCTCGGACTCCTCGGTCTCGAGCGTCTGAAGGTCGAGCAGTGTCATGGTCGTTCCTCTCTCTCAATATCCCTGGGGATGGGTTTTCTTGCGATTACTTGCGTTTCTTGCGTTTTCTTGCTGCGACCCCCTTGCGAGGGCCGGTCCTAGGGCCGCCGGAGCGGCGGCAGGAAGGGCAGGCCGACCGGTGCGGCGTGCTGCGGCGGCGCGCAGGCCGCGCCGAGCGCGAGCAGGCAGCCCGCGGTTCCGGTGGCCAGATCCATCGAAAGGCGCATCATCTGCTCGCCGGGGAAGGCGAGTTGGCCCCGGTACGGCACGGTGTACCAGCCCAGGCCCGCGATCTGTGCGGCCAGCCGTTCGGGCGCGAGGTCCGGGGTGGTGGTGCGGGCGAGGTGCAGGACCATCCCGGCGCGGCCGTTGAACAGCCCCGGCTGGGCGTAGTAGCGCAGCGACGCCGCGGCCGCGATACCGCCGCGTACCTCCTCGAAGTCGTCGTCGGCGCGGTGCGCGAGCCAGCTGTCCAGGACCGTCCCGATCCCGACGCTTCCCGCGCCCAGGTACGGCATGGTGCGGAACCCCTCGTCGACGAGCAGGGTGCCGTGCCGGTCGCGGACGCAGCGGTCCAGGTCCTGGCGGAGCGCGGTGGCGGCGAGGTCGAGCAGCGCCGGGTCGCCGGAGTGCTCGTACAGCCGCAGGAAGAGCAGCGCCGGGCCGGTCGCGCCGTGCAGCAGCCCGGCGCGCTTACCGGTCAGCCGCGCCCCGGCGGCCCCGGCAGCACCCGCAGCCGGGGCCGCCCCTGCTGCCCCGGCCGCCCCGTCCAGCCGGTCGGCGAGCAACCGTGCCGCCTCGTCGGCCCGCTCGCGCAGCCCCGTCTCGCCGGTCGCCCGGGCGAGGTGGTCCAGCGTCAGGCCGACGCCCGCGAGGCCGCCGTGCAGATCCGGCGCCAGCCGCTGCCACTTCTCGTCGAGGACCCGCTCGATGAGCTCCAGCGCGCGCTCGGTGTGGCCGAGCCGTTCCAGGACGTACGCCACGCCCGCCAGCCCGTCGTAGAAGCCGAGCGGGGTGCCGCGCGGGGGCGGGGCGGTGTGCTCGAGCAGCCACTCCTCCCCCGCCTCGAACCGTCCGGCGCCGGTCTGGTCGAGCACGTGGAGCACCCCCGCCGCGCCGTACGCCACCCCCAGCCCGCCGCCGTCGGCGAACTGGCCGATGTCACCCGGGAAGAGCCGGTCGTCGCGCTCGGGCGTGGCCGAGGCGCGGATGGCACGGGCCATCGAGTCACGGCTGCGGGGCCAGTCCGCGGGGTCCACGGGGACGTACGAACCGCCGCCGCGGCCCGTCGCCCCCGCGGTCCCTGCCGAGCCACCGCCGTCCGCCACCCCCGCCGAGCCACCATGCCCGCCGTACGCCCCGTGCCCGTCGCCCGCGATCACCTCCACCGCCTCGTCCAAGAAGGCGCGGTCGACCGGGAACTGCCCGGCCGCCACCTCCGCCAGATGGGCCGCCTTCCCGCGGTCCACCACCAGCAGCGTGGTCATCGGTACGAAGAGGGCGAGCCGTAGACATGCGAGGGCGTAGCGGTCCACCTCGAAGCCGCGGCGGTCGAGCGGGGCGACGAAGCCGGGGTGGGCGATGGACTGCCGCCGCCCCTCGCCGATATGTGCGGCCGCCTCGAAGTCCAGCAGCATCACGGACAACTCGTCGGGGCTGACCATGATGTTGAACATGTGCAGGTCGTTGAAGACCACCCCGCGCCCATGGACCGCGGCGACGGCCTCCTCGACCGCGCTGTGGATGCGCAGCGCCCAGCGGGTGTACTCGGCGACCGCGGCCGGATCCGGCTCGGCGGACAGCAGCGGATGGCGCTGCGCGAAGAAGGAGTTGAGGGTGCGGCCCGCGATGTGGTCCATCACCAGGAAGCGGTGGTCGCCGAGGGTGAACCAGTCACGTACCTCGGGCGCCACGCCAAGACCCGACAGCCGCTCCAGCGCGGCCTTCTCCCGCTCCAGGCGGGTGACGGCGTCCGCCCCGTCGGAGGCGAGCCCGGCGTACGGGCGGGCCTCCTTGAGGACCACCTTCGCGCCGGTGCGGGTGTCCGTCCCCACATAGACCCCGCCACCGTTGGAGAAGTGCAGGGCCTTCTCGATGCGGTACGGGAGGTCGGCGACCGTGGTGGCGTTACGGGCGGCCAGCTGCGGCGCGAGGAAGTCGGGCAGCGTCACCCACTCGGGGACGTGGAAGGCGGGGTCGCGGCGGTCCGGGACGAGTCTGCCGGACGGGTCCTCGATGGCGGGCACCAGCGTGCCGCCGGCGCCGGAGCCATCGGCGTCAGCCGCGTCGTCGACGCAGAAGCGCTGCGCGAAGCCGCCGTATCGCACATACAGCGGGCCTTCCCGCCAGCGCAGATCGGTCAGGATGTACGGACCGGGCTCGCCCGCCAGCAGCTCGCCCAATTCATGGAGAATGGTGTGGAGTTCCGCCTCGTCGGCCGGGTAGATGGTGGCGAACTTCCCACTGGAGCCGCGCCCCGCGTATTTGGAATTACGCAGGTGCAGCGCATGCGCGGTGGGCACGAATTTAAAAGGTATTTCCCGCGGAACGCAGTAGTCCCAGACCTTGGCCGCGGTCTTCTCCGCATTGTCGAGGCAGGCCGAGACATGCACCTTCCAGCCCTGGTTCGGCCGGCCCGGCCGAGGGGTCCCATCCTCCAGTACGGGGTTGACGTGCAGCCAGTCCCCGGAGACGAAGGTCTCCCACCCCTCGGGGGCGGCGCGCTGGGCGGCCTCGTAGCGGGATCCGGAATCCCCGGCATCGGCGGACAGTCGGTCCGGGGTCTCATAGAAATATCTGTCGGCAAGACAGAAGACCTCATACCTCTTGTCCATCGCGTCCCCCTCGGCGTGATGGGCTAGACATTTCCACGCCACCACCGAGGGGAACAGTCACATCCGTCATGAAGAGACCGTGCAATACGCATGAGTAAGTTCGATGAACTGAAGTTCGAAACTATGAACTACAGTTCGGCACTACAGTTCGACATTACTACTCGTCCGGGGGGAATACCTGCTCGCCGCCGATGAGCCGGATGGCGATCGCCTCGACCGGGCACCCCTCGGCCGCCGCCAGCACCGCCTCCGACGCGTCCGTCTCCGCCACGACCGGATGCGACTGCCGGGCCCCGTCGAGCCGGAACCCGCCGGGCGCTGCGCTCACACACAGCCCCGAGCCGATGCAGACGTCGCGGTCCACCTCGACATGCCAGCGGTCGCCCATCAGCCCTGCTCCCCGTCCCAGCCCTGGGGCAGATGGATCATCTTGTGCTCCAGGAACGAGGAGAAGCCCTCGGGCCCGAACTCCCGCCCCAGACCGGAGTTCTTGTAGCCGCCGAACGGCCCGAGCATGTCGAGGCTGAAGGTGTTGACGGAGTACGTACCGGTGCGGATCCGCCGCGCGATCTCGATGCCGCGCGCCACGTCCGCGGTCCACACACTGCCGGACAGGCCGTAGTCGGAGTCGTCGGCGATGCGTACCGCCTCCTCCTCGTCCCCGTACGGCAGCAGGCAGATCACCGGACCGAAGATCTCCTCGCGGGCGATGCGCATGCCGTTGTCGACGTCGCCGAACAGCGTCGGCTCGACGTACCAGCCCTTCTCCTGGGCCGCCGGGCGCCCGCCGCCCGTCAGCACCTTCGCGCCCTCCCGCTGCCCGGTGGCGATGTAGTCGAGCGACCGCTGCTGCTGGCGCCGCGCCACCAGCGGGCCGACCTGGGTCGCGGGGTCCAGCGGGTCGCCGACGACCAGGGCCGAGGCGGCGGCCGCGAAGCGGTCGGCGATCTCGTCGTAGTGGCCGCGCGGGGCGAGGATACGGGTCTGGGCGACGCACGCCTGCCCGTTGTTCATCCACGCGTTGGGCACGATCCCGGCGACCGCCGCGTCCAGGTCGGCGTCCGGCAGGATCACCGCGGCGGACTTCCCGCCCAGCTCCAGCGTCACCCGGGTCAGATTGCGCGAGGCGACCTCCATGACCCGCTTGCCGCCCGCGACCGAGCCGGTGAAGGAAACCTTGTCCACACCCGGGTGCCCGACCAGGTACTCGCTGACCTCGCGGTCCGCCGGGAGGATCGACAGCACCCCCTCCGGCAGCCCGGCCTCGGCGACGATCTCCGCCAGGATGTAGGAGTCCAGCGGGGTCTCGGGCGACGGCTTGAGGATCACCGAACACCCGGCCAGCAGCGCGGGCGCCAGCTTCGCCGCCGCCGTGAACTGCGGTACGTTCCACGGCACCACCGCCGCGACCACCCCGACCGGCTCGCGCCGCACCAGCAGCGGCCCCAGGACCCCGGCCCGCCGCTCCTCGAAGACGAAGCCGCGCGCCACCGTGATCGCGGAGTCCCACACCATCAGCGCGCCGAGCGCCTGGCCCAGCACGCTCCAGGAGTACGGAGAGCCGTTCTGCGCGCTGATGGCCTTGGCGATCTCCTCGTGGCGGACGGCGACGGCGTCCTTGATACGGGTGACGACCGCGATCCGTTCCTCCAGCGACGCCCGGGCCCAGGGCCCCCGCTCGAAGGCGGTGCGCGCCGCCGCGACCGCCCGGTCCACGTCCCCGCGCGAGGCGTGCGGCACCCGCCCGATGACCGCCTCGGTGTGCGGCGAGACGACCTCGATCACATCCGTGCCGGCCGGATCGGCCAACGCGCCGCCGATGAAGAGCTGTCCGTGCTCGATGAGGTCGCTCATCGTCGAGCCTCCCGCCGCTCGTCTGGATCTGACGCCGATCTGATGCTGATCTGACGCTGCATCAGAACTGATACCAGTTCTAGTTATAGTGGGCAATGCTTGCGATGCTTGCGTTGCTCGCAGCAGCGGCCTGGAGAGGGGGCGTCCATGACGGGGGCAGAGGCGGCGGGACCAACAGGAGCGACAGCAGAGGTGACGGACCACGGTGGCGGGGTGTGGAGCATCCCGGTCCCCATCCCGGACAACCCCCTCGGCCACACCCTCGTCCACCTCCTGGACACCGACCGCGGCCCGGTCCTCGTCGACACCGGCTGGGACGACCCGACGGCCTGGGACACCCTCACCGCCGGCCTCGCCGCCTGCGGCACCTCGGTGTCCGACGTCCACGGCGTGCTCATCACCCACCACCACCCCGACCACCACGGGCTGTCCGCCCAGGTGCGCGAGGCCTCCGGCGCGTGGATCGCCATGCACGCCGCCGACGCCGAGGTCGTACGCCGCACCCGCGAGGCCGAGCCCACCCGCTGGCTCGACTACCTCGCCGTAAAGCTCGCCGCCGCCGGAGCCCCCGAGGAACACCTCGCCCCGCTGCGCGCCGCCCGCGCGGCGGGCCACACCTCCTCCTCCCGCTCAGTCTCGGCGCGCTCCAACGCGCGAGCTTCCCTCGTCACTGCTCGCTCCTCCGTCGCTGCGCGGCTCCTCAGTCCAGCCCGCGCAGCGCGCCAAGACACGCTCATGGCCGCCCTCCCCGGCAGGCGCGCCGCCCAGCCCGACCGCCACATCACCCCCGGGGAACTCCTCGATCTGGCCGGCCGCCGGCTGCGCGCCATCTGGACCCCGGGCCACACCCCCGGCCATGTCTGTCTGCACCTCGAAGAGGCCCATCCGGCGGCCGGCGAGGGCCTGCCCGGCCATGGCCGACTGTTCTCAGGCGACCATCTGCTCCCCGAGATCAGCCCGCATATCGGCCTGTACGAGGACCCCGACGACACCACCGTCACCGACCCTCTCGGCGACTACCTGGACTCCCTCGAACGCATCGCCGCCCTCGACCCGGCCGAAGTGCTCCCCGCCCATCAGTACGCCTTCACCGACGCCCCGGGCCGGGTCCGGGCCCTGCTGCGCCATCACGAGGAGCGCCTGGCCGGGCTGCGCGCCCTGCTGCTCGGAGCGCGGCTGACGCCCTGGCAGTTGGCCGAGGCCATGGAGTGGAACCGCCCCTGGGCCGAGATCCCGTACGGATCGCGCAACATCGCGGTCTCGGAGGCCGAGGCGCATCTGCGCCGCCTGGTGAAGCAGGGCCGGGCGGAGCCGGTGCCGGGCACGGACCCGGTGGCGTACCAGGCGGTGTGACCGCCGCTCCCGGCCACGGCGCCCCAGCCCGCACCACCCCAGCCCGCGCCGCCGACGGCCCCGCCGCGTAGGCGTACCAGGCGGTTTGAGTCTCCCTCAGGGGTGGAGGCACCGGTGATCCACAGCTAGCCTTACCCCGCCCGGCCGGGCCGTACGGCGTCGTCGCCGTACGGGATCGAGCCGCGCCCACCCCCGCCATGACGCTGTCATGCCCTGTTCGTCCCAGCACCATCCAGGAGTACGTGTGCCGACCTCCACCCCTGACTCCGGTCCGACCCCGCCCCCCGGCTGCCCCGCCCACACCGGGCAGGGCCGGGCACCGGGGCTCCCCGAGTCGCTGTACGGCGCCGAGTTCGCCGAAAACCCGTCCGCCGTCTACGCCCGGCTGCGCGCGTACGGGCCCGTCGCGCCCGTGGAGATCTCCCCCGGCGTCCACGCCTCGCTGGTCACCAGCTACTCCACCGCCCTGGAGGTCATGCGCAACACCGAGACCTTCCCCAGGGACCCGCGCCGCTGGGAAGCGCTCAACAACGGCACGGTCCCCATGGACAGCCCCGTCGTGCCGATGATGATGTACCGGCCCAACCCCATGTACACCGACGGCGAGGAGCACGACCGGTACCGCGGCGCGGTCTCCGACACCCTCAACCGGCTGAACCCGCACGCTCTGCGCACCTACGTCGAAGAGAGCTCCGACCTGCTCATCGACCTCTTCGGCCCCGAGGGCGAGGCCGAACTGCTCGGCGAGTACTGCGCCCGGCTGCCGCTGCTGGTCTTCAACCAGCTCTTCGGCTGCCCGCCCGAGCTGAGCGAGCCGATGGTCAAGGGCATGGCCTCGCTGCTGGATGCCAGTGAGGACGCCGTGGAGGCCAACGCCGCCCTCGTCGAAACCCTGCTCACGCTGATCTCCTTGAAGCGGCGCGAGCCCGGGGCGGACATCACCTCCTGGCTGCTGGCCCACCCCGCCCGGCTCAACGACGAGGAGATGATCAGTCAGCTGATCCTCCTCCTGGGCGCCGGGGTCGAGCCCGTGAAGAACCTGATCTGCAACGCGCTGCGGCTGCTGCTGTCCGACGACCGGTTCGCGGGCGATCTGTCGGGCGGCACCATGCCCATCGACGAGGCGCTCGACGAGGCGCTGTGGACCGATCCGCCGATCGCCAACTACGCCACCCACTTCCCGGTCCGCGACGTCACCATCGCCGGGCACCGGGTGGGCAAGGGCACCCCCGTCCTCATCAGCATGGCCGCCGCCAACAACGATCCGCAGTTGGTCTCCGACCGCCGCGGCAACCGCGCCCATCTGGCGTTCGGCGCGGGCCCGCACGCCTGCCCCGCGAAGGACCCGGCGCGGATCATCGCCTCCACGGCCGTCGAGAAGCTTCTCGACCGCGTCCCGGACATCGAGTTGGTGGTCGATGCCGCCCAACTCCAGTGGCGCCCGGGCCCATTTCACCGCGCTTTGGTCGCCCTACCTGTGAGTTTCCCGCCGGTGGCCGCCAAGTACGATGCGACGGGCGCCGCCGCGACCGACCAGAGCACCGGAGACACCGCATGGAACAGCAGCCCGGATCCCTCGACCACAGCCCCCTTGTCCTCGACCCCCAAGGGCGCGACGTCCACGGGGAGGGAGCCCGGCTCCGGGAACGGGGCCCAGCGGCCCTGGTGGAACTCCCTGATCACGTGGTGGCGTGGGCGATAACCGACCCCACCCTCCTCAAGCAGCTGGTCACCGACCCGCGCGTCTCCAAGGACCCCCGGCAGCACTGGCCCAAGTTCATCAACGGTGAGATCCCCGCGACCTGGCCCCTGATCGCCTGGGTCGCGGTGGAGAACATGTTCACCGCGTACGGCGCCGACCACACCCGGCTGCGCAGGCTCGTCGCCAAGGCCTTCACCGGCCGCCGCACGTCCGCCCTGCGCCCCCGTATCGAGCACCTGGTGTCCCGTTACCTCGACGACCTCGCGGCCCTCGCGGCCGGCGGGCCCGACACCGCGGTCGACCTCAAGGCGGCGTACTGCCACCCGATCCCCATGGAGGTCATCTGCGAACTGCTCGGTGTCCCCGAGGGCGAGATGCGCGAGCGCGAGCTGGAATTCGTCAGCACCATGTTCCGTACGAACGCGCCGCCCGAGGAGGCCATCGCCGCCTACCAGGGCCACGAGGCGCTGCTGCACGAACTGGTCGCGCTCAAGCGGCACTCGCCGGGCGACGACATCACCAGCGACCTCATCGCCGTCCGCGACGAGGACGGTTCGCACCTCAACGAGCAGGAACTCGCCGACACCGTGGGCGTGTTGATCGCCGGAGGGTTCGAGACCACCGTCCAGCTGCTCGACAACGCCGTCCACGCCATGCTGACCCACCCCGACCAGCTCGCCCTGGTCCGCTCGGGCCAGGCCTCCTGGGACGATGTGATCGAGGAGACCCTGCGCGCCCAGCCGCCGGTGGTCAATGTGCCGCTGCGCTACGCCGTCGAGGACATCGAGCTCGAGGGCGTCACCATCAAGCAGGGCGACGCGATCATCCTCTCCCTCACCGCCGTCAACCGCCACCCCGAGGTCCACGGCGAGGACTCCGACCGCTTCGACATCACCCGCGCCGTCAAGGAGCACCTGGCCTTCGGCCACGGCGTCCATTACTGCCTGGGCGCCCCGCTGGCCCGCCTCGAAGCCCGTATCGCCCTCCCGGCACTCTTCGACCGCTTCCCGGAGCTCCAACTCGCGGTCCCCGCACAGGATCTCCGCCCCATGCCCACCCTCATCTCCAACGGCCACCAGGCCCTTCCGGTGCGCCTGAGCGGGGAAGCGGAGCTGACGGGCTGACGGGCTGACAGCACGTCCGTGGACGTCGCGGCCGTGGCTGTTCACAGCCATGGCCGTCACGGCCCCGGGAAGGCGTGCGGCTCGGACGCGGTTGCGACGCGGTTGCTACGATCGCTCCGACGCGAGAGACGCGTGATCACGTCACGAGGAGGTTGATGAATATGGCCGCCGTCGGCCCTCATCGGCATGTCCTCGTCCGGCCCGCGCCGTAGCGGAGCGCGGCCCGGGTCGTTCCAACAACCAGGAGTGACTGACACGTGTCTTCCTCTTTCTCGACGTCTCACGATGATCTGACCACCGACCGCCTCGCCCTTCAGCGGTGGAGCATCGCCGAGGCCGCCGCGGTCATCGACAACACCAGGTCGGCGTACTGGGCGGACGACTTCCCCGCCGACGGCGACCGGGTGATCGCGAACCTCTTCGAGCAGCACCCGGACTGGCTCGGCGCCTATGGCCACCGCCTGATCATCGAGCGTGACAGCGGCTTGACGGTGGGCTCGCTCGGCCTGTTCTGGCCGCCCAGCGACGGCAACCTCGAAATCGGATACGGCATCGTGGCCTCCCGCCGCGGCCGGGGCTACGCCACCGAGGCCACCCGGGCCCTGGCGGAGTTCGCCCTCACCGCGCCGGATGTCCACACCGTCTCCGCCGCCGTGGAGCTGCCGAACCCGTCGTCCCTCCGTGTGCTGGAGAAGGCGGGCTTCCACCACGTGGCCACCGAGGAGAACGTGGCCCGGTTCAGGATCACCAAGCCGGACCTCGACCGTCAGTGACCCGGTAGGCCGCGGTGAGGCGCGGTGGGGTCGGCGGCATGCCGTCGACCCCACCGCGGCCGCGGTCAGCCGGCTCCTCGTCGGTGAGCATCAGCGGAGGCATCCGATAGCCGGGGGCGAGCCGGTAGCCGCCGTACCGGCCGCGCACCGACCGGACTGGGACGTCCAGGTCGATCAGGTGGTCGATGTAGCGCCGGACGGTGCGCTCGTCCACGCCGAGCCGATCGGTCAGGTCGGCGCCGGTGCGGGTGCCGCCGATCTGAAGGATTTCCAGCAGAACGAGAACGCGGGCGGTCGGTCGGTCGGGGCATGCGCGAAATCTCCCGCGTCATACCGGACGGATCCTGTCCGCTATCCCTCCTAGCGTGTGGGCCATGGCAACCTACGTACTGCTCCCCGGGCTCTGGCTCGGGGCCTGGGCCTGGCGCCCGGTGACAGCCGAGCTGCGCCGCCGCGGGCACGACGTCCACCCGCTCAGCCTGACCGGCATGGCCGAGCGCGCGCACCTGGCCCGGCCGGACACCGACCTGGAGACGCACATCACCGATGTGCTCAATCTGATCCGCTACGAGGACCTGCACGATGTGGTGCTGGTCGGGCACAGCTACGCCGGTTCGGTGGTGATCCCGAGCGTGGCGGACCGGATGCCGGAACGGATCGCTCAGCTGGTGTTCATCGACAGCGGACCGCTGCCGGACGGGATGTCCCAAGCACAGTTCTCCCCGCCGGAGGACCAGGCGCGCAACGCCGAACTGGTACGCACGGCGGGGCACGGCTGGCAGCTGCCACCGCCGCCATGGGAGGAGCTGGCCGCCAGGGCGCCCGAGCCGCCCGCGCTCCCCGACGGCACGTACGAGCGCCTGACCCGGCTTTCGACGCCGCAGCCCTGGGCCACCGTCACCACCCCGGTCCGGCTGACCGGCGCCTGGGAGAAGCTGCCGCGGCTGCACATACTGTGCAGCTTCGGGATCGAACAGGTCCGCGCGATGGCCGCCACCGTCCCCGCCTTCCGGCACATGGCGGACGACGGCTGGACCCACCGGGACCTGCCCGGCTGGCACTGGCCGATGTTCGACCAGCCCGGCGAGCTGGCGGAGATCCTGAACGAGGCTGCCGAGGCGCACTGAAGCGCGGAGGCGGCCGTACGCCGGGACGGTGGGCGGTAGCGTTCGCGCCATGAGTGACGCTTACTCCCCCGTCCCGGAGCTCAACCGCCTCAAGGAGTTCGACGAGCGCATCGGAAACCATTACTACGCCAACGGTTTCGAGCTCCTCGAGTTCGACAAGCTCGACGCCGCCGGGGGCTACTCGGACGAGCAGGAGTTCGTCGACAGCTTCCTCTGCTTCGCCTACGCCAACAGTTCCGGTTCGCTCTATACGCTCTGGCGCATAGACGATCGCGAGGATCTGGCCACCTTGCCCGTGGTGGTCTTCGGCGACGAGGGCGGAATCGGCATCGTCGCCAAAGACCTCCGGGATCTGTTCCGGCAACTCGCCTGCGACTGGTGGCAGTGGCCTTCCTGGGGCGGAGCCCAGTTCATGAAGCCCGACGCGGACGACGAGCCCAGCCCACGCCATGGGGAGTACGTCGCCTGGCTGCACGAGACCTTCGGCCTCACCCCACCGGACGATCCCGGCGACCTCCTGGACGCCGCAGTGGACGAGTTCGGCGCTCAGCTGGAGAGCTGGGTCGACCGCTTCTACGAGGAGGACTGACCAGCGGCGGCGCGGCGCCCGCCGGCACCCAGCTGTTTGATCACAGCTCGGCCGGGTCCCGCCCCCAGACGAACACCTCGGTGCTCGGCCGGCGTTCGGAGAACCGGCCCGACGGGGAGGCGTCGCGGAGGAGCCGGCGCAGATCCGCCTCGAAGTCGTCGCGGCGCGGGCCGAACAGATGCGGAGCGGAGAACGACATGGAGAACACCCCCGCGACCGCGTCGTCCCACGTACGGACCAGCACCTGCCCGCCCGGGACGACAAGGCGCTGAGGGCCGGAGAATCCCGCCCGGGCGAACACCGCCGCCTCGCCGCCGGGTGTCCCCTGCGGCAGCAGCCCCTGGCCGGCCCGTCGGAACGGTCCCAGATAGCGCCTGACCAGTTCGTCCATCGCGGCGTATGGCACGGGCGGGCAGGGAAGGCCGTCGGTGGTCCGGGGCTCGTTCTTCAAGTCCGAGATGTGTACGAGCGCCCCGCCGGGGCGGAGCATGCCCTTGATGGTTGCTGCCACAAGGTCGCGATCCATCCAGTGGAAGGACTGGGCGAAGGTCGCGACGGTGAAGGTGCCAAGGCCCGCGGGCAGTTCCTCGGCGCGCGCCCGCACCCACCGCGTCTTGTCGGCGACTCCCGCCAGCGCGGCCTCGCGCCCGGCTTCGTCGATCATCCCGCTGTCCGGGTCCACGCCGACGACCTCGCGGAACAGATCCGCCAGGCTCAGGGCGACGATGCCTGGGCCGCATCCCACATCGATCAGGCGGCCCCGCCCGTCGAGTCGCAGGGCGTCGGCGAGCGCGTCCGCCAGCCCGGGGGCGTACGGGAGCCTCCCTCGCTGGTAGTAGGCGGCCGTGCCCGAGAACAGCGTGTCGTCCCACTTCCAGCCCGCGGCCATGCCCGACCCTCACCTTTCACAGAGCTACGCATCTGCCCGGCGCTCGATGATTCCCGACGGCAGCCGTTTCGGCTCGGGTTTTTCCTCTTCGCGGCAGGTGGCAGTACGTCGTGGGCGGCATGCACGGCAGGGTCGGGCACGGCATACCCTGCGGACATGGTTCGCACCACCCCGCCCCGCCCGGTCGACGTCACCATGTACTTCCCGGAGCTCAAGCCGCTGGCCCGCACCACGGCACGGCTGCACCCTCGCGCTGGCGATCCCACCACGGCGGACAGCTCGATCGGCGGGCCGCTGCTGTGGCCGTCCCGGGAACCGTGGCCCACGTGTCCGGACCACACCGGCTCCTGGCACCTCGGCTACGCGCCGGGCGATGTCCGGCAGCGGCGACGGATCCTCGCCGAGGCGTGGAGCCGGCCCCGCGCCGCCGGGGCGGAGCTGTTGACCGAGGAGGAACGTGCCGTCGTCGAGCGTGCCGGCGACGAGGCGCGGATAGCCCAGGACGGCCCGGTCCCGATGGTGCCGGTGGCCCAGCTCTACGCCGCGGACATCCCCACGCTGCCCGGCCCGGACGACGGCGCCGATCTGCTGCAGCTCCTGTGGTGCCCGTTCGACCACGATGAGGACTACCTGCCCCGGACTGTGCTGCTCCGGCGGACCGCCGCCGATGTCTCCGACCCGATCGGCACCGCCCCGCGGCCGTCGGTGATCGGCAACGACGACTACCTGCCCGAACCGTGCCTGCTGCACCCCGAGACGGTCACCGAGTACCCGGCTCCACACGAACTGCCGGAGGACCTGACGGGCAGGATCCGTGCCTGGGAGAAGCACCACGGGGTGGTCTACCAGTACGACCTCGGCGTCGCCCCGGGTTGCAAGGTCGGTGGCCACCCCCCGTGGAGCTTCTCCGATCCGTTCCCCATGGCCTGCGCCGAGTGCGGCTCCGGCCTCCTGCCCTTGCTCACCATCGACGGCCGCGAGTGGGACGGCGGAAGCGCGAGTTGGCGGCCGGTAGAGGATTCCGAGGCCACCGATCCGTCGTTCCCCGACGCCGGCGGTGCTACCCATCTGAACATCGGTCGCGGCTACAGCCTGCAGCTGTACGTCTGTGCGGCGTCCTGGGAGCACCCCCATGTTCAGAACATGCAGTGACACGGCGGTCGGGCTCAGCGGGCTGCCCCGCCCGACGCCCAGCGGGATTTCTCAGCCCTCGAAGCCCTTGTCGCTCAGGATCTTGTCGATACGGGCACGGTGCGCCGCCTCCCACGCGTCGAGGGATTCCTCGGCCTCCTGGGCCAACTTCGCCTGCGCGGCGCGCAGTACCTCGTCCTGTCGGGCGTGGGGAGTGACCACGATGCCCTCCTCATCGGCCACCACGATGTCACCGGCGTTGACGTCGACGCCGCCGCACCGCACCTGCACATTGAGCGGCTGGGGCGCCGCCTTGGTGCCCGGGATGGGGATGACTCCCCTGGCGAAGACGGGGAAGCCCATCTCGCGCACCTCGCCGATGTCGCGTATCACTCCGTCGAGCACGAACGCCGCGATGCCGCGGCGCTGCGCGACGGCGCAGACGTTTCCTCCGGCGAGGGCGTAGTCCACGTCTCCCGACTCGACGACGATGACCGAGCCGGGCTCCGCGCGGTGGATGGCCGCGTGCAGCATGAGGTTGTCACCGGCGGGGCACCGCACGGTGAACGCGGGGCCGGCGACGCGCGGCGTCGGGGACCAGAGCGGGCGGATGCCGATGTCCATGACCTGGCCGCGGCCCAGGATGTCGGCGAGGGTGGTCGGGGCGATGCTCTCGAAGCCGGTGGCATCGGTCATGGTCTGCCTTCTTCCATCTGCTGCCATGGACGAGGGGGTCCGGCGGACCGCCCCCGCCCATGATCGCCCATGGCGGTGGCTATATGACGGTGGTCAGCGGACCGGCTCGTTGTGCCGCTCGAAGCCCGGCAGGGACGGGGTGGCGGCGAGCGCTCCGTCGCTCCAGCGGACCTGGTAGCGGGCGGTGCCGCCCGAGGGGCAGCAGCTCGGATCGCTGTCCTTGTAGATAGGGCGGGCGAGCGTCACGGTCTTGCCGTCCTGCGCTTCGACCGCCATCCCCCCTGGTCCGCTCGCCTGGCCCACGAACCGGTTTCCGTGGAAGAAGAACACGGCCGCGCAGTTTCCGTCGTAGCTGCCCGTGCACATGCCCCTGACGGCGCGCAGCGGGCCGGGGAGAGCGCCGAGCTGTTCCGCCGTGAGGTCGGGGGTGTGGCTGGTGTTCTCGATGAGCCTCAGAGCAGCCGTAGCGTCCAACTGGTCCTGTTCAGCGGCCGGTTGCGCGGTGCAGCCGACGAAGGAGATCAGCGCGGCCGGGGGCTTCATCCCGCGGAGGGTTTCGCAGTCACGGAGCCAGTCCGGGTCGTACGGGTCGTCCATGACGGGCAGCAGATGGACGGCGGGGTAGAAGTGGCGGGCGTTGCGCTTGAAGACGCTGATCGTCACAAAGTCCGAGGCCGGTTCGTCGGACCAGGTGACGGCCGCCCATCCGGGCCAGCACTTCGACTCGCCCAGATACGCTTCCGTGTCGTACTTGGCGATGGCCTCGAGCTCCTTCTTCATCCACGGCCGGGAAGGACAGGCCACCGCCTTGTCGGGGTCGGCCTTCTTCGCCTTGGCCTTGACTTCGCCCGGGGCGGATTCCCAGAGCGTACGCGGTTTGGTCACGGGAAACCCCACGTTGATGTCACGACCTCCAGGGGGTATACCGAGCAGGAGACCCGCATCACCAGGTTTGATACTGGCCCCGACCACTAGCTCCTGAAAGTGTCTGACCTTGGCTGAGTCGTTCTTGACATCGATCTTTCCTTCGACAGGCCAGGCGTAGTCGACATAGACGGAGCCGACCAAGAAGTCGATGACGGGGCTCACCTTGAGTTTTACGCGAGCGCCGACCTTCGCCTTCGCCATGAGATCGGCTACCCCGACCAGCTTGGCCGTGGCCTTCGGAGGCCAGCCCGTGGCGTCGGCCGTAGGCTTCCGGGTCAGGCTCAGCCGCGCGTTTCCCTGAAGGTCCACGGGGCTCTCGATTTCCAGCTTCGCTCCGATCGATCCCTTGATCTTCACATTGAGAAACGCAACCAGTTCGGGATCCAGGGTGAAAGGCCCGACCCTGAGAAGCTTCACGGGGATGGAGCGCAGGGTCAGTGCGGGAAACTCTTGGTCGTAGATGCACTGTGCGCCCGCCGGAGTACCGACCGTCAGCTTGTACTTCTGCTGCATCTGGAGGTCCACCTTGCTCCAGACACCCTCCCGCTTGTTCCACCCGAACGTCGAGCCTGCCATGCCGAATTGCATCTGGCTGTGCTCGAATCTGATGAGCGGCATCCCGTTCCCGCATTTCAGGTTCTGGCCGAACTTCCCTTTCCCCTGCCAGGTGTCCACCCTGATGGAGAGCTCGGACTGGCTATCGGGCTCGGGGCTGGAGGAGGCAGCCGCCGCAGGCATCTGATAGGCCGCCGGCTGCATCGCGTCCTTTGTCCCGCTCGAGGTGTCCTCAACCCGCAGCACGGCCTTGGGCATCGCCTGCTGAAGCGTGGCGCCTTTCGTCCGGACGACGATCCGGTCCTTCTCCCTGGTCACCCCGCGCACCTCGCGCACCAGCCCCTGCGGCGTCCGCTCGCTCTCCGGCGCGACGATGAAAGCGCCCTTCTTGAGCTTGCGCGCCGCCGCCGAGTCCGCGGCGAAGACCATCTCCGATTTTCCGGGCCGCTTGAGGAGTCCGGAGTCGGCGGAGTCCGGGGTATTCAGGACCGTCGTCTTCTCGGAGAGGGCCACGGCGTAATCGATCACTGCCCGCTCGGTCTCGCCACTGCTCACCGTCCAGGTCGTGGTCTCGTCCGCCGTGTAGTAGACGTTGCCCTTCGCATGGCTGGCCTTCGCCGTGATGCGGTAATCACCGGGTTTGACGGAGAACGTCTTGTCGGTCGTCAGCTCTTCGCTGAAACCGTTCGCCCCGCTGATATGGAGGGTGAAACTCGCCTTGGCGGGAAGGCCCGTGACCTTGACGGCCAGTTTTCCCGCCCGGTTGGCCGCCATCTGCCACGCGGTGAGCAGGCCGGCCGCGACGGCCAGCGCGATCCCGGCCGACAACAACACCCGCAACGACCGCCTGCGCGGCCACCATTTCGACATTCGATGCCCCCGATGTGCTCTGCTCGCGCGCCCGCTACTGGAAATCGCCGGTCTGGAAGTTTCCGCGGAGCACGAAGTCGTCCCCCACCCCCTGCGGCAGCGGCCCCAACTCCTCCGGCTCCCCGGGCGACGTCAAGCCGGCCCGATACAGCTTTACGCCGCCGTCGTCCAGGGTGTCTTCCGATGCGATGTAGAGATATTGACGATCCGCGGACATGGCCACGGAAAGAACCTCGTTATCCGTCTCGGGGGCGATCTCCGCCTTCACTTGAGCCTCCAGCGGGCCGTCGGGCTTCTTTCCCAGCTCGCTCGCGTCGGCCCGGACGGAGAAGAAGGCGTCGGACGCCCCCTCGCAGAGGACGTCGTCGGCGTTGATCCAGGCCACGGGGTCGCAGTCGCGTACGTCGCCGTCGCCGTCGCCGTCGCCGTCGCGCACGACCATCTGGTCGGTGGGGTCGCCAAAGGCCGTGTCATCGTCGAGCCGGTCCATTTGGGGTGCCAGGAGATCGAGGTCGAACCCGTCGTACGAGTCGATGCCGTCGATGACGGTGCCGGGAGAGACAGCGAACTTCCCGCTCGGGTGGATGAGGCGCGGACAGGTGACGGCCGCCGAGTTCACCGGGCGGTAGAAGCCGTCGTTCCCGGATCGCTCGTCATGGCAGGCCTTGCTGATCGGATGCCGGGAGAGGCTGCCGTTCTCATCCGCCGAGTAGTACACCTGCTCGTCCCGCAGGAACCACAGCGATCCGTCCGGGGCGAATCCAGGGAACGCGTCGGAGTGCTTCTCCGGGCTGTAGCCCCCTTTCCGCGCGGCCTCGGTGATGTCCGTGAACTCCCCCGTGGCCAGGTCCAACCACCCCACATGCGACGACGTGAGGGCGCCCGCCTCGTCCGTGACCACCTCGACCGCGACGCGCCGGCCGTCCGGCGAGACCGGGCTGACCCCCAAGTCCGCCGCGCTCTTGCGGTACTGCTGCTTCCCGCAGAGGCTGCGTACGAACGCCCGGTCCGCGTCCCCCTCCTCGGCGATCTCGGCGAGCCGGGACAGCAGCGGCTCCTCGGAGTACGTGGCGACCCGCTTGCTGAACGTGTCGTCGAAGGCCGCGACGTGCTCGCCCTTGCCGTCGCCGTCGTCCCAGCAGATCACCGGCCCGGTGGCCGAGGCCACACGGGAGAGGTCCCTCATCGCCCCGGCGAGCCCGGACCCCGCCGCATCCCCTGAATCCACCGCATCCCCCGCGTCCCCCGAATTCGCCGCGCCCGCCCCGGACTTGCGCCCGCCGCCGTCCGAGACGCCGGATCGCCCGCCGTCCTTCCCCGAGTCGTCGGACGCGCCGCACGCGGTCACGCCTCCCACCGCGAGAACGGTCGCCGCCGCCACCGCGGCCACATACGCCTTACTCACTCAGCTCTCCGCCTTCCCCCAAGCGTGACTGCCCTTAGAAACGAGAATAGTATTAACCATGCGATGCACCTTCACGGCAAGTCAGTTGCCCAGTACTCCCGACAGCCGATGAAGGATCATTGGGGCGCACCCGACCACGACAAGGAGGCGACGGTGTCCGGCACAGACCGAGACGGGCGCGGAGACGGAGGCGGAGGCGAGCGCATGGCAGGGCTGACCCGGCGGGAGCGGCTACGCGCGGAGCTCGAGCGCGACGCCAAGGCCGCCGCACGCCGGATCACCGCCGCGGAGGGCGTCGAAGGCCTCACCGTGGCCGCCGTGGCCCGCAGCGTCGGCGTGACCTCGCCCGCCCTCTACCGCTACTTCGAGGGCAGGGACGGACTCATCCGCGCCGTCTACGACGATGTGATGGCGGAGTTCATGCAGGTGGTCGCGGCGGCGGTGGAACGGCAGGACCCCGACGACATCAGCGCCCGGCTGCACGCCGCCACCCGGGCCGTATTCGACTGGTCAGTGGGCAATCCGGCGGAGTTCAACCTGCTCATGGGCGCCGCCTATCCCCAGGCGGCCGCCGCGTCCGCCGACGACATCCCGCACGTCATATTGCGCGAGCTGGGCGGGATGTACGGGCAGCTCTTCACCCGGCTGTGGCGCGAGCAGCAGCTCGCCCACCCGTCCGACGAGGAGATCGACCCGGGCCTGGCACGGCAGTTGCGGACGTACCGCGAGGCCATGGGCATCGAAGTCCCCATCGGTGTCGCGCTCCTGATGATCACCTGCTGGCGGCAGATCTACGGCATGCTCTGCCTGGCCGTCTACAGCCACATGTCCTACGCCCTGGACGACCCGCTGCCGCTGTTCGAGGACATGATGGACCGTCTCCTCGGCATCCTCGGCCTCACCCGCAGTCCTCGCCTGGTGATCTGAGGAGCGGTGATCTGAGGAGCGCCGCCGCGCCCGTCCGTACGGCGGCCCAGTCGGTGGCGTACGCATACCGCCGCGCCCGCTCCAGCCACCCCGCGCGGTCCTGGTGCTGGCGGCGCAACTGCTCCAGGTCGAGCTCGACCCCCGGCGGCGGCCCCGCCGCCTCCAACTCGCCGATCCGCCGCTCCATCGCCTCCAGCAGCGCACGGTCGAGCTCGGCCACGGCGGCGACGAAGGCGCTGGTCGGCACGGTCACCAGGCCCGTGGCCGGGCCGGTGAACTCGATCTCGCCCTCGGGGTCGGACGGATGCGCCCAGCTGACGTTCACAACGTCCTCGCCCGCGACCGTCCGCCAGCAGCGGATGTACGGCTCGACACGCAGATACCCCGTGTTCAGGGTGCGATCGCCGTGCCACCCCGCCGCGGCGTCGATCTCCGGGGTGTCCTCCCAGCACCAGTCGGAGGAGTCGCTGGCCACGAAGTCGGCCAGGTCCTCGGGCACCGGCTCGAGCGCCGCGGGCAGCAGCGCGAGCAGGTCCTCCCACAGCCGGACCACGTAGTAGTCCACGTACGGATGGGACGGACCGCTCCCGTCGCCCCGCAGCGACCGCACCGTGCGCTCCGCGTAGCGCAGCAGCTCATGCTCGCCGAGGTCGATGGCGTACCAGCCGTCGGTCAGCCCGAACCAGTGCAGTACGGGGTGCTCGGGCCGCCCCCACGGCCGTACCTCGGCCAAGGGGGTCAGGCCGAAACGGAACCGGATCATGGGAAGAGTATGGGCCCGCCCCGCAGCCCGCCCCCAAGGGCCCGACCGCCGTGGAACGTCCCGGTTCGGCGCCGGATAAGGTATCCGTGAAAACTTCATCCGCGTCCGATCGGGGGAAGCCGGTGAGAACCCGGCGCTGACCCGCAACCGTGAGTACGGGCTGTGTGCCGCAGAGCGTACGAGCCGGAGCACCTGATCTGGCGCACCGCAGGCTCCCGCCGTCGGCCCGTCCGGCGGCGGCACCGTCGAGGTATGCGGAGCTGAGCCCGGTGTCATCGCGTTCGTACGTCCCTCGGCGTGCGGGGTGGGCGGCCGTGCGTGGCCGCGTACCGATGTCCAGTCACCGCCGAGACCATCGACCGAGAGGCACCCGTCGCCATGAACGTACGCCGCAGCGCCACGGCTCTGGCCGCCCTGGCCGCCCTGTGCACGGCCGCCGCCCCCGCCGCGTTCGCCGACGCCTCGCCCTCCCCCAAACCGTCCGGCGGCTCGGCGGCGCTGCCCAAGGGGCTGTACGGCACCAAGGACCCCAAGTTCGACGGGGTGTGGCGGCAGTCACTCGCGCTGCTCGCCCAGGACGCGGTCGGGGTCACCCCGGCGAGGCCGGCCATCGACTGGCTGGCCGGGCAGCAGTGCGAGGACGGCGGCTTCGCCGCGTACCGGGCGGACGCCTCCGCGGCCTGCGACCCGAAGAAGGGCGAGTTCACCGACGCGACCGCGGCGGCGGTACAGGCGCTGGCCGCGGTCGGTGGGCGCAGCGCCTCGGTCGAGAAGGGCATCGGCTGGCTGAAGAAGCACCAGAACGACGACGGCGGCTGGGGCCTGAACCCGGGCAGCCCGAGCGACGCCAACTCCACCTCCGCCGCCGTCGGCGCCTTCGCCGCCACCGGCCAGGACCCGAAGCAGGTGAAGTCGGCCAAGGGCGGCAAGACGCCGTACGACGTGCTGCTGGGCCTCCAGCTGGGGTGTGACGCGAAGGAGGGGCAGCGCGGGGCGTTCGCGTATACGGCAGACGACGCAGGCAAGGCAGACAGCGGCAAGCCGGTCGCCAACGACCTGGCGACCGCGGCCGCCGCGCTGGCCACCGAGGGCAAGGGCTTCGTCTTCGAACCGGCCGGCAAGGACGCCGGCAACGCCCCGAAGCCGCTGGACTGCGGCGCGGGCAAGGGCAGTGGCAAACCGGATGGAGCGGCCGAGGCCGCGCAGGCCGCCGCCGCGTATCTGTCGGACACCATGGCCGGGCACGGCAACCACCTGCTGTCCGCCATGCCCGGCGCCAAGGCCCAGCCCGACTTCGGCAGCACGGCGGACGCGATCGTCGCGCTGGCCGCCGGGGAGCACAGCGCGACCGCGGCCAAGCCCCTGCAGTGGCTGCAGAGCGAGAAGAGCGGCGCGTTGGCGTGGGCGAAGGGCGACCCGGGCGCCCTGGGCAAGCTGGTCCTGGCGGCACACGCGGCCGGTGCGGACCCGCGCAGCTTCGGCGGCGTGGACCTCGTCCAGCAGCTGAACGCCACGGGCCCGAAGCCGGAATCGGTCTCCGCGTCCGGATCGGAGTCGGGTTCGGACAACGACTCCGGTAAGGATGAAGACAAGAAGAGCGACGACGAGGGGGGCATCGGCGGCGTCTGGTGGACGGTCGGCGTCTTCATGGTGGCCGGTATCGGCATCGGCTTCCTGCTGAGCGGCCGGAAGAAGCAGCAGCTCTGATGGGTCAGCGCGCCGCCCTCGTCTGCGCCGTGCTCCTGTCCGCGCTGGTGTCCGTGGTCACGCTCGGCGCCTCGCCCGCGCAGGCCGCGGGCTACCGCTACTGGTCGTTCTGGCAGCGGGAGCGGGGCGCCGGCGGCTGGACGTACGCCACGCAGGGGCCCGCCACGGCCCGGCCGGGCGACGGCGACATGATCGGGTTCCGGTTCGCGGTGAGCGAGGACTCCGGGGACGCCACCCAGCCGCGCGACTCGGCCGACTTCACGGCGGTCTGCGCGCACACCCCGGCGAAGGACGGCACCAAACGCGTCGCGGTGGTCCTGGACTTCGGCACGGCCGCCGACGCCCCCGACCACCGCACCCCGCCCGAGCCCCGTACGGAGTGCGCGCGGGTCGGCCAGGACGCGAGCGCCGGGGACGCGCTGGCGGCCGTCGCCAAACCGCTGCGCTACAACTCCTCCGCCCTGCTGTGCGCCATCGCCGGCTACCCCGCCAAGGGCTGCGGCGAACAGGTCGACGCCACCAGCGGCGGCAGCAGTAGTGGCGGTGGGGACGGCGGGCAGGGCGGCCAGGGCGGCGGCGGAGGCGGCCCGTCGGCCGGTCTTGTCGGCGGTCTGGCCGCCGTGGTCGCGCTGGGGGCCGCCGCCGTATGGCAGGCGCGCCGCCACCACCGGCGATGAGCGGCACCGACCGGGCCGCCGTCACCGGACATCCGCGCACCGCCGAGCCCCCGTACTCCCCTGGGCACCCGGGCACCGCGCGCGGCGCGCTGCACGCCGGGGCCTGGTGGCTGTGGGCCCTCGGGCTGGCCACGGCCGCCTCCCGCACCACCAACCCGCTGCTGCTGGGGCTGCTCGTCGCCGTCGCGGGCTATGTGGTCGCCACGCGCCGCACGGACGCGCCGTGGGCGCGCTCGTACGGCGCGTTCCTCAAGCTGGGTCTGGTGGTGCTGGCGATCCGGCTGTGCTTCGCGGTCCTCCTCGGCTCGCCGATCCCCGGTACGCACGTACTGGTCACGCTCCCCGAAGTCCCGCTCCCCGACTGGGCGCAGGGCGTACGGATCGGCGGCCGGGTCACCGCCGAGGGGCTGACCTTCGCGCTGTACGACGGGCTGAAGCTGGCCACCCTCCTGATCTGCGTCGGCGCGGCGAACGCGCTCGCCAACCCCGCCCGGCTGCTCAAGTCCCTGCCCGGCGCGCTGTACGAGGCGGGCGTCGCGGTCGTGGTCGCGATGTCCTTCGCCCCGAACCTGGTCTCCGACGTCCAGCGGCTGCGCGCCGCCCGCCGGCTGCGCGGCCGCCCCGACCGCGGGGTACGCGCCCTGCTCCAGGTCGGGCTGCCGGTCCTGGAGGGCGCGTTGGAGCGTTCGGTGGCGCTCGCGGCCGCGATGGACGCCCGCGGCTACGGCCGCACCGCCCACGTCCCGCCCGTCGTCGCCCGCGCCACCGCCGTCCTCACCCTCGGCGGGCTGCTCGGCGTCTGCGCCGGTACGTACGGGCTGCTGGCGGCGCAGGGCGCGGGCTTCGGCCTGCCGGTGCTGCTCGCCGGGCTCGCCGCCGCGCTCGGCGGGCTGTGGCTGGGCAGCCGCCGTTCGGTGCGCAGCCGTTACCGGCCGGACCGGTGGGGCGCGCGGGCGTGGCTGGTGTCCGGGTCGGGGGTGGCGGTCGCGGGCCTGATGATCTGGGCCGCCTCGTACGCCCCACAGGCGCTCAACCCGCCCGCCGTTCCGCTCACCGCGCCCGTGCTGCCGCTGTGGCCCGCGGCCGGGGTGCTGGTCGGGCTGCTCCCGGCGGTCGTGGCCCCGGCCCCCGTCCAGCCACCCAAGACCCACACCGGCAAGGAGGCCACGCCGTGATCCGCTTCGAGCAGGTGTCCGTCACCTACGACGACGCGGCGCGACCCGCCCTCCAGGGCGTGGATCTGACCGTTCCGGAGGGGGAGCTGTGTCTGCTCGTCGGCCCCTCGGGAGTCGGCAAGTCGACTCTCCTGGGCGCCGTATCCGGTCTGGTGCCGCACTTCACGGGCGGCACGCTGCACGGGCGGGTCACCGTGGCGGGCCGCGACACCCGGACCCACAAGCCGCGCGAACTGGCCGATGTCGTGGGCACGGTGGGCCAGGACCCGCTGGCCCACTTCGTCACGGACACCGTCGAGGACGAACTCGCGTACGGCATGGAGTCGCTGGGCGTCCCCCCGGACACCATGCGCCGCCGGGTCGAGGAGACCCTGGACCTGCTCGGCCTCGCCGCGCTGCGCGACCGGCCCATCGCGACGCTCTCCGGCGGACAGCGGCAGCGGGTCGCCATCGGCTCGGTGCTCACCACGCACCCGCGCGTCCTGGTCCTCGACGAGCCGACGTCGGCGCTTGACCCCGCGGCGGCCGAGGAGGTCCTTGCGGTGCTGCAGCGGCTCGTACACGACCTCGGCACCACCGTGCTGATGGCCGAACACCGCCTGGAGCGGGTGGTCCAGTACGCGGATCAGCTGATCCTGCTGCCCTCCCCCGGCGCGGCCCCCGTCGTCGGGGACCCGGCCGAGGTGATGGCCGTCTCGCCCGTCCAGCCGCCCGTGGTCGAGCTCGGCCGCCTCGCGGGCTGGACGCCCCTCCCGCTGTCCATACGGGACGCCCGCCGCAAGGCCGCCCCGCTGCGGGAGCGGCTGACACCGCTCACACCGCTGACACCGCTCGCGCCGGGCGGAGATCCGCACGAGGGAGGCGGTGAGCCCGTCGCGGAGGCGGTGCGGCTGGCCGTACGCCGCGGTCGAATCGAGGCGCTGCGCGGCGTGGACCTGACGGTGCGGCCGGGCGAGACGGTGGCGCTGATGGGCCGCAACGGGGCGGGAAAGTCGACCTTGCTGTCCACGCTGGTGGGGATGCACACGCCCGCCTCCGGTTCGGTACGCGTCGGGGGCGGCGAGGGTAACGGCGGGCGTGGCCGGGGCGTCGACAGCCGTGGCGTCGTACCGCACCGCACCCGGCCCGCCGAACTGCTGCGCCACGTCGGCCTCGTACCGCAGGAGCCGCGCGACCTGCTCTACGCCGACACCGTCGCGGCGGAGTGCGCGGCGGCCGACCGCGACGCGGGCGCGGCCCCGGGCAGCTGCCGCGAACTGGTCGGCCGGCTGCTGCCCGGCGTGGCGGACTCGGCGCACCCCCGCGATCTGTCGGAGGGCCAGCGGCTGGCGCTCGCGCTGTCGGTCGTCCTCACCGCGCGCCCGCCGCTGCTCCTGCTCGACGAGCCGACCCGCGGCCTGGACTACGCGGCGAAGGCGCGCCTGATCGAGATCCTGCGCGCCCTGGCCGCCGACGGCCACGCCACCGTCCTGGCCACGCACGACGTGGAGCTGGCCGCCGAACTCGCCCACCGGGTGGTGATCCTGGCCGACGGCGAGGTCGTGGCCGACGGCCCGACGGCGGAGGTGGTGGTGTCCTCCCCCGCGTTCGCCCCGCAGGTCGCCAAGGTGCTGGCCCCGCTGCCGTGGCTGACGGTCCGGCAGGTACGGCGGGCCTTGGAGAACCGGGAGCGGACCACATGAGGCCGGACGGCGGCGCCGCTGGGCCGGACCAACCCGGCGCGCGGAGCGAACCCGGCGCCGACTCCGTGCGGGGCCCACTGCGGGGTGCCGCTGAGCGCGGCGCCCCAGGGGCCCGCGGTGGCCTCGGCCGTCCCGGCCGCCCCGGTGCCACCGGCTATCCCGGCCGCGACGCCGACGCCGACGCCGCCGACGCCGACGCCAGCGGTCACGGCGACCGCGCGCGGGCGTGCGGGCCTGGCCAAGCGAACGAGGCGGCCCGCACCACCCAGGCCCACCAGGCCCGCACCACCCAGGCCCGCGCGGTCCGCCTCGGCCCGCGCTCCGTCGCCGCCCTCGTCCTCGTCTCCGCGATCGGCGTCGCCGCGTTCGGCTGGCCGCTGCTGGCCGACTCCGCCTCCGGACTGGCCCACTCCGCCGACGCGCCATGGCTGTTCGCCGCGCTGCTGCCGCTGCTGCTGGCCGTCGTCGTGGCGACGATCGCCGACACCGGTCTCGACTCCAAGGCCGTCGCCATGCTGGGGGTGCTGGCCGCCGCCGGGGCCGCGCTGCGGCCGCTGGGCGCGGGGACGGCGGGCATCGAGCCGATGTTCTTCCTGATGGTGCTGTCGGGGCGGGTGCTGGGCCCCGGGTTCGGCTTCGTACTCGGCGCGGTGTCGATGTTCGCCTCCGCGCTGCTGACGGGCGGGGTCGGGCCGTGGATGCCGTTCCAGATGCTGTCCATGGGGTGGGTGGGCATGGGCGCGGGCCTGCTGCCGGGGGCGGATCGGCTGCGCGGGCGCGGGGAGCTGTTCCTGCTCGCCGGGTACGGGGCGGTCGCTTCCGTCCTGTACGGCACGGTGATGAACCTGCAGGGCTGGCCCTATATCGCGGGGATGGCTTCGGGCGTGTCGTTCGTACCGGGCGATCCGCTGTCGCACAACCTGGCCCGCTTCGTCGCGTACTGCCTGGCGACGTCCCTCGGCTGGGACCTCCCGCGCGCGGTGGTGACGGTGGTGCTCACCCTCACCCTCGGCCGTACGGTCCTCAGGGCCCTGCGCCGTGCGACCCGCCGGGCGGCCTTCGACGCGCCGGTCGCCTTCAAGGAGCCGTGAAACCGCGAAGCCGTGAAGCCGTGAAGCCGTGAAGCCGTGAAGCCGTGAACGGGCGGTACCGATGAGCGTGCATCGGTACCGCCCGCGACTTCCGGGAGCGGCTAGCCCTGGTGGTACACGTTGACCGACCAGTCGGCGATCCACTTCCCGTCGCCGTACTGGAGCTTCGCCGTGCACTTGTACGTGTTGCCGTCACAGGTCAGCCCCGTGACCGGCACCGGCGCCGCCGCACTCCGCGCCGACGACGGCCCCGACGCCACACCCTGGTGGTACACGTTCACCGACCAGTCGGCGATCCACTTCCCGTCCCCGTACTGGAGCTTCGCCGTGCACTTGTACGTGTTGCCGTCACAGGTCAGCCCCGTGACCGGCACCGGCGCCGCCGCGCCCCGCGCCGACGACGACTCCGACCCCACACCCTGGTGGTACACGTTCACCGACCAGTCGGCCAGCCACTTCCCGTCCCCGTACTGCAGATTGGCCGCGCACTTGTAGGTGTTGCCGTCGCAGTTCAGCGCTGTGACCGGCACCGGCGCGGCGACGGCCGCCGGGGCCAGGGCGGATGTGGTCATGAGCAGGGCTCCGAGCCCCAAAAACGTACCGGTGAGCATGCGGCGAGCTGACATGTTTGTCGCTTCCCTTCGACTCGGTCGGCGTTGACCGAGGCGTAAGGAAGCAGACGGCCCTCGCGGCCAACTCGAGCCCCGGGCGACTGCCGTGCTGACCGGCGGAGCTATCCGCCGAGCGCGGCGACGAGGTCCGGCAGCCGGTCGGTGGCCGCGGCCACGCCGAGACCGTCCATGTAGTCGCGGGTGTGGACGATCAGACCGTCCCGGACCCGGATCACCAGGATCCCCGGGACGGTGACGGGGCGGCCGGCCGGCGCCAGCGCCCCGACCACGGTCTGCTCGACGACGACCGTGCCCGCCTCCGCGGTCTCGTGGATCGCCACATCGCGGATCGCCTCGGGCTCCACGGGGGTCGCGCCCCACATCGCCCGGTAGCCCGCCCGGATCTCCTCGCGCCCGTTGAAGCAGGTGGGCAGCCCGGGGAACAGAAACGGGAACTCATGGCGGGCGTCGACCGCGTACAGGTCGGCGAGGTCGTCCGCGGACTTGTTCAGCATCGCGCGGTGGAAGCGCTCGACGATGTCATGTAGCGCGGCGGCGGTGGTTTCGGGCATGACGATGCGCTCCGTTCACTCGTACCAGGTTCACTCATGAGGGGTCACTCACACACGTTCGCTCAACATGTGTTGACTCAACCGAGTGTAGAGCGAGCGCGCCCTCGGTCAACAGCTGTGGAGCGATCGGTAGAGTCGGAGATATGACCGCAGCAGCCGGACCCACCCGCGCCGAGCGCCGCCGCAACACCGAGCAGCGCATCCTCGCCGCCGCCCGCGAGCTGTTCGCCGAGCGCGGCTTCGAGCGGACCACGATCCGCGCGGTCGCCTCGGCGGCGCAGGTCGACCCCGCGCTGGTCATGCAGTACTTCGGCTCGAAGCAGGAGCTGTTCTCCCAGGCCGTACGGATCTCGGTCGCGGGAGCGGAGGACCGGGTCGCGGGGGCGGAGGACCGGCCGCGGACCGGCGGCCCCGAGGCGCTGACGGATTCGCTGCTGGCGTCGCTCGGGATGAAGATCGGCGGGCTGCCGGAGGCCTCGCTGGCGATGCTGCGCTCCATGCTCACCCACCCGGAGGCGGCGGAGGCGGCCCGCACCGCCCTCGACCATCAGATCACCGAGCTCGCGGCCGCCATCTCAGCCGGGCACCAGGGCGAGCATCAAGACGGGCACCACCGGGCCGAGGACGCCCGGCTGCACGCCGCGCTGGCCGTCGCCACCATGGTCGGGGTGACCATCGGCCATCAGCTGCTCGGCATCGACGATCTGCGCCGCGCCTCCCCGGAGGAGATCGCCGCCGCCCTGCGGCCCGCCCTGCACGCCCTGGTCACAGGCGCTGAGTGAGCGTCGGTCAAAGGCGCTGAATGATCGTCCCGGTCGCCAGCGCGCCACCCGCGCACATCGTGATCAGCGCGAACTCCTTGTCCGCCCGCTCCAGTTCATGCAGCGCGGTGGTGATCAGCCGGGCGCCGGTGGCCCCCACCGGATGCCCCAGCGCTATCGCGCCGCCGTTGACGTTCACCTTCTCCAGGTCCTGTTCGAAGACCTGCCCCCATGACAACACCACCGACGCGAATGCCTCGTTGATCTCGACGACGTCGATGTCCTTGAGCGTCATCCCCGCCTTGCCGAGCACCGCGCGCGTCGCGTCGATCGGCCCGTCCAGGTGGTAGTGCGGATTGGCGCCGACCAGCGCCTGGGCGACGATCCGCGCTCGCGGCTTGAGCTTGAGCGCCCGCGCCATGCGCTTGGACGCCCACATCACCGCGGCCGCGCCGTCGGAGATCTGGGAGGAGTTGCCCGCGGTGTGCACGGCGGTCGGCATCACCGGCTTGAGCCCGCCGAGCGCTTCCATGCTGGTGTCGCGCAGCCCCTCGTCCCGGTCGACGAGCCGCCACATGCCCTGTCCGGCCGCCTGTTCGTCCTCGGTCGTCGGCACCTGCACCGCGAAGGTCTCGCGCTTGAAGCGCTCCTCCGCCCACGCCCGGGCGGCCCGCTCCTGCGAGAGGAGGCCGAGGGCGTCGACCTTCTCCCGGGTGAGCCCGCGGCGGCGCGCGATCCGCTCCGCCGCCTCGAACTGGTTGGGCAGATCGACGTTCCACTCGTCCGGAAACGGCTTACCGGGCCCGTGCTTGGAGCCGCTGCCGAGCGGCACCCGCGACATGGCCTCGACGCCGCAGCCGATGCCGACGTCGATGACGCCGGTCGCGACCATGTTGGCCACCATGTGGTTGGCCTGTTGCGAGGAGCCGCACTGGCAGTCGACGGTCGTGGCCGCGGTCTCGTACGGCAGGCCGCAGGCCAGCCAGGCGTTACGGGCGGGGTTCATCGACTGCTCGCCGGCGTGGGTGACCGTGCCGCCGACGATCTGTTCGACGCAGTCGGGCTGGATACCGGTACGGGCGAGGAGTTCGCGGTATGTCTCACCGAGCAGATAGGCGGGGTGCAGATTGGCGAGTGACCCTCCGCGCTTGCCGATGGGCGTGCGTACGGCTTCGACGATGACGGGTTCCGCGGCCATGACTCGTCCGTCCTCTCTGATTCCGCGGGGCTCCCGGCAGCGCCCGCGACAGAACTAGTACGCGTTCTAGTTCTTCAATCAGTCTGCTGAGGCCCGGCCCGGCGACGCAAGGGGCTTGCATGACCGTTATTGAGCCGCCCCTCACGCATGTGCGCCCGTTGTGCGCAACAAAGGCGGCCATGACACTTGCCACTTGTAGAACCCGTTACTACCTTCTGCGACACTTCTGATAGGCCGTCAGATCTGGAGTGGCCGATGTCCTGCCCAGCGCTTCCCGAAGGATTCGACTTCACCGACCCCGACCTCTACCAGCAGCGTCTGCCGTTCCCGGAGTTCGCTCAGCTGCGGCAGACCGCCAAGGTGTGGTGGATCCCCCAGCCACACGGAGTCGCGGGCTTCGACGACGACGGGTACTGGGCCGTCACCCGCCACGCCGACGTCAAAGAGGTGTCGACCAAGCCGGAGATCTTCTCCTCCCACCTCAACACCGCGATCATCCGCTTCAATGAGCACATCCACCGCGACCAGATCGACGTCCAGAAGCTGATCATGCTCAATATGGACCCGCCCGAGCACACCCGGGTCCGCCAGATCGTCCAGCGCGGCTTCACCCCGCGCGCGATCCGCGCCCTGGAGGACGCCCTGCGCGAGCGCGCCACGCGGATCGTGGCCGGGGCCAAGGAGGACGGCAGCGGGGACTTCGTCACCGATGTGGCCTGCGAACTGCCGCTGCAGGCCATCGCCGAGCTGATCGGCGTCCCCCAGCAGGACCGCTCCAAGATCTTCGACTGGTCCAACAAGATGGTGGCGTACGACGACCCGGAGCTCGCCATCACCGAGGAGATCGGCGCGGAGTCGGCCATGGAGCTGATCTCGTACGCCATGAACCTGGCCGCCGACCGCAAGGCCTGCCCGGCCAAGGACATCGTCAGCCAGCTGGTCGCCGCCGAGGACCAGGGCAACCTGGCCTCCGACGAGTTCGGCTTCTTCGTCCTGCTCCTCGCGGTCGCGGGCAACGAGACCACGCGCAACGCCATCAGCCACGGTATGCACGCCTTCCTCACCCACCCCGACCAGTGGGAGCTGTTCAAGCGCGAACGCCCGGCCACCGCCGCGGACGAGATCGTACGGTGGGCCACCCCGGTCATGTCCTTCCAGCGCACCACCACCCAGGACACCGAACTGGGCGGACAGCGGATCGCGGCCGGTCAGCGGGTCGGCATCTTCTACTCCTCCGCCAACCACGACCCGGAGGTCTTCGACCGGCCCGAGGACTTCGACATCACCCGCGACCCCAACCCCCACCTCGGCTTCGGCGGCGGAGGCCCGCACTTCTGCCTCGGCAAGAGCCTCGCGGAGCTGGAGATCCGCCTGATCTTCAACGCGATCGCGGACGCCATGCCGGACATCCGGCTCGCGGGCGATCCGAGGCGGCTGCGGTCGCCCTGGCTGAACGGAATCAAGGAGTTGCAGGTGAACTACGGCTGACCGCCGGTGACCCGAGACCCCCCGCCCCGCCCCGGGAGTGCCGCTGCGGCCCCGCACGGGGGCACACTGTCCGCCATGAACGACACGAGCGGCACGCCCGGCGCACAGCATGAGCACGAGTTTCGAAGACTCTTCGACTTCATCGCCTTCACGGCCCGGCTACGGGAGATCGAGCGCCCCAACAACGCCACGCCGACGCGCCGGGAGAGCGTGGCCGAGCACTCCTGGCATCTGGCGATGGTCAGCTGGATACTGCACGCCGAGTTCGAGCGGGAGGCCGGCCACTGCCTCGACCTGACCAAGATGCTCAAGCTCTGTCTGATGCACGACCTGGTCGAACTCGATCCCGAGGTCGACCCCGCCGAAGACCCCTTCGCCTCGCTGCCGGGCGCGCTGCGCCCCGAGTTCCTGGCCCTGTGGCACGAGTACGAGGAGGGCCGTACGCCCGAGGCCTGCCTGGTGCGCGGCGTGGACCGGCTCAACCCCGCGCTGATGCGGTACCTCACCGGCCAGGGCTGGCACGATGTGCCCACCGACACCAACGCCGCCATGGACGCCGACGCCCTGGACCGGCTGCAACTCCCGCGGGTGGCCGTCAGCGAGACGCTGCGCGCGCTGTACGAGGAGGTCCGCGACGCGTCGGTGCGGCGCGGGCTGCTGACCCCCGCGCCGCTGACGCCTTGACGCGCATGCGTTGACACATGCCTTGACGCGTTGTCCCTTGAGAGGCGTCGTCACTCGAGACGCGTTATCCCTTGAACGGCACCTTCACGCACGCCACCCGCGCGCCCGCCATTCCGGCCTTTCCCTTCTCCGTGGCGGTGGCATGCTCATGGATCACGACGGAGCGCGCCTGAGAGTCCCGGAACCGCCAGTTCACATGGGCCATGGCGTGGGCGTCCCCGGAGCTGTCGGTCTTGAGGGTCAGCCACACCTCGTTGTGCGAATTGGCGTACTTCGGGTTGGTCGACGGCTGCTTCGGGTCCTTGATGTCCTGGTAGTGCGGACCTGAGTCGTCGGGCATGGTCCCGCAGGTCTTCGTATGGACATGCACCCCGAAGGTGTGGTTCGCCTGGAGGCCGCGTACCCACACCATGACACGGGTGCCCTTGCTCTCGCCCTGCGTACCGTGCGGGCTCGGCGTGCCGGTCGGGCTCGGTGAGGTCGGGGTGCCGGTCGGGCTGGGTGTGGTCAGTGCGGCCTGGGGGGCGCCTTGCCCTTGGTGGTGGTGGCGGTATTCGCCCCCGCCCTGCCACTTACCCAGGAACTGCACGACGACGACCTTGGCGGAGACGGGCACCAGCTTGGTGTTGTACGTCACCGCCTTGTGGCTACTGGCCTCTGCGGCCGGTGCGAACTTCGCGTGGACCACCACGAAGGGACAGGGCGACACCGCGGGGGATACCGCGACCATCGATGCCGCGGCCGCCGCCGTGACCGCCATGGCAAGAGACATGGGGGATCACTCCTCCAAGCGTGGACCCCCCTTGATTGGCCCCCGGGCGCGGGCCCCGCGCCACATCCCGCCCGGCCGGACCCGTCCCCTGCATTCCACGCTAATGCCCTTCGTCACACCCTTCAACGCGAGCCCGGCCCGGCCACCTCTGTCGGCTCGGCGGTCTCGGGGAGAACGGGCGCCTTGGCCTGCCCCGGCACCGAGACGACAGGCGCGGAAGCAGACTCCGCCCCCGCGCCCGACCCCGCAGGCTCCTGTCCCGGCTCCCGCTTGCGGAACCTGAGGAGCGGCCGCAGCGGCCACAGCGGACCGGCGGCCTCCTCCTTGGGCCGTTTCCCGACGCCGAACAGCAGATACTGCAGCCCGAACCCGGCCGCTACGACCACCCCGCCGCCGACCGCGTCCAGCACCCAGTGGTTCGCCGTACCGACGATCACCGCGGTGGTCATCAGCGGATACATCAGCCCGAGGATCTTCATCCACAGATACGGGGCCACCAGCGCGATCACCACCCCGCACCACAGCGACCACCCCACATGCAGCGAGGGCATGGCCGCGTACTGGTTGGACAGCTTGGTCAGCGCGCCGAAGTCCGGATTGGCCAGGTCCTGCGGACCATGTGCGGTGTCGATGAAGCCGAGGCCCATCAGCCGGGGCGGGGCGGTCGGGTAGAGCCAGAAGCCGACCAGCGCGAGGAGCGTGGCGAAGGCGAGCGGGGTGCGGGCCCAGCGGTAGGTGACGGGGCGGCGCAGATACAGCCAGGCCAGCAGGGACAGCGGGACCAGGAAGTGGAAGGTGCTGTAGTACCAGTTCATGCTGTCCCTCAGCCATGGTGTGTCCGCCACCACGCCGTTGAACCAGTGCTCGATGTCGATATGCAGCCACTTCTCGGCGGTGAGGACCTGGTGTCCGTGGCTCTCCGCGAGGGTCCGCGAGTCGGGGGCGTGCGCGCGGACGTAGGAGTACCCGAAGTAACCGATACGGATGAACATCAACTCGAGCATCAGGTTCGGGCGGGACAGCGGCCGCCGTACGAAGCGCAGCAGCGGCACCCAGGCGAAGCGCCCCTGGACCGGCTCCGCGACCGGGGCCGGGTCCGGGTTGTCCCACGCCGGGGAGGTGCGGGGCAGGAAGGGCACCAGGCAGGCGGCGGCGAGAGCCGCCAGCAGCGGTGCGTTATATCCGATATGACCCAGAATATCGATATCGGGCAGCAGCGCCTCGCGGTTGAGGGTCATCGCCAGCACCACCAGCGCCGGCCACACCAGCCGGTCCGAGGCACGCCTGCCGACCCGCCCGACGACGGCCAGCAGGATCCACAGCTGCTGGTACTGCCAGGACGTGGGCGAAATCGCCAGCGCCACACTGCCGGTGATCGCCGCCGCCAGCAGCAGCTGCCCGTCCTCGGCGTAGTGCGCGGCGCGCCGCAGACCGACCACGGCCACCGCCACCGCGCCCACCGCGAGCAGCGCCAGCTCGGCCGGGCCCGAGAAACCGACCCTCAGCAGCAGCCCGTGCAGGGACTGGTTGGCCAGGCCGTCCGGGGGCCCGCCGAGCCCGGCGCCGCCGAAGTGGTGGGTCCAGTACGTCCATGAGTCATGCGGCATCAGGGCCCAGGCGAGCACGGAGCAGCCGGCGAAGGTGATGCCCGCGAGGGCCGCCGTATGCCGCCGCCCGATGAGCCACAGGACCACCGCGAACAGCAGCAGCGCGGGCTGCAGCGCCGCGGCGACCCCGATCAGCACACCCGTCTGCCGCTCCGAGGTCCTGGGCAGCACGGTGAACAGCACCAGCAGCACCGGGATGATGCTGGTCTGGCCGAGCGTGAAGGTGTTCCGTACCGGCAGGGACAGCACCAGCAGGCTGATCGCCACCGGCGCGGCGAGCAGCGAGGTGCGCCGGGAGACGGGGCCGGGCAGGGAGCGCGCCGCGACCAGGCCGAGCACCACGACCAGCAGCAGGGTGCCAAACGTCCAGGCGTAGCCGAGGCTCTGCTCGGCGGCGCGCGTCAGCGGTCTGAGCACCAGCGCGGAGAACGGCGTCCCGGTGAACGCGTCCCCGTCGTACAGCGATCCGCTCACATGGAGGACGCCCTGCTCACCGATCCAGGTCTCGAGGTCGGTCAGCCGCTCGTCGGGTGGCAGCCGCAGCACGGCCGCGGCCTGACGGACGGCCAGCACACCGGCGAGGAGCCACAGTGCTCCCAGCACCAGTGCGTTGCGTGACATCCGTGCCCCGACGGGACCGGGGCGGGGCCCCGTGTCCGGAGTACTCCCCAGTCCGCTTCGCTCCACGTTCGTCACGCCCTGCTGCTCCCCCACTCGCCCTTGTCATTCGGTCGGGATATTTGAGACCTTACTGAGCCCTGTACTCAGACGCGGAACACCCCCTCGTCACCTGACCGTCGTCAAGGATTGTCCGAAAAGTACCGCTCGGTCGACGGGATGAACCCGTGAGGCATGAACCCGTGAGGCACGAGCCCGTGAGGTCTGCCCCAATTTCACCAGGCGTTCGGTCCGCACCGCGAATGTGACCCGCGGCACGGACCGTACGCCGCTTCGGACCGCGCCTGACGTCTACCGCCGATCACCACTGGCAGTGGACATGGGTGGAGTGCCCGGAGTCGCCGGGGCCGAGCACGAGGACGGCGCCGTAGGACCGGCAGGCCCTCATGAACTTCCTGGCGTTGTCGCGGCCCGGCCCGCTGGTGCTGACCCGCTTGCCGTTGACGGTGCCGACGTCGAAGGCCCGGCCCGCGTAGTGCTTCGAGCCGCGCGAGTGACTGCCGCCCGCGACCTCGGTCACCTTGAAGGTGAACCGCTTCGCGGTGTTCAGCTTGAGCATCGCGTTGAGCATGTTCTTGTTGAGCGTGACCGATCCGCCGGGGGCGGTGCCGTAATGGCTGCGCTTGGCCTTCCGCCCGGCGGCGGTGTCCTTGATGTTCTGCTTGGCGTTCGCCTTGTCCGAGCGGCCGCTGTCGTGCGTGGTGGCCAGGGAGATGCCCCGGTGGTTGAGTATCGACTTCGCGATGGCGGGGCGCGAGGCGGCCTCCGCGGCCGTCGCCGAGGCCATGACGGCCAGCGAGGAGGCCATGACCGCGGAGATCATAAGAGGCGTGCGCTTCATTGGTGATTCCCTCCGGATACGGTGATGCGGTCGGCCAACCGACCGCCACGGAACACGGTCCCGGTGCGGCCATGCGGGAATCTTGCGCCTGTCTTGAATCGCCAACCAGGCGCGGGCATACGAGATGAAAGAGGAGCGACGTCCATGACCAAGGCGCGCGGAACAATTGTGGATATTCCCACCCCGGACGGCACCGCCGACGCCTATCTGACCCACCCCGACGACGACACCCCCCATCCCGCCGTACTGCTCTACATGGACATCTTCGGGCCACGCCCGCACCTGTGGAAGATGGCCGACCGCCTGGCCGAGGCGGGCTACACCGTGCTGATCCCCAACGTCTTCTACCGCCACGGCCGCGCACCGCTGGTGGAGCTCCCCGAATTCATCGGCCATGACACACGCCCCGAGGTCTTCCAGGAGCTCATGTCCTTCCTCCCGTCGCTCACCCCCGAGGCGGCCATGCGCGACGCCGACGCCTATCTGCGCTGGCTGGCCGACTGTCCGCAGGCCACGGACGGACCGGTCGGCGTCACCGGCTACTGCATGGGCGCCCGCCTGGCCCTGCGTACGGCCGGCACGTTCCCCGAGCGGGTCGCGGCGATGGCCGGCTTCCACGGCGGGGACCTGGCCACGGAGGCCCCCGACAGCCCGCATCTGGTCGCCGACCGCATCACCGCCGAGGTGTACTTCGCCCACGCCGACCAGGACTCCTCGATGCCGCCCGAGCAGATGGACCGCCTCGACGCGGCGCTCACGGCCGCGGGCGTACGCCACCGCAGCGAGGTCTATCCGGGCGCGCAGCACGGCTTCACCCAGGCCGACACCGCCGCGTACAACGCGGACGGGGCCAAGCGCCACTGGGAAGCGCTGCTGGACCTCTTCGGCCGCACGCTCTGACGGCCCCTCCGGCGTGCCTCACATCACACCGCCGGATCGCCACCGGTCCGAGTGGGTGCGATGAGTTTGGCGCGGCCCGGCGGTCTTTATCCTCGTAAGCCATGCAACGGCCAGGAGGAGCGAGTCCCCGTGCGCATCGTGATCAGTGAGTTCATCAGCCTCGACGGCGTCGTACAGGCCCCGGGCGGCCCCGAGGAGGACACCGAGGGCGGCTTCGCGCACGGCGGCTGGACCCACCCGTTCTTCGACCCGGAGGTGATGGGCGGCGCCATCGCGGACACGCTGTCCAAGGCCGACGCGCTGCTGTTCGGGCGCCGCACCTGGCAGACGATGGCCGCGGCGTGGCCCGAGCGGGCGGGCGACCCGTTCGCCGACCAGATGAACTCCATCCGGAAGTACGTGGTGTCCCAGACCCTCGGCGACGACCAGCTGACCTGGAACAACACCGCACGCATCGCCGGCGGCGAGGCCGTCGCCCGCATCCGCGAGCTGCACGGGGCCGAAGGCGGCGACCTGTTGGTCATGGGCAGCCCCACGCTTGTCCGCACCCTCCTGCACGAGGGGCTGTTCGACGAGCTGCTGTTGATGCACATGCCGGTGATCCTCGGCGGCGGAAAGACCATCTTCCCGGTCGACGGAATGCTGCGCACGCTGGAACTGGTATCCACGGCCACCGGCGGCACGGGCGTCCAGGTGTGCACGTACCGGCCGGCCGCCGGGTAGGCCACCTCCGGCCAGGCCCACCTCCCGCCAGGGCCATCCCCAGCCGCGTCAGCCGGCGCGGCGCGCGACGGCCCGCGCGCCTCCTCGACCGTCAATCCTTCGTGGTCGAGGTTCACCCGGACGGAGTGGCCGGAACGGACGGCGTGGATGGCCCGGGCGACGCGGCCGGCGTGCACGATGCTCGGCGGTCGGATCAACTCCGCGCCGCTCCCCTGCTGGACGAGTCAGTCCGAAGTCCCGCCTGCCGCGTACAGCTCAGTGCGGATCCGCTGGGCGGTCCGCGCGGCGAGGGAGATGCCGGTTTTCTTGTCACCGCCGGACGTCACGATGGCGAGCACGCCTCCGACGCGGACGTCGACGGCGTAGGTCGGAGAGCCGTCGTACTCGTCACCGCCGGTTTGCCGCGAGATCTCCAGCAGCGCCTCGTCGCCGAGGGCAGCGACCTCCCGTGCCTCGTGGTGCTCCTGAACAGGGGCGGCCTCCGTGTCGACGGTGACGTCCGGACAGGCTTCGTGGAGCCGGCGCCGGATCTCCAGATAGCGCTCGGTGCGCCCGGCGGGCATCGACACCAGCTGTACGGTGATGTTCCGGCCGTTCTCCGCGGCGCGTGCAAGGTGCACGGTCTGCTGGGCGCTGGCCCCCTCGAAGCCCGTCATCTCCACGCGCAATTCTTCCCCGGGCTCGCACTGGGTCCAGTCGCCTCCCCCGTACCGGCCGAAGAGTCCCAGGTACGTCCCGGTGACCTTCGCATGCCTGCCCAACGCCCCGTCGGGCAGGAGGGCAGCTTTCAGCTCGGTTTCGGTGAAGACCTGTTCCGGGTCGACTTCGCCGTCGACGCCGGGCGCCGTGGAGAGGGCGCCCGACCGGCCCCCCGTCGCGGCGGGACGCCCCGGATCAGGCGACGCGTCCGTGCCGCCGCACCCGGTGAGAAAGACCGTCAGCATGAGGGCATGGCCTGCTATTCCCGCGCGTACGGCCGCTCGCACGGCACCTCCCCCGGTTCGGTGAACAGTTCGACCGGACACCCTAGACCAATGAGTTGGAAGCACTGATCGCCTACACCCACTGACCAGGGCTTCGGCCCGACCCGCCGGCCTGACCTGTCGGCACCCCTCACGCCGAGGCGGCGCCGACGCAGAACTCGTTGCCCTCAGGGTCGGCCATGAAGATGTGATGCCCGTCGAACTCCGCCACCACCGTCCCACCCGCCTTCACCAACCGCTCCGCCTCCACCCTGATCCGCGCCCACCGCTCCTCGGCACTGCCGTGGCCCGGCACCCGGATATCCACGTGAAGCCGGTTCTTCGCCGTCTTGGGCTCCGGCACCTTCAGGATCGACAGCCGGGGCCCGACACCCTCCGGATCACAGAGCCAAGCCCCGTCGTCCGCGGAGTCGTCCTCCGGCAGATCGAACTGCGCCAGCCACTCCTCGCGCGTCTTGAAGGGAGGGGGCGGCGGCTCGTCGACATAGCCCAGCGCGGTCTTCCAGAACTCGGCGAGGCGCTGGGCGTCCGTACAGTCGAGGGTGAGATCGATTCTGGCTGCCATGACCGGACCGTACTGCGCGCCTCTGACAACCACCGCTCCGTCGGACCCGGTCCCGCTCAGGAAGATCGGTGAGGTGCTGGGGCAGGATGGATCCATGAGCATCGTGAAGATCAATGTGCTGACGGTCCCGGAGGAGCAGCGCGAGGTGCTGGAGAAGCGCTTCGCGTCGCGGGCCGGGACGGTCGAGAACTCCGACGGGTTCGAGTGGTTCGAACTGTTGCGGCCGGTGGAGGGCACCGACCAGTACCTCGTCTATACGCGCTGGCGCAGCGAGGAGGACTTCCAGGCGTGGATGGAGGGCCCGATGAAGGCGGCCCATCAGCGCGGCGGCGAGGGCGCGCCGCAGCAGAAGCCCGCCGCTTCCGGCTCCACGCTGTGGTCCTTCGAGGTCGTGCAGCAGACCGGACCCAAGCAACCCTGACATGCGCCGCTTGTGAACATCGCCAGCCCTCTGACCTTGGCCAGAGGGCTGGTGCGTTGACCGCGAGCTGGAGGGCTGCGCCTGCTTTCGCACGCGGAAGCGGAGGATCGTGACGGCGCCCGACTGGGTGTTGCTGAACGGTTCCAGGTCGATCCTGTCGAGGCTTGGGGGCGAGAAGCGGACACCGTCGCCGAGCAGCACCGGTCCGGCTCGCCGCCCGGCCGCCGTGCGGGCCGAGGTACGGGGTGAAGGCCCCGTCTGGGTACAACCAACCAGCCGCGCCAAGTGCCTCGTCGGCGTCGGGGAAGCCACCCCCCGTTTCGAATCCGATTGATTCTGATCGAATCCGATCGGTTCTGTTCATAGTTATTGACTTCAGACTACGGCAGATACTGAACTGTGCCGGCACACGCCCGGTACAGGAGGAAGCAATGGCGCCTCGCACGACAGTTGCCGCCGCAGCAACGCCGACGCGGCGCTCAGCCTGCGTATCTGATGGGGCGTAAGGCACTTGGCCGCGCCGCCTGTACCGGCCACCACCGCCACCACCGCCACCACCACCACCCGGAGGCACGGCTGCCCGGGGCCGCGCCGACACAAGGCCGCAGTCTGATCTACCGGTTCGCCGCCTAGCCCTTCCGCGAGGGCGATCACCGGCGTTTCCCGATGCCGCGCCGACCTGCTGACGCTGGACAGTTCGACCCGCTCCCGAAACGTACAACCAGAAGAAGGAGTCGTAGCCGGATGGGCACACACAGAAGACTTCGGTGGATCTCACTTGCCGCCGCGTCCACGATGGCGCTGACCGCAGGAGTGATCGCCGCCCCCGCCGCCTACACCGCGGATGATTCCGTGGAGGTCATAGTCAACGGAGACGACGTTCGCAGCGACAACAGAAACGGCTTGACCTACAAGGGCCTCGGCGTGCTCAGCTGCAACAGCACGAGCAACCTGCTGATGGACTACAAGGCGGAGCACCCCGAGCGGTACTGGCAGCTCATCAGAGTTCTGTTCGGCGGAAAGAACCCACTGATCAACCACGTCAAGATCGAGATGGGAACGGACACGAACACGTCGACCGGTTCGGATCCGGCCACCATGCGCACACCGGACGAACTCGCTGACGCGTCCCGTTCCCCGGGCTTCCAGCTGGCTGCCGACGCCAAGACGGTGAACCCGAACGTCAAGGTCTCGATTCTCCGCTGGGAGATGCCCGAATGGGTCCAGAAGGAATGGGACAAGGGGACGGGCTCCGATGAAATGTACAAGTGGTACAAGGAGACAATCCTCGACGCCTACGAGAAGTACGGGTACATGGTCGACTATGTCGACCCGGACAAGAACGAGACGCGGAATCCGGACGAGGCCTTCATCAAGTGGTACAAGAATGCGATTCTCACCGACACCGAATTCGCGAATCCGCGCTACAACATCCCCGCGGACAAGCAGGAGAAGGTCAGGAAGGCCTACCAGAAAATCAAGATAATCGCCTCCGATGAGAACAACACACACAACATCGGGCCTTCGCTGCTCAGCGACAAACAACTCTTCGACACGGTCGATGCGGTGGGCTACCACTACAACACCGATGACCGGCGCGAAGGGGATCCCGGCAGCGACACGTACCTCCCGTACACCAGGCTGGCGACCGGCGAGAACAAGTACGACGAGGACAAGGAAGTCTGGTACAGCGAGGGCACGGCCTCGTTCGGATACACCGAGTACCGGGTCAACAACACCGAAGGGCCGAACGGAACGAGCACCGGCATCGGCGGCGTCCAAAGCGCTCTCGACCTTGCGAACCGGCTCGTCAAGAGCTACGCGAACTCGAAGCGGACGCACTACATCTTCCAGCCGGCGATCGGGTCCTTCTACGAAGGCGCACAGTACAGCCACAAAGAACTCGTCAGCGCCCGCGACCCGTGGTCGGGCTATCTCCACTACGACGCGGCCATCTATGTGATGCAGCACTTCACCCAGTTCGCGAGGACCGGCTGGGAGAACGACACGAACACAGCCGGCATCTGGCGCACCGTTCCCGAAGCCAGCTACAGCGGGGTGAGCGGCACCGAAAACGTCGACGGCTCGAACGGGGCCCCGAGTTACATGACGCTCGCGGATCCTGACAAGAAGGACTTCTCCACGGTCGTCGTCAACGACAGCGACCGGTCCAAGACCTACCGGATCAAAGCCGAGAACATGCGACTCGGCGATCCGACCATGGAGATCTGGGAGACGCGTGGAGCGGCCGCCGGGCAGGCCTACGGCGCGAACTTCAAGCACCTCGTCGACGAGATCCGGCCCGACGGCGACGGGTACTACACGTACACGGTCAAGCCCAGATCGATCGTCACCTTGACAACGCTCGACAAGAGCCACGACAAGACCGTGAAGCAACGCCTGCCCGAGTCCGGGAACCGCACGGTGCTCGACACGGACGCGACCGGCAAGAAGCGCGACACGAGCGACAACATTCTGTACGCCGACGACTTCGGGTACGAAGAGGAAGGCGATGTCCAGGTCGGGACGGGCAATGGCGCGAGAAAGGTATCCCAGCCCTATCTGAGGTCGCGTGGCAATCAGCCTCGCTACATGGTCGACCAGACCGGTGCCTGGGAAGTGGGGAAGGATGCGAGCGGCAACAACGTGCTCTACCAGTACATGGACCAGTCCATGAAGGACACCACCGCCTGGAACCGGAACACGCCGAACACGACGGTCGGCGACTTCCGCTGGGAGAACTACAGGGCCACGGTCGACGTCTCGTTCCCGGACCAGGGCGGCGGACTCGCCACCTTGGGCGTCCGCCAGCAAAAGGGCATGGCGGCCGGCGACGCCGCGTACAACGTCCGCATCGCTCCGAACGGCACATGGACGTTTTACGAATACGGCACGGAGGTCAAGAAGGGAACCGTCGCGCCATCTGACTCCTACCGTCTCGCCATCGAAGCGAAGGGGGCAAGAATCACCACCTTCATCGACGGGAAAGCCGTCTACACGTACGAGGACCCCACTCCTCAAATGGAAGGCCGCGTCAAGCTCGGCACCGACTTCTACAAGACGGCGTTCGACAACCTGAAGGTCGAGACAGTCGACGGATATACCCCCTACGCCGACGCTCAGCTCGACAACATGGACAGCTCGGTCGGGTACGAGGGCGCGTGGAGCAGAAAGAACTCTTTCGGCGACGCGATGGACTGGTACAGGTCGACGTCGACGAGCACGGAGGCCGACGCGTCGTTCACCGTTCCGTTCACCGGCACGGGCATCGACGTCATCGGTGGCAATGACGGCAGCGCCGTACTCGATGTCTACGTCGACGGCAAGCTGGTCGCAAAGGATGCGAAGACATCCAGGACGGACAAGCGCCTCGCGACGTACATGCTCCGCGGACTGCCTGACGGCCGACACACGGCGAAGTTCGTCCTCACGTCCGGGAAGATCGTCCTCGACTCCTTCAACACCTTCTCCGGGCACGTGAAGGGCGCTGTGGATACGACACCGATCCGGAACAGCCTGGACAAGGTCGGCAATCCGTCGCAGGCCGACTACACGGCCGGCTCGTGGGCTCTGTTCGACTCCGCGTTCTCGGCCGCGAGGGCTGCCGTGGCGAGGCAGAAGGGCCTCGACACCGTAGGCGTCGACCAGATCGCGCACAGGCTCGATGTAGCTTACGACCAGCTGGTTCGCGCCCACGTCTGAAAGGCGCCACAGCAATTACTCGGGAGAGGGTGGGATGACATCGCTTGAGCTGGTTCCCGCGACACACCTGTTGCGGCGTTGGGCGCCCGAACATCCCGGGACCGGGTATCCCGCGTACTGGTCGATGCCGGTTACGGGGAGCGCGCCGTCGCCGAGTGAGCGGCCGTGGGACTCAGCGCCGACGCCGCCGGAGATCGCCGAGTACGGCCGGTTCCCGGCTGCGTTCCCGGGCGAGGGGACGTCGGGGCACCGTCATCCGGTGGCCGTCGAGGTGCTGAACCATGCGATCGGGCGCCCGGGAGTGCCATGGACGAGCGCGCGCCCCGACGGAGAAGTGGCCGAAGAGGTCCACCGGCTGCTGACCGACGCGCTCTCTTCGGGGTCGGACACGCTGGATGAACGGGCTCGCGAGCTGATCGCCGCACTGGCCAGGGAACTGGCGGGGGGCTTTCGCGATCTGGTGCGTGTCACGGTCGCCGCGGAGCCGGGTGGCGATCCGCTCGGCGATGAGCTGCATCTGCTCGGCCGGGATCTCGGCGGGGACACGTTCCGGCTGTCCATAGCCCCCGCGGCGCCGCCGCCCTCCGATGGGCTGTGGCCGGACCCTTCCCGTGTGCTGGACGGCGATATCGCCGCACCCCCCACCCTCACCGAGGGCGAGTACCGGCAGGCGGATCTGGCCATCCGCGCCGGCTGCGCCGCGGAGTTGCTCGGCGAGTTCGTCTGGCTGACCAACAACGACCGCATGGAAGTCAGCGTCAAGGTGCAACCACACGGCCTCGACCTGGACTTCGCCGAACCGGGCGCCGTCGACGCCGCGTTCCGCGCGTGGTGGCCGAAGTCGGACCGCTGGGTGGAGCTGGTGGACGAGGAGTGGTGGGAGGAGGACGAAGCCGATCTCCGCCGGCTGGACGACGAGACTCTGGCGAGGGTCCTGACGGACTTCGAAGAGCACAATCTGGAGCAGGCCAGGACCGGCGCCTGGGCCATGGGGGACATCGACGACTACGACATCGACGACGACCCTCAGCCCCGCTTCCCAGGCGATCAGCTGGTGGTCTTCCTCGGCCGGGACGTGTTCGACACCGTCACCGCACAGGTCACTCACGGCCCAGGTGGTGTGGCTCCGCCGGCGTACGGGATCGGCCTTCCGGTCGACGTCTCGGATGAGGACTACGGCTTCCAAGCCTGTCTGCTGCTTGTCGGAGCCGAGTCCGTCGGCATCGTCACAATCGACGCGGCGGCCTGACGCGGGGGCTAAGCTCGCTCGGATGATCACTACTTGGGAGCCCACGGCGGCGGGCGTGCTGCGGCTGCCTTCGGGTCGACTCGTACGGGGCAGGGGGCTGCGCCGCCCCCTGCCGGCCGGGCCGGAGCCCGGCTTCGCGCTGTATCTGCTGGGCAAGGAGCCGCCCGCCGTCTCCTGGGAGGCGCGCTGGGTCCGCTGGCCGGACTTCCGGCTGCCGTCCGACCGTGCCGCGGCCGGGGAGGCGCTGCGCGAGGCGTGGGAGCGCGCCGCGGGCGAACGCGTCGAGGTCGCCTGCGGCGGCGGGGTCGGGCGTACCGGCACGGCGTTGGCCTGCCTCGCCGTGCTGGACGGGGTTCCGGGCCACGAGGCGGTCGGCTACGTCAGGGAGCACTACGCGCCGCGCGCCGTGGAGACGCCCTGGCAGCGCCGGTTCGTGGCCCGTTTCACCGCGTGATCCAACCCGCTCAGACCTCAGACGTTCAGACGCTCAGCAGCCGTTCCAGGACGTTGCGGTAGCCGCGCATGGCCAGCCGCAGGTCTTCCGTCCGTACGGTGCCCGACTCGTTGTCCCGCCAGGCGTCTTTGAGCGTACGGCGGCGGTCGGCGAGGAGGTCCGTGAGGCGGGTGGACAGCTCGTCGAGGAGCAGATCGGCCTCTTCCACGGCGTCGCGCGGGGCGTCCACGAAGCCGCCGACCGCGTGCCGCAGGCGGTGGGCCAGCTCGTCCTGTTCGCTCGGCGGGAGGACCGGGAAGGTGGGGCCGTTGGGGATGGCTCCTTCAGCTCTCGCGGCGTTCGCGGCATTCGCGGCCTTGGCGCTCGCGGCGCGTGGAGCCGGGATCGCACCGTGGATCTCGGGCATCAGATGTCACCCCGTCCCCGATTCCCGCCGCGCACCGCCCACGGCGCCTGCGTAGGCGTGGGCGCGTGCGTATGCGTAGGCGTATGCGTATGCGGCCGGGTGCCGTCGGCGCCGTGGTGCGGGGGCTTCACCAAGTCCTCGAAGAGGGTCCTGGCGTGCACCACGGCCTCGCGCAGCTCCTCGGTGTCCGCCCGGCCCTCGCGGCCCCGCAGGGCGGCGGCGTGGAGCTGGCGGTAGCCCTGCACGCTGCCCGCATGGTGCACCGACAGGGCCGCGACCTGTTCGTCGTAGCGTTCGGAGGGGTAGCCGCGGTCGTGGGCGAGACGGGCCAGCAGCTGATCGGCGTCGGCCGTGGCGCGGGCCGGCTGCTCGATGAACTCCTCCTGCACTCCGGCCCATTCGGCCACGTACCGCTCGCGCAGCTCGCCGGAGAGCGGCTGGATCTTGAGGCGGCCGTGCCGCCGCAGCCGCTCGTCGAGCTCCCGCTCCGCCGCTCTCGTATCGCCCGAGTGGCGGGCGACGGTCAGGTCGTACTCGGGCCCGAAGCGGCGTCGCAGAGCGCGGTTCCGGCCTCCGCCGCGCGCTCGGACAAATCCCGCGGTGAGCGCGGCTGCGAGTGCGGCGACGAGGACGACGGCGGCGACAACCACGGTGATGCTCGCGCCAGTTGACATGGTCTGCTTCTGCCTTCCACCTGTGCCCCCTTCCGTCCGGGGGCTGTTCCCCGCCGGGTTGCCCCTTTCGCCGCCCTCAAACTCAGGTGCGCGGGGCGGCGGCGGCTGTCACGATGCCCGCCATGAGCACCAGCACACCCCGCCCCCGCGCGCCCTGGTCGGTCGCCCCGCGCCCGGTCGACGACCCCGTCTCGGCCGGTCTGCTGCGCGACTATCTCGTCGATGTCGCCGACCGCTGGTACGAGCTGCATGAGGGGCGCTCCACGACCCCGGAGGAGATCGACAAGCATCTCGCCGAGATGCCGAGCGACGACCTCGCCCCGCCGCACGGCGTGTTCCTGGTGGCCCACCACGACGGCGAGCTCACAGGCTGCGCGGGCGTACGGCTGCTGGCCGACGGCGGTACGGCGGAGCCCGGGCCCGGGCCCGGCCGTACGGCGGAGCTCAAGCGGATGTTCGTACGGCCGGCCAAGCGCGGCCTGGGCGCGGCCGGCGTGCTCCTCGCGGCGGCCGAGGCGGCCGCGCGTGAGCTGGGCGCCGGGCGGATCGTGCTGGAGACGCGGCTGGATCTGCGCGAGGCGCGGGCCCTGTACGCACGGCACGGGTACGTGGACGTGCCGCCGTTCTGCGAGGGTCCGTACTCGGAGGTCTGGCTGGGCAAGGAGCTGGACGGGGAGGCGGACGGGGAGACAGCCAAGGCGCTCGGCGACCGCGTCGCCGGCTGACCGCCAGGGCGGCGACCCGGCGGGGCGCCCGCCCGGGGCGGGGGTGCCACCCGGCGGGGGCCCACCCGGCGAGGCGACGACCCGGCGGCGGGGGCCCACCTGGCAAGGCAGCGACCCTGCGGGGGTGGCCACCCGCCAGCGCGGCGACCCGCCTGCGGGGCCCACCCGGCAGGGGTGCCCGGCAGGGCGGGGGTGCCACCCAACGGGGTGCCCACCCGGCGAGGCGGCGACCCGGCAGGGGTGCCCAACCGGTGGGACGGCGACCCGGCAGCGGCCCACCCGGCGGGCGCCCACCCGCCAAGGCAGGGACCCTGCCGGGTGCCCACCCGCCAGCGCGGCGACCCGGCGAGGCCCACCCGCCGAGGCGGCGCCTCGGCGCGGGTGCCCACCTGGCCGGGGGCCCACCCGGCGAGGCGGCGCCCCAGTGGGGGCCCACCCAGCGGGGCGGCGACCCGGCAGGGGTGCCCACCCGGCGGGACGGCGCCTCGCCAAGGCAGCGACCCTGCGGGGGTGCCCACCCGCCAGCGCGGCGACCCGCCTGCGGGGCCTACCCGGCGGATGCCCACCCGCCAGGGCGGCGACGCGGCGGGGGCCCACCTGCCGGGGGCCCACCCGGCAGGGGCCCACCCGGCGGGGCGGCGACCCGCCGGCGGGGCCCGCCCGGCAGGGGCCCACCCGGCGCAGCCGCCACGCGATCCCGCCTACGCCGTCCGCGGCGGCCCCGGGCGCCGGGCGTCGCCGTCGTCCGGCTGTTCCGCGTCCGAGCCGCACAGTTCCCGGTTCAGCACCCGCACCAGCTCCATCAGGTCGGTCGGCCGGTCCGGGGACCACCAGTCGCCCAGGAGCTCCGCCAGCGACTCCCCCCGGGCGCGGTAGAGCCGTTCCGCCACCCTCCGTCCTTCCTCGGTCGGCACGAGCGACACCCCGTCGCGCGCGCCCAGTCCCCGCTCCTCGATGTGCCGGGCCGCCTCGGTGATGACCCACGGCGGCGCGGTCGAGCGTTCGGCCAGCAGGTAGGGCTCGACCGCGCCGTAGTGGGTCATCCGCAGCAGCATCCAGCTCACGGCCGGTCTGAGGTCGAGGCCGGCGCGTCTGGCGATGTCCTCGTAGACCTGTTTGCGGCCCTCGCGGCAGCCCAGCAGCGAGAGGGCGCGGGCGACCTCGTCGTGCGAGGAGCGCTCGACGGGGTTGCTGGCGACCACCTCGCTGGCCTCGGGCGCGGTGACGCTGGCCCGCAGCGGCTCCTCGTGCAGGAACCAGGCCAGGACGAAGGCGATCAGCACGAACGGCGCCGCGTACAGGAACACATCGGTGATGGAGACGGAGTACGCGTCCAGCACCCTCGCCCGCAGCGCCGCCGGCAGCAGCCGGACCCCTCGGGGGTCGGCGCTCAGCGCGCTGGGGTCGACGCCGGGGGGCAGCCGCTGTCCGGCCAGCACATTGGCGAGATGGGGGGCGAGGCTGTTGGCGAAGATCGTGCCGAAGACTGAGACGCCGAAGGAGCCGCCGATGGAGCGGAAGAAGGTGTTGCCGGAGGTGGCGACGCCGAGGTCCTGGTAGCGGACGGAGTTCTGCACGATGGTCACCAGGACCTGCATGACCAGGCCGAGCCCGAAGCCGAAGACGAAGAAGTACACGCTGGTCTCGGCCACGCCGGTGGACGGCCGCAGCTGGTGCAGAAGCAGCAGGCCGACGGCGGTGACGCCGGTGCCGAGGATCGGGAAGACCTTGTAGTGGCCGGTACGGCTGACGACCTGGCCGGAGCCGGTGGAGGCGAGCAGCATGCCGAAGACCATCGGCAGCATATGGACGCCGGACAAGGTCGGGCTGACGCCCTGTACGACCTGCAGGAACGTCGGCAGATAGGTCATGCTGCCGAACATCGCGAAGCCGACCACGAAGCCGATGACCGAGCAGACCGCGAAGGAGCGGCTGCGGAAGAGATACAGCGGCAGCACGGGTTCGGCGGCGCGCCCCTCCACCCGTACGAAGGCCACCAGCAGCACCAGCCCCAGCAGCGCGAGCCCGACGATCTGCCAGGAGCCCCAGGGGTAGGTCACGCCGCCGAGGGAGGTCATCAGCACCAGCGCGGCGGCGACGGAGGCGATGAGGAGGGTGCCGAGGTAGTCGATGGTGTGGCGGGCGCCGCGGACCGGGATGTGCAGGACGGTGGCGATGACGGCGAGGGCGATGATGCCGAGGGGGATGTTGATGTAGAAGACCCAGCGCCAGCTGAGGTGGTCGACGAAGAGCCCGCCGAGCAGCGGCCCGAGGACGCTCGTGGCGCCGAAGACCGCGCCGAAGAGCCCCTGGTAGCGGCCGCGTTCGCGGGGCGGGACGATGTCGCCGACGATCGCCATCGACAGCACGATCAGCCCGCCGCCGCCCAGCCCCTGGAGCCCGCGGAAGACGATCAGCTCCGGCATGTTCCGGGCGAGCCCGCACAGCGCCGAGCCGATGAGGAAGATGACGATGGCGGCCTGGAAGAGCTTCTTGCGCCCGTATTGGTCGCCGAGTTTGCCCCACAGCGGGGTGGCGGCGGTCGAGGCGAGCAGATACGCGGTGACGACCCAGGACAGATGCGACAGTCCGCCGAGATCGCTGACGATCGTGGGCAGGGCGGTGGCGACGATCGTCTGGTCGAGGGCGGCGAGCAGCAGTCCGAGCAGCAGGGCGCCGATCGCCACGAGGACCGTACGCCTCGTACGGCCCTCCCCCGGGCCGAGCGCCACGGGGCCCGGGGCCGGGGTCGAGGGGCTCGCGTCCTGCGCCATGGGTGACTCCGTACCTTGTCAGCGCGCGGCAGCCCGCGCGCGGGCTGCCGCGCTCCGTCCTCGACCAGCCGCCGACTCGTCTCTGACTCGTCGCCTTTGTCCCGGCCCGCGTTCTTGACCCCCATCCTCGCCTTTATGTCTCGTTACGGCCTGCCGAGAAGGCCCACACTCATTGGGAAGCGCTGCGCGGAACATGACAGGCTCTGCATAATCGCTGCGACTCCAGGAAGGGAAAGACCCGTGACGGCAGACCTCTGCCCGCACTGCTTCGCGCCGGCGCGCGACAACGGCCGCCCCGGTTGCGCGTGTGCAGCGCGCGCCGCCGCGGCTGCCGCGGCGGCGGGCGACAGCGAGGACCACATACGCGACGACCGCGACGGCATACGCGACAGCCTGCGTGAGAACACGCGCGAGGGCATGCGTGAGGACGCGCGCGACGGCTTCGACGACGAGATACGCGACGACCCCATGGGCCCACGCCCATACGTCACGTTCGCCGGCGAAGAGCGCCGCAAGGGCCCCGAGCTCCGCGACATACGGCTGTTCGAGCGCATGACGACCCGCAGATCCGCCCGCGAGGACCGCGACGACCACGACGACCACGATGTGGACGCGGAACTCGAACAGGGCCGGCAGAGACCAGGCCGGGAGAGCGGGCGGCGCGGGCGGCGCGGACGGAGCAGCGTCCGGAGCGGGCAGAGCGCGCAGAGACGCGGGCAGAGACCACAGAACCGCCGCGGCCGCGGGGGCCGCCGCGGTGACCCAGGCGTTCGAGCCCGTCACGCAGCCCATCGACCGGATCAGCCCGGTCAACCGGACCGACCGGATCGGGGCGGCCGAGGCCGCACGAAGCGAGGCCGACGCGTCGGCCCCCGCCGGGGGCGGGGCCGGGGGCGGGACCGGGGGCGGGACCGGGGGCGGGACTGGGGCCGGGTCGGGCGCCGGGCGCCACCGGAAGAGCCGCAAAGGCCCGGTGGTGGCGGTGCTCTCGGGGGCCGCGGCGGTGGCGGTGGCGAGCACGCTGGCCTTCGGCACCGGCTTACTGGGCGGGGACAAGAAGCACGACCAGGAAGCCGACCGGACGCTCTCCGACCCGAGCTCCAGCGCACCGGACGACGACCCGTCGACCAAGGACGACAAGTCACCCGACAAGAAGCCCTCGCCCTCGGCGTCGTCCACCACCCCCGCCACGACGCCTTCCGCCGCCAAGAAGGAGAGCGCGAGCCCACGGCCCAGCCACTCGCCGTCGGCCTCGAAGTCGAAGGAACCCTCCAAGTCGGCCACCTCGCCCACCCCCTCGGCGACCGACGCGACCGGCAGCGTCTCCCCCAACCCGACCGAAACCCCGACCCCCACCGGCCCGCCCGTGCTGCAGGAGGGCGACAGCGGCTCCGAGGTGGTCGAGCTCCAGGAGCGGCTGGGCCAGCTGCTGCTCTACCTGGGATCGAAGGACGGCGAGTACGACGACGGCGTACGGAACGCGGTGACCAGCTTCCAGAACACCTACGGGGTGGAGGGCGACCCGAAGGGGGTGTACGGGCCGAATACGCGCCGTGCGCTGGAGTCGCGAACCGACGAACCGTGAGAACCATAAAGACGCGAAGGCCCGGCCGGGGCCACTGGCGCACCGGCGAAGGTCTTTGTATCGTAGAGGAACAAAGTGGTTCCGCCCGCACTCCCTGACCGGCGGGCGGGGCCACTTGTCTCTTCTCCCGCGCCTTGGAGTACGTCGATGCCGGCCACCGCCCCGTTCACCGCCCGCGCCCTTCTCCTCGACATGGACGGCACCCTCGTGAACTCGGACGCCGTGGTGGAGCGCTGCTGGCGCCGCTGGGCCGCCGAGCACGGACTCGATGCGACCAGCATGCTCAAGGTCGTACACGGGCGGCAGGGGCACGCCACCATGGCGGTGCTGCTCCCCGAGCGGCCCATGGAGGAGAACCTGGCGGACAACCGGCGGATGCTGGAGTGGGAGACCTCGGACGTCGACGGCGTCGTGCCCATCCCCGGCGCTCCCGCCTTCCTGGCCTCGCTCGCGGACCTGCCGCACGCCCTGGTCACCTCCGCCGACGAGGGGCTGGCCCGCGCCCGGATGGGCGCGACGGGGCTGCCGATGCCGAGCGTGCGGGTCACGGCGGAGTGCGTCGGGGCGAGCAAGCCGGACCCGGAGGGCTTCCTCAAGGGCGCGGCCGAGCTGGGCTTCGAGCCCGAGGACTGCATCGTCTTCGAGGACTCCGAGGCGGGCATCGCGGCGGGCCGGGCGGCCGGTATGCGGGTCGTCGGAGTCGGCCCCCGGGCCGCGGCCCACGCCCCCGACGCGCACGTACGGGACCTGGAGCAGATCCGCGTCGAGGCGCTGCCGGACGGCGCCCTGCGCCTGCACTTCACGGACTGACGACACAGCCCGTACGCGACAGCGTGAGAGCTCTCACGCTGTCGCGTACGGGCCGGGGTGCGGCGAGCCGTCAGCCCGCCACCGCCTCGTACAGGCTGAACCCCGCCAGCGCCAGCATCACCAGCGCCGCCACCTTCGTGATCAGCCGCAGCGGTACGTACCGCATCAGCGTGCGGCCGCCCAGGATGCCGAGCCCCGCGACCGCCCACAGGGCGAGCACCGCGCCGAGGCCGACCGACAGCGGGTCGTCGTAGCGAGCGGCCAGGTTGGCCGTCATGATCTGGGTCAGGTCGCCGAACTCCGCGACCAGGATGAGCATGAACCCCGCCCCCGAGACCTTCCAGAAGCTCTGGTCGGCGGGCTTGCGGATCTCTTCCTCGTCGTCGTCCTTCTTCAGCAGCAGCATCGCCGCGCCCCCGAGGAAGAGCACTCCGACGATCGTCTGGACGAGGCGGTGCGGGAGCAGCCCGAGCACACTGCCCGCCGCGATCGCGAGCACGACATGGACCGCGAAGGCTGCGGCGACCCCGACGAAGACGTACGAGGCGCGGTAACGGGTGCCGAGCATCAGCCCGGCGAGGGCGGTCTTGTCGGGCAGCTCGGCCAGGAAGACGACGCCGAAGACGACGGCGGCGACGGTGAGACTGATCACAGGTGGTTACCTCAAGGGGGCTCGGGCCGCACCGAGAGGGGCCCTTGGGGAGGGGTCGCTTCGGCACGGCAGCGTCGGACACTGCGGCCGAAGGTCTCGCTGGCGTACGCACCTCCCCATCGGGACGGGTGCCATACGCTCCGGGCGCCGGCCCGCACCACGAGGGGCGGGCAGTATGTCGACGGTCCGGCGAAGAGCTACTCCCCTTCTGCTGTGCGCAAGGATACGCGACGCGCCCCTTCGGCTCACTCACCCCTAGACATGACGTGTTCATGTCGCCAATCTGTTACCTGTCGCACTCCGGAGAGAAACGTTCCGGCGACAGCATTAACTCCGCGTTACCCGGCTCTCACCGGGCCGAACCGTCCCCCACTCCAAGGGAGTTCGCATGTCCCGAATACGCAATGCCTTCGCCCGGCGCGGCTTCTACGCGCGTCGACGGCTGAGCGTACTGGCCGCGGCCACCGGTCTGATGGCCCTGGCGGGCCTCTTCAACGGCCCGGCCGCCCAGGCGGCACTGCCCACCCCCGTAAGCGCCGCCACCGCCCGCACCTACCTCGCCTCGCTGACCGTGGCGACGGAGGACCGCACGGGCTACGACCGTGATCTCTTCCCCCACTGGATCACCCAGAGCGGCGCCTGCAACACCCGTGAGGTCGTCCTCAAGCGCGACGGCACCAACGTGCAGCAGGACTCGAGCTGCGCCGCCGTCAGCGGCACCTGGCGCTCCGTCTACGACAACGCCACCTGGACCGCCGCCTCCGACCTGGACATCGACCACCTCGTCCCGCTCGCCGAGGCCTGGGACTCCGGCGCGAGCGGGTGGACCACCGCCCGCCGCCAGTCGTTCGCCAACGACCTGACCCGTCCGCAGCTGATCGCCGTCACGGACAACGTGAACCAGGCGAAGGGCGACAAGGACCCGGCCGAGTGGCTGCCGCCGGTCACCTCGTACCGCTGCACCTACGCCCGCGCCTGGGTGCAGGTGAAGCAGTACTACGGCCTGTCGGTCGACTCCGCCGAGAAGAGCGCCCTCAGCTCCATCCTCAACGGCTGCTGAGGCCCCGTCCCGGACGACCAGCACCCGTTGTCCCGCACAACCCGAACGGGTGCTGAAGGCTCCGCACCGGAACCACCGCGCCCTCCTTCGTCGTTCCGTACCGTAAGGCCTTGCACGCCACCAAGCGACGGAGGAGGGCCGGATGGCCGGGTTGCGCCTGGGACCGCTGCTGCGCCATGTCGACTGGGAAACCGGCACCAGCGCGACGGTCTGGATCGAGACCGACCGGCCTTGCGAGGCCGAGGTGCGCTGCGCCGGCGGCGCGGGCGGCGCGGCCCGCACCTGGTCGATCGCCGGCCACCACTACGCGCTGATCCCGGTCACCGGGCTGCGTCCGGGCGGCGAGACGGCGTACCGCGTGCTGCTGGACGGCGAGCAGGTGTGGCCGCTGCCCGACTCCCGCTTCCCGGATTCCACGATCCGCACCCCCGCCCGGCCCTCCGCCTCCGCCTCCGATGCCGATACCGGCTCCGCCACGGACCCTGACGCCGCCCCCGCCGCCGTGCGCGTCGCGTTCGGCTCCTGCCGGTGGGCCGCGCCGCCCGCCGACGCCTCGGCCGATCCGATGGGCCCCGACGCCCTGGACACCCTGGCGCACACCCTCGCCCACACCCCCGGCGCCGAGCGCCCCGACGTGCTCGTCCTGCTGGGCGACCAGGTCTACGCGGACGAGACCTCCGAGGAGACCCGCCGCTGGCTCGCCGCGCGGCGCGATGTGACCCAGCCCCCGTGGCAGCAGGTCGCCGACTACGAGGAGTACACCCGGCTGTACTACGAGTCCTGGCTGGACCCCGAGGTGCGCTGGCTGCTGTCCACCGTCCCCAGTTGCATGATCTTCGACGACCATGACGTCATCGACGACTGGAACACCAGTGAGGCATGGCAGCGGGAGATGCGCGCCACCCCGTGGTGGCAGGAGCGGATCCTCAGCGGCCTGATGTCGTACTGGGTCCATCAGCACCTGGGCAATCTCTCCCCCGCCGAGCTGGCCGCCGACGAGTTGTACGCGGCGGTGCGGGCCGCGCCCGGGGGCGACGGCACGGATCTGCTGCGGGAGTTCGCCGCCCGCGCCGACGCCGACCCCACGTACGCCCGCTGGAGCTACCGCCGCGACTTCGGGCGGGTGCGGCTGCTGATGGTCGACACCCGGGCCGCGCGGGTGCTGGAGGAGGGCGCGCGGGCGATGGTCGCAGAGCCCGAGCTGGCGTGGCTGCGCGAGCAGGCGCTGGAGGGCACGGACAGCTATGCCACGAGCGGCCGCGCCGGGCCGTACGACCACCTTCTGATCGGCACCTCGCTGCCCTGGCTGCTGCCGCACTTCGTCCATGACGTGGAGGCGTGGAACGCGGCGGTGTGCCGCGGCAAGCGCGGCGCGCGCTGGGCGCGGATCGCGGAAGACCTGCGCCAGCGCGGCGACTTGGAGCACTGGGCCGCCTTCCCCGCGTCCTTCGACGCGCTGACCGAGCTGATCGCGAAGGTCGGCGGCGGGCCCGCGGCGCCGGCGACGATCAGTGTGCTGTCCGGCGATGTGCACCATGCGTATGTCGCCGAGCCCGACTGGTCGCGCTGGCCGCAGCCGCCGGACAGCCAGGTGCGGCAGCTGACGTGTTCGCCCGTGCACAACCGCACGTACGCCTCGATCCGGCTCGGTTTCCGGTTCGGCTGGAGCCGGGCGGGCCGCCGGCTCGGCCGCGCCTTCGCCCGGCACGGACGAGTCACCCCGAGCCGCCTCGACTGGCGCAAGACGGGCGGCCCGTGGTTCGGCAACCAGCTGATGACGCTGACGCTGCGCGGGCGTTCCGCGCGGCTGCGGCTCGACCAGGCACGGCCCGATCCGTCGGGCGGCGGGGCACGGCTGGTCACGGCGCTGGAAGCGGACTGGCCCGAGGGCTGACCCGCGCCCCCCGCAGCCGATTTACGCCTCCGCCGCAGCCGATTTGCGCCTCCCGCAGTCGAATTGTGGCCGGGCGTCAAAACACCAACCCGGCGTGATCCCTCCCACAACGGAGGCCGGAGTTCCCTGCCTCGGCGCGATTCCCGGGAGCCGAGCGGCATGATGGGCGAACCCTGAGTCACATCTGCCCCGGGAGACACAATCTTGGCCGGAGACCCCCACGCCATAGCCGTCGTCGGTGCCGGTCCCCGTGGCACCAGCGTGCTCGAGCGGCTATGCGCCTCGGCCCCAGAACTCGCGCCCCACGCGCGGCTCACCGTCCACATGGTGGATCCGTCCCCGCCCGGCGCCGGCCGGGTGTGGCGTACGGCCCAGCCGGGCGAGTTGCTGATGAACACCGTGGCCTCACAGGTCACCCTCTTCACCGACGCCAGCGTCGAATGCGAGGGGCCGGTCCGCACCGGGCCGAGCCTGCACGAGTGGGTCGCCGCCCGCGGGCTCGACCCCGCCCTCGGCCCGGACGACTACCCCAGCCGCGCGCTCTACGGCCGCTATCTGGAGTGGGTGTTCGGGGAGGTGGTGCGGGGCGCGCCGGACACGGTGACCGTCCAGGTGCACACCGCGCGCGCCGTGCGCCTCGAGGAACGCCCGGACGGCGAGCAGGTGCTGACCCTGGAGGACGGCAGCCGGCTCGACGGGCTGCGGGCGGTCGTACTCGCCCAGGGCCATCTGCCGACGGTGGCGGACGCGGCGGAGGAACGATACGCCGCCCACGCCGAGCGCCACGGGCTGCGCTACTACCCGCCCGCCAACCCGGCCGACGTCGACCTGTCGCCCATCGCGCCCGGCGAGCCCGTACTGCTGCGCGGCCTGGGCCTCAACTTCTTCGACCACATGGCGCTGCTGACGGTCGGCCGCGGCGGCAGCTTCGCAGCGAGCGACGGCGGCAAGCTGGTGTATCGCCCCTCGGGCCGTGAGCCGCGGCTGTACGCGGGCTCCCGGCGCGGCATTCCGTACCACGCGCGGGGCGACAACGCGAAGGGCGCCCACGGGCGCCACCATCCGCTGCTGCTGACGCCCGAGGTGATCAGCCACTTCCGCAAGCGCGCGGAATCCGGCGATCCGCCGGACTTCCTGACCGAGGTCTGGCCGCTGGTCGCCAAGGAGGCCGAGACGGTCTACTACGAGGCGCTGCTGGACCACTCGGAACGGCCGGGCCACTCGGAACCGCCGGGCCGCTCGGACCACCCGGACCCCTCGGACCACCCGGATCCCTCGAACCTGCCGGGCCGGCAGGGGCAGTCGGGTGAATCGAGCCAGCAGAGTCGGCCGGGACGCCAGGGATCTACGGGCCCCACGAGCTTCAGGGGGCGTTTTCTGGCCACCGAGCACGGCGGGGCGGAAGAGGCGGCGGTGCTGGACGATTTCGGCATCGCACCGGCCGACCGATGGTGCTGGGATTCGGTGGCCCATCCGCACCGGGGCCGGGACTTCACCGGGCGGGAGGACTTCCGGCGGTGGCTGTTGGGATACGCGCGCGAGGACGTGGCCCACGCCCGGCTCGGGAATGTGTCGGGCCCCGTCAAGGCGGCCCTGGACGTATTTCGTGATCTGCGCAATGAGCTGCGGCAAATCGTCGACCACGGGGGTCTGTCGGGGCTGTCCCGGCGGTCCCATCTCGATCGCTGGTACACCCCGCTCAACGCCTTTTTGTCGATCGGCCCGCCGCGCCGCCGCATCGAGGAGATGGCCGCGCTGATCGAGGCGGGGGTGCTGGACGTTCTCGGTCCGCATCTGGAGGTGACCGAAGTGACCGCCGCGGAGCCGGGTGGAACCCCCGGTTTCGGGGGGCACTCGGCGCGGGTGCCGGGCCCTGTGGTGATCGCGACGACGCTGATCGAGGCGCGGCTGCCGGAGCCCGATCTGCGGCGGACGGCGGACCCGCTGCTGGACCGGCTGCTGCGCACCGGGGGGTGCCGCCCACACCGGGTGGAGGGCTACGAGACGGGCGGTCTGGATGTCACCCCGAGCCCATATCGCCTGGTGGACGCAGACGGGCGGCCCCATCCCCGGCGCTTTGCGATCGGGGTGCCGACGGAGGGCGTGCACTGGGTGACGGCGGCGGGTGCGCGGCCCGGGGTCAACTCGGTGACCTTGTGCGACACGGATGCGGTGGCTCGTGCGGCGCTGCGTGCGACGGGGGCAAAGTTGGCGGAACTTGAACTTGCAACAAAAGGTAAGGGGAACCTAACCTGACTGTCCCATTGTTTCCCGTCCCCGGAACAAGGAGCAGTCCCCATGTCCCCGTCCGCCACCCCCCAAGGTCTCGCCGATCGCCTGGACGGCACGAGACCGTATGTCCTCTCACTCTTCCGCATAGTCGTCGGCCTGCTCTTCTTCTGCCACGGCGCCTCCTCGCTGCTGGGCTGGTTCGGCGGCCTCATGGGCACCGGCAAGACCGTCGACGCCGGCACCTGGCCCGGCTGGTACGCGGCCGTGATCCAGCTCGTCGGCGGCGGCCTGGTGCTGCTCGGCCTGGGCACCCGCAGCGCGGCGTTCATCTGCTCCGGCTCGATGGCGTACGCGTACTTCCACGAGCACCAGCCCGAGAAGCTGTGGCCCATCCAGAACGGCGGCGAGGCGGCCGCGATGTTCTGCTGGGCGTTCCTGCTCATCGTCTTCACCGGCCCCGGCCCCTGGGCCCTCGACCGCTTCCTCGGCTCGGCGCGCCAGGCCGTCACCGCCCCCGAGACACACCGTCAGCCGACCGCGGTCTGAACCGTCGCGTTATGCGGGGGTACCTCCCTTTCGCCACAGGGGAGGAAACCCCCGTGTGACGTGATTCGAACAACATCATCACCTCCTTGTCGATATCCTCACCCGTCACAGGCGTACGCTGTATGGCTGTGAAAGGCCGCATCCGCCGCTCCCCAGCGACGCCGCGGCCGGGGGGAATCGGATCGGGAGAAACGTTGTTGGAACATTTGGGGTCGCTGACCAACACCCCATGGATTTACGCGGTTGTCGGCATGTCCGTTCTCCTTGACGTGTTCCTCCCCGTCCTGCCAAGCGGTGTCCTCGTCATCACGGCGGCCACCGCCGCCGCCGGAACCACCGTGGACGCGGTGGGCGTCGTACGCGTCCAGGCGGGCGCAGCCGACTTCTCCCAGATGTTCGCCCTCATGCTGTGCGCCGCCACCGCCTCCGTCCTCGGCGACATGGTCGCCTACCGGCTGGCCTGGCGCGGCAGCGACCGCCTCGACCGCGCCATCGCCCGCTCCCGCCGACTGACCTCCGCCCAGGAGAAGTTGGGCACGGCGCTGGTCAAGGGCGGCGGCGCGCTGGTCGTCATAGCCCGCTTCGCGCCCGCCGGACGATCCGTCGTCAGCCTCGGCGCGGGCGCGGCCCACCGCCGGGCCAAGGAGTTCCTGCCCTGGTCGGCGGTTGCCGGACTGGCCTGGGCCGCTTACAGCGTGAGCCTGGGTTACGTGGGCGGCCAGTGGCTCGGCGCCACCTGGCTGGGCACGGCGGTCTCGGTGCTCGCGCTCTTCGCGGCCGGCGCGGGCGCGGCGTTCGTGATGAAGCGCCCCGTCGACGAGGAGCAGCCGCTCCCGGCGGCGCAGCCGGCGGTGAGCGGAGCCGGACAGGCGTAGGCAGAGCCGACCCCCTCAACCGACGCGACGCCACTCGGCACCACTCGATGTCACACGACACCGCACGACGCCGCTCGATGTCACGAGAAGACCTGGCCCCGCGGACCCGGCCGGAAGCCCTGATCCCGCGGACCCGCTCACGGAACGCGCGAATTCCGGATCCGGCCCGGAATTCCGGCTACCGTCCCCTCATGCGCATCCCCGTCCCTCCGGCGCCCGCATGGTGACCCGCCGAAGCCGTACCACCGCCACCCTCGTCGGCGCCGCCCTGGTGCTCGCCGCCGGGATCCTCGTCGTACGGCACTTCACCGCCCCCTCGGAGCCCGAGCTTCCGACCATCCCCGCGGCCGAGCGCCCGGTGGTCGAGGCGGCCGCCCGCGCCTGCCCCAAGGTGAACGTGCCGCTGCTGGCCGCGCAGATCCACGCGGAGAGCGGCTGGCGGACGGACGCGGACTCCGGACATGCGCAGGGCATCTCGCAGTTCACCCCGGAGACCTGGGCCGAGTGGGGCCGCGACGGGGACGGCGACGGAAAGGCCGATGTCTGGGAGCCCAAGGACGCCATCCCCTCGCAGGCCCGCTATATGTGCCATCTGTACGGCATGGTGAAATCCCTGCCCGGCAACCCGACCAAGCTGGCGCTGGCCGCGTACAACGCCGGTCCGACCGCGGTCCTCAAGGCCCGCGGGATCCCGAGGATCGCCGAGACCCGTGAGTACGTGGACCGCATCCTGAACACGCTGCTCCCCCAGTACCGCGAGAGCGAGGAGAAGTACGCGGCGGAGCACTCGCGCTCGCCGCGCCCTTCTGCTCGCGTCTCACGCCCCTCCGACTCCGCCCCGTCCGACGCGGCCCTCAAAGCCGCCGACTCTGGTCCCTCCAGTCCCTCCGGCCTCTCCGGTCCGTGATCACGCGTCCGCCGCCATGAAGTCCTCGACGGCGCGTACGAGTTCGAGCGGCGACTCGTCGGCGGGATAGTGCCCGGCACCGGGCAGTTCGACGAGTTCGGCGCGCGGATACCAGCGCAGCCAGGTCTGCCGCATCAGCTCCGCCGTCAGCGCCGGATCCTGCGCCCCGACCACCACCCGGACCGGCACCCGGGAGCCCAGGATGTCCTCGTGGAAGTCCTCCAGGGCCCAGGAGTCCAGCCAGGCCCGGAACGCCTTGGCGTCGCTGTGCTCCAGCGAGTGCCGGACCATCATGTCGAGCCAGGCGGCGGGGTGGCGGCCGCCGGTGGTGTAGTCGATGATCGCCCGCCGGCTCTCGGGGCGCTCGGCCGCGGAGGTGAACAGCTCCCACTGCTCCCCCTCCATCGGCATCCCGCTCGCGGGCACGGGGGCGACCCCGACCAGCCGCCCCACCCGGTCGGGGACGGCGGCCACGACGCGCTGGGCGACGGCGCCGCCCATCGAGTGCCCGAGGAGCGAGAACCGCTGCCAGCCGAGGTGATCGGCGAGCGCGAGCAGATCGCGGCCCGCCTCGCCGGTGGTGTACTCACCGCGGATGTCCCGCGCCTCCCCGTAGCCGCGCAGATCGGGGAGTGCGTAGGTGAAGGCCCGACGGTCGATATGCGGCATCATGGCCGCGAAGGCGGCGCGGTCCGAGAACCAGCCGTGTATGGCCACGACCCGGTGCGGCCCTTCGCCGACGAGCTCGAACGGTGGAACGAGGGGTGGAACGATCGGTCCCATGGCACCTCCGGTCCCAGTCGAAGACGGGCGCGCGGCGCGCGTGCCCGTTGCCGGACAACGGTGTCGTCAACCGGCGGCCGCGGCAAGGCCGCTGCGCATATGCGAGCGAAGCCTGACCGTGATCTGACAGGCAACGGGGGCGGAACGCGCGGCTCGCCCGCTCACGCACGGCGCCGACCCGCTCACGTACGGTACGGACCTGGGCGCGCGACCGGCCCTTCTCCCGCCCCTTCTCCCGTCCCTTCCCCCGTGACCGCGCGTACCATAAGACGCGGGTCAGAGCTCCCCCAGCAGGCGCTGGAGGTACCACTCGGAGCACCGATGAACCGCCGCCGAAGCACCGCGCACGAATCCACCGAAGAGGCGCTGCGTTCCCTGGGGCGGCTGACCGCTCAGATCCTCGAGCGGATCAAGCTGCAGCAGGCGCGGGTGGAGCTGGCCGTGGCCCTGCAGCGGCAGATGCTGCCCGCCGAACTGCCCGCGATCCCCGGTCTGCGGGCCGCGGCCCGCTACACACCCTCGCGGGACGGGCTGGACGTCGGCGGCGACTGGTACGACGCCTTCCCGCTGCCGGGCACCACCTCGGTCGGCTTCGCCATCGGCGACGTCCAGGGCCATGACGTGGAGGCGGCGGCCTTCATGGGCCAGGTCCGCACGGGGCTGCGCGCCGTCTGCACCACCACCTGCGACCCGGGCGAGGTGCTGCGCGGGGTCAACGAACTGCTCATCTCGATGGGCAGCGATCTCTTCACCACCTGCACCTTCGTCCGCTTCGACCCGGTCGCGGGCGAGCTGGCCTGCTCCCGCGCGGGCCATGTCCCGGCCATACAGGCCTCGGCCGACTCCCCGCCCGAGGTCGTCTGTGACCCGGGGGGCCTGCCGCTGGGGATCCAGAGCGGCGAGACCTATCCGGTGACCCGGCACCCGCTGACGCGGGCGGGAGCCTTCGTGCTGATCACGGACGGGGTGGTGGAAGGGCCGTCCTACCCGATCGACCGGGGGCTGGCGGAGGTGTCGCGGCTGGTCGGCGCGGGCTACGACGCGGACGCGGAGGAGCTGGCCGCGCGGGTGAGCGAGGTCGCCGACCGTACCGGCCACTGCGACGACGCGGCCGTGCTCGTGCTCCGCCACGACGGCGTACGGCCGTAGCGCCCAGCCTGCCCGGCGCACCCGGCGTGCCGCCGTACATCCGACGGCGTCCCGGTTCCTCCGTGCGGCGGACGCCGCGCCGCGGCTCTGCGTGTCACCCGCACCGAACTGCGACGACGTTGTCTGATGGCCGCTGTGGCAGGCGATGACTGGATCCGGCGATACGGTGCCACGGGCCTGCGGATCGTCGCCGTCACGGCGGCCTATTACGGCGCGGCCCGGATCGGGCTGCTGCAGGAGCTGGTGCGCGGGCAGGTCACCCCGCTCTGGCCGCCCACCGGTATCGCCCTGGCCTGTCTGCTCCTGCTCGGCCTGCGCACCTGGCCGGGCATCACGCTGGGCGCCCTCCTGGTCAACGCGCCGATCGGCCCGACGGCCCTCGCGGTCGTCGCGATCGTGGCGGGCAACACCGTGGCCCCAGTGTGCTCGTATCTGCTGCTGCGACGAATGGCGTTCCATACGGAGCTGAACCGGCTGCGGGACGCGCTGTCGCTGGTCTTCCTCGGCGCGCTGGCCGGCATGCTGATCAGCTCCACGGTGGGCACCGGTGTGCTCGTCCTGGAGGGCGCGCTCCCGGCCGACGCCTTCTGGCCGACCTGGTCGGTGTGGTGGACGGGGGACGCGATGGGGGTCCTGGTGGTCACACCGCTGCTGCTGGTGCTGAGCAGGGCCCGGCTGCCGCGTGACGTACCCGCCTACCGGTGGGCCGAGGCGGCGCTGCTGTTGGTGGTCACCACGGCCGTCGCGCTGCTCGCCACGCACTCGGTCGGCAGCCTGCTCTTCCTGGTCTTCCCCTTTCTGATCTGGGCTGCGCTGCGCTTCCAGCTCGCGGGGGCCGTCCCGTGCTCGCTCATCGTGTCGGTGTGCGCGATCCAGGCGACGGCGGCGGGGGTCGGCCCGTTCGCGGGACATACGCTGCTGGCGCGGATGGTCACCCTGCAGGCGTTCAACGGCTCCACCGCGCTGACCGCGCTGCTGCTGTCGGCGATCATCGCCGAGCGGAACCGTACCCGCCAGCAGATCGAGCTGATCTGCACCCAGCTCGCCGAGGTGGTGGTCCGGCTGGCGCCGGGTGACGTACTACGGCAGTGGCCGCCGCCGCGCCACGGCGAGCGGCCACCGGACTCCCCGTAGCGGCCCGCGTCTATTTCAGCTCGCGCCAGTGAGTCGAGCTGCTGCCGTGCATATTGAATTCCTGGGCGAGGCCGGTCTGGTGGAGCCCTTGCATCTGCTTGCCGGTGACGGTGACGCCCGCGATATCGAAGGACGTATTGTCATCCCAGTTGTACCGGTCCCAGACGTTCACCTGGTAGTCGAGGGACACCTTGGGCTTCCCGCCGTGCGGGCCGGGCTCCACACTCACGACTCCCGAATGGTTCACCATCGCGTGGCCGACGGCGAAATTCCAGTCACGGTCGCCCTGCTCGTACCCCTGCGCCTTCGTCTCCACCGGAATGGCCACCGGCCGGCCGCCCGACTTCTCGAACTCCTTCAGGGCCTTTTCCCGCCACTCGTCCTCATGCTTGGAGAGGTTGTCCGTGGCGGCCTTCCGGAATCCCTCGTCCTCGTCCCACATGCGGTCGATATCCAGATCCAGCGGCTTTCCGGACCCTCCGAGGTAGTGGGCCAACGCGCGGGCCCCCTGGTCGTAGCCCGCCAGACCGCCGCCCTTCGCCATGGCCTTCGCCTCGAGCTGGAACAGATAGTCCTTGTAGCCAGGATCGCGCGAGTGGAACTTCCCGGATCCCACATCCGCCGGCTTCCACTTGTACTGCGGGTCCGTGATCCCGGCCGCCACCAGCCCCAGCGCGTCGGCCTCCCAGACCCGGCCGCGCTGTTCCGGGCTGAGACCGTCCCAGATCTTGCGCAGTTCGGCACGCTGCTCGGGGTTCACCCCCTGGCCCAGCGCGGCGAGGTCGATGGCCCGGTCGATCTGGGCGTCCTTCAGCGAGTGGTATTGGGCATGGCCCGCGTTGTACGGGTCGCCGCCGTGGGTCTTGGCCAGCGCGCCCTTGACGATGCCGTCGACCTCGACGGCCCGGGCGAGCTGCCGGTTGACGCGGTTGGCGTACGCCTCCTGAGTGTCCAACTGCGCTTGCGTCCGTACCCCGTCGTCCCCCGGCGTATGGGGGTAGAGAAAGCGCACGGTGCCGTCGAAATTGTCGGAGAGCCGGAGCCCGTCGTCCTGCGCCTGCGCGACGATCGACTTGACGCCGGACTGAATCTCGGTCAGCTGTGAGTGGGCGTCCTCGAGGACGCTCCAGATGCCGCTGGCTTCCTTGTGCAGATCCGCGAACTCCTTCGCGGTCTTGCCGACGAATTCACGTGTGACATCCGCGTTGAGCCCGGCCCACCGCGCCCCCTCCGACTTCTTCTGCAGGCCCGAACCCGCGTCGTTCATCAGCCTCTTCAAGCCATCGACGGCGCACTTCCAGTCCGTGACCGCGGTGCCGAGCTTCCCCAGATCAACGCCGATGAGATCCGCGTAGGTGAGAGCCCCCATCGTCTTTCCCCCGCTGTTTCCGCTACTTCACCATCTTGGATATCTCAGAAACACTCACGGCCGACCCGTCCCGGTTGCGCAACGAGGCCGCGATCTGCGCGTCGTCGTTTCCGTGCGCCTTCTTCGAGTAGTCCAGGTGGTTGGAGATATGGGCGCACATCTGCAGCACGGTCTTCACCTGGGAAGTCCAGACGGACACCGTGGTGCTCAGCGCGTCGCCCATGGTGAAGTGGTGGTCGCTCAGCGCCTTGGCCGCCTGCATGGACGACCCCACGCCGTCCTTGTTGGCCCCGGCCCCGGCGATATCGGCGACCTTCTGCAACTCTCCGTGCAGGACGAATGCCTCATGGCCGACGGCGCCCAAGTCGTCCTGGTGCACGACCAGATCGGAGCGCCCGCCGCCGCTCGTGGCCGACACGCCTGCGCCGCCACCGCCCTCCGCGGGGAGCTGGTTGAGCCGCGTATGGGCGCTCTGCTGTCCGGCCGCGTCCGCCTTGAGTTGAGACCACTCGCTGTCGAATGACATTCCCCGTTACCTCCTGTAGAGGACATCCGCGCATCCGGTGCCGCGGCCGTTCCTCCCCTGGCCACACCGCACCACAGCGCAGATCAAAACGCATGGTAGCTGAATCGGATGACATCACTCCGGCTACGGCCGGACATACTTCGCGCCGCCCCCGGCCGGGGGCGGCCGGTCCTGGACCTTGGGCCCCGGCCCGTCGTACACGCCGTCCGGCCCCGGCTGCCGGAAGTCGTAGTGCGTCACCGAACTGCTGCCACGCATGTCGAAGTCCTCGGCCAGCCCCGCTTCCTGCAGTTTGGCCAGGTCCGGGTCTGGGGGATCCGTCAGATTGAGCTCGATCTCGTTATGGCTGTATCGATCCCAGACATTCACCTGATAGTCGAGGTAATACTCGGGCTTCCCGTACTCGTTGAGCCTCGCCGTCATCGCGCCGGAGACGTTGAACGTTCCGGTGCCGACGGCGTCACGCCAGTCCTGGTTGCCAAAACCGAAAGTCTGGCCCTTCGTTTCCACCGGAACGGTGACGGTCTGCCCGCCGGACTTGTCCAGCTCCTTGCGCGCCTGTTCCGCCCACTTTTCCTGATGGTCGACGATGGCCCACTCGACATCCTCGTACATGGGTTTGTCGTCGCGCAGCATGCTGTCGACGTCCAGATCATCAACAGGGGTTCCGGTGTGCGAGAGGTAGTGCTCCAGAGCCTGGCCGCCGTGGCTGAGGCCGTTCAGTTTGTCCCACGCCACCTTGCTTTTCGCCTCGAACAAGGTCCAGCGATCGCCCGCCGTCGGATCTCTCCATGCCCACCCCGGGTTCCCCTTGACCGTGGACTTCCACTTGTACTTCGGGGAGATGACCCCGGTATCCATCAGCTTTACCCGGTCGGCATCCCACAGTTGGCCGCGCAGCTCCGGGCTGAGCGCGTCCCAGAGCTTCCGCAACTCGGCCCGCTGCTTGGGGTTCACGTCCTTGCCGAGCGAGGCGAGCGCCATCGCCCGGTCGAGCGCGACGTCGTCGAGCGAGTCGTACCGCGTGTGCCCGGCGTCGTAGGGATCACCGCCGTGCATCTTGGCCAGCGCGCCCTTGACCAGGCCGTCGATCCGGATGGCCCGGGCCATCTTCGCGTTGACGCGGCGGTTGTACTCGTGCTGGACGTCCCGGTCGTGCTGGTCGGGGTCCATCTCAAACGGGTAGACGAACTTGACGGTGCCGTCCCAGTTGTCGGTGACCTGAAGCTTGACTTCTTTCGCCTGCTCGACGATCGACTTGATATTGGACTGGATCTCGGTGAGCTGAGAATGCGCGTCGTCGAGGACGTTCCAGATGGCGTTGGCTTCTTGGTGCAAATCCATGAGCTCTTCAGCCGTCTTCTTGACAAATTCGCGCGTGACGTCCGCGTTGAGCCCGACCCATCGAGCCCCTTCCGACTTCTTCAACAAGCCGGAACTCGCGTCCTCCATCAGCCTTTTCAAACCGTCAACGGTCGACTTCCAGTCCGCGACCGCACCACCGAGCTTCCCCAGGTCGATTTCGACCATGTCATGGTAATTGAGACCGTCCAGATAGCTGGGACCGCTCATGGCCTTTCCCCCGTCACTCCACCAGCTTGGCGATCGCAGACTAGCCGAACCGGATGATCTTGTTCCGGGCCCTGGAACGAAGGAAGAACGGGACATTACAGAGCCAATCCGCCGCGACGACATACATATGCGCAGGTGAATGCGCGGCGCCGGATACTCGCTGAACTTCTCCTGAACTCACCCGGGGCAAACTTCACCAAGAGTTCAGCGGCTCGACCGTCCCACTGCCGCCCCCGCGGCGAGACGGACCCGTGGAACACGCAACCCCGACCGAGCCGAGCACGTCCCCAAGAGTGCCCCGACGCAACCCCGCAAAGGACACCCGTACGAGATGACCACAACGGCCGCGCGCTACCTCTATCTGACCCGCCACGGCGAGGCCTCACCCGACGAGACCGAGCTGACAGCGAACGGGCGCCGCCAGGCCGTACTGCTCGGCGAGCGGCTGCGCGGCCACCCCATATCCGCAATCCACCACAGCCCGCTCCCGCGCGCCGCCCAGACCGCCCGCCTGATCGCCGAGCAGTTCACCGAACGCCCCGAGGCTCCGGAGGTCCCCGAAGTCCCCGCAGTCCCCCTCCACCCGTCCGAACCGGCCGGGGACTACCTCCCGTACGTCCCCGACCGGAGCGAACTCCCCGCGGAAACCGCCGACGCCCTCCTCGGCTTCCTCGCCCAGTTCCCCCCGGAAGCCCGCGACCACGGTCCGGCACTCGCCCGCGAGGCCCTGGCCCTGTTCACCGGCCCGGTGCCCGGCGACGAGCCGCGCCACGAACTGGTCGTCACCCACAACTTCCTCATCGGCTGGCTCGTCCGCGCCGCCCTGGACGCCCCCGACTGGCGCTGGCTCGGCCTCAACCACGCCAACGCGGCCCTGACGGTCATCCGCTACGCCCCCGGCCGGCTCTCCTCCGTCCTCTTCTACAACGACATGTCCCACCTGCCCGCCGACCTGTGCTGGACCGGCTTCCCACCCGAACTGCGGCTGTGAGGCGGGCCGTGAGCGTCAGTGGTCAGCCCGCGCCGCTCAGACCTCCGCCACCGCGTCGATCTCGACGAGCACACCCTCACGCACGAGCTGCGCCACCACGGTGGTCCTGGCGGGCAGCGGCGAACTGTCCGCGAAGAACTCCCGGTACACGCGGTTGAACTCCGGAAAGTTCTTCCTGTCGCTCAGATAGCAGGTGCACTTGACGATGCGGTCCTTACCGCTGCCCGCCGCCTCGAACACGGCGACGAGATTGCTCAGCACCTGCGTTGCCTGCGCGGCGAAATCGGCCGGCATCTCGTTCGTGGCGGGGTCGAGTGGCCCCTGGCCGGAGGTGAAGACCAGGCCACCGGAGACGATGGCCTGGGACAGGGGCGGCTCGGTGCCGTCGGAGAAGCGCACGAACGGCGCCTTGTCGGTGTGAACGCCTTTGATCATGCGGGCATTCTGCACCGCGGGCCATGGCGTGTCAGGCGTGGATGTCAGGCATCGATGTCAGGCGCGCTGCCCGGTACGACGTTCGTAGTCGGCGAAGCCGTCCTCGATCGTCGGCAGCACCAACTCCACGCGGAAGTAGGGCACGCTCCACAGCGGGCTGTCGCGAAGGCCTTCAAACAGGTCGGACCACGCGGTCAGATCGTCGGTCGTCGCCACCAGCACATCGGACGGAGCGGCCGCCCAAGCCTCGGCGTCGAACCAGCGGACCTGAACGGCGGAGTGCTTCTCCAGCAGCGGCTCCACATGATCAGCGATGATCCGCTGACGCTCGGGCCGCCCCAGGGCAAGCCATGCAGGCAGGGCCGTCAGGTGGACGAATATGGTGAACCGTGGCTGCGGCTGTGGCTGCGCGTCGCTCATACGCATCATTGTGGATCAGTAGCTGATCGCCCGGATGCCCCTTCGGTAAACGCTAAGGCGGTCTTGCCGCGGTAAGCCACCGCTCCGCACACTGCCGGGTACGTGCGGGAGGGGGCTAGATGGCGGCGCGACGACGGCGCACATGGTCATCACGGCAGTCGAAGGCACGGGTACGCCGCTGGGCGTGGGGCGCCGGCGCCGTGATGCTGCTCGGGTTGGCTCTGATGTGGAAGACGGTGTGGCCGTACGTCGTCGGAGTGGCCCTCGCGATGCTGCTCGGCGGGGTCGTTTGGTGGCTGCTGAAGGCCCACCGAAGCGCCATATCCGGCGACCGAGCCTGGCAGGCCGCGGAGGAACGCAGGGCGCGGGACGTGGCCATGTCCGATGTCGACGCGATGACGTGGCAGCGGTTCGAGCAGTACGTCGCGCAGCTGTGCCGCCGCGACGGCTGCACCCAGGTCGTGGTCTCCGGCAAGACCGGCGACTTGGGCGCCGATGTCGTCGGGCTGATGCCGGACGGGCGCCGGCTGGTCATCCAGTGCAAGCACTACGCGCCCCACCGCACCGTGGGTAGCGGTGAGATGCAGAAGTTCCTCGGCACGGCAAGGGCCGAACACGGCGCCGACATCGCCGTATACGTCGCCACCTGCAACTTCACGGCGGCAGCCGGGAAACTGGCGGTGAAGCACGAGATCTTCGCCATGCACCGGGACCTGCTCGGGGCATGGGTCCGAGGCTCCACCCTGGAGTCGCTGCTCCCCCTCAACGGAACAGGAGGCGGACCACCACGCGGACGCCGCCCGGCCCGCTAGCCGGTGGCTGGCAGTGGTCAGCAAGGCGTCGTCGGCGTGGGCCCCAACGCCCGGATCGCGACGTCGATCGCGGTGGCCAGACGTGCGAGGTCGTGGCCGGCACGTTCCCGTACCCGCAGCCCGAGGACCGTGGTGAACAGCAGTTCCACGGCGGCGTCGACGTCGAGGTCGGCGGACAGTTCGCCCTTGCGCCGCCCCTGGAGCAGCAACGAGCGCAGTGCCTGCCGGGTCACCTCGAAGGCGGCCTCGGTCCGCTGGCTGACCTGGTCGTCGGTGGTGCCGAGTTCGGTTGCGGTGTTGACCACGAAGCAGCCTCGACCGGGCTCGCCGTCGGGCGGGCAGGTGACCAGCCACAGCATCCAGTCGCGCAGTACTTGCCGGATCGGCCGGCTGTCGGCAGCGAGCAATCGCTCGGCCTGAGCGGACTCCGTGGCCCGGTAGTGGTCGAGCGCGCGCAGGAAGAGGGTGTGCTTGTCGGTGAACGTCCGGTACAGGCTGCTGGGCGTGAGCTTGAGCTCGTCACCCAGATCGCGCACCGAGGTGGCGTGGTAGCCGCGTCGCCAGAACAACTCGGTCGCTCTGACGACCGCGTCCTGCTCGTCGAACTGTCGGGGGCGTGCCATGCCCTCAGTCTACCCAACTTGTGGAGCGATCGCTCCCATACTAGGGTCCCGCCACATATGGGAGCGATCGCTCCCGAACGAGTGGAGGAGACACCGCGGTGACGACCACAGAACAGCCCGCCGCCCTGGCGGGCGCCCCGCAGACATCGCAGAAGAATCACTGGCTGGCGGTCAGCTCAGTGGCCTTGGGAACGTTCCTGCTGGTGACCGCGGAGCAACTGCCGATCGGCCTGCTGACCTCCGTGGGGTCGGCGCTGTCGGTCTCCGAAGGGACAGCCGGGCTGATGGTGACGGTCCCCAGCCTGGTTGCCGCGGTCTCAGCACCGCTGATTCCCGTGCTCGTCGGGGGAATGGACCGGCGAATTCTGCTGCTCGGGCTGATGGGGCTGATGACCCTTGCCAACGTGGCATCGTCCGTGGCTCCGAATTTCGCCGTCCTGGTGTCCTCCCGGGTCCTGGTCGGGGTGGCTATCGGCGGCTTCTGGGCGGTCGCAAGCGGCCTGGCCGTCCGGCTCGTGACTACCGAGAACGTGCCACGGGCCACCGCGATCATCTTCGGTGGCGTCGGAGCCGCGAACGTGTTCGGTGTCCCGCTCGGCACCCTGGTCGGCGATCTCACCGGCTGGCGCATCGCCTTCGCGTCGATGAGCGCCCTGGCACTTGTCGCGCTGATCGCCCTGCTGGCCGTGCTGCCACCGCTGGCCGCCTCGCAGGCTGTCCGGCCGCGTCTCCTGGCCGAGCAGTTCCGCAACCCGGGAGTGCGCATCGGCATCATCGCGACGGTCCTCATCGTGTTCGGGCATTTCTCGGCCTACACGTTCGTGAGCCCCGCATTGCAGAGGCTGTCGGGTATCGACGAGCGCTATGTCGGTTCGCTGCTGTTCGGGTTCGGTGTGGCGGGCATGATCGGCAACTTCGCCGCCGGCACCGCGCTCTCGCGCAGGGTGCACCGGAGCGTGCTGATCATCGCCGCGTCCCTCACGGTTGCGATGCCGCTCTTCCTGCTGCTGGGCCACACGGCGGTCGGCGGCGCCATCTTGCTGATCGTCTGGGGTCTGGCCTACGGCGGCGTGTCGGTCGGCCTGCAGACCTGGATGATCAAGGCCGCCCCGCAGGCGGTGGAAGCGGCCTCCTCCCTGTGGGTAGCGGTGTTCAACCTGTCAATCGGCCTCGGCGCGCTGGCCGGCGGCGTCATCGTCGACACACTCACCCTCCAGGGCGTGCTGTGGCTCGGCGGCGCCTGCGCCCTGGCAGCCGCACTGACGATCTGGAGCGCCCGCGCCCATGAGAGCCTGCGATGACCTGGATCCGTACGCCACGCACCCGACGCTCGACCGCGGCTTTTCGTCAGCTGAACTCGGCCGCGTGGTCGATGGCCCACCTCGCGAAGGTGCCGGCCGGTCGGCCGGTAAGGCGCTCAACATGATCGGTGATGCGGTCCGACTCCGGTCGCCGCACCGAGGCCGCGATCAGCGCTTCCACCAGCGGCTCGGGCCGGCCGTCCGCGAGCATTCGTGATCGCGCGAGGTCAGCGGGGAGCGCCTGGAAGCGCAGACGGCGCCGGAGAGCGGCACCGAGGTGAGCGACCTGGTCGGCGCGGCTGAGGACCTCGGGTCCTGTCAACACGTGCAACCTCTGGTCCAACTGGTCGTGTTGCGCGAGCAACACGGCTACGGCCGCGTCGGCGACATCGCGCTCGTCCACGACGGCTGTGCGCGCCACGTCCGGGCCTGACACCACGTCACCTGCCCGCAACTGTGGCGCCCAGCCACGGCTGTTGGATGCCAATGTGTCGCTACGCAGCACCACGGGCCGCAGACCGGCATCGCGCAGCAGGGCTTCCATGTCCGCGTGCACCTGGACGATGGGATCACTCTGGCGAGCGGCTTCGTCGTCCATGGCGGTCGTGGACAGGTAGACGACACGGGGGGCCGCGGTGACGAGTTCCGCAACCAGGTCGTGGGCAGGGGCGGAATCGAGCAGCGGCCAGATGAGAAAGACAGCGTCGATGCCCACGAGCGCCTCGCGGACAGCAGTGGGGTCTGTGAGGTCGCCGACCACCGATTCGGCTCCGGGGCGCGGACCAGTCCGCTGACGCACGAGGCTACGCACGCGGGCGCCGTGTGCTTGGAGACGGTTGACGACCTCGCGGCCGAGGTTGCCGGCCGCGCCGGTGACCAGGATCGATGCAGGCATGATCGAGACGCTAAGGGTTCAGGTCGACATGAAGGCAAGGGCGTGTGGTGAAGACGATCGGGGAAGTGGCCGCGGAGCTCGGAATCGAAACCCACGTGCTGCGGCACTGGGAAAACGTTGGGGCACTCACCGTGCGTCGCGATGGCAACGGCTACCGCAGCTACGACGACAACGCCCTGGAACAGGCACGGACCGTGCTGAAACTGCGGCGAGTCGGGCTCTCGTTGCCAGAGGTCACCGCTGCCATGTCGGCGACGAAGTCGGCGGCACAGGCGGTCGTGAGGGCGAAGATCGCGGCACTCGAAAGTGAAGTCGTCCAGAGGCAGCAGGCGATTGCCTTCCTGCGGCACACCGTTGAGTGTCGACATCGATATCTCGACGACTGTCCGGACTGTGCGACTTTCGTCCGCGAGGCTTGAGCCGTCCACCGGCAGCAGCACGCGGAGTGTCAAAGACCCCCAACCGGGATCGGCTGGGGGTCTTTGTGCTGGTGGGCGCAGACGGGTTCGAACCGCCGACATCTGCCTTGTAAGGGCAGCGCTCTACCGCTGAGCTATGCGCCCGGGATGAGGTGCCAGCCTACCCTGTCCGCGCCGCACCGCCCCAATCCAGCGGGTCGGCAGCTGTTGATTCGGTTGTTGGCCATGGTTGGCCGGTGCGTCCCTCGTCAGGGTGAACGGGGCCGGTTTCCGGGATCCTGCGTGTGTTGGGAACGCATGATCGATGGCGGCAACTGGGTTCGCGATGTCCCGGAGGGAGGGGGAGGGCGGTGGCGCGTCAGCATGGGGGGAAGCGTGCGTTGCGTGCGATCGCGCCCGCGTTCACGGTGGCCGCGCCATCGGGTGCCCGGATTCGGGACCGGCTGCGGGTCGGTGGCGCGGACGAGAAGGTCCTCGCCCTGGTCGGGCAGCACCTCGGCCGTTATCAGCGGGCGGATCTGGCTGAGCGCGTGGTGATCGGTCCGGTGCCGGTGAAGGAGGCCCGGCGGGCCGAGCGGAAGAAGAAGCTGACGGCCGTGTCATCGTCGCGCTGGGCGGGGGCGATGACCCGTGCCAGCGAGGACCAGTATCAGCTCAGCATGCGCTGCCTGTACGACGAGCGTGCCGGGCTCCGTCGCGCCATCGGGCAAATCGCCCGTCGTCTGACGGTGCCGTGTGGACAGCGCACGGGCAGGGTGCGCGGCTACCAGGACCAGGGCGAACGCTTCCAGAAGCAGCGCCGCCTCCAAGCGCTCCAAGCCCGTCTTGCCGTGGTCGAGCGGCGCATCGCCGAGGGGCGGCCGTCCGTGGTGGTGGGCGGGCGTCGTCTGGCGAAGCTACGGCACCACCTGTCCGAGGCGCATCTCACGGCCGGGGAGTGGCGCGGGCGGTGGGATGCGGCCCGGCTGTTCCTCACCGCGGACGGCGAGTCCGGGGCCCCGCACGGGAACTACACCATCACGGTGGATCCGGCCGACGGCAGTGTGACGATCGTGCTGCCCGAACCGCTGAGGCATCTGGCGAACGCGCCGCGTGGCCGCTACCGGCTGGCCTGCACCGTCACCTTCCACCACCGTCGGGAGGAGTGGCTGGACCGCGTGACCGCGAACCAGGCCGTCCGCTACGACATCGTGCGCGACCCGGTGCGCGGCCGCTGGTACCTCGACGCCTCATGGTCGGCGCCGCAGACCATGTTGCCGTCGCCGCAGGAGATCAGGGCGGCGGGCGGGCGCATGCTCGGGGCCGACCTGAACGCCGACCACCTCGCAGCGTACGCACGGCAACCCGGTCGGCGAACCTGTCACGGTGCCGCTGGAGTTGACCGGCGACGCGTCCCGTCGGGACGGCAGACTGCGGGCCGCCGTCACCTCGCTGATCAAGATCGCCATGATGCACGGCTGCATGGGGATCGTGGTCGAGAACCTGGGCTTCATCGACGCTCGACAGACGGGCCGGGAGACGATGGGGCGCGGTCGGCGCGGCAAGGCCTTCCGTCGCACGGTGGCCGGTATCCCGACCGCCAGGTTCCGGGACCGGCTGCGCGGCATGGCCTGCCACCAGGGGCTGGTCGTGGTCGCCGTGGACCCGGCCTACACCTCCCGCTGGGGCGCCCAGCACTGGCAAACACCTCTCGGCGATCAATCGAAATCCACTGTCACCCGGCATCATGCGGCCGCGGTGGCGATTGGCAGACGCGGCCTGGGACAACGGATCCGGCGTCGGCCAGGTGTGACCGCTCCCGACCGGAGGATCGGACAGCGGAGAGCTACCGGCCAGACCGCTTCCACGCCCAGGCCGCGTGGGACCACGAACCCACCCAGGACCACAGGCACGCCCCACCAGGGCGGTAAGACCCGCCGGAGCCGAAGTGACCAGCTCGTGCCGCTCCCCGCACCCACGACCGTTCGGGGTGCACCCGGCGCCAGACACGTCCAACCTGGCCCGGAATGTGCTGATTTGGCCAACGCTGGCCAACAACACTAGGAACGGTGGGAGAATGACAGCCGGGCCTGGGGCGATCCATGTGGGAGCGGGAAGTGGCGGCGACATCCGCGCAGTCTGCACGTCGAGTACGTCGTCCGCGTCCAGAGCATGGTCCGGGTCCAGCACGTCGCCTGGGGGCGGGGCGACGGTGGCGGCCGCGGGGGCTGGGGCGGCGGGTGGTCGAGGGGGTTGTGGGGAGTGTGGCGCTGGTGGTGGCGCCGTTGCCGTTGCTGATCGCGGTAGTGCCGGTCACGTTCGCGGGGGGCGGGGCGCGGCGCTGGTTCGGGGGGCGGGGGGAAGGGCAGCGGGCGCAGGCGCAGGCCGCGAAGGACGAGGCCGCGGCGGCGTTCTACGAGCTGGACACCGCGCAGCGCGATCTGCGGATCTCGATCGAGACGATCACCGCGGTCGACGACTCCCCGGCCGCCCGGCGGGCGAAGGCCGACTTCGAGGCGCTCGGCCAGCGGATCGACCAGGTCAGCCGGGACTACATCACCGCCGTGGACGCCCATGACCTGGACCGCGACGACCTGGACGCCTCGACCGCCTCGCGCGCCCGCGCCGATCTGGTCCGGGCCAAGGACGAGCTGCGGCGCACCAAGGGGGACCTCGACCGCTTCGCGCAGGGGCTCGGCCCGCTGCTGGAGCAGGCCGAGACCCAGCTGGCGCGGCTGGCGCCCGCCGTGGAGCGGGCCCGGCAGGCGCTGCGCGCGGCGAGCGACGCGCTGGATGCCGTACGGGGGTCCGGGCTGCGGGCCGACGATCTGGCGGCGCGGCTGGCCCAGCTGGCGCCCGAGCTGACCAAGCTCAACGAGGGGGCGGGCCAGCATGGTGTGCAGGAGACCATCCGGCGCGCGGACGATGTGCTGCGCCGGGCGGAGGCGGTGCGCGGCGAGGCGGAGCGGCTGCCGGAGCGGGCCGCGGAGATCGACCGGCGGCTGGTGTCGCTGCGTACGCGCGCGCAGGCGATCACCACGCGTACGGAGGGCGTCGCGCCCGTGCTGAGCGAGTTGCGGCGGCGCTACAGCGCGGCCTGCTGGCAGGATCTGCAGACCGTACCGGCGCAGGCCGAGGGAGATGTCGCGCAGGCCGAGGCCAAGCTCAAGGAGGCCCAGGAGGCGCGCGACGAGCAGCGCTGGGCCGATGCCACCGCCCTGCTCGCGACCGTACGGGCGCTGCTGAACACCACGGACGAGGCGGTGTCCGCGGCCGGCGACCGGCTGCGGCGGCTCGACGAGGTGTCGTACGACCGGAACAAGGAAGTCGAGCGCACGCGCTTCGCCATCCGCGACGCGCAGCGCCTGGCCATGGCCGGGCGCGACACCCCCGACCCGCGGCACGCCCGGCCACTGGACGGCGCCGTGGAGCGGCTGGACCGGGCGATCGCCGGGCTGGAGGGACGGCACCCGGACTGGTGGCACTTCCTGTCCGAGACGGAGGCCGTGCGGCAGACCGTCGCCCACGTGGTGCAGGAGATCCGCGAGGAGCGTGGCGGCACGCACTGAGGGTGAGCCCCACCGGCCGGGGCCGGTGGGGCGCGTTCCGTGTCCCCCTGCGCCACGCCCACATGCCTGCGCCACACCCACATGCTGGCCTGCGGTTTCGCGTGCTTTGCGCGCTGTTGGACCGCCTCTCTCCTGGCTATGCTGCCCCTATGCCTCGCTACGAATACCGATGCCGCGCCTGCGGGACCACCTTCGAGCTGAACCGGCCCATGGCCGAGTCCTCGGCGCCCGCGTCCTGCCCCGACGGGCACGACGACACGGTGAAGCTGCTCTCGACGGTCGCCGTCACCGGCGCCGCCTCCTCCGCCGCGGCGCGCTCCCAGGCCCCCGGTGGCGGTGGCGGCGGATGCTGTGGGGGCGGCTGCTGTGGGTGAGGTCGCACGCGGTCGCGGCTGAGCCCGGCCCGGTTGAGCCGGGCCGGTTGGGGGCGGATCCTGGGAGGTACGTACGCAGGTACGGCCTCGACCGCGCAGCACCGCGAGGCCGGGGTCTCCGCGAGCGGCAGGGGTAAAACCCATCACCCCGAAGGAGGCCGGACATGGCTACTGGCCGCCCCTCCCCCATCGGTCCCCACCCGGCGGGGATCGGACGCCAGTTCCCCGAGCGGGTTGGCGTCCGCATCAAACTCGACGAGCATCTGCCGGTCGACCACCGGCTCAGCCAGGTCTACCGCGTCGGTGCGGGCCTGATGGGTCTGGTCCTGATCGCCTTCGGCATCCTGGGCCTGATCCACCAGATCGGTTTCTTTGACACCGGCGGTGCCACCGTCGCCGGTCTGAACACCAATGGCGCGCTGAGCGTGCTGTCCCTCGTCATCGGCGCGCTGCTGGTCGCCGGCATGGTCATCGGCGGCAACTTCGCCTCGACCCTCAACATCGTGCTGGGCGTTCTCTTCCTGCTGAGCGGTTTCGTCAACCTCGCCCTGATCAGGACGTCCTTCGACTTCCTGGCCTTCCGCCTCCAGAACGTGGTGTTCAGCTTCGTGGTCGGCCTGATGCTGATGTGGTTCGGCATGTACGGGCGGGTCAGCGGCGGGTTGCCGCACGACAATCCGTACTGGCAGGCCCGACACCCCCTGCTCGCCGAACGGGAGGCGCGTGCCCGGGAGCTCCAGGCCGGGCGCGGTGATCAGGCGGCGGAGAGGCCGAGCGCTACGCCTCCCGCCACACCACCCGGCAAGTGGGGCAAGCTCGATCAGCCCGGCGAGCAGCAACAAGAAGGACGGCAGCAAGGACAAGGAGGCCGGCACGCCCGGCGGCTGCTGCGGCGGCGCAGGTTCAGCGGCGGCGGGCCAGGGTCAGGCCATCCGCGACCGTCAGCATGACCGACTCCATCCGCTCGTCGGCGGCCACATGCTCGTTGAACGCCTTGATCGCCGCGCCCGCGCCCGTGGCCTCCGGGTCGACGACGGAGCCGTGGAAGAACACGTTGTCCGCGACGATCAGCCCGCCCGGGCTCATCCGCGCCACCAGCTCCTCCCAGTACGCGATGTAGTTGCCCTTGTCCGCGTCGAGGTAGGCCAGGTCGATATGCGGCTCGGCCGGCATCGCCCGCAGCGTGTCAAGCGCGGGCGCGATCCGCAGGTCGATACGGTCCGCGACCCCGGCCTTGGCCCAGGCGTCCCGGCCGTACGCCGTCCACTCCTCCGAGATGTCGCAGGCGATCAGCTTGCCGTCGGCGGGCAGCGCCTGCGCCATCGACAGGGCGGAGAAGCCGGTGAAGGTGCCGACCTCGACGATGTGCCGGGCGCCGGTCAGCCGCACCAGGAACGCCAGCAGCGGGCCCTGCTCCTCGGCGGACTGCATACCCGCGTACCCGGGCAGCTGGGCATGCGTGACCTCGACGAGCTCGCGCTGGACCGGGTCGAGCGGCGGGTTGTGCCGCAGCATGTAGCCGTACAGCTCATCCGTCACCGGCGTGCTCTTGCTCTCGGCCAACGTGGCCTCCTTCAACTTCCCAAATAACGCAGTACAGCCAGCACTCGGCGACTGTAACCCGAACTCGCGGGGAGTTCGAGCTTGTCGAAGATCGCGTTGATGTGCTTCTCGACGGCGCTGCGCGAGACATGCAGCCGCTCCGCGATGGCCGTGTTGGCGTGGCCCTGCGCCATCGCGCCCAGGACGTCCCGCTCGCGCGGGGTGAGCCGGCTGAGCGGGTCGGTGTGGGTGCTGCGAGCCAGCAGTCTGCGGACGACCTCGGGGTCGAAGGCGGCCCGGCCCGCCGCGACCCGCTCCAGCGCGTCCAGGAACTCGTCGACCTCCACCACCCGGTCCTTGAGTAGATAGCCGACCCCCGCGCCGCCGTCCTCGGAGGTGAGCAGTTCGGTCGCGTACCGCTTCTCCACGTACTGCGACAGCACCAGCACACCGATGCCGGGGTGGCGCCGCCGGATCTCCAGCGCCGCCCGCAGCCCCTCGTCGCTGTGCGTCGGCGGCATCCGTACGTCGACCACCACCGCGTCCACGTCCGGGTGCAGCCCCACCGCCTCGACCAGCGCCGCGCCGTCGCCCACCGCTGCCACCACCTCGTGGCCCTCCTCGGCGAGCAGCCGCACCAGGCCCTCGCGCAGCAGGGTCGAGTCATCGGCCAGGATCACGCGCATGGCGACTCCGGCGGCCCCGGCAGTTCCGGCAGCTCCGCGCTGACCGTCGTGGGTCCGCCGGGCGGGCTGACCACCCGCAGCCGGCCGTCCAGCGCCGCCACCCGCCGGGCCAGGCCCAGCAGCCCGCCGCCCGCCGGGTCCGCACCGCCCCTGCCGTCGTCGGTGACCCGTACCAGCAGCCCGCCCAAGGACCCCACCTCCGTCTCCCGCCCGGTCAGCGCCACCGTGATCCGCTCCGCGCCCGAGTGCTTGATCGCGTTGGTCACCGCCTCGGCGACCACGAAGTACGCCACTGTACGAACCGCCTCCCCCGGCTCCGCCGTCAGCCCGTACTCCAGCCGCACCGGGATGGCCGACCGCTCGGCGACCGCCTCCAGCGCCGCCCGCAGCCCGGCCTCGTCCAGCGCCGTGGGGTACACCCGCCACGCCACCTCACGCAGATCGGTCAGCGCGGCCCGGCTCTCCTCATGGGCCTGGACCAGCAGGGCGCGCGCCTTGTCGGGGTCCTGGCTGCGGCGGGCCCGGCCGAGCAGCATGCCGAGGGCGACGATCCGCTGCTGCACCCCGTCGTGCAGATCGCGCTCGATACGGCGGCGCTCGTCGTGCACCGCGTCCACCACCCCGGCGCGGCTGGTGGACAGTTCGTCGATCCGGCGGCGCAGGGCCTCGCGGTGGCTGGGGCCGAGGAAGTGGCGGGCCAACTGCCCCTCCAGGAGCGCGACGCCGACGATGCCCTGGAGGGCGAGGAACAGCAGGAAGAGCCCGCCGATTGCGGAGCTGGTGATCGTGATCCACTCGCCGTCGCGCATGATGAACCAGCCCCACAGCAGCAGGCTGCCGTACGCCGTGCCGGCCACCACGGCCAGCAGCACCAGCCCGCCCAGCAGCCCCAGCGACCAGCGCGCCGCCACATACTGGCGGGCGGCCGGGTCGTCGTAGTCGGCCGCGATGTCATGGCCCAGGAAACGGGCCAGCCGGCGGCGCTCGGCCTCCGTCAGCCGCCGCGCCCCGGCCGTCACCGCGCCCAGCACACACCGCCGGGCCGCCGGCCAGCCGCCCGGCCAGGTCCGTACGCACAGCAGGGCCAGGCCCGCCACCGCGACACACACCAGCTCCACGACGGCGGTGCCCGCGCCGATCAGCAGCCCGCCCGCCAGGCGCAGCCCGCGCCGTAGCCATCTCCCCATGAGCGGCAACGCTAGCGGCGCGCATCGGCCCGCACACTGAGGATTTCCGCAGGTTGTGGGTGCGGTGCGCGACCGGCGGGCCGGGTGGGCGCCCTCATGGTCCCCAGGCGGCCGCCTTTCTAGCGTCGTACGGCATGAGCGACCGGATCACCGACTGGGCCACTGGCCTGATGGACACCTTGGGCGCGCCCGGCGCGGGCGCCGCCATCGCCCTCGAAAACCTCTTCCCGCCCCTGCCCAGCGAGGTGATCCTGCCGTTGGCGGGATTCGCCGCCGCGCAGGGCGATATGAACCTGTACGCCGCGCTGCTGTGGACCACGGCGGGCTCGGTGATCGGGGCGCTCGCCCTGTACTGGGTGGGCGGGCTGCTCGGCCGGGACCGTACGGTCGCGATCGCCGCGCGGCTGCCGCTGGTGAAGGTGGCGGACATCGAGCGCACGGAGCGGTGGTTCACCCGGCACGGCACGAAGGCCATCTTCTTCGGGCGCATGGTGCCGATCTTCCGCAGCCTCATCTCCGTGCCCGCCGGGATCGAGCGGATGCCGGTGCCCGTCTTCCTCGCTCTGACCACGCTCGGGAGCCTGATCTGGAACACGGTGTTCGTGCTGGCCGGGTACGCGCTGGGGGACAACTGGCACGAGGTGACGGACTACGTGTCGGTGTACTCGAAGGTGGTGGCGGGCGCGGCGGCGCTGGGGGTGGTGGCGTTCGTGGGAGTACGGATCTTCCGGCCGGGGCGGGGGCAGCGGCGCGGGTGAACGGCTTACGGGGTCAACCCCGACCCGAGTCATCCCCAGCGTCCGCCACGCCGACGCGGGTCATCCCCCAGCCCGGGTCATCCTCGGCGTCCGCCACGCCGACGCGGGTCAACCCCGACCCGGGTCACCCCCGGCGCCCGCCACCCCCGCGCCCGCCACCCCGGCTCAGGCCACCCCGGCCCGCGCCGCGAACGCTCGCAGGATCTCCTCCCCCGCCGCCACGCCCCGCTCCTCCAACGCGATCACCTGCGGCGCCGTCCAGCCCTCGTCGGCGAGTTCGCCGTGGCCCGGCCGCCAGGCGCGGTCGGCGGCCAGGAGGAGGTCGGCGTCCAGGAGGGAGTCCCCGGCGCCCAGCACCTCGCGCGCCCCCGTACGGCGCGCGATCTCGGCGACCGCCGCGCTCTTGGTGAGCGGCTTCGGCACGGCGTAGATCTTGCGGCCCTGCAGCGAGACCGTCCAGCCGCGCTCCTCGGCCCAGGCGGTCAGCTCCTTGACGTATCCCTCGGGCAGCAGGGCCCGTTCGACGACCAGATAGGCGAACAGCTCCTCGGCCACCCGCTCCTTGAGCAGCCAGGCCGGGTCCGCGGTACGGATGAGATGGGCGCGGACCTCCTCCAGCGGCGCGCACGCCGCGGCGAGGCGGGCGCGTACGGACGCCTGCCAGTCCGGGTCGGACTCGCCGTCGACCAGCAGATGGCCGCCGTTCGCGCAGATCGCGAAGCGGGGGGCGGGGCCGGGGAGGCGGACGCGGCCGTACTGCTCGCGGGTGCGCGTGGTGGTCGGTACGAAGACGGCGCCGCGGGCCAGGTCGGTGAGCAGCCCGGCCGCGGTCTCCGTCATGTACGACAGCGGCTGGTGGCCGTACACCTCGACGCACAGCAGGCGCGGCGCCTCGGCGTCCGGCATACGGAGGTCGAGGGCGGCCGCGGAGTAGATCAGCGTGCGGTCGAGGTCGCTCGCGATCAGCACGGGCGACTGCTGCTCATGGCTGGTCATCAGGTCGTTCAGCGCTTTGTCGCTCGTCATCAGGCGGTCACCGCCTTGCCGTCCGCGCCCGTCGCGCCGCGCGTATAGCGGGGGTGGATCAGCCCGACGCACGAGTACGGCAGACCGTCCACCTCCTCCACCGGCACGCCGCGCTGCTCGGCCAGCAGCCGCACATGGGCCAGGTCCGCGCCGGCGTCGCGCGAGGCGAGGATCTTCCACGGGACGCGGCGCAGCAGCACCCGCGTCGTCTCGCCGACGCCCGGCTTGACGAGGTTCACGTCGTGGATGCCGTACTCCTCGCTGATCCGCTCGACGGCCGCCCACCCCTCCCAGGTCGGGCTGCGGTCGGCGGCCGCGAGCTCCTTCACATCGGCGGCGACCTGGTCGGCGACCTCGTCGAAGCGGGCCTCGACGGTGTCCAGGAAGAGCCCGGAGACATCGGCGTCGGCCAGTTCGCGGTAGAACTTCCCGCCGTGGAAGTCGTCGGGCCCGACCAGGTCGGCGCGGAGCACGGTGCGCGATATCAGCCCGGAGACGGTCGAGTTGAGGCAGGCGGAGGGGATGAGGAAGTCATCGCGCGTGCCGTACGTCTCGACGCAGCGGCCGGGGTCGGCGAGTACGGCGATCCGCGGGTCGAAGCCGGGGTACGGCCGTACGGCCTCGGCCAGTTCGCGGGTGATCGCGCCCTTGCCGGTCCAGCCGTCGATGAACACCACGTCGGCGGGGTCGTGACGGTCCGCCAGCCAGCGCAGCGCCGTGGTGTCGATGCCGCGGCCGCGCACGATGGAGATGGCGTAGTGCGGCAGGTCGAGACCGTGTGCGTGGCGCGCCCAGCGGCGCATCAGCACGCCGACGGGGGTGCCGGCCCGGGCCAGCGACACCAGGACGGGGCGCGGCGAACGCTCGGCGAGCACGGTTTCGGTGACCGCGCCGACCGCGCGCGCGATACGCGCCGCGGAGGTGGTGAGCGCGGCCCGGAACAGCGCCTGGTACTCCTCGGTGGGCTGGTACTCGACGGGCAGCGACTCGGCGTAGTGCGCGCCGCCGCTCTGGATCGCCTCCTCGCGCTCCTCGGTGGGCGCCTCGAGCGTGACGTCGGAGAAGTCCTGCAGCAGCCAGCCGACCTCGTCGGGGGCGTACGAGGAGAACGCGGGGCCGCGCAGCGGCTCCGGCAGCGGCGGTTGTGACATGGGGGGCGCCTGTCGCTCGAGAGTGTCGGTGGGAGCGTTGGTGTCGGTGTTCGGCGTGTAGGACGGCACGACGGCCAGCAGGAGGCGGTCGGTGTGCGCGGCGAGGTGGGCCAACAGCCCGTCCGGGGCGTGCAGTTCGGGGGTGTCGGCCGACGAGTCGACGACGGCGACGATCGCGTCGAAGCGGCGCGTGGGGTCGCCGCCGGGGGCGACGTTGTAGGCGTAGCGCTCGCCGGGCCCGTCGGCGGGCGCGTCGTGCGCGGGGAAGGCGAGGCGGGTACGGATCGCGTAGCCGGGGTCGTCGACGGCCAGCACGGGCGAGCGCGTGGTGGTCGAGTACCGCACCTCGGCCGCGGCCGGGCCGGTGGCCAGCGCGGTGTCCAGCGCCTCGGCGATCCGCAGCGGCGCGTACATCAACTCCTCGAAGCCGAGGACGAGCACCCGCCGCGCCCCACCGCCCAGTGCCTCGGCGATACGGGCCGCCATCCCCGGAAGCGCGGCCTCCAGCCGCTCCCGGTGAGCAGGCGTAAAGCCGTGCCGCCCACCGTCGGGCAGCCCCTGCGGCCAGCCGAGCTCGACGCGGACCAGCCCCGTGTGCGTGGTGTGGGCACCAATCCCCGCAGCGGACGCCGAACCGGGCCCGGCCGCAGGCGCGGGCCCCAAGCTTGGCGCAGCCACGGGCGCGGGCGCCGAGCCAGCCACGGGCACAGAACCCGAACCGGGCGCGGACGCCGAACCGGGCCCGGCCGCAGGCGCGGGCCCGGGGCCCGTGCCGGGCACACTCGCAGGCGCGGGCCGCGAGCCTGGCGCAGCCACGGGCGCGGGCGCCGGGCCAGCCGTCAGCACAGGCGCCGAGCCAGACGCGGGCACAGACCCCGAACCGGCCGCAGACGCAGGCGCCGAGCCCGTCGCCGCCCCGGCCGCAGGCGCGGGCCCCGGACCAGCCGCCGGCCCGGCCGCCGCCCCGGGCCCGGCCGCAGGCGCCGAGCCTGGCCCAGGCGCCGCCACGGCCGCAGGCGCAGGGCCCTCGCCCCCCGCCCCCGGCGAAGCCGTGGGGCCCCCGGCCCTCGCCCCCGCCGCCTCGTGCTCCGCCACCAGCCGCTGCCCACGCTCCAGGACCCCCGCGGGGAGCCGGACCGTGCCCGTCGCCGAGGCGATCAGGTCCACCCGCGCGCCGAGGTCGGCCGCGAAGGCGTCCAGGTGAGCACGGTCCTCGGGGGAGCGCATGTCGACCAGGGCCACCACCACGTACCGCTCGCGCGGGAAGCGCCGGTGGAGGGCGGCGATGGTGTTGAGCACCGTCCTGCCCGTCGAGAACTCGTCGTCGACGAGGACCAGCGGGCCGTCCGTGGCCAGCAGGGCGGGGTCCTCGGGGAGGAGGAGGTGGGAGGTGGCGTGGCTGTGCTCCTCCTCGAAGCCGCCCACCGGGGCGACCCCGGCGACCGGACGGCGGGTGGAGTGGAGGTAGGGGGCGAGGGCCAGGCCGTCCGCGACGCTGTGGCCCAGGCCCGTCGCGGTCTCCGCGTAGCCGAGCACGACCGCGCGCGCCGCGGCCTCGTCGCCGAGCAGTTCGCGGACCCGGCGGCCGAGCCGTACGCCCGCGCCGTGGACGGCGCGCGGGCGCTGCGGCACATGCTTGCCGAGCACGTTGGACACCAGCAGATGCGCGCGCTTGGGGTTGCGCCGCAGCGCGAGCCCCAGCAGCTCGCGCAGTTCGTCGCCGCCTTCGAGCCCGACTCCCAGCCGGTCCGCGACCCACTGCCCCGACCACATCACGCCGTACGCCCCATCTGCTCCGTCAGCCCCATCAACCCCGTCACTTACCCGTCACCCCGTCCGCAGCCCCGCCGCCAACAGCTCCACAAAGCTGATGTGCTCCTGGGCCACGCCGAAAACCTCCGCGCGCCGCAGGGTCCGCTCGGCCCAGGCGCGGTGCGGCTTCACCTCGTTCATCTTGTTGGTGTACGCCGAGCGCAGCACACCTCCCCCGTCGCGCTGCGGTTCGAGGATGTCCACGGCGTCGCTGTACTCCTCGTGGCTGACCACTGACAGCGCATGCACGGGGGCGACATGCGAAGGGTGGATGCAGGTCTTGCCCTGCAGCCCGTTGGCGCGGTCGAGTTCGATCTCGCGCAGCAGCCCGTCCATGTCGTGCTCGATGAGGGCGGTGCGCAGCGACGACGCGGCGCGGCCGGTGAAGGGGCTGAGGCGCAGCTGCGGCTTGAACATCCGCTCGTGCGACTTGAAGTACTCCCACACCGGCCCGGTGACCGTGAAGCCGGTGCCGTCCGCGCGGCCCAGCATGTTCACCACATCGGCGATGACGGAGGCCACGAGCTGTACGTCGTACGCCGTCATATCGGGCGCCCGGCGCAGCCCGTAGGCCGAGCACAGGTCGGTGACGCCGAGGCGGAGCGCCAGGACCCGCTCGCGGTGCTTGTCGACGGTACGGCCGATACCGGCCAGGGTCTCGGTGCGGGTCTCCCGGTGCATCAGCTCGGGCGATTCGAGGACCGGCATCGCATACAGTTTCCGGCCGCCCAGGGCGTCGGCCGCCTGCGGGGTTTCGGCCGAAATCAGCGCCTCGAGGAAGGGGACGCCGCGCTCCTCGGTGAACTTCGGGAGTACGAATCCGGACAGCAGTCGGGCGGCGGAGCCGAGCCGCTGGACGAGGTCGACGATCTGCTCGGGGGTCCGGATCCGGATGAACAGCAGGGGCAGCGGGAGGTGCGGGCCGCGCGACGAGAGTTCGCTCAGCTGCCGTACGAGGTTCTCCTCGGCCGCCGGCACCTCGTTGTCGTCTATCGAGTCCTCCAGGCAGAGCACCATGGAGGTAACGCCCTGACCTGCCTGTTTGGCGATGTCATCGGCGAGGCGGGGGCGGGTGGCAGGGCTGTAGAGGGTGGCGCCGAGCGCGACGGCGAGCGTCTGGGCCGGGGAGTCCGCGGTGAATTCGCCGGGCTCCCGGTGGAACAGTTCTTTCCGCACCTCGGCCGACAGGTGTCCAAAATGCCGCATAGTTCTCCCCACGCTGTCGTGCCCGCGCTGGCCGCTCCGGCCCGGGTGGTGGCCGATAATCGTACGTGCGGCGATGGGTCAAAAGTTCCCCAAGGGCGTGAAAATCACGTAACTCATGTGCGTCCACTGCGTGTCCGGGATACTGACCCTTCCACCCTTTCCGATCTTTTCTCGGCCCCGCACAGGCCCCCTGCGTTGTCCCAGCCAGGTCCGGGAGGGCAGGATTGCGGCCATGACGCACGCGATGCTGAAGGGATCGAACATCCCGCTGGAGGCCACCGCCGTACGGGCCGTGCTCCGCTGGACTCCCGGCACGGACGTACCCGATGTGGACGCCTCGGCGCTGCTGCTGGGCGCGGACGACCGTGTGCGTTCGGACGAGGACTTCGTCTTCTACAACCAGCCACGCCATCCGTCCGGCCTGGTGCGGCATCTGCCCAAGAAGCGGGTGCCGGAGGGGCTGACGGACACCGTCGAGGCCGATCTGGCGGCGCTGGAGCCGGCCGTCCACCGGGTGGTGCTGGCCGCGTCGGCGGACGGCGGCGCCTTCGGCCAGGTGACGGACCTGAGCCTGCTGCTGTACGACGCCTCGGGCGGGGCGGACGCGGCACCGCTCGCGGAGTTCGTGGTGACGCCGGAGACCGGCCAGGAGACCGCGCTGCTGTGCGGTGAGCTCTACCGGCGCGGGGGCTCGTGGAAGTTCCGCGCGCTCGGGCAGGGCTATGAGTCGGGGCTGGTCGGGCTGGCCACCGAGTACGGCATCTCGGTGGACGACGGCGAGGGCGGCGGCGAGCGCGGCGGCGAGGACAACGGCGAGGCCGCCCCCGGCCCGGGCACGGACGCCCCCGCGAACGGGACCGGAAACGGAAACGAGGGCCGGCCGGAGTCCACGCCCGCCCCCGTGCCACCGTCCCCGGCGGCCGCCGGGGACGTCGTCCACGCGGCGCCCCCCGGCCCCGCCTTCGGGCAGGACTCCTGGGACGACTCCCAGCTGACCCAGCCGATGACGGCGGCGCCCACACCGCTGCCGGGCGGCTACGGCCCCGTACCGCCCCCGCCGACCGCCCCACCGGCCGCCCCGCCGCAGCCCCCGTCACAGCCCGGCTACGGCTATCCGCAGCAGCCCGCATACGGCTATCCGCAGGCCCCCGCCCAGCCCCCGGCGGCGCAGACGGCACAGTCCGGGTACGGCTACCCCCAGCAGCCGGCGTACGGCTATCCGCAGCAGCCCGTGTACGGCTATCCGCAGCAGGTGCAGCGCACCCAGCCGATACCGCCGCCCCCGGTGCCCGACCCCAACTTCACGCTGCCGCCGCAGGGGCCCCAGTTCCAGCACCGCTGAGCGGTCGGCGGGCCGGGCGCCCGGGGCCACACCCCGGGGCCCGGCGCCCGGCCACGCAGCCCTCAGGCCCTCACCCTCAGACCTTCTCCTTGTAGCCGCGGCCCCACTGCAGCCCCCAGCCGTAGAGCCGGTCCAGCTCCGCCTGGAAGCCGTAGACGTACTTGACCTCGCGGCGGACCAGCATCTCGCCCTTGACGTTCTCGATCAGCACCACGGCGCAGGAGCGGGCCTGCGGGGCGCGCTCATGGAGCTCGATCTCCACCCGCGGCCCGTTGCTCGGGTAGAGCGTGACCATGCCATGGGTGCGGTCGAAAGCCGGGGTGCCGTCGTAGATGTAGACGAAGATCAGCAGCCGCTTGATGTCGTCCTTGTGGTCCATGTTGATGTAAATCGTCTCGCCGGACCCGGACCCGAACCGGTCGTCGCCGCTGAGCTTGACGTACGGCGCCTCGTTGAGGTTGCCCAGGAAGTTGCCGAGCGGCTGGACCACGCCCTTGGAGCCGCTCTGCAGCTCGTACATGCAGGCCAGGTCCAGGTCGACGTTGACCATGGCGGAGCCCTGGGCCTGCACCATCTCCGGTTTGAACATCCGCAGCGGATGGCGCAGCGAGCCGCTCCCCGACCTGTCGTTGAAGTCCGACGTCCGCATCCGCCAGGACAGGTTGATCCGCAGGTTGCCGCTGGCCGCCCCCTGCTTGGTGAGCGAGATGGTCTGGTGCCGCTTGGTCAGCGAGACCACACCCGAGGCGTCACCGCTTTCGAAATCGCGCCACGCGCCCCGTCCCCAGTTGCTCCAGAACGCCATCGTGCGCACCCCCACCAGTCGACTGCTCAATCGCCCAACTGCCCGCGGGGCGGGCCGGGAGTCAGGACTCCCGGCCCGCCCCGCTCAGAGCGTTCCTCAAACGGACCCTCGTCACACTCCGGACTCACACTCCGGACGTGACTTCCGCCTTGCTCTCGGCTTCCTCGCCGCCCGCCGCCTCCTCCCGGCGGTTGCGCACCACCGAGGACCAGTACGAGGCGCCGATCAGGACCACACCGATCAGGCCGGTGATGACCTCGTGGATCTCGTACTTGATCGTGATCAGCAGGATCGCGGCGAGCGCGCCGATCGCGTAGTGCGCGCCGTGCTCCAGGTAGACGTAGTCGTCCAGGGTGCCCTTGCGGACGAGGTAGACGGTCAGCGACCGGATGTACATGGCGCCGATGCCCAGACCCAGCGCCATCTCGAAGATGTCGTTGGTGACCGCGAAGGCGCCGATGACGCCGTCGAAGGAGAACGACGCGTCGATGACCTCCAGGTAGAGGAACAGGAAGAACGCGGCCTTGCCGGCCAGGCCGACCACCGTGGCGCCCTGGCTGCCCTTCTGGGCGCCGGAGACCGCCTTCTCGGCCTTCTCCGCCTCCTCGGCTTCCTCGGCCTCCTCCTCGTCCTCCTCCAGCTTGTCCTCGAAGTAGCCGGAGATACCGCCCACGATCAGGTAGGTGAGCAGACCGGCGACACCGGCCAGCAGCACCGTGGCGGTCTTGTCGCCGCCGCTGTGGGCCACGTCGGTGGCGAAGGTCATGGCGGTCACGAGGAGCACCAGCAGGGCGACGACGATCGACAGCGTCTCCAGCTTGCCGAGCCTGGCCAGCGGGCGCTCCAGCCAGCCCAGCCACTTGATGTCGCGCTCCTCGAAGATGAAGTCGAGGAAGATCATCAGCAGGAACATCCCGCCGAACGCGGCGATCGCCGGGTGTGCGGCGGTGACCAGGTGTTCGTACTTGTCCTTGTTGTTGATCGCCAGGTCGACGGCCTCCAGCGGCCCCATCTTCGCCGTGATCGCCACGATGATCACGGGGAAGACGAGGCGCATGCCGAAGACGGCGATCAGGATGCCGACCGTCAGGAAGATCTTCTGCCAGAAGGCGTTCATCTTGCGGAGGACGCCCGCGTTGATGACCGCGTTGTCGAACGAGAGTGAGATCTCCAGGATCGAGAGGATCCCGACGATGGCGAGCCCCTTCCACCCCCAGAGGACGCCAGCCAGGGCCAGGCCGGCCGCCGTGACGGCGAACGACCAACCAAAGGTTTTGAGGAGCACTTCCTGTCCAATCCCTCTTCGTAAGGTCTCGCCCGCGCACTTTACGCGGCTTTACGAAACGTTGACCCCGAAGTCTAGAGCGATGCCCCGAAGACCCGACGCGTACCCCTGCCCTACGGCCCGGAACTTCCACTCACCGCCATAGCGGTAAACCTCCCCGAAGATCATCGCCGTCTCGCTCGAGGCATCCTCCGAGAGGTCGTAGCGGGCCAGCTCGGCGCCGTCCGCCTGGTTCACCACACGGATGAAAGCGTTGCTGACCTGCCCGAACGACTGCCGTCTTGTGTCCGCCTCATGGATCGACACAGGGAAGACGATCTTGTCGACCTGTGCCGGGACCTTGGTGAGATCGATCAGGATCGACTCGTCGTCGCCCTCGCCCTCACCGGTGAGGTTGTCGCCGGTGTGCTCGACCGAGCCCTCGGGGCTCTTCAGGTTGTTGTAGAAGACGAAGTACTCGTCCCCGAGCACCCGCCCCGACTGGCACAGCAGCGCGCTGGCGTCGAGGTCGAACGGCGCCCCGGTGGTCGAGCGCGCGTCCCAGCCCAGGCCGACCATCACCTGGGTGAGATTCGGCGCGGCCTTGGTGAGGGAGACATTGCCTCCCTTGGCGAGGGTAACGCCCATAGTCCTGGTTCCTCCCCTGGTGTAGCGAAATGCGCATGATGCGCGAGGCGCCTCATGTGCCGAGAAGCAGCGCGTCCGGCGCCGCGTGCCTGCCGGTGTGCAGGGACGCGGCGCCGGACGCGCGGGCCGTACGGTGCGTACGCGGAACGTACATACGCGGGTGGTGCTACGGGCGTATCAGACGTTGACGCCGAAGTCCTGTGCGATGCCGCGCAGCCCGGAGGCGTACCCCTGGCCGATCGCCCGGAACTTCCACTCCGCCCCGTGCCGGTACAGCTCGCCGAAGACCATGGCGGTCTCGGTCGAGGCGTCCTCGGTCAGGTCGTAGCGCGCGAGCTCATTGCCGTCGGCCTGGTTGACCACGCGGATGAACGCGTTCCGAACCTGGCCGAAGCTCTGCTGGCGGGTCTCGGCGTCGTAGATCGAGACCGGGAACACGATCTTGGCGACATCGGCCGGCACGCCGACCAGGTTCACCTTGATCTGCTCGTCGTCGCCCTCGCCCTCACCGGTGAGGTTGTCACCGGTGTGCTCGACCGAGCCGTCGGGGCTCTTCAGGTTGTTGAAGAAGACGAAGTTCTGATCGCCGGAGACCTTGCCTTCGGCGTTGGTCAACAGGGCGCTGGCGTCGAGGTCGAAGTCAGTGCCCGTGGTGGTGCGGACGTCCCAGCCCAGACCCACGGTGATGGCGGTCAGGTTAGGGGCTTCCTTGGTCAGCGAGACGTTGCCGCCCTTGCTGAGGCTGACTCCCACGAGTCCTCCCAAAAAGGTTCGTCAGGAGCACGGTGTGCCCCTTCATTGCTATGCCGGGTGCCGGGGGCGCCGCCAGGCGCGGCCTGGGGCGCCCAGGGATCCCATCAGGATCAACGCGTCGATCCTAGTGAGCGGTTCCCCCTCGTCACAGGGTTTCCGTCGGGACAGGGTTTCTGCCGTGACAGGGGTTTCCGCCGTCACCAGGATTCCGGGGCCTTACAGGGTTTCCAGGGCCTTGGCGTAGTCGTTGAGGTCCCGGGCGTCGGGGAGGCCGTTGACGACGGTCCAGCGGACCACGCCCTCCTTGTCGATCACGAAGGTGCCGCGCACCGCGCACCCCTTCTCCTCGTCGAAGACGCCGTACGCCCGGCTGGCCTCGCCGTGCGGCCAGAAGTCCGACAGCAGGGGGTACTCAAGACCCTCCTGCTCGGCGAACACGCGCAGCGTGAAGGGCGAGTCGTTGGAGACGGCGAGCAGCTGCACGTCGTCGTTGACGAACGTGGGCAGCTCGTCGCGCAGGGCGCACAGCTCGCCGGTGCACACGCCGGTGAAGGCGAACGGGTAGAAGAGGAGGACGACGTTCTTCTCACCCTGGAAGTCGGAGAGCCGGACCGACTCCCCGTGCTGGTTCTTCAGCTCAAAATCGGGGGCCTTCGCGCCGACCTCTATCGCCATGGGTGGCATCCCTTCGCTGGTAGCTGATGTGGCCTGATGTGCTGGTTGGCCGGTTTGACTGGGGTCACCCTACGCGCAGAGCCCCCCTCCGAAGGTTACGGAGGGGGGCTCTCAGCGGGGTGTCGCGGTGTCGGCTCAGCGCTTCGACTTCGCGGCTTTCGGAGTGACCAGACGGCTGCCCGTCCAGTCCTTGCCCGCGTTGAAACTCTTGGTCTGGGACAGGCCGGCGGTGGTCGCGGCCTCGTTGATGTCGCTCGGCTCGACATAGCCGTCACGGCCGGTCTTGGGGGTCAGCAGCCAGACCGGCGCGCCGTCGTCGATCATCTGGATGGCGTCCACCAGCGCGTCCGTCAGGTCGCCGTCGTCCTCACGGAACCACAGCACGACGGCGTCGGCCACGTCCTCATAGTCCTCGTCGACAAGCTCCTGGCCGGTGATCTCCTCGATGGCCTCGCGGAGCTCCTGGTCGACATCGTCGTCGTAGCCGATCTCCTGGACCACCTGATCGGGCTGGAAACCCAGCCTCACGGCAGGGTTGGTCCGCTCCTCCGCGTGGTCCGCGGTCGCGCTCACGGATTGCCTCCTGTCATCTTGCGTTCATTCTTCAAGTCGTTGTGCGCCACGCGCGTGCGCGGGGCTTGGGGCGTAGTCCACACGGGCCGGGCGGATCGCGCAAGTACCTGGCCAGCGATCCCGCCCAAACGTGGGGGGTCCCCCCATACGGCGTTCAACGGAGCATTGGGGGAGTGTCGCCGCAACTCCCATCATGGACGAACAGCCACGAGTGAGTCACATCACTCCAAAATGTCCCGTTTGAACACGCGTACCGACACGATACGCCGGGTAGGCCACCGAGGGCCGAACGGGCGTACGCGTACCCCGACCGGGGTGAGCGTATGGTTGCGGTTTGGCCGTCGCACCCCGACGCCCACGCAGCGCCAGTCTCACCACGTGATGGTTACCACCCGGTAGAGGTGACGTATCCCCTACGCGAGGTACACGATGGAGATCGGCGCGACCCAGCAGAGCACGAATCCATTGCGTGCACAGCACGACCGAAAAGCGAAGGAATAGCGTGGCTTCCGGATCCGATCGCAACCCGATCATCATTGGCGGCCTTCCCAGCCAGGTCCCGGACTTCGATCCCGAAGAGACCCAGGAGTGGCTCGACTCGCTCGACGCAGCTGTCGATGAGCGAGGCCGGGAACGTGCCCGCTACCTCATGCTCCGCCTGATCGAGCGCGCCCGCGAGAAGCGCGTCGCGGTGCCCGAGATGCGCAGCACCGACTACGTCAACACCATCGCCACCAAGGACGAGCCGTTCTTCCCCGGCAACGAGGAGATCGAGCGCAAGATCCTGAACGCGACCCGGTGGAACGCGGCGGTGATGGTCTCGCGCGCCCAGCGCCCGGGCATCGGCGTCGGCGGCCACATCGCCACCTTCGCCTCCTCCGCCTCGCTGTACGACGTGGGCTTCAACCACTTCTTCCGCGGCAAGGACCGGGGCGACGGCGGCGACCAGATCTTCTTCCAGGGCCACGCCTCCCCCGGTATCTACGCCCGCGCCTTCCTCCTGGACCGGCTGGACGAGGCCCACCTCGACGGCTTCCGGCAGGAGAAGTCGAAGGCCGGCCACGCCCTGTCCAGCTACCCGCACCCGCGGTCGATGCCGGACTTCTGGGAGTTCCCGACGGTCTCCATGGGCCTCGGCCCGCTCGGGGCGATCTACCAGGCGCGGATGAACCGCTATATGGAGGCGCGCGGCATCGCCGACACCTCCCAGTCGCATGTGTGGGCGTTCCTGGGCGACGGCGAGATGGACGAGCCGGAGTCGCTGGGCCAGCTCTCCCTCGCCGCCCGTGAGGGCCTGGACAACCTGACCTTCGTCGTCAACTGCAACCTCCAGCGCCTCGACGGCCCGGTGCGCGGCAACGGCAAGATCATCCAGGAGCTGGAGTCGCAGTTCCGCGGCGCCGGCTGGAACGTGATCAAGCTGGTGTGGGACCGCACCTGGGACCCGCTGCTCGCGCAGGACCGCGACGGCCTGCTGGTCAACCGGCTGAACACCACGCCCGACGGCCAGTTCCAGACGTACGCGACCGAGACCGGCGCCTACATCCGCGAGCACTTCTTCGGCGACGACCAGCGGCTGCGCAAGATGGTCGAGCACATGACCGACGACCAGATCCTGCACCTGGGCCGCGGCGGTCACGACCACAAGAAGATCTACGCGGCGTACGCGGCGGCCAAGGCCCACAAGGGCCAGCCGACGGTGATCCTGGCCCAGACGGTCAAGGGCTGGACGCTCGGCCCGAACTTCGAGGGCCGCAACGCGACCCACCAGATGAAGAAGCTGACGGTCGACGACCTCAAGCGCTTCCGCGACCGGCTGCACCTGCCGATCCCCGACCAGGAGCTGGAGTCCGGCCTGCCGCCGTACTACCACCCGGGCCGGGACTCGGAGGAGATCCAGTACATGCACGACCAGCGCAAGTCGCTGGGCGGGTACGTCCCGACCCGCGTGGTGCGCGCCAAGCCGCTGCAGCTGCCGGGCGACAAGACGTACGCGACGACCAAGAAGGGCTCCGGTCAGCAGCAGATCGCCACCACCATGGCGTTCGTACGGCTGCTCAAGGACCTGATGCGGGACAAGGAGATCGGCAAGCGGTTCGTGCCGATCGCGCCCGACGAGTACCGCACCTTCGGCATGGACTCGCTCTTCCCCTCGGCGAAGATCTACTCCCCGCTGGGCCAGACCTACGAGTCGGTCGACCGCGAGCTGCTGCTGGCCTACAAGGAGACGCCGACCGGGCAGATGCTGCACGACGGCATCTCCGAGGCGGGCTGTACGGCCTCGCTGATCGCGGCGGGCTCGGCGTACGCCACGCACGGCGAGCCGCTGATCCCGGTCTACGTCTTCTACTCGATGTTCGGCTTCCAGCGCACGGGCGACCAGTTCTGGCAGATGGCCGACCAGCTCGCGCGCGGCTTCGTACTGGGCGCGACCGCCGGCCGTACGACCCTGACCGGTGAGGGTCTGCAGCACGCGGACGGCCACTCGCAGCTGCTGGCCTCGACCAACCCGGCGGTCGTCGCGTACGACCCGGCGTTCGGCTTCGAGATCGCGCATATCGTGCAGGACGGTCTGCGCCGGATGTACGGCGAGGACAGCGAGGACGTCTTCTACTACCTCACCGTCTACAACGAGCCGATCCGGCACCCGGCCGAGCCCGCCGACGTGGACCGCGAGGGCATCCTCAAGGGCCTGTACCGCTTCAAGGAGGGCGAGAAGGGCGCCATCCCGGCGCAGATCCTCGCCTCGGGCGTGGCGGTGCCGTGGGCGATCGAGGCGCAGCGCATCCTGGCCGACGAGTGGGATGTGAAGGCCGATGTGTGGTCGGCGACCTCCTGGAACGAGCTGCGGCGCGACGCCGTCGAGGCGGAGCAGCACAACCTGCTCCACCCGGAGGAGGAGCAGCGCGTTCCGTATGTGACGCGGAAGCTGGGACACGCGGAGGGGCCGAAGGTGGCCGTCTCCGACTGGATGCGGGCCGTTCCGGACCAGATCGCGCGCTGGGTGCCGGGCAGCTACCAGTCGCTGGGCGCCGACGGCTTCGGCTTCGCGGACACCCGCGGGGCGGCGCGCCGCTTCTTCCACATCGACGCGCAGTCGGTCGTCCTGGCGGTGCTCACCGAGCTCGCCAAGGAGGGCCGGATCGACCGCTCGGTGCTCAAGCAGGCGATCGACCGCTACCAGCTGCTCGACGTGGCCGCCGCCGACCCGGGCGCGGCCGGGGGCGACGCGTAACGCTCCGCGGTAACAGCGAAACGCCGGGCGGGCTGGATCTCGTGCGAGATCCAGCCCGCCCGGCGTTTTCCTGCTCGGCCGGCGTTTGCGAGTGCGCGGCACCGCAGGCAGGGGCTGCGAGGGAACGGCCCCGGGCCCGGAGGCGGCCCGCGCCCACCCCGCGCGGACCGCGCAGGTGTGGGACGGGGCCGCCCCGGACGGGCCCCGGGCCAGCCCGGACGGGCCCCGGACCGGCAGGCCCGGACCGGCAGGCCCGGACCGGCAACCGGCAGGCCCGGACCGGCAGGCCCGGACCGGCAGGCCCGGACCGGCAGGTGCCCGGCTCTTGCCGGGCACCGCCGGACACCGGTCAGATATGCGCCGCTCCCGCGCCCGCCTCCGCGTTGTCGCCGCGCTTGGTGAACGCCGCCACCGCGGCCGCCAGAAGCGAGACGACGCCCGCGACGGTGAAGGCGACGCCCATCCCCGACACGAAGGTGTCATGCGCCACGCCGGTGATCTTGCCGACCAGCTCCGGCGGCGTGTCCGGGGCGAGCGGCGCCTTGCCGACCTCGACGGCCTTGGACGCCTGGTCCAACTCCTGCCCGGACAGCGGCCCGAGGCCGGCCCGCTGCCAGGCGCCGGGCAGGTCGTCGTCGACCTTGGCGGCCATGACCGCGCCGAGCGCGGCCGTACCGATGCTGCCGCCGACCTGCATGGAGGCCTGCTGGAGGCCGCCGGCGACGCCGGAGAGCTCGATCGGCGCGTTGCCGACGATGACCTCGGTGGCGCCGACCATCACGGGGGCGAGGCCGAGGCCGAGGAGGCCGAACCACAGGGACATCTCGCCGGTGGAGGAGTCCACGTCGAGGGTGGACGCGCCGAACATCGACACGGAGGTGATCAGCATCGCGGCCACCAGCGGGATCCGCGGCCCGAGCTTGGTGATCAGCAGCCCGGCCAGCGGCGAGGCGACGATCATCATGGCGGTCAGCGGCAGCAGGTGCAGCCCGCTGTCGACGGGGCTCATACCGTGCACGTTCTGCAGGTAGAAGGTGACGAAGAAGATCCCGCCCATGAACCCGAAGGCCATCAGCACCATCAGCACGGTGCCGGCGGACAGCGGTACGGAGCGGAACATGCGCAGCGGCAGCAGCGGCTCGCTGGTCCTGGTCTCCCAGAACGCGAACGCCGCGAAGCAGACGACGGAGATCCCGAGGAACAGCAGCGTCCGGGAGTCGCCCCACTGCCATTCGCCGGACTTGATCACTGCCCAGATCAGGCAGAACATCGCGCCGGACAGCAGCGCGATACCGGGGATGTCAAAGGACTTGGGCGCGTTCTCGGCGCGGTGGTCCTTGAGGATGGCCAGCCCGAAGACGAGGGCCAGGACACCGACGGGAACGTTGATGTAGAAGACGGACTGCCAGTTGACGTGCTCGACGAGCAGACCGCCGATGATCGGTCCGCCCGCGGTGGACGCCCCGATCACCATGCCCCAGATGCCGATGGCCATATTGAGCTTCTCGGCCGGGAAGGTGGCGCGCAGGAGGCCGAGCGCGGCGGGCATCAGCAGGGCGCCGAACAGGCCCTGGAGTACGCGGAAGGCGACCAGCAGGGTGACGGTGCCGGACAGGGCGATGGCGGCCGAGGAGGCGGCGAAGCCGACGACCCCGATCAGGAAGGTCTGGCGGTGGCCGAAGCGGTCACCGAGCTTGCCGGCCGTGATCAGCGAGACGGCGAGGGCGAGCAGATAGCCGTTGGTGATCCATTGGGCGTCGGCGAGCGAGGCGTTGAGGTCTTCGGCGATGGCTGGGTTGGCGATCGCGACGATCGTGCCGTCGAGGGCGACCATCGTCACACCGATGGCGACGGTCAGCAGCGTCAGCCATGGGTGGCCCCGCAGTCCCTTCGGGGGATCGGGTATGGGAGGTTCCGGCGCCGCGTGGGCGACGGTGGTCTCAGACGTCATGTGGGGAGGCTAGTGTCAGTCGCTGACAATTGACAAACAAGTTCACGATTCGGTAACTGTCAGCTTTCCCACAGGTATGGTGAGCGGCCCGAACGCACCAGAAAGAGAGCCCCACAGGTGACAACGGACCACGCGGCGGCCCCGCCACCAGCGGGACTTCGGGAACGCAAGAAGCAACGCACACGAGCCGCCCTGGTGCACTCGGCTCTGGAGCTGTTCACCCGGAACGGATACGACCACACGACGGTCGACGAGATCGCGGACGCGGTCGACGTCTCCCAGCGCACCTTCTTCCGGTACTTCGCCAACAAGGAGGAAGTCGCCTTCGCCGCCCAGGATGTGGCGGAGTCCCACTTCTTCGCCGCCCTGGTCGACCGCCCCGCCGAGGAGGCCCCGCTGGCCGCCCTGCACGGCGCCGTCCTCGACGCCTGGGACACCATCGGCGAGGCCGTCGCGCAACTGGTCTCCCGAGACCTCCATATGCGCATGTACTGCGTGATCGAGTCGACCCCCGCCCTGCTGGCCGTACATCTGCGCCGCACCGCCGAGCTGGAGGAGCGGCTGGCCCGGGAGATCGCCCGCCGCGAGGGGCTCGACATCGACGCGGATCCGCGGCCGCGCCTGGTGGTCGCGGCGTTCGGCGGGGTGATCCGGGTGGCGGGACGGCTGTGGGGCGAGCGCCAGGGGACCAGCATGGAGTCGCTGCGGGACCTGACCGCCGCCCATCTCGACCATGTCGGGGCGGCACTGGCCGAACGATGGGACAGATAATCCCAAATCAGACAAACACCGCTAAAAGCCTCCGGCGAAATCCCCTTCAAACGTGAGAAGCGTCACGGCATTTGGCAGCCACCGCCACCGGTCTCCTAGGGTGTCCCGCGGTGACTTCCTTCTCTGAGCTCGGCTCCCCCTCCCCCGGCTCCACCGCCTGGCGTGCGCTGCTCGCCCTGGCGGTGGTGTTCGTCCTGCTCGCCACCACCGGCTGGACCGCCATGCGGCAGCAGAGAGGGCCCGCGGGGTCGCTGGCCGTGGAGCTGGCCGCCTGGCGCAAGGGACACCTCCCGGCGGTCGCCGGAGGCACCCAGGGCGGCCGGGCCCTCCCCGACCCGTCCGGCCCGCCGCGCCGCCTGGCCCGCTTCCTGGACTCGCTCACCGCCGCCCAGCGCGAGCGCCTGGTCCGCCGCTACCCGCTGGTGCTCGGCAATATGAACGGCGCGCCGGTGGAGCTGCGCTACCACGCCAACCGGATCGCCCTCGTCCGGGCCCGGAACATCGAGCGCAAGCGGACGCACGACAGCGCGCTCACCCCGCTCGGCCGGCAGAACGCCGGGCGCCGGATGGAGCGCTACGAGGAGCTGCTGAGCGGCCACCGGCAGATCCTCGCCTTCGACCCCACCGGCTCCGGGCGGGCCGCCGAGGTCTTCGGCGACCTGGAACACGCCGGCCGCGTCTCGGTCGTGGTGCCCGGTGTGGACACCAACATCCTGAGCTTCCAGAAGGACAAGCGCGGCTACACGGCGGTGGACGGCATGGCCCGCGCCCTCCACGACGCCGAGCGGGCCCTCGACCCGAACGGCAACAACGCCGTCATCGCCTGGGCCGACTACACCTCGCCCAGCGGCGTCGGCATGGACGCCGCCACCGGCAAGCTCGCCACCCAGGGCGCCCTGCGGCTGCGCGCGCTGGTCAACGGCCTGCCCGCGCTCACCCGCGTCTCGCTGATGTGCCACAGCTACGGTTCGGTGGTGTGCGGGGTGGCCGCCCGCGACCTGGCGCCCAAGGTCACCGACATCGCCGTCGCCGGCAGCCCCGGAATGCGCGCCGACCACGCCTCCGATCTGGGCACCAGCGCCCGGGTCTGGGCGATGCGCGACTCCGGCGACTGGATCGAGGACATCCCGCATGTGGAGGTCGGCGGGCTCGGCCACGGCGCGGACCCGGTCTCCTCCGACTTCGGAGCCCGTGTCCTGTCCGCCGACGGGGCACAAGGGCACGCCGGGTACTTCGAGCCGGGCACCACCAGCCTGGAGAACTTCGCCCGGGTGGGGATCGGCTCGGTCCAGTCCGTCCGCTGCGCGGACGGCGACACCTGCCGCTCCGGTCTGAGCTGACGGCCGTACCTGCCCCGTCGGACAGCCCGAGCTGCCCCGTCCGGCAGCCCGATTTACCTCATCCGCCCCCTGCCATCGGCGCTCAGCTGACAGTGGGAACCTGAGCTGACGGCTGAAAATTAGCTGACGGCGCAAATTGATTTGACGCGCGTAACCTCCGAGGGGGGACGGGCGGGCCCCCGCCGCATACGATGAGCCGCATGGGTGATGTGCTGGCCGGTTTTCAGACCGTCTGGGAGTTCGATACCGACTCCGTGCTCATCCGCTTCGAACGGGGGATTCGTACGCCGAAGCTGCTGCAGGCGCTCGGCGAGCGTCGCATCCCCTACGAGGCGCTGTCCGCGGTGGAGGTCACCCCCGGCAAACGGGGGACGATAGTGCTGCGCGCCGTGCCCAGACCCGGCGCCGACCCCCTGATGGACGCCGCCGACGGCCAGCTCAAGGACGGGGGCGACCCGTACCGCCTGGTGCTGCCCGCCGAGCGCGGATCGCTCGCCGAGTACTACGCCGAGGAGATCCGCGCCGCCCTCGGCCCCGCGGCCGCCAGCGCCGCCGATTCCTATCTGGTCGCCGCGCCCACGCCGCCGCTGTCGTTCAAGGCGTACGACGGCAAGGCGTCCTTCGACGGCAAGGCCGTCTCGTTCCGCTGGTTTTGGACCGGTGCCTCCTCGGCCAAATGGAAGGCCGGGGACCAGCGCTTCCGGATCGACGAGCTGTCAGGCGTCGAATGGCGCTCGCCGGAGTCCAAGGGGGGCGCCGGCGGCTCCCCCAAACAGGGGCGCAGCGGCTATCTGCGACTGCTGGAGCACGGCGCGGAAGGCGGGCGCGGCGGCGCGGACGGCTCGGCCAACGGCATGGGCGGGGCGCGTACGGGTGCGGGAGCGGGCTCGGGCTCTTCTGGTTCGGCGGGCGCGGGGAGCGCCGGAACCGTGACGCGGCCCGACCACGACCCCGCCGCGGTGGTCTTCGGCCTGGGCTACGGCCTGGTCCACGAGTCGCTGCCGTTCGCCGCGGCCGTGCTGGAGGCCGTACGGAGCTCCACCGCGGCCCCGTCCGCGGGCCGCGCCCGCTCGGCGGCCCGGCCCGGCGCACCCGGCCGCCGCGACCCCGCCGATATCGCGGACCGCATCCGCCACCTCGGCGAACTGCATACGGCGGGACTGCTGACGGACGACGAGTTCAGCTCGAAGAAGGCCGAACTGCTGGCGGAGCTCTGACGGCCCGGGCCACCTGAGGGAGCACCCGGGAGAGCGCCTGAGGGCAACCCCATACCGGGGTATGACGTTCGGGCGCGCCATCACCCCTACGCTGTAAGCCGCCATGTCCCAGCCGCCGCAAGCCCAGACGCCGCCCGACCGCGGGGCGTCAGGGGCGTCCACCGTCGTGCCGTCCCCCGCCGTGCCGTCCGCCGCGCACGAGAGCCTGCTGTCGGCCACCCGACAGCACACCACCTCCCTCGCACGGGCGCTCGTGACGCCCACGTACCCCGCGACCCCACTGCTCGCCAGGTCTCCGAGGCGCTGGCTGCGGCGGCTGCCGTACACGGTCGCGGGCCTGCTCACCATCATCCTGGTCCCGGTCACCGCCCAGCTCCTCACCAGGGACTACGGCATGAACGGCGGGCTGGCCAGCATACTGGCGGCCGCCCAGGCCGGGCCGCTGCTGCTGGCCGTCACCCGTCCGCTGCCCGCCTGGTGGATCGCCTTCATCGCCGATACCGTCGGCGCGCTCGCGGTGTTGGGCTACGCCGACCTCCCCGAGCGCAGCTGGCCGTGGCAGCCGCCCAACATCATCGGCTATCTCTTCCTCCTCCTCTTCCTCGCGCTGCGCGAGCCCCGCCGCACCCTGGTCGCGGTCTGGCTGGTCACCGGCGGCGTGGGCGTGCTGCTGGGGATACCCGGCGCCAGGTACAGCGACGGCACCAATGTGCTGCTGTTCGTGCTCGGCGGTGTGGTGCTGCTGGTCGGCGGCGCGCTACGGGAACGCGGGGACGCGCAGCGGCGGCTGGCCGAGCAGGAGACGATCAGCGAGGCGGAACGGGCCCGGCGCACCCTGCTGGAGGAGCGCGCCCGGATCGCGCGCGAGCTGCACGACGTGGTGGCGCACCATATGTCGGTGATCACCGTGCAGGCGGACAGCGCCCCGTACCGGATCGGCGGCCTCCCGCCCGAGGCGGCGCGGGAGTTCGACACCATCGCGGCCACCGCCCGCGAGTCCCTGGCCGAGATGCGGCGGCTGCTGGGCGTGTTGCGCAGCGAGGACGCGCGCGGGGAGCGCGCGCCGCAGCCCGGGCTCGACCGGGTGCCACAGCTGGTCGAGGCGACCGTACGGGCCGGGATACCCACCACGCTGTCGATCGCGAAGGACGTGGCCGCGCTCGGGACGCTGCCGCAGGCGGTGGACCTGTCGGCGTACCGGATCGTGCAGGAGGCGCTGGCCAATGTGGTGCGGCACGCTCCGGGCGCCCCGACGAACGTGTCGATCCTGGCCTCCGCGGACCGTACGGGGCTGACCGTGCTGGTCGTCAACGGCCCGGCGAGCGGGGCGCCAGGACCGCCACTGGAGACCACCGGCACCGGCCACGGCCTGGTCGGCATGCGCGAACGCGTCCGGCTGGTCGGCGGCACCCTGGACACCGGCCCGCTGCCCGACGGCGGCTTCCGCCTCGCCGCCCGGCTCCCGCTCGTCGAGGTGGCGGAGTCCACCAACAACACGGACGACGGCCCGGAGCACGACGGCCCGGCACACACAGAAAGCACGGACGGCGCGGAAAGGTACCCTCTCGCCCCATGACCATCCGGGTGATCATCGTCGACGACCAGGCCATGGTGCGCGCCGGCTTCGCCGCGCTGCTCGCCGCGCAGAGCGACATCGACGTGGTCGGCGAGGCCCCCGACGGGAAGCAGGCGGTCGACGTCAGCCGCGGCACCCACCCGGACGTCGTGCTCATGGACGTCCGGATGCCCGAGATGGACGGCCTGGAGGCGGCCCGGCGAATACTCGACCCGCCGCCCGGCGTCACCCACCGCCCGAAGGTGCTGATGCTCACCACCTTCGACGTCGACGACTATGTGTACGAGGCGCTGCGCGCGGGCGCCAGCGGCTTTCTCCTCAAGGACGCGCCGCCCGCCGATCTCATCTCGGCCGTACGGATCGTGGCCGCCGGGGAGGCGCTGCTCGCCCCGTCCGTCACCCGCCGCCTCATCGCCGACTTCGCCCGGCAGCGCCCCGCACCGCGCAAGAACTTCGCGGCGCGGCGCAGCGGGCTCACCCCGCGCGAGACCGAGGTGCTGGAGCTGATCGCCCGTGGTCTCTCCAACCAGGAGATCGCGGAGTCCCTGGTGCTGGCCGAACAGACCGTCAAGACGCATATCGGGCGGGTGCTCGCCAAGCTGGGGCTGCGCGACCGCGCCCAGGCGGTCATCTTCGCGTATGAGTCGGGCCTGGTGACACCGGGTCAATAGCCCGGCATCCCGTCCGACGCATCCCATTCGACGCCGCCCCGGACCACCCCCTACCCAGGTATGACCCGGCAGTTGGCTCCGAGGTGTGACGCTTCGCCACCCACCGCCTTCCTACGTTTCCCTCCGTCATCGCACAACGGAGGGGGACGCGACCATGTCGCATACACAGGTCGGCAGGCACCGGGCCCGCAGCCTGATCACCGCCGCGCTCATGGTCACCATCATGGCGGGCACCGTCGGCTGGGCCGTGGCCCATGAGCAGCAGCCCGTCACCGGCCCGCCGCCCGGCACGGCCGCCTGGCGCGCGGACCACTCGCCGGTCCCCGGCGCCGCGGGCCGGCTGCCCGATCCGGCCACCGCCTCGCCCGCCGAGATCGCGCGCTTCTTCGCCGGGCTCACCGCGTCCCAGCAGCGGACCCTGGCGCTGCGCCACCCCAGCGTCGTCGGCAATCTCGACGGCGCGCCGGTGGCGCTGCGCTACACCGCCAACGCCCTCGCGATCCGGGAGGAGCGCGCCAAGGAGCGGGCCGCCGACCCGAAGAGCCCGCTCATCGACCGGTACACCCGGCTCCTCGCCCCCGGCCGCCGGATCCTGGCCTTCGATCCGCGCGGCCGTGGCCAGGTGGCCGAGGTGTTCGGGGATCTGATGGCGGCGCAGCGTACGGCGGTCCTCGTCCCCGGTTCGGACACCGACCTGTCGACCTTCGACCGTACGGACCACCACCCGTACGGCTCCGCGGCGGGCATGGCCAGGTCGCTGCGCGCGCAGATGGGCCGGGAGGCGCCGGGGGTCCGTACGGCCGTCGTCGTATGGGTCGGCTACACCACCCCGCTGGGCCTGGGCCCGGACGCCGCCACCGGCCGCCTCGCCAAGGCGGGCGTGGACCGCCTCGACCGCTTCCTCGCCGGTCTGGCCGCGACGGCCGGCGATGCCGCGCAGGCCCCGCCGGCCGTCTTCTGCCACAGCTACGGCTCGGTCGTCTGCGGGCTGACCGCCTCCCGTCTCGACGGCGCCGAGATCTCCGATCTGGTGGTGTTCGGCTCCCCCGGCGTACGCGCCGACGACGCCGCGGACCTCGGCCCGGCCGCCCGGGTCTGGGCGGCGCGCGACTCCTCCGACTGGGTCCGGCGAGTGACCGGCTTCGACTTCCTGGGCCTGGGCCACGGCGAGGACCCGACCGACCAGTCCTTCGGCGCCCGCGTGGTCTCCGCGGACCGGGCCCACGGCCATACGGGCTACTTCGCCCCCGATACGGAGTCGCTGCGCAACTTCGCGCGGATCGCCCTCGGTCGCTACGCGGCGGTCAGCTGCGCGGACAGTGCGGAGGCCGCGGACCACGGCGGCGACTGCCGCCACGGCCTGGTGTGAGGGGGCTCTTACGCGGACACGGCAACGCCGGCCTGGACGGAACCAGGCCGGCGTTGTCGTATGACGCCTTGCGTCGTTACGGCTTGTCGAAGGTCCAGACGGCGTGGTCGCCGGGGCCCACGACGAGGGTCGAGTTGCCGATCCGCTCCTCGTGCCGGTCGTCGACCGGCGCGTTGAGCGACATCTGGATCTGCTTGAGACCCACCTTGTCGGCCGGAACCACGTCGTACCGGATCGTGGTCAGGCCGTCCTTGACAATGGCACCGCCCGGGACCTTCCTGATGTCAAGACCGCCGGCCTCGAACAGCGGCAGCTGCGTGTTGAGGTCGCGCTCGGTGACGGCGAAGCGGATGCCGGTCAGGTCCTTCAGCTGGTGGTCCTTGTAGGTGTCCGGCAGATAGCGCTGACGGCTGGTGTCACCGGGGTAGCTCGCCGGACCGGTCTTGCTGCGCGGGTCGGAGAAGTACTCCTCCCGGTACTCCATCGCCCATGCGCCGAAGGCGTCATAGGGATAGTCCGCGACGGGGAACTGAACGCCGTCGAACCACGGCACCAGGACGCCGTCGCCGAAGTTACGCTGCTGGAGGAATTCGTCCAGGTTGTTGTACCCCTGGTCCCGCAGCCGCTGGCTCACCTTTGCCAGGTCGCCGTCGTGCTCGGCCGAGTACGCGACGGAGGTGGAACCGAAGTTGGCGTCCTGGCCCGGCAGGTCGCCGGCCCCGAACAGCTCGATGTAGGTCTGGCCGCCGTAGAGGTAACGGCCCTTCCAGGTGAGGTTGCCACTGCTCGTGGTACGGACCTCGAAATTGGCGAACTCCCGCAGAAAGTCCGAATTCTCCACGGCGTCGGCCGTCTCGCGGTCGAGGACTCCGTAGGAGTGGTTGTAGTAGAGCACCTGCTCAGCGGCCGACTTGTGGCTCTCAGCGGTCCGCGCCGACTGCGCGCCGGCCTCGACGGTCCCCGTGAAAGCAACACCGGCGACGACAGCGAAGCCGACGGTTGCTCTTAACATCCGACGAATAAACATGGTGCAGATCTTAGTGAAGTGGGTATCGGAAAGGGAAGCGCTGTTTGTTATTCCTTGAATGAACCGGGAACAAGACCGGGACTCGGAAGACAAAAAGCACCACCGGGGCCATATCCACTCTGCAATGCTTTTCCGGCGAGTTCCGGAAATGTATTGCTCACGGCTTTCAGGCCCGCTCCGTCTCCCGGCGGGCACCGGCGTAGATATCGATCTTGAAGTCGAGAACCTGCAGGGTGTCCTGCAGCTCGGCGATCCGCTGCCGCACGCTCTCCCGGTGCGCGGTCAGCAGCTCCTCGCGCTCGCCGAAGGTGTGCTCCCCCTCGCGCACCAGCTCGGCGTAGCGGACCATGTCCGCGACCGGCATCCCGGTCAGCCGGAGCTTGCCGACGAGGGAGAGCCAGTCGAGGTCCTTGTTGGTGAAGCGGCGCTGGCCGGTGTGGGTGCGGTCCACATGCGGCATCAGCCCTATCCGCTCGTACCAGCGCAGGGTGTGCGCCGACAGCCCGGTGTGGGCGACGACCTCGCTGATCGTGTAGCGGTCCTGTCCGGTGGGCCGGGGGTGGGTGGCCGTCCCCGCGCATGTCTTCACCTTCACCGGCACGCTCTCCAACACGGTCATGCTGCCTCGCCGCCCTCTCGCAGTCGTCGATCCGGTCGTTGACCCGTAAGCCCTCACACCGTCCTCAACGCTATTGACTTGGAGTGCACTCCAAGCAAGCGGAGTTTTGGCGAAATCTTGGGCCCGGTGAGCCCGTACGGCACCCGGCACTAGGCTCTGGGGCATGGAGAGCCTGCGGTTGATCGAGAACTGGCCCGTCCCCACGGCGGCCGCCGCCGTCGTGCGCGCGGACGGCACGGTGGCCGGATCATACGGTCCGGCCGACCAGCGCTTCCCCCTCGCCTCGGTCACCAAGCCGCTCGCCGCGTACGCCGTGCTGGTCGCCGTCGAGGAGGGCGCGGTCGAGCTGGACGAGCCGGCAGGGCCCGAGGGCGCCACGGTGCGCCATCTGCTCGCCCACACCTCCGGGCTCGCCTTCGACGAGCACCGCGTGGCCGCCGCGCCCGGCACCCGCAGGCTGTACTCCAACGCGGGGTTCGAGGTGCTGGGCGATCACATCGCCAAGGCCACGGACATCCCCTTCGCCGAGTATCTGCACCAGGCGGTGCTGGAGCCGCTGGGTATGGCCTCGACCGAGCTGCCCGGCTCCCCCGCCAAGGACGGCGCGTCCACCGTCGCCGACCTGGTCCGCTTCGCGGCCGAGCTGCAGGCCCCGCGGCTGCTGGCCGCCGAGACGCTGGCGGCGGCCACCTCCGTCGCCTTCCCCGGTCTGGGCGGGGTGCTGCCCGGCTATGGGCACCAGCGGCCCAACGACTGGGGGCTCGGCTTCGAGATACGCGACGGCAAGTCGCCGCACTGGACGGGCGCCGCGTCCTCGCCCCGCACCTTCGGGCATTTCGGGCAGTCCGGTACGTTCCTGTGGGTGGACCCGGAGGCGGGGGCGGCCTGTGTGGCGCTGACGGACCGCGCCTTCGGCCCCTGGGCGATCGAGGTCTGGCCCGCGCTGACCGACGCGGTCCTCGCCGAGCTGCGCGCCTGACCCTGCGTACGCGGCGCGATCAGCCGTACGACGGCTCCGTACGCATCGCCCACACCAGCAGCTCCGCCCCGCTCAGGGCGTGGGCCCAAAGCCCCCGCCCGTCGGTAATCCGCGCCGCGTCCCCCGCCGTCAGGGTCTGCTCGGCGAGACGTATCTCCCCCCGCACCACATGCGCGTACACCCAGGGCGCGGCCGGCAGCTCGATGCGCTCCCCTCCGACCGGCCGCCACACGCTGAGCGTGGCGTCGGCCCGCTCCAGGACGTACGGCACGGAGTCGGCCAGGCCGCGCACCACCTCGTACACCGGCTCGGCGCCCGCGTCCGCCGAGGTGAGGCCGGGTGCCGGGGTCAGCCACAGCTGGACGAAGGTCAGCGGCTCGGGGCCCTCGTTGCGCTCGCTGTGCCGCACCCCGCCGCCCGCGCTGAGCCGCTGTACATCGCCGGGGCGCACCACGGTGCGGCCTCCGGTGGAGTCCTCGTGTGTGAGCTCGCCCTCGACCACCCAGGTGACGATTTCCACATCGCGGTGCGGATGCTCGGCGAAGCCCGCGCCCGGCGCCAGCCGCTCCTCGTTGCAGGCCATGAGTGACCCAAATCGCACATTTTCCGGGTCGTAATACCCAGAAAAGGAAAAGGCGTGGCGCGTCTCGATGCCCGCCCCGTCTCCACCCCGGTACCGTTCACCGGCGCGCTGTACCCACATCACCCGGCCCACAGTACCCACGCCACCACCCTCGTCATCCGATAAGGCAGTCTTGTCCTCGTGCCAGAACCAGCCGCGAACAGCCCTCATCCGCACAGCGCCACCCTGCGCCGCCTGGAGAAGTCCTCCGGGAAGCTCGCAGCGAGCGCCATCGCCCGCATGGACGAGCAGCTGCCGTGGTACCGCGCGATGCCGCCGGAGAACCGGTCCTGGATCGGGCTGGTCGCCCAGGCGGGCATCGCGGCGTTCACCGAGTGGTTCCGGCATCCGGAGGCCCCGCAGGCCATCAGCACCGATGTCTTCGGTACCGCGCCGCGCGAGCTGACCCGGGCGATCACGCTGCGGCAGACCGTCGAGATGGTCCGCACCACGATCGAGGTCATGGAGTCCGCGATCGACGAGGTGGCGGCCCCCGGCGACGAGTCGGTGCTGCGCGAGGCGCTGCTGGTGTACGCGCGGGAGATCGCCTTCGCCACCGCGCAGGTGTACGCGCAGGCGGCCGAGGCCCGGGGCGCGTGGGACGCCCGACTCGAGTCGCTGGTGGTCAACGCCGTGCTGTCGGGGGAGGCGGACGAGGGGGCGCTGTCCCGCGCCGCCGCCCTGGGCTGGAACGCCCCGGAGCATGTGTGTGTGGTGCTGGGCACCGCGCCCGACGGGGACAGCGAGCTGACCGTGGAGGCGATCCGGCGCGCCGCCCGGCACGCCAAGCTGCAGGTGCTCACGGGTGTTCTCGGCGACCGTCTGGTGGTGGTCGCGGGCGGCTCGGACAATCCGCTCCAGGCGGCAAAGGCGCTGATCGGGCCGTTCGCGGCGGGTCCGGTGGTGGCGGGCCCGGTGGTCTCCGACCTGCTGGCCGCGACCAAGTCCGCGGCGGCCGCGGCGGCCGGGCTCAAGGCGTGCACCGCCTGGCCGGACGCACCGCGGCCGGTGCTCGCGGACGATCTGCTGCCGGAGCGCGCGATGGCCTCTGACCCGGCGGCGCGTGACCAATTGGTGGAGGAGATCTACAGACCGCTGGAGGAGGCGGGGTCTGCCCTGCTGGAAACTCTGAGCGTATATCTGGAGCAGGCAAGCAGTCTGGAAGGCGCGGCACGCATGCTCTTCGTTCACCCGAACACCGTGCGCTACCGGCTACGACGTGTGACCGACGTCACCGGATGGTCGCCTTCCGATGTGCGGTCGGCGTTTACTCTGCGCATAGCCCTGATCCTGGGGCGTCTGGCCGACGCGGACCCCCAGGGCTAGGTCTTTGTCGGAGTCCAACAATTCCCCTAACGGTTCTTCGTCCTTGTCCTCACGGGCGGTCGAGACCGACCACAAGAGAGAGTGTGAGGGTGCTCGTACTCGTCGCTCCCGGCCAGGGCGCCCAGAAGCCCGGCTTCCTGGCCCCCTGGCTCGACCTCCCCGGCGTCACCGAACGGTTGACGTGGTGGTCCGCCGTATCCGGCCTCGATCTGATCCACTACGGCACCAAGGCCGACGAGGAGGAGATCCGGGACACCGCCGTCGCCCAGCCGCTGCTGGTGGCCGCGGGACTCGCCTCCGCCCACGCCCTGTTCTCCGAGGGCGCCGAGGGCTCCCCCGAGGGAATCAGGAATTCGCTCGGCGCGAGCGCCGGGCACAGCGTCGGCGAGATCACGGCGGCCGCGGTCGCCGGTGTGCTGACCGACGAGGCCGCGATGGTGCTGGTCCGCCGCCGTGGGCTCGCGATGGCGGAGGCCGCGGCGCAGGCCGAGACCGGTATGGCCGCGGTGCTCGGCGGCGAGCAGGACTACGTCGTCGCCCATCTGACCAAGCTCGGGCTGACCCCGGCGAATGTGAACGGCGCCGGCCAGATCGTGGCGGCCGGTACCGCCGAGCAGTTGACCGCGCTGGCCGAGGACAAGCCGGAGGGGGTGCGCCGGGTCGTTCCCCTGAAGGTGGCGGGCGCGTTCCACACCGATCACATGGCTCCGGCGGTCTCGGCGCTCCAGACGCTGATGGAGGGCGCCCCCGTCGCCGATCCGCGTCTCCCCTACGTCTCCAACCGGGACGGACAGGTCGTCACCTCCGGCTCCGAGGTCGCCCAGCGGCTGGTCGCCCAGGTGTCCAACCCGGTCCGCTGGGACCTGTGCATGGAGACCTTCCAGAAGCTGGGTGCCACCGCGATCATCGAGGTGGCGCCGGGCGGCACACTCGTCGGCATCGCCAAGCGCGCCCTGCCGGGCGTCAAGACGCTGGCCCTCAAGACTCCCGACGACCTCGAGGCGGCCCGTGCGCTGATCGCCGAGCACGCTGTTCCGGTCGCCGGCACCCCGGCCGAATAGGAGCTCCCAGAGCATGACCGCGAAGATCAAGCCCAGCAAGGGCGCACCGTACGCGCGCATCCTCGGTGTCGGCGGCTACCGTCCGCACCGCGTGGTGCCCAACGAGGAGATCCTCAAGCACATCGACTCCTCCGACGAGTGGATCCGCAGCCGCTCGGGGATCGCCACGCGGCACTGGGCCGGGCCGGACGAGACGGTGGCCACGATGTCCGTCGAGGCGGGCGGCAAGGCCATCGCCGCGGCGGGCCTGACGCCGGAGCAGATCGGTGGCGTGGTCGTCGCGACCGTCTCGCACTTCAAGCAGACCCCCGCGGTGGCGACCGAGATCGCCCATCTGCTGGGCACGGGCAAGCCGGCCGCGTTCGACATCTCGGCGGGCTGCGCGGGCTTCGGCTACGGCCTGACCCTCGCCAAGGGCATGGTCACCGATGGCACCGCGGAGTATGTCCTGGTCATCGGCGTGGAGCGGCTGTCGGACCTGACCGACCTGGAGGACCGCGCGACGGCCTTCCTGTTCGGCGACGGTGCGGGCGCCGTGGTCGTCGGCCCGTCCAAGGAGCCCGCGATGGGCCCGACCGTCTGGGGTTCCGAGGGCGACAAGTCCGAGACCATCATGCAGACGCTGCCGTGGGACGTGTACCGCGACCAGCAGGCCGCTGAGGTACGCTTCCCCGCGATCACCCAGGAGGGCCAGGCGGTCTTCCGCTGGGCGGTCTTCGAGATGGCCAAGGTCGCCAAGCAGGCCCTCGACGACGCCGGGGTCAGCCCGCAGGACCTCGACGTCTTCATCCCCCACCAGGCCAACATGCGGATCATCGACTCGATGGTCAAAACCCTTGAGCTGCCGGAGCATGTCACGGTCGCCCGTGACGTGGAGACCACCGGCAACACCTCGGCCGCCTCCATTCCGCTCGCCATGGAGCGGCTGTTGGCGACCGGGCAGGCGAAGAGCGGCGACACCGCGCTCGTCATCGGCTTCGGGGCGGGTCTCGTGTACGCAGCGACGGTCGTTACCCTCCCTTAGTCAAGATCCCACGCAGCCCCGAACAGGTCGGACGCTGCGCACTCACCGCAATCACCCGAAGAAGGAGCGCCGCAATGGCCGCCACTCAGGAAGAGATCGTCGAGGGTCTCGCCGAGATCGTCAACGAGATCGCCGGTATCCCGACCGAGGACGTCCTGCTGGAGAAGTCCTTCACGGACGACCTGGACGTCGACTCGCTGTCCATGGTCGAGGTCGTCGTCGCCGCCGAGGAGCGCTTCGACGTGAAGATCCCGGACGACGACGTCAAGAACCTCAAGACCGTCGGCGACGCCGCCGACTACATCCTCAAGCACCAGGGCTGAGCCCGGGCGCTGTCGCCACCCGAGCGGTGGCAGGTCCAGCACCTTCTCTCCACGTAAAGTAGGAAATCCTGTGAGTTCGACCAATCGCACCGTGGTCGTCACCGGTGTTGGTGCCACGACGCCGCTGGGTGGCGACGCCGCTTCCACCTGGGAAGGACTGCTCGCCGGGCGGTCCGGCGTCCGCCTCCTCGAGGAGGACTGGGCGGCCGACCTGCCGGTCCGTATCGCCGCGCGCATCGCGGTGGAGCCGGGCACCATCATCCCGCGGCCGCAGGCCCGTAAGCTCGACCGCTCGGCGCAGTTCGCGCTGATCGCGGCCCGTGAGGCCTGGGCGGACGCCGGTTTCACCGCCAGGGCGGGCGAAGAGACATCAGCCGCTGCCGCGGCGGGCATTCCGGTCGACCCCGACCGGCTCGGCGCGGTGGTGGCCTCCGGTATCGGCGGCGTGACCACCCTCCTCGACCAGTACGACGTGTTGCGCGAGAAGGGCGTCCGCAAGGTGTCCCCGCACACCGTGCCGATGCTGATGCCCAACAGCCCGGCGGCCAACGTCGGCATCGAGATCGGCGCCCGCGCCGGGGTCCACACCCCGGTCAGCGCGTGTGCGTCGGGCGCGGAGGCCATCGGCTACGCCATCGAGATGATCCGCACCGGCCGCGCCGATGTGGTCGTCGCGGGCGGCACCGAGGCGTCCATCCACCCGCTGCCCATCGTCGCCTTCGGCAACATGATGGCGATGTCGAAGAACAACGAGGACCCGCAGGGCGCCTCGCGTCCGTACGACACCGCCCGCAACGGCTTTGTGATGGGCGAGGGCGCGGGCATCGTCGTCCTGGAGTCGGCCGACCACGCCGCCCGGCGCGGCGCGCGGGTCTACGCCGAGGCCGTCGGCCAGGGCATCTCGGCCGACGCGCACCACATCACCCAGCCGGAGCCGTCCGGCAGCGGCATCGCCCACGCGCTGCAGAACCTGGTCCACGCCACCGAGCTCAAGCCGGCCGAGATCGTGCATGTCAACGCGCACGCCACCTCGACCCCGCAGGGCGATGTCGCGGAGATCAAGGCGCTGCGCAAGGTCTTCGGCCACGACGTCGACCACATGGCGATCTCCGCCACCAAGTCGATGACCGGCCATCTGCTCGGTGGCGCGGGCGGCGTGGAGACCGTCGCCACGGTGCTGGCCCTGCACCACCGGCTGGCCCCGCCGACCATCAACCTGGACAGCCCCGACCCGGAGGCGGACGGGGACATCGTGCGCGGCGAGCCGCGCCCCCTGCCCGCGGGCACCATCTCGGCGCTGAACGACTCGTTCGGCTTCGGCGGCCACAACGTGGTGCTGGCCTTCCGTTCGGTCTGAGCCCTCTGCGTCACCAAGGCCCGTACGGCCGCTCAGCGATGAGTGTCCGTACGGGCCTTGCGCGTGCTGTGCGGGCTCAGCCTTCGTCGAAGCTGGCGAAGTACGAGGCCACCATGTCCTCGTCGCCGTGGCCCTGTTCGGTGGCCCGCCGGAACCGCTCCGCGCCCGCGGCCGCCACGTCGAGCCGCACCCCCGCGCGCTCGCCCGCCTCGACGATCAGCCGGGCGTCCTTCTCGGCGGTCCTGGTGGCGAAGCTGGCCTCCAGACGGCCGCTGAGCAGGAGTTCCGCCTTGGCCTTCAGATAGCCCATGTCCAGCGGCCCGCCCGCGACGGCGTCCAGGAAGGCGCGCGGGTCCACGCCGAGCCCCTTGGCAAGGGCCAGCGCCTCGGCGGTGCCGTTGGTCACGGTGAGCACCCAGCTGTTGGCCACCAGCTTGAGCCGGCTGGCCGCGCCCTCCTCGCCGCGTTCGCCCACCCACAGGGTCCGGCCGCCGACCCCGTCGAAGACGGGCGCAAGGACGATACGGGCCGGCTCCGGGCCGGCGGCCAGCACCAGCAGCTGTCCGCTCTCGGCGGGCTGCTTGGTGCCCAGGACGGGCGCGTCGACGAAGACCAGCCCGCTCTCCCGGGCGAACGCGGCGAGGGCGTCCAGCGCGCCGAGTCCGGCGGTGGTGGACTGGGCCCACACCATCCCGGGGCGCAGCGCGGGGGCGGCCTGCCGCATCGCCTCGAGGGCGGCGGGTCCGTCGTACAGCATCGTCAGCACGGCGTCGGCGCCGTCCACGGCCTCGGCGGGGGTGTCGGTGACCCGCACGCCGTGGGCGGCCAGCGGCTCGGCCTTGGCGCGGGTGCGGTTCCACGCGCGGACCTCGAGTCCGGCTCCGGCTCCGGCTCCGGCGAGGTTACGGGCCATCGGGAAGCCCATGATGCCGGTGCCGAGGACCGCGACGGATCGTGCGGGACGGGATGGGGGGAGGTTTTCGGTCATACCAGCACGCTAGATCTTGGAGCGGGCTCCAGGGCGAACCGGACCCGGCTGCCGGGCTCAGACCACCTGGTGGAGCCAGCGGACGGGGGCGCCCTCTCCCGCGTAGCGGAAAGGTTCCAGCTCGTCGTCCCAGGGCTGGCCGAGCAGCTTGGCGACCTCGGCCTGCAGATCGCTCTCCCCGCGCGCCGCGCGCGCGAGCGCGGCCCGCAGCCGGTCCTCGGGGATCAGGATGTCGCCGTGCATTCCGGTGACGGCGTGGAAGATGCCGAGGTCGGGGGTGGAGCTGTAGCGCTCACCCTCGGCCGTGGCGCACGGCTCCGCGGTCACCTCGAAGCGCAGCAGATGCCAGCCGCGGAGCGCGGAGGCCAGTTTGGAGGCGGTCCCGACCTCGCCCTGCCAGGAGAACTCGGCGCGCCAAGTGCCGGACGCGGCGGGCTGCTTGATCCAGTCGAGGGTGACGCGCACGCCGAGTACGCCCGCGATGGCCCATTCGACGTGCGGGCACAGCGCGCGCGGAGCGGAGTGGATGTACAGAACTCCACGTGTCGTCACCTGGGCCTCCTGTGCGGTTCTCGAGGTACGCCTTCCCCAGCGGCCTCGTGTCCGTACCGGTGATGGCCGGGACAGCACTAGACATTCTGCCCTAATGATCACCCTCGCACCAGCCCCGAGGTTACCTGCAGTGAAATTTTTCGGGCAGAATTCTTCTGAAAACGGACACGATGTGACGCCAGGTAACTTGCCCGTACCGGAACGCTCCCGCTCCCGCCATGGGCGGAGCTCAACTGGCACGGGAAAAAGCTACCGCGCGGTGCAGCCGGAGGAGTGACGTACCGTCGGTCCTGGACAGAATCACCCAAGAGTCGGAGGGGGAACAGCCATGCGGGGCAGCACAGCACGCCGGCGCCGGACATTTCCGGGGGCACGGTTCGCGTCCACGACCACCCGCACCACCGCCGCGCGCACCAGTGTGGCGCTGCTCACCACGGCCGCCGTGCTGGCGTCCGGCGGCTGCCTCGGCGGCACCGACGACGCCTCACACCCCGGCGGCTCCCGCGGCGGCAAGCGCCCCGCCGCCAAGCCCAGCGTCCTGTGGAACACCAAGCCCGACTCCATCGCCTCCCTCGGCGACTCCATCACCCGCGGCTTCGACGCCTGCTCCGTGCTGTCCGACTGCCCCGAGGTGTCCTGGTCCACCGGTACGGAGGTGAACAGCCTCGCCCGCCGGCTGCTGCCCACCACCTCCCGCTCCGCCACCCGCACCTGGAACTACGCCAAGACGGGCGCGGTGATGGCCGATCTGTCCGGTCAGCTCCAGTCGGCGGTCACCCGGAAGCCGCAGCTGGTGACCGTCCTGATCGGCGCCAATGACGCCTGCCGCTCCTCGGTCGACGACATGACCACGACGTCCGACTTCCGGGCCGACTTCAGCGCCGCGCTCAAGACGCTGCGCCACGACCTGCCCAAGACGCAGGTGTACGTGGCCAGCGTGCCGGACCTGAAGCGGCTGTGGTCCGAGGGGCGCAAGAACGTGCTGGGGCGGCAGATCTGGAAGCTGGGCATCTGCCCGTCGATGCTCAAGGACGCCGACGCCACCGACCCGGCGGCGGAGGAGCGGCGCCGCCGGGTGGAGGACCGGGTGGACGAGTACAACACGGTGCTGAAGTCCGTCTGCTCCCAGGACGTGCTGTGCCGGTACGACGACGCGGTGCACAACTACCAGTTCTCGACGGATGAGTTGAGCAAGTGGGACTGGTTCCACCCGAGCAAGGAGGGCCAGCAGCAGCTGGCGGCGATGGCCTACCGCCGCATCACCGCTCCATAGCCCCTGCGCAGGGATTTGCGGTGAGTATGGGAGAGCGACACGCCGTCGCGTCGGCGTGTCGCTGTCCCATACTCACCGCAAATCCTGGGCTCAGACCACCGCCACCGTGACGGACAGTCGGCGGTCGGCCAGGCTGCGGCCCGTCTGGGCGGCGTACGCGCCGGGGATCAGCCGCCAGGCGTGTGCGGACTCGTCCCAGACCTCCGCGGCCCGGCGCGGGAGCGTGATGGCCGCCCGCCCCCTGCCGCCCGGCTCGGCGGTCACGGAGGCGAACCCGGCGAGGCGGCGCACCGGGCGCTCCTCGCCGTCGCCCTCGGGCACCTCGAGATAGACCTGGACCACCTCCCGGCCCGCCCGCGCCCCGGTGTTGCGGACCTCGACGGAGAGGGTGCCCAGGTCGTCGCCGCCCGGCTCCGCCGCCGGGGTGAACTCGGCCGACTCGTAAGCCCATTCGGTGTACCCGAGGCCGTGGCCGAACCAGTACGCGGGGGCCGGGGCGCCCTCCGGCCGCTGTGCCGCGCGCCGCTCCCAGGCGCGGTAGCCGATGAACACGCCCTCGTCGTAGCTCAGCCGGCCGTCCGTCGGCCGGACCTCGCTGACCGGCGCGTCGGCCAGCAGGGCCGGCCAGGTGGTGGGCAGCCGCCCGCCGGGCTCCTCGGCGCCGAGCAGGACGTCCGCGAGCGCGAGGCCCGTGTCCTGGCCCGGGAACCAGCTCAGCAGCACCGCGGCGACGTCCTCGCGCCATGGCATCTCCACCGGCGAGCCGGAGTTGACGACCACGACGGTGCGGGTGCCGGTCGCGGCCACCCGCCGTACCAGCTCGTCCTGACGGCCCGGCAGCCGCAGGTCGGAACGGTCGAAGCCCTCGCTCTCGACGCGCTCGGTGGTGGCGACCACCACCACGGCGACATCGGCCGCCGCCGCTGCCGCCACGGCCTCCTCGATCAGCTCGTCGGCGTCGCGCTCGGGGGCGCGGTGCATCAGGCTCAGGGACACGGCCTGCAGCGGCGCGACAGCCTCGTCGAGCCGGACGACCCCGCAGGTGAGGCTGATCCGTACGGGCCGACCCGCCGTCAGTTCGGCGGTCGCGCGCGGCTTGGGCACGCCGAAGAACGCCTCGAAGGGGTCGCGCGCGTCCTCCATGTCCTGCACCCCGTCGTACAGCACCTCGCCATCGACGGTCAGCCGGAACGCGCCCAGGCCCCGGGTGCCGAAGGTGTGGCGGCCGGATTCGCGCGGGGTGAGGGTGCCGGTGATCTCGACGGTGTGCAGCTCCTCGTACGTCACCCCGTCCGGGAAGTCGCCGATCCAGCGCACCTCCCCGTTCGGCAGCCGCGACTCCCCCAGCGTCCGCCCGTCCTCGGCGCGCACGACGGCCCGCAGCTCGAACCCCTGGGCGGCCGGGGCGAGTTCATCGGTGGGGTCGGCGCCGACGGCGTACGTCAGGACGCCCGGCGGCAGGGCGGCGCGCAGCCCCTCCAGCGGCGAGACGACGCGCTCGGGGAAGACCTGGGCGGAGCCGCCGCCGAGCACCCGGGCGTCGCGGGCCGCCGCGCCGAGCAGCGCGACGCCCGTCAGGCGGGCGGGGTCGAGCGGCAGGGCAGGGTGGCCGTCGGGGGTTGGCTCGTTGCGCAGCAGGACGAAGGAGCGCCGGGCGATCTCGCGGGCCAGCGCCGCGCCGTCCACGGCCTCCGGCCGGTCGGCGGCGGCCCCGGCCGGGGCTGCCCCGACCAGGCCCTCCAGGGCGCCGACGCGGGCAGCGAGAGTGAGCACCCGGCGCACCGCCTCGTCCACGTCGGCCTCGGGGACCTCCCCGGCCCGTACGGCGGCGGCCAGCGCCTCGCCGTAGACGGTGCGCGGCCCCGGCATGGCGACGTCGAGCCCGCCGAGCAGGTCCCGTACGGTGTCGCGGGCGGCCAGCCAGTCGGAGACGATGAAGCCGTCGAACCCCCACTCGCCGCGCAGCACCCCCTGCTGGAGTTCACGGTGCTCGGTCATCGTCGAGCCGTTGACGCCGTTGTAGGCGGCCATCACGCCCCAGGGGCGGGCGTTCTTGACGATGGCTTCGAAGGGGGCGAGGTACAGCTCGCGCAGCGCCCGCGCGCCGACCCGGTTGTCGACGGTGAAGCGCTCGGTCTCTGCGTCGTTGGCGACGAAGTGCTTGACGGTCGTGCCGACCCCGCCCTCCTGGACGCCGGTGACGTATCCGGTGCCGATCTCCCCGGTGAGGTACGGGTCCTCGCTGTACGCCTCGAAGTGGCGGCCGCCCAGCGGTGAGCGGTGGAGGTTGACGGTCGGCGCCAGCAGTACGTGCACACCCTTGCGGCGCGCCTCCTGGGCGAGCAGATGGCCCGCCCGGCGGGCGAGTTCCGGGTCCCAGGTGGCGGCCAGGGCGGTGGGGCTGGGCAGGGCGATGGACGGGTCGTCGGCGCTCCAGTGCACCCCGCGCACGCCGATCGGGCCGTCCGACATCACCAGTGAGCGCAGCCCGATCTCGGGGACGGCGGGCAGCGACCACATGTCCTGGCCGGAGAGCAGCCGCGCCTTGGTGTCCAGATCGAGCTTGCCCAGCGCGTTCTCCACTGCCGTCACGGCGGAACCTCCTGATCGCTGCGGTCGGTCCAGGCCATGGTGGACCGGTCCGCCCGCGATGACCTGTAGACAGGTAGGCATAGTTGCCATTTCGTTATTCTGTTTGAATGCCTCAGGCGGCGAGCGGGAAGGCGGGACGGCGATGGCCGAGCGGACACGGAAGGGAGGGGGCGGGGGCGGCGGCGCCAGACGCGGGGCGCGCGGCGAGGAGCGGCGCGCCGAGATCGTCCGCTGTGCGCTCGAAGTGATCGCCGAGCGCGGCTACCGGGGCGCCACCCTGGGCGCGGTCGCCGAGCGCGTCGGCCTGACCCAGCAGGGTCTGCTGCACTACTTCCCCACCAAGGAGGCCCTGCTCGTCGCGGTGCTCGCCGAACGCGACCAGTGGGACACCGGCACCGCGCGGCGCGACGAGTCCACCGCCTGGCCGCTGGATCTGCTCGCCTCGCTGGTGGAGTACAACGCCATGCGGCCGGGGATCGTGCAGACCTTCTCCGCCCTGCTCGGCGAGAGCGTCACCGACGACCACCCGGCCCGCGAGTTCTTCACTCGGCGCTATGAGCGGGTGCGCGCAGATATGGCGGCCACCCTGCGTGGCGAGTTCGGCGACCGGCTGCCCGGGGGGCTGCGGCCCGAGGAGGCCGCGCCGCTGCTGGTCGCGGTGATGGACGGGCTTCAGTACCAGTGGCTGCACGACCCGGAGGCGGTGGACATGCCGGCCGTCTTCCGGTCCTTCCTCGCCCTGCTGGGGCAGCCGACACCGCCACGCGACTGAAAATCCTCACATATCGAGGCACGCGGGCGCGGAATTCCCCCAGCGTTGCTTTTTCATACAGTCATATTCACTTCCAGCCGCATCGCGCGCGCTCTTCTCACCTCATCGTGCATTCCGTTCAATCGTTCCTGAGAGGCAGCCACCTCGCAGAGCTACCGGCTGCGAACCAGGCCCGCGAGTCCCGATCTGCCGGCTAAGGGACCGCCATCCCCTCTCGGCCAGCGGCTTCCCATCCCCCGGCGCAGGCCCGCCGCCCGCACGGATCCGATACGGCCTTTCCGCAATCCATGGCAGCGAAGACCGCGATCACCATCCGCATCCGGGAGATCCGCCGCACACCTCAAAAGGAGCCTCCCCATGCCAACACTCAATCCCACCCAAGGCCCAGCCGCAGGCGGGAACTCGGTCGTCATCACCGGAACCAACTTCACCGGCGCGACGAGCGTGAAATTCGGCACCAAATCCGCCACCTTCACCGTCAACTCCGCCACCCAGATCACCGCCACCGCCCCCTCAGGCAACGGCGTCGTGGGCGTGACGGTGACCACTCCCGGCGGCACCACCAGCCCCGTCAACTACTTCTACGTCCCCCAGCCGATCAAGACCTCCCTCAGCAACACCTCGGGACCGCTGGCCGGGGCGACCACCACCATCTCCGGCGCCAACCTGAGCACCGCGACATCGGTGACCTTCGGCGCCGTCGGCTCGGCCACCCCCACCGTCGTCAGCGACACCACGCTGAACGTCACGGCTCCGACCTCCGGCACCGCCCAGACCGTGCCGGTCACCGTCACCACCGGGGGTGGTTCGACCAACGGGCTGTTCTTCAGCTACGAGGCCGCGCCCACGACCACCAGCATCACCCCGGGAACCGGCCCGGAGACCGGCGGGACCGCCAGCACCATCGTCGGCACCGGCCTCAGCAACACGACCAGCGTGACCTACGGCGCCGCCTCGGCGGCCTTCGTGGTGAACAGCGACACCCAGCTCATCGCCTACGCCCCGCCCGGCACCGGGACGGTCACCGTCAATGTGACCACCCCCGGCGGCACCGACTCCACACAGACCTTCGTCTACGCGCCCCCGCCCGGATGATCGACCCCACAGGGGCGGGAGACGGCCACGGCCGTCTCCCGCCCCTCGCCGCGCGCCGTACCACCGTCGCCCGCCCCGCCCGCCCATGCGGCACCCCGCGGTCCTGACCGATATCCACGCCCCCGGAACCGGAGACGAGAAAGGCGCAGCTGTGCCCTCCACTTCCACCGCCCAACCCTCGATCGCACCATCCGCCACCGCCGCTGACGCCGATACGAAGACCGTCGCCCCCACCCCGCTGGCCGCCGGGCCACCCGTGGTGAGCGGGGTGAGTCCGGGCAGCGGGCCGACGGGGACGCCGGTGGTCATCAGCGGCAGTGGTTTCACCGGCGCCACCCAGGTCAGATTCGGCACCGCCCTGTCCACCTTCAACGTCGTCTCCGATACGCAGATCAACGCGACCGTCCCGGCCAACAGCGGCACCGTCCGGATCACCGTCACCACGCCGAACGGCACCAGCACCCAGGCCGTCAACTTCACCTACACCACGGCGCCGGCGCCCACCCTCAGCGCTCTCAGCCCCGCCTCCGGGCCGGCCGGCGGCGGCAACTCCGTCGTGCTCACCGGCACCGGCTTCACGGGCGCCACCCAGGTGCTGTTCGGCGCCACCGCGGCCCCCTCCTTCACCGTCAACTCGCCCACCCAGATCACCGCCACCGCCCCGCCCGGCACCGGCAGTGTGCAGGTGAAGGTCACTACGCCCAACGGCACGAGCAACGGCCTCACCTACACCTACGTCGCCGGCCCGACCATCACCTCTCTCAACCCGACCTCGGGGCCGCAGGCCGGCGGCAACACGGTCACCATCACCGGCACCAACCTGGCCACCACCACATCCGTCCACTTCGGCGCCGCCGCGGCCGGTTTCACGGTGTTCTCCCCCACCCAGGTGACCGCGGTCGCCCCACCCGGCACCGGCACGGTCAACGTCAACGTCACGACCCCCGGCGGCACCAGCAACAACCTGTCCTACACCTACAGCGCCATCCCCACGGTCACCGCGGTCAGCCCCGCCCAGGGCCCCACGTCCGGCGGCAACTCCGTCGTCATCACCGGCACCGGCTTCACCGGCGCCACCCAGGTGCTGTTCGGCGCCACCGCAGCCCCCTCCTTCACCGTCAACTCGCCCACCCAGATCACCGCCACCGCCCCGCCCGGCGCCCCCGGGGCCGCCGCGGTGAACGTGGTCACCCCGGGCGGCACCAGCAGCTCGGGCGTCTTCTACTTCTATGTGTCGCCGCCCGCCCTGACCTCGCTCGACCCGGCGAGCGGACCGACGGGCGGAACCAACACGGTGGTCATCAACGGCTTCAACCTCACCCTCACCAGCGCGGTGCACGTCGGCGCCGCCTCGGTGACCTTCACCGTGCTCAACGACAACCAGGTCAGCTTCCCGGCGCCGGCCGGCACCGGCACCGTCAATGTGAACGTCACCACCCCCGGCGGCACCAGCAACAACCTCGGCTACACCTACGCCCCGGCCCCCACCATCACCTCCCTCACCCCGAACCTGGGCCCGGAGATCGGCGGCACCTCGGTGACCGTCATCGGGACCAACCTGGCCACCACCACATCCGTCCACTTCAACGCCGTCTCGGCCGCGTACACGGTGCTCTCCGACACCCAGCTGGTCGCGGTCTCCCCGCCCGGCACCGGCTCGGCCGGCGTCAACGTCACCGCCACGGGCGGCACCAGCAACAACCTGACCTTCACCTATGTGCCCCCGCCCGGCTGAGCCTCAGTTATACGGGTAAGCCTCGGATGTACGGGTGAGCCTCAGATGTAGGTGTACGGCACGGGGGAGGTGGCGGTCCTGTTGTCGGCGGTCCGTACGACCACGGCGGCAGGGCCGGGCGCATGGGCGGGGGAGATCGCCTGGACCTTGATGTCGGACATCACCTTGAAGATCACGGCCAGGCCGCCGATGGTCACCGAGGTGACGGCGCTGAGTCCGGTGCCGTTGATGTTGATCGGACGGCTGCCCGCGGCGGGCCCGGAGGTCGGGCTGAGGCTGGTGATGGTCATGTTGGCGAGGTAGGTGAACGAGAGGGAGTTCGAGACGCCGCCGGTGTTGGCGGTGTACACCGGCACCTTCCCGGACACCGACGACGGCGGGACGACGACGGTCATCTGGGTGTCCGAGACCACGGTGGGCTTACGCATCGTCTTGTTGAACCACACCCCGGTGACGCCGTAGAACCGGCGGCCGGTGAGGGTGACGACGGTGCCCCCGGTCACCGGCCCGGACGTCACCGAAAGCTGCTCGAGAAGCGGCAGACGGCGGTAGTAGAAGTACCCGACAGCCGACGAACCTCCGGAGGAGACGACGCGGACCGGCACGGAGCTGAGCGTCGCCGAGGGCGTCACCACGGTGATGTGGCTGTCGTCGACGACCGTGAAAAAGGTGGCCTTGCTGGTCCCGAAGAACACGGATTTGGTGCCGGTGAAGCCCATGCCGGTGATGGTCACCAGGTCTCCGCCGCCGCGCGAGCCCTGGTTCGGGGTGATGCTCGCCGGCCGTCGGTCGACCCTGACGGAACTGGTGCCGCCCTCGGTGACGTAGATCCGCAGCCCGTCCCGTGAGGTGGTGATCCGCTGGGGGGACTGGAACCCGACGAGCGTGGCCGTGATGGTGGCCGCCGACAGGTTGATCACGGTCACCGCCCCCGGGGCCGGCGTCACCGCGTAGACCAGGGTCTTGTCGGGCGAGATGGCGAGATACGCCGGGCCGCCGACAGGGATGGGGACGCTTGAGCCGACGGTGTTGGTCGCCGTACTGACGACGCCGACGGCCTGCCCGCCCGTGTTGGCCACATACAGCTGGGAGCCGTCCGGGGTCACCGCGAGCCCGTGTGGGCTGCTGAAACCGCTGATGGTGGCCGACACCGTATTGGTGGCGGTGCTGATCGCGCTCACGGTACCGCTGCCGGTGTTGGACACATACACCACGGCCCCGTCCGGCCGGACCACGACGGCATCCGGCGAACTCCCCACCGTGACGGTCGCGATGACGGCGCGGGTGGCCGTGTTGACCACGGCGACAGTGCCCGCGCCCGAGTTGGCCACGTACAGCCGGGATCCGTCGGGGGTCACCGCGAGCCCGCGCGGGCTGCTGAAACCACTGATGGTGGCCGCCACCGTGTTGGTGGCGGTCGCGATGACGGCCACCGCCCCGGCCGAGGTGCGGGTCACATAGGCGTACGCGCCATCGGGCGAGACCGCGACCGCCCATGGGCCGGAGCCCACGGTGACGGTGGCGGCGACCGTATCGGTCGCGGTGCTGATGGCGGTGACGGCGGTGCCGCCGGAGTCGGCGACGTAGGCGGTCGCCCCGTTCGGCGTGACGGCGATGCCCACGGGTGTGGGGCCGACGGGGATCGTGTGCGGGAGGAACAGACCACTCGGACTGGCCGCCAACGAGGCGGCCGAATCAAGGGTGGAAGTCACCGAAATCCTCCTCTCGCTGACAAGTGATCGCTTACAGAATCAATTATTCGGCGCCTACGGCCAGTTGACCAGATCGGTACGGAAGCACAGCGGAGCGAAAAGGATTGATTCCGTTCATTCATATATCCATATAAGGCTTCTCAGCGGATCCCGAGAGGATCGAATACGCCCTCCCACACCCCTCATTCCGCCTGCTTCGCTCGCATTGGGATCGCACAAGGAGCACGCACATGGTCACACTCAATCCGTTTCAGGGGCCCACTTCGGGCGGAAACGACGTCATCATCACCGGTACCGCCTTCACCGGCGCGACCATGGTGAAATTCGGCGCCAAGAACGCCTCGTTCACCGTCGACAGCGACACGCAGATCACCGCGGTAGCCCCCTCCAACAGCAGCGCGGTGCAGGTCGTCGTCACCACACCGTTCGGAAGCTCCACACCGGTCTGGTACTTCTACCTCCTGCCGCCGAGCAAATCGTCCCTGAGCAGCACCGCGGGCCCCTTGTCCGGTGCCACGACGACACTCACCGGGGCCAACCTGACCACGACGACCGCGGTGGAGTTCGGCTCGACCGCGGCAGCGTCGTTCGACGTGGTCAACGACACCACGGTCGATATCGTCGCGCCGACCGTCACCACCCCGGCCACCGTGCCCGTCTCCGTCACCACCAGGGGCGGCACCTCCAACGGGATCACCTTCAGCTTTGTCGCCGCCCCGACCGTGACCAGCATGGACCCCACCGCCGGCCCCGACTACGGCGGCACCGCCTCCACCATCACCGGGACGAACTTCAGCGCCGTCACCGATGTGATCTACGGGACCGACTCGGCCGCCTTCCAGCTCATCGACGACTCCACGCTGATCTCGTACTCCCCGGGCGGCACCGGTACGGTCGGCATCACTGTCCTCAGCCCGGGCGGCAGCAACACCAGCCAGTCCTTCACCTACAACGTCACCCCCGGCTGAGCGGCCCCCCTGTGCCGCGCCGGGGCGGCACAGGGGCCTTCGGTCCTCCGCGCTCAGCCGATGAACCGCACATCCGGGTGGCTCGGCGTGGGCCCGTCCAGCACCGGCCGGTGCAGTCCGCGCAGATGCCGGTCGAAGAACGCCGTGACGTAGGCCCGACGACTCGCCGTGAAACGGGTCGGGTCCACGGTGCCGATCATCTGCTTCCGCAGCCCGTCGGGCAGCGTAAGGCGCTCGGCGAGGGCGGGGAGGACGATCTCGTAGTCGGTGAACGAGTTGTGCTCGGCCGCCTGCGTCCACAGATCGCGCTTCCAGCCCGTGGAGTTCTGCCACAGCGCCCGCCAGGAGGGCGAGTGCTCATGGGTGTGCGGCAGCCGCCCCGATGTGGTCGCCAGCCACGCCCCCATCAGCAGAAACGGCCGGTCGAGCCCGCTGTGTGCGACCGGCAGCAGCAGATCGGGGTCCGTCCAGTCGTACCCCAGCGGCCCGTCCAGGTTGACCCCGGCCCGGATCCGGCGGTCAAGCCGCATGGCCTCCGCCGTCGTCATGCCGCCGAGCGAGTGGCCGAACATCCCGACCCGCGCCATGTCCAGCGCCGCGCCGAGCCCGCTGGGCAACTGCCGTCCCCCGGCGTCGGGGTTGCCACCGCGCGCCAGCACCTCGAGCCGGTCCAGTACGAACCGGACGTCGGCCACCCGCACCTCCAGCGCCGCCTTGTTGCGGTCGGCGACCGGCTCGATCTTGCCGATCTCCGGCGACGCCTCGGCGACCCTCCCGTCGGGGAACTCCACGGCGTGCGCCTCGTAGGTCGGGTCGACCGTCACCACGACATAGCCGTGGCCGGCCAACTCCACCACGGCGCTGGTGTCCAGCGTGCGCTCGTTGTACATCCCGGGCGAGTACAGCACCACGGGCCTGCGCCCAAGACCGCGCGCCACCCCCGCCCCCTCGCGGGCGTGTGTGGTGAACCCGGCCCAGTCGATGGCCCCGCGGTCGACCTTCAGGATCTGCGCGGCCCCCGCCCCGAACGCCTCGGCCGCGCCCGGCCGCATATACGGCGCCGACGCGCCGTCCGCCCCGCCCGCCTCCCGCCGCGCCGGGTACCATACGCTCACCATGAGCTCCCGGTCGCCGGGCCCCCACCGCTCCTTCCGGCCCTGGTCCACCAGGTGCAGCTCGACCATCCCGACCGGGTACGGGCCGGTGGGCGCCGGCAACTCGACCCGTATGGCGTCGCCCTCGCGCGCCTGCCCCTTGCCACCCCTGTGGCCCTTGTCGCCCTTGTCAGCCTTGCCGGAGGACACCGCGCCGGAGGCGAGAGAGGCGGACGCGAGGGTCACGGCGGCCCCCGTGGCGGCGAGGCCGCCGAGTAGTTGACGCCGTGAGAGTCGGGACACGGCGGAAGTCATCAGTCGCATGCCCCGACTCTGGCCCGGCGCACCGCCCCCGCCCCACTGTCGATCGCCAGGCGAGGACCTGACTTTCGTCGGGGTTGCGCAACACCGGTGGAACGACTCGAACTCATGGCCGACCGTGCGAGGATGCCGCCATGACGACACATGTCCGTATGAGCGAGAGACCGACGGACCCGGACCCGGTCAGACCCCGTAGGTCAACTCCCCGTTGTGTGGCCATACTTGGCGCCACCGCGGGTCTGCTCGGCCTCCTCACCGCCTGCGGCAGCAAACCCGCCTCCGAGGCGGTCGCGGCACCCGCGCCGCCTCCCGCCCCGCACGCCGAAACCCTCGACCCCGACCAACCCCGCTACGACGATCGGCCGAATCGGCCGACCGCCACCCCCACCGCGCCGCCCACCTGCCCGGGGTCCGGGGTGTACGTCCAGGCCGAGGAGCCGAGCGCGGCGATGGGGCTGCGCGCCATGTCCCTGAAGCTGACCAACTGCGGCAAGCGCACCTACACGCTGAAGGGCTATCCGACGGTCCGCGTCCTGGACGAGGACGGAAAGCCGCTGGATGTCCGGGTCAAGCATGGATCCGCGGGCATCGCCACCCTCGACCACTTCGACGCCGCGCCCAAGCAGGTGACGCTGCGGCCCAAGGAGACGGCGGTGGCGGGCCTGGTGTGGCGGAACACCGTGACCGACCCGACGACCCAGGCCGTCAACGGCCAGGCGCTGGACGTGGCCCCGGCCCAGGGGAGCCCCCGGCAGACCGTGACCGAGCTGATCGACCTCGGCAACACCGGCAAGCTGGGCGTCAGCCCCTGGTACACCCCGGAGCAGCCCTCCACGGCGACCCCCACGTCGAAGCCCTCTCCCCGCCGGAGCGCCTGGACCGCCACCCAGTGAGCCGACGCGGTCCGTGACCGGGACGCGAGGAGGGTAGCCAACAGGCGTCGGCTACCCTCGCCGCCGCTCAGTCGCCGTCGAGCTCGATGTCGATGCCCATGTCCTCCAGGGCGTCTTCCAGCTCGTCGAGCACCTCGTGGACCTCGTCCTCCTGGTCATCGGACACTGCGGTGGTCCGCCTTTCTCGCAAGAAACGCACAGGGGCCTCGCGGCTGCGACGCCGCCCGTATCATACGCAAGGGCGTTCGACCACAGGGCAGTTGACGCCGCTGTTACTCCAGCCGGACCTCGTCATAGCGGCCCGCCAGCGGCGCACAGGCCGGGCCACGGCTGACGTCATGAAACCGCTGACACCATGAAGCGCTGACATCATGAAGCCGTGTCGAACATCTTCACCGACGCCATCCGGGTCCACGCCCGCCCCGGCGACCGCATCGACGCCGTAGAGGCGCAGTGGATCACCTGGATCCTGCTCGGCCGCCGCGGCTCGTACCACGTCCCGGTCCTGATCCGGCGCGAGCCGGAGGGGGCTTACGTCGACATCCAGTACGGCTCGGGCAAGAGCCCCGACATCGTGAACTTCTGCGAGGACCACGCCCCGCATCTCTACGGCGCCATCTGGGGCCGCCATTACAACGAGGGCCGCGACCGCGACGTGATCTGGCAGGACGACGTCAACGACGGCCCGTACCGCTACTGCCGTTACGGCTTCGACGAAGTGCGCGTCACGACCACCGACGACCGCCCGCCCGTCGCCCCCGAAGCGCCCTGGCGCCGCGACCCCGACGGCTCATGGCGGCTGTCCGTCAACGGCAGCTACCTCACCGGCAACTGCCGCCAGGCCGATGTCGGCCCCATGGCCACGCCCACGACCCCGCTGCCCGACCCGCCACCGACGGCCCTGCCCACCCCCACCACCCCGAACGACTGGGGCGACCCCCTCAGCGCCATCGACCCCCGCTGGCTCGCCCCGCTCGCCGACGAGCACCCGACGGCCACGCTGATCGAATACCGCTGGCGGGGCCGCGTCGTCCACCGCGCCCGCGAGGACGACGACTGGGACGGCCCCTCCTGGCAGCACCGCTGCGCCGACGACTGGGACAACTGCCTGGACCCCGAATTCCTCCGCGCCACCGGCGCGACCGATCTGCTCGCGCCCGACGAGGTCTACGCGCGCGACCGCGCGGAGTGGGAGAAGCGCGCAACGCGCTGACGGCGGCGCGTATCCCGTCAGATCCCCGGCAGCGTCTCCTGCTCCACATCATGCGCGGGCGGCCTCGGCGCACTGCGCACCGCGAGCTTCGCCCGGCACTCGTCCCCCAGCCCCCACAACCGCGCCTCACGCCCGCGCAGCGGCCGCCCGCACATACGGCAAGTGACGCGGCGGCGCGGAGCGCTGGGCTCCTCGACGAGGCCGGGCAGCGTGGTGGGGTCTTCGGCGGTCATGACTCCGGTGTACCAGGTGAGGTCCGGACCGCCATAGGCGCTCAATCTCTATACGCAGTACGATGTACTGTGTATAGAGAAACTGAGCGAGTGCGATCCTGCAAGGAGAGAGTCTGTGAAGGTCACCTCTTGTGCCGTGTCCCTCAACGTCGACGATGTCCCCGCCTCCAGCGCCTTCCTCGTCGAACACTTCGGCTTTCATGAGGAAATGGCCGCCGACGGCTTCGCGTCCCTGACCCGCGACGACCTGGCCATGAACGTCATCTTTCTGCGCCGCGGTCTTGAGACCCTGCCCGCCGACCAGCGCGACGAGCACGCCGCCGGCCTGATCGTCGCCTTCGTCGTCGAAGACCTCGAGGGCGAGCTGGCCCGCCTGCGGGCCGAGGGCGTCACGATCACCATGCCGCTGACGGAGGAGGAGTGGGGCGAGCGCGCCTTCCAGGTCCGCGACCCCAACGGCGTCATCGTCCAACTCGTCGACTGGAACGGACCCACCGGCGACTGAGGCGGCCGACCCAACCGGCCTTGCGGCAGCACGCGACTGGAATACTCGGGCGATCGAATCAACACACCGTAACGCGCCCGATCCCGCGTGCAGTTGGGACATCTCACCCATGAGCCACAGTCAGCCCCCGCCGGAACCGTACGGCCCGAACAACAGCGCCGGTCCAGGACAGCAGGGCTACGTCCACCCGCAGGCACCCACACCTTTTGGCCAGCCGGGGTACCCTCCCGTCCCGCCACAGGTCGGTGGCGCCAAAGGGAAGACCATCGGCATCGCGCTCGGCGCGCTGACCGCTGTCGGCGCGATCATCGGCAGCTTCGCGCTGTTCGGCGGGGACGGCGACGGAACCGAAACCGTGCCCGACGACGGAAAGCGCTACAAACTCACCGCGCCGGACGCCGTCCTGGGGGGGTACAAGGTCTGGGGTGACTCGGCCCAGGAACAGGACGCGGCGAGTGACGAGGCGGTCGCGCTCGGCATCAGCAGCGGGAAACGCATCATCAACACCTGGTCGACAGTCGACACAACCGACCCCGACTCGGACTTCGACAACAACAAGAGCATCGTCTTCATCGGCTTCTACGGCGATGTGGACGATCCAGAAAAGTCCGTTGACGCGTACTTCGACATCATGCGGCGAGGATCGCAGCTCTCCGAATCCATCGGCGACAAGGAGAAGCAGTCACCAAGGGGGTTCAAGAACGGGATCATGAAGTGTCAGTACCGGAAGGCCGATGCCGAACCCGGCCAGCCGGAGACCACCCCCTGGTGCGTCTGGGGCGACCACAGCACGGTTGGCATGGTGACCGTGGTCGATGCCACCAAGGAGAAGTTGTCCCTTGAAGGGGGCGCCAGGATCGCGGCTGATCTCCGGAACGAGATCCGAGTAGAGATCAAGTAACCAGCGGACGGCTCGACGTACGCGTGAGCCCCGCTGGGCGGAGCATGCCGCCCAGCGGCGCTTCTCCGTTACCCGGGCATGCCCCTGATCGCCCCGCGGCTGCCCCAAAGTCGCCCTCCGTGGGCGTTCCTCACGGAGAGTGAACGCCCCAGGGACCCGCTCCCCTGTATCTGTTCGACAACGAAGCTGCCGTCACCCCGCGCGGGCCCCGACACAAACGTGAAAATCATTCGACAACCATTCGACGCATGCCCATTGACACCCCTTACGCCCGGTGACTACCGTCACGCCAGGATTTCGAACGTGTGACGAAATATCGAACAACACACACCGCACCACTCGCGAAAGGGCAGACCGCCTTGCGCATCACCGGAATCAGTACGCATGTCGTCGGCACCCCCTGGCGGAACCTGACCTACGTGCAGGTCCACACCGACGAAGGCATCACCGGCGTCGGTGAGACCCGCATGCTCGGCCGCACCGACGCGCTGCTCGGCTACCTCCGTGAAGCCGAGGCCAACCACATCGCCGGGTCCGACCCCTTCGCCGTGGAGGACCTCGTACGGCGGATGAAGTACGGCGACTACGGCCGTGCGGGCGAGATCGTGATGTCGGGGATCGCCTGCGTCGAGATGGCCTGCTGGGACATCAAGGGCAAGGCCCTCGGTGTGCCGGTCTGGCAGCTGCTCGGCGGCAAGGTGACCGACAAGGTCAAGGCGTACGCGAACGGGTGGTACACGACCGAGCGGACGCCGGAGGCCTACCACAAGGCCGCCCAGGGGGTCATGGAGCGCGGTTACAAGGCGCTGAAGATCGACCCGTTCGGCACCGGGCACTTCGAGCTCGACCACAAGGAGACCTTGTACGCGGTCTCGCTCATCGAGGCCGTGCGGGACGCGATCGGCCCGGACGCCGAGCTGATGCTGGAGATGCACGGCCGCTTCTCCCCCGCCACCGCCGTCCGCCTGGCGAACGAGCTGGCCCCCTTCAAGCCGGCCTGGCTGGAGGAGCCGGTGCCGCCGGAGAACCTGAAGGCGCTGGAGAAGGTCGCGGCCAAGGTGGACATCCCGGTCGCCACCGGTGAGCGGATCCACGACCGCATCGAGTTCCGCGAACTCTTCGAGAGTCAGGCCGTGGACATCATCCAGCCGGACGTCGGCCACATCGGCGGCATCTGGGAGACGCGCAAACTGGCCGCCACCGCCGAGACCCACTACATGCTCATCGCGCCGCACAACGTCGGCGGGTCCGTGCTCACCGCCGCCTCCCTCCAGGTCGGCTTCACCTCGCCCAACTTCAAGATCCTCGAACACTTCAACGACTTCGCCGACTCGGAGATCAAGAAGGTGGTCAAGGGCGCCCCGCGGGTCGTGGACGGCTACTTCGAGCTCTCCCACGCCCCCGGCCTCGGCGTCGAGCTGGACACCGACGCCGCCGCCGAGTTCCCGCAGCAGCAGGCCCGGTTCGATCTGTGGGCCGAGGGCTGGGAGAAGCGGGACCCCAAGCGGCCGGACAGTGAGTAGACGCGGCCGGCGAGTAAACGCGATCAGTGCATAGGGAAATCCCTCGACCCGCGCCAAAGGGGTGGACGAACACGATTCCCGCGGCGGCGAGGGGGCAGAACACGCCCGGCGGAGACGACAGCGCCTCCGGCGGGAGGGCCCACCCGGCCCCCGTCCGGGGCGGGGCAGGAACGGAGCAGACGTGAGCGGCACAGAAGACGCCCCAGGAGAAGGCGCCCCAGTGACAGATGACGGCCCCGTGGCAGAAGACGGCCCCGTAAGAGAGGACGCCACAGAGGACGCCCTCGTGCTCGACGGGCCGGGCAGCCACCGGCTGGAGACCCGCCCCGTCGCCGGACCCGGGCCCGGGGACGCACGGGTGCGGGTGCACGCCTCCGGGATCTGCGGCAGCGACCGCGAGATCTACCAGGGGAACCGGCCCGAGGGGTACGTCCGCTACCCGATCACCCCCGGCCACGAGTGGTCGGGCACGGTCGAGGCCGTCGGGGCCGGGGTGCCGGCCGCGCTGGTCGGCCGGAAGGTGGTCGGCGAGGGGTTCCGCAACTGCCAGGTGTGCGACCGCTGCCACGCCGGGGACACCACACTGTGCACCGCCGGGTACGAGGAGACGGGCTTCACCCAGCCGGGTGCGATGGCCACCACCCTCACCCTCCCGGCCCGTCTGCTGCATCCGCTCGCCGACGACGCCGACCTGTCCGCCGCCGCGCTGCTGGAGCCCGCCGCCTGTGTGGCGGCCGCCGCGCTCAAGGCGAACGCCCAGCCGGGTGAGCGGGTCGCGGTGGTCGGCACCGGCACCCTCGGCATGATCGCGGTGCAGTTCCTGGCCGCGGCCTCCCCCGCCGAGCTGCTGGTGGTCGACATCCGCCGGGACCGGGAGGAGCTGTCGCTGTCCTTCGGCGCGACGACCTTCCACACCCCGGACACGCTGCCCGAGGCCGAGGCCGGAACGTACGACATCGTTATCGAGACCGCGGGCTCCGCCTCCGCGGCCCGGGACTCCGCCGCGCTGCTGCGGCGCGGCGGGCGGCTCGTGCTCACCGGCCTCCCGGCGGCGGGCGCGGACGGTCTGGACCCCACCGATCTGGTGGTGCGCCAGCTCGAGGTGCGGACGGTCTTCGGGGCCCCGCCCGCCGCGTGGGCGCACGCCGTGCGGGTCTTCGACGCCGGGCTGCTGTCCCTGCTGCCACTGGTCACCCATGAGCTGCCGCTCACCGACTTCGGCACCGCGATCGACCTGGTCGGCAGCGGCGATCCCAAGGTCGGCAAGGTTCTGCTGCGCCCGCAGGGCCTCCCGTAGTCGCGTCGGTACGGGCCGCCCTGACACGGCCCGTACCGGCGTGCACCCGATGACCCGAACTTACCCTCAAGTACCCAATCAGCCGAATGTCATTCGAAATGTCGGACAACGGTCAGAGGTCAGACGACACCAGGCATTCCCACCGCCCCATGCACCACCCCGAACCCCCCGCATCACCCACCCCGGACGACGACGTGCCGGGCAGCACAGCAGCCGGACGCCGAAACACCGGCCATCACTCCACAAGGAGCACCGTGACCGCCGCCTCAGCCACCACCTCCGGCCCCCGTCGCCCCGCCGACGCGGCCCTCGCGTCGCTCGGCCACTCCGCACCCGCCGCCGACCCCGCCGACGCCTCCCCGCACTCCTTCCCGGACGGCGGCAGCTGGCGCACCGAGGTCCCCTCCGTGGAGGGGCCCGAGGCGCTGGCCACCGTGTTCAAGGAGGCCGGCCGCCTCGATGTGCCGATCCACCGGATCAGCCAGGGCAGCGGCGTATGGATGCTCACCGACTCCGAGATCACCGAGATGGTGGAGTCCTGCGCCGAGCGCAACGCCGAGCTGTGCCTGTTCACCGGCCCGCGCGGCACCTGGGACATCGGCGCCGCCACCCGTACCGACTCCCGCGGCGGGGGCCTGCGCGCCCGCGGCCATGACGCGGTCGCGGGCTGTGTCGAGGACGCGCTGCGCGCCGCCTCGCTGGGCGTCAAGTGTCTGCTGGTCGCGGACGAGGGCGTGCTGTGGCTGCTGCACCAGCTGCGCGAGCGCGGCGAGCTGCCGGCCGACACCACCTTCAAGCTGTCCGCGCTGGTCGGCCCGGTCAACCCGGCCTCGTTCGCGGTGTACGAGCAGCTGGGCGCCGACTCCATCAACATTCCGTCGGACCTGACGCTGGAGCACCTGACCGAGATCCGCCGGGTCTCCGGCGCGCCGATGGACTTCTATGTGGAGGCCCCTGATGACCTGGGCGGCTTTGTCCGCATCTACGACGCCGCCGAGCTGATCCGCCGCGGCGCCCCCATCTACTTGAAGTTCGGGCTCAGCAAGTCCCCCGGCATCTACCCGTACGGCGCCCAGCTGCGCGATGTCGCACTGAACAGCGCACGTGAGCGGGTACGCCGAGGCCGGCTCGTGCTCGACATGCTCGCCCGGCTGGGCGCGGACGGCGGGATGTCCCCGCTGGGCTCCCGGCTGCCCGGCCCGCTGCGGCGCTTCGCCGCGGGCCAGGCACAGCCCGCGCCCCAAGAATCCTGAGCCACGGACGCACAAGGGAAGGACAACCCGATGATCATGCGTAAGGCCAGAGCGGTACGAGCGCTGGCGGCCCTCGCCGCCCTGCTCACGCTCTCGCTCACCGCCACCGCCTGCGGCCAGGAGGCGGTCGGCGGCAGTCGCTACAAAGGCGGCAACAGCAACACGATCGGCATCGCGATGCCGGTCAAGACCTCCGAGCGGTGGATCGCCGACGGCAAGAACATGGTCAAGCAGTTCCAGGCGGCGGGCTACAAGACGGACCTCCAGTACGGCGAGGACGACGTCCGCACCCAGGTGGCGCAGCTGGAGAACATGGTCACCAAGCAGTACAAGCTGCTGGTGATCGCGCCCATCGACGGAACCGCGCTGACCGATGTGCTCCAGAGCGCCCACGACGCGAACATACCTGTGATCTCCTACGACCGGCTGATCCTGGGTTCGAAGTACGTCGACTACTACGCGACCTTCGACAACTTCAAGGTCGGCGTGCTCCAGGCCTCGTACCTCGTCAAAAAGCTCGGACTGACCGAGGGCAAGAAGGGCCCGTTCAACATCGAGCTGTTCGCCGGTTCGTCGGACGACAACAACACCCGGTACTTCTTCAACGGCGCGATGAGCGTGCTCAAGCCGTACCTCGCCGACGGGCGGCTCGTCGTCCGCAGCGGCCAGACCAAGCTCAACCAGCTGTACACGGCGAAGTGGAGCGGCAAAGACGCCCAGGACCGCATGGAGAACCTGCTCAACAAGGCGTACAGCAACGCTGACGTCAACGCCGTGCTCTCGCCGTACGACGGCATGTCCATGGGCATCCTGTCCGCGCTGCAGGGCGTCGGCTACGGCACGAAGTCCAAGCCCTACCCGTTCGTGTCCGGCCAGGACGCCGAGCTCCCCTCCATCAAGTCCATCATCCGCGGCGAGCAGACCCAGACCGTCTACAAGGACACCCGTAAGCTCGCCAAGGCCACCGTCCAGATGGCCACCGCGAAGCTGGACGGCGGCAAGCCCCAGGTCAACGACACCAAGTCGTACGACAACGGCAAGAAGGTCGTGCCGGCCTATCTGCTCAACCCGGTCAGCATCGACAAGTCCAACACCCAGCTCCTCGTGAAAGAGGGCTACTACACCGCCGGCCAGCTGAAGTAGGGATGGAGGCCGGGAACATGAACGACATTCTCGAAATGCGCTCCATCACCAAGACCTTCCCCGGGGTCAAGGCGCTGTCCGACGTCAACCTCCGCATCCGCGAGGGCGAGATCCACGCCATCTGCGGGGAGAACGGCGCCGGGAAGTCGACCCTGATGAAGGTGCTCAGCGGGGTCTACGCGCATGGCAGCTACGAAGGGGAGATCCAGTTCCAGGGGGAGGTGTGCGCGTTCAAGGACATCAAGGCCAGCGAGCAGCGCGGCATCGTCATCATCCACCAGGAACTGGCCCTGATCCCGTACCTGTCCATCGCCGAGAACATCTTCCTGGGCAACGAACACGCCAAGGGCGGCCTGATCAGCTGGAACGAAACGCTTCGGCACGCCACCGCGCTGCTCAAGCGGGTCGGTCTCACGGAGTCCCCGCAGACGCGGGTCGCCGATATCGGGGTGGGCAAGCAGCAGCTCGTGGAGATCGCCAAGGCGCTCTCCAAGGAGGTGAAGCTGCTGATCCTGGACGAGCCGACCGCGGCGCTCAACGACGAGGACAGCGGTAAACTCCTCGACCTGCTGCTGGAGTTCAAGGCCCAGGGCATCTCCTGCATCATCATCTCGCACAAGCTGAACGAGATCCGCAGGGTCGCCGACTCCGTCACCATCCTGCGCGACGGCCAGACCATCGAGACCATGGTCGTCCGCGAGACGCCGGAGTCACAGCCGCAGGTGTCCGAGGAGCGCATCATCCGCGGGATGGTCGGCCGGGATCTCGACCACCGCTTCCCCGAGCGCACCCCGTACGGGGGTGACGACACCTCCGAGGTGGCCATGGCCATCGAGGACTGGACCGTACGCCACCCCATCGACCAGCAGCGCAACGTCGTGGACGGGGTGTCGCTGAACGTCCGGCGAGGCGAGATCGTGGGCATCGCCGGCCTCATGGGCGCGGGCCGCACGGAGCTGGCGATGAGCGTCTTCGGGCGCGCCTACGGCCGGTACACCGGCGGCCGGGTCTACCGCGACGGCAAGGAGGTCCGTACCCGCACCGTCCCGGAGGCGATCGAGCACGGCATCGCCTATGTCACCGAGGACCGCAAGCACTACGGGCTCAACCTTGAGGACACCATCAGCCGGAACATCTCGCTCTCCTCGCTGGCCAAGGTGGCGCGCCGCGGCGTGGTCAACGAGCACGAGGAGTCGCGGGTGGCCGAGGGGTTCCGCAAGACCATGAACATCAAGGCCCCCACGGTCTTCGAGCAGGTGGGCAAGCTCAGCGGCGGCAATCAGCAGAAGGTCGTGCTGAGCAAGTGGATCCATGTGGGTCCGGAAGTGCTGATCCTCGACGAGCCCACCCGTGGCATCGACGTCGGGGCCAAGTACGAGATCTACACGGTCATCAACGACCTGGCGGCGCAGGGCAAGGCCGTCGTCTTCATCTCCTCGGAGCTGGGCGAGTTGCTGGGGATGTGCGACCGGATTTACACGATGGCGGCTGGGCGGCTGACCGGGGAGGTCCCGCGTGCCGAGGCGACTCAGGAGGTTCTGATGCGCCACATGACCAGGGACAGAGGAGACGAAGGATGAGCACGGCGACCCAGGACGTCAAGAGCCCGGCCCCACCACCGGAGGGCGGTTCCCCGAACATCGGGGCGCTGCTGGTGCAGAGCCTGCGGGGCAATGTGCGCCAGTACGGGATGCTGGTGGCGCTCGCGCTGATCATCGTCATCTTCCAGATATGGTCCGACGACATCCTGCTGCGGCCGCTCAACGTCACCAACCTGGTGCAGCAGAACGGCTACATCCTGATCCTCGCGATCGGCATGATGATCGTGATCATCGCGGGTCATATCGATCTGTCGGTCGGATCGCTGGTCGCGTTCGTCGGCGCCTTCGCGGGCGTGCTGATGGTCAACCACGATGTGCCGTGGCCACTCGCGGTCATCCTCTGTCTGCTGGTCGGCGCGGTGGCCGGGGCATGGCAGGGCTTCTGGATCGCGTACGTCGGGATCCCATCCTTCATCGTCACCCTGGCCGGCATGCTGGTCTTCCGTGGCGGCACCCAGATCCTGCTGGACGGGCAGTCCCTGTCGCCCTTCCCGGAGGGCTTCCGGAAGATGAGCATCGGCTTCATCCCGGAGATGGGCCCGTACACGCAGTACCACAACCCCACCATGGTCATCGGCCTCGCGGTGTGCGCGGCGGCCGTCTGGCAGGAGTGGCGGAGCCGGCAGCAGCGTGCGGCGTACGAGCTGGACGTGATGCCGCTCAGCCTGTTCTACGTCAAGTGCGCCGCGATCGTGGCCGCGGTGATGGCCTTCGCCATGACCCTCGCCAGTTGGCACGGCGCACCGGTGGGCCTGCTGATCCTCGCGGGCCTCCTGGTGATCTTCAGCTTCGTGATGCGCAACACCGTCGTCGGACGGCATGTGTACGCCCTGGGCGGCAACCAGCCCGCGGCCAAGCTGTCGGGTGTCCGGGACAAGCGCGTCACCTTCATGGTGTTCGTCAACATGGGCCTGCTGGCCGCTCTCGCCGGCCTGGTCTTCACCGCCCGACTGGGCTCCGCCACCCCGAGCGCGGGCCTCAACTTCGAGCTGGAGGCCATCGCCGCCGCGTTCATCGGCGGCGCCTCGGCCAGCGGCGGCGTCGGCACCGTACTGGGCGCGATCATCGGTGGTCTGGTGCTCGGTGTGCTCAACAACGGCATGTCGCTGGTGGGCATCGGGACCGAGTACCAGCAGGTGATCAAGGGCCTGGTGCTGCTCGCCGCGGTGGGCTTCGACATCTGGAACAAGCGCAGGGTCGGTTCGTAAGTCCGTCTCCCACCACTACTGATGGAGCCGCACATGACCACGAGCAGACGCACACTGATGACGGCGGCAGCGGCCGCCGGGCTGGCAGCCACGGCCGTCGGTACGGGGACGGGCACGGCTTACGCGAAGGGCGGCGGACGAGCGGTGAAGGAACACTTCGGAACGCTGGCCGACGGCACCAAGGTCGACCGCTGGACGATCGAGAACGGCCGTACCCGGCTCTCCGTACTCACCTACGGCGGCATCGTCCAGTCCCTGGAGATCCCCGACCGCCACGGCCGGCTAGGCAATGTGTCGCTGGGCTTCGCCGACCTGGACTCGTACGTGGCCGGCAGCCCGTACTTCGGCGCCCTGATCGGCCGCTACGGCAACCGCATCGCGAACGGCAAGTTCACTCTTGACGGCCACGCCTACCAACTCCCCGTCAACGACGGCCCCAACAGCCTCCACGGCGGGGACAAGGGCTTCGACAAGCGGGTGTGGTCCATCGAGCCGTTCGAGGACGGCGGCAACGTCGGCCTGACCCTGCGCCGGGTCAGCCCCGACGGCGAGATGGGCTACCCCGGGAAGCTGACGGTACGCGTCGACTACACCCTGACGTCGGCGGGCGACTGGCACATCGACTACGAGGCCACGACCGACAAGGCCACGGTCGTCAACCTCACCAACCACACCTACTACAACCTGGGAGGCGAAGGCACCGGCTCCATCTACGACCACCGGCTCCAGATCGCCGCCTCCCGTTACACCCCGGTCAACAAGACCCTCATCCCGACGGGTGAGCTGGCGAAGGTCGCCGGCACACCCTTCGACTTCCGTCGGTCGAAGGCGGTCGGCCGGGACATCCGCGAGGCGCACCAGCAGGTGCTCTACGGGCAGGGGATCGACCACAACTTCGTCCTCGACAAGGGCATCACGAGCCGTCCCGAGCACATCGTGACGGTCAGCGAGCCGGAGTCGGGCCGTGTGATGCGGATCGCGACGACGGAGCCGGGTGTGCAGTTCTACACCGGCAACTTCCTGGTCGGCACGCTGGCGGGCACATCGGGGCAGGTCTACCGGCAGGGCGACGGCTTCTGCCTGGAGACCCAGCACTTCCCCGACTCGCCCAACCAGGCCGGCTTCCCGTCCACGGTGCTGCGACCGGGGCAGACTTACCGGTCGACGACGGTGCACTCGTTCTCGACGCGCTGAGCGTGTCTTTCGCTCCCTCCCACCCCGCGCGATGGCCTTAGAGTGCGGGGCGGGAGGGAGTTCGCATGCCGGGTCTGGACCCTGACCGGGTCGCGGAGGTCATCGTTGCGTATGAGACGGGCGATGGCGGACGCAAGGGCAAACGCGGCTCGGGGTACCTGATCACCGACCGTACGGTGCTCACCGCCGCGCACGTGGTGGCGGATGCCGCCACCATCCAGCTCAGGTTCCGCGCCGACCAGGAGGGCGCGTGGAGCGCGGACGGGGTCGTCGTGTTCAAGGCCCCGCACATCGATATCGCGGTGGTGTCCCTCATGGACACCCCGGACCTGCCTCCCGTCCCAACGGTCACCTTCGGCAGACTGGTGGACGCCGACGGCGAACTCCCCTGCTCAATGATGGGTTTCCCACGCTTCAAGCTCCGCGAGGACGCACCCGGATCGGGCTCGCGTTTCCGAGATGCCCACCACCAGCAGGGCACCATCTCCCCTTGGTCCAACACCCGCCAGAAGAGCCTCTCCATCCGGGTCGACGCTCCAGCCCCGGACCCCGACCCCGAGGTGTCCCCCTGGGAGGCGATGTCGGGCGCGGCGGTGTGGAGCGAGGGCCATCTCATCGGTGTCGTCATCGAGCATCACGCCTCCGAGGGCCTGGGACGGCTCACGGCCTCACGCGTGGACCACTGGCACGAGGCGCTGAGCAAGGCGGAGTCGGCCCAACTCGCCCTGTTCACCGGCTTTCCCGCCCGGCGGGAGGGGCTGCGGGAGGTCCGCGTGCCCGCCGGGCGCGCGGGGCAGCGGGAGGAGGCCGTACGGGCCCTGCTGAGCGCCGAGCGCACGGACTCCGACGTCCAGCCCTACCGCTTCCTGGACGCCGACGCTCCTGCTCTGGAACGGGTCTATGTCCACCAGCGGGTGGTGGAACACACCGAGGCAGCAGCTCCGGAGCCCGTCCCCGCCGAGGAGATCCTGGACCGGCACCGGCATGTGCTGATCGAGGGCGAGGCGGGCGCGGGCAAATCGACGTTCACGCAACGGGTGGCGCGGCGCGGCGCGGAGACGCCCGGGGCGCGGGAGCACGCCGTACGCATCCCCGCCGTCGACCTGACTCACGGTGCTCCGCTGCCTGTCCTGCTTCGCGACTCGGTGCAGCGGCGGCTGGGAGGCCACCTGGGGACCGAACTCCCCCGCGACCTCTTCGAGTCGGGCGGCGACGGTGACTGGCTCCTCTTGGTCGACGGCCTGGACGAGATCGTGGACACGGCGGCGCGGCGCCGCGTGATCTCCATCGTGGCGGCCAACGCGTCGGGTCCGTACCGCTGGGTGGTCACCACCCGCTTCCTGCCCCCACACGAGCTTGCCCCCTTGCGGGATGCGGGCCTCGCCTCGTACGCCCTCGCCCCCTTCGACGATTCCCAGCTCCGCGAACTGGCCCGCCGCTGGCTGGACGGGGACTCCGAGCGGGCCGAGGCTTTCCTGCGGGAGGTCGAGCGCAGCGGGCTGCGGCAGCTGGTCCGTACGCCCCTGGTCGCGGCCATCACCCTGTCCATCTTCCGCCGAGCACCGGGTGCCGGGCTTCCGACCGGTCGCCCCGGCCTCTACCAGGAGTGCGTCCGCTATCTGCTCAGCGGTCGTCCAGGGGAGGAAGAACGGCGGGCTGGGCTGCTGCGGGCCGTGGCTCAGGCGGGCGGCTCACGAAGGCTCGCGGAGTGGCTGTACGGCGCCCGCATCAAGCTCCTCACCGCGCTCGCCCACAACACGCTGACGGCTGACACGCCGCTGCTGGAGGAGGCGCTGCGGTGGATCGCCCAGCAGGCCGACGAAGCCACGGACTTCCTGCACGGCTGGCGCGAGGTGGTCACCGGTCTGCTGAGCGGCGCCGGGTTGCTGTTGTACGAACGGGGCTCGGGCGAGCTGCACTGGGCTCACCGCAGCTTCGCGGAGTACTTGGCCGCCCACGACACGGCGAGTCGGCTGCCCGCCGGCTGGCCGGGGGCGGAGCCGCTGCGGGATGAGCTGGTCCGGGATGCGCTGCGGGGAGAGCGGCAGGACTTCGGGGTGCTGGCCATCGCCTGCTGGGCGGGACGGGCGGGAGCCGATGCGGAGCGGTTGGTGGGGTGGCTGCTGTGGAGTAGTGACGACTACGACCTCTTTGGTAAGCACCGGGGGCCCAGCATCATCGTCTTGGACGGGGACAGCAGTGTTCCGGACGACCACGCGGCGCTGGCCGGGCGGCTGCTGGCGGAGGGTGTGCGGGTGCCCGATGCCCTCACCACCTCGGTGCTGAACCGCCTGCTGGAGAGGGCCGGCTCCCCCTGGCACGCACAGGAGTTCTGCGCTCTGATCGCCGCTCAGCCCATGCGCGACGCGGCGTACCAGGCCCTGGTGACCATGGCCGACAACGATCGGCTCAGCATCACCACGCGCTCAGGTGCCGTCGTTGCGCTCGGGCGCATCTTCGGTTTCGAGGCCGCGCTGGCCAAGGCCGAGGGTCTTCTGGCGTCGCGGCAGATCGAGCACACGACTTATGCGTCGCCGAACTCCGGGAGAGTCAGGAGCGGTCCGGTCAGTGAAGGACGGATCGCCGCGGCGTACTACCTGCTGGCCCTGGGCAGCCGGATCCACGGCCTTGTGCGACGTGTGCTCACCGATGTGTCACTGCCGGCCGACGACGACCTGGGGCGTTTCCTCCTTGGCAACTGTGCTGTCGCGCTGGGCGACACGGTGTCGCTGCTGCGCCTGCTTGACCTGTCCCCCGACGGTGACCGGCTACCCGACGCGGACGATATGCGGCTACTGATCCAGGCGGGGGCGTACGACACGGCGGACTCCATGACCAACGCGCTCTTCACCATGGTCGAGGATCCGCCACCCACTGACAGCCCCTTGTGGCGGGGCGAGCGGGAGTACTGGCTCGAGGACATCGTCCAGGCTCTGTGTGCCGCTGCCGAAGCGTACTTGTCCGCCGGACGGGATGAGGCGGCCGCGGCTGTCGCACGGCGCCTCCTCGGCGCCCCTCTCCCGTCCGACGAACTGAACTCCACCCCGTACACCGTGCTGGTGCGTACGGGCGTACCGGAGCCGGCCCTCGCCGCACTCGCTCCCGGAAAGGACGGCACCTCATCCCCGCTGTGGGGGCCCTACTGGGCCGAAGTCGCCCGCACGCTGCATGGCGAGGGTTATGTCGACGAGGTACGGAACGCCACGGAGGCGCGCCTCGCCCGTCCCATCCCACTGGCCGAGGCGGTGGAGATCGCCAAGTACCTCGTCTGGGCTGGAGACCCGCGGGGTCTGGAGGCGCTGCTGACCATCGCCAACCACCCCGACACTGATGTCTCAACTGCTCTGCGCGCGGTCCAGGACCTGCTCGACGGAGAGTTCCACGCGGCGGCGGTCGACACGCTCATCGCGCTGTCTCAGCGGCCCGTATCGGGGGACACAGGACTGGACATCGCCCGGCTCCTCGCCGGTGCGGGGGCAGAAGACGAGGCCGGCCGCCTCGCGCTGACCCTGCTGCTCGAAGCGGCCGCCTCCCCCCACCTGCCCACGCGGGACTTGGCGGATCTGGCCCGGATGCTGGAGCGCCGCGGCCTGTACGAGGTCACGGAAGCCGTGGACGGGCTGCGCTCGCTGCTCGATCAGCCCGCCGAGGACGAGGGGTAAGGCGCCGCAGGGTAGCCCGGCTGCGTACGGTCGTCGTCCCCGTCCGCATCGTCGTCGTCATCCGCCCGCGCCTCCTCCCCCATCAGATCCCGTACGAACAGCGTCGCCCCCGCCACCGCCCCCGGCATCAGGAACACCGCGACCAGCGGCAGCAGAAAGGCCAGCGCCAGCGGGACGCCGAAGCCGAGGCTGAACATCCGGCGGCCACGCAGCAGCCGGCGCCGCTCCTTCAGCAGCACCCCGCGCCGCAGCAAGGCAATCGACGTAAGTTCCTCGGTGAGGAAGAAGCCCGTGACGCAGAAGGCGAGCACCGGGATCACGGTCTGGCCGATCACCGGTACGAAGCCCAGCGCGAAGAACAGCACGCCCCACAGCGCTACCCGGAACACCAGCGCGATCGCCTCGCGCAGGCCGATCCACAGCTCTCGCCACAGCGGCAGACCGGACTCGGGCGCGGTGCCGGACTCGGAGATGTCGACCTGTTCGGAGAGGGATTCGTAGAAGGGCTGGCCGACGAGGAGCGTGACCGCGGTGAAGGTGAGGATGGCGAGGAAGAGGCAGACGCCGACGAAGAGGACGGACAGCCCGCCACGGAAGACGTCGAGCCATGGCGAGGGCCAGCCGTCGGCGAAGGGGGTGGCCCAGTCGATGATGTCGTCGGTCCAGAAGAACAGCGCGACGAGCGCCGCCGCGTACCCGACGAGGGTGATGAGGGCGGGAATCATCCCGAACCCCCACCACCGTCCGTGCCGGGCCACCCAGCGCTGCCCCTTCACCAGATAGCCGAACCCGGCCGCAAGATCACGCATGGGGCCGTAGCTTACTTGGCCTGGGTGAACCTCTTACTTGCGCGCGTACACCACTCCCAGCTTGTCGATCTCATCCCCCGCACGCCCCGTGAAGCCGGTGATCTGCCACCCGGCGGGCGCGGTGTACGTCACGGCGTCGGTGGTCGGCGTTCCGGCGGCGAGCCGCCGTCCCGCGTCCGTCGTGAAGGCGGCGGAGAAGAGGCGGGTGCGGCCGTCCTTGGTGCCCTGGGTGAGGGTGACCGAGGTGAGGTGTTCGGCGGGGGCGAGGGTGAGGGAGGCGGGGGTGCCACCCGGGCCGCCGTGAGCAAAAACAGTGCCGCCGTCGAGGGTCAGGGACACCGCGTCGAGGCGGGAGGCGCCGCGCAGGGTGAGGGTGCGGGGCGCGGCGGGGGTGGCGGGGAGGTCGTCGGCGTCGTTGAAGGCCGTGCCGTGGGGGCCGCCGAACTGGTCGCTGGCGCGGAGGCTCTGCGGGAGCTTCCAGGAGAAGTCGACGGTGTGCGGGTAGTGGTCGGACAGCGGCTCGCCGGCGGAGTCGAGGAAGTCCGGGTGTTCGTTGTTGTAGCGGGTGGCGGTGAGGGTGAGCAGCGGGCCGGCGCGGTAGAGGACCTTGTCGACGACCTCGCAGGTGTTGGTGACATGGTCGGGGTCGCAGACCAGGGCGTCGGAGCCGGCGGGCGGGGCGGAGCCGCCGCGGATGAGCTGGACCCAGGCGTCGGTGAGGCCGTTGCTGCTGGTCAGGTCGCGGATGTTGTCCTCGGCGCGGGTGTAGCGGGTGTTGGTGTCGCCCATCACGATGACCGCGTTGCCTGCGGAGTTGGCGGCGATGAAGTCGGAGAGCTGGGTGATGTTGGCGCGGCGGGCGGCGAGGTCGGCGGCGGTCGTGCCCGCGTTGGTGTGGACGTTGTACAGGTCGACGTACACGCCCTCGGCCAGGCGGGCGCGGGCGAGGGTGAAGCCCTTGGGGGTGAGGCAGTCGGTGCCGTTGCACGTGGTCCACTTCACCCGCTCGAAATCGTCGTACGGCAGGTCGGAGAGGGTGTTCAGGCCGTCGCCGAAGGGCACTCCGCCGCTGGTCGGGGTGCGGTACGGGTGGTCGTCGCCGGCGTACAGCGCGGCGTGGTAGTTGAAGTCCTCCTGGACGTTGACGAGGTCGTACGCGCCCAGGCGGGGCGAGATGAGCGGGGTGTTCTTCTCGGGGTGGCTGGAGGACAGCCCCTCGGGCAGCCCGGCCACGTTGTAGCTGAGCACATTGAACGAGCCGCTGTCGGGGGCGGCAGTAGGGACGTTCGCGGCCGCGGTGGGGGTGTCCAACGCCGCGGCCGATGTGCCGCCGCCCAGCGCTGCCGTGGCCGCGGCGAGCGCCGCCGTCAGTGCGATTGCCAGCCGTGTGGCCCGTCTCATGTGGGGTCCTCTCCCGGGAGGGTTACGGGGAGTACCGCCCCGCCGGAGTCGGCTCCGGCGGGGCGGTACGGGTGCGAGGTGCGGGGGTGATGCTCAGATCTTGCCCGCCCCGGCCTGCCCGGTCACCGTCGAGACGACCGACGACGCGGGCTCGGCGGTGTACGAGTACGGCGGGTTGGTGAAGCTGCCGACCTGGGAGACCTCGGTGGCGGCGCCGCCCAGGTCGTTGCCGCGCAGCACCGCGTATCCGTCCACGTCGCTGTCGCGGTTGGTGGTCACCGCCACCTTGGTGTCGCGGAACACGTTGTTCTCCACGAGCATCTGCGCGCCCATCCTGGAGTGCGCGGCGGTTTCCGCGCCCTGTACGTAGTTGTCGTAGAAGTGCCCGGTGCCGAACCGCAGGCTCGGGATCCGCGAGTACACGTTGGAGAACCAGTTGTGGTGGTACGTCACCTTCAGGTGACCGGTGTCCTCACTGGCGTTGTTGTCGCTGTGTCCGACCAGGCTGCCCTTGAAGTGGTCGGCGAACTTGTTCCAGGACACCGTGACGTTGTCGGACGCGTGGTTGATGTCCAACAGGCCGTCGTAGTAGTCCTTGTCGTGGTCCCGGTCAGCCGAGAAGGTGTTGTGGTCGATCCACACCTTCGTGGACTTCTGGACGGTGATTCCGTCCGCGGGGGCGACCGGCTTGCTGATGTTCAGATTGCGGATGACGACGTTGGTCTTCCCCTTCAGCCGCAGCCCACCGCCGGTGAACCCGGACGACGAGCCGACGCCCAGCACGGTGGTGTTGGACCCGACGTCGACCTGCCCGGACAGCGAGATGAGGCCGGACACCTTGACGACCTTCGCGCTGTCGCTCGCGACGGCGCTCTTGAAGGCGGCCAGGGTGGTGACGGTGGTGGCGGAGGCGTTGCCGCCGCCGGTGGTACCCGCGCCGAAGCCGATCGGCGAGTTCTCGGCCGTGATGGCCGAGTCGGCTGTGCTGGCCGTGTCGCCGGACGGCGCGCCGTGGGCGGAGACGGCCGAGACGGTGCCGAGGGTGAGCGCGGCCACGACACCCGCGGCGAGGGCGGTGAGTTGGCGCCTGCGGAGGATGGTGCGCTGTTCTGTCATGGGGGGAGTCCTCTCATTCCGAGAAGATCTCCACGCGGGAGGGGAGGCAAGCGCTTGCTGAAGAGCGGCAAGCACGCTGGTCGCTAGGGCCGGTGGAGATCGCCAAAGGTGCGGCTCTGACGTGTTCTTTGACGTGTTCGACTCTGCTGCCAAGCGGGTGGTCGGTCCGTGCCAGCAGAGGGCAGCTACCGGGAACGAAGCTAGTAAGCGCTTGTAGTGATGTCAACGCTCTTGTCGTCACCGTCAACAACCCTTCACCCAATACCCATCGCATCACTCACGCCACAAGGAGTTGGCGTTAAAGACCTGTTGACGCGCGGAGACTTTGCCGAACCCACAGCGGCCACACAGCAACCCTCTCTAGTTTGCGTGCTCATGACAGATTCGAATGCGCCCATCGGGCGCCGCAGAGTACTGATCGCCGGTAGCGCCGCCGCCGCGGCCGTCGGACTGGGCGCGGCCGTCGCCACCCCCGGCCGCGCGGAAGCCGAAGCCGACCCCCAGGCCGCCGCGGCCGCCGTCTGCACCCTCACCAAGGAGCTCACCGAAGGCCCCTACTACCTCGAGCACGCACTCGTCCGCTCCGACGTCTCGGAGAGCAAGCCCGGAATCCCGCTCCAGCTCGCCCTCACCGTCGTCGACAACGCCACCTGCGCGCCCCTCAACAAGGCGCTCGTGGAGATCTGGTACTGCGACGCGCTCGGCGAGTACTCCGGCTTCGTCGGCAACAACGGCCACCAGGAGCCGGACAACGGCAAGTTCCTCCGCGGCGGTGTGCTCACCGGCACCGACGGGATCGCCAAGCTCACCGGCATCTACCCCGGCTGGTACCGGGGCCGCTGCGTCCACATCCACCTCAAGGTGCACACCGACGTCACGCTCACCTCCGACGGCTCGTTCACCGGCGGCAACGAGATCCACACCGGCCAGCTCTTCTTCTCCGAGACCGTCACCCAGGCGGTCGCGAAGCTCTCCCCGTACTCCACCAACACCGTCCCCCGCACCACTCTGGACGCCGACGGCATCTACGACGGCGGCGGGGCGGCCTCCGGCCTGCTGACCCTCACCGCGCTGGGCTCCTCGCCCTCCGCGGGCCACAAGGGCACCCTCACAGTCGGCGTGGACCCCGACGCCTGACCAGCCAGCCCTCGCACTCCGGCCCCCGCCCGGCGGGGGCCGTCTTTTTCGCCGCAGGGGGTTGACGACGACCAAAAGCCTGCCTACCTTCGCTGGGACATCAGATGTCTGATGTCTGATGCGATACGGCAAGGAGGCCGACAGCAATGCCGCTGTCCGACGACATCGCCGAGCGATTGCTGTCCGCGATCATCGACGGCCACTACCCGCCCGGCACCGCGCTCCCCCCGGAGGCCGTGCTGGCCGAGCAGCACGAGGCCAGCCGGCTCACGCTCCGCGAGGCGATCAAGGTTCTGCGGTCGCAGAACATCGTCCGCATCCACCGCGGCCGGGGCACCTACGTCAACACGCCCGACCAGTGGACCGCGCTGGAGCCGATGATCCGCGCCGCGGCCGCCGGGCCCCGGACGGGCGGCGCGGTCTCCGAGAAGCTGATCGAGGCGCGGCGGATGATCGAGGTCGGGGCCGCCCAGCTGGCCGCCACCCGGCGCTCGGAGGACGACCTGGCGCAACTCGACGAGCTGCTGGAGGAGATGCGGACCGCCGCGCGGGCCGGGGACACCGAGCAGTTCGTCGAGGCGGACATCGCCTTCCACGACGTGGTGATGCGGGCCTCCGGCAACGCCTTCGTACCTCTCCTCTTCGAACCCTTCGGCAGGCTGCTCGTCGAGGGCCGGCGGCAGACCTCGGCCGTGCCCCAGATCCGTACGAACGCCATCCAGCACCACGAGGCCGTCCTGGAGGCGCTGCGCGCGGCGGATCCGGAGAAGGCCCGGCGCGCGATGGACGACCACATGGCGCAGACCACGGACGATCTGCGTACGCACGTCATGCGGGTCGCCGAGCAACCGGACGTCTGAGCCCCGACCCGACCTGAGCACCACTCCCCGGGCCCACCCTCGCCATCACACCAGAGGGCGCCACACCACGGCCCCGGCCTGCCCGGACACGCACGAAAGTAGATCCACCCATGTCCCAGACCCTCCACTTCCCCGAGGCGCACGAGCTGCCCCCGCCCCGCGAGGTGACCCCCGCCGAGGTGACCGCCGCGCTCGCCGCGGACCGCCGCCTGGTCGTGCTCGACGACGACCCGACCGGCACCCAGACCGTGGCCGATGTGCCCGTCCTCACCACCTGGACGGTCGAGGACCTGCGGTGGGCGCTGCGCCAGGACAGCACGGCCTTCTTCGTGCTCACCAACACCCGCAGCCTCGCCCCGGACGCCGCCGCCGCCCGCAACCGCGAGGTCGTCCGCGCCCTGGCGCAGGCGTCGGCCGCCGAGGGCATCGGCTACGTACTGGCCAGCCGCGGCGACTCCACGCTGCGCGGACACTTCCCGCTGGAGACGGACGTCCTGGCCGACGAGGTGCCCGTGGACGGTGTCGTCCTCGTCCCCGCGTACATCGAGGCCGGGCGGCTCACCGCCGACTCGGTCCACTGGATGCGTACGGCGGAGGGGATGCTGCCGGTCGGGCAGAGCGAGTTCGCGCGCGACGCCACCTTCGGCTACGCCAACTCCCGCCTCCCGGAGTGGGTCGAGGAGAAGACCGGCGGCCGGGTGGCCGCGGCCGACGTGCTGCGCATCACCCTGGAGGACCTGCGGGTGCGCGGCCCCCAGCATGTGGCCGGGCTGCTGGGCTCGCTGCGCGAGGGCCGGACGGCCGTCGCGGACGCCCTGACCGACGACGATCTGCGCGTCCTCGCCCTCGCCTCGGCCACGGCGGAGGCCACCGGCGCCCGGCTGCTGTACCGCTGCGGCCCCTCCTTCGTACGAGCCCGCGCGGGCCAGGCCGCCCGCGCCCCGCTGACGGCGCAGGAGCTGCGGGCGGGACGGGACGCGGCGGGACGGGACACAGCGGGCCAGCACGGCCTGATCGCCGTCGGCTCACACGTCGGGCTCACCACCCGCCAGCTGGACCGGCTGCGCGAGCGCGGCGGGATCGCCGAGTTCGAACTCGACGTCCACGCCCTGCTCGACGACGAGCGCCGCGCCGCGCATATCGCCGAGGTGGCGCGGGCCTGCGCCCGGGCGCTGGAGGAGAGCGAGGTCGTGGTGCGCACCACCCGCTCGCTCGTCACCGGCGCCGACGCGGACGACTCGCTCGCCATCGCCCGCGATGTGTCCGCCGCGCTGGTCGAGACCGTACGGGCGATCACCGCCGAGCGGCGGCCCGCGTTCGTCGTCGCCAAGGGCGGCATCACCTCAAGCGATATCGCGACCGAGGGCCTGGAGATCCGCCGGGCCTGGGCGCGCGGCACACTGCTCCCCGGCATCGTCTCGCTGTGGGAGCCCGAGTCCGGCCCCAGCGTCGGCATCCCGTACATCGTCTTCGCCGGGAACGTCGGCGACGACAACGCCCTCGCCGACGCCATCGACCTGCTCCGGAGCCGATGATGCTGCTGCACGGAACCGACGCCCTGACCGCCGCCGCCCGCGAGGGCCGGGCGATACCGGGCTTCGTCGCCTACAACCTCGAGACCGTCCAGGGCATCGTCGCCGCGGCCGAGGCCGCCGGCCGGCCGGTGCTGCTCCAGGCCGGGTCGAGCGCCTTCAAACACGCGGGCCGCGAGGCCCTGATGGCCCTCGCTCTCGACGCCGCCCGGCGCTCGGACGCCCCGCTCGGTGTGCATCTGGACCACAGCCGGGACCTGGAGGAGATCACGGCCTGTGTCGAGGCGGGCTACACCTCCGTCATGGTCGACGGCTCGCACCTCCCCTTCGCCGAGAACGTCGCGCTCACCCGCAAGGCCGTCGAGCGCGCGCACGCCGCGGGCGTCTGGGTCGAGGCCGAACTGGGCGCGCTGGCGGGCGACGAGGACGTCTCGACCGACGCCCGCGCGGCCGGCGGCTCCATGACCGACCCGGAGCAGGCCGCGGAGTTCGTGGCCGCGACGGGCGTGGACGCGCTGGCGGTCGCGGTCGGAAACGTCCACGGCTTCACGGCCGCGCCCGTACGACTCGATCTGGACCGCCTGGCGCGTATCAACGCCGCGGTCGGGGTGCCTCTCGTACTGCACGGCGCGAGCGGGCTGCCCGAGGAGCAGTTGCTCGGGGCGGTACGGCGCGGCGTGGCGAAGGTGAACGTCAACGCGGAGCTGCGGCGGGCGTACTTGGAGGCGGTGTCCTCGGCGCTGCCCGGCGCGCTGCCCGGCTCGGACGTGGTGTCGACGTGGGCCGCGGGGCGGGATGCGGTCGCGGCGACCGCGCTCCGGATCACACGGAAGCTTTCGCCGCTCCCCTCTACGACGCAGCCGACGTAACCCCGCCCCCTCCGCAACCTAGCCCCGGCCGGGCGCGACCCGCGCCGGCCCGGGCGCCCCCTCCTCACGGATCCCCCTCCCCCGGTCACCGCTGGGCGTGGGTGTCCGCGCCAGCGGCGACAGCCCCGCTGTGCCCTCTTGTGCCTTTTCTCGTCCCCTCCCCCTCCCTCCCAAGGAACCCGCATGTCCACATCCGCTTTTCCAGCGACATCCACACCCCGGACCGCCGTCATCGGCCTGGGCGCCATGGGGCTGCCCATGGCGCAGCGGCTGGCCGGGACGTTCCCGGTGGCCGTGTTCGACATCGCGGCCGAGCGCCGCGCGCTCGCCGTCGGACACGGGGCCACCGAGGCCGCCACCCCCGCCGACGCGGCCCGCGAGGCCGATGTCGTCGTGCTGGCCGTACGCGACCAGGCCCAGGTCGACGGCGCGCTGTTCGGCGAGTCGGGCGCCGCCGAGACGCTGAAGGCCGGGGCCGTGGTGGTGCTCACCAGCACCGTCGGCCCGGAGGCCGCCCGGTCGACCGCCGCCGCGCTCGCCGAGCGGGGCACGGCCGTACGGCTCGTGGACGCCCCGGTCAGCGGCGGCCCGACCCGCGCCGGAAACGGCGATCTGCTGATCGTCGTCGGCGCGGAGCCGGCCGCCCTCGAGGTGGCCCGCCCGGTGCTTGACCGGCTCGCCTCCACCCTGACGGTCATCGGTGACAAGCCCGGCGACGGCCAAGCCCTGAAGGCCATCAACCAGCTGCTCGCGGGCGTGCACATCGCCGCCGCCGCCGAGGCCGTGGCCCTCGCGCGCGGCCTCGGCCTCGACCCGCAGACCGTGATCGACAGCCTGAGCCAGGGCGCGGCGGGTTCGTTCATGTTCGCCGACCGCGGGCCGCGTATGGCGCAGGTGTACGGGGATGGCGGCGCGGACTCCGTCGAGGTCCGCTCCCGCCTCGACATCTTCGTCAAGGACATGGGCATCGTGACCGGCATCGCGAAGAACGCGCATGTGCCGGTGCCGCTGGCCTCCGCCGCCGAGCAGCTGTATCTGCTGGGCGAGCGGGCCGGGCTCGCGGCCCGCGACGACTCCTCCATCGTGACCGTCCTGTCCCCGAGAGGAGAAGGCCGATGAGCCACGGCGCGCTTCTGACGGTGGCGGCGGTGGGCGTGGCCCTCCTGCTGCTCATGATCATCAAGGCGAAGATCCAGCCCTTCGTCGCCCTGGTCGTGGTGTCCATCGGTGTGGCGCTCACGGCGGGCGTCCCGGCCGCGGAGCTGGTGGCCACCATCGAAGAGGGCATGGGCTCGACGCTCGGCCACATAGCCACGATCATCGCCCTCGGCGCGATGATCGGCCGCATCATCGAACTGTCCGGCGGCGCCGCGTCCTTGGCACACTCGCTCATGAACCGCTTCGGCGAACGCCGCACCCCGCTCGCGCTCACCGCGGCCGGATTTCTGCTCGGCATCCCGGTCTTCTTCGAGGTCGGGCTGATCATCCTGATGCCGATCGCGTACGGCGTGGCCCGCGCGTCGCGCAAGCCGCTGCTGGTGTACGCCCTGCCGATGGGCGCGGCGATGCTCACCGTGCACGCCTTCCTGCCGCCCCACCCGGGCGCGGTGGCGGCGGCCACGACGATCGGGGCCGACCAGGGCTGGGTGCTGCTGTTCGGCATTCCGGTGACGGCGGTCGTGATCCTGCTGGGCTATCTGCTCGCCAAGCGGATGACGCGCCGCGAGTACCCGATGACGGCGGATGTGTACGCGAAGGTGTTCGGCGAAGAGGCCGACTCGGCCGACTCGGAGACCGCACCCAAGGGCCCGGTCGAGGGCGCGGAGAACCCGCCGTCGTTCGGCATGGTGGTGTCCCTGATCGTCACCCCGATCGTCCTGATCCTCCTCGGCACCATCGGCACCAACTTCCTCTCCGAGGGCTCCACCCTCCGCGCCGTCCTCACCGTCCTGGGCGCCCCGATGGTCGCCCTGCTCGTCGCGGCAGCCCTCGCCGCGTACTTCCTGGGCGCCCGGCGCGGCTGGTCGAGCGCCCGTATCTCCGAGGTCATGGGCTCGGCGCTGCCGGGCGTGGCCATGGTGATCCTGGTGGCGGGCGCGGGCGGTGTCTTCGGCAAGGTGCTGGTGAAGACCGGCATCGGCGACGCCGTGGCCGACGTCCTGGACCGTACGGGCCTGCCGCTGCTGGCCCTGGCCTTCGCGATGACGATGCTGCTGCGCGCGGTACAGGGCTCCACCACGGTCGCCCTGGTCACCACGGCCGGCCTGATCACCCCGCTGCTCCAGCGCACCGACCTGTCCCCGCAGCAACTGGCCCTGGTCTGCCTGGCGATGGGCGCGGGCGGCCTGTCGGTCTCGCACATCAACGACGCCGGCTACTGGATGTTCACCCGCCTGGTCGGCCTGGAGGTCGGCGACGGCCTCCGCACCTGGACCGTCCTGACGACGGCGATGGGCGTGGCGGGCTTCCTGCTGACGAGCCTGCTCTGGCTGGTCGTTTAGCGGATACCGCGGCACGACGGCAGCGAGACGGACCGCGTGTGCCTGGCCCCGACGGGGTCAGGCACACGCGTTTCCCGTCATCGTCTGCGTACCGATCACCGCGAGCAGGCTCAGCTTGTCCGCCGCGTCCGTGCCCGGGGCAGCGGTGTGGATGACGACGTGGAGGTCGCTGCCGGGGGCGTTGAGGACGTCGCAGTCGAGGACGAGCGGGCCGACGTCGGGGTGGTGGACGGTCTTGGTGTCCATGGTGTGGCTGCCCACCGCGTGTGAGTCCCAGAGCCGGGCGAAGTGGTCGCTGGTGCGGCGCAGGTCGGCGACGAGGGTGCGCAACGGCCGGTCGGCGGGGTAGTGGGCGGTCGCGGAGCGCAGGTCGGCGACGGTGGCGGTTTCGAAGCGGGCCTGTTGTCCGGGGGTGTGGGTCACGCGGCCGGGGTGCCCGGTGAAGTGGCGCCACAGGACGTTGCGCTCGCGCTCCGAGCGCCCGGAGGGGTCGCCGTGCAGCGCGGCGTACAGCTGGTTCCACGCGATCAGGGTCCACGCCGCGTCGTACACCCCGACCGGGGTGGCCCGCATCTGGTCGAGCATGCGCTGGACACCGGGGGTGAGGTGGGACGAGATGCGGTCGGTGGTGGGCGCGGGCCGGCCCGCGAGGAGGAACAGGTGGCGGCGTTCCGGTTCGGACAGCCGTAGGGCTCGGGCGAGGGCGGTGAGGATCTGGGGGGACGGGGAGGTCGCGCGGCCCTGTTCGAGACGGATGACGTAGTCGACGGACATCCCCGCGAGCTGGGCCAGTTCCTGGCGCCGCAGCCCCGGCGCGCGGCGCACCCGTCCGGCCGGCAGGCCGACCGTCGCCGGGTCCAGCCGGTCGCGCCAGCGGCGCAGCGCGCCCGCGAGGTCCCCTGCCGGGTCCTCCCCTGCCGGGTCCTCCCCTGCCGCGTCGCCCCTGCCCGGGCGTCCGGTGTTCCCTGCCGGGCTTCCGGCGTTCCCGCCCAGGCGTCCGTCGCCCCCGGCCAGGCTTCCGGTGCTCCCGCTCGGGCGTCCGTCGCCCCCGGCCAGGCTTCCGGCGTTCCCTCCCAGGCTTCCGGTGTTCCCGCTCGGGCCTCCGGTGTTCCCCGCCGGGCGTCCGGTGTTCCCCGCCGGGCGTCCGGTGTTCCCGTCGCCGCTCCCTGTTCCGTTCATCGGTTCAGTATCCGGTCGCGGGCCGCGGGCGTCCCGCGCCCAGCCTGGTATCGCTTTTACCAGGAAGAGGCTTGCCCTTCCTGTTCCCTCGCGCCGCGCCGAGGCTGATGGGCATGCGAACGAAACGCCGCGTCCAGATCGCCCTGGACCTCGCCTGTGTCCGTTGCTACCTGGGCTTCACCCGCCTCACCCGGGCCGCCGGCGGCGGGGCCGAGTTGACCATCCGCCCGTTCCAAGCCGAGCCCGACGCTCCGTCCGCCGGTGAGCCGTTGTTCGAGGTCTGGAGGCGGACCCGGGGCGAGGCGTTCGTACGGCAGGTCACCTCGGACACCTCCTTCGGCGTGGCGGACGGTCTGGAGCTGCACTTCGAACGCGCCCTGTTCACCAACACCTTCGAGGCACACCGGCTGGTCGCCCGCGCGTCCACGCAGGGGCTCGGGGAACGGATGGCGGAGCGGCTGTTCCGCGCGTACTTCACGGACGGGCTGCTGATCTCCGACCGCACCACCCTGGCCCGGCTGGCCGCCGAGACCGGGGTGGTGGCCGCCGCCACCGACGCCGGCGACGCGGCCGAGACGGCCGCGCTGCGCGCCGAACTGGACCGCGTACGCGCGCTCGGCGTCCAGGTCGACGCCGTACCGTACGCCGCCTTCGAGGACGGAACCGTCCTCGAAGGCGCGCAGCCGGAGGCTGCCTACCGCGCGGCGCTGACCGCCCCGCTCACCCCAGCCGGATGACGTTCCAGGACATCGGCTCCAGCGTGGCCCGCAGCACCCCGCCGTCCAGGGCCGTGCCGGCCGCGGCGTGCGGGGTGACGCGCTCGGGCTCGGCCAGGGTGTTGCGGGCCTCGGGGTCGGCGTCCGCGAGGACGCTGTGTTCGACGATCCGGGATACGGACAGGCCGTGCAGGTCCACCGCCAGCGGCAGCGGTCGCGTCTGGTCGCGGTTGACGGCGAAGACGGTGACCTCCCCGGTCTCCTCGTCCGCGACGGCGGTGGCGTGCAGCAGCGGCACCTCGCCGTACTTGGCCGTCTCGTGCGTCGGGCTGTCGACGTTGACCTGGAGGACCCGCCCGCGCCCGTGGCGCGACGCCTGCGCGAACGGGAAGAAGGTGGTCTGCTTCCAGGCCGGGCCGCCCGGCTCGGTCATGATCGGCGCGATGACATTGACGAGTTGGGCGAGGCAGGCGACGGTGACCCGGTCGGCGTGGCGCAGCAGCGCGATGAGCAGTGAGCCGAAGACGACGGCGTCGGTGACGGAGTAGTTGTCCTCCAGGAGCCGCGGCGCCTCGTCCCAGTTGGGCGGCTCGGCGCCGTGGAAACGGCTCAGGTACCAGACGTTCCACTCGTCGAAGGAGAGGTTGATCTTCTTCTTGGACTTGAGCCGGGCGCCCACGTGGTCGCAGGTGGCGATCACGTTCTCGATGAAGGACTCCATGTCGACGGCCGAGGCGAGGAAGGAGTCGCGGTCGCCGTCGAGCTCTTCGTAGTAGGCGTGCAGGGAGATGTAGTCGACGAGGTCGTACGCCTCTTGCAGGACCGTCGCCTCCCACTCGGCGAAGGTCGGCATGGACTGCGAGGAGCTGCCGCAGGCCACCAGCTGCACATCCGGGTCGATCTGCCGCATCGCGCGGGCGGTTTCGGCGGCCAGCCGCCCGTACTCCTCGGCCGTCTTGTGGCCGGTCTGCCAGGGCCCGTCCATCTCGTTGCCCAGGCACCACAGCCGGATGTCGTACGGGTCCTTGTCGCCGTGTGCGGCACGGCGGTCGGACAGGGCGGTGCCGGACGGGTGGTTGGCGTATTCCTGCAGCTCCAGCGCCTCGGCGACGCCGCGCGTGCCGAGGTTGAGGGCCATCATGGGCTCGCCGTCGACCTTGCGGAGGAAGTCGATGTACTCGCCGAGGCCGAAGCGGTTGGTCTCGGTCGACCGCCAGGCCAGGTCGAGTCGGCGCGGGCGCTCGTCGACGGGGCCCACGCCGTCCTCCCACTTGTAGCCGGAGACGAAGTTGCCGCCGGGGTAGCGGATGACGGTGACCCCCAGCTCGCGGATCAGCTCCAGGACGTCGGTGCGCAGACCGGCCTCGTCGGCGGTGGGGTGGCCGGGTTCGTAGATGCCGGTGTAGACGCAGCGGCCCAGGTGCTCGACGAACGACCCGAACACACGCGGGTCGACGTCGCCCACGGCGAAGGCGGGGTCGAGGGTGAAGCGGGCAGGTGGGGCGGGAACGGGGGTGTCGGCGGCGGTGTCTGCGGCGGTGCGGTTGCTGGGGGTCGTCGGCGGCATGGCGGCGTCTCTCTCCTGCGCTGGCGCGCGCTTGTCCGAAATCTCGGATACCGATCGCAACTTCGAACGAGACGGTAAGATCTCCGTTCCCCACGCGTCAACGCCTCGTGCGGCCCGGAAGTGCCCGGCCCGACTGTCGGAGGCGCGCGAGAGACTTCCTGTGCTGCCATCTGCCCCAGGAGGTCCGCGTGTTGAACCCCACCATCGAGCAGTTCCTCGACCATCCCGAGCACGACGCCCAGAAAGAAAACCTTCTCGCCGAGGACTGGAACGAACAGCTCGATGTCGCGGTGCGGGTCCATCTGCTCGACCGCTGGCTGAGCGAGGACGCCCCTGACTCTCCTACGGTTGTCACGGACATCCGGCCGGAGCCGAACGAACCTTGGATGACGCGACCCGACACACTCGTGAAGACCGGGCTCTTCCCGGCGGTGGAGCACACGAGCGCCGTTGCCGTGGCAGAGGCGGCCTCCGCCGTGGAGCGGGCCCTGCTGGCGGGCGGCAGCGCTCCGTCACAACGCGTTGAACTGCTCATCGCCGACCTGCGCGAGTTGATCCTCTCCCAGGGGCGGGAAGCGGTGCTCGTGACGGTCGTCGACCCGGTCACCGGCGCGGTCGTGCCCGACGAGACGCATGTGGTGCTGGCGTGGGAGACCGAGTACGACGCGGCGCTGCGTATCAGCGTCGTACCGCGTCGGGAGAGGGAGCGGGAGTGGGAGGGGCGTGGCGAACCGCGCCACGCCGCATGCTCCTTCGCCGCCTGCCCGGACGGCGTCCGGGTCCCGCCCGAGGAGCACGGCGCCGCCGAGGCGAGGGTGCGCGCCCTGTGTGCCGGGACGGTTCTCGCGGCCCTCTTGAAGTGCGACGGGCGCGCCGCGTTCAGCGTCGGCCGGCGGTCTCACGGACTCGGTCCGGAGCAGGCCGCCGACCTCGACGAGGTGCGGGAGTGGTGGGAGAACACGTCATGGTGCGAGGAGTACGACGACACCTACCTGGGGGTCTACTACGACTACGGGGCGGGCGCCTGGTTCGGCCCGGCCCATCTGATCCCGACCCAGGAGCAGATGGACAGCGAGGACCCGGACGGCTACCCGGCCCAGCACTGCACCACCCTCGGTGCCCCCGGCGAATCGGCCACGAGCCTGTGGATGCTGGGTGACCAGCTGCACTCCCTGGACACCGCCGCCTTCCTGACCGAGGTCGAGGCGTTCCGCCGCGCCTGCCGCCACCAGTGCCGCGAGACGTCCGACGCGTCCGGCCCGTTGGTCGACGCCCTCCTGGACGAGCTCCTGGCCCGCCCCCTGGAGCGGGTCGGCGGCCCGGAGCGCCGAATGCTCATATGGGCCGACGCCGACGAGGACGGCGGGTTCTGGCGGACCGACGACCACTCGATAGACGTGTACGAGGACGCCCGCCGGCTCTTGGTCGTCGGGCCGCACGAGGCGCTGTACATGATCTTCAACGGTGACTCGGGCTCCTGAACCTCAGCGCCTCAGCCGGGCCGCGAGGCGGGGGAGGAGGCGAAGCGCGTTGTCCCGGTTGATGCGTCGGCGGGCACGGTGGTCAAGGGCAGGGTCGCGGTCGAAGTCCGCGGTGATGGCGCCCACTTCGCGGGCGGGCCTGGCCGGCCAGTCGCTCCCGTACAGAATGCGGGTCGGGCCGGCGGCGGCCAGCAGGGTCGGGGTGGCGTACGGGGACAGCGGAAGGGCGGTGTCGAAGTAGAAGCAGCCGAGTGCTCTGCGGACCGCCTCGGGGTCGGGGCCCTCCCCCTGCCGCCCGGCGGAGATGGCCCGCCCGGCCACGTACGGCAGGAAACCGCCGGCGTGGGACAGGATGATCGACAGGTCGGGGTAGCGGTCGAGGGTGCCGGTGGCGATCAGGTTCAGCGCCGCCCGGGTGGTGTCGAGCGGGAAGTCCGCGATGGCCTCGGACTCCCCCGGCAGCTCGGTGCCGCCCTCGGGCAGCCCCTGGGGATGGACGAAGACCACGGCCCGGCGGCGATTGAGCTCGGCGAAGAGCGGGTCGAACGCCCGGTCGCCGAGGTAGCGGCCGCCCGTGCTGGTCATCATGATCACGCCGTCGGCGCCGAGCTCGTCCAGCGCGTACGCGGCCTGCTCGACCGCCAGGTCGATATGCGCCATCGCCACATTGGCGAAGAAGCCGAACCGGGTGGGGTGGTCCGCCACCAGCTCCGCCAGGGACTCGTTGAACACCCGGACGCCGTCCTTCGCCACCGCCCGATCGCGGAAGGCCACCGACGGCACCGGGGCGGAGGCGACACCGGCCGCGATGCGGTTGGCTTCCATCACCTCCAGCGTCTCGCGGAGGGTCCAACGCGCCCAGTCCGGCCCGCCCTCGGGCGGGAGCAGCCCGGCCTCGATGGCCCACGCGCGCATGGCGTCCGGTAATGCGTGGTGGTGCGTGTCGATCCGCCCCTCCGTCGGCGGCCCGCCCTTGCCCCTGCGCTTCGTATCGGCCGAGGCGCCGGGCGCCGACGCGAGCCCGGCCCCGACGGCCACCGCCCCCGTGCCCGCCGCGAGCAGGGCGCGACGGCGGGTCAGGGACGGCGACGAGGTGATGGCGGAGCGAGAAGTCCTGAGCGTGGCCATGTGGCGGGGCCTCCTTGTCCTACGGGGCCGCGTCGCGGCCCGAACCGGCGTGACAACGCCCACCCTCCGCGAGTCGGCCCGGACCACGCATCGGGGCGAGCCCCGATCCGCCCCCGGGCCGCCCCGTACGGGCCCAGGGTGCCGGGCCCCTGCATCAGCGCCCACCTCCGCCCGACGACCACTTGTTCAGCTTCCGATCTGACCGGCCGCCCACTCGGCCCATTCGCGCCGCATGGCGTTGAACCGCAGGCCGTATTCCAGCGCGATCCGGCCGTAGACCGACAGATCGTCGTCGCCCCAGTCGATGGACTCCCCCAGCCGGCACAGCTCCTCGTGCCCGCGCTCGGACATCTCGACGAGCCCGGTCAGGTACGCGCGCGCCTGCTCGGGCTCGAGCACCCCGAGGAAGAACACCCGCAGCAGAATGTCGCTGCGGGTGTTCCGCTGTGGTTTGGTCTCCGTCAGCCAGTGCCGCAGCTCGGCCAGCCCCTCGTCGGCGATGACGTATTCCTTGCGGCCGCGTGGCCCTTCGGCCGCCACCGTGATCAGCCCACCGGCCGCCAGTTTGGTCAGCTCCGTGTAGATCTGGCTCTGGGTCGCGGGCCAGGCGGTGGCCAGCGAGGTCTCGAACCGCTTGAGCAGGTCGTATCCGCTGGCGGGGCGCTCCGAGAGAAGGCCGAGCAGTGCGTGTCGAAGGCTCATGCCCCCACCCTACATTCCATGATTGACATGTCGCAGCCGGACCTTCTAATTTTGACATGTCAGAAGAGAGGCCTCGAAGCGGAGTGATCATGTCCTACCTGCGTACGTTTCTGCCGTGGATCGTCTTCGCCGTGCTGCCCTCCGGGAGCTGGCAGTGGGGCGCGCTGGCCGCGCTGGTGGTCGCGGTGGCGCTGATCGGCCAGCAGGTACGGGCCGGGGTCGGGCTCGAAGCGCTGATCATCGAGCTGGGCTCGGCGGCCTTCTTCGCCGTACTGGCGGCGATCGCCTTCACCGATCACGACTCGGGCGTGCACGACTACTCCGGGGCCCTCTCCTCGGGCACTCTGGCGGTCATCGCCGGGGCCTCGCTGGCCATCGGCAAGCCGTTCACCCTGGGCATCGCCAAGCGCACCACCCCGCGCGAGCTCTGGGAACTCAAGCCGTTCATCCGGATCAACGTCGTCATCACCGCCGCATGGACCGCGGCCTTCGCCCTGACCGCCCTCGCGCTCGCCTTCGAGGCGCACGCCGGACACGGTCACTCGACCCCCGCCACGCTCGTCCAGATCGCCGGCTTCGCCGTCCCGATGGTCTTCACCATCCGCTACGTCGCCCACGTCCAGGCCAAGGCCGGGCAGCCGGCCTGATGACCCCGCCCGACCCGATGACCCCGCGACACCTCGCCGGGAACTACGCCCCGGTCACCGAAGAACTCACCACCCACGACCTGCCGGTGACCGGCACGATCCCGCCCGAGCCGGCCACACCGCCATGAGCACCCGCCCCAAAGCCTGCCCGGCCACCGGGGCCACGACCGCACATGACTTCGGCCCGGGTGCCGTTCGGCTTCCACGGCAACTGGCTCGACGACCGCCACCCGACGACCCCATGATTCACTTGCCTCGACCGGAGAGCGTTTGTCGCGGCAACTGAGGCACGGGGGCATCGAATTGAGCGACGTCTACTCACCCATACCGGAACTGAACCTGCTCAAAGAGTTCGAAGACCGGATCGGCCGGGTCTGGTACTCGGCGGGGTTCGAACTGCGCGAGTACGGCGTGAACGCCGGTCTGCACACCTGGTCGGAGGATCCGGAGTTCCTGGACGGCTTCATCCCCTTCGCGCTGGCCACCCGCTCCGGTTCCCACTACGCCCTCTGGCGCTGTGACGATCGGACCGACCTCGCCACCTTGCCCGTCGTCTTCGTCGGCGACGACGGAGACCTCTACATCGTCGCGCGGAATCTGCTGGAGCTGTTCCAGCTCCTGACCATCGACGACGAGACCTTGAACCCCGACCTGGTCGAGCAGCACACCGAGGGCCACCAGGAATACCTCACCTGGCTGAACGAGACCTTCGGGCTGCGACCGCCGGACCTCGACGCGCTCCGGGCCGGGCTCAAGGAACCCTACGAACAGTTCGAGACGTGGGCGAGCCGGTTCGTCGAGCTGGACTGAAAGCCTTCGCCGGCGTCAGCCCATACGAGCGAGCGTCAGCCCATACGAAAGGGACTCACCCGTGACCACCGAACGCCCCCGCGTACCCACCACCGCTGACGAGCGCGAGACGCTGCGCGGCTTCCTCGACTTCCACCGGGCGACCCTCGCCATGAAGTGCGACGGCCTGTCCGACGAGGAGCTGCGGCGTCAGTCGATGCCGCCCTCGACGCTCTCGCTGCTCGGGCTGGTGCGGCATATGGCCGAGGTGGAGCGCAACTGGTTCCGCCGGGTGCTGGGCGGCGAGGACATCCCGCTCGTCTGGTCGGACTCGTTCGACTTCCAGGCGGCCTACGACGCGCGGGAGGCCACGCGGGCGGAGGCCTTCGCGGCATGGCAGGCGGAGGTGGAGCACGCACGGCGGATCGAGGCGGCGGCCGAATCCCTGGAGGTGACGGTCCACGCCGAGCGGTGGGGGCAGGACGTGTCGCTGCGCACGGTGATGCTGCACATGATCCTGGAGTACGGGCGGCACAACGGCCACGCCGACTTTCTGCGCGAGGGCGTCGACGGCACCGTCGGGGTCTGAGGCGCCGCCCCCGCCCTCGTACCGCGCGTCCTACCGGCTCGCCAGCCGGAGCTCCACCTCGCGCTCCTGGTCGCCCGGCACCTTGCCATGGTCCTCGATGGCGAAGGCGCGGGCCAGGACCTCGCGCATCAGCTCCACCTGGCACGGGCAGCCCTGCAGATCGGCCGTGACGGGCGCGGTCAGCGCGGTGGGCTCGGGCTCCGGGTGGGTCGGGGTCACCTCGAAGGTCGAGGTCCACACCATCGGGTGTCCTTCGAGCGGATGCTCCGGCAGACCGGCGTACGCGTCGTCGGAGCGGTAGCAGCGGTGCAGTACGTCGAAGACCACGTCGGCGTCGTCCCGCGAGATCCCGGTGAGGTTCACCATTACGTGCTCGGCGTGCCATTCCACGCTGGCCATGGCGGGCACCTTCTTCGCTTTCGCTGAGCGGTTTGAGCGGTTCGTTCGGTTGTCCTTACCTTTTATGTTCGCAGCTTTTGCGAGGTTTCACCCGGATGGCTCATCCGGAATCGGATGGTCCGGGCGCGGGCTCCCGGACTTCCGGGGGCTCCCCCGCCGCCCGGTGCCGGACTCGTCCACATCGGGCACGTCGTCGGGGTCGTCGGGCGGGCCGTACCGGGCCGGGGAGCTGTCCACGTCCAGCGGGTCCGGGCCGTCGTGCGCCTGCTGGTCGGGCAGGTCCCGCGGTACGGCGTCGGTGTGGTCCCCGGGGGCTTCCAGTCGTCGGTCAGTCACTGCCGGTTCCCTTCGTCGGCGGACGGACCCCTCTCAGGTACCCGGAGCGCCCGGAGCTACGCCGACCACGGCGCATACGGGCTCCCGCCCGGCGACTGCCGATAAGAGTCGCCGGGCGGGAGCCCGGCCCGCTGAGCCTCGGCTCAGACGAGGACGTTCTTGTAGAAGATGTTGCTGCGGCGGTCGCCCGCCTCACCGGAGGCGAAGCCCAGGAAGAGCCGGACCTCCCCCGCGGCCGTCCGGTACACCCCCATGCCTTCGGGTTCGCGGTAGGTCAGCGTAGAGCCCGCGCCGGTGAAGGCCCGCTGGGTGAGCGCGCCCGTGTTGACGTTGACGCTGGAGGTGTAGGCGTTGCCGGGGGACGGGTTGTCGGCGCCGTAGGCGGTGCCGGTCAGCTGGTAGACGTAGGAGCCGTAGAGCGTGTAGCCCTGGAAGACGGCCGAGTCGCTGGGCTGGGCGAAGTCCGCGAGTCGGTTGGAGTAGTTCCCGGCCGCGACCTCGTTCACGTTGAAGATCGCGTACCGCCTGCTGCCCGCGGTGTTGAGGTAGCGGATCGCCATCCGGTTGTTCACCGGGTCGATCGCGCAGGTGGTCTCCGTCGCGTCGGAGACGGGCGAGTGCTTGGTCAGGGCGGAGGAGGTGCTGGAGAGGGTCGTTCCGCTGCTCCAGCGGAAGCGGGCCAGCCGTTTGCCGCGGGCGCCGCTGTTGACGTCCACTTCGGTCCACAGATAGGTGCTGCTGCCCACCGCCTGCGCGCCGATGGACACGGCGTGTCCGAATCCGAGCAGATACATATAGCCGAGCTCATTGCCGGAGAAGTCCAGCTGGGTGATGCACAGATCGCCGCTGCTGTCGGCGGAGCCGTCCTTGAGCTGGGCCACGAACAGGCGCCGGTTGACGTTGTCGAAGCAGAACGACTGCTGGACCCTCGCGTCGTGCAGCCGAGCATGGCGGAACAGGTCGTACGAGGGCTCGGTCAGATCGAAGCGCGAGGACGTCGGTACGGCTGTGGGGGCCGACTCGCTCGCGGTGGCCACCTTGGCGCCCAGGCCGAGCGCGGCGCCCGCCGCGGCGCCGCCGCCGAGCATCAGTAACCGGCGTCTGTTCCAGGTGCGGTCCTGCGTCATGGATCTCTGCCTTCTGTCGGTGATGTGCCGTAGCGCCCCCGCCTCTCGTCGCCGAGGGGCGGGGGCGCTACGCGCGTAGGATCTTCGTGATCCGTCTCCAGATTTGCCCTTGGTACACCTCCTCGAACCGTCAGGTTCATGTCAGGTCATGATCAGTACGCGGTCGGCCAACCCCCGCTCCAGTTCAGCAGGTTGACGCCGAGCTTCGGGGTGCCGTTGTCCTGGCCGTCGTAGTAGTGGTACACGAGCAGGTCACCGTCGACGTCGCTCATGACCGACTGCCCGCCGGGGCCGATGTAGCGGCCGTGGGACTCCAGCACCACCGAGCCGCCGTTGTTCATCATGTTGACCCCGTTCTTGTCGAGGTACGGCCCGGTGGGGCTGGTGGCGCGGCCGACCTTGATCTTGTACGTGGAGCTGGTGCCCGCGCAGCAGGTGTCGTACGAGGCGAACAGGTAGTAGTAGCCGTTGCGCTTGACGACCGTGGGCCCCTCGACGGCCTTGGTGCCGGTGGGCCGCGAGGCGATGCTGTAGACGGTCTTGTCGCCGGAGTACTGCTTGCCCGTGGACGGGTCGATGCGGATCATCTTCAGCCCCGACCACCACGAGCCGAAGGACAGCCACCACTTGCCGTCGCCGTCGACGAAGAGGTTGGGGTCGATGGCGTTGTAGTTGCTGCTGCCGGTGGTGGAGTGCACGATGCCGTAGTCGGTCCAGGTGCCCGCCTTGCCGCTGGACGAGGTGGCGAACCCGATCGCGGAGTTGCTGGACCCGAACGACGAGACGGCGTAGTACATCAGGTACTTGCCGCCCTGGTACGAGATGTCGGGCGCCCAGGGGTCATTGCTCGAGGAGTAGTTCTTCCACCACGACGGCGGGGTGTTGAAGGCGTTCCCCGAGCGGCTGAAGGCGATCCGGTCGGTGGAGGTGCGGGCCTCCAGGCCGCCGTGGGTGGAGTACAGCAGGTAGGTGCCGTCGCTCGCACGGATCATGGTGGGGTCGTGCACGACGATGTCACCCGTCACCCGGCCCGGATTGGGGTAGGCGGAGGCGCTGGTCGGCAACAGGGCGAAGGCCGTGGCGGCCGCCAGGACGGCGAGTCGCCGGCCCCTGCGGACGCGGCCGCCCGGGCGCGGGCGCGCGGACTTGGCGTGGATCATTCGGCTCTCCTTCGGAATGTTTTCGGTGCCCCTCCGAAACACATGGCGGTACTCGACGCGATGGGTGGCCTCAACACCTCCCTCCTCCCAGGGGATTGACTCGCCTCTCAGCCGCCTCTACGTTCCCTCGAACGTTTCGGTGACGTTCCGGAAGTTTTTCGGAGGCAGGGGAAAGGACGCTCTTGTGATCAAGGTGATGCGCGCCGCTGTGACGGGCGCACTGGCCGTCGCCCTCCTGGGCACGGCGGCGACCGCGCCAAAGGCCCATGCCGGGGACGGCACCGCGGCGGGGACCACGGCGGGGACCGCGGCGGGGACCACCGGCCGGGTGGACTTCGGCCAACGCCTCCAGCCCATCGACGGCTTCGGCTTCTCGCAGGCCTTCCAGCGCGCCGACATCATGCACGGCGCGCGCGGGCTGACCCCCGAACATCAGCGGGAGGTCCTGGACCTGCTGCTGGACCGGAAGTCCGGGGCCGGTCTGAGCATTCTGCGGCTGGGCGTCGGCTCGTCCTCGGACGAGGTGTACGACCATATGAAGTCGATCCAGCCGACCGACCCGGGCGGCCCCGAGGCGACGCCGCGCTATGAGTGGGACGGCGACGACGGCGGCCAGGTGTGGCTGGCGAAGGAGGCGAAGGCGTACGGCGTCAAGCGCTTCTACGCCGACGCCTGGAGCGCGCCCGGCTATATGAAGACCAACGGCACGGACGTGGGCGGCGGGACGCTCAAGCCCGAGTGGCGGCAGGCGTACGCCAACTACCTCGTCCAGTATGCGAAGTTCTACCGCCAGGAGGGCGTCCGCATCACCGACGTCGGCTTCACCAACGAGCCGGACCTCTCCACCTCGTACGCGTCCATGCAGTTCACGCCCGACCAGGCGGTGGAGACGGTCAAGGCGCTCGGGCCGACCGTGCGGCGGGCCGGGATCGACCTGGTGTGCTGCGACGCCGCCGGATGGGACCAGCAGGCGGCGTTCAGCGCGGCGATCGAGGCGGATCCGCGGGCCGCGGCGCTGGTCGGGGTGCACACCGGCCATCCGTACGTCACCCCCTCCGACCAGCCGCTGCCGACCGGCCGCCGCACCTGGATGTCCGAGTGGAGCCCGAACGGCGCGACCTGGAACGAGGCGTGGGACGACGGCTCCGGCTACGACGGACTGGCCGTCGCCGAGGCCATCCACACCACGCTCGCGGACGCCCGCGCCAGCGCGTATGTGTACTGGTTCGGCGCCTCGATCGGGGCCACGCGCGGGCTGATCCAGCTGGACGGGGCGGACTACCACGTCTCCAAGCGGCTGTGGGCCCTGGCCGCGTACAGCAGGTTCATCCGGCCGGGGGCGGTGCGGGTGGCCGCGTCGACCGAGGCGTCGGGCGTCAAGATCACGGCGTTCCGCAACCAGGACGGGAAGCGGGTGCTGGAAATCCTCAACACGGGGACGGACGCGGTGCGGGCGGACTACGCGCTGACGGGCGGCGGTGCGGGGGGCTCCGCGCGCGGGTCGGTGTACCGCACCGATGAGACGCATTCGCTGAGCCGGGTCGGCGCGGTGGACGTCCGAGGCGGAAAGCTGGGGGTCGAGCTGCCGGCGCGGTCGCTGACCACGGTGGTGCTGGGGAGCTGAACCGTCCGGCGGTAGGGCCCGCGACGCCGCGCGCCCTACCGCCGGACGGTCCGAGCGTCGCCGGTGGGGGCGGTCCGCCCGGCGGTCTGCCGGGCCGGGCGGACCGGACCCACCCCGTGGGGGGACACTCACTGGCCCGCCAGCCCCGTATGGGCCACACCGCGGACGATCTGGCGCTGGAAGAGCGTGAAGACCACCAGCAGCGGCAGGCCCGCGATCACGACCGAGGCCATCATCTGGGCGTACCGCAGCCCGTACGAGGACTGGACGTTGACCAGCCCCACCGGCAGCGTCATGCCGTTCGGGTCGGTCGTGACCAGGAACGGCCACAGGAAGTTGTTCCACGTCGAGATGAAGGTGAAGATCGCCACGGCCGCCAGCACCGGCCGGGACAGCGGCATCACGATGGTCCAGAAGACCCGCCACCGCCCCGCCCCGTCCACGAACGCCGCCTCCTCCAGCTCCCGCGGCACCCCGTCGAAGAACTTGACCAGGATGAAGACCATCGCGGGCACGGCGACCTGCGGCAGGATCACGCCCCAGTAGGTGTCGACCAGCCCCATGGAGACCATCTCCGCGAACAGCGGGGCCATCAGCACCTGCGGCGGCACCATGATCCCGGCCAGCACCAGACCGTAGAGCACCTTGCGGCCGCGGAACTCGGTCCGCGAGAAGCCGTACGCGGCCATCGCGCAGAGCACCACGGTCAGCAGGGTCGTCATGACCGAGATATAGGCGGAGTTGAACATCCACTGACCGATGTCGCCCGACTTCCACACCTCGCGGTACGCGTTGAAGGTGATCGTCGAGCCGATCCACTTCAGCGGCGTCGTCGTGGTCTCCCCCTCCGGTTTGAGGGAGGTGGCCACCGCCCACGCCAGCGGCAGCACCCACACCACCACCAGCGCGAGCGCGATCAGCAGCATGGCGATCCGGCCCGGGGACCAGCGGAACCTGCGGCCCGCGCCGGCGCCGGCGTCCGCGCCCGCGCCCGTTTTCATCCGTGTCACAGCAGTCTCCGCGCTCATATCCGCGCGCCCTCCTCACTCGCGCGGCGGGTCAGCCGCAGATGGATCAGGGAGACGATCACGATCAGGGCGAAGAAGAGATACGAGACGGCCGAGGCGTAGCCGATGCGGTAGCCGGTGAAGCCCGCCTGGTAGACGTACTGGAGGATCGGGCGCGTGGAGTCGTCCGGGCCGCCCGCGGTCATGATGTAGACCTGATCGAAGATCTTCAGCGAGGCCAGGATCTGCAGCACGACCACGACGCCCGTGGTGCGCCGCAGCATCGGCAGGGTGATGTTCCGCAGCCTGGCCCAGGCGCCCGCGCCGTCCAGTTCCGCCGCCTCGTACAGATGCTGCGGAATGGCCTGGAGCGCGGCGAGATACAGCAGGAAGTTGAAGCCGACGGTCCACCAGACGGTGGTCAGGACGATGGACAGCATGGCGTAGCGCTCATCGGTGAGCCAGCCGATACCGGGGTGCAGTCCGAGGGAGGCCAGCGCCTGGTCGGCGAAGCCGAAGTCGGACGGGAAGATCACCCACAGGAAGAGCAGCCCGACGACGCCCGACGGCAGCAGGAAGGGCACGAACCAGCTCAGCCGCCACAGCCACTGGACCACCCGCAGATGGTGCGCGAGCAGCGCCAGGCCCAGGCCGACGAGGACGAGGGGGACCGTGGACAGGATGGTGAACCAGACCGTGTTCCACAGCGAGGACCAGACGTCGGGGTCCTGAAGGGCCTCGGCGTAGTTGTCGAAGCCGATGAAGTGGCTGTCGGTGCCGGTGATGTTGTCGTCGCCGAGGCTCATCTTGACGCCGTACAGCAGCGGCCAGAGGAGGAAGAGGGCGTAGACGACGAGGAAGGGCGCGATGAAGACCAGCCCGTGCTCGGTCCAGTGGCGGCGTACGGTCCTGGGCGGGGTGGTGGCCGTGCTCTCGGAGGGGCGGGGCGGGGGCGCGGTGACGGTCGGCGCGCTCATTTCGCACCTCCGAAGGGGTTGGGGGTGTCGAGGAGGTCGCGCAGCCGGGACTTGGCCTCTTTGAGCGCGTTTCGGGGCGTACGGGAGCCGGTGAACACCCCGGAGAAGACCGAGCCGAGCTCGATCCACATGAGGGAGGCGGAGCCGGCGAACCAGGCGGGCTCGTCGAGCGCGACATCGTTGACGACCGAGCGGTATTCGGACTGCGGCTGGAGCTTGAGATACGCGGGGTTCTCCAGCGTCGGCAGATACGCCGGGACGTGCCCGCCCTTGGCCCATTCGACGGTGTGCTTCAGCATCCAGGCCACGAACTCATGGGCCGCTTCGTTGGTTTCGCCGCCCCGGTCGCTCTGGTGGGGCAGGACGAAGGAGTGGCAGTCGGCCTGGGCGGTGGGGCGGCCGAAGAGGTTGGGTACACGGGTCATGGAGAACGGCAGCTTGGTGGTGCGGAAGGAGCTGATCTCCCATTCGCCGTTGAGGTAGAAGGCGGTCTTGCCGCCGTTGAAGACGCCGATGGAGCCCGGGTAGTCGACCCGGCGGTGGCACAGCCCCTCGTCGACGAGCATGGCCATGTACTCGAGCGCCGTGAGCGCCTTGGCGTCGTCGAGGGCGAGGCGGCGGCCGTCGTCCGACAGGATTTTCCCGCCGGTCTGGGAGTAGAAGGTGGAGAACACCCGCCAGGGGCCGACGACATCGCCGCCGATGGTCTCGGTGACCATGCCCGGCTGCCCGGTGACCTTCTTGGCGGCGCGCAGGGCGGCGGTGAACTCCTCGGCGCCGTGGATCGGTTTGAGCTTGCCGTCGGGGCCGAGCAGCCCGGCCTTCTTGCATACCTCGGTGTTGTAGAAGAGCACCATGGGGTGGGTGTCGAGCGGGATGGCGTACTGCTTCCCCCCGACCGCGCCGCGCTTCCAGATGTCCTCGGGGAAGTCGGCGGGGGTCACCCCGTGGTCGGCGAGCAGGTCCAGGTCGAAGGCGTCGAGGAGACGGCCGGGCGCGAAACCGGCGAGCCGGGCCAGATGCAGCGCCGCGACCTCGGGGGCGCGCCCGCCCGCGCCCGCCATGCCGAGCTTGGTGTAGTACGGAGAGCCCCACTGGAGCGTGGCGGCCTCCAGGCCGATCGAGGGATGGGCCGCGCTGTAGGCGTCCAGCATCGCCTTCATATTGACGCCGTCGCCACCACCGAAGAGATGCCAGTAGCGCAGCCGGGTCTTGCCCGCGGCCACCGACGAGGGCGCGGCGCAACCGGCGGCACCCGCGCCCACGGCGCCGGCGGCGGCGAGGGCGCCGAGCCCGGTGACCACACCACGGCGGGTTGGGGAGGATCGTTGCATTGCGGCTCATTCCTGCTGCACAGGCAGCGCTGTTCGCTATTTCGAATGCCGCTCGTAACTTCGGACAGGGAACATAAGCCGCCGAGGAGTGCGCGTCAACGCTTTGAACACGACTCGTCCCACCCCTTGACCCGTATCGGAGCAAGCGCTTACCGTCCGGCCGTCGGACGTGCGAGGCGGGGATGAGGCGGGGCAACTCATGTTTGAGCTGGGGGATCTGACCGTCCGGTATCCACGTCATGACGCGGCGGGCGACGGCGGCGCACGGGCCGCGGTCGGGGTTGGGGACGGCGGCGCCGGGGGCGAGGTCGGGGCCGGAGTCGGGGCCGTGATCGGTCTGGAGATCTTCCCGACCGCGCTCGCCGACCGCCTGGCGCCACCCCGCGACCGCCTGCCGGAGGATGCCGCCCGCCACCACCCCGACACCGGCCCCGCCCGCCACATCGAACCGCTGGCGGCGGTGGCCCGCGCCGGGGACCCGGTACCCGAGCCCTTCGCGGGCGTACGCACCCTGCGGCGGACGGCCACGACGGCGGCGCTACGGCTGCGGGCGCAGCGGCACACGCAGGCCGAGGTCTCGGCTGGGGCGCCGGACGACGGGAGCCGCACGGAGTCCACCACCGAGCCCACGTCCGAGCCCACCACCGAGATCGTCACCGAACTGTCCGACGGGCAGGGCCTGTTGGTCGTCCACTGGCTGACCCACCGCCCCGGTGAGCCCCCCTTCCCCGCTCAGTCTCGGGAGCGCGACCGCCGAGCAACTGCACCTGGAGCGGCCCTGGGTCACCTTCTCGGCCGTGAACGGCCGAGCTTGTGCGCTCGGTCGTTCACCCCTCGTCGCGCTCCCGACTGTCCCCTACGACAGGACGGTCACGGGTCGCATCCACCCAGCCCCCGACAAGTGTCAGGGGGAGGGCGCGGGTGCGGTGACAAGCACCCACGCCGAGCGTGCGCGATCGCGCACGTTGACCCCGGCGACGACATCGGCCGGGCCAGCGAGCCCGCACCGACGACAGCGGAAATGGTCCCGGGCGGACCGGTTGGCCCGCTCGGTATGCCCGCAGCGCGGACAGCGCTGCGAGGTGTAGGCCGCATCCACCTCGAGGAACGGCACCCCGGCCCTGCGGGCCTTGTAGGCCAGGTGCTGCCCGAGCTGGTGGAAGGGCCAGGAGGAGAGGGTGCCCCGCTGGTCGCGGCGTAGCCGTACCCGCTCGCGGATCCCGCCGAGTGCTTCGACGGCGATGCCGCGACCGGTGCGTTGCGCGACGGACACGATCTCCTTGCTGATCCGGTGGTTCACATGGGTGGCATGACGCTGTTCCTTCCGCTTGCGGCGGGCAAGGCGCCGCCGGGCGGAACGGCTTGTCTTCCTCTGGAGTTCGGCGCGTTTGCGGGCCTGCCAGCGCCGGTAGCGGTACAGCCGCCGTCCCTGATAGTTCGTGCCGTCGGATGTGGTGGCGAGGTTGACGATGCCCCGGTCGACGCCGATCCAGTCGACCGGCTCGTACACCTCGGGATCGGGCAGGTCGCAGGTGGCGATCAGGAACCACTTCCCGCCCCGGCACACCAGGTCACTCTCACCCTTACGGTGGGCTGTGAGCGTCTTGAGCTGGTCGGGTGAGCAGGCAAACCGGATGCCGCGCATCCGCCCGGCCACCGTCCAGATCGACACCGTGCGCGCGTCGTACTGCCAGGACAGGCAGCGATCGTCGAACGGCTGCGCCGCCTCGGGGCGGAAGTCGATGGAGGTACCGACGGCCGCACGGTACCGCTTGCACGTAGACGGGCCCAGGTTCCCCGCCCGCAGACTGGCCCTCAGCGCCGCATACGCGTCGACGACCTTCTTCACCGCCCGCACCACCGGCTGCGCCGACAGCCCGAACCTCGCCTTCAACTCCGCATACACCTCTTTCTGCAGGCCGTTGCGGTCCTTCAGGTCCTTGGCGAAGGCGACCTGCGAGGCATGGGTGGCGGCCCGGTTGCAGGCGAGCAGGGTCGCCTCGAGTGCCGACGCCTGCTCGGGCGTCGGCAGCAGTTTCACCTGGACCACCAGCTTCATGACATCGGACCGTAGTACGACAACCGCACACACGACTGCCGCTGTCCCGGCGACCATCCGTCCCAGTGATCCATGAGACGGTTGTTCGCATTTCTCGGCTCCGCCGGGTGGCCGTACGGGCGCGCCGCGCCCGGAAAGCGGATGCGGCGACGCTCCGCGTCACTGGGACGGGAGGCGATTCCTCCCCGGCCTGAACGCTCAGCCATCCTCGCCGAGGACTCCGGCGCCGCGCTCGTCTACAAGCTGGCCGCGGGGTTCCTCGGGCGGATCTGCCTGTCCGGCGACCCGGACCGGCTCGACGAGCACCAGTGGGCGCTGGTGCGCGAGGCGCTGGACCTGTACGGGCGGGCCGCGCCGCTCATCGACGACGGGACGACGCGGCAGGGCGGCACCCGCGGGGCCGCCCTGCGCAACGCCGTCGGCCGGCAGTCCGTCGTACGGCTGTCCCCCGACGGCCTGCGCGCCCTGGTCGTGCTGCACGCCTTCGCCGACCCGGACGAGTCGCTGTCGGTGACGCTCCTGGACGAGGGCGTCGAGGGCGGCGAGGGCGGCGGGAGCGGGTCCGGCGGCGACAGCGGGTCCGGCGCGGCCTGGGCCCTGGACGCCTCGCTCCTCGCCGACGGCACCGGCGCGCTCTCCCTCGCCGGGGGCCGGCTGCGGTGGCAGCGCCCCCCGGAGTGGTCGGGCACGGTGGCCCTCCTCAGCCGTTAGGCGCGCGACAACGCCCGGTCAGTCGGTCAGGGAGACGATCATCTTGCCGATGTTCGCACCGCGCAGCATGCCCAGGAACGCGTCCGCCGCGTTGTCGATGCCCTTGACCACCGTCTCCCGGTAGTGCAGCTTGCCCTCGCGCAGCCAGCCGCCGACCTCCTCGACGAACTGCGGCTGGAGGTGCTGGTGGTCCTGCACCAGCATGCCCTGCATACGCAGCCGCTTGCCGATGACGAGGGCGAGGTTGCGCGGGGCGGCGGGCGGCTCGGTCGCGTTGTACTGGGCGATCATGCCGCAGACGGTGATGCGCCCGTGCACGTTGAGGCGGCCGAGGGCGGCCTCCAGGTGCTCGCCGCCGACGTTGTCGAAGTAGACGTCGATACCGTCGGGCGCGGCCTCCTTGAGCTGGTCCGCGACCGGGCCGTTCTTGTAGTTGAACGCCGCGTCGAAGCCGTACTCCTCGGTCAGCAGCCTGACCTTCTCATCGGAGCCCGCGCTGCCGATGACCCGCGAGGCGCCCTTGAGCTTGGCGATCTGGCCGACCTCGCTGCCGACCGCGCCCGCCGCGCCGGAGACGAAGACCGCGTCGCCCTCCTTGAAGGACGCGACCTCGAGCAGGCCCGCGTACGCGGTGAGGCCGGTCATGCCGAGGACGCCGAGGTAGGCGGAGAGGGGGGCCGCGGCCGGGTCCACCTTGACCGCGTACTTGGCGTCCACCTGCGCGTACTCACGCCAGCCGGCGAAGTGCAGGACGTGGTCGCCGACGGCGATGCCCTCCGCGTTCGAGGCGATGACCTCGCCCACGGCGCCGCCCTCCATCGGGTGGTCGAGCTTGAACGGCGGGACGTACGACTTCACATCGTTCATCCGGCCGCGCATATACGGGTCCACCGACATGTACAGGTTGCGGACCAGCACCCGGCCGGGGCCCGGCTCGGTGACGGGGGTCTCGCGCAGCGCGAAGTCCTCCGGCTTCGGCCATCCCTGGGGGCGGGCGACGAGGTGCCATTCGCGGCTGGTGGCGGGAATCGCGGGCTTGGGGGCCATGACGGGGGTCCTCTCTATACTTCAGGTGATGAAACAATCATGCTGCTAAATATTTCATGATGTCAAATAAATGGGTACCCTGGTCCCCATGACCTCCAGTACCGAACCTCCTGATCCGCTGACACTCGAAGTCGTCGAGCTCATCGGCACCATCGTCGCTCGCTATCACGAGGAATACGAGACGGCCGCCGGGAAGCACTCCCTGACCGGCGCGCAGGCGCGGGTGCTCGGACTGCTGTCCCGGGGTCCGACGCCCATGCGCCGTATCGCGCAGCAGCTGAAGTGCGAGCCGTCGAACGTCACCGGGATCATCGACCGCCTGGAGGCCCGGGGCCTCGCCGAGCGCCGCCTGGACCCGGCGGACCGCCGCGTCAAGCTCGCCGCCGCGACGGACCGGGGCAAGGAGACCGCCGACCGGCTGCGCGGCTCACTCGACTTCGCACGCGCGCCGCTGGCCGGGCTGTCGGAGCAGGAGCGCACGGTACTGCGCGACCTGCTCAAGCGGATGCTCGGGCCGGACTCGGTCTGATCCCCCGCCCGGGACGGGCGGGGGCCGGGCTCGGTCCCGGGTCCCGCCCAGTTCCGGGCCGGGCCAGGTCGGCGGCCCTTCTCAGGCGCACCACCACAGGAAGCGGTCGCAGGTCTCCGTGGGCGAGGGCGTGGGCTGGGACGGAGACGAGGTGGTGGGGTCCGGGTCGGAGGGCGAGGTCGGGGGCCGGGTGGCTCCGCCTCCCCCGCCGCCCGTGGCGGAGGGCGTGGCGGAGGAACCGCCCGTACCGCCGTCGGCCGACGAGGAGCCGTCCGCGCTGGGCGACTTGCTGTCCTTGGACTCCTTCTTGCCCTTGCCCGAGCCGTCCTCGCCGTCGCCCTTGCCCTCGTCCGCGCTGCTCGCGCCGTCCGCACCCGCGGACGGCGCCTCGCCCGGCGCTCCGCTCTGGCGCGTACGCGGTCCGCTGGAGTCCCCCTCGCCCGGGCTGTGGTCCGCTTCCGGCGACGTATCGGGGCTTGACGAGGACGAGGGCTCGTGGAAGATGCCGCCCTCCGTGGCAATTTCCGCCACGAACAGCCCGGCCAGCACGGGGCCGAGCACCGACGCCATGATCGTCACCCGGCGCCCCCGCCCGCGCCGCGCACGGCGCGCCCGGCCGCCGACGATGCCGCGGGGCTTTGGCTTTCTACGGGACGCCGCCTTGCGCCGGTCCGCACGGGTCGAGGCGGCGCCGGGGGCCGCGGAGAGCTCGCCTTCGACGTCCTCGCCGACGTCGTCATCCTTGCCCATGGCCTCGCCGACGGCCTCGCCCCTGCCGACGACCTCGCCCAGGGCTCCGGCCTCGGCTTCGGCTTCGGCTTCGGTCTCGCCGATGTAGGGCGCGCGGCCTGTCCCGCCGTCGGCCCAGCCGTAGTCGACCGCGGCGTTTTCGGCGGCAGGGTACGGAGACTCCTCGGCGTACGCGCCGCAACCGGGGCAGGCGAGAGCGCCGTTGAGGTGGCGGCGGCAGGCAGGACAGTAATCCATTTCGCCGGGCAGGTTATGTGCCCGGCGGGTAGCGAAGGAACCGCGGATTGTGAGAATCCTGTGCAAGGATCGGATTCGCGCCGCACCTGTTTCCGCTTGGCCGAAATTGTCCGCCTCGGCGGCTCAGCCCCGGTGGCTCAGCCCACCCAGCGCCGCTGCCTCAGAACCCTGCAGCCCTCAGCCCTTGAACGCCGGCTGCGCAAGCCCCTGCCCCGCCCCCGCGAGGACCAGCACCGACCCGGCGAGCGGCTGCTCGGCAGGGCCGAGACCGACCCGGGCCGAGGTCACATACAGGTCGGTCAGGCCGGAGCCGCCGAAGGCGCACGCGGTCGGGCGGCGCACCGGCAGCTCGACCACCCGGTCGAGCGTGCCGTCCGGGGTGTAGCGGCGGACCACGCCGCCGTCCCACAGCGCGACCCAGACACAGCCGTCGGCGTCCACGCACAGCCCGTCGGGGAAACCGGCGCCGTCCTCGATCCGTACGAAGGGGCGGCGGCCCGTGACCCCCTCGCCCGCCACGTCGAAGACGTCGATCCGGCAGGTCGGAGTGTCGGCGTAGTACATGAGGCTGCCGTCCGGGCTCCAGCCGGTGCCGTTGCTGACCGTGACGTCCGGCAGGATCTCCGTACGGGAGCCGTCCGGGGCGATACGGGTCAGCGTGCCGCCGCCCGTCGCCTCGTCGTAGCGCATGGTGCCCGCCCACAGCGAGCCGTCCGGCGCCACGGCCGCGTCGTTGCCGCGGCGGCCGGGGACCGGCTCGTGGGCCAGCCAGGAGAATGCGCCGTCGGCCCCGTACAGGCCGATGCCGTCGCGGAGGTTGACCACCAGACCGCCGCCCGCGCGGGGCTTGGCCGCGCCGACATGCTGTTCGGTCGCCAGGACCGTACGCCGGCCGTCGGCCGGGTCGTAGGTGTGCACGCGGGACGAGAGGATGTCGACCCAGATCAGCCGCTGTGCGGCGGCGTCCCAGGTCGGGCCCTCGCCCAGCTCGGCGGCCGCCCGGACGGCGACGTCCAGTCCGCCGCCGGTACCAGCGGCGGTCACGCCATTCGTCTCGCTCATGCTCCACGCCTCCGGTGTCCGAGACGGGCCGACAGTTCGCCCGCGCCCTTGGCGGCCAGCTCCGCCAGTTCCTCCTGCCGCTCCTCGCTCCAGCGGATCATCGGCACCGAGATGGACAGCGCCGCCACGACCTTGCCGGCCGAGTCCCGCACCGGGGCCGCCACGCAGCTCACGTCCGGGTTGGACTCGCGCTGCTCGACGGCGATGCCGCGCTCACGGATGGCGACGAGGTGGCGGCGCAGATCCTCTGGGGAGGTGATGCTGTTGTCCGTCATCCCGGCCAGCGGCTTGTCCTCCGGGATACGGGCGGCCAGGTCCTCCTCCGAGAGGGAGGCGAGCAGCATCTTGCCGACCGAGGTGCAGTGGGCGGGCAGCCGGCGGCCGGCGGCGGAGACCATGCGTACGGCGTGGGTGGAGTCGACCTTGGCGATATAGATCACGTCCGCACCTTCGAGGATGGCGACATGGACGGTCTCGTCGCAGGTCTCGGCGACGCTGCGGGCCACCTGCTGTCCCTCGGCGGCCAGGTCGAGCTGTTCGGCGTATCGGCTGCCCAGCTGGTACGGGCGCACCCCAAGACGGTAGCGACCGGGCTGGCCGGGGACTTGCACGAGGTAGGAGCGGGCGGCCAGGGTGGTCACCAGCTCATGGACCGTCGTACGGGGCAGCCCGAGCTTGCGGGTGATCTCGGGTGCGGAGAGCGTGCCGTCCCCGTCGAGGAAGAGCTCGAGTATGTCCAGGGCCCGGGTCACTGCGGGCACCAAGCGTCCCATGTGGCTCACCCACCCCTTCTGGTCCAGTTGGCACCATCTGTTCGAGATTCCGGCCAGCGGCCGGTATCGCGAACAGATTACGCAGGGGTGACTTCTCCAGGCAATGGCCAGGCATCGGTACCCCTGGGTAACGTCCGGGTGCGTCACGATGGCGCCATGAACTCCGCGCTCGACCCCTCGGCCGACTCCTTCCCCACACCCTTCCCTTTCGTACTGGTGCTGCTGCGGAGAATGGCCGATTATCACCCGGACCTGGTCGAGGGCGCACTGCGCGAGCTGGGCTTCAGCCGCTCCGTGATGCGCGAGGCCAACCGCCGCTGGCAGGCCATGCGGCGCTCACCGCGGCGCCGGTCCGCGGTCACCCACTACCGTTCCGTACTCGGCGCGCCCGAGACCGCGGCCACCCGCCGGATCGGCGATCTGACCTGCGAGGCGCTGAGCTGGCCGGTGCCGCTGTGGCCGGATCTGCGGTTCGAGGTGCTGACCGTACCGGGCGGCGGGGTGTGGAACGAGTGGCTGGTGCGCACACCCGGCGCCGCCGGGCCCCGGCCGCGTACGGTCGAGGACCTGACGCCCTGGTCCTGCACGGTGGACGAGGTGGCGAAGGCCTTCGCGCCCGCCCGGCCGATGGAGGGCTCGGCGCCCACCCGCTGGCGGCTGGCCTTCACGGCCCCGGACGGAAAAGGTGAACTCCACCACTGTGTGGCGGAGTTCACCTGGGGGCTGCTGCAGCGTGTTGACGCCGTCAGGACAGCTTCGCCGTCAGAGTGATCGTCGTACCGGTGAGCGCCTGGCTCACCGGGCAGTTCTTCTTGGCCTCCTCGGCCGCCGCGACGAACGCGTCCTCGTCCACGCCCTCGACCGTGCCCTCCACGGTGAGGTGGATACCGGTGATGCCGGTGCCCGGCTGGAAGGTGACGTCGGCCTGTGTGGTCAGCTGCGTCGGCGGGGTCCCGGCCTGGGTGAGGCCGTGCGACAGCGCCATCGAGAAGCAGCTGGAGTGCGCGGCCGCGATCAGCTCCTCCGGGCTGGTCTTGCCGTTCGCCTGCTCGGCGCGGGAGGGCCAGGAGACCGGCTGCTCGCCGATCCCGGAGGAGTCGAAGGTCACCGCCCCTTTGCCCTCGGTCAGATTGCCGTGCCAGACGGTGTGCGCGGTGCGCGTCGTAGCCATGCTTCCTGCCTTCTGTGAGCTGCTGTGAGCTTCTGCCGGTGATCAGTCGGTGATCAGCCGGTGATCACCCCTGAGCCTACGACCCTGAACCCACGTTCCACGCCACAACGGCGGGTCGGCCGTGCTCGGTTCCGATACGGCTGACGGTCGCCGTGTCGAGCCGGAAGAGCGCACCGCCGGAGGGCGGCAGTCCGAGGCGGCGCGCGGTGAGGACGCGCAGCACATGGCCGTGGGCGACGAGGACCACATCGCCGCGGTCGGCGCGCAGCTCGGCCTCGATGGCGGCCAGCACCCGGTCGACGCGGGCGCCGATCCGCTCGGGCGTCTCGCCGGGGTGCTCGGGGTCGCCCGGGGCGACCCCGTCGGTCCACAGGTTCCAGTCGGGCCTGGTGCGGTGGATCTCGTCGGTGGTGATGCCCTCGTACCCGCCGTAGTCCCACTCCCGCAGGTCAGGCTCGATCCGCGCCCCCTCGATCCCCGCGAGCCGGGCCGTGGTCACGGCCCGGCTCAGGGGGCTGACGAGGGCGAGCGCGATCTTGCGGTCGGCGAGCAGCGGGCGCAGCGAGCGGGCCTGTTCCTCGCCGCGTGGCGTGAGCGGCAGATCGGTCCAGCTGGTGTGTCTGCCCGACCGGCTCCACTCGGTCTCGCCGTGCCGGATCAGCACCAGCTCACCCATGGCTGCCCGGCGCTCCCGCCTCGCCCGCCTCCGCCTTCTCCTGGGCCGCCTGCTGCTGGGCCTCGGCGACGGAGGCGCGGACCGCGTCCATGTCGAGGCCGCGGGCCTGGCCGATGATGTCCTCCAGGGCCGGCTCGGGGAGGGCGCCGGGCTGGGCGAAGACCGCGATGTTCTCGCGCACGATCATCAGGGTCGGGATGGACTGGATGTCGAACGCGGCGGCGAGCTCGGGCTGCGCCTCGGTGTCGACCTTCGCGAAGACCAGGTCCTGGTGCTTGTCGGCGGCCCGCTCGTAGACAGGTGCGAACATTCGGCACGGACCGCACCAGGAGGCCCAGAAGTCGATCAGGACGAAGTCGTTTCCCGAGACGATCTCGTCGAAGTTGTCCTTGGTGAGTTCAACGGTGCTGGTCATGCCTGCGCTACCTGCTTCCATGCTGTCGGCAGTGGGCCCAGCCTGCGATCCGCAGTGGCCCGGACCGCGTCAACCAGGTCGCCTCAGGTGGTATTCCCGCCGTGCTCTCGCGGCCGTGACCTGCGGCGATTCATGGTCTCAGGCGGCCGTGGTCTCACGCGGCCGTGGCCTCAGGCGATCTCCGCCGTGTCGATCCAGGTGACGCGGTGTGCCTCGGTGGGGTCGGGGGTCTCCCAGCGGCGGATCAGCCGGTCGATGACCGCCTCGGGCACCGGCCTGGGCCGGGCGGCGTTACGCGCGCGCAGCACCGCGGGCGGCGCCTCGAGCGCCACCAGCTCGACCCGCCCGCCGTACGCGGCCACCAGCCCCACGCACTGCTCGCGCAGCCGCCGCGAGACGTTGGTGGCGTTCCAGACGAACGGCTCGCCCGCGCGCAGATGCCCCCGCGCCGCCTCCCGCGCGGCCGCCACCACCGGGGCCTGGTCGGCCGCCGGATCCACGCCAAGCTCGGCGCGGAGCGCGTCCAGGCTGACCACGGGCAGACCGGGGCGGTGGGCGCCGATCCAGTGGTCCTTGCCGACGCCGGGCAGCCCCGACAGGACGGTCACCGTCATCCGGGTGTCGTCGTACGCGGCGTAGTCCGGGTCCCGGCCGGGGGTGCGGAAGTACTCGAAGCGGGCGTGGTCGGAGGGGAACCGGCGCGGCGCGGCCAGGCACTTCTGCTCGGCGCAGTACTCGCGGTACAGGTCGACGTGTCCCAGCATCACGTCCGTATCGCCGCAGATCCGGCCGAGGATGTCGGCCCGGGCCAGCACCGCCAGGTCGTCGTTGCTGGCCAGCAGGGAGGCCCGGAAGGCGATGCGCTCCAGGTCCGGCCGCTCCAGCGCCCAGAACGGCACCTGGTGGTGCCGGACCAGGGCGGCGACGTGCTCACGCCAGGCGATGGGCGCCCGCAGCTCCCACAGCACTCTGCGGGCGATCAGCTCGCCGCGCCGGGAGTGGCTGCGGGCGGTGATCCGCCCGTCGGGGTCGGTGGCGGTGCAGTCCGGCTTCGCCGCGTCGTGCAGCAGCACGGCGGCGAACAGCAGCGCCCGCCCGGCCGCGGTCCTGGCCCGCCACTCGGGCAGCCCCGCCAGCGCCTCGGCGGCCATACGGGTGTGGGTGGCCACATCGCCCTCGCCGTGGTGGGCGGCGTCCTGCGGTACGCCCTCCAGGCGGCGGATCCACGGATACGCCGCGACGATCCGCTCCCAGGGGACCGTCCAGTCCGGCGGCGCGGGGCAGAGCTCCAGCAGTTCCCGGAAGGGGCCCTCAGCCGGGAAGGGGCCCTCAAGCGCGTGCATACATCACCGCCGGATCCCGCAGCCGGTTGGGCACGATCGGGCGGTCGAGCCAGTGCGTACCGGAGTCCAGCACGCTGGTCAGGAAGCCGGCCCGCACCCACTTGTAGCGGCCGGCCACCACGCCGTCCTCCTCGACCTTCACGTACAGGCCCTCCATGAAGTCCGAGGTGTCGGTCTCCGCGGCCACCCGCTCGGGGTCGAGCCCGCCCGCCCCGGCCGTCTCCCGCAGCGCCGCCCGCCACCCCTCCGTACGGCATGTCGAGGGCCCGACGAACGCGGTCAGCGCGTCCAGGCCGCTCAGCGGCCCGGTGTGCAGCACGGGCACCGAGTGCACCGGAAGCCCCTCCAGCAGCTCACCGCGCCGGGCGGTGGACAGGAACACGCCCTCGTCGCGGTCCAGTACGTCGAATTCGCAGAAGTAGTGCGGCAGGGCGTCGTAGTACACCGTGTGCTTGGCGTACAGCCACTCGCCGTACAGCACATAGCGGCTCCCCAGCCGCGGCCACAGCAGATCCCGGACCAGCGCCGCCCACGCCTTGAACGGCGAGAAGTGACGCTCCCGGGGCCCGCCGGTGAGGAAGTGGCCACGGCTCTGCAGCCGCAGCTCCCCGTCCGGTGTGAAGCTGATCGCCGCGTTGGCGCCGTCGAGCTTCTCCTCGACCACGAGGTACCGGCCCGCGATGTCGGCGAACGGTACGGCGGCCAGGTCCTCGTCGCCGGGTTGGAAGCGGGAGCCCTGGAGATGCGGGGTCCTCGGGTACTTGCGGATCACGGAATTCTTTCTATGCCGTACGCGACGGATCGGGCAACGAAGTTTTACTTGGGGCATGCGAAGGCCGGACCCGCGCTGTATGGGTCCGGCCTTCTCGCGTCCGAGTCACGCGCAGCCCGCAGCGTGGATAGGACGTCTTCCACGGTAGGGCGCGGCACTGACAACCGGCGGTGACCACGGGGCCGGCCCGTCACAGACCGAGGTCGGCGACCGTGAAGCGCCGGGCGTCCTTCGTCGACAGACCGCCGTCCGACCCCCGGAAGACCCAGAAGCCCTGGGGCTTGCCGTACGCATCGCCGGGCGTGGAGGCGATCACGTCGGCGTGTCCGTCGCCGTCGACGTCCAGCAGCGGAGGCTCCGGGCCGAAGCGGCTGAAGGCGGATGCGCCGCGGGAGCCGGACACGCCCGGGGTGTCCGGGTCGATGGCCAGTTCCCCGCTGTCCCCCTCGCCCTCGCTCCGCTTCGGATCGTATTCGCCGCCCTTGCCGCCCTCGCCCCCCGGGGAGCCGGGGAGCAGCGTGATGCGGCCCCTGTCGCGGTCCTCCCCGGGGCTGGAGACCACCAGGTCGGGGCTTCCGTCGGCGTTGACGTCGCCGACCGCCGGGAAGTCCCCGAACCAGTCGTCGAACTGCGGGTCGCCCGGCACGCCGGGGCTCGACTGGTCGACCGTCAGGTCCGCGCGGCCTGCGCCCAGTCCGGACTTCGCCCCGTGGACGACGGTGAGCCGGCCCGAGCGCTCGGCATGCCCCTGCTCGCTCCCCTCGCCAGGCGCCAGCAGGTCGTCGATCCCGTCGTTGTCAGCGTCACCGGCCCTGGGCACTGTCGGCCCGTCCTGCGTCTCGAGGAGCGCGCCGATACGCTCCTCGGCCGACCGGTGCCGCACCAGGCCCCGCGGGCCGCCATGGTAGAAGGCGACATCGGTGAGGTCCTCCGGGGCGGTGTCGTCCTGCTCGGCGTCGAAGCTGTACGTCAGCACCACATCGGTGCGCCGGTCGCCGTCGAAGTCCCCGGTGGTGGCGCTGTCCGGGGCGGCGTAGCCAGATTGGTCGGCGGTGAAGTCCGCGGTACGGGCGGGGGTGCGGCCGCCGTCGCCGAACGGCCCGTACAGCACCTGCCCCTTGCCGGGCCCGGACTGGTCCTCGTCGTCCCGCCCTGGGACGAGCAGGTCCGCCGCCCCGTCCCCGTCGAAGTCTCCGGCCGCCTTCACCTCCACGCCGCCCACGGTCAACGGTCGGGGTCGCGCGAGACCGCTCCGCCCGCCGCGCAGCACCACCGTCTCCGAGGTCGACGTCACGCTCCCCTTCTCGTACGCGAGGCGCACTGTCACCAGGTCGGTGTAGCCGTCGCCGTCGAGGTCGGCGCGGAGCAGCGGGCCCTGGTACTGGCGGTGGTCCGGCCGCTCGTCGAGGACCAGGCGCTTGTCCGGGTCGAGCCCGCGGGCCGAGCCGTAGACCACGGCCAGGCCGGGGGACTGCGGACTGCCGGACTTCGTCGGCGGGTTCACAAGGGTGGCGAAGTCGTCGTACCCGTCGCCGTTGAAGTCCCCCGGGGCCTTGGCGGTCAGGCTCTTCGCGGTGGCCGGCTTGCCCCGCCGCGGTGTGTCCGCCTCCCCCGAGTCCCCCGCGTCGCCGCACCCGGACAGGAACAAGGCGGCGGCACAGACGGTCGCGGCGGGGAGGATCGGACGCATGGTGACACCTCATGACGGCAAATGGCGGCTTCTCCGATCATGGACTCACAGCGGCCACCGCTCGGTTCCCGCCCCAGGTGTCGTGCCGGGCTTCGTGCCGGGCTTCGTCGGAGCCTCGCCGTGCGGGATGCCGGAGGGGCGTGGAGGAGGACGATGCCGGGCCGTGCAGCGCCGCGACGCAACCTGGGATCCCGGGAACCGCGTCTCGAGGGTCTGCAGTATGGAGAGTGACGAATCGGCGGCGTCGAGAGGACATCATGGACATCGCGACCATGACGACGGCATGGCTGACACCGCAAGAACGGTTCGGCTGGTGGCATGACATGACGGCTTCGACGCTGATCCCGACCGCCATGGGCAGCGACCGGGCGGCGGACTTCGACGCCTCGGCCCGGGTGCTGAACCTCGGTGACGTCCAGGTCTCGGACATGGCCTACCCCATGCTGACCGTGACCCGGACCCCGCGGCTGATCCAGCGCAGCGACCCCGGCTATGTGCAGCTGTCGCTCACGCTCTCCGGGAACATGGGGTTGACGCAGTTCAGGAGGCACACCCTGCTCGGCGCCGGGGATCTGGCGGTGTACAGCTCCTCGGAGCCGTTCGACGGCTGGGCGAGCCCCGAGGGCGCGGCGCCGGTCCGCCAGTTACTTCTGCATCTGCCCCGGGCGGCGCTGCCGCTGACCGGACGGCAGGTGGACCGCCTCGCGGCCACCCGGATACCCAGCGGCGAGGGATTCGCCTCGCTGCTCTCCCAGTTCCTCACGCATGTCGCCCGCCATCCGCGGCAGTTCGCCCCTCAGGACGCGCCCCGGCTGTCCACCACCCTGGTCGATCTGCTCGCCCACACGATCGCGCAGCGGCTGGACGCCATGTCCGCCCTGCCACCGGAGAGCCGGGAGCGCGCGCTGCTCCTCCGGGTGCAGGAGTTCATCCGCCGACACCTGCCCGACCCGGGCCTCACCCCGGCCGCCGTCGCCGCGGCCCACCACATGTCCCCTCGCTCGCTCCACCGCCTCTTCCAGCGGCACGGCCTGACCGTGGCGTCCTGGATCCGCCACCAGCGCCTCGAACGCTGCCGCCGCGACCTGGTCAATCCCCGGCTCGCCGGGCGGCCGATCCAGGCCACCGCCGCGACGTGGGGGTTCTCCCGCCCGGGCGACTTCACCCGCGCGTTCCGCAGCGCCTATGGCGTATCGCCGAGCGAATACCGCAACTGGTCTTTCTGATCTTCTACTGAGGCTCGGACTGGCCCCACCCCTCGAACCAGTGGGCGGCCATCCGCGCCGCGGTCGGAAAGGCGAACGGCTCCTGCCGGTCGGTCAGCATCCGCAGGATGAACTCGCCGGTGCCGCAGTCGAAGCGCTGCCACTCGCCGGAGTTGTACTGCACGAGCACCGGCCAGTCGTCCGGGTCGTCGGCGCCGGTCAGCCAGTGGAACGTCACCTCCTGCTCCGAGCTGCCCCAGATCAGCACGCCGCCGGGCGCGGGATACACCGGGTAAGGCCGGTACAGCTCGGCGTACTTCGGCATGTCCAGGCCCCAACTGACAAGATCCGCCGCCGGGACGCCCGGCACCAGCAGATCCAGATACTCGTCGAAGCTGCCCACCCCGAACAGGTCGACGATCTCCTTGTAGCCGCTGGGCAGGGCCGTACCGAGGGCGGATTCCGCGGCCGCCCAGTCGATCGCGCCGTCGTCGCGGACCGGCCGCAGCACCTCCCATCCGGTGAGGACCGCAAGCCGCTGCGGCCACCCGACATCGGACGGGAAGGCGCCCCGGCGCGCGACGACGATCACCCCGCGCGGGCCGTCCGCCGCGGCCGTCAGGCCGTAACCGAACCAGTGCTCGCTCAGGGCCCAACCGCGCAACTCCAGCACCTCGCCCTCGCCCGACCCGGTGGGCGGACCGCCGAACGCGGGGATCGGGACGCCACCGGTGACCAGCCGCCGCACGGGCTGACCGGTCCAGGGCAACACCTCCAGAACGGCCTGCTCCAGCTGCGCCAGATCCCATCCGGCGCGGACGATACAGACGTGTCCTTCGCCATGCCCGGGCAGCGGGCAGTGCGGCCGGGGGTCGGTGAGGGTCTGATCAAGCAGCTGACGGAGCTCGGCGTGGTGCATGCGGCCCAGTGAACCTCACGGCACTGACACCGCTGCCGTTACCGCCCTGCCGTTACTGTCCTGCCGTTACCTCGGGCAACCGCAAGGGCGGCAGGTCTCGACCTGTACGTCATCGATGACCGGGCCGTAGGCGCCGCCCACCGTGCTGGCGAAGCCGAGCGTCGTCGTGCTGCCGTTGGCCACGAAGGTGACCTCGCGGGTGACGTAGCCCATGTTCGCGTGGCTCTTGCCCGTGGAGTTGAACGAGAAGTCCTGGAAGTCCTGCCCGTCGATCAGCACCTTCCCGGTCTTCACCGCCGGACCACCGGGGTTCGAGGCGAGCGAGTACGTCACCGTGTACTTCCGCCCAGGCACCGTCGAGAAGGTCTGCGCCACCGCTCCCGGCTGAACGGCGTTGAGATCGACGGACTGGTCCCCCTCGGCCGCCTGCCAGAATCCGGCGCCGATCAGGTCCACGCCCCCTCCGGTGACCTTCCACGGACCGATGGACTGACCGCTGGAGAGCGTCGAGAACGCGTTCGCGGGCGCGGTGGGGTACTCGAAGCTGCCGTCGTCGAACCGGCTGACGGCCGCGGCGGCGGCCGTGGCGGGAGCGGCAGGCGCCGCGGCCAGCGCCGTACCGGAGGCGGCCAGCAGCCCGACCACGGCAACCGCGGTGAAGGCAGAGCGGGAAACCACCATGTATTTCCTCCTAAAAGATGAAGGCGGTGGAACGCGCTCGACCTTCCCACCGGGCAGAAGGCGCCCGGAAGGCGCACACGCAGGAGCGCGGGCGCGCCAGACATGGCCCGGTGGCTGTTCGCGCTGCCTCACACACCAATGAGCCGAGTGCGGCCCTACTCGGCAGCGAACTCCACGTAAAGAGGAGTCCCGACGACGTACCGCTTGCTCCTGCTGTGCCACGGCGCGGCGATCACGGCCGTGAGCCGTGCGAAGCCGCACATCCACGCGGCTGTTTCCATGGGCAGTTGGCCATCGAGCGCCTGCAAGAGCTGGCGGGTTCCTTCGGCAAGGGGTACTGATCCGTCAAGCTGCCGCGGGGCGTCGCTGGTCGCCGGAGGTTCGGCTCGGAGGGAGTCGAGCAAGTGCGCAGCCTGCGTAGCCCGGGTCACAAATTCAACGTATCCGCCTGCGGCGCTGCTCCCGAATCCGCCGCCGCCGCGAGTCTCGGTTTCGGACAGAGATGGCGGCTCGACTTCGAGCGGATCCTGACCACCCGCCATATGCCTCGCAGAGCCATGCAAGAGCAGCCGGATCTCCCCGCCGGTCTCATACCCTTCGGCAGAATGCGGCACATCGACGAAGAGCACCATGCCGGGTGCCGCCCGTCGCAGCGTCCGATAGTTCAGGGGTGCCTCGAACTGCACCCAGGAGCCCGCTTGTAATTCCGGCTCGGCGAACCAGCGGGCGCTGGAAGACACATGCCGGACCACCTGCTGCAATCGCTCAAGCCGCGCGCGCTCTGCATCCGCCGCCCCCGGCTCCCACCCCATCCCGCCGACGGGGGTGCTGAACTGCCATTTGGCCCGAGGCATACGGCGACGTCGTTCAGGCAAGAACTGCTGCAGCTTACGGTCGGACAGGTAGACGAGCTCGCGCACATCGCTCCTCGGGGTGCACTCGGTTACGCCTTCGGCAACTGACATTGTCGGGGGCGCGCCCGCGCGACTGCGCGACTTCGACTGAGTCGGGAACCTAGATGTAGTGGATCTTGTATATTGATATACGACACATTATGCATGGAGGAGGGCGCGATGAGCCGCACCGTCATCGACCTCGACGACGAGGCGCTGGAAGCCGCCGCCAAGGAGCTCGGCACCAGCACCAAACGCGACACCATCAACACCGCACTGCGCGAGGTCACAGCCCGCTACCGACGGCTGCGCGCGCTCGAAGAGGCCCGCACTCTGGCGGCCGACGGCGCCTTGGACATGGACCTCCTCCTGGACAAGAGCAGATACCGCCCCACCGGCGCGACGGAGTCGGACACCCGCGAGCAAGAGGCGGACGGGTGAGCGTCGCCGACTACCTCATCGACACCTCCGCCCTGACCCGCGTCCTGCTCGGCCAGAACACGCTCGAATGGGACGACAGGATCGCCGCCGGACTCGTCGCGATCTGCGACATCACCGAACTCGAGGTCCTCTACTCCGCCCGCTCCGCTCCGGACCGCACCCGGCTGAAGGCGGCGCTCGACGCCCACTACGCCTGGTGCCCCATACCGGAAGGTGTCTACCGCCGCTCCCGCGTCGTCCAGGAACAGCTCACCGCGAAGGGCGAGCACCGCAGCGCGGGCCCGGTCGACCTCCTCATGGCAGCCGCCGCCGAAGAGGCGGGGCTGACCCTGCTGCACTACGACCGCGACTTCGAAGCCATCGCCCGGACGACGGGACAGCCGGTACGCATGATCGACCTCAAGGGATAGCACCCTCCGGCCCCCATGGCCCGGGGCGGACACCCATGCGCCCCGGGCCGTCCGCAGCCCTGCCTAGAACAGGCGGTTCAGGCGAAGCAAGAGGTAGCAGCCGCTGCCAGGGCGGAGGCGAAGAGCGGCAGGCACAGTGCGCTGCTCGCGCCCGCGTGAGCTGAGAGGGACCTCAGTCTGCTGTCCCGGACGGCACAACCCATCGCGTTGGCTGTCCTGTCACGGCTGCGATCATGTCGTAGTCGCCATCGTAGTGCAGGACGATCGCGCCGTGACGTTCGGCGGTCGCCGCGATCACGAGGTCCGATACCGAGAGAGCCTTCCAGTTACCGGCCGCGATGAGCTGGGTCTGCACGTCCAGGGCACGGTCCCATGCCTCATCAGGGGTCGGAAGCCAGTCGAAGCCGCGCATCTCGTCGCGGATGCGTTCCGCGTCGGCCTTCGACCGGGCACTGTGCAACACCTCCAGCTCGACGGCGCCGCACACGGCGAGCAGGCCCGCGTTATGCAATGGTTCGATCACCCCACGAACGGCCGGCTTCGGGTAACGGGCAAGTGCGGACTTGTCGATGAGGTAGCAATCGGTCATGCGGCCTGGCAGGGGTCAGCCGGAGTCTCGACGGGACCCGTCAGGTCCGGCAGGCCACCTTCGGCAAGCCAGTTCAGGAACGATGCACGCTTGCGGCGCTTGATCGCATCTTCCAGCGCGGCGTTCACCGTGGCGACCTTGGTCGTGGTGCCGAAGATCTCCGCAGCCTCAGCAAGCATCTCGTCGTCGACATCGATGACAGTTCGCGTCATGAGTCCTCCTCCGGTCCGACACCGCTATCGCCATCAAGGATATCAAATTTCACGCCACTCGATATCGTCATACGCGTACGTCGATGCGGACGCGCGGCCGGACGCCGACAGCGGACCGGGAACCTGAGATCCCCCTCAGTAACACCTTCCCGACATCCGGCGTCCGGCCAGCGTCCCAAACACCACCGTTCCGGCCCCCTAGGGCAGGTACCTGTCATGGCCCGCACCGCTCCACCCCACTCGGTGCTTGCACGGGGCAGGACGCTGGACTTCGACATAGGCGCTGAGCCCACGAAGTGGGGCACGGGGGAGGGCGCAGCGCCTTCGTCGATTACGCCGGACGACAAGGTGCCGACGCCGCGCCGCGATGTGACGGTGCCGCCGAGCGGGTACGGGTGCGGCGCACCGACCCACCCGCGTCAGGGCGAAGCACTACTAGGATCGCGGCCAATCATGGCCTGTGCGAGGGCCTCCAGCATGGCTTCGAACTCGGCGGCGGGGATGACCACATTCTCGAACTGACCGTATAGATCGAGCAGTTCGACCTCGTCGTCGCTGACCTTCTTCACGGCCGCGCCAGCGGTGCTCAGGCTGTACCCGATGCCATGAGCGCGGCTGCTCTCCCTCCACTCGGCCAGGCCATCCTGCACCGACCACGCCCGCCCGCCGAACGGCAGCACGAACGTCTCGACGGCCCGTACAGTATTGGCGTCGGCCTCTGGAGTCCGACGGGGAATCCAGCGGTCGTCGTCATGGACGAAACTCCACACCGCGTTGCTCATGAACGCCCAAACCCCTCTCACTTTCCGGTCGGGAAGAACGACGACGGCCTGTATATCCCATCGGGCCCCTTCTCGAGAAGTCCCAGCAGACCCACACCGTCATGGGTGTGGGTGACCTGGGAGCTGCCGTGTCTGTACGTACCGTTCCGGAACAGATCACTGCCAGCTTCTGCAATCTTTTCCCGACTCCAATTCTCGGGAAAGAAGGTATGACCGATGCTGTTCTTCGTAGTCGGATTCCACTCGTGGTCCAACGCTCCGACCTTTCCGCGGACCGTTACCGAGCCGTCCAGGTTTGTCACCAGGTCGCCTTTGATGAACCGATCGTTCGGCCAATTCTGGTTGGGATGCATGTGCCAACCGCCGAATTCACCGTCCCCGTTGATGTTACCGCGCACGACATGGTCCATCGTCTCGTCCGGGATATTCGGATCGACATCGCATGGCGTCAGTCCGAGCGGATCGCTCCAAGTGTGGGGGTTGTGGACGTAGATGGCCGGGTTGGGCGCGGGGGAGAGCCCCAGAGGGTCGGGGGTGAGGTAGCGGGCGGTGGTGGGGTCGTAGTAGCGGCGGTGGTTGTAGTGAAGGCCGGTTTCGGGGTCGTAGTACTGGCCGGGGAAACGGAGGGGTGTATAAGTGCTGCTGTCGGTGGTCCAGGTGGTGGTACCCCAGAGGGTAGAGCGGGTGTGCCAGGTGATGTCGCCCGTTTCGTCCACGAGTTCTGTGGGCGTACCGACGAGGTCGGTGACGATTGCGAAGAACCGCTGATCGATCTCGCGCTGGGTGGTGGCCTCGGTGATGCGCTCGGTCTGGGCGATCAGGTACAGGCCCTGGTGGTCCCATGTCAGGGTGACCCGGTGAGCGAGGTCGGGTGTGGTGGTCTGTTCGATGAGTGTGGGGCCGTCCCAGGTGAAGTCCACCTGTTCGGCGACCGTTTCGCCATCGGCCGCGAGGCGTTGTTTGGCGGTGCGGCGGCCGAAGGGGTCGTACAGATAGCGCCACACCGTGCCGTCGGGAGTAGTGACGGCAGTGAGGCGGTCCTCGGCGTCCCAGGTGTAGTGCCAGGTGTCGGGCTTCTTGGACAGCCGGATCTTCTGGCGGAGGGTGAGGCGACCCGCACCGTCGTGTTCGTAGCGGATGTTGCCCGCGCGGGTGATGCGGGTGCCGGTGTAGGCGCGGGGGCCGGTTGCATCCTGGGAGGGGTGGTCGGTGGGCCAGGCGGCCTGGGTCTGGTTGCCTGCCTCGTCGTAGGCGTAGGTCTCGGTCCAGCCCGCCGCGTGGACCGCCGTGACCCTGCCTGCCCGGTCCAGGTCGAAGGTGCGGGGGCCGGAGACGTGGTCGTTCAGTCCCGTGAGGTGGCCGTCCTCGCGGTAGGTGTAGGAACGGTGCTGGATTCTCGACTCGGATGGGCCGGTCAGGGTTTGGGTGGTGAGGCGATGCAGGGGGTCCCACGTGTTGGCGAGGGTCAAGGTGTCGCCGATGCGGCGGGTGGTCTCGCGGCCTGCGGCATCGTAGGTGGAGTCCAGGGCACGCCCCGACACGTTCAGCCCCGTGCGGTTGCCTGCGGCGTCGTAGGTGTATGTGGTGGTGGCGCCGGTAGGGGTTACGCGGCGGGTGCGGCGGCCCAGGGGGTCGTAGGTGTGCGTGAGGACGCGGCCGGCCACTGTCTCGGCCTTCACACGGCCCAGACGATCGCGCTGGTAGACAACCTCCGCGTCCGGTCCGGCCGCTGAGACCAGGCGTCCCCCCGCGTCGTAGGTGAAGGTGGTGGCGCTGCCCTCGACATCCTTGCGAATCGTGCGTCCCGCCGCGTCCCACTCGTAGGCCACCGTCTGGCCAAGCGGATTGGTACGCGTCAGGGGTCGGCCGGCGGCGTCATAGGTGTACGCCACCCTGCGGTCGTCGAAGTCGCTCTCGGCCAGCAGGCGGCCGGCGTCGTCGTATTCGTATCGCCAGGTCAGGCCCTGCGGGTTGGTGACCTCGGTCAGGCGCAGCGATGTGTCGTGGGTGAACGTGTAGCGGACACCGTCGGGGCCTGTGCGGGCTGACAGGAGGTCGAAGTGGGTGTACTCGTAGGTCGTGATGCCACCGACTGCGTCGGTGGCGGTGAGGCAGTTGCCTTCGCCGTCGTAGGTCCATCGCTCCTGTGAGCCGTCCGCAGCCCTGCGGCTGGTCAACTTGCCTTCCACCGACCAGGTCAGATGGGTCGTCGCGCCGAGCGGGTCGATGATGGTCACCGGGCGGCCGGAGGCGTCTCGGTGGTACGTCGTCGTCGCGCCGAGCGGGTCGGTGACCTCGACGGGCAGGCCCGCCTCGTCGCAGCGGATGTGAGTGGTGTGGCCAAGGACGTCGGTGACGGCGGACAGGTGGCCGAGAGTGTCGTAGGCGTAGTGGGTGGTGTGGCCTGCCGGGTCGGTGACCGAGGTGCGGCGGCCCGCCTCGCCGTAGGTCTGGTGCCAGGTGGCGCCGTCCGGGCCGGTGAGGGTGATGGGGAGGCCGAGGTCGTTGTAGGCGGCGGTCGAACGGCTGCCGTCGGGGCTCGCCATCGCCGTGAGGTGGCCGGCCTCGTCATACTCGTACGTGGTGGCGTGGCCCAGCTCATCGGTACGGGACAGGACCTGGTCGAAGCGGTCGTATTCGGTGCGGACGGTGTGGCCGAGCGGGTCGGTTTCCGCCACGACCTGGCGGCGTTCATTGATCAGGTATCGGCTGACCGCGCCCTCTGCTGTGGTGACCGTGGTGACGTGGTGGCCGGGCTGCTCTGTCACCCCGTCGTAGGCGATCCGCAGGGTTACGTGGCCCGCCTCACCGCCTTGGGCTACGCAGCGGTCCTCCTCGTCGTGGACATAGTCGAAGCGGCGGTCGTTGGTGTCCGTCCAGGAGATGATCCGCCGTCGGTCGTCGTAGGCGAAGCGCAGCGGTAGGCCGCTGGAGTTGATGACCTCGGTGAGGTTTCCGTCGGTGTAGCCATAGCGGATCAGCTCCTGGTCGCCCCCGTCCCCGACCGCGCGCGCCAGTTGGAGAGAGGTGATCCGGCCGTGCTCCGTGGTGGGCTTCAGTTCGTAGCCGCCGCTGTGTGCGATCCGGACCGGTGTGCCCTCGGAGTCGTACTCGAACGTGATCCACTGGCCGCCGCGGTCCGATATCCGCTCCAGCCGCGCGATGCCGTCGCCGCCGCCTTCCGGAGCGGTGAAATGGCGGGTGCGGCCGGTCTCCGGCTCGGTGAGGGTGTAGTCGCCGTTCGCGTCACGTTCCAGTGGCCAGCGAGGGCCCGCCTCGGGGAGCGTGGGGACGCCGGGGGCCGGGTGCGGGTAGGCCAGCAACAGGCCGTCCTCGCTGACGAAGACGGCCCCCTCCACATCGATCTCCAGCCGTTCATCGGCCGTACTGGTCCAGGACGGACCGAACCAACGCCCGGCCCCATGGCTGGAGTCGTAGGCCCGGGTGAACACCAGCGACAGCAAGCCCGGCAGCGCAACATCAGTCGCGCTGAGGGTGACATAACCCGTCGCGACGTCGACCGGGTCACCACAGTGGGTACGGGTCTCTTTCGACCGGCTGTTGATCCAGGGCTTGCTGACCAGCGCGCGGGCCGAGTTCGTGCCGCTGCCATTGAGCCGCGCCCCGGCGGCTGTTGCCAGGTTTCCGCCTGCCGTGCCAGGCCCGGGAATAACGCCTCGCAGGCCGGACTCACCGCTGCCCCTCGGTGCCGCTGCGCGTATGGCCTGCGCGCAGGCGGCCTCGGCTTCACTCGCGGCCCGCGCGGCTGCCCGGGCCATCTGTGCCGCGGCTTGCCGTTCCTGCTCGGCTTGCCCGGCGTAGTTGCCGATCTGGACAGCCATCTGGCGGATCTCAGGTGGCTGGGACTGGCTGTACTGCCCGGCGGTCGCCCCGTTCAAGTCGCGCCAGACGCCGCCTCCGGAGAACGTCATCGGCACAAGCGAGCAGAACCGCTGCAACGCGGCCCTGTACTGGGCGTCCGCCTGCATGCCCTGGTTCAGTGCGATCCGGGACTGGATCTTGGCCTGCTCCAGTCGTTGCGCGTACGCGACAAGGGCATCGCCACAGCCTTGGTAAGCCGGGCCCAAGCGTGCCGCCCGGGCCGGGAGTTCAGCAAGCCTGCGCAGAAACCTGGGGGCGTAGTCGCCTTGCATGCGCAGGTCGCCACTGTTGGCGGCGACCTGGCGGAGCCGGCTGGTGTGCTGTTCGGCGTGCTCGGCTTCACGCCTCAGCCGTGCCGCCAGGGCCTGAATCTGTGCGGGGTCTGCCGGGACGGGATCACCCGGCAGATCCAGGACTCTCCAGTCCTCCATATCCCTGGCCCCCGGTCAGGTCAGCTGCCCGCGCCCCCGGCAAGCCGGGTGTCCAGCTCCTGGTGGGACCGTACGACCTCGCTCAGATAGGCAGCCATGCCCTCCAGGCCCTGGATCATGTTCTGGGCGCCAGTGGTCCACTGCTGATAGGAATCCTGGAACTTGCCCGACGCCAGTTGAGTACGGAATTCGCTGGTCACCAACTGGTCGATCATGGTCTTGAGGGACTGGAGCTGTCCGCTCATCTCGCTCTGCCCGGTCTTCAACTGCCCGGCTGCCCGGTTCACACCGTCGTAGCCGACATTCACATCAGCCATCAGGGCCCCCTCATGTCTCCGTAGCTCGGTCAGCGAACGCCTTGTCCAAGTCGAGCGTGCCTTCCGCCAGCCCGGCGAACAACCCCGCTGCCGACCCCACCGCGGCGACCAACTCGGCACGGGTCACGGTGGCGGCCTGCACGAATTCCCTCAGCGCCGCCCCGACCGCCTCCGAACCCACCACCCCCGTGGCACCCTCCAGGGGGCGCGACAGCGAGAGCCGCATATCGGAGCCCATGCGGGTCAACTCCCGTGCGACCAGCTCGGCTTCCTGCGGATCGCAGGCGAAATTCCCAGCCATCGGCTCGTGACCTCCCCCGTGAGATCTCTACGTGATGGCAACACTGGATAACCTGCTGTAAGGCTAGCGCGCGCGGCGCCGGCCGGTGGGCGATTGCGTGAGGAGCACGGTTGTGGGGACGGATTCCCAGGGGGCCGGGCGGCTGGTGGCCGGCCGGTATCGGCTGGCAGGCGTGCTGGGCCAGGGTGGGATGGGGGTGGTCTGGAGGGCTACCGACGAGTTGATCGGACGGGCCGCGGCAGTCAAGGAGTTGCGTACTCCGCCGGGGCTGTCGGCCGAGGAGCGGTCGAAGTTCGGTGAACGGGCCTTGCGCGAGGCCCGTACGGCGGGTCGGCTCAACCATCCCGGTGTCGTGGCGATCTACGATCTCGTGCCGGCGACACCCGAGGACGATGCCGCCTACATCGTCATGGAACTGCTGGAGGGGCCCTCGCTGGCGGAGCTCCTGGAGTGGTACAGGGCCCTGCCGCAGGAGCGAGTGGTCCATATAGCCGGGCAGTTGCTGGCCGCTTTGGACGCCGCGCATTCGATCGGACTCGTCCACCGGGACATCAAGCCCAGCAATGTCATGGTGCTGCCCGGCGACCACGTCAAGCTTGTGGACTTCGGCATCGCCCACGCCGTGGACGACACCCGCCTGACCCGCGACGGCGTCGTCGGCTCGACCGGCTATATGGCGCCGGAGCTGTTCCAGGGCGCTGACCCTTCTCCCGCGACGGATCTGTGGTCGCTGGGCGCGACCTTGTTCCACGCCGTCGAGGGACGCGATCCATTCGCCCGCCAGACCCCGGCCGCCACCCTGCAGGCCATCCTCAACGACGACCTGCCACCGCTGAACTGCCAACCTCCACTCTCCACACTGATCACCGGCCTCCTCACCCGCGCCACCACCGACCGGATGACCAGCGAACAAGCCGGCGCCCTGCTCCCATCCACCACCGCAGCCACCACCACACCGCCCGCGGCAGAACCACCCCGCCCAGACCAGGCAACGAGCGACAGCCCCACCACCGCGCCACCGCACATGGCGCCGCACATGCCGCCGCACACGCCGTCAGCTCCGCCCGCACACTCCCCCCAGGCCACCTTCGCGAGCCACCCCACCGTCATCGGACAGCACGCCCAGGTCCACTACTCGCCCGGCCCCATGCCGTACGCTCCACCGGCCCATCCCCCCGCCCCCGCACCCGGCGCGAAGAGGGAAACAGCCATGTGGATCGCCCTTGCGGCGGTGATGGTGATTCTCCTGGGAAGCGGAGCCTTCTTCCTCCTCAGGGACGACTCCAGTAAGGACGAGTCCAGTAAGGGCGCAGACTCTCAAGCACAGGGGGAAAAGACAGCGCAGCCGGGAAAAACCACGCCCCAGGGAGACTTGGGGGATTCGGGAGGCTCGGGAGATTCAGGGGGCTCAAGGGGCTCAGGGGGTTTGGTCACCGGTGAAAAGACATGGCCCAATCTGAGCCGGAACCACGTCACCACCACGATCAACTACCCCATGACGCCTCCCGCCGGTGGCAACCACGACCCCGCCTGGCAGAACTGCAACGGTGACGTCTACGACAGCCAGATACGCGACGAGAACGCCGTGCACGCCCTGGAGCACGGCGCCGTCTGGGTCACGTACAACGACAAGGCCGCCGGCGCGGACGTCACGGCGTTGGAGGCCAAGGTGGCCAAGACGCCGTACACGCTGATGAGCCCCTACAAGGACCAGTCGTCACCGATCACGCTGACGGCCTGGGGACACCAACTCGACGTCCAGAACGCGTCCGACGCGCGGGTCAGCGCGTTCCTCGACAAGTACGTCCAAGGCGCACAGACCCCCGAGCCAGGGGCTTCCTGCACCGGAGGCGTGTCCTCGTAACCACTGCACCACCGCCGCAACCAGGACCTTTACTTCATGGCATCGCTGGCTAACCTGCTGTAAGGCCGGCGTACGGGGCGCCGGCCGGTGAGCGATTCCGTGAGGAGCGCGGTTGTGGGGACGGATTCCCAGGGGGCCGGGCGGCTGGTCGCAGGACGGTATCGCCTGATAAGCGTGCTGGGTCGGGGTGCGACGGGGGTGGTGTGGAGGGCGACCGATGAGCTGATCGGGCGTTCGGTCGCGGTCAAGGAATTACGCCTTCCGCCAGGGCTGTCGGAGCGGGAGCGGTCGCTGTTCGCTGAGCGGGCCCTGCGCGAGGCCCGTACGGCGGGTCGGCTCAACCATCCCGGTGTCGTGGCGATCTACGATCTCGTGCCGGCGACACCCGAGGACGACGCCGTCTACATCGTCATGGAGTTGGTGGAGGCGCCCTCGCTGGCGGATCTCCTGGAGCGGAACGGAGCCCTGGCCGAAGAGAGAGTGGTCGGCATGGCCGGGCAGTTGCTCGGCGCGTTGGATGCCGCGCACTCGATCGGGCTCGTGCACCGGGACGTCAAACCCAGCAACATCATGGTGCTGCCCGGCGACGAGGTGAAACTCGTGGACTTCGGCATCGCCCGCGCCATGGACGACACCCGCCTGACCCACCACGGCATCGCGGGCTCGACCGGCTATATGGCCCCGGAACTGTTCCAAGGCGCTGATCCTTCTCCCGCGACGGATCTGTGGTCGCTGGGCGCGACCTTGTTCCACGCCGCCGAGGGACGCGATCCATTCGCCCGCCAGACCCCAGCCGCCACCCTGCACGCGATCCTCCACGACGACCTGCCGCCGCTGAACTGCCGGCCGCCACTCTCGGCACTGATCACCGGACTCCTCACCCGCGACAGCACCAACCGGATGACCAGCGAAAAAGCCAGCACCCTGCTCCCGTCCATCACCATCGCTGCCACTACCGCATCGCCTACACCAGAACCAGCGCGCCCCGGCCAGGCGAGAAGTGAGAACCACCCCACCACTGCCGGACCTACGACCACACCGCCGCCGCACACGCAGTCAGCTCCGCCGACGCACTCCTCCCAGGCCACCTGGGAGGGCTATCCCACCACCATCAGACAGCACACCGACGATATGTCGCCCGGCCCCATGCCGGACTCCCCACCGGCCGACCCCCTGATCCCCACCGTTGCGAAGAGGAAAAGGGCCATGTGGATCTCCCTTGCAGTGGTGGTGGTGATTCTTCTGGGAGGTGGAGCCTTCTTCCTCCTCCGCGACTCCAATGATGACGCAGAGCGTAAAGCACAGGCGAAAGAGGTCACATTGAAATTCCTCCGGGCCTACGCTCTGAAGGATTTTGATACCGCATGTCGATTCGTGGTTCCTCATGCGAGGATCGACGGCGAGTATATGTTTCCTCAATGCGAAGACGAAGAGGCCCGCAAGGCAAGTGAAGCAGAGAAAGTCTCCGACGAGTCACGAGCTGCCATTCAGCACATAGAGGTCAAGTCCGTCGAGCTGGACCACTCAAAAGCCCGTGTCCTCGCTGGTTTCGAACAGTACATGGAGTGGCGGTTGAGGCGGAGCGGAGACAGTTGGCTCATTGAGGGGGTGGGATCCCGAACCGGCTGATGGGGCGCCTCACGCGCCCGTCAGGCGCCGACGTCGGGGCGGGGCGGTGTTTTGTCGGTGCCCTCGAGCTCGATCCTCAGTCTGCTATCCCGGATGACACAACCCATCTGGTTGGCTGCCCCGTCACGGCGGCGATCGTGTCGTAGTCGCCGTCGTAGTGCAGGACGAGCGCTCCGCGTCGGACTTCGACCGGGTACTGTGCAACGCCTCGAGCTCGACCGCGCCGCACACGGCAAGCAGACCCGCATTGTGCAGCGGATCGATCACCGCACGAACGGCCGACTGCGGATAGCGGGCAAGTGCGGACTTGTCGATGAGGTAGCGATCGGTCATGCGACCTGGTGCGGATCAGCCGGAGCCTCGACGGGACCCGTCAGGTCCGGCAGGCCGCCTTCGGCAATCCAGTTCAGGAACGATGCACGCTTGCGGCACTTGATCGCGTCTTCCAGCGCGGCATTCACCGTATCGACCTTGGTCGTGGTGCCAAAGATCTTCGCGGCATCGGCAAGCATCTCGTCGTCGACATCAATGACGGTCCGCGCCATGAGTCCTCCTCCGGGCCGAAACTCCCGCACACCCGGTATTTTGCGCCCCGCACGCCACTGTTCCGCCCCTCACACAAGCACCAGACCGGCCACCTGCGGCCCACCGGGGCCACGTGCGAGCCACCTGAGGGCACCACGTGACCGGACGGGATGAGGGAGGGAAGCAGTATGAAGCCCCAGGACATGCTGCGAAGCCTTGCGAGATCCTGGACGGTCCGAGGATGTCGGCAAATGCCTTGTCCAGGTCGAGCGCGCCTTCCGCCAGCCCGGCGAACAACCCTGCTGCCGAGCGCGGGTCAACTCCCGTGCGACCCCGGCTTTCTGCGGATCGCAGTCGCATTTCTCGGCCATCGGCTCGTGACCTCCCCCGTGAGATCTTCACTTAATGGCACCGCTGGCTAACCTACTGTAAGGCTGGCGTGCGGGGCGCCAGCCGGTGGGCGATTCCGACAGGAGCGCGGTTGTGGAGACGGGTTCTCAGGAGGCACAACGGCTGATAGCCGGGCGGTACCGACTGGCAGGGGTGCTGGGTCGGGGTGCGATGGGGGTGGTTTGGAGGGGGCACGACGAGTTGATCGGGCGTTCGGTCGCGGTCAAGGAATTACGCCTTCCGCCGGGGCTGTCGGAGCGGGAGCGGTCGCTGTTCGCTGAGCGGGCCTTGCGTGAGGCCCGTACGGCGGGTCGGCTCAACCATCCGGGTGTCGTGGCGATCTACGATCTCCTGCCGGCGACACCCGAGGACGACGCCGTCTACATCGTCATGGAACTGGTGGAGGCACCCTCGCTGGCGGAACTCCTGGAACGGAACGGAGCCCTGGCCGAAGAGACAGTGGCCCGTATGGCCGGGCAGTTGCTCGGCGCCCTGGACGCCGCGCACTCGATCGGGCTGGTCCACCGGGACATCAAACCCAGCAACATCATGGTGCTACCCGGCGACGAGGTGAAACTCGTCGACTTCGGCATCGCCCACGCCATGGACGACACCCGCCTCACCCACTACGGCGTCGCCGGCTCGACCGGCTATATGGCCCCGGAACTGTTCCAGGGCGCCGATCCCACGCCTGCGGCGGATCTATGGTCGCTGGGCGCCACCTTGTTCCACGCCGTCGAGGGAAGTGATCCGTTCGCCCGCCAGACCCCAGCCGCCACCCTGCACGCGATCCTCCACGACGACCTGCCGCCGCTGAACTGCCATCCTCCGCTCTCCACACTCATCACCGGACTTCTCGCCCGCGCCGCCGCCGGCCGGATGACCAGCGAGGAAGCCAGCGCCCTGGTCCCTTCCACCACCACCGCACTACCCACAGCAGAGCCCGACCGCCCCGGCCAGGCGACGAGTGAGAACCACGCCACCACTGCCAGACCGACGACCCCACCACCACGCACGCCGCCAGCTCCGCCGACACACTCATCCCAGGCCACCTGGGAGGGCCACCCCACCACCATCAGACAGCACACCAACGCTCTGCCGCCCGACCCCCTGCCGGACTCCCCACCGGCCGACCCCCCGCCCCCCCACACCCGGCCCAAAGAGACGAAAGGCCACGTGGATCGCGCTTGTAGTGGTGGTGATGATTCTTCTGGGAGGGGGAGCCTTCTTCCTCCTCAGCGACGACTCCGTTGAAGACGCAGAGCTTAAAGCTCGGGCGAAAAAGGTTACATTGGATTTCATCCATGCCTACTATGCGAAAGACTTCGATACCGCATGCCGACTCGTGGTTCCTCATGCGCGCGACAACGGCAAATTTCTGGCTCCTGAATGTGAAGACGCATGGGAGCGCAAGAAAAGCGAAGCAGAGAAAGCCACCGTCGGGGATCTTGAGTATGTCGACAAGCACATGACGGTCAAGTCCGTCAAGCTGGTGAGCAACTCAAAAGCCCATGCCACCATGGCCATCGACGGCACGTCCATGGTGGTGTTTATTTTGAGGCGGAGCGGAGACAGTTGGCTCATCGAAGGGGACAGCTGATGGGCCGCCTCACGCGCCCGCCGGGCACTGACGCGGGCGCGTGCCCGCCAGCCGTTAGGCAATCCTCCGGACCTCACGGTCCGGTTCTGTGAGCAGTAGAGACCCGAAGCATTGAAGCTAGGCCCTTGAGAAGCTGAAGGTCACGATGCCCAGTGCTCTCTCCACTGGGTTGCCTGGTCAGGGATATGGCGCGCCGTCAGCTATGCCAACCCCGCTTTTGCGTTGGGCCGCTCTGAAACAGGGGTATTGCTGTGGTCGAGGACGGGGGTCGGGGATGATTCTGCGGTTGACCGTTGAGGATGCTCAGGCGTCGACGCGCCGGGATGTCGAGGTGTTCGCTACGCCCACCAGCACGGTGGGCTCGCTGCTTGAGTCGCTGCCGGATCCTGTGGGCGGCAGGCGGTGTTTTGTCGGTGCCGTCGAGCTCGATCCCCAGGCTGTCGTGGCCGAGAGTCCCCTGATACCGGGCGCGGTGATCAGGGTGGGGGCCCCTGGGCCGATGTTCCGCCCTGTGCCTGCCCATACGGCGGGTGTTCTCACGGTGGCCGCCGGGCCGGACACGGGCCTGATCGTGCCATTGGCTCCGGGGACGTACGCCGTGGCCAGGAACTCAAGGGCACCGGTATGTCTGCGGGATCTGGACGTCTCGCGCAACGAGCACGCCAGGCTGGAGATTTCCGAAGACGGCCAAGCCGTCGTCGTGGACGGAGGGTCGACCAACGGCACGTTCATCGGTGGCGACAGGGTCAGCAGCAGGATGGCGTTGAATCCGGGCGCCGTACTGCGGGTGGGCGCCGACCAGTTGCGGTGGACGCCTCACCCGGTGGAGGCCCTGCGGGCGACACACAGCGCGGATGGGCGGCTGGACTTCGACCGGGCTTTCGCCGCTGCCCCGGCGGTCCCTCGTACTGAGGTGACCCTGCCGGTGCAGCAGAGCGTCATGCGCAACACAGGCATGATGGCGCTGTCCGCCCTGCTGCCCGTGGGCGGGGCCGTGCTGATGGCCCTGACGATGCATCGGATGTCCATGCTTTGGTTTGGGCTGCTCGGAGTCCTGGGCTTCCTCATCATGCAATTCATCCAGAACAAGCAGCGTCGAGAGAGCGAAGTTGCCTTCGCCAAGGCGAAGAAGACCGTCCAAGACAAGATCGATGCCCATGTCGCCGAGGAGCAGCGCGTGCGGCGGCTGCTCGGCCCAGATCCCCTACAGATCGCCGAGGCCGCCGCGGGGGTGCGGTCAGACCTTTGGCCGCGAAGAATGGATTCCCCGCACGGGCTGGTGCTGCGGGTGGGAGTCGCCGACCAGCAGGCAGCGGTGGACGTGCGCGGCGAACCCTGGGAGGGCTTCCGGACGCCGATGGTGCCTATGGCGCCGGTCACGGTGGATCTGCGGGCCACCGGCGTGCTCGGGGTGGTCGGGCCTGGAAAGCCGGTGCAGTCTCTGCTGAGGTGGCTGTTGATTCAGCTGAGTACCCTGCGCGGCCCCGACGACTTACGCATCATGGTGATCACGGCGGCCGGACACGACGGTTTGACCTGGACACGGTGGTTGCCGCACGCGGACGCGGGCCACGCCGCGGCCGTTCCCTGTTCGATCGGCAATACCAATGCCACTCGCGCGGCCCGGGTGCAGGAGCTCAGAGGGCTCATCACGGCGCGGCGGGCGGAGCGCGCCGCCTCCTCCACGGTCCGCTTCGCCGGGGAAGTCGTGGTCGTACTGGACGGCGCCTTGGCCTTGCGGGAACTCCCCGGTATGGACGAGGTGCTGCGCGACGGGCCTTCGGTCGGCGTCTATCTGATCTGCGCCGACGAGCGCGGCATGAACGAGTGCCGCGGCCTGTGCGAGGTGGGCGACGGCACGCTGCGTCTCACCGCCACCCCGGACGACTCCCCCGTCACGGCCAAGCCCGACGCGCTCGGCGAGGCGGCCGCCGAGCCACTGGCCCGGGCACTCGCCCCGATGCGCGACCGGCTCACCCTCGCCTCCACGCTGAACGCCGTGCCCGGCCATGTGCGCTTCCTCGACCTGCTGGGCATTGGCATGCCGACCGCCGACGACGTCCTCGGCCTCTGGGATACGGGGCAGGGGCCACAGACGCGTGTCGTGCTGGGTGTGGATGCGAGCGGCCCGGTGACGGTCGATCTGGCCGGCCAGGGCCCGCACACCATGCTCGGCGGGGCCACCGGTGCGGGCAAGAGCATCCTGCTGCAGACGCTGGTCGCCGCTCTGCTGCTGGCCAACCGGCCCGACGAACTCAACCTCGTCCTGGTCGACTTCAAGGGGGGCAGCGCCTTCCTGCCCTTCCAGCACTGCCCTCACGTGGTCGCGCTGATCCGTTCCACCGGCGAGACACCCGCCGACGTCTTCGACTCCGCCGCGGCGGCCCGTGTGCTGGCCTCCGTACGCGCCGAGGTCAGCCGCCGCGAATCCCTGCTCGCCCGATACGACGGCGAGATCGACAGGTACTGGCGCAAGCGCCGCACCGACCCCGGCATGCCGCCGCTGCCGCGCCTGGTGATGGTCTTCGACGAGTTCGCCCGCGTGCTGGAGACCTCCCCGGACTTCCTCAAGGAACTGGTCAATGTCGCGGCCAAAGGCCGCTCCCTCGGCATGCATCTCGTACTGGCCACCCAGTCGCTCCAGGGCAAGCTGTCGCCCGAGCTGAAGAACAACATCTCGCTGCGGATCAGCCTGCGGCAGAACGAACCCGCCGACAGCACCGAAGTCCTCGGCGTACCCGACGCGGCAACCATCCCCGGCTCCCTGCGCGGCCGCGGCATGATCCTGTGCACCACCGGCGAAACCCGCACCCCGCAGGTGTTCCAGTCCGGCTACCTCGGCAACCCGCCACCCTCCGGCGCGGCCCAGCCCGTTGCCGTCCGCGCGCTCCAGTGGACGGAGTTCGGGGCGCCTCGCCCCGCGGAGCACACCAGGCACGGCGAGGCGCCCACCGACCAGGACCTGGCCATCGCCGCCGTCGAGGAAGCCGCCGGGCGCGGCGGGCTCACTGCCCCGTTCCGGCCCCTGCTGCCCCCGCTGCCCGTCACCGTGGCGTTGGAGGACCTGGCCGACCGCCAGACCGCCGCTCCTCCCGCCGCGGCGGTGCCCTTCGGTCTGGCCGACGATCCCGAAGGGCAGGCCCAGCCCGCCGAATTCCTCGATCTCGCCGGCGCCGACCGGCTGATGGTCGCCGGCGGCCCGCAATCCGGCCGCACCACCTTCGCCCGCGCCCTGATCACCAGCCTCGCCACCAGACACCGCCCCGACCAAGCCCATCTCTACATCATCGAGCGCCATCCGGCCGGGCTGTCCGACTACAGCCGGCTGCCCCACTGCGGCGGTGTCTTCTCCGCCACCGAACCCGACCGCATCCGACGCCTGATCACCTGGCTCGACCAGGAAGTCCACCGCCGCGCCACCACCGGCCCCACGCCCCAGTCGGCACCTCGCCCCCGCATCGTGGTCATCATCGACGGCTGGGAACACTTCGAGAACCACAGCGACCCCGCGTTCACCGAGACCTCACTGCTCACCACCCTGCGCGGCATCGTCGCCGCGGGAGCCCCGCTGGGGGTGCACATCGTGCCGCTGGGCGGACACGACATGCTCAACCACAAGCTCCCCACCTACTACACCCGCCGTCTGCTCCTGCCCTTCCCGAAGGAAGAGACCCGCCGCGCACAACTGACCTCGGCCATGACCAGCCCACCCGTCCTGCCCGGCCGGGCGATCGACGCCGCCACCGGCAGGCATATCCACATCTGCCACCCCAACACGCCCCCCACCGGCCTCCCCACACGGTTCCCCGACGTCAACCCCGCCCATCTGCCGTGGCAGTTCCCCGCCCTGCCCACCCACATGACCCTCGACGAGCTGTCCCTGCCGGAGACTCAGCAATCCCCCAGCTGGATCCCCCTCGGCATCGGCGGACCCGAACACACCACCATCGGCGTCGACCTCATCCAAGGCCCCCATCTGCTGCTGCTCTCCGGACCCCACGGCTCCGGCCGCACCACCACCGCCGCCTCACTCGCCCACTCACTGCGCCGGGCCGGCATCGGCGTGCTCGCCGTCGCCCCGCCCCGCTCCCCTCTGCCCCACCTGCTTCCCGACGACGCCGGCGTACGCGTCGTCACCGGCATCTCCATCAAGGACTCCGACCTCCGCGACGCGGCCGAGGCATTCGGCGACGGCCCCTATACGGTGATCCTCGACGACGCCGACCACATCACCGTCCTGCCCACCCAGCAAGGTTTCACCGACGCCCCCACCCTGCTGGACGACATCGCCCGCCTCTCGGCCCGCGGCCACCACGCCCTCGTCCTCACCGCCGACGCCACCCCCATCCTCACCGGCTTCCCCAGCCCCCTCGCCCGCCTGATCAACACCATCGTGACCACGGGAAACCGGATCCTACTCACCCCCGCCGGCCGCCCCACCGCCGTCGCCCACAGCATCACCCTCGAGCAGGACCAATACTTCAACGGCCCACCCGGCCGGGGCTACCTTGCCACCGGACAGACCCCCATCCTGCTCCAGCTGGCCACACTCGGGTAAGCCCGCGACAAGCGCGCGTCCCGACCATCCGGATTCGAGTTGGCGATGTACATAACCAGCACGTACATCGCCAACATCCACGCTCGCAGGGGCTTACCGAAGGCTGCCCGTGAACCCGGCCGTCAGCGGGTCAGTCCTCGTCGCGGTCGTCGCCCCTGTCGTTGTCGCCCGAGCGGTCGTGGCCGTCGTGGTCGTCGCGGTCGTCGTCGGCCCGCACGGCCGTGACCTTGCCGGACCGGGCGTCGACGGTGACCTCGTGTTCGGCGCCCTTGGTGTCGGTGACTTCGATGTCCCAGGCGGCCGACCGACCGTTGTCGTCGTCCAGCTCGGCGGAGGTCGCCGTACCGGGGATCTTCTTGACCGCGGCGTCCACCGCTTGGCCGAGGCCGGTCTTGGCGGACCTGGCCAGAGCGGCCTCGTCGGTGTCGTCATGGTCGGTGTCGTCGTGGTCGGTCCTGTTGGCGGTGACCTTGCCGCTGGTGGTGTTCACCGTGACTTCGTGTTCCGCACCCTTGGCGGTGACGACGTCGACCTTCCAGACGGCCTTGCCCCGGTGTCCCTCAAGCTCGACGGAGGTGACCTTGCCCGCGACCGACGCCACGGCCGCGTCGGCCGCCTGCTTGAGGTCGACCTTGGTCTTCGTGGCGGGCGCATCGTCGTCGTCGGAGCCGTCGCGGTCCTCGTAGATGGTGCCCGCGGCTGCGTGGGTGCTTTCGTACGTGCTGTCGTACGTCCTGTCGCGGGTGCTGTCGTGCGTCTTGTCGCGGGCGCTGTCGTGGCTGCCGTCGTCGGCGAAGGCCACAGCGGTCGCGGCACCGGCGCCACCGAGCACCACGGTGGCCGCGAGCACGGCGGCGACGGTACGGCGACGGCCGGTCAGCGAGCGCTTGAGGGACTTCATCGTGGGTGGTCCTTTCCTCAACTGCGGCTGAGGTGCCGCAGGGGTGCCGACCGGGGTCGGCCTGACATGGACAACCCTGCGCGAGCGATCCTGAAGCCACGCTGAAGCTTCCTGAAGATCGCTTCAGGAAGGCATGCGACGCTGAGGGGTATGCGCCTGCTGATCGTAGAGGACGAGAAACGCCTGGCCACCGCCCTGGCCCGGGGTCTGGCCGCCGAGGGCTTCGCCGTGGACGTGGCCCACGACGGTGTCAGCGGTCTGCACATGGCGCAGGAGCAGGACTACGACCTGATCGTGCTGGACATCATGCTGCCCGGCCTGAACGGCTACCGCGTCTGCGCCCAGCTGCGGGCGGCCGGCGACGAGACGCCGATCCTCATGCTGACCGCGAAGGACGGCGAGTACGACGAGGCCGAGGGCCTGGACACCGGCGCGGACGACTACCTCACCAAGCCGTTCTCGTACGTCGTCCTCCAGGCCCGCATCCGCGCCCTGCTGCGCCGCCGTACCCGGGCCGCCGTCCAGGTACTGAAGATAGGCGACCTGACCGTCGATCCCGGCGCCAAGCGCGTGGAGCGGGCGGGGGCGGAGGTCCCGCTGACCACCAAGGAGTTCGCGGTCCTGGAACACCTCGCGCTGCACGCGGGCCGGGTCGTGTCGAAGGCGGACGTCCTCGCCCATGTGTGGGACTTCGCCTACGACGGCGATCCGAACATCGTCGAGGTCTATGTGAGCGCCCTGCGCCGCAAGCTCGACGTCCCGTTCGGGCGGCGTTCCATCACGACCGTACGAGGCGCCGGGTACCGCCTGGAAGCCGACGGCGGCCGCCATGCGTAGGCCGTTCGCCTCCGTCCGCGCCCGCGCCGCGCTGGCCGCGACCCTGGTCGTCTCCGTCGCCCTGGTCGCCGCGGGCGTCGCCGTGGTCCTCGTACTGCGCCACAACCTGGTCGACCGGGCCAGCCTGGAGTCCGAGGTCGCGGCCCGTACGGTGGCGGGCGCGCAGGCCGCGCTGAACGGAGACTTCGGTTCCGTGTCCCTGCCCGATGACGAGGACCGGCCCGTCCAGATCGTCGACTCCGCCGGCAAGGTGCTGGCCGCCAGTGACGACCTGGACGGACGCGGTCCTGTCACGGACTACTCGCCCGCCGCCAAGGGCACCGCGCCGAAAGTCTCGTCTCACGGCGATGACAGCGGCCATGACGACGATGACGATGACGACCACGACAGCGCCCCGGCCCGGGGCAAGGTCAGCACCGACGCGGACCGCAAGGACCTCACCGTGAGGGTCGGCGACGAAACCCACGACTACAGCTTCGCCGCCGTACAGGGAACGGCCTACGACGGCCGCACCTACACCGTCTACGCGGGCACCTCGCTGGAGGACGAACAGGCCACCCTCGACCAGGTCACCCACGTCATGCTGATCGGCCTGCCCTGCCTGCTGGTCGTGGTCGCCGGGGTGACCTGGCTGGTCACCCGGCGGGCGCTGCGCCCCGTCGAGAGCATCCGTACGGAGATGGCCGAGATCACCGCCAGCGGCGATCTCTCGCGCCGCGTGCCCCAGCCCGACTCGTACGACGAGATCGCCCGGCTCGCCGCCACCACCAACGAGACCCTGACCGCGCTGGAGCAGTCCGTCGAGCGCCAGCACCGCTTCGTCGCCGACGCCTCCCACGAGCTGCGCAGCCCAATCGCGTCCTTGCGCACCCAACTCGAGGTCGCCGTCGCGCACTCCGAGCTGCTGGATGTCGAGGAGGTGCTCGCGGACGTCATCCGCCTCCAGCACCTGGCGGCCGACCTGCTCCTGCTGGCCCGCCTCGACGCCGGCGAGCGGCCGGCGGAGGCCCAGGTCGACCTGGCGGTTCTCGTCCGCGAGGAGCTCGCGGAACGCACCGCCACGGACCGCATCGCCCCGAGCCTCAGCATGAGCGACGACGCACCGCTCGACGTGCGCGGCAGCAGAGGGCAGCTGGCCCGTGTGCTCGGCAATCTCCTCGACAACGCCCAACGCCACGCGAGGTCTGCGGTCGGCGTCGAAGTGCGCGCCGACGGCGCGGAGGCGGTGCTCACCGTCACCGACGACGGCCCCGGTGTGCCCGAGGCCGACCGCGCGCGGATCTTCGAACGCTTCGTACGCCTCGACGAGGCCCGCACGCGGGACGACGGTGGAGCGGGACTTGGCCTGGCCATCGCTCGCGACGTCATAGAGCGCCACGGCGGGACGCTGGTGGTGGGGCAGGCATCGGGTGGCGGCGCGGCTTTCCGGGTCAGGCTGCCCCGTACCACCACCTGACCAACGGGCTACGGGCCGACTGCGGCCCGGGCCGGCCCGTCCGCGGACGGCCGCCGTACCGCGGACAGCCGCCGTGCTGCGAAACTTTGGTCGTTTCCTGGTCTGCCGCTCTCTGTTTGCTGGGCTCGCTCTGGAGAGCCGGTTCCTAGGGTCATAGCTGTCCCCCGGAGGGCCGGTTCACGGACCTCCGCATCCCCACTGACCTGGAGACACCTGATGCGTGCCCTGCCCCGCCGTGCCCTTCTCGCCGCTCCCGCCGCCGTCCTGATGTTCACCCTCGTCGCCTGCGGTGGCGGTTCCGATGACAGCTCCAGCAGCTCCAACGCCGCCGACACCCAACAGTCAGCCCCGAGCGCGGCCGGCGCCGAGGCCGGCGCCGAGGCGGGCGGTGAGGCCGGGGGCGACGCCGACGACAAGAAGGAGCCGCCGCTGACCGGCGACATCAAGAAGAAGGCCGAGGCCGCCGCGCTGGCCAAGTACCCGGGCACGGTCCTGAAGTCCGAGGAGGACGCGGAGAAGCCCGGCATGTACGCGGTCGAGGTGCAGAAGCAGGACGGCTCGACGGTCGAGGTCTACCTCGACAAGTCGTACAACGTCACCGGCACCAAGCAGGAGGGCACCGAAGAAGAGGAAAAGAACGCGGGCTGACAGCCAAGGGCGCCGGAAGGGAGAAGCACATGTCGAACGAGCCCCGGAACACCCCCGACTCCCCCTCAGCGAAGCCGGCCACCGAGACGACGGCCGTCCTCAACCAGACGGAGGGAGCCTACGGGGCGCGCTTCGACGAGGACGCGTTCAACTACCCGTCGCCCGCCACCTCCCAAGCCTGGCCCGGCGACGAGCCGCTGCCGAAGCCGGCAGACGCTGCCGGGGCGGCAGACGCTGCCGGATCCGCAGCTGCTGCCACGCCTGCGGACGCCACCGCGCCCGGCGACGCGGCGCGGCATGCACGCGGTCGCGGCCGCGAGCGGGAGCACGAGCAGGAGCGGGAGCGGGAGGCCGGCCGGTGGCAGCGGCTGCTCGCCCGCCGCCGCCCGGTTCTGGCCGTGGCCGCCGCCCTGATGGTCTTGGGCGGCTTCGGCTTCGCCCTGTCGGCGGTCAGCGACACGGTCTCCTCCAACCCGTCCCCCGTCGGCACCGTACGGGATCCGGCATCGGAATCGCCTACCGAGCAACCCCAGCCGCCAGGGGCGACTCCCTCCCCGGCGTCTCCTCCCGGCGGTGGCGCCGGCGTCCTTCCGACGCCAACCGGTTCGCCGCCATCCACCGCTGACCGGCACGACGACGAGGACGACCAGGGCCGCGAGGAAGACCAGGGCCGCCGGGAAGACCAGCAAAATGAGGACGGCGACCGCTCCGGCGATGACTGACTCCCCCAGCCGGGGCCGTCGCCTCCTCACCCCCGCCGTCCGGCCGGATCGCCTCGTGCGGATCGTCTCGTACGGATCGCCTGGTACGGATCGCCTCGTACGCGACCGGCCGGACGGCACACTCCTCCCTTCATGCCTCCCAGGCCCCAGGCGGGTTCTCGTGAACGCCCCAACTCCCGTGGCACCGCTGTGCGAGCCTGTCGCCATGCGGCTGCTGCTGATCGAAGACGACGACCGGATCGCCGGCCCGCTCACCGAAGGGCTGGGCCGCTACGGCTACACGGTGGACCGGGCCCGTACCGGCGCCGCCGGCCTGGCGGACGCCACCGCCGCCCCGGACCTGGTGCTGCTCGACCTCGGCCTGCCGGACATGGACGGGCTGGACGTATGCCGCAGCCTGCGGGCCAAGTCCGGCGTGCCCATCATCATGATCACTGCGCGCGGCGAGGAGGCGGATCGCATCGTCGGGCTCGAACTCGGCGCCGACGACTACCTGGCCAAGCCGTTCGGCGTACGGGAGCTGGTCGCCCGCATCCGTGCGGTCACCCGGCGCACCACCGGCGCCCTGCCCGTCGCCTCGCCGGAACCCGCCGGGCCGCCCACCGCTCCGGGGGACTCCTCGGGGAACGGCGCACAGCGGCTGGGGCCGCTGGAGATCGACCGTCGAGCCCGTCACGTTCGCCTCGACGGCCGTGAAATAGCCCTGACCCCACGGGAATTCGATCTGCTCGCGTATCTCGCCCAGGACCCCGGCGCCGTGCACTCACGCCAGCAGATCATGGACGCGGTGTGGGATCCGCATTTCTTCGGCCCCACCAAGACTCTCGACGCCCATGTCGCCGCGCTGCGCCGCAAGCTGGGCGACCCCGGGTGGATCACCACCGCACGCGGGGTCGGCTTCCGCCTCACCGACCCCGACCAGGACATGGCGTCCGAGGCATCGGGATGACCCGCCGCCTGCTGTTCAGCTACCTCGGCCTGACCCTGCTCGTACTGGCCGGGCTGGAAATCCCGCTCGGCATCATCTACGCCCGCGGCGAGGTCTCCCGCGCCTCCCAGACCGTGGAGCGCGACGCCTCCATGCTCGCGGAGGTCACCGAGGAGAACATCGAGAAGGGCAACCTCGACGCGCTGCCCGACGTGGTCGGTGACTACGCCAACCGGACCGGCGGACGGGTCGTGGTGACCGACCGCACCGGCATCGTCCTCGCCGACTCCCATACGCGGGCCGGCAAGGGCACGGACCTTTCCGGCCAACCGGATATCGCCCGCGCCCTGCGCAACGAGCCCACCGTGACCGCCGGGGACGAGGTCCTGTCGGCCACCATGCCCGGCTCCTCCGGCACCACGATCCGCGGCGCCCTGCGCCTGACCTACCCGATGACCGAGGTCACCGCCCGCATCCACCGCATCTGGGGCGCCCTCGCGCTGGCCGGCGCCTGCATCCTGGCCGCGGTGGCGCTGATCGCCTTCACCCTGGCCCGCTGGATCACCCGCCCCTTGCGCACCCTGGAGGCAGCCACCGCCCAGCTCGCCGACGGACACGTCGCAAACCCGCCGGACGCGAGCACCGGCCCGCCCGAACTGCGCCGCCTGGCCGCCTCGTTCACGCATACGGCCACCCGGCTGCAGCACCTGCTCAACGCCCAGCACGCCTTCGCCTCGGAAGCCTCCCACCAGCTCAAGACCCCGCTGACCGCGCTGCGCCTGCGACTGGAGAACTTCGAGCCCTACCTCGACCCCCGCGCCCACGGCAGCCTGGAGGAGTCCGTCGGCGAGGTCGAGCGCCTCGGCCGTATGGTCCAGGGCCTGCTCGCGCTGGCCCGGCTCGAGAACTCGGCGACCACCGCCGAGCCGGTGGACCTGGACGCGGTCCTGACCGAGCGCGCGGCGATGTGGGAACCGCTCGCCGCAGAACAGCACGTCGCCGTCAGGGTCAGCGGCGTACGAGTGGGCCAAGTATGGGCGATTCCAGGGGCCTTGGAGCAGATCATCGACAACCTTGTGGCCAACGCCCTGCGCGTCTCACCGCCCGGCACCACCATCACCCTGGCCCGCACCCCCGGCGCCGAACTCCACGTCGTCGACCAAGGTCCGGGGATGTTCGCGGCCGACCGCGAGCGCGCCTTCGACCGCTTCTGGCGCGCCTCCGACACCCACCACGACGGCACAGGCCTCGGCCTGCCCATCGTCCGCCACCTCGTCCGCGCCTCCGGCGGCGAGATCACCCTGCACGGCGCCCCCGGCGGCGGCCTGGACGCCCGAGTCCGCCTGCGGCCCGTGGCCACCGGGCGGTCCCGAACAGCTGGCGGGGCCTCGCGGCTGATCGCAGGAAGCAGATAGCCTCGCCGGGCCCGAGCAGAATGCGGTCGGGCACTCCGTCCAGGTCGCGGGTGACCGTCACCGACCCGCTGAGGCAGACGACCAGTTCGTCGCCGGCGGGGTGGCTCTCCCAATGGTCGCCGGGGCCGTCGCCGTCGAAGATCATCACCATCCGGCCCTCGGCGCCGTCCGCCGCAACCGCGGCGCTGTAGGCCTGGAGCGCCTCCGGGTCCCAGGCGAAGCCCTCGACGGGTTTCGCTGTCGATCCCAGTCCGAGGTGCACGGGGGTGATCCGCAGGTCGATGGCGTTGTGTTCGTTGACGAGTCTCATGCCGACGATCGTCACACCGCAGCGATCGGGTGCTCTTGAAGGAATGGGAACACAAGCCGACGCGACGGGCGGTCGGTCGGCGACTACCCGGTCCCGAGGAGGACCTCGCTGTGACGCCAGGCCGTCGGCGTTCGGCCCGTGAACTCGCTCCAGTCCCGCACGAGGTGGGCCTGGTCGGCGTAGCCGGAGATGGTCGCCACATCGGCCCACGGGAGCGGGTCCCGCGCCGTCGTCAGGTCGTGCGCGTGCTCGAAGCGGAGAACGCGGGCGAAGGTTTTCGGCGACAGGCCCAGCTCGCCGCGGAACCGTTCGGTGAGGTGCCGGCGGCTCCAGCCCAGTTCCGCGGCGACTGCACCGACCTGGACGCAGCCCCGCGCGGCGACGAGGCGGCGCCAGGCCTCGGCCACCTCGGGGCGCATCCGGAGCACACGGTCGCTGCAGGCGCCACGACCGACAGCTCGCAGGAGCAACTCGTCCAGTACGGTGATCCGCGCCGCCCATGTCGATGCCGCTAGGAGCCGGTCGGCCAGTTCGACGCCAAGCGCTCCGAGAAGCTCGTCCAGTGGGACCAGTCGGTGGGCGAGCACAGCGGCGGGCATGCCGTAGATGGCCCGAGCCCCGAGCGGTGTCAGCGCCACCTTCACACCTTGCTGGCGTCCGTCGTGGTGGATCGCGACGGACCGGCCCATCAGACCGCCGCCCACACTGCCGAATCGGGTGACCGGTGACCCGTCGCCAACGCCCGCCGCCACCTCCAAAGGGTCTGACAGGCTGATCACCGCAGTGAGAACGCGACTCGGCGGGCCGCAGTGCACCCCCGCCGGGAGCCCGCGAAGGTCGAAACTGACATACGAGTCGACGTACCGCCGCAAGGCGGGCGCCGGACGTGCACCTCGTCGGCCGCGTCGGTCGGCGTGGCCGTCTTGTGGACGGCGTCGGGGTCGAGGTCGGCCAGGACCACGGCGGCGCCGGAGTCGGCGAAGGCCCGGGCGGCAGCCAGCCCCATGCCGGAGGCGGCGCCGGTGACCAGAGCCACCTGCCCGGAGAAGTCGTAGGTGGGGTTCATGAGGGTTCTCCCGTCGAATCCGAAGAGTGAGGGTCAGGGGGGTGGTTCAGGGCTTCAGCAGGGTCTTGATGGCGCGGCGCTCGTCCATCGCCTTGAATCCCTCAGCAACCTGATCGAGCGGGAGGGTGAGGTCGAAGACCTTGCCCGGGTCGATCTTGCGGTCCCAGATGAGCTGGATCAGCTCGGGCAGGAACCGGCGCACCGGGGCGGGGCCGCCGTGCAGGCGAACGTCGGCGAAGAACAGTTCCTCACCGGGAAGCTCCACCCCGTGGGCCACACCCACGTATCCCACGTGTCCACCGGGGCGGGTGGAGCGGATGGCCTGCATCATCGGGGGTGCCGACGGCCTCGATCACGCTGTGGGCTCCGTATCCGCCGGTCAGCTCCTTGACCCTGGCCACGCCCTCGTCACCGCGCTCGGTGACGATGTCGGTGGCGCCGAACTCGCGGGCGAGCTTCTGCCGCGACTCGTGCCGCGACATCGCGATGATCCGCTCCGCGCCCAGCTGCTTCGCGGCCAGAACGGCGAGCAGACCCACGGCACCGTCACCGACCACGACCACGGTCTTCCCCGGCCCGGCCTCAGCGGCCACGGCACCGAACCGACCCGTCCCGAGTACGTCGGAGGCGGCCAGCAGCGAGGGGATCAGGTCGTCGTCCGGCGTCCCGGGGGTGGCCACGAGGGTGCCGTCGGCCAGCGGCACCCGCACGTACTCCGCCTGTGCCCCGCCGGCGCCGACGTACTCGACGTGCGCGCACCGTGACTGGTAGCCGGCCTCACAGATCTCACAGGTGTTGTCCGAGGCGAAGAACGAACCGACGACGAAGTCACCGACCGCGATGTTCTTCACCAGCTCGCCGATCTCGGTGACCACGCCGACGTACTCGTGACCCATCGGGGTCGGCTGTGTCACCTCGTTGATCCCGCGGTAGTCCCACAGGTCCGAACCGCACACGCAGGCGGCCGACACGCGGATGATCGCATCCGTCGGCGCCACGATCGTGGGATTCTCGCGCTCTTCCACCCGGACATCGCCCGGGGCATGAATGACAGCTCCACGCACTTGCGGCATTCCTTTTCACACAGATTTTCTGGGGTTCCTCCTCACCGTCCCTCGTCTCGCGGGTGCCTGCCAGGCACTCTCAGGGACCCCCTCATCAGGAACAGGCGTCCTAGCCTTGACGTCATGGAGTTCCAGCAGGAGATCCGGGGCTTTCTCATGAGTCGCAGGGCGAGGATCACACCCGAGCAGGCAGGGCTGCCCTACATCGGAGGCAACCGCCGCGTCAAAGGACTGCGGCGCGAGGAAGTCGCGATGCTCGCCGGCCTCAGCGTCGAGTACTACACCCGCATCGAGCGCGGCCGGCTCGGCGGCGCGTCCGAGAGCGTCCTCGACGCGATCGCCCGTGCGCTCCAGCTCGACGACGACGAGCGCGCCCACCTGTACGACCTGGCACGCAGCATCGGCCCCGGCTCACCCCGCAAGCGCCCCAAGCGCCCCTCCCCCATCACCGCGTCGGTGCAGCAGGGTCCTCGACTCCATGAGCGTTCCCGGCGTGGTGCAAACCTCGCCAGGTACGTGTTCCTCGACCCGCGCGCGCAGGCCTTCTACGCCGACATCGACGAGGCGAAGAACCAGGTGGTCGCGATACTGCGCGCGACCGCCGGGCGTGACCCGCTGGACCAGCAGGTGACCGAACTCATCGGCGAACTCACCACCCGCAGCCCCGATTTCAGCACCCGCTGGGCCAAGCACAACGTGCGCCGCCACTCACGCGGACGCAAGGTCGTCCACCACCCGGCCGTCGGAACGATGAACCTCGCGTACGACGACTTCGCACTGCCCGGCGACCCGCACGTCTCCATCACCACCTACACCGCAGATCCCGGTACGCCCAGCGCTGACGCTCTCACCCTGCTGGCGACCTGGGCCGATACGCAGAAGCAGCCGCAGACCATCAGCAACGACGTACGTCGCATTCGCCCCCGTCACCCTTAGGTGTGCGATCTGCTCGGCCGGCGGATGCTTCGCGAGCGAGCAGGCCGCCACGGCGGCGAGTACGTGATCACGCCGCTACTTTGCGGCTGGTGTCTGAGCTAGGACACCGGGGCCGTGCTGGTCTGTACGTCGAATACCGACTCACGGGAGGCTGACGCCATGCGGAAACTGACCTTTGCCATGAACATGAGCCTGGACGGCTACATCGCCGCGCCCGGCGACGACCTCGGCTGGAGCGTGCCGAGCGACGAGCTGTTCCAGTGGTGGTCCGACCGGGTGGACGCGACCGGCCTGGCGCTGTACGGGCGCAAGCTGTGGGAGACGATGAGCTCCCACTGGCCGACCGCCGACAAGCAGCCGGATGCCACACCGGCGGCGATCGAGTACGCCGGCCGCTGGCGGGACATGCCGAAGGTGGTGTTCTCCTCTACGACCAGCACGGTCGGCTGGAACACCCGTCTGGTCACCGGCGACGCGGTAACCGAGATCACCAGGCTCAAGGCCGACGACGGCGGCCCCATGGATATCGGCGGTGCCACACTCGCCGCGGCGGCCATGCGGGCCGGGCTGATCGACGAGTACGCGATCGTCACCCACCCGGCCCTGGTGGGCGGCGGCACGCCGTTCTTCACAGCCCTGGACAAATGGGTGAACCTGAGCCTGGTGGAGACCCGGACGTTTCCCGACGGCGTGGTGCTGACCAGGTACGAGACCAAGCGCTGAGCGCTCGACGTCGGATCGGCGCGGGCTTCGGGCCACCCAAGGATCTCGCGGCGCTGTCTTCCGAGGCGATCGTGATACCCCTGCCGGATCACAGGCCGTGTACGTAAGGGATCCCCAACCGGACACCGGTCAGCTCATGCTGAGCGGAAGTCTGCTGGTCATGCCACGGCGTCGAACTCGCGAGCAACGGATTCAGTCCGTTGGCCCAAAGCCCTGAATCCGCACCCCCGCTGCGATGTTTCCGCAGGTCAGAGACCTGTCGCGGTGGGGCGGGTGGGACTCGAACCCACGGCCGACGGATTATGAGTCCGCTGCTCTAACCGGCTGAGCTACCGCCCCGTAACGGCGCGTCGCGCGCATCCGCGTGCGCCGTCTGCCGCAGCATAGCCGCTCATACGATCTGTTGCTTCGGGGGGCCGGGGATGGGTACCTCCATGCCCGCGTACCGGGGCCCATGACGGGCCGGGGGCCGGAGCGGCCGGGCAGGGGGATCAATACGGGGCCGGAAATGAAAAAGGACCCCGTAGGGTCCTCTCCCGCTGCTCCCCCGACTGGACTCGAACCAGTAACCCTCCGGTTAACAGCCGAATGCTCTGCCAATTGAGCTACAGGGGACCGAGCTCCCCCGACTGGACTCGAACCAGTAACCTGCCGGTTAACAGCCGGCTGCTCTGCCAATTGAGCTACAGGGGATTGCTCCGTGTGCACCGACCGCGACCCCATCCGGGGCTCCCGGACGGCGTGCGCTCGCTGCGACACATACATTAGCGCAAGCAGGGGGGTGCTCCGCCAATCGGTAACCTCGTGGGTGTCCACGGCGGCCGTGGGTGATCTGCGGCCGGGACGGGTAGGCGCTGCACGACCCAAGGGTCCGATGCGAGGGACAACCAGAAGGGCAGGTCGATGCGGTACCGGCTGACGTTCATCACCGGGCTGGCTGTCGGATACGTACTCGGCACGCGGGCCGGCCGCGAGCGGTACGAGCAGCTGCGTACATGTGCGCAGCAGTTCGTACGGAATCCGGCGGTCAGGAACACCGCCGAGACAGCCGCGCTGGGCGGGCGGCAAGCGGCGGCCAAGGCTTTTGAGAAGACCAAGCCGCTGCGCGAGCGGATCGGGCAGCGGGAGAAGTCCACCGGCGCGGAGGACGACTGGGGGACGAGCAACACCTAGCCCTCCGCGGTGGCATGATCTGGGCCATGGGGATAGTCGCCGGGTTGGACAGTTCGTCCGAGAGCACACGGATCGTCGTCTGCGATACGGATACGGGAGCCGTGATCAGGCAGGGTTACGCCCCGCACCCCGCGGCCGACGCCGCGACTCCCCCGGGGGCCGCCCCCGCGTCGCCGTACGACGTGGACCCCCAGTCCTGGCTGCTGTCGCTCGGCGAGGCCGCCGGGGGCAAGCTGCTGGAGGGGGTCCAGGCCATCGGCGTATCGGCGCAGGGGCACGGGCTGCTCGCGCTGGACGCGGGCGGGGGGCTCGTACGGCCCGCCCTGGTGGGCAACGACAAGCGCGCCCAGTCCGCGGCCGCCGACCTCATCGACTCGCTCGGCGGCCGCACGGCGTGGGCACAGGCGGTCGGCGCCGTGCCGAGCGCGACGCAGGCCGTCGCCAAACTGCGGTGGCTGGCCCGCACCGAGCCGGACGCGGCGCGGCAGGTGACCGAGCTGATGCAGCCGCACGACTGGCTGGTGTGGCAGCTGCTGGGGCGGCCCGCGCGGCGCACCACCGACCGCGGCACGGCCTCCGGCACCGGCTACTGGTCCGCCGCGACCGGCTCCTGGCGCCCCGACCTCATCGAGCTGGCGCTCGGCCACCAGGTGCGGCTGCCCGAGGTCATCGGCCCCGCCGAGGCCGCGGGCCGCACCCCCGAGGGGCTGCTGATCTCCGCCGGGACCGGCGAGACCATGGCGGCGGCCTTCGGCCTCGGCGTCGGCATCGGCGACGCGGTGATCTCGCTCGGCGCCTCGGGTTCCGTCTTCTCCGTCCACCACGAGGCGCTGGTCGACCCCTCCGGCACCATCACCTCGTACGCGGACGCCACCGGCATGCATCTGCCCGTCGTCCATACGCTCAACGCCGTACGGGCGCTGCGCGGCACCGCGGAGCTGCTGAGCGTCGACCTGGAAGGGCTCTCCGCGCTCGCCCTCAAGTCCACGCCCGGCTCGTACGGGCTGGTCCTGCTGCCCTACCTCGAGGGCGAGCGCACCCCGCATCTGCCGCACACCGCCGGGACGCTGACGGGGCTGCGGCGCGAGAGCATGAAGCCCGAGCACCTGGCCCGCGCCGCCTTCGAGGGCATGCTGTGCGGGCTCGCGGACGCACTGGACGTGCTGCGCGGGCGCGGGGTCGCGGTGCGGCGGGTGTTCCTGCTGGGGCCCGCGGCGGACCTGCCCGCGGTGCGCGCCATCGCCCCCGCGCTGCTGGACGCCCAGATCGTGGTGCCCCAACCCGCGGACTACGCCGCGCTGGGCGCCGCCCGGCAGGCCGCCTGGGCCCTGGGCGCCGCGCACGGCACCCTCTCGCCGCACCAGCCGCCGCTGTGGCCGGCGGCCGCGAGCCAGGTCTTCGAGGCGGGCGAGGAGCTGGCGGTGGGGCAGGCGGTGCGGCAGCAGTACGTCGCCGTGCGCGAGCAGACCCACCCGGGGGCGTTCGAGGCCGGTCCGGGTGCGGGGCAGATGGGGTAAGCCCTGGCAGCAGTTGGTTCAGGCGGCCGTCAGTCCAGATAGCCGTCAGTCCAGATAGCCGCGGAGCTGGTCCGCGAACGCGTGGTCCCGCAGCTTGTTGAGCGTCTTCGACTCGATCTGCCGGATCCGCTCCCGGGTGACCCCGAAGATCCGCCCTATCTCCTCCAGCGTCCGGGGCCGCCCGTCGGCCAGCCCGTACCGCAGCTGCACCACCTTCCGCTCCCGCTCCCCGAGCGTGGAGAGCACGGCCTCCAGATGCTCCCGCAGCAGCAGGAACGCCGCTGACTCGACCGGCGAGGCGGCATCCCCGTCCTCGATCAGATCGCCGAGCGCGACATCGTCCTCCTCGCCGACGGGCGCGTGCAGCGACACCGGCTCCTGGGCCAGGCGCAGCACCTCGCTCACCCGCTCCGGGGGGAGGTCGAGGTGGTGGGCGACCTCCTCGGACGTGGGCTCGTAGCCGCGCTCCTGGAGCATCCGGCGCTGCACCCGCACCACCCGGTTGATCAGCTCGACGACATGCACCGGAACCCGGATCGTACGGGCCTGGTCCGCGAGGGCGCGGGACATGGCCTGGCGGATCCACCAGGTCGCGTACGTCGAGAACTTGTACCCGCGGGCGTAGTCGAACTTCTCCACGGCTCGGATCAGCCCGAGGTTGCCCTCCTGCACCAGGTCGAGCATGGTCAGACCTCTGCCGACATAGCGCTTGGCCACGGAGACGACGAGGCGGAGGTTGGCCTCGATGAGGCGGCGCTTGGCCATCCGGCCCAGGACGACCAGCTGGTCGAGGTCGTGGGCGAGCTGGGTGTCGAGGTCGGGGGTGTTGCTCAGCTTCTCCTCGGCGAACAGGCCCGCCTCGACGCGGCGCGCGAGCTCCACTTCCTCGGCGGCGGACAGCAGCGGGATGCGGCCGATCTCGCGGAGGTACTGGCGGAATAGGTCGGAAGAGGGGCCGCTTGAGGTCTCGGCGCGTACGGCCGGCTCCGGGGCCTCCTCGGGGGTCTCCTCGGGGGCCTCCTCTGGGGTGTCGGCGGTCTCGGCGGCCTCGGCCGTCTCGGGGAGCTCTGAGGGTCCGGCGGCTTCCGGCGGCTCCGCTTCCGGTCCGGCGGTTACGGCCGTCAGTGCCTCCACCGCCTCCAGCGCGGCCGGTGCCGAGGCCGCGGTCGGTCTGGAGTCGGCGTGTGGGTGGGGGGACTGCGGCGGCGTCGCCGTGGGGGCCGCGTCGGTCAGGGTCTGGGTCTGCACGGGGGCGACCTCCAGGGTGATCGCTGCTGAGGCGGCAGAACGATCGGGTACGGCTGCGGCGGCCACGCCACCGTCCGTCCCGTACATCATGAGCGGATCTGCGGGGGAATCCGGCCCTTCCTGGCCAACACCGCCGCGCTCCGATGACTCAGGCACCGCAACCCAGTGTGGAGTACGACACAGGCCCGCCACGAGGGGCGTGCGAGCACTTTTTGCGCTGCTGGCCGTGACCGGGCGGTCACAGCGCCGGGCCACGGCCCCCCGCGGAGGCCGCTTACAGGGCCGCGGCGCCCTTCTCGCGGAGGGACTGCCCGTACTGCTGCAGCACCCACAGCTCGTTCTGCACGGCGGCGAGGTGGTCGGCGTCCGCGCTGGCGCTGAGGCGCTGGAGGGCGCCCTGGACCTCGCGGATCCGCTGGTTCACCGCGGCCAGCCGGACGGTCACCAACTGGACGCCCGCGTACACCTCGTCGGGGTCGCGGCGGGTGTTCAGGGCCTCGACCGCGAGCTCGGTGACCATCGCGCGCACCGTGTCGTCGGGGGCGGCGTCGCGGACCCGCATCAGATAGTCGCCGTCGGCGGCGCCCGCCCCGCCCGCGTCCTCGATGGTGCGGCGCACGGCGGCGTACGGCGGGGCGGTGAACTCGTCGATCCCGTACGCGTCGAAGGCCGGGGAGACCAGCTCCGGGCGCTGGAGGGCGAGCTTCAGCAGCTCGCGCTCGACGCGGTGGGCGGGGCTGCGGAGGTTCAGCGCGGGGCCGCGCGGGGGCTGCGGGCCGCCGTCGGGGCCGCCCCCCGGCCCCGCGGCGCGCCCGGCACCGGGGCCGGAGCCGGGGCCTCCGCCTTGGCCGGGGCCGCCATAGCCTCCGCCGGGCCCGCCCGGACCACCTGGGCCGCCCGGGCCGCCGCCGCGGCGGCCGCCCTGCTGTGGCCCGCCGCCGCGCTGGCCGCGCTCGCGGGCCCACTGGGCGAGCTGTGAGACCCGGCGGACGACGAACTGGGTGTCGAGGATGCCGAGCAGCCCCGCGAGATGCACCGCGGACTCGTGCTGGATCGATCTGTTCTTGATCCCGGCGACGACCGGCGCGGCCTCCTCGAGCGCCGCGGCCCGCCCCACCGCCGTATCCAGGTTGTGCCGGGCGACGATCTGCCGGATCGCGAACTCGAAGAGCTGCGTACGGCTGTCCACCAGCTCCTTGACGGCGACGTCGCCCTCGGCGAGACGCAGTTCGCACGGGTCCATCCCGCCGGGTGTGATCGCGATATACGTCTCGGCGGCGAACTTCTGGTCGTCCTCGAAGGCCCGCAGCGCCGCCTTCTGGCCCGCCGCGTCGCCGTCGAAGGTGAAGACCACCTCGGCGCTCGAGTTGTCCATCAGCAGCCGCCGGAGAATCTTGATGTGGTCGCCGCCGAAGGCCGTACCGCAGGTGGCGATGGCGGTGGTCACCCCGGCGAGATGGCAGGCCATGACGTCCGTATAGCCCTCGACGACGACGGCCCGGCTGGTCTTGGCGATCTCCTTCTTGGCGAGGTCGATGCCGTACAGCACATGGGACTTCTTGTAGAGCGGCGTCTCGGGCGTGTTCAGATACTTCGGGCCGTTGTCGTCGTCGCGCAGCTTGCGCGCGCCGAAGCCGACGACCTCGCCGGTGATATCGCGGATGGGCCACATCAGACGGCCGCGGAAGCGGTCGATGGGGTTACGGCGGCTCTCCTGGGCGAGGCCGGAGAGGATCAGCTCCTTGTCGGTGAAGCCGCGGCCGCGGAGGAATCGGACGAGGTGGTCCCAGCCGGCCGGGCTGTAGCCGACGCCGAAATGCTGGGCGGCGGCCTGGTCGAAGCCGCGCTCGGCGAGGAATTTGCGGCCGATCTCCGCCTCGGGGCTGTCCAGCTGCTCCACATAGAACTGGGCGGCCGCCTTATGGGCCTCCACCAGGCGGGTGCGCTCGCCCTGCTGCCGGCCGGGGGTCGCGCTGCCCTGCTCGTAGCGCAGCGTGATACCGGCCTGGGAGGCCAGCCGCTCGATGGTCTCGGCGAAGGAGAGGTGGTCGATCTTCATGATGAAGTCGACCGTGTCGCCGCCCTCCTGGCAGCCGAAGCAGTAGAAAAGCCCCTTGCTGGGGCTGACCTGGAAGGACGGGGACTTCTCGTCATGGAAGGGGCACAGGCCCTTGAGATTGCCGCCGCCGGCGTTACGCAGCTGGAGGTACTCGGACACAACGGCGTCAATCGGGACCGCGTCCCGCACCGCCTTCACGTCGTCATCGTTGATCCTGCCTGCCACGCGTGAATTCTACGGCCGGGCTCCGACATCGCCGGAGCCCGGCTAGGCGCGCGCAACCGGTGTACGGGGTTCCGCCTACGGGGTTCCGTCTACGGGAGCAGGGACGTCAGCGGGACGGACGGGTTCGCCAGGTCGTCGGGGTCGAGGCGGACGCCGCCGCGGATGAGGCGCTGGATGGGCTCGACGACATCCCACACGTTCACATTCATCCCCGCCAGCAGGCGGCCCTCGCTCAGCCAGAAGGCGATGAACTGCCGCTTGCCGACGTCGCCGCGGCACACCACCTGGTCGTACGAGCCGGGCGGCGCGTAGCCGGAGTACTCCAGGCCGACGTCGTACTGGTCGGAGAAGAAATACGGCACGCGGTCGTACGCCACGTCCTGCCCGAGCATGGCGCGGGCCGCGGCCGGTCCGCCGTTCAGCGCGTTGGCCCAGTGCTCGACGCGCACCCGGCCCCCCGGCGGCTCCACGCCGCCCGGGAAGGCGAGCGGGGCCGCGGCCACATCGCCCGCCGCGAAGATGTCCTGGTCGCTGGTGCGCAGCGAGGCGTCCACCACGATCCCGCCGCCCGCCACGCGGTCCACCACCTCCAGACCGGACGCCTCGGCGAGCGCGGTGCGCGGGGCGGCGCCGATCGCGGCCAGCACGTCGTGGGCGGGGTGCTCCTCCCCGTCGTCGGTGCAGGCCGCCAGCACCACACCGTCCTGCCCGGTGATCTCGGTGAGCCGGGCGCCGAAGTGGAAACGGACGCCGTGCTCCCGGTGCAGATCGGCGAAGAGGGTGCCGAGCTCGGGACCGACGACGCGATGGAGCGGGGTGGGCTCGGGCTCGACGATCGTCACCTCGGCGCCGTACCCGCGCGCGGCCGCCGCCACCTCCAGGCCGATCCAGCCCGCCCCCGCGATGACCAGCTGACCGTTGTCCCGGCCGAGCGCGGCCAGGACCGACCGCAGCCGCTCGGCGTGGGCGAGACGGCGCAGATGGTGCACGCCGACGAGGCCGGTACCGGGGATGTCGAGCCGACGCGGCTCGGCGCCGGTCGCCAGCAGCAGCCGGTCGTAGTGGATACGGGTCCGATCGCCGAGGACAACGGCCTTGGCGGCGCGATCCAGCTGCACGGCGGTCTGGCCGAGGTGCAACTCGATATCGGCCTGGGCATACCAGGCGGGCTCATGCACGAAGACGCTGTCGCGCTCCTGGCTGCCGGTGAGGAAGCCCTTGGACAGGGGCGGTCGCTCATAGGGGTGGTCGCGCTCGTCACAGATCAGGATCACCCGGCCGGTGAATCCCTCGGCCCGGAGGGTTTCCGCGGCTTTTGCCCCGGCCAGACCCCCTCCGACGATGACGAACGTCTGGTGTGCGTCGACCACTTCTCTCCTCCTCGCTGCCGCGCGATTCCCATGCGCGGCTACGCCGTGTCAAGGCCGGTCGTATGAGCCCCGGTCATGTGAGCCGATGTTCGAGCCTCCCGCACCACGCGTGCGGCGGGAAGGGGCAGTACGCCGTACGGGCCAGCGGGCGGTACGGGGTGGGGCGCTGCGGCCCCGCGCCCGCGCGCGGGCGGGGCCCGCGGCCCGGCGCGCGGGCGGGCGGGCCGCGGGGGGCTGGTGGGCGTGAGCGGGGCGTCGCGTCCATGCCTGGCGGCCATGGCTTGGGCGCGGCTCCACGCTCATGGACGCCGGGCCGGGCCACGGGTGGTCAGGCGGGCGTGCAGGGAGCGGGCGGAGGTGTCGGTGAGGGCGGCGATCTGGTCGACGATGGCGCGGAGGCGCGCCGTGTCGTCTCCGGCGGCGTCCGCTTCGTCGTACAGGGCGCGGAACTGGGGGTCCAGGCCGACCGGGGCGCGGGCGATGAGGGCTTCGCCCAGTTCGGCGATGATGACTCGTTGGTCGGCACGGACCGCTTCCTGGTCGGCGCGCTGCATCACATAGCGGTCGGCGACCGCCTTCAGGACCGCGCATTCCAGGCGCGCCTCGCGCTGCACCACGAGCTCGGCGCCGTAGCGGGTGAACCGGCCGGTGCCGTACGCGGCGCGGGTGGCGCCCTCGGCGGCGAGGCAGAAGCGGCCGATGAGCTGGCTGGTGGCGTCCTTGAGCCGGGCCTGGGCGACGGAGGAGCCGTCGTAGCCGTGGGGCCACCACTCCTGGTCGAGCAGCCGGTCCAGGGCCTCGGCCAGTTCGTCGGGCTCGGCGCCCGGGGCGTAGCGGGCGGCGGCGACCGCGAACACCTCGCGGCGCTCGGGGTCGGCGAGCAGCAGGCCGGGGTCGAGGTGGCCGGCGTGCAGGCCGTCCTCCACGTCGTGGACCGAGTACGCCACATCGTCGGACCAGTCCATGACCTGGGCCTCGAAGCAGGTGCGGTGCTCGGGCGCGCCCTGCCGGAACCAGGCGAAGACCGGGATGTCGTCCTCGTACACCCCGAACTTGCGCGAGCCGGGGTCGCTGGGGTGCCCGCCGCGCGGCCAGGGGTATTTGGTGGCGGCGTCGAGCGCGGCGCGGGTGAGGTTGAGCCCCACGCTCACCGCGGCGCCGGTGTCCGGGTCGGCGACGAACCGCTTGGGCTCCAGCCGGGCGAGCAGCCGCAGCGACTGGGCGTTCCCCTCGAAGCCGCCGCAGGCCTCGGCGACCTCGTTGAGCGCCTGCTCGCCGTTGTGCCCGAAGGGCGGATGGCCCAGGTCGTGCGCCAGGCAGGCCATCTCCACCAGGTCCGGGTCGCAGCCGAGGGCGGCGCCGAGCTCCCGCCCCACCTGGGCGCACTCCAGGGAGTGGGTCAGCCGGGTGCGCGGGGTGGCGTCCCAGGCGGGGGCGGCGGCGCCGGGGCCCGGATCGGCGGCGGGGGCCGCGGGGACGGCGGGTACGACCTGGGTCTTGCCCGCCAGCCTGCGCAGCGCGGCCGAGTGCAGCACCCGCGCCCGGTCCCGCTGGAAGGCCGTACGTCCCGGGCGCTTGTCGGGCTCTGCCGCCCAGCGCTCGAGGTCCGCCGCCTCGTAGCCCGGGCTCGCCCAGGCTGAGGCCGCGGACTCGGTCGGTTGGAGGGTTGGGTGGGCAGTGGGCTGGGCTTGTTCTGCGGACTCAGCTGATGGTTCGGGTGGTTCGGGTGCCGTGGGTCCAGTGCGGCTCATACACCGACGGTAACCGCCGGGTGTGACATGGGTGCAGAGGCGAGCGCCTGTTCATAGCGGTGGACCACGAGCCGCGCCACGGCCGGATGGTCGCCCAGCGGCCCGGAGGCGATACCGGGCGCCGCGTCCGCGCACTGGGTCGCGAAGCGTCCCGGCGCGGCGAAGTACGAGGCCACCGCGATCCGCCGGCCGCGCCCCATGTCGGTCAGGGCGCGTACCGCCTCGGCCACCGTGGGCGCGGCGGCGGAGGCGTAGCCGGGCAGTACGGGCACGCCGCCGAGCCGGGCGCTGAGCAGGGCCGCCGTACGGGCCGTGTCGGCGGCCGAGTCCCGGTCGCGCGAGCCTGCCGCCGCCAGGACGACACCCGCCCCGGACAGCCCGCCGGACGGCCCGCCCGACGACCCGCCGGACGGCCACCCGGCCTCGGTGAGGCGCGTATGCAGGGCCTCGGCGAGCAGCGGGTGCGGGCCGAGCGGGGCGGCCATACGGACGGACAGGTGGGGCGCGGCGGCGACGGCGTCCGGCAGGTCACGTTTGATGTGATAGCCGCGGCCGAGGAGGAGCGGTACGAGGACGGCCTCGCCGCGCAGCTCGGCGAGCGTGTCGGCGAGCAGCGGTTCGTTCAGCTCGACGTGGCCGAGGCGTACGGGCAGGTCGGGGCGGAGCGCGCGGACGCGGTCCACGAGCGCGGTGACCGTGCGCAGCGCCTCCGGGTCACGGCTGCCGTGCGCCACGGCGACGAGGGTGGGCGGGCGGCGCCTGCCACCGAGGGTCAGCCCGCCGAGCTGCGAGCCGAGCTGTGCGGTGATCCGGGTCATGAGCTGGGCCGTACTGTCGAGGGGGCCGGAAGGGGCTGCGGGACCGGGGCGAGACGACGCCTTCATGACGAGAGCCTCGCAGCGGGACATTGCGCCCCCGTTGCGTGGCCGTCACAGGTGATTGCCACGAGTTCACCGGTCGCCCCCGCCCGCGCTGAGGTCCGGTTGCCCGATGCGTAACGCGAGCGGGCGCGGTACGTAACACGGCCGTAGCACGCTGACCACATGACGTCCGACCCCGCCATCGACACCCACTGCCCGTACTGCTCGCTCCAGTGCGGTATGGCGCTGCGCCCCGCAGCGGGCGGTGAGGGCGGCGTGGAGGTCGTGGAGCGCCCCGCGTTCCCCGTGAACCGCGGCGCGCTGTGCGGCAAGGGCCGTACGGCGCCCGCCGTACTCTCCTCCCGGGTGCGCCTGACCGAGCCGCTGGTCCGCCGCCCTGACACCGGCAGGCTCGAACCGGCCACCTGGGAGGAGGCCCTGGACCGGATCGCGGAGGGGCTGGCGGGCGCGGCGCAGACGTACGGGCGGGACGCCGTGGGGGTCTTCGGCGGGGGCGGGCTGACGAACGAGAAGGCGTACGCGCTGGGGAAGTTCGCCCGGGTCGTGCTCGGCACCTCGCAGATCGACTACAACGGCCGCTTCTGCATGTCCTCGGCCGCCGCCGCGCACAACAGGGCCTTCGGCCTCGACCGCGGGCTGCCGTTCCCGCTGGCGGACGTGGCCCGCACCGGGTGTGTGATCCTCGTCGGCTCGAACCTGGCCGAGACCATGCCGCCCGCGCTGCGCTATCTGACCGAGCTGAAGGAGTCCGGCGGCAAGCTGATCGTCATCGACCCGCGCCGGACCCGGACCGCCGAACAGGCGGATCTGCACCTGGCCCCGCGCCCCGGAACGGACCTGGCGCTCGCGCTGGGGCTGCTGCATCTGGTGGTCGCGGAGGGGCGGGTGGACGAGGAGTTCATCGCGCGGCGTACGAACGGCTGGCCCGAGGCGCGGGCCGCGGCGATGGCGCACTGGCCGGAAATGGTCGAGCGGATCACGGGCGTACCGGTGCCCGAACTCCGCGAAGCGATGCGGATGTTCTGCGACGCGGAAGACTCCATGGTGCTCACGGCGCGCGGGCCGGAACAGCAGTCGAAGGGCACGGACACCGTCGGCGCCTGGATCAACCTGTGCCTGGCCACCGGCCGCGCCGGCCGCCCGCGGTCCGGCTACGGCTGCCTCACCGGCCAGGGCAACGGCCAGGGCGGCCGCGAACACGGCCAGAAGGCCGATCAGCTGCCCGGCTACCGCAAGCTCGACGACCCGGCGGCCCGCGCCCATGTGGCCGGCGTATGGGGCATCGACCCCGACGCGCTGCCGGGGCCGGGGCGCAGCGCGTACGAACTGCTGGACGCGCTCGGCGGCGACGTACGGGCCCTGCTGCTCATGGGCTCCAACCCGGTGGTCTCCGCTCCCCGCGCGGCCCATATAGAGGCGCGGTTGCGGTCGCTGGACTTCATGGCGGTCGCGGACGTCGTCCTCTCGGAGACCGCCGCGCTCGCGGACGTCGTCCTTCCGGTGACCCAATGGGCGGAGGAGACGGGCACGACGACCAACCTGGAAGGCCGCGTCATCCTGCGCCGCGCCGCCATCACCCCACCGCCCGGCGTCCGCTCGGACCTGGAGGTGCTTCACGGGTTGGCCGCCCGGCTGGGCTGGGAGAAGGGATTCCCGACGGACCCGGAGGAGGTCTTCGACGAACTGCGGCGCGCGTCGGCGGGCGGGGCGGCGGACTACTCGGGCATCACGTACCGGCGGATCGCGGAGGAGGACGGGGTCTTCTGGCCCTGCCCGGAGGGGGCGGATGCGGCGGAGGCCGCGGAGGGGGCGGAGGGGGCGGAGGCGGACTCGGCCCTCCCAGCCGGGACCGCGGCAGAGGCCGCCGGGGCGGGCCTGGCTGAGGCCGGGGCGGGCCTGGCTGAGGCCGGGGCGGGCCTGGCTGGGGCCGGGACGCGGGCCGGCGCCTCGGCGGAGGCGGGCGCGGCGGAGGCGGGCGCGGCGCAGACAGGCGCGACGCAGACAGGCGCGGCGGAGGCGCAGGCAAACACGGCGCAGGCAGGCGGTACGGGCGAGGCGCAGGGCGCCTCGGCCGAGCCCGGCCTGCCCTCGGGTACGCACCCCGGTACGCCGCGCCTCTTCCTCGACCGCTTCGCGACCGACGACGGCCGGGCCCGCTTCGTACCGGTGTCCCACCGCCCCGCGGCGGAGGAGCCCGACGCGGAGTATCCGCTGTTCCTGACCACCGGACGGGTGCTCTCCCAGTACCAGTCGGGCGCGCAGACGCGCCGCGTCGAGGAGCTGAACCGGGCCGCCCCCGGCCCCTTCGTCCAGCTGCACCCCCAGCTCGCCGAACGCCTGGGTGCCGCCGAGGGCGACCCCCTCACGGTGGTCTCCCGCCGCGGGCGGGCCGTCGCCCCGGCCCGCATCAGCCGCGACATCCGACCGGACACGGTGTTCATGCCCTTCCACTGGGCGGGCGAGGGACGGGCCAACGCGCTCACGAATCCGGCACTGGATCCGGTCTCCCGGATGCCGGAGTTCAAGGTGTGCGCGGTACGGGTGGAACGCGCGGAACGGGCGGAACGGGCCGCGGGATAGTTCCCCACCCCGCCCCTTCCCGGCCCCTGCCGATATGCGGCTCCGCCGCGTGACGGGGTCCGCCCCAGGACCCCACCCCCGGGACGCGGCTTGGCAGGGCCGCCCCGCCGGAGCCGGCCACGGGCGTAGCCGGGCCGGGGGTTCGGTGCTCGTACCCGCCACGCGGCAGGGCGGTCCCACCGCCCCGTACGCGGCCCGGCGGGGCGGCCCCGCCGGGATCAGTACGGGCGTAGCCGGGGGCTCCCGGCGGGCCGGGGCCGCGCCCGTCACGCCGCGGGGCGGGGATCAGCACCCCGCGGCGCACCCCGCTCGCGCCTCACCCCTCGTACGCGTCGACTTCCTTCAGGTACGCCGCCCGAGCCGCCTCGTCCAGGAAGGACGCGCGGAACGAGTTGCGCGCAAGCACCCGCAGCGTGGCGTCGTCCAGGCGCAGCGCGTCGCGCACCGCGTTGAAGTTGTCGCCCGCGTAGCCACCGAAGTACGCCGGGTCGTCGGAGTTCACTGTGACCAGCAGGCCCGCGTCCAGCATGGCGCGCAGGGGGTGGTCCTCGAGCCGGTCGATGACGCGCAGCCGGACGTTGGACAGCGGGCATACGGTCAGCGGGATCTGGTCCGTGACCAGCCTGGCGACCAGGGCCTCGTCTTCCAGGGAGCGCACGCCGTGGTCGACGCGGTCGACGCCGAGGATGTCCAGGGCCTCCCATACGTACGCGGGCGGGCCCTCCTCCCCCGCATGGGCCACGCACTTGAGCCCCGCCTCCCGCGCCCGGGCGTACACCTCGCGGAACTTCGACGGCGCGTTGCCGACCTCCGCCGAGTCGAGGCCGACGGCCGCGAGGCGGTTCACGTAGGGGCGGGCCGACTCGAAGGTCTCCAGGGCGGACTCGGCGCTCTCGTCGCGCAGGAAGCACATGATCAGGCGGGTGGTGATGCCGTACGTCCGCTCCGCCGCGTCCAGCGCGCGCGTCAGGCCGTCGATGACCGTGCCGATCGCGACGCCGCGTGCGGTGTGGGCCTGCGGGTCGAAGAAGATCTCGGCGTGCCGGACGCCCTGTGCGCGGGCGCGGGCGAGATAGGCGTTGGTGAGGTCGGCGAAGTCGTCCTCGGTGCGCAGCACCGCCATCAGCGCGTAGTAGAGGTCCAGGAAGTCCTGGAGGTCGGTGAAGGAGTACGCGGCGCGCAGCTCGTCCTGGGTGGCGTACGGCAGCTCGACGCCGTTGCGCTCGGCGAGCGCGAAGGCAAGCTCGGGTTCGAGGGTGCCCTCGATGTGGAGGTGGAGCTCTGCTTTGGGGATCGGGGGCGGGGTCGGGGTCGGGGGCACGACGGGATCACCTGCTGTTTTCACTGACGGGGAGGGAGACCAGCCTAATGTGCCGGCCGAACTGATCACGCAACCGATCAGCCGTGATCGGCGTCAGTCCAGTCGGACAGCGGAGAAAGCGGTGGACGGATGGGTGCCGGAGAGCGGGTACGGAGCGCGGTGCGGGCCGTGCGGGCGCGGCTGCGCCTGCCCAGGACCCGGCGCGGGCAGCGCCGCGCCGTCCAGGTGGTGATGGGCGTCAGCGTGCTCATGCTGCTGCCCGCGACCTGGCTGCGGCTGTCCACCGACGCGCGGGTCCGTACGGTCGCGGACGTCCCCAAGGCCCCGGTGGCGGTGGTCTTCGGTGCCGGGCTGTGGAACGGCGAGCCGTCCCCGTATCTGGCGCACCGCCTCGACGCGACCGCCGAGCTGTACGAGCGGGGCAAGGTCCGCGCGATCCTGGTGACCGGCGACAACAGCCGGCACGACTACGACGAGCCGGACGCGATGCGCGCCTATCTCGTCCGGCACGGTGTGCCGGACGGGCGCATCGTCAGTGACTACGCGGGCTTCGACACCTGGGACTCGTGCAGCCGCGCCGAACGGGTCTTCGGCGTGCACCGGGCGGTGCTGGTGAGCCAGGACTTCCATATCCGCCGGGCGCTGGCGCTGTGCGAGGCGGCGGGCATCGACGCGTACGGGGTCGGCGTCGCCGAGCCGCACGACGTGACGTGGCTCTTCGGCGGGGCACGGGAGGCCATCGCGGCGAGCAAGGCCGCGCTGGACGCGGCCTTCAAACCGGATCCGCACTTCCTGGGGCCGCGCGAGCGGGGGATCGATAAGGCGCTGGCAGGATCCGGCTCCGGCTGAGTTCTACGTCCCGGCCTCGTACGTTCAGCCGCGCTCCCTCAGTCGATCGTCGTCTGTTCCACCACCCACCCCAGGTAATCCTCACTCCCCTGCGTGATCGGCGTCGCGATGATCTCCGGTGTCTCGTAGTCGTGCGCCTCGCGGAGGTGCGCCTCCAGCTCCCCGTACCGCGCCGCGGTGGTCTTGAACAGCACCTGCCACTCGGCGGCCGTCTCGATCTCGCCCTGCCACCGGTACACGGACGTCACGGGCTGGCTGATCTGCGCGCAGGCCGCGAGCCGCGCGGTCACGGCCCCGCGCGCCAGTGCCTCGGCCTTCTCCGGGGTGTCGGTGGTGGTCAGTACGGTCAGGAAGTCGGCCACGGCGGAAGAGCCCTTCTGTACGCGTCCCGGCTGTGCGACTGGCGTGCGACACGTTAGCCGGTGACGATTGAGGTGAGCCGTCGACGATCAAACCAGGCCGATCGTAGGGACACCATGGACGACCTCACCGCACTCGCACGCCACCACCTGGACCGGGCCAAGACCGACCCCCACGGCCGAAGCTCACATCTCTTCCTGCACGACGGGCCGCTGCGGCAGAGCGTGATCGCCATGGTCGCCGGTTGCGAGCTCGACGAGCACAACGCGCCCCCGGCGGCGAGTCTGCAGGTGCTGCACGGGCATGTCCGGCTGACCGCGGGCAAGACCGGGCACGTCCGGCTGGAGCTCATCGCGGGGCAGGTGCAGCGCATCCCGCAGGAGCGCCACGCGCTGGTGGCGGTGGAGGACTCGGTGGTGCTGCTGACCGCCGTGACCGCCACGGTGGGCTGCCCCACCCCCACCGAGGAGGCCGCCGCGCACCACCACGTGGCGCGCCCCCATATGGCGGGCTGATCCGCCATACGGGGGCGCGGGGGCGCGCTGCGGTCTCAGCCCGTCACCGGGGCGAGCTGGACGCGGTCGATGTTCGGGGCGTACGAGCTGGCGTTGGAGAACGTCAGCGTGTTCGCGCCCTTCGCCACGTCGACCGGGACGGCCACGCTCCAGTAGTCGTTCCAGGTCCAGGTGTTCTTGAAGGTGACGCGCTGGGCCGCGCCGCCCCCGACCGCGATATCGGCGGTCCGGGAGATGATGTTGGTGTTGTACTGGTGGCCGTCCGCGCGCTGGTTGTTGGCGTAGTGGACGATCAGCAGGTAGCGGCCCGCCGAGGGGGCCTGGACGGTCAGCTTGAGGTTGTTGGCCGCGCCCGCGCCGAGCGAGCCGACGTAGGCGCCGCCCGAGGCGTAGTCGCTGGAGGTCTTGGCGGCGGCCCCGCCCAGGGTGCCGCTCTCGGCCTCGTACGAGGCGAGTCCCGTGGTGTCGCCCGCGCCCGTCGCGTCGAGGGAGGAGAGCCGGACGGCGGATCCGGTGGCGGAGGCGGCGGTGACGCGGTTGTTGCCCGCGGTGAGGAAGAGGCGCTCGGCCCGTTCGGGGGCGGTGGTCGTGGTGGTGCCGTGCAGGGACAGCTTGACCGGGGCGCCGGAGCCGCGCGGGGTCAGGGTGTAGTAGCCGTCGCGCGGCGCGTACACGTCGAAGACCGCGGCGTCCGGGCCGTCGAGCTCCAGGGACCCGGTGCCGACGCCGGCCGACGAGGAGTAGTCGTAGCGGGGGCTGCCGGAGGGGTCGGACAGGGTGGCGTCGTACGAGACGGACGAAGCGGCCGGGGTGGTGGCGGCCGTCAGGTCGATCTTGTCGAGGGTGACCTCACCCTTGTCGTGGGCCAGGGTGAGGGTGTGGCTGCCCGCGCCCAGCCGGACGGTCATGTGCTGGATGCCGCGGTAGGTCCAGTTGAGTGTGGAGGGGTAGGTGACCGTCTGCTCCTCGGCCGAAGCAGCCTGGCCGTCGACGGTCAGGGTCTGGGTGGAGGGGGCGCCGGCCTGGTTGCCGTAGAAGACCGCCAGGTCGTAGCTGCCGGTCTTGGGGACGTCGACGTTGAACGCGACCTTGCTGGTGGGCTTGTTGAGCGAGCCGACGTCCTTGGTGCCGGAGGCGGCGTAGCCATTGGCGTTGGAGACGGTGCCCTGGGTGTAGACCTGCCCGTCGGTGATCGCCGCGGACTCCGCTTCGTACGACGCGCTCCACGGCACGTCGGCCGCCCGCGGGGTGCCGGTGCCGGCCGGGGTGAGCGTGATCCGGTACGCGGACATCGTCTTCATACCGGTCAGCGGCACGGTCACCGAACCGTCCGCGCCGACCTTGACCTCGCTCCGGGACAGCACGCGCGGCGGCGCGGCCGCGCCCTCGTAGCCGGACCACTCGGCCTCGGAGACGGTCGCCACCACCCGCGAGCCGAACACATCGCGGTCGACGTGCTGAACGGCCACATCCGCGGCGCCCGCCGAGCCGCCGCCCACGAGGATCTGCGCCTGCTTGCGGGACGGGTCGTACGAGGCCAGGCCCTGGAGGGTGTCGATGGCGTTGGCGGTGGGCGGGGTGACCTTGACGGTGCGGCCGGTCATCCCGGCGTACCAGCGGAAGAACCACCAGCCGCCGTTGGGGATGTTGGACCGTACGACATTGCCGCTGAGGTTGCCGGCGGCGTCCCAGTAGGCCTGGTTGGCGTACACCTTGTTGCGCTCGAACATCGACACCCACTGGACCAGCTGGCCCGGGACGGACAGGTCGCGGCGGTTGGCGTACTCGTCGATGCTGATCGGGCGCGGCGAGATCCCGACGCTCTTCTCCAGCGCCCGGTAGTGGTCGTAGTGGGACTGGAAGTCCTTCAGCGAGCCCGACGACAGCTCATGCCAGGTCATCACGTCCGGCAGCACGTTGTTGGCCTTCGCCCAGGTCAGGAACTCCGGGAGGAAGCGGGTGTCGTAGCCCGCCTCGTTGGGTCCGGCGATCCGGGCGTCGGGGTCGATGGAGCGGATGCGCTGGTAGACCGTCTTCCACTCGGCGAAGAAGCGGTCGCGGCCCTTCTGGTAGGCGGCGGGGTCGGAGGAGTTGAGCTTGTACCAGATCTGGTCGGGCTCGTTGAACGGCACATAGACGAACCGCTCGCTGTGCGGCGCGCCCGCCACGTCCTTGGCCATCTTCTCGACCTTGGGGAGGTAGTCGTCGATCCCCAGGTCCTGGTACGGCCACTGGGTGTACATGTCCTGGAGCAGGATGTAGACGTCGTCCCCGCCGTTGCGGAAGAAGGACTTGGAGACCGTCAGCGCGTCCCCGTTGGGGTGCTGCAGCCCGCCTTCCGGCTTCTGCGAGATGGTGGTCAGCTTGAGCGGGGCGAGGGCGGCGTCGCTTGGCACGCCGTCGTCGCTCAGCCCGTACAGCGCCCCGTTGGCGCCGTGCAGCACCGGGCCCTCGCTCGCGGCGAGGTCGACGGCGATGCGCTGGGGCGCCGCCTTGGACTGCCCGGCGTTTTGGCTATTCGCGTACGAGGCGGCTGGTAGCGCGGCGGCGAACAGCGCCGCCCCGGCTATCACGGTGGTGAGGGCTCGTCGCTTTCTCATCGGAACTCTTCTCACAGGACCTCCAGTTACTTGACGGCTCCACTGGTGATTCCAGAAACGATCTTTCGCTGGGCGATCAGGAACACCGCGACCATGGGCAGGCTCATGACCACCACATAGGCGAAGACCAGATGCCAGTTGTTGAGGTAGAGCTGTGCGCTGGCGACCTTGTAGAGGCCCAGCGGCAGCGTCGCCTTGTCCCCTCCGCCCAGGACGAAGAAGGCGTAGAAGATGTCGCTCCAGGCGTAGAGCATCACCATGATCGTCGCGGTGGCGATCACGGGCCGCAGCAGCGGCAGGATGATCCGCGCGAAGACGCGCAGCGGCGAGGCGCCGTCCATCCGCGCGGCCTCCTCCAGCTCCAGGGGGATGGTGCGGATGAAGCCGGTCATGAAGAAGATCGACGTGGACAGATACATCCCGGTGTAGACGGCGATCATGCCGGGGCGGGTGTTGGCCAGGCCCAGCTGCCGAAGCTCCATGACGATGGTGATCACGGCGGGTGGCAGCAGCAGCCCGCTGATGGTGAGGGCGTACGCGGCCGACACCAGCCGCCCCCGCCGCCGGGCGAAGACCCAGGCGGCGCCCGCGCCCAGCACCAGGACCAGCACCACCGAGGGCGCCACGACCAGCAGGCTGTTGACGAAGCCGCGCACCATCTCGCCCTCGCTGAGGGCCTTGTCGTAGTTGGCGGCGGGCTGCCAGTGTCCTGGCAGGTCGAGGTTGGGTTTGACGGCCTCGCCCTGGGGCTTGGCCGAGGTGGCCAGGACCAGCCACAGCGGTACGCCGACGGCGAGCGCGGCGAGCAGCAGGACGAGGGCGGGGCGTGCGTACCGCCATACCCGGGCGGTGGGAGTCATGACCAGCGCACTCACAGCATCTGCTCCCTTCGGCGCAGTCCGATCACCAGCGGGATCGCGACGGCCACGACCACCAGGAAGAGCACCAGGCTCATCGCGGACGCCTGCGCGTACAGGCCCTGTCCGAAGACCCGGAACATGTAGATGTTGAAGACCTCGGTGGAGGACGCCGGGCCGCCACCCGTGGTCGCCTGCACGATGTCGAAGGTGTTCATCGAACCGATCAGCGCGGTGGTCACATTGAAGGTGACCGCGGGCGCGAGCATCGGGAAGCGGATCGACCAGAACGTCCGCCAGGCGCCGGCGCCGTCGACCTTGGCGGCCTCCAGCATGTCGCCGGGGATGCCCTTGAGCCCGGCGAGGTAGATGAGCATGGCCAGCCCCATCCACTTCCACCCATGGATGGCGCTGACCAGCACCATCGTCCAGGTGGTGGAGCCCAGCCACGGGATGTCCGTGCCCAGCAGCTGGTTGACCGCGCCGTCCTGGTCGAGCAGGGCCTGGAAGACATAGCCGACGGCGAGCGCGGAGATCAGCACGGGCAGGAAGAACACCGCGCGGAAGAAGCGGTTGAAGCGGGTGTCCTGCTCCAGCAGCAGGGCCAGCACCAGCCCGAAGACGTTCTGGAAGAGCGCCGCGAGCACCGCGTACACCAGGGTGGTGCGGATGGCGCGGAGCAGCGAGCCGTCGTCGGCGATGGTGGTGAAGTTGTCGAACCCGGCGAAGGAGATATCGGTGTGGTACGCCGACCAGTTGGTGAACGGGTAGAAGAAGTTCAGCAGGTTCGGCAGCAGGAAGAAGCCCGCGAAGACCACCACGGCCGGCAGCGCGAACCACCAGGGGTGGTGCACGGCCGCCCTGGGCAGCCGCCCCACGCTCTTCCGCCGCCCGGCCCCTGCGTCGCCTCCGCTGCCCCGGCCGGAACGGGCGCGCGTACGTACGGCGGTGTCTGCCACGGCTGGCCCTCCCCGCTCAGAAGCCCGGCGCGCTTTGGGCCTTGGCCACCTGGGCAAACTGGTCCTGCACCCACTTGGCGACCTGCTTCGGCGACTTCTTGCCGTAGATCATGTCGCCGAGCGCGAGGTGCAGATCGGGGGCGACGATGGCCTTGGCCTGGAACACCCCGATGGCCTTGGGCAACGCGGCGACCTGGTCCTTGGCGGTCTGCGGCAGCCCGTCGGGGGTCGGTACGGACGGCTCGACGGACGGGATCTTCATCGTCTTGATGTAGTCGGCGTAGTCGGGGCCGAGCCAGAAGGCGAGGAACTGGCGGGCGGCGTTCTGCCGCTTCTCGTCACCGGTCTTGAAGGCGACGACGCCGTTGGTCTGGTCCGGGGAGTACAGGCCGGTGGCACTGGAGTTGGCGACGGGGAACCAGCCGAGCTTCTTGTCGATCTCGGCGGTGCTGTGTTTGGCCTGGATCTGGGTCTGGAAGGACGTGACGTTGAGGACCATGCCCGCGTCGCCCTTCCACAGGGCGTCCGCGGAGTCGGTGAAGGTGCCGGTCTTGTAGTTCTTCTGGGCGAGCCCGGCGCCGAGCAGCTTGTCCTTGTAGGTGGTGATGGCCTTGACGACGGTCGGGTCGGTCCATTTGTTCTCGTTCTTGTTGAGCCCGTCCCACCACTGCTTGTCCAGGTCGGTCAGCTGCACCTGGACCTGCCACTGCAGTGGCCACTTGTCGCCGCCCACCTCGTAGAAGGGCGCGGTGCCCGGCACGTTGTCCTTGATGCGGTGGCCGAGGGCGAGCAGGTCCGCGTAGCTCTTGGGGAAGTCCTTCTCGGCGATGCCGGCCTTCTTGAAGACGTCCTTGTTGTAGTAGACGCCGAGCATGGCGGGGCTGGTGACGATGGCGGCGTAGCGCTTGCCGCCGATCACGCCCAGGCTCCGCTCGGTGTCGCCGAGCTTCGCCTCCCAGGGCTCTCCGTCGAGGGTGAGCAGATTCCGCTGCGGCTGGATGAAGGGGAGGGTGGAGATGCTGGGCTGCCAGAACATCAGGTCCGGCCGGTCGCCCGCGGCGAGCTTGGTCGGCACGTTCTGCTCGTAGAGGTCGGGGATGGGCTGGACGTCGACCTTGGCGCCGGTGGCCTTCTCGAATGCCTCGATGACCTGCTTGGGGGCGTTGACCGTGTTCTGCGCGGTCCACATCGTCAGCTTGACGCCGTCGAGCCGGGCCGTGGGGTCGACCTTCGTCTTGGCCGCGCCGCCGCCGCTGTCATCGCCGCCCGCGGAGGTCGCGTCGCTGCAGGCGGTGGCGGTCAGGGCGGTGGCGCATATCAGGGCGAGGGCGGGGAGGACTCTTCTCATCGCGGTTCTCTGCCTCACTGCGTCGTCGGAGTGCGGGGGCGGGGCGTACACGGAGTGGGGGGTTACGCGGAGGGATGCGGTGTGGCTCTGAGGGAGGTGTGGCGCTCACCGGGGCGGCGGGCCGGAGCTCTCCCGGATGATCAGCTCGGGTACGGACACGGGGTGCGGGGCGACCGGCTCGGCCTGTTCGACCAGCCCGTACAGCAGCCCGAAGGCGGCCCGGCCAAGCCCCGTGAAGTCCAGCCGCACGGTGGTCAGGGAGGGGGTGAGATAAGCGGAGTGCGGCGCGTCGTCGAATCCGGCCACGCTCACCTCGCCGGGGATCGCCCGGCCCGCCTCGTGCAGCGCGCGGATCACACCGAGTGCCAGATCGTCGTTGCCGCACAGGATCGCGGTGACCGACGGGTCGCGGGCCAGCTTCTGCCCGGCCCGGTAGCCGCTGGCCGGGTCCCAACTGCCCGCCACCGGGCGCGGCTCGGCCGCCCCGGCCTCGCGCAGCGCGTCCCGCCAGCCCGCGGTGCGCTGGCCGGTGCGGCGGGTGCTGGAGGGGATCGCGACGTAGTGCACGGTCTCGTGGCCGAGGCCCAGCAGATGGCGGGTGGCGGCGCGGGCCGCCTCCCGGTCGTCGGTCCACACCCAGGGGCGGTGTTCGCCCGGCGGGCTCGCGGGGGTCTCCACCACGCCCACCACCGGCAGTTCCTCGGGGATCGCTGCCAGCGCCCGGACGCCCGCGGTGTCGTACGCCATCACGATCAGCCCGCCGCCGGCGTCGGCCGCGCGCTGCACCTCGGCGCGTACGGCGGCCTCGTCGGCGGTTTCCAGTACGCCGATCCCGACCGCGTAGGAGGAGGCGCGGGCGGCCTCCTCGATGCCCTGGAGGGTCGCGGCGTAGCCGTAGTGCATGGTGTTGGCGGTCAGCACGGTCACCGAACGGGCGCGTCCGCTGGCCAGGGCGAGGGCGGTGGCGCTGCGGCGGAAGCCCAGCTCCTCGATGGCGGCGAGCACGCGCTCGCGGGTCGACGGCTTGACGCTCGGATGGTTGTTGATCACCCGCGAGACCGTCTGGTACGAGACGCCCGCCGCACTCGCCACATCGCGGATTCCTGGCCGTCTTGTGTGACCGGTCACATTCATGCCAGGATTGTGACCGGTCACATAGGGGTCGTCAAGAGAACGCAACGAGGAATCACGAGGCGGACCAGGAGGGGACACGTTGACCGATACGGCATCCGACACGACATCCGAGGCGGCATCCGAGGCGAGGGCAGGCGGCGCCCGGGACACGTTCACTTGGGGCCACGCGCGGCTCACGGCCCGCTTCGCGACGGGCCCCGACGGGGTGGTGCGGCTCGTACGGCTGACGATTCCGGACGACAGCGGGCCCGGTATCGACGCCCCCGACAGCGCCCCGCTGCCGCTCGTCGAAGTGCTGGCCCTCGGCCACGGCAGCGAGTGGTCCGGGCAGCGCGGCATCGAGACCGCGCTGGGCGCCCGGCTGCGCTACCGGGGCCACCAGGCTGTACAAGACATGCGGGGCAGCCAGGGCTGGCACCGGCTGACGTTCGACCTCCACGACCCGGACACCGGCCTGACCGCCGAGGTCCGGCTGTCCTCCCCCGACGGGCTGCCGGTGCTGCGCGGCGAGGTCCGGCTCAGCAACGAGGGCAGCGCCCCGCTGACCGTTCAGGCCGTCACCAGCCTCACCCTCGGCGGGCTCCCCTCCCCCGACGCGCTCGATGTGCACCTGGCCCGCAACGACTGGCTCGCCGAATGCCGTTGGGCGAGCGAACCCCTGCGCACCCGGATCGTCGACCTCAGCCGGGACGCCCACCAGCACGACAGCCGCGCCGCCCTCGCCCTCCACAGCCGCGGCGGCTGGCCGTCCGACGGCCATCTGCCCATGGGCGCGCTGACCGACCGCACCACCGGCGACGCATGGGTGTGGCAGATCGAGTCGCCGACCGGCTGGCGGTGGGAGACCGGGGAGCGGGCTCACGGTACGTACGCCGCGCTCCACGGGCCGACCGACGCCGAGCACCAGTGGCGCGAACACCTCGCCCCCGGGGAGTCGTTCACCACCGTCCCCGCCGCGCTGGCGCTCACCCGGGGCGGTGGCCTCGATACGGCCCTGGCCCATCTCACCGCCTACCGCCGCGCCACCCGCCGGCCGCACCCGGACCACACCACCCTGCCCGTGGTGTTCAACGACTACATGAACACCCTCATGGGCGACCCCACCACCGAGCGCCTGCTGCCGCTGATCGACGCCGCCGCCGAGGCCGGGGCGGAGTACTTCTGCATCGACTCCGGCTGGTACGACGACGACGCGCAGGGCTGGTGGGACAGCGTCGGCGCCTGGCAGCCCTCGGCCCGCCGCTTCCCCGGCGGCGGCATCCAGGCCGTACTTGACCACATCCGCTCCCGCGGCATGGTCCCCGGGCTGTGGCTGGAGCCGGAGGTCGTCGGCGTACGCAGCCCGGTCGCCACTGAACTGCCACACGACGCCTTCTTCCAGCGCGACGGGGTCCGCCTCGTCGAACACGGCCGCCACCACCTCGATCTGCGCCACCCGGCCGCCCGCGCCCACCTCGACAAGACCATCGACCGCATCGTCGGCGAATGGGGCGTCGGCTACCTCAAGCTCGACTACAACATCAGCATCGCCCCGGGCACCGACTGGCACCCCGAAACCGGCGAGACCGGCCGCCGCACCGCCCCCGGCGCGGGCCTCCTCGCCCACGCCCGCGCCTACCAGGACTGGCTGGCCGCCGCGCTCGACCGCCACCCCGGGCTCGTCATCGAGAACTGCGCCTCGGGCGGGATGCGCATGGACTGGTCCTCGGTGGCCCTCACCCAGCTCCAGTCCACCAGCGACCAGCAGGACCCGCTCCGCTACCCGCCCATCGCCGCCTCGGCGCCCACGGCGGTGCCACCGGAGCAGGGCGCCGTGTGGGCCTATCCGCAGCCCGAATTCACCGACGACGAGATCGACTTCGCCCTCGCGGGCGCCCTGCTGGGCCGCGTCCACCTCTCCGGCCACCTCGACCGGATGTCACCGCGACAGCTGGCCCGGGTGCAGTGGGCTGTCGCGACGTACCGGCGGCTGCGGGGCGATCTGGTCACGGGGGTGCCGTTCTGGCCGCTGGGGCTGCCGGGATGGGACGACGCCTGGGTGGCGCTGGGGGTGCGCAGCGGTGAGACGGCCTATGTGACGGTGTGGCGCCGGGAGGGCGGCCCGGCCGAGTGCACGCTGCCGCTGGGGTATTTGGCGGGCCGTTGGACAGAGGCCGAGTTGCTACACCCGGCCGCCGCGTCGGGCGCCGAGGCACGGTGGGACGCGGGGCGGGGCGAGTTGACCGTGGCGCTGCCGCGTACGCCGATGGCCCTGCTGGTCCGACTGACCCCCGCCGGCCCCGCCGACCAGGCCGTGTGAGGCGTCAGCCGTGGGCGGTACCGCCTCTCCCTCCACCCCTTCTCAAAAAGACCCTTGATGCAGTACTTCCAGCACAGTGACGGATGCAGTTTCTTTCCCGCAGTCAGCGGCCCGAGCGCGCCGCCCTCGACATGACCGACTCAGTCACCGTCATGGTGACCTACCGCATCACCGAGGACGCAGACGGCCGCGTACTCCTGTTGGAGGAGTTGCGGGTGAACGCGGGCACCGCTGCGTTGGCTTTCCGCATCGCTCCGACGACACCCGAGCGCTGTTGCGTCTAGATCTTCTGTACTTCCTCAAGGGCGCGCCTGCGGCGCGCCGGTCCGCCGGTCGGCCGGGGCGCTCGGGCGAGCTGCGGCCTGACGGCCGGTCTCGCCCGGCGCCCCGCCGCCCTGCTCCCTCGGCACTCCTTGAGCATACGAAGCCCCCGCAACCGCAGGGGCTTTCGTCGTCACGCGGCAGCCACTATCGGGCTGCCATCACCGCAGGCACTCCAACGGCCGCAGGCCGGCAGCCCGCAGTGCGCGGCACCAGGTCCAAGCGTCGTCACCTCGGCGCGGTGGTACAAGGGGCCTGAAAGCGGCCCCTTGACCCCGCACTCGGTAGCACCCTCCAGCGCGAATGCGGGCATCGTCCCGATTGCTCGCCGTGCGCGCCGGAGGGCACTACCGCCTGTTGGTCGGCTGATGCCGGATGGGGTACGGGCAGGCTGAGGCAGGCCTCAGTACCGCTGTCGGCCGCCGGAATAGTGGATCGGCTGACGGCACTCCGGAGCATCATCAGGCACAGGCTCATCGCCCAGCACGTAGCACAAGGCCGCGTGCAGTCGCTCCGCCTCCGCCACCGTCAGCACCAGCGATGTGAGGGCGACGTGCTGCCCGGAGCGGACGACCTGAAGCGGCAGCGCCAGGTAGCCGTCCCGCTCACGGCGCAGACCACGCCCCGGAACAGGCCCGACCTGCCATCCCCCTGACGCACCTGATTGGGCTCGGCTCATTCGCGCGCGCCCTTCTCAGACTCCGGAGCGCCGTCCGGGCCCTCATACGGCTCACCGTCGGCGCAGGAAGGCAGCCGTTCACCCCGACTCTCGGCGACCCGCAACGCGTCGCCCAGCGCCTCACGCAGGGACTTGGCGAGGAACCTCAGTTCCCTCTTGCTCAACTTGTGATCGCCCAGCATCTCGCCCGAATAACCGAAGAGTTCGACGCCCGCCTTCAGCTGCGCGGCCTCCATCTCATCGGCGAGCCTCGACAAACGACCGTCACCATCGTCATCCGTCACCAGATAGCAGCGCTTCCCGGCCGAGTCCGGCCACGGCAGCAGACGAGGCCGGGCACTCATGTCGCCACCGCCCTCGCGCCGCGCCCAGCGGTCCGACGCTGCCGCTGCCGCTCATGAGCGACCACGTACGGCCGGACGAGACCCGTCCCCGAGGCGTCCGGGCCATCCGGCACCCACACGTGTGCCAAGGGGACACCCGCCAGGCGGACCGTCGGGGTATCCAGACGCCGGACGACTGGCCGGATTCCTGCGGCCCGATGCCGCCCTGGAGCAGGCAGCAACAGCTCTAACAACCATTCCACGAAACGGGCGGTAGTCTTCCGCACGTTGACGCTCCTTCACAGCGTTGACCGTGCTCCCGGGCCGCCCTCAGCGGTCGCGGGAGTCTTTTTCGGGATCATCGCGCTGTGATCAGGACGTAGGAACCTCCCCCAAACCCCACTTCGGGACGTCCCGCGTCGGGTAAAACGTCCCTAGTGCCGTCCCGACATGTGGGGAGAGACTCAGGTGCCGAACGAGAGGCTACGAGCCGTCATGGCAGCCGGAGGCTGGACGTACGCCACCTTCGCGGAAAAGGTCGAGGTAGACCCCAAATCCGTCGAACGATGGGTCAACCTCAACCGCACGCCGCGTCGCACCACGGCCATGCTGGCAGCGGAAACGTTGGGAGAAGACGTGCACGCCCTATGGCCAGCGCTCCGCCAAGCGCGCCCCGCCCGCGCGATCAGCCCCGAACTCGTGGCGCTCTACGACCAGCGCGCGGACATCCCCGTGTCCACGTTCGTGGACATGCTGACGCAGGCCCGCGAACGAATCGACGTGCTCGTGTACGCCGCCGTCTTCCTGCACGAGGCGTACCTCCGCCTCAACGACCTTCTACGGGAGCGAGCCGCCGAAGGCTGCACTGTGCGTATCGCGCTCGGCGACGCTGACAGCCCCAACGTCCAGCAGCGAGGCCAGGAAGAGAAGTTCGGCCACGGCATCGAGTCACGCTGCAGACTCGCCCTCATGCACTACCGCCCGCTCATCGGCACCCCGGGCATCGAGGTCCGGACCCACGGAACCACCCTTTACAACTCGCTGTACCGCGCGGACGACCAAGTCATGGTGAATGCCCACGTCTGGGGCGTGAACGCGTACGGCGCGCCGGTCTGGCACCTGCGCCGACACGGCGAAGGCGGCATGTTCGACACCTACGCCCAGAGCTTCGATGCCGTGTGGGCGACAGCGACGCCCGCACACGAGGGGTGACCATGGCTCGGACCGAGTACTACGACGATCCGGACGCCCCCGAGCCGAACAGCTTGGTTGTCGCCGCGTCCGCTGTCGTCACCGACGAAACCGGCCGCATACTGCTCCAGCGCCGCCAAGACAACGATCTTTGGGCACTGCCCGGCGGCGGTATGGAGATGACCGACTCCCTTCCGGGAACGGCGGTCCGCGAGGTCAAGGAAGAGACAGGACTGGACGTAGAGATCACCGGACTTGTCGGCACCTACACCGACCCGCGTCACGTCATCGCCTACACGGATGGCGAGGTCCGCCGACAGTTCAACGTCTGCTTCACCGCCCGCGTCGTCGGCGGCCAACTCGCGATCTCCGACGAGTCCACGGAACTACGCTTCGTCCCGCCGGAGGAACTTGCCGATCTGCCCATGCACCACACGCAGCGGCTCCGACTCCGCCACTTCCTGGAACACCGCGACCGGCCGTATCTCGGCTGACCACGTGAACATCGGGACAGGTCCCGTCGCCGCAAGTCAGGGTGATCTCGGCGCATCGCGAAGGCATGCTTCCGAGGCAAACGCGCAGGTCACAACACGCCAAAGAAACTGCATTCATCAGGGTATTGCTTGATGCAGAGCAAGCATTTTTTTGAGAGGGGGTGGGGGGGGGAGGCTCCGAACCGGACCGACGTTCAACGCGTCAGCCGGCCGGCCGACGAGTCAGTCGCCCCCACCACCCCCACCGCCACAGCCGCTCCCGCAGGAGGCATGGCCGCCGTCGGAGTGGGATCCCCAGTCCGAGCCCGAATCCGAGGCAGAGGCGGCATCCGAGGCGGAGTCCATTTCGCGGTCGTACTCGTCGGCGTCCTCGATAGCCTCGCCCATACGGACCAGGCTCGCACCGAGCCCGCCCTGATACGGCGTGGCCTCCCTGATGGCCGTGCGCAGGCGCTCGTCCTGAACGGCGGCGAGGCCGTCGAAGACGTACTGGGGAAGCGCCTCCTCCTCTCTGGCCGACTCCAACACCCGCTCGCCCGCGGGCGTGAGACGCTGCCTGGAGCGGCCGAGAAGGCCGTACGAAGCGAGCTCGCGCCCGATCTTCTTCATCTCGGGGCCGTACCGCACCTCCGCGACCGCGGCGTACGCGTCACTCCCCACCGGGTGGCACTGCTTGATGAGTGCGCGCTCGATCGGGTGGTCGGCCTGATCCCCGGCCCTGAGGGCCCGCAACCTGGAGCCGATGAACTTGATCGCGCCGCGCTCGCGCAGCTCGATCAGGGCGGTCCGGGCCACGCGCCGTGGCCCGCCCGCCAGATAGGCGATGTCGTAGATGTCCAGTGTCCGTGGCGCCGCCGAGTCGCGGCGCCGGAATATCGTCCGCACAGGAATGCCCCCGTCCATCCCACTGATTCCCGTACTTCCAGCATTGTCCGACTGAGGTCTCGTGAATCCAGGTCGGCGCCATTCCAGAGGAAGACTTGAGCTTGGCGGCGCCCCGGCCCCATCACCCATCGGCCGCTTCCGCACCGCAAGGGTCCATCACTCGATCGAGTTGCCTTCGACTATCGGCACTACTCCGCCGCCAAGTCGGCTCCACGCTGCGGGTGTGCATGATCCAACACACCTGTACGTGCACGATCAGGCCGCAAGGGCCCACCGTCCTCCAGATCACAGTGCCGCCGGGCGCGCCCGGCTCAGGAGGCGCGTCGTGACACCTGACATGCGTGACGACGAACCGAAATTCAACCTGATCGAAAATGAGACCTACGAAGACGCGGTCCAGCGGCGTGTCGAAGCGATGGACGCGCTCGGCGAATACATTCCTCCCTCCCCCTACGAACTTTTCCTCAAGCGGCGGAAGCGGAATTCTGACTCCGCAGCCTGATGATGTTCCTGATTGCGGAGCCGGCCTCGCTGCGAGGACCGACGCGCAGCGGCCCGGAGCGGGTCGGCATCCGCTCCGGGCTGCTTTCGGAGGACCGTCCGCCCCGTCTGGAGGGGGAACAACAGAGAGGCGAACGGCCGTATTCAGTACCGCTGTCGGCCGCCTGGATATCGGACCAGTTGACGGCACTCGGGTGCATCATCGGGCGGCTGCTGCCCGCCGAGCGCGCAGCAGAGAGCCGCGTGAAGCTGTTCTGCCTGATCGCGTGTCAGTTCCAGTTCTGCGATGGCGCGGTACTGCCCACCGCTGCTGATCTGGAGTGGCAGCGCGAGTTCTCCATCGTGTGTGCGGTGCAGGCCCCGCCCGGGTGCGGGTTCGATCTGCCAGCCGGTCATGACAACCCCCGCACACGGTCAGGCGCGAGACCCTTGCCCTGGTATTCGCCCGGCTCATCGGGCCCGTCGTCCAGTTGGGCCGTGCTGTCCTCATCGCGCGAGAGCAAGCGCCCGCCTCATCGGGTTGAAAGACTCTCTTCTTCGTTCGTCTCTCACTCGACCAGAAGGACAACAAAGGCCACGTGTCCGCATTTTGCTACTCGACCCCGAATCCCCTGCCCTGGCTGTCCGTGCGGCGGAGATCGGCGAATCGCCTGAATCACTGGCGAGAGGGGTCGCACTGTCCGAGACGCGACTCCGCGAACTCTCCGGTATCTGCGATCTTCAGGTGTATCGCTACGACGTGCGTCCGACTTGGCGCGTAATTCGAGTGGACAGCACCATGTTTGTTTCGACTTTCGATGGTGATTGGGAGGGTCACGAGTCGGCTACATATAAAGTGATGAAGGCGCCGCAAGGCCCATTGTTCCGAGGGTTCCAGCGAATGTTCGACGCCATGACCAGAGAAGGAAATCGCGTCATCTGAGTGGAGGAGCGAGAATTGATCGAGGCTGAGCTGAAAGCGCGAGTGCGAGACCCCGAATCCGTAATGGGGCAGCTTGATCGGCGAGCACGCGCAATCGTCGAGCTGTATCGGGACACCTATTACGATGCCCCGTCCGGCGATCTTGTGGCTCAGGACCGAGAATTGAGGGTTCGGACAATTCAGGGAGAGGCTTCGACCCGCTCTGTGTTCACCTATAAGGGTGCTCGGATCGACGAAGCATCCGGGTCAAAGCCGGAACATGAAACACGAGTGGACGACCCGGAAGCTGTTGACGCCATACTTCGCGAACTCGGCTTCGTTCCCGTTACTGAATTTCAGAAGCATTGCAGAAACTACAACTTCAGCGCCCATGGCCGCCGTGTGCTTGCCACTCTTGTTCAAGTGCCGGAGATCGAAGGCACATTCCTGGAAGTGGAGACCCTCGTCCGGGAGGAGGGCGAACTACTGGCCGCGCTCAACGATGTCCGTATGATCATGACTGAGCTCGGTATTCATGAGGGTGACCTCACGGCAGAGCTCTACACCGACGCTGTTGCGGCTTACCGCGCATCCTGACTTCACCATGTGCTGGATGTGGCCGAGAGGACAACGGTGGGCGGGCAGGCAGGTGGGAGCGTCAGGCCAGCGGGTGTCCGTAGCGGGCACTGAGCGTTGCGAGGTCCGGCTCGCCGAACCGGGCGCGCAGGGCGTGGAATGCGTCGACCTTCTCCGTGCCGAACCGGACCACGTGTGCGGCATACGTGTCGAAGGAGACGAACGCCGAGGGAGTGGCCTTCGTGTGGAACTTGTCCGCGTACATCACCAGCTGTTCCTCTACGGTCTCCGCCACGTAGTCGGCCACTGGCAGAGGCAGCTTCTGCCGCTCGACGTCGTGCCGCGTGAGCCCGACGCCCGTGTGGCAGGAACAGAAGCGACACAGCCGCTCGGGGAAGCCCTCCTGGCAGAGCAGCGTATGTCCGAGCACCCCGTGGCGGATGTAGTCGCCGGCCCGGAGTCGGCCCCCGTCGTCGTAGAGCCGGTAGACGCCGATGTCGTGGAGCAAGGCACCCGCGCGGACGAGGTCGGAGTCGAGCCGGTGGCCGTCGGCGGCCAGCAGCTGCTCGGCGACCTTCCAGACGATCTCGCAGTGCGTGTACACGAGGTCGAACGCTTCCCGCGTCGGCGCGTACTTCTCGTGCAGCGCCCGTATGTCGTCGACCGTCGGCAGGATCACGGCGGGAGCGTAGCAACCTCGGCTCGCAAGCCCCTGACCTTCCTTTGCCCACTGCACCTGATATGCGGTTCCGCCGCGTGCGGAGCTTCGCCGCCGTCCCCGGGGGCGGAGCCGCCGGCCGCTCTGGCTCAGGGGACACCGGCGCGCCCCAGGTGACTACGGCACAACCGGTCACGATCAGCGGGCCGGAGCCCATTGCACGCAGGCATACTGGACGCGCAACGGGGGTCCGGCAGTACGAGCGGGTGGCAAACCGTGCGTGACGTTGGCCAGAAGGGTCGCCCATACTGACCCGCGGTATCTCAACGGGGGAGCGTGCGGCACATGGGGTTGGGAGTGGATGGCGTGGACCTGCCGGGACGCATCGGCGGGTACGTCGTGGAGCGGGAGCTGGGCGCGGGCGGCATGGGGACGGTCTATCTGGCGCGGTCCCGTGGCGGACGCGCCGTGGCTGTCAAGGTGGCCCGTCCCGAGCTGGCCGCCGATCCGCATTTCCGCGCGCGGTTCCGTGTCGAGGTCGAGGCCGCCCGTAGGGTCGGCGGGTTCCACACGGCGCCGGTCGTTGACGCCGACCCGGACGCGGCGGCACCCTGGCTGGCGACCGCCTACATCGCGGGGCCGACGCTGTCGGGGCTGCTTGCCGAGCACGGGCCGATGGACGAGCCTGAACTACGCCTGTTCGGCGCGGCGTTGGCGGAGGCATTGCAGGCCATTCAGGCCTGTGGCCTGATCCACCGCGACCTCAAGCCGGGCAACATCATCATGGCCGATGACGGCCCGCGCGTCCTCGACTTCGGCATCGCCCGGGCGGTGGAGTCGACCCGGCTGACCGCCACCGGAACGGCCTTCGGCACCCCCGGTTTCCTGGCTCCCGAGCAGGCTCAGGGCCTGGAAGTCGGCAGCGCGGCCGATGTATTCGCGCTGGGCGCGGTGCTGGTCGCGGCGGCCGGTGGCAGCGCGTTCGGGGAAGGCACACCGATGGGGTTGATGTACCGCTCGGTGCACGAGCCGCCGGACCTGTCCGCCCTGCCACAGGGCATACGACCGGTGGTCGCCGACTGCCTGGCCAAGGATCCGGCGCACCGCCCCACCCCAGAACGGCTGTTGGACCTGTTCGCGCCGGACACAGCTCCGTACACGCCGACCTTGCCCGTACCGGCCAAGCCGACGCCCGAGCCGACGGCGGCCGTCGGGACGGCCGCCGCACCGGCCGCAGGGGGCCTCGAGAGTGCAGCGACCGTTGCCGCCGCCCGGCACCCCGACCCCCGACCCTCGTTCGCACAGCAGGCGCCCCGAGGTCAGGTACCAACGACCGCTCGGCTAGCGAAGAGGCGCACCGGGCTGTTTGCCGCCGGTGTGGTCGGCGCCCTGCTCGTAGTCGGCGGCGCGGGCTTCGCCGCGTACACGCTCAACGGCTCGGACGACGCACCCTTCCCCGAGGCCACACACGAGCTCATCACGCCCCACAGGCTGGCGGGGGGCGTGTACGAGCTCGAAAGCGAAGAACTCCCGAGCAAGGTCAAGGACGAGGAGGACAGCAAGGACGTGACGTACATCCAGGCCTCCTACGCCGGCACTGAGAAGGCTCATACGTTCCAAGAGGTGCGCGTCTCCGGCGAATACGGTCGGTTCAAGAACCCGGAACGGGATCGGGACGCCTTGATGAAATCCGTCACTAGGACAGGCGAGGAGACCGTCCAGTCGCGCAAGAAAATCCGCACCCCCGGCTCAAGTGTCGAGTTCAGCTGCGAAACGGTGTCCTCCCCGGCGTACGACACAATCACCGTGTGTGCCTGGGGCGACGACAACACCGTCGGCTCGGTCGAGTTCGACCTGTCCGACCCATCCAAGATCGAACAGGCGGCGGCTGAGACCCGCAAGATACGCGACGACATGCGCAAGCCGATCGCCTGACGGGCCCCTCACAGCGAGCTCGATCATCCTGTGGCTACGCGACTCGCCAGCGTGATCATTTGTCAGAAACGCCTTAGGAGCTGTCCGGCCGATCACGTGACCATCGCTTGATTTGCTCGTTCTACGGTCGGTGCGGGCGGTCGCGTGATCACCGACAGGTGATCGACGGGATGCGGAAGTACTCGAGCTGCCGGACGTCCATGCGGCGTTTATCACTCGCCGCCTGGCCGCCCGGCGCACGCAGGTCAGCGGTGCAGAAGGCGTCCGGCGGCGCGGCGCGGCTCCCGTCGTGGACGCCGTGCGGCAAGGATGACGGGTCATGACGATCGTGTTCCGGGTCCCTGCCGGCGGTGCGGAGCGGGTGGGGTTCGCCTATTCGCCGACGATGGAAGCCGTATTGAGTCTCCATGTGCTGGTGGAGCCCAAGCACCATCCCGTCCAGCATGGCTGGGTGCGTGCGATGCGCAAGCTGTCCCCGGCGCTGAAGCGGGAGATCGAGGCGTTCTCCTATGCGGTGCGCTCGTACTTCCCCGAGTTTCTCTTTCCACAGCCGACCGGCCAACTGACGGACTTCGAGGACGAACTGGTCGGCTTGCGCGGGGCGGATCCGGAGCTGGTCCGCCTGGAGTTCGCCGTCCCCCTGCTCACGCCCTGGCCGGGCAGCGGCGAGGGCAGGGATCCGCACGTGCTGGACGAACCGAAGGTGCGTGGCCTGTTGCGGGAGCGAGTCGCACGGGAAAGCGACGAAGCGATGGCAGCGATGCTCCTCGACGACCCCCGCGCGCTGCTCGAACGGTTCCTGAGCATGCTGGAGCGCTACTGGCGGGAGGCGTTCGAGGAGGAATGGGCACGGCTCGAACCCGAACTCGCCGCCGGCGTCAGCGAGGCCGGACACCAGATCGAGCAGCGCGGCCTGTACGGGATGCTCCGCGGCCTGTGGCCGGAGGTGCGCAGCGATCCGCGCGCCGAACGCTTCTGGCTGGAGCGGCCGCACGACCACGAGGTCGCCATCGGCCCGGACGACACGCTCGTCCTCGCCCCCAGCGCCTATGTGTGGCCGCACGTACGCGTCAACTGCGACGGTCCGTGGCCCCTCGGACTCGTCTTCCCCGTCTCCTCGATCGTCCGGGAAGCCCGCCCGAGGATTCCGCCGACCAGGCTCGTCGGCACGCTCCGCGCGCTCGCCGACGACACTCGGCTGCGCGCCCTGCGACTGCTCGCCGAACGCCCGCGCAGCACGCAGGAGTTGGCCCCGCTCGTCGGCGTCAGCGAGGCCGCCCTGTCCAAGCACCTGCGGGTGCTGGCGGACGCGGGCCTGCTGGAGCGCCGCCGCGAGGGCTATTACGTCCTGTACCGGCTCGCGCCCGGACAGGTGGCGGGCCTGACCCCCAGCCTGGAAAGCTTCCTGCACGGCGACGGCGAGGTGACTGAGTACGACTGATTAGCCATCTGCCTAATAAGTGGATCAGGCGCCCGACGGGACCCGACAGTGGCCGCATGTCACTGCTGAGGGACCGCAACTTCCTGCTTCTCTTCGCCGGCCAGGGCATCTCACGCTTCGGCGACGGCCTGTACACCGCCGCGACCGCCTGGCTGGCCTGGTCACTGACGAAGGACCCCACGGCCGTCGCCGTGGTCAGCGTCTCCGCGTTCGCGCCCGCGTTCGTGGCCACCTTCGTCGTCGCCTCGTACGCCGACCGACGCGACCGCCGGAAGCTGATGATCGCCACCGACCTGGCCCGGGTCGCCGTGGTGGCGGTGGCTTCGGTCCTGCTCTCCCTCGACCTGCTGAACCTGCCCCTGCTCGTGGCGACCACGGCGCTGCTGGCGCTGATCGGCGCCCCGTTCGCCCCGGCCCGCAACGCCATCGTCACGCAGATCGTGCCGGACGACCGCCTCCAGCAGGCCAACGGACTGCTGCAAGTCGCCTTCCGGGCCGCCTTCTTCGTCGGCCCGCTCATGCTCGCGCCGCTGTTGGCCTTCGGCTCGCTGCAGTCGGCGCTGGTGGTCAATGGGCTGACCTTCCTGGGCTCGGCGGCCGCCGTGGCCGCCATCCGCGTGACCCGCCCCGCCCCGGCCGGCGGTCAGACCGGGCTGTGGTCCGATCTCAGCGCCGGGCTCAGGGCACTGCGGGCCGCTCCCGATGTACTCGTGGTCATCGTGACCTTCGTGCTCGCCCTCGCCCTGACCAACGGTTTCCTGACCGTCGGGCTGGTCGCGGTCGTGGGGCAGGGCGGCCAGTACGGCCTGCTGCTCGGCGTCGCCGGGGTCGCCGAAGTGGTGGGCGCTCTGCTCCTGGCCGGCCTGCGCATCCGCAGACTCGCACTGGCCGCGGTGCTGGCGTGGGCCCTGCTCGGGATCTTCCGGGCTCCGCTCGGAATGGTCACCTCCCCTGCTGTGGCGGCGGTTCTCCTGACCGCCACGGGGCTGGCCTCGGCCCTCACGGATATTCCCTTGATCGCACTGGTGCAGCAGCGCATACCGAGCCATCATCTGGCGAAGGCGCTTGGCTTGTGGGAGGCCGGGGTGGCAGGAGCCCTGGCGATCTCCCCCTTTGTGGCCTCGACCGCCATCACCCTTGCCGGAGTCGAGAACGCCTTCCTGCTCTCGGGGGCCGCCGTTGTCGTCCTGGCCGTGACCGCCACGCTCACCCTCGCAAGCGTCGGCGCACGGCAGCCCGGTCAGGATCCCTTCGCCACGGCCGACGGCACGGCAAGCGTCGCGGCGCCGGGAGAAACAGCGGTGATCACGGCCAAACCGGAATGACTGCGCGGATCAGCTCAGGACGCTGAGGACCGGCCGTCAGTGGCGCGAGGCACTGTCCACGGCGCTAGGAACCGCCCGGCCGATCATGTGACTGTTGCCTGATCTGCTCGTTCTCCGGGTATGGGGCGGGCAGAACGCGGTGATCTGTCGGACGCGGAGTGGGAGCGGCTCCGGCAGTTCCTGCCGGTCAGCAACGGTCGGTGCGGGCGGTGGCGTGATCACCGGCAGGTGATCGACGGGATCTTGTATCGGGTGCGGACCGGGGTGCACTGGCGCGATCTACCAGAGCGGTTCGGGCCGTGGAAGACGGTCTACGAGCGCCATCGGCTTTGGTCGGCCGACGGCACCTGGGAACGGCTGCTGCAGCAGGTCCAAGCCGCAGCCGACGCCGTCGGCGAGATCGACTGGGACATCTCGGTGGACTCCACCACCGTGCGCGCGCATCAGCACGCGGCCGGCGCGCGGACCGACCCGCCCCCGGCACCTGCCGCGCCAAAGGGGGACAATGCGCCAGAACATCAGGGCGAACCGCCGTGGCAGAGCCTCCTCGGCCGCCTGCTGGAGGTGGTGAGCGAGGCGAGGGCCTGGGCCGCTCGCGCGGCGGTTTCACCAGCAAGATTCATCTGAGTGCCGACGGCCGCTGCCGCCCCCTGTCCTTGGTCGTCACCCCAGGACAACGGGCGGACTGCACGCGGTTCGTGCCGGTGCTGGAGAAGATCCGCGTTCCCCGAATCGGGCCGGGCAGACCCCGCAAGAAGCCCGACAGCGTCGCGGCAGACAAGGGGTACAGCAACGGCCCCTGCCGCGACTACCTGCGGCGACGGGGCATCCGGCACACGATTCCGGAGAAGATCGACAGCCAGGCCGCCCGCCTGCGCAGGGGATCACGAGGCGGGCGCCCGCCGGGCTTCGACGAGAAGCGGTACAAGAAACGCAACACCGTCGAACGGGCCATCAACAGACTCAAGAACTCCCGAGCGGTAGCCACCCGGTATGACAAGCGCGGCTATGTCTTCCTCGGCACCGTCACGGCAGCAGCCGTAGCGAGGCCGTCGGCTCCGGGCCCTTCGGCCAGAAGATCAGGCGCTGACATAGCCCCTTGGGCACCCAAAAGCCCGATCCAACATCTCCAAGACCTGGGCGAGCTCAGCGTCGTCGGCATAGTCCGCGTCCATGATCTTCCGCACCATCGAAACGGTAGTCTCGCGAGCCATCACCACTGCAGTCACCCCTTTCAAGGGAAGGGGAGCCTATAGCGACTCACATGATCGGCCGGACAGTTCCAGGCGGCCCGCAGCGCGGCAAAGGACTCAACGCTGTCAGGGTGACCAAGGACGGTCCGGCTCTCCACCGACCCTGGCACCCAAGAGCCCGCGGGCTATTCCGGCAGGGCCCGCACGCGGCCGATGTCGCAGACCATCGCCCCGATCGTCGTCTTCATATTGCGGCGCAGCTGGTCCAGCCGCCCCTGAAGGATCGCCGTGGCGTTGGCGGGGTCGGCGCGTACGGCCGCGCGGGCTCCGCTGTCGCCCGGGCCGTGGGTGAATGACTGGCGGACCACCGTCTGGTCGGGGCGCACGGCGGGGCGCAGGTTGTAGCGCCAGGTGGCGAAGGGTTCGTGGGTTTCCGGGGCACCGCCGTATACGTCCCAGCCGAACGCGTAAGGCGGATCGGCGGCGTTGACCACGCACAGCACCTGTGTGACCAACCCGTTCGGGAATCGATTGCGGGCTTCGTACCGCGCGCCGACCTCGGGTGCGGTCCAGCCGTCCAGCCAGGCCGCGTAGGTGCACTCCGGGCTCCACTCGCCGAGGCGCGAGAGGTCCGTGATCGCGGCCCAGAGCTCGTCGACGGTCAGGTCGACGAGCAGTTCCACTTCGGTGTGGGCGCCGGTGACTCCATAGTCCTCATCCATGTTTGGGTAGACCGGGCGGGTGCCGAAAACTCATCGCGACCCGGCGAGTGCCACCAGTTCGTCATCGCCACAGGACGGCCGTGGGCCGACCGATCAGTTTTGGAGAAGCCACGCACGTCAGCGGCTCCCTAAGATCGAAATCGCCCCGCAGAACAGCGAAACAGCAGAACAGCGGGGGCACCGACCGGAGGGAGACCGAAATGAGCGACACCGAGTTCACGGCCGAGGAGCGCGCCGCGATGAAGGAGCGTGGCCGGGAGGTGAAGGCGGCCCGCCGAGGCTCCGCCAAGGCGGACGGCACGAGCGAGGTGCTGGCGAAGATCGCCGAGATGGAGGCGGGCGACCGCGCCCTGGCCGAGCGGATCCACGCCGTCGTCACGGCGGCGGCGCCGGAGCTCACGCCCAAGCTCTGGTACGGGATGCCCGCGTACGCGAAGAACGGCAAGGTGCTCTGCTTCTTCCAGTGCGCCGCGAAGTTCAAGGCCCGCTACTCCACCCTCGGCTTCAGCGACCAGGCGAACCTGGACGAGGGCGCGATGTGGCCGTCCTCGTACGCGCTGACCGGGGAACTGACGGCCGGCGACGAGGCACGGATCTCCGAACTGGTGAAGCGGGCGGTGAGCTGACCCCCTGTAAAGTGCCCGCACCTAGGGCGTTTTGACAAAGCGACTGGTGGTCGGCTCGCCCTGGACCGTGATGGGGACCAGACGGGGGTGGCCGTGATGGGGAACGCGCAGCCGGGCCAGTTGATCGGAGGCCGCTATCGGCTGGTCTCCGACCTTGGTTCGGGAGGATTCGGGCGGGTCTGGAAGGCTCACGACGAGACCCTGCGCGTCGACGTGGCGGTCAAGGAGCTGCGGCTGCCCCAAGCGGTGTCCGAAGCAGAGCAGGTCGAACGGCTGGCGCGCGCCGCGCGTGAGGCCCGCAACGCCGCCCAGCTGCGCAACCACCCGAACATCGTCGCGGTCCACGATGTCGTCATCGACGACGATCGCCCCTGGATCGTCATGCAACTGGTCGACGGCTGCTCGCTGAAGGAGCGTCTCGACGCGCAGGGAACGCTGTCGGTGGAGGAGGCCACGAAGGTCGCCGAGCGGCTGCTGCACGCCCTCGGCGCGGCACACGACGCGGGGATCGTGCATCGCGACGTCAAGCCGGCCAACGTCATGATGGCCGAGGACGGCGAGGTCCTGCTCACCGACTTCGGGATCGCGGTCCACCATTCCGACACCTCCCTGACCGACACGGGGGCGGTCATCGGCTCAGTGGAGTACATGGCCCCCGAGCGGCTGCGCGGCACCGACGGGCTGGCCTCCAGCGACCTGTTCTCCCTCGGGGTGACGCTGTTCCAGGCCATGGAGGGCGTCTCGCCGTTTCACCGCGACACCCGCATCGGATCGCAGACCGCCGTCCTGTTCGAGCAGGCGCCACCGCCCCGGCGGGCCGGACGGCTCGCACCGCTCATCACGGGGCTCATGGACAAGGACCCGAACCAGCGCCCGACCATCGCGGCGGCCCTGGCCTCGCTCCGTGCACCACAGGCGGACCTGACCACGCGAACCGCCACTCGCCGCTTGCCCGAGACCGTCACTATCACCTCCGGGTCCACCACTACCACTTCACACCCCCGGCGCAGGACAGGGGCGCTCGTCGCTGCAGGCGCCTTGGTTTTGGCCTGCGTCGTGACCGGCCTGGTACTGAAGTGGCCGTTCGGGGATTCCGACGGCAAGGCCGCCGATAAGAACGTGGGCACCAGTACCCATGGCGGCGCGATTGGCCTGGCGATGCCGACCAAGTCCTCCGAGCGGTGGACAGCCGACGGCGACGCCATGAAGAAGCAGTTCGAGGCCAAGGGCTACAAGGTCGACCTGCAGTACGGCAACAACGACGTCCGCCAGCAGGTCTCGCAGATCGAGAGCATGATCGCCAAGGGTTCCAAGCTGCTGGTGGTCGCCCCGATCGACGTCGCCGCGCTGACAGGCGTGCTGGAACGTGCCAAGGACGCGGGCATCGGGGTCATCTCGTACGACCGGCTGCTGCTGGACACCGACGCGGTCGACTACTACGTCGCCTTCGACAGCTTCAAGGTCGGGCAGCTGGAGGGCGGTTACATCGTCCACAAGCTGGGGCTCGACAGGGGCGAGAAGGGCCCGTTCAACATTGAGCTGTTCGCCGGTTCGAGCGACGACAACAACACCCGGTACTTCTTCAACGGGGCGATGAGCGAGCTCAAGCCGTACATCGACAAGCACCGGCTCGTGGTCCGCAGCGGCCAGACCGAACTCAACGAGCTCACGACCGAGCGCTGGGACGGCGCTGCCGCCCAGACGCGGATGAACGACCTTCTGGTCGGGTCGTACACCGAGGCCAGGGTCGACGCGGTGCTCTCGCCGTACGACGGCATGTCCCTCGGCATCCTCTCCGCGCTCAAGGCCGCCGGCTACGGCACCGGGAGTCGGCCGTATCCGATCGTCACCGGGCAGGACGCGGAGCTCCCCTCGGTCAAGTCGATCATCAAGAACGAGCAGGCACAGACCGTCCTCAAGGACACCCGCAAGCTCGCCAGGGCCGCCGTGCGGATGGGCCTCGTGATGCTGACGGGTGGCAAGCCGAAGGTCAACGACACCACGTCGTACGACAACAAGGAGAAGGTGGTCCCGTCCTATCTGCTCCAGCCGGTGAACATCGACAAGTCCAACACCCGGATTCTGACGGACGAGGGCTACTACACCGCGGCCCAGCTGGGACAGTAGGCGCCCGACTGCGCACCGGCCGCCATCACCCGGCCAGCCACTGGTCGTACGCCAGCTTGCAGACCAGCGAGACCACGACGACCACCAGGACCCCCCGTACGAACCCGCTCCCCCGCTTGAGCGCCATCCGCGCGCCCAGCATCCCGCCGCCCAGGTTGAAGAGCGCGAGCAGCGCCGCCATGCGCCACAGGACCGTGCCCTGGACGGCGAAGGTGACCAGCGCGCCGAAGTTGGTGCAGACGTTGACGACCTTGGCCGTGGCGGAGGCCGTGACCAGGTTCATATGGAGGGTGGCGACGAGGGCGATGACGAGGAAGGTGCCGGTGCCGGGGCCGATGAGGCCGTCGTAGAAGCCGATGCCGAGGCCGATGGCGAGGATCGCGGCCAGGACCCGCTGCCTCGTCAGGGGCTCCGCGGGGGCCGGGGCGGTGCCGAAGGCCGGGCGGAGCAGGACGAACGCGAGGACGGCCAGCAGGACCACCATGATCAGCGGACGCAGCACGCCACTGTTGATACCGGAGGCGAGGAACGCGCCCGTGAGGGAGCCGGCGACGGCGGCGGCGCCGATACGCGTGGCGAGCCGTATGTCGAGCGGGGTCTTGCGGGTGTACGTGATGGCGGCACCGGTCGTGCCGACGATGGCGATCGCCTTGTTGGTGCCGAGGATGTAGGTGGGCTGGTAGTGCGGCAGTCCGACCAGCATGGCGGGCAGCAGCAGGAGGCCCCCGCCTCCTACTACGGCGTCGATCCAGCCGGCACCAGCCGCGGCCAGGCAGAGCAGGAGCAACGTCACCAGCGGTATGTCAGGCATGGGCAGGAGCCTATGGCGGCCCGGAAACCCGTACGGACGCAGCCCCTCCAGGCGCGGAGCAGGGAGACGACCGCCGGCCACCGCCCGGGTCCGGCGGTCGTCGTGGGTGCGGAGTCGCGCTACTTCTTCTCGGACAGAATGATCACGCATCCCTTGCCGGGCTTACCGGGCTTGGCGGGCTTGGCGGGACCGTGCGAGGTGATCTTCACGTCCGAGGGGACGCCCTCGATCACGACGACCTTGCACTTACCCGGCTTGCCCGGCTTCCCCGGGATGGCGATGACGGGGCACTTCCCTTTCTCGCCGACGGCGATTGACGTGGCGGCGGCCTTCCCTGTGGCCGACTTGCTGGACACCCTCGGCTCACCGGGCTTGGCGGGCTTGGCGGGCTTGGCCACGATCACACAGATCTTGTGCCCCTTGACGACCTTCGTGGCGGCGCTCGCCGTCGAGGTGGCGTGCGACGGGCCGGCGGCCGAAGCGGAGGTCACGGCCCCCAGGGTCAGGACGCCGACCGCCGCGGCGAGCGCGACGCCTCGGCGCCTCGTGGCGGTGGAGCGGGGCTGAGGCTGAGTAGGCACAAGTGTCTCCTTAGTCAACTGAGTTGGACTCCGACAGATCGCTCGATCCGTCGGTGCACCCACCGTGGCCTACCGTCGCTGAGTCCTCGCTGAAGGCGCTTCAGCGGAGACTCAGCTTGTGCGTGCCATGCTGCTCGCGTGCGCATTCTCGTGGTGGAAGACGACGCCCGGCTCCGCGAACTCCTCAAGGAAGGCCTGGAGCAGGAGGGTTTCACCGTCGAGACGGCCGGTGACGGGCGCGGTGGCCTGGGGCTGGCCCTGTCCACCGGGTACGCGGCGATCGTGCTGGATGTGATGCTGCCCGGGCTGTCCGGCTATCAGGTCTGCTCCCGGCTGCGGGAGGCCGGCGTCTGGACGCCGATCCTGATGCTGACCGCCAAGGACGGCGAGTACGACGAGGCCGACGGGCTCGACGTCGGCGCGGACGACTATCTCACCAAGCCGTTCTCCTTCGTCGTCCTGATCGCGCGGATACGGGCCCTGGTGCGGCGCGGCGGCCTGGACCGGCCCGAGGTGCTGGAGCTGGGCGATCTGCGGCTGGAGCCGGCGGCCCTGGCCTGCAGCCGGGGGAAGGACAGCGTCACGCTGACGGCCAAGGAGTTCGCCGTACTGGAGTGCCTGGCCCGCCGCGCCGGACAGGTGGTCTCCAAGACCGAGATCGTGCACACGGTGTGGGACACCGCCTACGAGGGCGGGGCCAATCTCGTCGAGGTCTACATCAGAGCCCTGCGCCGGAAGATCGACGTGCCGTACGGCAGGCAGGCGATCCGCACGATACGGGGCGCGGGATATCTGCTGGCCCGCGACGGGGGGTGAGGGCGGCATGAGCCCGCTGACAGGGATGAGCGTCCGCGCCAAGGCCACGTCGGCCGCCGCCGGGACCGTCGCTCTCGCGATCGCACTGTGCATGCTGGCCCTGGTGCTGGCCCTCCAGCAGAACCTGCGCGACAGCGCGAAGGTGGACGCCAAACAGGCCGCCATCAGCGTCAAGACCCAACTGGCCACGTCCTGGGAGATGAAGAAGGCTGACAAGGTGGTGGTCGTCACGCCCCAATCGGTGATCATCAAGGACACGGCGGGACGGGTGATCAACTCCGCACCTCCGGTGCACGTTCCGATAGACGGCAAGGCGGGCACCGCCGCACCCGCCGCACCCGCCGTGGGCGCCCACACGCCGTACAGCGTGTCCGTCGCCCCCTCGACCACCGCCGTCGACAACGCCACCCGGCTGCTGCTGCGCCAGGTCGCCCCCGCGGCGGCCGGGCTCGTACTGTTCGTGGCCGCGCTCACCTGGCTGCTGGTCGGCCGTGCGCTGCGCCCGGTGGCCGCCATACGGGAGGAGTTCACCGAGATCACCGAGCGCGCTCTGCACCGCCGGGTCCCGGTGTCCAAGGCGCGCGACGAGATCTCCCGGCTGGCGCGGACGATGAACGCCACGCTGGACCGGCTGCATCAGGCCATGACCCGGCAGCGCCAGTTCGTCGCGGACGCCTCCCACGAACTGCGCAGCCCCATCGCGGCCGTACGGGCCCAGCTCGAACTCGCCCTGGCCCGCCCCTCGCGGACGGACTGGCCGACCGCCGTGCACAAGGCCCTCCAGGACACCGAACGCCTCCAGGCCGTCGCCTCCGACCTGCTGCTGCTCGCCAGGCTCGACGCCCAGGAGGCGCCGCCCCGGGCCCCGGTGGACCTCGCGGCGCTGGCGGCCGAGGAGGTACGGCGGCACCCCGGCACGGTGGTGGAGTATGCGGAGTCGGGGTGCGCGGACACGTCCGACGCGGACACCTGCGACGCGGACGCGCCCGGCGCGGACACCTCCGACGCGCGCACCTCCGACGGAGACGCGTCCGACGGGGGCGCCGGACCGGCCACCGCCGTCGTCGCCGCCGTCGTCGTGCACGGCAGCCGCGTACAGCTCTCCCGGCTGCTCACCAACCTCACCGACAACGCCCGCAGACACGCCCGCGCGACCGTCTCGGTCGGTGTCGCGGTCCGCGACGGCATGGTCGAGCTCTCCGTGGACGACGACGGCCCCGGCATCCCCGAAGCCGACCGCGAGCGCGTCTTCGAGCGCTTCACCCGGCTGGACGACGCCCGCGCCCGGCAGGACGGCGGCACCGGCCTCGGCCTCGCGATCGCCAAGGACATCGCGCACGCCCACGGCGGGACCCTGACCCTCCACACCAGCCCTCGGGGAGGGGCCCGGGTGCTGCTCCGACTGCCTGCGACTGCCTGCGACTGCCTGCGACTGCCTGCGCGACTGCCGTTGTGAGATGAGACTTTGACAACTACCGGAACAGACTGATCGGTTGGTCAGTAGTATCTGCCCGTTCTTGGCCGCATCGCGGGTGGAGGTATACGAAGGTGTTGTCGGAGACGGCGGGAGTCATCGCCGTCGCATCCGCTCTGCTGGTGCTGACGCTGCTGCTGGGCTCGTTATGGGTCGCCAGGCTGCGTACGGCGCTCGCCGAGGCGCGTACGACGGCCGAACGGGAGCGGGCAGCCGCCGCTGAGGCGCGGGCCGAAGCGGAGCGGGAGCGAGCCGTCGCGGCCGAGCGCGGCGAGGAGGTGGCCCGGCTGTCCGCCGTACGGGCCGAGCTGGACGAGGCGGCCCGCCGGGAGCGGAATCTGCGCGACTCCGTCCAGGCGTCCTTCGAGTCCGTGGCCAGGAATATGCACGCCATGGCGGTGGTGCAGCAGCAGGTGCTCGACGGCCTGGAACAGCGCATCAGCGAGGCGGCCTTGATGGCCGAGGTGATGAAGGCCGACCACGCCGCGGCCCAGATGACCCGCAAGGCGCAGACCCTGATGGTGATGTGCGGGATCTGGCCCGCGCGGCGCGAGACCCGGCCGGTGACGCTCTTCGACTGTGTGCGCGGCGCGCAGTCGCGGATCGTGGAGTTCGGGCGGGTCGATGTGCACGGCGGCCAGACGCTGTACGTGGTGGCGCCCGCGGTCGAGGGTCTGATGCACGCGATCGCCGAACTGCTGGAGAACGCCACGGTGTTCTCCCCCTCGCGCACCCAGGTCGCGGTCTCCATCCGGGAGGTCGCCGCGGGCGCGGTCGTCGAGATCGACGACGCGGGGCTCGGTATGCCGCCCGATGTGCTGGAGCAGGCCGTCGCCCAGCTCCGGGACAGCCTTGACCTGGCCGAGCTGGGGGCGGTGCCGCGGCTGGGGCTCGCCTGTGTCGGGCGGTGGTCGCGGGAGCTGGGCTTCAGCGTGGAGCTGTCGACCGCCTCGGCGTACGGCGGGACGCGGGTGGTGGTCTTCGTACCGCACCGGCTGCTCGGCGGGGGCGCCGAGCCGGTCGTGGACACGGAGCCGGTCGTCATCGAGCCCGTGACCGCCCCGGCCGCACCCGCGCCCATCGGGGCCGACTCCGGACCCGGCCCCGACTCAGGGGCCGGGGCCGGGCTGCCGCAGCGGCGCAACCGCCGCCGTACGAACCAGAAGGCGCCCGACGCCAAGGCGCCCGCCCCCACCTGCGACCCGTGGACCCCCGAGGCCGCCCGCGCGTCCATCGCCAGCATCGTCTCCGGCACCCGTCGCGGGCGCGCGGAGGTGGCCGAGGCCGACCAAGCCGACCAACAGGACCGAGCAGATCGAGAAGGAGGCCGGTAGTGGCCGGAACCATATCCAGGCTGCCGGACGTTGGATGGATGCTGCGTCCGCTGACGCAGATCCCGGGCGTGCGGCATGCCGTCGTCGTCTCGGAGGACGGTCTGCGCATGGGGCACGGCTCCGCCGAGGGGCTGACAGGGGAGGTGCCCCAACTGGACGTGGCGGAGGCCGAGTCGCTGGCCGCCGCCTGCGCGGCGCTCACGGTGACCGGGCAGTCCACGGCGGCACTGTTATTCGGCGACGACGCGGGGGTGCGGCAGCTCATGGTCGAGTCCGACAAGGGGTTCGTGCTGTTCACCTCGGCCGGCCAGGGGGCGTCTCTGGGCGTGGCCACCGATATGGAAGCGGATGTCGGTCTGGTGGCCCAGCAGATGCAGTTACTCGTGGCGAAAATAGGCGCCCATCTGAGCAGCCGCCCCCGGGAGTCGATGACCTCGACGCCATGAACGAGCCCCGCGAGGAACGGACCACCCCGGCCGTGCGGCCGTACGTGATCACACGTGGCCGCGCAGGTTCCTCACGGGACGAACTGCCGTGGGAGACGCTCGTCATGGCCTCGGGAAGCGCGCCGCCCCCGGAACTCCAGCCGGAGTACCGGCGGATCGTCGACTTCTGTCAGGGTCTGCTGTCGGTGGCGGAGGTGGCCGCGCACCTCGGCCAGCCACCGGCCGTGGTGCAGGTGCTGCTGGCCGATCTCATCGACTGGGGGCATATCGTGGCGCGCCCGCCCGTCCGGACCGCCAAGCGTGCCGACAGGGACTTGCTGAGGAAGGTGCTCGATGGGCTTGAGAGCAAGCTCTGAGATCTCGGACGGAGCAGGCGGCACGGACGGCCCAGGCAGCGCGGGCGGAACAGGCGGTGCGGGCGGAACAGGCGGTGCGGAGGGCACCGATGACAGGGACGGTGTGCACGACGTGGACGGCGGCGTGGACGGCGGCGTGGACAACGAAGACGACAAGAGTGACGGGGACAAGATGGCCGACATGAACGACGCGGACGACTCGGCCGACGCGGACGACGCCGACGATCTGGCCGGCACACCCGTCATGTACGTGCAGTCCAGCGTGTCCGGCGCGGCCAAGATCCTGGTCGTCGGCCCCATGGGCGTCGGCAAGACCACGCTGATCGGCACCGTCTCGGAGATCAAGCCGCTGTCCACCGAGGCGACCATGACCCAGGCGGGCGCCCGCCTCGACACCGCCGTACGGCCGTCCAAGATCACGACCACGGTGGCCCTGGACTTCGGCCGGATCACGCTCGGCGGCGAGTTGGTGCTCTATCTGTTCGGCACGCCGGGTCAGCAGCGTTTTCTACCCGCGTGGAAGGACCTGGCGCGCGGTGCCCTGGGCGCGCTCGCGCTCGTCGACACCCGCGATCTGGAGGCCTCCTTCGACGCCATCGGGCATCTGGAGGACCTGGACGTCCCGTTCTCCGTCGCGGTCAACGCGTTCCCCGACAGCGTGCTGCACAGCGAGGACGATCTGCGCTCCGCGCTCGATCTGCTCCCCCACACCCCGCTGGTCATCTGCGACGCCCGGGAGCACAAGTCCTCCGTCCAGGCGCTGATCTCGCTGGTCTCCCACCTCATAGAGACCATCACGGAGGCGTCGTGACGGGCGGTTGGGCCGATGGCGCGCTGCCGGCCCCGGTGCCGCTGTACGGGCCGGGGCCGGCCGGCGACATGCCCGCGCTGTACGAGCGGATGCGCCGCGACCACGGCCCGGTCGTGCCCGTCGCCATCGCGCCCGGCATCGAGGCGTGGCTGGTGCTCGGCCATCGCGAGCTGCTTCATCTGACCCGCGACGAGCAGTACTTCTCGCACGATCCCAGGCGCTGGACCCCGCTGCGCGACGGCCGCGTGCCGCCCGACTCGCCGCTGATCCCGCTGGTCGGCTGGCGCCCGGCGCTGCTGTTCGCCGACGGCCGGCAGCACCGCCGGATGCGCTCGGCGGTCGCCGAGGCGCTGGGCCGGCTCGACGGGCACGAGCTGATCCGTACGGTGCGGTCCGCCGCCGAGCGGCTGATCGCCGGGTTCGCGGACCGGCATGAGGCGGATCTGGTGCCGCAGTACGCGCGGCTGCTCCCACTGCACGTCGTCACCCGGATCCTGGGCCTCGACGAGGAGCGCGGGCCGCGGCTGGTCGAGGCGATCGCCGCCATCGTCAACCCCACCGCCGCCGCCACCGGCGCCAACCGGCGCATGGGTGGCATCCTGCTGGAGCTGATCGAGCAGAAGAAGCGGCAGCCGGGCGCGGATCTGACCTCCTGGCTGCTGGAGCACCCGGTCGGCCTCAGCGACCAGGAAGTGCTGCACAACCTCGTAGTGATCATCGTGGCGGGGAACCAGACGACCGTGAACTGGATCGCCGACACCGTACGGATCCTCCTCACCGACCCGGGCTTCCGCTCCTCGCTGGCCCGCGGCCACCTCACGGTCGACGACGCGCTGGACCTGGTGCTGTGGCGCCATCCGCCCACCGCCAACTTCCCCGGCCGCTACGCCACCCGCGATCTGCGTTTCGGCGGACAGCACATCCGCGCCGGGGACATGCTCATCCTGGGCCTGGCGGGGGCGAACGCCGACCCCGAGGTGCTGCCCGAGGACGGCCGTCCGGTCATCGGCAACCGCTCCCACCTCGCCTTCGGCGCCGGTCCGCACACCTGCCCGGCACGGGACCCGGCACGGCTGATCACCCGGACCGCCGTGGACACCCTCCGGCACCGGCTGCCCGACCTCGAACTCGCGGTTCCGGAGGGCCAGTTGGCCTGGATCACCTCACCCTGGTCGAAGAACCTGGCCGGGCTGCCGGTGCGGTTCACCGCCCCGCAGCTCGCGGCGGACGCGGCGGACGCGGCGGCGGCCGCCCATCCGGCACCGGCAGACTCAGGAGACTTACGATGACCGACGCGACCGACGCGACCGACGCGACCGACGCGACCGACGGCCAATGCCCCGTGCCGCACGCCGCCCCCACCCCGCATCGGCTGGACCCCACCGGGGCCGGTCAGCACACGGTCAACGCACGGCTGCGGGAGCGCGCGGCCGCGGTCCCGGTCCTGCTGCCCGGCGATGTCACGGCCTACGCCATCACCCGCCACGAAGAGCTCAAGGACTTCACCACCCACCCCCAAGTCGCCAAGGACGCCCGCCACTTCGCCGCGCTGCGAGACGGTGAGATCCCGCCCGGCTGGCCGCTGGCGACCTTCGCCACCGTACGGGGCATGACCACCGCCGACGGCGCCGACCACAAGCGGCTGCGCTCCCTGGTCACGCGGGCCTTCACCCCGCGCCGGGTGGAGGCGCTGCGCCCCGCCGTCGAGGAGCTGACCGCCGCCCTCCTGGACCGGCTGGCCGAGGCCGCCGCCGAGGCCCCCGACGGCGTGGTCGACCTGCGCCGCCACTTCGCGCTGCCGCTGCCCATGGGTGTGATCTGCCGGCTGCTCGGCGTCGGCCCCGAGCACCAGGACCGGCTGCACGCCCTCTCCAACGACATCGTCGGCACCCGTACCGCCCCCGAGCGGGCGCTGGCCGCCAACCGCGAGATGATCGCCGTCCTGGGCCAGGTGGCCGCCGCGCGGCTGCGCTCGCCGGGCGATGATCTGACCAGCGCGCTGCTCGGTGTACGCGAGGAGGACGGCGACCGGCTCAGCGAGGAAGAGCTCATCGGCACGCTGCTGCTGATGATCATCGCCGGGCACGAGACCACGCTCAACCTGATCACCAACGCCGTGCGGGCGCTGTGCGCCCACCGCGACCAGCTGGAGCTGGTGCGCTCCGGCGTCGGCGAGGCGTCCTGGGGCGATGTGGTCGAGGAGACCCTGCGCTACGACAGCCCCGTCAGCCTCTTCCCCTTCCGCTACCCGACCCGCGACCTGGCCGTCGGCGACACGGTGATCCCCCAGGGCGCCCCCGTCCTCGTCTCGTACACCTCCGCCGGGCGCGATCCGCGGGCCCACGGCGCGGACGCCGACCGCTTCGACATCACCCGCCACACCCGCCCCGACGCCGCCCGCCATCTGTCCTTCGGCCACGGCGCGCACTACTGCCTCGGCGCGCCGCTGGCCCGTATGGAGGCCACGGTCGCCCTCGACGCGCTGTTCACCCGCTTCCCCGGCCTTGACCTGGCCGTCCCCGACGACGCGCTCGTCCCGCACCCCAGCTTCGTCGGAAACAGCCCGCAGGAGCTGCCGGTGCGGCTCCGGCCCGCGGCCCCCGCGGCTCACAGCGGCTGACGGGGCATGCTGAGGGCAGCGTTGCTTCAGGGAAACGGCGGTGATGCGGCCGGGTAACAGGCACCCCGCACGCTTCCTGGCATGAGGTCGTACAAGGAGTCCGGCAGCGGCCGGCGGGTGGTGATCGTCGGCGGCGGCATGGCCGGGACGCGGCTGGCGCAGCAGCTCGCCGCGACGGCCGCCGACGGCTCCGTCGAGGTGACGATCATCGGCGAGGAGCCGCACCCGGCGTACAACCGTGTGCTGCTCGCCGAAGTCCTCGCCGGGCGGTACGCCCCCGATGTGATCGCCCTCCCGGGCCTTGCTGTCGGCCGCCGGCTGAGCGGCGTACGCGTGGTCCGGCTCGACCGGGACCCGGGCGAGGTCGTCTGTGACGACGGGCGCCGCGTCCCGTACGACGCGCTGGTGCTGGCCACCGGCTCCAACCCGGTGCTGCCCCCGCTGCGCGGGCTCTTCGAACCCCACGGCCACGACCTGCCGGACGGCGTCCACGCCTTCCGCACCATGGACGACTGCCTGGCCCTCGGCGCGGCCATCCGCCCCGGCGTCCGCGCCGTCGTCATCGGCGGCGGCCTGCTCGGCGTCTCCGCGGCACGGGCCCTGGCCCAGCGCGGCGCCCAGGTCGTCCTCGCCCACCAGGGCGAACACCTCATGGAACGGCAGCTGGACACGGGCGCGGCTGCGATGCTGCGGCGCCATGTGGCGGCGCTGGGCGTGGAGGTCCATACGGAGTGCCGCGTACGGGGGCTGCGCACGCGGCCCGTGTCCGCTTCCGGCGGCGGGCGCGCCGTTCGCGCCGTGGCCGCCGTGGAACTGGCGGACGGATACGCCCTCGACGCCGACCTGGTCATCCTCGCCTGCGGCGCCCGCCCCCGCGTCGGCCTGGCCCACGCGGCCGGACTCGCCGTGGCACGCGGCGTCGTCGTGGACGACCAGCTGCGCACGAGCGACCCCCGGATCTTCGCGATCGGCGACTGCGCGGAGCACGCCGGCATCCTGTACGGCCTGGCCGGCCCGGCCCAGGACCAGGCGGATGTGCTGGCGCATGTTGTGGGCAATCGTTCCGCGGAGGGGGCGCCTCCCAGCGGTAGCTGGGGGAGGAACGGGTGGGCACAACCCGACCACCGGGCCGCGCACGGCAGCGATACCGGCCCCCGCTACGCGGGCAGCCGCACCCTGACCCGGCTGACGCTCGCCGCCGCGTCTACGGCCGCCGCCAGCCCGCTCGATCTCGCCGCGTTCGGCGAGACCACACCCGCCCCCGGCGACGACGTCGTGCATCTGGCCGACGCCACGCGGAACGCGTACCGGAAGGTCGTGGTGCGTGGGGATCGGCTCGTCGGGGGGATTCTGCTTGGCGATCTCGGCAGCGTCGGCGCGCTCGCCCGCACTTGGGAGGGTGACGAACCGCTCCCCTCCGCCCCCTTGCTGCACCTGCTGACCAACGATGGAGGCTCCTGACGATGAGCGCACCCAACTCTGCCCCCACCGCCACCGCCCCCACCATCGTGCTCGTCGGGCACGGCATGGTCGGCCAGCGCTTCCTGGAAGGGCTCGTCGAGCGGGGCGTGACCGAGCGCGCCCGGGTCGTCGTGTTGTGCGAGGAGCCGCGGCCGGCCTACGACCGCGTCCAGCTGACCTCGTACTTCTCCGGCCGGACCGCCGAGGACCTGTCCCTCGTGGAGGACGGCTTCATGGCCCGGCACGGTATCGAGCTGCACCTGGGCGACCCGGCCGAGCACATCGACCGCGCCGCGCGCACGGTCACCGCGCGTTCGGGGCTGACCGTGGCGTACGACTCGCTGGTGCTGGCCACCGGCTCGTATCCGTTCGTGCCGCCGGTGCCGGGCAAGGACAGCCGGGGCTGTTTCGTCTACCGCACCATCGAGGACCTGCTGGAGATCGAGGAGTACGCCAAGAACTGCTCGTCCGGCACCGTGGTCGGCGGCGGCCTGCTCGGCCTGGAGGCGGCGGGCGCGCTCAAGGGGCTCGGGCTGACCACCCACATCGTGGAGTTCAATCCGCGGCTGATGGCGATCCAGGTGGACGAGGGCGGCGGCGCCGCGCTGCGGCGGACCGTGGAGGACATGGGCCTGGTCGTGCACACGGGTGTCGGCGGCAAGGAGATCACAGCGAACGCGGACGGCGCGGTCTCCGCGATGGCCCTCTCCGACGGGTCGTCCATCGACACCGATCTGGTCATCTTCTCGGCGGGCGTACGCCCCCGCGACCAGCTGGCGCGCGACTGCGGGCTGACGGTCGGGGAGCGCGGCGGGATCGCGGTGGATGAGCGGTGCCGTACGAGCGACCCGGCCGTGTTCGCGATCGGCGAGTGCGCGCTGGCCGCGGACGGCCGGGTGTACGGGCTGGTGGCGCCGGGATACGAGATGGCAGTCGTAGCGGCCGACGAAATCGCCGAGGCAAGCCGCGAGAGCGGCTTCACGGGCGCCGACACCTCCACCAAGCTCAAGCTGCTCGGCGTGGACGTGGCCTCCTTCGGCGATGCGCACGGCACGGCCGAGGGCTGTCTGGACGTGGTGTACGCCGACTCCCGCGCGGGCGTCTACAAGAAGCTGGTGATCGGCGCGGACGGCGCGCTGCTCGGCGGGGTGCTGGTCGGCGACGCCGAGTCGTACGGCATGCTGCGCCCGCTGACCGGCAGCGTGCCGCCGGTCGCGCCCGAGCAGTTGGTGCTGCCGGCCGGTCTTGGCGCGCCGGCCGCGATCGGCCCGTCCGCGCTGCCGGACGAGGCGGTGATCTGCAACTGCCACAACGTCACCAAGGGCAGCATCCGCTCCGCGGTCACCGACCACCAGTGCGCCACGGTCCCCGAGGTGAAGAAGTGCACCAAGGCGGGCACCGGCTGCGGCAGCTGCCTCAAGGCGCTGACCACCCTGGTCAACGACGAACTCGAAGCGAGCGGCGTCAGCGTCGACAAGGGGCTGTGCGGCTGCTTCTCCTACACCCGGGCCGAGCTGTACGAGATCGTCCGGACGCTGCGCATCACCTCGTACGCCGCGCTGCTGGACAGCCACGGCCGAGACGAGGCGCGCAGCGGCAACGGCTGTGAGGTCTGCAAGCCGACCGTGGCGTCGATCATCGCCTCGCTCGCGCCGACGGTGGGCGCCAGCGGCTATGTGCTGGACGGTGAGCAGGCGGCGCTCCAGGACACCAACGACCACTTCCTCGCCAACCTCCAGCGCAACGGCTCGTATTCGATCGTGCCGCGCATCCCCGGCGGGGAGATCACCCCCGAGAAGCTGATCGTCATCGGCGAGGTGGCACGGGACTTCGGGCTCTATACGAAGATCACCGGCGGGCAGCGGATCGATCTGTTCGGCGCCCGGGTGGACCAGCTGCCGCCGATCTGGGCGCGGCTGGTGGCGGCCGGGTTCGAGTCGGGGCATGCGTACGGCAAGGCGCTGCGCACCGTGAAGTCGTGCGTGGGGCAGACCTGGTGCCGCTACGGCGTGCAGGACTCGGTGCGGATGGCCATCGACCTGGAGCTGCGCTACCGGGGGCTGCGCTCCCCGCACAAGCTGAAGTCGGCCGTCTCCGGGTGTGCGCGTGAGTGCGCGGAGGCGCGCGGCAAGGACTTCGGGGTGATCGCCACCTCGAACGGCTGGAACCTGTACGTCGGGGGCAACGGCGGCGCGGACCCGCGCCACGCCGATCTGCTCGCCCAGGACCTCGACGACGAGCAGCTGATCCGGCTGATCGACCGGTTCCTGATGTTCTACATCCGCACCGCGGACCGGCTGGAGCGCACCTCCGCGTGGCTGGAGCGGATCGAGGGCGGCCTCGACCACGTACGGGATGTGGTGGTCGACGACTCGCTGGGGCTGTGCGCCGAGCTGGAGGCGCTGATGGCCGACCATGTGGCGGGCTACCGCGACGAGTGGGCCGAGACCCTGGAGGACCCGGAGCGGCTGCGGCGCTTCGTGTCCTTCGTCAACGCGCCGGGCGCGCCGGATCCGACGGTGAAGTTCGTGCCCGAGCGCGACCAGGTGAAGCCGGACCTGACGATCCTCTCCGGCCCCAGCATCCCCGTCCGTACCCTCGAAGGGACCGCAAGCCGATGACCATGGCACCCGAGCGGATCGATGTCCGCGTGGAACTCCTGATCGACCAGCGGTGGTTCGCGGTCTGCGACCTCTCCGATCTGATCCCGGGGCGCGGGGTGGCCGCGCTGCTGCCGGACGGGACGCAGGTCGCGGTGTTCCTGGACCGGACGGGCCAGGCGTACGCAATCGACAACCGCGATCCGTTCACCGGCGCGTATGTGCTCTCGCGGGGTCTGCTGGGCTCCCTGGGGGAACGACCCTTCGTCGCCTCGCCGCTGCTGAAGCAGCGCTTCGACCTGGAGACGGGGCGGTGCCTGGACGACGAGGGGGTCGCCGTCCAGGCGTACGCGGCCCGTACGAACGACGGGGTGTCAGCGCAGGTCGCGTGAGACCAGCAGCCCGCACTGGACGGGGTCGCTCGCACAGCCGGCCGTCCCCGCGGCGAGCACGCCCTTCGTCCCGGGGACGGCGGCGATGCCGAACACCGTGGACATCTCGCTGTGCTCGGTGACGTCGGCGGGCAGCTTCTCGGTCGACCACTCCGTACCGGTCCAGCGGGCCAGCACGGAGTGGGCGTCGCCGCCCGGGGTCCAGCCGGCGATCCACAGGCCCCCGGCGCCGTCCGCGCCCGCCGCGTTCGCCTCGTCGACGGGGAGCGCGGGCAGCGACTGCCAGCGGCTGCCGGTCCAGTGGGCGGCCATGGTGGCCGTGGGCGCCTGCGGGTCGTTGGTCTTCCCGACGACATAGACCGAGTTACGGCCGGTGGCCACGGCGTGGTTGCCCACCCAGCCGGTCGGGTGCTCACTGGGGACCGGCACCTCGCGGACCGTCCAGCTGCTGCCGTTCCAGTGGTACAGCAGCGGTACGGCCTTCTCGCCGGTCGTCGCGTCGGCGGTGACCCAGACGTCGTCCGGGCCGGTACCGGTGATGTCCCAGGGCTGCGCCTGGCCACCGCCGGGGGCCGCGGGCAGGTCCACCTTCTGCCACCTGGAGCCGGTCCAGCGCTCCAGACGGGAGACCTGGGCGTCGCCGTTCGGATCCCAGTCGAAACTGGTCAGCCAGGCCGACTTCGTACCGAACGTGGCGAGGTCGCCGATGAAGCTCAGCGACCCCTCCGCGGGGGCCGCGTGGTCGACCTTGCTCCACTTCTTGCCGTCCCAGTGCTGAAGCACGAGCGGCGCGGACATGTTGTCGTCCAGCGTGCCGGCCGCCCAGGCGTCGCCGGGCGCCGAGGCCGCGACCTTCTCCAGCCGCGCGGCCTTGCCACCCGTGGTGGCGGCGGGGACGTCCGTCCACGCGGTGCCGTTCCAGTGCCTGATCGTGGGGGTGCCCCCGTCGGCGCCGGCTGTCTTGCGGCCCACCGCCCAGGCGTCCTTGGCGCCGGTCGAGGCGACGTCCCAGAACTCCGTGGAGGCGGTCTCGCTCAGCGGCGTCGCCAGTTGCCAGGGGGTGGCGGCGCGGGCCGCCCGATCGGACGCGGTGGTAGTCGCGGTGCCGGTCGCGGCGTTCGCCTGCGCCCCTAACGAGCCGAGTGCGATCGCGCACACCGCTACCGCTATGCGCAGCCCTGCGTTCCTGGCCATGGTGCTCCTTCTGCTCGGTTGGTGCTCTCAGAAGGAAATGGCCGCGGGCCGCCGGTTCTTACACGTGACTTTTGCCGGTCACTTGGGGGCCTTCAGCTGCTGATCCGTCCACTTCGACGTCACGGTGGCGGTGTGGTTCACCACCGTGCCCGCGGTGAGCCCCGCCTCGGCGGCCTGCGCGTTCGGCTTGGTCAGCACCTGCTGGTCGGACAGCAGGGCCCCGGTCGCCGGGTCCACGATCAGCTCCGACCGCGCGGTCCCGTAGTCGGGCCGTTCGGTCGCGGGCAGCGCGAAGCCGACCCCCTCGCGGCCCAGCGGGTCGGTCACCTCGCCGAGCGACCGGATGCCCGGCAGATCCGCGATGACGCGGTACGCGGCGGCCCGGACCTCGGGCCTGACCGGGAGGCCGATCAGGCCGGCCGCCTGCCGCCACATCCACTCGGTGCGGCCGGAGATCTCGCTGCCGCGGTCCTCCTCGTACAGGCCCTCCAGGTACTCCTTGAGCTTCGCGGTGTCGGCGGGGAGCTTCCACAGATCCGCGTACGTCACATTGCGCGCGCCGAGGGCGGCGATCTTGTCGCCGTCGTTGATCCGGGTCACCGTCGGCCGCTTCTCGGACCCTGACTCGATCCGCAGAGCGAGCTTGCCGCCCGACCGGGGACCGGTCTCGGCGAGCGTGAGGTCCTTCGGCGATCCGGCGGCCCGCCAGCGCGCGGCGTCGCGCGCGGTGCGTGGCTCGGTGGTGTCGTCGATCCCCGAGACCCACAGGCTCTGCGTACCGGGCCGCACTCCGAAGGACCACTGCTGTGTCTCGGAGGCGGCGACCGCGAAGGTCGACCCGGACTCGGCGACGATGCCGATCCAGCCCGACCGAGTGGTCGTCTGCCAGTACGTGCCCTCGTCGGCCTCGCTCTCCAGCCGGTTGGCCACGTGTCGCAGCGCGAGGCGGCCGTTCTCGGGGGTGTGCCGTGGGCCGTCGGTGCTGGGCCGGGCGGTGGCGCGGGAGCCGTCGGAGCCCGAGCCGCCCTGGGGCAGGGTGGCGACGAGCACCCCGGCCGCGGCCGCCGTCGCGGCGACCGGCAGCGCCCACCGCCAGGTGAACGGCCGGGGGGACCGGGCGGACCGGCGGGCTTCCGGCGCGTCGGGGGCGCTGCTGAGGATGGTGTTCAGGTCGTTCCGGGCGCGTTCGGAACCGGCCAGGCGCTCCGGGTCGAACTCCGGGGGCCGGGCGTCCGCCAGTGTCTTCATGACATCGGACCGCTTACGTGCCACGTCAGTGCTCCTTCACTGTCACTTTCGGGCGAGAACCACGAACTTCGCGAGAGAGTCCGGCCGAGTCCTCGACCGCGCTGACGGCCCGCTCCAGCCGCCGCCTGGCCCGGTGCAGCCGCACCGAGAACGTAGCGGTGGCACAGCCGAGGACGCGCGCCGCCTGCCGCGGGCCGAGCCCGTGCCAGGCGACCAGCGTCAGCACCTCGCGGTCCGCGTCGGACAGCGTGGCCAGCGCCTGCAGCGCCACCTCGCGTTCGGCCACATCCGCGGCCACATCCCCGACGTGGGCGCCTGAGGCGATGACGCGCTGGGCCTCCTCCGCGGCCAGGGCGTACTGTCTGCCGTCGCGGCGGCGCAGCTCGTGCGTCAGATTGCGCGCCACGCCGAGCAGCCACGGCAGCGGTGGCGTCGGGATGTCCCGCATCCGCCGCCAGGCGACCGTGAAGGTCTCGCTGGTGATGTCCTCACCGACCTGCCGCCCCACCAGGCTCGAGGCGTAGGCGAGCACCCGGGGATGGCACTCCTCGTACAGGTCTCGGAAGCGTTGGGCGTCGGTCACGCACCGTCTCCTCATCTCGGCTCTCTCACCTGGCAGTGGTCGAGAACCGCGATTTCTTACACCGCGAGGAGAATCTTTTCGGGTGGCGGGTGGTTGGCGGCGTCCGAGGGCAACTCCCCCTGATGCGCTTGGATCGTGCGGCTTCAGTGCCGGTTCGCCACGGCGGGCGGGAGGGGTGTGTCGGCGTCGTAGGCGGCCTGGGCCGCCTGGATCGTGCCGGTGTGGTGGTCGACTTCTCTGTCAAGTTCAGCATGTTTACGTGAAACGGCCGACCCGTCAGCTCAACCGATGAGCGGGCTGCGGCGTTCGACGGAACCCGGTGCCTCGCCGAACGATCGGTCTGCACGACGCCGGCCGGCGGAACCCGCAACGACGTCACGCAGCTGATGCCCCTGCTCGACAAGGTTCCGGCCGTGGCCGGACTCGTCGGCCGGCCCCGGCGCAGGCCGGACAGCCGTTGCGCCTGGTACTGGCAGTCCTATGTCCTGGACGCCTCCCACGAAGCACTGCGCACGGCGGTCCGCGCCGTCCCCGCCGACGGCTGGCACCTGCCGACGCCCTGCGCGGGCTGGACCGTCGCCCAGGTCTTCCAGCACGCCGTCGGCGACCAGATCGGCTACGCCGCCGCGCTGACCGGAGAACCCGGCCCCGACTTCAACCCGTTCGACCCGTCGGGCGAGATGGAGGGGGTGGACCCGGCGGTGTTCCTGGAGGACGCCCTGGCACGCGCGGCGAAGGCGTGGGCGGGGGTCGACCGGGACGTCGCCGAGGTGCCCACGCCGGTGCCGCCGCACAAGATGTCCCCGTGGTCCGGCTCGGCGGCGTGCGGGCTGGACGCAGCGGTCCATGCCTGGGACATCGCCATGGCGACGGGCCGGCCGTCGCCGCTCACACCCGAGCTGGCCCGCCCCCTCCTCAAGGTCGCCAGGGAGATCGTCGAGCCGCTGCGCCCCCGCGGCGCGTACGTCGCCGCCCTGGTCCCCGAGCAGGGCGACGACGACGTGGCGGTCCTCCTGCGTTACCTCGGCCGCGACCCCCGCTGGAGCGCCTCGTAGGAGCTGTCCGGTCGATCACGTTGCCGCGACGGTGACTGCGGCGGAGGGACCTGATGAGTGCAGCAGAGGTGCCTGCACTCGCCAGAGCGCGAGACCACCGCAGGCGCCTCGCCGGTATCAGGCCGGCCACCGCCAATCAACCGCGTCGGTCGCGTCGGCGCACGTCCATGATGAGAGCCGTGAGCGGTCGTTTTCACTGACGGACCTGACCTCTGCTTGCTGGACGAGATCCGGCCGGCCCGATCGTTACGGCGTAGAGAACAGACCGGGCCCCGGAGGCGAGGAGTCCTCGGCGCGGACGCCGTTGGTGACCCGCAAGAACTCCAGCTTTTCCGCATCGGCGGAACCCGCGGCCACCGTGTAGACGACGAGTCGGATGTCGCAGCCTGGGACGGTGAGCACGTCGCAGTCGCAGATCACCTCACCCACCTGGGGGTGTACCACGGTCTTGCGGGCCGAGACGTGCGGGCCGACCGTGCCCTCGTCCCACAGACGGGCGAACTCCGCGCTGGTCGAACGCAGGTCCTCGACGAGGTCGGTCAGGCCGCGGTCGCGGGGGTAGTCGATGAGAGCTGTGCGCAGGTCGGCGACGAGGGCAAGTTTCAGGGCGTCGTCGTCCTGGAGCACGGGCCAGGACGCGAGTCGGCTGGGCCCTGTGGCGAAGACCGCTCGTGCCAGGTTGCGCTCGTCGTGTGTCCGTGCGCTGGGGTCGCCCATCAGGACTGACCATGCGGGGGTCCAGGACAGCAAGGTCCAGTCGGCGCTGAACACGCCCACTGGGAACTCCCTGAGGCGGGCCAGCATCCGTTGGACCCCGGCCGGAACATGCGTGGAGACCGTTCCCTCCTGGGGAGGCAGGAGGCCGGCCAGCCGGTAGGCGTGATCGCGCTCCATGGGCTGCAGTTGCAGTGCCCTGGTCAGGCTCGCGACGACCTGCGCCGATGGGCTTTTGGCGCGGCCCTGTTCCAGGCGGACCACGTAGTCGACCGACAGCCCGGCGAGTTCTGCCAGTTCCTCGCGTCGCAGCCCCACCGCGCGTCGTCCGGGCCGTGAGGTCAGTCCGACGTCGGCGGGAGAAAGGCGGTCGCGCCAGCGGTGCAGTGCCGTGCCCAGGGTCTCGTCCACTCGGCCATTGTGTCTGCCGGGCCGTCGTCGTGCCTGGTACTGGCTGTCCTACCGTCACGGAGAGCACTGGTTGTCCTCTCGTCACGGGCCGAGAGTGGACGCATGACTACAACATTCATCACTGGAGCCAACAAGTCCCTCGGGTATGAGACCGCCCGCCGCTTGCTCGAGGCTGGCCACACCGTCCTCATCGGTGCGCGTGATCCGGAGCGCGGCCGGGCGGCCGCCGACGCACTCGGTGCCCGTTTCGTCCAGATCGATGTGACGGATGACGCGTCGGTGGCTGCGGCCGCCGCCGATATCGAGGCTCGCGAGGGCGGCATCGACGTCCTGATCAACAACGCAGGCGTCTTCGGGACGCACAGCCCCGCCGACCAGATCACGGCCGCTGACGCCAGTGAGGTGTTCGAGGTCAATGTCGTCGGGATCGTCCGGGTGACGCACGCGTTCCTGCCTTTGCTGCGCAAGTCCGCGAGTCCGGTCATCGTCAATGTGTCCAGCGGTATGGGATCGTTCGCGGCCACCCACGACGCAGAGCGCGTCGAGTCGAGGAACCTCGCGCCGCTCTACACGGCGTCGAAGGCTGCCGTGACCATGCTGACCACGCAGTACGCGAAGTCCTGGCCGGACGTGAAGGTGAACGCGGCCGACCCGGGCTACACCGCGACCGACTTCAACGGGCACAGCGGCCCGCAGACAGTGACCGAGGGGACCGACGCGATCGTCGAACTCGCCGCCATCGGGGCGGACGGACCGACGGGAACCTTCCGCGACCGTCACGGTGAGATGGCCTGGTGATCCACCCCTGAATTCGGGGCGTGCCCGGCACGGACGAGGGTTCCAGAGTGGCGAACTCGTACCGAGATCCTTCATCTCGCCGGGCATGGCCCCCAGGGTCGTCTTGGTTTGTTGGGCTGGATGATGGCGTGTGCGGCAGCGTCACCGGTCAGACCTGCGCCTGGCCTCCGTCGACGAACCACTCGACGCCGTTGACGAAGCTGGAAGCGTCCGAGGCCAGGAACGTCGCCACGGCAGCGATCTCGTCCGGGTGGCCGATCCTGCCGAGCGGCACCTCCGAGGCGAACTGGTGGAGGTCTGGGCCTACGACGCCGATCAGGCCCGGGGTCTCGGTCGGGCCGGGGCTCAGCACGTTCACCCGGAACTTCCGTTCCTGCGCGCTGAGCGCCCAGCTGCGCACCAGGTTGCGCACCGCCGCCTTCGATGCGCCGTAGACTTCCAGGCTCGGTCCGGGGCGGAGGGTGGTGGTCGATCCTGTCACTACGATCGAGGCGCCGTCCGACAGCAGGGGCAGCGCCTTCTGTACGGTGAAGATCGTGCCCTTCACGTTCGTACCGAAGGTGGCGTCGATGGCTTCCTCTGTGATCTCGCCGAGACGCTGAGGGACAGCGCTCCCGGCGTTGGCGACAAGCACGTCGATGCGGCCCGCCTCCTCCCGCACGACCGAGTAAAGGTCATCGAGGTCCGTCTGCACCGAAACGTCGGCCCTCACACCGGTGGCCGCCGGCCCGATCTCGGCGACGGCCGCGTCGAGCGGCCCCTGACGGCGACCGGCCAGGAACACCCGTGCCCCCTCCGCGGCGAACCGCCTGGCGATGGCGAGCCCAATGCCGCTGTTGGCTCCGGTGACCACCGCCACCTTGCCTGCGAGTACTTCCGTCATAACGCTCCCACTCCTCAATTCTTGACTGGTTCGTCCATAGTTATGGACGAACCAGTCAAGAATGGGTAGGCTGTCCCCATGGCACGACCCAGGAAGTTCGACGAGCAGCAGGTACTGGACACTGCCCGGGAGCGGTTCTGGTCGGGTGGGTACGCCGCCACGCGAATGGAAGACATTGCCGAGGCAACGGGGCTCGGCAAAGGCAGCCTGTACGGCGCGTTCGGCGGAAAGCAGGAACTGTTCCACCGCGTGTTCGACGATTACTGCGGCTCCGTCGTCGATGCTGTGAGCCGGCAGCTGCGCGGCGACGACGCGGACGCCTACGCGCGGCTGTCCGCCCATGTGTACGCGATGGCGGCGGCGACTGCCGCAGACACCACCCACCGCGGATGTCTGCTGGCCAAGGGCGCCGCCGAGCTGGCCGAACACGACGAGACGGTGGCCAAGCGGGCGCGCGCGGCCATCGAGGCGCTGCAGGCGCTGCTGGAGGGCGACATCGCAGCCTGTCAGCGCAATGGCGATATCGCCGCGGACGCGGATCCGGGAAAGCTGGCCGCGCTGGTGCTCGCCGTACTACGCGGCATTGAAGCGCTGGGCAAGGCCGGAGCGAGCGAGGAGACGCTGACCGATATAGCCAGGACAGCCCTTGCCGTACTGCCCCGCCCCGCTCGCTGAGCTTCTTCGGTCCGGCCACCGATCGGGGGATGGCCGAGGGTGCGTGACAGACGAGGCCCCCGGGTTGTTGGTGGCTTACCAGAGAGGAGGTTCCTGGGTCACCACTGGCGTCAAGCGTCGGCCGCACCGCGGCCTCACTCCCACCCAGCAGACCGTGAACCGGGTGTTGGCCAGGACCCATGCCCCGGTCGAGCGTGGCGTCGCCCGCCTCACGTCCTGGCGGATCTTCCGTCATGCCCGCTGCAGCCCGAACCGCATGACGTCAATCGCCAAAGCCGTACTCACTCTGGAGCAGCACCGCTGAAGAAGCTCAATGAGCGGGGCCTTCGGGGTGTGGCTACAGGGCCTGGAACCTCTCCTCAAGGTCAGCGATGCGCTCGGCCCGGCGGCCCATCAGATAGACCCGGCTGTTCGTGCGCCGCACTTCGTGCACCAGGCTGAAGCCCTGGGTCTCGTTGTACCTCACCAGTCCGGGGAAGTTGCAGCCACGGCGGACCCATACCTTCCCCTCCCGGGCGGCCCGGTCCACCGCCCACAGTCCCATGGCGGTTCCCGGTTTCTTCTCGCGGTGTGCGGGGTCGGTGACTGTCGAGTAGAGGTAGTGGGCCGACTCGTTCAGCTCGTCTTGCGTCCAGCCCCAGGGCGGGGTCTGTTCCTGCACGGTGGTGCATCCGATGATCTGGCCGCCGTCCTCGGCGAGGACCCACACAGCGCCGTCGGAGTTCTCCGCCTGCCGTGCGAGTTCGGTGGCGTTCTCCCGCCAGCTCGGATGCCCTCGCTCCTCCAGCCATGCGGAGCGGGCGAGGATCATGTTCTCTACGGCAGGGATGTCGTCGGCGGTGGCCGGGCGCATGGCGAACACGTTGTCTCCGGGGGCGGTGGGCGGCTGACCGGTGTGGTTACCCGCATGGTTTACAGGAAGGCTTGGGCCGCGAAGTGCAGATCCAGCACTTCGAGGAGCTGTGCGTCACCGTCTTCGCGGTAGGGCTCTTCGGCCAGTCGTCGCACGGCCAGGCGCAGGCCATCAGGGTCGACCAGCTGTTCATCGAAGAGCGGCGAACCTTCGCTGAGCATCCGGGCGAACAACTGCCGGGCGCACGTGGTCAGTGAGTGTTGGACGACCTCTGCGAAAGACTCCCGCACGCGGGACTCGGTGACGTCCGGGCTCAGCCCAAGAGAGGCGAGGCGTCGCCGCTGAAGTTGCTTCAGCTCGCGCCAGTGCATGGGAAGCCACTCGCCGAGTTGGACCATGCCGGGGTCGGCGAAGGGGTGCAGGGGCCAGATGCCGGCTCGCATCAGCACGGGGGCCGTGGTCTCCAGAGACAGCAAGGTCATGCTGTTGACTGCGGCGGGCGGCGCGATGCCGTCGTCCGCGTACTCGAGTGCCACCCGGGCTCGTTGGCCGACCCAGGGAAGCGCGTCGCTGATCTCACCCATGGACTTGTGCGGGTACTCGTCCTGCGAGAGGGCCACCATTTCGTCCCCGCCGAGTCCCGTCACGACCGCGCGGGCCCCGTGCTCAGCCAGCACTTCCGTCAGCCGGGCGAACGGGCGGTGCAAGGGTTCCTCGTACGGGCTGATGCGCTCGCCCCGGACGCGCGCGCAGTCGGCTGTCAGCGGGGCGTAGGCCATGGCGTCGATCAGGTGATCCGGTTCGGCGAACGGGAGGGTCTTGAGGATTTCGGTACGCCGCCGGATCTGGTGAGCACGTCCGGGGCCGCCGATGAGGAGGGCGGCCGTGGGGAATCGGTTCGGGTAGCGCTCCGCGAGACGGGTGCCCAGGGTGCCGGAGTCGAACCCGCCCGTCAGGTGAAGCACTGTCTCCACAGAGTCGAGCGGCCGGAGATCAAGGGCGTCGTCCATTGCGTTGACGAAGTCGCCGAGCACATCGGCATCAGGCTTCAGTTCACGCGGGCCACTGTGCAGGGCGGGTTCGGGGTAGTGCAGGTACAGGTGACCGCCGAAGACCGCCGTCGTGCGCTCGGTCACCCGGTGAATGCCTCGGAAGACGGTTTCGGTGCTGTACCTGGGCCGGTAGATCAGCAGCCGCGCGACTTCGCGTGGGCTCAGCCCGACGGCGTGTTCGGCGAGGTCGGCCATGTCCCACGACCCGTGCAGGCTCGTGCGGTCGTGCGCGACGTAGAGCGGTGCGATGCCTCCGGGGCCTGCGGTGACGCGGCAGGGGTCACTAGGGGCGGTCTCCACGAGCACGTAGTCCGTAGGCCACTGTCCGGCCAGCGTGCGGGCCTTGTCGAAGTCTCCCGGGGGAAGGTTGCGGGGGCTCGGATCGGTGGTCTCCCGGCCTGCGACGCGTTCACGTACGACGAGGAGAGTGCGGCCCCCGTCCGTGACGGCGACCTGTTCCAGCATCGGGTGGGCGTACGGCGTGATCTCGCTCGTCCTGTCGGCCGTGACGTAGCTGCTGCCGTCCCACGTCCATGTCGTGCTTGCGTACGGGGTGAGGCGTGCCCTGATCAAGTGTGCTCTCCCTTCCGATGGGCCCGAAGGGGCGTTGAGACCGCACCCTTCGGGCGTTGAGACCGACAGACTCAGGTGGCGGTGGTGTCGTACGTCTTGGCACCGTCCGACGAACCCGAGGTCTTCTTGTACTCGTGCGTCTCAGCCGGTGACTGAACCCGGCGCTGCACCTTGGTCGTGAACAACCTCTCGAAGCGACGAGCGCGCTTCGGCGGGGGCATGAAGTCCTCCACCCTTTCCTCCTTGTGCTCTGCCGGCGCAGGGGACTTCCCAGCGCCGCCGTGCGCTTGCTGACCCAACCGGCCATCAACAGCCACGAGGACGACCGGGCGGGGACTGGTTGGCTATGGCGCTACTGCCTTGCAGCTCATCCGGGCAACCCCCATCGGGCCGTCCGGTCCGGCTGGGTGTGGGACGGGTGACGACGGCGCAGGACCTCGTAGTAACCGGCCCGGTCGTAGTCGCCTTCCTGCTTCGCCTTCTCCCGAAGCGCCTTGTACAGCTGGCACTTCGCGCAGGGTCGGGTGTCGATGGTCACTCCCCGCCCTCCCATTCCCTCTGAATCCGGCAGAGGGCGGCACGGATGGCAGCGCCCGACTCGGCCGACTCGTCGTGCCGCCGCCGAGCCCTGGCACTCACGAGGCGCACAGGCCAGGCGATACGGCCCGACATGTACCACCACGCCGTCAGCCGGGGGCACCGGCGCACCATGAACGACTTCATCGCCCCGTCCCACGTCCCAGATGCTTGTCGATCTCCTTCTTCAGCGCCTCCGCCCGCGCGTCCAACTCCGCCGGGGTCGGGCGGTTGGACGAGCCCTGCGGCGCCTCCTGCGGCTTGGGCAAGGGCTTGTCCGCGCTCACCGCGTCGCTGCCAGCGCTCGCTGCCGCTCGTACTCGACGACGTACAACCCCACGGGGTCGGTGTCCCATGCGATCGGGAAGCGCTCACCGACCGGGCTACGAGGGAGGCGGAGTGTGGGCGGGTCTGCGGGGCAGCCAGGAGCAGGTACGCGGGTCAGGGCGGGTACCGGCACGACGGCGCAGGGCGGGCCGGACGTTGCGGTGTCGGCTGCTCGATGGCGCCCGGGAGCGGGCAACAGCAGTTGCAGCAGCCATTCGAGGAGCGTTCGGATATGTTTGCTCACGTTGGCAACCTCCATGGGGTTGTCGGCCACGCCCCCGGACGTTCGCCCGTCGCGGGGGTCCTTGGTGTCAGGCACGAACACGTATCGGCCGTTGATCTGGTGACGCCTAGTCAACGGCTGGCGCGGCCCGACGGACAGGTGGAAGAGCCCGCCTCCCACCGCATGACCCCGGTGGTTTTTACCTTCACTTCGTGACTGAGCGATGGCACACCGTTACCGTGAGGGCATGGCACAGCGGAACCGTAAGCTCGCGGCACGGATCGCCGCCCTCGGCTTCTCTCAGGCAGAGTTAGCGCGTCAGATCAACGCCAAAATCGAACTCCTGACAGGCAAGCCAGGTAACGTGACCGATGCCGACATCCGGCGATGGCTGCGCGGCGAGACCAAGTGGCCGCAGGACCGCATCAGACTGTGTCTTGAGAAGGTCCTTGGTACCAGCGCCGAAGACCTAGGGTTCGTGCCTCGCAAGAAGCGCATCGCACCACCGAAGGAAGATCCCGTGCACCGACGTGCGCTCCTCACCGCCACAAGCGGTGCAGCCCTGGCCGTTGCCGCTCCGTACGCACCCGCCCATGGACGCCTTGGCGTCAACGACGTCCGACGATTCCATCAGGACTATGCAGCCATCCTCCGACAGGACCAAGCCGTGGGAGGATCGCGGAAGGTGGAAAACCTTGCCGTAGAACTGGCTTCCCGGATTCAGTCCGCCCTGGCCGTGTCATCATCTTCAACTCGCGTGAGAAATATGCTCCATCGGCTCGCAGCCGATGTCATCAGTTCTGCGGCTTTCGCGGCCATCGATGCAAGCTCTCCGCAGCGTGCACGCGCTCATCTCGACAAGGCTCTGACGTTCGCCGGCCTGTCCCGCGACAGCGAGACGATGTACCACGTCTGGAACCATCTGACTCTGACGTCCAGCCAGCGCGAGAACCACGCCGAAGCCGTCGCCGGGGCAGAGGTGATGAAGCGCTCCTCCATCGCCCGGAGAGACCCGTTGCACGCCTCTCTCGGACACATCCGTAACGCCAACGGACTTGTGCGCATCCGGCATCGCACGGAGGCTCTGCGAGCCCTCGCTGACGCGGAGCGTGCCTACGCTCGTTGCGCTGACGAGCAGCGGCCAGATTGGATCAAGTTCTTCGACGCCAGCGAGATGGACGCTCTGTCCTCGTTCATATGGTCGGCGATGGGTGATCACAGGCGGGCGGAGTACTGCCTGCATCGCACGCTCGCCGCCATCCCAAAGGGCATGGCCCGCAATAGGGCCTTGTATACAGCCCACCTGGCACTGGCCCAGGCCAGACAAGGAGACCTGGAGCTGGCCTGTGCGACAGGTAGGCAGGCTCACGCATTGCTGCCACCCTCTTCCGGATCGAGGCGAACCGCACACACTCTGGCCGCGACACGAAAGGCGATCGTAGCCTCAGGCTCAAAGAGTCCCGAAGTCGCCGAGTGGATCGAGGAGTCCGGCCAATGGATCTGAAACGCTACACGCATGCCGATGCTCGGGACGTCAGGTCCCTACTGCTCGACATACACGACGAGGCGTACGCAAACGATCCGGACCCGTTTCACTCACGCGAACGCTTCTCGTACTTCGTCGATCTGTGGTCGTCGCGTGAAAACTGGCAGTGTGTATCGGGTTGGGAAGATGGCGGGCCTGTCGGGTACGCATACGGCTCCATGCTCAAGCCGGGTGGATGGTGGAAGGGGCATCATCGACCTGCCAGCACCAGGGGATCAGTCTTCGCGCTGTCAGAATTGATGGTGATTCCCCAATGGCGCGGGACCGGCCGGGCAAAGCAGATTCACGACGCACTGATCGAATCGGTCGCAGCCGATTTCGTAACACTCCTGGTGGAATCTGCTCACCATAAAGTCCAATCTTTGTATGAGCGTTGGGGATATAACAAGGTGGGCGAAGCGAAGCCGTCAGACGACTCGCCACTGTCCGCCGTCATGGCCAAGGAGCTGAAGCGCGACTGAGCACCTGGGGGTCCGGGCGATCGGGGCGGCGGCCGAGACGCCCCTGTCGATCGCTCCAGAATTACCCGTCTGGAGCCTCAGGAAGGGGCGGGTAGGGGGAAGCCGTGCTGATATGCGGATCCGCCGCGTGGCGCCGCAGGCGCCAAGGCGCGCCGGATGGGGCGCGGTGCCTGGACGGCGAGGCGGAGTCACCGTCCAGGCGAACGGGACGCTCAACCCGCCGTGCAGGTCGCGCCGTTGAGGGTGAAGGCGCTGGGTGCGGTGTTGGTGCCGGACCAGTTGCCGTTGAAGCCGAACGACACCGAGCCGCCGGCGCCGATCGTGGCGTTGTAGCCCGCGTCGGCCGCCGAGACCTGGGAGCCGGTCTGGGTCACGGTGGCGTTCCAGGCGGAGGTCACCTGCTGGCCGGAGGCGTAGGTCCAGGAGACCTTCCAGCCGTTGATGGCGCTGGACCCGGTGTTCTTGACGGTGACGTTCGCCGTGAATCCGGTGTTCCACTGGTTCGTGACGGAGTAGGTCACCGCGCAGCCCGTGGTGGGCGTCGGGTCCTGCCCGCCGTCGCCGCTCCAGCCGAGGGCTTCGGCGATGCCGTAGTACGCCGGTTTGGGCTGGTAGCTCTCGTCGTACGGGGTGGCGGCGCCCTGGCCGTCGAAGACGTCGGGGATCCAGGAGTCGGAGTCGGTGAACCCCCAGACCGTCACCCCCTTGCAGCGGCTGACGGCGACGCATGCGCTGGTGACGGCCTTGTAGTCGGCCCTCTGCTGGGCGAGTTTCGCGTCGCTGACCGGCAGCTGCATCCGGATGTCCAGCTCGGTGACGGCGACGTCCACGCCGAGGTCGGCGAAGCGCTGCAGGTTGGCCTGCATCGTGGACGGCACCTGGCCGAGGATGAGGTGGCCCTGGAAGCCGACGCCGTCGATCGGGACGCCGTCCGCCTTGAGCGACTTGACCAGGTTGTACATGGCGTCGCTCTTCGCGCCCGTACCGTCGGTGTTGTAGTCGTTGAGGTACAGCTTGGCGTCCGGGTCGGCGGCGCGGGCGGCGCGCAGCGCGTCGGCGATATAGCTCTGGCCGAGCTTCGTGTACCACATGGACTGCCGGAAGGTGCCGTCCTCGTTGAACGGCTCGTTGACCACGTCCCAGTGCGAGATCTTGCCCTTGTAGCGGCCGACCTCGGTGGTGATGTGGTCGGTCATGAGGGTGCGCAGCTGGTCGGCGGTCCAGCTGCCGGAGGTCAGCCAGCCCGGCAGCTGGCTGTGCCAGACCAGGGTGTGGCCGCGCACCTGCATGTTATGCGACTGGGCGAAGTTGACCACGGCGTCCGCGCCGGACCAGTTGTACGTACCGCGGCTGGGCTCGACGGACTCCCACTTCATCTCGTTGCCGGGGGTGATCGAGTCGAACTGGCCGCCGGCGATGGTGGCGTACGTGCCGTTGAGCTTGGACGCGGTGACGGCGGTGCCGTAGTACTTGCCCTTGGCCTGGGCCAGGTCGCGCAACACCGGGTCGGCCGCGCTGCTGGGGGTGGCCAGACCGAGGAGCAGCGCCCCGGCGGCGGCGATGCCGAGGGCGGCTCTGCGGATGCCGTAGGTATGTATGCGAGGTCTCATCGCGTACCGCCCCCTAAGATCCGGCCAGGCCGTCGCGGAACGCGGTGTAGGCGGGCTTGGGCTGGTAGTTGTTGTCGTACAGGTTGGCCGCGCCCTGGCCGGGGAACGTGCCGGGAACCCAGGAGTCCCGGTCGCCGAAGCCCCATACGGTGATGCCGGCGCAGCGGGAGATGGCCAGGCAGGTCTGGGCCACGGTCTTGTAGTTGGCCGCCTGCTGCTGGAGCTTGCCGGAGTCGGCCGGGGTGGCCATGCGGATGTCGAGCTCGGAGACGACGATCTCGAGGCCGAGGTCGGCGAAGCGCTGCAGGTTGGCCTTCATGGTGGAGGGCACCTGGTTCACGATGAGGTGGCTCTGGAAGCCGACGCCGTCGATGGGCACGCCCTGGCTCTTGAGCCGCTGCACCAGGTTGTACAGGCCGTTGCTCTTCGCGTTCGTGCCCTCGGTGTTGTAGTCGTTGATGAAGAGCTTGGCGTTGGGGTCGGCGGCGCGGGCGGCGCGGAAGGCGTCGGCGATGAACGACTCGCCGAGCTGCTGCTGGAACTTGGACTGGCGCAGCGTCCCGTCCTCGTTGAACACCTCGTTGACCACGTCCCAGCGCTGGACCTTGCCCTTGTAGCGGCTGACCTCGGTGGTGACGTGGTTGGTCATGATGGTGCGCAGCTCGGAGTTGGAGAACGAGCCGTTGGCCAGCCAGTTCGGCATCTGGCTGTGCCAGACCAGGGTGTGGCCGTAGACCTTCTGGTTGTTGCTCTGCGCGAAGGAGACCAGCCGGTCGGCGCCGGACCAGTTGAACTGGCCGCGGTTGGGTTCGACCGAGCCCCATTTCATGGCGTTCTCGGCGGTGACGCTGGAGAACTCGCTCTTGGCGATGTTGGTGTAGGCGGCGTCGCCGAGCCGGCCGTCGCTGACCGCCGTGCCGACGAAGCGGCCGGTGCGGTCGGCGACCTCACGGAGAGTGGGGTTCGCCTTCACACGGCCTTCGCCGCCGGTCGCGGCGGTGCCGGCGGTCGCCTTTCCGGTCCGGTGATCCGCGGCCTGACCGGGGGCGGCGAGACCGAAGGCCAAGGTGGCCACGGCGGCCGAGGCCACCAGTGCGCCGCTGCGTAAGCTCATGAGCTTCATGGACGTCCCTCTCTTCTCTTCACGTCTGATCCGGTTTTCCGGAAGACTTCTGCAAGGTTCCGAGGGTGCGCCCGGAAAGGTAGAGGCGGGAGTGACTCTCGTCAACGGAGGAGGCGGAAATGGCTACGGAGAGCGCGGGTCCCGAAGGTGGCGCCCGGCCCAAGGTGACGATCACGGCCATCGCGCAGGAGGCCGGGGTGTCGGTGCCCACGGTCTCGCGGGTGGTCAACGGGCGTTCCGACGTCTCGCCCGAGACCCGGGCCCGGGTGGAGAATCTGCTGCGGCTCCACGGCTACCGCCGCCGCCAGACCGCCCCGGGCGACCGGGCCGCCCTGGTGGACCTGGTCTTCAACGATCTGGACAGCCCCTGGGCTGTGGAGATCATCCGCGGGGTGGAGGAGGTCGCGCACGAGGACGGTGTGGGCACGGTGGTCTCCGCCATCCACGGCCGGGCGGGCGCGGCGCGGCAGTGGATGAAGAACCTGCGGGCGCGCGCCTCGGACGGGGTGATCCTGGTGACCTCCGTGCTCGAACCGGTGCTGCACGAGGAGCTGCGGCGGCTGAACGTGCCGATCGTGGTGGTCGACCCGGCCGGCTCCCCCGCCCTGGACGCGCCCACCATCGGGGCGACCAACTGGGCGGGCGGCATGGCCGCGACCGAGCATCTGCTGGGTCTGGGCCACCGCCGGATCGGCTTTATCGCGGGCCCGCCGCGGCTGCTCTGCAGCCGGGCCCGGCTGGACGGCCACCGGGCCGCCCTGGAGGCGGCCGGAGTGCCGTACGACCAGGGGCTGGTGGCGCAGGGCGACTTCTACCACGAGTCGGGTTTCGTCGGCTGCGATCAGCTGATGGACGCGGCGACCCCGCCCACCGCCGTGTTCGCCTCCAGCGACCAGATGGCCCTGGGCGCGATCGAGGCCCTGCGCCGCCGAGGCCTGCGGGTGCCGGAGGACGTGAGCGTAGTGGGCTTCGACGACCTTCCGGAAGTCCGCTGGTCGGCCCCGCCGCTGACCACGGTGCGCCAGCCGCTCGCGGAGATGGGCAAGCTGGCGGCCCGTACGGTGCTGCGCCAGGCGCGCGGGGAGGAGATCGAGTCGCCCCGGGTGGAGCTCGCGACGGCGCTGGTCGTCCGCGCCAGTACGGCGGCGCCGAGTACAGCCTGAGCGCGGGGCCGCCGAGCGGGCCCCGCACATCACCCCGTACGGCGCTGGGGCGGCCCTGCATGGCGCTGGGGGCGGCCCACCGCCCACCACGCCCACCGCCCACCCACCACCCCGCCTCCTCCGGGGCTTTCGACACCCCGGTTCGTTCGATCCAACAGGGGTGTTTGTGCGATCCCTTGACACGGCATCAGCACGCTCATACCGTCCACGCAATCACTTCCGAGAATTATCGGGCTACTTCCGGAAGGCAATGCGACGATGACGATGCGTACCCCCAGGTCACGGGCGATCCTCCGTGCGTCCACCGTGGCTGCCGCTCTGCTCTTGGCCACCACCACTCTCACCGCCTGCGGCAGCTCAGGCCCCGGCGGCGCGGACGACGACTCCATCAGCGTCTGGGTCTACCAGGACGCCTCGACCAAGGTGCAGCGCGCGGTCGTCGAGCGCTTCAACAAGACCTCGGATGTGAAGGCGAAGCTCACCGAGGTGCCCGGCGACGGCTACTCGGACAAGATGCGCACCTCCATGGGCACCCCCAACGCCCCGGACGTCTTCTTCAACTGGGGCGGGGGCAGCATCAGCGACTTCGTCAAGGAGGACATGCTGATCGACCTGGGCCCGACGCTGAAGAAGGACCCGGACCTGCAGAAGGCGTTCATCCCCTCGATCCTCAAGGCCGGGGCGGTGAACGGCAGGTTCTACGGCATCCCCATGCGCGGTATGCAGCCGGTGATCCTCTTCTACAATAAGAAGGTGTTCCAGGACGCGGGGGCGCAGCCGCCCAAGTCCTGGGACGATCTGCTGGGCCTCATCAACACCTTCAAGAAGAAGGGCGTAACCCCCTTCGCGCTCGCGGGCATCGACCCGTGGACCGAGCTGATGTGGGTGGAGTACCTGGTGGACCGCTACGGCGGGGCCGATGTCTTCAAGCGGATCCAGAACGGGGACTCCTCGGGGTGGAGCGACCCGGCCGTGCTGAAGACCGCCGAGACGATCAAAGATCTGGTCGACCGGGGCACCTTCGGCAAGAACTACAAGTCGGTCAACTACACCGCCGACGGAGCCTCCACGCTCTTCGCCAAGGGCAAGGCCGCGATGCATCTGATGGGCTCCTGGGAGTACGCCAACCAGAAGGCGAACCAGCCGGACTTCGCCAAGTCGGGCCTCGGCTGGACCACCTTCCCGGCCGCCCCGGGCGGCAAGGGCGACCCCAAGAACGTGGTGGGCAACCCGACCAACTACTGGTCGATCAACTCCAAGGCCAAGGGGAAGAAGAGGGACGCGGCGATCGAGTTCGTGAAGTTCGCCGCCAAGCAGGACTACTCCAAGGACCTGATCGCCAACGGCGATGTGCCCGCCACCTCCGACGCCGCCTCGCTGCTGAGCAAGCACGAGAACCCGACCTATGCGCAGTTCCAGTACGACATGGTCCGTGAGGCCCCCAGTTTCACCCTCTCCTGGGACCAGGCGCTGTCCGCCAAGAACACCCCGGCGATACACACCAACATCCAGAAGCTGTTCAACGGGCAGCTGAGCCCGGCCGACTTCGTCGCGGCGATGAAGAAGGACATCAAGTAATGACCGACGCCTACGGCAAACGTGTCGACGGCAAACATGCCGACGGCCGACGTGCCGACGGCAAGGGTGCGGGCAGCAAGGGTGCGGGCAGCAACGCTGCCCGCCCCAGCGCCGCCTGGGCGCTCCCCGGGGTGCTGTTCTTCGTGTGCTTCGCCGTCGCCCCCATGCTGCTGGTCGGCTATCTGGCCTTCACCGACTGGGACGGTATCGGCAGCCCCCAGTGGATCGGCACCGACAACTGGTCCCGGCTGTGGCACGACCCGGATATGCGCCAGGCGGTCTGGCTCAGCCTGCTGCTGACCGTACTGACCTGGCTCGTACAGACCCCGATCGCGCTGCTGCTGGGGGTGTGGGCGGCCGGGCGGCAGCGCAACCGCGCCGTGCTGTCGGCGATCTTCTTCCTGCCGCTGCTTGCGTCCTCCGTCGCCCTCGCCCTGGTGTGGAAGCAGCTGCTGGACCCGAACTTCGGCCTCATCGCGGAGATCGGGCCCGCCCTCGGCTTCGCGGACGGCGATCTGCTCGGCGACCCCCAGGGCGCCCTCGGCGCCATCCTCTTCGTCACCGCCTGGCAGTTCATCCCCCTCCACACGCTGATCTACCAGGGCGGCGCCCGGGCCATCCCGCGCTCGCTCTACGACGCGGCGGCGATCGACGGCGCCGGCACCGTCCGCCAGTTCTTCTCGATCACGCTGCCCCAGCTGCGCAACACCGTGGTCACCTCATCGGTGATCATGGTGGTGGGCGCGCTGACGTTCTTCGACACCGTCCTGATCCTCACCAAGGGCGGCCCGGGCACGGACACCAGCATCGTGCCGTACCTGATGTACAAGAACGGCTTCCAGGCATTCGACCTCGGCTACGCCAGCGCGGTCGCGGCCCTCCTCGTGGTCGTCGCCACCACCGTCTCGCTGCTGCTGGTGCGGCTGACCGGCTTCAGCGCTATGCGCAGCACCCGGGAGGGGATGTGACCGACGTGCTGCCTCAGCGCCCCGAGGCGGACCGTACGCCTGGCAAGGCGGCCCCGCCGGCCAAGCCCCGCCGGGCAGGCCTGCCCCGGCTGCTGAGGGGGAGCGGCCCCCGAAGGCCCAACTACCCGGCCGGGCTCGCCTCCCTGCTGTGGCTGGTCATCGTCGGCGCCCCGCTGTACGTACTGGTGGCCACGACCTTCCGGACCCGCGACGGCTATATCGACGACGGCCCGCTCGCGCTGCCCACGCACCCCACGCTCGCCAACTACGACCGGGTGCTCAGCACCCACTTCTTCTCCTATCTGGGCAACACCCTGGTCGTCACCGCCGTATGCGCCGCCATCGTCATCGTGCTGTCGGTGACCGTCGGCTACGCGGTGGTGCGCGCCCGCAGCAGGATGTCCCAGCGCGTCTTCCAGATCTTTCTGCTCGGGCTCGCGATCCCGGCCCAAGCGGTGATCATCCCGATCTATCTGGTGATCACCAAGCTCCAGCTCTACGACACCCTGCTGGCGGTGATCCTTCCCACGGCCGCCTTCTCCCTCCCCGTCAGCGTGCTGATCCTGGCGGGGACCATGCGCGATATCGACGAGGAGCTGTACGAGTCGATGGCGCTGGACGGCGCCGGGCCGACCCGGGTGCTGCTGCGGCTGGTGGTTCCGATGTCGCGGGCGGGGATCTCCACGGTCGGGGTGTACTCGGCGCTGCACGCCTGGAACGGCTTCATGTTCCCGCTGATCCTCACCCAGTCCAGGAGCAACCGGGTGCTGACCCTGGGCCTGTACGACTACGTCGGCGAGTTCCGGGTGGACACCCCGGCGCTGCTCACCGCGGTCGTGCTGTCCATCGTCCCGATCTTCGTCGTCTATCTCTTCGCCCGCCGTCAGCTGATCAACGGCCTGATGGGCGTGGGCGGCAAGTGAGCATCCCGGAGACACACCGCAGCCCTGAGCCAAGGAGCTTCATGCCTCACCCCTGGCAGAACACCTCCCTCCCCGCCGAAGACCGCGCCGCGGACCTGCTCTCCCGGATGACCCTGGAGGAGAAGCTCGCCCAGCTCGCCGGCGTCTGGCCGGGCTCCGAGTCCACGGAGGGCGAGGACGTCGCCCCGCTCCAGCACCAGGTCAACGAGGAGGTGGACCTCGACGCCCTGCTCCCCCACGGACTCGGCCAGCTGACCCGCCCCTTCGGCACCGCGCCCGTCGATCCGGGCGAGGGCGCCGCCGCCCTCGCCCGCACCCAGGCGCGGGTCGCCGCGGGCAACCGCTTCGGGATCCCGGCCGTCGCCCACGAGGAGTGCCTGACCGGGTTCTTCGCCTGGGGCGCGACCGTTTTCCCCACGCCACTGGCCTGGGGCGCCACCTTCGACCCGGCGCTGGTGGGCCGGGCCGCGGAGCTGATCGGCGCCTCGATGCGGGCGGTGGGCATCCACCAGGGCCTGTCGCCGGTCCTCGACGTGGTGCGCGATCCGCGCTGGGGCCGTACGGAGGAGTCCATCGGCGAGGACCCGTATCTGGTCGGGACCATCGGCACCGCGTACGTACGCGGCCTCCAGTCGGCCGGGATCATCGCCACCCTCAAGCACTTCGCGGGCTACTCCGCCTCGCGCGGCGCCCGCAACCACGCCCCGGTCTCCATCGGCCCGCGCGAACTCGCGGACGTCATCCTGCCGCCGTTCGAGATGGCCCTGCGGGACGGCGGGGCGCGCTCGGTCATGCACTCCTACAACGACCTCGACGGCGTCCCGTCGGCCGCGAACCGCTACCTGCTGACGGAACTGCTCCGCGAGCGCTGGGGCTTCACCGGCACCATCGTCTCCGACTACTTCGGCCTCTCCTTCCTGGAGTTGCACCACCGCGTCGCCGACACCCCGGCGCGCGCCGCGGCGCTCGCGCTGGAGGCGGGCGTGGACGTGGAGCTGCCCGCCGTACGCTGCTTCGCCACGCCGCTGCGGAACGCCGTACGGGCCGGGGACGTCCCCGAGGCGCTGGTGGACGCGGCGGCGCTGCGGGTGCTGCGGCAGAAGTGCGAGCTGGGGCTGCTCGACCCGGACTGGTCGGCCACACCGCCCGCGCTCCCCCAGGTCGTGGACCTGGACCCGCCGGTGATGCGGGAGGTGGCCCGGCAGCTGGCCGAGGAGTCGGTGGTGCTGCTCGCCAACGACCGCGAGGCGCTGCCGCTCGCGCCCGGGACCCGGATCGCGGTCGTCGGCCCGCTCGCCGACGACCCCGCGGCGATGCTCGGCTGCTACACCTTCCCCCGGCACGTCGGCGTCGAGCACCCGGACCTGCCGCTCGGCATCGATGTGCCGACGGTGCTCGCCGCGCTGCGCGCCGAACTCCCCGACGCGCGCATCAGCCACGCCGAGGGCTGCGCCCCGCCCGGCCCGGCCGCGGCCCCGCCCGGCGCCACCGCCACCTCGGCCGCCGTCGCCGCCGAGAGCCGTCTCGCGCGCGCCTCCCGCGTCGCCGCGGACGCCGATGTGTGCGTCGCCGTGCTCGGCGACCGCTCCGGCCTCTTCGGCCGGGGCACCTCGGGCGAGGGCTGCGACGCCGCCGACCTCGAACTCCCCGGCGAACAGGGCGCCCTGCTCGACACCCTGCTGGCCACCGGCACACCCGTCGTACTGGTTCTGCTCACCGGCCGCCCGTACGCGCTCGGCCGCTGGTCGGGGCTGCTCGCCGCCGCCGTTCAGACCTTCTTCCCCGGCGAGGAGGGCGGCCCGGCCGTCGCCGCGGTCCTCTCCGGCCGGGTCAACCCCTCGGGCCGGCTGCCCGTCAGCGTCCCGTACACGACCGGCGGCCAGCCCTGGACGTACCTTCAGCCGCCGCTGGGCCTACGGGGCGAGGCCAGCAATGTCGACCCGACCCCGCTGCACGCCTTCGGCCACGGCCTGTCGTACACCTCCTTCAGCTGGGAGCGCCCGGAGGCGGACACGGCCACCCTGGCCACCGACGGCGAGACCACGCTGCGGCTGACCGTCCGCAACACGGGCGAGCGCCCGGGCACCGAGGTGGTCCAGCTCTATCTGCACCAGCCCGTGGCCCGCACCGTCCGCCCGGTCACCCGGCTCATCGGCTACACCCGCGTCCCGCTCGCCCCCGGCGAGAGCGCCGAGGTGCACTTCACCTTCCACGCCGACCTGGCCTCCTACCCGGGCGCCCCCGACGGGAGCCGGATCGTCGCGCCCGGGCCCCTGGAGCTGCGCCTGGCCGCGTCCAGCGCGGACGCAGACGTACGGCATACGGTGCCGCTGACGCTGACCGGGCCGGAGCGGGCGGTGGACCACCGGCGGCGGCTGGTGTGCGAAGCGGAGGTGAAGTGACCGGGGGCTATAGGGAGGGACCGGCTCCGTCCTCGACCAGCGCCCAGGCGTGGGCGAACAGCTCGGGCAGGGTGCGGGTGGGCAGCGGAAGCGGGCTCTCCAGGAGGCCGTTGTAGGAGCGGTCCACCCCGATGAGGTCCGCCTTCCATGCCTCCATGGGCTGGTAGGGCTTCTTGGCGTGGATCCACTCGCCCGGCAGGAAGAGCTGACGGCCCGCCCGGGGGCGCTTGTCCTCCACGACCAGGCCGCGCTCGACCAGCACGGCGGCGGCCTTCTGGTGCCGGGCGGGCTTCCACCCGTTCCAGGTGCGGACGCTGCGGTCGGTCGGCGCGGACAGGGCCAGCAGCTGGAGGTACAGCGCCGCCGCGTCCTCGTCGATGCCGAGCCCGCCCGCGACCCGAGCCACCACATCCGGCGCGGAGGCCGCCGGGTTCGTCTCGTACGCGCCGGCCGGCAGCGCGGCGCTCTCTATCCGCTCCATGATGCGCGCGCAGTCCGGGCCGCGCAGCCACTCGACGAGCCCCAGCTCACGGTCGTAGCGGGAGTCGAACCTGGCCCCCGACAGCGCCCGGGAGCGCTCGTCGGCGCCGTAGAACGCCGGGCGGAAGTACAGGCGGGTCCGGGACAGATGGCCTCTGCGGTCCACTACGCCGTCCGTGACCACGGTGAGCCCGTCGTCGATGGACGCGACCTCCAGCCGCTCCGGCCCGGCATACGGCTGGTACCCGAATCGCTCGTGCAACTCGGCGACCGAGGCCCCCACCTCGCGGTCGAGCGTGCCCGCGTCCAGCAGCAGCCCCGGGTGGTTCAACCGCTCCTGAAACACGCGCACCAGGCCGGGCGCCCCCTCGCGGACGAGGTCACCGGCGGGGAGCTCGGCGTAGACCCAGAACAGGTTGGGGACGATGGAGAGCAGGCGGTCCTCGAACCTCGCGACATCCCACCGGGCGTTGGCGTCGCTGACCATCGGGCCATGGTCGGTGTTCTTGATCCAGGTGTCGACGGGGGCGCTGAGCCCGGGCTCGGCAGTGGGGTTGGTGAACGCCGCGCAGAAGTCGGCCGCTGACAGGCGCAGCATCTGCAGCTCGACGACCGCGTTGTGCGTACGCTCCGGCACCACGGTCCGCCGGCCGTACCGCTCCCGCCACGCCTCCGCGATCCGCTCCGCCACCCCGCGCATCCCGTGCGGCTCCCACAGCTCGGCAGGGTCCTCGGGCAGCACATCCGCCAGCAGCTCAAGGCGGTCGAGCGCGGTCAGCCGGGCGTGTTCGGAAGCGCCGTCCTCGGCCTCGGCCACCTTGAGCCGCAGAATCTCCCGCTCCTCGTTCTCGAGAAACGGGATACGGCCCCTGACGTGCATCCCCGCCAGCACGAGGGACGCCGCCGCCCGTCCCATTCCCGTGCCTTCCCTCAGCGCGGCCACCGCCTGGTGGTCCCACGGCACCGGCCCGCGCTCCCGGACGAGGCCCACCAGCCGGCGCAACTGCTCGGCGCTGCCCCATCCCCCGCGCGGGGCGTCGGTCACCTCCTCGATGACCCCGAGACTCGGCGCATCCGCTTCGCCCGTACGCAGATCGACGAATTTACGGAGCCTGTCACGGTTCCAGCCGACCGCGACGGCCGCCCCTCGCTCGTCCCGGACCGCCATCGGGTCGCCCTCCGCGATCCGCACCAGACCGGTGCGAATCCGGCCCGCCGGATCGCAGAACGGGCCGTCCGCCCAGATCTCCAGCAGCGCGAGCAGACGCCGACGGCGCTCCTCGCGGGTGGACGGCGCGGCGGCGCGCAGCGCCACGGTGCCGATGCGCCCGATGAACCACGGCGCCCAGGATCCCTCCCCGGCCCTTCCCACGCCGCCGTCCGGGGTGGGCGGATCCCATGTGCCCGCCAGATAGCGACCGGTCCGCTCGATACCGGCCAGCGCGCCTTTGTCCGTCCAATACCCCGAACCGTCGACGAGCCCGTCCAACGCGGCCCCGACGTGGTAGTCGTCCAGGGACGCCACCTCGGCGCGATCCGTCACCAGCCCGCCTGCTGTCGTCTCCATGAGGAAATCTTGACTCATGGGTCCGACAGCGGCCCGGGCGCCCTGTCACGGACCGGCTCAAAGGCCGGCTCAAAGGCCGGCTCAAAGGCCGGCTCAAAGGATCAAAGAGCGAAAAGGCGGGCGGCGTTGTCGTGGCAGACCGCGCGCAGCCAGTCGGCGCCGAGGTCGAGGTCCCGCAGGACGCGCAGGGCGTCCACGTACGGATACGGGATGTTCGGGAAGTCGGTGCCCAGCAGGACCTTCTCCCCCAGGGCGGCGAGCCGGGGCAGTTCGGCGCGCGGGAAGGGCATTTCGGCCTCGACAAAGGGCGTGAAGGACATGGTCGTATCGAGCATCACGTGCTCGTACCGCTCGGCCAGGTCGAGGAATTCCACGTACTCCGGCCCGCCCAGATGCGCGACCACCAGCCGCAACGCGGGATGGCGGGCGAGGACGGCACCCATCGGTCCTGGCCCGGTGTACCGGCCGGGGATGGGCCCGGAGCCGCAGTGGGTGACCACGGGTGTGCCGCGCTCGGCGAGCAGCGCCCACACCTCGTCCAGCAGCGGGTCGCCGGGGTCGAAGCCCCCGACCTGCAGATGGCACTTGAAGACGCGCGCGCCCTGGTCGAGGGCGCGGCGCACATCGTCGAGGGCGCAGGGCTCGGCGTAGAAGGTCGCGGTGTGCAGACAGTCCGGCGTACGGGCGGCGAAGTCGGCGGCCCAGTCGTTGAGCCAGCGGGCCATGGCGGGCTTGTGCGGGTAGAGCATCGCGGTGAAGGCGCGCACCCCGAAGCCGCGCAGCACATCGAGGCGTTCCTGCTCCTCCTGCCGGTACGCGATCGGCCAGACCTTCCCCACGAGGGGGCCCGCCGCGTCGAAGTACGCCCAGACCTTGTCCAGGACGCGCTGCGGCATGAAGTGGGTGTGGACGTCGATGAGGTGGTCGAGCCCCGCCTCGGCGCGGAAGGCGGCGGCGTCGGCGCGCTCGGCGGTGATTTGCCCGGCGGTGGTTTGCCCGGCGGTGGTTTGCCCGGCGGTGGTTTGCCCGGCGGTCATCGGAAGCGGGTCGGCCATGAACGGCAGCGTAATCGGCGACAGATCGCTTGTTCTTACGGGGTGAAGTGGCGGGCGAGGACCGCGAGGGCGTCGGTCACCTCGCGCAGCCGCTGAGGGTCGTCGGTGCCGAGGGCGGTGGCGAGGGCCGTGTCGATGGTCGTGGCGCGCACCTGCGCGACGCGGGCGGAGGGCTCGGCGGCGGGGCTGATGAGCGCGCGGCGGCGGTCGGCGGGGTCGGGGGCGGTGGTGATGGACCCCGCCTCCTTCAGACGGGCGACGGCGGTGGAGATCTGGCTCTGCGGCAGTCCGGTGCGGGCCGCGATATCGCTGACGGTGGTGCCGGGGTGCGCGGCGATGTCGCTGGCGGCGATCAGCACGAGGCGCGTGCTGCCCGCGTGGCGTTCGGCCCCGCAGGGGGGTTCGGGCATGGCGTCCTCGCCGATCTTCATGAGCGTACGGCCGAGGAGGAAGAGTTCGACTCCGTTCACACAGCGAGGGTACATCGAATTAGATACATCCATCTTGATGCATCGAATCCGATGGATTACTGTGGTGCGTGGCAGCCGGAGACACGGCAGCCACGCCACCGACCCGCCACCGACCCGAGGGGCATCCCATGACGTACGACAACACCCGCACCGGCACCATCGACGCACCCGGCGCCACCCTCCACTACCAGGTACGCGGGGCCGGCCCCGCGCTGCTGATCGGCCAGAGCGGCGAAGGGGACGCCGACCGCAGCGTCGACCTCGCCGCACGCCTCGCCGATACGTACACCGTGATCACCTACGACCGGCGAGGCCTGTCACGCAGCCGACTCCACGACCCGTCGCGCGGGGCGACGCTCACCGAGCACGCCGACGACGCGGCGCGCGTGCTCGCGGCGGTGACACCCGCCCCGGCCGCGATGCTCGGCTGCAGCCTCGGCGCCGTCATCGGCCTGCACCTCGCGACGCGCCACCCGGGCCGGATCCACACCCTGATCGCCCACGAGCCCGTCGCGCCCCGGCTGCTGCCCGCCGCCGAACGCACCCACCACGAACACGAACTCGCCCACCTTCAGCGGCTCTACGTACGCGACGGTCTCGCCGCCGCCCTCCCCGAGATCGCCCGTGTCCTCGGCATCGACACCACCGGCCGCGACTCCGAACCCGGCCTGACCCCGCAGCCCATCAACGACCTGCGCCGCGCCAACTTCGACTACTTCATCCGCCACGACTTCACGGCGGTCCTCGCCGACACCCTCGACCTCCCCACGCTCACCGACACCCCCACCCGCATCATCCCGGCCGTCGGCCGCACCACCCCCGAGGGCGTCTTCGACCGCCGCTGCGCCTACGCCCTCGCCGACGCGCTCGGCACGGAGGTGGTGGAACTACCGGGCGGCCACAACGGCAACACCAGCCACCCGTCCGGCTACGCGGCCCGCCTAAGCGATCTGCTCGCCGTACCCGCTCACGCAGCTCAGCCGTGACCGATTCGTTCAAGACCGCATCAGCAGCGGCACCGTACCGTCGGAACCATGGAGAACACCGCCCCGGAATCGCGCCACATCAGCACACATATCGACCGCCCCGCCAAGGCCGTCTACGACTACGCGTCGAACCCCTCCAACCTCCCCCAGTGGGCGCACGGTCTGGGGACCTCCATCGCCGAGATCGACGGTCAGTGGATCGCCGACTCCTCGCCCCTGGGGCGGGTCGTGGTCGCCTTCGCCCCCGAGAACGAGTTCGGCGTCCTCGATCACGATGTCACGCTGCCGTCGGGCGAGACCGTCCACAACCCCGTGCGGGTGATCGCTGACGGCACCGGCTGCGAGGTGGTGTTCACCCTCCGCCGACAGCCGGACATGAGCGACGAGGACTTCCAACGGGACACGGACGCTGTGACGCGCGACCTCGCCACGCTCAAGCAGGTGATGGAGCTTTGCTGAGGGGTTACAGAGGCGCCAACTCCACCCTGCCTGTGAATCGGCCACCCACTTGACCGGCCAGCCAATGGACGCGGGCGACCTGGTCGCCGTTCCGGTTCCGGACGTGCACGTGGACGGTGTGGTCCTGCGACGGCTCGTCCTGGTAGAGGTCCCGGGAATTCACTGTCAGCGTGAGGTACGCGTACTTCTGCGAGATCGCCTCCAGTCCCGCTTCGGGAACCGCGGGCCATGCGTCCAGATCCCACCGAACAGCCGCGGGATCCGGTCCCAGAGCAGCGATGAAGGGCTCAGCGCGGTCCAGCGGACGACACCAGTCGAACACTCGGATCGGCAGACAGTCCGCAGGGTTGTCGCCGGCCTCCGACGAACCGTGCTCCTTGCCGGCCGACGCCCACCATTCGAGGTCGGGCAGTACGTGACGCACTTGCGCCAGCACGTCCGGCGACCTGATCACGGCTTCGAAGTCAACCTCTCCCTGGCCGGCGTCTGCCATGCCCAGCAAGGTACGCACCGCACGTATCGCTTCAGACAGGTCGGCAGTTGTAAGGACAGCAGCCGCAGCAGAGTTACTCATCCCGGCACCATAGGACGGCACCCACAGACCGGTCCGAGCGGGTGCTTGCGCTTCCTGTAACGCTCTTCGTCGAAACTGTGACGCGGGCGCGGGCGGGGGGTCGGTCCGGGCACCGGCCGCGTGCTGATGGGCTCGCACGATGGTGGAGTAGCGGGCGCGCTGTGCCTCAGCCCGTCGTCCAGCGACGGAGTTTCTCGGGGTTGCGTACCACCCAGATGTGCTTGATCCGGTCGCCCTCGACCTCGAACGCGAACACCGACACGGTGACGCCGTCCTGCTGGGCCACCAGGCCGGGCTGACCGTTGACCGTACGTTCCAGGAGCGTCATGTTGCCGGGCCTCCGGCGGGCGATTTCGACCCAGGCGTGCGCGATCTGCTCGCCGCCTTCGATGGGGTGCAGGAAGGTGATGGCGAGGCCGCCGCCGTCGGCGATGGCCGTGGCATCGGGGTCGAGCAGGCCGATGAGGGCGTCGATGTCCTTGGCTTCCCACGCCTGCTTGAAGTCCCTGACGATGCCGGCGCGCTGGGCCGCCGGCGTCGCGGAAGGCTGCGCGGCCCGGATGCGGCGGCGGGCCGAGGAGGCCAGCTGGCGGCATGCCGCCGGGGTACGGCCGACGATCTCGGCCACTTCGGCAAAGGAGTAACGGAAGACATCGTGCAGGACGAACGCGACACGTTCGGCCGGGGTCATCGATTCGAGCACGACCAGGAAGGCCAGGTTGACCGACTCGTCCAGGGTGACCCGGTCGGCCGGGTCGACGGTGGCGCCGCCCGGCCGCACGCTGATCCACTCCGTACGCTCGGGCAGCGGCTCGGGGATCCATTCGCCCACGTAGGTCTCTCGCCGGGCCCGCGCGGAGCGGAGCTGGTTGAGGCAGATGCGGCCGGCGACCGTCGTCAACCAGGCGCCGGGGGATTCGATGGCGTCCTGCTGCCGCGCGGACATGGCGTACCAGCGGGCGTACGTCTCCTGGACGGCATCCTCGGCCTCGGCCAGGGAGCCCAGGAGCCGGTACGCGAGATTGATCAGCTGACGCCGCTCGCTCATGATCGCGTCCAGGCTCGGATCGGGCCGGTCGTGTCCTGGCTCGGATTGGGTGGTCATGGTGCCGACGGCTCCCTTGGTCGCATCTGCCCTCAGCAGTTCGACAAGACAGCGCACCGGAATGTGAGGCCGGTGCGCCGCCTGACATTCCGCGGAGCTGTGTTGTCGAACTGCTGAGAGCAACACATCATCCAGCGAACAAGAAGGCCAGAGGCATCATGACCACCTCGACACCGGCAACACCGTTCACCGACCCTGCGACCGACGAGCGACTGGAGCGGGTGGCCGCAGCGCTGAAGGAAAAGAACTTCGACGTCGAGATCCTGGATGACGCCGCCGCCGCGCGGGCCCGCGTCAGGGACTTGATTCCCGAGGGCGCCGCGGTGTTCACCGGGGCCAGCGAGACCCTCCGGCTGTCCGGCATCGACGAGGACATCAACAGCAGCGGGCGGTACGACTCCGTCAAGGCACGCGGGCTGACCATGGACCGCGCGACCCAGATGGCCGAGATCTGGCAGCTGCTCGCCTGCCCAGACGTCATCGTGGGCAGCGTCGCCGCGGTCACCGAGACGGGCTCCCTCGTGGCCGCCTCGGCCAGCGGAAGCCAGCTGCCCGGCTACGCGGGCTCCGCGCCCCGGGTGATCTGGGTCGTCGGAGCGCAGAAGGTGGTGCCCGACCTGGACACCGCGCTGCGCCGCATCGACGAGCACTGCGTCCCGCTGGAGGACGAGCGCGCCATGAAGGCTTACGGGGTGCCCAGTGCCCTCAACCGCCTTCTCATCCTCAACGCGGAACCTCACCCCGGGCGCGGCACCGTCCTGCTGCTCCGCGAAGCCATCGGATTCTGAACCATCAGGAGCCGTCCTGCCGAACGCGGGCCGGGACCGCTCAGCTGACATGAGCGGCGATGGCCCGCGCGCACTCCAGGGACTCGGTGTACGAGGTGTCCACCTCCAGGTCGTACTTCACGCCCTCGTGCACCACAGCCGCCTGCGACTCCGCCATCCCGACCGCCCGATCCCCGCGAGCGGCCTCACGGGCCGCGGCAACCTGGGGCTCACACCTGACCCCGACCCACAGCACACCAAGGCCACGCAGCGCCTTCACCCACCGCTGCTGGGACTCCGCCTGCCCCAGGAACACCTCGTCGACGATGATCCGAGCCCCGGCCCGGGCCATCGCGGCGATCCCCTCGATCCACGCGGCCTCCAGCGCCCTGAACCCCGCCCCGACGCTCACCCCGCCATCCGGCGCGACCTCGATCCCGGACGTCGCCCCCGTCATGGACGCGGGCATCGCCTCGATGAGTGTGTCGACGCTGAAGGTCAGCCATGGATCGGGCAGGACCGCTTGCAGCCCCCTGGCGAGGCTGGACTTCCCGGAGCTGGATCCGCCATTGAGCACGATCACCTGAGTAGTCATCGCGCCAGGCTAGACGGCCTAACGGTCGAGCTCGCCCCCCCGGACGGCAGCCACGAACGCCTGCCAGGCCGACGCCTCGAAGAGCAGGGCGCCGCGCGCACGGTCCTTGGTGTCGCGGACGGCTTGGCGGCCGGTGGGGAGGATGCCGCGTTCGACGCAGTTGTTGTCACTGCCGCTGTAGCTGCTCGTGTGCCACGTCGCGCTGTCGAGCTCGGATATCAAGGTCTACGTCCTAGAGGAGATCTCGGATGTACTGCTGCGAAGCGGCGGGAGACAGCGCAGCGGCTGTCAGCTCGTCCCAGGCAGTGGAGTAGCGCAGCACGTCCTGCCGCTGTTCGAGCAAGCTACCACCAGTGATGTGCTCCAACCAGACGATGTCAGCCGGGGGTTCACCCCGCTGGCGGAAGATGGTGAACGGCGGCAACTGATCCTGCGGCAGGACCGCGTCGAGCGGCAGGATCTGCACCTTGACGTTGGGCCGTTCCGCCACCTGCTGAAGATGTTCGAGCTGCCCGCGCACCACGTCCGGTGCGCCGCCGATCCGGTGCAGGGCCGGGACGTCGATGACGGTTCGCAGGCAGAAGCCGCCCTGGTTGTCCAGTAGTTCCTTGCGCTTCATGCGCGTCTTCACCAGAAGTTCCACGCGCTCGGGCGGGTGCACGGAAAACGTCTGCCGCATATACGCCTCGGTCTGCAGCAGTCCGGGGATGACCATGGACTCGTACGTGCGCACCAACTCGGAGTCGGCTTCGAGCGTGAGGCAGTCCTTCAGGGTGTCGCGGAGCATCGGACCTTGGTTGCTCCACCAATCGACCTTGTGGATCTCCTTCGCCAGCCGCCTGAGACTCGCGCACTGGCGCTCGTCCTCGACCCCGTACAGCTTGAACAGCACCGTCAGGTCCAGCGGGCGAATGCCTCGCTTGCCGTTCTCGATCTGGCTGATCTTCGGATGCCCGCACTCCAGCGCATCAGCGGCGTCCTGAACCCTCAGCCCTGCCTCAACGCGCAGTCGACGCAGCTCACTTCCGAGCCGACGACTGCGCATGGTGGGCATATCGCTCTGCGTCATGGGCGCATGCTGTCGCCCGGCCGGGAGAAGTCACAAGCGCCGAACACAACATGTACCCGATGGAGTGAATCCAGTCCGCATCATTTGCCTGAGTGACAATGTTCGGTCCACGATCGGCCGCATCACCGACCGTCACCGAAAGGCCGTGCCCGCCATGGCAGTTGAAGAGGTCCCCCAGCGCTACGAACAACACCTGCACGCCGCCCCCGAAATACTGATCTGCATTCGCCGCATCATCGGCGCCCATCTGCGGCTCTGGGGACGAGACGACCTCATCGACGCCGTGGCGCTCTGCGCCACCGAAGTGCTGGCGAACGTGCACAAGCACACCGACTCCGGGGAGTGCCACCTCCGCCTCCAGAACACCCCGGACGGCGTCCGCACCATGGTCAGCGACACAGAGCCCACGCTCCCCACCGTCCGCGAGCCGGACTGGTGCGCCGAGAGCGGCCGCGGCATGTTCATCCTCACCAGCACCGCCCACCGCTGGGGCGTCCTGCCCACGCCCACCGGCAAGGAGGTGTGGTTCGAGTGCCGGTCCGCACCGCTCGCGCCTTCGCCGACCTCGCGCCTGGGTCCGGTACACGGTGACCAAGCCGGCCAGTCGACCCCTACCCCCTCTCAGAAAGACGCTTGATGCAGTACTTGATGTAGAGCAAGCACTTTTTTTAGAGGGGGTGTGGGGGAGGCCGAACTTCTGCCAGCCGGTGACGGCCCGCTGCGCTGGACGGCGACGACACCTCCGGCCCCCTCCCCCCTTCCCGCTGCTGGCCGCCTTGCGCCGAAGGCGCGAGACGATACCCGCACGCGGCGTCCGGGCCATGCCGCCCAACGGCGAGGCGACCCGACCCCGTCGCACCCCAACCCCTTCGCAGCCCAAGCCACTTCGCAGGGGCGGGCCGCCAGAGGCAGGTCAGGCCACCAGCTGTCGCTGCACCGCCTGGGCGTCGATCAGATAGTTCATCTCGTAGAAACGCCCGTCACGGACCTTGTGAAAGGCGTACTCGGCATACTCGACCGTGGCGCCGGTGGGCGGCGCGCCGAACCACTCCTTCGCGGGTGTGCCCTTGTTGAACAGACGGGCCGCCACTCGATCACCGTCGATGGCGAGGTCCATGACCCGCCAGGTGAAGTCCGGGACCGCATCGGTGTGGTCCTGCTGGTCCGCGATGACCTCGTCCCGCGTGACCGGGTGGCCGGGTGGCCGTTCATGATGAGTTCGTCGTGGATGAATTCGGTCATGCGGTGGAACTCGTGAGCGTTGAGCGCGTCGATGTAGCGCTGGAAGAAGTCGCGCAGTTCGGCGTCAGACATGATTACCTCTCAGCGCCCCGGATCGTGGCGCATTCGAATGGTGCCGGTTATCCGCTTATCCGCTTCGCCGTGTGCCACCCGGCGGTCCTGTCAGATCTGGTTCATTCCGCCGTCGACGTAGAGATTGGCGCCGTAGACGAAGCTGCTGTCGGACGAGGCGAGGAAGGTCACGGCGGCGGCGATCTCGTCGGGGTCGGCGACCCGCTTGGGGGGCAGGCCGGCCGCGACGGTCTCCATCATCTCCCCGGCGCGATCGCCGAAAGCCGCGTCCCACATCGGGGTGTTCACCGGGCCCGGCGAGATCGCGTTGACCCGGACACCCCGGCCGCCGAGCTCGTCGGCCCAGGCACGGGCGTATGCCCGCACGGCCGCCTTCGACGCTCCGTAGGCGCTCATACCGCCCGCGCCTCCCTCGGCGGCGGTGGAGGCGGTGAGGATCACCGAGGCGCCGTCGTTGAGCAGCGGAAGGGCCTTCTGCACAGTGAGGAAGGTGCCCTTGACGTTGATGTCGAAGATCGCGTCATGGATGTCCTCGGTGAGCTCGTCCAACGTCGCGATGTGGTTGATGGCCGCGTTGGCGAACAGCACGTCCAGGCCCTGCCCGTGCTCCCGCACGCGCTGGTACAGGCGGTCCACGTCGGCCGCGACGCTGACGTCACCGGGCACGGCGGTGGCGTTGCCGATGGCGGCGGCGGCCTTCTCCAGCTCGGTTTCGCGCCGGCCGGTGATGAACACGTGCGCGCCCTCGGCTGCGAGTCGCTTCGCAGTCGCCAGGCCGATCCCGGCGTTGCCGCCGGTGACGACTGCGGCCTTTCCCTCAAGCTGCCCCATGGCCATGACCTCCACAAACTTAAGTACCAATCGATACCGAACGAGACTGTAACACCTTCCGCACCGGCCAGTACAAAATAGGTACGACGGATTGCATGGAGACGTGACGGAAGGGACCGATCGGCCGACCGAGAGGCGTGCTACACCGAGCGCCCCGCCTCATACGGAGCGCGCGCCTTGCAGGAGCCGACCGCCCGGCAGGTGGCCACCGCGTTCCTCAACGGCTCCGTCAGGTGGCCGAGACGGCCCTGCGAAGTCGGCCACCAGTCACGGGCCCGGCTCAGCCGGACCGCGCCGGAGTCAGATCCCGGGTCCGTAACCGGGGTTCGGCTGCCGGCGAGGGGTCCACCACTCGGTGAGCCCCCACACCCCGAGCGCGAGCGCGGCCACGGCTGCGAGTGCCGCGACCCAGGGACGGCGCACCCATCGCGTGGTCAGCGTCCAGGCGAAGAGCGGAACCAGCGCGCCGCCGAGCACGATGAGCGGCAGATCGATGTAGAGCACGCTCAGATCGCGGGCATGGCCCTCGAACCCGCCGTCGATACTGATCGCGGCCCGCGGTGCCCAGACAAGCGGCGCGGTCGTCGCACCCAGGCCGGCGAGAAGGCATCCAGCGGCACCGCTGGCCTTCGGCCTCATACCCGCGGTCCGTCCCGCGGTCCGTCCGGTGGTCCGTCCGGTGGTCCGTCCGGTGGTCTTTCCGCTCATGCCCACGTCAGACGCGATGGCACGGTGCACGGTTCCGGGGCTCACACAAGGTCACCGGCAGGCCCGCTGAAGCTGCGAACTGAAGACAGCTGATGACGCGAGCTCACCAGCACCAAGGCGTCCGCCGCGCCGCCCCGCAATCGTCTGCCCGTCAGACCGATGGGTCCCAGACGCGTACGACGCCACCCCGGCCCGCCGTCAGCACCACACAGCGGCCGTCCATCGACGTGATCGCCACCGCCCAGACCTCGCCCTCGTCTCCGGCCAGTGGCGCCCCGATCCGCCGCCCCTCGGCGAGGTCCCAGACCCGGGCGGTCCCGTCGTCGCTGCCGGTCACCGCGAGCGTACGGGCTCCGACCACAGCCGCGGCCACGGTGGACACGCGCTCCGTGTGACCCGTGGGGAAATGGCCGACCGGCTCGCCGCCGACCGCGTCCCAGATCCGCAGCCCGCTCTCGCCGGAATCGGTCGCCGCCAGCGCCACGGGACGGCCATCGATCTCGGACAGGGCTACGGCGTGGACCAGCCCGTTGACGGACCACTTGTGGACCAGTTCGTCGGACTCCAGATCCGACAGCAGAACTTCACCGCCACCGCCCGACACCACAACCGGACGCCCACGAACCTGCCCCACCGCGAGGTCGCTCATCTCGTCGGAGTGGCCGGGCAGCTCCCGCGGCTCCTGCTCCTCCGCGTCCTCGTCATCGGTCGGCCCCCATGACTCGGCCTCGGGATCCGCCGGATCCCACACCCACACCTCGGGGATGGGCCCACCGGCCACGAGGGTGATGCGCCCGTCCACCGACGTCATGCCCAGGGCGTGAACGCAGTTGCGGAACTCCGGCGGGGCATTGAGCAGTTCGCCGCTCATCACATCCCACAGACCCGGCCCTTGATGCTGCCCGCCCGCGGCGAACAGCACCCGCCCATCGACGACGGTCACGTCCATATGCTCGAAGTCCGGGTACACGGGAATTCCGTACGACCCGTTGTCGAAATCGTCCAGTGGCCGTTCCAGCCACTCGTCCCCGATCAGGTCCCACGTCCACACGTCGTTACGACTGGCGCAAACCGCCCACGGCCGTCCATTCACATCGGCGACAGCGAAGTCGTCGATAATTCCTTCGGACGGAATCACGCTGCTCTTGATCAGCCGAGGGTCAGTCATGTCGGCCATCCTAAACTGACCGTCATGTCGCCCAAGAGCTTCTACGAGTTGGTCTTCAGCGTGTCCCCCGGAGCTGCCCGTAAGGACGCCCATTACGTCGTCGGCACCCTTGATGAGGTCAAGCGCGCCCTGGATTCCGAGCTCTCCGCCAGCGCCAATGTCTACTTGCTGTGCTGGCACAGCACGAAATTGGCGTTGAATGTGTACGGGCGGGGCGAATGCACCCACTCGATCAACCTCCACCCGTACATCACCGTCTCAGTCGACGGATATCCGGACATCACCTTTCTCGAATCGGGCAAGCCAGTCGGCTATGAAGTCGGGGCGGATGACCCGTACAAGGTGGAAACGGCGCTTTCCGATGGAATGTTCTCCGGAGAACTCGACGACGCGATCGAGGTCACCGTCGATTGGGCGAGCGTCGAGGTCCCGCCGCTGGTCGGTGAGATCGCGGTGGACGGCGACTATGTGAAGCTCGCCGATCATCCCTCAGACGACGGCCATGACGAGGGCTATGAGGATGACGAGGACTTCGACGAGGACGACTTCGATGAGGATGAACTGGAGGACGAGTTCATCGAGCGGGGCTATGTCCCGTACGGGTTCAGCGACTTCGAGGAGTGAGACCGCCACCCCCGGCGAAAACCCATGTGCGCGGCGCCCCGGCCCCGGCCTCGGCGTCTCGACCCCCGCGCCCGGCCGGAGCTTCGGCGACTTCGCCGACGACATCCGCCAACTCGCCGCGCTCCGCGGGCTGGGGCGCCCGCCGGTGGTGGGGAACTCCCAGGGCGCGCCGTTCGCGCTCGCGTGTGCCGTGGGGGGCATCGCCTCCGCGCTGGCCGTCGTATCCGGCGCGGACGAGGTCGCCGCGCCGGAGTTCGCCACCGCCCTGCCACCGGATCTACGTGGTCTGGTCGACCGGACCGCGAGCGACCCGGCGGGGGCCGAGGCGTTCTTCGCCGGCCTCGGCGCGGACGCGATGTGGGACATGGTGATGGCCGGGAGCCCGGCGTGCGACCTCGCCGTATACCGGGACCCCGGTTTCGCGGCGGCCTACCGCCGCGCCCTGGCCGAGGGCTTCGCCCACCAGGCCACCGGCTATGCCCGGGACACGGTCCTGGCCATGGGGCGGTGGCCGTTCGACCTCGCCCGGATCGCCGTACCGGTCGACATCTGGTACGGCGAGCGGGACACCAGCCACTCGCCGGACAACGGGGCGCTCCTCGCCACCCGTATCCCCGGCGCAGACCGGCGCGTCGTACCGGACATCGGCGGCGCGGTGCTGTGGACCCACGCCGAGCCCGTCCTCACCTCCCTCCTGCGGAAGGCCGCGGCCAACCGGCAGGCGACCCGTAGGCGGCGCGGCAGGTAGGCGACCGTCCCGCAGGCCGGCCCACGCCGCCCACGCCGCCTACGCCACACATGCCTCGCACCTTCGCGGCCTCGCGCCTAGGCTGTCGCCGGAGGCGATGGCTACCCGCCGGTAGCCCCAGACGGCGACAGACCGCGAAGGAGCGCGAGATGAAGGGCTGGACCGCGAGCGACATCCCCGACCAGACCGGCCGCACCGCCGTGGTGACCGGCGCCAACAGCGGCATCGGCTACATCACCGCCCGCGAGCTCGCCCGCCACGGCGCCCAAGTGGTGCTGGCCTGCCGCAGCGAGGCCCGCGGGGCCGAGGCCGCGGAGCGGATCCGGGCGCAGGTCCCGGGCGCGGATGTGCGGGTCGCGCCGCTGGACCTGGCGGACCTGAAGTCCGTACGGGCCTTCGCGGCCGAGCACAAGGGCGACCGGCTCGATCTGCTGATCAACAACGCGGGCGTGATGGCCCTCCCCTACCGCAGAACCGCCGACGGCTTCGAGATGCAGTTCGGCGTCAACCACCTGGGACACTTCGCGCTGACCGGCCTGTTGCTGCCGAAGCTGCTGGAGGCGGGCCCGGGGGCGCGGGTGGTCAGCGTCTCCAGCTTTATGCACATGCTGGGGACGGTCGACCCGCGCGACCTCAACATGGAGCGCAAATACGGGCGTTGGACCGCCTATGCCCGCTCCAAGACCGCCAACCTCCTCTTCGTCCACGAGCTGTCCCGCCGCCTGCGCGCCTCCGACACCCGACTCACCGCCGCTGCGGCCCACCCCGGCTACGCCTCGACCAACATCGCCACCGCCGCCCCCAAGCTGGAGGGCCGCCGCGGCACCCAGCGCTTCATGGAAATCGGCAACCGCTTCTTCGCCCAGTCCCCCGACAACGGCGCCCTCCCCACCCTCTACGCCGCCACCGCCCCCGACGTACACCAGGACGACTTCTTCGGCCCGCCCTTCGGCATGTGGCGCGGCACCCCCACCCGCTCGGCCCGCGCCAAGTGGACGCGGGACGACAAGGCGGGGCGGGGGCTGTGGGCGGCGTCCGAGCGGCTGACGGGCGTACGGTACGACGCGCTCGCGGGCTGACGACGCACGCTCACCGCTCTACTCCGCGGCGCGGCGCCGCTCCTCGATGCGGTTCAGCACGGCGCGCAGCGCCAGTTCGTAGCCGAAGACGCCGTGGCCGCACAGGTAACCCTGGCTCACCGCCGCCGTCACCGACGTGTGCCGGAACGGCTCGCGGGCGTGCACATTGGAGATGTGGACCTCGATACACGGCACACCGAGGCCCGCCACGGCGTCCACCGCGTCACGCAGCGCATAGCTGTAGTGCGCGTACGCGCCGGGGTTGAAGATGATGCCGTCGTCGTGGCGGGCCTGGTGGACGAGGTCCACCAGCACGCCCTCGCTGTTGCTCTGCGCGCACCGCACCTCGGCGCCCAGTTCCTGCCCCAGCGCGGTCGTACGCTCCTCGATCTGCTCCAGCGTGGTGGCCCCGTACGTGGCGGGGTCGCGCTCGCCGAGCAGGTTGAGGTTGGGGCCGTGCAGCAGCAGGACGCGGGGGCGGGGGGCGGTCATCGTCAGGGGTGTCCGATTCGTTCGTCGAGGGCGCGGCGGGCGTCTTCGAGGGCGGGGGCGGTGGTCCGGCGGGCCGTCTCGGCGTCGGGGAGGCCGAGGGCGGTGGCGATCTCGTCCCAGCTGCGGCCCGAGCCGAGCAGCGCCTGGACGGCGGCGCCGAGGGCGGCGTCGGTGGCGCGGCGGGCCTCGGCGATCTCGCTGAGGGTGGCGAGCAGATCGGGGGCGCCGCGGGCGGCGCCGGTGTGCCGGCCGACGAGGGTGAGCGACTGGTCCGCGGTCACCCACCAGTCGGCCGCGGTGGGGGGCTGTTGAGTCACGGTCACCTCGCCATGGTAGCTCCGTGGACCGATGAACGGTTTGCTTGGTCCGCTGTACGGACCATGATCCGTGATCGTCGGCACAGCGGCGGCACACCGGCGGCGCACCGGCCAGCCTTGGCGAAGCGCGGCGGGCCCGTTCCGCCCGACGCGCTCCGCCTCACGTACCTCATGCCTCGACGCGCTCCACCTTGTCGATGAGCAGCGCGTACGCCAGCAGCCCCACGGCCACCACGATGCCGATGTAGCCGAGCGCCCAGGCGAAGGATCCGGTTCTGTCGACGATGATGCCGATCACCAGCGGGGTGAGCACCCCGCCCGCGTTGGCCATGAAGTTGAACACGCCGCCGCCGGTCCCGGTGAGCCGGCGCGGGACGGCGTCCGAGAACAGCGCCCAGCTGTTCTGCATCAGCCCCTGGGCGAAGAACGCGATCGACATGAAGGTGATCACGAGTGGAACGGAGTTGGTGAAGTTCGCACAAACGATGATCGAAGCCAGTACGAAGCCGATCATCACGGGCGCCTTGCGGGCGAACGTACGGGACTTCCCACTGTTGAGCATCCGGTCCGACCAGGCGCCGCCGACCAGCGTGCCGATCAACGCCGCGAGATACGGCGCGGAGGCCCAGAACCCGGCCTTGATGACGCCCATGTCCTTCTCCTCCACCAGATAGCTGGGGAACCAGGTGAGGAAGAAGAACAGCACGGAGGCGCTGGCGAACTGCCCGATGTACATGCCCCACAGCCGCCGGTTGGTGAGCAGCACCCGCAGATCGGCCCAGATGTCCGCGGGCTCGCTCGCCGCGGCCTTCTCGGCGGCGTCGGCCGTCTCCTGCTCGTCCGCCTGCCGGATGTAGGCGAGTTCCTCGGCGCTGACCCGCGGGCTCTGCTCCGGCCGGTCGAAGACCCGGCGGAACCAGACGACGGAGAAGAGCAGCCCGATGGCCCCGGTCACCAGGAAGACCGAGTGCCATCCGAAGTGCACGGTGAGCAGCGAGAGCACCGGGGCGGCGATCGCCAGCCCGATGTACTCGCCCGCGGTGTAGGTGGCGGTGGCCCGCCCGCGCTCGCGGCCGGGGAACCAGTTGACGACGAGCCGGTTGTTGGACGGGAAGGCCGGGGCCTCGAAGGCGCCGAGCGCGACGCGCACGCCGATCAGCGAGCCGAAGCCGCGGGTCAGCGCCATGGCCGCGGTGGCCAGCGACCAGCCGATCAGCGCGTATCCGAAGGCCAGCTTGGCGCCGACCCTGTCGATGAGCCGCCCGGTGGGGATCTGGAGCAGCAGATACGCCCAGCCGAAGGAGGAGAGCAGCACGCCCTGTTCGGTGGCGCTGAGGTGGAAGTCGTCCTTGATATGCGGGAGGGCGACCGACAGGTTCGTACGGTCCAGGTAGTTGATCGCGGTGATGACGAACAGCGACGCGAGCAGGCCGTAGCGGGCGCGGCTGACGGCCGGGCGGGCGCTGTCGGGGAGGAGGGGCGGGGCGGCGGGGGTGTTGTCGGCGGGTGGGTTGGTTCTTGTGGTGCTCATGAAGACTCCTTGTCCCAGCCGGGGGACTCGGCCGAGGGGCAACAGGGGGACTCAGATGGGGATCTCAGCTGCGGGACTCAGCGGGAACTCAGGCGGCGGGAGCGGCCACGGCAGCCGTGGCCAGGACACGACGCGTGGTCCGGTAAGCGCGCGCGGCGGTCTCCGCGGGTGCGCGGGCGTCGAGGTCGTCGGAAAGGACCTCGACCGACACGGGAGCCCGTACGCCGGCTCGGCGCAGCAGACGCAGCAGACCGGTGAGGTCGGCCGCTCCCTCTCCCGGCAGCTGCCGCTGGTGGCGTGCTTCGTGCAGGGTGTCGGACAGCGCGGTGGGCAGCACGTCGTCGAGCTGGACGTTCACCACGGCGCCCGGCGGCAGGGCCGCGATCTCCTCGGGGCGGGTAAGGCCCCGGGTGAGATGCCAGGCGTCGAGGATCAGCCCCGGGGAGGCGGCCCCAGCCGGGCGCAGGGACCGTACGGCGGCCACGACGCGCGCCGCGAGGCCCAGGTCGCGGATGCCGGAGAACGGCATGAACTCCAGCCCCAGCACCGCCCCCGCCCGCTCAGCGCGCTCGGCGGCCGTACGGAGCCCGTCGACCAGGTCCCGGTACGGGTGCTCATCGAACATCCCGGCGTTGACGCGCCGGGCGCCGAAGGTCTTGGCGATATGGAAGACGGTGTCGTCCTCGCTGCGCCGCCGCTCGTCGTAGCGCCGTGGCCGCGCCCAGTGGCGCAGCAGTTCCACCTCGGTGAGCCGCAGGCCGTACTCGGTCAGCAGGGCCGCCATCCGGGCGTCGGTCCAGCCCGCCGCACGGGCCTGGCGGTACTGGTGCACGGCCAGCCCGATGCCGGTGAACCCGGCCTGCGCGGCGGCCCGGACGCGCTCGCCGAAGGTGGCGGTGCGCAGGGTCAGGGCGGACAGGGTGAGCGCGGGGGCGTCAGTCGTCGTCATCGAGGCAACCGCCGTCGCCCAGGGAGATCCAGGTCTTGCCGGCCCGCTCACGGGCCCCGGCGAACGCCTCCTGCGCACGCTCCAGCGGGAAGCGGGCACAGGTCGCCGCGCCGGGCCGCATCGCGCCGGAGGTGATGTCGGCCAGCGCGGCCGTGAAGTCACCGGGGTGGTCGTAGATGAGCGAGCCGCGCAGGGTGAGCTGGGAGCGGACCAGCTGGTTGACGCTGAGCGGCAGCCCCGCCGCGCCGAGCCCGACGAGGACGGCGGTGGCGCCGGGGACTGTGCGCTCCAGGGCCGCGCCCAGCGCGGCGGCCACCCCGGAGGACTCGAAGACGTAACGGAAGCCCCCCTCACCGTCGGCCGCCGCGCGGGCGCCCAGCGCCTCGGCGTGCGCCAGGCGGCTGGGGTGCGGTTCCACGACGGCCGGGCGGACGCCGATGGCCAGCAGCGCCTGGCACAGCAGCAGGCCCTGCGCGCCCGCGCCGACGACCAGGGTCTTGTCCCCGGCCCCGACTCCCCCGCGCCGCACGGCGGTACGGGCCACCGTGTACGGCTCGGCGCAGGCGAGGTCGGCGGGGTCGGCGGTGTCCGGGACGGGGTGGGCGAAGGGGGCGGGGACGGCGATCCGCTCGGCGAGGAGACCGGGCGCGTTCATGCCGACGATGGCGCGCTTGGTGCAGGCGGAGGTCAGGCCGCGGTCGCACTCGGGGCAGTCGAGACAGGCGTAGTTCGGTTCGACGACCACACGCTGGCCCACAGTGCGGTCCGCGACCCGCTCGCCGACGGCGACGATCCGGCCGAAGCCCTCGTGGCCAACGACCCACGGCAGCGCCGGGACGGCCCGGTCGCCGTCGAAGACGGCCAGGTCGGAGCCGCAGATGCCCATGCCTTCGACGCGGACCAGGACATCGTGGGGGCCACACTCGGGTTCCGGCCAGTCGTCGACTGTCTCAAGGCGGCGGGGAGCGGTGAGGACGGCTGCTTTCACCGTGTCTCCTACGTGGGGAGGGGAGGGCGGACATCGGGAGGTGGTCCGCTGAATGGACCTTGGGGTCCGCGTGCCGGTGACGATAGAACGCATGCTGAGCATCTACAAGAGGTTGCGGGGGAGTAACCGCGGCGTAAAACGGATGGCCCGGCCGGAAATCCGGGCCTGACCGGCCAGAAAGCCCTTGCTGATCCTGCCCCGAACCCGCCCCGGCCCTGGTCCGCGCAGCGGACCTCAGTCCATACTGAGCGTCCGCACCGGGCCCGGACAGGTCCGCCGAGCGGACTGAACGGCGAGGAGTGACGGCATGAGCGGGGACAGCACGAGCAGCGGCGGCAGCACGGACGACAAGGAGGGCAAGGGCGACAAGGACGGCAAGGAAGGCGGCGAGGCCCGGGGCATGCGGACGGTCCAGCGGACCATAGACATCCTGGAGCTGTTCAACGAGCACCGCCCCGCGCTGTCTCTCCGCGAGATCGTCACCGCCAGCGGCCTGCCCAAGACCACCGTGCTGCGGATCCTGCAGACCCTGCGCCTCAACGGCCTGCTCTGGCTGGACGAACACGGCCGCTACACCGCGGGCCCCGCCTTCCTGCGCTGGGTCCGCATGGCGGACCAGGGCTGGCGGCTGCCCGCCCCCGCCCGCCGGGCACTGCGCGAGCTGGCCGCCGAGCACCGGGAGACGGTGCACCTGTACGTACGGCGCGATGTGCACCGCATCTGCATCGCCCAGGAGGAGGGGCCACAGGCGCTGCGCCATGTCGTCCAGGTCGGCGACGAACTGCCGCTGTGGGCGGGCGGCCCGTCCAAGGTGCTGCTCCTCGGGGCGGACGACACGCTGCTCGACCGGGTCGCCCGCCGCTCCCCGCACGGCCCGGACCACACCGCGACGCTGCGCCGCTGGATGGCCGAGACGCTGCGCAACGGGTACGCGGCCAGCCACGGCGAGCACGAGGAGGGGCTGTCGTCGGTGGCCGTCCCGGTACGGGCGCGGGGCGGCGAGGTGGTCGCGGCGCTGTCCTTCGGCGGCCCGTCGGCCCGCTTCACGGCGGAGCGGCTGCCCCGCTTCGTCAACTCCCTGACGCTGGCGGCCCGCACGGTGGGAGGGAACGGGGGGTTCGGCGGCCTGCGCGGGTAGGGGGCTGCGGACGCCCGGCGAGCTACGCCCGCAGCTCCTCCGCCGCGTCCGCGACCCGTGCGATCAGCCGCATCAGCGTCTCCCGCTCCCCCTCGTCCAGCGGCGCGAGGAAGACCCGGTTCATCCGCGCCGTACGCGTCACCAGCTTGCGGTGGACGCGGACTCCCTCGTCCGTCAGCTTGAGCACATTGCGGCGCCCGTCGCGCGGGTCGCGCACCCGCTCGACCAGCCCGCGCCGGGCCAGCCGGGCCACGACGTCGGCGACGGTGGAGCGGTCGAGGTGGACATGTTCACTGAGGGTGCGCTGGTCGATGTCCGGCTTTTCGACGAGCGCGTTGAGCACCGCGAACTGCGGCGAGGTCGTCTCCTCCGAGACCATCGCGCCCCACAGCAGGGAGTGTGCCTGCTGCAGCCGACGGGCCAGGTGCCCGGGGTGAGTGCTCAAATCGACCGCGCCCATACCCCGTCGTCCCTCTTCCCTCGCATTTCATTCGTACACTGAACAATTCTGCCTTGTGGAGGCACGCCTGTCGAGCATGACCTCTCTTTCCAACCCCCTCTTGACTGAGCCCCCTGGTCGATGACAGCGTGCGAGAACGACAGAAATAATCAGCACACTGAGCATCTGGCCTCAGATCCCCAGTGTGCGAGCACCGCGGAGTGACGATGGCCGACATCCGAAGCCTGCACGACGCCGTGGCGGACCTTGTCCACGATGGGGACACCCTCGCGATGGAGGGCTTCACCCACCTGATTCCGTACGCCGCCGCGCACGAGATCATCCGTCAGGGCATCACCGACCTCACCCTCGCCCGGATGACCCCCGACGTCATCTACGACCAGCTGATCGGCGCCGGACTGGTACGCAAGCTGATCTTCTCCTGGGGCGGCAACCCCGGCGTCGGCTCGCTGCACCGCTTCCGCGACGCCGTGGAGAACGGCTGGCCGCGCCCCCTGGAGGTGGACGAGCACAGCCACGCGGGCATGGCCAACCGCTATGTGGCGGGCGCGTCCAAGCTGCCGTTCGCCGTATTGCGCGGCTACCGGGGAAGCGACATCCCGTCCCGTACGGAGACGGTCTCCACCGTCGTATGCCCCTTCACCGGCGAGGAGCTGGCCGCGGTCGCGGCTCTGAACCCGGACGTCACCGTCATCCACGCCCAGCAGGCGGACCGGAACGGAAACGTCCAGCTGTGGGGGCTGACCGGCGTGCAGAAGGAGGCGGCGCTCGCCGCCGACCGGGTCCTGGTGACCGTGGAGGAGATCGTCGACACGCTGGAGCCGCGGCCGGGCGGGGTCGTCCTGCCGACCTGGGTCATCGACGCGGTGGCCGAGGTCCCCGGCGGCGCCCACCCCTCGTACGCCTCCGGCTACTCCGTCCGGGACAACGCCTTCTACCAGGCCTGGGACCCGATCGCCCGCGACCGCGAGGCGTTCACACAATGGATCGAGGAGAACGTGCGGAACGAAAGGGCTGCCGTGTGATGGCCGACAACACCACGAGCGCCGAGCTCACCCGCGACGAGCTGATGGAGGTCAACGCCGCCCGCGCGCTCGCCGGCGCCAGGACCTGCTTCGTCGGCATCGGCCTGCCCAGCACCGCCGCCAACCTCGCCCGCGCCACGGTCAACCCGGACCTGGTCCTGATCTACGAGTCGGGGACGATCGGCTCCAAGCCGACCCGGCTGCCGCTGTCCATCGGCGACGGTGAACTCGCCGAGACCGCGGACGCCGTGGTGCCGGTGCCGGAGATGTTCAACTACTGGCTGCAGGGCGGCCGGATCGACGTCGGCTTCCTGGGCGCGGCGCAGGTCGACCGCTTCGCCAACATCAACACCACGGTCGTGAACCGCGGCCCGGACAAGCCGGAAGGGCGGCTGCCGGGTGCGGGCGGCGCCCCCGAGATCGCCTCGAACTGCGGCAAGGTGCTGATGGTGCTGCGTCACTCCACCCGCAACTTCGTCCCGAAGCTCGACTTCGTGACCACCCTCGGCCACGGCGCCGGCCCCGGCGACCGCAAGAAGCTCGGCATGCCCGGCGCGGGCCCGGTCGCCGTCATCACCGACCTCGGCGTGCTGCGCCCCGACCCGGCGACCGCGGAGCTGATGCTGACCGAGCTGCACCCGGGGGTATCTGTCGAACAGGTACGGGCCGCCACGGGCTGGGAGCTGCGGGTGAGCGACGAACTCGGCGCGACCGAGCCGCCGACGCCGCAGGAGCTGGCCGCCCTGCGCGCGCTCAAGAACGCCGGAAAGAACGCCGGAGAGAACGCCCGAAAGGACGCCTCATAGTGATGAGCAACGGCACCACGCGCGAGGTCTACATCGTCGACGCCGTCCGCACCCCCGTCGGCAAGTACGGCGGCGCACTGGCCGGGGTGCGCCCCGACGACCTGGCCGCCCATGCCGTACGCGCTCTCCTCGCCCGCACCCCCGACCTCGACCCGGCCCGCATCGACGACGTCTACTTCGGCAACGCCAACGGCGCGGGCGAGGAGAACCGCGATGTGGCCCGGATGGCCGTCCTGCTGGCGGGCCTCCCCGTCACCGTGCCCGGCGCCACCGTCAACCGGCTGTGCGCCTCGGGCCTGGAGGCCGTGCTGCAGGCCGCCCGCGCCATCGCCGTCGGCGACGCGCACATCGCGCTGGCCGGGGGCGTGGAGTCGATGAGCCGCGCCCCTTGGGTGCTGCCCAAGCCGGAGCGGGCCTTCCCGGCCGGGCACCAGCAGCTGTACTCCACCACCCTCGGCTGGCGCATGACCAACCCCGACATGCCGCCCGAGTGGACCGTCGCCCTCGGCGAGGGCGCCGAACTGATCGCCGACAAACACGGCATCACGCGCGAGGCGCAGGACGCGTACGCGCTCGCCAGCCACCAGAAGGCGGTGCGGGCATGGAAGGAAGGGGCGTACGACGCGGAGGTCGTGCCGTACGAGGGCGTGGACCTGCCCCGGGACGAGACGGTCCGCCACAACACTTCTCTGGAGTCCCTGGCCAAGCTGAAGCCCGCATTCCGCAAAGCCGGCGGCACGGTCACGGCCGGCAACTCCTCCCCGCTGAACGACGGCGCGGCCGCGCTGCTGCTCGTCGACGAGGAAGGGCTCGCGGCCACCGGGCGTGAGCCGCTGGCCCGTATCGGCGCGTCCGCCGTCACCGGCATCGAGCCGCAGTACTTCGGCCTCGGCCCGGTCGAGGCCGTGAACCGCGCCCTCGCCAAGGCCGGCCGTACCTTCGCCGACCTCACCACCCTGGAGCTCAACGAGGCCTTCGCCGCGCAGGTGCTCGGCTGCCTCGCCGAGTGGCCGGACCTGGACCCCGCCCTCGTCAACCCGCGCGGCGGCGCCATCGCCATCGGCCACCCCCTCGGCGCCTCCGGCGCCCGGCTCGCCGGGGCCGTCGCCCACCAACTCGCGGCGGCGGGCTCCGGGGTGGGCCTGGCCACCCTGTGCATCGGCGTCGGGCAGGGCCTCGCCCTCGTACTCGAAAGGTAACGCTGACTCAGATGTCCCAGACGTCCCAGACACCCCCGCCCCTCGCCCAGTCCGACATCGACGGCGAACTGGCCGCGATCCGCGAGGAGTACGACAAGGCCCGCGCCGACGGAGCGCCCGCCGTCCACCACCCACCGCGCGACTTCCCGCCGTACCGCAGCAGCCTGCTGCGCCACCCCGAGCAGCCGCTCGTCGCCGTCCAGGGCGACCCGGAGACCGTCGAGCTGCACACGCCCGTCTTCGGCCACACCGACATCACCGCGATCGACAACGACCTCACCATCCAGCACCAGGGCGAACCCCTCGGCGAGCGCATCACCGTCTCCGGACGGCTCCTCGACAGCCGGGGCCGCCCGGTGCGCGGACAGCTCATCGAGCTGTGGCAGGCCAACGCCTCGGGCCGGTACGCCCATCTGCGCGACCAGCACCCCGCCCCGCTCGACCCCAACTTCACCGGCGTCGGGCGCACCCTCACCGGCGACGACGGCAGCTACAGCTTCACCACGATCAAGCCGGGTGCCTATCCATGGCGCAACCACGTCAACGCGTGGCGGCCCGCGCACATCCACTTCTCCCTCTTCGGGACGGCCTTCACCCAGCGCCTGGTCACCCAGATGTACTTCCCCGGCGACCCGCTCTTCGCCTACGACCCGATCCTGCAGTCGGTCACCGACGAGCAGGCGCGGCAGCGGCTGGTCGCGACGTACGACCACGCGCTCTCCCAGCCCGAATGGTCCCTCGGCTACCGCTGGGACATCGTCCTCGACGGGCCGTCCGCCACCTGGACAGAGGAAGGCCGCTGATGCCCACGCAGCCCGTGTCCCCCGCCCCCGACCTGTCCCCCACTCCCTCGCACACCGTCGGCCCCTTCTACGGCTACGCGCTGCCCTTCCCCGGCGGCGGCGACATGGCCCCGGTGGGGCGCGCGGACGCGATCACCCTGCACGGATACGTCTACGACGGCGCGGGCGCCCCCGTCCCCGACGCCCTGGTCGAACTCTGGCAGGCGGGCCCGGACGGCTCCCTGTCCGGCGCCCCCGGCTCGATGCGGCGCGACCCGGTCACCGGCGGCCACGCGGGCCGCAACGGCGTGGACTTCACCGGCTTCGGCCGGATCCCCACGGACGCCGACGGCCACTGGACCGCCCACACCCTCCCCCCTGGCGCCCCCTCCCCGGCCCCCTACATCAGCGTCTGCGTCCACGCCCGCGGCCTGCTGCACCACCTCTTCACCCGCGTCTACCTCCCCGAGAACGCCGCCGCCAACGCCGCCGACCCCCTCCTCGCCTCGCTGCCCCCGGCCCGCCGCGAGACCCTGGTGGCAACGGCCGGGCCGCAGCCCGGGACGTACCGCTTCGACATCCGCCTGCAGGGCGAGGGGGAGACGGTCTTCCTTGAGTTCCGCTAGCCCCGACGACACGCCCGCTTTCGCCGACGACAGCGGTCTGCTGTCGCCGGTGCGGGCCGGGGCGGGCGTCGAGGAGGCCACCGGGGACATCGCCTTCCTGCAGGCCATGCTGGACGCGGAGGCCGCGCTCACCCGGGCGCAGGCCGCGCTCGGACAGGCGCCCGGCGCGGCCGCCGGGGCGGTGGCGGGCGTGGCCCGGGCCGAGCTGTACGACGTGCGGGACCTCGCCGTGCGAGCCCGCGCCGGGGGCAACCCGGTCATCCCGCTGGTCGCCGAGATGACGGCGGCGGTGGCCCGTACGGACCCGGAGGCGGCCGCGTACGTCCATCGCGGCGCGACCAGCCAGGACATCCTGGACACCGCCGCGATGCTGGTCGCCGCCCGCGCCCTGCCGCTGATCCTGGCCGACCTCGGCCGTACGGCCACAGCACTCGGCCGACTCGCGACCGCGCACCGCGACACCCCCATGCCCGCCCGCACCCTGACCCAGCATGCCGTGCCCACCACCTTCGGCCTGAAGGCAGCAGGCTGGCGCGCCCTGACCCTGGACGCCCACGACCGCCTCGCCTCATTGCGCCCACCCGCCCAACTGGGCGGCGCGGGAGGCACGTTGGCGGCCTTCGCCGCGCTGGCGGAGGGCTTCGGTGTGCGGTCGGCCGCCGGGCAGCCGCCCCGGCCCGGCGACGGCACGGAGCAGGCCACCGCGCCCGCCCGGTCGCAGGCCCCCGGCGAGCGGTCGGTGACGGGTGCGGGCGCCGAGCGGGGCGGGGACACCGCCGCGGTGGCATCCGCCACGGCTGGGCCGACCCGTACGGACCCGGCCGCCGACGCCGGCGGCCGGACGCCCGGCGAGGTCAGCGGCCCGACGCCAGACGCCCTGGGCAGGGCAGGCGTGACGGCCGGGGCCACGGCAGACACTCCAGCCCGGGCGAGCGTGACGACCGCAGCAGGCTCCACCACCACGGCAGGCGCGACGGGGACGGACGATGACCTCGGCGTACGGCTCGTGGCGCGGTTCGCCGACGAGTTGGGGCTTGCCGAGCCCGCGCTGCCGTGGCACACGCTGCGTACCCCCGTGGCCGACCTCGGGGCCGCGCTCGCCTTCGCCGTCGGTGCGCTGGGCAAGGTCGCGGCGGATGTCCTGGTGCTCTCCCGGACGGAGATCGGGGAGGTCGCCGAGGGCAGCGGGGGCGGCTCGTCCGCGATGCCGCACAAGAGCAACCCCGTCCGCGCCACACTCGTCGCCGCCGCCGCGCGGCAGGCGCCCGGGCTCGCCGCCACGCTCCTCGGCTCGCTCGCCGCCGAGGACGAGCGGCCCGCCGGGGCCTGGCACGCCGAGTGGCAGCCGCTGCGCGAGCTGCTGCGGCTGGCGGGCGGGGCCGCGCGGGAGGCCGCCGAGCTGGCGGAGGGCCTGCGGGTGTTCCCGCGCCGGATGGACGAACACCTCGCGCTCACCGACGGCCTCATCGTCAGCGAGCGGATCGCCGCCGCGCTCGCGCCCCTCGTCGGCCGCTCGCGCGCGAAGGAGCTGCTGACGGTGGCGTCCCGGCGGGCGAGGGAGGAGGGCGTCGCACTGGCCGAGGCGCTGGCGGGGGCGCTGGCGGAGGAACCGGAACTCGCGGGCGTACTCTCCGAGGCGCGGCTGCGGGAGCTGACGGATCCGGCCCGCTACACCGGCTCCGCCGCCGCGCTCGTCGACCGCGCTCTGCGCCGCGCGGAGCCTGACATCCCCGGCTCCCCGCAGACCGGCCATGCGTGATCCCCGGCCCACCCCGAGCCGCCCAGGCGGGCGTCGCCGGGGGAAGGCGTCAGCCAGGCCCGGCGGCAGCCGTCCCGAGGTCCGCCCAAGCCCACCCCGAGCCTGCCCCGTCCCAGTACACCCTCACTCCCATACCCACCGCCGCCCGGAGCGCCAACCGTGACCGACCTCCCACACCACCTCCTCGACGGCCCCGCCACCGCCCCGCCCCTCATCCTCGGCCCGTCCGTCGGCACTTCCCTCGCCGTCTGGGAGCCCCAACTGCCCGCCCTCGCCCGCACGCACCGCGTGCTGCGCTGGGATCTGCCCGGCCACGGGCGCTCCCCCGCCGGGCTGCTGCCCTCCGACGGCAGCGCCACCGTCGGCGACCTCGCCGCCCTCGTGCTGCGGCTCGCCGACGCGCAGGGGTGGGAGCGGTTCGCGTACGCGGGGATCTCGATCGGCGGGGCGGCCGGTCTGCACCTGGCCGCACACCACCCGGAGCGGGTGGAGTCGCTCGCCGTGATCTGTTCCTCGGCCCGCTTCGGCGACCCGTCGGCCTGGCGTGAGCGGGCCGCGCGCGTACGGGCCGAGGGTACGGAGGCGATGGTCGCGAGCCGCCCGGGTACGTGGTTCTCACACCGCTTCGCCGCCTCGTCGCGCGCCGTCGCGCTGCTGGAGGACCTGCGGGCCTGTGACCGTGCGGGGTACGCGGCCTGCTGCGACGCCCTCGCCTCGTACGACCTGCGCGCCGCGCTGCCGTCCGTCACGGGCGTGCCCACGCTCGTCGTCGCGGGCCGGGACGACCCCGCCACCCCGCCCGCGCACGCCCGCGAGATCGCGGACGCGGTGCCGGGGGCGAGCCTGCTGGAGGTGGCGGGGGCGGCGCATCTGGCCGGGGTGGAGCGGCCGGAGCCGGTCACGGCCGCGCTGCTCGCGCACTTCGCCGCAGGGGCAGGTACGGACGCAGAGGCAGACATCAACGCCGACACCAGCACCAGCACCAGCACCGCCACCAGCACCGACGCCTCCCGCCGCGCCGCCGGATTCGCCGTCCGCCGCGCCGTCCTCGGCGACGCCCACGTCGACCGCGCGATCGCCCGTACGACGCCCTTCACCGCCCGGTTCCAGGACTTCATCACCCGCTACGCCTGGGGCGAGATCTGGACCGGCGACGCCCTGGACCGCCGCACCCGCAGCTGCATCACCCTCACCGCGCTCATCGCCCACGGCCACGACGCGGAGCTGGCCATGCACATACGGGCCGCCCTCACCAATGGCCTGACCCGCGAGGAGATCGGCGAGGTGCTGCTGCAGAGCGCAATCTACTGCGGCGTCCCGGCGGCCAATTCCGCGTTCGCCACGGCCCAGCGGGTCTTCGACGAGATGGACGGCACCGACGGCCCGTCAAACGTCGGCCAGGGAAGCTGACATACGGCCGCAACAGCGCTGTCGCAATACACCCCCAAGGTTGATCACCGGGTCGGTACCGTGGTTGGTTGCATGATCCGGTCACAGGGAGCGACGGCGCGAGGGGGCGCAGCATGTCCATCAACCGCAGACGACTGCTCAGCACTGGCGGGAGCCTGGCTCTGACAGGGGTTCTGGCCGCCGCGTGCGGCTCCAACACCGGTCGGGAGTCGGACGATTCGGGCGGCAAGCCGGTCATCGAGCAGTGGTACCACCAGTACGGGGAGGACGGCACCGAGCGGGCGGTGAAGCGGTACGCCGCCGCGTACGGCAAGACCGGCAAGGCCAAGGTCGAGGTGCAGTGGCGGCCGGGGAACTACGACCAGCAGACGGCCGCCGCGCTGCTCACCGCGTCCGGCCCGGACGTCTTCGAGGCCAATGGCCCGACGCTGGATCAGATCCAGGGCGGCCAGGTGGTGGATCTGACCGACCTCCTCGACGGCGTCAAGGACGATTTCAACCAGGCGGTCCTGGCCCCCAAGACGTACGACGGCAAGATCTGGGGCATTCCGCAGGTCGTCGACATGCAGCTGCTCTACTACCGCAAGAGCCTGCTGAAGGACGCCGGCGTGGAGCCGCCGCAGACGCTCGACGCGCTGGTCGACGCGGCGAAGGAGCTCACGGACAAGAAGACCAAGGGGCTGTTCCTGGGCAATGACGGGGGCGCCGGGGTGCTCGGCGGCACCCCGCTGCAGGCCGCCGGGCTGCGGTTGGTCACCGACGACGGCAAGGTCGGCTTCGACGACCCGGCCGCCGCCCGCGCGCTGGAGAAGATCCACCGGCTGTACGCGGACAAGTCGCTGCTGCTCGGCGCGCCCTCGGACTGGTCGGATCCTTCGGCGTTCATCCAGGGGCTCACGGCCATGCAGTGGTCGGGCCTGTGGGCGTTGCCTGCGGTCAAAAAGGCGCTGGGCGATGACTTCGGGGTGCTGCCGTTCCCGAAGGACGGGTCGGCGGGGAAGCCGTCGGTGCCGGTCGGGGCGTATGGCGCGGCGGTCAGCGCGAAGGCGAAGCACAAGGAGGAGGCGAAGGCCTTCGTGAAGTGGCTGTGGGTGGACAGGACGGAGTACCAGGAGGACTTCGCGCTGTCGTACGGCTTCCACATCCCGGCCCGGATCTCGCTCGCCAGGAAGGCCGACAAGCTGCGCGACGGCGCGGCCGGGGACGCGGTGCGCTACGCCACCGACCACGGCTTCGCCGAGCCGCTGCTGTGGACCCCGGCGAGCCGGACCGCGTACCAGGACGCGCTCAGCCGGATCATCAAGGACGGCGCGAGCGCGGATCAGGAGCTGCGGGACGTGGTGCGCAAGGTGGGCGCGGAGCTGCGGCGCGTGCAGAAGAAGAGCTGACGCCCGCGATGGCGCAGGACACGCTTTCGCGCGCGCTTCAGGAGCGGCCCGTGCCCGATACACCGCGCACCCTGCGGCGCAGGCTGCTGGGCAAGCAGAACCGGACGCTGTGGTTCTGGATCTTCGTCGGGCCGTTCGCGATCGGGCTCAGCCTGTTCACCTACGTACCGCTGGGCTGGAGCGTCTACCTCAGCTTCTTCGACGCGCACAACACGGTCTCGCCGACCGACTTCGTCGGCCTGGACAACTACACGGCGATGCTGCGGGACGACGCCTTCACCGACAGCCTCGTCACCTTCCTGGTCTTCACGGCCTTCATCGTCCCGGCCACCTACCTCCTCTCGCTCTCCCTCGCGCTGATGGTCAACCGGCTGCGCTGGGCGCAGGCGTTCTTCCGGTCGGTGTTCTTCCTCCCGGTGGCGTGCTCGTATGTCGTGGCGGCGCTGATCTGGAAGATGTCGATCTTCAACGGGGTGCGGTTCGGGCTGGCCAACACCGTGCTCGGCTGGTTCGGCGCGGATCAGATCGCCTGGCTGTCGACGACCGACCCGCCCTGGTACTGGCTGGTCATCGTGACCGTACGGCTATGGCTGCAGGCGGGCTTCTACATGGTGCTGTTCCTGGCCGGGCTGCAGCGCATCCCGCGCGGCCTGTACGAGGCGGCGGCGGTGGACGGGGCGCGGCCGGGGTGGCAGGTCTTCCGGTACATCACCTTTCCGCAGCTGCGGGCGACGTCGATCGCGGTGACGCTGCTGCTGGTCATCAACGCGTTTCAGGCGTTCGACGAGTTCTACAACCTGCTCTCGGACTCGCGCGGCTATCCGCCGTATGCCCGTCCGCCGCTGGTGTACCTGTACTACACGGCGCTGGGGCAGGGGCAGAACCTGGGGATGGGCAGCGCGGGCGCGGTGATCCTGGCTCTGATCATCGCGGTGGTGACGGTGGCGCAGGCCCGCTGGTTCAGGCTCGGCCGGAAGGAGGACTGACCGGAATGAGAGAACCCCTCACCCCCAAACGCACCACCCCCGCACGCGACCCTCTCGTACGCGAACCGCTCGTACGCGTCGGCCGCGCGCTGCGGCTCGTCCTGCTGATCGCGCTGGCGCTGCTCTTCCTGATCCCCTTCTATCTGCTGGTGCGCAACGGGCTGTCGCGCGAGGAGGACATCACCTCCGCCGAGTGGACGTTCTTCCCGAGCGAGCTGCGCTGGTCCAATATCGGCGAGCTGTTCGACGACCCGAATGTGCCGATGGCGCACGCGCTGCTCAACTCCTCGCTCATCGCGGTGGCGACGACACTGGGCACGCTGCTGCTGGCCTCCCTCGCGGGGTACGGGCTGGCCCGGATCCCGTACCGCTACGCGAACGTGGTCTTCTACTGGATCCTGGGCACGCTCATGGTCCCGGCGGCCGTCACCTTCGTGCCGACCTTCGTCCTGGTGTCCTCGCTGGGCTGGGTGTCCACGCTGCGCGGGCTGGTGGTGCCGACGCTGTTCAGCGCGTTCGCGGCGTTCATCTTCCGCCAGTACTTCCTGGGGTTTCCCCGGGAGTTGGAGGACGCGGCGCGGGTGGACGGGCTCGGCTACTGGCGTACGTACTGGCGGGTCGTGGTGCCCAACTCCCGGCCGGTGTTCGCGGCCGTCGGCACGATCGTCTTCATCGGAGCCTGGAACGCGTTCCTGTGGCCGCTGGTCATCGGCCAGGACCGGGACGCGTGGACCGTGCAGGTCGCCCTGTCGACGTTCACCACCGCCCAGACGGTCAACATCCACGAGCTGTTCGTCGCGGCTGCCGTCTCGATCCTGCCGCTGCTGGTGGTCTTCCTCTTCCTGCAGCGCTACATCGTGGCCGGCGTGGAGCGCTCGGGCATCGACGACTGAGCAGGGGACTGAGCGGGGGCGCCGCCGCGCAACAGGGCGGCGCCCAGCGGGGTCAGGGTGTGCAGTACGGCGCTGCCCCGGCGGAGGGTGAGCACCAGGCCGGCGTCGCGCAGCACGGTGGCGTGCTGGCTGGCGGAGGCGAGCGACACGCCCACGCGGCGGGCGAGTTCGCTGGTGGTGCAGCCGCCGCCGACGCCCTGGAGCACGGCGGAGCGGGTCTGTCCGACGAGCTTGCTCAGCGACTGGGCGGCGCCGCTGCCCGGGACATGGGCAGGGGCAGGGGCAGGCGCCGGCCGGGGGCGAGGGGCCGTGGCGGGGCGGGCCGGGGGGTGCGGCGGGGCGGGGCGCGGGGCGTGTTCGACCGGGTAGACCAGCACCGGTCTCAGATCGGGGTCGAAGAGGGTGACCGGGGTTCTTCGGCAGAAGAACGACGGCTGGAGCAGCAGCCCGCGCCCGCCGAGCTCCAGGTCGCGGTCGGCCGGGTAGTCGACCTCCAGGACCGGTGGCCGCCAGCGCATCGTGGGCGGCAGGGACGCCAGCAGCCCGTCGGCTCCGCCGTCCAGCAGGGCGCGGCCCCGTACGGCGCGGTCGGCTTCGATACGGGCCTGCAGCCGCGGCCAGTACGGGGCGATGGCGGCGTGGTGGTAGGAGGCCAGCGCGGCGGTCAGGCGGTCAAGCGAGCGCCGCTCGCCCTGGCCGAGGTCGCGTATCCAGCCGGGGAGGCGGGCCGCGGCCGGGAGGCGGGAAATCTCGGTGTGCAGCCGGGTCTGTGAGGTGGCGCGCAGCGCTTCCATGCCGCTGTCGCAGCCCATTCCGCCCTCGGCCGGGGTGAGGAAGTCGGGGAAATAGCCGCGTGAGGGAATGAGCGGCGCGAGCAGCCGCGCTTCGCCGTTCAGCCTATTTCGCGCCAGTGAACGCCATTCTCCGTATACGGTGACGGCCCGGTGCTCCCGCAGCCGGTGGAAACTCAAAACGGTTTCCCACAGCGCGTCCGGGCGGATCGCCATCCGCAGCCGGGCCAGATCGAGCTCGCCGAAATGCACACGCAGCACCGGACCCCCACCAAGTGACACCCGTGATCGACCCCCGACCACGGAAGAGTATGCACGGTGCCACCGTCAGTGACCACGTCCTTTTGGCCAGAGTTGAAACGGGGCGCGGCAAGCCGTGCGGGGCCGGAATGCTGTTCACCGTTGAAAAGCGCGGCCTCCGGGAAAGGCCCCCGGGGGGACGTCCGCAATTCAACAGGCGGTGCTCACGACCGGATTTGCTCGTTCCCGTGGGGGGTGACGAGTGTGTTACGGCCGTCTGGGCACTTCTGTTGCCGCTTGAGCCGATGCGAGCGGCAACGGCTCCCGTGGGGGGAGTGAGAGGGGGCGGCTCCCGGCCAGGTGCCGCCCCCTCGCCCGCGGCGTGGCCCGTCCCGCCGTGGCCCGTCCCGCCGCGGTCTCCGCCCGGTACCGCCCGGGGCTGGTCCCGAACTCCCGGCTGAAGGCGTGGGAGAGGGCGTACGGGGTGCCGTAGCCGACCCGGCGGGCGATGGTGGCCAGGGGATCCGGTGTGTCGCGGAGCTGGGCGGCGGCGAGGGTCAGCCGCCACCAGGTGAGGTACGCCATCGGGGGCCGGCCGACCAGGGCCGTGAACCGGCGGGCCAGGGTGGGGCGCGAGACGCCCGCCTCGGCGGCCAGGCGGTCGTTGGTCCACGGGGCGGAGGGGTCGGAGTGCAGCGCCCGTAGCGCGGCGGCCGCCACCGGATCGCCCAGAACGCCCGGCCAGACTCCGGACGCGCCCTCGGCCATCCAGGAGCGGAGCACGTAAATGAGGAAGAGGTCGAGCAGGCTGGGGATCGCCATGCAGGAGCCGGGCTGCTGTCCTCCCAGCTCGCGGCCCAGCAGGTCGATGACGGACCGGAGTTCGGGGTGGCTGCCGACGCGATTCGGCAGATGGACGACCTGGGGCAGTTCCGCCATGAGCGGATGTACGCGACTGCGGTCGAGCCGGTACTTGCCACAAACGATCTCGACTTCACCCGAAACGGCCTCCGGCCGGCGCGGAACCGTCCCGTCCAGCCATCGCTCGAACGGCACCGCCCGCTCCACGGCCACCGCGTCCACGGGAGAGTCGGCGATCACATGCCCCGTGCCGTGTGGCAGCAGCACCGCGTCACCCGTACCGAGCGAGACCGGAGCGCCGCCGTCGGGCAGCAGCCAGCAGCCGCCCTCCAGTACGACGTGGAACCCCGCGCCGTCATACGGGGCGAGCCGGGTGCACCAACTCCCGCTCACCCGCGCCCGGCTGGAGGAGGGCCGCCCGAGGCGCACGGCCGAGATCGCGTCGCTCACCACATCCATCGAGCCAGGGTATCGATGGACTCAAGGCTGAGACGGATGCGTATTCGGTTGAGCTCAATGAGCATTGAGGAGATCAACCGCTGTTCCTAGGTTCGAGGACATGAAGAGCGAGAGCGTGCAGAGCATCGTGCTGGGCGATGTCGAGGTCATCCGGGTCACCGAATGGCAGGGGCCGTTCGCACCCACCCGCGGCCTCGTCCCGGAGGCGGCCGCCGAGGTGTGGAAGGACAACGAGGAATGGCTCGCGCCGGACCACTGGGATCCGGACAGCGACAGGGCGGTGGTCGCCCTGCAGAGCTGGGTGCTGCGCAGCGGCGGGCGGACCGTCCTGATCGACACCGGGGTGGGCAACGGGCGGGAGCGGCCCAATTCGCCGCAGTTCCACCAGTGGCGCGGTGACTTTCTCGACCGCCTGGCGCGCGCCGGGATTCGCCCGCAGGACGTCGACGTCGTCGTCAACACCCATGTCCACGGCGATCATGTCGGCTGGAACACCAGGGACGCCGAGGGGGCATGGGTGCCGACCTTTCCCCATGCCCAGTACCTCATCCCCGCGGCCGACGACCACCACTTCGGCCCGGAGAACGCGTACGCGAACGGCCTGCGCGAAGACGACCGGCTGATCTACGAGGACAGCATCGCGCCCATCCACCGCGCCGGTCAGGCCGTTCTGTGGAACGGCTCCCACCGCATCGACCAGCACCTCACCCTGGAGTCCGCGCCGGGCCACACGCCCGGCTCATCGGTGCTCCGGCTCACCTCCGGCGGCGACCGGGCGGTGTTCGTCGGCGATCTGCTGCACAGCCCGGTGCAGATTCTCCACCCCTCCCTCAGCACCTGCTTCTGCCTCGACCCGGCGCAGGCGGTGCGCAGCCGCCGCCGGATCCTCGAACGAGCCGCCGACGAACGGGAGCTGGTCATCCCGGCGCACTTCGGCGGGGCGGGGGCCGTGGATGTCCGGCGGGAGGGTGACGGGTTCGCTCTCGATCGGTGGGCGGCCTACCCGAAGTGAGCCCGACGGTGGTCGCGGCCACCGGGCCGCGACCACCGCCATCACCCGGTCACTCCTGCGCGGTCTCGCCCGTCGGCTTCCGCCCCGGGCCGAACAGGAAGCAGAACAAGGCGGCGGCCATCAACACCACGGCGCACGCCACAAACGTGGTGCGCATGGCGCCCACGAAGCCGGTGGCGAAGGTGTCGCTGGTGACGTGTTCGTACAGCCTGGTCGCGGCCGGGGTCAGACCGTCCGGCACCGTGGGCGGGCGGAAGTGCTGCCCGGCGGCGGCGCTGTCGTCGATGAATCGCGTACGCAGCCGCTCCGGCAGCCGACCGGCGCGCTTCTCGGCCTCGCTGTGCAACGTCGAGGAGAGGCGGGCCGACAGCAGGGCGCCCAGTACGGCGGTGCCGAGGACACCGCCGATCTGCCGCGTGGTGCTGGAGACGCCGGAGGCCGCCCCGGCCAGCCGTGGGTCGACGCCGTCCATGGTGGCCTGCTGCAGGGGCGCGAACGTGGCGCCGCTGGCGATCCCGATGATGGTCAGACCGGGCAGCAGACTCCACGCACTGCCGGTGGGGCCGACCATCGCCACCAGTACGAGCAGGCCGACGGCCAGCAGCGTCACCCCGGCCATATGGATCCGTCGAGCAACGACATGAAGAAGCCGATGCACATGATCGCGAGAACCAGCCACGGACGCTGTGTGGTTGGTTGCTCCGCGGATGTGGCTGTGGATGTGCCTGTGGATTTGACTTCCGACACTCCGGAGACCTCCCTGAGGGAAGGGAGAACCGGAAGAGCCGACGGACGCACGTCGCCACCATCACAGAACACCCTTCCCAGGATGTGGTGAGGTGACTTCCACCCTCCCCGTGTCATCCGGACCCGGGGGAAGCTGGTTGGCGAGGCGCGAGGCCCAACGGTGAGAAGCCGACTCGGACACTGACACGTGGGGCTCGCGCGTCGGGTCGATCACGGACGGGGAGCAGAAGTCCCGGATCAGGCCGCGGAGTTCGGCGTGCGAGTGTCCGGAGTCGGCCGCAAGGGGGCGGCAGCCACCAGCAGTGCGGCGAGCGTGATGGGTGCCGCCGCCTGGTATCCGACCCACACCTCGCCCCCGGCACCACTGCCCCGCCATGCCATCAGCAGGCCGACAAGCGTCGCCAGCACCCAGCCGCTGTCGTAGGCGACCATGAGCCGCGTGTACGTGGACACCGGGCGGCTGCGCACGTTCCTGATCTCGATCCCGCCGCCGATCAGCAGGGCAACGCCGGAGACGACCATCAGCCAGGCGGACACACCGAGCAGATCGCCGAGCCGGGCAGCGCCAACGATGAAGGCGACACCGAGTAACACCTTGACGACACCGTCGGCGATGATCCCCACCAACCGGCGCGTCGCCGACGATGCCGCACCCTGAGCCTGCGTCATGAGCGTTCCTCCCTGATGCCTGTCCCATGTTCCATAACTTCGTTACTAGTATAATTGAATTATGAGAATGACAAGAGCGGAGACCAAGGAACGCAACCGCCGCGCCTTGCTGGACGCCGCCTTCCAGGTCGTCTCCCGAGACGGGTACCGGGCCAAACTGGAGGAGATCGCCGAGCGGGCCGAACTGACCACCGGCGCCATCTACTCGCTGTTCGGCAGCAAGAGCGGCCTGGTGGTAGCCCTGGTCACCGACTACCTGCGGCCGCACTACGAAGAGGTCGAACAGGCGATTCCCGCCGAAATGGATCTCCTTGAAGCGGTCGACGCCTTTGCCCGGCACTACCGACGCAGCTGTGACGCTCCTGACGCGCTGTCTGCGCTGTCGCTGCAGATCACCCTGCTGGACATGACCCTGCACGACCCCGAACTGGGTTCCCGGCTCGCCGCGTCCGTCCGGACACAGGAGAGCCACCTGATCGCGTTGTTCACCGGCAGATCACACAACGGGAGGGTGGTGACGTCGCATCAGGCGCAACGTCTGGTCACCGCGCTCAGGGCACTGTTCGTCGGCCTCACCCAGGGCGTCCTCCTCGGCCTCGCCCACGGTGCCGACGAGCAGTACTTCGCCGACGCCGCCCGCGCCCTGGCATCTGACACGGCCCTCGTCGACCGCGATGCGGACGGCTCCTGAGAGCTTCGTGGTCCGGAGTGATGACGGCGGCGCGGGCGCGCCAGACCTTTCGTCATCTCTCCAGTAACGCGACGGCCCCCGACGATTGGTCGGGGGCCGATCAGCCGCACCCGCGGAGTCGACCGCGGGTACCGTTCCGAGTGTCGCCGCGCCCGAGAGCGGGGCCAGGCATGAGCTCCCTGCCCGAACCATCAGGACCGGGATGGATCCGGTACGCGTGCGAGGTGTGCGCGGCCCTGCTGTCGGACCCGGAGCTCATCCCGGCTGGCATCGCTCAGGTGCGGGCGCTGCGGGCGGCTCGTGTGGGGAGGGCATCGTGACCGTCCCGGTCGGCGGTCGGTGCATGTCCCCGTACCGCGCGCCGTACACGGCCTCTTCACCGTCCGCTGTGACTGCGACTGCCACACCGCCTGATCCTGCGCGGCCCGCGGCTGCAGCCCGGCCACGCGCACGACAAGATCGTGAGCACGGGGCAGGCTACTGGAACGAGATCTCGGACGGGTGGCATCCACGACCGATGGGCCTGACTCGGATCAGAACCTGACCCGTCTCTTGGATATCATCGGCGGGCTTCGATCTTCAGGTCACCTGCGGTCACCTTGCGGATGTGGTCACTGGCGAGCATGTCGTGCGGGAAGCCGGGTCCAATCCTGCTGACCTCGTCGAGGCGAGCCAGTTGGGAGGCGGTGAAGTCGACCTCCAGGGCGCCCAGATTGTCCTCCAGCTGCGTGGGGGTGCGGGCGCCGATGATCGGTGCCGTCACGCTCGGATTCTGCAGGGTCCAGGCCAGCCCGGCCTGGGCGGGTGTGCGGCCCAGCTCCGTGGCGACCTCCTTCACGACATCAGCAATGGCAAGGTTACGTTCGGTGAGCGTACCCAAAGCGAGGTTGAAGCTTTTGCGGGTGCCGTCGTCGGATGCGATGTTCGCCGCGATCAGGTCGTCGCGGCTGTACTTGCCGGTGAGCACCCCGCCGGCCAGGGGTGAATACGGGATCACCCCCAGCCCCATCTCGCGTGCCATGGGGATCAGGTCACGTTCCCCGGTACGCTCGATCAGGTTGTATTCGATCTGCAGCGCGACCAGCGGCGACCAGCCGCGCAGGTCGGCGATCGCCTGCATGCGCGACACCTGCCAGGCCGGGGCGTTGCAGATCGCCACATACAAGATCTTGCCCTGCCGGACCAGATCGTCCATGCCGCGCAGGATCTCCTCGACCGGTGTCGTGAAATCCCACACGTGCAGGTAGAGCAGATCGATGTAGTCCGTATTGAGCTGTCGCAGACTCGCTTCCACCGAAGCGAACAGGCTCTTGCGGTGACTCCCTCCGGAATTCGGGTCGCCGGGCCGGCGCAGCGTCGTGTATTTCGTCGCCAGCACCAGGCTTTCGCGCTTGTCGCGGGTGAATTCGCCCAGCAGACGCTCGGAGCTGCCATTGGTGTAGGTGTTGGCGGTGTCGATGAAGTTGCCGCCTCGTTCGACGTAGAGGTCGAACAGCTTGCGTGCCTCGTCCTGCTCGGCTCCCCAGCCCCAATCGGTGCCGAAGGTCGCCGCGCCCAGCGCCAGCGGTGCGACCCGCAGCCCGGAGCGGCCCAGCAGCCGGTAGGTGTCGAGGGTGAGCGACATCGTGTCCTCCTGTGCTCGTGATCCGTTGCCGAGAACAAGGCTGTGACCGCCGCGAGCCGGGGGTAAGGGAAAGAGGTTCCTGGGAAGGCCGGTCCTACCCTGGCTGTTGGAACAAACATGATGAGCCACACCGTGGACACGACACAGGAGTTGGCCGCATTCCTGCGAACCCGGCGCGAACGGCTGGACCCGCGCGATCTCGGTCTGCCGTCGCGTCGGCAGGCCCGGCGGACCCCGGGACTGCGCCGCGAAGAGGTCGCTGAACTGGCTGGAGTCAGCGTCGACTACATCGTGCGGCTGGAACAGGGTCGCGGGCTGCGGCCCTCAGCCGACGTGGTGGAGGCGCTGGCCCGGGCTCTGCGCCTGGCCCCCGTCGAACGCGCCTACCTCTTCAACCTGGCCCAGCAGCGCCCCCGCAACACCGACAAGCCTGCCACCACCGCGGCGCCGTCGCTCGCCCGGCTGGTCGCCGACCTGTCGCCGCTGCCGACCATGCTGATGAACCACCGCTACGACATCCTGGCCTGGAACCACGAAATGACGAGGCTGCTACTGGATTTCGACACCCTGCCGCCGGCGCAGCGCAATTCGATGTGGCTGTGCCTGATGCATCCGGAGATACGCGAGTTCTACGTCGACCGGGAACGCGTCGTGCGGGAGGGGATCGCCCACTTGCGCGCTGCGTGGGCCGCGCATCCGGAGGATCGGGCGTTGACCGACCTCATTGCCGAATTCATGACTCATGACGAGGAATTCGCGCGATTGTGGGCCGAGCGGGACATCAAGGTCAACGGCCGCGGACACAAGGTGATGCGGCATCCTGGCGTCGGTGTGATCGCAGTGCATTTCGAAGTTCTCACGCCGCTTCAAGATCCGGACCAGCGGTTGGTGATCTTCCGCGCCGCGGACGATGAGAGCCAGTCGGCATTGGACCGGTTGTGCGCACGGTGATGTCGAACCGTCCTTCGTCGGCCTCACCCAGGGCGTCCTCCTCGGCCTCGCCCACGGTGCCGACGTGCAGTACTTCGCCGACGCCGCCCGCGCCCTGGCATCTGACGCGGCCCTCGTCCACCACGATGCGGAGCACTCCTGAGTTTCGCGGTTTTGAATGTCGAGCTGTCCAGCCTGAGGCGCTGAGGCTGCTCGCCCGGTCTCCGCCCGGCGCCTGTCCGCGTACTGCGCGCTGTACACGGCCGAGCCCGACACCACGCCCGCTGAGATCCATGAGCTGTGCCGCGGTCCGCACGAGGTCCGGCTGGAGCCGGTACCGCCCGCGACCGTCGGCGTGCTCATCATGGCCGTCCGCTGTGACTGCGACTGTCACAAGGCGCCGCCCGCCGAGGCGCTGAAGGCAGATGCCACATAAATCGGTGGGCCGTCAGCGGTCCGGTCCCCCCATGCCGGGCGCGGTGACGCTGCCGGCCCGCTTCCCCGCCCGTCTCCGCCCCCCGGAGGCGAGCGGTCTTTCTTCAGCTCCGCCTCGGCGGCGCCGCCAGAGGCGCGGACAACCGGTCGCGGGAACGCCGTTGGCCACCGCCGTCTTGATCCGCCGGAGGTGGACATGAAGGTCAGGACTCACCGGGCCATCCGGGACGGCGATGAGGTGTACCCGGACGACGAGGGTGGAGGGGGCGGCACCTCCGCACAGGTGCCGCCCCCTTCGCGGTCCGGAGTCAGCGCTGGGGTGAGGGTAGGCGCCCCGGCATGACTCCGGTGGTCGGCGACCGGTGACCGGTGGCCGGTGACCGGTCGTCGGGTTACCGCCCCATGACCGCCGCGCGGCCGGACTCCAGGCGGGCGACCGGGATGCGGAACGGCGAGCAGGAGACGTAGTCCAGGCCCACCTCGTGGAAGAAGTGGACGGACTCCGGGTCGCCGCCGTGCTCCCCGCAGACGCCGAGCTTGAGGTCGGGGCGGGTGGCGCGGCCGGCCTCGGCGGCGCTGCGGACGAGGGAGCCGACGCCGTCCTTGTCGATGGTCTCGAAGGGGCTGACGCCGAAGATGCCCTTCTCCAGATAGGCGGTGAAGAAGCTGGCCTCGACGTCGTCGCGGGAGAAGCCCCAGACGGTCTGGGTGAGGTCGTTGGTGCCGAAGGAGAAGAAGTCGGCGGACTCGGCGATCTGAGCGGCGGTCAGCGCGGCGCGCGGCAGCTCGATCATGGTGCCGAGGGTCAGCTTGAGGTCCACGCCCCGGGCCCGCTCCACCTCCTCGATGACCCGCTCGGCCTCCTCGCGGACGATCTCCAGCTCCTGGACCGTGCCGACCAGCGGAATCATGATCTCGGCGCGCGGATCGGCCTTGGCGTTGCGGCGCTCGGCGGCGGCCTCCGCGATGGCCCGCACCTGCATGGCGAACAGGCCGGGGATGACGAGGCCGAGGCGCACCCCGCGCAGGCCCAGCATCGGGTTCTGCTCGTGCAGCCGGTGCACGGCCTGGAGCAGCCGCAGGTCGTTCTCGTTGTGGTCCTTGCGGGACTCGGCGAGCGCGACGCGCACCGACAGCTCGGTGATGTCGGGCAGGAACTCGTGAAGCGGCGGGTCGAGCAGCCGTACGGTGACGGGCAGGCCGTCCATCGACTCGAAGAGCTCGACGAAGTCGTCCTTCTGGAGCGGCAGCAGCGCGCCGAGTGCGGTTTCCCGCTCCTCCTCGGTGTGGGCGAGGATCAGCCGCTCGACCAGTTCGCGCCGCTCGCCGAGGAACATGTGCTCGGTGCGGCACAGGCCGATGCCCTGCGCTCCGAACCGCCGGGCGCGGTTGGCGTCCTCGGCGTTGTCGGCGTTGGCCCGCACCCGCAGCCGGCGTACTCGGTCCGCGTAGGCCATGATCCGGTGTACGGCGCCGACCAGTTCGTCGGCGTCGTCGGCGCCCGCGTGCATCCGGCCCTCGAAGTACTCGACGACCGGGGACGGGACGACCGGCACCTCGCCGAGGTAGACCTTGCCGGTGGAGCCGTCGATGGAGACGACGTCGCCCTCCTCGATCACCAGCCCGTCCTTGCCGTCGAGGCTGGGCACCGTCATCCGGCGCCGCTTGGTGTCGACTTCCAGCTCCTCGGCGCCGCAGACACAGGTCTTGCCCATGCCGCGGGCGACCACGGCGGCGTGCGAGGTCTTGCCGCCCCGGGAGGTCAGGATGCCCTCGGCGGCGATCATGCCGTCGAGGTCGTCGGGGTTGGTCTCCCGGCGGATGAGGATGACCTTCTCGCCGGACCGGGACCACTTGACCGCGGTGTACGAGTCGAAGACGGCCTTGCCGACGGCCGCGCCCGGCGAGGCGGCGATACCCCGCCCGAGCTTGCGTACGGTGCCGCTCTCGGCGGCCTCCTCGTCGAAGCGCGGGAACATCAGCTGGGCGAGCTGCGCGCCGTTGACCCGGCGCAGCGCCTCGGCCTCGTCGATCAGGCCCTGGTCCACCAGCTGGGTGGCGATCCGGAAGGCGGCCCCGGCGGTGCGCTTGCCGACGCGGGTCTGCAGCATCCACAGCTTGCCGCGCTCGATGGTGAACTCGATGTCGCACAGGTCCCGGTAGTGCGTCTCCAGGATCTCCATGATCCGCATGAGCTCGTCGTACGAGCCCTTGTCGAGCTCTTCGAGGTCGGCGAGCGGAACGGTGTTGCGGATACCGGCGACGACGTCCTCGCCCTGCGCGTTCTGCAGGTAGTCGCCGTAGACGCCCTGCTGGCCGCTGGCCGGGTCCCGGGTGAAGGCGACGCCGGTGCCCGAGTCCGGGCCGAGGTTGCCGAAGACCATGGAGCAGATGTTGACCGCGGTGCCCAGGTCGTGCGGGATGCGCTCCTGGCGGCGGTAGAGCTTGGCGCGGTCGCCGTTCCACGAGTCGAAGACCGCCCGCACCGCGAGGTCCATCTGCTCGCGCGGCTCCTGCGGGAAGCTGCGGCCGGTCTCCTTGGCGACGATGTCCTTGAACTCGCCGACCAGCCGTTTGAGGTCACCGGCGTCCAGGTCGACGTCGACGGTCACGCCCTTGGCGCGCTTGGTCTCCTCCAGCGCCTCCTCGAAGAGCTCGCCGTCCACGCCGAGCACCGTCTTGCCGAACATCTGGATCAGGCGGCGGTAGGAGTCCCAGGCGAACCGCTCGTCGCCCGCCTGGGCTGCCAGGCCGGCCACCGAGTCGTCGGAGAGCCCGATGTTCAGGACGGTGTCCATCATGCCGGGCATCGAGAACTTCGCCCCGGAGCGTACGGAGACCAGCAGCGGGTCGTCCTCCTGGCCGAGCTTCTTGCCCATCTTGTTCTCGAGGGCGTCGAGGTGCGCACTCACCTCGTCGCGCAGGGCGGCCGGCTCCTCACCACTGGCGAGGTAGACCTTGCATGCCTCCGTGGTGATGGTGAAACCCGGTGGCACGGGGAGACCGAGATTGGTCATCTCGGCGAGGTTGGCACCCTTCCCGCCGAGCAAGTCCTTGAGATCCTTGTTGCCCTCGGTGAAGTCGTAAACGAACTTCTGCTGATCTTGTGTTTCCGGCACGGGACTCGATCTCCTCGGCTCGGCTGCCCTGACGGCGGGGAGCGTACCCAGATCAAAGGCTTCTGAGCATGTGCACTCCCCCGTCATTCGGCCGTAACCACCCGCCTGCCACGAGTTCGAAAGTCACTCGTACGAAACAGCCCGCTTCTCGGCTTCTTCAAGAATCGAACACACGCCCACGCTGCGCCAACCCGGGAAGCGATCCATGTCGCTGTGCGTAATCATTGGTTCGAGGTGTCGAACATCAATAGATGGCACGGAGTGCCATGACTTGGAGAGGTGAGCACGACCCCTGACCGCCGGGTCACCCCGAGGTGACCGCTCATGTGAGCGAGGGTGCTATCAGAGTGGCGAGAATCACGCGCCCTGACGGGCCCTCATCTCGCCTTTTGGATACAACGAGTGGGGGCCCGCTCAAACGAGCACGCTCACATGAGCGGGGCCGCCGGGACGGGCTCGGATATCTTCGCCGTAACGGCAAAGCGAGGCCACGAACCCCCCCACGGAGCCCTTGGTGGAAAGCGGCGAGCCCTCCCAACCCGCGCCGATGCGGCTGCTGCACGGCGCCCGGCGGGTGCTCCTGGAGAACTGGACCGGCACCTCCACGGTCCCCTCGCGCGGTCTGTACCCGCACCAGTGGAGCTGGGACTCGGCGTTCATCGCCATCGGGCTGCGCCATCTGTCGCCGCACCGCGCCCAGCGCGAACTGGAAACCCTGCTGGCCGCCCAGTGGGGCGACGGCCGGATCCCGCACATCGTCTTCAACCCGGCGGTGCCACTGGACGCGTACTTCCCCAGCCCCGACTTCTGGCGCTCCTCCAGCGCGGGCGCGGCGCTCGGCGCGCCTACGGCCGTCGAGACCTCCGGCATCGTCCAGCCCCCGGTCCACGCCCTCGCCTGTCTGCTGGTGCATCGGGCCGACCCTCGGGCCTCGGCCCGCCGCGGCTTCCTGGCCCGCGTCTACCCACGGCTCGCGGCCTGGCACCGCTACCTCGCCGAACACCGGGACCTGGGCGGGGGCGGGCTGGTGTCCGTGGTCCACCCCTGGGAGCCCGGCATGGACAACAGCCCCTGCTGGGACGCCCCGCTGGCACGGATCGCCCCTGCTTCGCCCGACACCTTCCACCGCGCCGACCTCGACCACGGCGCGGCCACCGACCGGCCCACCGATCTGGACTACGGCCGCTATGTGCGGCTCGCCGCCGACTACCGGGACCGCGGCTACGGCGATGACGGCGGGGCCAGTTCGGCGTTCTGTGTCGAGGACCCGGGCGTCAACGCGCTGCTGATCGCTTCCGAGCACGCCCTGGCCGAGATCGCCACCGCCGTCGGCGCCGACCCGACGCCCCACCAGTCGCGGGCACGGCGGCTCACCGCCGCCCTGGTCGAGCGGCTGTGGGACCCGGCCGCCGAGCTGTTCCTGTGCCGTGATCTGCGCGGCGGCGGGCTGATCCCCGAGCTCAGCGCCGCGGGTCTGCTGCCACTGATCGTGCCCGACCTCCGGCGCGAGGTCGCGGCCGCCCTGATCCGCACCGCGTCGGGTCCTCACTTCGGCCTGGGCGGCCCGGTGCGGCTCGTACCCAGCTACGACCTGCTGGGGCACGCCTTCGACCCGTACCGCTACTGGCGCGGCCCCGCCTGGTTCAACGTCAACTGGCTGCTGGAGCGCGGTCTGCGGCTCCACGGCGCGGCGGACCGGGCCGACGCGCTGCGCTCCGCCGCCCTCGACGCCGCCGTCTCCTCCGGCTTCGCCGAGTACGTCGACCCGTACACCGCCGAGGCGCGCGGCACCCGCGACTTCAGCTGGACGGCGGCGCTGGCGCTGGATCTGCTGGTAGCGGCGGAACGGGAGGCTTCATCCGTGGAAGCCTCCCGTGCGGACTGAACTCACGTCACGCTTCCTGATCGTCGTCCATCGCCCGCAACCGGGCCATGGCCTGGCGGATTCTGACGATGGAGTCATGCTCCTCGCCCAGCACGCGCTCGCCGATCTCGAAGACCGCGCGCAACTCGGCCTCGGCCTCGTCGAGCCGGCCGAGGCCCATGAGGGCGGCGCAGAGGTTATTGCGGGTCGAGAGGGTCGCTGAATCCTCCGGCCCCAGGACGAGCTGACGCCCCCGCAAGGTCTCCCTGATCTCCGTCTCGGCCTCCGCGAACCGGCCCAGCTCGTTGAGGACATGGCCGAGGCTGTGCCGGGCGGTCAGCGTCGCTTCGGCCTCGGCGCCGAGGGACCGCGTACGCCCCTCGACCACCTGGCGGAAAAGGGGCTCGGACTCCTCGTAACGCTTCTGGTCGCTCAGCAGGGTGGCCAGTTGGAAATGTGTCAGCAGCGCGCTCGGGGCGTCCCGCCCCAGCACCCGGGCCTCCACCTCCATGGTCACGCGGTACTCGGCCTCGGCCTCTTCCAGGAGTTCGAGTTTCACCAAAGTCCCGGCACGGTCGTATCGCGTCACCAGCGTCGCCTCAGCATCCGGTCCGAACGTGCGAATCCGGTCGCGGAGCACCCGGGTGAACTCCTCCAGCGCCTCTTCGTACCGCCCGGCCGCCTCTATGCTGCTCGCCAGATACTGCCGGGTGGTGAGGGTGCTGTGATGCTCGGCTCCCAGCACGGCGCTCTGCCGCTCCAGAACGTCGCGGTAGGCAGCTTCCGCTTCGCCGTACCGCTCCTGTTCGTCCAGGAGTTCCGCCCGCAGGCGCAGTGCGACCAGCGATTCCTCGTGCCGCTCCCCGAGTGCGCTGAACGACTCCTCCACCAGCATGTCCATCTCGGCTTCCGCCTCGCCGTACCGGCCAAGGCTGACCAGCCGGTTGATGTGGTTACGACGCGCCTGGCGCAGCTGCCAGTGGCCGGGCCCCCGGATTGCCAATGCCCTCTCGGCCACCTCGCGCCACACCGACTCCGCCTCTTCGTGGTGCCCCCTCGCCGTCAGGATCTCGCCCAGTGCGGAGAGTGCCCTCAGCAAGGCGGCGTCGGCGTCCGACTCGGCCGATCGGCATTCCTCGACCGCCGACCGCATCTCGGCCTCGGCCTCGTCATAACGCCCCAGCTCCTGCAACGTGGTGGCCAGCCAGACGCGTCCGTCGACGGTGTCGTAGTGCCAAGGGCCCCGCAGTTCGCGTTGGCCGCGCACCACGGTGCGAAACTCCGCTTCGGCCTCTTCCCTACGGAGCAGCTGCAGCAGTAGAGTCCCCCGCTCCCAGTGCAGATGCAGGAGCATCGCTCGGTCCTCGTCATCCAACAGCCGTTCCCACGCCTCGATCAGCGTGCGGCACTCGTCCTCAGCTGCTGCCGTCCGCCCGGCGTCGTCCAGAAGACTGACGAGCCTGGCGCGAACGAAGAGCGTGCGGCCGTCCTCCTCGCCATGGATCCTCTCCGAGATCTCCGCCACCGCACGCATCTCGCGCTCCGCTTGGGTGTGCTCTCCCAGCTCGTTCAGGGTGACCGCCAATTCCGCACGGAGCTCCTGGGACTCGAGGTCCTCGAAAGACGCCAGTACCTCGAGTTGCTCCAGCACCACCTCACACAGCTCATCGGCGTACGTCCGCCACCCACACCCGACGAGCTGATTGGCCAGATCGGGCAGGGTCCGCACCCCGAACCAGCCGGTGTCATCCCACTCTTCAACCGCGTCCAACACCTCCTCGACGCTCTCGCGCACCAACCTCGGCAGCCCCTCGTCCGCCGAGATCCGCCGCACCACCGCGATCAGGGGCGGCTGGACGCGCTCGGAGGTGTAGGAGCGATCAGACGGCTGAGCAGGCGATTCGGCTGGCCGCGCCGGCTCCCCCGGCCCCGGCCCCGCCCCCGGCGGCGGCCCGTCGTACGGGTCCTCCTCCAGCAGTCCCAGCCGTTGCCGCAGCTCCGGGGAGGCCGCGGCGAAGGGGCGGGCCTCCTCGGCGACGCGGGAGTCGCCGTGGTCCCCGGACAGCCGGGCGCGGAACTCGGGGCCGGTGCCCTGGCGGTGCAGCAGGAACTCGGTGACCTGCGCCGCCGTCTCCAGCGCGTCCGAGGTGCGGACGCCGTCCAGCAGCAGATCCGCGAGGCCGGGGTGGAACTCGTACTCGTCCCCGTCCGCGCCTGCCTCCCGCCTCCGCAGCAGCCCGCCCAGGAACACCTCGGCCAGCTGCGCCGGGTGGAAGCGCTCCCCTCGGCGCTCCCCTCGGCGCTCCCCGCGGCCGGCGCCCGCCTGGTGGATCAGCCGCATCACCGGCAGCGTCAGCGGATGGACGGTGGCCAGCGCCCCGGCCAGGCGCTGGCTCTCGGGGGAGGCCGCGGCCCGGAAGCGGCGCAGCCGCTCCTCGGCCGTCGGCGCGGGGACCTGGGCCGTGGCCTGTGCGGCCACCGGTTTCTCGGCCCCGTCCAGCAGCATCACCGGCAGCAGCGCGCTGCCGTCGCCCGTGCCGGTGAGCGTGGCCCACGCGCCCAGCTCGTCCTCGGCCAGTTCCAGCACCGGCACCGGGGTGCCCTCGTACGAGACGAGGCCGCGCGGCAGCACCGGATGGCGCACGGACAACACGCGGCCCGGTGCGCCCTCCCGGCCCCCGGCCTCGACCAGCAGCCGCTGGGTGGGCATACCGCGCTCCGGCCACATCCGGGCGGGCAGCGGCTGGATGACGGCCACGGGCGAGTGGCGGGCCCAGCGGTGGAGGAGCCGGGGGATGGCGCCGCTGCGCCAGCCGGGGCCCACCCCGTCCGAGAGGACCAGCATCACCGTACGGCCCGAGATGTCGGTGAGCTGCCGTGCGGTACGGCGCGGGGCGTCGGGGGCGTACGGGCGGGCCGTGAGCACCGGCTCGGGCCCCGATGCGCTGTCCAGGCCGTAGGTCCGTACGGAGCGGAAGGCTCCCTGCCGCTCCAGCAGGCCGCGCACCTCGGCGGCCAGTTGGCGCCAGAGCACCATCGAGGGGCCGTCGTCCACGACGAGCGCGGCGCTCAGCCGCCGCTCCGGGCGCGGGCGCAGCAGCACGTCCGGCAGACCGGTTTCGGCGATCCAAGCGGCGGTGGCGGCCTCGTCCATGTGGAAGTGGGTGCGGGAGGGCACGCTCCGCCGCAGGGGCCGCAGCGCGCGGGACAGCCCGCGCGCCGCGGGGAGCGCCCGTACGCCCCTGACCCCGACCGCGCGCGCCGGGCGGGCCCCGGCGGGCCGGGCGGTGCCGGGGGCGAAGAGCCCGGCGGGGGCGAGGGCTTCGGGCTCGGGTTCGCCGGCGGTGCGCTGCGCGGCGAGGTGACGCTGGGCGCCCTTCCTCTCCTCGCCGCTGTCGGAGGCCCCGTCGGACGCGGGACCGTCGGCACCCGCGGTCGACGCCTGCTCCGCGCCGTCGCCGTCGCCATCGGTCGCGGACGGCGCGGTGGTGGCGGCGAACCACAGGACGTCGCGCAGCTCCACCTCGGAGAGCTCAACCCCCGCGTCCTCCAGCAGGGCGCACAACCGCTGGATCATTACGCGTCGACTTCGTTCAGCGAGCGGAGCAGCTTGTTCAGGATGTCCCCGTCCACCCGCACCCCGGAGGACCGCAGCCGGACCGCGTTGAGCAGCTGGTCGGTGGCCAGCTCCCGCTCGTTGCGCAGACTCATGAAGTGGGCGATCAGGTCCCGTGCGTCCGCGCTGACCTCCTCGCCCAGATGCATGGTGACGATCTGCTGCAGCTGCTGCTCATCGGGTTGCCTGAGGTCGAGCCGTACGCAGCGGCGCAGAAACGCCGGGGGGAACTCGCGCTCGCCGTTGCTGGTGATGACGACGACCGGGAAGACCCGGCAGCCCACCCAGCCGCCGGTGACCGCCACCCTTTCCCGGGAACCGGCCACCTGCACCCGGACCGAGGTGCCCTCCCCCAGGCGGAACAGTTCGGGGATCTCGAACTCGCCGTCCTCGAAGACGGTGAGGAGGTCGTTGGGCAGGTCCACATCGCCCTTGTCGAGCTCGTCGATGAGCAGCACGCGCGGCCTGTCGGCCGGCAGCAGCGCGGTGCCGAGCGGGCCGAGCCGCAGATAGTCGCCGATGTCCGGCTCGGGTCCGGTGGTCTCTTCGGTGGCGGCGCGCTGCCTCAGGGAGGTCTCGCGCAGCCGGCCCACCGCGTCGTACGAGTAAAGACCCTCGGTGAGCGTGGAGCGGCTGTTGATCGGCCAGTGCAGTACCTCGCCGAGGGTGAGCTCACGTGCGACGGCGCGGGCCAGGGTCGACTTGCCGGTGCCGGGCGGGCCGGTGACCAGCAGCGGGCGGTGCAGGTGCAGCGCCATGTTGACGACGTCGCGGTCCTCTTCGGAGATCAGATACGGCAGCCGCCCCTGGGATCTGCGCGGCGAGTCGTCGCCGAAGCGCCGCCACGGCGGTGCGGCGGGCCAGGTCTCCACGTCGTGGGGCTCGGTGTCGCCGCCCTGGAAGAGCCTCCAGTCCTGTGCCATTGTCTTCTGTCTCCTCAGGGTGCCGACAGGTCGAGTTTTTCCGGGAGCGGTCGGTGGGGATCGTCCCACAGCAGGGCCACATGTCTGCCCGGATGGCTCTCGTCGGCGTCGCTCGCCGACCGGAGCTTGCGCAGATGCTGGGGCAGGGTCTTGAGCCGTTCGGCGCCGCGCAGGGCGTCCTTCAACTCGGCTCGCGCGGTGTCCGGTTCCGCCTCGACGTGCCATAGGAGGACGGGCACTCCGCCGAACAGACAGGCGTTGAAGACCTCGGAACGAGCCCGCGCCGGGGCGGTCACCACCGCGCCCGGGGCGTCCTCCTTGCCCTGGAGGTCACCGTGGACCTGCTTGAAGGTGTTCATATGCGCGGGCAGCCAGTGCAGATCCTCGGCGCCCGCCGTGCCGGCCTTGTGCCACCGCCGCTCCCAGACGTGCCGCTGATTGGCGCGCAGCTCGGTGCAGCGCACCACGACCGGATAGTCGGTGCCCAGTGAGCGCTCCAACGGGCCCTGGGCGTCGAGCTGCCAGCGGTGGACCGCCAGTTCGAGGTCGGTGGGGGCCACGAAGAACTCCACCAATGTGTCGAGGGTACGGGCGTGCCTGGTCAGGAGGTTGTCCAGGCCGCGCTGTATCTCCTCCAGCGAGGCGGGGGTGTCGGCCTTCGCCAGGGAGCGTACGGTCTCGCCGACCCGCGACCAGACCTCGTAGGCGCGCCGCTGCCCACTGCCGCCCGGTGGGTGCAGTCGTATCTGGATACTCCCGCCGCTACCGCTGGGAGATGCGCCCTGGTCCGCGGCGGTGTCGGGGCGGGCGTGGCGGCGCCGGGCGTGTTCCTCCGCTTCGGCGCGCCGCTCGTGCAGCTGACCGTCGAGCCCAAGCCGCTGGGCGCACCCCAGCGACCAGGTGCGCAGCTCGCCCGCGATCTCGCCGCCGAGCGCCGCGAAGTGCTCCACGACGCGCAGCAGCTGCGGGAGTTGCCTCGGCGGGGGGAGCAGCAGGGCTTCGAGGTCGTCGACGAGCGCGGTCGGTTCGAGGGACGGGAGGTCGACGGGGTACTGGTCCCGGGCGACCTCGGCGATGTCGTACCGGCCCGGCTCGTCCAGCCGGCCCAGCAGCGCGACGAGCCGCGCGTACTCGGCGCGGGTGAGCCACTGGTTCTGGAGGGCGTGGCACGCCTTGTGGAACTCCGCGCGGGCCGGGGGCCGTTCGCCGGTGAGCTCGGCCAGGAGCGTGGCCGTGCCGTGCGGGTTGGCCAGCGCCCAGTCGACCAGTTCCTCGGCCGAGGGGGGCACCGTACGGGGCGATGGGGTGGTGAACTCGTCGCAGAGCCTGGCGGCGACGGCCACCGCGCGCCCGGGCTCGGCCACCAGCAGACCGGCCACCTCGTAGATCAGCTTCTGCCGGGACCGCTGCTGCTCTGGGTCCAGGGGGCGGCGCCAGCTGAACTCACGCTCCTTCTCCGCCTGCCAGTTGCTGACGAAAACCGTGGGGAGCTGCCGCGTCCCCTCGTCCTCGCGCAGCCGGTCGAACTCGTCCGAGACGCCCTGCCACACCCGGTCCAGGTCCGGCGCCGCCCCGTCCGCTGAGGCCGCTTTGAGCTGCCGTAACAGTACGGAGGTGAACAGGCCGGCACCCTGCTGGTTCTTGGCGACGGCCCCGGGCTGGCAGGCCCGCATCCAGAAGATCTGGCGGTCATGGTCGGTCTGCGGATCGATGGGGAGCGTGTCCGGGCTGTCGGCCAGTTCATGGACGCCGACCTGGAGGGCCTGTCGGCAGGTGTCGATGACCACGGTGACCCTGCCCATGCTCGACCACTTCAGATGGTCCGTCCGCAACAGGTTGACCAGGCTGTCGGCGTCCGCCCCCTGGATGTCCCTCTCATGGGTCTCGGGATACAGCAGGCTCCACCGGCCGTCCCGCGCCTGCACCCCGTGCCCGGCCCAGTAGACCCACAGCCAGTCGCCGTCGATCTCGCGCAGCCCCTCCCGGAAGAGCTTGCGCACATGGGCGCGGTCCGCCGGTCGGTACGCGGGGTGCACCGCCTCCAGGGCCGCCCTGTTGTGCCGCATGGGGGAGGCCAGCAGCTGGATGTTCTCCGCGGGGACGCCCTGCCCGGTCAGCCACTTCCGCATCTCGATGGCGTCGTGCACCGGGCCGTCGAGGTTCAGATCGTCGCCGCCGTTGTACTGCTCGACCGCCACGATCACGGCATGGGTGCGGCGCCAGTCGTATGACGCCTGTGCCACCTGAGTCGCCTGTGCCGCTTGTGCCACCTGTGTCGCGTGCGCCGCCTGCCTCACCGGGGCAGCTCCGGGGCCAGCAGTTCGTACAGCCGCTGGTGGGCGAAGTACGAGGTGTGGGCGCGCGGAAAAGGCTGGCGGGTGTTGACGCGCAGGTCGGTGACCCGGTCGGGGAAGACCTTCTCGCCGACGAAGCCGAGCAGATCGTGCTCGTCGTGGACGTTGAGCCAGCGGGGGAAGGCGTCGGGCAGCGGCTCGTCGCGGCGCAGGGAGGTGAGCGCGTCCAGCTCGTAGAGGAACGGCGCCTGCGAGCCGACCGTCACCAGCAGCGCCACCTCCGGCGGCGGCTCGGTGGCATCCGCGAGGAGATCGACACAGGCGATGCCGCCGAGGCTGTGGGCGAGCAGCACGACCGGCCCGTCGCCGCTCTCGGCCGCCTCGCGCACCGCCGCGCGGATCGCGGCCCGCACACCGGCACCGCGCGCCTGGTAGCGGAGGATGTCGCCACTGGCCGGGACGGAACCATTGGTGATCCGGCCGCGATATCTGTGGGCCAGCGAAGAGATCGGTGACAGGTAGGAGTTGAGCGCCCGCACGGCGATGCCCTTCGCGGCGCCGGCGGCGACTCCGCCCCGGCCGGTACCGCCCAGCTGTTCGGTGAGCGCGCCGACGACGGTGTCCCGGTCGGCACCGTCCGCCTCGACCGGTTCGCCGACGCCCCGCGGACCCTCGGCCAAGCCCTCGGCCAAGCCGACGGCCAGGGCGTATACGGCGCGGGCCGCGATCTGCTCGATGCCGTCGACGGGCGGCGTGCCGCCCAGGGTGCGGGAGATCTCATGGGCGACGCGGGCCCCGGCCGTGCCGAGATGCGGCGCGAGATCAGTGGCCAGCTCGCCCAGACTGCCCCCACCGTCCGCCACGGCCTTGAGGCTCAGCCCGCGCACCTTGTCGGCGGTGTCCTGCCAGGGGTCCCGGCGCCCGGGGGCGAAGCCGACCCGCGCTGCTCCCCCGCCGCGCCGTGCCTTCGCCGCCTCCGCGAATTCCCGCAGCTCGGCGAGCGGATCGGCCTCCAGCAACGCCCAGACGGCCAGCGGATCGTCCTCGTCCAGCAGGGCGTCGCCGCCGACCCCCCGGTTCTGCGTCCGCACCGGGATCGACGCGCCGCCGAGGCCCAGCGAGGCACCGTGCTCCTCGCCCCAGAAACAGCGGACGACCCGGGCCTCGGCTCTCGCCCGGCCCAGGCCGCTCACCACCCGCGCGAAGCTCTTCTCGTACGACGCGGCCCGGACCCCCGTGCCATGGACGAAGACGACGCTTGTCACCGATCCCCCCAGACCGTCCGGCTCCCCGCCGGGACCACGAGCCCATCACTTTAACGCGTCATGCCTCTGTCCGGACGTGTCATGCCCCCGCGCGCCCCAGGTCAGGGCTCAGCCGCCGGAGGTGTCCAGCTCCGCGTCCGCGCTGACGCCCGCGCAGTCGTACGGGTCGTCCAGCCAGCCGTCCGGCAGCACCACGCGGTTGCGGCCGGAGGTGCGCCCGCGCGGGCCGTCCGCGCCCGCCGGCCATTCCTGGTCCAGGTCCAGCTCGCCGAGCAGCGCGTCCAGCTCGGCCAGGGACGAGGTGATCGCCAGCCGCTTGCGCATCTCGGAGCCGACCGAGAAGCCCTTGGTGTACCAGGCGACGTGCTTGCGGAAGTCGATGACGCCGCGCTCCTCGTCCTCCAGCCACTGGGCCAGCAGTTCGGCATGGCGCCGCATGACCGCCGCGACCTCCTTGAGGGTCGGCCGGGCCGGTGCGCCGCCGCCCTCGAAGGCCGCCACCAGGTCGCCGAACAGCCACGGCCGCCCCAGGCAGCCGCGCCCCACGACCACGCCGTCGCAGCCCGTCTCGCGCATCATCCGCACCGCGTCGTCCGCCGACCAGATGTCGCCATTGCCCAGCACCGGGACCTCGGGGACGGCCTCCTTCAGCCGGGCGATGGCGTCCCAGTCGGCGGTGCCGCCGTAGTGCTGCGCCGCCGTACGGCCGTGCAGCGCGATGGCGGTCACGCCCTCCTCGACCGCGATCCGGCCCGCGTCGAGGTAGGTGATGTGGTCGTCGTCGATGCCCTTGCGCATCTTCATCGTCACCGGCAGCGGGCCCGCGCCGGTCACGGCCTCGCGCAGGATCGAGCGCAGCAGGTGGCGCTTGTACGGGAGCGCCGAGCCGCCGCCCTTGCGGGTGACCTTGGGCACCGGGCAGCCGAAGTTGAGGTCGATGTGGTCGGCCAGGTCCTCTTCGACGATCATCCGTACGGCCTTGCCGACGGTCACCGGGTCCACCCCGTACAGCTGGATGGAGCGGGGCTTCTCGGTCCCGTCGAAGTGGATCAGCCGCATGGTCTTGGCGTCGCGCTCGACCAGCGCCCGGGTCGTGATCATCTCGCTCACGAACAGCCCCTTGCCGCCGCTGAACTCGCGGCAGAGGGTGCGGAACGGCGCGTTGGTGATCCCGGCCATGGGTGCGAGCACCACCGGCGGGGTCACCGTGTGCGGTCCGATCTGCAGTTGCGTGGCGGTCATGGAAAAGGTGTCCTCGGGTATGGGGCTCGGGTATGGGGCCAAAAGAGAGGCGAACTCTCATTGTCCCGCATGGTGCCGTACAGCCTGACCCGACTTATCGATGTAGCGTTCAACCATGCCTGAGCTGAGCCAACGGCGGCGCCTGCTCGTGCTGGCGATCTGTTGCATGAGCCTGTTGCTCGTCAGCCTCGACAACACCGTCCTCAATGTGGCGCTGCCCTCGATGCGGCGTGAGCTGAACGCTTCCGTCTCCGGGATGCAGTGGACGATTGACGCGTACACGCTGGTGCTTGCCGCGCTGCTGATGCTCGCGGGCTCGACGGCCGACCGGGTGGGGCGTAAGCGCACCTTCCAGACCGGTCTGGTGGTCTTCTCCCTCGGCTCGGCGCTGTGCAGCCTCGCGCCGAACCTGGAGGCGCTGGTGGCCTTCCGTATGGTGCAGGCGGTCGGCGGTTCGATGCTCAACCCCGTCGCCATGTCGATCATCACCAACACCTTCACCGAGCCCAGGGAGCGGGCCCGCGCGATCGGGGTGTGGGGCGGGGTCGTCGGCATCAGCATGGCGGCCGGGCCGCTGGTGGGCGGGGTGCTGGTGGAGTCGGTCGGCTGGCGCTCGATCTTCTGGCTCAATGTGCCGGTGGGGCTCGCGGCCCTGGTGCTGACCGCCCGGTACGTGCCCGAGTCGCGCGCCCCGAAGCCGCGCCGGCCCGATCCGGTGGGCCAGGTACTGGTCGCCGCGCTGCTCGGCACGCTCACGTACGCGATCATCGAGGCGCCCGACCGGGGCTGGGGCTCCCCGCTGATCGCCGTGTGCACCACGGTCTCCGCCCTCGCGCTGATCGCGCTCGTGGTGTACGAGCGGCGCCGCGCCGAGCCGCTGATCGAACTGCGCTTCTTCCACAGCGCGCCCTTCAGCGGGGCCACGGTGATAGCGGTGAGCGCCTTCGCGGCGCTGGGCGGGTTCCTGTTCCTGAACACGCTGTATCTGCAGGACGTACGCGGGCTCGGCGCGCTGCACGCCGGGCTGTGGATGCTGCCGATGGCGGCCATGTGCTTCGTCTTCGCGCCGCTGTCCGGGCGGCTGGTCGGCAGCCGCGGCCCGCGGCTCTCGCTGCTGCTGGCCGGGACGGCGATGGCGGCGAGCGGGGTGCTGTTCGCGGCCTTCGACGCCCAGGCGACCGATGCCCTGCTGCTGATCGGCTATGTGCTGTTCGGCATCGGCTTCGGCCTGGTCAACGCGCCCATCACCAACACCGCGGTGTCCGGGATGCCCCGCACCCAGGCCGGGGTCGCGGCGGCCGTGGCCTCCACCAGCCGCCAGGTGGGCCAGTCGCTCGGCGTCGCGGTCATCGGCGCGGTGCTGGCCTCGGGCGCGGCGAGCGCGGCGGGCGGGGCGCACAGCGCCGCCTCGGCCACGGCCTTCGTGGGCGCGGCCCGCCCCGCCTGGTGGATCATCACCGGATGCGGGGGCTCGGTGCTGCTGCTCGGGGTCCTCACCACCGGCCGCTGGGCGGCCGGCACCGCCAAGCGCGCGGCCGCGCTCTTCGGCGACGAGCGCGTGCCCGCTCAGGCCTCGGCCACCAGCAAGGCGTAATCCGGACCCGTTGTGTCGCATACCGGCCGAACCAGTTGCCCCTCATACCCCACCCCGGTATTTTCCCCGTAGCCTTCTGGACACCCCCAGGGGGTATGAGGATCGGGCGGAGGAAGCGCGGACGATGAACGTCGAAGGGTTCGCCGCGGACGGCTACGACGAGGTGCGTCGGGTCTTCGAGCGGCTGGTGGACAGCGGCTCGGAAACAGGGGCCGGGCTGTCGGTCTGGCGGGAGGGCCGCGAGGTCGTCCGGTTGAACGGGGGGTGGTCCGACGCCGGACGGAGCCGTCCCTGGCACGGCGACACGCTGGTCCAGCCCTACTCGCTGTCGAAGTCGTTCGTCACGCTCGCCGCCCTGGTGGCGGTCCGCGGCGGCGCGCTGGCGCTGGACGAGCCGATCGCCGGGTACTGGGGCGAGTACGGGGTCCGGGGCAAGGAGCGGACCACGCTCCGCCAGGTGCTCACCCACCGGGCCGGCCAGCCGCGCTTCCCGGCCGAAGCCGCGGGTCTCGACCTGCTGGACGAGGACGGGCTACGGAAGAGCCTGGCGCAGGCGGCGCCGGAGTACGAGCCCGGGACAGCGCTCGGGGAGCATGCGCTGACCTACGGCCACCTGGTCGACGGCATTCTGCGCGCGGGCGCCGGCACGACGCTGGGGGAGATGTTCAACGAGGTGGTGCGGCCCGCGCTGGGGCTCGACGCCTGGTTCGGGGTACCGGACCAGGCACTGGACCGCGTCGCCGAACTCGAGTACGCGGACCCTGGATGGCCGCGGCAGCTCCACGCGGCACCGTGGCTCCAGATCCCCGCCGGGGCCCTGGACACGGCGCGGACGAACTCCCGGGCCTGGCGGCAGTCGGTCTTCGGGGCGGCCAATCTGCACACGACCGCGACCGCCATGGCGGCGTTCTTCTCCCGGCTCACCAGCGAGGACGGCCCGGTACGCGAACTGCTGGGGGCACAGCTGCACACCGAGCTCCTCACCTCCCAAGTCACCGGCTTCGACGAGGTCTTCGGCACCGACATCACCTGGACGCTGGGGTTCGTACGCGACAAGGGCAAGATCGCCAAGGGCGGGATCGGCGGCTCGGCCGCCTGGTGGTCGCTCCGGCACCACCATGCCTGTGCCTATCTGACACGCCGGCTGGACGATCACTCCCGGGCCGCGCAGATCGCCGCGGCGCTGGGGGACGACCTGACGGTGGTGGGTGAGGACTGAGCGAGGGCGGGCGCTACGACCCTCTGCGGAAGCGCGGGGCCGCCGCCGGAAAGCGCGGGGCCGCCGCCGGAAAGCGCGGGGCCCCACCGGAAAACGCGGGGCCGCTCATGCCTCGGCGAGCACCAGCGCGTGAAGCCGCTCCAGGCGCTCGTGGGTCTCGGCGTCCGCCGGGGTGTAGACGTGCAGCTTGGGCCCCGAGCGCGGCCCGGTCCACAGGTTGGTGCCGGTGACCCGGACCGTGCCCACCTGCGCCTGCCGGAAGACCTTGACCTTGTCGCCGGGCCGCAGCACCTCATGCCGGGCCCAGACCTCGCGGAACTCCGGCGAGGCGTCCTGGCACCGCTTCAGCAGCGCCTTCCACGTCGGCTCGGCCAGATGCTCGGCCATCGCGGCCCGCAGCTTGGCGGCCATCCCCCGGATCGCCTCCTCCCGCTCGACCATGCTGGCGCGCCAGTCGGCGTGGGTGAGGGACAGCCACAGGCAGTTGCGGTCCTCCGGCGGCACCGCCTCCAGGTCGCACAGCAGCCGCCCGTAGGTGCGGTTGTACGCGAGGATGTCGAACCGCGAGTTCTGCAGGCAGGCCGGGAACGGCTCCAGCTGCTCCAGCATCAGCCGCAGCGCCGGGGTCACCCCCGTGCACTGGCTGCCGGGGTTCGGGTCGACAGCCCCTGAGAGCGCGAACAGGTGCTGCCGCTCGCTGCGGTCGAGGAGCAGCGCGCGGGCGATGGCGTCGAGGACCTGGGTGGAGACATGGATGTCCCTGGCCTGTTCGAGCCAGGTGTACCAGGTGACCCCGACCGCGGCGAGCTGGGCGACCTCCTCCCGGCGCAGCCCCGGCGTACGCCGGCGCCGCCCACGCGGCAGACCTACCTGCTCGGGGGTGATCCGCTCGCGCCGGCTGCGCAGGAACGCGGCGAGCTCGTCGCGGCGTATGCCGTCGGTGGCGGCGGTGGCTGCGATGGCGGTCGTCGCGCTCTCCTGGGCGGTCTCCTGGGCGCTCTCCTGGGCGCTCTCCTGGGCCATGGTGCTCATGGGACCAGGGTGCCTGAGGGCTCAGCCGGTTTCCAGGTAGTTCTTGTACCAGGATAAGAAGACTCTGGTACCCGGCTGAGCCGGGCGCGAGGGTCGTATGCGTGAGTCAGACAACCATCCGTACCCAGACACCGGCCGCCAGGGCGGCCGGGGCTTCCGGTCCCGCCGGGGCCGCGCCCGACGCCGACGGGACCCTGAACGCCCTCGGCCTGTTCACCGTGCTGCTCGGCGCGGCCCTCCCCCTCATCGACTTCTTCATCGTCAACGTCGCCCTGCCCGCCATGGACCGCGATCTGAACGCGGGCCCCGCCCTGCTGGAGCTGGTCGTCGCGGGGTACGGCGTCGCGTACGCCGTACTGCTCGTCCTCGGCGGCCGGCTGGGCGACACCTTCGGGCGGCGCAGGCTCTTCCTCGCCGGTATGGCCACCTTCGCGCTGACGTCCCTGGCCTGCGGTCTCGCGCCGAACGCCTGGAGCCTGGTGGCGGGCCGCGTGGCGCAGGGCGCCTCGGCGGCCCTGCTGCTCCCCCAGGTGCTCGCCACCATCCACGCCACCACCTCCGGGCCGCGCCGCGCCCGCGCGGTGAGCCTGTACGGCGCCACGGCCGGTCTTGCCATGGTGGCGGGGCAGATCCTCGGCGGCGTACTGGTGGCCGCGGACCTCGCGGGCACCGGCTGGCGCGCGGTCTTCCTGGTCAACGTCCCGGTCGCGCTGGCCGGCCTGGCCCTCGCGGCCCGCGCCATCCCGGAGACCCGCTCCGACCGCCCCGCCCCCGTCGACGTCCCCGGCACCGCGTTGCTGGCCCTCGCCCTGATCGCGCTGCTGCTCCCGCTGACCGAGGGCCGCGCGGCCGGCTGGCCGCTGTGGACCTGGCTGCTGCTGGCCGCCTTCCCCGTCGCCGCCGTCGCCTTCTACGCCATCGAACGCCGCCTGGAGACCTCCGGCCGCACCCCGCTGCTCCCACCGAGCCTGTTCGCCCTGCCCGGACTGCGCCGGGGCCTGCTGATGCTCCTCCCGTTCAGCGCGGGCTTCGGCGGCTTCATGTTCGTCATCGCGGTCGCCCTCCAGCAGGGCCTCCGCTACGGCCCGGTCGAGGCCGGCCTGGCCCTGACGCCCATGGCCACGACCTTCTTCATCGCCTCCCTGATGGGCCCACGCCTGGTCAGCCGCTACGGCAACCGCGTCGTGACCACGGGCTCGGTGATCCAGGCCATCGGCATCGCCCTGCTGATCCTTACCGTCCACCAAAGCTGGACCGACCTCACCCTCGCCGACCTGCTCCCCGGCATCGCCATCGCCGGCTTCGGCCAGGGCCTCCAACTGCCCATCCTGATCCGCGGCATCCTCGCCGAGGTCCCCGCGGAACGGGCGGGGGTCGGCAGCGGCGTCATGGTAACCACCCAACAATCCGCCCTGGCCCTGGGCGTGGCCACCCTCGGCACCCTCTTCCTGACCCTGACCCCCTCCATGGGCATGGGCGAAGCGATGGTCCGAACCCTGGCCCTCCAACTCGCGGGCGTCGTGGTGACCGGGCTGCTGAGCCTGCGGTTGCCGCGGATGCTGGGGTGAGTGGCCTTCAACGGCGCGGGGCGGAGCCCCCACGCGGCGGAGCCGCACATGGGCAGGGGCTGGGAAGCCGTGGGGTAGGGGGAAGTCAGCCCACGCCGAGGAAGCGCAGGACCGCCAGGACCCGTCGGTGGTCGCCGTCCGCGACCGGGAGGTCCAGCTTCGCGAAGATGCTGTTGATGTGCTTGGCCACCGCCGACTCGCTGATCACCAACCCCTCCGCGATCCCCGCATTCGACCGCCCCTGGGCCATCAGCTCCAGCACCTCCCGCTCGCGCGCCGTGAGTCGGTCGAGGGGGTCGCGGTGGCGGCGGACGAGGAGTTGGGCGACGACCTGGGGGTCGAGGGCGGTGCCGCCGGACGCGACGCGGTGGAGGGCGGCGATGAAGTCCTCGACGTCCGCGACGCGTTGTTTGAGGAGGTAGCCGATCCCGCTGGTGTGCGTGGTCAGCAGGTCCGCGGCGTAGCGCTCCTCCACGTACTGGGACAGCAGCAGCACCGACGTGTCCGGCCACTGGCGGCGGATCAGCAGCGCGGCCCGTACGCCCTCGTCAGTGAAGCCCGGGGGCATCCGGACGTCGACCACGGCGATGTCCGGGCGGTGTTCCTCGACCGCCGCGAGCAGGCCGTCCGCGTCGTCCGCCTCCGCCGTGACCTCGAAGCCCGCGGTCTGGAGTACCTTCACCAGGCCGATCCGCAGCAGGACCGAGTCCTCGGCGATCACAGCACGCACGGCAGCTCCACGGTGATGACGGTCGGGCCCCCGCGGGGGCTGCTGAGGTCGAAGGTCCCGTCCACGGAGCCCACGCGCCCCACGAGCCCCGTGAGGCCGCTGCCCTGGGCGGGGTCGGCGCCGCCGACCCCGTCGTCGGCGATCACCACCCGCAGTATGTCGCCCGTCCTGGCGACCGTGACGTCGGCCCCCGTGGCCTGTGCGTGTTTGGTGACGTTGGCCAGGGATTCGGAGACGACGAAGTAGGCGACGGCCTCGACGGTGGGCGCGGGGCGTTCGGTGATGTCGACGTGCAGCCGTACGGGGAGCGCGGCGCGGGCGGCGACGCCGGAGAGGGCGGCGTCCAGGCCGCGGTCGTCGAGGACGGCCGGGTGCAGCCCGCGTACCAGGTTGTTCAGCTCCTCGATGGCCTCCTTGGCCTCCCGGTGCGCCTCGTCGATGACCTTGCGGGCCTCCTCGGGCAGATCGCCGAGCGTGGCCTTGGCCAGGCCGAGGTTGACCGCCATGGAGACGAGCCGCTGCTGGGCGCCGTCGTGCAAGTCGCGTTCGATGCGGCGGCGTTCGGCGTCGGCCGCGTCGACGGTGCCCGCGCGGCGCTCGGTCAGGTCCTCGACCCGGCGCTCCAGTTCCTTGGCCGGGTCAGGGCCCAGCAGCGCGGTGGCGGCGCGGATGTCGAGCCGTACGAGGGCGCCGGTGAGCCAGTACGCGAGGGCCAGCAGGGCGAGGCCGAGCGCGGTGACATACGTGGCCGCCATGGCGGTGGGGAGGAACTTCAGCCGCCCGCCCAGCGAGCTCCAGGTGAACACGGTCGAAGCCGCCAGCCCCACCACCAGGGCGAAGAACCAGACGAATGCTCCGCCGCATGCGATGGCCGGGCCGACCAGCAGGTTGTAGCGCAGCTCCGGGCCCCGGCGCGCCGGGCCGGGGATGTCGATGCCGAGCAGGGCCTTGAAACGGCGCCGCTGCATCCGGGTGAACGCCGGGCTGACGGCGGCCAGGGCGGCGAGCGGGAGGGCGACGGCGGCCAGGACGCCCAGGAGCGGCATCGCGGTGTCGCTGTAGACCAGCCACGGCACGCTCAACACCAACAGGGCCAGGAACTGCACGGATACGCCCGCGAGCAGGAATACCGCGTCGCGCCGCAGCCGGGTGAGCGCTGCTCGCGGCGCGGTGGGGAGTCTCATGCGCCGACCTTAAACCGCAGCCTCGGGGCGGGTCGCTGACGCCCGTACCCGGATCGGGGGTGCAACTAGTGCCACCCCCGTTCGGCAACTCGCGTTACCGACAGGCGCGATCGTGCCGGGGAGGCTGGTGAACGTGCCCGAGGAGCAGCCGAGTCGAGTCGGGCCGGAAGGAGATCAGCCCTGATGAGCGCCCTGTACGCCCCCACGGCCCGCCCTGCACGGACTGCACGGACTGCCCGCCCTGCCCGCTCTGTACGGGCCGTCTGGACCACCTGGGCCGCCCGCGCGACCCGGGCCGGGCTCGGCGGCCCGGCCCGCCGCAGCCGCCGGGGCCACCGGGCCGTGGAGTGCGTGCTGCTCGGCAGCGGCGTCGCGCTCGTCCCCTGGCTCGTCGTCCTGGCGACGACGCTGCCGCCCACCGCCCAGGTCGGTCACTGGAACGTGGCGTGGGTGGGCCTGGACGCGCTGGAGGCCGTTGGGCTCGTCGCCACCGGGCTGCTGCGGCGGCGGGGCGACGACCGCCACCGGCTCACCGCCGCGGCGACCTCCGCGCTGCTGGTGGTGGACGCCTGGTTCGACACCGTGACCGCGGCACCGGGCACCGAGCTCGCCGCGGCCCTCGCCATGGCCGTGGGCGCGGAGCTACCGCTGGCGGCGCTGTGTGCCGCGCTGGCCCTGAAGCGGGCCCCCGGGGCGCCCCGCACCGGCCCCGAAGCCGCCGGCCTCACGTCCGGGACGTGGCCCACCACAGGATGACCGCGGCGATCAGAAAACAGACCGTCATCGCCCACAGCACCTGCCGCCGCGCCCGCGCGTCGGCCGTCATGGTCGGGCTGCCGACCGCGCCGTGTGCCTGCGCGAGGTGATCGAGGCCCTTGTGCCGGGCGCCGCCGTAGGTGATCTGTTCTTCCCAGTCGCAGTGGAGGCAGGCGAGCAGCCGCCGCTGCCGGGCGCCGTATCCGTAGCTCACCTCGAAGACGGTCCCGTCCTCGCGGGTGGCCGTGATGTGGTGCGTCACACCTCGCAGCACGATTCCAGAACCCCCCGGTTTTCCGCAGAGCCACAACACCGCGCCCTGGCGCCGCGGCAGTCTACCCGCGGCGCCAGGGCCCGTCTTGGCCTGATCGCCTTATGAAACGTCCTGGTCAGCAGTCGATCGGCAGCCGGTCAGCAGCCGGTCAGCAGCCGATCAGCCGACCGCCCAGGTACGACTGGATCTGGTCGAGGGAGACCCGCTCCTGCTTCATCGTGTCGCGCTCACGCACGGTCACCGCGTTGTCCTCGAGGGTGTCGAAGTCGACGGTGACGCAGAAGGGCGTGCCGATCTCGTCCTGGCGGCGGTAGCGGCGGCCGATCGCGCCCGCGTCGTCGAACTCGATGTTCCAGTGCTTGCGCAGGTCCGTCGCGAGCCCCTTGGCCTTTGGCGAGAGCTGCGGGTTACGGGACAGCGGCAGCACGGCGACCTTGACCGGCGCGAGGCGCGGGTCGAGCCGCAGCACGGTGCGCTTCTCCATCTTGCCCTTGGCGTTGGGCGCCTCGTCCTCGATGTACGCGTCGAGGAGGAAGGCCAGCATGGCGCGGCCCACGCCCGCCGCCGGCTCGATGACGTACGGCGTCCAGCGCTCGCCGGCCTCCTGGTCGAAGTACGACAGGTCCTGGCCGGAGGCCTGGGAGTGGGCCTTCAGGTCGTAGTCGGTGCGGTTGGCCACGCCCTCGAGCTCGCCCCACTCCGAGCCGCCGAAGTTGAAGCGGTACTCGATGTCGGCGGTGCGCTTGGAGTAGTGGGAGAGCTTCTCCTTGGCGTGCTCGTACCAGCGGATGTTGGCCTCCTGGATACCGAGGTCGCGGTACCAGTTCCAGCGCTGCTCCATCCAGTACTCCTGCCACTCCTCGTCCTCGCCCGGCTTGACGAAGAACTCCATCTCCATCTGCTCGAATTCGCGGGTGCGGAAGATGAAGTTGCCCGGCGTGATCTCGTTACGGAAGGACTTGCCGATCTGGGCGATGCCGAACGGCGGCTTCCGGCGCGAGGTCTGCTGGACGGCGAGGAAGTTGGTGAAGATGCCCTGGGCGGTCTCGGGGCGCAGATAGGCGACCGAGGCGGAGTCCTGGGTGGGGCCGAGGTGGGTGGAGAGCAGGCCGGAGAACTGCTTGGGCTCGGTGAAGCTGCCCTTGGTGCCGCAGTGCGGACAGTTGATGTCCGCCAGCCCGTTCTCGGGCTGCCGGCCGTGCTTGGCCTCGTACGCCTCCTCCAGGTGGTCCGCGCGGAACCGCTTGTGGCAGGAGGTGCACTCGGTGAGCGGGTCGGTGAAGGTGGCGACGTGGCCGGACGCCTCCCAGACCTCGCGGGCGAGGATCACCGATGAGTCGAGTCCGACCACGTCGTCGCGCGAGGTGACCATCGAGCGCCACCACTGGCGCTTGATGTTCTCCTTCAGCTCAACGCCGAGCGGTCCGTAGTCCCAGGCAGCTCGCTGCCCGCCGTAGATCTCGCTGGACGGGTAGACGAAGCCACGGCGCTTGCTCAGGCTGACGATGGTGTCGATCTTGTCGGCGGCCACGGTGCTCTCTTCATTGATGACGGCTGATGACGACGGTGTGAGACGACTGTGTGTCGCTGATGGCGGCTTTGCGGACGGCGTGCGGACGACAAAGCGAATGCTTCAGGTTACCGGCGGCTCCACCCCTCGGATCAAATCGGTATGCGAAACGATCGACAAAACGATCAAGAAGGGGCCCGTTGTTGACAATCGTTTCCATCTTTGTTGAAAATGAGAGTCATGAACATACGCCGCTCCATCATCCCGGCCGCCCTCGCCGGAGTCGCTGTTCTCGGTCTGGCCACGACGCTCACAGCCTGCTCCGCCGATGCGACAGACGGCCGTACGGACGGCAAACTCGATGTGGTGGCGTCGTTCTACCCCATGCAGTTTCTCGCCGAGCGCATAGGCGGCGGTCACGTCCATGTGTCCAGTTTGACCAAGCCCGGCGCGGAACCGCACGACCTCGACATCAGCGCCCGGCAGACCGCCGACCTCAGCGAAGCCGGACTGGTCGTCTACCTCAAGGGTCTGCAGCCCGCCGTCGATGCCGCCATCGGCCAGGCCGAGCCGAAGCACGTCGCCGACGCGGCCTCGTTCACCACCCTGGAAGACCACGGTACCGAGGTGGACGGCGGCCACGAGCACGGGGACGACGAGCACGAGCACTCCGGCGAGGACGCGGGCTCCGACCCCCACATCTGGCTGGATCCGGTGCGTTACGCCCAGGTCGCCGACGGTGTCGGCAAGGCGCTCCAGAAAGCCGACCCCGACAACGCGGCCGCCTACAAGAAGAACACCGCCGCGCTGGTCAAGCAGCTCGGCACGCTGAACGACGACTTCAAGGCAGGCCTGAAGAGCCGCACCTCGGACACCTTCATCACCACCCACGCCGCCTTCGGCTATCTCGCCGAGCGCTACGGTCTGCGCCAGGAGGCCATCTCCGGCATCGACCCGGAGTCCGAGCCCAGCCCGGCCCGGATGAAGGCGCTGCACTCGGTCGCGGAGAAGGAGAAGGTCGGCACCGTCTTCTTCGAGACGCTGGTGAGCGACAAGACCGCCAAGACCCTGGCGGGCGATCTGCATCTGCGCACCGATGTGCTCGACCCGATCGAGGGCATCAGCGACCAGTCCAAGGGCGACGACTACTTCGAGGTCATGCACGCCAACCTCAAGGCGCTCCAGACGGCCCTGGGCGCCAAGTGAGGCGCGAAACGACAAGCGGAGGAAGCCGCATGAAGCCGGAACCACCCGCCACAGCCCCCACCACAGTCCCCGGCACCGCACCGACCGCCGCCCCCGACGAGACCTCAGCCCAGACCCCCGCCGCGACCCCCGCCGAGACCTCTGCGGAAACCCGCGACGAGGCCTCCGCCGAGACCTCCACCGAAACCCCCGCCGTCATATCGCTGCGCGGCGCCACCGCCTCCCTCGGCGGCCGCCCCGTCCTGCGCGGCGTCGATCTGACCGTACGGCGCGGCGAGGTCGTCGCGCTGCTCGGCGCCAACGGCTCCGGCAAGTCCACGGCGGTGCGCTCCGTCGTCGGCCAGGTGGCGCTGTCCGGCGGTGAGCTGAGGCTGTTCGACACCCCCAGCCGCCGCTTCCGCGACTGGGCCCGTATCGGCTACGTACCGCAGCGCACCACCGCCGCCAGCGGCGTGCCCGCCACCGTCCGCGAGGTGGTCTCCTCCGGGCGGCTGGCCCGCAGGCGGCTGGGGCCGCCGCGGGCGGCGGACCGGGCGGCGGTGCGCCGGGCGCTGGAGCTGGTCGGGATGGCCGACCGGGCCAAGGACTCGGTGAGCGCGCTGTCCGGCGGCCAGCACCAGCGGGTGCTGATCGCCCGTGCGCTGGCCGGTGAACCCGAACTGCTGATCATGGACGAGCCGATGGCCGGGGTCGACCTGGCCAGCCAGGAGATCCTTGCCGCGACGCTGCGCGAGCAGGTCGCCGAGGGCGCCACCGTACTGCTGGTGCTCCATGAGCTCGGCCCGCTGGAGCCGCTGATCGACCGCGCCGTGGTGCTGCGCGACGGCTGTGTGGTCCACGACGGCCCGCCGCCCAAGGCCGTGGGCCAGCACGCCCTGCCCGGCCACGACCACGTACACCCGCATGCGGCGCACGACGCCGAACCGATCCGGACGGGATTGCTGACCTGACATGTTGGAAATCCTCGACTACGCGTTTATGCAGCGGGCCCTGATCGCCGCCGTCCTGGTCGGCATCACCGCCCCCGCCGTCGGCATCTACCTCGTCCAGCGCCGCCAGGCGATCATGGGCGACGGCATCGGCCATGTCGCGCTCACCGGCGTCGCGCTCGGCTTTCTGACCGGCACCAACCCGGTGTGGACGGCCGTCGCGGTCTCCGCGCTCGGCGCGATCCTCATGGAGCTGATCCGCTGGTACGGCAAGACGCGCGGCGACCTGGCCCTCGCGATGCTCTTCTACGGCGGTATGGCCGGCGGCGTACTGCTGATCAACCTCTCGCCGACCGGCTCCAACGCCAACCTGACCACGTATCTCTTCGGCTCGATCACCACCGTCTCGCGCGAGGACGTGACCGTGATCAGCTGTCTGGCGGCCTTCGTCGTGCTGATCACCCTCGGGCTGCGCCGCCAGCTGTTCGCGGTGTGCCAGGACGAGGAGTTCGCGCGGGTGACCGGGCTGCCGGTGCGCACCCTCAATCTGCTGCTGGCCATCACCGCCGCCGTCACCGTCACCGTCGCCATGCGCGTCGTGGGCCTGTTGCTGGTCAGCGCCCTGATGGTGGTGCCGGTCGCGGCGGCCCAACAGGCCACCCGCGGCTTCGCGATGACGCTCGCGCTCGCCGTCGCCATCGGCGTCGTGGTGACGCTCTCCGGTACGGTCTTCTCCTTCTACGAGGACGTTCCGCCCGGTGCGAGCATCGTCGTGCTGGCCATCGGAGTCTTCGCCGTGATCACCGCGCTCGCCGCCCCGTTGGCCAGACGCCGCGCCCGCAGAGCAGCCGCCGTGGCCGAGGAGCGCTGCACCCTCCCGCTGCCCGGCGCCCGCGCCGCCGCTCCGGGGGCGGGCTCCGCCGGAACGGGCGAAGCGGACGATGTCCTCGTCTGACCGGGTGTCTCACCGGGCGTCTCATCGGCCGTCTCTTCGGGCGTCCAGCTCTCCAGCCCGTTCGCTCAGCTTTCCCTGGCACAATGGCCACGCGGATGCGCGACGTACGAGCAGGCGACGAGCAGGCGATGTTGAGGAGGCAACTGTGGTGACCGCGGGTCCCCCAGTACACGGCCGGTCCACCAGGCAGCGGGCGGCGGTGGCTGCGGCACTGGACGAGGTTGACGAGTTCCGCAGTGCGCAGGAGCTCCATGACATGCTCAAGCACCGCGGCGACTCCGTCGGCCTGACCACGGTCTACCGCACCCTCCAGTCCCTCGCCGACGCGGGCGAGGTCGACGTCCTGCGCACCACCGACGGCGAGGCCGTCTACCGCCGCTGCAGCAGCGGCGAGCACCACCACCACCTGGTCTGCCGCACCTGCGGCAAGGCGGTCGAGGTCGAGGGCCCGGCCGTGGAGAAGTGGGCCGACGCCATCGCGGCGGAGCACGGCTTCGTGGACGTCGCCCATACGATCGAGATCTTCGGCACCTGCGGCGACTGCGCGACGGCGCCCCAGGCGTAACCCCCGACCTGACGGCCGCCTCAGCGCTTGAGATAGGCCAGTACGGCCAGGACGCGGCGGTTGTCGTCGGCGGACGGTTCGATCCGCAGCTTGTCGAAGATGCTCGCGGTGTGTTTGGCGACCGCGCTCTCGCTGAAGTGCAGGGTGTGCGCGATGGCGGCGTTCGACCGGCCCTCGGCCATCAGCTTGAGGACGTCGTGTTCGCGCGGGGTGAGGCTGCCGGTGCGCCCCCTGGCGTCGCTGCGGGCCAGCAGCTTGGAGATGACCTGCGGGTCCATGACCGTACCGCCGGCCGCGACCGTACGCACCGCGTCGATGAACTGCCCGGTGTGGGTGACCCGGTCCTTGAGGAGATAGCCGATGCCGCCCTCGCCCCCGGCCAGCAGCTCATGGGCGTAGAGCTGATCCACGTACTGGGACAGGATCAGCACCGGCAGCGCGGGGCGGGTGCGGCGGGCTTCCAGAGCGGCCTGCAGCCCCTCGTCGGTGTGGGTCGGCGGCAGCCGGATGTCGACCACGGCGACGTCCAGGTCCTCCTCGCGCAGCGCGCGCAGCAGGGCCGGGCCGTTGTCCACGGAGGCGATCACCTCGCAGCCGTGCTCCCGCAGGGCGCGCATCAGCCCGTCCCTGAGCAGGAAGAGGTCTTCGGCGAGGACGACGCGCACGGGATCTCCAAGGTCACGGTGGTCGGGCCGCCCAGGGGGCTGTGCAGGGCGAGACTGCCGTCGAAGGTACCCAACCGGCGCTGAACGCCGCGCAGTCCGGTCCCCCGCGCCAGGTCCGCGCCGCCCCGGCCGTCGTCGGTGACCGTGACCCGCAGCAGCCGTGCGCCGTCCTCGTGTGCCAGGTCCTCGTGCTCTACGAATGTCAGGGTGATGCGCACCTCCTGGGCGCCGGAGTGCTTGGCCGCGTTGGCGAGCGCTTCGCTGATCGCGAAGTAGGCGGCGGACTCGACCGGCGCCGGGAGCCGTCCGGGCAGCCGGACCTCGACATGAACGTCGAGGAAGCTGTCGAGCGCCAGCGACCGTACGGCGTCGCCGAGCCCCCGGTCGGCGAGCACCGGGGGCTGGATGCCGTGGACCAGGTCGCGCAGGTCCTGGAGCGCCCGCGCGGAGGTGTCGCGCACGTCCAGGAGCAGCCCGCGAGCGGCGTCCAGGTCGACGTCGAGGAGCCGGGTCGCCTCGTCCAGCGTCATGCCGAGGGCGACCAGCCTGGCCTGTGCGCCGTCGTGCAGATCCCGTTCGATACGGCGGAGTTCGGCCGCCTGCGCGTCCAGCGACTCGTCGCGGATGTCGGTGAGCCGTTCGACGCGCCGGGCGAGTTCGGTGCTGCGCGGCGCGGACAGCAGGCGCCGGCTCCAGCGGCCGTGCAGCCCGAGCACGACGGGGGCCAGCCGCACCCCGGCCGCGATGAACGCGAGGCCGAGGGCCAGTGCGGCGAGCATCGTCGGGGTGGAGCGTACGGGGATGAAGGCGTACCAGTTGCCGTCGTCGAGGAGCCGCCAGATGAACGGCTGCACCAGCGCGCCGAACGCCCCGTACTCGACGAGGGCGAGCGGTACGGCGACCAGCAGCCCCCCGAACCACGGCTCCAGCCAGGCCCACCGCAGATCGCGCCAGAACCCCTCGTCCCCGAGGACCGCGGCCGCCCGCCGACGGGGGCGCTCGGCCCGGTCCAAAGCGAGCGGGTCCGGGGCGAGCGGGTCCGGCGGGCTGATCGCCGTACCCGTCCAGCGGGCGGTCCATGACCGGTACCGGTCGGAGAGCCCGCGCAGGGCGCCCGCGGCGGGCGGCAGCAGCCGGAACCCGAGCCCGATCGGGAGCAGCAGCAACGCGCCGATCACCAGCCCGCCGACGGCGACCACCGCCAGGGCCACCAGCCCGAGCAGCTGACACCTGACGAGGGCGCGCAGCCCGCCGGCCCCCAATCCCCCCATGACCGCCCATCGCTCCCGTCGGATCAGCGCGCCGAGTGCGCCATCGCGGGGATCCTAGCCGCGGGGGTCCGCCACACCCACGGCCCCGCCGCCACCAGGCACGCGGCCCCGAAGAGCACCATCGGCAGCACCGCACCGGACTCCTCGTCCATGAACAGCAGCATGCCCAGGTTGATCAAGGTGTGGAAGCCGCCCGCGAGCGGCAGCCGGTTGGCCCGTACGCGCTCAAGACCGAGCCCCAGGACCACCGACATCGCCACCGTGCCCAGCAGAAACCCGGCCGCGTACGCCGGGGCCTGCGCGAACACCTGCACATGCCACACTCCCCACACCGCGCCGATCGAGGTCGACACGGTGAGCGGGCCGAAACGGGTCCGCAGGAGCGGCTGGAGGAAACAGCGCCAGCCGATCTCCTCACCGCACGCGCCGATCAGCTGCGCCACCACGATCAGCGCGAAGGGGTGGTCGAGGGAGCGTGGATCGGTGGCGTGGGCGTCACCGGTCGCCAGGGCGTACGTGCCCGCACTGAGCGCGGTGATCAGCAGCGCGGTGGCGAGCAGCGGCAGGGCACGGCCCGCCCGCCCCGGCCGTCCCCCCGGCCCCGGCCGTCCCCCTGGCCGCGCCGAGGGGCCTGCCGAGGGCCCCGCCGAGAGGCCCTCCGCCCTGCCGCCCGGCCACGCCCCGGCGAGCAGCGCCCGCACCGGCGAAGGCCACAGCAACGCCACCGCCGCCACCCCCAGCGCGGGCCCGAACTGGGTCAGCTGGATGACCTCCGTCGGTATCCCCGTCGCGGGCTGCGCCGCGCCCAATATCCCCGCCGTCACGAACGTGACCGCGAGGAACACCCCTGCCTTCGCTTTCCACTTGTGCATACCGCCAGGCCCCCGATCGGGTCGAACCGGATCTCGTCGCTGTCGACGATGCCGGTCGGGGAGCCCGCTGCCGCTGCACGTAGCTGCCGAGCAGGGGTGTACCAAGGTGCACCCTCTGGGGCTTCGCCTGAGTCTGTAGTGAGTTTGGGACAGCGACACGCCGACGCAACGGCGTGTCGCTGTCCCAAACTCACTACAAAGTCACTGCCGCCTGCGCGGCGGGGCGGTCGGCGTTACTGCGGACCCGGCTGGGAACCGTCCTTCTGCTGCACCTCGTTCGGGATCGCCCCGCCGAAGCGGCGGTCGCGCGAGGCGTACTCCAGGCAGGCCCGCCACAGGTCGCGGCGGTCGAAGTCCGGCCACAGCACGTCCTGGTAGACCATCTCCGCGTAGGCGCTCTGCCAGATCAGATAGTTGGATGTGCGCTGCTCGCCCGAGGGCCGCAGGAAGAGATCCACATCCGGCATATCGGGGTAGTAGAGGTACTTCGCGAAGGTCTTCTCGTTCACCTTCGACGGGTCAAGACGGCCCGCCCTGACATCCTCCGCCAGCGCCTTCGCCGCGTCCGCGACCTCGGCCCGGCCGCCGTAGTTCATGCAGAAGTACATGGTCATGGCGTCGTTGTCCTTGGTCTGCTCCTGCGCGACCTGGAGCTCCTGCGCCACGGACTTCCACAGCTTCGGCATCCGCCCCGCCCAGCGGATCCGGATACCCATCTCGTCCATCTCGTCGCGGCGGCGGCGGATGACGTCCCGGTTGAAGTTCATCAGGAAGCGCACCTCGTCGGGCGAGCGCTTCCAGTTCTCGGTGGAGAAGGCGTAGAGGGAGAGGTTCTTGACCCCGATCTCCAGACACCCCTTGAGCACATCGAGGACCACGCCCTCGCCCACCCTGTGCCCCTCGGTACGCGGCAGCCCGCGCTCCTTGGCCCAGCGGCCATTGCCGTCCATGATGACGGCCGCATGCTTGGGCACCAGCTCACCGGGGATCTTCGGCGGACGGGCACCCGAAGGGTGCGGGTCCGGGGCCCGGTACTCGCGCCGCTGTCGGCCCAGAATCCCGCGTCGTGCCATGTGCCTGCCGTCTCCCTCTCTACAACTGCTTCCGCGCTTTATTTCTCTACATACCGAAGCGACCGGAGCCCCCGCTCCAGGTGCCAGTGCAAATACGCCGCCACGAGCCCACTGCCCTCCCGGGCATGCCGAGCCTCACACGCGTCCGCGGTCTCCCAGTCCCCGGTCAGCAGCGCACCCAGCAGCATCAGCGCCTCCGCCGAGGGTACGACGCTTCCGGGCACCCGGCACTCCCCGCAGATCACCCCGCCCGCGCCGACCGAGAAGAACCGGTTCGGCCCGGGCATGCCGCACTTCGCACAGTTGTCGAAGCTCGGCGCGTAGCCGTTCACGGCGAGGGAGCGGAGGAGGAAGGCGTCCAGGATCAGATGCGGCTCATGCTCCCCCGACGCAAGGGTGCGCAGCGCGCCGACCAGCAGCAGATACTGCTGCATGGCGGGCTCGCCCTCATGATCGGTGAACCGCTCGGCGGTCTCCAGCATCGCCGTACCGGCGGTGTATCGGGCGTAGTCGGTCACGATGGCGCTGCCGTACGGAGCGATGGTCTCACTCTGCGTGCACAGCGGCAGCCCGCGGCCGACCAGCTCGCCGCCCCCGCGCGAGAAGAACTGCACATCGACATGGCTGAACGGCTCGAGCCGCGCCCCGAACTTCGACTTCGTCCGCCGCACCCCCCGCGCCACGGCCCGCACCCGGCCGTGACCACGGGTGAGCAGCGTGATGATCCGGTCCGCCTCACCCAGCTTCTGGGTGCGCAGCACGATGCCGTCGTCGCGGAACAGACTCATGGCGCTTATTGTCCCTCAGCGGGACACATGATCGAACCGCCCGGCCTTCACGGCCCGCGCGAACGCGCGGAGGGTGGCGGGGGTGGTTGCGATCACGGTGTGCGGTTCGTCGCTCTCCCGCAGGAGGATCGACGCGTCGGGGGTTCGGGCGAACTCGACGCAGGCGTTGTCTGGGGCGTCCGCCGAGTAGGAGGACTTCCGCCAGCCCTCAGCCGGCCAGGGTGTCGAAGTCACCGGTCTTGATCCCTCGCATCAGCGCCCGGAGGGCGACCGGAGTCGTCGTGATGATCACATGCGGGTCGTCGCTCTCGCGGAGGAGAATCGCCGTGTCGGAGGCGTGGGCCAGTTCGACGCAGGCGTTGCCTGGGCCGTCCGCCGAGTAGGACGACTTCTGCCACTGTATGTCGGACATCTCGTTGCCTTCAGAGTCGTTGTGCGATGGCGTGGATGAAATCGCGCGTGTCTTCAGGTGTGAGGGCCAGCCCTTCCGTCCGGTCGAGGATCCGCCGGTAGTTGGCGAGATGGGTCTCCCCGTCCAGGAAGGTCACGCCGGTGGGCGCGTCGAGCTGAACCGTATCCAGTTGCGGCACCACCCCGCCCACATACGCCACGGACGCTCCCGCATGCGGAAAGCCTCCGGCCGAGAAGGGGATGGCCCGGACCGTGACATTGTCCCGTTCCGACGCCTCCAGTAGGCGCTCCAACTGCCCACGGGCCACCTTTGGCCCGCCGAATTCCATCCTCAACGCAGACTCGTGGATAAGGAAGGTGCACGGCGGAGCATCGTCTCGATCGAGCACCTCGCGGCGCCTCAACCGGTACGAGACGTTGACCCGCAGTTGGGTCGGGGTAAGTGCGGGTTCGGCAGTGGAGAACACGGCGTTCGCGTAATCCTCGGTCTGCAGGAACCCGGGAACGTGCATGATCTGCACCGCACGCAGACTCACGGCGTGGAATTCCAACTCGGCCAGATCCAGCGCGTCGACAGCCATCCGGTCCCGGTAGTCCTCCCACCAGCCCCGGCCGCGCTCGGTTGCGATGGCCGCGAGCGCGTCAACGTATGCCTGGTCGCCGCAGGAGTAGATGGCGGCCAACATCCTGACGCGTTCCTCGCTCACGCCGAGGCGACCGGACTCCATGTTGCTGACCCGTGAGCCCTCGGCGGCCAGTTGCCGAGCTGCGTAGGCCACCGTCATCCCGGCGTGCTCACGCATCTTGCGCAACTCCGCGCCGAGTCGGCGCCGCCTCGCGCTCGGGGCTGCCGTGTGCGTCATGCCCCGCCCTCCCTCACTCCGCCATCACACAGTGTCGTCGCGAGATTACCGGATCACCAGATCGAGGGCAGGGATACCCGCGAATCAGTACAGGGATGCACTCGATGCCCTATGGTCTCGATAGCACAGCGCATCGGAACCATCACGCATCGCGTTGGGAGAACCCGCCATGCCCGAAGTCGCCGAACCCGTCTACGCCTACCGGCTCAGCGCCCCCAACTCCCCGAAGAGCCCCAAAGCCTGCCGAGACGCGATCGCCGCTCTCCTCCAGGCCAACGGCCTGGACGACCTCGCGGACACGGCCCGCCTCCTCGTATCGGAGGCAGTCACCAACGTCCACCAGCACACAGCCACCCCCGTCATCCAGATCGACACCCTCGTACGGGACCGCATCGCCACCATCGCCGTACGCGACAGCTCGCCGGACGACCTCCCCCGCCCGCGCAGGGCGGAGGCCGACGAAGAAGGCGGCCGCGGCCTCTTCCTCATGAAGCAACTCGCCCACGCCTGCGGTGTCACCTGGGAAAGCGGCGCCCACCCCACCGGCAAGCACATCTGGTTCGAGCTGCGCGACCCGCTCACCGAATGACGCCAGTGGACCAGGTAAGTTCCCGACATGAGCGATGACGGCAAACCTCGGATCAGATTCGCCGAGGCAGCGGATGCCGCCGTGATCGCGCGCATCCATATGGCCTCACGGTCGGCAACCATGCCCTACCTTCCCTCGCAGAAGCGCAATCACGAGCAGGTGACCCAATGGGTCCGGGACGTCCTGCTCAAGCGATGCCGTACCTGGGTCGCAGTGCGCGATGCGGAGGTCATCGGCTATGCGGCCCTTGACGGTGAACTGCTCGAACACCTCTATCTACGCCCGGACGTCCGCCGGCAGGGCGTCGGCACGCTACTGCTCGACGAGGTCAGGCGGCACAGCCCTGACGGGGTGTCCCTGCACGTCTTTCAACAGAACACCGACGCCCGCGCGTTCTACGAGCGCCACGGGTTCACCGTTCTCGACACCAACGACGGTGATCGCAACATGGAGAACCTGCCCGACATGACGCTTCGCTGGATACCGGACAGCGCCGAGGGCGAGCCCGCTTGAGGGCCCCCACCCACCCTCCTACAAAAAACACATCCTTCGGTCGCGCGCCTACCCCCGCACTGCTCTACCCCACGTTTCCAGCAGTTCGCGCTCGCGCCGGCTGCTGAGGCCGGCCCGGCGGGGCCGGTTCAGGCCCTGCTCCCGCTCCCAGCGCAGGGTCTGCGCCAGGAGCTCCGCCCGAGGCCGGTGCCGCAGGCCGGCCGCGGTCGCCGCCGCGCCATTGCGGGCGCCGAAGCCGGCCCAGTCCGGGTCGGCCACCCACAGCGCTAGCGACTCCGGGCCCATGGCCTGGACCACCTTCTGCCCGAGCAGCCAGTCGTCATCCGCCTCCACCACCGGCCCGGTGTGCCCGCCGATCTCCCTCGACAGCGCGACCCACTCCCCGAGGGGCACGATCGGGCCGACCGCGTTATACGTTCCGGTCGTCCCGTTCTCCGCACAGTCGAGCAACCATGCAGCGAGGTCTCGCGCGTCAACCACCTGCGTCGGGATGCCACGGCAAGCCGGCACCAGCAGCGGGGCCAGCGGCTCGCGGGCCGCGCGGGCGACCCAGTACCCAGAGCGACCGCTGTGGTCACCAGGGCCACCGATCAGCCCCGCCCGCGCGATGAGGAGCCGGTCGCCCACCGCGGCCGCCGCGGCCTCCTCGCAGGCCACCTTGGCCTCCCCGAACTCGGCGTGGCCGACCTCGTCCCGCTCGGCCGCCGGGAGCACTGCCGCCGACTCGTCCGCGTCCAGCTGCGCATGCGAGGCATACGCGCTGACCGACGACACGTACGACCAATGGCCCGTGCGCTCGCCGAGCGCCGCCAGGGCCCCGCGGACGAAGCCTGGCTGCCACGAGACCTCGACCACGGCATCCCAGTCCTGTCCCAGCAGGCTTTCGTACGCCGACGGGTCACGTCTGTCCGCAGCGACCAACTCGGCGCCATGGGCCACCTCGCCGCTCTCCCCGCGGGCCAGGCAGGTCACCCGATGCCCACGTTCCAGTGCCTGCCGCGAGACCTCGCGGCCCACCCATGCCGTTCCGCCCAGCACCAAGATCTTCATCGGGTCACTCAAACACGGGCCGTGAGCATGCACGTCCCTGCTTCGCCGAGAGCAGAGAGATCCGCCAGGGCACACCGGGGCGGTCTGCCCCTTGGGGCGCCCTTACGGGAGATCACCGGCATGATCCGGCGGCGCCGCAGCTCACGCCGCACCGCCCGGGAGTCGCACGCCTTATCACCCAGGACGCACAGTTGGGACGCGTCGTCCCGGCTGACGCCCGGGCCGCAAGCTCACCCTCCTGCGCTGGCCGTACTCGCCTCAGTGGTGGGCCGACATGCTCAATCGGAGGTTCGAGCTGCGCCACGCGCTCACCAAATGACGGCAGCGGACCGGGTAAACCGACTCACGCGTGGGCGCCGGTCCGGCGACTGGTTCGGTAGCGGCCCGGGGTCGTTCCGATGATGTTGGTGAACGCCGCGATGAAGCCGCTGGGGTTGGCCCATCCGCAGGCGTAGGCGGTTTGGGTGGTGTCGTGGCCGTCGGCGAGGAGTACGAGTGCGTGGTAGATGCGTAGTTGCGTGCGCCACTCGTAGAAGGTCATGCCGAGTTCGTTGCGGAACAGTCGGCTGAGGGTGCGGGTGCTGGCTCCGATCGTCTTCCCGAGTTCGGCCAGCGTGGCGTTGTCGGCCGGCGTCTCGTACAGCATCCGGGCAATGGCTTGCAGTCGGTCGTCCCGTGGCTCCGGCAGGTGCAGTGGCTGTTCGTGTGCTTCGTGGAGTTCATCGACGAGGACTCGAAGGAGGCGAGAGCGCGCGGAGCGGCTGTAGTCAGGCGCGGCGGTGTCGTAGTTACGGGGGCCGGTCAGGGCGAGCAGGACCTCGCGGGCGAGGTCGGAGGCCAGGAACACGGCGGGATGGTCGGGTATGAGCCGGGCGAGGGATGGCGCGAGAAAGACGATCCGCATGTCGGTGTCGCCGTGGGCGCGGTGATAGTGCGTGAACCCGGCGGGGGTCCAGGCGACCCGGTTGGCGGGAACGATCGACGTGCCGCGCTCGGTGTGAACCGTCAAGACGCCGCCGGCCGCGTATACCAGGTGTCCCCGTGCGTGCGACTGCACCGCGCTTGTCTCGCCGGATGGCCAGAGGTGGCGCCCGCCGGTTGGCCACACATGTGACGTCACACCGGCGGTCAGGGAAGGTTGGCGGCGAACAGGCATCAGTTGGCATCTTATCGTTAGCCAGCCACACCTTGACCTGGTGAAACTTCCTCCATGCGGAGTGTCATCGAGGCAGCGTGCCTCGATGCCGCGGCTTGAGAGATGGAGGAGAAACGCATGGCGACGTTCGTTCTTGTGCCCGGCGGTTGGAAGGGCTCCTGGTCGTTCGAGGCGGTGGTTCCGCTGTTGGAGCGTGCCGGTCATACCGTGCACGCCCTGACCCTGACCGGTCTGCGGCCGGACGACGACAACGCGACGGTCGCGGCCGCCAATCTCGACACGCACGCCGACGACGTATTGCGGCTCCTCGATCGCGCCCACATCACCAGCGCGACGCTGGTCGGCCACAGCTACGGCGGGATGGTGACCGCCGCCGCGGCCGATCGCGCCGGTGGGCGGATCTCACGGCTGGTGCAGCTCGACGCCTACGTGCCGCGCGACGGCGAGTCGTGCTGGTCGTCAACGAACGAGCACTTCCGGGAAGTGTTCGCTGCCGGCGCTGCGTCCACCGGCTATGCCGTCCAACCGCCGGACGGCGGCGATCCCCGCCGCCGCCCCCATCCCCTCGCCTCGTTCCTGCAAACGATCCGGCTCACAGGCACGCTCGCCCAGGTCCCCCGTCGGGAGTTCATCTACTGCTCGGGATGGGAGGACCGGACGCCGTTCGCTGAACTCCGCACCCGGCTGCAAGCCGATCCCGACTGGCAGGTCCACGACCTCCCCACCGGCCACGACGCGATGCATGAGGCCCCGGAGGCGGTCGCCGCACTGTTGCAGCGGCAGCAGCAGCGGACCGCGGCTCCCGTGAGTTACGGCTTCAGCGGCGCGTGAGCACGCGGAACTCGTTGCCGTCGGGGTCGGCCAGCAGCACCGCACCGTCCTCGCCGTGGGCGGAGTCGAGACGCCTCGCCCCGAGGGAGAGCAGGCGCTCGACCTCCGCCTGCTGATCGCCGTCCGGCGCGAGGTCGAAGTGCAGGTCCTTGCCGGGGTCCGGCATCAGCGGCGGACCGCCCCACGTGATCTTCGTACCGCCATTCGGCGACTGGATGGCGGTCTCCTCGTCCTGGTCCCAGACCAGCGGCCAGCCCAGCGCCTTGCTCCAGAAGTAGCCCACGGCCTGCGAACCATCGCAGGCGAGCGCTCCGATGAAGCCGCAGCCGGCGAGGAAATCGTTGCCCGGCTCGAGGACACAGAACTCGTTGCCCTCGGGGTCGGCGAGCACCACATGGGACGCGTCCGGTCCCTGGCCGACATCGGCGTGCTGCGCGCCGAGGCCGAGCGCCCTGGCCACGGTCTCCCGCTGGTCCTCCAGGGAGGAGCTGGTCAGGTCGTAGTGCAGCCGGTTCTGGGCGACCTTCCGCGCTTGGGTGGGACGGAAGCCGAGGCGGTAGCCGGCGTCATTCCCGGACGCCAGGGCGACACCGTCGGAGGAATCGTCGACTCTCTCCAAGCCCAGGAACCCGGACCAGAAATGCGCTAAGCGCTCCGGCTGGTGGGCGTCGAAGGAGATCGTGATGAGTCGGCTGGTCATTGCGCCACGCTTTCTCGGTCCGTTGAGCGCCAACTGTCGACAGGGCGCCCTGTCTGCGCCTCGGACGAGGATAGGTGTGGGGGTACGGGGCCCGGCGATCCGCGGCTGCGCCGTGTGGGCGCGAGTGACCGGAAGCGATGCCGCGGGCAGGCAGCGGCGGGGTCCGAGGGCCCCGGCCGCGTGCCCGCCGGGATGGTGTGTCAGAGCACAGCGAGCCGGTCCACCAGCACCTCCACCCTCTGCTCGGCGTACTCCGGTGGCAGCCGTCCCGTCCGGGTCAGGGTCGCGATCCCGTGCAGGGACGCCCAGAACACCTCGGTGAACAGCCCCGGTTCGACGCCGTCCCCAGCGACCTCACCGAGGCACTCGAGGAGCGCGGCGAAGGCGTCCTTCAGTGGCTCCGGGGTGTCCTCCTGCGCGTACGCCAGGCCGCCGTCGAGCTGGAACAAGGCGTCGTAGACCGCCGAGTTGCGCTCGGCGAAGTCGAGATAGGCGCGCGCGAGGGCGACGACCCGGGCGCGCGGGCCGTCCGCGACGGAGGTCGCGGCCCGCACCGCCGCGGCCATCTCGGCGGCGCCCTCGAGGGCGACGGCGCCGATGATCTCGCGTTTGCCGCGGAAGTGGCTGTAGAGAACGGGCTGGCTGTACTCGATGCGCTCGGCGAGCCGGCGCGTGGTGACCGCGTCCCAGCCCTGCTGCTCGGCGAGTTCGCGGGCCGTCGCCACGATGAGGCGCTCGCGGACCGCTCGCTCGCGCTCTTTGCGTTCCTGAACCGACATAGCTCGATCCTAGCACCGCTAGACAATCAAGCGGCAGTAGTACTAGCGTTGCCCTGTCAGCTAGCAAGGCTAGATTCCAGGAGGGGCCGTCATGCTCAACGCACTCGAGGTCGTCACCACCGTGGTCGTCGGCCTGATGGTGGGGGTGGAGTTCTCCGTCGCCTTCGTCATGAACCCGATCCTCAAGGCCCTTCCCGACGACGCCAGCCAGCTGGGCCACAGCCACGGCGGCCGGATGCTCGGCGCCCTGATGCCGTTCTGGTACATCGGCTCGCTCATCCTCGCCGCGATCTGGGCGGTCGCCGGATGGCACCACCACGGCACCGGCCTCGTCATCACCGCCGCCGCGCTGCTGATCCTCAGCGTGGTCATGTCGATCCTGCTGCTCGTCCCGATCAACAACCGGAACAAGACGTGGACCCCCGAGAACCGGCCCGCGGACTGGAAAGAGCAGCTGAGCCGCTGGGAGCGCTGGCACTACGTCCGCGTCGCCGTCATCATCGCCGCCTTCACCCTGCTGGTCACCGCCCTCGTCTGATACCCAAGCCGCCCCGAGCCGCGTCCGCGCGGCTGATCAGGCCGCACACGACTCAGCAAGCTCCACGAAGCTCACCACGTCGGCGAAGACTCGCAAGGAGAAGAACAATGCCGCTGAAGAAGATCAACACCGTCCTGGCCGCCGCCTTCATCCTCTTCATCCTCTGGTTCGGAACGGAGTTCATCCTGAGCCCGGAGACGACGGCGCCGGGCTTCGGCCTGCCGAGTTGGCCGTCCGGCGACGGCGGCGGCTTCCTGATCATCAAGGGAATCCGCGACGTCGTCCTGGCCCTGGTCCTGGGCATCCTGCTGGTGACGGGCCACCGCCGGGCGCTGGGCTGGGTGCTGCTGGTGGAGGCCCTCGCCGCGTACGGCGACATGACCACCGTGCTGGCCCACCACGGCTCCGTGGCCACCGCGCTCGGCGTCCACGGCCTGACCGCGACGCTGATGGTGGTCAACGGCCTGCTGATGATGCACGAGACCCGCAAGGTCGCGGCCGCTCCGGCAACGCTCGCCCCGCAGCCCGTCTGACGCCACCTTGGCGCGTATCGGTCTACTTCCGAGAATCGTTTGGGACAGCAGCCCGAAGACGCACACGGCTAGACGATCTGGGGTGGCCGGAGAGGTCCGAATGATCCGGCCCCTCCGGCCACCCCTACTTCACCGCAACGGCTACGTGCCCGCGTTGGAGTTGCCGCGCAGCTTCACGTTCGCCGTGCTCGCGTTCTTGATCGCCGTTTCGATCTGGGCCATCGACGAGCCGGAGTCGATCCCGGGCACGGTCGAGCTGTTCACCGCGTACAGCGTGAAGGTGTACGGATGCGTCGAACCGCCGGGGCAGGGGCCGAAGTACTGCTGGGCATTCGCGCCGCTGCCCATGGCCTTCTGTCTGGCGCCGTCCTGACCGGGGACGTTGAAGCCGGACCCCAGCGCCTCGGGCAGTGACAGCTTGGTCGCCGGGATGTCCCAGATCGCCCAGTGGAGCTTGTTGCCGCCGCTGGCGACATCCGCGAAGACGATGGCCCAGCTGCGCCCGCCGGTGGTGCCGGCGCCCCAGGCCAGCGGGGGCGAGGGGTCCTGGCCCGCCGTTCCGTCCCCGGCGCAGGTGTGGCGGGTGGGGATGGTCGCGTTGTCGTTGAAGGCGCTGCTGCTGAGCTTGAAGTCGCCTGCCGTGCCGTCGTCCGAGTAGACGATGTCGATCCGCAGGATGCGGTCGTTGCCGTCCGTGCCGTCCTTGTCGGTGGAGGTGGTGAGCCAGATGTCGCCGTCGTGGTCGACCTCGACCGTGCGCAGCCGGTCGTAGGTGCCCTGGAAGTACGTCTTCTGCTCGACGAGGTTCGACGAGGAGTCGATCCGCATCCGGTAGACGCGCTTCCCCACGGTGGTGGCGACGAAGACATGGTCATTGATGATGGTCAGCCCGCTGGGCGAGGCCGAGGAGGTGGACCAGGTCTTCTTCGGGGCGATGTAGCCGGAGCCGGAGCAGTCGCCGTCGGTGCCCTCGCAGTTGGGCCAGCCGTAGTTGCCGCCCTTCTGGATGAGGTTGACCTCGTCCATGACGCTGTTGCCGAACTCGGACTCCCACAGGCGGCCCTTGGAGTCGAAGTCCAGGCCCTGCGGGTTGCGGTGGCCGAGCGACCAGACGGCGTTGCCGAAGGGGTTGTCGGACGGGATGGAGCCGTCGGGGTTGATCCGGAGGATCTTGCCGTTGAGCGAGTTGCGGTCCTGGGCCCGCGACTCGGTCTGAGCGTCGCCCATGGTGGCGTACAGCTTGCCGTCGGGGCCGAAGCGCAGCCGGCCGCCGTTGTGGTAGCGGCTCTTCTCCATGCCCTGGAGCAGCACCTTGTAGCCGCTGAGGGTGTTGTTCTCCAGGGTCATACGGGCGATGCGGTTGCCCTCGCCGGCGGTGTGGACGAAGTAGAGGTAGTGGTCGGTGGCGAAGGTCGGGGAGACCTCGAGGCCCAGCAGACCGCCCTCGCCGCCGGTGGTCTGGGAGTTGGGCACCTTGCCGACCAGGGTCTTCGTACCGGACTTGGTCAGCTTGTAGACGTTGAAGGTGTTGCGCTCGGTGAAGATGCCCGTGCCGTCGGGCAGGAAGCCGAGGCCCCAGGCGACGTCGACGCCGCTCGCGATGGTGCTGACCGCGCCGGGGTCGGGGGTGCCGCCGGGCTGGGTGCCGGAGGTGGTCACCGCGATCTCGGGCGTGAAGGCGGACTTGTTGCCCTTGAGGTCGTACGCCCTGACCTTGAAGGCGTACGCGGTGTTCGGGGTCAGGCCCGCGACGCTGGTGGAGGTGGTCTCGGAGGTGCCGGACAGGGCGCCGTCGCGGTAGATCTCGTAGCCCGTGACCTTCACGTTGTCGCTGGACGCGGCCCAGGACAGATCGACGGTCGTGGCCGTCTTCGACGGGGAGGTCAGATTGCCGGGGGTGGTCGGCGGCTCGGTGTCCGGCGGGGCGGGCAGGGTCGCGATGGTGACGGCGTTGGATGCCTCCGAGGCGTTTCCGGCCGCGTCGCGCGCGAAGACGGTCCAGTCGTACGAGGTCTCGGGGTCGAGGTTTTCGACGGTCGCCGCGAGGACGTCCGGGCCGACCTTCTTCATCAACTGGCCGTGCTGGTAGATGTCGTAGCCGGTGACGCCCACGTTGTCGGTGGCCGCGTCCCAGGCCAGCGAGACGGTGGTGGCCGTCGGCTCCTTGCCCTTGCGGAGGTTCGCGGGGGCGGTCGGCCGCTCGGTGTCGGCGGGGCCGGTCGGGGTGACGGTCAGCTTGTCGAGGTTGGGGCCGTCGACGCCGGAGGTGGTCGCGCGGACCTTGTTGCTGCCGGTCTTGAGCGTGGCGTTCACGCTGACCGTCTTCCAGGTGGTCCAGGCGCCGGTCGCCGGGAAGGAGAGGTCGTCGGCGACGGTGGCGCCGCCCACGGCGATGTCGAGCGGGCGGTCGGCGGAGGGGCTGGCGTAGCGGAAGTCGAGCCGGGCGGGGCCGGCCTGTGCCGCGTCGACGGTGAACTCGACGTATGCGCCGGCGACGACGTCGAAGTTGACGAATCCGGTGCCGGAGTAGCCGTCGTGGTTGGACTCGGCCGCGCCCTGGGAGATCTGGGCGGACTCGGCCTCGTAGTCCGTGCCGGCCGGTCCGTCGGCGGCGGTGAGGTCGACGTAGTCGAGGTTGGGCCCGCCCTCGGCCGCCGCCGAGGTGGTGCGGATGGTGTTGGCACCGGCCTTGAGGGTGACAGTCGTGGTCACCGACGACCAGGTGGTCCAGGCGCCGGTGGACGGGAACGCCAGGTCGTCCGCCGTCTGGTCGCCGTTGACGGCGATGTCCAGCGGGCGGTTGGCGTCGGTGCCGTTGGCGTAGCCGAGGGTCAGGGTGGCGCTGCCCGCGGCCGGGGCGTCCACCGTGAACTCGACGTAGCTGCCTGTCTTGTTGTCGAAGTTGACGAATCCGGTGCCGGAGTAGCCGTCGTGGTTGGACTCGGCCGCGCCCTCGGAGATGACCGCGGACTCGGCCTCGTACCGTACGGGCGCGGCGGCGGCCTTCGCCCCGGAGGGGTGGGTCCCGGCGGCCTTCGCTCCGGAGGGCTGGGCCGCGCTGAGATTCGGCAGGGCGATGGTTAAGGCCGCGGTGGCCGCGGCGAGGAAGGCACCGACCGCTCGGCGCGGTCTGTGGGGGATGGGTGGCACAGGGGTCCTCCCGCCTTGCAGACTGATAGGAAAGATTCCTAACAGTGATGCGCAGCCGACGCGTCCACGTCAAGAGGCGTGCAAGCGTTTACCGAAGGTGATCTAGACGCGGCCGGTGTGAGCGGTCGACCAGCGCATGCCACCGACCATGTGCTCCAAGTAGGCCGGGTCCCGCACCGTTGCCGTGAAGTCCGCGCAGAGAGACTCCTCGAAGGGGCGGGTGCCCGCGAACACCCATGTGCGCCAGTCGGACAGATCCGCCGCGCCCTCCAGGTCCGCGATCTCGTCGACGTCCCCCTCTTCCCACGACTCGTCCGGGTCGTCAAACGCCGCGATCTCACTCCACAGCGGGACGTTACGGATAGGGCCTGGCTCGTAGGAGGTCACGATCTCGGCGGTTCGCCGGTAGAACTCCTCGGGGTTCCTTTCCGTCATGACATAGCGGGAGATCTGGTCCTGTCCGTCGCCACCAGTCAGTTGTTCCCCGTATACGGCCTTCGCGGTGCGTCTGGGGGTGAGCACGGTCTTGCCGTCGTCCGCCAGCAGACACCCGTCTTCGCCGACTCGTACCTTCTTGCCGAGGAGGGCGTCGAAGAGCTCACGGAACTCACCCTTCAGCCGCATGCCGTCCACGATCTCCTTGCCCCGCTCCGGGGAGAGCGGGTACCGGTCTTCGCGGTCGGGCATACCGTAACCGTCGGCCAGATACCCCTCGTCCAGCAGCCACCACGCGTCCACCAGCAGAATCAGGGGGAAGGATGCCTCCTGCGGAACGAACGGGGCGTCGGGGTTGATGATGTGGACCCCGCCACGGAGGGTGCACCCGTCGACGGAGACGACGGAGACGGCGAAGAGATCGGTCATGGCGCGGTTCCCTCTCGCCGGGCGCGGGTCGCGACGGTCGCGGCGCCGTTCGGTGGCCGGGAGGCTTCCTCCTCGGCGGGCTCAGCGGGCTCGGCCCGCTCCGCATAGGCGCGCACCGCCCAGCCGTCGTACCGGTCCCCCAGCCGCTCACCCGCGGTCCGCGCGTCCGGTACGACATCCATCGGAATGTTCCGCTTCCCCCGTACATCCATGCCAGAGACATAACCGCGGCCTGTGACAACGGACTTGTAGGCGCCGAAGCGGTGCCGGCGTTGCCCGGGGGACGCGTGAACCCCCGGGCCGCCGCACCTGACTGCTATGTGTACGGGTTGTCGGCGCTGTTGCCCGGGTAGAGGATCGGGCCGTTGCTGCCGTTCTTGACGTAGACCTGGGCGTTGATCGCCCGGATCTTCCACGAGGCCTCGAAGTGCAGGTTGTACCAGGCGTCAGCCGGCTTGTGGCAGGCGCCGTCGTACCGGTTCCAGTGCACCGGGCCGCCCCACGTCTGCCCACTGACGCCGAGGACTTGGAGCTGGATGCCGACCTGCTTGCCGTCGCACTTGGTGTCCCGCACCGACATGCTCACCTGAGTCAGCTTCTTCGCGCCCCAGGTCACGGTCACGCTTCCGCAGGCCCGCGAGCCGCACGCGTCGCTGCGTCCCGTGGCGGCGGAGATCGTGTGGGCGGCGTCGTCGGTGTGGCCCGATGCGGCGAGGGAGGTTCCGGGGGCCATGAGCAGCCCCGCCGTCGCCGCGGTGGCGACGGCCAGCGACTTCCACGGTCCGTGCTTCGACGCTTTCATCCGCGTCATCTGCGTCTTCATATGCGTTGAGCTCCTTCCGATCGTCGTCGGCCGCCGTCTCGCGGCCGAACGATCCCCAGGCTCGCCATCCCGGCGAAGGCCGCGCCAGGGCCGCGGGCGATTGCGGGACAAGGAGGGACGAAAAGAGCTATTGCCTGCGGAAACACCGTCCCGGACGGGATTTGCCGGAACACTCGCCGGCCGCGGCAGCCCGATATTCCGGGTCGCAAGCCAACGCCGCCACGACGGTAACCTGCGTATACAGGCAGGTGTGCAGGTGGATCGACAAGGGGAGCCACGATGGCCCGGGCGACCGGCAAGAGCGAGGCCGTCTACGAGCGGCTGAAGGGGGACATCGAGTCGCTGCGCCTGAAGCCCGGGGCGAAGCTGAGCGAGGTCCAGCTCGGCGAGGAGCTGGGAGCCTCCCGTACCCCCGTGCGCGAGGCCATCCGCCGGCTGGCCGCCGAGGGGCTGGTGGACTTCGTACCGGGCGAGGTGGCGCGGGTGGCCACCATTTCGCTGGGCGGGGTGCGGGCGCTCTTCGAGATCCGGATGTTGCTGGAGCCCCGGGCCGCGGCCCTGGTCGCCACCTCGGGGGCGGCCGACGAGCGCGTACTGGCCCCGTTCCATGAACTGCTGGCGCGGCTGGACGAGTTCGAGGAGTCCTTCCGGGCGCTGGACGCCGCCGGGCAGACGCGCGGCTATCAGGACTTCTACGTGCTGGCCGAACGCTACGACCAGGCGGTCATCGCCGCGTGCCGCAACCCGTACCTCGCCCGTACGATCCGCGATCTGCGCAGCCAGACCGTACGGCTGCGGCATCTGTCGCACAGTGGCCCGCGGCGCATGCTGACGTCGCTGGAAGAGCACCGCGCGATGCTGAAGGCGATCACACACGGGGATGCCCAGGCGGCCGAGTCGGCCTCGCGGCACCACCTGGCGCAGACCCTTCAGGCGCTGATCGACAGCCTGGCGAGCGGCGAAGGCGCGGCGCCCGGCGTGGAGATCCAGTTGGACATCGCCCGCTGAGCCACTGAGCCACCGAGCCTCAGCCACTGTGCCGCTGAGCCCTACGCCGACGGGCACTTCCCCGCGGTCGCGGCTTTCAGCTCGTCGAGCGCTTCCCGGATGAGTTGCGCCAGGTCGCGCGGGTCCGGCTCCTCGACCCAGCACACGAACGCGACCTTGAAAACGGCGATGCCCGCCTCGGCGATCAGACTCGCGGCCGGGTCCCCGACGCCGCGCTGACGCAAGGTGTCGGTCAGCGCCGCGGACCAGGCCGCGAGTTTGATCAACTCGCGCTCCCGGAGCTCCGCGTTGGCGGCGATGACGGCCTGGCGCTTTCGGGCGTGGGCGTGGCGCCCCTGGAACGCGGCGGCGACGGCTTCGAGGGCCGCGGCCAACGCGTCGATCGGCGCCACGTCAGCGGGTAGGTCGGCGACGACGCCCACGAAGAGCTCCTGAAGCGGGCCGCCGCCCGCGAACAGCACCTCCCGCTTGTCGGCGAAGTGCCGGAAGAAGGTCCGCTCCGTGAGCCCCGCCCGCTTGGCGATCTCCGCCACCGTCGTCTGCTCGAACCCGCGCTCGCTGTAGAGCTCCAGTGCCGCCTGTTCGAGTCGCCCGCGCGCGTTCGGCTCCCATCGACCCATGCCGCTGATCCTACGCGATGACAGTCAATGACATCAGATGAGATCAGGTGCTACGGTCGATGACAGTGACTGACATCGCCTCCGTCCTGGTCGCCGTGCCCTGCCGTGCGGCAGGGATGGCTGCCTTGCCACCGGATCCACCACCCGATTCACCACCTGACTCATCGGCCGACGTACCGGTCGGCTTACCCGCCGACTTACCGGTCGGCCTTACTGGAGGGCTTTCTCATGCGCGTTTTCGTCACCGGCGCTTCCGGCTGGATCGGCTCCGCCGTCGTACCCGAGCTCATCGACGCCGGCCATCAGGTCGTCGGGCTCGCCCGCTCGGACGCCTCGGCCGCCGCGCTCACCGCGGCCGGTGCCGAGGTGCGGCGCGGCACCCTCGATGACCTCGACAGCCTGCGGAGCGCGGCCGCCGCCTCGGATGGCGTGATCCACCTCGCCTTCAAGCACGACATCGCCTTCTCGGGGGGCTACGAGGAGGCCGCCGACGCGGATCGCCGCGCCATCGAGACATTCGGCGACGCGCTCGCGGGTTCCGGGCGGCCGTTGGTGATCGCCGCCGGGACGCTCGGGCTCGCACCTGGGCGCGTGGCCACCGAAGCGGATGGCACTTCCGACGGCCCGACCCCCCTGGGCGGCGGGCGGAACGCCAACGCACAGCTGACGCTGTCCTTCGCGGCCCGCGACATCCGCTCGTCGGTCGTGCGGCTCGCCCCGACGGTGTACGGCGAGGGGGACCACGGCTTCATGGCGATGCTGGTCGACATCGCCCGCACCCGCGGCGTCTCCGGCTATATCGGTGACGGGACCCAGCGCTGGCCCGCCGTGCACCGATTCGACGCGGCACACCTCATCCGCCTGGCGGTCGAGAAGGCCCCGGCGGGATCGGTGCTGCACGCCACCGGGGACGAGGGCGTACGGATCCGCGCCGTCGCCGAAGTGATCGGGCGCCATCTCGACCTCCCCGTCGTCTCCGTCTCCCCCGAGGAGTCGGCCGAGCACTTCGGCTGGCTGGCCGGCGTCCTCGCGCTCGACGGCCCGACGTCGAGCGTGCTGACCCGTGAGCTTCTGGGGTGGCAGCCGACCCACCCCGGGCTCATCGACGACCTCGACAAGGGCCACTACTTCCGCACCACGACGGCACCCTGACCGCCTGACCGGCCCAGCCGGCCGGCTTGCCCGGCCGGCCGGACTGAACCGCAGGTGCCTCGTCTCGGCCGGCTGACAATGGAAGTAGGACCGCATCGCATGGCGGGCCGAGTCAGCCGGCGGTGCGGACGTCGGATACTCGAGATCGAGACTCCAGAAGGGGTGACGATGCCATGCAGGAGGTGCGCTCGCGCCGCGTTTACGAACAGGCCGAACAGTCCGACGGCAAGCGCGTACTGGTGGACCGGCTGTGGCCGCGCGGCCTGTCCAAGGAAAAGGCCCACCTGGACGAATGGCTCAAGGCGGTGGCGCCATCCGATGAGCTGCGGCGCTGGTACGGCCATGAGCCCTCCAAATTCACCGAGTTCAAGCGCCGCTACAAGACCGAGCTGACAGAACCGGACCGGGCCGAGGCACTGCGTCATCTGCGTGACGAGGCCCGGACCGGTCCTGTGACGTTGCTGACCGCGACAAAGGACATCGAGCACAGCGAGGCGGAGGTTCTCGTGCAGCTCATGCGCTCGAAGTAGGACACGCCCCCGCAGGCTCACGTCATGGTGTCGCCGTCGTCGCCACCAGCGCCTCGTCGTCGGCCGGCTCGTCCTGGGCCATCAGGCCGGCCACCCACAGCGGCATCAGCCAGTGGGCGACGAGGGTGGCGATGAGCACGGGCGCCACATAGGCCCTGGGCGCGTCGCCGCTGGCGGCACCCGCCATCAGCAGCCCGGCCGCGGCGGCGACCAGCAGCAGGGTCATCACCCGGTGGGCACGGGCCAGGACCCGGCTGCGCTCGGCCGACTGCCGCTCGTCCAGGGCGCGTTCACGCAGTTCCAGCAGGCCGCGGGTGGCGGCGTTGATCACCCCCGTCGCGATCATCCAGGGCAGCAGCAGCACCGCCATCACGACGACGGTCCACATCGGCTCGGACTCCGCGAGGTAGAGGTGGGTCATCAGCGCCCCGAAGGCCGCGGTGAGCGTGATGTGTACGGCGACGGCCAGGCGTCGGCGTGCGGCCGTGGCGTACAGCGGCCGCCCTTGGGGGTTGTTCATCAGCCGCACCATGCGCCGGTCATAGTTGGTCATTCGAGTCGTCGGCATGGCTATTTCCTCCCGTAGACCTCGTCCGTGAGCGGCCGGAACGGCTCGAGGGAGAACAGCGCCTCCACCGGCAGGCCGAAGAACTTCGCGATCTTCAGCGCCAGGTCGAGGCTTGGGTTGTACTGCCCTCGCTCGATGTAGCCGATGGTCTGGTAATGCACCCCTACCGACTCGGCCAGGCTCTGACGCGACACTTTCCGCTCGGCGCGCACCATCGCCAATCTGTTGTGCACCTGCTCGCTCATGTATAAGAAGTACTACATCCCGAAGCATGGTCGCAACAGAACCGCCGATACGGGACCACCTCCGCCCCACCCCCCTCATCACCTCCGCCCCGCCCCTCCCCATAGCCTCCTTGTACGCGCTGCTGTATACAGGAACGGATACAGCTATGTACCCCTGACGCGAGGACAAGCCTCATGCCGCATACCGTCGGCGCCGCCGACCTGCTCCGGTTCGCCACCGCCGCCGCCGAAGCCCATGGCGTACCGCCCGGGGACGCCCGCCTGCTCGCGGACACGCTGGTGACCGCTGAGCTGTGGGGGCATCCCTCCCACGGGATGCTGCGCCTGCCGTGGTACCTGGACCGCCTCGCCGGCGGCGCGACGGCTCCGGTCGCCGACCCGCGGATCGTGAGTGACGGCGGGGCGGTGCTCGTCGTGGACGGCCGGGACGGGCTGGGGCAGGTGCTCGCCGACCGGGCGGTGGACCAGGGCGTCGAGCGGGCCCGGGAGCATGGGATCAGCGCGGTGGCCGTACGCAACTCCGGTCACTTCGGCACCGCCGCGTACTTCACCCGCAAGGCCGCCGAGCGGGGCTGTGTGGCGCTGCTCGCCACCAACGCCAGCCCGGCGATGGCCCCGTGGGGCGGGCGGGAGAAGCGCATCGGCACCAACCCCTGGTCGATCGCCGCCCCAGGCGGCCGCTACGGCACGGTCGTGATGGACATCGCCAACACCGCCGTGGCGCGCGGCAAGATCTACTACGCGAAGGAGCGCGGGCGGCCGATCCCCGAGGGCTGGGCGGCCGATGCCGACGGCGTGCCGACCACCGATCCGCGCCGGGCCGTCGAGGGGCTGATCCTGCCGATGGCGGGCCATAAGGGGTACGCCATCTCGTTCATGTTCGACGTGCTGGCCGGAGTGCTCACCGGCAGCGCGTTCGGGGCCTCGGTGGTCGGTCCGTACCGGCCGACGGGCCGCAGCGGCGTGGGCCATCTGCTGATCTGCCTGGACATCCGCGCGATGGCCGAACCGGCCGAGTTCGAGCGGCGGATGGAGACGCTGATCGAGGAGACCAAGGCCACCCCCACCGCGCCGGGCGTGGCCGAGGTCTTCGTCCCCGGCGAGCCGGAGGCCCGTACCGCCGAGCGGCTGCGGGCCGAGGGCATCGCGGTCGCCGAGGACACCTGGCGCTCCCTCACCCGCGTCGCCGCCGCCACCGGCGCGCCCCTGCCCACACCAGCCATTACCTCCGAGGAGCTTCCCGCATGATCGCGCTGACCGTATCCCTCCAGGTCGTCCCCGGCTGCCGTGACGACTTCCTGGCCGCCATCGAGGAGAACGCCGAGCGCTCCTTCCACGACGAGCCCGGCTGCCGCTCCTTCGACGTCGTCTGCGATCTCGACGACGACCACCACTTCGTCTTCCACGAGATCTACGACGACGAGGCCGCCGTCACGGCCCACCGCTCCGCCCCGCACTACGCGGTCTGGCGCGCGGCCGCCGCGAAGTACGTCGTGCCCGGCAGCCAGGTCAACACCCTCTCGCGCCGCCTGTTCCACCACTCCTGACCCCGTATCCGCAGAACGGAACCCCTCCCCCATGTGCACCGAGCCCACCCCACCGAACCTGCTCATCCACCCCGACGAGCTCGAACGCTTCGACCGCGGCGGAGGTGTCGCCACCGTCCCCTACGTCGGCAAGTGGAACTCCGACACGGCCCTCATCACCACCGGCCAGACCGTGTTCCAGCCGGGTACCGGACTTCCGCTGCACAGCCATAACGTCGAGGAGTCGGTGCTGATCCTCGAGGGCGAGGCGACGGCCGAGATCGACGGCGCGCTCTTCGACCTGGAGCCCGGCCAGGCCACCTGGGTCCCGGCCGGCGTGCCGCACCGGTTCTTCAACCGGGGCGAGGGCGTGATGCGGATCTACTGGGTCTACGGCGGGCGGGACGTCACCCGGACTATCACCGCCACCGGCGAGACCTTCGCGCACCTCTCCGAGCACGACAAAGGAGGGGCGCCCACCGCATGAGCGACACCACCATCGAGGTCGTCAACCCCGCTACGGGCCGACTCATATCGGCCGTCGAAGGGTGGGACGCGAAGCGCGTCGAGGCGGCCGTGGCGCGGGCGCATACGGCGGCCCGCGCCTGGGCGCTGGTCCCGGTCGCCGAACGGGCGGCCCGCGCCGCCCGCCTCGCCCGTACGCTGCGCGAACACCGGGGCGCTCTCGCCTCCCTGGCCGTCGCGGAGATGGGCAAACCGGTGAGCGAGGCGGAGGGCGAGGTCGAGAAGTCCGCCCTCACCGCCGAGTACTACGCGCGGCAGGGACCGATCATCCTCGCCCACCAGCACATCGAGGTCGACACGTTCGACACCGCCGAGGCGGCCTGGGTGTCCCATGAGCCCCTGGGTCTGGTGCTGGCGGTCATGCCGTGGAACTTCCCCGTCGGCTGGGAGGTGACGGTCGTCGAACGCGCCCGCGCACTCGCCGATGTGGGCGCGGGCATCTCCCTGCACGCCAACGGCCTCCGCGCCCTGGACGCCCTCGGCGTCGGCGAGGCGGTACGGGCGGCGGCCCGGCCGCAGTACACCGGAGGCACCCGTACGCCCGGCGGCCGGTGGCTGGCCCGGATGGACGGGGCCGCGCTCGAACGCGCGCTGGGCACACCGATCGTCGGCATCCCCCGCGCCGAACTCCACCGCCTGCTGCGCGCCGCCCTGCCGCCCGAGTGCCTGCGCGTCGGCGCCGAGGTGTCGTCCGTCGACCGCTCCCACCCCACCCGCGTACGGGTGCCCCTGGACGGCGATGTCCTGAACGCGGATCCGGACGCGTATCTGGACGCGGACCTGGTCGTGGCCGCCGACGGAGTGGGCAGCCGGCTGCGTGCCCAGTTGTTCCCCCGGCACCCAGGCCCCGCCTACAGCGGATCGACCGTCCTGCGCGCCATCACCGAACGCCCCGTCCCGCTGCGTACCGCCTCCGAACTGACCTGGGGCAACGGCGCCGAGTTCGGCCATATCGCCTTCACCGACGGCCGGGCCGAGTGGCACGCGGTGCTCAACTCGCCCCCGGGCGTACGGCCCGCCGACGCCCTCGCCGCGCTGCGCCACCGGTTCGGCGGCTGGCACGACCCGATCCCCGCCCTGCTGGCGGCCACCCGGCCCGACGCCGTCCTGCACCACGACATCCACGAGTTGGCGACCCCGCTGCCCACCTTCACCGCGGGCCGGATCGCCCTGCTCGGCGACGCGGCCCACGCCATGACCCCGAACCTGGGCCAGGGCGCCTGCCAGGCCCTCGAAGACGCGGCCACGCTCGCCGCCGCGCTCGCCGGCGAGCCCACCGTCCCCGCGGCACTGTCCCGCTACGACGCCGAACGCCGCCCGCGCAGCCAGTCCGTCGCCCGCGCCGCCCGCCAGGCCGGCCGGATGGGACAGCGGCTGACACACCCCCTGGCCATCGCCGCGCGCAACACGGCCCTCCGGCTGGCCCCGTCCCGCGTCACCGTCCGGGCCGTCCTCCGACACGGCGACTGGGCACCACCGCGGCTGCCGTCCGCTCGCTGATCATGTATGACGATGGGGGCGCGGGGCGCGACTCGGCTGTTCTGCGAAGAATACGAAGTAACGGAGTACTCATGATCACAGTGCTGGGAGCCACCGGTGGACAGGGCGGCGCGGTGGCACAGGCGTTGCTGGCGTCGGGGCAGGCCATCCGCGCCGTGGTCCGCAACCCCGCCGAACCGCGGGCGCGCCGGCTCGCCGACCAGGGGGTGGACGTGGTCCCCGGCAACCTGTCCGACGCGGCGTCGCTGACGGCGGCCTTCGAAGGCTCGTCCGCCGCCTTCGCGGTGACCACGCCGTTCGAGTCGGGCACGGACGCGGAGGTACGGCAGGGCCAGGCGATCATCGAGGCCGCCGGGCGGGCGGGCCTTGAGCATCTGGTGCTCGCCTCGGTGGCCTCGGCGGACCGCTCCACCGGCATCCCCCACTTCGAGAGCAAGGCGCGGATCGAGCGCGTCCTGGCCGAGGCGGGCCTGCCCGCGACCGTGGTCGCGCCGACGTACTTCTTCGAGAACGCCATGGGCGGCCTGGACGAGATCGCCCAGGGCACCCTGTCGCTCGCGATCCCCGCCGACACACCGCTCCAGCAGATCGCCCGCCGCGACCTGGGCGCGGTCGTGGCCGCCGTGATCGCCGCCCCCGAGCGCTGGATCGGCCACCGGGTGGAGGTCGCGGGCGACGCGCCCACGCCGCGGCAGATGGCCCAGGCGATCAGCGCGGCGGCCGGCGGTCCGGTCGAGTACCGCCATGTGCCGCTCGACCTGGTCCGGCAGGCCAGCGCGGACATGGGGGCCATGTTCACGTTCCTCACGGAGACCGGCTATTCCGTGGACATCCCCGCGCTGCGCGACGACTTCCCGGGCATTGCCTGGACCTCCTTCGCGGACTGGGCCGCCGACCAGCGGTGGCCGCGGCCGCGTCCGCTGGGCTAGAGCGGGATCCGTCCTGTGTGATCAGGCACGGACCAGAACGATCGTCTCGGTCGGCGTGATGGTGCCTTCGGCACGACGCTGAAGCACCAGAAAACCGGCCGCGACGTCCCGATAGGCGTCGGCCAGGTCGGGCCGCTGGAAGAACCGGTCCATCACCGCTGCCATGGTGAGCGCGGCGATCCGCAGATACGGGCCGTCGGCGGGATCCATGGCATGCGGCGCGTCGGCGAGCACCCTGGTCCGAGAAGCGATGAACACAACCAGTTCGCGGATCGTGGGCCTCAGCCGCTCCGGCGCGTCGCCCGGGAGCAGATCGCCGAGGCTCTCCGCGCACCTGACGGCCAAGGAGTGACACAAGTCCGGGAAGTGAGATTGGTGGCCGACGGCAAGGGGGCCCAGTCCGTTCAGCAGCGGTCCGCAGCGGTCCGCGAGGGGCTGTGTCCCCGAAGCGGAACGATCGTTCCCGTCCCCCAGCTCCCCCAGCTCGCCCAGCGAGTACAGCAGCGCCACACACCGGGTGGCCCACTCGATTCGCGCCGGGAACCCGAGATCGGCGAATTCGCCGTCCAGGAGTTGTAGAAGACCCGCCTCGACTCTGTCGAGAGTGATCCGGCCCTCTCCTCGGTGGATTCGGGCCATCAAGTCGGCGAGCTCCGAGCCAGTCGCGACGATGAACTGCTGGCTGCGCCCCTGGACGGCGCCACGTACGCGAAGTTCGAAGTTGATTTCCACGACAGAAGAGCGACCGCCGTCCATGCCGGTGAGGCGGCTGATCGCGCTGGCGAGCCCGAGGCTCCCCTCGGAGAAGACGACGTCGTCCTTACTGCTCCAGCCGAGCCACGCACCGTCCACCGCGCCCGCCGGAACCGCCCACGGATGCTCCGCCCCGTGCGGCACCCACAACGACGGCAAGTCGTCCGACCCCGTCTCCGCGTCGCCTCGGCACCACACCGACTGGCCGCCCGGCCGGAGGACCAGACCGAACGCCTCGTCCTCCACCTCCGCCCGGGTGGGCAGCCGGTAGCCGAACTCACCGCCCGCGCGAACGTTCACCCACGCCGCGAAGGCCACCGCTTCTGTTCTCGTCATCCCGACCGCGATGTCATCGGCCGGGCCGTCGGTGAGCCCCGGGGCCGCGAGGATACCGCTGTGCTCCGCCACGAAGAGCCGGTAGACCTCCTTCGTCACCGGCCGCGCACAGACCAGGGTGTCCTCGCCCAGCCGTACGGCCTGCCGGAGCGAGCGCGCCAAGGTGACGCCCGTCATCAGCTTGCGCCTTGGTGAGTGCACCGGCCCGTCCATCAACTGCTCGCGCAGCGCCCGGAGACGGGCCGCCGTCGCCGGGGCCAGCTCGGTGGCCTCTTCCTCGCAGTCGAAGGCGAGCGCGAGTTTGTTGATGGTCAGGGTTCCCCCCTCGGAGAGGCATGCCTCCACCACCGGCGCCGGATCCACCCGCGCCGCGTACAGCAGCGTGGTCTCCCGCCACCAGTCGTCGTCGACGCCGGCGACCAGGACGTCGGCCAGCCCTCGGTGCTGGATGTGCAGGGCGGCCAGATGCTCCTGGAGGGTGAGATGGGCGAACGCGTACAGCTCGCGCTCCCGCTCCACCAGCAGCCCGCTGGAGACCATCGCGTCCAGGAACTCCCGCGAGGACATGGTCGCGGCGACCCTCAGGAGTACCGGCCGCAGCACCTCGGACGCGTACTCGCCCCGGATGTCGCGCAGCCGGTCGGCCATCATCACATACGCCAACTCGCGCGCGACCAGCTCCTTCTTGGCCCCGCTCAGCTCGTCCGGCGCGGCCGTCGCCCCCTTCGCCTCCTGCCGCCGCCACAGCAGCACCTCGCAGATCTCGCCGTACAGCTCCGCGCGGCTGCCCGGCAGCGCGCCCCGGTAGCGGTGGACGTTCGCGATCATCGTGAGCAGCAGCGGGTTGGCCGCGAGGTCGTACAGGACCGGGCGGGCGTGGAGGCGTGCGAGGAGGTCCCCGGCGCCCTCCTCCGCGCGGTCCGCCACGGCCGCGTCGTCCGTGCCCGTGCTCAGCCGCTCGATGGCGCGGTACCAGCCGTGGACGAAGCGGGTGATCTGCTCCCCGGTGAAGCGGCGGACCTGAAGCACGCGGGCGCGGTTGACCGGGGCGCTCGCATAGCCGTGGGGGCGGGAGGTGAGCACGAAGTCGTTCGGCTCGTACCGCTCGATCTGTTCCTCGACCCACTTGGACACATTGCGCCGGTCCTCCTCGCGGGCCACCTCGTCCAGCCCGTCCAGCAGCACCACACAGCGCCCGTCCTGGAGTTGCCGCTCGAACCAGCCGGGCAACTCGTCGTCCGGCGGGCGCCGCAGGGAGGCCCCGATCACCTCGGGGAGGGTGATGGCGGGGTTCGCGGTGATCGCCCCGGTGTGGTCCCGCAGAAGCAGCAGTACGGGCAGGTCGCGGCGGCCCCGCCCGCCGCGCTCCCGGGCCAGACCCAGCGCGAGGTGCTTGAGCATCGTGGTCTTGCCGGTGCCCGGGGCACCGATCACCGCGAGCGCCGTGCCCTCCGGCCCACCGAGGAATTCGCGGATCGACCGGCGTACGGGTATGCCGCCGTCCGTACCGCCCGGCGGCGGGCCTGGCACCGGACCCGCCAGCGACTCCTGCGATGCCTCGTGCGTCGGCCGGGGCACCAGGCTGACGTCGACGAACACCTCCTCCAGGCCCGGGGTGTAGTCCCCGCGCGTCGCCAGCCCCTTGAGGTCGACGAACCGGTGGTGCCGCAGCACATAGGCCCGGTAGTCCCGTTCGAAGCGGGATATCCGCCACTTCAGCCGCCGGTCGACGGCGTCGGCGGCCCGGTCCACCCACCGGTCGGCCACCTTGCCGTACACCTTCGCCGCGAACGCGATGGCGGCCAGCGCGGCCTCGTACGCCACGAAGAGGACCAGCGCCACGACCGGATGTGCGGCTACGGACGACCAGAACTTGACGCCCAGCACCGCCGGCGGCCCCACACTGGCCGCCGCCAGACCGACTTTGGTCAGGAGCTCCGCGCCCTTGCCACCACCCGCCACAGCCGTCGTCCCCCTCGCACCTTCGCGCCCTCGCGCCCACGTCCGCTGTGCGTGCACTTCTCGTGACAATCTGTATAGCGCACAGCGGGGCGTGGCCGAGCCGAGTTACGGGTGGCGCAGGCCGAGCCGGTCCACCCAGGCGGAGATGGACGCGGCCATCAACGCCGGTTGGTCCTCAGGGGTGTGATGGCCGGCGACGGCCTCGGAGTGTTCGATCTCAAGACCGGCGATGTTGGCCGCGCACCAGGCGATCAGGCCCTCGTGCATCATGACCCCCGGCCCGGGTGCGAACGTGAGCAGGAGCTTGGGCACATCGGGGCTGGCCGCCAGCCACCGGTCGTACGCCTCGACCCTGGCCACGACGTCGGCGGGTTCGCCGCCCAGCGGCATCGAGCGCGCCCATCGCAGGAGCGGCAACCTGCTGTCCCGGGTCGGGTACGGCTTGCGGTAGACGTCGACGTCACCCGGGGCGAGCGGGGAGACGACGCTGTCGGGCAGGCGCTCCAGGAAGACCAGGTCGTCGAGCATCATCTTCTCGCCGATGCCGTCCGTTTTGATCGCCTGGAACAGCTGCCGGCCGCCCTCGGGAAACTCCTCCCAGGTCATCGGCTTGACGATGGTCTCGGTGAACGCGATGCCGCGCACCCGGTGCGGATGGCGCGCGGCCCAGTCGAAGGCCAGCGCGCCGCCCCAGTCGTGCCCGACCAGGATCACGTCCTGAAGGTCGAGCGCGTCGAACCAGGCGTCCAGGTAGCGGGCGTGGTCGGCGAAGGTGTAGTCGATATCGGGCTTGCCCGACTCCCCCATGCCGATCAGGTCGGGGGCGAGCAGCCGTCCGCCTCCGACAGCCGGCATGACGTGCCGCCAGAGGTACGACGAGGTCGGGTTGCCGTGCAGAAAGACGATCGGCACCCCGGTGCCGGACTCCCGGTAGTGCATGGCCGAGTCGTTGACGTGCTGAACAGGCATGTTCCAGTCCTTTAGCTCAAGTTGAGGCGTGTGAGGCGGTCGACCGAGATCTCGATGACCACGCGGCCGGGCGGGGCGGGCGGCGGCGCCCCGTAGCGCGCGGTGTAGCGGCGGGCGCCCTCGGCCACCCGGTCGGGTGCGTCGTGCACGGTGGCAGAGCCTTCGAGCGTCACCCACCGGAACCCCACCGCCTGGCAGAGCGCCGCGCGCCCGCCCGGTCCGGCGGTGAGGTTCCTGGCCTTGCGCGTCGTGTCGACGGTCAGGACGCGGGCGAGGCCCGCCCGGGCGTCCCAGGTGAAGCGCACCGCGACCACGTGGGGCGAGCCGTCGGGGCGCAGGGTGGTGAGGGTGGCGATGTGCGGCTCGGCGAGGAAGTCCTCGGCCGACGCGCTCACCGGCACCCTCACCGGAAGGCCGCGATGTTGCGCTCGGCCCAGCCGGCGAAGGTGCCGGGCGTCCGGCCGAGGATGTCCGCGACGTCGGGGCTGACCTGCCGCTCCTCCTCGGTCGGTGCGCCCAGGAGGGCGAGGGTGCCCTCGACCACGGGCAGCGGCATGAACCGCGCCATCAGCTCATGGGCCTCCTCGCGGGTCTGCTCGGTGAACCGCACCGGCTCGCCCAGCGCCGCCGCGATGGCGGCGGCCCGCTCGCGCGGGGTGGTGGGGGCGGGGCCGGTGAGGGTGTAGACGGCGCCCTGGTGGGGGGCCTGGTCGCGCAGCACGGCGGCGGCGACCGCGGCCACGTCGTCGGGGTCGACGAAGGGCAGTCCGATGTCGCCGAAGGGCGCCGCGGCCTGTCGCGCCGTACGGATCGGCTCGGCCCAGGCGAAGGCGTTGCTGTCCAGCCCGCCCGACCGCAGGATCGTCCAGTCAAGACCCGACTCCCTTACGGCCGCCTCGAACTGGCCCGCGTGTTGGTACGCGTCCGGGCGGGTCCCGGCGCCCTGGGAGGACAGCAGCACCACCCGGCGGATCCCGGCGGCCTTCGCCACGCCCAGGATGCCCTGCGGGTCCTCCCCCGCCACCAGCAGGAACAGCGCCTCCGCCCCCTCGAACGCGCCCCGCAGACCGGCCGGTTCGGCCAGGTCGGCGGCCACCGCCCGCACCTCCGGGGCCGCGTCGGCGTCGGTGATGTGCCGGGCCACGGCCGTCACCGGCACCTGGGCCTCGGTGAGGGTCCGCACCAGCGTCCGTCCGACGTTTCCGGTCGCACCGGTCACAACGATCATGTCGATCTCCCTATGCCAAGAGTCTTGGGAATGAGCGAGCAAGTGAGTTAGTTGACTGACTAACCCCGCTGAGACAGACGCTAGCACGGTTCGACCACCGGTTGTCTATAGTTAGTCGGGTGACTGACTCAGCGGATGCGCCACCTCGCCGGCAGAAGGCCGTCGGCAAGCGGCAGCGGCTGACCGCCGCCGCGGCACGGGTCCTGCACGAGCAGGGCGTGGAGCGCACGACCATCGCCGATATCGCCCGCGCCGCCGATGTCCCGGCGGGCAATGTGTACTACTACTTCAAGACCAAGGACGAGCTGGTCGAGGCGGCCCTCGCCGAGCACGGCGCCCATCTGAAGAGCCTCACCGACCAGTTGGACCAGCTCCCCGACCCGCGCGAACGCCTCAAGAGGCTCGTGGCCGCGTGGGTCGGCGGGCGCGACACGGCGGCCCGCTACGGCTGCCCCACGGGCACCCTCGCCGTCGAGGTCGACAAGCGCGCCGAGGGCGGCCTCGACCTCGCGGCGGGCCGGGCCTTCCGGCAGCTGCTCGACTGGGCGGAGAGGCAGTTCCGCGAGATGGGCGTGGCCGACCCGGACGGGCTCGCCATCGCGCTCGTCGGCGCGTACCAGGGCATGTCGCTGCTCTCCAACGCCCTGCGCGACCCGGAGATCATGACCCGCGAGGGGGCCCGCCTCACCCGCTGGCTGGACACCCTGACGTGATCAACGGGCCTGATCAACGGGCCTGATCAGCCGGGTTCTCCAAGGTCCACAGGTGCAGGGCGCCCCCGGCCTCGGAACCCGTGAGCCAGGTGCCGTCGCCCAGCGCCGTGGGCCAGTCGGATATGGGGAACGGGTAGTCGATCTGCCCGGTGAGGCTCATCCGTGCCGCGTCCAGCAGCCAGTGGCGCTCGGTGCCGAACTCCTCATCGCTCCCGGCCGTGGCCGCGATGACGGTGTCCTCGTCGAGGAAGCCGGCGTAGTAGTCCCAGTACGGCTCGTCCTCGTCGTTGTCCGGGGGCGTCTCGGGGTGGCGGGGCACGGCGGTCGCGGCGTCCGCCTCGGCGAGCACCGAGCCGTCCGTGGCGCGGTGCACGGCAAGCGTCTCCTGGTAGTGCGTGACCGTCAGAAAGCGGTCGCCGGACGGGCTGACCGCAAGCAGCACCCACTCGTCGCCGCCCAACCGGTCCACGGTGAGCGTCCGGCCGTCCCAGCGGCCCCACAGCAGCGGCACCCCGTCCTGGCCCTCGCCGACGCTCAGGCCCATCTGCCCGGGGTCGGGGTGCGGCACATGATCCGATCCGGCGGCCGCGGTCTGCGCGTCCACCCGGGCCAGCACCTTGCCGTCCACGGCGTCGAGCACCAGCCATTCGTCGAGCGCGCCCGGATCGGGGTCGGCGTCCGAAGCGAGCGGGCCGCGGATATGGGCCCAGACCAGCTTGCCGTCGGCCGCGACGGCCGCCGAGCCGCTGTCGGCGTACAGATGACCGTGGGAGTCGGGGTACTCGTCGAACGACGTGTGCAGCTCGCGGCAGCTCCCGTCCCAGCAGCCGTGCCGGATCTCCCACCGCACCGCGCCCGTCGCGTCCACGGCCCGTATCGCGTGCACCCCGGCGAAGACGGCGAGGTCCAGGCGCGGGGAGACGGTGACGGTGCCGAAGCGGCGCGGCCAGGGCGCCGGGAAGCGGACCACCGCGGCCTCGCCCCCGGCCGCGTACTCATCGAGGTCGTACGCCACCACCTCGGTGTCGCCGCGCTGCACGACCAGCCGCGCCTCCGGCCCTATCTGCGGCGACGGAGCATCTGCCGCGGCCAGGTCCAAGGGCGTGGCGAGCGTGGTGACGAGACGGGCGGCGTAGGACATGGCCCCTCCGGTGTGGACGGCGTTGGGAAAACCGTACGGGGAGGGTCTGACAACGGCCCCCGGCCAGGTGTGATGCCCGTCGCTGCCGGGCGCCGAACCCTGGACTCCGGCGCCCGGGTGTGTCACTGGTTTCTCCATGGACCTCAAAATCACCGCGACCTCCCCCGAGCACCCGGCCGCCCTCCTGGACCTCCCGTGGAGCGTCCCGCTGGAGCAGTGGCCGGACGAGCATCTGGTCGCGCTGCCGCGTGGTATCTCGCGCCATGTGGTGCGGTTCGCGCGGGCGGGCGGGGAGGTGGTGGCGGTCAAGGAGGTCGGCGAGTGGGCGGCCGTGCGGGAGTACGGGCTGCTGCGGGATCTGGACCGGCTGGCCATACCCGCCGTGGACGCGGTCGCGGTGGTCACCGGGCGCACCGATGAGCGCGGGGAGCCGCTGGAGCCCGCGCTGATCACCCGGCATCTGGTGGGGTCGCTGCCGTACCGGTCGATGTTCGAGACGACGATGCGGCCCGGCACGATCAAGCGGCTGCTCGACGCGCTCGCCGTGCTGCTGGTGCGGCTGCATCTGAGCGGCTTCGCCTGGGGCGACTGTTCGTTGTCCAACACGCTGTTCCGGCGGGACGCGGGCGCGTACGCGGCGTATCTGGTGGACGCGGAGACCGGGCAGCTCCATCCACGGCTGTCGGGCGGGCAGCGCAGCTATGACCTCGAGGTCGCGCGGGTGAACATCGCGGGTGAGCTGATGGACCTGGAGGCGGGCGGTTCGCTGCACCCCTCCGTGGATCCGGTGCTGTTCGGCCGGGCGATCGTCGAGCGGTACGACGAGCTGTGGCACGAACTGACCCGCGAATCGGTCTATCCGCTGGCCAAGCGGCACTACATCGACCGACGGGTGCGGCGGCTGAACGAGCTCGGTTTCGATGTCGCAGAAATGCAGATCCAGAGCTCACCGGACGGGGATACGGTCACTTTTCTGCCGAAAGTCGTGGACGCCGGACACCATCAGCGGCAATTGTTGCGGCTGACCGGTCTCGACGCGGAGGAGAATCAGGCGCGCAGCCTCCTCAACGACCTGGAGACATGGATGGTCTCGCAGGACGACTATGCTCCTGGCGATCCGCTCGGCGCGCGCCCCGAAGTGCTCGCGCACCGCTGGGTCCGCGATGTCTTCCGGCCAACCGTCCGGGCCGTGCCCCTTGAGCTGCGAGGTTCCACCGATACCGCGCAGATCTACCACGAACTGCTCGAACACCGCTGGCTGCTGTGCGAGCGGGACGGCCGGGACGTGGGGCTCGAGGCGGCGGTCGGGGACTATGTGCGTACGGTGCTCGGCCCCCGGCGGGCCGAATTCGGAAAATAATCCGCGGAACATTTCCACTGGAATTTAGATCAGTAATCTCTTGAGCTGCGGTTTTCCGGTAATCAGGACCCCGCGTTGTGCATTAATGGCGAGTCTTTGATAGAAATCCTTCTCGCTGCCGGATTACATTGTCTGCGAGAAGGAGAATTGGGATGTCCCAGCCGCCCCCGCCGTCCGGATACGGCTATCCGCCGCCGGGCCCCCCGGGACCGCCGGCCCCACCGCAGATGCCGCAGCAGCCGTACGGGTCACAGCAGCCGCAGATGCCGCAGATGCCGCAGCAAGGGCCCCTGCCCGGCCCGCCAACCGGCCCGCCGCCCGGCGGAGGCCGGGCGAGCCGTCGGCGGCAGCAGTCGAAGTCGCCGGTCGGGGTCATCGTCGGCGCCGTGGTGGCGCTCGCGCTGGTCGCCGGCGGCGTCTGGCTCGCCGTGGGCAGCGACTCGGGCGACGACGGCGGGGGCGGGAAGGGCGGCGACTCGGCGTCCGGGACCGTCGACGCACAGCTGCTGAACAAGATCCCGATGCCGAAGGTCGACGAGTTGGTCAACACCCCCGGCATGTGGGTGACCGACAAGAACTGGGTCAAGTCGGACGTCAACAAGATCGTCGGCTATCCGCTCGCCGGGGGCGCCGCCGCGTGGGAGATCCCGCTCAAGGGCGAGCTCTGCTGGGCATCGCCGCAGGTCACCGAGGCGGGCCTGACCGCGGTCCTGTTCCAGGACGACTCAACGGACAACCCGGTCTGCACCCAGATCGGCCTGGTGGACCTGAAGAAGGGCAAGCTGCTCTGGACGAAGCAGGGCCGCGAGACCGGCGAATGGGCTTCCGACAGGCCGATCATGTTCGACGAGGTGTCCATCGGCGGCGACACCGTCGCCGCGGGCGGCATCAGCGGCGGCGCGGCCTGGTCGATCGACGGCAAGCCGCTGTGGATGCCGGACGATGACGAGGACTGCTCGGACAACGGCTATGTCGGCGAGGGGCCGAAGCTGATCGCGGTGCGCGAGTGCGAGGTGTCCGGCAGCCCGCAGCTGGAGGTCCAGACGGTGGACCCGAAGACCCGGGCGGTGAAGTCCTCGTACAAGGTGACGTCGGGCATCGAGTACGCCCATGTGGTGTCCACCGACCCGCTGGTCATCGGGGTCAACGCGGGTGACTCGTCGGGGGCGGGGGTCTCCGACTTCCTGGCGATCGACGACAGCGGCAAAGAGGGCAAGCTGCTGAGCAAGTTCGGCATGCAGGGCGGCAAGTACGAGGCCGACTGCGAGGCGACCAACGTCGGCGGCTGCGCGGAGATCGCCGTCAGCAAGTCGGCCAACAAGCTCTATCTGGGCACGGACTACCGTGCGAGCGCCGCGTCGGGCCCGTCCAACGAGATCGTCGCGATCGATCTGAAGACCGGCAAGGTGACCGCCAAGGCCGACGGCGCCGAGGGCGGCCCGCTGGTGCCGGTCAGCCTCGACAAGGACGGCTCCCTCATCGCCTACCAGGAGGCCACGCTCAGCCAGGGCAGCGCGGTCTGGCGCGTCGACACCAAGTCGTACGAGAAGAAGAAGCTGATGCAGAACCCGGAGGAGACCGCGTTCATCGAGAGCGTGTCGCTGCACCATCAGGTCATCTACGCAGGTGGGCGGCTCTACATCGGGAACTCCAGCGCCTCGAAGCCGTCGACCGACTCCAGCGACCCCGACAAGAAGTCACCACTGGCCCTGGTGCTGGGGGCGAAGTAGCTTCCGGGCCATCGGCATGCGGCTCCGCCGCGCGGCTTGGGTTCCGCCCCCGGACGGGGGTCTGGGGCGAGGCCCGGCGCGGCGGAGCCGTGTAGGTTCACCCGGTCGCGGCTACGCGCCCGCGGGCAGGTCGCCTGCGGGCAGGTCGCCCAAGGTCGCCTACGGCAGGTCGAAGGTCAGCCCCTTCAACCGTCCCTGCTCATACGCCTCGGCGATCGCCCGCCGCCGCAGCTTGCCGCTGCTGGTGCGCTCCAGCTGGCCGGGGCGTACGTAGTGCACATCCGTGGCCCGCACCGTCACCCCGACCGTGCGCACCAGATGGTCGACGACCGTCGCCCGGCTGCCCTCGATGTCCGCGCGCGCCGTGCGGTCCACCTCGGTCAGGACGATGATGTCCGTGCCGATCTGGAGCACGGCGGTGCGGCCGTCGCGTACGAACTCCAGCCGCTCTATCGCCTGCTCGAAGTCGGAGGCGAAGTAGCTCTGGCCGCCCACCTTGATCCGGTCGCTGATGCGGCCGGTGATGAACAGCTCGCCGCCGTCGAGGAATCCGATGTCGCCAGTGGCGTAGTAGCCGTCGTCCCCGGTCAGCGGGGCCTGTTTGTCGAGGTAGGAGGCGGCCAGACTGCCGCCGGTCAGCTCGATCTCGCCCAGCTGGCCGTCCTCGCACACCCGCCCCTGCTCATCGCGGAGGCGCACGGTGTACTCCGGCATCGGGGGGCCCACCGAGATGGCCGGCACTCCCGAGGGGGTCTCGACGCACCGGATCTCGCTGCTCACGGGGCGGCTGGAGACCAGCAGCACGGCCTCGGCCATGCCGTAGCAGGGCATGAACACATCGCGCCGCAGCCCGGCCGGGGCCATCAGGTCCAGGAAGGCGTTGAGGTTGGGCAGGTTGATGGGTTCGCTGCCGAGGTAGATCGAGCGCACCCGGGACAGATCGATCCCGGCCAGATCCTCTTCGTCGAGGTCCTGCATCAGCTTGAGCGAGTAGTCGACCGCGAAGTTGGGGATCACCGTGCCGGCGGCCCCCTCCCGGGCCATGTGCTCCCACCAGCCGGGGGCGTCGAACAGGAAGGTCACCGGCTCGGCGAGCAGCAGATCGCACCCCGCGGCGAGGCAGGACAGCAGCCCGCCGACCAGCCCCATGTCGTGGTAGAGCGGCAGCCAGCTGCTGACCCGCTCCTCGGGCTGACGGCCGTCCGTACGGATGATCATGTCCAGGTTGGCGCGGAGCATGTCCTGCCGGACCGGGATCCCCTTGGGGAAGGACGTCGACCCGGACGAGAACTGGACGAACGCCAGCTCGTCGGCCGCGGGGGTGCGCAGCCGGGCGCCGGGCTTACGGATCCCGGCCGGCGGCAGCGGCAGGCCGGGGACGGGCAGATCGAGCGGGGCCACGGTCGGGGTCTCCAGCACGCGGACCGCCTCGTAGTCCCGCGCGACCCGGCCCAGGAAGTCCAGATAGGAGTCCTTCGGCGTGTCCAGGACCAGCGGTTTGACCGACAGCGGGACGGCGCCGAGCTCCATGAGGCCCAGGAAGGCGAAGATCACCGCGCTGGAGGTCTCGAACGGGAACAGCACCCGCGTCCCCGGCTCGATGCCCTGGTCGCGGAAGTGGTCGGCGTACGCGGCGACCTGCTCCGGGAAGTCCTGGTAGCTGAAGAACTCGGGCGGGTCGATGAACTTGTCGTACAGGTACAGGCCCCGTTCGGGCGGGCACTCCTGGTTGCGCTGAATGTGCTCGAGCACCGCGCCTCTCCTACTCCTTGGTCGTGTCGTCGGCGGTCGTGTCGTCGGCGGCGGGGGATGTCCCGCGCATCCAGGCCACCAGCCTGGGCAGCACCTGCTCCTGGGCGCGGGCGCCGCGGATCACATCGACATGGCCGGGGTCCCAGCTCAGCCCGGTCTCCCGGCCGAAGAGGGTGAACTCCGCGCCGCCGCCCAGGTGGTCGGCCAGCTTCCGGGCCCGGGCGGGGGACGCGTGGAAGGTGTCGCCCGCGCCGATCCCGACCAGCACCGGCAGCGTCACCTGGCCAAGCGCCTGCCAGTAGTCCGTCGCTCCGTCGGCGCTGCGGAAGGCGCCGGAGGGGGCCCAGGCGGCGAACTGTCGCATCAGACCGGGCGGTTCGTCGCACCGGCCCTGTTTGAGGGCCCGGGCCGGGAACCGTCCGACGAGCCGGGAGATCACCGAGGAGAAGGTCAGCTGGGCCCGTTTGGACAGTCCGCCGTCGCTGTAGTCGTTGACCGCGGAGGAGACGGTGGCCACCCCGGCGAGACGTTTCTGCAGGTCGGGGTCGACGCCGAGGGCGGCCAGGGCCGCATAGCCGACCATGCTGTGCGCCAGGACGAACAGCGGCCCGTCGTGGGCCGCCGACACCGCCCGGATCAGATCCGGGACGTCGTGGCGCACATAGGTGTCGAAGTTCCAGTCGTACGCCCGCCGCTCGGGCCAGCGGCTGGGGCCGTGTCCGCGCAGCGAGGCCACGTAAGCGGTGAAGCCCTCGTCCAGGAACGCCTTCGCGGGCCCCTGCCCGGACCGGCCGAGGAAGAACCCGCCGTCCGCGAACAGGCCGGGCAGGAACAGCACTCCGGGCGCTCCCCCGTCGCCGGCCCCCGGCCGCACCTGCCTGAGGTGCAGCTCATGGCCGTCGGAGGTGGGCACCCAGCGTTCGGTCTCGGCCCAATCAACGGTCGGTTCGCCCGCCGGATCGTCTGCCGTGCTCATCGCGCTCTCCATTCCTGCTCGTTCAGCTGGATACGGCGGAGGCCGCGAGGAAGTCCTGCATCGAGACCAGGCACCGCTGCTCGGCGTCCAGGAAGGCCACGGTGACCAGGGCGTCCACCGCGGGGCGCGCCCCCTCCGGAAGGTGGAGGCGCTGCCGGAACCGGGCCCGGAAGGTGAGGTCGTCCTCGTCGAACTCCTCCGCGGACGGCGACTCGAGCGACGTACGCACCTCGATCTGGCCGCGGGGGATCTCAGCCAGGTAGTCGATCTCGGTCCGGGCGACCACCGCGATCATGCGGTCGCCGTGCACAAGACCCTGGCGGCCGAGCCAGTCCCACCGTCCGGCCTCCAGATATTCGAGCGCGACCGCGTTGTTCACATGCCCCAGCGCATCGAGGTCATTGGGGCGCACCGGCAGGGTCAGCCGGGATTCGCCGAAAAACACGTCGTACCGCCCGATTGGTCGTATCGAAGAAACGCGTCAGTGCCGAGGTCCGGCCGGTCACCATGACCACGGCGGAGACAAAGCCACCGCTGTGCGAAAGCGAAACGCTCACCCGCAGCCGGTGCCGGGCCAGATGGCCCGCCAGCGCTCCATGGGTCCGGAACCGCGGTGCGCCATGGTGGTCGTGGACCAGCTCGGCATCGGTCCAGAACCAGGTCTCATCCGCCGCCGGAATTGCTTTGAAAAGAGCTTCTTTGGCCGCGAACGCCCCCGCCATGCTCTCCAGGGGAGAGACCTTCGATTCGAAGTGGCGCAGTTCTCCGCGAGTGAAGAAGACATCGGGTTCGCGGAGCGAGGAAGCGACCTCCAGTTCACTGATCAGCTGGAGGTCGTGCCCCAGACCGATCAGCTCCCGACGAGATCCATCCACGTGTCCTCGACCTCTTCACGGGAATGGACCTCGATCCCGGTGATCTTCTTCAGGGCGCCGCAGATCAGCTGCTCCTTCTTCTCCAGCGCCTCGGGACGGAAGTCGTTGTCGCCCACTTCGAGCTGGTCCCACCAGTTCACATGCGAACCGCGCTGCTCCAGCTGGGTACGGGCGCTCCCCTGGAGCTCACCGTCCTCGCGGAGGAAGAGGTGGGCCACCGCGAAGGCGTCCTTGGCCGGGTATTCGCCACTGTCCACCAGCGCCTTGGCGAAGGAGACGAAGTAGTTGCGGTGCTGAATCTCGTCGGCGGCGACCTGCTTGAAAATACGGCGCAGCCCCGGGTCCTCGATGACGTGCTGGCACTGGCCGTAGTTGACCGCGGCCGTGATCTCCGAGATGGCGAGCAGCACCAGCGTGCGGAGCATGTCGTCGTCGGGGAAGACCTGGCGGAACTGGATGAAGGTCTCGTCCGAGATCGGCTCCATCCCGCTGAGATCGGCCAGCCGGTTGAAGACCGTCTCGTGGTGGGCTTCCTCTTCGTTCCAGTAGCGGCTCCAGGTGCCGCACGCCTCCATGACCGAGGCGACCGTGGGGTTCTTGTCCTGCCAGCGCCGGACCTCGGCCTCCGACTGCCGCTCGAGGCGGTCCGCACCCGGCTTGGTGGTCAGCTCGGCCCGGCCCGCGTTCCAGACCAGGTTGCGGTCGAGCGGGGTGAGGCTGTCCAGATCGACGGCCGCCAGCATCTCCACGACGCTCCACCGCCGGGACTCGTGCAGCCGCTGCTGCTCCCAGGTGACGTCGACCAGGGACATACCGCGCTTGGTCAGCGCGTCATAGAGGTCGGTGATGATGGCGGGCGCCCCGTCGGAGGCGGCCGGCCGGCGGATCACCGGGGAGGAGGCGCGGTCCGTCTCGGCGATACTCATACGGCCGCCTCCTTTTGCTCGCGCTCGAATTCCTCGAGGAAGGTCTTCAGCACCGTCGTAATCGGGGTGTCGAGCGGAAGCGCGGGGAGACGCACCCGTACCCCGTAGTCCTTGCGCAATCCGTTTGCGGTGCGTGCAAACGCTTCCATGAGATCGATGCTGTTGGTCATTCGCGGGCTACTGGCGATGACGTCGGCCAATGTCGCGTCGGCCGTGAATAGCTGCTCCTCCGTGAGGCCCGCGTTCTCGGCGAATTTCTGCCGGATGTAAGGCTCTACTTCAGGTGTGACCATGGATCAGAAGCGTACTGGCTTTCGGCTCCAGCGGCCAAGCGATCGAAGAAACAGGCAAGTTGATGCCAATCGAGCCGAACAAACGGAGGGCATCGATCCGAGATACCGAATGTGCTGGTCCGGCGAAATCTCGGCAATGTCGCCAATTAGGCGCGGGATCGTACACGGACTCGCACCGGCCCCTTCGTCAGGAGTGTGATCCCGGCGCCGAGCGGAATGTCGCCGCCGTCCGTCGCGTCTTCCACCTCGTACGCGCGCAGCAGCGTCGCCAGGCTCAGCACCGAATGCAGCGTCGAGAAGTGCTGCCCGATGCAGGCCCTGGGCCCGCCGCCGAACGGAAAGTACGCATACCGCGGCCGATCGGCCTCGGCCTGTGGGGTGAAACGCTCCGGATCGAAGCGCTCCGGATCCTCCCAGTAGGCGGGGTGGCGGTGCGCGACCCACTGGCTGACCAGCACGGCGGCACCGGCCGGGATACGGCGGCCGCCGATGACGGTCTCGGCCACGGCGAGCCGGCTGACGGCCGGGGACGGTGGAAACAGCCGCATGGCCTCCTTCAGCACCATGGTGAGTCGGGGCAGGGCATCCAGATCCGCCGCGGTGGGGGTGCGGCCGTCGGGGAGCGCCCGGTCCAGCTCCTCGTGCACCCGGCGCTGCTCGGCCGGGTGGCGGGCCAGGAGGTGGAGGGCGAAGGTGAGCGCCGTGGCGGTGGTGTCGTGTCCGGCGAGGAAGAAGACCAGGACCTGATCCCGCAGTTCGGCGCGGGTCAGGCTGCCGTCCTCGGCGTTGTGGGCGCCGATGAGGAGGGTGAGCAGATCCTCGGCGGCGCCGTCCTCCGGTCCGGGGCCGCCCTCCGGTACGGGGCCGCCCTCCGATACGGGGCCGGGTGCGTGCTCGTGCACGTCGCGCTCCCGGGCGGCCATGCGCCTGCTGATGATCGCGTCGCACAGCGCGTACAGCCCGGCCTGGGCGCGGGCGGCGCGGCGGTTGGCGGGGGTGGGCCAGTCGCGGGGCAGCTTGACCGGGGACAAGGCGCGGGCCCGGGCGCGCTCGTTGAGCATCGGCAGACTGTCCCGGACGACCTCGATGGTCTGCTCGACATCGGAGCCGAACAGAACGCGGCCGACGACGCGCAGCGCGTAGCCGCGCATCTCCTCCACCAGCTCGACGGCCCCATCGGCCCCACCGGGGGTTTCCCGCCAGCGGGCGGCCAGTGCGGCGGCCTCCGAGGTGACGGCGGTGGCGTAGCCCTCGACCCGGCGGCGGGTGAACAGCGGCTGGATGAGCCGGCGCTGGCGCCGGTAGCGCTCGTCCTGGCTGGTGAGCAGGCCGTTGCCGAGGCCATGCCGCAGCTCTTCGTAGATGGCGTTGTCCTTGCGGAAGTTGGCCGCCTCCGTGGCCAGGACCTGCTGGATGCCCTCGGCCGAGAACACGCCGTAGATCTCCCGCCGCAGACCGGGCGGCCCGGCGCGGAACCGTACGACGTCGCCGTGGTCGCGGCGGGCCCGCAGATACGCCGCCAGCGGATCGCCCAGGAGATCGGCCATCGAGCCGAGCAGCGGCGTCCCGGCCGCGTACGGCGCTTCGGTCACCTCGGTCGCTTCGGTCACTTCGGTCACTTCGGTTACGCCAACCGTCGTGGTCGTGCTCGACTTGGTCGCCATCCTCGTCTCCGGTGTCAGGCCGCCGCCGGGGCCGTGGTGCGGCGTACGGTCACGGCCGCGAGCACCGCCACCCCGGAGGCGAAGCCGATCGAGAGGTACCAGGTGTTGCGCGCTCCGCCGAGCGCGTCGCTCGCGGACGCGGTGACGATGGACACCGCGAGCGCCGTGCCGAGGACGGCGCCGAGCTGGCGGAAGGCCGCGTTGGCCGCGCTGGCGGTGGCCAGCCGGCTGGGTTCGACCCCGGCCAGGGCCACCCCGCCGAGCACCGGCCAGACCAGACCGGCGCCCAGCCCCATGACGGCCGCCCCGGGCAGCCAGTGGGTGAGGAAGTCCGGGTCCTGGCCGCCGCCCCAGAACAGCAGCAGGGTGCCGCAGATGTAGATCAGACAGCCCGCGACGACGACCAGCGGGTCGCCGAACTTCTCGGCGAGGCGGGCGGCCGGCCGGGCCACCAGGGCGCTGGCGAGCGGCGGCGGCGTGGTGGCCAGGCCCGCGGTGAGCAGGGACCAGTGCCAGTGGCCGGTCAGGAACAGGATGTTGTTCAGGATGACGGCGTAGAAGGTCACCGAGAACAGCATCGAGCCGATGTTGCCGCCCACGGCGTTGCGCGAACGCAGCAGATCGAGGGAGACAACCGGGGCCGGATGTCGTGCGCTGCGTACCACCACCGCCGCCGCCAGCACCGCCCCGCCGACCAGACAGCCGATGGTGCGCCCGCTCGCCCAGTCCCAGTCGGGGGCCTTGACCAGGCCCAGGGCGAGCAGGCCCAGCGAGGCGCCGAGCAGCGCCGAGCCCAGCACGTCGGGGGTGGGGCCGCTGCGTTCGCGCTGTTCGGTGAGGTGCCGGCCGGCCCATACGGCGACGATCCCGATCGGGATGTTCACCAGGAACACCGCCCGCCAGCTCCAGTGCTCGGCGAGCAGCCCGCCGAGGCCGGGCCCGATCCCGGCGGCCAGCGCGGCGGACGCGCTCCAGAGGGTGATCGCCGCCAGGCGCTTGGCCATGGGGAACATGGGCAGCAGCAGCGCGAGTGAGGTGGGGACGAGGATCGCGGCGCCGACCGCCTGCACCAGCCGGGCGCCGATGAGGACGGCGGCGGAGTCGGCGATCCCGCAGACCGCGGACGCGATGGTGAACGTGGTGAGCCCCACCGCGAAGGACCGCCGGCAGCCGAGCCGGTCGGCCGCCCGGCCGGCGGGCATCAGGAGCGCGGCGATCACCACGTTGTAGCCGTTGAGCACCCAGGACAGGGTGGGCAGGTCGGTGGTGTCGAAGGTCTCGCCGATGTTGGGGAACGCCACGTTCACGATGGTGCTGTCCAGGAACGCCACGAAGGCGCCGAGGCAGCACAGCAGGACCAGTTTGACGGGTGGCTTGGCGGGTGGGTCGGCAGGTGGGTCGGCGGCGGAATCGCCCGCCGCGGCGTCCCGCGTTCCCTCGGGAGCGACCGGTACGTCGGTCATGGGTGTCCTCTCCTGGACAGGCACGCGGTCGTTGAGCACCGATCCTTCACCCTGGTTCAGCCGATCACGATGCTCGTTGTTACCCGTGAGTGTCAATCCCCCCAGCGGGCCCACGAAACCCGTCCGCAAGTCCTCAACCACCCGTCACCATAAGATCATTGACCACTCGTCAGCGTTGCTGTAACACTTGCTCGCCGTATCGATCACGGGGGTCGATCACGGGGGGAGACGGCTCAGTTGGCTGGTCCACATGGGCGCGGTGGCGGAAGCTTCGCGCGGCTGCTGCGTGAGCGGGCGGCGCACGAGCCCGACGCCCTCGCCTACCGGTTCGTGGCAGACGACGAGTCGGCCGCCGAGATCACCTACGCCGAGCTCGACGCGCGCGCCCGCGCCGTCGCGGCCCGGCTGTCGGCCGCCACCGACGGGCGGCCGGACCCGGCGCTGCTGCTCTTCGCGCCCGGCCTCGACTATCTCGCGGGGCTGTTCGGCTGCATCTACGCCGGGGTGCCCGCGGTGCCCGCCTTCCCGCCCGACCCGGCGCGCCTGGCCCGTACGATGCCGCGGCTCGCCGCCATCATCGAGGACACCGGCTCGGACACCGTGCTGACCACCTCGGACATCGCGCCGCTGCTGGCCGACTGGCTGACCACGGCGCTCGGCGGCCGCACGCCCCGGCTGATCGCGACCGACCTGGCGGACCCCACCGGCGCCCCCACCGACGAGGGTCCGCTGCCGGAGATCCGGCCCGACCGGCTGGCGCTGCTCCAGTACACCTCGGGGTCGACATCGCTGCCGCGCGGCGTCATGCTCAGCCACGCCCAGCTGCTCGACAACTCCCTGGAGATCGCCCGCGGGTTCGGGCTGCACCAGGGCAGTTCGGGCGGCGTCTGGCTGCCCCCGTACCACGACATGGGGCTGATCGGCGGCATCCTCACCCCGCTGTCCACCGGCATTCCGGTGACGCTCATGTCGCCCGTGACGTTTCTGCGCCGCCCGCTGTCCTGGCTGCGCATGGTCTCCCGCTACGGCGTGACGGTCACCGGCGGCCCGAACTTCGCATACGACCTGTGCGTACGGCGCGCGAAGGACGCGGACCTGGAAGGGCTCGACCTGTCGGGGGTGGAGCTCGTCTTCACCGGCGCCGAGCCGGTCCGCGCCGACACCATGGCGCGCTTCGCCGAACGTTTCGCGCCGTGCGGCTTCAGAGCCGAGTCGTTCTATCCGTGTTACGGGCTCGCGGAGGCGACTCTGTTCGTGACCGGCGGTAAACCTCTGGGCGGCTGGCGCTCGGTGTCGGTCGCGCGCGACGCGCTCGAGGCACACGGTACGGCCCGCCCGGCCGCGCCGCGGGAGCACTCGCGGTCGCTGGTGAGCTGCGGCTCCCCCGGCCCGGGGACCAGGCTGCTGATCGCCGACCCGGCCACCGGCGAACCGCTGGGCGAGGGCGCGGTGGGCGAGATCTGGATCGACTCGCCGAGCGTCGCCGACGGCTACTGGCGGCGCCCGCAGGACACCGACGCCACCTTCGGCGCCACGACCACCACCGGCGACGGCCCCTATCTGCGCACCGGCGACCTCGGGTTCGTCCTGGACGGCGAGCTGTTCCCGGCGGGGCGGCTGAAGGACCTGATCGTCGTCAACGGGCGCAACTACCACCCCGTCGACATCGAGCGGGTCTGCGAGGCCGAGGTCACCGGCATCCGCCGCAACTGCGGCGCCGCCTTCGCGGTCGAGGACGACGAGGGCGCCGCCGAGCGGCTGGTGCTGGTTTACGAGGCGGATCCCGCAGAAGAGGCGGCAGAAGGGGCAGAGGAGCAGTACGCGGCGGCCGTCGAGGGGATCCGGCGGACGGTCTCGATGGAGCTGAGCGTCCCTCCGTACACCGTGGTCCTGGTGCGGCCCCGGACCATCCCCAAGACATCGAGCGGCAAGGTGCAGCGCTGGCTGGCCCGCCGCCAATTCCTCGCCGGTGAGCTCGACGAGCTCGCCCGCTGGCAGGCTCCCGCCCGGCCCGCACCCGATATGACCACATCCACGAGGGGGAACTGAAGTGATCGTCAAAGTGCGGGGCGTCCTGCTCCGGTTCACCGACTACGAGAGCGAGATCGAGGTCGGCGGCGACACCGTGCGCGACGGTCTTGCGGCGCTGACCGACCGCTACCCGGACCTGGCCGAGGTGCTGATGGACCGCGAGGGAAGCGTACGCGCCACGCATCTGATCGCCCTCAACGGCGAAAAGCTCACCCTGAACGAGCTGGACCGGGAGGCCACCGAGGACGACCGCGTGGACATCGTCACCGCGATATCCGGGGGCTGACCCCGATGCCGCGCAGCTCCACGTACGAGGTCGTGCTCGACGCGAGCCTGTTCACCCCGGCCCAGCTCCAGCCCACCGCCGTCGGGCGGCTCGCGTTCCAGGCCGGCACCCGCTGGCTGCGCGACCATGTGTGCAGCCACCGCACGCTGGTGTCCGAGCACCAGGTGGGGTTTGTGCTGTGGGCCTGGCAGCTGGAGTACGAGCAACCCCTGCGGTTCCTCGACGCCGACGAGGCGCAGGTCGAGGTGCGCGCCCGGGTGCGCGGGCCGCGCTCGTCGCAGCTGGAGATGGAGATGACGGTCTCGGGCCCGGCGGGCGTGGCGGTGCGCACCCGCGCCACCTCGGTACCGCTGCGACTCAGCGGCGACCGGGCCCTCTCGGGCGCGCCGACGACGCTGCCGGACTCGTTCGTGGCGGGCTTCCACGAGGACGAGGTCGAGCGCTCCCCCTATCTGTCGCCGGTGCGCGGGCTGTTGGGCGGGTACGAGCGCGAGGGCGAGCGCATCGCCGCCCACACCACGACGTTCCGGGTCCACCGCCACCACTGCGAGGTGGCCGACCAGTGGTACTGGGTCGAATCCCTCGGGTTCGCGGGCGGCGCGCGCGAGGAGTGCGTGATGCAACACGGCGGGAAGGCGCCCGAGCTGCGGCGTGCGCTGGCCGAGGGGATCCGCCGGGTCGACGCGACCTGGCTGCGGGCCGGTCAGCTGTGGGATCAGCTGCGGGTGCACACCACGGTCTACCGCCATGACGGGCGGCTCGCGTTCGTCCATGAGCTGGGACCGGCTGAGGATGACGGCTTCGAAGGCGGGCCGTACGCGATCGTGGTGGAGCACGTATGACCGGGGCATCGCCGGCCATTTTTCCGGCGTTTCCGGCGTTTGCGGCGGCGGAGGAGCTGGAGCGGGCGCTGGGCTGTCCGTTCGATCCGGACACCGGTATGTCGCTGGCGCGCGGCGTACGCGCGGACGATCTGGAGGCCGAGCCCACCGCGGCGTACGAGGCGGCCTGGGCGGCCGGGCTGCATGAGCATCTGGTGCCGGTCGCCGAGGGCGGCCGGCTCGGCTCGTTCGAATCGCTGCTGGCCGTGGTGCGCGCCGCCTCGCGCCGGGAGCTCGCGGTCTCGGTCGGGTTCGGCTCGACCCTGCTGGCCACCGCGCCGGTGTGGACCTGGGGCGACGACGCCCAGCGGCGCCGGGTCGCCGAGCTGGCGCTCGGCCGCGCCTGGGGCACCGCCGGGATCAGCGAGGAGGCGGCGGGCAGCGATCTGCTCGCCACCGCCACCCGCGCGGCGCCCACGGGCGACGGGTTTGTGCTGAACGGGAAGAAGTGGCTGGTCGGCAATGGCAGACGGTCCTCGTTCGCGACCGTGCTGGCCGCCTCCGACCCGTCCTTCGGGCTGTTCCTGGTCGACTTCGAGGCCGTCGGCGGCGACGCGGTGCGGCGGCTGCCGAAGGTGCCCACCCACGGACTGCGCGGCCACGACCTGAGCGGCTTCGTCCTCGACGACTGCCGGATCGGCTCCGGCGCCGTGCTCGGACGGCCGGGCCGCGGCGTCGAAATGGTCACCGGCATGCTCCAGTTCACCCGCACGCTGGTGGGCGGGAGCAGCCTCGGCGCCGCCGACACGGCGCTGCGCATCGCGCTCCGGCATGCGCGCGGGCGGGTGCTGTACGGCGAGCCGGCGCTGGCGCTGGCCCCCGTGCGCTCGCTGCTGGCGCGCGCCTTCGCCGATCTGCTGATCGCGGAGTGCACCGGCCTGGCCGCGGCGCGCGCCCTCGATGTGGCGCGGCAGCGGATGGCGCTGTGGTCCGCGGTGGCGAAGTACGTGGTGCCCGCGCTCTGCGTGGACGCCGTGAACGCGTGCGGCGAGGTGCTGAGCGCGCGGGCGTATCTGCGCGAAGGGGTCGCGGACGGGGCGTTCCAGAAGCTGGTGCGCGATGTGGCGATCACCCCCGTGTTCGAGGGCACCCAGCTGGTGCAGCTGGACACGGTCCGCGCCCAACTGGTCAGCGGGGCGCGGCGGCGGGCCGGGGGGCAGCGGGCCGAGGTCCCGCTGCCGCTGCTGTTCGGGTTCGGCGAGCCGGTGACCCCGGTGGCGCCCCGGGACCAGCGCCCGTCGCTGACGTACGGGGCCGCCGACGAGGTGGTCGACCTCCTCGACGAGGCGGTGGCGGAGCTGGGCGACGACCAGGAGCTGTTCTCGCTCGGGCACACGCTGCTGAAGGTCCGCGACGAGACGCGGGAGACGCTGCGCGCGCTCGGCACGGCGCGGGACTCCGAGGCGTACGAGGCGGCCCGCCGGCACTGTCTGGTGCATGCGGGCGCCTGCTGTCTGCACACCTGGCTGCGGCGCCGGGACGCGCTCGGCGGCCTGGCCGCCGACCGGGCCTGGCTCTCGGCCGCGCTGCGCCGCGTGGTGGAACGGCTGGGGTTCCCGGTCGGACCGGACCGGGAGGCCGAGGACCGGCTGGTGCGCCGGCTCGCAGACCTTGACGACGACGATCGGGCGTTCTCCCTCGTACCGCTGCGGCTCGCCCCGCAGTACCGGGGGTCCGCGCCGGGCCCCGTCTAAGCCGTATTCAGGCCGCTTGTAGGAGGACGACGCCATGACCACCGAACACCGCGACGGCACCGCCGAGTCCGCCGGCGCCTGGCTGCCCTCGCTGATCGGGGAGCTGCTGGGCCTCGACGGGCGGCGGCTGCCCGTCGACCGGCCGCTGGGCGAGATCGGCATCGACTCGCTCACCGCGGCCCAGCTCTCCGTCGAGGTCGAGGAGCGCACCGGCGCCACCATCCCGCTGGAGCGGTTCCTCGGCGAGGAGACGCTTGCGGACCTGGTGCGCGAGCTGGACGCAGACGCCCAGGAGGTCGGCGCATGACGGGCCGGGGCATGACGGGCCGGGCACACGCTGCCGATGTGATGAACCGGGCGGCTCCCGAACATCACACCCTCGACGCCGAGATCGAGCGGATCCGCCGCGAGGCCCGGCGCCGGTTCGGCAGCTTCGTCCTGGATGTGGCCAACCCCGGCTCGCACTTCCGCAACAAGGAGTGCCGGCCGCTCGACAACCGCGTCTTCGAACAGGCCGGTGGGCTGGGGCTGATGGGGTTCTCGCTGCCGCCCGAGATCGGCGGCGAGGGGCGGGACAAGCTGGCGTGGGGCGTGGTGGTCGAGGAGGTCGCCCGCCTCTCGCGCGACCCCGGCTTCGCCGTCCTGCTCGACATCAGCGTCGAGATCACCGAACTGATCCTGTCCAGCGGCACTCCGGAGCTGATCGAGACCTATGTTCCGGACCTGGTGGCCGGCCGGCGCTTCGGGGTGCAGGGCGCCTACGAGAGCCGGGACCCGTACGACTACCACTCCACGGCACGGCTGGAAGGCGACGTTTGGGTGCTGAACGGCGCCAAGCGGTTTCTTGCCGGGGCGCGCTTCGCCGACCTCTTTGTGCTGTTTCTGCGTGACGAGGCGTCCAACGACATGCTGGCGTTTCTCGTCGAGAAGGACGACCCGGGCGTCACACCCGTACACATGGACACCATGGGCATGCACACCATGGGCCTGGGCCAGGTGATCCTGCACGACGTGCGGCTGCCCGCCGCGCGGCTCGTGTGGCGCGCGGACGCGCTCAGCGAGCTGAACACCTATGCGCGCATCCGCCGGACCATGAGCGCATGCGGGGTGCTGGGCGCGCTGGACGGGGTGATCGAGAACTGTGTGAACGCGCTGGACCCCCGTAAGCGCGGCGGGCGTCGGGTGCTCGAATACCTCAACGTCGAGCGCTCGGTCGGCGAGATGCGCATGCTGCTCCAGTCGGCCCGCGCGAGCGTCTACCGGGCGCTGGACGGCACCAGGTCGCCGGACCGCGACCCGTACTTCGACGAGTACGCGACCGTCGCCAAGCACCACGCGTCCGAGTGCGCGCTGCGCGTCGGCCAGCTGGTGATGAGCCTCCAGGGCGGCGAGGCGTATATGTCCGCGTTCCCGTGGGAGCGGTTCATGCGCGACATCCTGGGCCTGATCTCCGGTCAGGGCTCCCAGGAGATGCTGCTGCTGCAACTGGGGCAGCGCACGATCGTCGACCTGGAGGGCAAGCGGGTCCGGGAGGAGGCCGCCGAGCGCGCCGTGTCCAAACTGGCCGACGGGTGGTGGGCGCTGCACGCCGCGGCGCACGGGGGCGGCGAGGAGTACGCCGACGCGGTGGCGGCGGTGGTCTCGGCGGCCGGGCTCGACACTTCCGACACGTTCGATGCTTTTGAGCCAGCTGCGCGCGGCGCGGTGGCCGCGCTGCTCGAACGGGCCCACGCCCTGGTGGCGGCCGTACGGGCGGGACGGCCGCCCGAGGCGCTGCCGCAGGGGCCGGAGGGCCTGTTCGAGGGACGGCTCGCCCGGCTGGCGGCGGGGGCGTGGGGCCTGCTCGCGTGCGGGGTGGCGAACGAGACCGGGCTGCTGGCCCGGCTGCTGGAGCCGTGCACCGTACGGGAGGCCGCCGAGGATCTGCTGCCGCCCGCCCTCGCCGAGGGGCTGTTGGAGGCCCTGGTGGCCGCCTCGGTGGTGCGCCGGGACGGCGAGGGCCGGTACGTCGCCGACGAGGGCCTGGAGCGGGTGCTGATCGGCGGCCCGCGCGCCTCGGCGTTCACGGCGCGGCTGCGGCGCGCGCTGGACGGCGGGGCACGGCTGCGGGACGGGAAGCCGGTCGCCGGGCGGGAGTCGCTGACCGGGTGCGGAGGCGAGGCGGCGGCGCTGGCGGATGTGCTGGTCAACTCGCTGCTGGGCAGGCTGGAGGGGCTACCCGAGCTGCTGGACCGGCCCGGGGCGCAGGTGGGCTGCGCGGCCGGGGACGGCGGCCGGTCCGCCGTCGAGCTGGCGCGTCATATCCCGTTCGTACCGGTGCTCGCGCTGGAGCCGGAGCCGGTGACCTTGGGCACGGCCGGGGGCGACGGTGAGATACGGATCCGGGTCGACGACGGCACGGGACGCACGGCGGCGGGCTTCGCGGCGAGGGACTTCAAAGAGGCGGGGGGCTTCAAAGAGGCCGACCGGCTCGCGCTCGCCTGGCTGCCCGCCTCCGGGCTGCCGGACCCCGAGCAGCTACGGGCGGCCGTCGGCACGGCCACGGAGGCGCTGCTGCCCGGCGGCTGGCTCGTCCTGCCGTGCCCGCTGCCGCCCAAGCGCCCCTTGGGGGCCGCGGCGGCGCGCCTGGACCTCGCGCTCGCGGGCGGGCGTACGCCTGCGGACGGCGAGGTCGAGGGCGCGCTGACGGCGGCGGGTCTTGGCCACGTACGGACCGCGTGGGACGACACCGCGCTCGGCGTCCGGCTGATCGCGGCGCGCCGCCCCGCCTGACGGAGGTACGGCGGATGGCCGGTGCGGGACCCGCGGCCGTGCCTGCGGGACCCGCGGGCACGGTCGCCGGGCGGAGCCTCAGTAGTCGGCGCGCAGATGGATCAGGGCCTGGTTGCGGCCCTCGGCGTGCTTGGTCTGGCCGATGCCGATGAGGTCCTTGGTGTAGTCGCTGTCCTTGGCGTGGCCGTGGGTCTCCGCCCAGTTGGCAACCATGGAGTCGACCTCCCTCTGGCCCGCCGTGAACTGCTTGGCGTTCTCCACGCTCGCATCCAGGTTGGCCTCTTTGATGCGATCCCACATGATGCCGTGGGATTCACTGCGGATGATCCGGTAGAGGATCTCCGAGCCGAACGCGGCGGCGTTGTTGGACACGAACTTCGGGCCGATGCTGGTGACGCTGGTGAGGGCGTTGTTGAAGTCCCGTTCCCACTGGATCTTCTTGTCGCGGTCGTCGAAGAGGACGTCCGCACGCACCCCGTCGTACATGCCGAGGACCGAGGACGCCTCCTGGATCGGCACCCGGGTGTGCTCGGAGACCTGCTCCGGCATGCCGGCGAAGGTCCCCGCCGCGTAGTGCCGCTGGGCGTTGTAGAGATCCGCGAACGCGTTCGGGTCGTTGGCGACCCCGCGCATGATCTTGACGAGGTGTTCCTCGGGGACGGAGACCCTGAGTTCGCCGTTCTCGTTCCACAGTCCGCTGTGCTCGCGGTAGAGGGGGTTGTCGCGGGCGAGGGTCTGGTGCAGGTCGGGGGTGTAGTCGGCGAGGATGTTCGCCATCGGCCGGCGCAGCATGGGGTCCAGGTTCTCGGCCGCGCCCGCCTTGTTGAGCGACTCGATGGCCTGGTACATCACCCGGGCCTGGTCCTCGGTGTGCTTCCCCAGGGGATAGTCGGTGCCCGGGACATGGCCGGTGGCGGCCGCTTCGAGCGCGGCGCCGAAGCCCATCTTGCCGAACGTGTCGTCCATCGACTGGGGCGGGCCGTAACCACCGTTCATCACCTGCTTCGGCCAGTCGCGCTGCTCGATGAGATAGGTGAGGTGGTCGTTCTTCAGCGCCCCCTTGCCCTCGGGGTCGAGGAACGCGGTGGCGGTGTCGGGGTCCTTGCTCATGAGGCCCAGGACGGTGTCGAGCGGATCGTTGACGAATTTGGGGTCGGCGCCGGTCCACTCGTCCCACACGCCCGAAGGCTGTTTCTTCTCCGCTTTGATGATGTCGTCGCCCAGTGTGTAGAGGTACTGGTCGTCGAACTTGTCGTAGTTCTGGAGCATGGTCAGATACGACTGGTAGCCGTACCGCGGCACCTGCTTGCTGCCGTACTTCTCGAAGCCGACCTTTCGGACGCCTTCCGTCCACTCACGGAAGAACTTTCCGTCCGGGCTGTTCAGCCAGGCGTTGAACTGCGGCGAGCCGGGCGGGCGCTCCTTGAGGGTTCCCGGCACCTCGGTGGCCGTGGCCACCGAATGGGCCAGCCCCTGCTCCACGGAGAGATATTCGGTGTTGCTGACCGTGCCGTCGCGGTTGTACGAGAGCCCGACGAGCTTGTCGCTCAGCTTGATGGCGTCCCCGGCGCCCAGGCCGCTGAGGAACGTCTGGCTGAAGGGCTTGCTGTGCGCGTTGTTGCGCATCAGTATCTGCATTTCCTTCAGCTCCGCGGGCGACAGCTTCCCGTCGATGAGCTTCTCCCCGAGGTCCGTGGCCCGCCGCCCCTCGTACACCTCGACATCGCCCTGCGCGGCCCCGTTGAAGCCGTGCGGGTCGCCCTTGCCGTCCGTGTCCTTCACGGACTCCCGCAGCGCGAGCTTGACGCCGTAGTCGGCGTCGTCGACGGCCTGGACGGCCTGCTCGATCTTCTTGGTCCAGGAGCGCTCGGTCTCCGGGAGGTCGGGGTCGTGATGGGCGGCGAAGGCCGTCTCCTTGGTGGCCTTGGCGTAGTCGAAGGTGCACCGGCCGTCGGCGTCGACCTTCATCCCGGCCTGCTGGGCCTCCTTGACCGCGCTCTTGACCAGGCCCACCAGCCGTACGAACTGGCCGTGGGCATCGCGCAGCAGATCCGCGACGGCGCGCGCCTCCACTTGGGCCGCGTCGAACTCGTGGCGGGTCTGGGTGGCGGTGTTGGCGGCGGAGTTGGCGCTGAGGCCCCTCCAGGACATACCGGCGCTGATCTTCTGGACCTTGGTCTGGTAGGTCGTCTCCAGCTTCTGGAGCTGGTCGGCCATGTCGTCCCACGCCTGGGCGGCGTCGGTCAGCTTGGCGAGGTCGGTGTCCATGACCTGGCGGTAGGTGACCATGTGGTTCCCTCTCAGGGGTGCGAGGAGGTGAGGGGGAGGGGCAGCGAGGGCTGCGAGCCGCCGCCGGCAGGCGTGCCGTACGAGTTGTTCTGGGTCCCGAAGATGCCGCAGAAGCTCGAACCGGTGCGCAGATCCGTGCCCGTGAAGAGGGTGTTGGCGCCGCGCAGGGCCTCCTTCTCCCCGCCCATCCGCTTCGTCAGGGCCTTCACCTGCGTCTGCCACTCGGTCAGGACGTGCTTGAGCCCCAGGGCCGTGTCCCAGCCGTGGAACTCGCTGATCGCGGTGTTGGACTTGGTGTCCGCGTCGTCGCCCGCCTTGGTCAGGCCCGGCTCGAGCTCGTCCTCGATCACCCCGGCCGCGGTCTTCTTCTGCGCCGGAGACGTGCACAGCCCGCCGTACGGGGTGATCAGACCACCGCCGCCACCGTCGAGCTGGTTGAGCCGCGTACCGCTGGACCGCCCCGCCGCCGAGTGCTCCTCCTGCGCGGCGGCCTTGAGCTGGGCCCATTCCTCGTCGAAGGACATCCTGAACTTCCCCCCGTCCCTACACACGGCGCGAAGCCGTCGACTATCCCCTGGGCATGGTTCGGGACGACGGAATACAGATCTTTACGAGGATGGAAACAACACCCCTACACCAGCTGTAGATCTTGGGCTTCGCCGCAGGTCAGCGGGCCTGTGGCACGGAGTTCAAAAACTGCCGGACGGCCGTCGAAGGCGGCAGCTCTAGCCCGCCTCGGCCCGGCGGGCGGCGAGGAACCGTTCGACCTGGACGTACGTGACTCCGTGGTCGGCGAGCACATGGGCGGCGACGCCCGGGCGGGCGGTCAGGGCCAGCAGCAGATGCTCATCGCCGATGTACTTGTCGCCGCGGCCCAGCGAGATCCGCAGGGACCGCTCCAGGACCGACTTGGCCTCCCGCGCGAAGGGGCGCCGGAGCGGGCGGCCGCGCCGTCGGGTGGGCTCCGCGGGCCCGGCGAGGGCGCCCGGGCCGTGGACCCGCTCGACCCGCGCGACGACCTCCTCGACGTCGATGCCGAGCCCGGCCAGGGCCTTCGCATCCTCGGCCGAGATACCTCCACGACGGCGCACCGCGGCCAGGTCGCGCTCGATCGCCGCGCGCCGCCCGGCCGCGCCGAGGGCGGTGAGGGCATCGGCGGCGGGGGTGCCCGTACGGTCCAGGAGCGCGAGCAGCAGCTCCGCCTCCCCGACGGTGCCGCTGCCCATGCCGCCACCCATGCCGTCGGTGTACTCGACGGCGCCCTTGACGACCTGGCGCGCGCTGGGGGTGAACCTCTCGAACATCAACGCCTCCCGTGCTTCTTGTGAACCGCCTGTCGACTGACGCCCAGCTCGGCGGCGATCTCCTGCCACGACCAGCCCTTGGCGCGGGCGCTGCGCACCTGCACGGCCTCCAGTTGCTCCAACAGCCTGCGGAGCGCGGCGACGGCACGCAGCCCGACCCGGGGGTCCTGGTCGCCGGCCCGCTCGGCAAGATTTGTTGCCTCGATCATGGTGTCAATGTAGGTTGACGCAGCGGAAGGCGTCAACCTTGGTTGACGAAATTGGTTCGACGGGCGACCCTGCGTCCGGCAACCTCTCGCCATGGAACTCCATTACTGGCCGCCCTACGGGTTGCGGCTCACCACCCCGCGCCTGGAACTACGCCTCCCGGACCTGGAACTCCTCGACGAGCTGGCCGCGATCGCGGCGGCGGGCGTACACGACCCCGCCGAGATGCCGTTCTCCTTCGCGTGGACCGACAACCCCCCGGAGCAGGTGGGGCGCAGCACCTTCCAGCATCTGCTGGGCACCATCGCGCAGTGGAGCCCGGAGAAGTGGACCATGAGCTTCGTGGTGCTGCACGAGGGCAAGGTGGTCGGCCGCCAAGACCTGTTCGCGACCGACTTCGCGGTGACCCGGCAGGCGGAGACGGGTTCCTGGCTGGGCCTGGCCCACCAAGGGCAGGGCATCGGCACGGAGATGCGGGCGGCGGTGGCACATCTGGCCTTCGAGGGGCTGGGGGCGCGCAGCGTGATCTCGGGCGCCATGCTGGAGAACGCGCGCTCGCTGGGCGTCTCGCGGCGGATCGGCTACCGCCCGGACGGCATCGAGGTGCTGTCCGTACGCGGACAGGCTCGCACCATCCAGCGGCTGCGCCTGGAGCGCGCCGACTGGGAGGCGCGGCGGACCGTCCCGGTGGAGGTGGCGGGCCTGGAGCCGTGCCTGGAGCTGTTCGGGGTGGGTGCCCCGGACGGCGAGTGAGCCGGTAAGCCAGTGCCTGGCTGATGAGAACGGGCTCCGCCGGACGGGGGAGCCGACTGGTTCCGGTGGTGGATGCGGGCGCGCGGGGTGGGGTTCGAGGCTGGGGTTCCGGCGGACAGAGGAGGGAAGTCCGGGTGGAACGCTGGGATCGGATCGGGCGGCGCGCGGCATACGGGGCGGCGCTGGCGCTGCTGCCGTATGTGCTGATCAAGGTGTCGTGGGTGATCGGCTCACTGGCAGGTCTTGCCCCGGTCGGAGGGGGGTTCAGCCTGGCCGGGTGGGTGCTCTTCAACATGGTGACCGTCGGCATGGCGGGAACCGGGATCGCCCTGGCCCTCGCCCTGGTACGGCCATGGGGGATGCGGATACCGGGGTGGCTGGTGGCGTTCTGCGCCTGGACGGGCTCGGGGTTCCTCGTGTCCGTGCTGCCCTACTCGATGCTCAGCGCACTGCTGGACTCCGGGTCCGGCGATCGGGGCGGGGACGACGACCCTGTGATGCCGGGCTGGGAGGCGGCCCTGGTCCAGTTCGGCTTCGTCGGGATGGGCCTGGGGCTTGCCGTCGCACTGCCCGCCTATCTGAGGCGACGCTGGCCCGCGGCGTTCACCGGGCGCGTCGGGGACGGCGCCGGGGACGGGCGCGGCACCGGGGACGGCGAAGGTGCCACTACTGGTAGCGGTGCCGGCACGCCGCCGTGGTCGGCCACCGTCGCGGCCGTGGTCGGGCTGGTCTGGCTGTACTGGGCGGCCGGCGGCACCCTGGGAATCGCGCGTCCGGCCGAGCGGACCAGCAGCGGCTACCTGCTGACCGGTATGGGCGCGGGGTGGGCGCTGGCCGGCGCCGCCGCCCTCTGGACGCTCGTCCGGGCGCGCCCGGCCCGGCTGCCCCGCTGGCTCCCGATGGCACTCGGCTGGCTCGGCTCGGGCTCGCTGTTCGCCTGGAGTGGCTGGAAACTGCCGGTCACACTGGCCGTTTCACTGGCCGACCCGTCCGAAGTCACGCAGCCGGAGAACCTTGCCGTTGCCACGGTGCTGCACCTCGCCGCCTTCGTGGCGGGCGCCGACATGATGCGGAAACTGGCGGCCCGCGCCGCCGGTGACGGACTCAGGGGCCGAACCACCCGGCCGCATCGAGACGGAAGCCGCTGGGCGGCACGATGACGCTGAGATCGTCCTCCAGAGCGCGCAGCCGCTCAGGGCCGAGCGCCGCCGCCCACTGGGCACGCAACTCCTCGAAGATGGCGGCCGATTTGGCCAGCGAGTCCAGGCCGCGCGGGGTCAGCCGGATCACCTTGCGCCGGGCGTCCGCCGGATCGTCGGCCCGGACGGCGTAGCCCAGCGCCTCCAGGCGGTCGGCCGTCTTGCCCGCGGCCTGCTTGGAGACGCCGAGCCGTCGGCCGAGCTCGCTGGCGGTGGCCCCGTCGCGGCCGATGGCCTGCATGGCGAAGCCGTAGGCGGCGCGGCCGTCCGGGTGGCCCTGGCGGGCCAACTCGGCGTGCAACTGATCGATGATCGACCGGAATCCGGCGAACAGCAGCAGGGGCAACTCGTAGCCGGGCCGGTCCTGGGCGGGCGGCATGCGCTGGATCTCATCGGCCATTGCACAACTCGACAACCTGGTTTACTTTTTCGACAACCACATTGTCCATCCTAGGTCAGGGGGATCCGTCATGCCCACCCACCCGTCCACCCCGTTCGTCGATCACACCCTGGAGTCCGCCCCGGCCGCCTCGCGCGGCCTCATGGAGGCCGTGTCCCGGCGCCTGGGCTACCTCCCGGCGCCCGTCGGGCGGCTGGCCACCGCACCGCAGCTGCTGGACGGCTTCCTCAAGCTCAGCGGGCTGTTCGAGACGACGACCCTGGACCCGCTGGCGCGCGAGGTGGTCATCCTCACCATCGCGACCCGCAACGCCTGCCACGTCTGCGTCGCCATGCACACCGGCAAGCTCGCCGCGCTCGACGCGGACGCCGAACTCACCTCGGCCCTGCGGGAGCGGCGGCCCCTGGCCGACGAACGGCTCGAGGCCATACGGGTCTTCACCATCGAGGTCCTGGACCGCGCGGGGGCGGTCGGCCCCGACGCCCTCGACGCCTTCCTGGCGCACGGCTACACCCCGCGCAACGCCCTCGAAGTGGTGCTGGGCATCGGCGCCTACACCATGTCGACCCTGGCCAACCGGCTGATCGACGCCCCGCTGGACGAACAGCTCGCGCCCTACGCCTGGCACGAGCCCGCGGCCTGAGCCGCCGGTCGGGTCCGGCGGGCATCAGGGTCCGCCGACCCGGGTCCACCGGCCCGGGTCCGACGGTCAGGGTCCACCGGCCCGGGTCCGAAGGTCAGGGTCCGACGGTCAGGGCCCGGCGGTCAAGGCGCCTCGGAGCGGGACGGGGTGACCAGGCCGCACTCATAGGCCGCGATGACCAGTTGGGCCCGGTCGCGGGCGTCCAGCTTGCCCATGATGCGGCTGACGTGGGTCTTGGCGGTCAGCGGCGACAGCCCGAGCGCCTCGGCGACCTCCGCGTTGTTCAGGCCGCGGGCGACGAGGGTGAGGACCTGACGCTCCCGCTCCGACAGGGCGCCGAGCCCCGCGGCGGCCAGGGCCGCGGGCGGCGGGGCGGCCGGGAGGCGCAGCATGCGGGCGATGAGGCGGGCGGTCGGGCCGGGGGACAGCAGGGACTCACCGGCCGCCACGGTCCGTATCCCGTCCAGCAGATCGGCGGGCCGGGTGTCCTTCACCAGAAACCCGGAGGCGCCCGCGCGCAGCGCCTCGACGATGTGGTCATCAGTGTCGTACGTGGTCAGTACGAGGATCCGGACCCCGGCGAGATCGTCGTCGGCGGCGATGCGGCGGGTCGCCTCGATGCCGTCGAGATCGGGCATGCGGATGTCCATGACGACCAGGTCGGCGCGCGCGGTGCGGGCCAGTTCGACCGCCTCCCGGCCCGTGCCCGCCTGTCCGACGACCTCCATACCGGGAGCCGACTCGATCAGCATGGCGAAGGCCGCGCGGACCAGCGTCTGGTCGTCGGCGAGCAGCACCCGGATGGGGGCGCTCGGGGTCGGCTCGCTCAGGGTCGGCTTCGTCGCGCTCATGCGGTTCCCTCTGTTCGTGATGTGGGGAGCGAGGGTGGGGGCGGCACCGCGCGCTCCCGCCCGGACCTGCCGTACGGGAGGACGGCCGTCACAGCGAAGCCGGGGCCGTCCTGGCGCGGCCCGGCGGTCAGGGTTCCCGCCACGCTGCGGGCGCGTTCGCGCATGCCGACGAGGCCGTAGCCCTGCGGTCGGTCGGGGTCCTCGGCCGCGGACGGAGGCGGGCCGTCGTCTGAGATACCGGCCGACCCCGACAGACCGGACGGACCGTCGTCCACGGCCGCGACGCGCAGGACGCCGGCCCCCTCCCGCGCCACGGTGAGCCGCACCAGGGTGCCGGGCGCATGGCGCACCGCGTTCGTCAGCGCCTCCTGCACGATGCGGTACGTGGCCGCGCCCACGGCCGGCGACAGGTCCGCCTCGTCCACGTCGACGGTCAGCCGCACCCGTACGCCCGCCGCCTCCGCTGCCGCCGCCAGGTCGGCGAGACCGGCGAGCCCCGGCGGCGGCCCCGTACCGACTCCGTCGGCCCCGTCCGCCTCCCCGGCCTCGCCGCCCTCCCCCGCCCTCAGCACCTGCAAGGTCGCCCGCAGTTCGGCGCGCGCGTCGCGGCAGGTGTCGGAGATGGAGTCGAGCGCCTTGGCCAGCGTCCCGCGGTCGAGCCGGTCGGGGTCGGCGATCAGGACGTGGGCGGCGACCGAGGTCTGGACGCCGATCAGCGTGATGCTGTGCGCCAGCAGGTCGTGCAGATCGCGGGCGATCCGCAGCCGCTCCTCCGCGACGCGCCGGGCGGCCTCCTCCTCGCGGGTCCGCTCGGCGCGTTCGGCGCGCTCGACGATGGCCGCGACGTACCGGCGGTGGATCCGCACCGCCTCACCGATCAGCACGACCGACAGCACCCAGCCGGAGGAGCGCAGCATCTCCAGCGCGCTGTGGGGCCGGCCGCCCCACAACATGACCGTCACCATCAGCCCGATCACAAAGGTGACGGTGAGCATGGAGCGCAGCGGCGGGCCGAGGACCGCGAGGGTGTAGAGGGCGGTGAGCCCGGCCGGAACGACGGCGATGTGCTGGTAGTTCAGCGCGTGGTACGGGCCGACCATGAGGACGACCGCCACGGTGACGAGCATCGGGCTGTGCCGGCGCCCGATCAGCGCCAGGGCGCTGCCCGCGAGCAGCGTCCACCCGAGCGCGTCGAGCCCGCGGTCGCCGTCCACGCGCGCAAACAGCCCCAGCGCGCACTGCACGGCGAGCACGGCCGCCGCGACCGCGGCGTCGACCCGCCGCCGGGACGCGGCCTCGGCGGGGGTCTCGGCCGCGGCGCGGCGGCGGTGGAGGGCGCGCGGCAAGCGCGCCGTCGGCGGGCGGCGTCCCAGGCCGGGCGGCGTGGCGGGCTCCGTCCGCCGCTCGGGCTCGGTGCGGGTCAGTGGGGGCACGGGTCCATCCTGACGGGTCGTCCCGGACGTGTCCCGGCCCGAGCCGGGCAAACCGGCTCGGGCCAGGGGACTGTATCGACATGCGGCTCCGCCGCGCGGCGCCGCTCATCCCCTCATCTCCGGTCATCTCCGGGCTGCGGGCACCGCCCGCCTCGGGGCGACGGCCCCGGGGGCGGCCGGGCGGCGGGAGAGCGCTCCGGGCCACCACACCCAGCGCCCCAGCAGCAGGCTCGCCGAGGTCACCAGATACGTCCGGACCAGGAAGGTGTCCAGCAGCACCCCGACCGCGACGACGAACCCCATCTCGGCCAGCATCACCAGCGGCAGCGAGCCCAGCACCGCGAAGGTCGCCGCGAGCACCAGGCCCGCCGAGGCGATCACACCGCCCGTGGTGCGCAGGGCGGTGACCGCGGCCTCCGATACGTCCGCGCCGCGCAGGGACTCCTCCCGCATGCGGTGCATCAGGAAGATGCCGTAATCGACGCCGAGGGCGACCAGGAAGACGAAGGACAGCAGCGGCAGTCCGGGGTCGATGCCCGCGAAGCCGAAGACCGGCTCGAAGAAGAGGCCGCCGAGGCCCATCGCCGCGCCCCACACGGCGACCACGGCGACGACCAGGACGAGCGGCGCGACCAGACTGCGCAGCAGGGCGGCAAGGATCAGCAGGACGGCGAGGAGGACGAGCGGGACGACGACCGCCCGGTCGCGGGAGTTGGTGTCCTCCAGGTCGAGTTCCTGGGCGCTGGGCCCGCCGACGTGGGCGTCGGCGCCCTGGACGCGGTGGAGTCCGTCGCGCAGGGCGTGGATGGTGTCCCGCTCCCCCGCGGACTGCGGGGGCGCCTTGGCGTAGACGTCGATCTCGGTCCATCCGCCGCCGCTGCGGCCCCGCTCGGCCCGCTCTACGCCCTCCGTACCGCCCGCGCGGTCGAGCACGTCACCGGCGCGCTCGCTGCGCGCCAGGACGCTGATCGGCTGGCTGCTGCTCCCGGGGTAGGCGTCGGCGAGGGTCTGCATGGCGACGACGGACTCGGGCCGCTCGGTGAAGGTGTCGGCCTGCTTGAGGTCGCCGGGCAGGTTGAGGATGCCGAGCGCGAGGGCGCCCAGCAGCGCGCCTCCGGCGACCAGCACGGTGCCGGGCCGGCGCCCCGCCGAACTCCCCATGGCGGCGAACAGGCCGCGCCGGGCGCGGGGTTCGCTGCCGTACGCGGGGATCAGCGGCCAGAACACCCGGCGGCCGAGCAGCACCAGCACCGCGGGCAGCAGCGTCAGCATGGCGGCGAGCGCGCACACCACGCCGACCGCGCCGACGGGCCCGAGGCCGCTGCTGCTGTTGAGGTCGGCTGCGAGCAGACACAGCAGCCCGGCCGCGACGGTGCCGCAGGAGGCGAGGACGGCGGGGCCGCAGCCGCGTACGGCGGCGCGCATCGCGTCGTACGGGAGCCGGTGGCGGCGCAGCTCCTCGCGGTAGCGGGAGACCAGCAGCAGCGCGTAGTCGGTGCCCGCGCCGAAGACGAGCACGGTCATGATCGACGAGCTCATGCTGGTGACGACCAGGTCGAAGCCCTGGACCAGGCCGTAGACGACGGCCATCGAGGCCGCCGCGGCGGCGCCGACGACCACCAGCGGCACCAGCCACAGCAGCGGGCTGCGGTAGGTGAGGATCAGCAGCACGGCGACGACGCCGACGGTGGCGAACATCAAGGTGCCGTCCGTGGACGCGAAGACTTCCTGCGAGTCGGCGCGCAGCGCGCCGTCGCCGCCCACCTGGACGCTCAGCCCCTTGGGGTGGTCGGCCAGTTCGGCGCGTATGTCCTTGACGGCGTCACCGCGCTCCGTCTCGTCCGCCAGCTCGGTGAGTGCCACCGGGTACATCACGGTGCTGCCGTCCCGGGACGGGATGGCATGCGGTGCCCTGCCCTGGACGGTCGCATGGCGACCAGTGACCCGGGCGACCTGCGCGGTGGCCGCCTCGCGGTCGGCGGCGGTCAGCCCGCCGTCGCGCCGGTAGACGAGGACGAGGTCGGTGGTGTCGCCGCCGGGCAGCGCCGCCTGGAGCTTGGCTACCTGGGTGGAGTCGGCGCTCGCGGGCAGATAGTCGACCGCCGTATCGCGCTTGACGTCGCCCAGCTTGCCCGCGAAGGGCACGGCGGCCAGGAGCACCAGGGCCCATACGGCGATGACCGTCCACGGCAGTGCGCGGCGGCGCCCGGTGGCACGGCCTGGCTCTTCCGGTCCCTCCGGTTCTCGTGGCGCGGTCGTATCCGTCGGCTGTGTGGTCTGCATGCCCTCCAGGCTCCCGGCGCCGGGCGGGCGAATCGTCGCGCCGGCGAGGGAGATGGCGGCTACTGCGCCGGGTGCGCGGCGGGCCGGATTACTCCCGTGGGAGTACTCCGGCCTGGCTCAGAACAGCGCGCCTCAGAACGGACCGGCTCAGAACGGCGCGCGCATCGCGGCCATCAGCCGGGCCGTGTCGTCGGGGCAGATCATCAGCGCCCGGCCCACGGTCTCCAGCACGGCGCGCTCCGCCGGCCGGTACGGCCCGTCGGCCACCGCGATCCGGGCGCCCTGCAGCAGGATCGACTCCCGCCCCGTCGGCGCCAGGTGCGGTGCCAGCGGCTCCAGGGCCTCGTGGAGCTCGATGGCCAGCGCCGTGCCGCACGGATCGAGGCCGTCCCGCCCGATGTCCCGCCCGCCCTGTCCGGCGGTGCCCGCGGCCGCGGCGGTCGCGGCGTCGTACGCGGCGGCGCCGGGCAGCCGCCCGGTGTCGGCGGCCAGCGCCTCGACGATCTCCAGCAGCTGCTCCTCGCCGCATTCGGTGAACCCGGCGGCCCGCACCGCGCCGACCGCGGCCTGCCGCACCGCGGGCGAGTCGGTGCCGCCCGCGGCGAGCACCGCGAGGGCCACGGTGTGCACGGCGTCGCGCAGCATCGCGGAGAAGCGGGTGGTGGTGGGGTGGTCCAGCGCCTCGGTGCCGAAGCGGTCGCCGCAGGCGGCGCATTCGACGACCGGCGCGACCGGCCCGCGCGGCAGCACCGGCAGGCCGAAGACGACGATACGGCGGCGGCCGGTACGGCGGCGATAGTTCCGGTCGCCTCCGCACTCGGGGCAGAAGAACTCGCCGTCGCCCACGGTCCGCCACAGAGTGCGAACGCCTATCACACACAGATCCCGGCCGCGTCGGGCTTGCGCGTGCGCCACGTCACACCTCCATAACGCTTCGGCCACGTTGCCGCGCTGACGTGATGCTAGCCACATCCATGATGCGGCGTCAGTACCCCGAACGGAGACAACAGGCCAAAGACGGAACCCCACCCGCCGTGACATCCGGGTACACGGCGGGCGGGGTCCATGTGGGTGAAGGCGTTTCGTGGTGCCTTACGCGGTTGACGCGGCCCCCGCGGCAGGGGGCGGCGGGTCAGCGGCCGGCGCGGTTGACCGCCGAGACGACGGCCTTCAGGGAGGCCCGCACGATGTTGGCGTCGACGCCAACGCCCCACAGCACCTTGCCGTCGATCGCGCACTCGATATACGCGGCGGCCTGTGCGCCCGCGCCCTCGCTGAGGGTGTGCTCGGAGTAGTCCAGCAGCCGAACGTCCACGTCAATGGCGGCCAGGGCGTCGAAGAACGCGGCCAGCGGGCCGTTGCCTGAGCCGGTCAGCACGGTCTCGGCGCCGTCCACGACCGCCTCGACGGTGAGCGCGTCGGTGCCCTCGCTCGTCGTCGAGGTCTGCGCGGTGCGCAGCGAGATCCGGCCCCACTGGTTGTCGTCGGTGGGCAGGTACTCGTCCTGGAAGACCGACCAGATCTGGGCCGGGGTGACCTCGCCGCCCTCGGCGTCGGTCTTGGCCTGAATAATCTTCGAGAACTCGATCTGCATCCGGCGCGGCAGGTCCAGCTTGTGGTCGTTCTTCAGGACATAGGCGATGCCGCCCTTGCCGGACTGCGAGTTGACACGGATGACCGCCTCGTACGAGCGGCCGACGTCCTTGGGGTCGATCGGCAGGTACGGGACCGCCCACTCGATCTCGTCGACCGTCTTGCCCTGCTCGGCCGCGCTCGTCTCCATCGCCTCGAACCCCTTCTTGATGGCGTCCTGGTGGGAGCCGGAGAAGGCGGTGTAGACCAGATCGCCCGCGTACGGGTGGCGCGGGTGGATCTCCATCTGGTTGCAGTACTCGGCGGTGCGACGGATCTCGTCGATCTGCGAGAAGTCGATCTGCGGGTCGATGCCCTGGGAGAAGAGGTTCATGCCCAGCGTCACCAGGTCGACGTTGCCGGTGCGCTCGCCCTGCCCGAACAGACAGCCCTCGATACGGTCCGCGCCCGCCATGATCGCCAGCTCGGCGGCGGCGACGGCGGTGCCGCGGTCGTTGTGCGGATGGACGGACAGGCAGACATGCTCGCGCCGGGACAGATGGCGCGACATCCACTCGAAGCGGTCCGCGTGCGTGGAGGGGGTGGAGCGCTCCACGGTGGCGGGCAGGTTGAGGATGATCTCGCGGCCGTCCTCGGGCTGCCAGACGTCCATGACGCCCTCGCAGACCTCCAGCGCGAAGTCCAGCTCGGTGTCGGTGAAGATCTCGGGGCTGTACTGGTAGCCGAAGACCGTCTCGTCGCCCAGGATCTTGTCGGCGTACTCCACCACCAGCCGGGTGCCGTCCACCGCGATCTGCCTGACCTGCTCGCGCGAGCCCCGGAAGACCACCCGGCGGAAGACGGGCGCGGTGGCGTTGTACAGGTGGACGGTCGCCTTGTGGGCACCGCGCAGGGACTCCACGGTGCGCTCGATCAGCTCCTCGCGCGCCTGGGTGAGGACGGAGATCGTCACATCCTCGGGGATCGCGCCCTCTTCGATGATCGACCGTACGAAGTCGAAGTCGGTCTGCCCGGACGAGGGGAACCCGACCTCGATCTCCTTGTAGCCCATGCGCACCAGCAGGTCGAACATCTCGCGCTTGCGGGCCGGGGACATCGGGTCGATCAGGGCCTGGTTGCCGTCGCGCAGATCCGTGGACAGCCAGCGGGGGGCGGCGGTGATGCGCTTGTTCGGCCAGGTGCGGTCGGGGATGTCCACGGCCTCGTAGTGGCCGTACTTGTGGATCGGCATCCCGGACGGGCGCTGGGTCACGGTCGCGGCGGTGATCGGCGTACGACGGCCGACGGGGCTCTGGGCGCTCGCGGAATGATCAGACGTGCTCATGATGCGTGGGGCTCCTCGTATGTCCGCTGGGCGGCCGACGGGGCGAATACACCGCAACACCGAACTCCGCGGGGAGGGGGTCGGCCTACGACTACAGGCCCTCGCCGCGGCAGCTAAGAAGAAGCAGCCCGAAACGCATGATGCGTAGAAGCGTAACCGAGACCCCGGGGACCGGCCGACCCGTATCACTATGCGGGATGACGCATTCGCCACTCTCACTTGACACGATTGGTCATCAACCACTCGTTTTCAGGAATCGTGACGTCAAGGCGTGACAAGCGATGCACAGACTGCCACATTGCCTCGCATGGACGCCAACGCGAACAACCACGCTGTTTCCCGCACCCCTGTTTTCTGCACCATCGTGCCGCCACACGTCCTCGACAAACTGGCCCGCGCCCAGGACCCCGCGCTGGCCGAGCCCGCCCGCCGCACCCTGGAGCGCGACGCCCTGGAGCGCACCCGCCGCCGCATCACCACCGTCCGCGGCCTCGCCGCCCCCACCGGCGCCCCCTCCGACAAGCCCAAGCGCACCATCTTCGACGCCGGGCACAAGGAGACCCTGCCGGGGAAGAAGGCGCGCGCCGAGGGAGGCCAGGCCACCGGCGACGCGACGGTGAACCGCGCGTACGACGGCCTCGGCTCGACCTTCGAGATGTTCCTCAAGGCGTACGGCAGGCACTCCATCGACGACTCCGGGCTGCCGCTGAACGCGACCGTCCACTACGGCCAGGAGTACGGGAACGCCTTCTGGAACGGCGAGCAGATGGTCTTCGGCGACGGCGACGGCGAGATCTTCAACGACTTCACCATCCCGGTCGATGTGACCGCCCACGAGCTCGCCCACGGCGTCACCCAGTACACGGCCAACCTGGAGTACTTCGGCCAGTCCGGCGCGCTCAACGAGTCCCTGTCGGATGTCTTCGGCTCGCTCACCAAGCAGTTCCAGCTCGGCCAGACGGCCGACGAGGCCGACTGGCTGATCGGCGCCGGGCTGCTGGCCGACCGGGTCACCGGCGTCGCGCTGCGCTCTATGAAGGCCCCCGGCACGGCGTACGACGACGACGTCCTCGGCAAGGACCCGCAGCCGGCGACGATGGAGCACTATGTGCGCACCTCGCAGGACAACGGCGGGGTGCACATCAACTCCGGCATCCCCAACCACGCCTTCTACCTCGTCGCCAAGGCCCTCGGCGGCCACGCCTGGGAGCGGGCCGGACAGATCTGGTACGACACCCTGACCGGCGGGGAGCTGGCCGTCGACGCGGAGTTCGCCGACTTCGCGCAGGCGACGGTGGGGGCCGCGCAGTCGCGGTACGGGGAGGGCGAGGAGCAGCGGGCGGTGCTGGACGCCTGGGCCAAGGTGGGCATCTCCGACCTGCGGGCGCGGGCGGGGGCGCGCTAGCCCCTACGGTGCGTCGGGGACCCTGTCAGGGGCCGCGTCGGGGGCCGTACGGACGGATCTTCGGTGGATCTCCGCGTCTGCGGCGGGCCGCGGCCCGTACCGGGTACTGATGGATCCATGCGCATTTCCGTCACCCGCACCGGCGGGTTCGCCGGTATCGAGCGCCGGGCCGAGCTGGACACCTCCGGCCGGCCCGACGCCAGGCATCTGCAGGCCCTGGCCCACCAGGCCGTCGAGACCGGACACATCACGCCCACGCGCGGCGTCCCGGACGGCTTCCACTACGAGATCACGGTGGACGGGCGCACCGTCCACGCCGCCGACCCGCATCTGAGCGACGCGCAGCGGGAGCTGGTGCGTACGGTGCTCAAGGAGGGCGCGTAGGGGCCGTCCCTCCTTTGCCTGCCGCCCTCGCACCGCTCGGCCCCAGAGGGCCTCCCCGGCTTCGGACGGCCGCGCCGGCCTCCGACCGGCGATGACCGGTGCGGTCAGAACCCCAGCTTCCGCAGCTGCTTCGGATCCCGCTGCCAATCCTTCGCGACCTTCACATGCAGGTCCAGGAAGACCGGCGTACCCAGCAGCGCCTCGATGTGCTTGCGGGACTTCGTCCCGACCTCCTTCAGGCGCTTGCCCTTGGGGCCGATGATGATGCCCTTCTGGCTGGGGCGCTCGATGTAGAGGTTGGCGTGGATGTCGAGGAGCGGCCGGTCGGCGGGGCGGTCCTCGCGGGGCAGCATCTCCTCGACCACCACGGCGATGGAGTGCGGCAGCTCGTCCCGGACGCCCTCCAGGGCCGCCTCGCGGATCAGCTCGGCGACCATGACCTGCTCGGGCTCATCGGTGAGGTCGCCCTCCGGGTAGAGCGCCGGGCTCTCCGGGAGCAGCGGTACGAGCAGGTCAGCGAGCAGGCCCACCTGGTTGCCTCCGGTGGCGGAGACGGGGACGATCTCGGCCCACTCGAAGCCCAGCTCCTTGCCGAGCCGGTCGACGGCGATCAGCTGCTCGGCGAGCTGCTGGGAGTCGACCAGGTCGGTCTTGGTGACGATGGCGACCTTGGGGGTCTTCTTGATCCCGGCCAGCTCGCCCGCGATGAAGCGGTCGCCGGGGCCGAGCTTCTGGTCGGCGGGCAGACAGAAGCCGATGACGTCGACCTCGGCCCAGGTGGTCCGTACGACGTCGTTCAGGCGCTCGCCGAGCAGGGTGCGCGGCTTGTGCAGACCCGGGGTGTCGACCAGCACCAGCTGGGCTTCGGGGCGGTGCACGATGCCGCGGACGGTGTGGCGGGTGGTCTGCGGGCGGTTGGAGGTGATCGCGACCTTCGTCCCCACCAGTGCGTTGGTCAGGGTCGACTTGCCCGCGTTGGGGCGGCCGACGAAGCAGGCGAAGCCCGCACGGTGCGGGGTCGCCCGCGGCTCGGGCTGGGAGGGGGACGTAGCGGCACTCATGGCGCCCATTGTCCCCGATGCCCCGGCCCTCGCCGACCGCGCGGTTCGGACCGCTCGACAGCCGTCGGCCATGACGGTCCGACCTGTACCTACGGGCCGCTCAGGCCTGGATCGTGGTGCGCAGCCCGCCGTCGGGGCCCGCCAGCAGCACCGGGGTGCCCGCCCCGCCCAGGTCCCGTACGGCCGCGCGGTCCTCCTCCGGAAGGTCCCCGGCCTCGGACACGACGGCCGCGGCCTCCAGGGACTTGGCGCCGCTGGCGACGGCCATGGCGACGGCGGTCCGCAGCGCGCTCAGCGGGAGCGAGGGGAGGGCGACGGTGCCGGCGACATACGTACGGCCCGTCTCGTCGCGTACGGCGGCGCCCTCGGGCACGCCGTTGCGGGCTCGTGCGGAGCGGGCGAGGGTGATGATCTTGCGGTCTTCGGGGTCCAGGGGTACGGCTTCGCTCATGCGGATGAGCATAGGCGCGACGGTCGCCGCTATTACTGCGGCGGCTGCGGGAAGCCCTCCGGCCAGATCATCTTCGCACCGGCGAGGGCGCCGCCGTCCACCGGCACCGAAGCCCCCGTCATGAAGACGAACTGGTCGGACGCGAGCGCCAGTACGGAGTCCGCGATCTCCTCGGCGGTGGCCATCCGCTGCAGACCGGGCACGTTCAGCGGCCCCCACGCCTTCTTGTACGCCGCCCAGTCGGCGTCGGACACCCCCGCGGGCCGCACCAGCGGGGTGTCGGTCGTGCCGGGCAGGATCGCGTTGATGCGGATGCCCTTGGCGCCGTAGTCGAGCGCGGCGGACCGCACGATGCCCTCCACACCGCGCTTGCTCGCCGTATAGCCGGCGTGGCCCGGACGGGCCCGCTCCGCCCCGGCGGACGCGGTGCACACGATCACGCCGCCGCCCCGCTCCAGCAGGTGCGGGATCTCGTACTTGATCGCCAGGAAGACCCCGCGCTCGTTGGTGCCGATGATGTTGTCCCAATCGGCGACGCTCGTCTCGTGCAGCGGCTTGGAGAACTCGATGCCCGCGTTGTTGAACGCGACGTCCAGACCGCCGTAACGGCTCGCCACCGTGTCCACGAAGGCCTTGACCTGGTCCGCTTCACGGACGTCGGCCCGGATGTAGACGGCCTCGCCGCCGGCCTTCCGGATCTCCCGCTCGACCTCGGCGCCGAGGTGCTCGCGGCGCCCGCAGAACCCGACCTTGGCGCCCTCGGCGGCGAACGCCTTGGCCGTCGCCCGGCCGATGCCCGACGTGGCACCCGTGATGACCACCACCTTCCCGGCGAAGCGCCCCTCGCCCCCGGCCCTGGCACCGCTCCGCCGCGCGCCCGGCACGGCCTGCGCCCGCTGCGCCCCGGCGGTGGCCGCGGCGAACCCGGCGGCGCCGGCCAGCGCTCCCGAGATGACTCTGCGGCGGTCGAAACGGTTGAAGGATTTCTCGGACACGATCCGGCTCCTCGACCCTCGTGAGTGGTGTGCTTCTGTCGGGTTCGAGCTTCCGCCGCGGAGCGGGGCGCGGGCATCTGTCATATCGACCGGTCACCGATGCGCCCAGCCCACTCAGCCGTACCGGATCAGCACCGGCCGTTCCGTGACGCGCACCGTGTCACGGTGGTCGACCTCGCGCGTGGTGCTGTCCAGGTACTCGACGGTGCGGGCGTCGGCGCCGACGCGGGTGTCGGCTGTGCCTGCGTGGGTCCAGCGGATACGGGCCGTACGGTCGGTGCCTCGTCCGTCAGGGATGAGGAATTCGCACTGCCAGACGTTCTCGGGCAGGGCGATCTGGCCGCCGTGGCCGCAGGAGCGGAGGTCCGCGTGGGCCAACCACTGCTGGAGGCGGGCGACGAACAGGCCGGCCTTGGTGGGTGGTTGACCCTCGGCCTGGAGGACAAGGGGGATCTTGCCGTTGCCCCAGGCGTAGAAGTACATGCGCGCCAGGTTCCAGTTCCGGGCGTACAGACCCGTCAGATAGAAGCGGACCGCGTGGTCGGCTGCTGTTGCTTCCTCCAGTGGATCGTTCAGCGGCAGGGTCTGTGTGGTGCCGGTGTTCCACAGCGGCAGGTGGTACCCCGCCAGCTGGAACGTCCGATCGACCTTCCGCACTGCCTCGAGCATGGTCTCCGGCGGGTCGGTGATCCGGCGCTGGTACAGCTTGATCCCCGCCGCATCGCAGTACTGGTAGCCGCCCAACTCGGCGAACCGCAGCAGGTACTCATGTGCCTCGGCCGACCACAGCTCGGTGATCGAGGGGCACACCACGGTCGCGTTCCTGTCGGCTTCCCGGATGATGCGGCTCGCCCGCCGGGTCATCTCGACGAGTGTCGTGACGCTTCCGTTGTAGTGGTGCTCATGGTTCGCCATGACCCACAGTTCGTACGCATCGATACGGGCACCCGCATGCCGTACGAGAGCGCGCACGAATGCGTCCCAGTCGTTGAGATCGTCCGGCGGTGCCGCTCGGGAACCGTCCGGATACGGGGCCTTCCGGGCGTCCGGGGCGGCCCAGGCGGGCGTACCGCCGAAGACGAACAACGCGGGCAGGCCCTCCCGTTCGGCGCCGTCGAGGAGCCGGTCGAGCGTGGACCAGTCGTACTCTCCGCGTGCGGGTTCCACTTGGGCCCAACGGGTCTCGCTGTCCCACAGCCTCAGTGCGCCGGTCCGGAAGGAGGGCATGGCCCCGCTGGAGCTGTTCATCGTCACGCCGAACAGTTCCGGATCGACAGGCTTCGGTGTCTGCGCCCAGCTCGTCGCCCCAGTCGGCGCGGGCACGGCCGCGGGCGCGGCCTCGTACGGGGCGCTTGCGACGGCGGTGCAGAGAACGACGAGTGCCATGACGGCGGCGAGGGCGAACCGCATGCCGAGGGCAGGCCGTCTCGCTGCCGGACCAGCGGTAGCGGCGCTGACGGGCGCTCCGGCGAAGGCGGTGCCGACGACGGGAGACGGGCCGCGATCCACCGCGGCGGACACCGGACCGGGATCTTGCCCCTGCCCCGTCGCAGCCCTCCAGCATCGCAGCAGCTTGTTCAGCTCGTCCGCGTCGGCTCCGCACTCCTTGGCGATACGGACGATGAGGTCGTAGTCCCCTGGCGTCCCCTTCCCGTTGCAGTACCGGTGAAGGGTGGAACTGCTCGTGAAAACCCGCCGCCCCAACTCCTGGTAGCTGAGGCCGCTACGCTCCTTCAGCCCCGCCAGGACGCCGGCTAACTCCTTGGCGCCTTCTGGCCCCTCCAAGCCCTCCACCCCCGTGGCGTCTGCCTCCGAATCCCGTCCCAGCATTCCACACGCGCGTCCCATTCCATCTGCAACACACCAGGTCAGCAGGGCAGCGCACGTCCCACGCCGACTTGAAACGCGAGATGGCTGGCCCTCGGCCGGGGCGGAACAGCACAGTTGATCTCGCCGACACGACACATCGGCATCACAGCGGTCCGCACTCTGCTGAACTCACCTGCTGTCATTGCCGCATCGGGTGAATCACGGGGTGCGCCCGCCTCACACATCGGGGGATCGAGAATGAAGCTTTGCCTGCCCATGCTCACCGCGGGCACGGTGGCATCCGTCATGGTGCTGTCCGCCTGCTCGTCGCCGACCGCGACGGATCACGCGAAGGACAGCACGCCGAAGGCCGCTCAACATGAGGCCAAGGCCGCGGGGACCGGTGACCCGACGTATATGGCCGCCGCGTCGTCGACGTGCACGTACAACTCCTACAGCTCTTTCGGTCCCGGCGAGATAGTCACGCGCAAGGGAAGCGGCTCGAACACGCAGAACGACGGCTATACCGACAAGCACGGCCGGAAGCTCCAGTTGGCCACCGGGAAGCTGTACGACCGCTCGGCGGGCAGGCTGACGCACGCCAAGAAGGGCGACAAGGTCTGGGTCGACATCAGCCATGACAAGGGCAAGACCTGGAAGGTCTGCGGGTCCGTGACCAAGGGCAACACCATTGGGCACGTCCTCACCAGCAAGATTTTCATCCACAGCAGCGGCGATGTGAAGAACCGCTACATGCGGGCCTGCGCCAAGACGGGCGACAAGACCTGGTGCGCCGACATCGGCAACAAGAGCAACAAGAACGTCGTCGGCGACAACTGGACGCGCTACTGGTGGACCGACAGCTGAGCCTGGACGGAGTGTGCCGCATCCAACGGGGGGTACCACCGGTATGAAGCGATTGTCCGTTCCTGTCTGCCTCGGCACGCTGATCGTCGCGGTCACCATGACCGGCTGCACCGCGGTCGCCACCGGCGAACCCCCACAGCCTCCGAAGACAGGAGCCCGGACCCCGGGCCGCGAGCTGACCGATGCCGAGCAGGTCCGGGTGGAGCGCGCCGAGGAAATTCTCGTCAAGAAGTGCATGGAGCGGGAAGGCTTCACGTACTGGGTGGGGCGGGTGCCGAGTGTCCCGGAGCGCCAGAGCTACAGCTATGTGCTGGACGATGTCGGCTGGGCGGAGAAGTACGGCTACGGCACGCGGCTCCAGCAGGAAGCCGAGGAAGCTCGGCTGAACGACCGGAACATCGCGTACGAGAACGCGCTTCCCAAGGCAGAGCGCATCCGGTACTCCAAGGCTCTCGACGGCAGGCCGTCGAGCGACGTGCTGTCGGCCGAGCTGCCCGGAGGCGGCACCATCGAGACGCCCCGCAGCGGCTGTCGCGCCGACGCCAAGGGCCGCCTCTACGGCGATTTCCCGGCCTGGTTCCGCGTCGAGAAGACCGCAACGAATCTCACGTCCCTGTACGTGCCGGATCTCGTCAAGGACAAGCGCTTCCTGGGCGCGGTCGAGACGTGGTCGAGGTGTATGCGCAAGGAAGGGCACGACTACGCCGACCCTTCCGAACTCCGCCAGGAACTGCCTGCCCTCACCAAGGGGATGAGCCCCGCGAAAGCGCACACCACCGAGGTGGAACTGGCAGTCGTCGAGGCCACTTGCGCCACCGAGACGTCACTGGGCAACAGGCTACGCACACTCGAGAACGAGTACCGGGACAAGAAGCTCAAGCGCTACCGCGACGACATCGCCGTCCACCAGCGGATGGGGCTCGCCGCACTGGCCCGGGCCGAGCACATCACCTCAGCCTCGTAGCTGCGGGATGTCCCCACAACACCTCATGAAACAAGGAGTGATGCACCATGCGCAGAATCACTGCCACATTCGCGACGCTCGCCCTCGCGGGCCTCGGGGCGACAGTCCCCGCGTCCGGCGCACAAGCGGCCTCCGCACACTGTGACGAAAAGTGGAACAACACGAGGTCGGGCCTCGTCGTCGCCTATGGCGGCACCAACTGTTACGGCGATGTCCTCGGCTGGACCGAGAGCTGGGACTCGGACTGGGGCAACAGCTCCGGCCCCTTCGAGCACGGAGACACCAACGAGGCGACTTCGGTCCTGCACAAGGGTACGTCCGGTTACGCCGTCCAGTTCTTCAACGACACCGGGCAGGACTGGTCCGGCGGCCACAGTTGCCTCAAGAAGTCCGAGAAGTACGCCTCGGACCTCTCCGACAACTACTTCACCGTGTCCAACGGAGCCGTGCGCGGCGTGAACAACGCCATCAGCTCCCACCGGTGGGTACCGGATGACACGTGTGACAAGTTCATGACCTGACCCGGCCGCCGCGCGCCAAGCCCGCCAGGCGGGTGTCCCGGGTACGCCGGCTGGTCACCGATCCGCCCGGCGATACGCTCGGCGCATGGGACCTCTGTGCGGACGGGACGGCGAGCAGGCCGCCGTCCGCGGCGTCGTCGCCGACGCGGTGGCCGGGCGGGGCCGCGCCCTGCTGGTGCGCGGGGAGGCCGGGATCGGCAAGACGGCGCTCCTGGGCGAGGCCGTCTCGTACGCGGCGCGGGAACACCCGGCGGCCGTGGTGCTGCACTGCACCGGTCTGGAGTCGGAGGTCGCGCTCGGTTTCGGCGGGCTCCAGCAGTTGCTGTCTCCGGTGCTGCCCCAGGCCGAGGAGCTGCCGGGTGCCCAACGGGCGGCCCTGCACGCCGCGTTGGGGCTGGCCGGCGGTACGGCGAGGGACCTGATGGTGTGCACAGCCGCGCTGGCACTGCTCGAGCGGGCCGCCGAGCGCTCGCCCCTGCTGCTGGCCGTGGACGATCTGCAGTGGCTGGATCCGGCGACCCTCACGACGGTCCTCTTCGTGGCCCGGCGGCTGGGCGGGCTGCGGGCCTCGGCCCTGCTCGCGGTGCGCGACGACATGGGCGGCGGCGGGTCCGTCCGCGCCGACGACCTGCCCGGCCTGCGGCTGGGCGGACTCGGCCCACAGGACGCCGCGGCCCTGCTGGCCGGGCGCGGGCGGGGCATGAGCGGCCCGGAACTCGCCGCGCTGGTGGCCGACACGGGTGGCAACCCCCTGGCGCTGCTCGAACTGACGGGGACCGCGACGACGGCCGTAACGACGGACGACGCGCCCGGGCCGACGCCTCCAGGCGGCCTCGGCCCGCCGCCCTTCGGCTCGGCCTCCCTCGGCCCGGTCCCCGTCAGCCCGGTCCCCCTCGGCTCACTGCCCCTCGGCTCACTGCCGCTGACCGCGCGGCTGCGCGAGGCGTTCGCGGTCCGGGTGCGTACGCTGCCCGCCGCCGAACGCACCCTGCTGCTCGTCGCGGCGGCCGAGGACCGGGGCCGCACCGACATCGTGCTGGCCGCGGCCGCGCGGCTGGGCGTCACCGCCGCCGCGCTCACCTCGGTCGAACGCGCCGGTCTGGTCCAGGTGTCGGGCCCCGATATCCGCTTCCGCCACCCCCTGGTCCGCTCCGCGGTCCACACCGACGCCCCGTTCCTGGAGCGCCGCGCCACCCATCTGGCCCTGGCGGCCGAACTGGCCGCCTCCGGCCTGGCCACCGCCGCCGCCTGGCACCGCGCCCTCGCCGCCACCGGCCCCGACGAGGACATCGCGGCCGCCCTGGAACGCGGCGCGGACGAGATCGCCGACCGTGGCGGGCTCTCCGCCGTCGCGTCCGTACTCAGCCGCGCCGCCGACCTCAGCACGACCGGCGGCGCCCGCGCCCGACGCCTGGCGGCGGCCGCCCACGCCGCCTGGAAGTCCGGCCACCAGGACACGGCCCGCCGGCTCGCCGCCCGGGCCACCGCCACGAGGCCGGGGCGGCCTGTCGCCGACCGCGCCCACGACGGCCCCGGTCCGGCGTCGGTGCCCCCGGAGGCGCACGCCTCGAACCGGGGTGCCCAGATCGCGCTCGCCCGGCTGCGCGGGCTCATGGAGCACTCCGGCGGGCATCAGGACGCCGCGCTCCGGGAGTTGACCCACAGCGCCGACGCGCTCGCCCCGCACTCCCCTGAGGCGGCGGCCGCGCTGCTGTTCATGGCGTGCGACGCGGCCGACCACGCCGACCGGCACGACCGTATGCGCGAGGCCGCCCTGCGCATCGCCGACCTTGACCTCGACTCCCGCTACCGGCGCTACGGACGGCTGCTCGCAGCCGCCTTCGACGGGGACACCACCTCCTCCGGCGCCGACCCGTGGCGGATTCTGCGGGAGGCGCCCGAGGAGCTCGGGACGAGCGGTGTGCACCGCTGGCTGTGGCCGCTGGTGATCACCCGCGACGGTCCCGCACCGCGCCGCGCGCGGGACTTCGCCCTGGCCGCATGCGAGACCATCCGCTCCTCCGGCACGCTCGCGCTGCTCGCCCTGCCGATGATCTGGCTCGCCGGGCTGGAGTGCGAGCTGGGCCTGGTGCGGCCCGCCGAGGAGCACGCCGAGGAGGCGCTGCGGCTGACCCGGGACATGGACCAGCAGGTGCGGGCCGCCGATGCCCTGGCGGTACTCGCCCGCCTGGCCGCGCTGCGCGGCGACGACGCCGCGTGCCGTGCGTACGCCGGGGAGGCGCTGGCGATCGCCCTCCCCCTCGGCAACCGCTCGGCCGCCGCCGAGGCCACCTGGGCGGCAGGGCTGCTCGCTCTGGCCCGCGGCGACCACGGCGAAGCGCGCGAGCGGCTGACGGCGGTGCACACGCCCGGCTCACCGTACGCGCACGGGCGGATCGCCCGACGATCCGCCGCCGATCTGGTCGAGGCGCAGCGGGCGGCGGGCGACTGGGCCGCTGCCCGCGCGGTGGCGGAAGGGTTCGCGGGGTGGGCGGTCGGCAGCGGTCTGCCGTGGGCCCGCGCGCAGTGGCACCGCTGTCGTGCGCTGCTGGCCGACGCGGCGGACGCGGCGGGCGCGGAGGACGCGTTCCGAGAGGCCCACGGCACGGACACCGGCACTGGCACCGGTCCCGGCGCGGACGGCCTGCACGACCACCCCTTCACCCGTGCCCGCTCCGCGCTGCTGCACGGCGAGTGGCTGCGGCGGGCACGGAGGCCGGGCGAGGCGCGGGCGCATCTGCGGCTCGCCGCCGATCTGTTCGAGGGGCTCGGCGCACCCGTGTGGCGGGACCGTGCGCTCGGCGAGCTGCGGGCGGCCGGCGGTTCGGCGCGGCGCGGCGGCGAGGACGCGGCCTCCCGGCTCACCGGGCAGGAGCTGCAGGTGGCGCGGCTGGCGGCGGGCGGGCTCACCAACCGCGAGATCGGCGCACGGCTGGGGGTGAGCCCGCGCACCGTCGGCTACCACCTGTACAAGATCTTCCCGAAGCTGGGCATCACGGCGCGCGGCGAGCTGCGCACCCTGACACTGGACGGGAGCGCGAGCGCGCTCCCGCCGTAGGCCGCGCTCCGTGCGGGCGCTCGGTCCCTCCTTCAGGCCGCGGGTCGGTCTTCTCAGTCCCCGGGCTCGGTCTCGGCCGTCGCGCGGACCGGCTCGACCAGGACCGTGACGATGCGGTTCCGGCGGCCGGCCGTGGACTCGGCGGTCAGCCGGAGGGACTTGAGGTCGGAGTCCGGTCCGCCGTCCTCGACCGCGACCTCCGCCGTGGCGCCCGCGATCGGCACCCGCCCCAGCGACTTGGCCAGCAGCCCGCCGACCGTCTCGACGTCCTCGTCGTCCAGGTCCGTCCCGTACAGCTCGCCGAGGTCGTCCAGGCCGAGCCGGGCGGTGACCCGGTGGGTGCCGTCGCCCAGGTCCTGGATCGGCGGCAGCTCGCGGTCGTACTCGTCGGTGATCTCGCCGACGATCTCCTCGAGGATGTCCTCGATGGTGACGATCCCGGCCGTGCCGCCGTATTCGTCGACGACGACCGCGACGTGGTTGCGCTCCTGCTGCATCTCGCGCAGCAGATCGCCCGCGTTCTTGGTGTCGGGCACGAAGGCGGCGGGCCGCATGGCGGTGGAGACCAGCTCGGACTCGGCATCGCGGTTGATATGCGTCTTACGGGCCAGGTCCTTGAGGTAGACGATGCCGACGATGTCGTCCTCGTTCTCCCCGGTGACCGGGATCCGGGAGAAGCCGGAGCGCAGTGCGAGGGTCAGCGCCTGCCGGATGGTCTTGAAGCGCTCGATGGCGACGAGGTCGGTGCGCGGCACCATCACCTCGCGCACCAGCGTGTCGCCGAGCTCGAAGACGGAGTGCACCATGCGCCGCTCCTCGTCCTCGATCAGCGACTCCTGCTCCGCGAGGTCCACCAGGGCGCGCAGCTCGGCCTCGGAGGCGAAGGGGCCCTTGCGGAAGCCCTTGCCGGGGGTCAGCGCGTTACCGATGAGGATCAGCAGCGGCGGGATGGGGCCCATGACGCGGGCCAGCGGCAGCAGAACGTACGCGGCGGCGGTCGCCGTGTTCAGCGGGTGCTGGGCGCCAATGGTGCGCGGCGAGACGCCGACGGCCACATATGAGACGAGGACCATCACGCCGATCGCGATGGTCAGCGCCTTCCATGTCTCGTCGAACTCGCGCAGACACGCGTACGTGACGACCGCGCCGGCCGCCATCTCGCAGGCGACCCGCACCAGCAGCGCGACGTTCAGATAGCGGGTGGGGTCCTCGGCGACCTGCATCAGCTTGGCGCTGCCGCGCCGCCCGGCCCGTACGGCCTCCTCGGCGCGGAAGCGGGTGGTGCGGGCCAGGCCGGCCTCGGCGCAGGCCGCGAGCCAGGCGACCACCACCAGCAGGACGGCGGCTGTGATCAGCGGGCCGTTCATCGGGTCGTGGGGGCCGGGGAGGGGCCGGTCATGCCGCGCTCGGCGCGCCAGCCGTCGACGATGGCGGCCTGCAGGCCGAACATCTCGGCCCGCTCGTCCGGCTCCTCGTGGTCGTAGCCCAGGAGGTGGAGGACGCCGTGGACGGTCAGGAGCTGAAGCTCCTCATCCATGGAGTGTCCGGTCGGCGCCTCCTCCCCCTGCTTCTTGGCCACCTCGGGGCAGAGCACGATATCCCCGAGGAGGCCCTGCGGGGGCTCGTCGTCGTCCTTCGCGGGCGGGCGCAGCTCGTCCATCGGGAAGGACATGACGTCGGTGGGCCCCGGCAGGTCCATCCACTGAATATGAAGCTGCTCCATGGCGTCGGCGTCGACGACGATCACTGAGAGCTCGGAGAGCGGGTGGATACGCATCCGGGCCAACGCGTAGCGGGCGACATCCAGCACCGCCCGCTCGTCGATCTCCGTGCCGGATTCGTTGTTGACGTCGATCGCCATGAGAGTGTTGTTTTACTTTCCGTTCCGGCTGTCGTACAGCTCGTACGCGTCCACAATGCGGCCGACCAGCTTGTGGCGGACCACGTCCTTGCTGGTGAGCCGGGAGAAGTGCACATCCTCGACGCCCTCCAGGATCTCCTGCACCTGGCGCAGACCGCTCTTGGTCCCGCCCGGGAGGTCGACCTGGGTGATATCACCCGTGATCACGATCTTGGAGTCGAAGCCGAGCCGGGTGAGGAACATCTTCATCTGCTCGGGGTTCGTGTTCTGGGCCTCGTCGAGAATGATGAACGCATCGTTGAGCGTGCGACCGCGCATATACGCCAGCGGCGCGACCTCGATCGTGCCCGCGGCCATCAGGCGCGGGATGGAGTCGGGGTCGAGCATGTCGTGCAGCGCGTCGTACAGCGGACGCAGATACGGGTCGATCTTCTCGTAGAGCGTGCCGGGCAGGAAGCCGAGCCGCTCGCCCGCCTCGACCGCCGGCCGGGTCAGGATGATCCGGGTGACCTGCTTGGACTGCAGGGCCTGGACCGCCTTGGCCATGGCCAGATAGGTCTTGCCGGTACCGGCCGGGCCGATGCCGAAGACGACGGTGTGCTTGTCGATGGCGTCGACGTAGCGCTTCTGGTTGAGGGTCTTGGGGCGGATGGTGCGCCCGCGGTTGGAGAGGATGTTCTGCGTGAGCACCTCGGCCGGGGTCTCCACCCCGCTCTCGCCGTCCTCCGCCGCGCGCAGCATGGAGATCGAGCGCTCCACCGCGTCCTCTGTCATCGGTTGACCGGTGCGGAGCACCAGCATCATCTCGTCGAACAGGCGCTGGATGAGAGCGACTTCCGCGGGGTCCCCGGTCGCGCTGACCTCATTGCCCCGCACATGGATGTCGGTCGCCGGGAAGGCCTTTTCGATGACGCGCAGCAGCGAATCGCCCGATCCCAGCACCATGACCATCGGGTGCTTGGTCGGGACCGTGAACTGCGCATGCGCCTGGCGTGCTGTGGTTGGTTGCGTCATGGGCCGGCTCTGAGGCCTGCTCCTACCTCCTGTTACGGGGTTCTCGTTGCTCGACAACCTCGAGTACAAGGGTACGACGGAGCACTGACAAGACCCGAGTGCTTTTACTCCACTCCCTCATGCCTCTCCCTCATGTCTCTCCGTCACGCCTGCCGGAAGCCGATCGTGGGCACGGCCCGGCGCAGCGGCCAGGGGCGGGCGGCCGCCGGAAGGATCCGGTCCAGGAAGGCGTAGCGGCGCAGCGCGGAGGGGTCCTGGTCGTCGTAGGACTTGGCGTGCTGCCACCAGGCGGCGATCTCCACCCAGCCGGGCGCCGACAGCGAGCCGCCGAACTCCTGCACCGACAGCGCGGCGCTCAGGCCCGCGAAGGCCAGCCGGTCGGCGAGCGGCCACTGGGCGAGGGTGCCGGTGACGAAGCCCGCGACGAACACATCGCCCGCGCCGGTCGGGTCCAGGGCCTCCACGGCGATCGCGGGCACCTCGGCGGTCTCGCCGGTGCGCCCGTCCACCGCGTACGCCCCCTCGGCGCCGAGGGTGACCACCGCGAGCGGCACCTTGTCGGCGAGCGCGCGGGCGGCGGCGCGCGGGCATTCGGTGCGGGTGTAGCGCATCGCCTCGGCCGCGTTGGGCAGGAACGCCTCGCAGTGCTCGAGATCGGCCAGGTCGGCCGGGTCCCAGCGGCCGGTGTCGTCCCAGCCGACGTCCGCGAAGACCATGCTGCCGTGGCCGACAGCCCGGGTGACCCACTCCTCGCGGCTCCCCGGGACCAGGGAGGCGATGGCGGCGCGGGCCGGGGGCGGGCAGCTGGGGGCGGGCTCCTCGGGCGGCGGCGCCTCGTGGCCGTGGGAGACCATCGTCCGCTCACCCTCGTAGGCCATGGACACGGTCACCGGGGAGTGCCAGCCGCGCACCGTACGGGACAGCGACAGGTCGATGCCCTCGCCGCGGTCCAGGGCGTCGCGGCAGTAGTCCCCGTACATGTCGTCGCCGAAGGCCGCGGAGAGGGAAGTACGCAGACCCAGGCGGGCCAGGGCGGTGGCCATATTGGCCACCCCGCCGGGGCTGGAGCCCATACCGCGGGCCCAGGACTCGGTGCCGCGCACGGGGGCGGAGTCCAGGCCGGTGAAGATGATGTCCAGGAAGACCGAACCGGTGAGATAGACGTCACAGGCCGGGTCACCGGGTCTGCGGACGGCCTCGAGCGGGTCGAGCAGGGGGTACTCCGCCGGGTACGCCGCCGCGAGCGGCTGGCCGTGGTCTGTGGTCACCGTGCGCTCCCAGATCGGACCGGCCTCGTCGCCGGTCCCGTTCCATGAATCTCGTTCAGTGAATGCGATGCGGATGAATGTGGATGAATGCAGTTGCGGCCAGTCTGCCCGATGGCACTGACAGCGGCGGGCGCCCCGGGCGATCAGCGCCGCTTGGGCAGCGCCACGCTCATCAGGTCCTGCGCCACCGTGAGCTCCGCCTCGAAGCCCGCCGCCCGCGCCTGACGCTCGAAGTCGGTGGGGTCGCCGTACCGCTGTGAGAAGTGGGTCAGCACCAGATGCCGCACCCCCGCCTCCGCGGCCAGCCGAGCCGCCTGCCCGGCGGTGAGATGCCCGTACTCGACCGCCAGCGGCTCGTCCTCGTCCAGGAAGGTGGACTCGATCACCAGCAGGTCACAGCCCTGGGCCAGGTCATGGGCGCCCTCGCACAGCCGGGTGTCCATGACGAAGGCGAAGCGCTGTCCGCGCCGCACCTCGCTGACCTCCTCCAGCGTGACCGTGCGCCCCTCCCGCTCCAGCGCCCCCTCCCGCTGCAGCCGGCCGATCTCCGGCCCGCGGATGCCGTGCGCCGCGAGCCGCTCGGGCAGCATGCGGCGGCCGTCGGGCTCGGTCAGCCGGTAGCCGTAGGACTCGACCGGGTGGGAGAGCCTGCGCGCCTCCAGCGTGTACCCGGCGGTCCGCACCAGCACGCCGCCCTCCCCCGCCACCGGCGCCTCGGCCAGCGACACGGTTTCGCGGTACGCGGTCGCGTACCGCAGCCGCTCGAAGAAGCGCTGTCCGCTCGCCGGGTAGTGCGCGGTCACCGGGTGCGGCACCCGGTCCAGGTTGATCCGCTGGACGACCCCGGCCAGGCCCAGCGAGTGGTCCCCGTGGAAGTGGGTGACACAGATCCGGTTGATGTCATGGGCCGCGACCCCCGCCCGCACCATCTGGCGCTGGGTGCCCTCGCCGGGGTCGAAGAGGATGCCCTCGCCGTCCCAGCGCAGCAGATAGCCGTTGTGGTTGCGGTGCCGGGTAGGCACCTGGCTCGCGGTGCCCAGGACGACCAGTTCGCGTACGGACAACGGGATTACCCGGGGGGCCAGTTGAAGCCGCGGCCGCCCAGGATGTGGGCGTGCGCGTGGAAGACGGTCTGGCCCGCGCCCGAGCCGGTGTTGAAGATGACGCGGAAGCCGGCGGCGTCGATCTCCTCGTCGGCGGCGACCGCACCCGCCTCGCGCAGTATGTCGGCGGCGATCTGCGGCTCCGCGTTCGCGAGGGAGGCGGCGTCCGGGTAGTGGACCTTGGGGATCACCAGGACGTGGGTCGGCGCCTGGGGGTTGATGTCCCGGAAGGCGAGGGTCGTCTCGGTCTCGCGGACGACGGTCGCCGGCACCTCCTTCGAGACGATTTTGCAGAACAGGCAGTCGGCCTGTGGTTCTCCCGCCACCGGTGGCTCCTTACGCAACGTCGGCTGGTACGGAACCGGATGCTACCGGGACGCCCGGAGGGCGCGCGCCGGAACCGCATGGCGCCCTTGCCGCCCAGCGGCCCTTGGCGCCTGCTTGTCCCGCCTGCCCGTCCCGCCTACTTGTTGCTGCCCGCCGTGGTCTTCCGGTCCCACGGGTGGGTGGTGTGCCCGGACGGCCGGGGACGCTTCGTCTTCCGCGCGTTGCAGTCGCCGATCACATTGGCCTGGAAGACCTGGTGCCCGTCCACCTTGGCGGTCAGATCGCCCCGAACGCAGACGTTCTTCCGCTCATAGGTGACGGTGCCGCTGACCTTGATGGTGCGGTCGTCATCGGTCTTGCCCCGGCAGTGGACGGACGCCTTCGCGTCCTGCGACGGGCCGGACGTGTGCTTGCCCTTCACATCCGCGTTGCACGTCATCCACCGCACGTCGATACCGCCCTTTTCGAGCGCGCGCGTACTGACCCGGTCCGTGGTGACCGCCACCCCGATGGCGTTGAGCCCGGTGTCGTCCCTGGGCTCGCACGCCGCCACGGCGCCGATCGTCAGAGCCGCCGCCACCACCGCGAAGAGCGCGTTCCTTTGATGCCTCATTGCCCCCATAAGAAAAGGTTCCCACCGGAGCGGGGGGAACCAAAAGAGCAACCTCGGCCACATGATCCGCCGGGTGGGGACCATCCGGGCCCATCCGGGCCGGGGTTACGTCAGCCCCAGCGGCCCGTACGGCCCAACAGCAGCGCGGCCGCCGCCGTGCCGGCCGTGGAGGTGCGCAGCACGGTCGGGCCCAGGCGGTACGGACGCGCCCCCGCCTCGGCGAAGGCCGCCAACTCCTCGGGCGATACGCCCCCTTCAGGGCCGACCACCAGCACGACGCTGCCCTCGGCGGGCAGCGGCGCGGTCGCAAGCGGCTCGGCGCCCTCCTCGTGCAGCACGGCCGCGAAGTCGGATTCGGCCAGAAGCCGAGCAACCTGGCGGGTCGTCATCGCGTCCACCACCTCGGGAAAGCGGAGCCGACGCGACTGCTTGCCCGCCTCCCGGGCCGTCGCACGCCACTTTCCCAGCGTCTTCAGGCCGCGTTCGCCCTTCCACTGGGTGACACAACGCGCCGCCGCCCAGGGCACGATGGCGTCCACGCCGGTCTCCGTCATGGTCTCCACGGCCAGTTCGCCGCGGTCCCCCTTCGGCAGCGCCTGGACGACGGTGATCCGCGGGCTCGGCGGCGACTCATGGCGCACCTCGGCCACCTCGACCAGCAGCCGGTCCTTGCCCTCGACGGCCGCCACGGCGCCGAAGGCGCCCGTACCGGCCCCGTCCGTCAGCACCACCGGCTCGCCCACGCGCAGCCGGCGCACGGACACGGCATGCCGCCCTTCCGGCCCCTCGAGCGCCAGCCGCGCCCCTACAGCCGCCCCCGCGAGGGAGTCGGCCAGGAAGACAGGGGCGGTCACGACACCGCCCCTCTGTCCCACGTAACGCCCAAACCCGCACGTGCCGCGTCCAGTTCGGCCGCCAGCACCTCCACCAGCCGCGCGGCGGGCAGCTCCCGGGCCAGCCGGTGCCCCTGCCCCGCCCACAGCGCCATGCCCTGCGGATCGCCGGCCTTCGCCGCCGCCTTCCGCAGCCCCGAGGTGAGGTGGTGCACCTGGGGGTAGGCGGCCGGGGCGTACCGGCCGTGCTCGCGCATGAAGCGGTTGACCAGCCCGCGCGCGGGGCGCCCGGAGAAGGCGCGGGTCAGCTCCGTACGGCCGAAGACCGGGTCGGTCATGGCCCGCTTGTGCAGGGCGTTGGCCCCCGACTCGGGGCAGACCAGGAACGCGGTCCCCAGCTGGCCCGCGACCGCGCCCGCCGCCAGCACCCCGGCGATCTGCGAGCCGCGCATCAGCCCGCCCGCCGCGATGACCGGAATCTGCACGATCTCCCGGACCAGCCCGAGCAGCGACAGCAGGCCGAGCCCGGCACCCGTCCCGTCGGCGCGCGGGTCGTCGCGGTGGGTGCCCTGGTGGCCGCCCGCCTCGACGCCCTGCACGCATACGGCGTCGGCGCCCGCCCACTGGGCGGCCTGCGCCTCGGCGGGCGAGGTCACGGTCACCACCGTCCGCGTCCCGACCTTCCCGAAGGCGTCGAGGACGGCGCGGGCGGGGCAGCCGAAGGTGAACGAGACGACCGGGACCGGGTCGTCGAGGAGTATCGCCAGCTTGGCGTCGTACGCGTCGTCGGAGCCCGCGTCGGGGTCGCCCAGCGGGGTGTCGTACCAGGCCGCCTCCCCGGCCAGCTGCTCCCGGTAGACCTCCACGGCGGCGGGGTCGGCGGTGAGCGCGTGTGGCATGAACAGGTTCACGCCGAAGGGCCGGGCGGTCTGCCCCCGCAGCTGCTTGATCTCCTCGTACATCGCCTCCGGCGTCTTGTAGCCGGCGGCAAGGAACCCGAGGCCACCGGCCTCGGAGACGGTGGCGGCCAACTGCGGGCAGGAGGCCCCACCCGCCATCGGGGCCTGCACGATCGGGTACCGAAAGAGATCGGTCAACGCGGAGGACATGGCGACATCGTGTCATGTCCTCCGCGTGAATCCGTACTCGGCTCGGTGCCGCTCAGGGCCGCCTCAGGCCCGCTGAGGCGGCTACCGTCCGTTGAACGCATCCTTCAAGCGCGAGAACAACCCCTGCTGCCCTGGCTTACTGCATTCCCCCGGGGACAACCCCCGGACCCCCGGCCGGGCGCCTACCGTCCGTTGAACGCATCCTTCAAGCGCGAGAACAACCCCTGCTGCCCTGGCTTGAATTCGCCCGTCGGCCGCTCCTCGCCCCGCAGCTTGGCCAGCCGCCGCAGCAGCTCCTCCTGCTCCGGGTCGAGCTTGGACGGGGTCTGCACCTCGACGTGGACGATCAGGTCGCCCCGGCCGCCGCCGCGCAGGTGGGTGACGCCGCGCTGGTGGAGCGGGATCGACTGGCCGGACTGGGTGCCGGGCCGGATGTCGACGTCCTCCCGGCCGTCGAGCGTGTCCAGGGGCACCTTCGTGCCCAGGGACGCCGCCGTCATCGGGATGGTCACCGTGCAGTGCAGATCGTCGCCCCGGCGCTGGAAGACCGCGTGCGGCAGTTCGTGGATCTCCACGTACAGATCGCCCGCCGGGCCGCCGCCCGGGCCGACCTCGCCCTCGCCGGCGAGCTGGATCCGGGTGCCGTTGTCCACACCGGCCGGGATCTTGACGGTCAGCGTCCGGCGCGAGCGGATCCGCCCGTCGCCCGCGCACTCCGGGCACGGGGTCGGCACCACGGTGCCGAAGCCCTGGCACTGCGGGCACGGCCGGGAGGTCATGACCTGGCCGAGGAAGGACCGCGTCACCTGGGACACCTCGCCCCGGCCGCGGCACATGTCACAGGTCTGCGCCGTGGTGCCGGGCGCCGCGCCCTCGCCGCTGCACGTCGTACAGACGACCGCGGTGTCGACCTGGATGTCCTTGGTGGTCCCGAAGGCCGCCTCGGTCAGCTCGATGTCGAGGCGGATCATGGCGTCCTGGCCGCGCCGGGTCCTGGACCGCGGGCCGCGCTGGGACGCGGTGCCGAAGAAGGCGTCCATGATGTCGGAGAAGTTCCCGAAGCCGGCGCCGAAGCCGCCTGCCCCGCCCCCGCCGCCCGCGGCGGACAACGGGTCCCCGCCCAGGTCGTAGACCTGCTTCTTCTGAGGATCGGACAAGACCTCGTAGGCGGCGTTGATCTCCTTGAACCGCTCCTGGGTCTTGGGATCCGGATTAACATCCGGATGCAGCTCACGGGCGAGCCGGCGAAATGCCTTCTTGATCTCGTCCTGTGAGGCATCACGCCGCACGCCCAGGACTGCGTAGTAGTCCGTCGCCACTTACGACTCCGCCAGGATCTGTCCGACGTAACGTGCCACTGCGCGTACCGCTCCCATCGTTCCGGGGTAGTCCATGCGGGTCGGTCCGACCACGCCGAGTTTGGCGACCGCCTCGTCGCCCGAACCGTAGCCGACTGCCACGACCGAAGTGGAATTCAGGCCCTCGTGAGCATTCTCATGACCGATCCGTACGGTCATGCCCGAGTCCTTCGCCTCGCCCAGCAACTTGAGCAGCACGACCTGCTCCTCGAGCGCTTCGAGCACGGGCCGGATCGTCAGGGGGAAATCATGCGCGAAGCGGGTGAGATTGGCGGTGCCGCCGATCATCAGCCGCTCCTCGGTCTCTTCGACCAGCGTCTCCAGCAGGGTGGCCAGGACCGTCGAGACGGCCCCCCGGTCCTCCTGCTCGAAGGACTCGGGCAGATCCTGCACCAGCAGCGGCACATCCGCGAACCGCCGGCCCACGACCCGGCTGTTCAGCCTGGCCCGCAGGTCCGCGAGCGACTCCTCGCTCACGGGCGCCGGACAGTCCACCATGCGCTGCTCGACCCGCCCGGTGTCGGTGATCAGCACCAGCATCACCCGCGCCGGGCTCATCGCCAGCAGCTCCACATGGCGGACCGTCGAGCGGGTCAGCGAGGGGTACTGCACCACCGCCACCTGCCGGGTCAGCTGCGCGAGCAGCCGGACCGTACGGCCCACCACGTCGTCCAGGTCCACGGCGCTGTCCAGGAAGTTCTGGATGGCCCGCCGCTCCGGCGTGGACAGGGGCTTCACCCCGGCCAGCCTGTCGACGAACAGCCGGTAGCCCTTGTCCGTAGGGATGCGCCCGGCGCTGGTGTGCGGCTGGGCGATGAAGCCCTCGTCCTCCAGGGCCGCCATGTCGTTGCGCACCGTGGCCGGGGAGACGCCCAGCCGGTGCCGCTCGGTGAGCGCCTTGGAGCCGACCGGCTCCTCCGTGCCCACATAGTCCTGGACGATCGCACGCAGTACCTCGAGTCTGCGTTCGCTGAGCACCGCGCGCACCTCCAGTCCAACCGTCTCATCAGGTATTCCCCCTGGCACTCAATGGTCACGAGTGCCAGAACCCCTCAGCCAGTGTACGGCGGGGTGCCGTGGCCGGGGCAAGAGCCGCCGCTTTGCCACCGCTGGAGCTAGCGTCTCCGTATGGACACCCGTTGGGAAGAGGCGCGCTGGGAAGATCTCGCGCCGTCCGTCGTCCGGTGCCGGCTGCCCGGCTGGGACGCGACCGTCGGCGCGATCGCCGGCCGAACCGGCGTGCTGGTCGTCGACACCGGCGCCGACCTGGCCGAGGGCGCGTGGGTTCGGCGCGAGGTCACCCGGCTCTTCGGCCGCCGGCCCACCCACATCGCCCTCACCCATCCCCACTTCGACCATGTCTTCGGCACCGCCGCCTTCGCGGGCTGCGAGGTGTACGGGGCCGCCGGGCTCGACGAGTTGCTGCGCCGCGAACGGGACGCGCTGCGCGACGACGCGGTGCGGCACGGCGCGGACCCCGGCGCCGCCGCCGGGGCCGCCGACCATCTCGTACGCCCGCACCACCTGGTGTGCGGCGAGCTCACCCTGGACCTGGGCGACCGGCCCGTCCTGCTGGCGAACGTGGGCCCCGGCCACACCGCCCACGACCTGGCCGTCCTCGTCCCCGGCCGGGCCCCGGGCGAACCCGAGGTGGTCTTCTGCGGCGATCTGGTCGAGGAGTCGGGGCCGCCCCAGGCGGGCCCCGACGCGATCCCCGGCCAGTGGCCCGCCGCCCTGGACCGGCTGCTCGCCCTCGGCGGTGAGGACGCGGTGTACGTCCCGGGGCACGGCGCCGCCGTGGACGCCCGTTTCGTCCGGGCGCAGCGCGATGAACTCGCGGCTCGTTTCGGCCGCTGAACTCACGGCCCGTTTCGGCGTGTCCTCCTGAGGTCGCCGCCGCGGCGCTAGGGTCATGCGGATGCGACAGTACGACCCGGATCTGACCCCGCCCTGGAAGCGCCAGGCGCCCGCGCCCGAGGTGCCCGCCGAGCCCGACCTGGTCGTCGAGGAGGTCACCACCGGGTTCTGTGGCGCCGTGATCCGCTGCGAGAAGACCGCGCAGGGCCCCACGGTGACTCTGGAAGACCGTTTCGGTAAACATCGAGTCTTCCCCATGGAGCCGCGCGGCTTCCTTCTGGAGGGCCGCGTCGTCACCCTGATACGCCCCCGCGCCGCCGCCCCCACGGGCCCGCGCCGCACGGCCTCCGGCTCCCTTGCCCTCCCCCAGGCCCGCGCGCGCGTCGCCCGCGCGGGGCGCATCTACGTGGAGGGGCGCCATGACGCGGAGCTCGTCGAGCGGGTGTGGGGGGACGATCTGCGTATCGAGGGCGTGGTCGTGGAGTACCTGGAGGGGATCGACGACCTGCCCGCGATCGTCCGCGACTTCTCCCCCGGCCCCGACGCCCGTCTCGGCGTGCTGGTCGACCATCTGGTCCCGGGCACCAAGGAGTCCCGTATCGCGGCCGAGGTCACCGGCGAGCACGTACTGATCGTCGGGCACCCCTATATCGACGTATGGGAGGCCGTGAAGCCCTCCTCGGTCGGCATTCCGGCCTGGCCGACGGTGCCGCGCGGCCAGGACTGGAAGACGGGTGTCTGCCGGGCGCTGGGGTGGCCCGAGAACACGGGGGCGGCCTGGCAGCGGATCCTGTCCTCGGTCCGCTCGTACAAGGACCTGGAGTCGGCCCTGCTGGGGCGGGTGGAGGAGCTGATCGACCATGTGACCGTGGGCGGCCCGGCGGGGCCGTAGGGGGCCTGTGGGCCTGTGGGCCTGTCGGGGTGCCGGGTCGGTCGTCCGGGCGCCAGGTCAGGGCCTCGGGTCGGGCGGGCGCGCCGGGCCGTCCTCCGGACCTTGGGTCACGCGGAGCGACTGGTCGGGCCGGCATCTCGGGTCAGGCGGGCGCCTTGGGACGGGCGCCTCGGAGCATGCCGGCGCGCCGAGTCAGGCGGGCGCGCCGGGTCGTCCTCCGGGCCTCGGGTCAGGCGGGCGCCTCGGATCGGGCGTCAGTCCACCAGATCGCGCACCACCGCGTCGGCCAGCAGCCGCCCCCGCAGGGTGAGCACCGCCCGGCCCGCGCCGTACGACTCCGGCTCCAGCAGGCCGTCCGTCACTGCCCGCGCCGCCGCGGCGGCGCCAGCGGGGGCCAGCAGGTCCAGCGGGCAGCCCTCCGCGAGCCGCAGCTCCAGCAGGATCCGCTCCACCCGGCGCTCCTCGTCGGTCAGCACCTCGCGGCCCGCCCCCGGGGACCGGCCCTCGCTCAGGGCCTGCGCGTAGGCGCCGGGGTGCTTCACGTTCCACCAGCGCACACCGCCCACATGGCTGTGCGCGCCGGGGCCGGCGCCCCACCAGTCCGCGCCGCGCCAGTACAGCTCGTTGTGGCGGCACCGGCCGGCGTCCGTCGTGGCCCAGTTCGACACCTCGTACCAGCGGAACCCGGCCGCCGACAGCATCTCGTCCGCGATGAGATACCGGTCGGCGTGCACATCGTCGTCGGTCATCGGCACCTCGCCGCGCCGGATCCGCCGGGCGAGCTGGGTGCCCTCCTCGACGATCAGCGCGTACGCCGACACATGGTCGGGCCCGGCGCCCAGCGCGGCCTCCAGCGAGGCGCGCCAGTCCTCGTCGCTCTCCCCCGGCGTGCCGTAGATCAGGTCCAGGTTCACATGGTCGAATCCGGCCGCCCGCGCCTCGGCCACGCACGCCTCGGGGCGGCCCGGGGTGTGGGTGCGGTCCAGTACCCGCAGAACGTGCTGCCGGGCGCTCTGCATCCCGAACGACACCCGGTTGAACCCGGCCGCCCGCAGCTGCTCCAGATAGCGCGGGTCGACCGACTCCGGGTTGGCCTCGGTGGTGACCTCGGCCCCCTCCGCCAACCCGAACTCGTCCCGGATGGCACCGAGCATCCGCCCGAGGTCGGCAGCCGCCAGCAGGGTCGGGGTGCCGCCCCCGACGAATACGGTCTCGACCGGCCGGGGGTCGTCCCCCAGCACCTTGCGGGCGAGGCGGACCTCCTCGACGACCATGTCGGCGTAGTTGTCGCGCGAGGCGAGCACGCCACCGGATCCGCGCAGCTCAGTGGCGGTGTAGGTGTTGAAGTCGCAGTAGCCGCAGCGCGTCGCGCAGTAGGGCACATGCAGATAGAACCCGAGCGGCCGGCTCGCCGCCCCGGCCACGGCGCTCACGGGCAGCGCGCCGTCCTCGGGCATGGGCTCGCCATCGGGCAGTACGGAAGGCATGCCCCCCATTGTCCGCCATCGGCGCAGCGCGCCGAACGCCTCGGCGGCGCCGGGGTAGGAGGAGCGCTCGGCGCCGTTCAGCAGGCCGGGCTCGGCCGGGAGGCCCGCGCGGCCGGGGCCCGCCCCGCCAGAGGCCCGCCCCGCCAGAGGCCTGGGCCGGGCCCAGGTCCCTGGCGGGGGCGGAGCCCCGGTGTCAGGTCGGGGAGCCGCCGGAGCGCTCCCTACCGCGCCCGCAGCACCAGCATCGCCAGATCGTCGTCCGGCGGCTCGACCGCGAACGCGTGCACCGCCTGGCGGATCCGCTCCGCCAGATCGCTCGCGTCCAGCCCCACACAGTCGCCGAGCAGCGACGCCAGCCCGTCCCCGTCGTCGAACTGCCGGGCGCCGGATCTGTGCTCCGTCACCCCGTCCGTCACGCACACCAGCGTCTCCCCGGGCGCCAGCTCGAAGGTCTCGCTCTGGTACGCGACGTCGTCCACGACGCCCAGCAGGATCTGCGGCTCGGCGACGGTGCGCACCGACCCGTCGGGCCGCAGGACCAGGGGCAGCGGATGTCCCGCGCTGGCGAGCGTGCAGCGGATGCCGTCCTCGCCCTCCTCGCCCAGCGGCACCAGCTCCCCGTACAGCAGCGACAGGAACCGCGACACCCCGCCGCCCACCGGCAGCCCCACGCCCGCGGCCACGGCCTCCGCCGCGCCCTCGACGGCGGCCTCGACGGCCTCCTCCCCGAGCATCCGGTTGAGTCGTTCCAGGACCGCCCCGACGTCGTACCCCTCGCGCGCCAGCAGCCGCAGCCAGGGCCGTACGAGCCCGGTCACCACGGCCGCCTCCGGCCCGTTGCCGCATACGTCGCCCAGGACGAAGACCCAACGGCCGTTCCCCGCGGGGAAGATGTCGTAGAAGTCACCCCCGGCCGACGTGCCGCCGGTCGGCTCGTACACCACCGCCGACTCCACGCCCGGGATCCGCGCGATACGGGACGGCAGCAGGCCGCGCTGGAGCACTCGGCTGATCGTCTCCTGGCGTGTGTACTGCCGGGCGGAGGCCAGTGCCAGCGCGACCCGGCGGGCGAAGTCCTCGACCAGTCCGGCCACCTCGCCCGGCACCCGCATCAGCCCGGCCCGGCCGAGCAGCAGCGTGCCGACGGTGCGCCCGCCCGCGATCAGGCGGCAGGCCAGGGCCGCGCCGCCGGGCCCGTACGCGGAGGGGTCGCTGGGCCACTGCCAGGGCACGGCCCGGCCGCGTGCGGTGGCGGGCAGTTCCAGCGGCTCCTTTTCGAGCAGCTGGCGGAGGGTTTCGATCCGGCTCTCGCTCGCGTGCCACACCTGGGCGAGCCGCGGCGGGCCGCCCTCCGTGTCGAGCCACACCGCGCTCCAGTCGGCGAACCGCGGTACGAGCAGCTGGGCGGCCAGCGAGGTCACCATGTCCTCGTCGAACTGTCCGGCCAGCAGCTCGGACGCCTCGGCGAGGAAGGACAGCGCGCCCTCGCGGACCCACTCGGCGTCGGCGTCGCGGCCGCCGACGCGCCGGGGGTCGGGGGCCAGGAGCTCGACGGCGTACGCATCGCCGCCCGAGTCGCCGTTCAGTGTGTCGCCACTCGGCGGATCGCCCTTCAGGGAGGCGCCGTTGAGGGAGCCGTCCTTCAGGGGGCCGTCGCCCGAGGCGGCGGGCAGATCCGTCGGCAGCGAGCCGTCCGAAAGTGGTTCCCCCGGACCGGCGGCGGACTCGACCGCGGTGACGGGCAGTTGGAACCACACCGTCTTGCTGTCCCGGCGATAGGCCGTGCCCCAGCATTCGGCCAGCTCGGCGACCAGCCGCAGCCCGTGCCCGGCGCACACCGGGTCCTCGCCCTCATCGGGTGGCTCACCGCGCAGGAAGCGGGTGGGGTGATGGTCCGTCACCTCCACGACCACGGAGGGCACTTCGCCGTCCCCGGTTAAGACGTCCAGCGCACAGCTCACCTCGACCGCCGTCCCGGCGTGCACCACGGCGTTGGTGACCAACTCGCTCACCAGCAGTACGACTTCGTCCGCGACCCGGTCGGGAATCCGGCCGACCGCGGGGAAGTCGAGCGAGGTCCAGTCCGCGAGAGCCGTGCGCGCGAACCGGCGCGCGGCGGAGGCCGCCAGCGGATTGCCGGGCAGGCTGGTGCGCGCGGCGGCGATCCGAGCGGCCGGTACGGCCCCGGGCACGGCCACGAGCGCCGGCCCTGGCCCGGATCCGGGCCGGGGGCGGGGCACTACGCCCGGCACCGCCCCCGGCGCCGGATCAGATGTGACAGAAGCAGGTGTGACAGAAGCAGGTGTGGCAGAAGAAGGCGTCCCCACTGTGCGGCTCCTGAGCAGTCCCGGCCTAACGCCGTAGTCCGACACCGACAGAGTGGCAGACATGCCGCCCTCATATGCGCCGAGTTACGCAAGTGAGCCGCGATGAGGGGAAAAATCAGGTGAACAGTGTGTCGGAGCTGCGGCACCTGTGCGGATGTTACGCCTCGGGTGGCGCATCAGCCCCACCCGACACCCCCGCCCGACACCCCGGCCGGGGATGCCCGCCACATACGTCCGCTCAGTTTTCCCTCGTGCCCGCGTACATATCCTCCAGCAGCTCCTTGTATTCCCGCTCGACGACCGGTCGCTTGAGCTTCAGGCTCGGTGTGAGCTCACCGTGCTCGACGTCCAAGTCGCGCGGCAGCAGCCGGAACTTCTTGATCGTCTGCCAGCGCTGCAGCCCCTCGTTGAGCCGCCGCACATAGCCGTCGATCAGCTCCCGCACCTCGTCCGTGGCCACCAGCTCGGCGTACGGCTTGCCCTCCAGACCGTGCTCCCGCGCCCAGTCCATGATCGCGGGCTCGTCGAGGGAGATCAGCGCGGTGCAGTAGTTGCGGTCCGCGCCGTGCACCAGGATGTTGGAGACGAACGGGCACACCGCCTTGAACTGGCCCTCGACCTCGGCCGGCGCGACGTACTTCCCGCCCGAGGTCTTGATCAGGTCCTTCTTGCGGTCGGTGATGGTGAGATAGCCGTCCGGCGAAAGCTCGCCGATGTCTCCGGTGTGGAACCAGCCGTCGGACTCCAGCACCTGCTCGGTCAGCTCCGGCAGCCCGTGGTAGCCCTGCATGATCGACGGTCCGCGCATCAGGATCTCGCCGTCCTCGGCCACCCGTACCTCCAGGCCCGCGAACGCCTTGCCCACCGTGCCGGTGCGGTACTCCACGGGGTTGAGGAAGCCGGGGCCGCTGGTCTCGGTGAGCCCGTAGCCCTCCAGGATGTTGATGCCGGCGCCGGCGAAGAAGTAGCCGATGTCGGGCGCGAGCGCGGCCGCGCCGGACACCGCGGCCCGCAGCCGCCCGCCGAACGCCTCGCGCAGCTTGGCGTAGACCAGCTTGTCGGCGACGGCGTGCTTGGCCTTGAGGCCCATGGGCACGGAGGCCGTGCCGGTGCGGCGGAAGTTGTCCTGGGAGGTCTTGGCGTACTCGCGGGCGACCTCGGCCGCCCACTGGAAGATCTTGTACTTGGCGCCGCCGCCGGCTCGGGCCCGCTGCGCCACGCCGTTGTAGACCTTCTCGAAGATCCGCGGCACGGCGCACATGTAGGTGGGCCTGACCACCGGCAGATTTTCGATGATCTTGTCCTGTCGGCCGTCCACGGCCGTCGTGTGGCCGACGTACACCTGCCCCGCCGTCAGCACCTTGCCGAAGACATGCGACAACGGCAGCCACAAATACTGCACATCGTCCTCGAAGAGGATCCCGTCGAGATTGCCGATCACGATGGCCATGTACGACCAGGTGTCATGCGCCAGACGTACGCCCTTGGGGCGTCCGGTGGTACCGGAGGTGTAGATGAGCGTGGCCAGCTGGTCGGCGCGGAGCGCGTCCATGCACTCGCGCACCGCGTCCGGGTGGTTGTCGAGGTGAGCCGCGCCGCGCTTCTCCAGCTCGGCGAGCGAGAGCACCCAGCCCTCGGGGTCGCCCTCGGCGGGGATCGCGTCCTCGGCCTTGATCACCACGACATGGGCCAAGTCGGGAAGTTCCTCGCGCTGCTCCCGCGCCTTGGCCAGCTGCGCCCCGTCCTCGGCGATCAGCACCCGGCTGCCGGAGTCGGAGAGGATGAAGGCCGTCTCCTCGGCGTTGGTGTTCGGGTAGACCGTGGTGGTCGCCGCGCCCGCGCACAGCACCCCGAGGTCGGTCAGGATCCACTCGATACGCGTGGAGCAGGCCAGCGCCACCCGCTCCTCGGGGCGGACGCCGAGGTCGATCAGGCCGGCGGCGATGGCGAAGACCCGGTCCGCGGTCTCGCGCCAGGTCAGGGGCTGCCAGTCGTCGGGGCCCTCGCCCGAGGCGGGCGGAACCGGATAGCGGAATGCCTCTTTGTCCGGCGTCGCCTCGACGCGCTGGAGGAAGTGCGTCGCCAGGGACGGCGGGCGGTTCTCGAGCAAAGTCTTCGTGTCGGTCACGGTCACGGCATCCTCCGGAGCCCGCCTCAGTGCTTGTCTCGCTTGCCTCGCGCTTATTAACTCGCGAGTAACCTTTGAGCAGTGATCAGGGTAAGGGCCGGAACCGTACCGCGTAAGGGGGCTTCGGCCACCTTGTTGAAACTTGGGGCGCGTCGGTGCGGAAGCGTGGGGCGGCAGTCGCGTGAAGAGGGCAGTGGGCCTGGCGCGACGCGCGCCGGACCCACTGCCCGCCGGCCCGCCCTACTTCTTCGCTTTCGCGTCGCCCTCGGAGTCGGAGGACAGCACCGCGATAAAGGCCTCCTGCGGGACCTCCACGCTGCCGACCATCTTCATCCGCTTCTTGCCTTCCTTCTGCTTCTCCAGCAGCTTCCGCTTCCGGGAGATGTCACCGCCGTAGCACTTGGCCAGCACGTCCTTGCGGATGGCGCGGACCGTCTCGCGGGCGATCACCCGGCTGCCGATGGCGGCCTGGATCGGCACCTCGAAGTTCTGCCGCGGGATCAGCTCGCGCAGCTTGGCGACCAGCCGGACGCCGTACGCGTACGCCTTGTCCTTATGGGTGATCGCGGAGAACGCGTCGACCTTGTCGCCGTGCAGCAGGATATCGACCTTGACCAGGTCGGAGACCTGCTCGCCGGTGGGCTCGTAGTCGAGCGAGGCATAGCCGCGGGTCTTGGACTTCAGCTGGTCGAAGAAGTCGAAGACCACCTCGGCGAGCGGAAGGGTGTAGCGGATCTCGACCCGGTCCTCGGAGAGGTAGTCCATGCCGAGCATCACACCGCGGCGGTTCTGGCAGAGCTCCATGATCGCGCCGATGAACTCGCTCGGGGCCAGGATGGTGGACCGTACGACCGGCTCGTGCACCTTGTCGATCTTGCCCACGGGGAACTCGCTGGGGTTGGTCACCGTGTGCTCGGAGCCGTCCTCCATGTCCACGCGGTAGATCACATTGGGCGCGGTGGCGATCAGATCGAGACCGAATTCGCGCTCCAGGCGCTCACGGATGACCTCCAGATGCAGCAGGCCGAGGAAGCCGACGCGGAAGCCGAAGCCGAGGGCCGCCGAGGTCTCCGGCTCGTAGACCAGCGCGGCGTCGTTGAGCTGGAGCTTGTCCAGCGCCTCGCGCAGCTCCGGGTAGTCCGAGCCGTCCAGCGGATACAGCCCGGAGAAGACCATGGGCTTGGGGTCCTTGTAGCCGCCCAGCGCCTCGGTCGCCCCGTGGGTGAACTGGGTGATCGTGTCGCCGACCTTGGACTGGCGGACGTCCTTCACCCCGGTGATCAGATAGCCCACCTCACCGACGGACAGCCCGTCGGCGGGGGTCATCTCGGGCGAGTTGGTGCCGATCTCCAGCAGCTCATGGGCGGCGCCGGTGGACATCATCTTGATGCGCTCGCGCTTGCCCAGCGTGCCGTCGACGACCTTGACGTAGGTCACGACACCCCGGTACGCGTCATAGACCGAGTCGAAGATCATGGCTCGGGCCGGGGCGTCCTTGACGCCCACCGGGGCCGGGACCTGCCTGACGACCTCGTTCAGCAGCTCGGCCACGCCCTCACCGGTCTTGGCGGAGACCTTGAGCACATCGGAGGGGTCGCAGCCGATGATGTGGGCCAGCTCGGCGGCGTACTTCTCGGGCTGGGCGGCCGGGAGGTCGATCTTGTTGAGGACCGGGATGATCGTGAGGTCGTTCTCCAGGGCCAGATAGAGGTTGGCCAGGGTCTGCGCCTCGATGCCCTGGGCCGCGTCGACCAGCAGAACGCAGCCCTCACAGGCCGCGAGGGAGCGCGAGACCTCGTAGGTGAAGTCGACGTGGCCAGGGGTGTCGATCATGTTGAGGATGTGGGTGGCGCTCGCATCCCCGCCCTGACCCACGCCCTGGGGCGCCCAGGGCAGCCGGACCGCCTGGGACTTGATCGTGATGCCGCGCTCGCGCTCGATATCCATGCGGTCGAGGTACTGCGCGCGCATCTGCCGCTGCTCGACCACACCGGTCAGCTGGAGCATCCGGTCGGCGAGCGTCGACTTGCCGTGGTCGATGTGCGCGATGATGCAGAAGTTACGGATGAGAGCCGGGTCGGTACGGCTCGGCTCCGGCACATTGGTAGGGGTCGCGGGCACGCAGGGTCCTGTGTCTAGGCGGGACTCGGTGTTGTCAGTCAGTGATGTCAGTCAGTCGTCAGTCCATGGTCCCACGACTGGCGACCGCGCCCGGGTTCGGTACGGCGACGGCGCCCCGGGTCCGGTACGGATCCGGCTCCGTTTAGGAGGCCGCGAGGCCTGCTGGTAACCTGGTCGACTGCGTCTCGTGCCGCTCTCGCGAGCGACACCGGACGCGAAACGAAACAGCGAAATCCAACGAACCTGCGAAGGCTCTTTACGTGGCGAACATCAAGTCCCAGATCAAGCGGAACAAGACGAACGAGAAGGCGCGCCTGCGCAACAAGTCCGTCAAGTCCGAGCTGAAGACCGCGATCCGTCGGACCCGCGAGGCCGTCGCCGCCGGTGACGTCGAGAAGGCCACCGCCGCCGCCCGCGTCGCGTCCCGGAAGCTGGACAAGGCCGTCAGCAAGGGCGTCCTCCACAAGAACAACGCCGCCAACAAGAAGTCGGCCCTGGCCAGCCAGGTCGCCGGCCTTCAGGGCTGATTCTCGGGGCCACCGCGCCCTCGGGGCCACCGCCCCACCCCGCCGTGGGAACATTCGAGCCCTCTACCTCGAATCACGGACAGTCTTCGTAGTACGCCACGCTACGTTCAGTGCCCCCGGGCCCACTCCGGGGGCATTGCTGTGTCCTGGGCGTCACCACAGCCGTCACCACAGCCGCACGCGCCAGCACTTGCCGGGCGGCTCACCGCTCTTGCCGGTCTTGCCGCTCTTGCAGACCCTGAGCGAGAGGTGTGCCGCCTCGTGGATATCGCGCGAGGACTCCTCGCACACCCCCCGCCGTCGGCCCAGATGTCCGTGCCGGCCGGAGTGAAGACGTACGCCCGTATGCCCACCCCATCGGGGGTCTGATCGCAGACCCGCAGGGTGTCCGCGTCCTCGATCCACCGCACGGCGTCCCCGTCGAAGGTCGTCGGCACGTCGAACGGCATCCGCGCCGCCACGTTCCCCGGCGGCACCCACGCGTAGTGCACCAGCATGGCGGCCGCGCTGGCGTCGTGTGCGGCGGCGCTGGCGTCGAGGAAATCCCGCTCCTGGGCGTTCGCCCCGCCCGTATGCTCCGCGCAGCGCCGCGCGAGAGCGAGCTTCGCGCCCGGGTAGAGCGCGCCCGGATCACGCCCCAGGGCCTGCCACGCGTCGGCCGCCTCGGTCAGCTGACGGTGGATGCGCAACTCCTCGCGGCCCTCGGTGAGCCGGCGCCGCAGCCGCGGCCAGGCCGTGAGCAGCGCGTCGTGGGCGAGGTGGATGCCGTCGCCGTCGAGGACGATCAGCCGGTGCGCCGCCAGGAGTTCGAGTACGGCGGACAGTTCGGCCTGTTCCGCGAGTCCGGTGAATTCGTCGCGACGTGCGCACCGCCTGGCGCCGACCGGGCCGTCTCCCGGGGCGGTGAGCCGCAGCGCCAGAGTGCGCAGGATGTCCTGTCGCGCGGGCGGCAAGGCGGTGAACACCTGCTCGGCCGCCGTTGCGACGGCGGCCGAGCCCGCCCACGGCCTCGTAGTCGGCGAGTCGTAAGGACGCTCCTCGACGGGCCTGCCACGTCTCCCGCAGGACGTGGGCCGCCCAGGGGAGGGCACCGGGCTGCTGTGCCGCTTCCGTGAGGACGCAGGCCACCAGGTCCGGCTCCACGGTCACCCCCGTGCGGGCGGCGGGCTGGACGACCATCTCCCGCAGTTCGTGCCGCGACGGCGGACCGATCGCGATGCGCGCGCCGTCCCGTAGCGCGGCGGCCAGGTCCGGGTGGTCCAGGCAGCGGTCGACGGCATCGGACCGTACGACGAGGATGATCCGTAACCAGTGGCGGGCGCCCGCCGTCACCTCGGCCAGCGCGGCGAGGAACGCGTCACGCTCGTCGGCGTCGGCACACCGGGTGAAGGCCTCCTCCAACTGGTCGACGGCGAGCAGCACGTGGGTGCCGCTCGGCCGGCCCGCCGGCCACGTGGTGAGCGCGGCGCCCAGGCTCGCGGGGTCGAGAGCGAGGTCGCGGCACAACGCCTCGGCGTCCCCGCAGCGTGAGGTCCTTGGTGGGGACCTTGTCGTCGTACGCCTCCTGGCAGGTGGCCTTGGAGTTGTTGGCGAACGCCTTGACGATCAGACCGCCCTTGTTGGACCACGAGGTTGCCTCGTTCTGGAAGTCGTACTCGTTGAACAGGACGACCTCCTTGTGGACCGCGTTCCACGTGACCCGCTGCCCTGTGAAGTTCTTGCCGTCCCAGAAGCAGTACCAGTCGTTGCCGATGGCCTCGGTGGGACAGTCGTCGTCCGCCCGGGTGTCGGCCGCCTGGCGCGGCGAGTACGGCTTACCGGCCAGCTTGGCCTGGAGCTTCTGCGCGGCCGGGCTGCTCGGCGGCGCCTTCTCCTCGCCGGGCAGCGGGAAGGCCATGATGACCGCGCCGCCGTCCCAGGCGATCTCGTAGTCGCTGATCTGCCGACCGCCCTGGGTGTTGGCCAGCGTCTCGTCTATCTGCCGCTGGAGTGTGTCGGTGCGCGGGTCGGCGAAGGCCGACGGCTGCGCGCCGAGCACGCCCACGGCTCCCAGCACGACGGCGCTCAGAGCCGCGGCGGTGGTACGTCGCATATCGGGTGTCCTCTCGTGGAAGGCGAATCCTGGAAGCGATTCCGTTTCCCGGTTGACTCCCGGCCGGCGGACGGCGTCAGGCGGGCAGAAACGCCGTCAGGCGCCTCTCCCCCACCCGGTCGATGTCCCGTCCGGCTGCCGGTCCCTCGACTCTCGGACCGTCGGGAGTTGTCCGAAAGCCGAGCTCAGACCGGACAGACAAGCGGACAACTCCGGCCTCGGCGGCGGCAGGCGACGGCTTCGATTAGGGTGAGCGGCTGCTCCGCGTCACTGCGGCACCAGAGCGTCCGGCGCATTCCGCAACAGCTCCGCGGTGGCGGGACGTTTCCCCAGGGCAGCGTGGGGGTTTTGGCCTTTATCGGGTATGTTCACGTCATGTCGATACCGGGGGAGTCTCCCAACCCGTACGGGCCGCCGCAGCAGCCCCAGCCACCTCAGCCAGGCGCACCGGCCCCACAGCCGAACCCCTACGCGCAGGGCCCGCAGCAGGGACAGTCGCCGTATCCGTACGCGCAGCCGACGATGCCCGCCATGCCCGCCGTCACCGCGATGCCCCCGGGCCCCCCTGGTCCTCCCGCGCCTCCCGGCGCCGGTGGCTGGTCCACACCCGAGACGGCGGCCGGGGCCGGGTACGGCCCGATGGGCGCCCAGCCGCCCATGCCGCCCGCCGGGCCGGGCAACCCCGGCGGCCGTGGCAAGGGCTGGCTGTGGGGCCTGGGCGGGGCGGTCGTCGCCTCGGCGGTGTGGGCCGGGGTCGTGTTCTCGACCGGCGGCTTCGGGAGTGACGAGAAGAAGGCCGACCTGGGGACCTACCAGTACGCCGGCAACCTGTGCTCCTCCAGCGACTTGACCCCCATCGAGAACGCCTCCTTCAAGGAGAAGGACTCGACCAGCGGGAGCAATCCGCAGCACAGCAGCTCGGAGGACCCGGCCATGGACTCGATGACGTGCAACGTCGACTACGAGCCCAGTTCCTCGTCCAGCAGCGACTACTCATCCGCCTGGCTCTACACGACGGCGTATCTGCACCGGAAGACGGACCCCACGCCCGAGTTCAAGGCGACCTACATGTCGTACAAGAACCAGAAGACCTCCACCACCCACTACAAGGTGTCCGAGGTCAGCGGTGTCGGCGACGAGGCGTACGTGGTGGCCCAGGAGTACGAGGGCACCAGCAACACCAGTGCCTATGTGATCCTCGGGGTGCGCGACGGCTGGATGACGTACCAGACGACGTGGTCGCAGTACGCGTCGAGCTCGTCGGACAGCCCGGTCAAGAGCAATGCCGAGATCACCGAAATGCTCAAGGCGAGCGCCAAGGGGACGCTGGAGAAGCTGCAAAAGTAGTCGGCCAGTTGGCCAGTCGGCGCGAAGCGGCACCCGCGCGGGCTGTCATCGTCGGACCCGTCCGGTCGCCCCGGGCGGGTCCGAGGCTTTTCTGCCGGACCTCTGCCTGACCTCCGCCGGACCTGGATCTCCGTGAGGAAAGGGGCCTAGCGGCCCGCTCGGGCGGCACGGGCAATGGTGACCACGGCCTTCTCCAGCGCGTACTCCGGGTCGTCGCCGCCGCCCTTGACCCCCGCGTCGGCCTCGGCCACGGCGCGCAGCGCCACCGCCACGCCATCCGCCGACCAGCCGCGCATCTGCTGCCGCACCCGGTCGATCTTCCACGGCGGCATGCCGAGCTCACGCGCCAGATCGCCGGGGCGCGCACCGCGCGGCGCTGAGGCGAGCTTGCCGATGGCGCGCACGCCCTGGGCGAGGGCGCTGGTGATCAGCACCGGGGCCACGCCCGTGGACACGGCCCAGCGCAGCGCCTCCAGGGCCTCGGCGGTGCGCCCTTCGACCGCGCGGTCGGCGACGGTGAAGCTGGACGCCTCGGCACGGCCCGTGTAGTAGCGGGCGACGACGGCCTCGTCGATCGTGCCCTCCACATCGGCGACAAGCTGCGCGCAGGCACTCGCCAGCTCGCGCAGATCGCTTCCGATGGCATCGACCAGCGCCTGACACGCCTCCGGCGTGGCGGACCGCCCGGTGGCCCGGAACTCCGCCCGCACAAAGGCCAGCCGGTCGGCCGGCTTGGTCATCTTCGGGCATGCGACCTCGCGCGCGCCCGCCTTGCGGGCGGCGTCCAGCAGCCCCTTGCCCTTGGCGCCGCCGGCATGCAGCAGCACGAGGGTGATCTCCTCGGCGGGGGCGCTCAGATACCCCTTCACGTCCTTGATCGTGTCCGCCGACAGATCCTGTGCGTTGCGCACCACCACGACCTTGCGCTCGGCGAACAAGGAAGGGCTCGTCAGCTCGGCGAGGGTGCCGGGCTGCAGCGCGTCCGGCATGAGGTCGCGCACATCGGTGTCCGGATCGGCGGCCCGGGCCGCCGCCACGACCTGCTGCACGGCACGGTCGAGCAGCAAGTCCTCCTGGCCCACGGCGAGAGTCACGGGGGCGAGCGGATCGTCGGTCGTCGTCTTCCTGGCCATCGCCGTCCAGCATCCCACGCCCCGCCGACAACCCCGACAGCCCCGCTCCCCGGATGCCCGACAATGACCCGGTGACCGATGCGCGCCTCGACCCCGTACGACATGTCCTCGTACTGCCCGACCGCGACTCCGCCGAGGAGGTGGCCGAGGGCCTGGCCGACCGCTTCGGCGTCGCCGAGGAACCCCATCTGATCCGGGACTCGCTGGCGGGCGAGGACGACGCGGAGGACGCGCAGTGGCTGGTGGTCGTGGAGGACCCGGCCAAGGCCCTGGACCCGGCGGCGCTGGACGCGTACGCGGCCGAGTACGAGGGGTGGCTGGAGGCCGAGTAGCCCCGGGGGCGTGTGGCCACGCGCCCCCGCCGCTCGGCGTGACCTGCGTCATCTGACCGCCGCCCGCAGGTCCGGGCCGGTGATCGCGATCGGACCGGCGGAGTCGGTACGCAGGACGGCGGCGCCCTGGGCGCGGAGGGCGGCGACGGTTCGGGGTGATGGGTGGCCATACGGGTTGTCCGCACCACAGCTGATCAGCGCGAGGCGCGGGCTCACACGGCGGAGCAGGCCCGGATCCTGGTAGGCGGAACCGTGGTGGGCGACCTTGAGGACGTCCACCTCGGACAGCGTGGGGTGGGCGGCCAGCAAAGCGCTCTGTGCGGGCGGTTCGAGATCGCCCAGGAGGAGGAAGGTCAGGCCCGCCGTGCGGACCAGGAGCGTGACGCTCGCGTCGTTCGGCCCCTCCACGGGCGGCCCGGTTTCGCCTTGCCCCAGCGCGGACGATACGGCCGCGCCTCGTCCCTCCGCGGGCGGTGCGGGCGCGCCTTGCCCCTCCGCAGCGCGCACGGCCGTGGGCGGCGGCCACAGCACCTCCCAGGACAGGGAGCCGACCCGGCGGCGCTCCCCCGGTGCGGCGGTGATCACCGGGATATGCGCCGCCCCGGCCCGGCGGCGCACGGACTCGGCCTGATCCGGCGGGTCCCGCAGGGGCGTCGTCTCGATCGCGCCCACCGCCCTGCCACGCAACGCTCCGCTCAGCCCGGCCACATGGTCGGCGTGGAAGTGGGTGAGAACGAGCAGCGGAATACGGACCACGCCCAGCCTCCGCAGACAGCGGTCCACGGCACGCGGCTCCGGACCGGTGTCCACGACGACGGCCGTGCCGGGGCCGGCCGAGAGGACCAGCGCGTCGCCCTGGCCGACATCGCAGACCACCAGGCGCCAACCGGGCGGCGGCCAGCCGGAGATGACGCGTGCCAGTGGAGCCGGGCGGATGAGTACGAGCAGCAGGAGCAGCGCGCAGAGCGCGCACAGCAGCCGGTGCCTCAGCAGGCGGCGGCCGGTGAGCACGGCGACGGCGGTGACGGCGGCCAGCAGCAGCCCGCCGGTCCAGCCGCCCGGCCAGGCCAGCTCCGCCCCGGGCAGCCCCGCGCCCACGCGGGCAACGGAGGCGATCCACCCGGCCGGCCAACCCGCCAGCCAGGCCAGGCACTCGGCGACCGGGAACGCGAACGGGGCCGCCGCGAGGGCGGCGAAGCCGAGGATCGTGGCGGGGGCGACCGCGAGCTCGGCGATCAGATTGCAGGGGATCGCCACCAGACTCACCCGGTCGGCCAGCACCACGACCACCGGCGCGCACACCGCCTGGGCCGCTACGGCCGCGGCCAGCATCTCTGCGGGCCGCGGCCGCAGCCCGCGCCGCCGCAGGGCAGCGCTGAGCCTCGGAGCGAGGGTGAGCAGCGCGCCCGTGGCCAGCACGGAGAGCAGAAATCCGTAGCTCCGCGCCAGCCAGGGGTCGTAGAGGACCAGTACCAGGACGGCGGCGGAGAGGGCGGGTAGCAGGGACCGGCGGCGGCCGGTGGCGATGGCCAGCAGGGTGATCAGCCCGCACGCGGCTGCGCGCAGCACGCTGGGGTCGGGTCTGCAGACGATGACGAAGCCGAGCGTGAGCCCGCCGCCGAGCAACGCGGTCATCCGCAGCGGGATGCCCAGCCGGGCGGCGAGCCCGCGCCGCTCGGCCCGGGCGGCGAGGTGGGGCGGTCCGATGAGCAGCACGAGGATCACCGACAGGTTGCTTCCGCTGACCGCCAGCAGATGCGTCATGTCCGCGGCCCGGAACGCCTCTTCGAGATCCGGCGACACCCGTGAGGTGTCCCCCACGACAAGCCCCGGGAGCAGCGCCCGCGCGTCCGGGGCCAGCCCGTGGGTCGCTGCCCGCAGACCGCCCCGCAGCCGCCCGGCCACGCGCTGGGCCGCGGTGGGCCCCGCGACGATCTGCGGTGCCCCGCCGCCGTTGACGCGCACCACGGCGGCGATGCGGTCGCCGTCGCGCATCGGCGGGGCGAGACGGCCGTGGACGCGCAGGCGCGTGGAGGGCAACAGCCGCAGCCACGCGGCCTGCTGCTGCGGCCGTGGCTGGGCGATCACGAGGACGGGGGCGCGGGTGGTGGCCGCCGCGCCGCCGCCGTGGTCGGCGGCCACACGAGTGGCCTCCGCCTCCAGCACCACGGACACGGGCGCGGGCGCGGCGCCCCGCACCCGGGGACGGGTGAGACGCGGATCGCCCGTGACGGTCAGCTCGACGGAAGCCTCGGCGTACACCCGAGCCAGCGACGGCACCGGCCCCCGCCGCACATCCGCCCCATGCGCCCAGGCCACGGCAGCCGCCGCGGCCCCGCACACCAACGCCGCAGCGACACTCCCCCGAAGCCCACGCCACCGCACCCCGGCCGCCGGCGCGGCCACGGTTCCCTGGGCTACCACCGCTCCCGGGCCGTCTGCGGCTTCTGGGGCTGCTGGGGCTGCTACGACTTCTGGAGCGGCCATCTCTCCCGCGGCGGCTGCACCTTCCGGGACAGCCGCGCTTCCCGGGCCCGCTACAGCCCCCGAGGGCGCCGCGCCTCCCCGCGCCGCCACACCTCCCGCCGACGCCACACCTCCCGCCGACGCCACACCTCCCGCCGACGC
>NZ_NCSM01000007.1:669370-979941 GCF_002224125.1 Streptomyces sp. NBS 14/10
CCGACGCCACACCTCCCGCCGACGCCACACCTCCCGCCGACGCCACACCTCCCGCTTCGCGGGGACCTGTCGGTCCCGCTCGCGAGGCTGTGCCCTGGGCGCTGCCAGGACCTCGGGTGGCGCGTCGGGGCGGGGCGGGGGGCGTGGGCCGGGGTGGAGTGTTGGGCGGGGGTGGGGTGGCCGTCCGGGGGCGGTGGGTGGCCCACATCAGGGCCGTTGCGGCGAGGCATGCTCCCGCGCAGGCCAGGGCCACCGTGCGGCCGGACGCTCCGAGGGCGAGGGCCGCCGCGATCCAGGCGGCGAGGGCGGGTGGTACGAGGCGTAGGTCGGGCGGGCCCTCCTGGCGTGGGGCGGAGGCTCCGCGTGGGGAGGCGGCCTCGGCGTGCACCGGGGCGCGGGGGCGCGGGGCCTGTCGGGGTGTCATGGGCGGACCAGCGGGCGGAGGTCGGCGAATCGGCGGTCGCCGATCCCGTTGACCTCGCGGAGTTCGTCGACAGAGCGGAAACCGCCGTGCTGGGTGCGGTAGTCGAGGATGTGCCGGGCCAGCACGGGGCCGACCCCGGGAAGGGTGTCCAGTTGGTCGACGGTGGCGGAGTTCAGGCTGACCGGTCCGGCGGGCGCCGAGCCCGCGCCGCCCGCTGCGCCACCCGACTCGGCCGTGACCGCGGGGCCGCTTCCGGTGGGGGTCAGGGCAGGGGGCGTGCCGACCACGATCTGCTCGCCGTCCGTCAGGACACGGGCCCGGTTCAGCCCGCTGAGATCCGCGCCCAGCCGGGTCCCTCCGGCCGCCTTCAGCGCGTCGGCGACCCTCGAACCCGAGCGCAGCCGATGCACTCCCGGGTCGCGGACCTTGCCCGATACATCCACCACGACCGACCCCGGCCCCGACCCGGCCGTAAGCCCCGCCCCGGGTGTCGGAGCCAGAGCCGAAGCCGGTTCGGAGGCCGCCGGGTGCGGCGGCTCCGGGGGCGGTGCCGCGACCGTCTGCGGTCGGCCGGTCAAGAAGTGGTACGCCGCGAACGCAGCCGCGACGAGCAGTGCGACGGCCAGCGCGGCCAGGGTCCGCAGTTCGATACCGCAGCGGAGCTGAAGCCACAGCGGCAGCCGCTCCTTCAGCGCCAGCCGCAGCCGGTCGCGGCGTGGCATCCCCGGGTTGCCGGTGGCCGCTTCCGCCCCGGCTGCCTCGGCCGCTTCGGCCTCGGCCGCTTCGGCTGCTTCGGCCTCGGTGGCTGCCTTGACCAGCTTGGTGTCGTCCGCCGTACCGGAACCCGTGCGCTCTTCGCTCGCCTCGTCCCGGGCGCCCGGCGGCGGCTGGGGTGTGGCGGCGGTGACTCGTGGTGCGCTGGGGAAGAGCGCGGTCGCTCGCGCATGGCGGTGGTACGCGGCCGCCGCCGGGCGCGTACCGGCGCCGGGGCGGCGGCGGAGCAGATGGCGGCCCGGGCCGGAGGGCGGGCGGCGGTCGTGGCGGCGGGCGGGGCCCGGCCGGGTGGTTACTGTGCGTGAGTGTGCTCCCATGCACCTGACCGTAGGCGGCCTCGGCCGATCTCGCCGAAGCACCTCAATTTCCGGGGATAACCCACCAGTTGTGGATAACCCCGCCACCCGGACGGGCGCACCCGACCCCTCCCCTCCCCGGCCCGCTAGCGCGGCGAGACCACAGCGCCCAGCAGACCAGGACCGGTGTGGGCGCCGATCACCGCGCCGACCTCGCTCACGTACAGCTCCTCGAGCCCGGGCACCCGCTCGCGCAGCCGCTCCGCGAGGGCCGCCGCCCGCTCGCCCGCGGCCAGATGCTGTACCGCGATGTCCACGGGGCTCAGGCCGGCCCGCTCCACCACGATCTCCTCCAGCCGGGCGATGGCCTTGGACGCGGTGCGGACCTTCTCCCGCAGCTCGATCCGGCCCTCGTCCAGTTGCAGCAGCGGCTTGACCGCGAGGGCCGAGCCGAGCAGCGCCTGGGCGGCCCCGATGCGGCCGCCGCGGCGCAGATAGTCGAGGGTGTCGACGTAGAAGTAGGCGGCCGTGCTCTCGGCGCGCTTCTCGGCGGCCGCGACCGCCTCGTCCAGCGTGCCGCCGCTCTCCGCGGTCTCGGCCGCCGACAGGGCGCAGAAGCCGAGCGCCATGGCCACCATCCCGGTGTCCACCACCCGCACCGGGACGGGCGCGTCCTGGGCCGCGAGCACGGCTGCGTCGTACGTGCCGGAGAACTCGGACGACAGGTGGAGGGAGACGATCCCGGTCGCGCCCGCCTCGGCGGCGGCGCGGTAGGCGGCCGCGAACATCGCCGGGCTGGGCCGGGACGTGGTCACCGGTCTGCGCTTCTGCAACGCCTGCGCGAGGGACCGGGCCGAGATCTCGGTCCCCTCCTCCAGTGCCCGGTCTTCGAGCACCACCGTCAGCGGCACCGAGACGATGTGGTGCCGCTCCATGGCCTCCTGCGGAAGGTACGCCGTGGAATCGGTCACGATCGCGACATGGCGGGACATGACTGGGAGGTTATCGGGGGATGGCCTGGGCGAACAGCGCGACCCCGCCGGATGATCAGGTCACGTCGAGTTCTTACGTCGCGCGCCCGCCGGGTCGGCGGCCGGTGTCCCCGCGGCATCAGCCGGTGATGTCGCCGCCTGCCACCAGCTGTCCGTCCCCGCCGTGGAGCCGGGGCCACTGATGGACCGGGGCGGCTCGCCGGACGTGGGCGCGGGCGCGGCAGGCCCAGCGGACCCCGCCGGGGTCCCGGAAGCCGCCGGGGAGGAGGGCTCGGGCTCCGGCGCCCAGTGCCGCAGCGCGCCCGCCTCGACCTCGATCTCGCGGTCCAGCGCGTCCAGGTCGTCGCGGGCGAACCGCTGCGCCCGGTCCTGCGCTGCCCAGCGCAGCGAGTCCGCGGAGCGGGTGATCCTCTCCGTACGCTCCCGGAGCTCGGGCAGCTGGGCCTCCAGGCGGGTCCTGGTCGGCTCCTGCTCCAGCCGCTTCAGCTCCTCGTCCAGCTCCCGCCCATGCGCGCTGAGCCGTTCGAAAAGGCCCAACGCCTCGGACAGCGACGGATCTTGGGGCGCGCCCGCCCGCAGCACCTCATGGGTCGCCCGCATCGAGGTGCGCAGCGACAGGCGCAGCTCGGCGAGCTCGCCCGCCGGGCCGGGCTGTACGAACTGCTTGGCCCGCAGCCTGGTGTCCTCCACCGTGCGGCGGGCCTGGCTGACGGTGCGGTCGATACCGCGCTTGGCCGCCTTGACCGCCCGGACGCCCGCGTAGACCCCCACCGAGACGAAGAGCAGGAAGACAAGCAGCAGGATCCAGACAACGGCTTCCATGCGCGCTCCTTCGCGGCGGCGGGCCGGGCGGCTCCGGCCGACGGCATCGGTCGTCTTCCCATCCCACCGTAAACGCAACGGGTGGGTTAGGGGTTCCCAGCGAACCCCTAACCCACCCGTAGGTGGGATCCCTGACGCCCCAGCACTGAAGGGCGCCCCAGCACTGAAGCACTCACCGGTCAGCGATCAGCACTCAGCGGTCAGCCGTCACGCGGGGACGATGTTCACCAGCTTCGGCGCCCGCACGATCACCTTCCGGATCCCCGCGCCGTTCAGCGCGGCCACCACCGCCGGGTCGCCCAGCGCCAGCTTCTCCAGCTCCTCCTCGGAGACCGAGGGCGCGACCTCCAGCCGTGCCTTGACCTTGCCCTTGACCTGCACCACACAGGTCACGGTCTCGTCGACGACATACGCCGGGTCGGCGACCGGGAAGGGCTCGTGGACGACCGACGTGTCGTGGCCCAGCTTGCGCCACAGCTCCTCGGCGACGTGCGGGGCCAACGGCGCGATCAGCAGCACCAGGGCCTCGGCGACCTGGCGCGGCACCTCGCGGGCCTTGGTGACGTGGTTGTTCAGCTCGGTGATCTTGGCGATGGCGGTGTTGAACCGCAGGTTCACCATGTCCTGCCGTACGCCGTCGATCGCCTTGTGCAGGGCGCGCAGCGTCGCCTCGTCCGGCTCGGCGTCCACGACGGTGACCTCGCCGGATGCCTCGTCCACCACATTGCGCCACAGGCGCTGCAGCAGCCGGTACTGGCCGACCACCGCGCGGGTGTCCCAGGGCCGCGACACATCCAGAGGCCCCATGGCCATCTCGTACAGCCGCAGCGTGTCGGCCCCGTACTCGGCGCAGATCTCGTCCGGGGTGACGGCGTTCTTCAAGGACTTGCCCATCTTGCCCAGCAGACGGGTGACCTTCTCGCCCTGGTAGTAGTACGCGCCGTCCCGCTCCTCGACCTCCGCCGCCGGGACCGCGATGCCGCGGCTGTCCCGGTAGACGTAGGCCTGGATCATGCCCTGGTTGTACAGCTTGTGGAACGGCTCGGCCGACGAGACGTGGCCCAGGTCGTACAGCACCTTGGACCAGAAGCGCGCGTACAGCAGGTGCAGTACGGCGTGCTCGGCGCCGCCGACGTACAGGTCGACGCCGCCGGTCGGCTGCCCCTCGCGCGGCCCCATCCAGTACTGCTCGATGTCCGGGTCGACCAGCCGCTCGGCGTTGTGCGGGTCCAGGTAGCGCAGCTCGTACCAGCAGGAGCCGGCCCAGTTGGGCATGGTGTTGGTCTCGCGGCGGTACGGCTTGGGCCCGGCGCCGTCGCCCAGGTCCAGCTCCACGTGGACCCAGTCCTCGTTCCGGGACAGCGGGGTCTCCGGAGAGGTGTCGGCGTCGTCGGGGTCGAAGGTGCGCGGCGAGTAGTCCTCGACCTCCGGCAGCTCCAGCGGCAGCATCGACTCGGGCAGCGGGTGGGCCACGCCGTCCTCGTCGTAGACGATCGGGAAGGGCTCGCCCCAGTAGCGCTGGCGGCTGAACAGCCAGTCGCGCAGCCGGAAGTTGACGGTGCCCTCGCCGATGCCGCGGGCGGTCAGCCACTCGGCCATCCGGGCCTTGGCCTCGGCGACGCCCAGGCCGTCCAGGGAGATGCCCTCGCCCGCCGAGTTGACGATCTTCGCGTCATACGAGCTGAAGGCGTCGTCCCAGGTGGACGGATCTGTGCCGCGACCCGCTCCGGAGGAGCTATCGGACGCTGTCGAGGGCTCGACGACGCAGCGCATCGGCAGCTCGAAGGCACGGGCGAAGGCGAAGTCGCGGCCATCGTGCGCGGGGACGGCCATGATCGCGCCGGTGCCGTAGCCCATCAGCACATAGTCGGCGATGAAGACCGGCACCCGGTCGCCGCTGACCGGGTTGATCGCGAAGGCGCCCGTGAAGACGCCGGTCTTGTCCTTGACCTCGGCCTGGCGCTCGACGTCGGACTTGGCGGCGGCCTGCTTGCGGTACGCGGCGACGGCCTCGGCCGGGGTGCTGTGGCCGCCGGTCCACACGTCGTGCGTGCCCTCGGGCCAGGCGACCGGGACGATGGCGTCCACCAGGCCGTGCTCGGGGGCCAGCACCATATAGGTCGCGCCGAACAGGGTGTCCTGGCGGGTGGTGAAGATCGTGATCTTGGCGTCGGGGTGGTCCGCCACCGGGAAGTCCACCCGGGCGCCCTCGCTCCGCCCGATCCAGTTGCGCTGCTGCAGCTTGATGGCCTCGGGCCAGTCCAGCGCCTCCAGGTCATCCAGCAGCCGGTCCGCGTAGGCGGTGATCCGCATGTTCCACTGGCGCAGGTTGGCCTTGAAGACCGGGAAGTTGCCGCGCTCGGAGCGGCCCTCGGCGGTGACCTCCTCGTTGGCCAGCACGGTGCCCAGGCCCGGGCACCAGTTGACGGGCGCGTCGGAGGCGTACGCCAGGCGGTAGCCGCTCAGGACGTCAGCGCGCTCGACTGCGGTCAGCTCCGCCCAGGGGCGCCCGTCCGGGGTCGCCCGCTCACCGGAGACGAACTGCTCGACCAGGGTGCCGATCGGGCGCGCCTTGTCGGCCTCCTGGTCGTACCAGGAGTTGAAGATCTGCAGGAAGATCCACTGGGTCCACTTGTAGTAGTCCGGGTCGATCGTCGCGAAGGAGCGGCGCGGGTCGTGGCCCAGGCCCAGGCGGCGCAGCTGGCGCCGCATGTTCTCGATGTTGGCCTCGGTGCTCACCCGGGGGTGGGTGCCGGTCTGCACGGCGTACTGCTCGGCGGGCAGGCCGAAGGCGTCGAAGCCCAGGGTGTGCAGGACGTTGTGGCCCGTCATGCGGTGGTAGCGGGCGTAGACGTCGGTGGCGATATAGCCCAGGGGGTGGCCGACGTGCAGGCCCGCGCCCGAGGGGTACGGGAACATGTCCATGATGAACTTCTTGGGCCGCGCCACGGCCTCCGGGTCCCCGGCCAGCTCACCGCTCGGGTTGGCGGCGTCGTACGTGCCCTGCGCGTCCCAGAAGTCCTGCCAGCGGGCCTCGATGTCGGCGGCCAGCGCGGCGGTGTAGCGGTGCGGCGCGGCCGCCTCGGCGGCATTGGTCTCGCTCATGGTCCTCAAAGCTCCATCGGGTCGTCTCTGCCTGCGGTACCGGGCGACTCTCCGTCGCAGTCGCATCCGGGCAGTCGCGTCTGAAACAAAAAGACCCCTCGCACAGGAGGGGACGCCGCGCCGATTCCGACCTGGGTGGATCAGATGGATCACCGGTCGGGACTGATCAGCGCGGCCCGCTAAGCAGAAGGCGTACGGCACGCATGGGGTCAGGTTACCGCAGGGCACCAATGGCGCGCACAGAGGTTGCCGCCGGTCCGGACTCGTCGCCCACGCCCTCGGGCCTACGACAATGGGCGGGCCGTCCTCACCGGACGGCCCGCCCATTCACACTGTGGAGCTAAGGAGAATTGAACTCCTGACCTCCTGCATGCCATGCAGGCGCTCTACCAACTGAGCTATAGCCCCAGGTCTTGCTCCGCCCGGTCCCCCCGGCGGCATCGCCTACATTACACGGACCCCACGGCCGTCCGCCAAATCGGTTTCCTCAAGGCTTCCCGCGCCCCTCAGGCCGTCGCGTCAGGCCGTCGCGTCAGGCCGTCGCGAACGAGTAGAAGCGCTTCAGAGTGCAGTGCTCGTCGAGGAGCCGTCCGTAGATCGGCTCCCCTTCGAGCTCCCTGTACGTCTCGATCGGGTCGCCCTTGATGATGAGCGCCCGGGCGCACTCCACACACCAGTACTGGTAGTCGGGGTTGAGCGGTTCCATGTCGCGCACGATCGGCGTCCCGCTGCCACACCAGTCGCACTTCCGGCTGTGTGCTCCCAATCTCACTCAGCTCCAGCTGTGGCCGCAGGCCGTACACACGTAGGAAACACCGCCGTTGTCACCAAGACCTTTGGATACCCCTCCGGCCGCCGATTCTGCCATGGGAGGGCGCCCAGGTCAGCGGAGATACCTCACACGTATCACCAGACCAACAATCGCTCCGCACAGCGCCGCGCCCGCCAGCGCCAGACAGCTCACCCACAGGGCGTCCGCGGAGGCGTCCACGCCCGACCCGTGGCCCAGGAAGACCGCGCCGAAAACGGCGACGCCGCTCAGCAGACCGAGTTGAGCGGATGTCACCAGCACCCCGCTGGCGTCCGCCGCGTCCTGCGGCCGAACGGTCGCCAACGTCCGGGTCAGTACGGGGCTGTAGGCGAAGGCGAGGCCCATCCCGACGCCCACCAGGGCGACGAAGAGCCAGGCGCCGCCGTCGGACCCGTCGCGCAGCGCCAGCCCGACGCCGACGAACGAGACGGCCGCCAGCACGAATCCGGCCGGTACGGTGACGGGCTGCCAGCGCGACGGAAGGCGCTGCCAGTTGAGGCCGACGAGGCCGAACGCCACAGCGGTGGGCGCGAAGGTACAGCCGGCCCGCAGGGCGCTGTAGCCGAGCCCACCCTGCACATGCAGCGTCATCACGAACAGAAAGCCCCCGTTGGCCGCCATTCCCAGCACGATCCGCACGATCGCCAGCGGCATGCCCGGCGCCCCCGCCACCCGCGGCGAGATCAGCGGCGCCCCGCCACGGCCGGCCAGCCGGGCCTCGTACGCCGCGAAGGCCGCCGCCAGGACCGCGCTCAGGCCCAGCATGACCCAGCCCCACAGCGGCCAGCCACGCTCCTGGCCGAGCACCAACGGCACGGTGAACAGCAGCACCGCCGCCGCGAGCAGCAGCAGACCGGTCAGGTCCAGGGCCCCGGACCGCCCCGCCGCCGCGCCGCCGCCCGCGCCCGCGCCACCGCCCGCGCCCGCCGCCGGGCGCTCCTCGGTGCCGCGCAGCCAGCGCGGTCCCAGGACCAGCAGCGCAAGGCCGATCGGCACATTCACCAGGAAGACCGGGCGCCAGCCGGTCCCGAACAGATCCGCCTGCACCAGCGCCCCGCCCAGGACCTGACCGACGGCCGCGCCGGAGGCCAGCACCGCCGAATAGGCGCCGAGCGCACGGGCCCGCGAAGCGCCCGTGAAGGTGCGCTGGATGAGGCTGAGCACCTGCGGCAGCATCACCGCCGCGCCCGCGCCCTGGATGAACCGGAAGGCGATCAGCGCCCCCGTCCCAGGGGCCAGCCCGCAGGCCAGCGAGGCGGCGGTGAAGACCGTGAGCCCGGCGAGGAACGCCTGCCGGTGGCCGATCAGGGCGCCCAGCCGTGCGCCGGTGATCAGCAGCACGGCATACGAGATCGTGTAGCCCGCGACGACCAGCTGCAGCCCGGCGCCCGAGGCGTGCAGATCGGTGCTGAGGGCCGGTGCGGCGACGTTGACGATGAAGACGTCGAGGACCGCCATGAGCTGCCCGAGCAGGACGATCGTGAGCAGCCGGCCGGGGCCTGGCGCCCGGCGCCGGGGCCGGTTGTCAGTGGCATCGCTTTTACTGGATCCACCGGTGTCGTCGAGCGCGCCGGGCGGCACCGAAGTGGTCGGGGTGGTGTGTGTCATGAATCGAGCCTGGAGGCGGGCCGGTACAGGTAACGAGAGCCCGCCGATGCTGGTACTGGCAGCACCTGGCAGCCACCCGCCGCGGCGGGGACCATGGCACGATGACAGTGCACACCCGCCGCCGGCGGCCGGAGCTGGCCGCCTTCCTGCGCATCCGCCGCGCCCGGGTGACACCCGCCGACGTGGGCATGGCCCCGGGTCTGCGCCGCCGCACGCCGGGGCTGCGCCGGGAGGAGGTCGCCCAGCTCTCCGGGGTCGGCGTGACCTGGTACACCTGGCTGGAGCAGGGCCGCCCGATCAACGCCAGCGCGCAGGTGCTGGACGCGGTGGCCCGCACCCTGCGCCTGGACCAGGCCGAGCGCGAGCACCTGTACCACCTCGCCGAGGTGCCGTACGTCCCCGACCCGGCGGACGAGGCACAGACGGTCCGCCCGGAGGTGCAGGGCATCATCGACGCGATGGACCCGCTCCCGGCGGTGGTCTACAACGCCCGGTACGACCTGCTGGCGCTGAACTCCGCGTACGAAACCCTCTTCCCGTCGCTCGCGATAGCCCCCCACGCCGAGCGGAACGCGCTGTGGCAGCTGTTCTCCCACCCCGGCTGCTGCTCCATGTTCATCAATCGGGCCAATGAACTGCCGCTCATGGTGGGAACGCTGCGCGGCGCATACGGCCGCCATGTGGGCGAGCCCGCCTGGGAGGACTTCATCCACCGCCTGCTGGGTCACAGCGAGGAATTCGCCCGGATGTGGCGCAGCGGGGATGTCGCCCCGCCCGGCTCCCGGATCAAACTCGTACGGCACGCCTCGGTCGGCGATCTGCGGCTGATCTCGACCTCCCTGGTGATCCAGGGGGCGCCGGAGAGCCGCATCGTGGTCTACACGCCGAGCGACGAGCAGAGCCGGGTGTTCCTGGACCGGCTGCGCGCGATCGACGACCTGCGCATCGGCTGCCCCCGGCACGCCCGGCACGTCTCCGAGATCCTGGCGGAGCGGGCGGCGGCCACGGAGGTGGACACGAGGGCGGAAACGAAAGATCCCGCCTCCCTGTGAGGGAAGCGGGATCGCCGTGGCCCAACTTCTGTGGAGCTAAGGAGAATTGAACTCCTGACCTCCTGCATGCCATGCAGGCGCTCTACCAACTGAGCTATAGCCCCGCTCTCCGTCGCGCCGGAGCGCTTCGAACGAGATGAAGCTTAGCCGGTGACCTGCCGGAAAAGGAAATCCGCCCAGTCGTCGGAAATCCGCTCAGTCGTCGTCGCCGAGCACCGGCTCCGGCAGCGACCCGGCGTTGTGCTCCAGGAGCCGCCAGCCGCGCGCGCCCTCGCCCAGCACCGACCAGGAGCAGTTGGACAGCCCGCCGAGCGCTTCCCAGGAATTCGGGTCGAGGCCGAGCAGCCGCCCGATGGTGGTGCGGATCGTGCCGCCGTGGCTGACCACGACGAGCGTGCCGCCGTCCGGCAGCTTGTCGGCTGCCTCCGCCACGACCGGCGCGGCCCGGTCGGCCACCTCGGTCTCCAGCTCGCCGCCGCCGCGCCGCACCGGCTCGCCGCGCTTCCACGCCGCGTACTGCTCGCCGAACCGCGCGGTGATCTCCTCATGGGTGAGCCCCTGCCACTGCCCGGCGAAGCTCTCCCGCAGCCCCGCGTCGTAGTTGACCTCCAGGCCCGTGACGGTGGCCAGCTCGGCGGCCGTCGCCTTGGCGCGGCTGAGGTCGGAGGCGAGGATGGCGTGCGGCTTCAGCGCGGCCAGCAGCCGGGCCGAGCGGCGCGCCTGTACGACACCCGTCTCGGTCAGCTCGATGTCCGTGGTCCCCTGGAAGCGGCGCTCGAGATTCCAGGCCGTCTGGCCGTGGCGCCACAGGACTATGCGGCGGCCACGGCCGCCCTGCCAGCCGTTCAGCGCAGCTCACCGTCCAGTCCGCCGTCGACAGCCTGCGCCTTCGCGTACTCCTCCGCCTTACCGCGGGTGGCCTTGGCGTCGGCGGGCAGCTCCAGCTGCGGGCAGTCCTTCCACAGCCGCTCCAGGGCGTAGAAGACGCGCTCCTCGCTGTGCTGGACGTGGACCACGATGTCCACGTAGTCCAGCAGCACCCAGCGGGCCTCGCGGTCGCCCTCGCGGCGCACCGGCTTGGCGCCCAGCTCCTTGTTCAGCCGCTCCTCGATCTCGTCGACGATCGACTTGACCTGGCGGTCGTTGGGAGCCGAGGCGAGCAGGAAGGCGTCGGTGATCGAGAGCACATCGCTGACGTCGTACGCGATGATGTCGTGCGCGAGCTTGTCGGCGGCCGCCTGGGCGGCGGCGTTGATGAGCTCGATGGAGCGGTCAGTGGCGGTCACAGGCAAGGCTTTCAGTCGGTGGGACGTGATACCCCAAGGATCTCACGCCCCACCGTCACCCCGTCCGGCCGTGCGCCCCCGGTCAGCTCTTCGGCTTGTAGTCCGGGCCGAGGAGGACCGTGATGTCCGCGTTCGAGGCGACCTTGCCCTTCTTCGCGGCGGTGGCGCCAAGACCCAGCGTCTTGGCGACCTCCTTGGCCTGGGCGGCTTGCTTCGCGTCCGCGTACAGCACCTGCGAGGCCGCCTGCGGAGTGCCGCCCTGCTCGGTGGCGCCGACGACCGTAAAGCCGCCGTTGACCAGGGTGACCTGGGCCTCGTTGGCCGCGCCCTGCACCGAGCCCGCGTTCTTCACGCTGACCCGCGAGGCCGCCTCCTGGTCGGTGTTCTTGACCGCGCCGCCGAGGATGGTCTTGACCACCTTGTCGGTGGACTCCTCGCTGAGCGTGCCGTCCGGCTGGACCGGCAGCATGGTGGTGTCGTACGAACCGCCCTTGGCCTGCTCGGCCAGCCGGGCCAGCGACGCGCCGAGCGCCTTCTCGCTCAGCGACGGGTCCGGGATCTGGGCCAGCGACTCCACGGTGTTCGTGGCGCCGTCCTCATCGCTGGAGATCTTCTTCAGCGCCGCGTGCATGACCTGCCCGAAGCGCGCGAGCTGCTTGGTCTGCGTCTCGCCCTGGCCGCGGTAGGTGGCGTACGCGACGGCGGCCTCGCCGCCCAGATCGCGCTGTTTGCCCCGCTCGACCAGCGGGTCGTCGCCCTTCGCCGCCCCCGGGACGGTGGCGTCGGCGTCGAGGGTGATACCGCCGACCAGCTCGACCAGGTTCTCCAGATACGGGGTGTCCAGCCGCCAGGTGCCCTGGATCCGCGAGCCGAGCAGCGTGCCCAGGGACTCACGGGTGGCGTCGGAGCCCTCGTCGACCACCGACTTGCCCAGGGTGGTCGGGCCGCCGTCCTCGGTGGACAGGGCGAGCGCGTTCGGCAGCAGGATGGTGGTGCCCCGCTTGGTGGTCTCGTTGTCGACCAGCAGCGCGGTGGAGGTGCGCCCGCCCTTGGTCTCGCGCAGATTGACCACGATCACATCGCGCTTCTGCGGTCCCCCGGCGGCGGCCGTGCCCTGCTCGTCGTCGGACAGGCCCGGCAGCTTGCCCGCGTACCAGAGGTAACCGACCCCGCCCACCGCGGCCAGGACCATGACCACCACCAGCGCCACCAGGCGGTTGCGGCCCTTGCGCTTACGCTCGTCGCGCCGCTCGCTGCGCGTCTCGGCGAACTTGAGCCAGTCGATGACGTCTTCGGAGTCCTCGTCCGGCTCCTCGACGAAGGAGAACTGCTCGGTGCGGTACGCCTCGCCGTCCGGCTGCTCGGCCGACTTCCCGCCGGGCTGCTGCGCGGACCGCTTGCCGGGTTGCCCATCGGGCTGCCGGTCGGCCTGTCTGCTGGTACGGGCGTCGGCCCGGGAGGGAGCCTGCTCACGCTCGGCGGGGCCGGGCTCCTGGTACGCATCGCCCGGCGCCTGGGCCGGGGCCGCCGGATCGCGCTGCGGGGGGACGTTCGGGCGCCCGCCGGGGGCGTAGGGCGTCTCGTAGGGGGCCGCGCCGTAGGAGGTGCCCTGCGAGGCGTCGTACGGGGCGTAGTCGTAGCCCTGCTGCGACTGCTGCGGCTGCTGTGGGTCGTGCTGGTGCGGGTACTGCTGCTGTCCGGCGTACGGGTCGTACTGGGGCTGCCCCTGCCCCTGCCCGTAAGGCTGCTGCGGCTGCTGCGCGTACGGGTCGTAGCCGTAACCTTCCTGCGGCTGCTGCTGCGGCGGCTGCCCCTGCGCATACGGGTCGTAGCCCTGCTGCGCGTCCTGCGGCTGGTACACCGGCCGGCCATAGGCGTCGTAGCCGTAGATCTGCGGGTCCTGGGGATAGGAATCCCGCGCGTACGGGTCGTACGGGTCCTGTCGGTCGTTCACCGGTGCCCCTTCAGCAGTCGTGCCGGTACAACTCGCGCTTGTCGATGTAGCGCACCACGCCGTCCGGCACCAGATACCAGACCGGCTCGCCGTGTGCGACCCGCGCGCGGCAGTCCGAGGAGGAGATCGCCAGCGCCGGCACCTCGACCAGCGACACCCCGCCCTCCGGCAGCCCCGGATCGGCCAGTATGTGGCCGGGTCTGGTCACCCCGATGAAGTGCGCGAGCGAGAACAGCTCCTCGGCGTCCCGCCAGGTGAGGATCTGGGCCAGCGCGTCCGCGCCGGTGATGAAGAACAAGTCCGCGTCACTGTTCAACGCGCGCAGATCGCGCAGCGTGTCCGTGGTGTACGTGGCGCCGCCCCGGTCGATGTCGATCCGGCTGACCGAGAACTGGGGGTTCGAGGCCGTCGCGATCACCGTCATCAGATAGCGGTCCTCGGCCGGGGACACCTTCTTGTGGCTCTTCTGCCACGGCTGCCCGGTCGGCACGAACACCACTTCGTCCAGGTGGAACTGCGAGGCGACCTCGCTGGCGGCGACCAAGTGGCCGTGGTGGATGGGATCGAACGTCCCACCCATCACCCCGAGCCGCCGCTTGACGTGGCCCATCTGCTCTCCCATGCGAGCAGACCCTACTGGGCCCGGCCGGGCGCCGGGACCCATGGGGACTGTGACCTCGGTCAGCGGTCCCGGTTGAAGCGGGTGGTGACCCACAGCAGCAGAAGGAGGATCACCAGGGCCCCGCCGCCGGTCATGAAGGGGCTGATGCTCGGATGGTTGTCGACGTGCTCGCCCTCGGCGGCGAGGGTCGTCAGGGTGGCGTGCGCGGTGCTGAGAGCGGTCATCGCAGGCAGAACCTATCCGGATCGAGGCGGGCAGTTGCGTCCGCCACATCGTATGCGAGCCGGATCTCAGTCCTGCTTGTACCCGCGCAACAGGAACCAGGCCAGCAGCACGGCGCCCACGATGCCCACCACCAGGACGATGCGCAGCAGCGCGCCGGGCCCTCCGTCGTGCTTGGAGGTGGCGGCGAGCGCTTCTGTGAGACCAGTCATGTCGGGCATGCCTCCACGCTAACCCTCCCCCGGCCGAAGGCCCGCACCAGGCCCTAGGCTGGGGAGAGCACGGACCAGCAGTCCAGCGAGGGGGCCAGATGAGCGACAGCAACACGCCTGGGGCCGGGCACGGCGCGGGCGGCGGGCAGGAGCGGGTGCCGGGGCGTGACCGGCGGCGGTTCCCGGGCATCTCCTCGCGTGCGTACGAGCATCCGGCGGACCGGTCCGCGCTGGTCGCGCTGCGCAAGCTGACCGGCTTCGACACGATCTTCAGGGCGCTGAGCGGGCTGCTGCCCGAGCGGAGCCTGCGGCTGCTGTATCTGTCCGATTCGGTGCGGGTGAGCGACCGGCAGTTCGCGCACCTCCACGACATGCTCCGGGACGCCTGCTACATCCTGGACCTGGACAGGGTCCCCGCGATGTACGTCACACAGGACCCGCGGCCGAACGCGATGTGCATCGGCATGGACGAGCCGATCATCGTGCTCACCACCGGCCTCGTCGAGCTGCTGGACGAGGAGGAGATGCGGGCGGTCGTCGGCCACGAGGTGGGCCACGCGCTGTCCGGGCACTCCGTCTACCGCACGATCCTGCTGTTCCTGACCAATCTGGCGATGAAGGTCGCCTGGATACCGCTCGGCAATGTCGCGGTGATGGCCGTGGTGACGGCGCTGCGCGAGTGGTTCCGCAAGTCGGAGCTGTCGGCGGACCGGGCCGGGCTGCTGGTGGGGCAGGACCTGAAGGCGTCGATGCGCGGGCTGATGAAGCTCGCGGGCGGTCACCATCTGCACGAGATGAATGTGGACGCCTTCCTGGAGCAGGCGGAGGAGTACGAGGCAGGCGGCGATCTGCGGGACTCCGTGCTCAAGATCCTGAACATGCTGCCGCGCAGCCATCCGTTCACCACCGTGCGCGCCGCCGAGCTGAAGAAGTGGGCCGCCGGGCGCGACTACCAGCGGATCATGGACGGTCACTACGCGCGGCGCGACGAGGACAAGAACACCTCAGTCAGTGACTCCTTCAGGGAGTCGGCGAACCACTACGCGGAGTCTGTGCGCGGCAGCAAGGACCCGCTGATGGCGTTCGTACGGGATGTGGCGGGCGGCGCGGGGGACCTCGGCAGCAAGCTGCGCGAGAAGTTCGCCGGAGGCGCCTCGGCCGCCAAGGAGCCGCCCAAGGACGGCCCGGGCGGCTCGGGTGGTTCGGGCGGTTCGGGCGGTCCGGGCGGTCCGGGCGGCTCGGGTGGCTCGGGTGGCTCGGGTGGCGACACCCTGCCCGAGGACGGTCCCGAGCCGGACCTCCCGTAAGCGTCAGCGTCAGGAAGCGGAACCCGGCAGCTGCGGCAGGGCTCCCGGGGACAGGACACCGCACAGGGAGGCCGTGGAGCGGCCTGAGCTGTACGGGTCCGTACCGGGCGGTGCGTCGCCCTTGGCGCTCTGCCCGGCCAGCAGCGGCCGCAGATACCCGGCGGCGTTCGCGGCGCAAGCCTGCGGGCCCGCCAGCACGGAGCTGACCACCACCTCCAGGTGGTGGTCGCGCAGATCGTCGCGGTCGAAGCGGAACCGCGTCTCGCGCCGCACGGTGAACAGCGAGGCGTGGTCCGTGCCGCCCTCATGGGGGCGCTTGACGGCGTAGACGAAGGTGTGGTCGGCGGTGACCTCCAGCGTCGATGTGCTCCGCTCGGTGGCCGTCAGGGTGCCGTGCACCCGTACCGCCGGGGCGGCCAGCGCCGCCTCGGCCGGGTTGAAGCGGTTCAGCCAGCCGGTGGCCGCGTACCGCCCGTCGTCGACCGGGTGCTCGAGGCTGCGGTCGAACTGGTCGAGCTGGTCCGGGTCGAGCAGCAGCCGTACGGACCGCGCCTCGCCGCCGGCCAGCACGGCCGGGTCGAGGGCCGACTTGACGATGTATTCCTTGGCCGTGGTGAGCGCGCCCATCACCTGGCTCTCGGAGAAGCTGTGGGTGCGCCGCGCACCGGGCAGGGTGACGCCCGCGGCGCCGGTGGCGAACGCGGCGGCCGGGCTGTTCTCGAACAGGGCCGCGGGCTCTCCGCCGGGCACCTGGCCGCGCGGCGCGAGCGGCACCACGCTGCTGCGCAGCGGCTCGACGGCCTGCGGCGGGGGGCTCTGGTAGGGGTGACGCACACCCAGATAGACGGCGGCGGCGAAGGCGAAGGCAATCAGCAGCACCAGGATGACGGCCTGGCGCGAGGCGCCCGCGCGCGCCCAGGCGTGCCGGCTGCGCACCGCCCTGGAGTGTTCACCCATGCGCTCCTGGGCCGAGAATTCCTGGAGCCGGGCAGCGCGAACGAACGACTCGTCGAAAACGACGGAGCGATACTCGTCGTCACCGCCTCCCGGGACGCCCTCGGGTGTCCCCTCAGGAGGGTTTCCACGCCCGGTCATATCTCAAGAGTAGGTCGCGAGGGGCGCCGGTAAACGCGGTGATACTCCACAACTTCCGCTTACGGCGAGCGCGGCACGGTCGTCGCGGCGCCGGTCGGCTCGTCCGTGGCGGCGGACCCCGCGGACTCATAGGACGAGGCCGGCTCCGACGGCTCCGAGGGCACGGAGCCCGGGCGGTCGGCGGGTGTGGCGTCGACGCCGCTTGTGGCGGGCGGCGGGGACGGGTCCTGGCGGTTTCCGGAGGCGCCGCGGTAGACGGCCGTGAAGGCCAGCGCGACGACCCCTATGCCCATCAGAATCGCCAGCAGCCAGGCCACCGGGCGGTGCCAGCGGGCGTGGCCGCGGTAGGGGCGCCCGGCGCTGCCGTATCGGCCGTACGGGCCATAGGGTCCGTAGCCGTCCCGGCCGTGGCCGAATCCGTCGGCCTGGTCGGGGTCGGCGGCCTCGTCGTCGTATGCGCCATATCCGAACTCGGCGTCGCCGTCGGGGCCGTAACCGTCCTCGTAGAACTCGTCCTCGGGAGAGACGCCGGCCGAGCGGCGGCGGGACGCCTCGGCGTCGGCGCGGGCCTGGGCGGCGGCCAGCATCCGCTCGATGGCGGTGGGTTCGTGAATCGCGGCGGATCGTACGAAGTCCTCGTCGAAGACCACGGTGGCGAACTCGTCGTTCGCTTCCCCGTGGCTGCGGTCTTCGGGCTCGTCACCGTCCGGGAACGGCTTGCCTCCCACATCGTCCGGCACCCATTCAGAGTAGACCGGACGGGTCAATTTGGGCAGGGTGAAATGCTATTCGGGGGAACAGGCACCTGGAGCGGAGCGGCGGAAGTCCACCCGACCGGAGTACCCCCGAGTGCCCGCGGCGTCCCCCGATCGGGGGACGCCACATGGGGGATGCGACGCGGATGCCGCAGCGGGGAATCCCGCTCAGCGGGTGTGGCCGTCGCCGGTGACGATGTACTTGGTCGAGGTCAGCTCGGGCAGGCCCATCGGACCGCGCGCGTGCAGCTTCTGCGTGGAGATGCCGATCTCGGCACCGAAGCCGAACTGGCCGCCGTCCGTGAACCGGGTGGAGGCGTTCACCGCGACCGTCGTCGAGTCCACCAACTGGGTGAAGCGGCGGGCGGCCATCTGGGACGTGGTGACGATCGCCTCGGTGTGACCGGAGGACCACAGCCGGATGTGGGCCACCGCGGCGTCCAGGGAGTCCACGACCGCCGCCGCGATGTCGTACGAGAGGTACTCGGTCTCCCAGTCCTCCACCACCGCCGGGACGACCGTGGCCTTGGAACCCTCCAACTGCTCCGCGAGGGCCACCACCCGCTCGTCGCCGTGCACCGTCACCCCGGCCTCGGCCAGGGCGTCCAGCGCGCGCGGCAGGAACTCGGCCGAGATGTCCTGATGGACCAGCAGGGTTTCGGCGGCGTTGCACACACTGGGCCGCTGCGCCTTGGAGTTCACCAGGATCTCGACCGCCATGTCGAGATCGGCCTGCGCGTCCACGTACACATGGCAGTTGCCGGTGCCGGTCTCGATGACCGGGACCGTCGACTGCTCGACGACCGTACGGATCAGCGATGCGCCACCGCGCGGGATCAGCACGTCCACCAGGCCGCGGGCGCGCATCAACTCGGCCACCGATTCCCGGCTCTCGCCCGGCACCAACTGCACGGCGTCCGCAGGCAGTCCGGCCCCGCCGACCGCGTCGCGCAGGACCTTCACCAGCGCGGTGTTGGAGTGGTACGCGGACGACGAGCCGCGCAGCAGAACGGCGTTGCCCGACTTCAGGCACAGCGCGGCCGCGTCCACCGTGACGTTGGGCCGGGCCTCGTAGATGATTCCGACGACGCCCAGCGGCACCCGCACCTGGCGCAGATCGATCCCGTTGGGCAGGGTCGAACCGCGCACCACCTCGCCGACCGGGTCGGGCAGCGCGACCACGTCGCGCACGTCCGAGGCGATGGCCCGCACCCGCTCGGGGGTGAGGGTGAGCCGGTCGATGATCGCCTCGCTCGTGCCCGCCTCGCGCGCCCGCGCCACGTCCACCGCGTTGGCCTCGACGATCTCCTTGGTCCGCACCTCGAGCGCGTCGGCCATCGCGAGCAGCGCGTCGTCCTTGGCCGCGCGCGGCAGCGGGGCGAGGTCGGTGGCCGCGACCCGGGCCCGGTAGGCGGTCTGGAGGACCGGGGACTTCGGCCAGGGGTCGGTGAGCGGCGAGGTGGGTGCGCTGGTCATGGTGTGAAGCCTACTGAGCGCTCGGCCGTATGCCCTCCGCCGTTCCGCCTTTCGAGACGGAATTCTCACGATGGGAACGGCCGAGCCGTATCAGGACACATCGGGCCACATAGGGATGCTGTCCGTCCCTGTCAGTCCCTATCGGTCCCCGTCAGTCCCTGTCAGCCCCTGTCAGTACGGGTGCACCCCTACCGGCGCGGCCGGCGGCGGGCCGTACCCCTCCGCGATGCGCTGATGGTAGGTCTCGCGGTCGATGACCTCGAGGCCGACGATCTCCCAGGGCGGCAGCTTGGCCGTGGACCGGTGCTCGCCCCACAGCCGCAGGGCGACCGCCGCCGCGTCATGCAGGTCCCGCGCCTCTTCCCAGTAGCGGATCTCGGCGTGATCGTTGGCATAGCGGCTGGTCAGCAGGAACGGATGGTCATGCGCCAGCCGCTCGAGCGCCTGCCGGACGTCCCGCAGCGGGGCCTCCGCGCCCGAGAGGCTGAGGGTGACGTGCCACATCCGGGTGGCCTCACTGGGCACGCCCGGCGCGTCCGCCACGTCCACCGCGCCGGGCGCCTCGCCCACCCCAGCGCCCACGGTCCCGACACTGGCCAGGGTGCGCCCCACCGCTTCTTTGGGCAGCGCCCCGTCTTTGGGCAGCGCCCCCGAGCGCCCTCGTCTCACCGGCGGCCTCCTGTTGCTCGCTGCTCCGCTCACGCACCGGCCGGAGCCGGTGTTGCGCTGCGGTTACCCACGGTTCGATGTACGGGCCCACTGCCGGTGCGGCCCCGTGCAACAAAGTTGACCAGTCCGCGGGAGGCCGCGTGGCGATTTTCCGGAAGCTCTCCGTTGAATGAACGGACTTGTCGGATTTTCTCTCCCCTGAGTGACGTCCGTCACGCGTGCATCATGTGTGCAGCACAACGAGGTCGTCCCGGTGCACGACCTCGCGCTCGTACGCCGGGCCCAGCTCGCGGGCCAGCTCGCGCGTCGACCGCCCGATCAGCCGGGGGATCTCCTTGGCGTCGAAGTTGACCAGCCCACGGGCGACGGCCCGCCCCGCGGTGTCGCGCAGCTCGACCGGGTCCCCCGCGGTGAACTCGCCCTCCACGGCGGCGATACCGGCCGGCAGCAGCGAGGTACGGCGCTCCACCACGGCCCGCACCGCCCCGTCGTCCAGGGTGAGCGCCCCGCGCGGGGCGGAGGCGTGCGCCAGCCAGAGCAGCCGGTCGGCGGAGCGGCGGCCGGTGCGGTGGAAGAACGTGCCGGTGGGGCGGCCCAGCAGGGCGTCGCCGGCCCGGCTGGCGGAGGTCAGCACCACCGGGACACCGGCCGCGGCCGCGATCCGGGCCGCCTCCACCTTGGTGACCATGCCGCCGGTGCCCACCCCGGAGCGGCCCGCGCTGCCGATCGAGACGCCGTCCAGGTCCTTGGGGCCGGTGACCTCGGCGATCCGGGAGGTGCCGGGGGTCCGGGGGTCCCCGTCGTAGAGGCCGTCCACATCGGAGAGCAGCACCAGCAGATCGGCCCGCACCAGATGGGCGACCAGGGCCGCGAGCCGGTCGTTGTCGCCGAACCGGATCTCGTCCGTGGCCACCGTGTCGTTCTCGTTGACGATCGGCACGGCCCCCATGGCCAGCAGCTGGTCCAGGGTGCGGGTGGCGTTGCGGTAGTGGGCGCGGCGGCTGGTGTCGTCGGTGGTCAGCAGCACCTGGCCGACCCGGCGCCCGTAGCGCGCGAAGGAGGCCGTGTAGCGGGCCACCAGCAGGCCCTGGCCGACGCTGGCGGCGGCCTGCTGGCGGGCCAGGTCGCGCGGGCGCCGCTCGAGCCCCAGCGGTGCCAGGCCCGCGGCGATGGCACCGGAGGAGACCAGGACTATCTCCTTGCCCTCTGCGCCGCCGGGACCGCCTGAGCCGCCGGGACCGCCTGAGCCGCCGGGACCGCCTGGGCCGTCCACGAATTTGGCGAGGACGTCCACCAGCGCGTCGACCCGGTCGGCGTCCAGACCTCCCGCCGCGGTGGTGAGGGAGGACGAACCGACCTTGACCACGATCCTGCGGGCCGCGGCCACCTCGTCCCGTACCGCCGCCGACCCGTCCTGCTCGCTCACACCGCTCCCCTGCTCGTCCCCATGGTCGTGCGCGCCCTGAAGAGCGCTTCTTTCTACACACTCATCATGACAAGCGCGCAATGTACGTCAGCCGGGCCGCCGGATGCCCACGTATTTCAGCCCCTGGACGCGCCGCTGTTTCAGCCCCTGGACGCGCCGCTCCGTCGAACACCCGACGAACCTCTAAAAGAAGACCCCGACGGCCGTCCACGGGTCGCTTTCCGGCCGTCTGTGAGTTGCCCGGCAGTCGCCTCGAAGTCGTCCGGTGGTCGCCTGAACGGCCTCGGGAGGCTCCTTTGGACCCGATTCGAGATGGTTGGCGCGGGCGCGGATTGTCACCGGGCCGGGCGGCGGCATACGGTCAGGGGTCCCCCCATACAGTTCCCTCGTCCTCCTGCCAGGAGCTCAACCCGTGCCCTCTGCCGGAATCGCCCCCCGCCGGGCCGTACAGCTGGCTGCGCTGCTCGCGATGCTGGTGTTCTTCACCACACAGCTCGTCGGCGCCGTGCTCCCGAACGTGCCCCTTCTGATCGCCGCCTCGGCGGGTGGCCTCGCGCTCGATCTCTATCTGCAGCACAAGCAACCTGGACTGCTGTCGCTGCTGGGCAAGGTCCGCCTCGACGTCACGGTGCGCCAGCTGTTCCGGGACATGCTCATCCTGGTGGGACTGCTGCGCATAGACGGCATCGCCCCGCTGAACGAGCAGGCGCCGCTGACGGCCGGGCTGCTGCTGTTCTATGTGACGCACTTCGCCTGCCAGGCCGTGGCCATACTGGTCCGCCGCACCCGCCAGCTGCCGTTCGTCACCCGCAACATCGACGCGTCGGCGCTGCGGCTGAGCGACGCGCCGCCGCGGCTGTTCGCCCGCCAGCACGCCCGCCGGCTGGTCCGCCTGTCGATCCCGGTCACCGCGGGGCTGCTGGTCACCGCGGGCACCAAGAACGCCGTATGGGGCGGGATCGGCGTGGCCGTCGGCCTGCTGATCGCGCTCGCCGGCACCGCCCACCTGGGCACCTGGCTGCTGCCGCGCAAGCGGGTGGCCAGTGAGGCCAAGGCGCTGGAGTGGCTGGACAAGTGGCTGGCGGAGTACCAGCCGACGGTCGGCATGTACTTCTCCGGCGGCACCACCTCCGCGTACCAGGCGAACATGTGGCTCTCCACACTCGCCGCGCTCGACGGCAACCCGATCATCGTGCTCCGCGAGCGCTTCATGGTGCAGAAGATCGACGCGACGGACGTGCCGATCGTGTGCCTGCCCAAGGTCGCGCATCTGATGCGGCTCGAGCACTCGACGCTCAAGGTGCTGCTGCACCCGGCGAACTCCGGCAAGACCTCGCAGGTCCTGCGCATCCCGTCGATCAAGCACGCCTTCATCAACCACGGCGAGAGCGACAAGCTCTCCAGCTGCAACCCGTACGCCAAGGCGTACGACGAGGTGTGGGTCGCGGGCCCGGCGGCGCGTGAGCGCTACCAGCTCGCCGACATCGGCGTCGAGGACAAGGACGTGGCCGAGGTCGGCCGCCCGCAGCTGGCCCCGATCCGCCCCTACGCGGCCGCGGCCACCGGCGCGCTCGGCGGCGCCGGCGGGGAGGACTTCACCACCGTGCTGTACGCGCCCACCTGGGAGGGCTGGGACGGCAACCCGGGCAACACCTCGGTCATCCTGGCGGGTGAGAACATCGTCCGCGAGCTGCTGGCCGACCCCAAGGTGCGCCTCCTGTACAAGCCGCACCCGATGACCGGTTCGGTCGACCCGCGCGCGGGCCGCGCCAACGAGCGCATCATGGCGATGATCGCCGAGGCGAACACCAAGCGGAGCGGCGACCGGCCCGGTCCGGAGGCCGCCGCCGAACTGGCCCGTCGCACCGACGAGCTCAACCGCCTCACCAGCACCTCCTTCCGTCCCAGCGCGGACGAGATCGAGCGGATGAAGCTCCAGGGCGCCCCGGACAAGGACCGCGCCGCGGTCGTCACGGCGGCCACCACGGCCTGGGAGAACGCCTACTGGGCGTCGATGCCGGTGTGGGAGCACCAGATCGTCACCGGCCCCCGGCCGGCCATCTTCGCCTGCTTCAACCAGTCGGACCTGCTGATCAGCGACGTCTCGAGCGTGGTCTCGGACTACCTGACCAGTGAGAAGCCGTACGCGGTGGCGAACACCAGCGGGCTGTCCGAGGTCGAGTTCAAGGCGGGCTTCCCGACGGTGCGCGCCGCGACCATCCTCACCCCGAAGGCGAAGGGCGTGACCACGCTCCTCGAAGCGGTCCGCGACCCGGCGAAGGACACCAACGTGGCCGCGCGCGCGGAGCTGAAGGTGCATCTGCTGGGCCCGTCCGACCCGCCGTCGCTGGTGCGCTTCAACGCGGCCGCCCAGGCCCTGTGTGCCAAGGCCGACGCCCGCCGGGCCCGGATGGCCACCCGCCTGGCGGACGAGATCCCCGCGCAGCGCGAGGCCAGGGACGCCGCCGAGGAGGCGGAGCTGGAGCCGGGCTCGCCCGAGGCGGAGGAGACGGCGGCGGTCTGACCCCGCCACGGCACGCCGCCGGACGCGTCGCAAAGGGCCCCGGGAGAACGCTCGGTTCTCCCGGGGCCCTTTGCCGTACGCACCGCCGTGGCGAGGCTGTACGCACCGCCGAGGCTTGCGGTACGCGCCGCCGTAGCGGGCCCTCAGGCGCCGCTAGAAGGGCTCGAACGCGTCGTACTCGTGCTGGGCCTCGTCCCGCTCCGCATCGCGCTCACGGCGGCGCTGGGCGGCCGGGCGCGGGGCCTCGAAGCGGTGGTCCTCGCCGCGGCGGCCGAGCATCTCCGCACCGGCCGTGAGGGTCGGCTCCCAGTCGAAGACGACGGCGTCGTCCGCGGCGCCGATGACGACCTCGTCGCCCGCCCGCGCCCCGGCCTTCACCAGCGCCTCCTCGACGCCCAGCCGGGCCAGCCGGTCGGCGAGGTAGCCGACGGCCTCGTCGTTGTTGAAGTCGGTCTGGCGGACCCAGCGCTCGGGCTTGTCGCCCACCACCCGGTAGAAGCCGTCCTCGGCGACGACCTTGAAGCCCGCGTCGTCCACGGCCTTCGGGCGGATGACGATACGGGTCGCCTCCTCCTTCGGCTTGGCGGCCCGCGCGTCCCCGACGATCTTCGCCAGGGCGTACGAGAGCTCCTTGAGGCCGTGCCGGGAGACCGCCGACACCTCGAAGACCTGGTAGCCGCGGGCCTCCAGGTCCGGCCGGATGATGTCGGAGAGGTCCTGGCCGTCGGGGACGTCGACCTTGTTGAGGGCGACCAGCCGCGGCCGGTTCTCGAGGCCGCCGTACTCCCTCAGCTCCGCCTCGATGACGTCGAGGTCCGTCAGCGGGTCGCGCTCGGACTCCAGCGCCGCCGTGTCCAGGACGTGGACGAGCACCGAGCAGCGCTCGACATGGCGCAGAAACTCCAGGCCCAGGCCCTTGCCCTGGCTGGCGCCCGGGATCAGGCCCGGCACATCGGCGATGGTGTAGACGGTCGAGCCCGCCGTCACCACGCCGAGGTTGGGCACCAGGGTGGTGAAGGGATAGTCGGCGATCTTCGGCTTGGCGGCCGAGAGCACCGAGATCAGCGAGGACTTTCCGGCGCTCGGGTAGCCCACCAGGGCCACGTCCGCGACGGTCTTGAGCTCCAGGACCACATCCCCGGCGTGGCCCGGCTCGCCCAGCAGCGCGAAGCCGGGGGCCTTGCGGCGGGCCGAGGCCAGCGCCGCGTTGCCCAGGCCGCCGCGGCCGCCCTGGGCGGCGACGAAGGTGGTGCCCTCCCCGACCAGGTCGGCCAGGACATTGCCCTGCGCGTCGAGGACGACGGTGCCGTCCGGGACGGGCAGGACCAGGTCCGTACCGTCCTTGCCGGAGCGGTTGCCGCCCTCGCCCGGTTTGCCGTTGGTGGCCTTGCGGTGCGGGCTGTGGTGGTAGTCGAGCAGCGTGGTGACCGACTGGTCGACGACCAGGATCACATCGCCGCCACGGCCGCCGTTGCCGCCGTCCGGGCCGCCGAGCGGCTTGAACTTCTCGCGGTGCACGGAGGCGCAGCCGTGGCCTCCGCTACCCGCGGCGACGTGCAGCTCGACGCGGTCCACGAAGGTGGTCATGACGCTGTGCCTCCAAAGTTGCTACGTACGGTACGTCTTACGCACCGAATGTCTTAGGCGTAACGCACCGAGGGCGGACCCGCTTCCCCATCACGGGAAAGAGCGGTCCGCCCTCGGAAAGGTGTGTGGTGTCGCCCCGGGCTGATTACTCAGCGACCGGAACGATGTTCACGACCTTGCGGCCACGCGCGGTGCCGAACTGAACCGCACCGGCGGCCAGCGCGAACAGCGTGTCGTCGCCGCCACGGCCGACGCCCGTGCCCGGGTGGAAGTGCGTGCCGCGCTGGCGGACCAGGATCTCACCCGCGTTGACGACCTGGCCGCCGAAGCGCTTGACGCCGAGCCGCTGGGCATTGGAGTCGCGACCGTTCCGGGTGGACGATGCGCCCTTCTTGTGTGCCATCTCTCCTCAGTCCCTTACTTCGCAGCCGCGTCGATGCTGGTGATCTTCAGCGCGGTGTGCAGCTGACGGTGGCCGATCCGCTTGCGGTAGCCGGTCTTGTTCTTGTACTTCAGGATGTCGATCTTGGCGCCCTTGTGGTGGTCCACGACCTCGGCCTGGACCTTCACCCCGGCCAGCACCCACGGGTCGCTGGTCACGGCGTCGCCGTCGACAACGAGCAGAGTCGAGAGCTCGACAGTGTCGCCGACCTTGCTGCTGGACAGACGGTCGACCTCAATGACGTCGCCCACGGACACCTTCTGCTGGCGGCCGCCGGTGCGCACGATTGCGTACACGCGGTTCTCACTCTCTCGCTAGTAATCGGGACCTCTGATGCCAGCCGCTCCCCACCGACCCGTACGGTCCGTGGTTCACCGATCGCCTCGTAGCGCCACACAGGGATGCCCAGGCAACGGCGAGCGGCCTCTCCCGACAGAGCGGGAGGGATTTGCTCAGGGGGTTGGCGTACAAACGCCGACGGTCAAGGTTACGGGGCCGGGACCAGGGGGTCAAACCGGGGCCGGGGCGGGGGTGTACACCGTGTGTCGGTGCACACCCCGGGCGCCCCGGCCCCGGTCCGGCGTGCTCAGTCGTCGGTGGAGGCCGTGACCGAGGACGGCGTCTGCTGCTCCGCCGCCGCGGTCTTCTTGGCCGTCGTCTTCTTGGCCGTCGTCTTCTTCGCGGCGGTCTTCTTGGCGGTCGTCTTCTTCGCCGCCGTCTTCTTGGCCGCCGCCTTCTTCGCCGGCGCCTTCTTGGCGGCCTTGCGGGCCGTCTTCTTCGCCGGCGCCGGGGCTGCCGCCTCCTCCGGCTCCACCGCGGCCTCGGAAGCCGCCTCAGGAGCCTCGGACACCGCCTCGGGCGTCCCGGGCTCGGGCTCGACCGCCACCGGCTCCGGTGCCGACTCCGGCGCCGAGTCCTGGGCGGCCGCGCTGACGACCACCACGGCCGCCTCCTCGGAGCCCGACGGCGAGCCCGCGGGAGCGGTCACCTTACGGGTCACCCGGCGGCGCGCACGAGGCGCGGACACCGGCTCAGGCGCCGCGACCGGCTCGGCCTCGGCCTTCGGCTCCTCCGCCGGGGCCGGGGCTTCCTTGGGCTCCTCGGCCGGCAGGACCACCACGGCCGCCTCCGGCCGCTCCGCGGCCTTCGGGGCGCCCGCGGGGGCCGTCACCTTCCGGGTCGCCCGGCGGCGCGTACGGCCACGCGTGGCGGCGGCCTCGGCCTCCGCGGCGCTGCTGTACAGCTCCTCGTCGGCGGCGAAGGTCACCGGCTCCGGCATGGTCTTGTGCTCGGCGGCCTCGTGGGCGGCCTCGGCCACCGTCTCCGGCTCGGCCTCGGCCACGGCCGCCACGGCGGCCTCCACGACCTCGGCGGTCTCCGGGGACTCGGGCTCGGCCAGGTGGCCGGCGGCACCCTTCTTCTTCTTGCGCTTGCCGCCACCGCCGCCGACCGCCGTCGGCTGGTCCATGTGGACGATCAGACCACGGCCGTTGCAGTGCACACAGGGCTCGGAGAAGGACTCCAGCAGGCCCTGGCCGACCCGCTTACGGGTCATCTGGACCAGGCCCAGCGAGGTGACCTCCGCCACCTGGTGCTTCGTACGGTCCCGGCCCAGGCACTCCAGCAGCCGCCGCAGCACCAGGTCCCGGTTGGACTCCAGCACCATGTCGATGAAGTCGATCACGATGATGCCGCCGAGGTCGCGCAGCCGCAGCTGGCGCACGATCTCCTCGGCCGCCTCCAGGTTGTTCCTGGTGACCGTCTCCTCCAGGTTGCCGCCCTGGCCGGTGAACTTGCCGGTGTTGACGTCGACCACGACCATCGCCTCGGTCCGGTCGATCACCAGGGAGCCGCCGCTGGGCAGCCAGACCTTGCGGTCCAGCGCCTTCATCAGCTGCTCGTCGATCCGGTACGTGGCGAACACGTCGACGTCCGACGTCCACTTCTGGAGCCGGTCCGCGAGGTCCGGCGCGACATGCGAGACGTATCCGTGGATCGTGTCCCAGGCGCCGTCACCGCTCACGATGACCTTGGAGAAGTCCTCGTTGAAGATGTCGCGGACGACCCGGACGGTCATGTCCGGCTCGCCGTACAGCAGCGTGGGGGCGCCGCCGTTCTTCGACTTCTTCTGGATCTCCTCCCACTGCGCCTGGAGCCGCTGGACGTCGCGGGACAGCTCGTCCTCGCTCGCGCCCTCGGCCGCGGTGCGGACGATGACGCCCGCGTCCTCGGGAACGATCTTCTTGAGGATCTGCTTCAGGCGCGCGCGCTCGGTGTCCGGCAGCTTGCGGCTGATGCCGGTCATCGAGCCCTCGGGCACGTACACCAGATAACGGCCGGGCAGGGAGACCTGGCTGGTCAGCCGGGCGCCCTTGTGGCCGATCGGGTCCTTGGTGACCTGGACCAGTACGGACTGTCCTGACTTGAGGGCGGTCTCGATACGGCGCGGGCCGTTGGCGAGCCCCAGCGCCTCGAAGTTGACCTCGCCCGCGTAGAGGACGGCGTTACGGCCCTTGCCGATGTCGACGAAGGCGGCCTCCATCGACGGCAGGACGTTCTGCACCTTGCCCAGGTAGACGTTGCCGACGTAGCTGTTCGACTGTTCCTTGTTGACGAAGTGCTCGACGAGGACGTTGTCCTCCAGCACGCCGATCTGGGTGCGCTCGCCGTTCTGCCGGACGACCATCACCCGCTCGACCGCCTCGCGGCGGGCCAGGAACTCGGCCTCCGTGATGATCGGCACCCGGCGGCGGCCCTGCTCACGGCCCTCGCGGCGGCGCTGCTTCTTCGCCTCGAGCCGCGTCGACCCCTTGATCGACTGCACCTCGTCGGCGCCGGACTCGGTCTCCTTCGCGCGCCGCTCCCGCGGCTCGCGGATCTTGACGACCGTACGCTCCGGGTCGTCGCCCGACTCGGCCTCGGCGGCGTCCCCGCTGCGCCGGCGGCGGCGCCGACGGCGACGGCTGCTGCTGGAGCCCCCGGCGCCGGCCGTCTCGTCGTCCTCTTCGGCCTCCTCGGCCTCGCCGGTGGCCTGCTCGTCCGCGCCCTCGCCCGGGTGCTCGTCCTCGTAGCGCTCGCCGGTCTCGCCCTCGGTGCTCTCGGCGTCCGCGGCCTCGCCCCGGCGGCGGCGCCGACCGCCACGGCGACGGCGGCGGGACGGGCGCTCGCCCGACTCCTCGTCGCCGTGCTCGCCCTCCGGGAGCTCGGCCTCCTCGGCGGTCTCGGCCGTCTCCTCGGCCTCGGGCTGCGCGGCCTGGGCGGCCTGCTCGGCCTGGTCGTCAAACGCCTCGCCGCGGCGACGGCGACGGCGGCGCGCACCGCTGGTGGGCGCCGGCGGCTCGGCGATCCCGAACGCTCCCGCGTCCTCGGTCTCGTCCGTCTCATCCGCCTCGTCCGCCTCTTCGGCGGCCGCGGCGGCGGCCAGGGCCGCGCTCTCCGGCGTCTGGAACACCGGCTCGGTGAACACCGGCGCCTGGAACACGGCCGTCGGCGGCCGTGCGGCCCGGCGCCGCCCCCTGGCGGGAGCCTCCGGCTCGGCCTCTTCGGCGGCCTGCGGACCCTCGGCCCGCGGGGCTTCGGCCTGCTCGTCGGCGGTGGCTGCGGCCGCCGCACGGGTGGCCCGGCGGCGGGTACGGGCGCGCGGCGCGGCCTCGGCGGGCTGCTCCGCGGCGGCGTCACCGGCGGCGCTCTGGTCGGCGGTGGTCTGGTCGGCGGCGGTCTCGTCGGCCGGTGTGGCGGAGGTCTCGGCCACGGCGGTCACCTCCGGGGCCTCGGACTCGGGCGAGCCCGCAGCGGCGGTCGCCTTACGCGTCGCACGCCGGCGGGTACGCCGCGCGGGCGCCGCCTCTTCCGCCGCCTCGGCGGCGACGTCAGCGGTCTCGGGGATCTCGGTGGGCTGGGCGGGGGTCTCTTCCGCCGGGGCGGACGCCTTACGCGTCACCCGACGACGCCGACCGACCGGCGCCACAGCCTCGTCGGCCTCGGCCGTCTCGGCGGCTTCAGCACTCTCGTCGCTCTCGTCAGCGGCCTCGGTGGCGGCAACGGGCTCGGCCGCCTCCGGCGCACCCGCCGGAGCGGACGCCTGGCGGGTCGCACGACGGCGCTTGCGTACCGGTGCCGCGGCCTCGGCGGTCTCATCGGACTCGGCAGGCTGCTCAACAGCCGCCTCGTCCGCCTCGTCCGACACGTCAGCGTCGGCGGCGACAACGGTCTCAGCGGCCTCCGGCGCACCCGCCGGAGCGGACGCGTGGCGGGTCGCACGGCGACGCTTGCGCGCCGGCGCGGGCGCCTCCTCCGCGACCTCGGCGTCAGCCGCCTCGGCGGCCGCGGCGTCGTTTTCAGCCGTCTCCGGCGAACCCGCCGGGGCGGTCGCCTTGCGCGTCGTCCGACGGCGCGTACGCGGCGCGGGCACCGGCTCTTCGGCCGGTGCGGCGTCCTCGGCGGCGGAAGCCGACTCCGCGGCCGAAACCACCGTCTCGGCCGTCTCCGGCGAACCCGCCGGAGCAGTCGCCTTACGGGTCGCACGACGGCGCGTACGCGGCGCGGGCACCGGCTCCTCCGCCGACGCCGAGGCCGACGCGGCCTCGGCCGACACGCTCTCGAGGTCGGTGGACTGGGCGGCCGGTATGGCCGGAGTGGCGGTCTGGGCCGCCTCGTCGCCCAGCGTCCCCGCGGGCGGGCCGGCCGGCCGGGAGGCCGCGCGGCGGCGGCGCGGCGGCAGGGTGTCGCTGGGCGTGTTGTTCTCCGTGGTGTCCCTGGGCGCGACGGCACGCTGAGCGGGCTGTCCCAGAGGCTGGATAGGTTCGATCGGCTCAATAGGCTCGAGCATGCGGGCGTTTCTCCCGTCACGCTCCCGGGCGCCGCGTCTGCGTACGGCCGCAATCCGCGCTGTGCGCGATTGCCGCCGCCCGCGGCGCGGGCGCCGCACGGGAGCTGTCGTCTCACTCGCCGGGACCGGAAATGCCGGGACCGGCGAAAGTCTCCTGGTCAGTGCGCCTGCCGGACCCGGGTGGCTCCCTGGTGCATCGGCGGCGCGTCGACGGCGGTCCTACGCGGAACCTTCCGGCGCCATCGCGGCGGTCAGCCCGGCGGCCGTGGGTGGGGCGGCCAAGGCTGCCTCGCGATCGGGCGCGAGCGGGTCGGTCACCGTGCCGGACTCCTCATCGAGCAGCCCCTGCGCCAGCCTGGTCACCGCTGCGGGGACCGGCGGCGCCAGGTCGGCCGTAGCGCGGAGACCGGACAGGACGTCGTCGGGTCGCACGGCAGGTGTCAGATGCCGTACCACCAGCCGCAGTATCGCACAGGCAGGGTCCCCCGGCCTATCGACCGGGGCCGTAAGGGCCTCGAGCCGGGCCACCGCGCCACGCGCGTCGAAGGATCGCAACCCATTTTTCGTCATGCGCTCGACCTGGACCGTTTCGGCCACGAGGAAGGCGGCGACGGCTTGTTCGGCCTCGTCCGGGTCGACTCCCTCGAGCCGGATCTCCCAGACGGAGGCCTGCAGCCGCTCGGCCAGATTCGACGTACGGGCCTCGACGGCGTCGATGACGTCGAGCCCCGGGGGCAGCGACTCATCGAGGAGTCCGCGCAGCCTTTCGGGGTCGTGCGCCTCGGTGAGCTGGATCTCCAGGTACTCGGCCTCACTGCCCGTGCCGGTGGGTGCGGCATTGGCGTACGACACCTTGGGGTGCGGGGTGAACCCCGCCGAGTACGCCATGGGCACCTCGGCGCGGCGCAGCGCCCGCTCGAAGGCGCGCTGGAAGTCGCGGTGGCTGGTGAACCGGAGGCGGCCGCGCTTGGTGTAGCGCAAACGGATGCGCTGCACCGCGGGTGCGGGCGGCGGGCCTTCGGGCTGTCGCTTGCCCAGGGGTCCTTCTCCTTGCTGTCTGACGGCTGTCCGAACAGGCTGTCTGGCGCCGGTGGGCGGGCCGCTCACCCGGGCGGGTGCCACGGCCCGTGCCTCTTCCAGCGTACTTGTCGGGCCGTGGGTTACTTGACGACCGACAGCGGCAGCAGCTTCCTGCCGGTCGGTCCGATCTGGATCTGGGTGTCCATCTGCGGGCAGACGCCGCAGTCGAAGCACGGGGTCCAGCGGCAGTCGTCGACCTCGGTCTCGTCGAGCGCGTCCTGCCAGTCCTCCCAGAGCCAGTCCTTGTCGAGACCGGAGTCCAGGTGGTCCCAGGGCAGGACCTCTTCGTAGCCGCGCTCGCGGGTGGTGTACCAGTCGACGTCCACGCCGAACTCGGGCAGCGTCCGCTCGGCGCACTCCATCCAGCGGTCGTAGCTGAAGTGCTCGCGCCAGCCGTCGAAGCGGCCGCCGTCCTCGTAGACGGCGCGGATGACCGCCCCGATCCGGCGGTCGCCGCGGGAGAGCAGGCCCTCGACGATGCCCGGCTTGCCGTCGTGGTAGCGGAAGCCGATGGAGCGGCCGTACTTCTTGTCGCCGCGGATCTTCTCGCGCAGCTTCTCCAGGCGCGCGTCCGTCTCCTCGGCGCTGAGCTGCGGCGCCCACTGGAAGGGGGTGTGCGGCTTGGGGACGAAGCCGCCGATCGAGACGGTGCAGCGGATGTCGTTCTTGCCGGAGACCTCGCGGCCCTTGGCGATGACCTTCGTCGCCATGTCGGCGATCTGCAGCACGTCCTCGTCGGTCTCGGTCGGCAGACCGCACATGAAGTAGAGCTTCACCTGCCGCCAGCCGTTGCCGTACGCGGTGGCGACGGTCCTGATCAGGTCGTCTTCGGAGACCATCTTGTTGATGACCTTGCGGATGCGCTCACTGCCGCCCTCGGGGGCGAAGGTGAGGCCGGAGCGGCGGCCGTTGCGGGTGAGCTCGTTGGCGAGGTCGATGTTGAAGGCGTCCACCCGGGTCGACGGGAGCGACAGGCCGATCTTGTCTTCCTGGTAGCGGTCGGCCAGGCCCTTGGCGATGTCGCCGATCTCGGTGTGGTCCGCCGAGGACAGGGACAGCAGGCCGACCTCCTCGAAGCCGGTGGCCTTGAGGCCGCGGTCGACCATCTCGCCGATGCCGGTGATGGACCGCTCGCGCACCGGGCGGGTGATCATGCCCGCCTGGCAGAAGCGGCAGCCGCGTGTGCAGCCGCGGAAGATCTCGACGGACATCCGCTCATGGACCGTCTCGGCGAGCGGCACCAGCGGCTGCTTCGGGTACGGCCATTCGTCCAGGTCCATCACGGTGTGCTTGGACACCCGCCACGGCACACCGGAGCGGTTCGGCACGACGCGGGAGATCCGCCCGTCGGCCAGGTACTCCACGTCGTAGAACCTGGGCACATAGACCCCGCCGGTACGGGCGAGACGGAACAGCACCTCGTCCCGGCCGCCGGGGCGGCCTTCGGCCTTCCAGGCACGGACGATCTCGGTCATCTCCAGGACGGCCTGCTCACCGTCGCCGATCACCGCGCAGTCGATGAAGTCCGCGATCGGCTCGGGGTTGAACGCCGCGTGACCACCCGCGACCACGATGGGGTGGTCGTCGCCGCGGTCCGCGGCGTCGAGCGGGATCCCGGCCAGATCGAGCGCGGTGAGCATGTTGGTGTAGCCGAGCTCGGTGGAGAAGGAGAGCCCGAAGAGGTCGAACGCCGCGACCGGGCGGTGCGAGTCGACGGTGAACTGCGGCACCTTGTGCTCGCGCATCAGCGCTTCCAGGTCCGGCCAGACGCTGTACGTGCGCTCCGCGAGTACGCCCTCGCGCTCGTTCAGCACCTCGTAAAGGATCATGACGCCCTGGTTGGGCAGACCGACCTCGTACGCGTCCGGGTACATGAGCGCCCAGCGGACGTCGCAGTCGTCCCAGGTTTTGACGGTGGAGTTCAGCTCCCCGCCTACGTACTGGATCGGCTTCTGCACATGCGGGAGCAGGGCCTCGAGCTGCGGAAAGACCGACTCGACAGACATCCGGGAGACCTTCGTGAGCTGGCAAGGGTGACCCCCAAGCCTAACCCGCCCGGCGGACACCCTTGACGCCGCTCACAGCGGCCCCTTTCCGGCCCTTCCGGCCCCTTTGGCCCTACCCGCGTATCACGGCCGCAGCGCCGCCCGGTGCTCCTCGCGCGAGACCTCGGCCCACAGCGCGGGCAGCTCCGCCTCCCGCCGGGCGGCCAGCGCCTCCTCCCGCCCGTAGAGCAACCCGAAGGTGAAGGAGCTCTCCCCCGCCCCGTGGGCCTGGACGGCCAGCTCGCGCAGCGTCGCCCGGGCAACCACGCTGTCCTGGTGGTCGCCCAGCAGATCCTGCAGCTCGGTCATGAGCCCCGCGAACGCCTTCGCGGGCTTGCCGAGCGCGGGGCGGGCGGCCTCGGCGGCGTAGCGGACGCGCTTGGCCTTCTTGCGCGCCTCGTGCACGGCGACGTCCCGGTCGTGCCCGGCGGGAGCGGCGAGGGCGGCGGTGACGAGGCGGGCGAGCCGTTCGTCGTCGCGCAGCACGGCCGCGAGGATCACCTTCTCGGCCGGCCGGGCGGCGGCGGGCCGCAGCGGCGGGTCGGCGGACAGCGCGTCGAGGGTGGCGAGCAGGGCGAGACAGCGCTCTCCATCAAGAATGCCGATCAGCCGCTCGCGCGAGCCGCGCCGGCTCTTCTGCGACCAGATGCGCAGCCGGGCGGACACGGGGCCGAGCCGCAGCTCGACAGGGACCTCACCGAGCCGTTCCTCGAGCCGGGCGGTGAGCACTTCCCGGTCGCGGTCGATGCCGAGCTCGCCGGCCAGCCACTTCAGCTCGTCGCCGATGGGGTCCGTGACGGCCCGGTCCAGGACCTTGCGGTACGAGCGGAAGCAGCTGCGCAGCCGGCGGGTGGCGACGCGCATACGGTGCACGGAGTCCGGCACGTCCAGGCGTACGGCGGGGTCGAGCGAGACGATGGCGGCGATCTGGGCGCGCACGTAGTCGAGGACCACATCGCCCGCCGTGGGCCCGGCAGCCTTCTTACCCTTCTTGCCTTTCTTACCCTCCTTGCTCGCCTTGATGGCCACGCCCGTCTCGGCCAGCGCCCTGGCCAGCTTGGACGGGGCGGCCGACCGGCGCAGCCCCGCCTCCGTCAGCTGCGACTCGAGCACGTCGAGGAACGCCGGGTCGCCGCCGGGGGCGAGCTCCGTCTCGACCTCCGTCCACTCCACCGGATCGCCCGGCTCCGGGGTCAGCCGGCGCGCCGTGACATGGTCGGCGGACAGCTCGGCGAGCAGGGCGCCATCGGCGTCCACGAGGTGTCTGACGTCCCGTTCGGACACCAGGCGGACCAGCGGTACGAGCGCCTGGTCGCGGACCCGGGAGCGGACGAGGGCCGCGAGCTCGGCGGGCAGCGTGTCCGACAGCGGGGCGCGGATCTCATCCCGGGTGTCCGGTCCGGCCGGCAGCTTGAGGTGCCACCCGGCGTCGCTGCCGCCGGTGCGGCGGCGCAGCGTGATGCCGTCCGCCGCGAGCCGCTGGTCGACGGTGTCGTAGTACGTGGCGTCCAAAGTGGCCACGCCCTTGTCCACGACCTCCGCGACGCCGGCGACTTCGGCGATTCCGGCCAGCTCTGGGAGCCGGCCGTCGTCGGGAGCCTCGTACTTACGCTCGATCTCACGCACCGTGTCCGCCATGACGTGAATGTACTGCCGTGCGCCGTTTGAGGGCAGCCCCTGCGGCGAGCGGACCGAACGTCAGGCCGATACGGGACGCTGCACCCGGATCGACTGGAGCAGACCGACCGCTATCCACACGGCGAACATAGACGACCCGCCGTACGAGACGAACGGCAGTGGCAGACCGGCCACCGGCATGATGCCCAGCGTCATGCCGATGTTCTCGAACGCCTGGAAGGCGAACCAGGCGATGATCCCGGCGGCGACGACCGTGCCGTACAGCTCGGAGGTGTCCCGCGCGATCCGGCAGGCGCGCCACAGCACGACGCCCAGCAGCACGATGATCAGGCCCGCGCCGAGGAAGCCCAGCTCCTCCCCCGCGACCGTGAAGACGAAGTCGGTCTGCTGCTCGGGCACGAACTGGCCGGTGGTCTGGGTGCCGTGGAACAGGCCCTTGCCGGTGAGGCCGCCCGAGCCGATCGCGATCCGCGCCTGGTTGGTGTTGTAGCCGACGCCCGCCGGGTCGAGGGCCGGGTTGGCGAAGGCGGCGAAGCGGTCGATCTGGTACTGGTCGAGCACGCCGAGCTGCCAGATGAGGACCGCGCCGATGACGGCCGTACCGATCAGCCCCACGACCCAGCGGTTGGAGGCGCCCGAGGAGAGCAGCACGGCGAGCACGATGACCGCCATGACCATCACCGAGCCGAGGTCCGGCATCAGCAGCACGACCGCGATGGGCAGCGCGGCGAGCCCGAGGGCCTGGACGACGGTGCGGTGGTCAGGGTTGACCCGGTCCCCCGCGTCCACGCGCGCCGCCAGCAGCATCGCCATCCCCAGAATGATGGTGATCTTGGCGAACTCGGACGGCTGGAGGGAGAAGCCGCCGCCGATCACGATCCAGGCGTGCGCGCCGTTGATGGTCGAGCCGAGCGGGGTGAGAACGGCGAGGACGAGCACCACGGACAGCGCGTACAGCACGGGCACGGCCCCGCGCAGCGTGCGGTGGCCGAGCCAGATCGTGGCGATCGCGAGGACCAGCCCGATACCGGTGTTCATGGCGTGCCGGATCAGGAAGTAGTACGGGTCGCCCTGGTTGAGCTCGGTGCGGTTGCGGGTGGCGGAGTAGACGAGGACGGTGCCGATGCCCGACAGGGCGAGCGCGGCGAACAGCAGTATCCAGTCCAGCCGGCGCACGATCGAGTCGCGCGCCATGAGCTTGCCCCAGGTGCCGCGCTCAGGGGTGAACCGCCGCGTGGTGTACGTATGCGTGGACGCACTCATGACAGCTGCTCCCGCCTTCCGACCACCTCGATCGGCTTGCCCAGCGGCTGGGCCTGGATGGTGCCATCGGAGTCGATCTTGGGCAGGGACGCCTGGGGCCGGGGCAGCAGCGCCTTCTTGTTGTCGATACCGCCCTTCCCGTTCACCCCGTAGAGCGCGTTGTAGATGTTGCGCACGGCGGGGCCGGAGGCGCCGGAGCCGGTACCACCCTGGGAGATCGTCATGACGATCGAGTAGTCCTTGGTGTACGTCGCGAACCACGAGGTCGTCTGCTTGCCGTAGACCTCGGCCGTACCCGTCTTGGCGTGCATCGGGATCTTGTCCTGCGGCCAGCCGCCGAATCGCCAGGCGGCGGTGCCGCGGGTCGCGACTCCCGCGAGGGCCTTGTCTATCTTGTCGCGCGTGCCCTGGGTCATCGGCAGCTTGCCGTGCGACTTGGGCTTGATCTGCTGGACCTTCTTGCCGTCGGCGCTGACGATCGCCTTGCCGATGGTCGGGTCGTACAGCGTGCCGCCGTTGCTGATCGCGGCGTAGATGGTGGCCATCTGGATCGGGGTGACGAGCGTGTCGCCCTGGCCGATGGAGTAGTTCACGGAGTCACCGGCGCGCATCTTCATTCCTTCGAGGCAGTTCTCGTAGGCGATCCGCTGGCCGTAGTTCCCGCTCTTCTTGCCGTACTTGCACCAGGCGTTCTTGTTGGCCTTCCAGTAGTCCTTCTTCCACTGGCGGTCCGGGATCCGGCCGGTGACCTCGTTGGGGAGGTCGATGCCGGTCTCCTTGCCGAGGCCGAACTGGTGGGCGGTCTTGTAGAACCAGTCCGCCGGGTGCTTCTTGGGCTTGTTGCCGCCGTCCTTCTGCCACTGCTTGTACGAGAGGTCGTAGAACACGGTGTCGCAGGAGACCTCGAGCGCCCGGCCGAGGCTGATCGGGCCGTAGCCCTTCGACTCGAAGTTCTTGAAGACCTGGCCGCCGATGTTGAAGGAGCTGCTGCAGTTGTAGTTGCCGTCGAAGGGGTAGCCGGCGTTGACCGCCGCCGTGGTCGGGACCACCTTGAAGATCGAGCCGGGGGCCGACTGGCCCTGGATCGCCCGGTTCAGCAGCGGATAGTTGGAGCTCTTGCCGGTGAGCTTCTTGTAGTCCTTGCCGGAGATACCGCCGACCCAGGCGTTGGGGTCGTACGACGGGTTGGAGGCCATCGCGACCACCCGGCCCGTCTTCGCCTCCATGACCACGACCGCGCCCGCGTCGGCCTCGTACCTGCGGCCGGTGTTCCGGTCCATCTCCTTGCGGGCGTCCTTCATCGCCTGGGCCAGCTCCTTCTCCGCCACGGCCTGCACCCGGGCGTCGATGCTGGTGACGACGTTGGCGCCGGGCTGGGCCTTCTGGCTCTCGGCCTGGCCGATGACCCGGCCGAGGTTGTCGACCTCGTAGCGGGTCACCCCGGCCTTGCCGCGCAGTTCGTCGTCGTACTCGCGCTCCAGGCCGTTACGGCCGATCTGGTCGGAGCGGAGCAGCGGCGAATGGCTGTCCTCGGCCTTCTTGATCTCCTCGTCGGTGACCGGGGAGAGATAGCCGAGCACCTGGGCGGCGTTGGCGTCGCCGGGAGCGGCGTAGCGGCGCACGGCGGTGGGCTCCGCGCTTATCCCGGGGAAGTCCTCTTCGCGCTCGCGGATCTGCAGGGCCTGCTTGGCGCTGGCCTCGTCGGTGATGGGGATGGGCTGGTAGGGCGAACCGTTCCAGCAGGGCTGGGGCGTCTTGGCGTCGCACAGCCGGACCTTGTCCATGACGTCCTTGGGCTTCATGTCCAGGACGCCCGCCAGACGGGTGAGGACGGCCTTCCCGTCGTCCTGCATCTTCATCAGCTCGGTGCGGCTGGCGGAGACGACCAGACGGGTCTCGTTGTCGGCGAGCGGCACCCCGCGGGCGTCCAGTATCGAGCCGCGTACGGCGGGGTGGACGACCTGCTGGACGTGGTTGTTGGCGGCTTCGGCGGTGTATTCGTCGCCGTTGCGGATCTGGAGGTACCAGAGGCGGCCGCCGAGCGTGAGCAGCAGCGAGAAGACGATGATCTGGATGGCGATGAGCCGGATGGTGACGCGCGGCGTCCGCCCGGTCTCGGGGATGTTACTCACAGCAGCCCCCGCTGGTTGTCGGGCCGGGGGTACGGCCCGCGGCGCAGCCGCTGTCGGTCGCAGTGCCCTCGGAAGAACGCAGCCTCACGACGGCAGCCCCCACTGGTTGTCAGAACGCAGCCTCACAGGCGCTTGACCCCCTTGAGGCGTCCCGTCCCCCGGTTGGCGGCCTTCATCAAAAGACCGCCGCGCTGGCTGCCGATGCGGGAGCCGCCGGAGGAGTCGGCCATCGGGTCGTTCTCGCTCCTTCTGGCCATCCCCATGATCAGCGGCACCGTGAACGGCGCCAGCAGCAGGTCGTACAGCGCCGCCGTGAACAGCAGCTTGCTCAGGCCCGCATGGCGGGCGGCGTCGTCGCCGACGAGCTGGCCGACGCCCGCGTACAGCAGCGTGCTGCCGATGGCCGCCGCGACGACCACCAGCATCGGCCCGGTGGCCGACCTGAGCTGGCCGGTCTCGGGCTTGGCGAGGCCCGCCAGATAGCCGATGACGCACAGCACCAGGGCGTAGCGCCCGGCCGCGTGGTCGGCGGGCGGGGCGAGGTCGGCGAGCAGGCCCGCGCCGAAGCCGATGAGCGCGCCGCCGGTGTGGCCGTACACGAGCGCGAGGCCGAGGACGACGAGCAGCAGCAGATCGGGGACCGCGCCGGGCAACTGGAGCCGGGCGAGTACGCAGACCTGGACGACGAGGGCGATGACCACGAGAAGGGTCGACAGCAGGACCCGGTTCAGACGCAGCATCGGTCAGCTCCTGTTGGCGGAGGCGCTCGGCGACGAGGACGGTTTGACCGTGACGGTGACCGTGGGCGCCGGCTTGGGCTTGGCGGGCTTGGGCGGCAGCACGGTGTCCCGCGGGTTCTCGCGCGGCGGTTCGACGACGACGCCCACGATGTCGAGCTTGGTGAAGCCCACGTACGGGCGCACCACCAGGGTGCGGGTCAGATCGCCGCCCGAGGGGTCGACGCGGACCACCTCGCCGACCGGAACGCCGGGCACGAACGGCTTGTTGGCGCGGGAGCCGAAGGTGACGAGCCGGTCGCCCTTCTTGATCTTCGCCTTGCCGTTGAGGAGCTGGACGCGCAGCGAGCGGTCGCCCTGGCCGTTGGCGAAGCCGAGCTCGCCGGACTTCTCCATGCGGGTGCCGACGGTGAAGTCCGGGTCGATGGCGAGCACCACGGTGGCGGTCGACGGGCCGACGGTGGTGACCCGGCCGACCAGGCCGTCGCCGTTGATGACGGTCATATCGCGGCGGATGCCGTCCTTGCTGCCCACGTCGATGGTGACGGTCCAGGAGAAGCCCTGGGCCGCTCCTATGGCGATGACCTGGGCGCCCTTGACGCCGTACTGGCCGGCGCCCGCGGTCTTGCGCAGCTTGTCCAGCTCGACGACGCGGGCGCGGTTGCGGACGTCGCTGCCGAGCCGCTGCTTGAGCTCGGCGTTCTCCCGCTCCAGTGCGCTTATCCGGTCGTACCGCTCGTCGGAGTCCCGGACGGCCGACACGGCGTTGCCGATCGGGTCGACCGCGGAGGCGACCCCTTCCTCAACCGGCCCGAAGACGGACGCGGCGGCCTGGCGGGCGCCGTCGAGGGGCGAATCCTCGCCGCCGCGGATATCCACCGTGATCAGTGCGAACGCGATGGCGACCAGCAGCACCAGGAGCAGCCGGCTCTCTCGTGTGTCCCTCACGTGCGGCGACGTGCCTTCCTCGTCGGAGTCGGACCGGCTACGGCTTTGTTGTGTTTTCTCAACGGCTGCCGGTCATGGGGAGCCTTATGCCTGTATATCAGTGAACCGCCGCTCCGCCGTACGGGAAGTCGGCCCCCCGTACGGCGGATTCACCGGATCGTCATCTGCGGGGCTGGGCGTCCAGCACCTGCTGCAGCGCCTCGAACTCCTCGACGCATTTGCCGGAGCCGAGCGCGACCGAGTCCAGCGGGTCCTCGGCGATGTGGATCGGCATACCGGTCTCCTGGCGCAGCCGCTGGTCGAGGCCGCGCAGCAGGGCGCCGCCGCCGGTGAGCACGATGCCGCGGTCCATGACGTCGCCCGACAGCTCGGGCGGGCACTTGTCGAGCGTGGTCTTGACCGCGTCGACGATCGCGTTGACCGGCTCCTCCATGGCCTTGCGGACCTCGGCGGCGGAGATCACAACGGTCTTGGGGAGGCCGCTGACCAGGTCACGGCCGCGGATCTCGGTGTGCTCCTCCTCCTTGCCCTCGAAGGCGGAGCCGATCGTGATCTTGATGTTCTCGGCGGTGCGTTCGCCGAGCAGAAGGCTGTACTCCTTCTTGATGTGCTGGATGATCGCGTTGTCCAGCTCGTCGCCCGCCACCCGGATGGACTGTGCGGTGACGATTCCACCGAGCGAGATGACCGCGACCTCGGTGGTGCCGCCGCCGATGTCCACGACCATGTTGCCGGTGGCCTCGTGGACGGGGAGGCCGGAGCCGATGGCGGCGGCCATGGGCTCCTCGATGATGTGCACCTGGCGGGCGCCCGCCTGGGTGGATGCCTCGATGACGGCGCGGCGCTCGACGCCGGTGATACCGGAGGGCACGCAGACGACGACCCGGGGACGGGCGAGATAGCGGCGCTTGTGGATCTTCAGGATGAAGTAGCGCAGCATCCGCTCGGTGATCTCGAAGTCGGCGATCACGCCGTCCTTGAGCGGGCGCACGGCCACGATGTTGCCAGGGGTGCGGCCGATCATCTTCTTCGCCTCGGCGCCCACCGCGAGGATCCCACCGGTGTTGGTGTTGATGGCGACGACGGACGGCTCGTTGAGGACGATCCCGCGGCCCCTGACGTACACCAGCGTGTTGGCGGTCCCGAGGTCGACAGCCATGTCACGGCCGATGAACGACATGTTGTTCCCCATGAGGATGCGTCAGGCCTTCCCACTTGAAGCGTTTGCTTTTTGAGGTCGGCAGGATGTGGTGCGCTGCGAGGCGCGGAAGCTCTCATCGTAGTCACGCCCGCTCGAACACGCTGCGGGGGTCCTCCGCCATTGTCAGCAGAACACGGGCCCGCCCCCTGCTAATGGTGACGTCGTGTCGCGGGGATGCGTTCCCCCGATCGGCCCGCATATGCCAAAGGGCGGCCGAACAATATCGGCCGCCCCAGGCCAGGAGGGGTGACGATGTGATGAACGGTCAGTGATGAAGGTCAGGCGAGCCCGGGGAAGAAAATCTTGATCTCCCGCAGGGCGGACTCTTCGGAGTCGGAGGCGTGGATCAGGTTCTCCCGCACGATCGTGCCGAAGTCGCCACGGATGGAGCCCGGCGCCGCGGCGATCGGGTCGGTCGGCCCCGCCAGCGCCCGTACGCCCTCGATGACGCGCTCGCCCTCGACGACCAGCGCGACGACCGGGCCGGAGGCCATGAACTCCACCAGCGGCTCGTAGAACGGCTTGCCCACGTGCTCGGCGTAGTGCTGCTCCAGAGTGTCGCGGCCCAGCTCACGCAGCTCCAGCGCGCTGATCGTCCACCCCGCCTTCTTCTCGACGCGGCTCAGGATCTCGCCGATCAGTCCGCGTCGTACGGCGTCGGGCTTCAGAAGGACGAGCGTGCGCTGGGTCACTACGAGAACTCCTTTGGAACGTGGCATGCGGGTGATGCTGTGCCGCCGAGGCTACATGGGTGAACGACGGCCACGTTACGCAGTGTCAGCAGGCGCGGCGGCGAAGCGCGCCTTGGCTTCGTCGACCTTGCGTCCGTAGTGGACCGAGGCCCACCACAGCGCGGCGAAGGCCGCGCCCAGGATGTACATGGTGGTGACGATCGTGCCGCTCAGCACCAGGCCGATCTGCAGGGCCCAGCCGATGTGCACCGCGCCGGGGCGGCCGAGCATCCCGCACAGCAGGACGCACAGCGCCATGGCGATACCGCTGACCGTCCACACCGTGGTCGCGGACAGACCGGAGGTTTTCATGGCCACCAGCCCGGCGAAGCCGATCACAAAGAATTCACCGATCAAGGTGGACGCGCAGAGCGTTCGCATATCAGCCCTTTCCCAGGAGCAGCCGGGCCTCGCCGACCGTGATCACCGACCCGGCCACCAGCACGCCCGCGCCGGAGTACTCGCCTTCTTCCTCGGCGAGCGTGATCGCCGCCTCCAGGGCGTCGTCAAGACGCGGCTCGACCTGCACCCGGTCCACGCCGAAGACCTCCACGGCGATGGCGGCCAGCTCGTCCGCGTCCATCGCGCGCTGGGTGGAGTTGCGAGTGATCACCACCTCGGCGAAGATCGGCTCAAATGCCTCCAGGAGGCCGCGCACATCCTTGTCGCCGCTCGCGCCGACCACACCGATCAGCCTGCTGAAGCCGAACGCCTCGGTGACCGCCTCGGCCGCCGCCCGCGCGCCGGCCGGGTTGTGCGCGGCGTCCAGGACCACGGTCGGGCTGCGGCGCACGACCTCGAGGCGGCCCGGGGAGGTGACGGAGGCGAAGGCGGTCCGGACGGTCTCGAGGTCGAGGGTGCGGGCGTGCTCCGAGCCGACGCCGAAGAACGCCTCCACGGCGGCCAGCGCCACCGCCGCGTTATGCGCCTGGTGGGCCCCGTACAGCGGGAGGAAGACCTCCGGATACTCACCGCCGAGGCCGCGCAGGGTCAGCAGCTGACCGCCGACCGCCACCTCGCGGGAGAGCACGCCGAACTCCATGCCCTCACGGGCGACCGTGGCGTCCACCTCGACCGCGCGCTTGAGGACCACCGACGCGGCCTCCAGCGGCTGCTGCGCCAGCACCACCGTGGAGTCCTGCTTGACGATCCCGGACTTCTCGGCGGCGATCTCCTCCGGTGTGGTGCCAAGACGGTCGGTGTGGTCCAGCGAGATCGGCATGATCACCGCGACCCCGGCGTCGATCACATTGGTCGCGTCCCAGACGCCGCCCATGCCGACCTCGACCACCGCGATATCGACCGGCGCATCGGCGAACGCCGCGTACGCCATGGCGGTGAGCACCTCGAAGAACGAGAGCCGGTGCTCCTGCGAGGCGTCGACCATGTCGATGTACGGCTTGATGTCCCGGTACGTCTCGATGAACCGCTCGGCGGAGATCGGCGCCCCGTCCAGGCTGATTCGCTCGGTGATCGACTGCACGTGCGGGCTGGTGTAGCGGCCGGTGCGCAGCTCGAAGGCGCCCAGCAGCGACTCGATCATGCGGGCGGTGCTGGTCTTGCCGTTCGTCCCGGTGATGTGGATCGAGGGGTACGCGCGCTGCGGGGAGCCGAGGATGTCCATCAGCGCCTCGACGCGCACCAGCGAGGGGTCCAGCTTGGTCTCGGGCCAGCGCCCCGCGAGCTCCGTCTCCACCTCCCGCAGCGCCCGGTCCAGCTCCGGGTCGGCCGGCCGGGCGGGCACACCGTCCCCCTGCGGCGGCCCCGACTGGGTCCGCAGCGTCCGGCTGCCGGCCTCGATCACGGCGAGATCGGGGTCGCGGTCGGTCTCGGCTCCGACGATCTCGTCGAACTCATCGGGCTCGTTCTGGGGGCGCTCGCTCACGGTGACAGTCTACTTTCAGGGCTCGGCCGTCTTACGGGGGCCGGGTGCCCCTCACACGCCCCCTTTTTTTGCGGCTCGGTTCTCCCCCAGCTACCGCTGGGAGGTGCCCCCCGGGGGGCGCTACAGCCCCTGTCGACGGTCGACCGTGCTCGGCCCTTCGCGCGGCGGAGCCGCAAATCGACTGCAGCCTCAGGGCCTCCGCGCGCTCTCCCTTTCACGGTGACATCAGCGCCTCCGGCGCGGGCGGCCGCGCCCCTTCGGCTCACTCACCCAGCGCCGCCTTCATCACCGACTTGGCGATCGGCCCGGCCAGGCCGCCGCCGGAGATGTCGGCGCGGGCCGCGCCGCTGTCCTCGACCACCACCGCGACCGCGATCTGATGGCCTTGCCCGTCAGCCGCGTAACTCACGAACCACGCGTACGGGTTGGCGCTGTTGTGCTCGCCGTGCTGGGCGGTGCCGGTCTTGCCGCCGACCGTCACCCCGGGGATGCGCGCGCTGGTGCCGGTGCCCCGCTCCACCACCGTCCGCATCGCGGACCGCAGCTGCTCGGCCGTGGCGGGCGACATGGCCCGGCTGTACGCGGCGGGCTCGGTCTTGTCCAGGGTGCCCCCGCTTCCGTCGGTGGTGCGGTCGACCAGATACGGCTTCATGAGCGTGCCGCCGTCGGAGATGGCCGCGGAGACCATGGCCATCTGCAGCGGGGTCGCGGTGACGTCGAACTGGCCCATACCGCTCAGGGCGGTCTGCGAGGCGTCCATGCCGCTGGGGTAGACGCTCTTGGCGGCGCGCACCGGGATGTCGAGCCCGGAGTCGTCGAACCCCAGCTTCTTCGCCTGGGCCGCCACCTTGGACTGCCCCAGGTCGACCGCCATCTTCGCGAACACCGTGTTGCACGAGTACTGCAGCGCGGTGCGTATCGTCGCGTTCTCACAAGGAGCCGACGCGCTCTCGTTGGTCATATCGGTGACCGTGCCGGGCAGCCGGTAGGGATCGGGGCTCTTGGTCGGCTCGTCGACGGAGCCGTAGAGCCCGTCCTCCAGCGCCGCCGCGGCGACGACCAGCTTGAAGGCCGAGCCCGGCGGATAGGTCTGGCGCAGCGCGCGGTTGAGCATCGGCTGCTTGTCGTCCTTCTGCAGCGCGTCCCACGCCTTCTGGTCGGCGGCGGAGGAGCCCGCGAAGGTGCCGGGGTCGTAGGAGGGGGTGCCGGCCAGGGCGAGGACCTTCCCCGTCTTCGGGTCGAGGGCCACGACGGCGCCGGTCTTGCTGCCGAGCCCTTCGTACGCGGCCTTCTGCGCGGCGGGGTCGATGGTGGTGAGCACATCGCCCGCCGTGGCCCGCTGCCGGGTCAGCAGTTGGTCCGGGCCGGCCAGCCGGGAGTCCGAACCGTCCAGCACGCCCCGGTCCAGCGCCTCCAGCTGGGTGGTGCCGTACGTCTGCGAGGCGTAGCCGGTGACCGGTGCGTACAGCTCGCCGTCGGTGTAGGTCCGCTTGTACTTCAGGTCGCCGCCGGTGGCGGTGGAGCCGGTGACCGGCTTGCCGCCGACCAGGATGTCGCCGAGGGGCCCGGAGTACTCCTTGATGGCCGAGCGCGCGTTGTGGGCGTTGTCGTCGAGGCTGCGCGCCCGGGCGACCTGGATCCAGGTGGCCCAGATGAGCAGGGCCAGCACGAGCAGCAAGCTGAACACGGAGGCGCGCCGCAGCGGTTTGTTCATGGTGGCGGTGCTCCTTCCGGGACGTACGAGCGGATAACTCCCGGATCGGCGCTTTTGGTTCCCGGCTGTGACCCCGCACACGCGAAGCGCCCCCGCCGCCCTCGGTCGAGGGGGCGGGGGCGCCGGCCGGTCGGCTGCGTGGTCAGCCCTGGGGCAGGGCCGCCAACTGGGCGGTGATCCGGGCGATATCGGCATCGGCGGTGGTCTGCCGCTGCCGGATCTTCTCCACGACGTGGTCGGGCGCCTTGGCCAGGAAGGCCTCGTTGTTCAGCTTGGCCGTGGTCTGCGCCTTGTCCTTCTCGGCCGCCGCGAGGTCCTTGGCCAGCCGCTTGCGCTCGGCCTCGACGTCGATCGCGCCGGACAGGTCCAGGGCCACGGTCGCGCCCGCGACCGGCAGCGAGGCGGTGGCGGTGAAGCCCTCACCGGCCGGCTGAAGCCGCAGCAGCGAGCGCATGGCGTCCTCGTGGGCCGCCAGCGGGGTGCCGGACAGGTCGAGGCGCGCCGGGACCTTCTGGCCGGGCTGCAGGCCCTGGTCGGCCCGGAACCTGCGGACCTCGGTGACCACCTGCTGGAGCGTGGTGATCTCCTGCTCGGCGGCGGCGTCGCGGAAGCCGCTGTCGCGCGGCCAGTCGGCGATGACGACGGACTCCCGGCCGGTGAGCGCGGTCCACAGCTTCTCGGTGACGAACGGGACGACCGGGTGCAGCAGCCGCAGCATCACGTCCAGGACCTCGCCGAGCACCCGCCGGGACGCGTCGGCCGCCTCGCCGCCCTGGGCGAAGGTGGTCTTCGACAGCTCGACGTACCAGTCGAAGACCTCGTCCCACGCGAAGTGGTAGAGGACGTCCGACAACTTGGCGAACTGGTAGTCCTCGTAGTACGCGTCGACCTCGGCGACCACCGTGTTCAGCCGGGACAGGATCCAGCGGTCGGCCGCCGACAGCCGCTCGGCCGCGGGCAGTTCGCCCTCGACCGTCGCGCCGTTCATCAGCGCGAAGCGCGTCGCGTTCCAGATCTTGTTGGCGAAGTTACGGGACGCCTGGACCCAGTCCTCGCCGATCGGCACGTCCACACCGGGGTTGGCGCCCCGGGCGAGGGTGAAGCGGACCGCGTCCGAGCCGTACTGGTCCATCCAGTCCAGCGGGTTGACCGCGTTACCGAAGGATTTGGACATCTTCTTGCCGAACTGGTCGCGCACCATGCCGTGCAGGGCGATGGTATGGAACGGCGGGGTGCCGTCCATCGCGTACAGGCCGAACATCATCATCCGGGCGACCCAGAAGAACAGGATGTCGTAGCCGGTGACCAGGACCGAGTTCGGATAGAACTTCCGCAGGCTGCCGGTGTCCTCCGGCCAGCCGAGCGTGGAGAACGGCCACAGGCCCGAGGAGAACCAGGTGTCCAGGACGTCGCTGTCCTGGTGCCAGCCCTCGCCGGACGGCGGCTGCTCGTCCGGTCCGACGCACACGACCTCGCCGTTCGGCCCGTACCAGACCGGGATCCGGTGGCCCCACCACAGCTGGCGCGAGATGCACCAGTCGTGGAGGTTGTCGACCCAGTCGAAGTAGCGCTTGGCCATGTCCTCCGGGTGGATCTTCACCCGGCCGTCGCGGACGGCGTCGCCCGCGGCCTTGGCCAGCGGGCCGACCTTGACCCACCACTGCATGGACAGCCGCGGCTCGATGGTCGTCTTGCAGCGCGAGCAGTGGCCGACGGAGTGGGCGTACGGCCGCTTCTCGGCGACGATCCGGCCGTCGGCGCGCAGCGCGCCGACGATGGCGCTGCGGGCCTCCAGCCGGTCCAGGCCCTGGAAGGGTCCGTGGGCGGTGATGACCGCGTGCTCGTCCATGACGGTCAGGCTCGGCAGGCCGTGGCGCTGGCCGATCTCGAAGTCGTTCGGGTCGTGGGCCGGGGTGACCTTGACCGCGCCGGTGCCGAACTCCGGGTCGACGTGCTCGTCGGCGACGACCGGGATGCGGCGGCCGGTGAGCGGCAGTTCGATCTCGGTGCCGATCAGATGCCGGTAGCGCTCGTCGTCGGGGTGGACGGCGACCGCGGTGTCGCCGAGCATCGTCTCGGCGCGGGTCGTGGCGACGACGATCGACGCGTCGCCCTCGCCGTACCGGATCGAGACCAGCTCACCGTCGTCGTCCTGGTACTCCACCTCGATGTCGGAGATGGCCGTCAGACAGCGCGGGCACCAGTTGATGATCCGCTCGGCGCGGTAGATCAGCTCGTCGTCGTAGAGCTTCTTGAAGATGGTCTGGACGGCCTTGGACAGCCCCTCGTCCATCGTGAAGCGCTCGCGGTTCCAGGCGACGCCGTCGCCCAGGCGCCTCATCTGGCCGGAGATCTGCCCGCCCGAGCTGGCCTTCCACTGCCACACCCGCTCGACGAACGCCTCGCGGCCCAGGTCGTGGCGGGAGACGCCCTCCTTGGCGAGCTCGCGCTCCACCACGTTCTGCGTGGCGATACCGGCGTGGTCCATGCCGGGCTGCCAGAGCGTCTCATAGCCCTGCATGCGCTTGCGTCGAGTGAGCGCATCGATGATGGTGTGCTCGAAGGCATGCCCGAGGTGCAGGGAGCCGGTGACGTTGGGCGGGGGGATGACGATGGTGTAGGGCTCTTTGCCGCTGTTCTCGTCCGCCTCGAAGTAACCGCGCTCTACCCAGCGCTCGTACAGCTGCCCCTCTACATCGGCCGGCGCGTACTGGGTCGGCAGTTCGGGGTGGCTGTTGGGCCCGCTGTCGGGGCGCTGCTGAGAGTTCTCGGTCACGAGCGCAGTCTAAAGGGCCGCGGCACTCCGTTACGAACCCGTTGTGGCCCCGCCGCAAAGGGAGGGCAACGCGTCAGGAAGGATGTTGCGCACCTGTCATGCGCATCGATAGAGAGGGCACGATGAGCTACCACCAGCCGCCGCCGCAGCCCGGCCCCTACGGGGCGCAGCCGGGTCCGTACGGCGCCGGCCAGTCGCCCGTGCCCAATAATCCCTACACCCAGCAGCCCGGCTATGGCTATCCGCCCCGGGGCGGCCAGCCGGGCGGACAGCCCGGCGGGCAGTCGGGCGGCTACGGCGGCTCCGGTACGTACGGGGGCTACGGCCAGCCGAGCCCTTATGGCCAGCCGAATCCGTACGCCCAGCCACCACAGCAGCAGATACCGCCGCAGCAGCAGATACCGGGCACCGGCTACGGCTATCCGCCGCCGCAGCCCCAGCCGCCCGTGCCGGGCCGCCGCCGGGGCAGAGCCGTGGGCATCGCGGTGGGCGTGGTGGTGGCCCTGGGGGCCGTGGCCGGCGGGGTCTACTACTTCGCGCTGGGCGGGGGCGATGACGGCCCGTTCAAGCTGACCACCCCGAAGACGGTCGCCGGCGACTACCAGCGCCAGGGGGCCGGCACGGACGAGAACGACCTGTCCGAGTCCGGCAAGAAGGACCTTCAGCAGGTGCCGGTCGTCAAAGATCCGCATCTGGTGGCGGCCGACTACCAGTCCTCCGGGAAGAACATGATGAAGTTCACCGGGGTCTGGGGCGATGTGACCGATCCGAAGCGGGGCGCGGACCTGTCCCTGGCGGTCATCGTCAAGGCGCTGCAGGACAACGGCACGGCGCAGGCCCAGGGCAGCGCCCAGGAGTTCTCCCCCGACGGCTTCGACGGGGACGTCCTGAAGTGCCAGACGTTGAAGTTCACCTCGGATCAGGGATCCGTCGAGGCACCCGCGTGCGTCTGGGGCGACAAGGACACCTTGGGCGTCACCGTGATGGTGGACCCGGCGGCCGCGGTCCTGGGCGGCGGGGGCATGTCACTACGGGATGCCGCGGAGCTCACCGTCAAGGTGCGCAAGGACGCGCGCGTGGAGATCGACGGCTAGATCAACAGCTAGCAACAACCGGCAACAAAGCGAAGAAGGACAGACATGAGCTACAACCAGCCGGGCCCGTACGGCCAGCAGCCCCAGCAGCCGGGTCCCTACGGGCAGGGCGGCGCGGCCGGACAGCCCGGCTACGGCTACCCGCAGCAGCCGCCGCAGCAGGCCGGCGGCTACGGTCAGCCGAACCCTTACGGCCAGCCGCAGCAGCCGCCGCAGCCCCAGCCCGGGTACGGCTACCCGCAGCAGCAGCCCGCCGCCCCCTACGGTCAGCAGCCCCAGCAGCCGTACGGGCAGCCGGGCATGCCCGGGCCGTACCAGCCGGCGCCCCCGCCCGGCGGCGGCAACAAGAAGGGCCTGGCGATAGGCATCGGCGCGGTGGTCGTGGTGGCCGCGGTGGTCGGCGGGTTCCTGGTGTTCAACAACAAGGACGACGACAAGGGCGGCGGCGGCAACAAGGGCGGCGGCAAGAACGTCGTCGCCGACGACGGCAAGCGCTACAAGCTGATCACGCCCACGACGGTCGCCGGCGAGTACACCAAGGACGCCTCCAAGGGCGGCGACGAGCTGACCGAGAGCGACAAGGCCGACTTCGAGAAGCTCGGCGTCTCCAACCCGCAGTCCACCGGCGCCAGCTACAAGGCCGGCGAGGGCATGAGCCAGAAGGTCCTGAGCTTCAACGGGCTGTGGGGCAAGATCGACAACCCCCAGGCCGTGGTGGACGGCGCGTTCGCGAAGATCTCGCAGGAGGCCGAGAAGGACTCCAGCGTCGGCAGCGGCGGCACCGCCAAGCTCGAGGGCAGCCCGCAGGCGGTCACCCCGGCCGGCCTCGACGACGCCGTGATGAAGTGCCAGAACGTGAAGTTCACCGGCGCCGCCGGGACCACCAAGAGCTTCACCATCCCGATCTGCATGTGGGGCGACAAGAGCACCATCGGCTATGTGGTGGTCTCCGACGTCTCGGCCGCGCTCTCCGGCGGGGGCACGTCGATCGACACCGCCGCCGAGATCACCGCGAAGGTCCGCAAGGACGTCCGCGTGGAGATCAAGTAGCCGCCCGCTCAGCGAAGTTCACAGGCCGCAGCCCGGAGGGGATACCCCACACGATGAGCTACAACCAGCCGCCGCCGCAGCCCGGCCCCTACGGCGGAGGCCAGCCGGGCTCCAACCCGTACGGGGGCGGTCAGCCCAATCCGTACGGCGGGGCGCAGCAACCGCCCTCGGAGCCCAATCCGTACGCGCAGCAGCAGCCGGGCTACGGCTACCCCCAACAGCCGTCACAGCAACAGGGCTACGGCTATCCCCAGCAGCCGAACCCCTACGGCCAGCAGCCCCAGCCCCCCTTCCCGGGGCCCGCAGCGCCCGCCGGGGGCCGGAACAAGACCAAGATCATCGCGATCACGACGGCCGGCCTTGTGGTGGTCGGCGCGATCGTCACCGGCGCCGTGGTGCTCAACAAGGGCGACGACAAGCCCAAGGCGATGAAGCTGGTCACCCCCAAGACGCTGGACGACGGCACGTACACGCTGGACAAGGGCACCAAGGACCTGGAGAACGAGGGCACCAGCGTCCAGGACAGCATGCCCGAGGGCGCCACCTCGGTCCTGGCCCAGTACACCCGCGCCGAGGACTCCAACTCGGGGCTGGCCTTCTCCGGCGTGTACGGGGAGTTCAGCGACCCCGACAAGGTCCGCGACGAGATGTTCAAGAGCTTCACGGGCGGCGACGCCTCCCCGACCGTCGAGGAGAAGCGCAAGAAGTTCCAGCCCGAGGGCGCCGACGGGCCGAGCATCGAGTGCGAGGTCGTGAAGATGTACGACCGCGTCTACGCTCCGGCCTGCGCCTGGGCGGAGAAGACGGACGCGGCGATGGTGCTGGATGTGAACGCGGAGAACACGACCGCGGACGACGCCGACATGGAGGCGTTCGCGAAGGTGACCGCGGGCATCTACAAGGCCACCCGCAAACCCGCCTGAGAGGCGCGCTGAGGCCGTAAGACGCGAGGAGGGCCCCGGGATTCCCAGGGCCCTCCTCGCGTCTCGTGACTGCCGCCATGCCTCGGCCCACGGCGGCACTCGGCCCTATGCCCCCTGCCCCCTGCCCCCTGCCCCCTGCCCAACTTCCCCCCTCCGGGGCTTCAGCAGACAGTCCGCCCATGCGAGCGTGCTGTGATGCGCGTCTACATGGACCTGCTGAAATACGGGGCGGCTCGCCGACTGATCGCTGCCACCGCCACTGGCAAACTCGGCTTCGCGATCTTCCCGCTGGCCACCGTGCTGCTCGGCCACGACTCTTCCGGGTCCTTCCTGGACGCCGGGGCCGTCGCCGGGGCGTGGAGCATGGGCGGTACCGCAACCGGGCCGCTGCGCGGGCACCTGGTCGACCGCTACGGCCACCGCGTGCCGCTGGCCGCATTGGCCCTGCTCACCGCCGTTGCCGCCACCGGCCTGGCCACCGCCTCGGGGACCACGCAGCTGATCTGCTTCGGCGCACTCGCCGGCGCCGCCGCCCCACCCATCGTGGCCAGCATCCGGCCCTTATGGACCCAGGCGGTATCGCGGGACCTGGTGCACAGCGCCTACGCCCTGGACGCCGTCCTGACCGAAGTGACCAAGATCTGCGGACCTCTCCTGGCGGCCGCTGCGGCCACATACTCCCCACAGCTGGGTCTGGTCGCCGCCGCGGCCCTCCTGGTGACCGGCACCTGCCTGGTGGTCCTCCACCCGCCGGCCGACCGCCCTTCTGCCCCATCAGGTACCGGCTGGGACGTCCTGGCCTCCCCCGCGCTGCGGCTTCTGTGTGCCACCAATGCCTGCGCGGGCCTGTGCCTCGGAGCACTGACGGTCGCCCTCCCCGCCCGGGCCGCCGAACGCGGTTCAACCGCGGACGCCGGGTGGATGTTCGCCTGCCTGGCCGTGGGCAGCGCACTGGCCGGCACGGCCATGGGGGCCCACCACCGCTCGACCGCACCGATCACCGGATATCTGACCGCCTTCGTCTGGCTCGCCCTTGCTTTGACTCCCCTGACCATCGCCTCAGCATCGCCGCTTTTGGTGGTGCTGCTGATCAGCGCCGGAGCCGCCTTCGCGCCCATGACGATCTGCCTGTTCGAGCTCATGGACGCCCATGCCCCGCGACACACGGCCGTCGCGGCCATGATGTGGATGGTCGCGGCGGAAGAACTTGGGATCGCCGCCGGGACGGTCACCGCAGGGGCAACGGCTCAGCACGCTGGCGCCTGGTTGGCCCTCTTCACCGCGGCGGTCGGCGGTGGACTCGGTGCCCTTGTCGTCGTCACGTACAGGGCGCGCCTCCAGTGAGAGGCGCAGCGGTTTGCGGCCCTCTGGACGGCATGGTCCGGACGCCGGGTGCGGGCATCGTCTCGCGCCTTCGGCGCACAGCGGCCAGCAACGGGAAGGGGGCGCCGGAGGCATCGTCGCCGTCCAGCCCAATGGGTCGTCACCGGCCGGCGGGGCGGCGGAGGGTCACCCGGAGCGGTGGGCGCCGGTCCGGTTCGGGCCCTCCCCCCACCTGCTCTTAAAAAGATGCTTGCTCTACATCAAGTACTGCATCAAGCGGTTATTTAAGAGGGGGTGGGTGGAGAGGCGACTGACCGGCTTGGCCATCGCGCGGCAGCAGCTGCGGCGGAGCGCAGCGGAGCCTCTTTGAGCCCAGCCACCCGCCAGGCCGTACGCGGAGGGTGGCCCTGGCCACGCGGGCGGCCCGGGCGTCGTGGGGCAGGCGGAGCGAGTACGTCCACGGTTGGCTGGATGGCTCCAGGCAGCGGGCCTGCGGCGATACGGTGGGCATGGAAGTCTCCTGGCGGGAGGCGGAATTGGCTGGCGCCGCGCGGTGTCGTTGCCGTCCCCTCGCTGCGGTCGGGCAGGCCGGTGCGCTTCCGCGTTGTGCGGCGGGCCAGTTGAGTGGCTTGCCTCACACCGTAGAGTGGCTGCATGAGTTATTAGCCGCTCTCGCGCAAAGTCGTTAGAAACACGCTCGTGTGGGTGACAGGCGGGCGCCGTGGATGGACGAGGAGTACGGGACGATGACCGCCAGACCGGCGCCGACCGCGCGTCGGCTGCGCCTCGGGGCCGAACTGCGAAGACTCCGCGAGCGCGCGGAAATGAGCTCAACCGACTCCGGACGCCTGCTCGGTACGAACCAGACCCAGATCAGCAACATCGAGTCGGCCCGGTTCGGCGTGAGCGCGGAGCGCGTACGGGTAATGGCGCGCAACTACGACTGCTCGGACCACGAGCTGGTCGACGCCCTGGCGAAGATGGCAGGTGAACGGCACCGGGGCTGGTGGGAGGAGTACCGGGGCACTCTGCCGTCCGGCCTGCTCGACCTCGCGGAGCTGGAGCATCACGCGGTGCGGCTGCGCACGGCGTACACGGCCCACATCCCTGGCCTGCTGCAGACGACAGAGCATGCCCGCGAGGTCTTTACGCACGGGGTGACCAAGCTGTCGCCGCCGGAGATCGAGCACCGGGTGTCGTTCCGGGCGAAGCGGCAGGCAGTGCTCTACCGGGATGGCCCGGTGCCGTACCACGCGATCGTCCACGAGGCGGCGCTGCGGATGAAATTCGGCGGCCCCAAGGTGGCCCGTCGGCAGCTCGAGTATCTGCTGGAGATGGGCGAGCGGGAGCATGTCTCCGTTCTGGTGATCCCGTTCGACGCCGGAGCCTATCCGGGCTCCGGACAGTCGATCTGCTACGCGGACGGGCCCGTCGCCCAGCTCGACACCGTGCAGCTGGACCAGTCCCATGGGCCGGTGATGGTGGATACCGAGGAGGAGCTGACCAAATACCGGGGGTTCTTCGAACAGCTGGACGCCGTCGCTCTGAAGGAGCAGGATTCGCGGGACTTCATCTTCGGCATCGTGCAGAGCCTGTAAGGGAACGGAACATGCTTCAGCCTGACTGGCAGCGATCGTCGTTCTGCAGCGAGGGCAACGCGTGCGTCTACGTCGCCGCCGCAGGCGACGACGCGGTCCTGCTCCGCGAGAGCGACCAGCCCGATGTCGTCCTGACGACAAACCGGCGCACGCTGTACGCGTTCATATCGGGAGTCAAGGCAGGCGCGCTCGACGACATGGCGTGACCTCCCGGGCGTCAGGCCGCCTGAGAGGCGCTGAGGCCCATAGGACGCGAGGAGGGTCCCGGGGTTTCCCCGGGGACCCTCCTCGCGTCCTACAAGCGCCTCGCGGCGCCTCCCGGCGCCTTACGCGCTCTTCTCGTGGCGCTCGCCCGGCTCGCTGCCGCGGCTGCGCGGCACGAGGGTCGGGTTGACGTTGGAGTGGACGACGTCCTCGGTGATGACGACGCGGGCGACGTCCTTGCGGGACGGCACCTCGTACATCGCCGACATCAGGACCTCTTCGATGATGGCGCGCAGGCCACGCGCGCCGGTGCCGCGCAGGATCGCCTGGTCGGCGATGGCCTCCAGGGCGGGGCGGTCGAAGTGGAGCTCCACGCCGTCGAGTTCGAAGAGCCGCTGGTACTGCTTGACCAGCGCGTTCCGCGGCTCAACGAGGATCTGCAGCAGCGCCTCGCGGTCCAGGTTGTGGACGGAGGTGATGACGGGGAGGCGGCCGATGAACTCCGGGATCATCCCGAACTTCACCAGGTCCTCCGGCATGACCTCCTGGAACTGGTCGCTCGCCTCGATCTCGCGCTTGGAGCGGATCGTGGCGCCGAAGCCGATGCCCTTGGCGCCGGCCCGCGACTCGATGAGCTTTTCCAGACCCGCGAAGGCACCGCCCACGATGAACAGCACGTTCGTCGTGTCGATCTGGATGAACTCCTGGTGCGGGTGTTTGCGGCCGCCCTGCGGCGGCACCGAGGCGGTGGTGCCTTCCAGGATCTTCAGCAGCGCCTGCTGAACGCCCTCGCCGGAGACATCACGGGTGATCGAGGGGTTCTCGCTCTTGCGGGCCACCTTGTCGATCTCGTCGATGTAGATGATGCCCGTCTCGGCCTTCTTGACGTCGTAGTCGGAGGCCTGGATCAGCTTCAGGAGAATGTTCTCCACGTCCTCGCCGACATAGCCCGCCTCGGTGAGGGCGGTGGCGTCGGCGATGGCGAAGGGGACGTTCAGCATCCGGGCGAGGGTCTGCGCCAGCAGGGTCTTACCGGAGCCGGTCGGGCCGAGAAGCAGGATGTTGGACTTCGCCAACTCGATGCCGTCGTCCCGGTTGTGAGCGCTGTTCTCGCCCGCCTGAACCCGCTTGTAGTGGTTGTAGACGGCGACGGAAAGCGCCTTTTTCGCGGCCTCCTGGCCGACGACATAGCCCTCGAGGAACTCGTAGATCTCACGCGGCTTGGGAAGTTCCTCCCAGCGCACCTCGGAGGTCTCGGCGAGCTCTTCCTCGATGATCTCGTTGCAGAGATCGATGCACTCATCGCAGATGTACACACCCGGGCCCGCGATGAGCTTCTTCACCTGCTTCTGGCTCTTCCCGCAGAACGAGCACTTGAGCAGGTCGCCGCCGTCACCGATGCGTGCCACGAGGTGATTCCCCTTCGCCTTGGATCCGCTCAGTTTCGCGAATCCGGGTGCTTGCGCTGCGCTTTCTGCTTCTGTTACCGGGGGGCCGACCCCAGCCCCCTATGACGGTACCTTGCCCAGGGCCCGGTTCGGGCCCCCCTTGGCCCTACTCGGTACAAGGGGGGCGCCGATACCGGAGTTCAGCCCAGGCCCACCGACGTCTTGCGGGTCGAGACGATCTGGTCGATCAGACCGTACGACAGCGATTCCTCGGCCGTGAGGATCTTGTCCCGCTCGATGTCGTCGCGGATCTTCTCGATCGGCGTCGTGGAGTGCTTGGCCAGCATTTCCTCGAGCTGCGAACGCATCCGCAGGATCTCGTTGGCCGCGATCTCCAGGTCGGAGACCTGACCGCGGCCGGTCTCGCTGTACGGCTGGTGGATCAGCACACGGGCGTTCGGCAGCGCCATCCGCTTACCGGGCGTGCCGGCGGAGAGCAGCACGGCCGCGGCGGAGGCCGCCTGGCCCATGCAGACCGTCTGGATGTCGGGCTTCACGAACTGCATCGTGTCGTAAATGGCGGTCAGCGCGGTGAACGAGCCGCCGGGCGAGTTGATGTAGATCGAGATGTCGCGGTCGGGGTCCATCGACTCCAGGCACAGCAGCTGCGCCATGACGTCGTTGGCGGAGGCGTCGTCGATCTGCACGCCGAGGAAGATCACGCGCTCTTCGAAGAGCTTCGCGTACGGGTCGTACTCCCGGATGCCCTGGGAGGTCCGCTCGACGAAGCGCGGGACGACATAACGGGCCTCGGCCTGCGGGCCGGCGTAGCGGCCGTACAGACCGCTGCCGGGGAAGTTCTGGGTGTTCACATGCACCGTCCTGGTGATGAGCAGTGGGCTGGGTCGGCTGGGAGCGGGCGGCTCAGGCCCCGGTGCCGCCACCGCCCGGGATGTGTGCGGCGGAGGCGATGACCTCGTCGACCAAGCCGTACGCCTTGGCCTCCTCGGCCGAGAACCAACGGTCGCGGTCCGAGTCGCGAGTGATCTGCTCAACGGTCTGGCCGGTGTGGAACGCGGTCAGGTCGGCCATCTTCTTCTTCGTGCGCAGCAGCTGCTCGGCGTGGATCTTGATGTCCGACGCGGAGCCCGCCAGGCCCGCGGACGGCTGGTGGATCAGGATCTCGGCGTTCGGCAGCGCGAAGCGCTTACCGGGGGTGCCCGCGCTCAGCAGGAACTGGCCCATCGAGGCGGCGAGGCCCATGGCGATGGTGATCACGTCGTTCTTGATGTACTGCATGGTGTCGTAGATCGCCATGCCGGCCGTGATCGAGCCGCCCGGAGAGTTGATGTAAAGGTTGATGTCCTTGTCCGGCTCCGCTGCGAGCAGCAGCAGCTGCGCGGTGATCTTGTTGGCGATGTCGTCGTCGACCGGCTGGCCGAGGAAGATGATCCGCTCACCGAGCAGCCGGTTGTAGACCTGGTCGCCGAGGCCTCCGAAGGTCGGCTCGCCGGCGGCGGAAGGCATCGTATTCGTCACGTATCCACCTGCTCGTCTCTGACGGCGACTGGCCGTCTCAGCGTCTTCTTCTGGGACGCGGGGGCGTAACCGCCGGTATGCTCCGGCGGGCTCGTGGGACTCCCCTGCCCTCGTATCTACGGACCCTAACGCGCTGGTCGGCGGCGGCCATCCCGCATCAGGAACTGTTCGCTCTGAGCGCAGGTTCCGGCCGGTGGCGGGGGTGCGTGGGGGGGGCCGGGCGCGGGCTTACGAGGCGGGGGCCGCAACGGGGCGCGGGGGCCGCCCAGGGCGCCTCACAGGGGCCGCCAGGGGCCCGTGGAACCACGAACGGGCCCGGACGCGCTCAGACGTTCGGACCCGTTCGTATGCGGGCTGCGGAGGACGGCCGGGCGATCAGCCCTCGGCCTTGTCCCCACCCTTGTCGGCCTCGGCGACCTCGGCGGCCGGCTCGGCCTCGTTGTCGGACTCCTCGGCGGCCGGCTCCTCGGAGGTGGCCTCGACGGTCTCGCCGGTCTCGTCCTCGTCGTCGTCGAGGTCGACCGTCTCGCCCTTGTCGTCGACCACCTTGGCGGCCTCGACCACGACCGCGAGGGCCTTGCCCCGGGCGACCTCGCCCACGAGCATCGGCACCTGGCCACCCTCGACGACGGCCTGGGCGAACTGGTCCGGGCTCATACCGGAGGACTGCGCGCGGCGCATCAGGTGCTCGGTGAGCTCCTCCTGGCCGACGGACAGCTTCTCCTTGTTGACCAGCTCGTCGAGCACGAACTGGGTCTTGATGCCCTTCTCGGCCTGCTCCTTGAGCTCGGCCTCGAACTCGTCGGCGGTCTTCTCCTGCATCTCCAGGTAGGCGTCGAGGGTCAGACCCATCTGGCCGAGCTGGTGGTGCTCCAGGTTGTGCTTACGGGTCTGGATCTCGTCCTCGAGAAGCTTCTCGGGGATCGGGACCTCGACCAGCTCCAGCAGGGCGTCCAGCACCTTCTCCTGGGCCTGGGTGGCCTGGTCGAACTTCTTCGACCGCTCCAGGCGCGTACGGGTGTCGCCGCGCAGCTCCTCGAGGGTGTCGAACTCGCTCGCCAGCTGGGCGAAGTCGTCGTCCAGCTCGGGCAGCTCGCGGGCCTTGACCTCGGAGACCTTGACCGAGACCTCGGCCTCCTTGCCCTTGGCGGAGCCGCCCTTGAGCTCGGAGGTGAAGGTGGCGGAGCCGCCGGCCTCCAGGCCGGTGACCGCCTCGTCAATGCCCTCGAGCAGCTCACCGGAGCCGATCGTGTAGTTGACGCCGTTGGCCACGCCGTCCTCGAGGACCTCGCCCTCGACCTTGGCCTCGAGGTCGACGACCACGATGTCGCCCTCGGCGGCGGCGCGCTCGACCGCGCTGGTGGTGGCGAAGCGGTCGCGCAGCTGCTCGACGGCCTTGTCGATGTCCTCGTCCGAGACCTCGACGGAGTCGACAGTGACCTCGATGCCGGAGTAGTCCGGGATCTCGACCGTCGGGCGTACGTCCACCTCGGCCGTGAAGGCCAGCAGCTCGTTGTCCTTGAGCTCGGTGATGTCGACCTCGGGCTGGCCGAGCGGGTTCAGCTCACCCTCGTTGACCGCCTCGGTGTAGAACTTCGGGAGCGCGTCGTTGACGGCCTCCTCCAGCACGGCGCCGCGGCCGAACCGCTGGTCGATGACACGGGCCGGGATCTTGCCCTTGCGGAAGCCGGGCACCGTGACCTGCTGGTTGATCTTCTTGTACGCCGCGTCGAGGCTGGGCTTGAGCTCCTCGAAGGGCACCTCGACAGTGAGCCGAACCCGGGTCGGGTTCAGGGTCTCCACGGCGCTCTTCACGGTTCGGTCTCCTTGGGGCTGACTTCTTGGTGTTCTGCTGCGTTGCCGTCGTGCGTTTCAGCGGATCGCGCCCGGCAGAGAAAGTCACAGACGCGCAGCTTGCATAGTAACCGCACGCATGACGCGGCCCACAATGCGATCTTGCGCTCATGACAAACGTGATGGTGGTCGGGGTGGCCGGATTCGAACCGACGACCTTCCGCTCCCAAAGCGGACGCGCTACCAAGCTGCGCCACACCCCGCCGGTGCGACACGTAGGGTACATGCCCGCGCAGGCCCCGGCTGCCGCTTTTTCGACTGGTGGGCAAGGGTGTGCGGGATGTGGTGCGGACCCGCTACGATGCTTCCCGTGCCGCGGGTCGAGCGATCACGCTCGGCGGCCGCGCCCGGGACATCCGGCGAGGCGGCGGCACAGGCGGGCGTAGCTCAATGGTAGAGCCCCAGTCTTCCAAACTGGCTACGCGGGTTCGATTCCCGTCGCCCGCTCCATGCCTCATGGCCCGGTTGCTCGGGGTTTCCCCCGGCGCCGGGCCGTATGCGTTTCGGGTCAGATGTCGATTTCGCTGATCGAGTGCGACACCGAGTCGAGGAAGTCCTGGATGTTCGGCGCCAGGTCGGACGATGCGAGCAGGAACCCGAAGAGCGCCGCCACGACGGCGGGCCCCGGTTTGATCTTGCCGTTGCGCACCATCAGCACAAGGATGATGCCCACCAGCACCACCAAAGACACAGATATGACCACGCCTGATCACACACCCTCGGTCGCTACGCATCTCACCGGCCCGGAAGCACGCGACCTCGCACACCCCCGCAACACCATCGTGCCATCAACTCCCGCCGCGCTGGAGCCGCGTGGCGGGAACCGCAGGCCCGTCGCCCCGCAGCTCATCTACCCACTGAGGGGCCCGTCGATGCGGCGCCGGACGAGCCCGGCACTCGTGACGCCGCCCACAATTCGAGGACCTGCCCGACGATCAGAATTGGACTTGATCACATAGTCCGGCGGGAAATTCCAAATGCGCGGCGAGCCCGTTTCTGCGAGTCGGCGGGTAACGACAAAGCGCCAATGAACCAGACATTCCGCCAGAGCCGCCTGCGGGTCATATGTCGCCATTTAAGCGGGATGAAACCCGACAGATCGGGCACCTTGGGGGCGCCACGCGGCCCACTCGGATCGCTTTGTCGACTTAGTCTCCACGGATGTATGCGTCTGCCATGTATGCGATAGGCAACAAAGAACTGAACGAGGTTTTACGCAATAGAGGTTTCGGGGCTATCGTGCCTCAGATGTTCCACGCTGCCATCACTCCCCGGCGCGCAGTGTGGTCCCGGGTTGTCTCCCCCAGTTCCTGGTGGGAGGGCCTGTGACCAACTCCCTGCGCCCGCACGGTTATCAGCGGGCACCGCTCCCCCCGGCCCGGGAGGCGGAGCCCTCTCCCCCCACACCGCACCGCGACACAGCAGGGCATCAGACGGGTCCGCCGACCGCCCCGACCGGGTCCAAGCCCAAACAGCGGGACGCGTTCTTCGACAACGCCAAGTACCTCGCGATCGTCCTGGTCGCCATGGGCCATGCGTGGGAGCCGCTGACGGACTACAGCCGGACCGCCGAAGCGCTCTACATGACGCTCTACACGTTCCACATGCCGGCGTTCATCCTCATCTCCGGCTACTTCTCGCGCAGCTTCGACATGCGGCCCGACCGGCTCAAGCGGCTCATCACCGGTATCGCGGTGCCGTATCTGGTCTTCGAGATCGCGTACACCTTCTTCAAGCGCTGGGCGGACGACGACCCCACGTACGACTTCAGCCTGCTGGACCCGTGGTACCTCACCTGGTTCCTGATCGCGCTGTTCGTCTGGCGGATGACCACCCCGATCTGGAAGATCATCCGCTGGCCCATCCCGCTCTCACTGGCCATCGCGACCCTCGCCTCGGTCTCCCCCGACATCGGTGACGACCTCGATCTGCAGCGGGTGCTGCAGTTCCTGCCGTTCTTCGTGGTCGGGCTGCAGATGAAGCCGGAGCACTTCCAGAAGCTGCGCGGGCGCCGGATGCGGATCCTGGCCCTGCCGGTGTTCGCCTGCGCGTTCGTGTTCGCCTACTGGGCGGGCCCCCGGATGAACTCGGCGTGGTTCTACCGCCGCGACAGCGTTCAGGAGCTGGCCGCGGCGCCGTGGACCGGGCCGGTGATGACCCTCGCGCTCTTCGGCTGCTCGATGGTGCTGGTCGCCTGCTTCTTCGCCTGGGTGCCGCGGCGCCGGATGTGGTTCACCGCCCTGGGCGCCGGAACCCTGTACGGGTATCTGCTGCACGGCTTCCTCGCCAAGGGCTCCCGCTTCTGGGGCTGGTACGACGCGAACCCGTGGACCCATGAGCCGCTGGGCGAGATCGTCGTCACCATCATCGCCGCGACCGTGATCACGCTGCTGTGCACCCCACCCGTACAGCGCCTCTTCCGGTTCGTGATGGAGCCGAAGATGGTCTGGGCGTTCCGGAAGGACCCGGCCGAACAGGCCCGTAAGCGCACCACCACGGCGGCCTGACCGCCTCGTATCCGAGCGGCAACCGCCCGACCCGAGCACGGCACAAGGCCGCGCCAGGACCGTCGTACACGGCCCCGGCGCGGCCTTCGCCGTCTCCGGCCTTCGCTGTCTCCCGTCTCCCGTCTCAGCCGGCCCGTCCGCGGCGGAGCACCGCCCGGGCGGGCAGCCCCGTCGCGAGCAGGCCCAGCGCCACTGCGGCGCCCGCGAACCCCCCGTACGTCAGCGGCGGCAGATACGGGTCCTCGCCGGTCAGGCCGCGCACCATCGGGACGAGCGTCGCCAGCGCGATCGCCGTGCCGAGCACGACCCCCGCGATCACCACCAGCAGCGCCTCCCAGCGCACCATTCCCAGGACCTGCCGCCGCGTCGACCCGATCAGCCGCAGCATGCCCAGCTCCCGGCGGCGGTCCAGGACGGTCATCACCAGCGTGTTGGCGGCGGCGACGGCCGCGAAACCGCCGAGGACCGCGGCCATGACGGTGTTGGCCCAGACGTTGAGCTCGTCCTCCCTGTCCCGGGCCGCCGCATAGCCGCCGGGCCCGGTGACCTCGCCGAGGGGGCGGAGCGCTGCCGCGACGGCCGCCGGGTCGGCGCTCTTGTCGTCCCGTACCAGCACATGGCTGTCGAAGGCCGAGGTCACATGGGTGGCCAGCGCCGCGCGGGGCAGTGTGACCGCCGCCAGGCCCAGCCCCCGCCCGTACGTCGCGACGACCTTCGGCGCGACGGCCGTGCCGTCCGGCAGGTACATCCGGAGCCGGTCGCCGACCTTCACATGCGCCGCGGACGCGAGGCTCGCGTCCACGGCCACCGTGGAGCGGCCGAGTGTGGCCAGGCTGCCCGTACGGACGTCGAGGTCCTGGACCGCCGCCAGATCGCGGCCGGTCCCGGAGACCCCCTGCGCCGACGCGTTCTCCAGCCATGCCCCGTCGCCCGAGCCCCTGGGTACCAGGACGCCGGTGCGCAGCACTCCGACCGCCGACGCCACTCCCCGGACGGAGCCGGCGCGGGCCACGGCGTCGGCGGGCAGGCCGCCGGGCGCGGAGAGGACGTGGTCGGCGACGACGCCCGCGCGCCGCTGCCCGTCCGTCGCATGGGCCTCGCTGGTGTTCATGAACACCAGCGTCGAGGCGAAGGCCATGGCGAGCACGAGCGGGGTGATCGCCGAGGCCAGGCGGCGGGCGTTGGCCCAGGCGTTGGCGGCGGCCAGGGCGGCCGGGGCCCGGCCGGCCCGCAGCGGCAGGCCGACCAGCCAGGCGCAGCCGCGGGCGACGAACGGGCCGAGCAGCCCGACGGCCAGCATGAACAGCATCACCACGCCCAGTGCGGCGTTGGCCGCGTCGTCCCCCGACGCCGCGGCCGCCACGCCCGTCAGCACACCGCCGCCGGCCAGGGCCGCGACGCCCAGCAGCGTCCGGATCACCCCCGGGCGGAACGGCTCGGCCGCCGCCTCGCCGAGCGCCTGGCCCGGCTTGATCCGGGCCGGTCTGCGGGCCGCCGCCAGGCCCGCGAGCAGCGCGGCGAGCAGCCCCGCGCCGACCGCGCTGACCAGCGGGATCCAGGAGACCGAGAGCTCCACCCCGGCCGGGATCGCGCCCCGGTCGCGGAGTTCTCCGAACCACCAGTGCGCGAGCGCCATACCGGGCAGCGTGCCGAGCGCGCCCGCGAGCGGGGCGACCAGCAGCGCCTCGGTGGCGATGGACCGGCGGATCTGGCGCGGGGTGGCGCCGACCGCACGCAGCAGTGCGATCTCGCGGCCGCGCTGGCCGATGGAGAGCGCGGTGGTACCGGCGGTGGTGAAGATCGCGACCATGGTGGCGATCCCGCCGAAGGAGCCCCCGATCCCCTCCAGCAGCTCCTTGGCCCCGTCGAGACCGGGCTCCCGGGCGGCGCCGCGCCCGTCGCCGGTGTGCACGCGGGCGGCGGGCACCGCCTTGAGTGCGCGTTTGAGGTCGGCCGCCAGGGCGCCGGGGGCGGTGCCGGGTCCGGGGCGGACGAGGACGGCGTCGACGGTGCCGGGGTGGCCGGACAGAGCCCCCGCCTGGGAGTCGGTGAACCAGACGGTGGGCCCGGAGTCCTGGGCGTCGCCCGTACGGGTGATTCCGGCGACCCGGAAGCGGTGGTCCCCGTCGGCCGCGGTCAGGGTGACGCTGCCGCCCACGCGTACGCGCGCCGCGCGGGCGGCGGCCGGGTCCAGTACGACCTCGCCCTTCCGTGGGGCCGCGCCGGAGCCGAGCGCGGCCCCGGTGAAGGGGGCCGAGCCCCAGCCGTGGGCGGTCCAGGAGGCGCCGCCGCCCTGGACCGGGAAGCTCCAGTCGGGCGCGGCGGCGGCGACGCCCTGCGTGCGGGCGGCCGTGGCGACGAGCGAGGAGTCGAGCCGGACCCGGTCGGGGGCGGGTTCCGACTCCTCCCGGTTCCCCACGCGCTGCTCCGCGGCGACCACGACCGGGGCGCTCGCATAGCGCCCGGGCGGCACCGTGGCCCGCAGCCCGGACTCCAGCAGGATCCCGCAGGCCGACACGATCGCGGCGGCCAGCATCAGGGCGATGAACGTGCCCGCGAAGGCGGCGGGCTTGAAGCGGACGGCGGCACGGGCAAGACCGTTGCCCAGCAGCCTCATCGGACGATCTCCCCGTGCGAGGGCGCACCGGCCGGCACGCTCGCCGTACGGATCGGCGTGCCCGACGGCGTACGGATCGGCATACCAGGTGCGCCGGCGGCCGTACGGGCCGTGAGCCGGGACATCCGGGCGGCGATCTCCTGGGCGGGGGCGCGCGTCATGCTGTCGGCGAGGGAGCCGTCGGCGAGGAAGAGCACGCGGTCGGCGTAGCTCGCGGCCACCGGGTCGTGCGTGACCATGACGACGGTCGCGCCGAGCGCGTCCACGGCCTGCCGCAGCAGTCCGAGCACTTCGGCGGCGGTGCCGGTGTCGAGGGCGCCGGTCGGCTCATCGGCGAAGACGACGTCGGGGCTGGTGACGAGCGCGCGGGCGATGGCCACCCGCTGCTGCTGCCCGCCGGAGAGCCGGCCCGGGAGGCGCCTGGCGTGCTCGTGCAGGCCCACCTGGGCGAGCACGGCCCGGGCCCGGGCACGGTCGGGGCGCGCGCCCGCGAGCCGCATCGGCAGCACCACGTTCTGCTCGACGGTGAGCGAGGGCAGCAGGTTGAAGGACTGGAAGACGAAGCCGAGGCGGCTGCGGCGCAGCGCGGTGAGCTTGTTCTCGCTCATGCCGGTGATCTCCGTACCGCCGAGCCTGACCGAACCCGCGGTCGGCCGGTCGAGGCCGGCGGCGCACTGCAGGAACGTGGACTTGCCGGAGCCCGAGGGGCCCATCACGGCGGTGAAGCTCCCCCGGGGGAGGGTGAGGTCGATACCGCGCAGGGCGTGCACGGCGCGCGAGCCGCGTCCGTACTGGCGCCGCACACCACGCAGTTCGACGGCGGCGCCCTGCGTGCCGCCGATCGCCTCCCGCCCCTCCTCCCGGCGCTCCGCGCGCCGTTCTTCGCGCCGCTTCCGCAGCCGCATGGTCTCCGCCCTTCCGAGGTCGTTGTCGATGCCTCGAACGTACGGATCAGCAGGGTGCCGGAGCCATGACGGCTGCCGCCGTTTCCGGGGTAGGGCTAGCCCCCGCCCATCCCCCGCCCCGGCGCCGCAGGGCAGACCGGGAAAGGGCCCGTCGCGGCCCTGGGACGGCCCTGAGAGGCCCTGGCGGGGGCCGAAGGCACCCGGGGGCCCGGAAGAGGTGGAAGCGCCGCGCTACTGGCGGCAGATCAGCAGCAGCGCCCGGTCGTCGTTGACGTCCTTGGCGACGGTCTCGATCAGATGCCACGCCGCCCCGTGGAAGTTGGACGCCACATAGCGGTCGGCCTCGCCGGTCAGGCGGTCGATGCCTTCGCTGATGTCGCGGTCGGCGGTCTCCACGAGGCCGTCGGTGAAGAGCATCAGGACGTCGCCGGGGCGCAGCGTGCCCTTCGTCGGGTCGAACTGGGCGCCGTCGTAGACGCCGAGCAGAGGGCCGTCGGCGGTCTTCTCCTCCCATTTGCCGGTGCCCGCGCTCAGCTGGAGCGCGGGCAGATGTCCGGCGGAAAAGAGCTCGAAATCGCCGCTGTCGAGGTCGAGTACGAGGTGGATGGAGGTCGCGAAGCCCTCGTCCCAGTCCTGGCGCAGCAGATAGCCGTTGGCGGCCGGGAGGAAGCCATGGGGCGGCAGGGAGCCGAGGAGGCCGCCGAAGGCGCCGGACAGCAGAAGGGCGCGGGAGGCCGCGTCCATGCCCTTGCCGGAGACGTCGGTGAGGACGACTTCGAGGGTGCGGCCGCCGTTCGTACGGGCCGCGACGACGAAGTCGCCCGAGAAGGACTGCCCGCCGGCCGGGCGCAGCGCCATCTCGCGGTGCCAGCCGCTGGGCAGACCGGGCAGCTTGCTCTGTACCCGGATGCGTTCGCGCAGGTCGAACAGCATGGTGCCGCCGCGCCGCCAGGGCACCCCGACACGGCTGCGGAACTGGGCGATGAGCAGGCCGAAGAAGCCGACGGCCGCGACGACCAGGATGGTGCCCGGGGTGACCCGGTCGGAGGTGTCCTCTTGGGTGTAGGGGCCGAGGATGGCGGATTCGATGATGAGGGCGGTGGCCGCCGCCCCGTAGAGCGCGAGAAGGCTGGCCGGACGCAGCACCAGGCCGCCCGCGACGATGGGCAGCACAAGGGCGGCGGGGGCGCACCAGTCGGGCTGGGCGATGGTGCCGAAGGCGATGGCCGGGACGGAGAGCAGCAGCATCGTGAGGGCGAGCCGGTCCGAGCCGCCCCCGCGGAAGTAGTCGACTCCGGCTTTGCGCACGCCAGTGCGAGCCCGGTGCAGCGCCTTGCGCAGCCGGGCCGTTGGAGTGTCTACGCCGCCAGTCATTGCATCGGGACCCTACCCACCCGTTCGGACGCGCGTCGATTCGTGGCGCGTCGAACCACCCACCGGAGTGGGCAATCGTAAGCGAAATTCGTTCGCCTGTGCCGGAATCCGCTGCTAGGGATGGGAATATGACGATGGAGCTGCGTGTGCTCGACCCTGCCCACTGGGACGAGTGGTACAGGACGTTGATGCTCGCCTTCGGCGGGGTCCAGGAGTCGCCGGAGGAGCGCGTCCTGGACCGCGACTTGACCGAATGTGAGCGTTCGGTCGGGGCGTGGGACGGCGAGGAGATCGTCGGGACGGCGGGGCTGTTCAGCTTCCGGCTGTCGGTGCCGGGCGGCGCCGTGGTGCCGGCGGCCGGGGTCACGATGGTCGGCGTGCAGCCCACGCACCGCAGGCGCGGGGTGCTGCGCGCCATGATGCGCCGCCTGCTGGACGACGTACGCGCCGCGGGCGAGCCGCTGGCGGTGCTGACCGCGTCGGAGCCGCAGATCTACGGCCGGTTCGGCTTCGGCGAGGCCACCCGGGCCGCGCTCGCCGAGATCGACACCGCGCGGGTGGGCCTGACCGTCCCGGAGGGGGCCGACGAGGTGGCCCTGCGCGCCGTGGCGCCCGAGGCCGCGCTGGAGGCGTGTGAGGCCGTCTACGCCCGCCTGGTGACAGACCGGCCGGGGATGCTGGAGCGGCGCCCGGGCTGGGAGCGCAAACCGCTGCTCGACCCGCCGAGCGAGCGCGCGGGCGCCTCGCCGCTGCGGTGCGTACTGGCCGAGCGGGACGGTGAGGTCACCGGTTATGTGCGCTTCGCGGTCAACCCGGACTGGGACCTGGCCGTGCCGAAGGGCGTGGTGATCGTGCGCGATCTGGAGGCCCTGGACCCGGCGTCCCGCGGCGCACTGTGGCGCTTTCTCTTCGATATCGACCTGACCTGCAAGATTCGCATCGGTCGCCGACCGGTCGACGACCCCTGGCAGCACATGGTCTCCGATATCCGGCGCTGCCAGGTCCTGCTGCGCGACGACCTGTATGTGCGCCCGGTGGACGTCGGCGCGGCGCTCGAGGCGCGGACGTACGCCCTGCCGGTGGATGTGGTCCTGGAGGTCACCGACGCCTTCTGCCCATGGAACGAGGGGCGCTGGCGGCTGACCGGGGACGCCAAGGGCGCGAGCTGCGAGCGGACGTCGGATGAGCCGGGGCTGCGGCTGGACGTACGGGAGTTGGGCGCGGCGTACCTCGGCGGGACCTCGCTGTCCGCGCTGGCGGGCGCCGGCCGCGTCCAGGAGCTGCGCCAGGGCGCGCTGGCGGAGGCGTCGGCCGCCTTTCGCAGCGATGTCGCGCCCTGGCTCCCGCACACCTTCTGACCGCGCCCGCGGGCCTGACCGTGCCCCCGGGCCTTCGGGGCCCGCGGGGCCCACGGGGCCTAAGGGCGCTGACAGTTCGGGCACCAGAACAGATTGCGGTTGGCGAGGTCCGCGGTGCGCACCTCGCCGCCGCAGATATGGCAGGGCCGTCGGTCCCGGCGGTAGACGTAGACCTCGCCGCCGTGGTCGTCGACGCGCGGCGGGCGGCCCATCGCCTCGGGGGTGTGCTCGGGGCGGACCGTGTCGATCCGGTTGTTCCGTACGCCCTCGCGCATCAGCGCCACCAGGTCCGCCCAGATCGCGTCCCATTCGGCGCGGCTCAGATCGCGGCCCGTGCGGTACGGGTCGATGCCGTGCCGGAACAGGACCTCGGCGCGGTAGACGTTGCCGACCCCCGCGACCACCTTCTGGTCGAGCAGCAGCGCGGCCACGCTGGTGCGGCTGCGGGAGACCCGGGCCCAGGCGCGGTCCCCGTCGTCCGAGGGGCGCAGCGGGTCCGGGCCGAGCCGGTCGTGCACCGCCCGCTTCTCGTCGTCGGTGATCAGCGCGCAGGCGGTCGGGCCCCGGAGGTCCGCGTACGCCTCCTTGGTGGCCAGCCGCAGCCGTACGGTGTCGGTCGGCGGCGGGGCGGGGGCCGGGCCGAGGCCCACCTTGCCGAACAGGCCGAGGTGGACATGGACCCAGCCGCTCGCCGGGAAGCCCAGGAAGAGGTGCTTGCCGTGGGCCTCGGCGTGCTCCAGCACCTGCCCGTCGATCAGCGCCGCTCCGTCGGCGAACTTGCCCTGCGGGCTGCTGGCGCGTACGGGCCGGCCGCCGAACAGCTCACTGTGGTCGGCGGCCAGCCGGTGGATGGTGTGCCCTTCGGGCATCAGGCCATCAGCCCTGCTGCGGGTGGTGGGCGGGGATCGGCGGCAACTCGCCGGTGGCCTCGTAGGCCGAGAGCATCTCGATGCGCCGGGTGTGACGCTCCTCACCCGAGTACGGGGTGTTCAGGAAAATCTCGACAAACTTGGTCGCCTCGTCCTGCGTGTGCATCCGGGCGCCGACGCTGATCACATTGGCGTTGTTGTGCTCACGGCCGAGCTCGGCGGTCTGCTCGCTCCAGGCCAGCGCTGCGCGCACGCCCTTGACCTTGTTGGCGGCGATCTGCTCGCCGTTCCCGGAGCCGCCGATCACGATGCCGAGACTGTCCGGGTCGGCCGCGGTCCGCTCGGCGGCACGCAGACAGAACGGCGGGTAGTCGTCCTGGGCGTCGTAGATGTGGGGCCCGCAGTCGACGGGCTCGTGGCCGGCCGCCCGAAGCCAGTCAACTAGGTGGTTCTTGAGTTCGAAACCGGCATGGTCGGAGCCGAGGTACACGCGCATGCCCCGAGTGTGACACGGCCGTGTGGTCGCCACCGCCCGGGGTACGAGTTGCGGAAACCCTCAGTAGCACCAACGAAACCCAGAGAAACCTCGGGTAACAATCCGGAATCAAAGGTTCAGTTGATCGTGCCCCTGAGTTTCACTGGCGTCGCTCGTCACCCGAGAGCAAAGGATCGAGCATGAGCGCACAACCTGCGACCAATACGGCCGAGGCGACGGCCGGATCCTCCGGCCCAGGTGCCCCGAACGACGGCCTCAAGGCCGGTCTCAAGAACCGCCATCTGTCGATGATCGCGATCGGCGGGGTGATCGGCGCCGGGCTGTTCGTCGGCTCCGGCGCCGGTATCGCCAAGGCCGGGCCCGGCATCCTCATCTCGTACGCGCTGGTCGGCCTGATGGTCGTCCTGGTGATGCGGATGCTCGGCGAGATGGCCGCCGCCAACCCCTCCTCGGGTTCCTTCTCCGCCTACGCCGACCGGGCGCTCGGCCGCTGGGCCGGATTCTCCATCGGCTGGCTCTATTGGTTCTTCTGGGTGGTGGTGCTGGCGGTCGAGGCGACGGCGGGCGCCGAGATCCTCGAGGGCTGGATGCCGGATGTGCCGCAGTGGGGCTGGGCGCTGATCGTGATGGTGGTGCTGACCGCGGCCAACCTGGTCTCGGTCTCCTCCTACGGGGAGTTCGAGTTCTGGTTCGCCGGGATCAAGGTCGTCGCGATCGCCGCGTTCATCGTGGTGGGCGGGCTGGCCGTGTTCGGAGTGCTGCCCGGCTCGGACAACGAGGGGGCCGGCTTCGCGCACCTCACCGACCACGGCGGGTTCCTGCCGCACGGCCCGGGGGCGATTCTCACCGGTGTGCTGCTGGTCGTCTTCTCCTTCATGGGCAGTGAGATCGTCACTCTCGCCGCCGGTGAGTCCGCCGACCCGCAGCGGGCGGTGACCAAGGCGACCAACAGCGTGATCTGGCGTGTCGCCGTCTTCTACCTGGGCTCCATCTTCGTCGTGGTGACCCTGCTGCCGTGGAACGACCCGGGGATCGCCGACAAGTCGAAGGGCAGCTACGTGGCCGCGCTCAACTCGATCGGCATCCCGCACGCGGGCCAGGTCATGAATGTGATCGTGCTGACCGCCGTGCTGTCCTGTCTGAACTCCGGCCTCTACACCGCCTCCCGGATGGCCTTCTCGCTCGGCCGGCGCGGGGACGCGCCGGCCGCCTTCGCGAAGACCACCTCGCGCGGGGTGCCGCAGACCGCGATCCTCGGATCGGTCGTCTTCGGCTTCGTCGCGGTCTGGTTCAACTACCAGTGGCCGGACACGGTCTTCCAGTTCCTGCTGAACTCCTCGGGCGCGGTCGCGCTGTTCGTCTGGCTGGTGATCTGCTTCACCCAGCTGAGGATGCGCGGGATCATCCTGCGCGAGAACCCGGACAAACTGGTCGTCCGGATGTGGCTCTTCCCGTATCTGACCTGGGCGACGATCGCGATGATCTCGTTCGTGCTGGTCTACATGCTCACCGACAAGGACGGCCGCGAGCAGGTGCTGCTGTCCGCGGCGGTGGCCGTGGTGGTCGTGGCCTTCTCACTGATCCGCGACCTGCTCCCCGGGGCCCGGAGCGAGGGCGCCGACAGCAAGCCGAAGGAATCGGTGCTGCCGTAGGGGGACACCTATGACTCAGGCGCCGGACGAGCCTCGGCTCGTCCGGCGCCTGAGTGCGTACCTCCGCTAGCGAGGCGAGTGAGCCGAAGGGGCGCGGTCGCCCGCGCCGGAGGCGCTGATGTCACTGTGAAAGGGAGAGCGCGCGGAGGCCCCGAGGCTGCGATTAATATGCGGCTCCGCCGCGCGAGGGGGCGAGGCTGCGATCGCCACGCGGCGGAGCCGCAGATCGACACAGCCGGCTACCGCCGCGTGGTCGACCGTCGACAGGGGCTGTAGCGCCCCCCCGGGGGCACCTCCCAGCGGTAGCTGGGGGAGAGCCGAGCCCTAGAAAGAGGGGCCTCGGCGGCCGATCAGCTTCCAGGCGGTGGGCAGCGCGCCCATGGCCAGTGCGGCCTTCAGGGCGTCGCCGATCAGGAACGGCGTGAGGCCCGCGGCGACCGCCTGGCTGAGGGAGATGTCCGCGGCCAGCGCGAGGTAGGGGACGCCGACGGCATAGATGATCGCCGAGCCGACCGCCATGGTGCCCACCGTGCGCAGCACCCCGCGGTCCCCGCCGCGCCGCGCCAGCGCGCCCACCGCGGCCGAGGCGAGCAGCATGCCCAGCACATAGCCGAAGGACGGCATCGCGGCGCCCGAGCTGCCCTCGGCGAACCACGGCAGGCCCGCCATGCCGAGGAGGGTGTACAGCGCGAGGGAGAGGAAGCCGCGCCGGGCGCCGAGCGAGGTGCCGACCAGCAGCGCGGCGAAGGTCTGGCCGGTCACCGGGACCGGGGAGCCGGGGACGGGCACGGAGAGCTGCGCGGCGAGGCCGGTGAGCGCGGCGCCGCCGACGACCAGGGCCGCGTCCCGGGCCAGGACCTGCCGGGAGGAAGGGGCGGACGAGGCGGCCGACCGGGCCCGGCGGGCCGGGAAGATCACATCCGCGAGGACCGTACCCGGGTGGACGGTGGCGGCAGAAGCGGTGCTCATCGACGGTTCTCCGAGGTGAGAGGCGGTGTGGGACACGGTGACGGTACCCGGGGGCCGGTCCGCGATCACGGTCGGCGGGCGACAAAGCCGCACCGGCCCGCTTGGAGACTTCCGGCAGTCGGCTGCCGGGCGATGGGGTGGGTACGCAGCGTCACGCGAGAGTCCGATATTCAGACATCTTGCGGCCGAATGTTGTCCTGAGCGGACACCGCCCCCACACTGAGGGCGTTTTGCCCCCAACAGCACCTCCCGTACTCGCACCCTCATGTAATGGACACCACAGACCCATGAACCGGACACCCGCGTCCTCCGCGTCCTCCGCGCAGGAGCGCGACGCCGAGGCGGTCGGCACCGGCCGGGCCGGCGGCGCGCCGCTGTCCCACGGCCTCAAGCAGCGCCATCTGTCGATGATCGCCCTCGGGGGTGTGATCGGCGCGGGCCTGTTCGTCAGCTCCGGCACCGGTATCGCGGCCGCCGGGCCGTCGATCGTGATCGCTTATGCGCTGTCCGGCCTGCTCGTGATGCTCGTGATGCGCATGCTCGGTGAGATGTCGGCGGCCAACCCGGCCTCCGGCTCCTTCTCCGTACACGCCGAGCGGTCGATCGGGCCGTGGGCCGGGTTCACCGTGGGGTGGACGTTCTGGGTGCTGCTGTGCGTGGGCATCGCGGCCGAGGCGATCGGCGCGGCGGGGATCATGGTGAAGTGGTTCCCCGGCACCGAGTCCTGGATGTGGGTCGCCCTGTTCATGGTGATCTTCTGCGGGACGAACCTCGCGGCCGTCGGCAACTTCGGCGAGTTCGAGTTCTGGTTCGCCGCGCTGAAGATCACCGCGATCTCGCTCTTCCTGGTCCTGGGCGTGCTGGCCATCCTCGGCGTGCTCCCGGGCACCGACGCCCCGGGCGCCGCCAACCTCACCGGGACCCATGGCTTCCTGCCCAACGGCCTCGACGGCCTCGTCCTGGGCCTGCCGGCCACCGTGTTCGCGTACGGCGGTCTTGAGACGGTCACCATCGCGGCGGCCGAGTCCGAGCATCCGGTCCAGGGGGTCGCGAGCGCGGTGCGCACCGCGATGTGGCGGATCGCGGTGTTCTACGTGGGCTCGATGCTGGTCGTGGTCACCCTGATCCCGTGGAACGACCCGTCGGTCGTCGCCGACGGCCCGTACGTGGCCGTGCTCGAGCGCCTCGACATCCCGGCGGCCGGCCAGCTGATGAACGTCATCGTGCTGGTGGCCCTGCTCTCCGCGATGAACGCCAACATCTACGGCGCCTCCCGCATGGCGTACTCGCTCGCGGCGCGCGGCGAGGGGCCGTCCGTCCTCGGCGGGGTCAGCGGCGGGGTGCCCCGGGCGACCGTGGTCGCCTCCTCCACCTTCGGCTTCTTCGCGGTGCTGCTGAGCTACTGGTGGCCGGACACCATCTTCAAGTGGCTGCTCAACATGGTCGGCGCGGCCGTGCTGATCGTGTGGGGTTTCATCGCGGTCTCGCAGCTGAGGATGCGCAGGCGGCTGGAGCGCGAGACGCCCGACAAGCTCGTGGTGAAGATGTGGCTGTTCCCGTATCTGACGTGGGTGGCGCTGGCCGGGACGGTCGTCGTACTGGCGCTGATGACCCGCGAGTCCGACACCCGCACCCAGCTGTACTTCTCGGCCGGGCTGACGGCGGCGCTCGCGGTGGTCGGATACGTACGGCAGCGGTTGGCGGCGGCGCGGGGCTGACCGCCCCGGCTTGACCCGCCCCGACCCGAAGGCCCCCGTGCGACCGTGTCGCGCGGGGGCCTTCGCCTGTCCGTCGTATGCGTCAGGTGTGCCTCAGTCGAAGATCGGGCCCACCGTGCGGGTGCGCTTGATCTCGTAGAAGCCGGGGATCGAGGCGACCATCAGCGTGCCGTCCCACAGCTGGGCGGCGGCCTCGCCCTTGGGCGCGGGGGTCACGACCGGGCCGAAGAAGGCGATCTGCTCGCCGTCCGGGCCGGGGACCGCGATGACCGGGGTGCCCACGTCCTGGCCGACCAGGTCGATGCCCTCCTTGTGGGAGGCGCGCAGCTCGGTGTCGTACTCGTCGGAGTCGGCGGCGTCCGCGAGCTCGGCGGGCAGACCGGCCTCCTCGAGGGCGGCGACGATCGTCTCGCGGTTCTTCTCCAGGCCCTGGTTGTGGAAGCGGGTCCCGAGGGCGGTGTAGAGCGGGCCGAGAACGTCGCTGCCGTGCTTCTGCTCGGCGGCGACGCAGACCCGGACCGGCCCCCAGGCGGTCTTCATCAGCTCGCGGTACTCCTCGGGCAGTTCGTCGACCCGGGGCTCGTTGAGCACGGCCAGACTCATCACATGCCAGCGCACCTCGACCGGGCGGACCTTCTCCACCTCCAGCATCCAGCGGGAGGTCATCCAGGCCCACGGGCACAGCGGGTCGAACCAGAAGTCGGCAGGAGTCTTGGCGGTTTCGGTCACGATCTCTCCTCGAACGGACAGCCACGGAAAAGCGACAGGTGTTCCAGGAAACACGGCCGGGCGTGGCGGCCATTCCCCGATTCCCGTTGTCAGTGCCGCGTGACATGATTTCGCGTGTTCGAGTGTCCGATATTCGAGACGATGACGAGGGAGCCGCGTCTTGCCCGGCGAGAACCTGACCCGTGACGAAGCCCGAGAGCGCGCGCAGCTGCTGACCGTGGACGCGTACGACGTGGCGCTCGACCTGCGGTCCGCGGTCGGGGAGCACGCGGGTGAGGGGCCGCGCACCTTCCGCTCGACGACCACGCTGCGCTTCCGCTGCGCCGAGCCGGGGGCGGCGTCCTTCGCCGATCTGATCGCGCCGCGGGTCACCGCCGTACGGCTGAACGGGCGGGAGCTCGACCCGAAGGCCGTCTTCGACGGCGCGCGGATCGCCCTCGACTCCCTCGCCGCGGAGAACGAGCTGGTGGTGGAGGCGCAGTGCGCCTACAGCAGGACCGGCGAGGGGCTGCACCGCTTTGTGGACCCCGAGGACGGCCAGGTCTATCTGTACACGCAGTACGAGCCGGCCGACTCCCGCCGCGTCTTCGCGAACTTCGAGCAGCCCGACCTCAAGGCCCGCTTCACCTTCTCGGTGACCGCCCCGCAGGACTGGACGGTGCTCAGCAACGGCGCGGTGGCGGCGCTCGAGCCGTCAGGAGCGGGTGACGGGTTCGCCACCACCCACTTCGCGCCGACCGAGCCGATCTCGACGTACATCACGGCGGTCGTGGCCGGCCCGTACCACTATGTACGGGACCACTACAGCCGCGCCCTGCCGGACGGCTCCGCCCTGGAGATCCCGCTGGGCGCGCTGTGCCGCGCCTCGCTCGCCAAGCACTTCGACGCGGACGACATCTTCACCGTCACCAAGCAGGGCCTGGACTTCTTCCACGACCACTTCGACTACCCGTACCCGTTCGGGAAGTACGACCAGGCGTTCGTGCCCGAGTACAACCTCGGCGCGATGGAGAACCCGGGCTGTGTGACCTTCCGTGAGGAGTTCGTCTTCCGCGGCAAGGTCACCCAGGCCTCGTACGAGCACCGGGCCAATGTGATCCTCCACGAGATGGCCCATATGTGGTTCGGCGACCTGGTCACCATGGAGTGGTGGGACGACCTGTGGCTCAAGGAGTCCTTCGCGGACTTCATGGGCGCCTTCTCGCTCGTCGAGTCGACCCGCTTCACCGACGGCTGGATCACCTTCGCCAACCGCCGCAAGGCCTGGGCGTACCGCGCCGACCAGCTGCCGTCCACCCACCCGGTCACGGCCGATATCCGCGACCTGGAGGACGCCAAGCTCAACTTCGACGGGATCACCTACGCCAAGGGCGCCTCCGTCCTCAAGCAGCTGGTGGCCTACGCCGGGCGGGACGCCTTCCTGGAGGGCGCGCGCCGCTACTTCAAGCGCCATGCGTACGGCAATACGCGCCTGACCGATCTGCTGTCGGTGCTGACCGAGACCTCCGGCCGGGACATGGCCGCCTGGTCCCGGGCCTGGCTGGAGACGGCCGGGGTCAATGTGCTCACCCCCCAGGCCACCTATGACGCGGCCGGCCATATCACCGAGCTGTCGATCGTCCAGGAGGCCGCCTCCGCCGAGCATCCGACGCTGCGGCCGCACCGGGTCGCCGTCGGCCTCTACCGGCGGGCCGGCGCGGCGGCGGACGGGACCGGCGCGCTGGTGCGCTACGCGCGGGCCGAGGTCGACGTGGACGGCCCCCGTACGGTGGTGGCCGAGCTGACCGGGGCCGAGCGGCCCGAGCTGATCCTGGTCAACGACGACGACCTCACCTACTGCAAGGTCCGCTTCGACGAGGCCTCGCTGGACACCCTGCGCGCCCACCTGGGCGAGCTGACCGACCCCCTCGCGCGGGCGCTGTGCTGGTCCGCCCTGTGGAATCTGACGCGGGACGCGCTGATGCCCGCCCGCGACTTCCTGGACCTGGTGGAGCGCTTCGGCGGGGCGGAGACCGATATCGGCGTGCTCCAGATGGTCCAGGCGTGGGCCCAGTCGGCGCTCCAGCACTACGCGGCGCCCGACTGGCGCGAGGAGGGCGGCCTGCGGGTCGCCGAGGGCGCGCTGCGCGAGCTGCGGCTGGCCGCGCCGGGCAGCGGCCACCAGCTGGCCTGGGCGCGGTTCTTCGCCCAGACCGCCGCCACCGACCTGGACCAGCGGCTGCTGCTCGGGCTGCTGGACGGCACGGCCCGGATCGACGGGCTGGATGTCGACCAGGAGCTGCGCTGGACGTTCCTGGCCTCGCTGACCGCCCAGGGCGCGGCCGACGAGTCGCTGATCGCGGCGGAGCTGGGCCGCGACGACACCGCCTCCGGCAAGCGCCACCAGGTGCGCTGCCTGACCGCCCGGCCGTCGGCCGCGGTCAAGGCGGAGGCATGGGCGGCGGTCGTGGAGTCCGACGCGCTGTCCAACGCTCTGGTGGAGGCCACCATCGCGGGCTTCGCGCAGCCCTCGCAGGCGGACCTGCTCGCGCCATACCAGGACCGGTACTTCGCCGTGATCGAGCGGGTGTGGCGGGAGCGGTCGATCGAGATCGCCATGTCGATCGTCCGCGGCCTGTTCCCCGCGCAGGGCGACCCCACGACCCTGGAGGCGGCCGACGCCTGGCTGACCCGCCATCCGAGCGCGGCGCCGGCGCTGCGCCGACTGGTCCTGGAGGCGCGCGCCGATCTCGCGCGGGCGCTGCGCGGACAGGAGTGCGACGCCCGCTCGGCCGTTTGACGGGGCTTTATCGGCAGATCAGCTGTTTTCGGCAATCGAACGTCCGTACTTTAGGACGGGGTTGTCCGTATTTGTCGACGAGCGTGTAACAGCGGTTAGCGGGCCGGGCGGGCCCGGGAATGGCGGGGTCATGAACTCCGACACCCCGCTCTCGCCCCGCCCGCTGCACCACCTCCCGGACGGCGGCCGCAGCGTTTTGACGAGTCGTCAACTCCGTGAGCACGGCGTGACGGCGGCCGAGGCCGCCGAGCGCTGCCGCCCCGGCGGACCCTGGCAGCGGATCCTGCCGGGCGTCCATCTGCTCCACCCCGGCCCCGCCACCGGCGAGGAGCGGCTGCACGCGGCGCTCCTGTACACCGCGAGCCGGGAGCGCCCGGGCCACCCGGAAGGCGCCGTTCCGGCACCCGGGGCGGGCGGCGGTCCGTACGGCGAGGCGATGATCACCGGACTGGCGGCGCTGGCCCTGCACCGCTTCTCCGCCGTCCCCTCGCTGCGCGCCCTTGACCGCGTCGATGTGCTCGTACCGCGTGCGCGGCGGCTGCGCGGGGCCGGCTATGTGCGCTTCGTCCGCGCCGCCGCCCTGCCCTGTCCCCGGGAGATCACCGGTCTGCCGACCGCCCCCGCCGCCCGCGCGCTGGCCGACGCGGTGGCCCAGCTGTCCGACGCCTCGGCCGTCCGCCGGCTGCTCATCGAGGCCGTGCGCCAGGGGCACTGCGAGGCGTCGTCCGTCGTACGGGAGCTGAGCCGGGCCCGGCTGCTGTCCCGGCCGCATGTCGTCGACGCCGTCGACGCGCTGCTGGCCGAGGGGCGGGCCATGGCCGAGGCCCAGCTCTACGACATGGTGCGCGGATACTCCCTGCCCGAGCCGCTGTGGAACGTGGAGCTGCGGCTGCCCGGCGGCCCCCTGCTGTCCGGGGTGGACGCGTACTGGCCACTGCAGGCCGTGGCGTTGGAGATCGACGCACGAACCCCCCGCCAGGGCGGCGGGCACGATCCACTGGGCCGCTTCACGCCCGCGGGCGAGCATATGGAGCGGCTGGGCATCACGGTCGTGCGCGTCACGCCCAAGAAGCTCCGCGAGAGCCTGGAGACGCAGGCCGCGGTCGTCCGCACCGCGCTGATCGCGTCGATCGACCGTGAGCCCACGCCCTACCTCGTGATCCGGCCCAGGTGAGACCGGTTATATGAGACGGGTCACCGCTTGCGCAGCAGCAGCTCGGTGTTGCGGTCGTCCGCGTCGCCCGCCAGGGCCTGGCTGCGCCCCGGGGCGTTGTAGGACAGCTCGCGGTAGAGCGCGGCCAGGCCGGTCTGGGACAGATCGGCGTAGTCCGTGCGGCGCGGCGCGGCCGACTCGACGAGGGTGGTGAACAGCGACAGCGTGCCGTCGTGGTTGTCCACCACCTCGATCACCCGGGCCAGCTGGGGGAAGTCCACATGCGAGGCGGTGGTGATCTCCCAGAAGGTGCCACGCGGGGTGATCTCGTTCTTGTGGCTGTGGCCGTTGATCCACGCCAGCACCTGGGGGTGGCGCTGGAAGAGCGCCACGACCTCGTCGCCGCCGTGCCGGGCCTCGCGCGGGCGGGCCGGGTCGCGGTTCAGGTTGTCCATGCTACGGCTGTAGTGGTGGCTGAAGACCAGGATCCGGTCGTCCTTGTGGGCCTTCAGGGTCCGCTCCAGCCAGCGCAGCTGGGCGGTGCCCAGCGACCCGGTGTAGTGGCCGCCCGGGTCGGTGGTGTCCAGGCTGATGCCGAGGAGGCCGTCGGATATCCGGAACGAGTAGTAGCAGGTGCCCTCGTCGAGGTTGGCCTTGGTGTAGCCGTGGCCGACCGGGCCGGGCCCGGTGTGGGCCGGGTCGAGGTGCGCCGCGACGAAGTCCCGCTGGGAGAAGGGCGCGCGGCGCTCGTCGGGGGTGACGGTGCGCATGTCCTTCGCGTGCGCGCGCAGCAGCTCCTTCATGACCTTGCCCGTGGGGTCGCCGCCCTTGCGCTCGTCCTTGAAGCGCTCCTCGGCCTCGGCGGCCGGGATGATCTGGAGCTTGCGGCTGCCGGTGGCGAGGTCCGCGAAGTAGGAGCCGCCGAAGGAGTAGACACCGCCGGACAGGTCGTCGTGGTTGCCGATGGTCGAGTACCACGGCAGCCGCAGCCCGGGGCTGTTGACGGTGCGCAGCGCGGCCGTAAGGAAGCCGTCGATCCGCGGGAAGCCGACCTGCTTGTCGGTGTCGCGCACCGCGCTCTCCGGGTGCCAGAACGCCTTGAGCCCGCTGTTCTGCACGCCCTCGTAGCGGCGCGGGTCGCCCGTGTTGGGGGTGATCCGGCCGCCGTTCATCACGCCCAGAAACCAGTCCAGCTCGATCCGCGCGTTGTTGTCGGTGTTGTCGCCGGTGGTCATGACGAAGGAGAGCGGGGAGCCGGTGGCCGGCCCGCCGCGCAGCCCGTTGACCCGCTCGATGAGGGACGCGGCGCCGACCACGGTCAGCGCCTCGTGGGGCCGCCAGGCGCCCGGGCGCCCGGCGCGCAGGAACTCGTACCGCAGCGGGTGCTGCACATCGGTGAGGTGCATGTCCGTGAGCTGTACGAAGGAGGCGAGCGTGGTGCGCCGGTCCTCCCGGCCGCCCTTGGCCCCGGCGAGCTCGGTGCGTACGGTACGGGCCCAGGCCGGGCCGTCGCCGAGCCTGCGGTAGGTGCCGCTGCCGCGCGGGGCGGAGAAGGTCTCCAGCGTCGTCCCGGCCTTCGAGGGGAGCGCGGGGGCGGTGACGACTCTGCGGGCGGCGGCGCGCACCTGGGCCGGCTGTGAGGCGGTCGCCGAACCGCTGCCGGGCCCGAAGGCGAGCCCGAGGCCCGTTGCGGCACCTGCGGAGGCGGTGGCGACGAGAAGGGTGCGGCGGTCGAGGGCGGCGTGGGCGGCGGACCGTATGCGGGACATGCGGGATCTCCCCGAGTGGATGCGCGGCAGCGGTCGGGCAGCGGGCTGCCCTGTCACTCCGGATCGTTGGCAGCGGGGATGGCCTGCGAGTTAACGATGCGGCAACGCCCAACGCCGAAATACGCACGTGGATCTTGGCGATAGCAAACGGTCATCCCGCACTCCACAGCCGGAATCCCGCCGCTCACCCGGAGTTCACCGGACCTGGGAACGCCGACAGCACTCCGAAACGGGTTGCGCGCGGTGTGCGCGCGGCGTACGCCCGGCGCGGGGCCGTCCCGGGGACCGGACAATGGATTGGACAAGGTCGCCGGGGCCACCCGCATGATGGGAGGCACGCCAGGCACCCAGCAGCAGGCACAGAACGTGGCCAGGCGCCCAGCAGCAGGCACAGATCGTGAAGGAGCGCGTCGTGAGGATCGGAATCGTCGGAGCCACCGGCCAGGTCGGCGGGGTCATGCGGAAGATCCTCGAGGAGCGGGACTTCCCGGTCGAGGAGCTGCGCCTGTTCGCCTCGGCCCGCTCCGCCGGGCGCATGCTCCCCTGGCGGGACACCGAGATCGCCGTCGAGGACGCGGCCACCGCCGACTACTCCCGGCTGGACATCGCGCTGTTCTCCGCGGGCGGGGCCACCTCCCGGGCGCTGGCGTCCAAGGTCGCCTCGGCCGGCGCCGTGGTGATCGACAACTCCTCCGCCTGGCGGATGGACCCCGAGGTGCCGCTGGTAGTCTCCGAGGTCAACCCGGACGCCGTGGCCCACCGCCCCAAGGGCATCATCGCCAACCCGAACTGCACCACCATGGCCGCCATGCCGGTGCTGCGCCCGCTGCACGCGGAGGCGGGCCTGACCGCCCTGGTCGCCACCACCTACCAGGCCGTGTCCGGCTCCGGTCTGTCCGGTGTGGAGGAGCTGGACGGCCAGGTCCGCAAGGCCATCGACGGCGCGACCGCGCTGACCCACGACGGGGCCGCCGTGGAGTTCCCCGAGCCCGCCGTCTACAAGCGCCCCATCGCCTTCAACGTGCTGCCCTTCGCGGGCAATCTCGTCGACGACGGCCGGTTTGAAACCGACGAGGAGCAGAAGCTCCGCAACGAGTCCCGCAAGATCCTCGGGATCCCCGAGCTCAAGGTCTCCGGCACCTGCGTCCGGGTCCCCGTCTTCACCGGCCACTCGCTGCAGCTCAACGCCCGCTTCGCCAATCCGCTGAGCGTGGAGCGCGCCTACGAGCTGCTGGGGCAGGCCCCCGGCGTCGAGGTCTCCGAGATCCCCACCCCGCTTCAGGCCGCGGGCAACGACCCCAGCTATGTGGGCCGCATCCGCGTGGACGAGACGGTCGACAACGGGCTGGCGCTCTTCGTGTCCAACGACAACCTCCGCAAGGGCGCTGCGCTCAACGCCGTCCAGATCGCGGAGCTGGTGGCGGCCGAGCTCAGCTGAGCCAAGGCTCGGGCAGGCACCTGACAGGCGCCCCGCGGCGCCGGGCGATTACCGCGGGCGGCGGATGGGCCTTGCGTGGAAGGATGGCCGAAACGTCGTATTCGAAGGAGATGCCCAGGTGCCTGGAACGAACCTGACCCGCGAAGAGGCGCAGCGGCGGGCGCGGCTGCTCAGCGTCGACTCGTACGAGATCGAGCTCGATCTCTCCGGCGCCCAGGAAGGCGGCACGTTCCGGTCGGTCACCTCGGTGCGCTTCGACGCGGCCGAGGCGGGCGACTCCTTCATCGACCTGGTCGCGCCCACCGTGCACCAGGTGGTGCTCAACGGATACGAACTGGACCCGGCCGACGTCTTCGCGGACTCCCGGATCGCGCTGGGCGGCCTCCAGCAGGGGCGCAACGAGCTGCGGGTCGTCGCGGACTGCGCGTACACCAACACCGGCGAGGGCCTGCACCGCTTTGTGGACCCGGTCGACCAGCAGGCCTACCTCTACACCCAGTTCGAGGTGCCGGACGCGCGCCGGGTGTTCGCGAGCTTCGAGCAGCCGGACCTGAAGGCCACGTTCCAGTTCACCGTGACGGCGCCCGAGGGCTGGACGGTGATCTCCAACTCGCCGACGCCCGAGCCCAAGGACAACGTCTGGCGCTTCGAGCCGACGCCGCGCATCTCGACGTACATCACCGCGCTGATCGTCGGGCCGTACCACAGCGTGCACAGCAGCTGGGAGGGCGAGGGGCGGTCGGTGCCGCTGGGCATCTACTGCCGCCCCTCGCTCGCCGAGTTCCTGGACTCGGACGCGATCTTCGAGGTGACCCGGCAGGGCTTCGACTGGTTCCAGGAGAAGTTCGACTACGCCTACCCCTTCGCCAAGTACGACCAGCTGTTCGTACCGGAGTTCAACGCGGGCGCGATGGAGAACGCGGGCGCGGTCACCATCCGCGACCAGTACGTCTTCCGCTCCAAGGTCACGGACGCGGCCTATGAGACGCGGGCGGAGACCATCCTCCACGAGCTGGCCCATATGTGGTTCGGCGACCTGGTCACCATGGAGTGGTGGAACGACCTGTGGCTGAACGAGTCGTTCGCCACCTTCACCTCCATCGCCTGCCAGGCGTCCGCGCCCGGCAGCAGGTGGCCGCACGCCTGGACCACCTTCGCCAACTCGATGAAGACCTGGGCCTACCGGCAGGACCAGTTGCCGTCCACCCACCCGATCATGGCCGAGATCCGCGACCTCGACGACGTCATGGTCAACTTCGACGGCATCACCTACGCGAAGGGCGCCTCCGTCCTCAAGCAGTTGGTCGCCTACGTCGGCGAGGAGGAGTTCTTCAAGGGCGTACAGGCGTATTTCAAGCGCCACGCCTACAAGAACACCCGGCTGTCCGACCTGCTCGGCGCGCTCGAGGAGACCAGCGGCCGGGACCTGAAGACCTGGTCCAAGGCGTGGCTGGAGACCGCGGGGATCAACATCCTGCGCCCGGAGATCGAAACCGACGCCTCCGGCACCATCACCTCCTTCGCCGTCCGGCAGGAAGCCCCGGCCCTGCCGCCCGGCGCCAAGGGCGAGCCACTGCTGCGCCCGCACCGCATCGCGATCGGCCTGTACGACATCGACGCCACCGGCAAGCTGGTGCGCGGCGAGCGGATCGAGGTCGACGTGGACGGCGAGCTGACCCCCGTGGCCGCCCTGGCCGGCCACAAGCGCCCGGCCGTGATCCTGCTCAACGACGACGACCTGTCGTACGCCAAGGTGCGCCTGGACCCCGACTCGCTGGCCGTGGTCACCGAGCACCTGGGCGACTTCGAGGCGTCCCTGCCGCGCGCCCTGTGCTGGGCCTCCGCCTGGGACATGACCCGCGACGGCGAACTGGCCACCCGCGACTATCTCTCCCTGGTGCTGTCCGGTATCGCCAAGGAGTCGGACATCGGCGTCGTCCAGTCGCTGCAGCGCCAGGTCAAGCTGGCCCTCGACCTGTACGCGGCCCCCGACTGGCGCCCGACGGGCCTGGCGCGGTGGACCGAGGCCACCGTGGACCACCTGCGGGCCGCCGCCCCCGGCAGCGACCACCAGCTGGCCTGGGCGCGGGCCTTCGCCGACACCGCCCGCACCGACGCACAGCTCGACCTGCTGGCCGGGCTGCTGGCGGGCACCGAGACCATCGAGGGCCTGGCCGTCGACACCGAGCTGCGCTGGGCGTTCCTGGAGCGGCTGGCCGCGACCGGCCGGTCCGACGGGGCCTCGGTCGACGCCGAGCTGGAGCGGGACCGCACCTCGGCGGGCGAGCGCCACGCGGCCACCGCGCGCGCCGCCCGGCCGACGCCGGAGGCGAAGGCCGAGGCGTGGGCGTCGATCGTGGAGTCCGACAAGCTGCCGAACGCGGTGCAGGAGTCGGTGATCCGCGGCTTCGTCCAGACCGACCAGCGCGAGCTGCTGGCCCCGTACGCCGAGAAGTACTTCGCGGCGGTCAAGGGCGTCTGGGACAGCCGCAGCCACGAGATGGCTCAGCAGATCGCGATCGGCCTCTACCCGACCGTACAGATCTCGCAGGCCACGCTGGACGCGACCGACGCCTGGCTGGCCTCCGCCGAGCCCAGCGCGGCGCTGCGCCGCCTGGTCACCGAGTGCCGCGCGGGCGTCGAGCGGGCGCTCAGGGCCCAGGCCGCGGACGCGGCGGCCGCGGCGGGCTGACGGTACGTACGCACGGATTGCACGGATGAGAGCGCCCCGGACCGGGTTGGTCCGGGGCGCCCTCGTGTCTGGTTTTTTGTTTTTGCTTCAGTGTGTCCGTTCTGGTGCCTCAGACACGGGCTGCGCGGGCCGCGCGGCGGGCCAGCATCGCCTCGCGCCGCTCGTCGAACTTGGTGGCCTGGGCGTCCAGACCGCCCATGTAAAGACCCAGCTCCTCCTGCGCCTTCAGCCCGTCGCCCGAGAGCCCGGAGATCTCCAGGACCTTGAGGAAGCGCAGCACGGGCTGCAGGACGTCGTCGTGGTGGATGCGCAGGTTGTAGATGCCGCCGATGGCCATCTGCGCGGCAGCCCGCTCGAACCCCGGCATGCCGTGCCCCGGCATGCGGAAACCGACCACGGCATCGCGTACGGCGCGCATGGTCTGGTCGGGCGCCAGTTCAAACGCCTTCGCCAGCAGATTCCGGTAGAAGACCATGTGCAGGTTCTCGTCGGTGGCGATACGGGCCAGCATCCGGTCGCAGACCGGGTCGCCGGAGTGGTGGCCGGTGTTCCGGTGCGATATGCGGGTGGCGAGCTCCTGGAAGGCCACGTACGCGATGGAGTGCAGCATGCTGTGGCTGTTGTCCGCCTCGAACCCCTCGGACATATGCGTCATCCGGAACCGCTCCAGCTCGACCGGGTCGACCGCGCGGCTGGTCAGCAGGTAGTCGCGCATGACGATGCCGTGCCGGCCCTCCTCCGCCGTCCACCGGTGCACCCAGGTGCCCCACGCGCCGTCGCGGCCGAAGACCGTGGCGATCTCGTGGTGGTAGCTGGGCAGGTTGTCCTCGGTCAGCAGATTGACCACGAGCGCGATCCGGCCCACGTCGGTGACCTTGGACTGCTCGGGCGCCCATGCCTCGCCGCCCATCACGCCGTCGAAGTTGCGGCCGTCGCTCCACGGCACGTACTCATGCGGCATCCACTCCTTGGCGGCCTTCAGATGCCGGTTGAGCTCCACCTCGACGACCTCTTCGAGTGCGTACAGCAGGCGGCTGTCGCTCCATACGGCCTGACCGTGACGGCTGGAGGGGGCGAGGGTCACAGTGGGCTCCTGGGGATGTCGTGCGAGGCGTAACCTACGGCGCCGTAGGTTTGACTTACGGCTCCGTAGGTTACGACACCGTAGGTTAAAGCGGAAATAAATGGCCGGGTGCGCACCGGGAAATTCCGTGCGCGCTGCGGCGGAGCGCGGAGAGAACGCCGCGGAACGCGACGGCGTCGGGGAAACGCGACGAGGGCGCCCACCGGCATCCTGCCGGGGGCACCCTCGTCACGGCGTCCTCAGTGACAGCTTGTCTCAGTACGTGTCAGTGCGCGTCAGTCACTGCGCTTGCGCGTCTTGTCGCCGAGCATCACCAGACCGGCGATCACGACGAAGAGCACGATGGGAGTGACGACATAGAGGCCCAGCGTCTCCGCGACGCTCAGGCCCGGACCCGGGTCGTCACCATCGTCGCGGAGCGCGAACGCGGGGGACGACACCATCAGCATCGCCGTCGTCGCGGCGATGACGGCACCGGCGCGAACGGCGTTCTTTTTGACCTTGTTGCTCACGGACTCACGGTATCGGACGCCCTCGCGCCCCGCGTGCGCGGGGTGGGCTTGCCCCGGGCACCGGCCGCGCCCCCGCCCCGCGCCACCCGCGCCACCTCGCCCATCAGGGCGTGCAGCCGTGGCGAGGCCACCAGATCCTCCAGCGATACGGGGCGGCCGGTCGCGTCCGCGATGGGCAGCCGCCAGTTCGGATACTGGTCCCAGGTCCCGGGGAAGTTCTGCGGGCGCCGGTCCCCCACCGTGTCCGGCAGCCACACCCCGACCAGCTTCGCCGGGGTGCGCAGCAGAAAGCGGTGGACCGCCTTGACGGCCGCCTCCTCGTCGCCCGGCCCCTCCGGCAGCATCCCCAGCCGCTCCAGCATCCCCAGCCACTCCGCGAGCTCCACCGCTTCCTCGGCCCGCTCACGCGCGAACGGGCGGGTGAGCAGGCCGAGCCGGTGCCGCAGCTCGACATGGCCGCCGGTGAGGCGGGCGGCGGTGCTCGGCAGATCGTGGGTGGTGACGGTCGCCAGACAGTCCGCGCGCCACTCCTCGGGCCTCAGCGGACGGGCACGGGCGGGCACGGCGTCCCGGGGCCGCGTACTCGCGTCGCCTCCGCTTGCCGCGCTGACGCCCTCCCCGCCCTCCTCGCCGTCCCCGCCGGTCGCGCTGTTCCCGCTGTTCCCGCCGTCCTCGCCGCGCCCGCCGCCCTCGCCGTTGTAGTTCCGCTCGAACCACAGCACCGACGTGCCCAGCACCCCCCGCCCCGCCAGCGCCTCCCGCACCCCCGGCTCCACCGTGCCCAGGTCCTCGCCGATGACCACCGCCCCCGCGCGGTGCGCCTCCAGCGCGAGCACGCCGAGCATGGCCTCCGCGTCGTAGCGGACGTAACAGCCCTCGGTCGGCTCCCGCCCCTCCGGCACCCACCACAGCCGGAACAGGCCCATCACATGGTCGATGCGCAGCGCGCCCGCGTGCCGCAGCAGCCCGCGCAGCAGATCGCGGTAGGCGGCATAGCCCGTGGCGGCCAGGGCGTCCGGGCGCCACGGCGGCAGCCCCCAGTCCTGGCCGCGGGAGTTGAACGCGTCCGGCGGCGCGCCGATCGACATCCCGGACGCGAAGACGTCCCGCAGCGCCCAGGCGTCGGCGCCCGACGGATGCACCCCGACCGCCAGGTCGTGCACCAGGCCGATGGCCATCCCGGCGTCGAGCGCCGCGCGCTGCGCGGCGGCCAGCTGCCCGTCCGTCAGCCAGGCGAGCCAGCAGTGGAAGTCGGCCCGGTCCAGGTGCTCGCCCCGGGCGCGGGCGACCGCGGCGGACCGGGGGTCGGCCAGGCCGTCCGGCCAGGCGCGCCAGGTGGGGCCGTGGAGCTCGGCGAGCGCGCTCCAGATCGCGTGGTCCTCGAGGGCCTGGCCGCGCTCGGCCAGGAAGTCGCAGTAGGCGGCCCGCCGGCCGGGGCTGAGCGGCACGGTCCGCACCAGCTCCAGGGCCTCCCGCTTGAGTGCCCACACCGCGTCCCGGTCGATCAGCGCGCCCTCGTGGAGCACGGCGGTGCGCAGCGCGGCGGCCCGCTCCAGCAGCTGGTCGACGCGGTCGCGCGCGGGGCCGCGCAGCTGGGCGTACTCGGGCACGTCCTCGACCCGTAAGTGGACCGGATCGGGGAAGCGGCGGGAGGAGGGGCGGTACGGCGAGGGGTCGGTGGGCTCGGCCGGTGTGCCGGGCACAGCCGCGTGCAGCGGGTTGAGCTGGACGAACCCGGCGCCCAGCGCCCGGCCCGACCAGGCGGCGAGATCGGCCAGATCGCCGAGGTCGCCCATCCCCCAGGAGCGCGCGGACAGCAGCGAGTACAGCTGGACGAGGAAGCCGTGGCTGCGCGCCGGGGGCGCCGGCATCCGGTCGGGGGCGACGATCAGGGTGGCGGTGGCCGAGCCGCCGTCGGGGGCGTGGGCATGCACGGTGTGGCGGCCCAAGGGAAGCGCGGAGGCCGCCGGGCCGCCGGCGGCGGGCCGCCACTCGAACGCCGCGCCGTGCGTGCCGGCCGCGCCGTTCTCGGGCGTCACCCGCAGCACGGTGCCCTCGGGCAGCCGCAGCCGGGGCGGCCGGCCGGGGCACACCACCACGCAGGGCGGCAGCAGCCGGGCGCGCTCCTCGCGCTCGTGCCGCTCCAGGGCGGCCTGTACGGAGTGAGGTGTCGAGGCGTCCACGCCGAGCGCGGCGAGCACGGCGACGACCGTGTCGTCGGGCACCCGCACGGTACGGCCGGGGGCGGGCTCGTAGGAGGTGGCGACGCCGTGCAGCTCGGCGAGGAGCGCTCTGCCCATCAGGACTCCATTCAGAACTCCATGGGCTCCATGCCCGCCCCGGCGCCGAACCCGGCAGTGGTCGGCTCGCTCGTCAGCGGCAGTTCGGCGGCGAGCGGAGGCTCGCTGGTCAGGGGGGCGATATCGGCGGGCGCGGGCTCACTGGTGAGCGGCGTCTCCGCGTGCAGACCGGAGCCGGACCCCTCCAGGCCGCACAGGCCGCAGTCGGGGTGGGTGACCCCGGCGAACGGGTCGGGCTCCCCCGGTCCGGACGCGGTGCCGGTCTCGGATTCGGTCACAGGTTTGGAGAGAGCAGAGAGCAGAAGCTGAGCTGACGCGGCCACACGGGCCTCCGTGAGGGTGTCGGCAGTGGGACAGGGCAGGCCTACCCACTCGAGGCGGTCGCAGACGTAACCGGTCCCCTGACGTGCCTCAGCTCACATCCCCTGAAGCAGACGATTTGACGGTCGCAAGGGGTCCGGAGCACATAGCTTACTGACCAACCCGACATTCCGGCGTGAGACTTTCGGCCTCAGGGATGCGCACCCCAGCCGCCGCCGGCCCACTCCCGCCGCAGTGCTCATCTCGTCACACCACACACCATGGCATTACCGGCACTTCGGTCACCGCCGTTGACACCCTCACGCACGCGATGGTGGGCTCGCGCCTATCAGGGCTACACCTAGGCGAACCACCAGTCCGTATCGAGGAGAAGCCCGTGCAGTTGCGGGGAAGCCGAGGACGAACATCGAGGGCGGCCGGAGCCACGGCCATGGCCGCCGCCGTGATCGGCGGACTGCTGGGCGGCGCGCCGGGCGCGGCCGCCACGCCCCAAAAGCCGGATGCCCGCGGCGCCCCCGGCACCTCGACGACGGACCGCGAGAGCGACGGCGCCGTGCCGCCCGTATGGCCGCGCCCGCAGTCGCTGCGCGCCCAGGGGTCCGGCGTGAGCGTGAGCAAGGAGGTCACGCTCATAGCCGACGCCGACTCCGACCCGTACGCACTGGACGCGCTGCGCGCCCTGCTGCACGACGCCGGGGCGCGCATCGTCAACGAGGCCACCGAGCCCATACCCAAGGGAATGCCGCTGGCGGACGGTCTTGTGGTGCGCGTCGGCGGGCGGGGCGCCCAGAGCGCGCTGCGCGCCCTGGGCGCGCCCGAACGCGGCGATCTGCCCTCCGGCGGCTACCGGCTCGCGACCGGCCAGGCGGCCGGGGTGCCGACGGTCGCGCTGTCCGGCGTCGGCCCGGACGGGCTCTTCCACGCCGTCCAGACGCTGCGCCAACTCCTGGTCCGGCCCGCACACGGCGCGGGCTCCTTCCCCGGGGTGACCGTGCGCGACTGGCCCGCCGCCACGGTGCGCGGCACCACCGAGGGCTTCTACGGCCAGCCCTGGTCCCACCAGGACCGGCTCGCCCAACTCGACTTCATGGGCCGTACCAAGCAGAACCGCTACCTCTACGCGCCCGGCGACGACCCCTACCGCCAGGCCCGCTGGCGCGACCCGTACCCCGCCGAGCGGCGCGAGGAGTTCCGGGAGCTGGCCGACCAGGCCCGCCGCAACCACGTCACCCTCGGCTGGGCTGTCTCGCCCGGCCAGGAGCTGTGCTTCTCCTCCGCCGAGGACCGCAGGGCGCTGCTGCGCAAGGTGGACGCCATGTGGGCGCTCGGGGTGCGCGCCTTCCAACTCCAGTTCCAGGACGTCAGCTACAGCGAGTGGCACTGCGGGGCGGACGCCGACACCTACGGCTCGGGCCCCGAGGCGGCGGCCAAGGCACAGGCCGAGGTCGCCGGAGCGGTCGCCGCGCACCTGGCCGCGCGCCACCCGGACGCCGCCCCGCTCTCCTTGATGCCGACCGAGTACTACCAGGACGGCGCCACCGAATTCCGGCGCGCGCTGGCCGACCAGGTCGACCCCGGTGTGGAGATCGCCTGGACCGGCGTCGGGGTGGTGCCCAAGACCATCACCGGCAGCGAACTGGCGGGCGCCCGGTCCGCGTTCGGCCACCCACTGCTCACCATGGACAACTACCCGGTCAACGACTACGCCCAGGACCGGGTCTTCCTCGGCCCGTACACCGGGCGCGACCCGGCCGTCGCCACCCAGTCCGCGGGGCTGCTCGCCAACGCCATGGAGCAGCCGACCGCCTCCCGTATCGCGCTGTTCACCGCCGCCGACTTCGCCTGGAACCCGCGTGGCTACCGCGCCCAGGAGTCCTGGCGGGCCGCCGTCGACGACCTGGCCGGGCCCGACCCGCGCGCCCGCGAGGCCCTGCGCGCGCTCGCGGGAAACGACGCGTCCTCGGTCCTCGGCGGCGAGGAGTCCGCGTATCTGCGCCCGCTGATCGACGCGTTCTGGACGGCGCTCGCCGGAGGCGAGGGGCAGCGGCTCGACCGGGCGGCGGACCGGCTGCGCTCGGCCTTCACCACGATGCGGGACGCCCCCGACCGGCTCGATACGACCCTGGGCGGCGAACTGGGCCCCTGGCTGGACCAATTGGGCCGCTACGGCGACGCCGGAGCGCAGGCCGTGGACATGCTCACCGCCCAGGCGCGCGGCGACGGGGCGGCGAGTTGGTCGGCCCGGACCGCGGTGCAGGAACTGAACGGGAAGATCACGAAGAGCCGGGTGACCGTGGGCAAGGGCGTCCTGGGCCCCTTCCTGAAGGAAGCCCTCACCCGGGCCGACGCCTGGACGGGCCTGGACGCCGCGGACCAGAAGTCGCTGCACACCTCCAAGGCCCAGCGCGCCGCCGCCGACGGCGACGCCGCGACCTCACTGGCCCCCACCGGCCCGGTCACCGTGCGCTTCGACCGCGCCCGCCCGCTCACCGCCGTCTCCGCGCTCACCGGGCGCGCCGGCGTTTCGCCCGGCACCGTCTGGGCCCATGTCCCCGACGAGGGCTGGCGGAAGCTCGGCGCGGTCTCCGCCAGCGGCTGGACCCAGCTCGCGGGCCGCGGCGTACGGGCCGACGCGGTACGGCTGGACTGGGAGGCGGGCACGACACCGCCCGACGTATACGAGATCACCCCGTGGTTCGCCGACACCCCGGCCTCCGAGCTGCGGCTGTCCCGGGACACGGTCGACGCCGAGACCGGCGGCCGCGCCGTCGTCGTCGAGGCCCACATCACCCCGCGCCGCCCCGAGGACATCCACGGCGAGCTGACCGTCCACGCGCCACGCGGCGTCCGCGTCACGGCCGACAAGACGGTGACCGCCCGGCGCGGATCCACCACGACCGCCCGGATCGAGGTTTCGATCCCGGATGAAACCAAAGCGGGCACTTTCACCGTCCCGGTGCGCTTCGGCTCACAGGAGACCTCGCTGACCGTACGGGCCTTCCCGCCCACCGGCGGCCCCGACCTGGCCCGCGCGGACGGCACGAAAGCGACGTCGTCGGCCGATGAGACCGCCGACTTCCCGGCCTCCGCCGCGATCGACGGCGACCCCGCCACCCGCTGGTCCTCCCCCGCCGACGACGGCGCCTGGCTCCAGCTTGAGCTCGCCCGCCCGGCCCGGGTCGGCCGGCTCGATCTGCACTGGCAGGACGCCTACGCCAGCCGCTACCGCGTCCAGGTCTCGGCCGACGGCCGCACCTGGCGCACCGCGGCCACCGTCTCCGACGGCCGGGGCGGGCACGAAACCGTCCGGATGGACGCCCCCGGCACCCGCTTCATCCGCGTCCAGGGCGCCGAGCGCGCCACCCGCTTCGGCTACTCCTTGTGGTCGGTCGCGGCGTACGCGGTGAAGGCGGACTGACGAGCCCCGCGGGCCGCGGGACCGTACAGCGCGCAGCACAGCACGTGGCCCCCGCTCCGCCGCGGGGGCCACGGTCCACGGACTCGCCGCGCATACACCGCGCAGGCACGCAGACATGACGATGGCCCGGTCTCAGGCAGATTTGCCGTCGATCCGGGCCATGGCGTCTTCCGCGCCGTACGGCTGCAGGTATGGCAGCCAGCGCGGGTCCCTATGCCCTGTGCCGATGATCCGCCAGGCGAGGCCCGACGGCGGCGCCGGCTGATGGCGCAGCCGCCAGCCGATCTCCGCGACATGGCGGTCGGCTTTGACATGGTTGCAGCGACGGCACGCGGCCACCACGTTCTCCCACGTGTGCTGGCCGCCGCGGCTGCGGGGGATCACGTGGTCGACGCTGGTCGCCACGCCACCGCAGTACGCACATCGCCCGCCGTCGCGGGCGAACAGGGCACGGCGGGTGAGTGGCACGGGGCCCCGGTAGGGCATCCGGACGAATCGCTTCAAGCGGACCACGCTGGGTGCGGGTATGACACGGGTCGCGCTGTGCATCAGGGCGCCTGAGTCCTCAAGGCTGACGGCCTTGTCGTTGAGGACGAGTACGAGCGCGCGGCGGAGCGGTACGACGCCGAGCGGCTCGTACGACGCGTTGAGGACCAGGACATGCGGCACGGGTGCCTCCTTGTACGCCGGCGGCGCGTGGCTCGCGCCGGGACGATCTCCCCCAGTTTCCCCTGAACCCCGGCCGGAACGCCACCATCACCGGGTTAACGGTTGAGAGGCATTTCCGCGTACCGCCCGCATACCGCCGGAAGAGCGGAATTCGGCGGCCGTCAGGGCCCGCGGGCACCCATGAGAGTGGCGAGAATCACGGGTTGCCCGGGGCCACGGCGGAAATCGCCCGGCTGACGCCCTCACCCCGCTCTTGTACGCCCCCTCGGCGCCCTCACGCGCTCTCGAACACAGGAACGGCACATTCCCGGGCCCGGCTACTGTGTGAGGGGTTGCCCGCCGGTCCTCCGTCCGGGCATGTCGCACATGAAGGGTCTCGCTGTGTTCTGGTCCGCTGCTCCGGCCGCAGACGCCACGCCTACTCCCACTCCCAGCAATCCCAGCACCCCCACCACGCTGAAGGACGCGCAGGAGAGCGCCACCAACGCCGCGGGCTGGGTGGAGGAGAACTGGTCCACCTGGCTCAGCATCGGGCTGCGCATCGCCCTGATCCTGGTGATCGCGCTCGTGCTGCGGACCGTGGTGCGGCGCGCGATCACCAAGCTGATAGAGCGCATGAACCGCACCGCCCAGGCCGTGGACGGCACGGCCCTCGCCGGCCTGCTGGTCAACGCGGAGCGGCGGCGCCAGCGGTCCGCGGCGATCGGCTCGGTGCTGCGCTCCGTCGCCTCGTTCCTGATCATGGGCACCGCGGCGCTGATGATCCTCTCGACGCTGCAGATCAATCTCGCGCCGCTGCTGGCCAGCGCCGGTGTCGCGGGTGTCGCCCTCGGTTTCGGCGCCCGCAACCTGGTCACCGACTTTCTGTCCGGCGTGTTCATGATCCTGGAGGACCAGTACGGGGTCGGCGACTCGATCGACGCCGGGGTGGCCTCCGGCGAGGTGATCGAGGTCGGGCTGCGCGTCACCAAGCTGCGCGGCGACAACGGCGAGATCTGGTACGTGCGCAACGGCGAGGTCAAGCGGATCGGCAACCTCAGCCAGGGCTGGGCCACGGCCGGCGTGGACGTCCAGATCCGCGCGGACGAGGACCTGGAGCAGGTCCGCGCGCTGATCACGCAGGTCGGCGTGGACATGGCCAAGGAAGAGCCCTGGAACGAGCGGCTGTGGGAGCCGATCGAGGTCCTGGGGCTGGACGCGGTCTACCTGGACTCCATGGTCGTGAAGGTGACGGCGCGGACCATGCCGGGCAAGGCGCTCGGCGTCGAGCGCGAACTGCGCTGGCGGATCAAGAAGGCGCTGGACGAGGCGGGGATCCGCATCGTCGGCCGCCCCCTGGACCCGGATCTGCAGCCCGAGGACGCCGCCAACCCGGCCACGACGACGACCGTCGCGGCGCCGTCGGCCCTGTCCAACCCCGACTCCGCACAGGCCCAGGCCGCGTCCCCGATCCCGCCGCCCGCCGCACCGCCGGTGCCGAAGTAGTGGCCGACGGAACGACAGCCGTCTGCTCCGGCGCATGCCATGGCGCCGGAGCAGGGGCAGGCCGGTTTAGCCCGATCGTGTGATGGTCTGCTGCTGAGCTTGCGGCGCCCTCGGCGGGCCGGGATAGCGTTGCTGTGCGATCTGGGACGCCGGGTACGGCGCCAGCGTGCGGGGCCCCTGCTTCACCAGAGCGATGGTTCAGGGCCTCCCCGTCGCCTCTGGCTGTACCCAAATGGCCAGGTCGTGAGGGACTCTGCCCTTCCGGATCGGACCACGGACGCGATCCGTGTCGCCGCCCGGTTGCGAAAGCGGACGACCAGTGCGCCCAAGACCGTTCGGGGCGTGCCAGTGCGCGGACTCTTTCCCGCTCACCGTCAAGGAACGGTCGGAGGTGGTCTGCAGCCATCAAGCCGCTGCCGGTCAGAGTCTTGACTGGATGTCGTAGCTGATCTGCGCGGGCCCGGCGGCCAGCCGCGCCGCCCGAACCCTCGTCCCCGCCGCCTCGGCCGCGGGGACGAGGAGGGCCGTGCCCACCCCGAGCGCGGCGCGGACGGCGAGCGACTTCAGAGTCCTGGGAGCGCGCATGATGGTTCCTCAATTCCGGTGTGGATGGCGTCGCGTCAGCCGTGGGTCAGCTGTCGGCGACCCGGTAGTAGAAGTCCCTGAACTCGGTGTTGATGTAGGGGCTCTGAAGCCAGCCGCTGGGCTGGTGAATGCTCGTCACACCGTTGACATAGCCGAGCGTGGTATCGGGGTCGACGTTCATCAGCCAGCGGCCGCCCCGGGAGAGCCCGCCGTCCGACGGGGCGCAGGGCAGCTCGATGCCCCCGAAGGAGGCGGGGCGGGTGTAGCCGCCGCACCCGGAGGGGATCTGCCCGTTGACGGAGTATCCGTTGGCGCTCACGAACACTTCCCTGGGCTGGTTCCAGGCGAAGCCGTCGCCGCCGACCCTGTCGACGAGCCGTTGGCCGGACTCGTTGGGGTGGGTGGTGGCCAGCCCGAAGTCGTAGTTCATATTGCCGTCGTCGATCCACGCGTTGAACGTGTATCCCCAGTCGCCGACGAACTTGCCGTAGGGCGCGCTCCCCCTGAAGTAGCCAGGAATGAACACCCAGTTGTTCATCCAGGCATGCGCCGCCCTGCTGTACACACAGCTGCCGGAGGTGACCACCAGCCGGCGCGAACCGCTGTTCAGCGGATTGCCGTCGCAGGCCTTGTCCTTGCCGTCGAACGGATCGACGTAGAAGATCCGCCCGACCCGGATCGGGATCTCGTCGGAGGCGGTGGGCGCCCCCGGACTGCTCGCCGCGGCCGGAGGTACGGAGCCGGGCTCGTCGGCGGGGGCCGCGATCTGCCGCTGGGCGTGCTCGATGGCGCCCCGGGACGGACCGCTGCCCTGATACGCGGCGTGCCGCATCCGCTCCGGCGTCCAGTAGGCCCGGACCGCCTCGGCGGCCTGGGCCCGGGCTGCGCCCCGGCCGCCCCCGGCCTGTGCACCCGTCAGCGCGGCCGAGGCCGCGCCGGCGCCGTTCGCCCCGGCCGGGCCATGAGCCCCGGCCGGACCGCTCGATCCGCTCTGGGCGCCCGAGCCGCCCGGCCCGTGCGCGCCGTCCGACGCGGCCCGTGCGCCGCCGGCCCCGGCGGCAACCGCGAGCAGCACGGCGATGAGCACCGCGAGCGGCCCTCGTGAGGCTGTTTTCATGCGCTCCCCCCTTCTCTCAATTGCGCGCGACGGTGGCAGGCACCGCTGGACCGCCACTGGAGGAACCCTCGCCTCCGGCCCCGGTCCGCACCGGCCGGCGGCCATGCCCCCACTCACCCGGCCGCACCCATTGACGCCTCACCGCCCCGCGCCTTACCTTGCTGTTCATCAATAGGAAAGTTTCTTAACAGAGATACGAGCGATACGGGGGCACCCACCATGGCCGCATCAGGCACTCCGGGAACGCCGCGCGTGCTGCGCGCCATGAACGACCGGGCCGCGCTCGAACTGCTGGTCGCACACGGGCCGCTGACCAGGACCCGGCTCGGCGAGCTGACCGGGCTCTCCAAGCCCACCGCCTCCCAGCTGCTGACCCGGCTGGAGGCCGCGGGACTGGTCCGGACGACCGGGAACGTCACCGGCCGCCCCGGGCCGAACGCCCAGCTGTACGAGATCAACCCGGCCGCCGCCCATGTCGCGGCGCTCGCCGTCGACCAGGAGGGCATCACCGCCGCCGTCGCCGACATCACCGGCCAGGTCCTCGGCGAGCACCGGGTGAACGCCGAGGCGACGGCCGAGTCGGTGCGCAACCGCACCGGCGAGCTCGTCGCCGAGGCCGTGGACGGCGCGCTGGCCGCCGCCGGGCTTGCCCGCGACGATCTGCGGCAGACGGTGATCGGCACCCCCGGCGCGCTCGACCCGCACACCGGGGTGCTGCGTTACGCACCCCACCTGCCGGGCTGGCAGTCCCGCACCATGCGGGACGAGCTGGCCGAGGTGCTGGGCACGCCCCTGGTGATCGAGAACGACGTCAATCTCGCGGCCGTCGCCGAGCAGCACCACGGCACGGCACAGGACTTCGACGACTTCGCGCTGGTCTGGGCGGACGAGGGCGTCGGTGCGGCCATCGTGCTCGGCGGCACCCTGCTGCGCGGGGCGACCGGCGGCGCCGGGGAGATCGGCTATATGCCGCTGCCGGGTGCCCCGCTCGCGCGTGGCGGGGACGACAGCGCCGCGCGGCCGGACGGGGGCGGGGGCTTCCAGAAGCTGGTCGGCTCCCCCGCCGTGGTCGAACTGGCCCGGGAGCACGGCATCCAGGCGCCCACCGCCACCAAGGCGCTCGCCTCCGCGCTGCGCACCCCCGGCGCGGGCGACGCCGTCCTCACCGAGCTGGCGCGCCGCCTGGCCACCGGGCTCGCCTCGGTCGTCGCCGTGGTCGACCCGGAGTTGGTGGTGCTCTCCGGGCAGGTCGCCCAGGCCGGCGGGGAGCGGCTGCGGGAGCTGGTCGAGGCCGAGATGACCGGGCTCGCGCTGCCCCGGCCGCAGCTGCGGATCAGCGCCGTCGAGGGGGATCCGATTCTCATCGGCGCGCTGCAGACGGCGCTCGCCGATGCCCGTCACACCGTCTTCGACACCGCCTGACCCCGTCCTCCCGCCCCCGACCACGTCCCCCGTTCCCCTGTCCCCGACAACACCTGGTCCCCGATCGCCGTACCCAACCCCCCGCCCGGCGCCACGCACCGCCGCTTCCCCTGCCGTTTCCCCCGTGCACAAGGAAGTCCGTCCATGCCACGACGATCATTGGCCCATCTCGGGTCAGCGCTCTGCGCCGCCGCCCTGCTGCTGGCGGGCTGCGCCAACCCGAGCACCGGCAGCGCCGAAGACGATCCGACCAAACCGGTCACGCTCAAGTTCTGGCACGGCTGGTCGGAGCAGAACGAAGTCAAGGCGATCAACGCAAGCATCGCCCGCTTCGAAAAGCTCCACCCCAATATCAAGGTGAAGTCCGTCGGCAATGTCACCGACGAGACCATCAACCAGGCGCTACGGGCCGGTGGCGGCGACGCCCCCGACGTCGTCACGTCCTTCACCACCAACAACGTGGGCCAGTACTGCTCGTCCGGTATGTGGGCCGATCTCGACCCGTTCATGAAGAAGACCGGCCTCGACAAGGAAAAGGTCTTCCCCAAGACGCTGCTGGACTACACCAGTTACGAGGGCAAGCAGTGCGCGCTGCCGCTGCTCGCCGACGCGTACGGCATGTATTACAACAAGGACGCCTTCAAGGAGGCGGGCATCGCGCGTCCCCCGCGCACCATGTCGGAGCTCAAGCGGGACGCCGCCAAGCTGACCAAGCGCACCAAGGGCGGCGGCTACGAGCGGGTCGGCTTCATGCCCAACTTCCGGCTCTATCAGAACAGTCCGGACCGGCTCTTCGCCCAGTGGGGTCCGACGTACTTCGACAAGAACGGAAGGTCGCGGCTGGCGAAGGAAGGAAAGATCAAGGAGTTCTACGCCACCGTCCGGGACCTGATCCAAGAGCAGGGCGGATACGGCCCGCTGGAGACCTTCCGTACCTCCTTCGGCGATGAATTCTCCTCCCAGAACGCCTTTCTGACCGGCAAGCTGGCCATGCATCTGGACGGCGAATGGCGCGGCCTCTTCCTCAAGGACGCCAAGTTCACATGGGGCACCGCCCCGCTGCCCGTGCCCGACGATCAGGCCGACACCTATGGCCGGGGCTATCTCACGGGCACCGTCACGGGTATCGCGCACAGCAGCAAGCACCAGAACGCCGCCTGGGAACTGGTGCGCTTTCTGACCGCCGACACCGATCAGGTGGTCACCTTCGCCAACGCCATTCACAATGTGCCGTCCACCAAGGCGGCGCTCGCCTCCCCCAAGCTGGACTCGGATCCGACCTTCCGCGCCTTCCTCGATATCGCGCAGAACAAGTACAGCAACGCCCTTCCGCCCTCGATCAACGGCGGCCAGTACGTGACCTCGCTGCAGGACTTCTCGTACAACGTGGAGGCGGGGAAGGTCCATGACCTGGACAAGGGGCTCAGGGAACTGGACGACCAGATAGACGCCGATATTCTCCAGGCGCAGGACTGACGGAGGGCGATATGGCCACGATGACAACAAACGCCCCCGCCCTGCGCCGTAAGCATCTGCGCAAGCGGCTGCGCACCCTCGGTTTCCTCTCGCCCTGGCTGGTCGGCTTCACCGTCTTCTTCGGCTATCCGCTGATCGCCACCATCTACTTCTCCTTTATGCACTACAACCAGATCAAGGCGCCGACCTTCGTGGGCCTGCGCAACTGGCGGTATGTGCTGGAGCAGATGCCGCTGTTCGGCCCGGCGCTGTGGAACACGCTGTGGCTGGTCGTGGTGATGGTCGCGCTGCGCGTCGTGTTCGGTCTGGGTATCGGGCTGCTCGTGACCAAGATAAAGTCGGGCGTCGGTTTCTTCCGTACCGCCTTCTATCTCCCCTATCTCGCCCCTCCGGTGGCCGCGACCGTCGCGTTCGTCTTTCTTCTCAACCCCGGCACCGGCCCGGTGAACGACATTCTCGGCAAGATCGGGATTGCCGCGCCGAACTGGTTCAACGACCCGGCCTGGGCCAAGCCCTCGCTGGTGCTGCTGTCCCTGTGGGGCATCGGCGATCTGATGGTCATCTTCATGGCCGCGCTGCTGGATGTGCCGAAGGAGCAGTACGAGGCGGCGGAGCTGGACGGCGCCGGGGCGTTCACCAGGTTCCGCTATGTCACCTGGCCGTCGATCACGCCTATCGTGATGTTCGCGGTGGTGACGGGTGTGGTGCAGACCATGCAGTACTACACCCAGGCCCTGGTCGCCGGGAAGCTGGCCTCGGGGGTCAGCATCGGCCCCGGCTCGGTCATCCAGCCCGGATATCCCGACCACTCCACGCTCACCGTGCCCCAACTCGTGTATTCGCTCGGCTTCCAGAACTTCAACACCGGGGCCGCCTGTGTGCTCTCGCTCGTGCTCTTCGCGATCGCGATGGCCGTCACCACCCTGCTGATGCGCCGGCGAGCCGGTCTGCTGTCGGCGGACGACTGAGAAGGCTCGGAGGACCAACCGATATGACCACCACGACCCTCTCGGCACCGTCCGCGCCGGTACGGCCCGCCGCCCGCCCTTCCTCTGCCCCGGCCGCCCGCCGCAAGGCCGTACTGCACTGGATCGCCGTGCACGCGGTCGCCATCGCCGCCGCGCTGTTCTTCGTGCTGCCGTTCGTCTTCGTCTTTCTGACCTCGGTGATGAGTGACAGCCAGGCGATGAGCGGCGATCTGTGGCCCAACGCATGGCACTGGTCCAATTACACCGAGGTCTTCAACACCCCCGGTTTTCTGGACTGGTGGCGCAATTCCCTGATATACGCAGGGCTCGGCACGGCGTTCACGCTGATCTCCTCGGTGCCGGTCGCCTACGCGCTCGCCAAATTCCGCTTCCGTGGCCGTCGCACCGCCATGATCCTGGTCATCTCCACGATGATGCTGCCGCCGCAGGTCGTGGTGGTGCCGATGTATCTGGTGTGGGCCCAGCAGTTCCATCTGTCGGGGTCGCTGTGGCCGCTGATCATTCCGATGGCGTTCGGCGACGCGTACTCCATTTTCCTGCTCCGGCAGTTCCTGCTGACGATCCCCGGGGAATACCTGGAATCCGCGAAGGTGGACGGCTGCGGGGAGCTGCGGACGCTGCTGCGGATCATCGTGCCCATGGCCAAGCCGGGTATCGCGGCCGTCGCGCTGTTCCAGTTCTTCTACTGCTGGAACGACTACTTCGGCCCGCAGATCTACGCGGCGCAGAATCCGGGCGCCTGGACGCTGTCGTACGGCCTGGAGAGTTTCAAGACCGCGCACAGCGTCAACTGGAATCTGACGATGGCCGCGACGCTGCTCGTCATGGCCCCCGTCATCATCGTCTTCTTCTTCGCTCAGAAAGCCTTCGTCGAAGGCGTCACACTGACAGGAGTCAAGGGTTGAAGCTCGCAGTGGTGGGTGGCGGATCCACCTACACCCCCGAACTCGTCGACGGATTCGCCCGCTTGCGGGATGTGCTGCCGATGGAGGAGCTGGTCCTGGTCGACCCGGCCGCCGACCGCCTGGAGCTGGTCGGCGGGCTGGCGCGGCGGATCTTCGCCAGGCAGGGCCACCCCGGCCGGATCTCCTGGACGGATGACCTGGACGCGGGCGTGGACGGCGCGGACGCGGTTCTGCTGCAGCTGCGCGTCGGCGGGCAGGCCGCCCGCGACCAGGACGAGACCTGGCCGCTGGAGTGCGGCTGCGTCGGGCAGGAGACCACCGGCGCGGGCGGGCTCGCCAAGGCCCTGCGCACGGTTCCGGTGGTGCTGGACATCGCCGAGCGGGTGCGCCGCCGCAATCCCGACGCGTGGATCGTGGACTTCACCAACCCGGTCGGCATCGTGACCCGAGCGCTGCTGACGGCGGGGCACCGGGCGGTCGGGCTGTGCAATGTCGCGATCGGCTTCCAGCGGAAGTTCGCGAAGCTGCTGGGCGTGGCCCCGGGCGAGGTGTCGCTCGACCATGTGGGCCTCAACCACCTCACCTGGGAGCGCGCGGTGCGGCTGGGCGGCCCGGGCGGCGAGGATGTGCTGCCCAAGCTGCTGGCCGAGCATGGCGACGCGATCGCCGACGATCTGCGGATGCCGCGTGCGCTGATCGACCGTCTCGGCGTCGTCCCCTCGTACTATCTGCGCTACTTCTACCAGCACGACGCGGTCGTACGGGAGCTCGGGACGAAGCCGTCGCGGGCGGCCGAGGTCGCGGCGATCGAGCGGCGGCTGCTGGAGATGTACGCCGACCCGGCGCTGGACGAGAAGCCCGAGTTGCTGGGCAAGCGCGGCGGCGCCTTCTACTCGGAGGCGGCGGTCGACCTGACCTCGTCCCTGCTGCGGGACACTGGCGAGGTGCAAATCGTCAACACCTTCAACCGGGGCACGCTGCCCTTCCTCCCGGACGACGCGGTGATCGAGGTCCCCGCGGCCGTGGACGCGCGCGGCGCGAGCCCGCTGCCCGTCAGCCCTCTGGAACCCCTTTACGCGGGGCTGGTCGCCCATGTCACCGCGTATGAGGATCTGGCGCTGGAGGCGGCGTTGAAGGGCGGTCGGGAGCGGGTCTTCGACGCCTTGCTGGCCCATCCTCTGATCGGCCAGATCGAGTACGCCGAGAAGCTGACCGACACTCTCATCGCACACAACCGGGAGCACCTGGCGTGGGCCTGAAGCAGTCCCAGAATGTGACCGCCCACCCGCCGCGCGCGTCCGTCCTTGCGGTCGACGCGGGCAACAGCAAGACCGATGTGGCGCTGGTCGGCCCGGACGGGGCGGTCCTCGGCACCGCGCGCGGCGGCGGCTTCCAGCCGCCCGTGGTGGGTGCCGAGGCCGCGGTGGCCTCGCTCGCCCCGCTGGTGGCGCGGGCGGCGCGGGCCGCCGGGTTCGACGGGCCGCCGTCCACCGAGCATGTCTCGGCCTGCCTGGCCAATGTGGATCTCCCGGCCGAGGAGGAGCAGGTGACGCCGCTGTTGGCGGCTCAGGGCTGGGGGTCGAGCGTCACGGTCGCCAATGACACCTTCGCGCTGCTGCGGGCCGGGGTCGCGGACGACGGCGAGCCGACCGGCGTCGCCGTGGTATGCGGCGCGGGCATCAACTGCGCGGGGCTCGGCCATGGCGGCCGCACCGCGCGGTTCCCCGCGATCGGCCGGATCTCCGGTGACTGGGGCGGCGGCAGTGATCTGTCGCTGGAGGCGATGTGGTGGGCGGCGCGCGCGGAGGACGGCCGCGGCGCGCCGACGGCCCTGGCCCGTGCCCTGCCCGAGCACTTCGGCCTGGCCACCATGTACGAGCTGATCGAGGCGCTTCATCTGGGGCGGATCGCCCCGGCGCGGCGCCATGAGCTGACGCCGCTGCTCTTCGCGGTGGCCGGGTCGGGCGACGAGATCGCGCGCGCGATCGTCGCCCGGCAGGCGGAGGAGGTGGTCACCATGGCCACGGTCGCCTTGGCCCGGCTGGAACTGCTCGGTGAGCAGACGCCGGTGGTGCTCGGCGGCGGGGTGCTCGCGGCGCGCCATCCGCTCCTGGACGACCGGGTCCGCGAGTTGCTGGCCGAGCGCGCGCCGAAGGCGGAGCCGAGGGTGGTCACCGCGCCGCCGGTGCTGGGGGCCGCTCTGCTCGGTCTGGATCGGATGGGCGCGCCCGCGGCGGCGTACGCCGCGCTGCGCGCGCACTACGCCCGGGGCTGATGATCCCCGCGCCCGGGGGCCGAAGCCCGCTGAGCCCGGGGCTGAGGGCCCCTGAGCCCGGGGCTGAGGGCCCCGATTTTCCAGGTCGGGGCGGGTAATTGGGAACCGATGCGCGCCGAGAAGCGTATGAGAAGTTGGGAGAAGGAGGACGACGCGGACACCCCCGGGGCCGGTGGCCCAGAGGCGAAGATCGCGATCGGGCCAAGATCCGGGCACGACCGGTGTGCTCGTCGGCGGCTGGCGTCCATACTGCTGCCCGGATACCTGTCCCCCGCCGCATCGGGCGACGGGCCGCCGACAGTGACTGAGGGGTCAGGACCGAGGGGGAGGTCAAGTGGCATACCCGCCGACCACCGGCGCGGCCGGAGCTGCCGCCGCGGGCGCGTTGTCGGGGCGGCGGCGGGCCGCGTGGCGGGAGGGCGTCGATCGGGCCCGGGCCGCGGCGACGACGGAGCCGGGGCGGCTGCGGGTCATCGGGGCCGTGCTCGCGGCGCTGGTGGTGGCGTTCGGGGCGGTGACGGCCTGGCAGGTCTCCGACCGGCAGACCGCGGCGGACGCGGTGGTGGAGCACAGCCAGCCGCTGAGCGCCGACGCGGCGAGCATCTACCGCTCGTTGGCCGACGCGGACACGACCGCGGCGAGCGCCTTCCTGGCCGGCGGGCAGGAGCCGACGGAGGTGCGCAGGCGGTACGAGGCGGATATCGACCGGGCCGCCAAGCTGCTGGTGCGGGCCGCGGCCAATACGGAGGGCTCGGCGACCGCTCGCGAGGAGATACGCCGGATCGGCGAGCTCCTGCCGGTCTATTCGGGCCTGGTCGAGTCCGCGCGGGCCAACAACCGTCAGGGGCTGCCGCTGGGCGGCGCCTATCTGCGGTATGCCAACGACGTCATGCGGCAGCGGCTGCTGCCCGCCGCGGGCCGGCTGTACCAGGCCGAGACCGCGCGGCTGGGCGAGGACTACGAGGAGGCGACGTCCTGGCCGTGGGCGGCGATCGGCCTCGGCGTCGCCGCGCTGGCCGCCCTGGGCTTGGCCCAGCGGCGTGACTTTCTGCGCACCAACCGGGTGTTCAACCGCGGGCTGCTCGCTGCTGCCGCCGCCTCGGCGGTGGTGCTGGTGTGGCTGGCGGTCGGCCATGGCCTCGCCCGCTCCGCGCTGAACGACTCCAATGACCACGGGGCGAAGTCCCTGCATGTGCTCAACGAGGCCCGGATCGACTCGCTGCGCGCCCGCGGCGACGAGAACCTGACGCTGGTGGCGCGCGGCGCGGTCGTCGTCGAAAAGGGCAAGGACAAGGGCAAGGACGCCTATGAGGTGGGCTACGCCGAGCAGATGTCCGGCCTGATAGGCGACGACGGCGCCGATGCCGGAAGCGTCGCCGGCGACGACAAGGCCGGGGCCGCCCCCGGCAGCCTGCTGGCCCGGGCGCGCGGCCTCGCGGACGACGACGAGGGCCGCGCCCCGGTGGACGAGGCCACCAAGCGCGTACGGGAGTGGCAGGTGCGCCACAAGGCCGCCCGTGCCGACGACGACGCGGGCAACTACAAGGACGCGCGGGAGAAGGTCATCGGCGGTGAGGGCAGCACGGGCGAGTCGTTCGACAAGGTCGACGAGTTGCTGGCCAAGGCCCTGGACCATGAGCAGCGGGAGTTCAAGCGGGCGGCGGACGACGGGCGGGGCGCGCTGACCGGGCTGGCGCTCGGCGCCGGGGTGCTGGCCGCGCTGGGCGCGGCGGCCGCGCTGCTGGGCATAGGCCGCAGGCTGTCGGAGTACCGGTGAGGGCGATGGGGGGCGTGAGGATGCGAGCGGGGCGAGCAGTGCGAGCGGGCGCCGCGGCGGCCGTCTGTGCCCTGGGCGTGGCCACGGCGATCTTCGTGCCCGCGGCGCTGGACGACCAGGGCGACGGCGGCGGGAGCGGGCGGGGCGAGGGAAGCGGGGTGCAGCCGCGGGCCGCGCGGACCACGGCGGCGACCACTGCGGAGAAGTGTGTGCGGCCGGAGGCCAGTCTGCGGCCGTCGAGCGCGAGCGGCCCGGCCATACAGCGCATCAAGAACCGGAAGGTCGACGGTCACCGGCTGGGCAAGCTGATCGCCGGGGTGGACCAGAACAGCTACCGCTGGGGCTATCGCGACCCGGCCACCGGCGATCTCACGGGTTTCGACATCGAGCTGGTGCGCGCCATCGCCAAGGACATCTTCGGCGACCCTGACGCGGTCATCTACCGCGCCATCCCCACCAGTCAGCGGGTCAAGGCCCTGCAGCAGGGCAAGGTGGACATCGTCGTGCGCACCATGACCATCAACTGCGACCGTCTCAAGGACGTCGCCTTCTCCACCGCCTACTTCAAGGCCGGACAGCAGGTGCTGGTTCCCAAGGGCTCCTCGGTGACCGGGTACAACTCCTCGCTGCGCGGCAAGAGGGTCTGTACGGCGCAGGGTTCCACCGCCGAGGCCGAGCTGGACAAGGAGAAGGACGGCGCCGAGGACCTGGGCGCGATCAAGGTCGACCCGGTGCCCAATCAGCTGGACTGCCTGGTCAGATTGCAGCTCGGCCAGGTGGACGCCGTGATCACGGACAACGCGCTGGCGGCCGGGCAGGCGGCCCAGGACCCGTCCGTCAAGCTCGTCGGCAAGCCGTTCACCGAGGAGTTCTACGGCGTGGCGATGAACAAGAGCGATGAGGACCTGGTACGCCGGGTCAACAAGGTGCTGGAGGCGTACCGCTCCGGCGGTGACAACAGCCCCTGGATGCGGGCCTACCGTAAGTGGCTCGCCGAAGATCTCGGCAGAACGGAGGAGAATCCGGCGGCACCGGCTCCCGCGTACAAGGACTAGCGGCCAAGGACCAGCGGCCGAGGACCAGCAGCCGCCGAGGATTAGCGCGCGGCGAGCGCGCGTAGGGATGCACGCAGTAAGTGCACGCAGTAGGGATGTAGCGAATACGGATCCAGTAGGTCACAGGGCACGGACACAGAGAGGTGATCGATGGGGGGCACGGGACCCTTCCCCAGCTCCGCGGGGGAACCCGACAAGCCGGTCATGGGCCGCGAGGAGGTGGACCGCGTGCTGGCGAAGCTCGGAGCCGAACACGAGGCGATCGAGTCCTCGCTGCTCGCCCTCCAGGACCACGCGGGCCGCAGACTCCTGGAGGGCGCCGAGCTGACCGGCGTCACCAAGGACCGGTGGGCCACCACCGAGCAGGCCATCTCCCTGCTGTGGACGTATTTCGACGCCTATACGGACGCGCTGCACTCCGCCCGTGAGGTGCGCTCCCGCCACCGCTGGTCCACGCCCGGCGAGTTGGCCGAGCTCACCGGACTGCTGCGCGGCCCGGGCATCACGCTGCCCAGCAGCGCCTCGCTCACCGGCTCGCCGCTGCTCAGCGAGCAGCTGACGCTGGACGCGCTGGTCGTCCGGATGAACCGGTGGTACGCCGAGGCCCTTGATGTCATCGTCACGGCCGACGCCGTCTGGTCCGCGCTGCCCGCCCGTATCGACATGCTCTCCGCCGAGCTGCGCCGCACCCGTTCCCTCGCCCATTCGGTCGGGGTGCGCCCGGGCGAGCACCCCTCCGGTGACGACCTGGAGCGGATCACCGCGGAGCTGACCTCGCTGCGCGCCGAGGTCGTCTCCGATCCGCTCGCCTTCTGGTCCGGCGCCTCGCCGAGCTCCGCGCCCGGCGGCGGCCGCCCCGACACCACCCGCTACGACGCCGCGGCCCGCGCCCTGGAGGACGTACGGCGCGAGATCGAGGCGGTCCTCGATGTGCGGCAGGACGCGGAGCGGCGGCTGATGCGGCTGCGCGACGTCCTCTCCCGCGCGGACCGCACGCTCTCCGAGGCGCGGCAGGCGCGCGGTGAGGTGCTGGCCAAGATCGCGGCATCCGAGGTGCCGGCGGTCAGCGGCCCGCCGACGGTGCTGCAGGAGCAGCTGGTGACGGCGGCCGAGTACCGCAGGCGCGCCCAGTGGCACCGGCTCTCCCCGCTGCTGGAGTCCCTGGAGGAGCGCGCCGACGACGAGTTGCTGCGGGCCCGGGAGTCGCTGACCGCGGTGACCGCGCCGCTGGCGGTGCGCGCCGAGCTGCGCGGCCGGCTGGACGCGTACAAGGCGAAGGTCTCGCGCCATGGCATGGCCGAGGACCCGCTGCTGATCGAGCGGTACGACACGGCGCGCCGGATGCTGTGGAGCGCGCCCTGCGATCTGCGCGCCGCCGAAGCGGCGGTGCTGCGCTACCAGCATGCCGCGGCCGAGGCCCTGGTCCCGCGCCAGAAGGAGCCGCAGGACCGCAGAACAGGGGAGGCGCTGTGAGCGTCGCACGCGCGGCCGCCGGGCCGCACACGACCGCGATTCGCCTGCTGTCGCCGCGCGGGCGGAGAAGCGAACCAAAAAGCACCGTGAGCGTCGCACGCGCGGCCGCCGGGCCGCACACGGGCGCGATGGCCGCACCTCTGCGCCGCGCGGGCGGAGAAGCGAACGGAGAAGCGCCGTGAGCGTCGCGGGTATGGGCAGGTGTCAGCGGCGTGGGTGCGGCGGGGCGTACGAGGACGTGGGCGGCGGTCAGCTGTACTGCGATACGTGCGGTATGGCCCCGGTCGTCTCGCGGGACGGAATGGTCGGCTCGTCGCCCACCGGTATCACCGGCGTGGGGCGCGGCGACCGCGGTAGCGGCTCGTCGGGCACCGGCTCCCGTTCCTCCTCGCGCCCGTCGTCGCGGTCCGCCTCGTCCCGGCGTTCGGTGTCCGGGCGGCTGTCCCGTTCGCTGGGGTCGGGGCGGTCGTCCTCGCGTTCGGTGTCGGTGCGCAGCTCCCGCTCCTCCGCCGTGGCCCGCTCCGGGCGCGGCCGCCTGGGCGCGGGCCTGGTCAGCGTGGACGAGGTGCCGCGCACCGACCCGCGGATGGCGGTGCTGGCCAATCCGGAGGTGCCGGAGCGCAAGCGGTTCTGCAGCCGGAGCGACTGCGGGGCGCCGGTGGGGCGTGCCCGCGGCGATCGGCCGGGCCGCACCGAGGGGTTCTGCACCAAGTGCGGCCATCCGTATTCCTTCGTGCCCAAACTGAGCCCTGGCGATATCGTGCACGGCCAGTACGAGGTGGCGGGGTGTCTGGCCCACGGCGGTCTCGGCTGGATCTATCTGGCCATCGACCGGGCGGTGTCCGACCGCTGGGTGGTCCTCAAGGGCCTGCTGGACACGGGCGACGAGGAGGCGCTGTCGGTCGCGGTGTCGGAGCGCCGGTTCCTCGCCGAGATCGAGCATTCCAACATCGTCCGCATCTACAACTTCGTCGAGCATCTCGATCAGCGCACCGGCAGCCTCGACGGCTACATCGTGATGGAGTACGTCGGCGGCAAGTCGCTGAAGGACATCGCCAACTCCCGCCGCGCGCCGGACGGCAGGCGCGATCCGCTGCCGGTCGAGCAGGCGTGTGCGTACGGTATCGAGGCCCTGGAGGCCCTGGGCCATCTGCACAGCCGCAATCTGCTCTACTGCGACTTCAAGGTCGACAACGCCATCCAGCAGCAGGACCAGCTGAAGCTCATCGACATGGGCGCGGTGCGGCGGATGGACGACGAGGACAGCCCGATCTACGGCACGGTCGGCTATCAGGCCCCCGAGGTCTCGGAGCTGGGGCCGACAATCGCCTCGGATCTGTATACGGTGGCGCGCACGCTGGCCGTGCTCACCTTCGACTTCCAGGGTTATACGAACGTCTTCGCGGACAGCCTGCCCGACCCGGGGAACATCGAGGTCTTCCAGCGTTACGAGTCGTTCTACCGGCTGCTGGTGCGGGCCACCGACCCCGATCCGAACCGCCGGTTCGGCTCGGCGCAGGAGATGGCCGATCAGCTGACGGGTGTGTTGCGGGAGGTCGTGGCGCTGCAGACGGGGCGGCCCCGGCCGGCGCTGTCGACGCTGTTCGGGCCCGAGCCGCGGGTGGTGGACACCCAGTTGTTCGCCGAGCAGGGGCAGGACGCTTCGGCGCTCGGGGCCCGCGCCGGCCGGGGCCGGGCGGCCGCCGCTCCGCCCCGCCCCCAGGGCGTGCTCGCCCTGCCGCTGCCCGCGATCGCGCCGCTGGACGCCCGCGCCACCGCCTTGGCGCTGCCGGTGCCGCTGGTGGATCCGGACGACGCCAACGCCGGGTTTCTCGCCGGGCTGCTGGCCTCCGCCCCGACCGAGCTGCACGCGGCGCTGCGGGCGGCCCCCGCCGACTCGCTGGAGCTGCGGCTGCGCCGTATCCGCGCGCAGTTGGAGCTGGGCCACGCCCGGGAGGCGGGGATCGCGCTGGACGGTCTGGAGGCCGGCCATCCCGACGACTGGCGGATCGTCTGGTGCCGGGGCCTGCACGCGCTGGCGACCGGGGACAACGAGACCGCGGCCCTGTCCTTCGACGCCGTCTACGACGCGTTCCCCGGCGAGCCCGCGCCGAAGCTGGCGCTGGGTGTGTGCGCCGAAGTGCTCGGCCAGTTGGACAATGCGGCGGAGTACTACCGGCTGGTGTGGACGACCGACCCGAACCATGTGAGCGCCGCCTTCGGGCTCGCCCGGGTGCTGTTGTACGCCGGGGACCGCGCGGGGGCGGTGGCCGCTCTCGAGTCCGTACCGGAGTCGTCCATTCACTACACGGCGGCCCGGGTCGCGGCGGTGCGGGCCCGGCTGCGGCAGCGCGCCGCGCATGAGCCGCTGCTGGCCGATCTGACGGCCTCGGCCCAACAGGTCGAGCTGCTGGGCCACTTGGGTCTGGACGCGGTGCGGTACGAGCGGCTGTGCACGGAAGTACTGGGCAGCGCCCTGGATTGGGTACTGTCCGGCAGCAGCGGCGCGCCGCCGGGCGGCGCCCGGCCGTCCCTGCTCAGCAGCAGTCTGGACGAGCGGGGACTGCGCTTCGGCTTGGAACGCTCGTACCGGGTGCTCGCCAGGCTTGCGCAGCGCGGCGAGGAAAGGATCGAACTGGTGGAGCGGGCCAACCGTTTCCGCCCCAGGACGTGGGTGTGATCGATGTCGCAGATGCCGCGGCTGCCGGGAGTGGCAGCCTGCCCGACCTGTGAAGAGCCGCTGGAGTCGGGTGACAACTTCTGCGGCGTGTGCGGGGCCGATCTGGCGTCGGCCGCGCCGGATGCCGCCGATGCCGCCGTGGCCGCGGACCGGCCGGCGCCTCCGGTGAACGGAGCGGCGCGGGCCAGGCGGCAGGAGCCGGAGGACTATCCGCTCCCGGCCCCCGCCCCGGCGCCTCCGGCCGCCGCAGCGGGCCCGGCGGGCCCGGATGTCCCGGCGGCCTCGGATATCCCGGTCGCCTGGGACGTACCGGACGCGCCGGACGCACCGGATGTGCCGGACGGGCCAGGCGCGCCGACGACCGACCCCAGGGCCGCGGCTCCTGGGGAGCAACCAACCCCCGATACGCCTGCCGCACCGGGTACGCCGGGCACGCCGGGCATCGGACCGAACACTGACGCGAGCAGCGGCCGCCGCCTGTGCGCCGCGTGCCGGGAGGGCACCATCGACCAGGACGGATACTGCGACTCCTGTGGCCACGCCCAGCCACGGGACCGCGACCACATGGAGCGGGAGTTGGCGGGCGTCGCGGCGGCCAGCGACCGCGGTCTGCGCCACCATCGCAACGAGGACGCGTTCGCCGTGTCCTCCGCCGCGCTGCCCGACGGTTCACCGGCCGTGCTCGCGGTCGTCTGCGACGGAGTCTCCTCGGCGACCCGCCCCGACGACGCGTCCGCGGCCGCCGCCCGCGCCGCGGGCCAGTCGCTGCTCGCCGCGCTCCCCCGTGGCGCCCATCCCCAGACGGCCATGAACGAGGCGATCGTCGCCGCCTCCGAGGCCGTGAACTCCCTCGCGGCGGAGGCGGGCGGGGCGGGTGCGCACGACGAGGCCCACCAGCGCCAGCAGAACGCGCCGGCCTGCACCATCGTCAGCGCGGTGGTCACCTCCGGCATCCTGACCGTCGGCTGGATCGGCGACAGCCGCGCCTACTGGGTGCCCGACGACCGTTCGGCGTCGCCCGCCCGGCTCACCGAGGACGACTCGTGGGCGGCCCAGATGGTGGCGGCCGGTCTGATGTCCGAGGCGGAGGCGTACGCGGACGAGCGGGCCCACGCCATCACCGGCTGGCTCGGCGCGGACGCCTATGAACTGGAGCCGCACACCGCGTCCTACAAGCCGGACCAGCCGGGTGTGGTGGTGGTGTGCACCGACGGCCTGTGGAACTACGCGGAATCGGCGCAGGACATGGCCCGCGCGCTGCCGCAGGACGCCCGCGCCCGGCCGATGCACAGCGCGCGCGTTCTGGTCGGCCACGCCCTGGAGGGCGGGGGCCACGACAACGTAACAGTGGCCGTACTGCCGTTCCCCGCGGAGCCCGGCGGGGCAGGCTCCGGCTGATCTCCGGACGGCCGGTCTGAGCCCAGGAGCGATTGAAGCCCAAGGAGCGGATCTGATGGCCAACTTCGCCAAGTCCACCGTGCCGCGGTTCTCGGTCGAGGTCTACCAGAACGAGTACCTTCCCGAGGGCGGCCGCGAGGTGAACGCGATCGTCACGGTCACGTCCACCGGCGGCGGCACCACCGGGGGGATGCCCATCCCGGCGGCCCCTGCGACCCCGGCGCCCGCCGACCCCCGGGACCTGGGCGGCGCCCAGCCCCGGGACCAGAGCGGCGCGCCGCCCGGGGACCAGAGCGGCGGCGCGGCCGTGGTCATCATGGTCGACTGCTCCGGCTCCATGGACTATCCGCCGGAGAAGATGCGCAACGCGCGGGACGCGACCGCCGCCGCGATCGACGCCATCCGCGACGGCGTCGCCTTCGCGGTGGTCGCCGGCACGCACAAGGCGGAGGAGATCTTCCCGGGCGGGGGCCGGCTGGCGACCGCCGACCCGGTCACCCGGGCCCGGGCGAAGGACGCGCTGCGCGGGCTGAGCGCCGACGGCGGCACGGCGATCGGCACCTGGCTGCGCCTCGCCGACCGGCTGCTGGCGTCGGCCGACGCACCGATCCGGCACGGCATCCTGCTGACCGACGGCCGCAACGAGCACGAGGAGCCGGGCGAGCTGCGGGCCGCGCTGGACGCCTGCGCGGGCCGCTTCACCTGCGACGCACGCGGGGTGGGCACGGACTGGGAGGTCAAGGAGGTCACCGGCATCGCCTCCGCGCTGCTCGGCACGGCCGATATCGTGGCGGACCCCTCCCATCTGGCCGCGGACTTCACGCGCATGATGGACGCCGCGATGGGCAAGGAGATCGCGGACGTGAGCCTGCGGGTGTGGACCCCGGTGGGCGCCGAGGTGGCGTTCGTCAAGCAGGTGGCGCCCGCGGTCGAGGACCTGACCGACCGGCGTGCCGAGGCCGGGGCGCGGGCCGGCGACTATCCGACGGGCTCCTGGGGCGACGAGTCCCGCGACTACCACCTGTGTGTGCGGGTGCCCGCGGCCGGCGTCGGGCAGGAGATGCTGGCCGCCCGCGTCTCTCTCGTACTGCCGCAACACGACCCGGGGCACGACCCGCGGCACGCCGCGCTCCCGGCCACGCTCGCCCAGGGGTTGGTGCGGGCCGTGTGGACGGAGGACATGGCCGCCTCCACCGCGATGAATCCGCAGGTCGCGCACTATACGGGCCAGGCGGAACTGGCACAGGCCATCCAACAGGGCCTGGATGCCCGCAAAGCGGGCGATACGGACGGAGCAACGGCCAAGCTGGGGCGTGCCGTCCAGCTGGCGAACGCCTCGGGGAACGAGGACACGGCGAAACTGCTTGCGAAGGTGGTGGACGTCGTCGATGTGGCGACAGGTACTGTGCGACTGAAAGCGAAGGTCGCGGAAGCGGATGAGATGACTCTCGAAACGCGCTCCACCAAGACAGTTCGCGTCAAAAGGTAACAAGAAGTAACGCGACAAGCACGCAAAACGGCAGTAAGCGCCGAGAACGGCACAAGAGGGGGAACACCGACATGCCGACCTGCCCTAACGGCCACCAATCAGCGGCCGACGACTGGTGCGAGGTGTGTGGCCACCGGATGTCGGGGACGCCCATGCCCACGGGCGCCGTCCCCCCGCCTCCGCCACCGCCGATGCCCGGCCCGCCCGGGTTCCCGGGAAGCGCTCCGGGCCCCGCGGGCCCGGGAGGTCCCGGCGCCCCGGACGGCATGGGCTTCCCCGGCGGGTCGCCACCGCCGGGCGCCCCGGGACCCCAGGGCCCGCCCGGGGGCTACGGCTATCCGGCGCCCGCCCCGCAGCCGCCGGACGCCCAGGGACAGGGATTCCAGGGTCCGCCCGGGGGCTACGGCTACCCGGCGCCCGCCCCGCAGCCGCCGGACCCCACCTTCCAGGCGGAGCTGTGCCCTCAGTGCCGTACGCCCCGTGAGGCGCAGGCACCGTTCTGCGAGGAGTGCCGCTACAACTTCCTGACCCAGTCACCCACCTCGTACGCCCCGCCGCCCCCGCCCGGGTCCGGCGGCTTCCAGCCGCCGCACCCCCCGCAGCCGCAGCCGTTCCCGCCGCAGGGTCCCCACGGGGGTCCGGGCCCGGGCGGCTACCCGGCGGGCCCGCCGCAGCCGGGTCACCCGAGCCCGGGCGAGCCGCTGCTGCCCTCGCCGCCGATGCAGCAGCCTCCGGGCCCGTCCTTCAGCGAGGACGACTGGACGCTGCAGCCGCCGAACGCCGCGGGGCCCGCCGCGCCGCCGAACGCTCCCGCGCCCCCGTCGCCGTACGGGCAGCCGCAGCCGCCCCAGGCCCCGGCCCCGCCCGGCCCCGGCTTCGGCGGCGACTACCCGGGCGCCCCGGCGCCCGGACCGCACCAAGGGCCGCCCGCCCACTTCACCCAGGGCAGCCCTCCGGCTCCTCCCGCAGCCGCGGCCCCCGCGGGGTGGGTCGCGTTCGTCGGCCCGGACCGTGAGTACTTCATGGCGATGATGCACCGCAGCGGCCCGGAGGCGGCCGGTCTGAACCTCCCGGCCTACTCCCCCGAGCAGCAGCTCCCGCTCACCGGGCCGCAGATCACCATCGGCCGCCGCCGCCACAGCACCGGCGAGTCGCCCGATATCGACCTGGCGCGCCAGCCGGAGGACCCCGGGGTCTCCCACCAGCACGCGGTCCTCGTCCAGCAGCCGGACGGCGGCTGGGCGGTCGTCGACCAGGACTCGACGAACGGCACCACGATCAACGGCGGAGAGGACCCGATCCAGCCGTACGTCCCGATCCCCCTCCAGGACGGCGACCGCGTCCACGTCGGGGCCTGGACGACGATCACCGTACGCCGGGGATAGGGCCGAGGACGGCATTCTCCCGGTATGACGCGGCACAGCCCGGTGGCGGGCGGCCGGCCGACTTCTTCGGCCGATAGCCCGCCACCGGAGGCGCACCCTGCGTAGATTCCGGGCGGAACATCCGCTCACCGAGATGCGTGGAGGGTGTAAGTAATGCCAGTGCTCAAAGGCAAGACCGCGGTCGTCACCGGAGGCTCGCGGGGCATCGGCCGGGCCATCGTGGAGCGGCTGGCCCGCGACGGCGCCGAGGTGGTGTTCAATTACGCGCGCAGCGCCGAGGCCGCCGAGGAGATCGTCCGCGCCGTCGAGGAAGCGGGCGGCAGCGCCCGCGCGGTGCGGCTGGACCTGTCCGAGCCCGGGGCGGCGGAGCAGTTGATGGAGACCGCGTCGCAGGGGCCGTCCGGCGGCGTGGAGATCCTGGTCAACAACGCGGCCGTGAACCTCCCGAGGGCCCGTCTCGCCGAGATCGAGGAGGAGGACTTCGATCATCTGCTGTCGGTCAATCTGAAGGCCGCCTTCCTGACCGTGCGGTACGCGGCGCGGCATATGCCCGACGGCGGGCGGATCATCAACATCTCCACGCTGAACACCGTCCGGGCCGTGCCGGGCGTCGCCCCGTACATGATCAGCAAGGGAGCGCTGGAACAGCTCACCGCGGCGGCCGCGCAGGAGCTGGGGGAGCGCGGCATCACCGTCAACACGGTCTCCCCGGGGGCGACCGACACCGACATGCTGCACGCCGCGAACCCCGGCGACGTGCTGGACCTGATCGTCAGCATCACCCCGCTCCGCCGGCTCGGGCAGCCGTCCGACGTGGCCGACGTCGTGGCGTTTCTGGCGGGCCCGGACGGCCGCTGGCTCACCGGCCAGAACCTCCGAGCCTCGGGCGGCCTCAGCTGAGAGCCCACTTCCGCCGAGCCCGTTCAGTGAGCCCGTTCGGCGTGGGCGGGCCCCAGCGGCCAGGCGTACGCGCCCTCCGGGTCGTCCAGCCACGCCCACTGCCGCTGCTCCCGCACCGTCACGCCGTAGCGCTCCCGCCCCGGCCGGCCCTCGTGCTCCCACAGGGCGAGGGCCTCCAGCGGGTCGAGCCACGCCGTGACCACGTTCAGCAGAAAGCGGAAGGAGTCTTCCAGCAGTGGCTCGGTCGGCAGTCCCTTCGTACGGACCGGGGGCCGGGGCTCGCTGCCGCGCAGCGGGACGAAGTACGCGGGGGTGGTCAGGAAGTGCCCCTCGCCGTGCTCGGCGTCGGCGACCCACAGCGCGATCAGCCCGGTGGCGAGCGGCGCCAGGATCAGCGCGCCGCAGCGGCACTGGTCCAGCCAGGCGGGCGGCAGGGCGGTCACGGCGCAGGTGGCGATGATCCGGTCGAAGGGGGCGCGCGAGGGGCAGCCGAGCGCCCCGTCCCCGGTGACGACCGCCGGCTGGTATCCGGCCGCGGCCAGGTGGTCGCGGGCGGTGTCGGTGATGTCCGGGTCGATGTCGACGGTCGTGACCCGGTCCTTGCCGAGCCGGTGCGCGAGCAGCGCCGCGTTGTAGCCGGTGCCGGTGCCGATCTCCAGCACGCTGTCCCCGTCCCGTACCGCCAGGGCCTCCAGCATCCGCGCCATCAGCGACGGCTGGCTGCTGGAGGAGACGAGCTCGCCGTCGCGCACCCGCGTCGCCAGGGGCGCGTCGGAGTACACCCCGGCCAGCCAGCGCGCCCGCCGCGCGGGGTCGGGGTCGTGCCGACCCAGCCGCTCGTAGAGCGCCGTCCCGCCGGATGTGCTCGGCTCGCCCGCCTCGTAGTAACGGGGGACGAACACATGGCGCGGCACCTCCTCGAACGCCTCCCGCCATGCCGGGTCGGTCAGCCCGCCGCCCTCGGCGATCTCCCGGACCAGGGCGGCACGCAGCGTCGCGGCCGTCGCGGCGTACGGATCGGACTTCCGGTCCGCGCCATCCGCGCCGCGCCTGCCCGTACGCGTGCTGCCCATGACTCCACTGTCCTGCGCCCGCGCCTCCATCGCGACCTACGTCCGGAGTCCTCCGTCGGGCGGTCTGAGAGCATGGTGGGGTGACAGAGATTCCGCGCGGCACGCTTCAGGAACAGACGTTCTACGAACAGGTCGGCGGCGAGGAGACCTTTCGGCGTCTGGTGCACCGCTTCTACCAGGGCGTAGCCGAGGATCCGCTGCTGCGGCCCATGTATCCCGAGGAGGACCTGGGCCCGGCCGAGGAGCGGCTGCGGCTCTTCCTCATGCAGTACTGGGGCGGTCCGCGCACCTACAGCGAGAACCGCGGCCACCCGCGGCTGCGCATGCGCCATGTGCCCTTCACCGTGAACCGCGAGGCTCACGACGCCTGGCTGCGTCATATGCGCGACGCCGTGGACGAGCTGGAGCTGGCGCCCCAGCTCGAGCGGCAGCTGTGGGACTACCTCACGTACGCGGCCGCGTCCATGGTCAACACCGCGGGCTGACTCCGCCGCCCTCCCCCAGCCGCTCTCTCGGGCGGCTCGGGCGAGGACCAGGCGGCGGTCAGGCGGGGCTCACCGACAGGCCCGAGAGCCCCGGCAGCCCCGTCTTGCGCAGCGCTATCGAGCCGTACGGCGTGCGCAGCCGCAGCCAGCCGCCCGCGGCGAGCAGCGCAAGCTGCTCGGGCTCGGGGGCGAGCGCCGTCGCGCCGCCGCCCGGCGGGCCGGGCGCCACGGCCGCGGCGACCGGCTCCGGAGTACGGGCCGGGCGCAGAAAGCCCAGTGACTGCGCGGCGTGTACGGCGCGCAGTGGGAGGCCGGTCTCGCCGAGCGTCCGGGACCAGATCTCGCGGCCGATGCGGTCCCGCTCGGCCCGGGTGCGCCGCTCCTCGGGCAGCGCCGCGTCCCGGGCACGGAACTCGGCGACGGCCGAGGCGACCGCCCCGCGCACCTCGGCCACGCCCGGCAGACCGGGCACCCGGCGCCAGCCGCCGCGCGGCGGCAGCAGCCCGGCCCATGGCGGGCCGGTGACCGGGTCGGGTACGGCCACGTCCAGGCCGGCCGGGCCGTCGGACGCCGCACCGGCGCCGTCCGCCCTACGCCGCGCGCCCGCCTCGAGCGCCGCCGCGTCCAGCGCGTCCGCGAACTGCCCGGCCGAGACCGTCGTGTCCAGTACGGTGTCGGCCGCGAGCCGGGCGGTACGGATGGCGAGCACTTCGAAGGACGGCGGGCGGCCGAAGACGGCGAGCACTCCGCCGCCCGCCTGCAGCCGCACCGCCGCGGCCCGGTCGTAGTGGATCAGCCGGGCCAGGAAGGCGGCGAGGTCCGCCGCCTCCCCCGGGTCGGCGAAGCACAGCTCCTCCCCCTGCACCGTCATACGGTCACGGCCCCCTCGGGCTGCTCGTCCCGCCCGGTGGCCGCAGCGGCCTCGGGAGCCGCCTCGGCGGCCCCGGCGGCGTCGGCGGCGTCGTCCGTGGCGTCTGCGCCGTCTGCGCCGTCTTCCAGGTATTTCACCAGGAAGCCCTCCTCCTCGGAGGTGAGACGGCGCGGACGGCCACGCTCCAGGTCATAGGGGACGATCATGGTCGAGGCCCGCGCGTACACGGTCTCCTCGTCCTTGACCTCGTACCCGAGCGTGATGAACGCGGCGCCGATCTCCTTCACCCACAGCTCGACGGTCACCGGGGCGTGCCGGTGGAAGAGCGGCCGGAGGTAACTGATCTCGTGCCGGGCGACCACCACGCCGCCGGTGAACGCGCCGCTGCCGTTCCCCGGCGCCAGCCGCCAGATGAAGTCGACGCGCGCCTCCTCCAGATAGCGGAGGTAGACCACGTTGTTGACGTGGCCGAACGCGTCCATGTCGGACCAGCGCAGGGGGCAGGAGTAGATATGGCGGGCCATACTCAGCCCCGGGTCAGCTTCTTGTAGGTGGCGCGGTGCGGACGGGCCGCGTCCGCACCGAGGCGGTCGACCTTGTTCTTCTCGTACGCCTCGAAGTTGCCCTCGAACCAGAACCACTTGGACTCGCCCTCGTACGCAAGGATGTGCGTCGCGACGCGGTCGAGGAACCAGCGGTCGTGGGAGACGACCACGGCGCAGCCGGGGAACTCCAGCAGCGCGTTCTCCAGCGAGGAGAGGGTCTCCACGTCGAGGTCGTTGGTCGGCTCGTCGAGGAGCAGCAGGTTGCCGCCCTGCTTGAGGGTCAGCGCGAGGTTCAGGCGGTTGCGCTCACCGCCGGAGAGCACCCCGGCCGGCTTCTGCTGGTCCGGGCCCTTGAAGCCGAACGCGGACACGTACGCGCGGGAGGGCATCTCGACCTGGCCGACGTTGATGTAGTCCAGCTCGTCCGAGACGACGGCCCACAGCGTCTTCTTGGGGTCGATGTTGGCGCGGGTCTGGTCGACGTAGGAGATCTTGACCGTGTCGCCGACCTTGATGGTGCCCGCGTCCGGGATCTCGATGCCCTGGAGCATCTTGAACAGCGTGGTCTTGCCCGCGCCGTTGGGGCCGATGACGCCGACGATGCCGTTGCGCGGCAGGGTGAAGGACAGGTCGTCGATCAGGACCTTCTCGCCGAACGCCTTGGAGAGGTTCTCCACCTCGACCACGACACTGCCCAGGCGCGGGCCCGGCGGGATCTGGATCTCCTCGAAGTCCAGCTTCCGGGTCTTCTCGGCCTCGGCGGCCATCTCCTCGTAACGGGCCAGTCGCGCCTTGGACTTGGCCTGGCGGCCCTTGGCGTTGGAGCGGACCCACTCCAGCTCTTCCTTCAGGCGCTTCTGCCGCTTGGCGTCCTTCTGGCCCTCGACCTTCAGCCGGGTCTGCTTGGTCTCCAGGTAGGTGGAGTAGTTGCCCTGGTAGCCGATGGCGCGGCCGCGGTCGAGCTCCAGGATCCACTCGGCGACGTTGTCCAGGAAGTACCGGTCGTGGGTGATGGCCACGACGGTGCCGGCGTACTGGGCGAGGTGCTGCTCCAGCCACTGCACGGACTCGGCGTCCAGGTGGTTGGTGGGCTCGTCGAGCAGCAGCAGGTCGGGCGCCTCGAGCAGCAGCTTGCACAGGGCGACGCGGCGCTTCTCACCACCGGAGAGGTTGGTGACCGGCCAGTCGCCGGGCGGGCAGCCGAGGGCGTCCATCGCCTGCTCCAGCTGGGCGTCCAGGTCCCAGGCGTTGGCGTGGTCCAGCTCCTCCTGGAGCTTGCCCATCTCCTCAAGCAGCGCGTCGGAGTAGTCGGTCGCCATCTGCTCGGCGATCTCGTTGAAGCGGTCGAGCTTGCCCTTGATGACCGCCACGCCGTCCTGGACGTTCTCCAGCACGGTCTTGGTCTCGTCCAGCGGGGGCTCCTGGAGCAGGATGCCGACGCTGTATCCGGGCGAGAGGAAGGCGTCCCCGTTGGACGGCTGCTCCAGGCCGGCCATGATCTTCAGCACCGTCGACTTACCGGCGCCGTTGGGACCCACGACACCGATCTTGGCGCCGGGCAGGAAGCTCAGCGTGACATCGTCGAGGATCACCTTGTCGCCGTGAGCCTTGCGCGTCTTGCGCATGGTGTAGATGTACTCAGCCAAGAGAAACCGTCCGGCAATCGTAGGTATCGAAGTACGGCCTTACCACGGGGTTCGCCGCCCGTGGATCGGCATGCGGCTGCGCCGCGTCGTCAGATACACCCCATCTTGCCGTACGCCAAGCTCGCGACGGAAACCCATTCCCCACCGCTCACGAGTCGCCCATCACAGTTCCCCATCCCAGTCACCCATCCCGGTCGCCCATCCCATACGAAAGGGCCGGAGCCTCTTCCGAGGCCCCGGCCCTTTCAGCGATTACTTCGGGTCAGCGATCACTCACCCGCCGGAGCCGCCTTCTTCTTGCGGACGAAGAAGACCGCGCCGCCACCGACCACGACGAGCGCCACGGCGACACCCGCGATGATCGGGGTGTTGCTGCTGCTGCCGGTCTCGGCGAGGTCGCCGCCGCTGCTGTCCGCGCTGCTGCCGCCGGCCGACGCCGGGCTCGGCTGCGAGGACGGGGTCTCGTCACCGCTGCCGCCGCCGGTGCTCGCGGTCTTGCAGTCCAGCACTCCGGAGAAGGTCTTCTCGAAGCCGTTCGGACCGGTGATCGTGAACTTGTAGGCCTGGTCCTCCTTCACCGGGGCGGTGACGGTCTCGGACTTGCCGGCCTCGATGGTGTGCTTCTCGCCGAGGAGCTCGAAGGTGAACGCCTCGTCGCCCTTGTTCGTCGCGGTGATGTCCACGCCGCCCTTGGCGCAGTTCTTCTCGGCGGACAGCGCCGGGATCGGGCCCTTCTTCGCCCAGTCCGCGGTGGCGGTGGCGGAGACGGTGGACTCGCTGGAGCCGGCCAGGATCTGGGTCTGGCTCTTGGTGGCGCTGGCGAACGCGCGGCCGACCGGGACCTTGGTGGCGGCCTGGGCGGTCAGCGTGGCGCTGCCGTCGGCGGCACCGGCCGGCACGTCGAAGTAGAGCTCGCTGCCGTCGGCGGCGCTGGTGACCGTCTTGCCGTCCTTGTCGACGACCTTGACGCCGGAGGCGGCGGTGTCACCCGGGGTGACCGTGACGCTGTCCCCGTTGGTGTGGACCTTGATCGGGCCCAGGCGCTCACCGGACTTGCCGGAGACCGCGGGCGGGTCCAGGGTCAGCGACGCCTTGGGCTCCTCGAGGCTCTGCGCGCTCTTCTCGAGGTAGTCGGCCAGCTTCTCGGCCGCGGGGTCGGCCGCGTCGACGTCGGCGCCGTCCGAGAAGCGCCAGATGGCGACCTGGGTGCCGGCGGCCGCGGTCTTCTCCGTCAGGGGGCCGGAGTCCGCCTTGGCAGCGAGCGCGGAGAGGTCATTGACCTGCGGGTAGGAGTTCTGCAGGATCCAGTTGATCTTGCCCGCGTTGGTGTTGTGCGCCAGCGATGTGGCGCTCCAGGACTTCTCCTCGTACTTCGCCTTGCTCTGCGTCGGGTTGTGGAGGTCGATGCAGTAGGTCTGGATGGTGCCGCCGTTGTCGACCGCCATCTCGAACAGGCCGGCGCCGACCTTCTGGTCCTTGCCCTTGTCGTGGATGACGGCCTGGTCAAAGGTCTTGAGACCGCTGAGCGTGGCGGTGGCGCCGCCCTGGCTCGGAGGCGCATCGTCCGCTGCGGCGGTGCCGGCCGTGACTATCGCACCCGCCGCGACCAGGCCCGAGGCCAGGACAGCGGCGGCAAGGCGAGCAACGCCCCGCCTCTTTACAGAAATCATGGTTTCCCCTTCGGGCGAGCGCCAGTCTGTGGGTGCGCCTCGCCAGCGAACTCAAAACTCAGAAGCCCCCGTTGGCACCAGGGATCCTAGGGAGAACCCTCGTCCCGTTCCCCAGGAATACCAAGGCCCAACCGATCCGAATCGAAATCGTTATCTCATCACACCATCGCCTCTGACCTGGCTTTATCGATAAATCCCCGAGAATCACGGGGATGTTGTCCCAGTCGGTACGTTTAAAAGAGGTTTAGCCCGCGAGACCCTATGAAACGCGGATGTACCCCGCGCCAGATCGTGTCCGACCGTCACCGCGTCGATATCCGCGGTGATCCACCGCCTGGCCCCGCCGCCGTCCTCCCGCTGCCACTCCCCTGGCTGGCCCCTGGGCCGATCCCGCAGCCGATCCCCTGGTCGCTCCGCCCCCTGCCGATCAGCCCCCGGTGGCCCCGTCCCCGATTGCCCCGTCCCCGGTCGCTCCGTCCCGGGGCGCTCCGTCGGCCGCTCGCCCGGCCACCCGCCGCGCTGCTCTCCCCGCCGATCCCCCGGCCGGTCCCCCTGCCGATCCCCTGGCCGCTCTTCCGCCCGCTCCCGCACCCGTAACGTGCCGTGCACGACCAGCGGTTCGCCGAGCGAGACCGACGCCGCCACATTGACCGCGAGCCCCCGCCAGGCCCAGACCGTGTAGAAGCTCGTGTACGCGTCCATCCACGCTTCCCGCGCCCGGTCCCAGCGCCGAGCCGTCACCGCCAGCCGGAACCGGGCCACCGCGACACCGGCCGCCGTCTCCCAATAGTCCGGCCGCGTCGCGGTATTGCCCATCACCGTCAGCCAGGTCTCGTTCAACCGAGCCACCTCCCCCGTCACTTCTCCGCGCTCGCGTCCCCTTCCGCCTTCATGCTGCACCCGATCGCGCAAGCCCGCCGGGGCCTGTGGGCTACTCCCCGGTTGTGGACAACTCGGCCCCCCGGCCGGGTGAACCGAGCCCGCCCGCCACGGCCCCGCCCGCCGCGATCACGTACTGCTTCCGCACCTCCCGGTAGCGCGCCAGCTCCGCCGTCACCGGCTCCAGCACCTGCGTCCGCCCGCACTCGGCGGCCACCTCCCGAAGCCGCTGTTCCGCCGCCAGCCCGTACCGCCGCGCGGGCCCCCGGGCCGCCAGCCCGCACCCCCAGGCCAGCGCCGGACCGCCGACCGCAGCCGCCGCGGCCGGCAGCGCGGGCAGCCACCACGCCACACCGCCGAACACCCCGGCCACCACCGCCAGCAGACCCGCCACCCCCACCAACAACACCGTCGCCAGCGCGACTTGCGCCGCGGCCACCACCGACCACCACAGGGGCCGGGACAGCCGACGCTCCGCCGTCGCGGCCACCGCCTCGTCCACCGCGTCCGGCAGCCCCTTGCCGCCCCACGCCGCCGCCTCCCGTACGGCCTGCGCCCAGGGCGCGGGCAGCCCCGCCGTCGCCTCGTCCGCCAGGGCCCGTACCGCTTCCTCCACCGCGGGCCGGGCGGTGACCGCGGCCACCGACGCCGCCTTCGCCCTCGCCCCCGGGATCTCCAGCGCCGTCCCGGCCCGTCCCCCGGCCGTGCCGCCGCTTGCCCCACCCACACCGCCGGTCCCCCCGCCCGCGCCGCTGCTCCCCCCGCCCGCCCTGTCCTGCTCCCACGACCACACGGCCCCCGCCCGCCTCCGCTGCCCCAGCCGCCCCCAGGGCGTTCCGCACGCCCACCGCGCGTCGCGCAGCCAGGCGCGCTCCGCCGCCTGCCCGGCGGCCACCGCGCCCGCCGCGTCCGCCAGCCGCTCCTCGAACTCCGCCCGGTCCCGCGCGGAGAAGCCGACCGGCGCCCCGTCCGCCACGTACTGCGGGCGCAGCCGCTCCATCGCGCCGTCCACGTCCGCCGCCAGCCGCCGCTCCGCCGCCCCGCATTCGGCGGTGAGCCGGCCCAGGGCCTCCCGCAGCTCCCCGATGCCCGCGCCGGTCACCGCGGACAGCGCGAGGACGGTCGCCCCCGGCTCCCCGTGCTCGCCCAGCGCGAGCCCGTCCTCGTCCAGCAGTCGCCGCAGATCGTCCAGCACCTGGTCGGCGGCCTCGCCGGGCAGCCGGTCCACCTGGTTGAGCACGACGAAGGTCACCTCGGCGTATCCGGCCAGCGGGCGCAGATAGCGCTCGTGCAGCACCGCGTCCGCGTACTTCTCCGGATCCACCACCCACACCACCGCGTCGACGAGTCCGAGCAGCCGCTCCACCCGTTCGCGGTGCCCCGGGGCCGCCGAGTCGTGGTCGGGCAGATCGATCAGGACGAGCCCGCGCAGCGTCGGGTCGTACGGATACGCGGGGCGGCGGCGGTCCCGGTGCGGGATGTCCAGCCGGTCGAGCAGGCCGTCGGCGTGGTCGGTCCAGGCGCAGGCGAGGGGCGTGGCGGTGGTGGGGCGGCGGATGCCGGCCTCGGACACATACGCCCCGGCCAGGGCGTTGAAGAGGGTGGACTTGCCGCTTCCGGTGGCCCCGGCGAGGGCCACGACGGTGTGTCCGAGCGGATGCCGCCCCCGCGCGACGGCCTCGTCGAGCACCCGCCCGGCCTCGCCGAGGGTGCGCCCGTCCAGCCGGGTGCGGGACAGCCCGACCAGCTCGCGCAGCGCGTCGAGGCGCGGCCGCAGGGCGCCGGTGACAAAGCCGCGGCCGCCGTGCTCGTACGCCGGCGTGTACGGCTCGCGCGCCACGCCGCCGCGCGCCCCGGCGTACCCGCCGCCCCGCACGCCGTCCCCCTCGCCATACCTCTCGCGGTACGAGTCGCCGTACGTGTCGCCGTACGCCTGGCCGCCCCCTTCGCCGTACGCCGCGCCATGCCCTCCGCCGTACGCCCCGCCATGCCCTCCGCCGTACGTCCCGTCGCGCCCCTGGCCGTACCCCTCGCCGCGGTTCGCCTCCCCCGCCGGCCCACTCCCCCGCCCCTCCGTCGCGACGGGCGGTCCGGGCGGCCGGCCCACCACCCGCCGTGCGATCAGGCCGTCGTCCCATGTCTGCCGGGGCGGTGCGGGCTTGCGGGCGACGCTCTCCTGAGGGGGCGCGCTTTCCGGCTCGGACGTCGCAGTGGCCGTCACGACCGTCACCTCTCCTTCTGCAGTACGGACAGCGCGGCGATGAGCCGGACCTGGTGGTCCGGGGTGACGTCGAGGGCGTCGAGCGGGGCCAGCCGCCGGTCGCGCTCCGCCGCCAGGACCCGTCCGACGCAGTCGTCGAGCAGCCGCCGACCGCGGTCGCCCAGGCGCAGCGCGCCGTGCGCGCCCAGCGTCTCGGCCAGCCGCTCGCCCGCCGTACGGGTGCGGCGCCCGCCGATGAGGGACGCCACCAGCAGCGCGGCGGCCTCGTCGGGGGCGCAGCCGGCACCGCCCTCGGCGGCCCGGGCGGCCACCTCCTCCTCGGCCAGCTCCTCGACACAGCGCCGCCAGCGCCGTACGGCCACGCCGATCCGCTCGCCGGCGCCGCGCGCATCGCACGGCGCGAGCCCGGCGCGCGCGGCGGGGTCGCGCCGTCCCGCCTCCGCGACCCGTTCGTCGGCGGAGGCGGTGACGCTGCGCAGCAGGGTGGCGAGGGAGTCGGCGAGGGCGGTGAGGAGTTCTTCGGGCGTGCTGTCGTACGGCCTGCCGTGCCAGTGGGTGAGCGCGCCTCCCGCGAGCGCCGCCCCGCCGGCCAGTTCGCGCCGCATTCGCTCGGCCGCCTCCTCGTACGCGCCCGCCACGTGCTGCACCAGCCGCACCGCCGCCGCGTGCTGGGCGGCCGCCGCCCCGGCAAGGGCGGGCATCCGGGCGCGCAGCGAGGCGATCACCCCGGCGGCGGTCCGCTCGGCGGCGGCGTGGCGGGCGACCGGGTCCTGGGCGTGCCGGGTGAGCCAGTCGCGCAGTGCCGCGACGGCCGTGCCGGGCAGCAGCCCGCTGCCGCCGCCCGCGGACTCGGGGAGCTCGGGGATGGTGAACCGGGGCACGTCCCCAAGACCGGCGGCCGTGAGCAGCGCCGCGTACTGGTGGGAGACCTCGGCGGCGACCTGGTGGGGCACCCGGTCCAGGACGGTGACGAGGGTGACGTCGTACTCCTTGGCGGTGCGCAGCAGATGCCAGGGCACGGCGTCGGCGTAGCGGGTGGCGGTGGTCACCAGCACCCAGATGTCGGCGGCGCAGATCAGCTCGGCGGCGAGGTCGCGATTGCGGGCGACGAGGGAGTCGATGTCCGGCGCGTCGAGGAGCGCGAGCCCGCGCGCGAGCCCGGGGTCGGTCTCGACGCGCAGCGCTCCGGCCGCCGTCCGCGCCCCCTTGTCCGGCTCGTCGCGCCCCGCGCCCGCGTATGCCGCGCCATCGTGCGCCCCCTGCTCGTACGCCCCCTGTTCGTATGCCGCCCCCTCGTATGCCGCCTCCTCGTATGCCGTCCCTTCGTACGCCTCGTCCTCGTACCCGCCCTCGGCCCGCTCGCCCTGCGCGGGCACCCACACCCGGGTCAGCTGCGGCAGCACCCGCTGTCCGGTGAACCACTGGCGGTCCTCCGGATGGCAGACGAGCACCGGCGTGCGCGTGGTCGGGCGCAGCACCCCGGCCTCGGTGACGCGGCGGCCGACGAGCGAGTTGACCAGCGTGGACTTCCCGGCGCCGGTGGATCCGCCGATGACCGCCAGCAAGGGCGCTTGGGGGGCACGCAGCCGGGGCACGAGGTAGTCATCCAGTTGGGCGAGCAGTTCGGCGCGGCCACGGCGAGCGCGGTCGGCGCCGGGAAGGGGGAGCGGAAACCGTGCGGCATCGACGCGATCACGCAGTGCGGTCAGAGCGTCGAGCAGTCGGGGCCGTACGTCCAAGATCGCCACGGGTGAAGAATGCCCGCTTTTGAGGTCTTTTTGAAGCGTATGCCCGCTCGCGCGCGTCAAACAGACCCACCCGGATTACCCCAGATTGACCAAGGGGCGGGCGTGGCGACTGGGGCGCGGGCATAACGAGTAGACAACACCCGCTCTCTGAGGCGTGAAAAACGATGCGGGATTCGCACCTGCCTGCGATTATCAAACCGCTTCACCGAACCTCCACAACGTGCCACGGAGGTGAAGCAACCGGGGCGAGGCGCACGGAGCCCTATCCTTGTCCCCGGCAAGGTCACGGATCCGCCGAGCCCGGCCACCGGCACCACGGCCCCGCACCGTCGGAACCGCAGGCACCCGGGGGCTCAGCAGTTGCGTGATCCACCGTCCGGCCCCCGTAGCTCAGTGGATAGAGCAGGTGCCTTCTAAGCACTTGGCCGCAGGTTCGAGTCCTGCCGGGGGCGCTCGCCACCTCTCCCTCTACGCACGTAGAGGCTCGGACGCCGGCGAAGTCGGCAGCCGCGGCGCCCGGCGCGCTCAGTCCGCCGAGCCGGAGACCTCACGCTCATAGGTCTCGATCGTCCGGACGAACACGGCGCGCTGCTCGGGAGTGAGCGGGTCGAAGGCCGCGCGCCAGGCGTTCGCGCCGTGGGCCAGCCAGGTGTCGATGGCCGAGCGGGTCTCCTCGTCCTCCGTGATGGCGACGATGGTGCGCCTGCGGTCGGCCGGGTCGGTGTGGCGCTCCAGGACGCCCTGGCGGCTGAGGTCGCTGACCATCAGGCTGACCGTCGTGGGGGCGACCTCCAGGCGGGCGGCGAGTTCGTTGACCGGCATCGGGCCGTCGAACAGCAGATAGGACAGCAGCGACAGATGCCTGGGGGCCAGGTTGAAGGAGCTCAGCCGCTCCGGGATCCTGGTGCGCTTGAGCCGGGCGGCGACGCGCGGCATCAGCAGCAGCATGGCCCGGATCGCCTGGTCCGCGCTCAGGGCGGACTCCGGACCGGACCGCGGCTCACGCTCCGCCGACATGTCTCGTACCCCCTCATAGCTTGCGCCGTCACCTTCCCGGCAAAGCTATCCCGGGGCGCGCGCCGCCGCTCACAGCAGGGTCGTTACGACGGGAGGGGCATCTCCAGGGCGGGGAGCAGGTACTGCTCCTCGTAGGCGAAGTGCTCCTCCAGGCCCGAGACCAACCGGTCCAGCTCGGCGCGGATCTTCTTCACATCCGCGGGGTCGGCGGGCAGTCCCCCGTTCAGCAGGGCCTCGAACTCCTCCAGGGCCCGCTCCACCACGTCGTGCTCCTGGCGCAGCCGCGTGAGGGCCGGGAGCAGATGCGGGAACTGCTGCTCGAAGGCGGTGAACGTGCCGTTCTCCCGGATGTGGTGGGTCTGCAGGGCGTAGCAGAACGTCAGGCAGTGGCGGCGCAGTTGGCCCACGAGGTCGGCCCCCGAGCCGCCGTCGGCCTCCGCGGATTCCCCCTCCGGCGCCCGGTCGAACTCGGCGCGGACGCGGTGGAGTTCGGAGCGCAGATCGTTGTGGTGCTGGATCAGCTGTCGGCCGATCATCTGATTGCGCTCTTGATTGTTCGCGCCGAGGTCCAGGAGATGGAGGGCGATGACCGGAATGGTCCGCTCGGTCTGCTCCGCGTACGTACGGAAGGCCCGGTCGCGTGAGCACCGCAACTCCCAGTAGCGATCGCGCTCCTCGCCCTCCAGCACCACCGCGCGCGCCGCGAACGGCTTGACGGCCCCCTCCTCGGTGCCGAGTTCCACCGTGAGATGCGGGTTGGCCAGCAGATTGTGGTACCAGTGCGGATGCTTGGGGCCGCCGGGCCTCCCCGGCCGCCGGCCGACCGGGGCGTTGGAGCCGAAGACCAGATAGCGGTGCCCGTCGCGCAGATACACGGCGGGGGTCGTCTGCGGCTTGCCGGTCCTGGCACCGGCCGTGGTCAGCAGGATCAGCTGGGCGCCTTCGAACATGCCGCCCACTTGTCCGTTGTTCGCCCGGAATTCGTCGATGACGTCCTTATTGAGGTCCATAGGAACCCTCCATCCTCAGCACCGCGACCCCCTGCACCCGGTCGGCCGCCAGGTCGTCCAGCGCGGCGTCCGCCCGCTCGAACGGATACGGCGTCACGGTGACCCGGAGCCGGTGGGCGGCCGCCGCGTTCAGGAACTCCCGGCCGTCCTCCCGGGTGTTGGCCGTGACGCTGCGCAGCGTGCGTTCGTGGAAGAGATGCCGCTCGTAGTCGAGGGGCGGGATGTCCGAGAGATAGATCCCGGCGACGCTCAGGGTGCCGCCGCCGTCCAGCGCCTCCAGGGCCACCGGCGCCAGATCCCCCACCGGCGCGAACAGGATCGCCGCGTCCAGCGGCTCCGGCGGCCGGTCGTACGCGTCGCGCGCGGAGGCCGCGCCGAGCTCCAGCGCGAGCGCGCGAGCCGCCGCCGAGCGGGTCAGGACGTGGACCACCGCGCCCCGGCCGATCGCGACCTGGGCGGTGAGGTGCGCCGAGCCGCCGAAGCCGTAGATGCCGAGCCGGCCGCCCGGCGGCAGCTCGGCGCGGCGCAGCGCGCGGTAGCCGATGATTCCGGCACACAGCAGCGGGGCGAGTTCCTCGTCGGCGTAGCCGCCGGGCAGTTCGTACGCGTAGGCGGCGGGGACCGTGGCGTACTCGGCGTAGCCGCCGTCCGCGTCCCAGCCGGTGTACTCCGAGGACGGGCACAGGTTCTCCTGACCCCTCAGGCAGTAGCGGCAGCGGCCGCAGGTCCGGCGCAGCCAGGGGATCCCCACCCGGGTGCCGACCGGTGGCCCCTCCGCCCCCGGGCCCGCCGCGACCACCTCCCCGACCGCCTCGTGGCCGGGGACGACGGGGGTCTTGTGCGGCGGCAGGTCGCCGTCGCGTACGTGCAGATCGGTACGGCACACCCCGCAGGCCCGGACCCGCACCAGCAGTTCGTCCACCGCGGGCCGCGGAACCGGCAGCTCCACCTGGTCGATCCGGCCCGGGCGACCTGGGCTGCCCGGGGTTCGCACCACCCATGCCCGCATTTTCCCTGGGATGTCTGGATTCGCCTGCGCCACTGGGGCAACGTACTGCCGCGGCGGTACGGGGATGCGGAGGTGCGCGTTCCGGGCGCGTCAGCGGGCCCCGGGACAGCGCCCGTAGGCTGAGGCCCATGGGCAGCTCACGGTCTCCGCTGGCGGAGCAGGCCACCGACCCCGGCGCCACCGCGCCCGCGCACCGCGGCGCCTGGCGTGGACAGGGTCCGGTGGTCTGCGCGGTGGCGGTCGGCGGCGCGGCGGGGGCGGTCGCGCGATACGGGGCGGCGCTGCTGTGGCCGACCGCGGCGGGCACCTTCCCCTGGACGACGTTCGCGGTCAACGCCGTCGGCTGTGCGCTCATCGGCGTTCTCCTGGTGCTGATCACCGAGGTGTGGGCCGCGCACCGGCTGGTGCGGCCGTTCTTCGGGACGGGGGTGCTGGGCGGGTTCACCACCTTCTCGACGTACGCCGTGGACATCCAGCGCCTGGTCGACGGGGGCAGCCCGGCCACCGGGCTGATCTATCTGGCGGCCACCCCGCTGGCGGCGCTGACGGCGGTATGGGCCGCGGTGGCGGTGACGCGGCGCGCCATGGGGGTGTCCGGGGCGGGCCGCGCGAGCGGTGCGGGCAGTAGGGGCAGCGCGGACGGCGCGGACGGCGGGAACGGCTCAAGCGGTGCGGACAGCACGAGCGGCGGGGGTGCGCGATGAGCAGTCTGCGGCTGACCGTCTTCGTCAGCGAGAACGACACCTGGCACCGCCGGCCCCTGTTCGCGGAGATCGTCCACCGCGCCCACCGCGCGGGGCTCGCGGGCGCGAGCGTCTTCCGCGGGGTCGAGGGGTTCGGCTCGACGTCGGTCGTCCACACCTCGCGGCTGTTGTCGCTGAGCGAGGATTTGCCCGTCGCGATTGTGATCGTGGACGTGGAGGAGCGGGTACGGGCGTTCCTGCCCGAGCTGGAGGAGATCGTCGGCGAGGGCCTGGCCGTCCTCGATCCGGTCGAGGTGATCCACTTCCCCCGCCGCGACGACAAGGACTCGGGTAAGGGCGAGGAGGCCCGGTGAACTGGCTGCTGGTGGTGGTCGGCGCCATGGTGGGCGCGCCGCTGCGCTATCTGACCGACCGGGCCGTGCAGACCAGGCACGATTCGGTGTTTCCGTGGGGCACCTTCGTCGTCAACGCCTCGGGCTGTCTGGTGCTGGGCCTGCTGACCGGCGCCGTCACCGCCGGGGCCGCCTCCTCGCAGCTCCAGCTGCTGCTGGGCACCGGATTCTGCGGGGCGCTGACGACGTACTCGACATTCTCGTACGAGACGCTGCGGCTGGCCGAGGACGGCGCCCGACTGTTCGCGGTCGCGAACGTGGTGATGAGCGTGGCGGTCGGCCTCGGCGCCGCCTTCGGTGGTGCGGCGCTGGCCCGGGCCATCTGGGGCTGAGCACCCCCGAAGACTGACCCGCCACTCAGCCAGAACCCGAGTCGGGAACCGGCGGCAGCAGCCTCGTACCCGGCGTCAGCTCCTCCCCCGCCCACGCCGACCGCAGATGCTCCCGCAGCACCCGGCTCAGCTCCCGCGCCGCCCGCGGCGGCGCGACGTCCTTGCGGTGCGCGAGGGAGATGGTGCGCTGCATGCCGTGGCCCGCGAAGGGCGTGGCCCGCAGCCCGGACCTGGCGGCCACCATCCCCGGGATCACGGCGATCCCGAGCCCCGCCCGTACGAAGCCCAACACCGCGTCCATCTCCCCGCCCTCGACCGAGTACGAGGGCTCGAAGCCGGCCGCCCGGCAGGCCGAGGTGGTGAACTCCCGCAGGTCATAGCCGCGCCGGAACATGACAAGCGGCTGGTCCCGCAGATCTTCGACGCGGATGTGGCGGCGCCTGACGGGCGGCGGTGCCGCGGGCGATGAGGCCACGACCAGCTCCTCGCGCAGCAGCTCGGTGGTGGCCAGTGCCGGGGCCTGCCCGGCCAGCGGGGTGATGACCAGCGCGAGGTCCAGCTCGCCCGCGGCCAGGGTGCGCACCAGGTCCTGCGAGCCGCCCTCGTCCACGATCAGCTCGATTCCGGGGAACTCGTCATGGAAGCGGCGCAGCACATCCGGGACGAGGCTGGCGCACAGGCTCGGCGGGGCGCCGAGCCGCACCCGGCCGCGCCGTAGCTGGGCGACCTCCTGTACCTCGCGGCGCGCGGTCTCGGTGTCGGCGAGGATCTGCCGGGCCAGCGGGAGCAGGGCCTCGCCCGCATCCGTGAGGGCGATGTTGCCGCGGGCGCGGTGGAACAGCTCCGCGCCCAGCTCCCGTTCCAGGGTGCGGATCTGCTGGGACAGCGACGGCTGGGCGACATGCAGGATCTCCGCCGCGCGCGTGAAATGGCGAGTATCGGCCACGGTGGCGAAATAACGCAGCTGCTGCAGTCTCACCCAGGCATGATAGCTATGGCCTATGGAATCGAGCCATTCCATGTCTTGGACGAATCGCAAGAGGTTCCCTAGCGTCTTGTCCCATGGCACTGGCGACGCGGACGGACCCTGAGGGGCCCGCCCAGAAGGGGCCGCGACAGCGGCCGGAACCGCCGCGGAAGCCCGCGCGGAGCCCGTCCCTCATCGGCTCCGTGTGGCGCTCGACCGTCGGCAAGAAAGCGGTGATGGCCGTCACCGGGCTGGTCATGCTGGCCTATCTGGCGGTCCATATGCTCGGCAACCTCAAGATCTTCTTCGGGCCCGGGGACTACAACGGCTATGCGCACTGGCTGCGCACCCTCGGCGAGCCCGCGCTGCACTACGAGTGGTTCCTGTGGCTGGTCCGGGTGGCGCTGGTGGCCTCGGTGGTGCTGCATGCCGTGGCCGCGTACCAGCTCAGCCGCCGCGATCTGGCCGCGCGGCCGCAGAAGTACGCGCGCCGCCGACGGGGCGGGAGCTACGCCCAGCGGACCATGCGCTGGGGCGGGGTGATCCTCGGCCTGTTCATCGTCTGGCACATCCTGGACCTGACCACGCTCACCGTGAACGAGCACGCCGAGCCCGGCCATCCGTACCAGAACGTGGTGGCGACCTTCTCCACCTGGTACGGCAACACCATCTACATCGTGGCGATGCTGGCCCTCGGCGCACACATCCGGCACGGCCTGTGGAGTGCCGCCCAGACCCTCGGCTCGGGCCGCCCGCACCGCGACCGCACCCTCAAGATCGTCTCGACGGCCGTGGCGGCCGTTCTGGCCGGCGGGTTCATCGCCGTGCCCATCGGGGTCATGACCGGAGTAGTGAGCTGATATGAGCACCTATGCGGAGTACACGACCGGCGAGCCGATCACCGACGCCAAGGCCCCGGACGGCCCCATCGAGGAGCGCTGGAACCGCCGCCGCTTCGAGGCGAAGCTGGTCAACCCCGCCAACCGCCGCAAGCACACCGTGATCGTGGTCGGCACCGGCCTCGCGGGCGGCGCGGCCGGGGCGACGCTGGCCGAACAGGGCTACCACGTGGTGCAGTTCTGCTACCAGGACTCGCCCCGCCGGGCCCATTCGATCGCGGCCCAGGGCGGTATCAACGCGGCCAAGAACTACCGCAACGACGGCGACTCCATCCGCCGGCTGTTCTACGACACCGTCAAGGGCGGCGACTTCCGCGCCCGCGAGTCCAATGTGCACCGCCTCGCCGAGGTCTCGGTGGAGATCATCGACCAGTGCGTGGCCCAGGGCGTGCCGTTCGCCCGCGAGTACGGCGGTCTGCTGGACACCCGCTCCTTCGGCGGCGTCCAGGTCTCCCGCACCTTCTACGCCCGCGGCCAGACCGGCCAGCAGTTGCTGCTCGGCGCGTACCAGGCGCTGACCCGGCAGATCGCGGCGGGCAACGTCGAGATGCACCCCCGTACCGAAATGCTCGACCTGATCGTCATCGACGGCCGCGCCCGCGGCATCGTGGCCCGCGATCTGATCAGCGGCGAGGTCTCCACATACTTCGCGGACGCCGTCGTCCTGGCCTCCGGCGGCTACGGCAACGTCTTCTATCTGTCGACGAACGCCAAGAACAGCAACGCCACGGCCATCTGGCGGGCGCACCGGCGCGGCGCGTACTTCGCCAACCCCTGCTTCACCCAGATCCACCCCACCTGTATCCCGCGCTCGGGCGACCACCAGTCCAAGCTGACCCTGATGAGCGAGTCGCTGCGCAACGACGGCCGTATCTGGGTGCCCAAGGCGAAGGGCGACACCCGCCCGCCCGCCGAGATACCCGAGGACGAGCGCGACTACTACCTGGAGCGGATCTACCCGTCGTTCGGCAATCTGGTGCCCCGCGACATCGCCTCCCGCGCCGCGAAGAACGTATGCGACGAGGGGCGCGGGGTGGGCCCGGGCGGCCAGGGCGTCTATCTGGACTTCGCCGACGCGATCGCCCGGATGGGCCGCAAGGCGGTGTCCGAGAAGTACGGCAACCTCTTCGAGATGTACGAGCGGATCACCGCCGAGGACCCGTACCAGGTGCCGATGCGCATCTACCCCGCCATCCACTACACGATGGGCGGCCTGTGGGTCGACTACGACCTGCAGACCACCGTGCCCGGCCTGTTCGCGATCGGCGAGGCCAACTTCTCCGACCACGGCGCCAACCGGCTCGGCGCCTCCGCGCTGATGCAGGGCCTGGCCGACGGCTACTTCGTCCTCCCCTCCACCATCAACGACTACCTGGCCCGGCATCCGCACGGCGAGGTCGACCCCGGCCACCCGGCGGTCACCGAGGTGGTCTCCGAGGTGACGGACCGGCTAGCGCGGCTGCTGGCGAACGACGGCGACCGCACCCCCGACTCCTTCCACCGCGAGCTCGGCGAACTGCTGTGGGACGAATGCGGTATGGCCCGCACCGAAACCGGGCTGCGCAAGGCGCTCGACCGGATCCCGGCGCTCCGCGAGGAGTTCTGGCGGCGGATCAAGGTGCCGGGCACCGGCGAAGAGCTCAACCAGTCGCTGGAGAAGGCCAACCGCATCGTCGACTACCTGGAGCTCGCCGAGCTGATGTGCCTGGACGCGCTGCACCGCGCCGAGTCGTGCGGCGGCCACTTCCGCGAGGAGAGCCAGACGCCCGACGGCGAGGCGGCCCGCGACGACGAGTCCTTCACATACGCGGCGGCCTGGGAGTTCGCGGGCACCGGCAGCGCGCCCGTCCTGCACCGCGAAGACCTGGTCTTCGAGTACGTCCACCCCACGCAGCGGAGTTACGCATGAGGCTCACCCTGCGGATCTGGCGCCAGCACGGCCCGAACGAGCCGGGCGCCATGACCGTGTACGAAGTCGACGGCATCTCACCCGAGATGTCCTTCCTGGAGATGCTGGACACCCTCAACGAGGAGCTGATCCTGCGCGGCGAGGAGCCCGTGGCCTTCGACCACGACTGCCGCGAGGGCATCTGCGGGGCGTGCGGCATGGTCATCAACGGCCAGGCGCACGGCCCCGAGCGCACCACCACCTGCCAGCTGCATATGCGGCACTTCTCCGACGGTGACACGATCGACGTCGAGCCATGGCGCGCCGCCGCCTTCCCCGTGGTCAAGGACCTGGTCGTGGACCGCTCGGCCTTCGACCGGATCATCGGCTCCGGCGGCTATATCTCCGCGCCGACCGGCAGCGCCCCGGACGCGCACGCCACGCCCGTGCCCAAGCCGGTCGCCGACACGGCCTTCGAGCACGCCGAGTGCATCGGCTGCGGGGCCTGCGTGGCGGCCTGCCCCAACGGCTCGGCGATGCTCTTCACCTCGGCCAAGGTCGTCCATCTGAACGTGCTGCCGCAGGGGCAGCCCGAGCGCGAGTCGCGGGTGCTCGACATGGTCGGCGCGATGGACGAGGAGGGCTTCGGCGGCTGCACCAACACCGGGGAGTGCGCGGTGGCCTGTCCCAAGGGGATCCCGTTGCAGAGCATTTCCATGATGAACCGGGAATTCCTGCGGGCGAGCGTCAAGGGCGGCGGCAAGGGCGGCCGCAGCTGACGGGCCGCCGCTGACCGTACGAGGGGTCTCGTATGACCGCTCGTACGGTCAGCGGGGCAAGGTGGCGGCGGTGCGACGGTGCTCAGACCGCCGCCGCCACCGGGGTCTCGCGCCGCGCCTCGCGTCGGCGCAGGGATACCGTCAGGCCGAGCGTGGCCAGCGCGACGAGCATCATCAGCGCGCTGGTCCACACCGGCGAGCGGAAGCCGAGGCCCGCGTCGATGGCGAGCCCGCCGAACCACGGGCCCGCCGTGTTGCCGACGTTGAACGCCGCGGTGGTGAACCCGCCCGCGAGGGTGGGCGCGCCATCGGCCAGATAGAAGGTGCGCGAGGTCAGGACCGGCGCGATGCCGAACGCGAGCAGGCCCTGGACGAAGACCAGCACGAACACGGCCACCGCGACCCCGGCGCTCAGGGCCAGCACGGCCCAGCCGAGCGTCAGCGCGCTCATGCCGGTCAGCAGGATCAGATACGGCCGGGCGTCGGCGATCCGGCCCCCGACGGTGATGCCGACGAACGCGCCCACGCCGAACAGCACCAGCATCGCGGGCACCCACCCGGCGCCGTAGCCGCTGACCTCGGTGAGCAGCGGGGCGAGATAGGTGAAGGTGCAGAAGGTCGCGCCCTGGACCAGGGCGTTCATGGCGTAGGCGGTCAGCAGCTGGGCACCGACCAGCGAACGCAGCTCGGCGCGCAGCCCGGCCGAGGGCGCGTCGGGGCGACCGGCCGGGATCGAGGCCAGGACGGCGGCGACACCGGCGACGGACAGTACGGCCACCGCCCAGAACGCCGACCGCCAGCCCCACAGCTGGCCCAGCACAGCCCCGCCGGGCACACCCGCCACACAGGCCACCGTGACCCCGCCCACGACCACGGACATCGCACGGGCCTTTTTGTCCGGCTCGACCATGCTGACCGCGGCCCCCGCGGCCACGGCCCAGAAACCGGCGCTGGCGAGCGCGCCGACGATCCGGGTCGCCAGCAGTACGCCGTAGTCGTCCGTGACCGCCCCGACGACATGGGCGGCGGCGAACGCCACCAGGAACGCCACCAGCGCGGTCCGCCGCGGCCAGCGCAAGGTGAGCATCGCGAGCAGTGGCCCGCCGACGACCATTCCGATGGCGAACGCCGAGGTCAGAAAGCCGGCCTGGGGGATGGAGACGCCGAGGTCGGCGGCGATGTCCGGCACCAGACCGGACAGCATGAACTCGGAAGTGGCCTGGGCGAATACGGCCAGTCCGAGCATGTAGACGGCAAAGGGCATACGGGAACTCCCCGAGTGGAAGTGACGGAATCTGCGAACGGGCAGCGTTCGCCGACGGGAGAGTTCGCCGAGGTGCGCTCGCCAGAACACGTCACCACACTCGAGTCAAGCGTGTGTGACGGAAGGGAGCGCAAGGGAAAGGGATGGGAATCGAGTCCGGTCGGAGTCGTCCGCTGCCCATGATTAAGGGGTTTTCCGTAATTCGCCGACCCTGCGAGCTGGTATGGTCGGCTATGGCCGATAAGACGGCCTGCGTGAGTCAACCGCATGAGGTATTGACCACCGGCTTGCCGGTACAACACCTGCGGCAGCCCGCTGAACTGCGGGCCTCTGCTCACCGAATTCCGGATAGGCCCCGAGCAACCCCGGATGAGACACCGCAAGGTGACCACGCCGGAGCGCCCGGACCAGCCGAACCGGATGCAGTCCGTAGCTCCTTCGGGAATTACGGATCAAGTCTTAGGGTCTGTCGGACTCCGGGCTGCTCATGATCCCGCACCGTAGCAGCCCCGCCCATGCCTGTGCCACGGATTTGCCGGTGTACCGGTGGGGTTGCTTCAGCGGTGGGGCCGCCAGGGTGGCCCCACCGGTCACTTCACAAGGAACTCGTCACAAGGAACCCGTCACAAGGAACTCGTCGAGGATCCCCGGAGCCGCCGCATCCGCGAATGCCGCCGCCTCCCCGGCCGCCATATCGGGGATGCGGTAGCCGTCCTCGCCCGCCGCGACGGCCGCCGTCACGGTCGTGACCCCGGCCCGGCGCGACATCGGGCTGTCGGTGAACGTCCAGGCCAGTACGGCCCGGCGGTCCAGGGCGACCGTGTCGCGGCTGAAGGTGCCGGAGCGGATGAGCAGATAGCCGTCGTGACCACCCGCCAGACCGTGGCCGAGCGCGCGATACGCGTCGCGCGCCAGGGCGTACAGGACGGGGGTCGCGACGAGGAGGAAGCCCCCGGCGCAGTACAGCAGTACGGGCGTCAGCAGCGCCCCGAGCACGGCGAGGGCGGCCGTCACCGGAGCCACGACCCACACCATGCCGCGCATGACCCGGCGGCGGAGCGCGGCGCGCGGATGCCGGGTCAACTCGGGCCGGCCGAAGAGCGCTTCACCGATGGGCGCGTGGGCAGGCCGGGTGGGCGAGACGGGCCGGACGTGCGAGGCGGACCTGGCGTACGAGACAGACCGGACGGGCGGAACAGACCTGGTGTGCGAGGCGGACTGGACGGACGAGGCGGGCAGAGCGTGCGAGGCGGACGGGGAATGCGAGCCGGACCGGGCGTGCCGGCCGCGTGGCGCGCCGGGGCGCGCGAGCATACCGGTCAGCACCCGCAGGGCCTCCGCGCGCGGGGCGGGCGGGAGCACCGCGCTGCGCGTACGGTTCTCCTCACGGTTGCCCAAGCCACTCGCCACGGCCCGTACGGCCGCGCCCCCGGCCGCGCGCAGCAGCATCGGTTCGCGCAGCACCGCGCCGCGCAGCCGGGCGCGTTCGATGGAGACCGAGCGGGTGGTGAGCAGTCCGCGCCGCACCTGGAGGGTGCCCGCGTCGGCCCACTCCAGGCGGTACCGCCACCAGTTCTCGGCGTAGACGGCGACCGCGCCGACGCCGCCCACGGCGGCCACGGCCAGCAGGGCGAGCGGGATGGTCACCCACAGCACGCTGTTGCCGAAGTCCTCAAAGGCGTGGCGGACGGGGCCGATGCGCCACGGCTCCACGCCAACGCCGTCCAGTACCCGCCACACCGCGCCCACGACCACGAACACCCCTCCGAAGACCCAGAACGTGAACGGGGCGTAGCGCAGCCAGCGCGGGTCCCCGGTGGACAGGACCGGCTCGGCGGCGGTGTCGCCGGTGCCCGCGCGGGCCAGCAGTTCGGCGCGCAGCCGCTCGGCGGCGGGGCGGGTGAGGGCTTCCAGGGTGAGCCCGTCGCGGCTGCCGTTCGCGCCGGTGGTGCCCGCGCGCAGCACGACGAGGCCGAAGAGCCGCTGTACGGGGTTGGCTGTCAGGTCGACGTTGCGTACGCGGTGCAGCGGGATGGCGCGCCGGCGGCGGGTGAACAGGCCGCTGCGCAGCTCGAAGGAGTCGGCGGTGACGCGGTAGCGGGTGCGGGACCAGCCGATCAGCCCGGCGATGGTGACGACGGCGAAGGAGGCCGCGACGATGGCGAGGGTGATCCAGGCCCGGTTGCCCAGGCGGCCGCCGGTGGCCAGCGCGGTGAGCGCGAGCGAGCCGAGCGGGGCCGCCATCCAGCTGCAGTGGACGGCGATGGTGCGGGGGTCGAGCGAACGCCACCCGGCCCCCTGCGAGTCGGCTGCCGGGTGGCCGGCGCCCATGAGGTGAGCGGTCACGCGGCATCACCCGGCACCAGCTGCGCCGCGTCGCCGATGCGCCGCGCCAGTTCCTCCGCGTCGGCGTCGGAGAGCCCGGCGATACGGATGTCGCCCGCCGTGGAGGCGGTGGTGACGGTGACGGTGGCCAGCCCGAAGGCCTGCTGGAGCGGGCCGCGCGCGGTGTCGACGGTCTGCACCCGCGTCAGCGGGGCGATCCGCCGCTTGCGCCAGAGCCAGCCGCTCGCCGCGTAGACCGCGCGCTCCCCCAGCTCCCAGGCGTGTGTGCGGTACCGCCACCGCGGCATGGCCCAGACGTATCCGAGGGCGGGCAGCACCAGCGTGACCAGCAGCAGCGGGCCGAGCCAGGGCAGCGCGCCGGAGAAGAAGAGCAGCGAGAGGACAAGCAGGGTGACGGCGGTCAGCAGCATGGGCCCGCTGACGACGAGCAGCGCCTGCACGGTCCACCAGCGGCGGGCGCGCGGGTCGACGCCATGGAGCGGTGCCCTGAGCTGGGGCCTGAGTTGGGGCCTGGGGACGGGCATGGACATGGGAGATTCCCCCCGAGGGTTTTTCAAGTCAACTGTATTGGCACGCGTCCGCCACGGTATAGCAATACGATTGACTTGCAAAAGTGGGAAAGGGAGAACGGCATGCCCAAACGGGTGGACCACGAGGAACGGCGCAGACAGATCGCCCAGGCGCTGTGGCGGATCGCCGCCGCGCGCGGCCTCGACGGCGCGAGCCTGCGCGATGTCGCCGCGGAGGCGGGCATCTCGCTCGGGCAGCTCCAGCACTACTTCACCAGCAAGGACGACATGATCGTCTTCGCGCTCGGCCATATCGAGCAGCTGGCCCAGCGGCGCATCCGGGCCCGCATCGAGGCGCTGCCGGGCGCCCCCACGCCCCGGGTCGTCCTCCGCGAGACGCTTGCCGAGATGCTGCCGCTGGACGAGGCGAGCCGCACCGGCTATCTGGTGCAGGTCTCCTACTTCATACGCGCCGTCAACGACGAGCGGCTGCGCGCCCACGCCCAGGAGGGCATCGCGGACCTACGGGCCTTCTTCGCCGACCAGTTGAAGGCGGCCATCGCCCAGGGGGAGGTGTCCGCGGACCGGGATCCCGACCGCGAGGCCGCGCTGCTGATCGCGCTGACGGACGGGCTCTCCGCCGCCGTCCTGATGGAGTACGACAGCGCGCAGGGGGCCCTGGCCCTGGTCGATCTGCATCTGGCGCGCCTCTTCAGCGGCCCCGCCTGAGGCCACGCGCCCCCTGCCTGCCGCCCTACGTGGTGTGGCCGCCCCGTCCGGGCTTGACCGCGAGCGCCTGCGGCAGGTCGTCCAGCGCCTCCACCAGCAGTTCGGCGCCGCGCACCGCCACCCCCGGGCGCTCCGCCTCCTCGTCCTGCCACCGCTCCAGTGCCTCGTGCACCGGACCCCAGTCGGGCGCCCGGCGCCCCCGTACGGCCGTCACCGCCCCCGGCAGCGCCCCTTGGAGCGCCGCCGCGAACTCCTCGGCCCCCTTGGACGGGGGCGCGTCCTGGGCGGGCAGATGCGCCTCGAGCAGCATGGTGACCCGCCCCGTGGTGGACAGCGCCGTCTGCGCGGCGCGGGCCGCGCCGCGGGACAGCCCGCGGTGGCGCACCGGCTCATGGTGGGCCCGCGCCTCGCTCTGCTCCCAGGCCGACCGCGCGGCCCGCGCGTCCAGCAGCGCCTCCCGCACCTGGCGGGGGCGGCGGTCGGCCGGGCGGGCGTGCACATCGAAGACGGCGACGGCGTAACGGCCGTTGGTCTCCAGCCAGTCGGCCAGCCGGTCCCGTAGCAGCGGCGTCTCCCAGGCGGGGAAGACGACATACGCGGCCATCGCCAGCACCCCGCCCAGCAGGGTCAGCGCCACCCGCGCCGCCACCGTCTGCGACCAGCCCTCGCCCACGATGCCCAACAGGAAGACGACATACCCGGTCACACAGGCGGAGGCGACGATGAAGCCGGTGCGCATCAGGAGGTAGAGCGCGGCGGCGCAGACCACGGCCAGCGCCGCGCTCACATACGGACCGGGGTGGGCCAGCGCCATCACCGCACCGCCGAGCACCACGCCGCCCAGGGTGCCCATGAAGCGCGCGACGCCGCGCGAGAAGGTCTGGCCGAAGTCAGGACGCATCACCATCACCGAGGTGAGCGGCGCCCAGTAGCCATGGCCCCACGGCAGCATGCTCCCCAGCAGATAGCCGCAGGAGGCGACCGCGGACACCCGCACCGCGTGCCGCAGCACGGGCGAGGACCAGCGCGCCTCGCGCCGCAGGGCGCGCAGCGCCACCGGCACCATGCCGGGGACGGTGGGCCGGGGCAGATACCGGCGGTCCTTGGCCCCTTCGGCCGTCACGGCCTCCACCGGTTCGTCCGAGGACTCCACCACATCGGCCACCAGCGCCATCAGCCGCAGCGCGGCCCGGCGGGCCGCGCCGCTGAGCATCGGCCCGGTCGGGGGCACCTCGAGCACCGCCATGGCGTCCGGCGGCAGCCGCACCGGTTTGCCCCAGCGGATCGCATGCGCCACGGCGTCCAGCACGGTGGCCGTCGCGCCCAGCAGATCGCGCACCCGGTCGCGCTCGGGCCCCTCGGGCGCGGCGCCGACCACCGGATCGGCGAGCGAGGCCAGCACCGGCCGGATCCGCTCGGCGAGCAGCCGGTAGCCGCGCAGCTGGCGCGGGCGCCGCCGGGCCTGGCGGGGGGTCAGGGCGGCGGCGCTCCTGGCCTCCATCAGCGGCTGCGGGTCGAACGGCGCCACCGGGTCGTGGCGCAGCCGGCGCGCGTAGTCGGCCACCGCGGCGAGGGCGTCCGCGAGGGCGTCGCGCTGCACCCCCCACGGCCGGACCGGGAACAGCACGATGAGCGCGGCCTGCACCACCCCGCCGAGCCCGATCAGGGCGGTGTGCTGGAGCGCGCCCAGCACCGAGGTCGGGAGGGTGACGGTGACCAGCATGACCGCGACCATCTGGGTGGAGACCAGCCCGGACACCGGGCCGACCGCCCACGCCATCCCGGTCAGCAGCGTCCAGACGGCGACCATGACCACGAAGGTCGCGGTGTGGGCGGCGGCCAGATAGCCGAGGAACGTGGACACCGCGAGCCCGCCCGCCGCGGCCAGCGCCAGCGCGGGGCGCGGCCGCCAGCTGCGCTGGAAGGTCGCGATCCCCGAGGAGAAGGCGCCGAACGCGGAGGAGACGGCGAGCGCCGGTGAGCCGAGCCACATGGTCACACCGATGACCAGCGCGACCCCGCACGCGCCGCGCAGCGCGACCAGCGGCTCCATCCTGGTGCGCTCGATCGCAAGCCCGGCGCGTGCGGTCGCCTTCAAGGCGTGTGACCAGGTCATACGGTGAGACTACGGCGCTGATCCAGAGAAACTGAACCGGCCGTTCCGCACTGGTTCATCACACCCGCGCGGTGTTTCAGCCGTCAGTGCCGCAGTAGACGTCGAGCAGCTTCATCGGCTTGCTGCCGTCGAGGTCCACGTACGCGGTGAAGGACGCGGTGCGCGGCGAGCCGTCCCATGTGGTGGTGATCGTCGCCCAGCCCACCCCTGCCGACTGGGCCGTGGTGACCTCTCCGACCTCGATGTCGCGCGGCGCGTTCTGCGCGCACAGCAGCACATCGAAGCCGGGGTTCTCGGCGGCCTTCTCCTTGAGCTGGTCCGAGACCAGGTGCTCCCGCTCCCAGGCGGTCGGGCCGTGGTTGCCGTAGAAGCCCTCCAGGAAGTGGTGGATCTCCTCCGCGGTGTAGCGGCCGTTGGGGTCGGTCTGTACGGAGGTCTGTACGGAGGTCTGCGCGGCAGCGGTCGCGGGCGAGCCGGCGGCGAGGACGAGGCCGAGGCCGAGCGCGGCCACGCAGCCACCGGCAAGGGCCGTCGAGCGGCGAAGAGAACGAAGCATCGAAAATCCCCCTGTGCAGTGCTGTATAGGTCTGTGTGCGGTCTTGTGACCATTGATCGGTCGAGTATCAAGAGAGACCCGCGCGCGGATCGGATGGTTGCCCCCTCGCTCGGCAACGGGCGTGTAACGGCGATTAGCCTGTAGCGGTCATCGACCTGGAACCACCACAGGGGACTCGTAAACATGCGCCACCACATATCCGGATCCGGGCGAGCGGTCGTATCCGCAGTCGCACTCGCCGTCGCACTCACCGCCTGCTCCGGATCCGACGGTGGAGCGGACTCTTCCGACAAGAGCGGCAAGGACAGCAAGACCGCCACGGACACATCGTCTTCGCCGAGCGGCGTCATCTCCCTCAAGGCGGCGCAGGACGTCCTGCTCAACTACGCGAAGATCAACAACGAGGCCAACGCCGCACAGAATCCGAAGAAGATAGCCGAGGTCGAGGACGGCGCGCTGCGGCAGCAGAGTCAGGCGACGTTCACCCAGTTCAAGACCCTGCCGAAAAAGGAACGGGATTCCTACCGGGTCCCCTTCTACTATCCGGTCAAGGGCGCCCACTTCTACATTCCCCCCAAGGGCTCCGAGAACGTCTTCTTCGTCGACACCCGCATCACCGGCAAGAACATCGACGAGGGCCGCCGCCGGCTGATCGCCTTCAAACAGACGAAGGGCAACGAGGGTGCCGCCTGGAAGGCGGTGGGCGTCGGCAACCTCGACAGCAAGAACAAGATGCCGAAGATCCAGCTGGACGGCGACGGATTCGCCTCAGTGCTCAAGGATTCGGACCAGGTGGGCGGCACGAAGCTCGCCGAGCTGCACGGACTCTCCCAGGACTTCTATCTGACCGGCGGCAAGAGCGCGGACCGCACGTTCGCTCAGAACGCGTTCGTGAAGAGCTGGAAGAAGGACTACGCGGACCGCGCCGACTTCCCCGACGGCTGCGTCAACGGCAAATACAAGGCCGCCCCCACCGCGGACGACACGGTGTACGGACTCAAGACCGCCGACGGTGGCGCCGTGACCCTGTACGGCTTCGGCATCGACTACCTTAACTGGCCGAAGTCCGACGGCATGAACTGCACCACCGTCATGCAGATCGGCAACATGCCCACGGTCACGGACGTCTACCTGGACGGCAGGGACACCTCCACCTTCCTGACCCGGACCGATTCGTCGCTCACCATGGCTGTCGTACCGCCTTCCGGCAAGCGGGTCCAGGTCACCGGATACAGCTTCCAACTCATCGACGCCAAGGGCTGACGCGGCTCAGCCGTCCTTCGGGCAGGCGAACTCACCGTTCGGCCCCCAGCGTTCGACCCGGCCCGTGTTCTGCGCGAACGCGCCGCAGAACAGGACCGGTTCGGAGCCCTTGGCCGTGTGGTGCAGGATCACCAGCGGCTTGTCGCGTGAGACCCTGGCGCCCCGCCCGAAGTCCAGATAGCCGCTGGCACCTTCCTTGCTGATGCCGTTGTCGAGGCTGATCTGCACATTGGACCGCTCCACGTCGCCGGTGCTGGCGAATGCCTCGTTGGCCGCGGCGGCCATCAGCTGCATCGCGTCATGGGCCAGCGCCGCCCGGCCGTCGTTGCGCCACAGGTCCTTGGCGCCGAACGCCGCGGCGTATTCGGCGTTGAACTCCTTGGTGATGTCACTGCCGCGCGGATGACCGGCCGGCAGCACATGGGCCGTGTGGTAGAGCCGCAGCCAGGGACGGTCCTCGTATTCGCCGGACAGGGCGGCGGTGGTCAGCTCATTGCCGCCCAGGACCGTCAGCTTCCGCCCCTCGCAGGAGGTGTCGTCCCCGAAGACATCGAGGAACGCGGTGAACTCACGCGCCCGGGACGCCCAGTACAGCACCGTACGAGGCTGCTCCTTGATCCGCTCGCAGACCGCGTCCGCCACGTCCTCGATACTGTCCTGCCGCGTGACGCGGCCCCCGCCCGGCTCCGGGGCGCCGCCGGACCGGCCGCCGGGTGAGTACTCCAGCTTGGACCAGTCCCCGCCGAACTGCTCGGCGAAGAGATCTCCGATCTCGTTGCTGTACAGATCCTGGGGGTCCTGGACCACCACCGCGGCCTCGGCCGGGGAACACCCGCCCGAGCCGCTGTCCGTGATGTTTCCCCGGTGGGCGAAGTCGGCCTCGATCCGCGCCTCGCGGCTGTTGGTCGGCGCCACCCGGCGGTAGTAGCGGCTCCCGTCCATCGCGTCGGCCGTGGCCGTGGTGCCGACCACGGGAATCTTCGCCCGGCCCAGCTCGCGGATGGCTCCCTGAGTCTGCTTCAGGCTCTTCGAGAAGCCCACCACGCCGATGATGTCGGAGCCCTTCCGCCCCGCCTCCACGACCACCTGCCGCGCACGGCTCTCGGCGTCCTTGAACTCCTCGCCCGCGTTGAGCATCCGCACGCGCAGCCATACTTTCCGCTCGTCGTTGCGCGCTTCGTCGTTGAGGGCGCGCTGGGCCAGTGCGATACCGCGCAGCTCCGGTACGGCGCCGTTGTACCGCTGGCCCTCCTGGTCCCTGGCGACCTCCGCCCCGATGTGCACGACCGTACGGGCCTCGACCCCGCGCCGCCGCACCGCCTCGTCGACCCGCCCGTTCTCCTCCTCGACCATGCGCGCCGCGGCCTCGTACTGCTGACGGGGCGGTGCCGCGCTCAGCTCCGCCCGGCCCGAGAGCGGGCCGCCGGCCTGGCCGCCGAGACAGGTGTCGTCCCGGCCACCGATCGTCATGGGGATCAGCCACGCCCCCAGCACACTCGCCACCGCCACCAGCGCCACCCCCTCCAGCACCACCTCGGCGACCGGGCCCATCCGGAAGTCCGGCGGCGAGACCGGGCCAGAACGGGGCCCGGAGCGCGGCCGGGTGCCCGGCGGCAGCGGCGCCAACGGCGCGAGCAGGGGCTCGAGGTCGCCCTCGGGCGCCCCGGTGGCGTGGTCCAGCGCCGCGGCGGCGTCCGACAGCCTGGCGCAGCGCTCCCCCGGGACCGCCGCCCCGGCCGGGCCCGCGGCCACCACGACCACGGCCGCGCACGACAGCTCTTCGGCCGCGGTCCCGTACTCCCGCAGAAAGCGCGCCGCCGGATCGCCGCTTCCACCGTCCGCCAGCTCCAGCAGCACGGTGAAGCGGGTGGCCCTCCGGCGCCGCCATGGCGAGACCCGTCCGGGACCGGCCGCGGCCTTCAGATCCGCCAGCAGCGCGCGCAGCAGCAACTGCTCCAGCCCGTCCGGCGCCCCGTCCCCTGCCCCGTCTCCCGTTTCGTCCTGCGGCGCGGCCGAGTCCGCCAGCTGCGCGACGCTGTCGAAGAACTCCTCGGCGCGCCGCCCATGGCCGATGTCCCGCCAGTCGGCGAACCAGCCGGTCGAGCGCGACCACAGCAGCCGACGGGTGCAGCGGCGCGCCCACCACCAGCGCGGAAGGACCTGCAGCACCGGGCGGGCGACGGCGCCCAGCACCAGCCCGATCCAGCCCGGGCTCTGCGCCGCGCTCTGCGCGGTCGGCGGATCACCCCCGCCCAGCCGCCATAACGTCCGCAGCACCGGTCCTCGTCCGCGGCGCCCCTCGTAACAGCGGTCGCGCAGCTGCTCGCCGGTGAGCGGCGGAGCCTCGGGGCCCTGCTCCAGGGCGCGTTCGACGACGTCGCGCATCAGCTCGAAGTCCCGCAGGCGCAGCCGCCCGGTCCTGGGCGGAACGTCCTCGCACAGCCGCTGCCCGACGGCCAGCGTCAATGGGCGGCGCCCCCGCGCGGCACGCGCCGCCTCGGCCGCCCCCAGCGCGGCGTACGGCACCAGCTTGCCGCCGCGCTCGCGGCGCAGACACCGTTCCAGACCGCGCACAGCCCCGTGCGCCCGCCCGGCCGGGCCCTCGCCCCCGTCCTCACCCCCACCGTCGCCTTCGCCGCCCTCGGCAAGCAGCACCACAGGCGGCAGCACATCGCGCGCCGCGGCCCGCCGGTCGTCCGGCACCACCGCCCGCTTGAACGCCGCCATGAACTCGTCGGCGCCGTCCCCCTCCAGAAGCCTCGCGCCCTCCTGACGCCCTCTCCTCGCCACCGCCATCGCCCCCAAATCCCTCCACGCGCCCGTCCCCCGTGCGCGATGTCCGTTTGCGATCCCCACCTCTCATACACACGAAACCTCCCGCCGGATCCATACCGGCGGGAGGCTTCACTCGAACGAACGAACCAACCAACGAGCGATCGATCAGAAACTGACCGCCCCTCAGTGGTTCTTCGGGAACCCGAGGTTGATGCCGACCTCCTCGGACGGCGCCGGCCAGCGGGTGGTGATGACCTTGCCGCGGGTGTAGAACTGCACGCCGTCGTTGCCGTAGATGTGCTGGTCGCCGAAGAGCGAGTCCTTCCAGCCGCCGAAGGAGTGGTAACCGACGGGGACCGGGATCGGCACGTTGATGCCGACCATGCCCGCCTCCACCTCCAGCTGGAAGCGGCGGGCGGCGCCGCCGTCGCGGGTGAAGATGGCCGTGCCGTTGCCCCACTTCGAGCTGTTGATCAGCTCGATGGCCTCGTCGTACGTCTCGGCGCGGACCACGCACAGCACCGGGCCGAAGATCTCGTCGCGGTAGGCGTCGGCGGTGGTGGGGACCTTGTCCAGCAGCGAGACGCCGATGAAGAAGCCGTCTGCACATTCGGGGTGATCCTCGACCGTATAGCCCGTCCCGTCGACCACGACCTCGGCGCCCTGAGCCGCGGCGCCGTGCACATACGAGGCGACCTTGTCGCGGTGCTCCTTGGTGATGAGCGGGCCCATCTCGGAGGCCGGGTCGTCACCGGGGCCGATGCGGAGCCTGGCGGCGCGGTCGGCGATCTTCTTGACCAGTTCGTCGCCGGTGTCGCCCACCGCGACCACGACGGACACGGCCATGCAGCGCTCGCCGGCCGAGCCGTACGCCGCGTTGATGGCGTTGTCCGCGGCGAAGTCCAGGTCGGCGTCGGGCAGTACCAGCATGTGGTTCTTGGCGCCGCCGAGCGCCTGCACCCGCTTGCCGTGCTCGATGGCCTTGGCCTGGATGTACCGGGCGATCGGGGTGGAGCCGACGAAGCTGACCGCGGCGATGTCCGGGTGCTCCAGGAGCCGGTCGACGGCCACCTTGTTGCCGTTGACGACGTTGAGCACGCCGTCCGGCAGGCCCGCCTCGGCGGCCAGTTCGGCCAGCCGCCGGGAGGCCGAGGGGTCCTTCTCGCTGGGCTTGAGCACAAAGGTGTTGCCGCAGGCGATGGCCACCGGGAACATCCACATCGGCACCATGGCCGGGAAGTTGAACGGCGTGATGCCGGCGACGACGCCGAGCGGCTGGCGGATCGAGGCGACGTCGACCCCGGTGGAGACCTGGGTGGACAGCTCGCCCTTCAGCTTCTCCGCGATGGAGCACGCGAGCTCGACGATCTCCAGGCCGCGGGCCACCTCGCCGAGGGCGTCGGAGTGCACCTTGCCGTGCTCGGCGGTGATCAGCGCGGCGATCTCGTCGCGGTGGGCGTCCAGCAGCTCACGGTACTTGTAGAGGATCGCGGTGCGCTTGGCCAGCGAGATGGTGCCCCAGGTGGCGAATGCCTCCTTGGCGGCGGCGACGGCCGCGTCCACCTCGGCCACGGAGGCGAACGCCACCCGGGTGTCCTGAGCGCCGGTCGCCGGGTTGTAGACCGGGCCGTACTCGCCCGACGCGCCCTCGACGGGCTTGCCACCGATCCAGTGGTTGACGGTCTTCATGGGTGCGGAGCCTTTCTCTTCGTAAACCGGACGGTGACCAGGTCAGAGGTGGCGGCGGCGGGCCGCGGCCTGTCGGTCGTAGGTTTCGCGGGCCTTGACGGCCGCGGGGCGGGTCGCGGTCTGGGCGACAGGCACGTCCCACCACGCCTGAGCCGCGGGCGCGCCCGGCACCGGGCCGGCCGTTTCGGTCTCCACATAGACGCAGGTGGGCCGGTCCGAGGCGCGCGCGGCGGCCAGCGCCGCGCGCAACTCGGCCACGCTCCCGGCGCGGATCACCTCCATACCGAGCGAGGCGGCGTTGGTCGCCAGATCGACCGGGAGCGGGTCGCCGGTGTACGTGCCGTCGGCGGCGCGAAAGCGGTAGGCGGTGCCGAAACGCTCACCACCAGTCTCCTCCGACAGGCCGCCGATGGAGGCGTAGCCGTGGTTCTGGATCAGCACAATGTTGATGTTGATGCCTTCCTGGACCGCGGTGACGATCTCGGTCGGCATCATCAGATACGTACCGTCCCCGACCAGCGCCCACACCGGGCGGTCGGGCGCCGCGAGCCGGACGCCGATGGCGGCCGGGATCTCGTAGCCCATGCAGGAGTAGCCGTATTCGAGGTGGTACTGGCGCGGCGAGCGGGCCCGCCACAGCTTGTGCAGATCGCCGGGGAGCGAACCGGCGGCGTTGATGACGACGTCGTCGTCGCCGACGGTCTGGTCCAGGGCGCCCAGGACCTGGGTCTGGGAGGGCCGGGCGGACTCGTCGTCCGCGGCGTACGCGGCGTCGACCCGCTGCTCCCAGCGCGCCTTCCCGGCGGCGTACTCGGCCTCGTACCCCTCCTCGACCCGGTGCCCGGCCAGCGCCTGGGTCAGCGCCTCAAGACCGGCGCGGGCGTCGGCGACCAGGGTCGTCGCGCTCAGCTTGTGGGCGTCGAACGGCGCGATGTTGAGGTTGAGGAAGCGGACGGCGGGGTCGGCGAAGAGGGTCGCGGAGGCGGTGGTGAAGTCGCTGTAGCGGGTGCCCACGCCGATGACCAGGTCGGCGGTGCGGGCCAGGTCGTCCGCGACGGAGGTGCCGGTGTGCCCGATGCCGCCGATGTCGGCGGGGTGGTCATGGCACAGCGAGCCCTTGCCCGCCTGGGTGGAGGCGACGGGGATGCCGGTGGCGTCGACGAGCGCGCGCAAGGCGTCCTCGGCCTCGCTGTGGTGGATGCCGCCGCCCGCGACGATCAGCGGCCGCCGGGCGGCGCGTACGGCCTGGGCGGCCGCGGCGAGCTCGGCCGGCTCGGGCGCGGGGCGGCGTACATGCCAGACGCGGTCGGCGAAGAACTCCTCGGGCCAGTCGTACGCCTCGGCCTGGACGTCCTGCGGGAAGGCGAGGGTGACGGCGCCGGTGTCGGCCGGATCGGCGAGCACCCGCATGGCCTGGAGCGCGGCCGGGATCAGCGACTCGGGGCGGACGATCCGGTCGAAGTAGCGGGAGACCGGCCGCAGACAGTCGTTGACCGACACATCGCCCGCGAAGGGAACCTCCAGCTGCTGCAGCACCGGGTCGGCGGGGCGGGTCGCGAAGGTGTCGCCGGGCAGCAGCAGCACGGGCAGCCGGTTGACGGTGGCCAGGGCGGCGCCGGTGACCAGGTTGGTGGCCCCGGGGCCGATGGAGGTGGTGACGGCCTGGGCGGCGAGCCGGTTGGACTGGCGGGCGTAGCCGACGGCCGCGTGCACCATGGCCTGCTCGTTGCGGCCCTGGAGGTACGGCATGGTGTCCTGGCCGGTCTCCAGCAGCGCCTGGCCGAGGCCCGCCACATTGCCGTGGCCGAAGATGCCCCAGCAGGCGTTGATGAGGCGCCGGCGCGTCCCGTCGCGCTCGGTGTACTGGTGGGCCAGGAACTCCACCAGGGCCTGGGCCGTGGTGAGCCTGCGGGTGGCTCCGGCTCCACTCATCGTGTGTCTCCCGTGGGGGCGTCAGGGTCGGCAGGTGCGTCAGGGGCGTTGTAGAGGGGAAGGCGGGGGTCGACGGCCCGGTCCGGCCAAGTAGCGCGGATCCAGGCGTGGTCGGGGTGGTCGCAGATCAGCCAGTCGCGCTCCTGGCCGGGGCCCGCCATGACGTTGAGGTAGTACATGTCGTGGCCGGGGGCGGCGATGGACGGGCCGTGCCAGCCGTCGGGGATCAGGACCACGTCGCCGGAGCGGACCTCGGCGAGCACGTCCGTACCGCGGCCGTGGCCGGAGGGCGAGACCCGCTGGTAGCCGACGCCTTCGCTGCCGTGTGCCTCGGCGATCTCGAAGTAGTAGATCTCCTCCAGCTCGGACTCCTCGCCCGGACGGCACTCGTCGTGCTTGTGCGGCGGGTAGGAGGACCAGTTGCCGCCGGGGGTCAGCACCTCGACCGCGATCAGCTTGTCACACTCAAAGACCCCCGCCGCGCCGAAGTTGTTGACCTGGCGGGAGCAGTTGCCGGTGCCACGCAGCTCGACGGGGACGGCGGAGGCCGGTCCGTAGCGGGCGGGCAGCCGGCGCTCGCAGCGGGCGCCGGTCAGCGCGAATCGCCCGCCGGCCGCGCTGGCGATCCGCGCGTGCGCGTCGCGCGGCAGATACGCGAAGTCGGTGACGCCGCTGAACACGCTGTCCCGGCCGTGCAGTTCGAAGGTCCGGCCCTCGGTCTCCACGGTGCAGCCGCCGCTCAGCGGCAGCACGATCCACTCGCTGTCGCCGGTGGCCAGCTGCTGCGAGCCGCCGGCCGGCAGGTCGAGGACGCGCAGCGAGGAGTGGCCCCATTCGGCCCGCGCGGGGTCGATGTCCACGGCGTACGGTCCGCCGGCCGCCTTGCCGGCCTGCAGATGGAAGCCGGTGGAACTGGTGTAACCGGCGTAAGGATCGCTAGTGGTCATGTCGTCAGTCTCCGCCTTGTTCCCTGGTCCTGGCGCTGTTCCCTGGTCCCGGCGCCGTCACAGCAGTCCGACGGCCGTGTCGACGGCCTGCTCGACGCTGCCCTCCGCCGGGTAGAGCAGCGCCCGGCCGACCACCAGGCCCTGGACGGTGGGCAGGCTCAGCGCCTTGCGCCACTTCTCGTACGCGCCCTCCTGGTCCCGCGGGCTCTTGCCGACGTCCCCGCCGAGCAGCACCGCGGGCAGCATGGAGGTCTCCATGACGGCGGCCATGTCGTCGGCGTCCTCGGTGACCGGCACCTTCAGCCAGGTGTACGCGGAGGTCCCGGCGAGCCCGGAGGTGATGGCGATGGACTTGGTGACGGCCTCGGCGCTCAGGTCGTTGGTGACCTTGCCGTCGATCCGGCGGGAGATGAAGGGCTCGACGAAGATGGGCAGCCGGCGCTCGGCCATCTCGTCGATGGCTCTGGCCGTCGACACCATGGTGGCCAGCGAGCCCTCGTCGGAGTAGTCGATGCGCAGCAGCAGCTTGCCGGCGTCGAAGCCGAGCCGGGCGATGTCCTGGGGGCGGTGGCCGGTGAAGCGGTCGTCGAGTTCGAAGGAGGCGCCGGCCAGGCCGCCGCGGTTCATCGAGCCCATGACGACCTTGTTGTCGAGGGCGCCGAGCAGCAGCAGGTCCTCGAGGATGTCGGCGGTGGCGAGCACGCCGTCGACGCCGGGGCGGGACAGCGCCACGCACAGCCGCTCCAGCAGTTCGGTGCGGTTGGCCATGGCCAGCTTGTGGCCTCCGACGGCGAGGGCGCCGCGCGCGGGGTGGTCGGCGGCCACGATCATCAGACGGCCGCTGTCGCCGACGAGGGGGCGCCGGACGCGGCGGGCGGCCGCCTCGGCGATCGCCTCCGGGTGCCGGGCCCGCACCTTGACCAGGTCGGAAATGCTGATACCGCTACTCAACGGGTGCTCCTCTTTTTTAGGGCTCGGTTCTCCCCCAGCTACCGCTGGGAGGTGCCCCCTGGGGGCGCTACAGCCCCTGTCGACGGTCGACCACGCGGCGGTAGCCGCATATTGATTGCAGCCTCGCCCGCTCATTCCTCGCGGCCTCCGCGCGCTCTCCCTTTCGACAGCGGCCGCGCCCCTTCGGCTCACTCGCCGAAAGACGGGGGCGGGTGATCAAGAGAAGGGGTGGCTGGTCACCTGTGGTCAGTCCCCGGCGAGCAGGGCCTCGACCTCGGCTTCGGTGGGCATCGCGGAGGAGCAGGCGAGACGGGACGCGACAATGGCGCCCGCGGCGTTGGCGTACCGCATGATGCGCTCCAAGTCCCAGCCGGACAGCAGGCCGTGGCACAGGGATCCGCCGAACGAGTCGCCCGCGCCCAGGCCGTTGACGACCTCGACGGGGACCGGCGGCACCTCGGCCGTGGTGCCGTCGCGGTGTACGGCGAGTACGCCCTTGGGGCCCTGTTTGACGACGGCCAGCTCCACCCCCGCCTCCAGCAGGTGCTCGGCGCAGGCCGTGGGCTCCCGTACCCCGGTGGCGACCTCGCATTCGTCGAGGTTGCCGACGGCGACGGTGGCGTGGCGCAGCGCCTGGGCGTAGTACGGGCGGGCCTCGGCCGGGTCCGGCCAGAACATCGGCCGCCAGTCCAGGTCGAAGACGGTCGGGCCGGCCTTGGCGCGCGCCTCCAGGGCGGCCAGGGTGGCGGCGCGGCTGGGCTCTTCGCTGAGGCCGGTGCCGGTCATCCAGAAGATCCGGGCGGCGCGTACGGCGTCGAGGTCCAGCTCACCGGGGTGGATCTCCAGGTCGGGGGCTTTGGGCCGACGGTAGAAGTACAGCGGGAAGTCGTCGGGCGGGAAGATCTCGCAGAAGGTGACGGGGGTGGGGTAGGCGTCGACGGGGGTGACCCAGCGGTCGTCCACGCCGAACTCGCGCAGCGCCTGGTGGATGTACTCGCCGAAGGGGTCGGCCCCGGTGCGGCTGATCACCGCCGTGCGGCGGCCGAGCCGGGAGGCGGCCACCGCGACATTGGTCGCGGAGCCGCCGAGGAATTTGCCGAACGTCTCGACCTGCGGCAGGGGGACACCGATCTGCAGGGGATAGATGTCCACCCCGATCCGGCCCATCGTGATCAGGTCGTACGGCTCACTCATGCGTACCCCTTCAGGAAAGACGCAGCTCAGGCGGCAGCTCAGGCTCACGGTCCGCGCGATGTGCGGGCGGCTGTGGCCCTTCAGGTCTAAGGGTGTCCCCCGCCCCCTGTCAAGAATTTGTCCTTACATTCGGACCTTTCAAGAGCGCCGACGGGTGACGTTATCGCCTCGTTACGTCCAGATGAAATGTTGTCATGACAAAGCCTTGACAGCCGGCGGCCCCGGGGAGTTGGCTCCCCTTCGCAACGGCCGTGTCAACAACGGTCCCGGCTTGAGAGGTGCTGGAACAGATGGACCTCAGAATCAACCGAACCCGCAGAGCTTCGGCCCTGGCTGCCCTGGTCACGGCAGGCGTCCTCATCGCCACCGGCTGCAGCAGCAGCAGCGGCGGCAAGAAGGCCCAGGAAGCCTCGGACGACATCTCCGCCGGCAAGGCGAACACCCCCCGGCTGAAGATCGCGATGATCACCCACGCGGCACCGGGCGACACCTTCTGGGACACCATCCGCAAGGGCGCCAAGGCGGCGGCCGCCAAGGACAACGTCGACCTGGTCTACTCCAGCAACCCCAACGCGGCCGACCAGGCGAACCTCATCCAGAACGCCATCGACCAGCACGTCGACGGCATCGCGGTCACCCTCGCCAAGCCCGACGCCATGAAGGGCGTCATAGCGAAGGCCGAGAAGGCCGGTATCCCCGTCGTCGGGTTCAACGCCGGACTCGACAACTGGAAGGACATGGGCCTGCTGGAGTACTTCGGCCAGGACGAGAACATCGCCGGCCAGGCCTTCGGCAAGCGGCTGAACGAGATCGGCGCCAAGCACAACATCTGTGTGATCCAGGAGCAGGGCCATGTCGCCCTCGAGGCCCGCTGCGCCGGTGTGAAGAAGACCTTCAAGGGCAAGACGGAGAACCTTTACGTCAACGGCACCGATATGCCGTCGGTCAAGTCGACGATCACCGCGAAGCTCAGGCAGGACTCCAGCATCGACTACGTCGTCACCCTCGGCGCCCCCTTCGCCCTGACCGCCGTCCAGTCCGCCGACGAGGCCGGGGGCAAGGCCAAGGTCGCCACCTTCGACCTCAACAAGGACCTCGTCAACGCGGTCAAGAGCGGCGATGTGCAGTTCGCCGTCGACCAGCAGCCGTATCTCCAGGGCTATCTGTCGATCGACTCGCTGTGGCTCTACAAGGTCAACGGCAACTTCAGCGGCGGCGGCGAGAAGCCCGTCCTGACCGGGCCCGCCTTCGTCTCCAAGGACAACGTCGAGACCATCGCCAAGTTCGCCGCGAAGGGCACCCGGTGATCGTCCGATGACCCAGACCACGACGCCGTCGGCGGCGACGCCGCCGGCCTCCCCCACCGTCCACAAGGCCCGCACCACCGAGCGCTCGCTGCTCCGCCGGACGCTTGCCCGCCCCGAGATCGGCGCGCTGGTCGCGGCCATCGGCGTCTACGTCTTCTTCTTCGCCGCCGCCCCGACCTTCCGCCAGGCCGACTCCTTCGCCACGGTCCTCTACCAGGGGTCCACCATCGGCATCATGGCCTTGGCCGTCTCCCTGCTGATGATCGGCGGCGAGTTCGATCTGTCGGCCGGTGTCGCGGTCACCTCCTCGGCGCTGACCGCGAGCATGCTCAGCTTCCAGCTCACCACCAATGTGTGGGTGGGAGTCGTGGTCGCCCTGGGTGTCTCGCTCCTCGTTGGCCTGATCAACGGCATCCTGCTGATCAAGACCGGACTGCCCAGCTTCCTGGTCACCCTCGCCAGCTTCCTGATGCTCCAGGGCGCCAACCTGGCCGTCACCAAGCTGCTGACCGACAATGTCGCCACCGACACGATCAATGACATGGACGGCTTCGACCAGGCCAAGTCGGTCTTCGCCTCCGAGATCTCGATCGGCGGCATGGATGTGAAGATCACCGTGCTGTGGTGGCTGTTCTTCGCGGCCATCGCCACCTGGGTGCTGCTGCGTACCAAGTTCGGCAACTGGATCTTCGCGGTGGGCGGCTCCAAGGAGAGCGCCCGGGCCGTGGGCGTCCCGGTGACCTTCACCAAGATCGCGCTGTTCATGACCGTGGGCTTCGCGGCCTGGTTCGTCGGGATGCATCTGCTGTTCGAGTACAACACCGTGCAGGCCGGCGAGGGCGTGGGCAACGAGTTCTACTACATCATCGCGGCGGTGATCGGCGGCTGTCTGCTCACCGGCGGCTATGGCTCGGCGATCGGCGCGGTCCTGGGCGCCTTCATCTTCGGCATGGTCAACCAGGGCATCGTCTACGCCAACTGGAACCCCGACTGGTTCAAGTTCTTCGTCGGCGTGATGCTGCTGCTCGCGACGCTGGTCAATCTGTGGGTGCGCCGCCAGGCGACCAGGAGGTGATGGCAATGGCCACGAACGTGACCAAGGAAGCCGCCGCGGGCCGGAGCCCGGAGCCGGTGGTCCGGCTGGGCGGCGTCGGCAAGCTCTACGGCAACGTCCGCGCGCTGAGCGGAATCGACCTGGCCGTACGGCCGGGCCAGGTGACCTGCGTACTGGGCGACAACGGCGCCGGCAAGTCCACCCTCATCAAGATCGTGTCCGGGCTGCACCAGCACGACGAGGGGGAATTCCTCGTCGACGGCAATCCGGTACGCCTCTCCAACCCGCGCGACGCCCTCAACCTCGGCATCGCCACCGTGTACCAGGACCTGGCCACCGTGCCGCTGATGCCGGTGTGGCGGAACTTCTTCCTCGGCTCCGAGCTGACCCGCGGCCCCTGGCCCGTACGCCGCCTGGACATCGAGCGGATGAAGCGGATCACCGACGAGGAGCTGTCCGCCATGGGCATCCACCTCGACGACCTGGACCAGCCCATCGGCACCCTCTCCGGCGGCCAGCGCCAGTCGGTGGCCATCGCCCGCGCCGTGTACTTCGGCGCCCGGGTGCTGATCCTGGACGAGCCGACGGCCGCGCTCGGCGTCAAGCAGTCCGGGGTGGTGCTCAAGTACATCGCCGCCGCGCGCGAGCGCGGGCTGGGCGTCATCTTCATCACCCACAACCCCCACCACGCCTATATGGTGGGCGACCATTTCTCGGTGCTCAGGCTCGGTGCGCTGGAGCTGAACGCCGCCCGTGCGGACGTCACCCTGGAAGAGCTCACCAACCACATGGCGGGCGGGGCCGAACTGGCCGCGCTCAAGCATGAGCTCGCGCAGGTCCGCGGGGTCGATGTGGAGGAGCTGCCGGAAACGGTGCAGACCCCCTCCGCCTGATCCCCGCCCCGCCGGCCCGTCCCACCGGCCCGCCCCATCTCCTGGCATCCTGCTCCTGACATCCTGACATTACGTCCGAATGTCCTGACGAAGCCTTGACGGATGGCCACCCGGCCCATGAAGCTGCCCAAAACAGCATCACCCGGGCACCACAGCCTCACCCGCACCGCACGCCCCCTTCCCCGGTCACCGACGACCGGTGAGAGGAGTTCCCCTTCATGACTGCCGCCTCCCCCGTACCCGCCCTGGACCGCATCCGGGTCGGTTCGGCCCCCGACTCCTGGGGCGTGTGGTTCCCCGACGACCCGCAGCAGGTCCCCTGGCAGCGCTTTCTCGACGAGGTCGCCGAGGCGGGCTACGAGTGGATCGAGCTGGGCCCGTACGGCTATCTGCCGAGCGACCCGGCGCGGCTCACCGAGGAGGTCGGCCGGCGGAATCTGAAGGTCTCGGCGGGCACGGTCTTCACCGCCCTGCACCGCGGCCCCGGCGTCTGGGACGCCACCTGGGAGCATGTCTCCCAGGTGGCCGGGCTCACCCAGGCCATGGGCGCCCGCCATCTGGTCGTCATCCCGTCCTTCTGGCGGGACGACAAGACCGCCGAGCTGATCGAGCCCCCGCAGCTGACCGCCGAGCAGTGGCGCCATCTGTCCACCGGTATGGAACGGCTGGGCCGCCAGGTGCGCGAGCGCTTCGGGCTCGACATCGTGGTCCACCCGCACGCCGACACCCATATCGACGGCGAGGAGAACGTCGCCCGCTTCCTCGACTCCACCGACTCCGACGTGGTCAACCTCTGTCTGGACACCGGGCACTACGCCTACTGCGGCGGCGACAGCGTCAAACTCATCGAGACCTACGGCGAGCGCATCGGCTATCTCCACCTCAAGCAGGTCGACCCGGAGATTCTGGCCGACGTCGTCAAGAACGAGGTGCCCTTCGGGCCCGCCGTGCAGCGCGGGGTCATGTGCGAACCGCCGAACGGCGTCCCCGCCCTCGAACCCGTGCTGACCGCGGCCCAGCAGCTGAACGTGGATCTGTTCGCCATCGTCGAGCAGGACATGTACCCCTGCCCGCCCGACAAGCCGTTCCCGATCGCCCAGCGCACCCGCCGCTTCCTGCGCTCCTGCGGCGCCTGACGCTTTCACCCCGCCACACCGGAACAGCCCGCCACACCAGAACAGGGAGAGAAGACACACCATGACGCAGCAGGGGACGCTCGGGGTCGCCGTCATCGGGACCGGCATGATGGGCGCCGATCACGTCCGTCGGATCAACGACGTGATCAGCGGGGCGCGGGTGGCCGCCGTCGTCGACATCGACGAGGCGCGCGCCAAGCATGTCGCCGACGGTGTCGAGGGCGCCGCGGCCTACACCGACCCGGCCGCCGCCATGGCCGCGCCGGACGTGGACGCCGTGCTGATCGCCTCACCGGGACCGGCCCACGAGGCCGCGCTGCTGACCGCCTTCGAGCACGACCTGCCGGTGCTGTGCGAGAAGCCGCTCACCCCGGACCCGGAGTCCGCGCTGCGGGTGCTTGAGGCCGAGCAGCGGCTGGGCCACCGCCGGGTGCAGGTCGGCTTCATGCGGCGCTACGACAGCGAGTTCATGAAGCTCAAGTCGCTGCTCGCGGGCGGCGAGCTCGGGCGCCCCCTGCTGCTGCACTGCCGCCACCGCAACGCCTCCGTGCACTCCTACTTCACCAGCGACATGCTCATCACCGACTCGGTGGTGCATGAGATGGACCAGTCCCGCTGGCTGCTGGAGCAGGAGATCACCGCGGTGACCGTGCTGCGCCCGACCCCCAGCGCACACGCCCCCGAAGGGCTCAGCGACCCGCAGTTGGTGATTTTCGAGACCGACGGCGGCTCGCTCGTCAACGTCGAGATCTTCGCGACCTGCGGCTTCGGCTACCAGGTGCAGGCCGAGGCGGTCTGCGAGCGCGGCACCGCGCGCGTCGGCGACGCCCACGGCATGCTGATCAACCGCACGGGCGGCTGGGGCGGCGAGATCGCCCCGGACTTCGTGGCCCGCTTCGAGGAGGCGTACGACCGCGAGGTGCAGGCCTGGGTGAACGCCACCCGGCGCGGCGAGGTGGAGGGCCCCAGCACCTGGGACGGCTACGCCGCGGCCGCCGTCAGCGCGGCGGGGGTCCGGGCGCAGACCACGGGTGAGCGCACGGCGGTCGAGATGATCGAGCGCCCCGCGTTCTACGGCTGAGCCGTTCTACGGCTGAGCCAACTCTCGTACCGCGGCAGGGTGACCCGGTGTTCTCACGCTGGGTCACCCTGCGTTGTCCCGCTGGGTCACTCGGCTGTCACGGCCGTCACATCTCCGCGATCCTTCCGTCACAGACGTTCAACAACGCCTATCCGGACGTCACTCACCGTCGTTGACCGGGCACAGGCTGAGTGATCACAAGCGGTCGCGCCGCAGCTCCCCCCAACGGCCCTTGTCGGACCGTTGACTGCGGCGCCCGCAGGAAGGCGCGAGAGATGACCGACCGGAGGCTTTGGTCGTACAAGGAGATCGCCGCGCACATCGGTGTGCGGACGGACACCGTACGGTCATATCGCAAGCACGGCCTGCTGCCGCCCCCCGATCATGTGGAGGGCGGCAAGCCGTATTGGTACGCCGACACGATCCGGACCTGGGTGACCCTCAGACCCGGCAACCGCTCCCGGCGTGAGCCCAGAGACTAGGCCCCCGGGCGGACACCGTCAGGCGGAGCGGTGGAACACCGCCGCGACCTCGGGGATGCGGTCGATATAGCCGTCCAGCAGCTTCCGGCCGACCGTGACCGAGTCGACCAGCGGGTGCAGCGAGAACGCCTTGACGGCGTCCGCCCGGGACCCCGTCAGCGCGGCGCTGATGGTCAGCCGCTCCACGGCCTTGACCTGCTGCATCAGCCCCGCCTGGGACAGGTCGGGCGGTGTCGTGGCCAGCGGGTGGACTCCGTTGGCGTCGACCGTCACGGGCACCTCGACCACCGCGTCGGCGGGCAGCGCGGCGATCGTGGTGCCGTTGCGCACGTTGAGGATCATCGTGGCGCGGTCATCGCGGCTGATCGCCGCCATGACGGAGAGCGCCACCCCCGCGTACCCCTGGTGGGCGGGGTCGGGGCTGAACGCCTCATCGGGCGGTGTCTCGCCCTGCACCGTGCCCTTGGCCTCGGCCATGTAGTTGGCGCTGCGGTTGGCGACCGTCTCGCGCCACAGCTCCACCGGCGACGCGCCCGCCGCCTGCGCCACCCGCTCGTAGAACTCACCCTGCTGACGGGACAGGAACTCCCCGCGGGTGCGCGGGGCGTCGAGGATGCCCCGTACCGCGTCCCGGTTGAAGTAGTAGTAGTACAGATACTCGTTGGGGATCAGCCCCAGGTCGCGCAGCCATTCGCGGCCGAAGACCACGCCCTCCTCGAAGTCGCCGAGCAGGTCGTCGTCGGCGAGCAGCCGGGGCAGTACGTCCTCGCCGTCCACCAGCACCCGGCGCATCCAGCCCAGGTGGTTGAGGCCGACGTAGTCGAACTGGGCCCGGGAGGCATCGAGTCCGAGCGCGGTGGAGACCCTGCGGCCCAGGCCGGACGGCGTATCGCAGATGCCGAGCACCCGGCCGCCGAGCACGCTCTGCATCGCCTCGGTGATCATCCCCGCGGGGTTGGTGAAGTTGATGACGTACGCCTTGGGCGCCAGCTCCCGCACCCGCCGGGCGATGTCCATCATCACCGGAATGGTCCGCAGCCCGTAGGCGAGACCGCCGGGCCCGGTGGTCTCCTGGCCGAGTACGTTCAGGTCGAGCGCCACCCGCTCATCGCACACCCGGCCCGCGAGACCGCCCACCCGGATGGCGGTGAAGACGAAGTCGCTGCCCTCCAGGGCGGAGTCGAGCGAGGTGGTCGCGGTGACCTTCGGGGCGTCGGGGTGACCGTCGGCGAACCGGGCGAGCACGTCGGTCATGGCCTTCAGCCGTTCGGCGTCGGTGTCGTACAGCCAGACGTCGTCGATACGCGGCGAGCCCTGGTCACGCAGCAGGGCCTGGTAGACGTACGGCACCCGGAAGCCGCCACCGCCGAGGATGGACAGTTTCATGCGGAGATCACCTTTCCGCCCGCCTCGCGGCAGAACTGGACGGTCTGAGGATCGGCGCCCTGCGTGGTGATCAGGACGTCGATGTCGGAGAGGGAGCACAGGCGCAAGGAGCCCGAACCGGGGAACTTCGCCTCGGAGGCGAGCAGCACCACCTGGTCGGCGGCCTCGATCAGGGCCTGCTTGATCGGCGCCTCGACCGCCATGTTGTCCACCACATGGCCGCCTGAGCGCACTCCTGTGCAGCTGAGGAACACCAGGTCGGCGCTGACCTGGCGCATCGCGGTCTCGGTGAGCGAGCCGACGAACGAACGGAAGTTGCGCCGCAGCACACCGCCCAGCAACACCAGCCGTACGGTGTCGTCGTCGCGCAGCTCGTCCAGCACCGCCAGATTGCTGGTGATGACGGTGACCGGACGGCCGCGCAGCCGGCGGGCCAGCAGCGGGGTGGTGGTGCCGATGTCGAGCACCACCACGCTGTCGTCGGGGATCAGCGCGGCGGCCTGCTCGGCCATGCGCTCCTTCATCGCCCGGTCCTTCGCCGCCGAGACATCGAACGGCGCCTCGGGCTGGCGCATGGTCAGGGCGGCGCCGCCGTAGGTGCGTACCAGCTCTCCGTCCTGATCCAGCTGCTTGAGATCACGCCGGATGGTGGATTCGCTCACCTGCAGGCTCTCGGCCAGGTCGCGCACCGACGCGACGCCGGTGGCCCGCAGCGACTCGACGATTCTCGCATGCCGATTTCTCGAAGTCACGCAGTGACGGTAGCACCGATGACTGACTTCGGTCATCGATGGAAGAAACAATCACTTTGCTGACCGAACCTTGTCATCAGCCGATCTCATTGCTCATAGTTGAGCATCCACCGGCCACGGCCGCCGTGTCATCGGCACATGGACGGCGCTTGGACGACGCATGCACGGCGCTTGGACGGCGCATGGAAAGGTGCTCCCTTGCTTGATGCTCTCTTCGCGGGCGGGGTCTTCTGCGACCTCGTCTTCGGCGGTGTCCCGCACCTCCCCTCGCCCGGCAGCGAGGTCTACGCCGACCGGTTCGCGGTGGTCGCCGGCGGCACCGCGACCCGCTGCGTCGCGGCCGCCCGGCAGGGCCTTGCGACCGGGCTGTTCGCCGTGATCGGCACCGACCTGTTCGGCGACCACCTCGCCGCCGTCCTCGGTGCCGAACCGGGCCTGGACCTGCGCTGGCTACGGCGTGACCCCTCCATGCACACCCCGATCACGGTGGCCGTCGCCAATGAGCACGACCGCGCCTTCATCACCTATGAGGAGAGCGGCGCCGGCCGCCCGGACACCTGGGACGGCGAACTGCCGCGGGTGCGCATCCTGCACCTGGGCATCGCCGAGCCGCTGCCCGGCTGGGCCACCGAACTGCGCGCCCGCGGCACGCTCGTGGTCGGCGGCGTGGGCTGGGACTCCACCGGGACGTGGTCCCCGGACCTGCTCACCCGGCTCGGCGACGTCGATGTGTTCGTCCCCAACGCCACCGAGGCGATGCACTACACCCGGACCGACACCGTCGAGAAGGCCGTCAAGGTGCTCGCCGACCACGTCCCGCTGGTCGTCGTCACCGACGGCCCCCACGGAGCGGTCAGCGTGGACCCGGACTCCGGCGGTCTGCTCCGTATCCCCGCCCCGCCGGTCACCGCCGCCGATCCCACCGGAGCCGGCGACGTCTTCACCGCCTCCTTGGTGACCGCTCTGCTCCACGACGACTGGCCGCTCACCACCCGGCTCAGATACGCCGCGATCTGCGCCTCGATGTCCGTACGGACGCTCGGCGGCGCCGCGAGCGCCCCCACCCCCGCCGCCATCCGCGCCTTCGTCGACCGGCTGCCAGGCAGTGACCTGCCCGCCCAGGACCGCGCCGTCATCCGGACCGCCCTCCAGAACGCCGCCCACCAGGACGCCGCCCAGGACGCCGCCCACCAGGAGAACGACTCTTGACTTCCTCCCCCCTCCCGAAGGAGGGGGATTCCTACGGCTCGCGCCGTAGGGGTTCCTGCTTCATCGCCGACTGCCCGCCCGGAATGCTCCGTTGAGGTCTTACACCGGCTCCACAGACCGACACCGCCAGCCCGGCGGCCTTGACCGCGATCACTTCGCGTCCGTACCACTGGGCCTTGTACTCCAGCATGCTGCGGAACTCCGACCAGGCCGCGTCGGAGATGGCGCGGGCGAGATGGCCGTTCTTCAGCAGGTTCCGAACGGTGAGGTCCTCGATCACGATCGTTTGGTTCTCACGAACGAGCCGAGTGGTGAGCTTGTGCAGGTTGTCGCGTCGCCGGTCGGCGATGCGGGCATGGATGCGCGCGACCTTCCGTCGGGCCCTGGCCCGGTTCGCGCCGTCGCCGTCGCCCTTGGCCTTGCGGGAAAGTGCCCGCTGGGCCTTGGCCAGGCGCGCCCGGTCGCGCCGCTCGTGCCGGGGGTTGGTGATCTTCTCCCCCGTGGACAGGGTCAGCAGATGGTCCAGGCCGGCATCCACGCCGACCGCCGTATCCGTAGCGGTCAGCGGCTTCACGGCCGGGTCCTCGCACAGGAGGGACACGTACCAGCGTCCGGCCGCATCCTGCGACACGGTCACCGTGGACGGCGTTGCGCCTTCCGGAAGGGGACGGGACCACACGATGTCCAGCGGCTCCGCCATCTTCGCCAAGGTCAGCTTCCCGTCACGAAACCGGAACGCGCTGGTGGTGTACTCGGCGGACTTCCGGGACCTCTTCCGCGATTTGAATCGCGGGTACCCAGCACGCTTGGCGAAGAAGTTGGTGAACGCCGTCTGAAGATGGCGCAGGGCCTGCTGGAGTGGCACGGAGGAGACGTCGTTGAGGTACGCCAGCTCCTCGGTCTTCTTGCACGCCGTCAGCATCGCCGACGTCACGTTGTAGTTCACCCGCTCCTGCCGCAGCGTCCACGCCTCCGTGCGCGCGGCAAGCGCCAGGTTGTAGACCTTCCGCACGCACCCGAACGTGCGCGACAGCTCCGCTGCCTGCGCATCGGTCGGATAGAAGCGGTGGTGGTTGGAGGAAGACGCCGGTCCGCCCTGGCGGCGAACCGGCTTCCTTGCCCTGCTCCGCAGGGGTCCGATTCCTCCCCGCACCGCCTTCGTACGGGAGCTGATGGCCGGGCAGATCAGCCCGGAGGAGTTCGGCCAGACGCTCCAGGGCTACTGACGAGCGTACTGGCGATCCTCGCACCTGCCGCAGACCGCCTAGTCGCTCGCCTTTGGCGTCTTCTGGATGCGGAACTTCTTCCGCTCGGTGCCGCGCAGCGTGATCGAGGCGGCCCAGCTCGACGGCACCTCGGACTGGCGGGTGCTCTGGGGGACCCTGGTGCCCGCCGGCCGACCGGCCCTGCTGACCATGGCGATGGTGGTGTTCATGTGGACCTGGAACGAGTTCCTGCTTCCGCTGGCCATGATCACCGACGAGGCCAAGCGGACCGTGCCGCTGGGGCTGGCCTTCTTCCAGGACCAGCACACCACCCCGTTCTCGCTGCTGGCCGCCGCCTCGGTGATCGCGGGGTCAAGGGATAGTGACCCGCTCGGCGCGGGGCTCGGCGCCGCCGGCCTCCTCGACGGGGGCGGCGCCGGTCGCCGGGCCGGCCGATTCCCCCTCGCTTTCCCCCTCGCTGAGGCCGATACGGGCGTGCAGCCGGCGCAGCGGGCCCGGGGCCCACCAGGTCGCCCGGCCGGTCAGCCGCATCACCGCGGGCACCAGCAGGCTGCGCACCACCATGGCGTCCATCAGAACGGCCAGGGCGATACCGAGACCGAGCATCTTGGTGTTGGTCACCCGCGAGGTGCCGATGGCGACCATGACGACGGCGAGGATGACCGCGGCGGCGGTGATCAGCCCGCCCGTGCGCCGCACGCCGAACTCGACGGCCGCGCGGTGGTCGCCCGTGCGGTCGTACTCCTCCTTGATCCGGGAGAGCAGAAAGACGCCGTAGTCCATGGAAAGACCGAAGGCCACACAGAACATCAGCACCGGCAGCGTGGTCTCGATGTCCCCGGTGCTGGTGAAGGACAGCGGGCCGGAGAGGTGCCCCTCCTGGAAGACCCAGACCACCGCCCCGAACATCGCGGTGAGGCTGAGGGCGTTGAGCAGCACCGCCTGAAGGGGGATCAGCACGCTTCCGGTGAGCAGGAAGACCAGCAGCAGGGTGACGACGACGATGATGGCCAGGGCCCAGGGCAGCCGGTCGGCTATGGAGTCCTTGCTGTCCACCAGCACCGCGGCGACCCCGGTGACCGAGGCGGTGAACGGCGGGTGCTGGGCGCGGATGTCGCGCACCAGCTGCTGGCTCGTCTGGTCCACGATCTCGCCCTTGGACAACACGGTGACATACGCCGCCCCGTCGGCTGCGCGCGCCGCCTCCGCCGGGCCGGGCTCCGCCACCCGCCGGCCGCCCGCGAACTGGCCGGCCGGGCTGTCCACGCGCGCCACTCCGGGCAGGGCCGAGATCTTGCCGCTGTAGTCGGCGAGGGCCGCCGGGTCGGGCCGGGAGCCGGGCCGGGAGTCGATCAGGATGTCGATCGCCCCGCCGGGGCTGCCGGGGAAGTTCTCCCTGATGTGCTGCTGGACCACATGGGACTCGGCGCTCGCGGGCAGCTGACGGTCGTCGGCGGTGCCGAACTCCACCCGCAGGAAGGGCAGTCCGAGGACCACCAGACCGGCGACGGTGGCCAGCGCGAACAGCGGCGCCCGGCGCATCACCAGCCGGGCCACCCGGCCCCAGCCCACTCCCGGCTCGCCCCGCTCCGAGCGGCGGCGGCGGAACACCCGGGTCAGATCCAGCGCGTTCACCCGCTCGCCGAGCAGGGCGAGTGCGGCGGGCAGCACCACCAGCGCGGCCGCCGCGGCGATCACCACCACCGCGATGCCCGCATAGGCGAACGAGCGCAGGAAGTACTGCGGGAAGACCAGCATGGCGGCGAGCGAGACGGCGACGGTCATCGCCGAGAACAGCACCGTGCGCCCCGCGGTGCGCAGCGTGGTGGCGATGGCGGGCAGCGTTTCCGCGCCCTGGCCCAGCTCCTCCCGGAAGCGCCGCACGATGAACAGGGCGTAGTCGATGGCGAGCCCGAGGCCGAGCGCGGTGGTCAGGTTCTGCGCGAACACCGAGACATCGGTGAACTCGGTGAGACCGCGCAGCACGGCGTCGGTCCCCAGGATCGCGATGATGCCGACGCCCAGCGGGAGCAGGGCCGCGACCGCGCTGCCGAAGACCATGACGAGCAGCAGCAGGGTGATGGGCAGGGCGATCATCTCCGCCCGCAGCAGATCCTCCTGGATGGTGGTCTGCAGCTCATGGCGCACCGCGACCGGGCCGCCGATCGTGACCTTCACCGGCCCGTGGTCGCCCCGGTAGGCGGGGGCTATGCGGTCCAGCACCTTCGCGGCGGCGCTCTCGTCGCCCACGATCCGCGCGGCGATCAGCGCCTCGCGCCCGTCCCGGTCGCGCAGAGCGGCGGCCCCGTCCCAGTAGGAGGTGACGCCGGTGACCGACTCCTCGCCTGCGAGCTTCTTGGCGAGGTCGCGGCCCTCGGCGGCGACCGCCGGGGCGTCGACCGTCGCCTTGCCGCTGTCGACCATCAGCAGCAGATTCGGCTGGGAGGCGGGGAAGTGCTTCTCGAGCGCCTTCGTGGCGTACGCCGATTCGGCGGCAGGGTCCTGCCACCCTCCGCTGCCCAGCCGGTCGGCCACCCCGCTTCCAGCCACGACGGCCAGCGCCGTGAACAGCAGGACGAGCAGCAGAGTCAGCCGCGGGCGGGCGGTCACCACTCCCGTCCAGCCTCGCGTCCGGCCCCTGTGCGGCCGGTTGACAACGGTCATAACGGGGTGTCCCCTTCACCTGTGTCCATGCGGGCCTCACCGGTGCGGCGGCAGGCAGCATGGGTCGACGATTGCCCAAGGAGCGGCAAACACGAGCGACCGCTCGCATTTCCCAAGAATGCGAGCGGGTACTCGCGTTTGTCAATGGACCACCGAGAGCTGGGGATAACCGCGTGACCGAGACCAAGGCAGGACAGCCCGTCGGCGAGGCGAAGCCGCGCCGCAGGCAGGCGCGCGGCGAGCGCCGTATCCAGCAGCTGCTCGACGCCGCGGCCAACGTGTTCTGCAGGACCGGCTACACCTCGGCGAGCACCAACGCCATCGCCCGCGAGGCCGGCGTCTCCCCCGGCACGCTGTACCAGTTCTTCCCGAACAAGGAGGCCATCGCCGTCGAGCTCGGCGAGCGCCTGACCAACCAGATGCGCGAGGCCCACGGCGTGGTCTTCACCCCCGAGTACGCCGCGCTCCCCCTCGGCGACATGCTGGACGCGGTCGTCGACCCGCTGGTCGAGTTCAACTGCCAGAACCCCGTCTTCCTGACACTCATCCATTCGGGTGACATCCCCGGCATCATGACCGAGGACCATGACGCGCTGCATGTGGCCCTGCATGCCCGCATCGAGGAGCTGATCGGGTTCATCCAGCCGAAGCTGCCCCCGGAGCGCAGGACCCGCACCGCGACGATGACGTTCTCCCTGTTCAAGGCCGGTCTCGAGCTCGTACTCGCCCATGAGGGCGAGGAGCAGGCCGCCTACATCGAGGAGCTGAAGGCCTCCCTCCACGGCTATCTCGCCCCGATCATCGGCACAGAGGCGCCGTCCCGCGCTCCCTGACCGCCGACCGGAGTCCGTTAGCCGGAGCCCGTCGACCGGAGTCCGTTGGATCACACCCGGTGGGCGACACCCCTCCCGTCATACCCCCTAGGGGTATTATGCTGTCATTGTCAGGGGACACAGGAGGATCCCGCGTCCCCTGGACACCGATGAACACAGCCGCAGCCCACCCGCTCACCGCACAGGAGAAGCCATGAGCTCCGAGGCCACCACCGCGTCCGGCACCACCACCGTCTACCAGGTGACCGGCATGACCTGCGGACACTGCGAGGGCGCCGTCTCCGAGGAGATCTCCGCCCTCGCCGGCGTCAGCTCGGTCAAGGCCGTCGCCGCCACCGGTCAGGTCACCGTCGTCTCCGCCGCCCCGCTCGACGACGAGGCCGTGCGCGCCGCCGTCGACGAGGCCGGTTACGAACTCACCGGCCGGGCCTGACCGCCCGAGGACACCCCCATCGGGCCGCGCGGCGGCGCCCCGCACGGCCCGGCCCTCCTCCCAGGAGACCCAGAATGACCAGCACGGCCCCGGAAGCCGCCAGGGAGCAGACACCGACGGCGGAGCAGGTCCCGCCGCAAACGGCCGCGACCTCCCGGGTGGAGCTCGCCATCGGCGGTATGACCTGCGCCTCCTGCGCGGCGCGGGTCGAGAAGAAGCTCAACCGCATGGACGGCGTCACCGCCACGGTCAACTACGCCACCGAAAAGGCCAAGGTGACCTACGGCGGCGAGATCGAGATCGCCGATCTGATCGCCACCGTCGTCAAAACCGGCTACACCGCCGAGCCGCCGAAACCCGCAGAACCCGAGCGCGAACCTGAGCCGGGACCCGAGCCCGAAGCCGCGCCCGGCCGCGCCACGGCGGAAGCCGGAGAGGCCGCAGAGGCCGGAGCAGCCGCCCCCGCCGTCGCGCGGACCAGCACGCGGACCAGCACGCGCACCGAAGCAAAGACAGACGCGAAGACCGACGCGCTACGCCACCGCCTCCTGGTCTCGCTCTCCCTCTCCGCGCCCGTCGTCCTCCTGGCGATGGTGCCGTCGCTGCAGTTCACGTACTGGCAGTGGCTGTCCCTCGCCCTCGCCGCGCCCGTCGTGGTCTGGGGCGGTCTGCCCTTCCACAAGGCCGCCTGGACGAACGCCCGGCACGGCGCGGCCACCATGGACACCCTGGTCTCCCTCGGCACCCTGGCCGCCTTCGGCTGGTCGCTGTGGGCCCTGTTCTTCGGCGACGCGGGCATGCCGGGCATGCGCCACGGCTTCGACCTCACCGTCGCGCGTACGGACGGGTCGTCCTCGATCTACCTGGAAGCCGCCGCGGGGGTGACCGTCTTCATCCTCCTCGGCCGCTATCTGGAGGCGAAGGCCAAGCGCCGGGCGGGCGCCGCGCTGCGGGCGCTGATGGAGCTGGGCGCCAAGGACGTGGCCGTGCTGCGCGAGGGCCAGGAGGTCCGTATTCCGGTCTCCCGGCTGGCCGTCGGCGACCGCTTCGTGGTGCGCCCCGGCGAGAAGATCGCCACGGACGGCACGGTGGTCGAGGGCGCCTCGGCCGTGGACGCCTCCATGCTGACCGGCGAGTCGGTGCCGGTGGACGTCGCGGTGGGCGACAGCGTGGCGGGCGCGACCGTGAACGCCGCGGGCCGCCTGGTCGTCGAGGCCACCCGCGTCGGCGCCGACACCCAGCTGTCCCGGATGGCCGCGCTGGTGGAGGACGCGCAGAACGGCAAGGCGGAGGTGCAGCGCCTCGCGGACCGGGTCTCCGGGGTCTTTGTGCCGGTCGTCGTCCTCATCGCCGTCGGCACCCTGCTGGTCTGGCTGCTGCTGACCGGCGACGCGACCGCCGCGTTCACCGCCGCCGTGGCCGTACTGATCATCGCCTGCCCGTGCGCCCTGGGCCTGGCCACCCCGACCGCCCTCATGGTCGGCACCGGGCGCGGCGCCCAGCTGGGCATCCTGATCAAGGGCCCCGAGGTCCTGGAGTCGACCCGCCGGGTGGACACCGTCGTCCTCGACAAGACCGGCACGGTGACGACGGGCCGGATGCGGCTGTACGGCGTGCACACCGCCCCCGGCGTGACCGAGGACGAGCTCCTGCGGCTCGCCGGGGCCCTGGAGCACGCCTCGGAGCACCCCGTGGCCCGCGCCATCGCCGACGGGGCCACCGCCCGCACCGGCGCCGCCCTGCCGGCCGCCTACGGCTTCGAGAACATCCCCGGGCTCGGCGTCCAGGGCACCGTGGACGGACACACCGTCCTCGTCGGCCGGGAGAAGCTGCTCGCGGCCCATGGGACCGAGCTGACCGGGGAGCTGGCGGCCGCAAAAGGCAGGGCCGAGTCGGAGGGGCGTACGGCCGCCGCCGTGGCCTGGGACGGCCGGGCGCGGGGCGTGCTGGTGGTCGCCGACGCCATCAAGGAGACCAGCGCCGAGGCCGTGGCCCGGCTGCGCGGGCTCGGCCTGACCCCGGTGCTCCTGACCGGCGACAACCGGCTGGTGGCCGAGTCGGTGGCCCGGGAGGTGGGCATCGAGCAGGTCATCGCCGAGGTGCTGCCGCAGGACAAGGTGGACGTGGTCCGGCGGCTGCGCGAGGAGGGCCGTACGGTCGCGATGGTCGGCGACGGTGTCAACGACGCGGCCGCCCTGGCCACCGCCGACCTGGGCCTGGCGATGGGCACGGGGACGGACGCGGCCATCGAGGCCGGGGATCTGACGCTGGTACGGGGCGATCTGCGGGTCGCCGCGGACGCGATCCGGCTGGCGCGCCGGACCCTGGCCGTCATCAAGGGCAATCTCTTCTGGGCCTTCGGCTACAACGTCGCCGCGCTGCCGCTCGCCGCGGCGGGGATGCTCAACCCGATGATCGCGGGCGCCGCGATGGCGTTCTCCTCGGTTTTCGTGGTCACCAACAGCCTGCGGCTGCGGACCTTCACCGAATCTCCATAGATTCACCAAGTCCCCATAAGCCGCACAACACCCATACACCGGAGCCTTGATCTTCAGAACGGGGCTCTTGCCCTTTTACGCCCCCATATGGCAAGAGACGCAGATCACAGGCGACCGAACGTAACCATCGCGGGGGGTGGGGAGTCTAATGGGGCGGTGAGGGTTCGTCTTGGGGGACGGATCCCACTACGCGTGGCCGGGGCGACGTACCCGGGGAGCTTTGAGCGGCCCTCCCGTAACGTACGCGTCCCGGCAGCTCGCGTTGTGCGTGACGACAGTGTGGGCTTCTGTGGGCTTTACTCGGCCAACAGACCCCCGGCCGGATCCCGTGGGGGGAATCCGTAACCGGGAATGGAAAGCGCCCCGCTCCGACCCGTGGGGGGATCGGCAGCGGGGCGCTTTCTGCACCTCTTTAGGGCTCGGTTCGCCCCCCAGCTACCGCTGGGAGGTACCCCCGGCCCGGGTGGCACCCGGTGTCAGCGCTGCTCCACCGGGACGAAGTCGCGCTCGACGACGCCCGTGTAGATCTGGCGCGGACGGCCGATGCGGGAGCCCGGCTCCTTGATCATCTCGTGCCACTGGGCGATCCAGCCCGGCAGCCGGCCGAGCGCGAACAGGACCGTGAACATCTCGGTCGGGAAGCCCATCGCCCGGTAGATCAGACCGGTGTAGAAGTCCACGTTCGGGTAGAGCTTGCGCGAGACGAAGTAGTCGTCGGCGAGGGCGTGCTCTTCGAGCTTGAGCGCGATGTCGAGCAGCTCGTCGGACTTGCCGAGGGCCGAGAGGACATCGTGCGCCGCCGACTTGATGATCTTCGCCCGGGGGTCGAAGTTCTTGTAGACGCGGTGCCCGAAGCCCATGAGCTTCACGCCGTCTTCCTTGTTCTTCACCTTGCGGATGAAGGTGTCGACGTCGCCGCCGGACGCCTGGATGCCCTCCAGCATCTCCAGCACCGACTGGTTGGCACCGCCGTGCAGCGGGCCCCACAGCGCGTTGATGCCCGCCGAGATGGAGGCGAACATGTTGGCCTGCGAGGAGCCGACGAGGCGGACCGTGGAGGTCGAACAGTTCTGCTCGTGGTCGGCGTGCAGAATCAGCAGCTTGTCCAGGGCGCTGACCACGATCGGGTCGAGCTCGTACTCCTGCGCCGGGACCGAGAAGGTCATCCGCAGGAAGTTCTCGACGTACCCCAGGTCGTTACGCGGGTAGACGAACGGGTGGCCGACGGACTTCTTGTACGCGTACGCCGCGATCGTGGGCAGCTTGGCCAGCAGCCGGATCGTGGAGAGGTAGCGCTGCTTCTCATCGTGCGGGTTGTGGCTGTCCTGATAGAACGTCGACAGCGCGCTGACCACGGAGGACAGCATCGCCATCGGATGGGCATCACGCGGGAAGCCGTCGTAGAACCGCTTGACGTCCTCGTGCAGCAGCGTGTGCGTGGTGATCTGGTCGCGGAACTCGGCCAGCTCGTCGACGGTCGGCAGCTCCCCGTTGATCAGCAGGAAGGCCGTCTCGAGGAACGTGGCGCGCTCCGCCAGCTGCTCAATGGGATAGCCGCGGTAGCGCAGAATCCCCTGCTCACCGTCGAGATAGGTGATCGCGGATTTGTAGGCGGCGGTGTTGCCGTAACCGGAGTCCAGGGTCACCAGACCGGTCTGGGCGCGAAGCTTGCCGATGTCGAAGCCCTTGTCGCCGACAGTGCTGTCGACCACCGGGTAGGTGTATTCGCCGTCCCCGTACCGCAGTACTACAGAGTTGTCACTCACGTCATCCCTCACCGACGTCTGGTTCTCTTCTTCGAGGTGCCCTGACTCCCCCCACCTTCCCCCATTCGGACGATGAACGTGCACTCGGGGTCGGCCGAAGGGCCTTTTGGCGGCACTGAGTGCCGCGTCCACGGCCATCCTGCCCCGTTCGTGACGGTCCGGAAACCCTCCCGACACGTTCGCTGCGAACCTCACGTATGAACTTCATGACCGAATCCACCGAATCCACCGCAGCTCACCGAGCCGCACCGAATCTCGCCGAACCCTTCAGGTGCCGAACGCGCCGAGCCGGTGGTCCAGTGCGGTGCACCTCCTGCCCGCCGACACCGTGCGCACCGCCTGTCCCAGGGCGCGGCGCGAACCGACGAGCACCACCAGGCGCTTGGCGCGGGTCACCGCCGTATACAGCAGATTGCGCTGCAGCATCATCCAGGCGCCGGTGGTCACCGGGATGACCACGGCCGGGTACTCGCTGCCCTGTGAGCGGTGGATGGTCACCGCATAGGCGTGTGCCAGCTCGTCCAGCTCGTCGAAGTCGTACGCCACCTCCTCGTCCTCGTCGGTCAGCACAGTCAGGCGCTGCTCATCGCTGTCGAGGGAGGTGACGACGCCCACCGTGCCGTTGAAGACCCCATTGGCCCCTTTCTCATAATTGTTGCGGATCTGGGTCACCTTGTCGCCGACGCGGAAGATCCGGCCGCCGAAGCGTCGCTCGGGCAGATCCGGCCGGGCCGGGGTGATGGACTGCTGGAGCAGGCCGTTGAGCGTCCCGGCGCCCGCCGGACCGCGGTGCATCGGGGCCAGGACCTGCACATCCCGGCGCGGGTCGAGGCCGAACTTGGCGGGGATCCGACGGGCCGCCACATCCACCGTGAGCTTCCCGGCGGCCTCGGTGTCCTCCTCGGCGAACAGGAAGAAGTCGGGCATGCCGTGGGTGATCGGCGGCACGCCGGAGTTGATCCGGTGGGCGTTGGTCACCACGCCGGACTGCTGGGCCTGGCGGAAGATCCTGGTCAGCCGAACCGCCGGGACGGGGCTGCCGTCGGCCAGCAGATCGCGCAGCACCTCGCCCGCGCCGACGCTCGGCAGCTGGTCCACATCCCCGACGAAGAGCAGATGGGCGCCCGGCGGGACCGCCTTGACCAGCTTGTTGGCCAACAGCAGATCGAGCATGGATGCCTCGTCCACCACCACCAGATCGGCGTCCAGCGGCCGGTCCCGGTCGTACGCCGCGTCCCCGCCGGGCTTGAGCTCCAGCAGCCGGTGGACCGTGGACGCCTCGGCGCCGGTCAGCTCGGCCAGCCGCTTGGCGGCCCGGCCGGTGGGGGCCGCGAGCACCACCCTGGCCTTCTTGGCGCGCGCCAGCTCCACCACGGACCGCACGGTGAAGGACTTGCCGCAGCCCGGCCCGCCGGTCAGCACCGCGACCTTCTCGGTCAGCGCGAGCCGGACGGCCTGGCTCTGCTCGGGGGCCAGATCGGCCCCGGTGCGCTGAGCGAGCCAGGCGAGCGCCTTGTCCCAGTCCACGTCCTGGAAGCCGGGCATACGGTCCTCCGCGCCGCGCAGCAGCCGCAGCACCTGGCCGGCGAGGGAGATCTCGGCGCGGTGGAAGGGCACCAGATACACGGCCGTGACCGGCTCGCCGCCGTCCGGGCCCGGCACGCGCTCGCGCACCACGCCCTCCTCGTCGGCCAGCTCGGCCAGGCACTCGATGACCAGGCCGGTGTCGACCTGGAGCAACTTGACCGAGTCCGCGATCAGTTGCTCCTCGGGGAGGAAGCAGTGGCCGTTGTCCGTCGACTGGGACAGCGCGTACTGCAATCCGGCCTTCACCCGCTCGGGGCTGTCGTGCGGGATGCCGACGGACTGGGCGATCTTGTCGGCGGTCAGAAAGCCGATGCCCCAGACATCGGCGGCCAGCCGGTACGGCTCGTTCTTCACGACCGAGATCGAGGCGTCGCCGTACTTCTTGTAGATCCGCACGGCGATGGACGTGGACACCTCCACCGTCTGGAGGAAGAGCATGACCTCCTTGATCGCCTTCTGCTCCTCCCAGGCATCGGCGATCTTCTTCGTGCGCTTCGGGCCGAGGCCGGGGACCTCGATCAGCCGCTTCGGCTCCTCCTCGATGATCTGCAGGGTGTCCAGGCCGAAGTGCTCGGTGATGCGGTCGGCGAAGACGGGCCCGATGCCCTTGATCAGGCCGGAGCCCAGATAGCGCCGGATGCCCTGGACGGTGGCGGGCAGCACGGTGGTGTAGTTCTCGACGGTGAACTGCTTGCCGTACTGCGGGTGGGAGCCCCAGCGGCCCTCCATCCGCAGCGACTCGCCGGGCTGCGCGCCCAGCAGCGAGCCGACGACGGTCAGCAGATCGCCGGAGCCGCGGCCGGTGTCGACCCGGGCGACCGTATAGCCGTTCTCCTCATTGGCGTAGGTGATCCGCTCCAGGACCCCTTCGACCACCGCGAGTTTGAGCATGTCCCGACGGTACCGCCGGACACCGACACGCCCCCGGGCCCTGTGCACAACCCTGTGCATAACCCCCATGGGCACCCAGTGACCGGAATATTACGATCCGGTTTCAGCCGCTCCAGGGCTCTTGTCCAGCCTCGTGTAATCGATTCCAATCCTCCTTGTAATCGATTCCACGAGGAGGTGGAATGGCGAGCATCAAGGACGTGGCGCAGCACGCCGGAGTGTCCGTGGCAACGGTCTCCCGCGTGCTCAACGACCACCCGTCCGTCCGCGCGGACACCCGTGACCGGGTGCTCAGCGCCGTCGCCGAGCTCGGCTACCGCCCCAACGCCGTGGCCCGTTCGCTGCGCACCGACCAGACCCGGACCCTCGGGCTGGTGATCAGCGACGTACTCAACCCGTTCTTCACCGAGCTCGCCCGCTCGGTCGAGGACGAGGCCCGCGCGCTGGGCTACAGCGTGGTGATCGGGAACGCCGATGAGCGCCCCGAGCTCCAGGACCACCATGTGCGCACCCTTATGGACCGCCGCATCGACGGCCTGCTGGTCAGCCCCACCGACGGCGGCTCCCCGCTGATGCTGGACGCCGCCCGTTCGGGCACCCCTATGGTCTTCGTCGACCGCTGGATCAAGGGTGTGGACGTGCCGGTGGTCCGTACGGACGGCACGGACGCCGTACGCGACCTGGTGGCCCATCTGCACGCGCTCGGCCACCGCCGGCTCGCCATCATCGCCGGACCGGCCGCCACCACCACCGGACGCGAGCGCGTGGAGGCCTTCCGGTCCGCGCTGCGCGAGTTCGGGCTCGCCCTGCCTGCCGACTTCATAGGCCAGGGCGACTTCCAGGCGGACAGCGGACGGCGGGTGACCGCCCGCTTCCTCGATCTGCCCGAACCCCCGGACGTCATCTTCGCCGCGGACAACCTCATGGCGCTCGGCGCGATGGACGAGATCCGCGCGCGCGGTCTGCGGGTGCCCGACGACGTGGCGCTCGCCGCGTTCGACGACATCCCGTGGTTCGTCCACACCGATCCCCCGATCACCGCCATCGCCCAGCCGACGGGCGAACTCGGCCGCGCCGCCGTACGCGCGCTGATCGACCGCGTCGAGGGGCGGACCACCGACTCGGTGATCCTGTCCGCCCGCCTGGTCACCCGCCGCTCGTGCGGCGAGCCCGAAGGGAGCAAGCCATGAGCACGCCGAGCGCCACAGAGCCGCCGCAGCCGCCGCAGGGCGTGCCGCCGAGTGCGGGGGGCGCGGTCGCGGGAGGCGCGGCCGAACTGCTGCGCATGGAGGGCGTCCGCAAGACGTTCCCCGGCGTGGTCGCGCTCGACGGCGTCGACTTCGATCTGCGCCGCGGTGAGGTGCACGTCCTGCTGGGCGAGAACGGCGCGGGCAAGAGCACGCTGATCAAGATGCTCTCCGGCGCCCACCGCCCCGACGGCGGCCGCATCCTCGTCGACGGCTCCCCGGTGCGCATCCACGGCGCCCAGGACGCCGAACGGCTCGGAATCGCCACCATCTACCAGGAGTTCAACCTCGTCCCCGACCTCAGCGTCGCCGAGAACATCTTCCTGGGGCGCCAGCCGCGCCGCCTGGGACTGATCGACCGCAGGACCATGAACGAGCGGGCCGCCGAGCTGCTGGCCCGCGTCGGGGTCGACGTCTCCCCCACCGACCGCGTACGCGACCTGGGCATCGCCCGGCTCCAGATGGTCGAGATCGCCAAGGCGCTGTCCCTGGACGCCCGCGTCCTGATCATGGACGAGCCGACCGCGGTGCTCACCACCGAAGAGGTCGACAAGCTCTTCCGGATCGTCCGCGCCCTGCGCGCGGACGGCGTCGGCGTCGTCTTCATCACCCACCACCTGGAGGAGATAGCCGCCCTCGGCGACCGCGTCACCGTCCTGCGCGACGGCCGCAGCGTCACCCAGGTCCCGGCCACCACCGAAGAGAACGAGCTGGTCCGGCTGATGGTGGGCCGCTCCATCGAGCAGCAGTACCCGCGGCAGTCCGCCGAGGCCGGGGCGTCCCTGCTCAAGGTCCAGGGCCTGACCCGCAATGGCGTCTTCCACGACGTCGCCTTCGAGGTACGGGCCGGCGAGGTGGTGGGGCTCGCCGGACTCGTCGGCGCGGGCCGCACCGAGGTCGTACGGGCCGTCTTCGGCGCCGATCCGTACGACGCCGGCACCGTCGAAGTCCTCGGCGAACGGCTGCCCCGGCACGACGTGGGCGCCGCCATGGCCGCCGGCATCGGGCTCGTCCCCGAGGACCGCAAGGGCCAGGGCCTGGTCCTGGACGCCTCAGTCCAGGAGAACCTGGGTCTGGTCACGCTGCGCTCCGCCACCCGCGCCGGACTCGTCGACCGGGCCGGACAGCGCCGCGCGGCGGCCCGGATCTCCGAGCAGCTGGCGGTCCGCATGGCCGGTCTCGAGCAGCGCGTACGCACCCTGTCCGGCGGCAACCAGCAGAAGGTCGTCATCGGCAAGTGGCTGCTGGCCGACAGCAAGGTGCTCATCCTCGACGAGCCCACCCGCGGTATCGACGTGGGCGCCAAGGTCGAGATCTACCAGCTCATCAACGAACTCACCGCCTCCGGGCACGCGGTGCTGATGATCTCCAGCGACCTCCCCGAGGTGCTGGGCATGAGCGACCGGGTGCTGGTCATGGCGCAGGGCCGGATCACCGGCGAACTCAACCGCGAAGAAGCGACCCAGGACGCCGTGATGGCCCTGGCCGTGAAGGACGTCAAGGTCGTCGAGCCCGTCGAAGCGCTCAACGACACAGAGGAAAGGGAGGGCTCCCGTGGCCACTGACACGATGAAGCCCGGTCAGGCACAGCAGGGCTCCGGCGGCCCGGCGGTGCTGCGCCGGGTGCTGCTCGACAACGGCGCGCTGAGCGCCCTGGTGCTGCTTCTCGCGGCCATGTCGCTGCTGTCCGGCGACTTCCTCACCACCGACAACCTGCTCAACGTCGGCGTCCAGGCGGCGGTCACCGCGATCCTCGCCTTCGGCGTCACCTTCGTCATCGTCTCGGCCGGGATCGACCTGTCGGTCGGCTCGGTGGCCGCGCTGTCCGCCACCGTGCTCGCCTGGTCGGCGACCTCACAGGGCCTGCCGGTGTGGCTCGCGGTGATCCTCGCGCTCGCCACCGGTCTGGCCTGCGGCCTGGTCAGCGGCGCGCTGATCTCCTTCGGCAAGCTGCCGCCGTTCATCGCCACCCTCGCCATGCTGTCGGTCGGCCGCGGTCTGTCCCTGGTCATCTCCCAGGGCAGCCCGATCCCCTTCCCCGACTCGGTCTCGCACCTCGGCGACACCATCGGCGGCTGGCTGCCGGTCCCGGTGATCATCATGGTCGTGATGGGCCTGATCACCGCGGGCATCCTGGCCCGTACGTACGTCGGCCGCACCATGTACGCGATCGGCGGCAACGAGGAGGCCGCCCGGCTCTCCGGCATCCGCGTCAACCGCCAGAAGCTGGCCATCTACGCCCTGTCCGGCGCCTTCGCGGCCGTCGCGGGCATCGTGCTCGCCTCCCGTCTGTCCTCCGCGCAGCCCCAGGCCGCGGTCGGCTACGAACTCGACGCCATCGCCGCGGTCGTCATCGGCGGCGCCAGCCTCTCCGGCGGCGTCGGCAAGGCGTCCGGCACGCTCATCGGCGCGCTGATCCTCGCCGTCCTGCGCAACGGGCTCAACCTGCTGGAGGTCTCCGCCTTCTGGCAGCAGGTCGTCATCGGCGTCGTCATCGCGCTGGCCGTGCTGCTCGACACCGTGCGCCGCCGCGCCGGTTCCCGCCCGGGCGCGCCCGGCGGTGCCGCGGGCGGAGCCGGCGGCACCGGGGGCAGGCTGACGCCCGCCCAGATCGGGAAGTACGCGGTCGCGGCCGTCGTCGTGGTGGCGGTCGTGGTCGGCGCCTCGGTGTGGCGCTCCGACTCCTCCGGGAGCGGCGGCAAGATCAAGGTGGCCCTGTCGGTCTCCACCCTCAACAACCCCTTCTTCGTCCAGCTGAAGCAGGGCGCGCAGGCCGAGGCCAAGGCCCAGGGCATCAGCCTCTCCGTCACCGACGCCCAGAACGACGCCTCCCAGCAGGCCAACCAGATACAGAACTTCACCAGCCAGAACGTGAAGACGATCATCATCAACCCGGTGGACTCGGACGCCTCTGGCCCGTCCGTCCGGGCGGCCAACAAGGCCGGCATCCCCGTCCTCGCCGCCGACCGCACCGTCAACAAGGCCGACATCGCCACCCTCGTCGCCTCCGACAACATCGCGGGCGGCAAGCTCGCCGCCAAGACGCTGGCGGAACAGCTCGGCGGCAAGGGCCGGATCCTGATCCTCCAGGGCACCGCCGGCACCTCGGCCTCGCGCGAGCGCGGCCAGGGCTTCGCGGAGGGCCTGAAGTCCTACCCGGGCATCCAGGTCGTCGCCAAGCAGCCCGCGGACTTCGACCGCACCAAGGGCCTGGACGTGACCACCAACCTGCTGCAGGCCCACTCGGGCATCAACGGGATCTTCGCCGAGAACGATGAGATGGCGCTCGGCGCGGTCAAGGCGCTCGGCTCCAAGGCGGGCAAGTCCGTCAAGGTCGTCGGCTTCGACGGCACCCCGGACGGCCTCAAGGCGGTCCAGAACGGCACACTCGCGGCGACCGTCGCCCAGCAGCCCAAGGAACTGGGCAAGATGGCCGTGCAGAACGCGATCAGGGTCGCGAAGGGGCAGAAGGTCGACCAGATGGTGAAGGTGCCGGTGAAGGTCGTCGCCGCGAAGTGAAGCGGGACCGGCCGGCCCCGCCCCGGGGCCGGCCGGAGCACCTGAACCCCTCAGGCACACACAGCAGAACGAAAGGACATACAGGATGCCCGACTACGACCTGCTGGTCGTAGGGTCGGCCAACGCCGACCTGGTGATCGGAGTCGAACGCCGCCCGGCCGCCGGGGAGACCGTCCTCGGTTCCGACCTCGCCGTCCACCCGGGCGGCAAGGGCGCCAACCAGGCCGTCGCCGCCGCCCGGCTGGGCGCCCGTACGGCCCTGCTGGCCCGCGTCGGCGACGACGGACACGGCCGTCTGCTGCTGGAGTCGCAGCGGGACGCGGGCGTGGACACCGCGGGCGTCCTGGTCGGCGGCGCGCCCACCGGCGTGGCGCTGATCACCGTGGACCCGTCCGGCGACAACAGCATCGTGGTCTCCCCCGGCGCCAACGCCCGGCTGAGCCCGGAGGACGTACGGGCCGCGGCCGGTCTGCTGGCCTCGGCTGGTGTGGTCTCGCTGCAGCTGGAGATACCGCTGGAGACGGTCGCGACCGTGGTGGAGGTGGTCCGTACGGGGCGGGCCGGTGCCGGTGCCGGTACGGGCGAGGGGGGTACGGGCGAGAGCGGGCCGCGTATCGTCCTCAACCCCTCGCCCCCCGCCCCGCTCCCCGCCGAGGTGCTGGCCGCCTGCGATCCGCTCGTGGTCAACGAGCACGAGGCGCGCTTCCTGCTCGGCGACGACCCGGCGGGCCGGGAAGAGGCCCCCGAAGCCTGGGCGGCCGCCCTGCTGGCGCGCGGCCCGCGCTCGGTGGTGATCACTCTGGGCGCCGCGGGCGCGCTCGTCGCCGACCGCGACCGTACGACCCTGGTCCCCAGCCTCCCGGTCAAGGCGGTGGACACCACCGGCGCCGGGGACGCCTTCACCGGCGCGCTGGCCTGGCGCCTGGGCGTCGGCGACGGCCTCGAGACGGCCGTCCGGTTCGCCGTACGGGTCGGCGCCGCCGCGGTGACCCGCGCCGGCGCGCAGGAATCCTTCCCCACGGCCGAGGAGGTCGCAGCGCGATGAAACGATCCGGGATCTTCAACCGCCAGCTGAGCGGGGCGATAGCCGAGTTGGGCCACACCGACCTGGTGATGGTCTGCGACGCCGGACTCCCCATCCCCGCCGGCCCGGGCGGGCCGGCCGTGGTCGACCTCGCCCTCGTGGCGGGGGTGCCGTCCTTCGAGCAGGTGCTCAGGGTGCTGCTCGACGAGCTGGTGGTCGAGGGGGCCACGGCGGCGCTGGAGGTACGGGAGCACAACCCGTCCGCGACCGCACTGCTGGACGGCCTCTTCCCCGGGCCGGCGCTGGAGCTGGTGCCGCACGAGGATCTGAAGGCACGGACGGCTACGGCGCGGCTGGTGGTACGGACGGGGGAGGCGCGGCCGTACGCGAATGTGCTGCTGAGGTGCGGCGTTCCGTTCTGATCGCGCCGCGTCGACCCACCACGCGGACATATTTCGAGGGGCCCGGTCCATGGACCGGGCCCCTCGCTTCCCCCTCCGCAAGGCTTCCTCTTATTCCCTGGATTCCCCCCCGGAATCCTCCCCCAGGAAGCCTGACGCCACATACGACCCGCGTGAAGCCGGAAGGGTTGCACGATTTTCTGGAGTTATCAATCCGTGACGTCTCGTCAATCACGTGGTCTGCGGCCGGGGTCCGCACACTGACCGGAACGACCCCCTCCAGTGACCGGAAACCGTCTATGACCTGGCCCGCATGACAACCCGCTGTCAGGCAACGGGCCCACCCCGCGCGTCCCCCCCTGTTGGCGGCCGGAACGGGAGGGTGTCCGATGGCGACGATCGACACGCGCACGACCCATGTTGTCCCTCTGGATCATCCCCTCGCGCGGCAGCCCGCCGCCGCGGGCTCCAAGGCCGCGCATCTGGCCCGCGCGGCCGGTGCGGGACTCCCCGTCCTGCCCGGTTCTGTGATCCTTCACAGCTCCGAGTCCGAGACACCGGACGAGGACGGGTTGACCACGCAGCAGGCGTGGCGCGAGCTGTCCGCCGACGGGACCCGCCCGCTGGTCGTACGGTCCTCCTCGCCGCAGGAGGACACCCATGAGTCCTCCATGGCCGGGCAGTCCGCATCCGTCCTCGACGTACGCGGCTGGGACGCCTTCCGCGCGGCCGTACGGACCGTCCTGGACTCCGCGCGCCGCACCCGGTCCGGTCCCGCGGCGCACATGGCGGTGCTCGTCCAGCCCATGCTCACGGTCCGCGCCGGCGGCGTACTCTTCACCGCGGACCCTCTGACGGCGCGGCTGGACCGGATGCTGGTCAGCGCTGTGGACGGCGGACCCGACACACTGGTCAGCGGCGCGCGGTCCGGCACCGACTACCACCTCACGCGGCGCGGCAGGCTGCTGCGTACGGAGCCGCCGGGCGGCGCGGCCGCCGACCAGAGCCGCCCCATCACCGGGCTGGCCGCCCGCCCGGCGCGCGGCGCCAGCCTGCTCGGGGACGGCTACCGACGGCTGGCGCGGCTGCGCTTCACCACCGTCGTCGACCTGCGCGCCGAGGACCTGACGGCCCGGCAGCTCGCGTTGCCGGAGCGGGCCGGGCCGCGGGTGGTCCGGCTTCCGATCCGGGACGGTCAGACGCCCGAGCCCGGCGAGGTCGACCGCTTCCTTGACGTCGTCCGCAATGCCCCCGGCCGGGTGTTCGTCCACTGTGGCGCGGGGGTGGGCCGTACGGGCACGATGTCCGCCGCGTATCTGGTCCGTACGGGCGAGCAGACCGGCCCCGCGGCCGCCCGCCGCAACCTGGCCGTCGGCCCGCCCTCGCTGGAGCAGATCTGCTACGCGCTCACCCTCACCCCCGACCGGGCCGCCCAGCCGCCGCTGCCGGTCGTGGCGCTCAGCCGTTTGATCGACGCCCCGCGCCGCATCTGGTCGAGATTGTGATGATCGCACCCGGAAGGTGATCACCACACGCGACGAATGGGAAGGCGGGAGCGGCGGCATGCGCGTGATGACGTGGAATGTGTGGTGGCGGTTCGGCCCGTGGGAGCGGCGCCGGGAAGCCATCCTCGCCGTCCTCCGCTCGGTGCGGCCGGATGTGCTCGGGCTGCAGGAGGTGTGGGCGGACGGCGACGAAAACCTCGCGGGCTGGCTCGCGCAGCGGCTCGGCATGCACTGGACCTGGGCCGCCTCCGACTCCCCCCAGAAGTGGCAGCGCCGTATCGGAGACCCGACCGTCGACTTCGGCAACGCGGTGCTCAGCCGCTGGCCCATCGCCGAGCGGGACGTGGCGCGGCTGCCGGCCGCGGGCGGCCCGGACGACGGGCGGCTGGCCCTGTACGCCCTGGTGGACGCGCCCGGCCACCCCGCGCCGTTCTTCACCACCCACCTCAACGCCGACCCGCACGAGTCCGCGGTCCGCTGTGCCCAGGTCACCGCCCTGGCCCGCTTCATCGCCGAGCGCCGCGGCGCCGGTCCCTTCCCGCCGGTGGTCACCGGGGACTACAACGCCTGGCCGGACTCCGACGAGATGCGGCTGCTCGGCGGATACCGTACGGCCCCGGCCGTCCCCGGGCAGGTCCTCCTGGACGTCTGGGAGTACGCCGACCCGGCGGCGCCGTGGGCCACCTGGGACGCCGCCAACCCGTACGTCGCCCGGACCTTCGAGCCGAGCGCGCGTATCGACTACATCCACGTCGGCCCGCCGGGACCCGACGGGCTCGGCCACGTACGCTCCGTACGCCGCGCGGGCGACGGACCTGTCGAGGAGGTCGGCGTCTGGCCCTCCGACCACGCGGCGGTCGTGGCGGAGCTGGCGACGGGCAACTGGTAGCCCACCCGCCGCCTCCGGCCACACGGCCTACTGCTCCGCCACCGGCTTGCCGCCCTCCAGGAGCGTCTTCAGGGCCGAGAGGATCATCACCCAGCCGCCGCTCACGCCCTCCAGCATCTTGCTGTCCAGGCTGTCGAACCCGTCGTGCGTGATGGTCAGCTTCACACCCATCTCCGGCACCTCCGCCGGCTCGATGTCGAAGGCGACCCTGGACTTCTCCTTGCGGGCCTCCTCGTATTCCTCGTCCGAGCCGAACAGTTCCCGGTGCATCGGGAAGATCCGGTGCCAGCTGTACGCGAGCCGCTTGCCCGGCTCCGCCTCCAGCACCTGCTGGTCCAGGTCCTCGTAATCCCCGTCGGGGCCCATTTTCCACAGCACCGGCGACCCCACCTTCCAGTCGGACTTGGGCCCCCAGCCGCCGAAGTACCGCTGGGCGAACTCGGCGTCGGTCAGCGCCTCGTACAGCCGCTCCGGTGTGGTCTGGATGTAAATCACGTAGACGAATTCGGGCTTGCTCACAGTCGTTCCTTCCAGGGTCCGCTTGAGATGGCCGAGGGCGCTCAGCCGCCCGCGCTCGTATTTGCCGATCCATCGATCCGATATCTCCTGGATGGGCACCGGATTCAGATAGTGCAGCTTCTCCCGCCCCCGCCGGACGGCCGTGACCAGGCCGGCCGCCTCCAGTACCGCCAGGTGCTTGCTCACGGCCTGCCGACTCATTTCCAGGCCCTCGCACAGCTCCCGCAGGGTCTGCCCGTTCCGCGTATGGAGCCGGTCCAGCAGACGCCTGCGACTGGCGTCGGCGAGCGCCCGGAATGCGTCGTCCATGTGGTCATCCCTCCGTCGACCCAGAATGGCAACCATCCGGTTGCCTGTCAACCCGCGGCGGATCTGTCCGGGACGTCAAGGACGACCGCCGCGCACCTCTCTGACCAGGCAGGACGTTGCCGGACAGGGGCCGGACGGCAGCAGACTGTCCGGGACGCCGTCCATCCGTTGTTCCGCCCGGTCCGCGTTGGTAGGCATTGATTGCCGGCATTCACACGGCATCACGGTCTGCTCGATCTCGACGAGCTGGAAAACGGGGAGAAGAGAGTTGACGGCCATCAAGACAGCCATGAAAAGCGAGGGTGAAACGGCGGCCCTCTCGACCATCGACCGGGACCCACGCGCGGCGGAATCGCTCATGCTCTTCAGAGTTCTCGGCCCCATGAAAGTCCTCGGCGGAGACGAACCGTCCTCGCCACTCCGGCGAGCCATTCTCACCGCCCTTCTGCTCCGCGGCGGACAGGCCATCACCATCGCCGAGTTCACCGAACTGCTGTGGGATGAGCCGCCCGCCTCCGCCGCGGCCAACATCCGCAGTCACCTCACGGCGCTGCGCCGCGACCTCGACGACATCGAACCGGGCCTGAGCCGACGGGTGCGGACCTGCCGCGGCAGCCTCAGCGGCTACGCGCTGGACGTCGCCCCCGAGGAGTTCGACGTACCGATGTTCATGGTGTCCGCCCGGCACGGCCGCAACCTGCTGCTGCGCGGCCACGCGGACCGGGCGGTGGCCGCGCTGGAGAAGACGGTGGCGCTGTGGCGCGGTCCGTTCGGTCCGAGCCTGCCCCCGACCCGCTGGTTCGGCGCGCATGTCGCCGGGCTCAACAGCGCGCGCTTCGACGCGTACCAGGACCTGTTCACCGCCGCCGTCCTGGCCGACCGCACCGAAACGCTTTCCTATCGGATCGAGAGCGCCATCGCCGAGGCGCCCTATCGGCAGCGCTTCTGGGAGCTGTTGTCGGCGGTGCACTGCATCAACGGCGATGCCGTCGGCGCCCTGGACGTCATCGGGCGGTGTCAACGCCTGTTCGCCGACGACCTGGGGCTGGACCTGCCGCCGAACGTCGCGGCGATGCGGACCGCGGCGCTGAACTGGGACCGCGCGGAGGCCCAGCGTCTCGTGGGGGCCCTGGCGCCGGCCGCCTGACGCCTGACGCCTCACACCGACACCCGATACCCGATACCCGGCGCCCGACGCCTGTGCGGGCCGTATGCACGGCCTGTGCGCGAACCCCGCTCTTCGCGATGCGGCCAGTCAACAACGGCCTCGCAGAATGAATTCACGGGCCGCCGGAGCAGCGGGGCAACCGGGGCCCGTATTCAATCCGACGAAGGAGAAAGAAAATGCGTGAGGAATTCGAGGGAGACCTTCCCCTCATGGAAGAGCTCGCGGAGCAGGACTTCCACGACGCCGCACAGAACGGCGGCACGATCGGCCCGGAGCAACTGGCCCCCCTCATCATGCGCGTCAGTGCGCACTACGGAGGGAAAGGCGGGTTCGGAATGTTCTGCACCCTGACCAAGGAATGCCAGCCCAACTGCAACTGACGAACCAAACACAGAAGGGAATTGCCATGCAGAAGGACACCGACATCCTCGGCGCATGGGACGAAACCGAGCTCGTCGAACTGAGCGAGGCGGACGTCCATGGGGGCACCGGGCCCGCGTGCGTCGCCACCGGCCTCATCCTCGGCATCACCGCCATCCAGGCCGGGGTCGCCACCGCGGTCTCCGCCGCGTTCTGCCCCACCACCAAGTGCAGCAGCAGGTGCTGAGCGCCGGGTGCCCGGTTCGGTGAGTGCGTAACGCATCGCGGTGGAACGGGGGCCCGCGTACGGGCCCCCGGTTCCGCCCCGTCCGCCGAATCCGGCGCGCCCGCATGAATATGGAGTATGACGAGTCGTGAAAACCACAGCCCCGTACTATCCGGAACTGAGCGAAGCCCAGCTTTCGGATTCCATTGCGCCGCTGGCGCAATTCGACGCACAGACCCTGGAAGTATTCCGAGACATCGCAAGCCCCCGGGCCGCCGGATCCCCGGGCGCCGCCACGCGCGGCGCGGCCGCACAGTGGTGCGCGGCCCCCGAGCGCTACCCGTTCCAGAGGATCATCAGAAACGCCGCCGCCTCGCTCGCGGACCCCGATCCGGTCGCATCGTTCGCGCCGCTGTTCGCCGATCCCCCGGCTGCGCTGCGGCAGTTGCTTGAGCGCGCCGAGGCCCGGCTGCGCGAGGTGTGCACCAGGCCGTTGGTCGCCGCCATCAACCACGCACGCCGGCACGGTCGGCTCATGGGCGCGGACCCGGCTCTGCGCTACCAGCATTTCGTCGACCAGTCGATCCGCGGGTCCTTCGAGGAACTGAGCGGCCTGTCGTTTCCCGTACTGCGGGATGTCACGCGTGTCGTACTGACCTACGAGGCGCACAACTTCCGGGAGCTCTGCCAGCGGCTCACGGCCGACCGGGACGCGATCGCCGCCACCTTCGGCATCGACCCGGCGGACCAGGTCGTCTCCTGCGGGTTCGCCGACGGCGACGCGCACCACCAGGGCCGCAGCGTGTCCGTCCTGGAGTTCCGGTCCGGCAGGAAGCTGGCCTACAAGCCGCGGGACGTGTCGTGCGAGGCCGCGTACGCCGTCATCGCCCGCGAGGCCAACGACTGGCTGGGCACCTCCCTGGTCGCCGCCAAGGTCCTGGAGCGGGCCGGCTATGGATACGTGGAGTACGTGGCGGCGGAGGACGTCGCCGATATCTCCGCAGGGTTCATGCGGGCCAGTGGCGAGCTCGCCGCCGTGATGTACCTGCTCAACGCGCAGGACATGCATTTCGAGAATGTCGTGGCCACCCGCCGCGGCCCGGTGCCGATCGATCTGGAGACGATCCTCCAGCCCGTCCGGCTCCACCTCGGTACGCCCGCCGAGACTCCGGACAACGCCCATCACAGGATCACCCAGTCGGTCTACGGCATCGGGATCCTGCCCCTGCTCATGGGCGGCCGGGACGAGGACTCCGGCTATGTCGACCTCGGCTTTCTCGGCGAACAGGGCGGCGGCGAATCGCCGTTCAAGTCATTCCAGCTCGAGGCTCCGTTCACCGACGAGGTGCGACTGACGCTGGGCAAGCAGGCGGCGGAGCAACGGCAGACGGTCGTGGGGACGCTCGGTCAGGACGAGGTCCACGCACTGGGCGAGGGGATGGCGGCCGGATTCGTCCGGGTGTGCCGCGCGGTGATGTCGGACAAGGAGCGCTGGACGGCGCTGGTACGCAAGGCCGCCGCGGGTGTGCGCGTGCGCTACCTCCACCATCCGACGATGGTGTACGCGCAGACGCTGCGTACGGCGTCGAGTGCCCGGGCCATGAGCGACCGCGCGTCCTATCTGGCGGCGCTGAAACGGGTGGCCATCGCCAGCCAGTCCGCCGCGCGCGCGATCGTCCGCTCCGAGCTGCGGCAGCTCGCGGGGCGCGACATCCCCTACTTCACCGTCGCCGCGGCGGACGTGGCCCTCATGGACGGCGAGGGCGCCGAGGTCGGGGCGGTGCTCACCACATCGCCACTCGATCTGGCCGCGGCGAAGGTCACCGCCCTGACCGAGTTCGAGATGAGCGAGCAGCTGAGGCTCATCCACTCCGCCTTCTCCTGCCGCTTCCCCGACGACCATCTGGCCTCGGCCGACGACTTCGAAGCCCCGCTGCCCGGCGCCACGGCGGGCGGGCGGCCGACGGGGGACCCGGGCGACACGCTCGCCGGGGTCGTGACCCGGCTGTGCGACACCATGGTCGCCTCGGCCCTGCCCGACCGGTACGCCGATCTTCCCCACACCTGGATCGGCCCGCTCGCCTCCGCCCAGTCCAATCGGCCATGGCCGCCCGCGGTGCTCGGCTACGACCTGTACACGGGACGGGTCGGCCCCGCGCTGGCCCTGGCGGCAGCCGGCCGCGTCCTGGACCACCCCGCCTACCGTGACCTGGCCACACAGATCTTCTCGGCCATCGCGGAGGGCCTGTCCGATCCCCCGTCCGATGCTCCGTCCGAGACATCGGACACGCGGCAGCCGGCGCCCTTCTCGGCGTACTCCGGATTGGCCGGCACGCTGTTCGCGCTGGCGGTGGCGGGCAGGCTGCTCGGACAGCCCGGTTGGATCAGCGCCGCACAGCAGGCGGTACCCGACGTACTCGAACTCGTGAAGGACGCACCGAGGGCCGACCTGTCGCTGGACATGATCAGCGGGGTTGCGGGCGTGCTGTCCTGCGTGACGGCGATCGGCGGACCGCACGCCGGCGAGTCGGCCGCCGCGCTGACGGCCATGCTCACGGACGCCCTGCGGCCGGACACCCACCACCCCGTACTCGACCAGTCCGGCTTCGGACACGGGGTCAGCGGTGTCATCCACGCGCTCAGCCGGGCCTACCCGCGCCTGCCCGAGCAGCAGCGAGGGGGCGTCGAGGCCACGCTGTCCCGACTGACCGACCGGCTGCGGAACTTCTACGACCCCACCGAGGGCGACTGGTACTCCAACGTGGCCACCCCCTGGTCCTTCCCGACCGGTTGGTGCCACGGCTCGGCCGGCATCGCGCTCGCCCTCACGGCGTACGGCGCGATGACCGGCGACGGGGCGGTGGAGCGCCTGCGGAAGGTGGCCGTGGGCAACATGCTCCGCCGTGGCTTCGGACGCAATCTGACCTGGTGCCACGGCGATCTCGGCAACCACGACATCCTCTCCGCCGTGGCGAGCACAGACGATTCGCTGCGCGCCGAGGTCGCGGACATCGAGCGGACCTGGCTGCGCCCCGAGGTGTTCACCCGCAAGGCCGCGGACACACGGAGCCGGTACGCGCACACCAACAGCCTCCTCGTCGGGACCGCCGGGATGGTGATCCATCTCGTCAACCGCCTCGATCCGTCCGTCCGCCTGTCCCCCGTCGATCTGTCCCAGGTCGATCTGAGCGCGGAGGGCCGATGACATGACGTGGAACACCATCCTCCGCCGGTCCGGCCCGGCTCGGCGGGTACCGACGATCACGCAGGTGGCCCAGACAGAATGCGGCCTGTGCTGCTGCGTCGCGGTGCTGCGCTACCACGGGCGCGCCGAGGAGATATCCAGCGCGCGGCAGGTCATGGATGCCGGCCGGGACGGCCTCAGCGCGACCCAGCTGGCCCGCTTCCTCCGGGAGCGCGGTATGGACGCGAAGCTGTTCCGCGTCAAGGACGTGTCGGCGCTCGCGAAGTTCACCTCGCCGGTGATCCTCTACTGGGAGGACTACCACTTCGTGGTGCTCGAGCGGTTCGACGGCCGCGGAGCGGTCATCATGGACCCGGCGCTCGGGCGGCGGCGCCTCAGCAGGAAGGAACTGGAGGCCGGCTTCAGCGGTATCGCCGTGTCCGCCGAGCCGGGCCCCGACTTCGAACCGACGCCGCGGAAGTTCATGGCGGAGTGGCGCGGCGTCCCGCTCTTCGCGAAGGGTTCGCGCAGGCGCATCGCGCTGGTGGGGCTTCTCTCGCTCGGTGGCTACGCGGGAACCCTCGGCATACCGATGCTGACGGAATGGGCGGTCGACCGGTACGTCCGCTGGGGAGGCCTGGACGACCTGGCCACGGTCCTTTCGGTCATCGTCGCCGTGGCCGTCGGGTATTTCGCGCTGTATCTGCTCAGAGTCGCCGTTCTCTCGTCCGTGGTGGCGATGATGGGCGAGCATCTGATGATCCAGACGTTCTCCAAGCTGCTCTCCCTGCCGTACAAGTTCTTCACGACGCGACAACCCGGCGACCTTCTGTTCCGGCTCAGCAGCGTGAATGTGATCAGGGATCTGCTCTCCTCGCGCGTGGCGCAGGGGGTGCTGGACGTCGGGACGCTGATATGCGTCAGCGGCTATCTGCTGATCGCCGAATGGCGGCTCGGCCTGATAACGGCGGGACTGTCCCTGGCCAATGCCCTGTATCTGATGAAGACCCGGGTCCGGGTGCTGGAGTCCGTGGACGCGGAGATGACTCAGCTGAGCAGGAGCCAGTCGGCCCAGCTGGACGCGATCGTCTCGGTGCCCAGCATCAAAATGGGCGGCTATGCCGCCGAGTTCCTGGCCGGCTGGAGCAAGGTCTATTCCTCGTCCCTCCAGGCGATGAAGGACCGTATGCGCCTGCAGCAGGGCCGCATCTCGGGCCTGACCTCCACCACCCAGATGTTCGGCCCGCTGATCCTGCTGCTGTCCAGCCTGTACCTCGTCGGTCACGGGCAGATCTCCCTGGGCCAGGCCATGGCGGTGCAGACGGTGTCCGGCACCTACTTCGCGCTGTCGACGTCGGTGTTCCAGACCTGCACCGAGTTCGCCGAGGCGTCCCGCTACATGGCGCGGCTCAACGACATCGTCGACACGCCCTCGGAGAACCGGGGCGGCGACCTCAAGCGGCTGCCCTCGACCTCCATCCGCCTGACCGACATCGGCTTCCAGTACACGGCCCACAGCGACCCGGTCCTGAGCGATGTCTCGATCGACATTCCGGCCGGGGCCAAGGTCGCCCTCGTTGGCCCCTCGGGATCCGGTAAGAGCACGCTGGGGCGGATCATCTGCGGTCTTTACGAACCGACGCGGGGCACCATCGAGTTCGGCGGGCGGGACATGAACGAATACGACAAGGATTCGCTGCGCCGCTCCATCGGATACATCCCCCAGGAAGTGCATCTGCACAATCGCACGATCCTGGAGAACCTGACGATGGGCCAGGACATCTCCGAGGAATACGTCCGTGAATTCTGCGAGAGCGTCGGAATCCTCGACTTCCTCCAGGACCTTCCCATGGGGCTCAACACCCTGATCTCGGAGATGGGCGCGAACTTCTCCGGCGGTCAGCGGCAGCGGCTCGCCATCGTACGGACCCTGCTGCAGCGGCCCGCGATCCTGGTCCTCGACGAGGCGACGGCCTCGCTGGACACCATCAACGAGCGACGCGTCACGGACATCATCCAGGACATCGGCGCGACGCAGATCATCATCGCCCACCGGCTGGCGACCATCAAAGCGGCCGACCGCATTTACGTGCTCGACCGCGGACGCGTCATCGAACAGGGCACACACGAGGAATTGCTGAGCGGAGGACCGGTCTATATGAATCTCTACGCGGAAAGTGACCCCGATGTCCAGGTATCGGGGCGGGAAGTATCGGGACCGGAATACATGACCGGCCCGGAGGGACCGACCCCCGACCCGGACGTCTCCATCCCCGCCTTCGTCCCCTTCTATCAGCACCTCGTGCCCAGGAGCTCCGTGGTCGCGGCGCTGCGCGAGGTCATGACCCCGGTCACCCGCCCCGAACGGCGCGAGGCGGTGGTGGACACCATCTGGGGGGAGCTGCTGACGGCCGTCGAGGGCCACTCCTTCCGTACGCTGATCGGCGAGTTCCACACCTTCCGCGAGGGCCTTGGGCTGCCCATGACGGCCGACGTCGACGAGGCGCTACAGCGGTTCCGCAGGCATCTCGGCGCACCCGGCACCTGCCGGCGCATCGCCGACACCTACCCGGTGCTGCGGCAGCGGCTGGCGACCCTGGCGGACAACTCGCTCGACGCGTACACCGATATGTTCGCCGCGTACGCGGCGGACCAGGAGGCGCTGCGGGCCGAGGGCCTGACGCCCCGCCCGGCGGCGGCCGGGGAGCTGATCGAGGACATCTTCCTCACCGGGTCCGATCCGCACAACGACAACCGCCAGGTGATCGGGGTGCGGCTGACCAGCGGCACACGGCTGATCTTCAAACCGCGCGCCCTGGCGACGGACAGTTTCGTACGGGACCTGTACGCGGCCGCCGACCCCTACCTCACCTTCTCGCTGCGCGACTGCCTGCCCATGTCGGTGACGTCCGGCTCGCACGGCTGGCAGCAGTTCATCCCCTCGGAGCCGATGACCTCGCCCGATCAACCCGCCCGGTACTTCTACCGGTTCGGCGCGCTGTGCGCGATCCTCTCCGCCATCGGGGCGTCCGATCTGCACGACGAGAATCTGCTGGCCCACGGCGAGAATCCGTGCGTGATCGACACTGAGACCATCCTGCGGCCGGACGCGGGCGTCGAGAACGACACGCTTCCGCATCTGCTGATCAATCACATGAAGCTGTCGGTCGTCTCCACGATGCTCGTCCCCTCGCTGAGTCCGGCCTCCCCCGTCGACTTCCTCATGGCGGGGGTGGGCGTGGCCGGCGATCAGCCCTCCAAGATGACCAGGACGGTGATCCGCGACATCGGCACCGACGGCATGTCCGTCGCGCGTGACCCCATCACCTACCGCCAAGACGCCAACCTGCCGCGGCTGGGGGACGCGCCGCTGTCCGCGACCGACTACTTCTCCGATGTGCTGGCCGGCTACTCCGACGCCCTCGAGTTCGTACGCGGCGGTGCGATCCCGGCGCTTCTCGACGCCCATCGGGACATGCCCGTCCGGTATGTGCTGCGGGCGACGCTGGTCTACAGCCGCTTCATGGACGCCTCGACGCACCCCTCCTACCTCGCCCGGCCCGAGGAGGCCGAGCGGCTGTTCGGGCTGCTCGGGAACTCTGGCCAGTTCACGCCCGAGTTGGCCAGTCGCGTCGGCGACGAGGAGCGCGCCGGTATGAGCACCGGCAACGTGCCCTATTTCAGCTCGCGGGCGGACTCCACCGACCTGGCGACGTCGCGGGTGCGCTTCCCGGAGGTGTTCAAGACCTCGTCGGTGGACCACGCCCGGCGTGGTGTCACTCTCAACGCCGCCCGGCCGGACGGCTATCACCACTATCTGCTCGAGGAGTGCTTCGGTGAGGTGTTCGGCGAGGACAGCCCGGCCGGGCTGTCCCGGCACAGCGTGTTCGCGGCGCCCCTGCGGCACGCCCGCCCGGGCACCTGGTGGCCGGAGATCGCGCGTCGGATCGCCGACCTCGGCGTAACCCTCCACACCCCGGACGGCCCGCGGACCGGCTGGCTGGGCGGCATCGGCCCCGGTCGGGCCGCGGCCACCATCACCCCGGGCAACTTCGTCTCGTTCCACGACATGGGCGGCATCATCGCCTTCCTCAACCGGGCGACCACCCTGGACGACGGCTTCCGGACCATTCACCACCGCGCCGACCAGGGACTCGACGAACTGCTCACGGCGTACGGCGAGTCGCTGAACCAGATGCCGGAATCCGTGTTCAGCGGCGCCTCCTCCCTGCTGCTCACCCGGCCGCAGACGGCGCCGGCCGACTGGCTCGGATCCCTTCTCGACAAGATCGACGCACGGTCCGCGTCGAACGACCTGGAGACCGACCTGAGCAACGGCCCGGCCGGTCTGCTGATGGTCCTGCTGTCCCGTCTGGAGGCCGGCGACGACCCAGCCGCCCTGTGCGGCGAAGACCGGCTCGCGCGCCTGCGCGATCTGGTCCTCGGCCACCTCCAGGCCCCCGGGGCCGCGCCCTGGTTCGACCTGGCGCACGGCGAGCTGGGGCTCCAGTGGGCCCGCGCCCGTATCGGAAGGGTCCTCGGCGACGAGGCGCAGGCCCGGGAGTCCGCGGACTGGCTGACCGCACGGACCGGGTCCGGTACGGGAACGTCGCTCGCGGGGTGGTGCAACGGCGCGGCCGGTCTGCTGCTGGCCTCCGCCGAGATCCTGTTCTCCGCCGGCCGGGCGGACGAACTGTCCGGCCGTCGGCTGACGACCCTGGTCGACGCGGCGACACGGCTGCCCGCCCGTCGCCCGGTGGACCTGTCCGTCTGCCACGGCAGCAGCGGCGTCGTCCAGTCGCTGATCGCCACGGGGCGCGTGCTCGGCGACGACTCGCTGCTGACCCGAGCGCGCGAATACCAGGAGCTCGTCCTGACCAGGGCCCGCGAAAACGGGTTCTACACGGGGTCGCCCGGCCGGACCTCGCTGCTCGGCTACATGCTCGGCTGGGCCGGCATCGGCGACACCGACGCCCTGCTGCATGCCGCGGAGCAGAACCACGACGACGGCTTCTTCCGCGTCCCGGTGGCGATGACCTCGGAATTCGCACGGCCGGGCCAGCCGGTGGGGTAAGTACGGGGAAGGTGAGTACGGAACAGGTGAGTACGGGGCAGCGACACGCCGTCGTCACGGCGTGTCGCTGTCCCATATCAACTGCGGAACTACTTGGCCTTGCGCATCAGCAGACGCCCGTGGCCGAACCGCTCCCCCTCGCACGGCTCACGCTGCATCCGGCCGGCCTCGACGAACCCGGCCTCGCGGGCCAGCCCCGCCAGCTCGTCGATCGGCCACCGGTAGGCCGTCGTCACTCTGTGGTCGAACTCCGTCAGCGGGTCACCCTCCGACTCGAAGAACGCGAGCAGGAGGTGGCCTTCAGGCGCGAGCACCCGCTGGAACTCCGCGAAGAACGAGGGCACGTTCTCCGGCGGCGTGTGAATGACCGAATACCAGGACACGACGCCGTTCAGCTCGCCGTCGGCCAGGTCCAGGGCGTCCATGGAGCCGACCTCGAACCGCAGCTCCGGGTATGCCCCGCGGGCGAGATCGATCATCGCGGGCGACAGATCGACACCGAAGACATCCAGCCCCAGGTCCCGCAGATGCGCGGTGATATGTCCGGGGCCGCATCCCAGCTCCGCGACGGGCCCGGCAGCGGCGGTGGTCCGCGCGAGCTCGGCGAACGCGGCGAGCATCGCGCGATCCAGCGGACGAGTGTCAAGCTGGTTGCGGGCGAGTTCGTCGTAGAGGACGGCCACGGCGTCGTAGGCATCCGCTGTCGTACTGAGGTGGGAGGAAAGTTCGGTCACAAGCGAGGACCCTAGGGCCTCCCCTGGCGCGCTGACGAGCGGCAGAAATCAGCTTTGATCACGTTCCTGGCGAGTTCGTCGTCGTTCCAGTTGTCGTTCGTGTTCAGCGACAGCACATGACTGCCGTCCTCCGTCGAAACGGCATAGGTGACCGATCCAAAGATGTCTCCGTCGTGCCCCCACACCGTCACGCCGCACGTCAGGGGGTAGCTCCGTACACCGAGCCCGTACGCGTATCCGCGCCCGGTGTCGACGCCGGTCAGCAACTCGCCCTGCTGACGCGAGGGAAGGACGCGCCCGCCGAAGAGCGCGCCGAAGAAGCGGTTCAGATCGTGGGTGGTCGAGATGATCTCCCCGGCCGCCCCGGCTATGGAGGGGTTGAACTCGGTGACGTCGTAGACCTTCGCCTCCGGCGAGTCGACGAACAGCCGGGAGTACGCCCGCGCATGAGGCTCCGGCAGGGTCGGGGAGAACCCCGGTACGACGGTCTCGTCGAGCTGCAGCGGGCGGAGCAGCCGGCTCTCCACCACGTCGGCGTAGCTCTGTCCGGTGGCGGCCTCGATGACCATCCCCGCGAGGAGATAGTCGGTGTTGGAGTAGCGCCACTCGTCCCCCGGCTCGAACACGGGCGGGTGGGAGGTGGCGATCTTGACGAGTTGGTCCGGTGTCCAGCTGTCGTAGCGGTGCTCCAGGAACGCAGCGCCGGTGTAGCGGGAGACGAAGTCCTGGTCCTTGAGGATGTCGAAGACACCGCTGGTGTGGTTGAGGAGTTGGCGAAGGGTGATGCTCCGACCGTCGTAGTCGCTGTGGACGAACACTCCGGGAAGCCACTTCTCGACGCTGTCGTCCAGGCTCAGGCTCCCCTCCGCCTCGAGCTTCAATAACGTGACCGCGGTGAAGGTCTTGGTGATGCTGCCGATACGGAAGTGATCCGCGGGCGTCCGTGGCCGGGGTCGCTCCAGATCCGCGACCCCGGCCGTGCCGTACCAGGACCGCCCCCGGCCCAAGCCGACTCCGGCGACGACACCGGGAGTGCCGCTTGCGACCAGGTCCTCCAGCGCGGCCTGGGTGGCCGGGCGATCCGGGCCGGTGGGCCGCGGCGGCCGGTGCTGCTGGGCGCTTGCGGTGGACACCGGCGCGAGGGCCAACGCGACGACGGCTGCTGCGACAAGACCGGTGAGTGTGCGGGGCCGGCGTAGATGATGGCGATTCATGTTCGCGAAATTACGGGCGATTTGCGGCGCCGCCATCAGGGATCACCCTGGCTCTGCCCTTGGCCCACCCCGAGATCGGCGTTGCTCGGCGGTTGACCTTGACACTGATGTGAGACTTTAGTCTTCCTTCGCCGGGATCTCCGACGACGAAGGAGCAATGATGCCGGGAGCAGTGATCATCGGAGCGGGACCGGGGATCGGCCAGTCGGTCGCCCGCCGCTTCGCACGCGAGGGTCTGCCGATCACCCTCGTGGCACGGTCCGAGAAAACGCTGACGGTCGCGGCGGAAGCCCTTTCCGCCACCGGGGTGCCGATACGCCCCCTGGTCGCCGACAGCACCGACGAACACGCCCTGCGCACCGCCCTGGACACCGCGATCGAGGAATTCGGCCTGCCCGACGTCGTGGTGTACAACGCGGCGATCATCCAGGCGGACTCGCTCGGCGAGCTGTCCGTATCCGCGCACCTGGACGCCTGGGCCGTCAACGTGGTCGGGGCGGTCAACGCCGCCGCGCGCGTCGTCCCGGCGATGGCGGAGCGCGGCAGCGGCACGTTTCTCATCACCGGCGGAATGCCCGAACCGAAGCCGCAGTACCTCAGCCTCTCCCTCGGCAAGGCCGGTGTGCGGTCGTTGGCGGCGCTTCTCGACCAGCAGTACGGCGTCTCCGGTGTGCATGTGGCCACGGTGACCGTTGGTGGCCCGGTCGCCCCCGGCACGGATTTCGACCCGGATGTCATCGCCGAACACTACTGGCGGCTGCACACCCAACCGCGGCACGAGTGGCAGCGGGAGGTCCTGCACAGCGGACGCACCGACCCCGACCCCGTCACCGACCCCGCCTAGAGACGGTTGAACGCGAGACGAACACTTCATGAGAGTTCGGCCACGCCGGCCCCGTATCCACCTCCGCGTCATACATTCACCCCTGAGGTCATAACCTGACGGGGGAATCATGGTGTGGCTGAAGGAGCTGGTGGCTCCCGAGAATCTTCTGGCGCTGCTCGGTGTCGTGGTCACGGTCGGGGGGCTGTCGTACGAGCGGCTGATCCCGGGCCGGAAGCGCATCGGATACCGCGTCCAGATGGACACGCGTATAGACGGCAACCCGAACGACGGCCACATACATCAGCTGACCATGCTGGAAGATCTCGCCGGGGCCTCGCTCGTGCTGCTCCGGATCGAGAACGACGGCTTCCGCAGCATCGACGTCGACGACTACATCACCGCACCCTCGACCGAACACCGCGGGCTCACCGCCGTCTTCCCCGACCGTACCGTCCGCGACGTGGCCGTGACCGAGCCCAGCCACCCGGATCTGCTGCGGTACCTGCCGCAGCGCGGGACCGCGACGAATCCGGGGCTCGTCTGCCGTGGCAATGAGATCGCCCTGCCGAGAGTGCCGCTGAACAAGGGCGACCACTTCAAGCTGCTGGTGCTGCTGACCGGCGGCGGGACCGACAAGGAACCGCATGTCGTCGGCCGCATCAGAGAGGGCAGGATCCGGAACAACGAGAACTTCCGGCGCCCCAGCAATCGGGTGCTCGGGCTCATCGGCAGCCTGGTGGTCCTCATGATCCTCCAGCCCATCGGCTTTCAGCTCCTGGAACCGGACCCGCTGCGTCAGGGCTGTGCCAAGGGGACACTCACCGTCGTGGGCTCAACCGCCTTCGAGCCGGTGATGAACGACCTGGACACGGCGTACGAGGACGACTGCGAAGGCGCCGCCCACATCACCGTCAACGCCCAGGGCAGCGTCCGGGGAACGGACACACTCCGGAACGCCGGAGAGGGAGCGAAGGGCTTCCCCGCGTATCTCTCCTTCTCCGACGGCCTCGAAGTGACCGGGGACCCCAAGCTCAAGGGGCATCTGACCGCGCTGTCCGTGTACACCGTGGCGGTGAACAAAGACGTCGGGATCTCGGATCTCTCCCTCGCGAACGTGCGCAAGATCTACTCGGGCGAGATCACCAACTGGAAGCAGCTCCCCGGCGGACCCGATCTGCCCATCAGGCTGGTGAGCCGGGACGGCAAGTCGGGAACCCGCGGCGTGTTCGAGAACCGTGTGCTGGGCGGCAAGACCGAGTCCGGGCGCACCTCGGACAACTGCAGAACACCGAAGTTCGACAACACCCGCATCATCCGCTGCGAGCTCGACAGCACGGGAGAGGTGTTGAAGACCGTGGCCCGGACCCCGGGCGCGATCGGCTACGCCGAGCTGAAGGCGGCCAAGGACCGTGCCGAGGGGCAGAAGGACCTTCATCTGCTGCGCCTGAACGGGCAGCAGCCGTCCACCACCACGGTCAGGCACGAGACGTACCCCTTCTGGGAGCCCGAGTACGCCTACACCTACGGAACCCCGCCGTCCAACTCCCTCACCTCAAAGTTCCTGGACTTCCTGGCCGGCGACACCGGCCGGAACCTCATCGAACACCACGGCCATCTGCCCTGCTCCGCCCCGGAGAACCAGCAGGCGTGCCAGCGGGCGCAACGCCCGTGAAGCGGCCCCCGCCGGGTCAGCCACCGGACGGGTCAGCGGGCAGCGGACATCAGCGGATAGTCGGTGTAGCCCTCGGGGCCGTACGAGTAAAGGTGCCGCTCGTCGATGGTGTTCAACGGCGCCCCGGCCGCGAACCGCAGGGGCAGGTCGGGGTTGGCGATGAAGGCGCGGCCGTAGGAGACGAGGTCCGCGCGGCCGTCCGCCAGCACCTTCTCTCCGGCCTCCCAGGTCGTCGCCTCACCGTTCTCGCCGATGTTGGCGATGAGCGGGCCGGACCAGCGGGGGCGGAGGTCGTCCAGCGCCGGATAGTGGGCGTTGTCCGTGAGGTGGAGGTACCCCAGTCCGGCACTGTCGATCGCGTCGACCAGGGCCCGGTAGACCGGGGCGGGATCGGACTCGACCATCCCGAACTGCGGATTTCCCGGCGAGATGCGCAGTGCCGTCCGCTCCGCCCCGATGGCCCCGGCGACCGCTTCGACCGCCTCGACGGCGAACCTGATCCGGCCCGCCACCGAGGCTCCGTACCGGTCCTGCCGCAGGTTGGTGTTGTCCGCGAGGAACTGGTGAATGAGGTAGCTGTTGGCGCCGTGCAGTTCCACGCCGTCGAAGCCCGCCTCGATCGCGTGACGGGCGGCCTCGGCGTAGTCGTCGAGAGCGGTGCGGATGTCGGCGAGGCTCATGGCGCGGGGCACCACGACCGCGTCGGCTTTGCGCCCGCCCGGCAGGTGCTCGGGCCCCGGCCCCGGGACGGCGGAGGGTCCGGCGGGGACGGAGCCGTCGATACGGGCCAGCGGATGTCCCTTGCGGCCGCCGTGCATCAACTGCGCGAAGATCCTGCCGCCCGCGGTGTGCACCGCTTCGGTGACCTTCCGCCAGCCGGCCACATGCGCTTGCGTCTCCAGACCGGGAACGCGCCAGTCGCTCTGGCCGCGCCGGCTCGGCCAGATCCCCTCGGTGATGAGAAGCCCGGCGCTCGCGCGCTGCGCGTAATAGTCGGCGACGAGCGGGAGCGGAGTGCCGTCCTCGTGGGCGCGGAACCGGGTCATCGGCGCCATGACGATGCGGTTGGGCAGCTGGAGCGGCCCCAGGGAATGAGGGGTGAGAAGGTCTGCGTTGGTCATGCCGAGACGGTAGAAGCTCACATTGGTGTCAGATTCAAGTGGAGGCGGCGACGTGCGCATCGGTGAACTGGCACGCCGTACGGCGGTCAGCGAGCGCTCGCTGCGCTACTACGAGCAGCAGGGGCTGCTCTCCTCACACCGCACGTCCGGCGGCCACCGCGCCTACGACGAGGGCGCGGTGGACCGGGTGATCCGTATCCAGGAGCTCTACGCCGCCGGGCTGTGCAGCTCGAAGATCGCCGCGTTGCTGCCCTGCATACGGGACGCGGACGGCGGTCCTTCGCTGGAGGCCACCCCGCTGCTGGTCACCGAGTTGTGCGAGCAGCGGGAGCGGCTGGACCGGATGATCGCGGACCTGGCCCGCGCCCGCGAAGTCCTCGACGAAGTGATCGAGGCGGCTTCCGGTGAACCGGTGCCCGGCCCGCTCGGCCCGCTCGCCCAGGTACGCGAGGACCCGGCCACATGAGCGCCCGTCCCGCCGCCGGAAGCGACGAAGACCCGGGCGCCGCGGCGGCCCGCCTCACCGGCCGCCCGGTGACCGGCCTTCGCCGCCTGTCGGGGACGCAGGCCGAAGTCGTGCTCGACGGCGGGCAGGTGGTGATGGTCAAGCGCGGCTCCGACCCCGGCGCCGCGCTGGCCGAGGCCGCGGGGCTGCGCTGGCTGGCCGAGGCCGGTACGGTCCGCGTCCCGGCGGTGCACGGCCACGACCCGCACTGGCTGGTGACCGAGCGGGTACCGACCGGCCGCCCGAGCCCCGAGGCGGCGGCCCGGTTCGGCCACGACCTGGCCGCCCTCCACACCACCGGCGCCCCCGCGTACGGCGCCCCGCCGCCCGGCGGACCCGAGGAGGCGTATATCGGGCTCGCCCCGATGCGCAGCGTCCCCGGCCCCGACTGGACCCTCTGGTACGCCGAACACCGTGTACTGCCCTATCTGCGCCGCGCGGTCGACGACGGCACGATGCGCTCCGCCGAAGCGGCCGTGATCGAGCGCGTCTGCGAACGGCTCCCCGAACTGGCAGGCCCCGCCGAGCCCCCCGCCCGGCTCCACGGCGACCTGTGGAACGGCAATGTCCTCTGGGGCGCCGACGGCCAAGCCTGGCTGATCGACCCGGCCGCACACGGCGGCCACCGCGAGACCGACCTGGCGATGCTCCACCTCTTCGGCTGCCCGCACCTGACCCACGTACTCGACGGCTACCAGCAGACCGCCCCACTCGCCGAAGGCTGGCGAGCCCGCATCCCCCTGCACCAGCTCTTCCCCCTGCTGGTCCACACGGTCCTCTTCGGCCGCGGCTACGCCGAACAGGCCCTCACAGCGGCCCGCGCGGCCCTGTCGGCCTGACCCGCGCTCAACTCCGTACAGCCAACCGCCCCGGGGCGGCTAGCATCACCCGCACCGGATCCGACGAACGGAGTTCACCCGTGCGTAACCCGCGCGTTGGCGTCGCCATCCTGACCATGGGCACTCGGCCCGCCGAACTGACCGCCTTGCTCGCTTCGGTCGCCGAGCAGGACACCCCCGCGGCGCGGGTGGTGGTCGTCGGCAACGGCTCGCCGCTGCCGCTTCTCCCCGACGGCGTGACCGGTGTCGAACTGCCGGAGAACCTGGGCATCGCCGGCGGCCGGAACGCCGCCCTGGCCCGGCTGAAGGAGTTCGGGGATGTCGACGTGGTGGTGGACTTGGACGACGACGGGCTGCTGATCAGCACGGACGTCTTCACCCGGCTGGTGGAGCTGTACGAGTCCGACCCGCGGTTGGGCATCGTCAGCTTCCGCATCGCCGACGAGCGGGGCCGCACCCAGCGCCGCCACGTCCCCCGTCTGCGTAGCTCGGATCCGATGCGCGGCGGGTGGGTGACCACGTTCCTCGGCGGCGGCCACGGCCTGGCCATGCGGATGCTGGAGGAAATCGGCGGCTGGCCCGAGCCGTTCTTCTACGCCCACGAGGAGACCGACCTGTCCTGGCGGGCCCTGGACGCGGGCTGGAAGGTGCTCTACGAACCGGACTTGGTGCTCCAGCATCCGTGGACATCGCCGACCCGCCACGCGGTCTTCTACCGCATGGTCGCCCGCAACCGGGTCTGGCTCGCCAAACGGCACCTCCCCGCCGTCCTCGTCCCCGTCTACCTGGGGACCTGGACCGCGCTGACCATGGCCCGCACCAGGTCGGCGGCCGGTTTGCGGGCATGGTTCGGCGGCTTCGTCGAGGGCCTGCGCACCCCGTGCCCACCGCGCCGGCCGATGCGGTGGGCCACCGTATGGCGGATGACCCGGCTGGGCCGACCGCCGGTCATCTGATCGAGCAGCCGCTACAGCACCAGCGTCCGGTAGCGGTCGGCCACCTCCGCCAGCACCTCCGCGCCGTCCCGCGCCCATAGGGCCGGGTTGAAGATCTCCACCTCGATCGGCCCGTCGAAGCCCGTCGCGTCGACCCGCTCGCGGAACCAGCGGAAGTCGACCGCGCCGTCGCCGAGTTGGCCGCGGCCGAGCAGGACGCCTTCCGGGAGAGGGGTGATCCAGTCGGCGAGCTGGAAGGAGGCGAGGCGGCCGCCGGCGCCCGCGCGGGCGATCTGGTCGGCCACCGTGTCGTCCCACCACAGGTGGTACGTGTCGACGACGACGCCCACCTGGTCCGCCGGGAAACGCTCGGCCAGGTCGAGGGCCTGGGCGAGGGTGGAGACGACGCAGCGGTCGGAGGCGTACATGGGGTGCAGCGGTTCGATGGCCAGGCGGACGCCGCGGTCGGCGGCGTAGGGGGCGAGTTCGGCGAGGGCGTCGGCGATGCGCTCGCGGGCGGCGGGGAGGTCGCGGCTGCCGGGTGGGAGGCCGCCGGAGACCAGGATGAGGGTGTCGGTGCCGAGGGTGGCGGCCTCGTCGATGGCGGCGCGGTTGTCGGCGAGCGCGGCGGCGCGCTCGGCCGGGTCGATGGCGGTGAAGAAGCCGCCCCGGCACAGCGAGGTGACGGCCAGGCCCGCGTCGCGGATCAGCCTCGCGGCCGCCTCCACGCCGTACTCCTGCACCGGCGCGCGCCACAGGCCGACGCCCGGGACGCCCGCCTTGACGCAGCCCTCCGCCAGCTCGGGCAGCGACCACTGCTTGATGGTTTCCTGGTTGAGGCTCAGGCGGGTCAGGTCGCCGCTCACACCGGTCATCGCGTCACTCCGTACACCTTCAGCAGCGCCTTCATCCTCGACTCCGCGAGGGCCGGGTCCGGGAACAAACCCAGCCCGTCCGCCAGTTCGTACGCCCGCGCCAGGTGCGGCAGCGAACGGGACGACTGCTGGCCGCCGACCATCGTGAAGTGCGACTGGTGGCCGGCCAGCCAGGCCAGGAAGACGACGCCCGTCTTGTAGAAGCGGGTCGGGGCCTGGAAGAGGTGGCGGGACAGCTCCACCGTGGGGTCGAGCAGGCCGCGGAAGGCCGCCGTATCGCCGGTGTCCAGCCTGCGCACCGCCTCGGCGGCCAGCGGGCCCAGCGGGTCGAAGATGCCGAGCAGGGCGTGGCTGAAGCCGTGGTCGTCACCCGCGATCAGTTCGGGGTAGTTGAAGTCGTCGCCCGTGTAGCAGCGGACGCCGTCCGGGAGCAGGCGGCGCAGCTCGACTTCGCGCCGGGCGTCGAGGAGGGAGACCTTGATGCCGTCGACCTTGTCGGGGTGGGCGGCGATGACGTCGAGGAAGGTGCGGGTGGCGGCGTCCAGGTCGGTGGCGCCCCAGTAGCCTTCGAGCGCCGGGTCGAACATGGGGCCGAGCCAGTGCAGGACGACCGGTTCGGCGGCCTGGCGCAGCAGGTGGCCGTAGACCTCGAGGTAGTCGTCGGGGCTCTTGGCCACGGCGGTCAGGGCGCGGGAGGCCATGAGGATGGCCTGGGCGCCCGCCGTTTCGACGACCTCGAGCTGCTCCTCGTACGCGGCCCTGACCTCGTCGAGGCTGTACGGGTAGCCGAGCTCGGTGACCGGCAGCTGGTCGGTGCCGACGCCGCAGGCGATGCGGCCGCCGACCGCCTTGGCCTCGGCGGCCGAGCGGCGGATCAGCTCGGCGGCGCCAGCCCAGTCGAGGCCCATGCCGCGCTGGGCGGTGTCCATGGCCTCGGCGACGCCGAGACCGTGGGACCACAGGTGGCGGCGGAAGGCGAGGGTGGCGTCCCAGTCGACGGCGGCGGGGCTGTCGGGGGTGATATCGGCGTACGGGTCGGCGACGACGTGGGCGGCGGAGAAGACCGTACGGGAGGCGAGCGGCGCACCGCCGGGGGCGAAGGCCGCGGGTTCGGTGCGGGGTTCGTAGGGGCGGGTGGCGCCGCCCTCCGCGGGGAGGTGGATGGTCACAGGCTCAGCTCCGGTACGGGCGGGTGGTGCCACCCTCGGCGGGGGTGGATGGTCACAGGCTCAGCTCCGGTACGTCCAGGCGGCGGCCCTCCGCCGACGACTTGAGGCCCAGCTCGGCGAGTTGCACGCCGCGCGCGCCGGCCAGCAGGTCCCAGTGCCAGGGCTCGTCGAGGGCGACATGGCGCAGGAACAGCTCCCACTGCGCCTTGAAGCCGTTGTCGAACTCCTCGTTGTCCGGGACCTCCTGCCACTGGTCGCGGAAGGACTCGGTGAGCGGGATGTCGGGGTTCCAGACCGGCTTGGGGGTGGCGGAGCGGTGCTGGGCGCGGCAGCGGCGCAGCCCCGCGACGGCCGAGCCCTCGGTGCCGTCGACCTGGAACTCGACCAGTTCGTCGCGGTTGACACGGACCGCCCAGGAGGAGTTGATCTGCGCGACGGCGCCGCCTTCGAGCTGGAAGATGCCGTAGGCCGCGTCGTCGGCGGTGGCGTCGTACGGCTTGCCCTGCTCGTCCCAGCGGGTGGGGATGTGGGTGGTGACATGTGCCTGGACGGTCCGTACGGCGCCGAAGAGCTCGTGCAGCACGTACTCCCAGTGCGGGAACATGTCGACGACGATGCCGCCGCCGTCCTCGGCGCGGTAGTTCCAGGAGGGGCGCTGGGCGCTCTGCCAGTCGCCCTCGAAGACCCAGTAGCCGAACTCGCCGCGCACCGACAGGATCTTGCCGAAGAAGCCGCCGTCGATGAGGCGCTTCAGCTTGAGCAGGCCGGGGAGGAAGATCTTGTCCTGGACCACGCCGTGCTTGACGCCTGCCGCGTCGGCGAGCCGGGCCAGCTCCAGGGCGCCGGCCAGACCGGTGGCGGTGGGCTTCTCGGTGTAGATGTGCTTGCCGGCCGCGATGGCCTTCTTGATGGCCTCTTCGCGGGCGGCGGTGACCTGGGCGTCGAAGTAGATGTCGATCGAGTCGTCGGCGAGGACGGCGTCGACGTCGGTGGACCAGTGGTCCAGGCCGTGGCGCTCGGCCAGGGCCTTGAGGGCGTGGTCCCGGCGGCCGACGAGGACCGGCTCGGGCCACAGCACGGTGCCGTCGCCGAGGTCGAGGCCGCCTTGTTCGCGGAGGGCGAGGAGGGAGCGGACGAGGTGCTGGCGGTAGCCCATGCGGCCCGTCACACCGTTCATGGCGATCCGCACTGTCTTGCGTGTCACGGTTTTCTTCTCCTCACCGAAGTCCTCATCAGACATCGCCAGAGTGATAGCAAGCGCTTTCTATACGCTAGCCGCCCCGGCCCGTCCATGTCCACAGAAAGAAGAGGGGTCAGAGAGCGGACACGGGGCGGTCGGCGGATCAGCGCAGTGTCAGGCGGTAGCTGAGCGGCGCGCGCCCCGTGATCAGCACGCGGATACCGGAGAGATTGAGGCTGCCGGCCATCCAGCTGTAGCGCTCCCCCGCGTCCACGGTGGCCGGCTGACGCGGGCCGCTGCCGTTGCCCGGCCCGAAGGTGATCACGTCATCGCCCACCGTGTACGTCCCGTACCCCTTCACCAGCTGGTACGTATCCGCCTGGCCGGCGACCGGCTCCACGCCGCCGAGCGTGCCGCCCGGGCGGAAGCACAGCTCCAGGGCGAGCGGGACCTCGGAGGGGCCGACCGAGAAGTCCAGATCCCAGCCGCCGCCCGACTCCCTCAGCCGCACCTCCGTACGCAGGGTGCGCCACTGCTTGGGCCGGTGCGGGAAGTCCATCGCGGACCAGAACCGGCCGTCGTCGGTCAGCGGGTACAGCCCGTCGGCGCGCCGGTGCTGCGGCGGCAGCGGCAGGTGGAACGCGGCCCGGACCTCCGCCGACAGCCGCCAGCCGTCAGATGTGCGCACCAGGTCCTCGGCCCGGAAGTGGCCGGTGGAGAAGAACTGCGGGGACAGCCGCAGCGAGTCCAGGATCGCCCCGCCCTTGCGCCACTTGAGGAAGGTCGGGTTGGTGGACAGACCGGAGGAGATGGCGTGTACGTCGGGGAAGTCGGTCCCGCCGAAGATCGAGGTGCGGGTGGCGCCCCGGCCGATCCTGACCAGGTCGCACTCCTTGTCGTGGAAGGTGAACTTGCCGGGTGCCTCAGTGGCCTTGGGCAGCGGTGCGGCCAGCTCCGGGTGGTCGAGCACCTCGGCGAGGAAGTCCCCGAGCGGGGTCTCGTCGAAGGTCTGGTCCGCCCCGCGCCGCTGGATGGTCTCCGCGACGGCCGCGAACCGCCCGTCCTTGTCCCGGAGCGCCAGGGCCCGGTACTGGAGCCAGTACTCGGACACATGCTTCGTCGTCTTCTGGTCCTGGCGGCGCGAATGCACCGTCTCCACCTCGCCGTTCGGCTCGATGAGGTGGAGTGTCGCCTCCAGGTTGCGGCGTACGCATGCGTACAGCTCGGGCCGGTCGGTCAGCCGCGCGAGCGTCAGCAGCGAGGGGTTGGTGACGATCGGCGCGTACGTGGCGCTGCGCTCGCTGTACTGGCCGGCCGGGTACTGGTCGACGCCCTCGGCGAGCCAGGCGTCGATGCGCCGGGTGTAGCTCTCGTCCGGCCAGAAGGAGTTGACGCGGGCGAGCGCGGCGCAGATCTTCCAGCGGTGGTTGGGGGTGTGCACCCCGCCCTCGGCCAGGCCCTTGCCGGCCTTGAGCAGGATCTTCTTGAGGGTGGCCCGGATGGACCGCGTGGAGGTGTCGTCGTCCTCCTCCAGCAGCCCGTACGTCAGCCCCAGGTCGACGATGGAGAAGCCGGTGTCCGGCGGGGAGTGCACCGCGCCCTGGTCGTAGAGGCCGTCGTCGAACTGCGCGGCGGCCAGCGCGTCGGCCAGTTCGGTCATCGGCGCGATGAGCGCGGCGTCGTGGTGGCGGCCGGCGTCGGGCCATACGTGCACCGAGGCCAGCAGGCGCAGGCTGCGGGCGGCCCAGCGGGCCTTGCCCTGGTTGGTGAGCTCGGCGATGGCGGCGGCGCGGCCGTCCAGGACCTCGGTCACCCGGCCGTCGGCCGCCTTGGTGAGGACGGCCAGAAAGCCCTTGTCGACATCCGTGGCCCGGCCCGGTGCCGCCGCGGCGGACTCGGGCACGGCGGCGAGCAGTCCGCCGACGGCGGCGGTCCCGGCGAGGAAGTGGCGGCGGTGCAGGGTCATCTGTGGTGCTCCGTGGTGGTTCGGGGACGCTCAGGGGTGGCCGTGCCGACTGCGGAGTGCTCGACGGCCCGCGCCGCGAGCGCGAGAGGGCCGGGCACGAGGACGACCAGCGGCGGGTAGGCCCAGGCGCAGACGGCGGCGGTGGCCACGGCCAGCAGCAGGACGGCGCTCCCGCGCGGCGTGCGCACCGTCTCGTACGCCGCCGTACGCGCCGCCTCCCGCCAGCTGGTGGCCGACTCCGGGCGGGCGCAGGCGCGCAGCAGGACCACGGCCAGCAGGGCGCCCGCGGCCAGCAGGGCGGGGCGGAAGACCGCCGCGCCCGGCAGCCCGGCCCCCGCCAGCAGCGCGTTGAACAGCAGCAGCGCGCCGCCGGCCACGACGGCCACCCCGGCCAGCAGATCGCCGGTGCGCAGCCGGGCGCGCAGGGCCCGGACGTAGCCCGGGACGGTGATGGTCTCGTCGTGGCGGACCCGCCGGTCGAGGGCGGCGCAGGCGGTGGACATGGCGGCGGGCGCGGTGAGCACCGGCAGAGCGGCCACGGTGGTCAGCAGGCCCAGCAGCAGTACGTCGGAGAAGAGGGCGAAGCGGGGGCCGACCAGCTCCCCCGGTTCCCGGGTGGTGGCATGAGGCACGGCGCGTCAGCCCTTCAGTCCGGAGTTGGCCATACCCTCCACCAGGAAGCGCTGGAAGGCGAGGAAGAACAGCACGATCGGCAGCAGCGCGAAGACCGACATGGCGAACATCGGGCCGAAGGCCGACTGGCTGGAGGCGTCCACGAAGGACCGCAGGGCCAGGGTGAGGGTGAACTTCTCCGGCTCGAAGAGGTAGATGAGCTGGGTGAAGAAGTCGTTCCAGGTCCAGATGAAGGTGAAGATCGCGGTGGTGATCAGGGCGGGCCTGGTCAGCGGCAGGATGACGCTGAAGAACGAGCGGAACGGCCCGCAGCCGTCGATCCGCGCCGCCTCGTCCAGCTCGCGCGGCAGCGAGCGCATGAACTGGACGATGAGGAAGACGAAGAAGGCGTCGGTGGCCAGGAACTTCGGCAGGATCATCGGCCAGTAGGTGTTCACCATGCCGAGCTGGTTGAAGACGATGTACTGCGGGATCAGCACCGCGTGGTGCGGCAGCATGATCGTCGCGATCATGAAGGCGAACAGCGGTCCGCGCATCTTGAACCGCAGCCGCGCGAAGGCGTACGCGGCGAGCGAGCAGCTGATGACGTTGCCGAGCACCGCGCCGCCCGCGATGAGCAGCGAGTTCCACAGCAGCCGGCCGACGCTGACCTCGTTCACACCGTCCAGCGCGGTGGAGTAGTTGCTCCACTCCAGATGGCTGGGGAGCAGCTTGAGGCTGGCGATCACCTCATTGGCCGGTTTGAAGGAGGTCGCGACCAGCCAGGCCAGCGGGTAGAGCATCACCAGCAGTACGCCGATCAGCACGACGTGCAGGGCGATCCGGGCGGGGCGCGGGCGGCGGCGGGCTGTGGCGCCCGTCGTCACCGCGCGGGTGGTGTCCACGGTGGTCATCGGGCCTCCTCGTTGTCGTCGTTGGCGTAGAAGACCCAGGAGCGGGAGGTGCGGAACAGCACCGCGGTGACGATGCCGATGGCCGCCAGCAGCACCCAGGCCATGGCCGAGGCGTAGCCCATATGGGAGGCGGTGAAGCCGCGGTCGTAGAGGTAGAGCGTGTAGAAGAGCGTGGAGTCCGCGGGTCCGCCCTTGCCGCCGCTGACCGCGAAGGCCGGGGTGAAGACCTGGAACGCCTGGATGGTCTGCAGCACCAGATTGAAGAAGAGCACCGGGGACAGCATCGGCAGGGTGATGGAGCGGAACTGCCGCCACCATCCGGCCCCGTCCATGGCCGCCGCCTCGTAGAGCTCGCCGGGTATCTGCTGCAGCCCGGCCAGGAAGATCACCATGGGGGCGCCGAACTGCCACACGGTCAGCAGCGCGACGGCCAGCAGCGCCCAGCCCGGCTTGTTGATCCAGCCGCCGATGTCCAGGCCGAACCAGGACAGCATGTTGTCCACGGTGCCGCCGTCGTTGAAGATCGCCCGCCAGACCAGGGCGATGCTCATGGACGCGCCGAGCAGCGAGGGGGCGTAGAAGGCGGAGCGGTAGAAGCCCTTGCCGCGTTTGACCGACTTGAGCGCCAGCGCGACCGCGAGGGCCAGCGCCAGCTGCAGCGGCACCGCGATCACGACATAGGTGAGGGTCGAGGTGACCGACCGCCAGTAGCGGGGGTCCTCGGTGAACATCTGGACGTAGTTGCGGAAGCCGACCCAGCTGGGGTCGTTGAACATGTCGTAGTTGGTGAACGACAGATACAGCGAGACGGCCATGGGCAGCAGCGTCAGCACACTGGCGCCGAGCACCCACGGGGACAGGAACACCCAGGCGGCGCCCTGGCGCTCGCGCTTCGGGGGGCGCTTGCCGGACCGGCCGGCGCTCGCCGGGGTCGGCTGGGGGCGGGTCGCGGTCGCGGTCATTGCCTCAGCTCCGCCTTCGCCTCGGTGACAAAGTCCTCCGCCGCCTCACGCGGCGACATCTGCTCGAACGACACCTGGTCGTAGTCGCGGCTGAAGGTGGTCTGCAGCGATGCGTCGCCCTTGGGCGGCGCGGGCGGCGGATCCTTGAGCTTGCCCTCGAACTGCTTCTGGTACGACGAGACCACCACGTCGAACCCCTCCAGCTTGGGCGCCACGACCTTGCGGATGGAGTCGTTGGCCGGGATGCCGCGGGAGTTGCCGAGGATGGCGCCCGCATCGGGGTCGTTCAGCAGGAAGTCGATGAACCGGGCGGCTTCCTTGGGGTGGCCGGTTTTCGCGGACGCCCCGAAGAACATCGACGGCTTGAAGTACTGGCCGGGCGTGCCGTTCTCGCCCGACGGCATCGGCGCGAGTTTCACGCTCTCCCCGACGATCGCCAGATAGCCGCTGGAGGGTGCGTCCCAGTTGAAGTCCGAGACGGCCTTGAGCCGGCCGAAGGGGGTGTTCTCCACCGAGCCGTCCATCTGGGTGGTCTGCTCGGCGGAGCTGACCGCGCCCTGCTTGCGCAGCTTGCTGCACCACTCCCAGTAGCGCGCCAGATCGTCCGCCGTGAAGCCGAGCTTGTAGTCGTCGGTGTAGAGGACCTTGCCCTGGCCGCGCAGCCAGATCTCGAAGACGTCCTCACTCTGGCCCGGGTCGGTGCCGCCCGCCCGTCCGCCGACCGCCTTGGACTTGGACAGCTTGACCATGGCGTCCGCCCAGTCGTCCCAGGTCCAGCCGACCTTGGGCTCGGGCACCCCGGCCTTGCGCCACAGGGCCGAGTCGTACACCACGGTCTCCGAGCCGCGCGCCACCGGGATCGCGTACTGCTTGTCGTTGACGACGCCGGTGGCCAGCAGCCCCTTGTCCATCTCGGCGGTACGCAACTCCTTGTGTTCGCCCAGGTCGAGCAGGACACCGCCGTCCGCGTACTGGTTGATCATGCGGTAGTCCAGCTGCATCACATCGGGCGCGTCGCCGCCCGCCGCCTGGGTGGCGAGCTTCTGCTTGTACGCGTCGAAGCCCGCGAAGTTGGTGCTGATGCGGATGGCCGGGTTCTTCTTCTCGAAGAGCTTGATGGCCTCTTCCGTACGGGCCGCCCGGTCCGGGTTGCCCCACCAGGTGAAACGCAGGGTGACCTTGCCGCCCGAGCCGCCGCCTTCACCTCCGCCGCAACCGGTGAGGGTCGCGCAGAGGGTGAAGGCGAGGGCCAGGGCGCAGGACACCTTTGTCCTGATTCGAAGCATGCTGTGGCCAGCCTCCCTTCTGATCTTTCCGAAACGTGGTGGCCAGCGATCAGCGCTGGGACAGGGGTCTGTCGTGGGACAGGGGTCAGGTCACTCGCCGTAGTACGGCAGCGTGACGCCGGGAAGTTCGTACTCGTCGCGGCGGCCGCACATGCCGTAGCCGCCCTGCCGGGTGGGCCCGGACGCGCGGACGCGGGCGCGGGCCAGATGGGCCGGGTCGCCCGCCGCGAGGGCGGCCAGCTGGTCGCCGGTGCGCTGCGCGGCGGCGAGCGCGCCGTCGCGCCAACGGGGCTCCCAGGCCGCCACCTTGGGCCCGACCAGCCGCACCGCGGCCTGGTGGAAGGCGCGCAGCGGACCGTCGTCGCCCTTCTCCAGGGCCTCGCGCAGCTCCAGATAGCCGGTGACCGCCAGATCGCGGCGGCGCCGGGCCGCGGCGTCGGCCTCGGGCCCCTCCTTGGCGGGCAGCGTGGCGGCCGCGGTGTACGCCTCGGCGTCGGCCAGGACCTCGGAGGGGAAGGTGAACACGGCGTCGCCCGCCTCGGGCAGCCCGCTGTTCTGCATCAGCACGGTCACCTTCAGCCCGCCGCCCTGCACCATGCGGTGCACCGTGCCGGGCGAGAACCACACCACCGCGCCCGGCTCCAGCGGTGTCTCGACGTAACCGTCCTCGACGGTCAGGGTCTGGACGGCGCCGCGGCCGCCGGTGACCACATACGCCTCGGTGCAGGCCAGATGGAGGTGCGGGCTGCCGCCACACACCCCGTCGGCGGCCTCCCATTCGTACGCGCTGATGTGGGAAAGACCCACCCCGCCCGGCAGCGGATCGGTGATCCCGGTCATCTTCCGCTCACCACCCGTGGGACTTGAGGTAGGTCTCGGCGCGGTCCCGGTCCCACGCGCCGTCCGCGATCACCACGCGGTAGCGGTACGCGAAGCTCTCGCCCGGCGGCAGCGCGAACTCCTCGAAGAACGCCCAGGAGAACGCGACCGAGGGGATGGGCTCGGAGCGTACGAACCAGTGGGAGGCGTGCACGGCTTCGGTGTTCTCCGGCGCGTGGGAGAACAGCAGGGTGGAGTGGCCGTCCACATCGTCGTGCTCGGCGGTGATGGCGATCCAGGGCGCCTCGGCGGCCGGGGTGCCCATCAGATCGGACGCGCCCTGCTCGCCCTCGCCGCCGCGCCCGCCGGGGCCGAACACATCGCCGCCGGTGAAGTCGCGGGGGCCGCGCCAGTTCAGCCCGGTGTAGCCGGCCATCTCACGGCCCGCGGTGGTCGGGGAGCCGAAGCGCAGCTCCTCGCCGCGGACGTTGGTGAGCCGGATCGACCAGTCGATGGCCCAGGTGCCCTCGGCGGGCTCCACGGAATGCACCTCGACGGTGCGCAGCTCCTGCGCCCACTCCTGGCCACCGTTCTCGACCCATGTCAGGTTCTCGGCGAAGCGCAGCCGGTCGTCGGTGACGGTGAACTCCTCGAAGCCGTCATGGCGCATCGACCCGACGCGCTCGTCGACCCGCCGGTAGCCCTGCTCCGGGCCGAGGTAGCTGTTGCCGCCCCAGAAGTTCTGCTCGGACAGATGGCTCGCGGTCATCTGCAGGCCCTTGTGCCAGCGGTGGTCGTTGGGCCGGTAGCCGGAGACCACATTGCCGGCCAGCGTGCGCAGCGGGTGGGTGTAGGGCTTCAGCGATTCGAACGGGTCGGCGTCCGGCTTGTAGACGTACGCCAGCAGCTCGACGCCCCCGGAGGCGACCGTGACGCTCTCGCCGTGGGTGTGCGTGACGGTGATCGGCTCGGTCATGCTCAGTTCTCCTTGGTGGACGCGGCGGGCGTGGCGGCCGTCGCGGGTGCCCAGTCGGGGTGGTTGCCGTGCATGGCGTCGTAGTACGGGTCGCCGGGGGCGATCTCGCCGGCGTGGACGGGCCGTCCGGTGAAGGCCGACTTGTACAGCGCGGCCAGGAACTCCATGGTGCGGCGGGCGTCCGGGCCGCTGCCCGGGGGCCGTACTTCGTCCCGCATCGCGTCGAGCACCACGGCCAGCTGGGCGGTGTGCGAGCTGGGCAGATCGGCGGCCGGGGTGCGCCAGTGGGCGATGCGGTCGGCGGCGTCGCGGGTGTGCGGGGCGGGGGTGTAGACCCAGTCGTCGTTGCTGTGCCCGTACAGGTGGGTGAGTTCGACGGTGGCGTCGGCACAGTCGATACGGATCCGGCTGACCTCGTCCGGCGACACCACGCTGTTGACGACGGTGGCCACGGCGCCGTTCGCGAAGCGGACCAGCGCGGTCGAGACGTCCTCGCTCTCCACGTCGTGCACCAGCCGCCCGGCCATGGCCCGTATCTCGGTCCAGTCGCCAAGGAGGTACAGCAGCAGGTCCATCTGGTGGATGCCGTGGCCCATCGAGGGGCCGCCGCCCTCGCTGTCCCAGCGGCCACGCCAGGGCACCGCGTAGTACTCGGTGTTGCGGTACCAGGTGGTCTGGCAGTGGGCGACCAGCGGCTTGCCGAGCTCGCCGCTGGTCAGCAGCTCGCGGGCGTGGACGGCGCCCGAGCCGTAGCGGTGCTGGAAGACCACGGACGCGTACGGGCCGCCGTCGGGCTTTTCGGCCGCCTCGGCCGCCGCGATCTCGTCGTACTCGGCGAGCGTGAGGCACAGCGGCTTCTCGCACAGCACCCAGGCCCCGGCGCGCAGGGCCGCCACGGTCTGCTCGCGGTGGAGGGAGGGCGGGGTGCCGATGAGAACCAGGTCGGGGCGCTCGGCCTCCAGCATGGCGGCCAGGTCGGTGTAGCCGGTCACGGTGAATCCGGGGCCCGTCTCGCCGGGCTCGGCGGCCTGGGCTCGGAATGCCTCCAGGCGGCTCTCGTCCACGTCGACCCCCGCGACGAGGTCGACGCGGTCGGCCTGCGCGCGGAGCGCGGGCAGATGGCTGCCGGAGACAATGCCTCCGGTGCCGACGACTGCGGCACGGATACGGGTGGTGGCTGCGGCCATGAACAGGGCTCCTCGCCGAGGGAAAGCGCTTGCTGGGGAGGACCCTAGACATGGTCCGGATGACCGGACAAGACCTTGGAGAGCACAATCGGGCCCCTGTTGAAACTTTCGAACGGGAGGGGAACGGCGGGTGCGCGGGTGGTGTCTCTCCATGGGCGATGCGCCCGCACATCCCTCTCCGGCACCCACCCTGACCAGTGAGAGCATGGGCGTGCGCGAAGGGGCGCACGCGGCGCACCACCAGGTGACCATCCAACGGAGGAATCATGGCAGTGACCCTGGCCGATGTGGCCGCACGGGCGCGGGTCTCGGCGGCCACCGTGTCGCGCGTCCTGAGCGGCAACTACCCGGTCGCCGAGTCGACCCGGGCCCGGGTGCTGCGCGCGGTGGACGAGCTCGAGTACGTGGTCAACGGCCCGGCGAGCGCGCTTGCCGCCGCCACCTCGGATCTGGTGGGCGTGCTCGTCAACGACATCGCGGACCCCTTCTTCGGGATCATCGCCGGCGCCGTGCAGTCCGAGATGGGGTCGGCCGTGGGCGCGGAGTCCGGCCGCCACGGTGAAAAGCTCGCCGTGATCTGCAATACCGGCGGCTCCCCGGAGCGCGAACTCAACTACCTGACCCTCCTCCAGCGGCAGCGCGCCGCCGCCGTCGTACTCACCGGTGGCGCCGTCGAGCACCCGGACCACATGGCCGCGGTCGCCGCCAAGGCGTCCCGGCTGGCCTCGTCCGGCACCCGTGTGGTGCTGTGCGGCCGCCCCCCGATCGAGGACGCGGTCACCCTCACCTTCGACAACCGCGGCGGCGCCCGGCGGCTCACCGAGCATCTGCTGACCCTCGGCCACCGCCGGATCGGCTATGTGGCCGGCCCCGCCGAGCGCACCACGACCCGCGACCGCCTCGAGGGGCATCGCGCGGCCATGTCGGCGGCGGGCCTCGGCGGCCTGAGCGAGGGGGTGGAGCGGCTGACCGTCCACGGGCTGTACGACCGCTCCTCCGGCTATGACGCCACGCTCGAACTGCTGCGCCGCGACGAGGCGTTGACGGCCATCGTGGCCGCCAACGACACCATCGCGCTCGGCGTCTGCGCGGCGCTGCGCGACCAGGGGCTGCGGATCCCCGACGACGTGTCGGTGGCCGGCTTCGACGACCTGCCCTTCAGCGCGGACGCGGTCCCGGCCCTCACCACGGTCCGGCTGCCCCTCCATGAAGCGGGTGCCCGCGCCGGGCGCCTGGCGCTGGGGCGCGAGCCGCAGCCGCCGGGCGGGGTGGCGATGGTGCGCTCCGAGCTGATGGCTCGGGCGTCCACGGCGCCGCCGCGGGCTGCCAAGTAGGCGCCAGGTAGGCCCGCCCGAAGCCGGTCTGAGCTCAGCCCCGCGCGGGCTCGCGCCGCTTGGCGGCATGGTCGGATGCCGGGTGCGCCTCTCGTCTCGCGCCTTTGGCGCAAAGCGGCTGGTCACGGGTGTGGAGGGGGACGGCTCGGGTGCGTTGCCGGGCGGCGGGCCGGCTGTTCCGAGCCGGGCGATCCAGCGCCCGGGACACCGGTGGTGTTTTGAAAGTGCTTGATCTGGAGCAAGTATTAGGTCAAGCGATCCTGGGGAGGGACCCATGTCCGACGACCTCGACACCGCCATCGACGAGGTGCGTTCCTTCAACCGGTTGTACACCCGGGTCATCGGCGTCCTCGACTATCCGGGCCGGCTGCACACCCCGTACACCCTCAGCGAGGCCCGCATCCTGTACGAGCTCGCCCAGCGCGAGCGCGCGCATGTGTCGGCGCTCCGTGGTGACCTGGGGCTGACCGCCGCCCATATGAGCCGGACGCTCGGCCGCTTCGAGGAGCAGGGCCTGATCACCCGCGAGCGCAACGTCCGCGACGCCCGCCACCAGCAGGTCTCGCTCACCGCCGAGGGCCGGGCCGCCGCGTCCGAACTGGACCGTAAGTCACGGGAGTCGGTGGCGGGGCTGCTGGCCCGGCTGGACCGGCCGCAGCTGCGTCGGCTGCGCGAGGCGCTGGCGACCGCGCGCGGTGTGTTCTCCGGCACGCCGGAGCGGGTGCGGCTGCGTGCTCCGGGCCCCGGCGATCTCGGCTGGATCGTGCAGCGGCACGGCGCGCTGTACGCCAAGGAGTTCGGCTGGAATGCCGAGTTCGAGGCTCACGTGGCGCGGATCGTTGGTGAGTTCGGCACAGATCAGGGGTACGAGCGCGCCTGGATCGCCGAGCTCGGTGGGCGTCCGGTCGGGTCGGTGCTGTGCGTACGGGACGAGGCGCCCGAGACGGCCCGGCTGCGGCTGCTGCTCGTCGAGCCGGACGCCCGGGGGTTCGGGATCGGTGACCGGCTGGTGGGGGCGTGCGTGAAATTCGCCCGCGAGGCGGGCTACCGCGAACTGGTGCTGTGGACCAACGACGTCCTGACCGCCGCCCGCCGGATCTACCAGCGGGCGGGGTTCGAGCTGATCGCCGAGGAGCGGCACCAGAGTTACGGGGCCGATCTCGTCGGTCAGGACTGGCGGCTCACCCTCCGGGGAAGATGACGTCGCTGCACGAGTAGAACGACTGGTCCAGGTGGCTGGCCTGCCAGATCATGAAGACGACATGGCGGCCGGTGCGCCCGGGGGCGTTGACCGGGATCGAGACGGTGACCCCGTTGAGCGAGGGGTCGGTGGAGGGCTCGCCGACTCCGGGAGCGATCTTGCCCGTCTGGGCGACCAGTTCGAGGTCGCTCCAGCGCAGCGGCTGGGTGGTGGCGTCGTATCCCTGCTTGGTGACGTAGATGCGGTAGTAGTCGGCGCCGTGCTTGGCCTGGTCGTGGTTCTTGAAGGTAAAGCTGTTGTTGACGGCCGTGGCCTCCCACTTGCCGGGCACGTCCATCGCGTTGTAGCGGCCCGAGGAGGTGTGCCCGCCGCTGCAGAGCTGGCCGTCGGGGAGGGCGGCCTGGTGGTTGCCCGCGACGCCTTCCCGGTAGAGGCCGTTCCAGTTCCACATGGCGTTGACATCGGCTTGCCAGGCCTGCCAGCACATGGGGTCCTTGGTCTTCATCTCCGGGTTCTGGAAGTCGCCGCCCCAGCGCTTCCAGCAGCCGTAGTTGCGCGAGGCCGGGCCGATGGCCGAGCCGTGGGCGGCGGCGGTGTCCGCCAGCGGGATCGCGATCATCAGGACGGCGGCGGACGCGGCGGCCGACGCCCGCGCCACCCACCGTCTCCGGTTGTGCTCATGACAAATCATGGTGGCTCCAGATGTCCCTTGTTCTCCTCTGATACGGGGTGTGCACGATGTACGGGAGCGCTCCCATCGTAGAACCGGGCCCTGGAGGCGGCCAGGTACCTGGAGGGGCGTCATCCGGCCGAAAATCACTCGCGCCGAGGAGGCTTCGCGGGATAAGGAGTGAGCAGTCGGAACTGAATCAGAGCATGAGGTACACCCGCTGAGTACGCATCAGGTCATCGAATGGACCGAAGCCGGGCGGGCCCGCGACGCCCGATGGCGCTCCGAGAACGGGGCGCCCCCGCCCCGCCGGGTGGCGACCGCCGACGACCGTATGACGGCCGACACCGCCTACCGCCTGGCCTGCGAGGGCACCGCGCTGCTGTGGTGCGGCGACTACCAGGGCGCCCGCCAGCTGCTGAGCGCCATGGCCCGCCGCGTCGACCGGGGCCCGCGCCGCCCGCGCCGGCGGCGCGCCCCCGCGGCCTCCCCCGCCGAGGCCTTCCACCAGCACCGGCAGGCCCAGTCCCGGCGGGCCCGGGTGCTGGGCATGCTGCTCGTACCGCTCGACGGCGACTACGGCGTGCCGCTGCGCCGCGCGCCCGACGTACGGCAGGCGTGCGTCGAGGCGTACGGACCGGCCGAAGGGCCCTCGGTGACCTCCCTGAGGGAGCTGCTGGGCCTGATCGGCGCGCATGAGTGGCGCACGAAGGGCGTCGCGGTGCCGGCCCTGGGCGGCGACCGGATCCATCCGCACTACGGCGTCTTCTCGCCGGTACGCGGCGAGTACGTGGACCTGGTGGCCGAGGCGCCGCTGCCCGGCGATGCGTCCCTGGCGTACGACATCGGCACGGGGACGGGCGTCCTGGCCGCCGTGCTCGCCCGCCGTGGCGTGGGGCGCGTCGTGGCCACGGACCAGGACCCGCGCGCGCTGGCGTGCGCGGGGGAGAACATCGCGCGGCTTGGTCTGGCCGGGCGGGTGGACGTCGTGCGGGAGGACCTTTTCCCGGGCGGCCGGGCCCCGCTCGTCGTCTGCAACCCGCCCTGGGTGCCCGCCCGCCCCACCTCGCCGGTCGAGTACGCGGTGTACGACCCGGACGGCCGGATGCTGCACGGCTTCCTCGACGGCCTGGCCGACCATCTCGCCCCGGGCGGCGAGGGCTGGCTGATCCTCTCCGACCTCGCCGAACACCTGGGGCTGCGCCCGCGCGACGAGCTGCTGGCCGCGTTCGACGCGGCGGGCCTGAAGGTCGTGGACCGGCTGGACACCCGTCCCGGCCACCGCCGCGCCACCGATCCGGACGATCCGCTGCACGAGGCCCGCGCGGCGGAGGTGACCTCGCTGTGGCGCCTTGCCGCCAGGTAGGTGGCACAGTGGAGACCTGATCCATTCGAAGAACCGGAGCCCGTATGCAGCTCGCCTTCTCGACCCTCGGCGTCCCCGGCCTGCCGATCAAGGACGTGGTGCGGCTCGCCGCCGACACCGGCTACCACGGCGTCGAACTGCGGGCGCACCCCGAGGAGCCGGTGCACCCGGGGATCGGGGCCGCCGAGCGGGAGCGGGTGGTGGCGGAGTTCAAGGCCGCCGGGGTGGCGGTGCTGACGGTCGCGGGGTACGTACGGTCCGCCGCGGCGGGGCCGGACGAACCGGCGCTGGAGGAGCTGCGGGAGCTGCTGCGGCTCGCCCATGACCTGGGCGCGGCCCATGTCCGGGTCTTCCCCGGCGGCGGTGACCTCGACGCCGCCGAGGCCGACGCGAACGCCGCCCGGCGGCTGGCTTCCGCCGCGCCGTACGCCGCCGACCTGGGCGTGCGGCTGCTGCTCGAGACGCATGACTCGCACCGCACCGGGGCCGACGTGACCCGCGTGCTCGGGTTGGTCGGCCACCAGAGCGTGGGCGCGATCTGGGATGTGATGCACCCCTGGCTGGGCGGCGAGGATCCGTCCGCCACCCATGCGGCGCTCGCCCCGTACCTGGGCTATGTGCAGGTCAAGGACATCGCCTCGGCCGACGACACCACCCCGCTGCCGCTGGGCGCGGGCGTGCTGCCGCTGGCCGAGTCCGTGGAACTGCTCAGCCGCGCGGGCTGGGACGGCTGGCTGTGCTGGGAGTACGAGAAGCGCTGGTACCCGCAAGCGGCGGAGCTTCCGGGGCTGCTTCCCGCGGCCCGGGACCATCTGCTGCGGCTGCTCGCCGAGGCGGCCTGAGCGACAGCGAGGTCAGGGCCACGCCGCCGACCAGCAGCGCGGCCGCCAGCCAGCGCAGCGGGCTGATGCCCTCGCCCAGTACGAGCGCGGCCGAGGACATCCCGAAGACCGGCACCAGCAGGGTGAAGGGCGCGACCACCGAGGCGTCGTAGGTCCGCAGCAGGAAGTTCCAGGCGCCGAAGCCGGCGAGGGTCACGATCCAGGCGACGTAGACGATCACGCCCACCCCGGTCCAGTCGAGCGAGCGCAGCGCCTCCAGGTCGGGGTCCGCGCCCTCGAACATCAGCGACAGCACGAGCAGCGGCACCACGGGCACCAGGCTGACCCAGACCATGAAGCTGAGCGGTTCCGGCGGCGCGGCCTTGCGGGTCAGGACGTTCGACACCCCCCAGAACACGGCGGCGGCGATCACCAGCACAAAGGCGAGCAGCGGCCCGGACGTGCCCTCGTCGACGGCGGCCACCGCGATTCCGGCGAGCGCCACGGCCATGCCCGCCAGCCGGGTCCGGTTCGGCCGCTCGCCGAGCACCACGGCCGCGAACAGCGCCGTGAACACCGCCTGGACCTGAAGCACCAGCGAGGAGAGACCGGCGGGCATCCCCTCGTGCATCCCGATGAACAGCAGCCCGAACTTCGCCACGCCCAGCGCGAGACCCACACCGAGGACCCACTTCCACGCGACCTTCGGCCGGCCGACCAGGAAGACGGCGGGCAGCGCCGCGACGAGGAAGCGCAGCGCGCAGAACAGCAGCGGCGGGAAGTGGTCGAGCCCGATGTCGATGACGACGAAGTTGACGCCCCATACGGCGGTGATGAGGACGGCCAAGAGAATGTGTGCTGGTCGCATGGGTCGAGGATCACCGCTGCCAACCTTGTAGCACCAGCACGGATTCCTTCATGGTTGGATTCAGCATTGCTGAAAACCCACGGGAGAAGAACCCGCGGAAAGGGGAGGGGCATCATGCTGGATCTGGCCCGGCTGCGGGCGCTGCACGCGGTCTCCGTACACGGCTCGGTCAGCGCGGCGGCCACCGCGCTCGGCTACACCCCGTCCGCCGTCTCCCAGCAGATCGCCAAGCTGGAGCGGGAGACCCGTACCACCCTGCTGGAGCGCCAGGGCCGCGGTATCGCGCTGACCGACGAGGCCCGGCACCTGGCCGCCACCGCCCAGCAGTTGCTGGCGATCGTGGAGCGGGCCGAGACCACCCTGGAGGAGCGGCGCGGGCTGCCCAGCGGGCGGCTGATGATCGGCGCCTTCGCCACGGCGGCGCGCGGGCTGCTGCCCTCGGTACTCGCCGAACTCGCCGCGCGGCACGAGTCCCTGGACGCCCGGCTCGTCGAGGTCGACCCGCATCTGTCCGTCGACCTGGCGGCACAGGGGGTGCTCGACCTCGCGGTCGCGCACGACTGGGACATCGCGCCGCTGCCCGCCCCCGAGGGCCTGGAGCGGGCGGTCATCGGCGACGACCTGTGCGACGTCCTCGTACCGGCCGGGCATCCGCTGGCCGGGCGCGGTCCGCTGCGCCGCGAGGACCTGCCGGGGCAGCGGTGGATCTGCCAACCGCCGGGGACGGTGTGCCACGACTGGCTGGTCCGGACGCTGCGCGCCTCGGGCCACGAGCCGGACCTGGCGTATCAGGCGGCGGAGAACCACACCCAGATCGCCCTGGTCGCGGCGGGCCTCGGCATCGCCCTGATGCCCCGCCTGGGCCGCGGCCCGCTGCCCGACGGCGTGCTGGCCCTCCCTCTCGAACCGGTGCCGGTACGCCGCCTGTACGCCCTGTGGCGCACGGGCGCGGCCCGCCGCCCGGCGATCACGGAGACCGTACGGCTGCTGCGCGCCCACTGGCCGCAGCGCGCGGTCGCCCGCCCGGGCGGCGTCAGCCTGGCCGGGCGTGGCGGCGCGGGGCGGTCCCGGCCCCGTGGGGCGGCGATTCCTGGCTGATCCGCGCACCACCCATCCGGTGCACCGGCGACGCACCCACTCGGCGCACCCCACGGCGTGCCCGCCCCGGAGCCGCGGCGACCGCTGCCACCATGGCCGTATGCGTCCCGCCCCGCACCCTCTCGCCTCGCCCGCGGAACCGGTCCGCGGCGCGGGCCGTCCAAGCCGTGTGCTGCTGGTGAGTCTCCGCAGAGCGGTATCGGCCACGCTGCTGGCTGCGTCGCTGACCACCCTCTCCGCCGCCTGCGGCCAGCAGCACGCCGCCGTCAGTGCGCCCCCCAACCACCGCGCTGACGGCGGCACCCCGAGTTCCCCGCCCGGCACGCCGTTCCGCCAGGGCCGTGTCGACTCCGGGCTCGCCTACTTCACGAGCGCGCCCGGCTCGGTCCGGCAGGTGCGGGCGGTGCTGCGCGGGCCGGACGAGCTGAAGGCCTTCGCCCGGCTGTTCCGGGGGCGGGAGCAGGAGATCATCGATCGGGCCGGGGCCACCGACTTCAGCCGCACCACCTTGGTCGGCTGGTCCGCGACGACGGGCTGTGCCCAGTGGCCGTCGGCGACCCTCCACCGCGCCGGTGACACCCTGAAGCCCATCGCGGGCCCGCATCCCGAGCCGCCGCCGGAGTGTTACGCGCCCTTCCACGTGATCGCCGTCTTCGAGGTGCCGCGGGACCGGCTGCCCGTGCAGCCGCGCTTCGCCGACTGACCGTCGCGCGTCACCCAGTCACTCCCGGACACCGTTCGGGCATCGCGCGATCGATGTCATATGCCGATTGACCGAGACAGTGTCAAGGCTGTTCCCCTTGGCGACTTCGTTCAACTCAGATTGACGTAGCCTCACTTCCCCCATATTTTCCGGATGTTCGTGCCATACGGACCACAGCCACCCCCTCCTCGAACCGACGGAAGGAGTGCGGGTGCACGACCCGGCATTCCCCAAGGCGGCCTCCCGCCGCACCCTGCTGACCGCCGCCCTCGCGGCCGCGGCCGCCGCCTGTTCCCCACAGCGGACCTCCGCCGCCCGGGAGGCCTCGCCGACCCACCGCGCCGCCGCCCCGGCCGGCGGCGGCGAACGGCGGGACCGGGACCGGGACCGCAAGCGGGCCGAGGCGCTGCTGGGCCGGATGACGCTCGACGAGAAGATAGGCCAGCTCTTCGTGGTGCGGGTCTACGGCCATTCGGCCACCTCCCCCGCCCCCGCCGACGCCGCGCAGAACCGCAGGGAGACCGGTGTCGCCACCGCCGCCGAGCTGATCGCGAAGTACCACGCCGGCGGCGTCATGTACGCGGGGTGGGCGCACAATATCCGCGCCCCCCACCAGCTCGCCGCCCTCTCCAACGGCATCCAGAAGGCCGCGCTCGCGGGCCGCACCCCCGTCCCGGCGCTGCTGTCCATCGACCAGGAGCACGGCATCGTCGCCCGCATCGGCGCGCCCGCCACCCTCCTCCCGGGCGCGATGGCGCTCGGCGCCGGGGGCAGCGCCGCGGACGCCCGCACCGCCGCCCGGATAGCCGGGGCCGAGCTCGCCGCGCTCGGCATCCGGCAGGACTACGCGCCCGTCGCGGACGTCAACGTCGACCCGGCCAACCCCGTCATCGGCGTACGCTCCTTCGGCGCCGACCCGAAGGCCGTGGCCCGGCTGGTCGCGGCCCAGATCGAGGGCTATCAGAGCGCCGGGGTCGCGGCCACCGCCAAGCACTTCCCCGGGCACGGCGACACGTCCGTGGACAGCCATCTCGACCTCCCGCTCATCACCCACTCCCGCGCGCAGTGGGAGCGGCTGGACGCACCGCCGTTCCGGGCCGCCATCGCGGCGGGCATAGACGTGATCATGACGGCGCATCTGCGGTTCCCCGCGCTCGACCCCCACGACGGCCCCGCCACGCTCTCCAAGCCCATCCTCACCGGTCTGCTGCGCGGCGAACTCGGCTTCGGCGGCGTGGTGGTGACGGACTCGCTCGGCATGGCGGGGGTGCGGAAGAAGTACGGCGACGACCGGGTGCCCGTGCTGGCCCTGAAGGCGGGCGCGGACCAGCTGCTGAACCCGCCGGACCTGCCGGCCGCCTGGGCGGGCGTCCACCGGGCCGTACGGGGCGGCGAGCTCAGCGAGGCCCGTATCGAGGAATCCGTGCTGCGCATCCTGGAACTCAAGGCGCGCCGGGGCCTGTTGGACCATCCGTACACCGGCGACGGCCAGGTCGCCCGTACGGTCGGCAGCCGCGAGCACCGCGCCGCCGCCGACCGGATCGCCGAGCGCACCACCACGCTGCTCGTCAACGACGGCCATCTGCTGCCGCTGTCCCCCCGCCACCACCGCAGACTACTGGTCGTGGGCCCGGACCCGGCCGCGCCCTCCGGTACCGGCGGCCCGCCGACGGCGGTCCTCGCCCGCGCCCTGACCGCCCTCGGCTTCACCGCCGAGGCCCTGTCCACCGGCTCGGGCGCCGAGCTCGACCCGACGACGGAGCGGATCAAGGCCGCGGTCGCGGCGGCGCGGGGGCGTGACGCGGTGATCGTGGCGACGTACAACGTCGGCGAGGACTCCCGGCAGCGCGCCCTCGTCTCCAAGCTCGCCGCCACGGGCGTTCCGCTGGTCCATGTGGCGCTCCGGAACCCCTATGACATCGCGTACCTCGCGCGGCTGACCGGCGCCCGGGGCAAGGCCCCCGCGGCCTCCCTGGCCACCTACTCCTGGACGGATGTCGAACTGCGCGCCGCCGCCCGGGTCATCGCCGGCCGGACCGACCCGCGCGGCAGGCTGCCCGTCCCCGTACGGCGCGCGGACGCCCCGCACCGGGTGCTGTACCCGGTGGGCCACGGGCTGTCGTACTGAGCCCGGTCGGACCGATGGGTGGCGGTCAGGACAGCAGCAAGGGCATGTCCCAGCCGGACGGGGTGGCTCCCGCCGCGTAGGAGTCGAGGGCCAGGGCGACGCCCGCGGCACCGTCCAGGTAGCCCGAGATGTCGGAGCCGTAGGGCACCGCTGTCATGGTGAAGCGGTGCCCGAACGGCAGGTCCGGGTCGAAGGCACTGATCAACTCGGTGGCCAGCCGGTCCCGGAGGACGTCGATCCGCGGGTCGCCGAAGTGTTCGTTGAGCCGGCCGAGTTGGTGCAGGGCACCTGCCCAGCCATGGCAGAGGGCGTGATCGTGGATGCCCCAGTCGTGCATGGGCAGGGTCAGCAGCCGCTCCACCGACGCTCGCGACAGGGCTGCCCAGTCCTGCCGGTCCAGTGCCAGCCCGGCCAGTTGGAGGGCGCGCGAGACACCGGGGGCGCCGTAGCACCACGACGGCCATCCGGCGGGTTGGCCGTACTCCTCCGGGCCGGCCAGCCACTGGGCGAGGCTGAGATGAGGGGGCCAGAACGGGCCGTGGCCGTCCTTGACCGCCCACCGCGTCAGGAGGTCCGCCGTGGACTCGATGGCCTCCCGCTGATCCGGGCGCCTGACGCCCTGCTGCCAGGCGAGCGACATCAGCGCGAGCGGGCCCGCGACGCCGTGTGAGATGCCGAGGTTGAGGTGGCCGCCGGGAAACGCGGCCTCAGAACCGATACGTGGCGCGTCCAGAGCCCACCACCGGGGCACCTGGTGCCCCTGGTGGGCGACGGTTCCGCGCGACAGGCGGATCAGGTGGTCGAGGACGCTTTCGAGCGCCTGGCCGCAGCTCTCGACGCGGGCGAGAAGGTAGCGGCCGACTCCGGTCAGACCGCGGACCACCTCGTAGTGGCCGATGCTGGGAAGTGGGGCATCGTCCCAGGCCGTGGGCAGTACGGTGGCCACCAGATCGCGCTGATACGCGTCGAGACGCTGGAGCGCGGAGACATAGCCGCCGGTGCTGCGATGGGCGAGCAGCACCGCGAAGGCCAGTGCTCCCGGCCCCTTGAAGATGCCGCTCGGGGCGACGGTCCCGGAGGCCACGGCCCGGGTCGCCACTCCCAGGTAGGCATGCGCCCGGGGCGCCTGTTCGGCCGCGCGGTGGCTCACTCCGCTGAACGCGATGGCCAGGCCGGGGCTTCCGCTGCCGAGGGTCAGCTCGGCCCAGACGCCTTCGGGGACGCCGTCGTCGGCGGCCTCGGCGGGGATGCGGGTGGCGGCCATGGTGGCGGGCGGGTCGGCCAGCCGGTCGAGGATCTGGGCGGAGACGGCCAGCGCACGGTCACGTACGGCGGCACGGTCAGGTACGGGTCGCATGAGCCCTCCTGCCGATGTGGGCGCGGGCCACGCCGCGCAGTACGGCGTATCCGCGGGCCTCCGCCGCCCGGCCGATGCCGAACAGGCGGTTGTGCCGCATGTGGAGGAGGGAGAGCACCGCCTCGTCACGGTCGGCGGGCGAAGCGGCCAGGACCAGGCGGCCGTAGGCGCGCGGCTCCGGTGTCCCGGTCCACAGCCGCGCGAGCTCCGGGGACGACAGTTCCTGGGCGGCCAGCCGGGCGGTCTCGCCGGTCTCGCCGGGGCGGATCAGGCGGTGGGCCGCCGACCGATGCCGTTGGTAAACGTCGTGTTCCGGTCCTTTGGTGAACATATGGTCCACCCAGGCGCACCAGTCCCAGTCCCCCAGGGAGTCCAGCAGGACGGCGTGCCCCAGGGCGGCCAGGACGTCGTCGGGCATGGCCGACGCTCCCGCCGCGCGCGCACGCAGTTGCAGCAGCGCGGAGAGGCTGTCGGTCTGGAACAGCCGCTCGGCCGCCTCCTGGGAGGAGTCGCCGCCGTAACGGTCGGTCTCGGGCCGGTACACGTCCAGGGCCATGGTGCGCAGGGCGCCGGAACCGATCGCTGCGCGGATGTGGCGGCTGAGAACGGGCAGGACACGACCGTTCAACACGTCCGGATCTCCGTGGAAACGCAGCCGCAGATGCGGCTCGGGGTCCCGGTAGCGCAGGAAGAACCATCGGTCGACGTCCTTCTCGACCTCCGAGAGCCACTGCGGCAGGTGGCGGGTCAGCAGTGCGTCGTGGGCGGCCGGTTCCGCGTACAGCTTGAGGAACAGCCAGTCCTCGCCGGGCAGGTGGACCCGGGTCGGGGCACGCCGGATCGGCGTGGGGGCGGACGGTGCGGAGGAACGGCGAGGCTCGGAGGTGCGGCGGGGCGCGGAGGTGCGCGCCAAAGGCACCACGATCTCGGTGCTGTGCCCCGCGTTCCAGCCCAGGTGCGCACCGTCGGCGGTGATGTCCTCGTACAGGACGAAGCGGGGCCGCTCCGCGGTCAGTTCGGAGCGCAGCAGGTCCTGGTCCCAGGGGTCGCGCAGGTCGATCGGGTACATCTGGTCGTTTTTGGCGATCTGCACGCGGTCGGGCACCACAAGGCGCCGCCGCCACTCGCGCAGCCCCTCCTGCCACGCGGATCCGCCCTGCGCGCGGGCGGCGTCGCGCAGCCGTCGGCCCGGCAGCCAGCGGCGGGGGGCCGCCAGGACCCGGCCGTAGCGGACCCGGGGCAGATAGGGAAGGACGTCCAGGCCGGCCCAGTCCCAGCCGGACCATACGCGGGGACGGGCCGCGGCCAGATCCGACAGGAAGCGGGCCACCGGGGGCGCCTGGGCGTCGAGCGCCAGCATATGCGGGAACACCGGTTCGACCTGGCGGCCGGTGGGTTCGTGCAGCAGTCTCAGCCCGTCCGCGCCGGCCGCCACCAGCAAGGTGCGCCAGTCCAGGCAGTGGGGGTCAGCGCGGTCGTCGGCGACGCCGATGGGGATGCGGTACGGGAGCAGGCGCGGCACCTGGACGATGTTGAGCGAACGCGGGTCGGTGGGCGCGACGTCCACCTGCGCCCGCAGGCTGTCGGAGCCGGCGGAGTACGAGACGAGGTGGGCCAGTTCGTCGGTGAGGCCAGTGGTGGCGGCGAACCGGCCCGCGGTGGCGCCGGCCGTCCAGGAGCCGATGTGCGGGCTGCCGAGGAGCTGGAAGTCTCCCCGGTCCAGGGCGTCCAGGCTGTCCGCGAGAATCTGGAAGCACAGTTCAAGGGTGCGCGGCGGCCTGGCGTCGGGGTCGTGTCCCACGGCAGTGGCCAGACGTGCCACGTCGTCGTCGGTGAGCTCGATGTCGGTTCCGGCGAGGACGGCCTGCTGGACGAGGTCCGCGATCACCCCACGGCGCGGGCCGTCGGCGTCCTCACCCGGTCCGGTGCGCGGATGGACGGGCGGCTCCGCGTACTCGGGCGGCAGTCCAAGACCGCGGTGCGGGTCGACGAGATCGGCGAGAGGCACGGCCGACGCGGTTCCGTACCGCTCGATGAAGCGGTCCCGGTAGTCCCGCATGTACTCGAGCGTCGTCCACTCGGGCGTCATCGCCCAGATCGCGGCGGCGTAGCGGCGCACTTCCTCACCGACCGGGTGCGGGACGACGAAGTCGGCGGGCATCCGCAGATCGACGTGGACCGGTGGCCGCTGGTGCCCGTCGCCGCTCTCCCCGGGTGCGTCGAGGCGGCGGACCCGGTCGAGCAGCGTCTGCCAGGAGGCGAGTCCCGCGCCGGGAGGGTCCTGTTCGTGGGCGGCGGCGGCCGAGCGGATCGAGCGCAGTCCCGCGGCCGTGTCGGGAAGGGGGTCCTGGAGCGCGGCCTCGATCCGGTCGAGGAGTTCGTCGTCGATGCGGTGCGGGGTCACCGAGGTGAGCAGGAGGCCGTGCTGGACGAGACCGCCGAGTTGGGCGTCCAGGCGCTCCGGGCCGAGTGTGGGGAAGCGGCGGGACAGCTCGTCGGACAGGGCGGTGTAGGGGACGGGGGCGGCGGTGAGTTCGCGCACCGCGGCGACCAGCGCGTTGTCGCGGACCGAGGTCTGCCGCTCGCCGGTGCGCAGCGTCAGCCGGTTGTCCCGGAGGACACACAGGTCGTTGAGGACGACATCCACCCGGCGGCGCACCCGGGGGTCGGCCAGCCAGGCCAGCACGCGGCGGTGCAGCCAGGCACCGTCAAGACGGACCGACACCTCGCCAGGGCCCGCGGGCCCCGCCTTGGCGGCGGGGCCGAAGCGGGCCCTGCCCACTCCGGCGAAGAGCCCGAAGGGGGTGGGGCGTCCACCGGACCGCCGCGCGTACCGGGTGAGGGTCCGGGCGGCGCTCAGCGTGCGCTTGCGGCCGTAAGCCGCCGCCTCCTCGTCGTCACCGAGGCGCCGGAGGCTGAGGGCCAGGCTGCCGCTGGCGACGTGGACGGCCTGCTGGAGCAGGGGGTCGGCGGCCAGGCTGCGGATGCCGGGCACGGGGTCATCGGCGTTGATCACGTTCTCGGCGCGGTCTCGGGGCCTGCTCGCGATCCGCACCAGCACCGGTTCACGTACCTCGAAGATGTCGGACTCCGGTCGCACGTTCCTGTTTCCTCGCCTCACCTGGGATACGGAACAGCGGGGCAGGCAGTGCCTGCCCCGCTCGATCGTCCGGCCCCTACGCGCAGCAGACGGGGCAGCGGGTACCGATCGCGTAGCTGCTCGGCGAGGTGAACTGACCCTGCCCGAACTGCTCCGTGCCCTCCGGAAGGTCGGAGACGCGCAGATCGAGGTCGAGGTCGAGGTCGTCGTTCTGAAGAACAATCTCAGTACGCATGCTTCTCCCTGTATGTCAAGGTGCACCGACTGGAACTCGCCGAAGCACTTGGTCTCCTCGGCAGGCACTACTTTCACTCTCGGGTCGCCCGTCAGGGAGCCGATTTTCAGCCATGATCTGCAGGGCTGACGCGGCTGCCATTAAGGCCGCAGGGCCGGTTCGCGCTCCATGTCCCGGCGGTCGAGCCGCGCGTCGTACGAGGCCAGTGGCTTCGCCGCGGGCTCGACGCCGGCCCAGCGCTGCACCGCGGCCGTGGCCTTGGCCTTCTCGTCGGCCGCGAGCTGGCCGATGTTCGAGCCGTGGTTGCCGCCCGCGACGGTGTAGACGTAGGAGTCCCGGGAGCCCTTTCCGAGCCGGAACCGCTCCGCGCCCCACGGGTCGTTCTGCCCGTACACGAACAGCATGCGCCGCGCGTCGTGCCGCACCCAGCTGTCGATGTCCCGCATCGCGTATGGCCGGAACCGCATGGGGATCTCCCTAGGAACGTAGCTGCGCGGGGTGTAAATGCCCGGGTAGCGCAGCAGCCCGTCCAGGTGCGGGGTGTCGAAGGTGGGCGAGCCGAGTTCGGTGCCCGCCTGGTAGTAGTACGGCGTGAAGGTCTCCAGGCCCTGGTCGGTGTAGGCGGCGAAGCCGGAGATGTCGTCGATGAAGGCGTACAGCTCATCGGTCGGGGCGGTCGGGGCGGGGACGTCGGCGCACTCGCTCACCCCGTGGTACTGCCAGAAGGCCCACACCAGGTCGAGGACGACGTTCTCGTACGCCTTGTCCGCGCTGCCGACGACGGTGAAGGCCTGGCCCTCGTCGTCCGCCCACTTCTGGTAGCGGGCGACGATCTCGTCGCGCCGCACCAGGGCCTCGCGCTGCACCGCGTTCAGCTTGGTGCGGCACTCGGGCGTGCCGACGGAGGCGAAGAAGCGGTCGTAGGCCGAATCCTCCTTGTTCACCACGTCGTTGGGCGCGACGTAGGCGACGGTGGCGTCCATGTCGCCCGGGTAGAAGCGGCGGTAGTACGTCGCCGTCATACCACCCTTGCTGCCGCCCGTGGCCAGCCACCGCTTGCCGTAGACCGGCTTCAGGGCCCGGTAGAGGCGGTGCTGGTCGCTGGCCGCCTGCCAGATGTCGAGCTTGGACCAGTCGGCCGGCTGGGGCCGGGACGGGGTGAAGAAGCGGTACTCCAGCGACACCTGGTTGCCGTCGACGATCTGGGTCGGCTCGCTGCGCCGCGGGCTGGTGTTGACGTTGTAGCCGGAGGTGAAGAACACCGTCGGCCGGTCGGTGGACTTGTGCAGCAGGGTGAACCGCTGCTTGAAGGTGCCCTTGGACGGGTGCCGGTGGTCGATCGGCTGGGTGTAGGTCAGCACGAGGAAGCGATAGCCGTCATAGGGCTTCTCCTCGACGAAGCTCATCCCCGGTATCGCGAGTATTCGGTCCTTGATGTCCGGCTCCGCGGCGGCCGGTTTCGCGGTGGTCGGTGCCGTGCTGGTCGGTGCCGCGGTGGCCGGTGCCGCGGTCGCGCTGCCGACGCCCGCGCCGACCGCCCCGACGAGCATCACGAGCGCCAGCAGCCATCTGAGTGCCTTGGCCATTCGCCCTCCCCTTCGGTTCGTACAGATTCAGTTCGCGCGGAATCAGTTCGTGCAATTCCGTTCGCGCAGATCGCCGAGAACCTATCGGGGCACAGGTGAGGCCACCAGACCGGCCAACTGGGGCCCGAATACGGAGAGTTATGGGCTCCGCCCTCTTTCGTAGCGGGCTGTGATGGCTCATCCTGCCTACATGGACCGAGACGAACGGCACGACCGGAGCGAACGGGCCGAGCGGCTGACGCAGTATCTGACCGAATTGCAGGAACGAATCGATCCGCGCTCGCTGGAGTTGCTGATGCGGCTGCTGCGCGAGCTGAGCACCTCACCGGCCGTCCGCGGGGGGACGTACGAACTCGGCATGGGGCCCGAGGAAAAGGAGCTGTTCACCCCCGCTCTGCAGGCGGAACTGCTGGTGCTGTTCGGCCTGCTCACCTCCCAGGACGAACGGGTGGTCGTGGACCTCGGCGACAGCCCGCACGCCAAGGGCATGAAGGTCCTGGTCCCCCAGGACCGGGCGGACGACCCCGACTTCCTGCAGCGCCACAAAAAGCGGGTCGCCGCCGACGCGGAGCAGCGGGAACGGGACAGGCGCGAGGTGGAGGGGATAGCCAGGGCAAGCGGCATGGAACCATGATGTAACGATGGGTAACATCAGTTGAGTGCCGAGAGTCACCACGGGGGCCACGGGCGCAGGCACAACGCCCGGCCGGACCGGTGCGCAACATGGCACACCCATCCCGGCCGGACGACGCATCCGGCGCCCGCCCGCCGTCAGCCGACGGCCGTCGGCGCCGTCTCCTCCGTGTAGGCGTGCCCCGTGAAGGTGCGCCACAGCTCGGCGTACCGCCCCTCGCGGGCCACCAACTCCTCATGCGTACCGTCCTCGACGACCCGCCCGTGGTCCAGGACCACCACCCGGTCCGCACGGGCCGCGGTCGTCAGCCGGTGCGCGACGACCAGCGTGGTGCGCCTGCCCGCCAGGCGGTCCGTGGCCTGGTTCACCAGGGCCTCGGTGGCCAGGTCGAGCGCGGCCGTGGCCTCGTCGAGCAGCAGGATGTCCGGGCCGACCAGTTCGGCGCGGGCCAGCGCGATGAGCTGTCGCTGTCCGGCGGACAGATTGCGTCCGCGCTCGGTGACCTCGTGCAGATAGCCGCCGTCGAGGGAGGCCACCATGGCGTGGGCGCCGACCGCCCGGGCCGCCGCCTCCACCTCGGCGTCGCTCGCGTCCGGGCGCCCGTACGCGATGGCGTCGCGCACCGTCCCGGGGAACAGATACGGCTCCTGCGGCACCACGCCCAGGCGGTTGCGGTACGCGGTGAGGTCGAGCTCGCGCAGATCGGTGCCGTCCACCCGCACGGCCCCCGCGGAGGGGTCGTAGAACCGCGCGACCAGCTTGACCAGCGTGGACTTGCCCGCGCCCGTCTCGCCGACGAAGGCGACGGTCTGCCCGGCGGGGATCGTCAGATCGACGCCCGCCAGCGCCTCCGCACCGTCCTCGCCGTACCCGAAGCGCACCCCGTCGAAGGCCACCTCGCCGCGCAGCGCCCGCACCTCGCGCGGCGCCTCGGCGAGCGGGGTCTTCGTCGGCTCGCGCAGCAGCTCCTGGATGCGGCGCAGCGAGACGGTCGCCTGCTGGTAGCCGTCGAAGACCTGGGAGAGCTGCTGGACGGGCGCGAAGAACAGGTCGATGTAGAGGAGGTAGGCGACCAGCGCGCCCGCCGTCAGCGTGTTGTCGCCGACCCGCCCGGCGCCGACGATCAGCACCAGCGCGGCCGCGACGGAGGACAGCAGCTGGACGAAGGGGAAGTACACCGAGATCAGCCACTGGCCGCGCACCCGCGCCTGGCGGTAGGAGTCGCTGCGCCCCGCGAACCGCTTCCGGCCCGCCCGCTCGCGCCGGAATGCCTGCACGATACGCAGCCCGGCCACGCTCTCCTGGAGATCGGCGTTGACCACGCTGACCCGCTCACGCGCCAGCTCGTACGCCTTGACGCTCTGCCGCCGGAAGAAGAACGTCCCGATGATCAGCAGTGGCAGCGAGGCGAAGACCACCAGCGCCAGCTGGACGTCGATGATCAGCAGCGCGACCAGGATGCCGAAGAAGGTCAGCACGCTGACGACGGCGGTGACCAGACCGGTCTGCAGGAAGGTCGACAGCGCGTCCACGTCCGTGGTCATCCGGGTCATGATCTTGCCGGTCAGCTCGCGCTCGTAGTAGTCGAGCCCGAGCCGCTGCAGCTGAGCGAAGATCTTCACGCGCAGCGCGTACAGCACGCGCTCACCGGTCCGCCCGGTCATCCGCGTCTCGCCGATCTGCGCCGCCCACTGCGCGAGGACGATCACGAGCGCGAGCGCGGAGGCGGCCCACACCGCGCCCAGCGCCATCCGCTGGACGCCCTGGTCGATGCCGTGCCGGATGAGCACCGGCAGCAGCAGCCCGGCCAGCGCGTCGACCGTCACCAGCGCCAGGCTGACCGCGAGCGGCGCCCCGAACCCGCGCAGCAGCTGCCGCAGCCCGTACGCCCGCTCGGGGCGCGCGGCCCGCTCCTCGTCGATGTCGGGGGTGTCGGTGGCGGGCGGCAGGGCGGCGACCTTGGCCAGCAGATCGGGGGTGGCGGGCATCCCGGCGAGCGCCCCGGCCATGCCGGGGCCGGGCGCGGTGGGGGCTCCGCCGCTGATCCGGTCGCGGTCCGCGCCGTTGTCGTCTGTCGTGTCGCGCCGCAGCCACAGCTCGGGGGTCACGCCGTCGACGACGCGCGGGGGCTTCGCGTCGTGCGGCGGCTTCGCTCCGTGCGGCCGGGCCTCGCCGTCGGGCGTGTCGCCGTCCGCGGCGCCGTGCTCCGCCGCGGCGTGGGCGACGGCGGGCGCCGGATGCGGTCGCTCCGGCTCGGCGACAGCGCCGTGCTCCGCGCCGGGCCGGCCGTCCCTCCGCGCCAGGCTGCTGCTGATGACCGCGCGGGCCACAGCGCGGTCCGCTCCGGCGGCCCAGCTGTCGGCCGTGGCCGGCCGGTGGCCGTCGCGGGGCGATGCGTCGGGCGCGCCATCCGGGTGCGGCGTGTCAGCCGAGCGGTCGATATCCGGCGCGTCGGGCGCGCCGTCCAGCCCCGGCACGGCGAGCCCGGAGGCTGAAGCCTCCCCGCCGAAGGCCCCGGCGAGCGCGTCCCCGTCCACCTGACCGTTCCCGTCCGCGGCCGGGGCGCCCGCGCCGCCGGGCGCGCCCTCGCCGAGCGACGGGGCCCACACACGTCCAGCCGCGAGCGGCCCCGCGACGGCCGCCGCGACGGTGGGGCCGACCGCGGCGCCGCCCACCGCATCCACCGCGGAGCGGCCCGCGCCGTCGCCACCCGCCGCACTGCCCGCCGGATCGCGGGTGATGCCGCTCAGCTCGTCCGGGTCGGTCAGCAGCCGCCGGTACAGGGCGCTGCGCTCGCTCAGCTCCTCGTGGGTGCCGACGTCGGCGAGGCGGCCGCGGTCGAGTACGGCGATGCGGTCGGCGAGGGCCAGGGTGGACAGGCGGTGGGCGATGAGCAGGGTTGTACGCCCCGCCATGACGCCGCGCAGCGCCTCATGGATCTCATGCTCGACGCGCGCGTCCACCGCCGAGGTGGCGTCGTCCAGGACGAGCAGCCGCGGGTCGGTGAGGATGGCGCGGGCCAGGGCGACACGCTGGCGCTGGCCGCCGGAGAGGGTCAGGCCCTGCTCACCGACCTCGGTGCCGTAGCCGTCCGGGAGCGCGGAGATGAAGCCGTCGGCCTGGGCGGCGCGCGCCGCGGCGCGGATCTGCTCGTCGGTGGCGCCCGGCGCCCCGTACGCGATGTTGGCGCGCACCGTGTCGGAGAACAGGAAGCTGTCCTCCGGCACCAGCCCGATCGCGGCGCGCAGCGACTCGTACGTCAGCTCGCGCACATCGTGGCCGCCGATCCGCACCGCGCCCGCCGACACGTCGTAGAAGCGGGGCAGCAGCAGCGAGAGCGTCGACTTGCCGCTGCCGGAGGCACCGACGACCGCGAGCGTCTCGCCCGGCTCGATCCGCAGGGACAGATCGTCGAGGACGGGGCGGTCGGGGTCGTAGCCGAAGGTGACATGGTCGAACTCGACGGTCGCGGGCGCGTCGGCCGGCAGCTCCCGGGCGTCGGCGCGCTCCTCGATGGCGGGCTCGGTGTCGATCAGCTCGAAGACCCGCTCCACACCGGCCCGCGCCTGCTGTCCGACCGTGAGCACCATCGTGAGCATCCGGACCGGCCCGACCAGCTGTGCGAGGTAGGTGGAGAAGGCGACGAAGGTGCCGAGCGTGACCTGGCCGCGGGTGGCCATCCAGCCGCCCAGCGCCAGCATGGCGACCTGGCCGAGGGCGGGTACGGCCTGGAGGGCGGGGGTGTAGCGGGAGTTCAGGCGCACGGTCCGCAGCCGGGCGGCGAACAGCCGGCGGCTGACCTCGCGCAGCTTCCCGGTCTCCTGCTCCTCCTGCCCGAACCCCTTGACCACCCGCACCCCGGTGACCGCCCCGTCCACGACCCCGGCGACGGCCGCCGCCTCCCCCTGCGCGTACCAGGTGGCGGGGAACAGGCGGGTGCGGCTGCGCGAGGCGATGATCCACAGGGCGGGGGCGAGGGCGAGCGCGATGACGGTGAGCAGCGGCGAGAGCGCCGCCATCACGATCAGCGAGATCACAAAGAGCAGAACGTTGCCGATCATCATCGGCACCATGAACAGCAGCCCCTGGATGAGCTGGAGATCGCTGGTGGCCCGGCCGACGACCTGCCCGGTGCTCAGCTCGTCCTGCCGCTTGCCGTCGAACCGGGAGATCGCCGCGAACATCTCGGTGCGCAGATCGTGCTGTACGTCCAGCGCGAGCCGGCCGCCGTAGTAGCGCCTGATGAAGGTGAGGCCGTAGACGACGACCGCGCCGACGACCAGCAGGGTGGCCCACGGGGCGAGCGAGCGGTCGTGCTTGACGATCACATCGTCGATGATCAGCTTCGTGACGAGCGGCACCAGCGCCGTCACGGCCATCCCGCCGAGCGAGGCGCCGAGGGCCAGCAGCACGTCACGGCGGTACCGCCAGCAGTAGCGGATCAGCCGCCGCGCCCAGCCGTCCTGCCGTGTCCCGGCCTGACGCCCATCGCCCTGACGTATACCTGCCTCGTCCGCCATCGCGTCCGCCACCCGTGACCTCCCGGTCTGCCTTTGCTACCGGAAGGCACCAACGCTCTGGTGTGCGGATTTCATCCTGCCGCAACAAAACGGGGCCAGGGGCTCGGCCCCTGGCCCCCGTCGTGACCTGTGGATTCCCCTCTTCAGGAGCCGCTGCTCGGCAGCCGGACCGTCAGCGCGTACAGGCGGGTGATCTGGTTCACGTTCGCGTTGTCGTCGCTGACGAGCAGAAGGGTCAGCTCGTCGGCGGAGGGGTGGCCGATGATGGTCATGCCCTCGATGTTGTCGAGCAGCTTGTTGTGCTGGGGCTGCTTGGCGGGCGCGCCGAGGTCGGGGCACTTGAGGAGATCGGCGAGCAGGGTCTTCCTCACGAGGTGGGCCGCCCCGGGCAGTTTCTCGACGTCGGTGACGTCGCTCGCCTGGCTCAGATCGGCGAGGTAGAGGCGGACGGTGTTGCCACTCGGAGAATGGCCGCGTTCGAGGACGAGGAGACGGCCGTCGGGGGTCGCGGCGATCTCGGAGATGCCGAGGTCCTTGTTCGCGTTGTCGGGATTCTTGTCGACCGCGTAGCCGTACTGCTTGCTGATCTTGAAGTCCTTCGCGGCCTGGCCCTGCTCCCGATGCCAGCTCTGCAGCCGCACCAGCGTATGCCCCGCGGTGTCCTTGCCGTCCCCTTCCAGCGGCCCCTCCATGGAGGCGATGAGGGTGTGGCCTCCGGGCTGGAGGGTCAGCCCTTCGAGGGTCAGGTTCCTGTCGGGGGCCCGCCCTGCCGGCTTGACCAGCAGCCTCTTGGGCATGGCCAGCTTGACGGGATTCCTGCCGGACTCGTCGTAGAGCCGGATGGACGGCTCGATCTCGGAGGTGACCAGGCGGGTCTTGTCGCTGTCGATCACCAGGGCCTCGGAATCGAGTGAGGGATATCCCTGCTCGTCCCTGAGATCGGTCACCGCGCCCGGCTTCAGCTCGGGCTCCATGTCCAGACGGAACAGCAGCGACCGGTCGGAGAGCGCGGCGATGGAGCCGTCGGTGTCGACAGCGAGGCCAGAGAGATTTCCGACGTACCTCTTCTGGAAGAGGGTCGCGTCGAGGTCGTCGGAGAAGGCATCGACATCCACGTTGTCCGAGCACTTGTGTTCGTCGTTCTGGTCACGGGCCACGGCGCTGCCACCCGCGACGCCCAAGGAGCTGCAGAGCGCGAGGGCGGCGGTGGCGGTGGCGAGTGCGATACGGAGATGGCGGCGCATGGGCGTTCCTCTTCGGTGGAAAGCGGCCTGAACCGCGCGGCTGAGTTTGCCGACGCGGCTCGGGACGCTAATTCGCCCACCTGGAGCGCGAGTTGAGCGCCGTACTAGGCCGCCGCACCCTCCTCCTCGGCTGTGAGCGTGACCTCCGCGCACCGTCCGGCCAGCTCGCCCAGGGGCAGCCCGAGGGCGCCGGCCAGGGCGGCGACGGTGAAGAAGGCGGGGGTCGGGGCCCGGCCGGTCTCGATCTTGCGGAGGGTTTCGGCGGAGATTCCGGCCTCGGCGGCGACGTCGGCCATGCTGCGTTCGCCACGGGCCTGGCGGAGGAGAAGGCCGAGGTACCGGCCGCGTTCGCGTTCCAGCGGGGTGAGAGGGGTGCGCACCATGACCGTGATACTAATACCGGTATAAGAATTGTGTCGAGGTGCCTACGGCATCACCAGGAGGCCACCATGGTGGAGATCAAGACCGACGCGTCGCTGGACGCCATGCGCGAGGCGGGGCGCGTCGTCGCCGCCGCGCTCGCCGCCACGCAGGAGGCCGCCGCGGTCGGCGTGTCGCTGCGCGAGCTGGACGAGGTGGCGCGCGCGGTGCTCGCGGAGGCGGGGGCCGAGTCGCCCTTCCTCGGCTACCGGCCGCACTTCGCGCCCACCCCCTTCCCGGCCGTGATCTGCGCCTCCGTGAACGACGCGATCGTCCACGGCATCCCCAACGGCTACCGGCTGCGCGACGGCGACCTGGTCAGCATCGACTGCGGCGCGATCGTCGACGGCTGGGCCGGCGACGCCGCCGTCAGCTTCATCGTCGGCACCCCGCGCCCCGCCGACCAGCGCCTCATCGAGGCCACCCAGCAGGCCCTGGCGGCGGGCATCGAGGCGGCCGTGGTCGGGGCCCGCATGGGGGACATCGCACACGCCATCGGCACGGTCGGGCGCGCCGCGGGGTACGGCATCCCCGAGGACTTCGGCGGCCACGGCATCGGCCGCCGGATGCACGAGGACCCGCCGGTGCCCAACGAGGGCCGCCCCGGCCGCGGCTACCCGCTCCGGCACGGGCTGGTGCTGGCCATCGAGCCGATGTTCATGGCGGGCGGCCTCGACGCGTACACGACCGATGCCGACGGCTGGACGCTGCGCACCCCGGACGGCAGCCGCGCGGCGCACAGCGAGCACACGGTGGCCATCACGGAGGACGGCCCGCGCGTGCTGACGGCGCTGTGACCCGTACCGTTCCGTCGGGCTCCTGGCACACGCTTCCTGGCGTACAGGCCCCAACTCCCCTCGGCTAGGATCCCCTCGTGGACACCTACTGGCACGCCGTAACACCGCCGCCGTGCGCCTGATCGGGCGCACGCGCTGAAAGCTTGATCCCACTGCCGCTCCCGGCCGCCACCACGCGCTGATCGCGCGGGCCGCCGCCCGGAGCCGCTGTCGTGCGCCCGTTCTCGAAATCCAGCCTCTTGACGGTTTCGACAACGGAGTTCACGACTGTGGCTCAGCACACCCCTGCTTCATCCGGCGTGTCCCCTTCATCGGCGACTTCCCGCGCGACGTCCCCCGCGCCTTCACCCGCGTCACGCCCGGCGCCGCTCCCTACGTCCGCGCGCACCCGCCCCAACCGCCTCATCGACGGCCCGCTGCCCATCCTCGCGGCGGCGGTGCTCTGGGGCACCACCGGAACCGCCGCTTCCATGGCCCCCGCGGGCACCTCCGCGCTCGCCATCGGCGCCGCGAGCCTGGCCCTGGGCGGGCTGCTGCTGTTCCTCACCACCCGCGGCCGGTGGACGCTGTTCACCGCGTCCACCGGCGCGGAGCGGCGGCTCCTCGCCCTCGGCGCGCTCGCCGTGGCCGGAAATCCGCTCAGCTTCTACCCGGCCGTGGCACGTACGGGCGTGGCCGTGGCCGCCGTGATCGCGCTGGGCAGCGCGCCCGTCTTCACCGGCCTGCTGGCCTGGGCCACGGGCCAGGCCAGGCCGACCAAGCGCTGGGCCGTCGCCACCCTGGCCGCGGTGGCCGGCTGCGCCGTCCTGACCCTCGGCCCCCAGCTCACCGGGGACCCGGCACACATGGACGCCACCGGAATCGGCCTCGCCGCCCTCGCGGGGCTTTCGTACGCCACGTACTCGCTCATCGGCGGGCGCCTCATCGGCCGGGGACACCCGTCCGCCGCGGTCATGGGCGCGATGTTCGGCGCGGCGGGGCTGCTGGCGCTGCCCGTCCTGCTCGCCACCGGTACGGCGTGGCTCGCCACCGTCCGCGGCGCCGCGGTGGTCCTCCACCTCGGGGTGTTCCCCGTCTTCCTCGCCTACCGCCTCTTCGGCCACGGCCTGCGCCACACCCCGGCGTCGGTGGCCACCACGCTCAGCCTGGCCGAGTCCGCGGTGGCGGCGGTGCTGGGCGTCACGGTCGTGGGCGAGCGGCTGCCGATGGTGTCCTGGTACGGGCTGGTGATCCTGGCCCCGGGCCTGGCGCTGCTGGCCGCACCGAGGCGGGCAGGTCGCCGCGGCCCCGGCTGACCTCACTGCCCCAACTGCCCCGGCCGGCCCGGTCCGATGTTGCGGTGGGGGGCTACCCCCACCGCAACGTGGTGGCCAGCCGGATGGGCGGTGACCTGCGCGTGCGGCGATCGTGTGTCCATCGGGAATCGGCCCGGAAGACCACATGAACGATCAGGCAGGGGAGACAGTGACTCGTCCCAAGAAACACGCCCTCGCACGCCGTACGCTGCTCACCGCCGGCGCGACCGCGGCCGCCGCCGGAATCGGGTGGGGAGCCGCGGGAACGGCCGTCGCCGGTGGGCGGGGGCGGCGGCCGGTGGCGCAAGAGGCGGTGGACGCCGAGGTGGCGCGTCTGGAGCCCGGGTTGATCGAGCTGCGGCGCGATATCCACCAACACCCGGAAGCGCCGGGCCAGGAGGAGCGGACCGCGGGCGTGGTGGCCCGAGAGCTGCGGGCCGCCGGGCTGGCCGTCGCCACCGGGGTGGGCGGCCACGGCGTCGTCGGCGTGTTGCGGGGCACACGGCCCGGCCGCACCGTCGCGTACCGGGCGGACATGGACGCGGTGCCGCCCGGGGACATCGTCGGGGGCGGCCCGGCGGCAGCCCACCTCTGCGGTCACGACATCCACACCACGGTGGCCCTCGGCGCAGCGCAGGTCCTGGCCAGGCTGCGCCAACACCTCAGCGGCACGGTGGTGTTCCTCTTCCAACCCGCCGAGGAGGCCCTGGCCGGGGCCCGCGCGATGATCGACGCGGGTGTGCTGGAGCGCACCCGCGTCGAGGAGATCCACGCGCTGCACTGCGGTCCGTTCCCGGTGGGCCGGTTCGCGGTGACCCCGGGCTACGGCCTGCCGGGCCAGGACCGCGCGGAGGTGACCCTCTCCGGTCCTGACGCCCCCGACGCCGCACGGCGCCTGGCCGCCGAGATCGGCGCGCTCGCCACGGTGACACCGCCGCAGACCCCCGCGGACCTGGAGCGGATGGTCGCCGACGTCCAGACGCCCGAAGGGCCGCTGGCCCGGTTCGTGGCCGTCCGGGCCAGAGCGCAGGAGGCCAAGGTGAGCGTGTCGTACCGCTGCTGGCCGCAGGAGCGGTACGCGGAGGTCCGCGCGGACATCCGCCGGCTGGCCGGGGCGTACGGGGCGGCGGCCGGGGTGAGCTTCCCCGCCGAGCCGTTCCCCGCCATGGTCTGCCCCGAACCGGACGCCCGCGCCCTCGCCCGCCACCTCCACCACACCCTCGGCGCGGACACGGTCACCGAACTCCACGCCGCCTTCCCCTTCAACGGCGAGGACTTCGCCCTCTACCTGGACCGCGTCCCGGGCACGTACACCTTCCTCGGCGTCCGCGCCCCCGGCGCGCCCATCACCGCCTGCTATCCGCACTATCCCGACTTCGCCCCGGACGAGCGCGCGATCGGCATCGGCGTACGGGCCATGGCGGGCTGGGTCGCGCAGCGGACCCGGGGGTCCGTCAACCAGTAGCAGGGTGTGCGACTCGGTCGACGGCGTCGTGTGGTGGCGGTGGCGTGTGGTCGCGCCGCGGGAGCAGGAGCGGGGTCGCCAGCATGAGCAGCCCGGCGATCGCGATCGCCGGGCGCGGGCCGGTGATGGCGGCCAGCAGACCCCATACGGCGGTCAGGGCCGCGGTGGTGGCGCTGCTGCTGACCGACCAGGCGGTCAGGGTACGGGCGACCCGACCGGGGTCGGTGTGGTCGAGCCGGCAGGTGGACAGCACCGGGTTGAACACACCGCAGCAGGTCACCAGGCCGAGCTGGACGGCGATGATGAGCACGATCCCGGGGACACCGGGTTGCACGAACACCAACCCGATGGACCAGCACACACGCAGCACCCCGGAGGTGAGCAACACCCTGTGCTGCCCGAACCGCGCCACGAGCCGGGGCGCCAGCCGTGAGCCGACGAGGCCGCCGACACAAGGGGCCGCGAACGCGAGACCGTACTGCCAGGGCGCGAACCCGAGGCGGTCCAGCAGGAGTACGGCGAGCAGCGGCTGCGTCGCCATGATCAGGCCGTTGACCAGGATCGTGTTGAAGAACAGCGGGCGCAGCACCCGATGGCCCAGGATATGGCGCCAGCCTTCGAGCAGATCGCCGGCGCGCAGCCGCGGCGCGTCGGTCCGCTCGGGGCGCGGTGCGCCGGCCGGCGCGGGGCTCGGCGCTCCGGCCCGCCCGGTCCGTACGGGACGCGGCTCGCTGCCGCCGATGGCGCGGATGCCCAGGGCCGAGAGCAGAAAGCTGACCGCGTCGGCGACCACGGTCGTCACCGGGCCGAACATCCCGATCGCGACCCCGCCGAGCGGCGGGCCGACCACGGTCGCGGTCCATGTCGTGGCCTCGAACCGGCCGTTCGCGACGAGCAGGTCCTCCGGCGGCACAAGCGCCTTGAGATACGCACCGCTGGCCGCCCTGAAGGCGATGTTGGCCGCGGCGACGACGACGGAGACAACGAGAAGTTGGGCGTAGCTGAGCCGGCCGAGCGCGTACGCGGCGGGGACGCTCATCAGCGCCGCGAACCGGGTCAGGTCCATCGCCACCATGACCGGCCGCTTGCGGCGGAACTCCACCCACGGACCGAGCGGCACCGCGACCATGGCCCCCACCACCAGACCCGCGGCGGACAGCACCGCCACCTGGGTCGGCCCGGAGTCCAGCACGAGGATCGCGATCAGGGGAAACGCGCCGAAGCCGAGCCCGGTGCCGTACGCGCTGACGGCATAAGCCGCCCACAACCACCCGAACCTCCGCCCCAGCGCCCGCCTACCCGGCATGCCCCACGCACCTCTCGCCGATCCGAACCACCACACGCTGCCCACCGGCATCCAAGCGAGTGACAGACGGCGAGAGCAAACAACCGATCGGCCAGGCAGGCACAACCAATCGTTGTGCGGGTAGCGTGGGTTGGCGTGGATCTCGATGCTGTGCGCACCTTCGTGGCCGCCGCGGACGCGGGACGGTTCCAGGACGCCGCCACCGAACTGTCGATCACCCAGCAGGCCGTCTCCAAACGCATTGCCACGCTGGAGAAGGCCCTCGGCGTGCGGCTGTTCACCCGCACCCCGCGGGGAGCGAAGCTCAGCATCGACGGACAGGCGTTCCTGCCCCACGCCCGCGACCTCCTACGAGCCGAGGAACGGGCGATCGCCGCCGTACGCCCCGGCCGCCGCGCGCTGCGCGTCGACGTGATCGGCCGACGGCTCGCCCCGGCGGCCCTACTGGGCGACTTCCATCGCGCGCACCCCGAGGTCGAGCTCGACGTCGTGACCCTCTTCGACGCCGACGCGGCCATCGACGCCATCCGGTCCGGCACGATCGACGCGTCCTTCCGCGCCGTCACCATGCCCGGCCGACAGCTCCCCGCCGGCATCAGGGGCGCCCGTACCGTCGACGATCCCCTTCAGATCGGGGTCGTCCGGGTCTACGACGAGCCCGTCGAGCTGCTCACCGGACCGGCCCACGAACTCGCCGCCGCCCGCGCGGTCACGCCCGCCGAACTCGTCGGACACCGGATCTGGATGCCCGGCCTCGTCCCCGGAACCGAATGGGGCGCCTACTACGACGCCCTCGCCGCCGCGTTCGGGCTCACCATCGAGATCACCAGCCCCGACTTCGGCACCGGGCCCCTGCTGGACACCATCGCCGACTCCCGGTCGCTGGCGACCTTCGTCGGCGAGCGGACACACCTCGTCTGGCCCGCCGACCACGGCCTGCGGCGCATCCCCCTGCGCGACCCGACACCGGTCTACCCGCACTCACTGCTGTGGCACCGCGACAACCCGCACCCGACCCTGGCCGCGCTCCGCGACCATCTGTGCGGCGGGCGCTCCTCGGGGACCGGGACCTGGACACCGGCCTGGGCGTAGCGACGGGGCCACCGTGTTGACACTGGCGTAGGGCCGCCGTGCCCGGCACGGCGGCCCTACGCCAGTCGGCGCCCTTCGCGAGCGGGCCGCTCAGTCCTAGTCCTGGTAGACCTTGTTGGTGCCCGGTCCGCCCGAGAGCGTGTCCGTGCCCTTGCCGCCGTGGATGGTGTCGTTTCCGCTGTTGCCGTAGATCGTGTCGTCACCCTCCTCGCCGTAGAGGGTGTCGTTGCCCCGGCCACCGTAGATGTGGTCGGCGTCGGACAGGCCGTGGATCACGTCGTTCCCGTCCTCGCCGTACATGTTGTTCTCGGTGTCGTCGACGCCTCCGCTCATGGAGTCGTTGCCGGGACCGCCGTAGCAGTCCATCGAGCAGTTGGTGATGGTGTCGTCGCCGGGACCGCCGTACGGCCCCACACCCCAGACCCCGCCGCCGCCGTCGAGGCGGTCGTCACCGTCGTCGCCGCGGAGCACATCGCGCGCGGAACCCTTGAGAACGTCGTCGCCGGGACCGCCATAGATCGTGGAGTAGGCGTCGCTGCCGGCGTCGACCGTCGCGGTGTCGTTGCCGTCACCGAGGTTGACGTCGTAGTTGTCCGAGTCGTCGGAGCCAAGGGGGACTTCGGTCGCGCACCGGACGACGGTGTGGTCGGCGGCCGAGGGATACACGCACTCGTCGTATTCCGCCGCGGTCGGATCGATGGTGATGTCACCCCGATCGCGGAAGGTGATGACGTAGTACGACTCCCACTCGCCCCGCTGTTCGATCTCCACGGAGACCTTGAGGTTGTTCGTCTGCCCGGCCGCGCCCTTGTACCAGAGCTCGCTGTCCTCATGGACGACGGAGGCCACCGTGGTGGCCGCCTGGGCGGCGGGGGCCGCGAATAAGGCTCCCCCGAGGGCGAGGGCGAGCGTGGAGGTGGCGGCGGTGATTCCGTGCTTACGCATGCCAGAAGTGACCCTTCGCGGTGCTTGATGGTGGTCGGGGCCGACGCACAACGGGAAGGCGTCGGCAAAGCGGTAGACACGGCTCCGGGGGCCGGGGTTGTGCCGGAAAAGGCACTTCCGTTGCCTGGGGCGAACATGTCATCCCGGGGTTTCCTGGCGTTCTTCTGGAGGGCACCGAAGGGCAACTCTGCGGGCGGCTCCAGTGGTTGAGGTGCGACCTGGCCTCGCCGCGGCATCAGGTTCTGCGCCGCGCGTTGCGTGTGGGTGCGGCTCGCTGCGCTGCGCTTCGCGGGTGCAGATACGCTCCGCTTCGCTTCGCCTGCGCCTGTGCGCCGTCTCGCGGCATTCGGCTCGGGCGGGTGCGGGTTTCGTCTCGGACCCTCCGGGTCCCAAGCGCCAGCGAGAAGGGGGAACGGGGGCGGCTGGCCCGTTGTTCCGATTCCTCGGCCCGGCGAGTGGCTGAGCTCAAAGAGGCTCCGCTGCGCTCCGCCGCAGCTGCTGCCGCGCGATGGCCGATGAAGGGGATCAGCGGTGCGCTGGACCGGGGCGCGGGAGCGCGACGGATGGGCGGGCACCGGGGGACGGCGGTCGGTGAGGGCCCGTTGGGCCGGACGGCGACGATGCCTCCGCCGCCCCTCCCCTTTCCCGCTGCTGGCCGCTTTGCGCCGAAGGCTCGAGACGATGCCCGCACGCGGCGTTGGGACCATGCCGTCCAGCGATTGCCGGCCCGTTCGTCGCGCTCGCGCGCCTCCGGACCAGCACACCGATGGACTGACCGCCCGGCCACCGCGCGGCAGCAGCTGCGGCGGAGCGCAGCAGAGCCAGCCTTAAGCTCAGCCGCCCGCCGGGCCGAGGAACCGGAACACCGAGCCAGCCGCCCCCCTTCCCCCTCCTGCTGGCGCTTTGGACCCGGAGGGTCCGAGACGAAACCCGCACCCGCGTGAACCGAATGCCGCGAGACGGCGGCGAGAGCATCACCGATCCGGCTCCGTCATGCTGCCAGCATGATCGACCCCGTCGGCGGGGCGGCATTCGGACCTCGCTTTGAACAGCCCTTACGCGGCCACCGGCGCCCGCTCGTCGAGCAGCCCCTCGCCCCGCAGATCGGCCCACACCCCGTCCGGGATCTCGGCCCCGAACGACTGGAGATTGCTCCGCGCCTCCTCGGCGGTACGCATGCCGACCACGACGCCCGCCACGGCCGGATGCCGCAGCGGAAACGCCATCGCCACTTGCGGCAACGTCACGCCGTGCGCCTCGCAGACATCCGCGATGCGGTGCGTCCGGCCGATCAGTTCCCGCGAGGCGGGCGCGTACTCGAAGTGCGCGCCTTCGGCGGGGCGCGGGGTGGCGAGCAGACCCGAGTTGAAGATCGACGCCGCGAGTACGGAGACGCCGCGCTCGACGCACGCGGGCAGCAGGTCGTCGAGGGCGTTGTGCTGCAGGAGCGTGTAGTAGCCGGACAGCATCACCGCGTCCACGTCCGCCTCTTGGACCAGCTTGGTGAGCATGCCGGTGTGGTACATCCCGGCCCCGATGGCTCCTACGACACCCTCGGCGCGCAGCTCGTCGAGGGCGGGATAGCCGGTGCGCAGCGCGTCCTCGAAGTGCTTCTCCGCATCGTGGAGGAAGAGCATGTCGATGCGGTCGACGCCCATGCGGGTGAGGGAGTCCTCGACGCTGCGGCGTACACCGTCACGCGAGAAGTCCCACATGCGGCGGTGCGTCGCGGGCACCTGGAACGCGTCGTCCATACGGCCCGCCGGGTCCTGCGGGACGAGCAGCCGGCCGACCTTCGTCGACAGCGTGAACTCGTCGCGCGGCTTGGTGCGGAGAAGGTCGCCCATCCGGCGCTCGGAGTGTCCGATGCCGTAGTGCGGCGAGGTGTCGAAGTACCGGATGCCAAGATCCCACCCCGCGGCCAGCGCCCCCGCGGCGGTCTCGTCGTCCAACGCCTCGAACAACCCACCCAGCGGCCCACCCCCGAAGCCCAGCTCCGTGACCTCTACCGTGCTGCGGCCGAGCCGGTTCTTCCTCATCCCGCGGATCCTCCTCGTGTCACGGCGCCGACGGGCGGCAAGTTTGCCGTGAGGGTGGCGGGGTGCCAACCGGTTTTCGGGGTGAAGTGGTTCAGGGGGTGAGGTGGTCGAAGTCTCCCGCCTTCACCGCGGCTACGAACGCGGCGAGGTGCATGGGGGTAGTGGAGACGACGACACGGGGGTCGTCGCTCTCACGTATGAGGGTCGTGTCGGCGCGCCGCGCCAGCTCTACGCAGTCCGGCCCATTGCCGCCCGAGAAGGACGACTTCCGCCACTGGATCGCCACGTTCACAGCCGTAGCCTTCCTATCGGCCTACGAAATGGTCGAACTGGCCCGCCTTCACCGCGGCGAGGAAACCCGCGAGGTGTGCGGGAGCCGTGGACAGGACGACACGGGGGTCGTCGCTCTCACGTATGAGGGTGGTGTCGGCGCGCCGCGCCAACTCTACGCAGTTCTCGCCTCCGGCCCCGGAGTAGGACGACTTCTGCCACTTCAACGATTCGCTCATGCCTGCCTTCTCATAGTTCCCGTGCGATATGACGGATGAGCTGTCGGGAGTCCTCGACGCCGAGCGAACCGCCCTCGGCGATGTCGAGCAGTTCCCGGTAGCTCTGCAAGTCAACCTCAGCGTGTAGATACCGCCCGCCGAACGGTGTGTCCACCTGAACCGTGTCCAACTGCGGTACAGCGCCGCCCGCGTAGAGCACCGGCGTCGTCACTTCGATGAAGTCCTCGTTGGTGAAGGGAACCACGCGCAGCGTCACCGTGGGCCACTCAGCGACCTCCAGGAGCCGTTCCAGTTGCGCCCGCACCACCTTGCGGCCGCCGAAGCGCATCCGCAGCGCGGCCTCGTGAATGATCGCGACGATCGGCGGAGGGGTCTCTCGGTCGAAAATCACCTGCCGTCGCATGCGATGCTCAACGCGTGCCTCGATCTCGTCGTACGGAAGCCTGGGGATGTTTCCGCTGAACAGGGCTCGCGCGTAGTCCTCCGTCTGGAAGATTCCCGGCAGCGAGACGCTCTGCACCGAGCGCATATAGGTGGCGTGGTGCTCCAGCTCCGCGACGTCCAGGAAACCGGGCGTAAGGATGCCCCGGTATTCATCCCACCAGTGCTGACCACGGTGCTCACGCGCGATGACGCACAACGCCTCGATCAGCGCATCGTCGCCGCACGAGTAGAAGGTCGCGAGCCGACGAATGCGCTCCTCGCTGACGCCGATCCGCCCGGACTCGATGTGGCTGATCTTGCCTTGATCGGTGCCGAGCAGCCCGGCCGCCTCGCGCGCCGTCTTACCAGCGCGCTCGCGGAGTTTACGCAGTTCGGCACCCAAGCGCGCTTGTCGGGCCGTGGGGTTGTCCCTGGCGGGCATCGCGTACGTTCACCGATCCTTCCGGTCCTCCGGGCCGCGCGCGTAGCGATACCACACGACCACCCACAGGAGTGACATCTACTCAGTAACCTTGCTACGGCGCTTCCCTGCCACCTACCTTCTGTGATCGTACCGCTACCGAGACAGCACATCGCGCGGCGCCGGAAGGGATCACCATGGCCGACCTGCCAACCCAACTACCCATCCACGCAACGGAACCGGCCCACCGCTACCGACTGCGCGCCCCCAACATCCCCGAAACCGCCAAGGTCGCCCGCGAGATGATCGCGGGCCTGCTGCTGGCCACCGGCCACCCGGCCCTCGTCGAGACCGCGCGCCTCCTGGTCACCGAGGTCGTAGCGAACGTCCACCTGCACACCAAGGTGCCGCTGCTCTCCCTCGAAGCGACCATCCGGGGCCCTCAACTCCACGTATCCGTACGGGACGACGACCCCAATGGCGTCCCCTGGCCACCCGAACCCCGCACCCCCGAGGCGGAGGCCGACGCCGAGAACGGGCGTGGCCTGCTGCTGGTCCAGGCGTGCGCCGACGCCTGGGGGGCGGTGTGGCACGGCGGAATCCAGCCCACCGGTAAGAGCGTGTGGTTCTCGCTGTCCGACGCGCCCGTCCTGAAAACGACGTAGGGCGGCTTCGGATCGACGAGCAGAACCCGTCACGCGTCAGGTGCCGCTGGTCGCCTTCACCGCTCCCAGGGGCTGATCGATCCGGGGGCCGTGGCCGGGGCGGCGCTCGGGGAGGAGGGCTCTGTCGGACGGGGCCGTGCTGGAGGTCACGGCCTGGGTGGCGGTGAGGTCTTCGATGCGGTCGGCGAAGTCCGGTTCGGGCAGTGGCAGGTCGAGGTCGTCGATGAAGTCCACGGCCTGGGATACGTAGTTGATGACCGCGGTGGTGGCGGCGGGCGCGGCACGCCCCTTTTTGAGCCCGCGCAGGATGCGCAGGGCGATGGCCATCTCATGGTCGGTGGTGGCCGACTCCTCCTCCGAGTCGGTCACGGGCGGGACGACGCCGCCCGCCTGTTCGTGCCACCAGGCCAGCCACCAGTGGGCCTGGGCCTCCTCCCCGAGGGCCATGTGGTGGAGGTAGAGGCAGTAGGCGGCGGCGGGGTCGCCGGCGCCGCTGGCGAACTGCCACCAGAACTGCGCGCTGTCTTCGTGGCCGGCGAGTTGCAGGACGCAGCCCAGAGCTCGCGCGCCGGGCGGCTCGAGGATGCGGTGGGTGATGACTTCCTGCAGCTGCGCCAGAGCGCCGTCACGCCCGATGATCGCCTCGCACAGGGTCCGCAGATCCCGGGCCATCAGCTCGTCCGTGTCCGGCGCGTGACCGGCGACGGCATCCCGGCCGTCGGCCGACGGCGGGCGGTCCGGGGAGCCGTCGGCGAGGCGGGCGGCGAGGCGGGCCTCGGCGGCGGCGACGTCGGGGGGAGGGGTGGGGTTGAGCAGGGCCCGCGCCAGGACGTGGTCAATGAGCGAGGTCATCGGCATTGTTTCCTTCGGTGGTCTCGAGGAGTTGCTGAAGGCGGCGGCGGGCGTAGCGCGCGGTGGAACGTACGCCGGCCTCGGTGATGCCGAGGTGGGTGGCGGTCTGGGCGACGGTGTAGCCGCGGCAGTGGAGCAGGATGACCACATCCTGCTGGCGTTCCGGGAGCTTCTTGATCGCCTGATAGAGGTTCAGGCTCTCCTCGAGCATCGCGATGGGGTCGATGGCGTCGCGCAGGGCTGCGGTTTCGAAGGTCGCGTTGTCCACGAGGCAGGGGCCGCGGTTCCGGGCGCGGGCCACGTCGATGGCGCGGTGCTTCATCACCTTCCAGGCATAGGCGGCAGGGTTCTCCATGGCCAGGACGCGGGACCAGGAACGGGCGAGCTGTTCGAACGCCTCGTCGACGGCTTCCTCGGCGTCGGCGCGATTGCCGAGGTAGACCTCGGCCCGGTGGACATAGGCGCCGCGGTGGAGCTGGTGGAAGGCGCGGAAGTCCGGGGGGAGTTCGTCGGGCAGTCCGGTCATCGAGGTCACACCGCGCAGGCGGAGGTGGTCCCGGGTCACCGCTTCCCCTCCCTGTGTCCCTGGTGCAGTTCCGAGATGCCCACGCGGACCCCGGCCGCGGCGGCGCGGCGCAGCAGGGCCAGGACGTCGCTGCCGAAAACGCGCATGACGAGCGCGGCGGTGGCGAGATCCCCTATGAGTTGAAGATTCACGGACTTTCGCTGTCCTTCTGTCGGTCGTACGAGGCTGCCCCGTCCCCGCCCCGCGAGTGCGCCGTATTGCGCCCTCTGTTACCTCTAGCGTTCGCGAGAGTCCGAATGTGCATCAGACAATACGAAATTCTTACGGACTGCACCGGTCCGGTTACAGAGTGCCGGGCCAGGCCGTCACGTAGGCGGCTGGGGCGGCTGGGGCGGCGCAGGCGGCTGGGCGGGGCTCGACGGGACGCGGGGCAGCGTCCTCCGCAGCCAGTCACGCCCCCGGTCGTCGAGCTTGAGATGCCACTGGACAAAGCCGCACCCGGCACAGACGAAGGTCGGAAACTCAGCCCGCCTCGCCTTGAGGCCACCGGGCTTGCGGATGCTGAACCGCCCGGCTGTGACGTAGATCTCCGCCTGGTAGATCTCTTGGCTTCCGCAAGAAGCACACCGGCCGTCTTTGAGGTCTTCGATCATCACACGGCCGACGCTATGCCGTGCCACCACCCAAGCGCACCCCGCCCGTTGAAGCCGGCGCCGTAGGCATCACGCGCCGCCGGAGGCTCCCGCCGCGATCTGGCGGGCCATGATCGTCGTGAGCTCGTACGCCGTGTGGGAGGCGGCCACGGACGTGATCTCCGCGTGGTCGTACGCCGGGGCGACCTCGACGACGTCGGCGGAGACCAGGTGGCAGGAGGACAGGCCGCGCAGGATCTCCAGGAGCTCACGGGAGGTGAGGCCGCCCGCCTCGGGGGTGCCGGTGCCGGGGGCGTGGGCGGGGTCGAGGACGTCGATGTCGATGGAGATGTACAGGGGGCGGTCGCCGATGCGCTCGCGCAGCTGCTGGGCGACCTCGTCCACGCCGCGCCGCATGACGTCGGCGGAGGTGACGATGCCGAAGCCCATCTTCGCGTCGTCGTCCAGGTCCTGCTTTCCGTAGAGCGGACCGCGCGTTCCGACGTGCGAGAGGGCGGAGGTGTCGAGGATGCCTTCCTCGACGGCCCGCCGGAAGGGCGTGCCGTGGGTGTACTCGGCGCCGAAGTACGTGTCCCAGGTGTCGAGGTGGGCGTCGAAGTGGAGCAGGGCGACCGGGCCGTGCTTACGGGCGACGGCGCGCAGCAGAGGGAGGGCGATGGTGTGGTCGCCGCCGAGGGTCATCAGGCGGGCGCCGGTGGTGAGCAGATCGTCGGCGGCGGCCTGGATGGTCTCAACGGCCTCGTTGATGTTGAAGGGGTTCGCGGCGATGTCCCCGGCGTCGGCGACCTGGACGAGCGCGAAGGGGGACACGTCCTGGGCCGGGTTGTAGGGGCGCAGCAGCCGGGACGCCTCGCGGATGGCGTTGCCTCCGAAGCGGGCGCCGGGACGGTAGGAGACCCCGCTGTCGAAGGGCACGCCGACCACGGCGACGTCCGCCGCGCCGCCGACCTCGTCGACGCGCGGCAGCCGGGCGAAGGTCGCGGGGCCCGCGTAGCGGGGGATGCGGGAGGAGTCGACGGGGCCGAGGGGGCGGCGGTCTGCTGTGGTCATGGCTTCGAGGGTAGGCAGGGCGGGCATCCCGGCACATGTACGTTTCCGAGGGCCACGGCCGCCCTTTTTGGACGCCACGTCTATGTCGCAGCCGCCGAGGGACGCCGCCCCGGCGGCCTCTCGCGTCGGTCAGCTGTCCGTGGGGCTCCCCAGGGCCGCCGCCGCGGCCGCGACGGGGTCGAGGGTGGTGGCTTCGGGGGCGGGAGCGGGTGCCAGCTCGCAGGTGAAACCGAGGCGCTTCATGGCGCGGACCACCTCGCCCGCGGTGAAGTCGCGGCGGTCCTGGCGGGTGACCACCGCTCCGACCTGCATGGCGGGGTAGGTGCGACGGCCGATCCGGACCGAGGGGCCGGTGATCGGTTCGGGCTTGACGCCGCTCATCGCTTCCTTCACCTCGTTCGCGGTCAGATCGAAGGCATAGTTGGCGATGACGCAGCGCATAGGACCTCAGCAGGGAGAGGAGGGAGGAAGGGAGCCGGTGAGGTCAGGGTCCCACACCGGGTGCCCGGCGGGAAGCGCACATTCGGGTGGCATGACTCCCCCCGGCTCCCCCCGTTCCGTCGCCGCACGTGCTAGCGTGTTAGCAGTTGCAGTTTTGGTACCCATGAACGTTATGTGCGCCTGACGAGATGTAGCGATCAGGCGCATTTTGTTTTTCCGGTCATTCCGGATGGGGTCATTGCGGCGACACGGAATCCGTAAGGTTCGGATTCTGGTTCTGCCCCTATCAGAGGAGATGACATGGCGACTGGCACCGTGAAGTGGTTCAACGCGGAAAAGGGCTTCGGCTTCATCGAGCAGGACGGCGGCGGCGCCGACGTCTTCGCTCACTACTCGAACATCGCCGCCCAGGGCTTCCGTGAGCTCCACGAGGGCCAGAAGGTCTCGTTCGACGTCACGCAGGGCCAGAAGGGCCCGCAGGCCGAGAACATCGTGCCTGCCTGACGCAGCACACAGTGATGAGCCGGGGCCCGCGCCCGTAAGGGTGCGGGCCCCGGCTCGCGCTTGGCCGCACCCGCCCCACGCAGACAGACTGCACACAGAACCTGCCGCACCGGCCCCATCGCGGCCGGACTCGAGGACGGCGGCCCTCACCCACGGCCGAGTGCCGGTCGAAGCCTCGGTACATGGCCCCGTCATTCACCCGCACTCCGGCACGTTCTGCGAATTCTCACCTCCGGGAACCTCCCCGTTGAGGAGTCCTCCTCGAAACGCGCCGTACGAGGAAGGCCCCGTATGAACCGCCCTGTCCGCTCGTCCCGCAGCTCGTCCCGCAGCTCGTCCCGCAGCGCCTCGCCGCGCTCCCGCAATCGCCGCCCGTCCACCGCCGCGGCCCCCGCCCGCGTCCCCGTCCCCGCCGACGGGAACGAGTTCTCCCTGCCGCCGAGCACCACTCCGCTGCTGCCCGCCGTCGGCTCCTTCACCGAGCTGGACCTGCCGGCGGGGATCACCGCGGAGCTGGCGCGCCAGGGCGTGACCGTGCCGTTTCCGATCCAGGCGGCCGCGCTTCCCAACGCGCTCGCCGGGCGCGATGTCCTGGGCCGTGGACGGACCGGCTCCGGTAAGACCCTGGCCTTCGGCCTGGCCCTGCTGGCCCGTACCGCCGAGCAGCGCGCCGAACCCCGCCGCCCCCTCGCCCTGGTCCTGGTGCCCACCCGGGAGCTGGCCCAGCAGGTCACCGACGCGCTCACGCCGTACGCCAAGCCGCTGCGGCTGCGCGCGGCCACCGTGGTCGGCGGGATGTCGATCGGCCGCCAGGCGGCCGCGCTGCGCGACGGCGCCGAGGTGGTCATAGCCACCCCGGGACGGCTCCACGATCTGATCGAACGCGGCGACTGCCGATTGGACCGGGTGCGCGTCACGGTTCTCGACGAGGCCGACCAGATGGCCGATATGGGCTTTCTCCCCCAGGTGACCCGGCTGCTGAAGCAGGTTCCGGCCGACGGCCAGCGCATGCTGTTCTCGGCGACCCTCGACCACAACGTCGGCCAGTTGGTGCGCCGGTTCCTCGACGACCCCGCCGTGCACTCGGTCGACGCCTCCGCGGGCGCCGTCACCACGATGGAGCACCATGTGCTGCACATCGCGGACACCGACAAACGCACCGTCGTCACCCGGGTCGCCGCCCGCGACGGCCGCGTCATCATGTTCCTGGACACCAAGCGCGCGGTCGACCGGCTGACCAAGCATCTGCTGGCCAGCGGCGTGCGGGCGGCGGCGCTGCACGGCGGCAAGTCCCAGCCGCAGCGCACCCGGACTCTGGACTACTTCAAGACCGGTCATGTCAGCGTCCTGGTCGCCACGAACGTCGCCGCCCGGGGCATCCACGTCGACGACCTCGATCTCGTCGTCAACGTCGACCCGCCGGCCGACCACAAGGATTACCTGCACCGCGGCGGCCGCACCGCCCGCGCGGGTGGCTCCGGCACCGTCGTCACCCTCGTCCTGCCCGACCAGCGCCGTGCGATGGCCGGTCTGATGACGGACGCGGGCATCACTCCGCATACCGCCCGGGTGAACTCCGACGACACCGAGCTGACCCGTATCACCGGCGCGCAAGCGCCCTCCGGTATCCCCGTCACCATCGACGCACCGGCTACGGAACAGAAGGCCCCTGCCGCCACCGGGCAGCGCCGGGGCCGAAGCCGCCGGCGCGGCCGCCGGACGCGTAGGTCCGAGTCGGGATTGGCTTCATGATCCGGTCGGGGATCCGGTCGCGGCGGCCCGGACCGTAGTGGATGCCCCCATTTCCTCGCGGCAGAGGCGACAATGGATCGCATGCCGATACCCAGCTCCGCGCCCAGCCGGGCCGAACTGATCGACCACCTGGTCCGCACCCGCATCGCCGGCGACGTCGCCACCCCCCGAGACAACAACCTCTCCCACTACCGCAAGCTCGCGAACGGCGACCGCCACTACTGGCTGGGCCTGGAACTGGGCGACCGCTGGGCCGATGAGCAGGACGTACTGGCGGTCATGGCGGAGCGGTGCGGCGTGGTCGACGACCCGGAGCACCGCGCCGGGCAGGACACCATCGACCCGGAGCTCACGGTCGGGGCGCTGGACCGGATGGCCTCCGTACTGCGCAAGGCGGCCGAGGCGAAGGAGCGGGTGCTGTTCGCGACCGGGCACCCGGGCGGGCTGCTGGACGTCCACCGCTTCACGGCGGCGGCGCTGCGGGCCGCGGGGTGCGAGATCGTGGAGATCCCGGGCGGGCTGACGGCCGACGAGGGGTACGTCTTCCAGTTCTGCGACGTGGCGATGCTGGAGCGCGGCGCGACGCTGTGGCACACCCACTCCCCCGCCCCCATGGCCGCGATCCTGGACGGCCTCGAGCAGGAGGGGCGGCCGCTGCCCGATCTGGTGGTCGCCGACCACGGCTGGGCGGGGTGCGCGGGGCAGCGCGGCATCGACGCGGTGGGGTACGCGGACTGCAACGACCCGGCGCTGTTCCTCGGCGAGGCGGAGGGCACGCTCCAGGTGGTGGTGCCGCTGGACGACCATGTCACCAACCCGCGGTTCTACGACCCGATGGTCGCCTATCTGCTGGACGCGGCGGGTCTCACGGCCGAATCCTCCTGACGCGAGCCGGCCGCTTCGACGCAACGCGAGCGGCCGCGCTACGCGCGTCAGGACGGTTTCGCGGCGCGCGGCACGCGCATCATGCCTTCCTGGATCACGGACACCGCCAACTGCCCGTCGGCGGTGAAGATACGGCCCTTGGCCAGCCCCCGGCCGCCGGACGCGGAGGGGCTCTCCTGGTCGTACAGCAGCCACTCGTCCGCGCGGAACGGGCGGTGGAACCACATGGCGTGATCCAGGCTGGCGCCGACGATGTCGCCGACCGCCCAGCCGCCGCGCCCATGGGCCAGGAGCACCGAGTCCAGCAGCGTCATATCGGAGACGTAGGTGGCCAGGCAGAGGTGGGTCAGGGGGTCGTCGGCGGTGCCGTCCAGTTTGCCGTTGGTCCGGAACCAAACCTGCGACTTCGGCTCCCGCGGCTCCCCGACGCTCGCGTACGGCGGCGCGTCCACGTACCGCAGATCGATCGCGCCCCGCGCCTCCAGCATCCGCTCGATCACGCTCGGGCCGCTGAAGAGGTGCGCGTACCGGGGCAGCAGCTCCTCGCCCGTCGGCAAGGAGAGCGGGTCGGGCACGTCGGGCATCGGCTCCTGGTGCTCAAGCCCCTCCTCGTGGCGCTGGAAGGACGCCGAGAGGTGGAAGATCGGCTGGCCGTGCTGGACCGCCACGACCCGGCGGGTGGTGAAGGAGAAGCCGTCGCGGATGCGGTCGACGGTGTAGACGATGGGCGCGTCCGGGTCGCCGGGGCGCAGGAAGTACGAGTGCAGCGAGTGCGCCGGGCGGTCGGCCGGGACGGTGCGGCCGGCCGCGACCAGGGCCTGGGCGGCGACCTGGCCGCCGAAGACGCGCGGCACCAGGGGTGCCGCGCTGCTGGTACCTCGGAAGATGTCCAGGTCGATCTGCTCCAGGTCGAGCAGATCGAGCAGGTTCTGTAGCGCGCTTTGTGGTGCTTCGTTCATGGTTTAAGGAGTTTTGCAGACCAAGATTGCACGGGTCTTACGGGCGGGTCTCACAGGCCCATGGACTTCGCCACGATGGACCGCATGACCTCGCTGGTGCCGCCGTAGATGCGGGTGACGCGGGTGTCCGCGTACAGGCGGGCGATGGGGTACTCCATCATGTAGCCGTAACCGCCGTGCAGCTGCAGGCACTTGTCGATCACGACGGCCGCGCGCTCGGTGGTGAAGAGCTTCGCGGAGGCCGCGTCGGCCGCGGTGAGCTCGCCCGCGTCATGCGCCTCCAGGGCCCGGTCGACGACCGCCTGCATCGCGTCCACCTCGGACTTGCAGTCGGCGAGCGCGAACTTGGTGTTCTGGAAGGACGCCACCGTCTTGCCGAAGATCGTACGGTCCGCCACATACGCCTTGGCGAACTCGACGGCCGCCGCGGCCTGCGCGTACGCGCTGACGGCGATGCCCAGGCGCTCCTGCGGGAGGTTGTGGGTGAGGTATTCGAAGGCCCGGCCCTCCTCGCCCAGCAGGTCCGCCACCGGCACCTTGACGTCGGTGAAGGACAGCTCGGCGGTGTCGGAGGTCTTCAGGCCCAGCTTCTCCAGCTTGCGGCCGACCGCGTAGCCCTCGCTCTTGGTGTCGACGACGAGGATGGATATGCCGCCGCGGCGGTCCTCGGGGGTGGCGGGGGCGGTGCGGGCGCAGACCAGGACCCGGTCGGCGAGGACGCCGCCGGTGATGAAGGTCTTGGCGCCGTTGAGGACGTAGTGCGTGCCGTCCTCGGACAGCTTGGCGGTGGTCTTCATACCGGCCAGGTCGGAGCCGGTGCCCGGCTCGGTCATGGCGATGGCGGTCATCAATTCACCGGCGATGAACGGGGGCAGCCAGCGCCGCTTCTGCTCCTCGCTGGCGTACTTGAGGAGGTACGGCAGGCACAGCGCGGTGTGCACGCTGCTGCCGCCGAAGCTGACCCCGGCGCGGGCGGTCTCCTCGGTGATGATCGCGTTGAACTTGAAGCTGGTCTCGCCCGCGCCGCCGTACTCCTCGGGCACCTCGATACCGAAAATGCCCAGCTCGCCGAGTTTCTTGTAGAACTCGCGCGGGGCCTGGCCGGCTTCCCGCCACTCCTCGTAGTACGGCACGACCTCGGCGGCGATGAAGTCGCGGATGGTCTCCCGGAACGCCTCGTGGTCCTCGTTGAACACCGTACGACGCATCTGCGGCGACCTCCTCGGTCCGGCTGGCTAAGCGCTTGCTCAGCGAAAGCTACCGGCCGGTCGGCTCACTGTCCAGGCCCGTCCGCCGCGGCGCCGTCCGCCGCGGCGCGGAAGGCGCCGAGCGCCAGGCGGTGCAGCAGTTCGGCGGTGGCCGCGCGGCCCGGGAGGGCGCCGGGGCGGCTGAGGTGCGGGGTGGAGTTGAGCAGCCCGAAGACGGCGTGGACACACGCCCGCGCCTCGGTCTCGGCGAGCCGGGGGTGGACCTCGCGCAGCACCTGGACCCACAGCTCGACGTACTGCCGCTGGAGCGAGCGCACCAGCTTGCGGTCGGTGTCCCGGAGCCGGTCCAGCTCGCGGTCGTGGAGGGTGATCAGCGGGCGGTCGTCGAGGGCGAAGTCGATATGGCCCCTCACCAGCGAGTCCAGCACGGCGCCCGGGTCCCGCTCCTGCCCCGCGGCCTCGGCGGCGCGCTGCTTGCCGCCCGTCAGGAGCCGGCCGCTGATGCCGACCAGCAGCTCCGCCAGCATGGCCTCCTTGCCCGGGAAATGGCGGTAGAGACCCGGTCCGCTGATGCCGACCGCCGCGCCTATCTCGTCGACGCCGACGCCGTGGAAGCCGCGCTCGGCGAACAGACGGGCCGCCTCCTTCAGGATCTGCTCGCGGCGGGTGGGGGCAGAGGCTTGCGTGCTCATGGACTTGATTCTAGACAGCGGCGTTAGTGGTCGTTAACCTGGTGGGGATGGGTTAACGCTCATTAACCACGCTTGAGCGCAGGACCGCGAGGCAAGGGGGCCCGTAGTCATGGAGCAGGCACCGGTGCTGGGCAGCGCCGCCGATCCGGCGTCCGACGCCTGGGCGGCCAATGAGGCCGCGCACCGCGAGCTGGCCGCGCGGCTGCGCGAGAAGCTGGCCGCGGCGCGGCTGGGCGGCGGCGAGAAGGCGCGGGCGCGGCACACCGCGCGCGGCAAGCTGCTGCCCCGCGACCGGGTCGACACCCTGCTGGACGCGGGCTCGCCGTTCCTGGAGCTGGCCCCGCTCGCGGCCGACGGGATGTACGGGGGGCAGGCCCCGGCGGCGGGTGTGATCGCGGGGATCGGGCGGGTGGCGGGCCGCGAGGTGATGGTGATCGCCAATGACGCCACGGTCAAGGGCGGCACGTACTACCCGATGACGGTCAAGAAGCATCTGCGCGCCCAGGACGTCGCCTTGGAGAACGGGCTGCCGTGTGTGTATCTGGTCGACTCCGGGGGCGCCTTTCTGCCCATGCAGGACGAGGTCTTCCCCGACCGGGACCACTTCGGGCGGATCTTCTACAACCAGGCGCGGATGTCGGGCGCCGGGATCCCGCAGATCGCGGCCGTGCTCGGGTCCTGCACGGCGGGCGGGGCGTATGTCCCGGCGATGAGCGACGAGGCCGTCATCGTGCGCGGGCAGGGCACGATCTTCCTGGGCGGGCCGCCGCTGGTGAAGGCGGCGACGGGAGAGGTGGTCACGGCCGAGGAGCTGGGCGGCGGCGAGGTCCACTCCAAGGTCTCCGGCGTCACCGACCATCTCGCCGAGAGCGATGCCCACGCCCTGCGCATCGTCCGTACGATCGTCTCGACGCTGCCCGCTCCTCTGCCCGCGCGCGGGGAGCTGCCCTGGGCGGTACAGCCCTCCGAGGAGCCCGCCGTCGACCCGGCGGGGCTCTACGGGGCGGTGCCGGTCGACTCGCGCACGCCGTACGACGTGCGGGAGGTGATCGCGCGGCTCGTGGACGGCTCGCGGTTCGCCGAGTTCAAGGCCGAGTTCGGCACGACGCTGGTGACGGGCTTCGCGCACATCATGGGCCATCCGGTGGGCATCGTCGCCAACAACGGCATCCTGTTCTCCGAATCGGCCCAGAAGGGCGCCCATTTCATCGAGCTGTGCGACCAGCGCGGCATCCCCCTGGTGTTCCTGCAGAACATTTCGGGGTTCATGGTCGGCCGCAGCTATGAGGCGGGCGGCATCGCCAAGCACGGCGCCAAGATGGTCACCGCCGTGGCGTGCACGCGCGTACCCAAGCTCACGGTCGTCATCGGCGGCTCGTACGGCGCGGGCAACTACTCGATGTGCGGGCGCGCCTATTCGCCGCGCTTCCTGTGGATGTGGCCCAACGCGAAGATCTCGGTGATGGGCGGCGAGCAGGCGGCCTCCGTGCTCGCGACCGTCAAGCGCGACCAGCTGGAGGCGCGCGGCGAGGAGTGGCCGGCGGACGAGGAGGAGGCGTTCCGGGCGCCGATCCGCGAGCAGTACGAGACCCAGGGAAACGCCTACTACGCGACGGCGCGGCTGTGGGACGACGGTGTGATCGACCCCCTGGAGACCCGCGCGGTGCTGGGCCTGGCGCTCACCGCCTGTGCGAACGTGCCGCTTCCCGGCAAGCCCGGCCAGGATCCCGTGACGCCCGGCTTCGGCGTCTTCCGGATGTGAGGGACCGTGGAGCTGAAGAGTGAGAGCCCGATGAGTCCGATGTTCGAGACAGTCCTGGTGGCCAACCGCGGGGAGATCGCCGTCCGGGTGATCCGCTCGCTGCGGCGGCTCGGTGTGCGCTCGGTCGCCGTGTTCAGCGACGCCGACGCGGACGCGCTGCATGTGCGCGAGGCGGATACGGCGGTCCGGCTCGGCCCGGCGAGCCCGGCCGAGAGCTATCTGTCGGTCAAGCGGCTGCTGGACGCGGCCGACCGGGCCGGTGCCCAGGCCGTGCACCCCGGCTATGGCTTCCTCGCGGAGAACGCGGCGTTCGCGCGCGCCTGCACCGGGGCCGGGCTCACCTTCATCGGCCCGCCCGCCGCGGCGATCGAGCTGATGGGCGACAAGATCCGCGCCAAGGAGAGCGTGCGGGCGGCGGGCGTGCCCGTGGTGCCCGGCTCCACCGGCAGCGCCCTGACCGACGCCGAGCTCGCCGAGGCCGCCCGGGAGATCGGCATGCCGGTGCTGCTCAAGCCCTCGGCGGGCGGCGGCGGCAAGGGCATGCGGCTGGTGCGGGACGAGGCGCGGCTCGCGGACGAGATCGCGGCGGCGCGGCGCGAGGCCCGCGGCGCGTTCGGGGATGACACGCTGCTGGTCGAGCGCTGGATCGACGGGCCCCGGCATATCGAGATCCAGGTGCTGGCCGACGGTTATGGCCATGTCATCCATCTCGGTGAGCGCGAGTGCTCGCTGCAGCGCCGCCATCAGAAGATCATCGAGGAGGCGCCCAGCCCGCTGCTCGACCCCGGCACCCGGGCGCTCATGGGCGAGGCCGCGGTGCAGGCGGCGCGCTCCTGCGGCTATGTGGGCGCGGGCACGGTGGAGTTCATCGTCCCGGGCGCCGACCCGGCGGCGTACTGCTTCATGGAGATGAACACCCGCCTCCAGGTCGAGCATCCGGTGACCGAGCTCATCACGGGTCTTGACCTGGTGGAGTGGCAGCTGAGGATCGCGGCCGGCGAGCGGCTGCCCCTCGCCCAGGACGACATCTCGCTGACCGGACACGCCGTCGAGGCCCGTATCTGCGCCGAGACCGCCCGGGTCAGCGGCGGCAGGGTCGACTTCCTCCCCTCGGCGGGCACGGTGCTCGCGCTGTCCGAGCCGGACGGGGAGGGGGTGCGGGTCGACTCCGGGCTGGCCGTCGGCACCGAGATCGGCACGGTGTACGACCCGATGCTCGCCAAGGTCGTCGCCCACGGCCCCGACCGCCCCACCGCCCTGCGCCGGCTGCGCGCCGCGCTGGCCCGCACCACCACCCTGGGCCTGGACACCAACACCGGCTTTCTACGCCGCCTCGCCGCCCACCCGGCCGTGGCCTCCGGCGATCTGGACACCGGCCTCGTCGACCGCGAGGCCCCCGGCCTGGTGCCCGCCGCCGTCCCGGACGAGGTGTACGCGGCGGCGGCGCTGCTGCGCCAGGCGGCGCTGGAGCCGGGCGGGCCCTCCACCGTGGACGGTTCGGGCTGGGTCGACCCGTTCTCCGTCCCGACCGGCTGGCGGCTGGGCGGTCAGCCCGCCTGGACCGTCCATGCCCTGCGGATGCCCGGACACGCCCCGGTGACCGTCCGGGTGCGCGGCCGGGCCCATGACGCGGAGGTGTGGCTGGCATGCCCGGACACCCCCGAGGCACCCGAGGCACCCGAGACGCCCGCCGACGACATGGCGGTCCGGGCGCGGCTCACCCTGCCCAGGGACGGCAGCGTGTCCCGGGCCGTACTGGACTGGGGCGGCCTGACCCACACCTTCGCGTACGCCGCGCAGGGCGCCGGCCACTGGCTGGGCCGGGACGGCGACGCCTGGCATGTGGTCGACCACGACCCGGTGGAGGCGGCGCTGCGCGGCGGGGCGGCCGGCGCCCACGCCGGGGAGCTGACCGCGCCCATGCCCGGCACGGTGACGGTGGTCAAGGCGGCCGTCGGCGACGAGGTCACCGCCGGGCAGGGGCTGGTGGTGGTCGAGGCCATGAAGATGGAGCACGTCATCTCCGCCCCGCACGACGGCACCGTCACCGAGCTCGATGTGACCCCTGGCTCCACGGTCGCCATGGACCAGCTGCTGGCGGTCGTCGCCCCGCACGAGACCGTCGTCGACCCGCGCGAGACCGAGCAGCGCGAGACCGAAGAGCGTAAGACCGAGGAGCGTGAGTGATGGCCCTCCCCGACACCCTGCCCATGACCTTCCCGGCCCCCGGGCTGCCCGCCCGGGTCCGCATCCATGAAGTTGGCCCCCGGGACGGGCTGCAGAACGAGAAGACGCTGGTCCCGGTGGCGGTGAAGGCGGAGTTCATCCGCCGGCTCGTCGAGGCGGGGCTGACCACCGTCGAGGCGACGAGCTTCGTCCACCCCAAGTGGGTGCCCCAGCTGGCCGACGCCGAGGAGCTGATGCCGCTGCTGGAGGGCACCGAGGCCCGGCTGCCCGTACTGGTGCCGAACAAGCGCGGCCTGGAGCGCGCGCTGGCGCTCGGCGCGCGCGACGTCGCCGTGTTCGCCAGCGTCACCGAGTCCTTCGCCCGCGCCAATCTCAACCGCTCGGTGGACGAGGTGCTGGAGATGTTCGAGCCCGTCGTCGCCGAGGCCCGCACCGCGGGCGCTGAGGTGCGCGGCTATCTGTCGATGTGCTTCGGCGACCCGTGGGAGGGCGCGGTCCCCGTCTCCCAGACGGTCTCGGTCGCCCGCCGCCTGCTGGACATGGGGTGCGAGGAGCTGAGCCTGGGCGACACCATCGGCGTGGCCACCCCTGGCCATGTGCTGGAGCTGCTGTCCGCCCTGAGCGAGGCGGGCATCCCGGCGCAGAAGCTGGCGGTCCACTTCCACGACACCTACGGCCAGGCGCTGGCCAACACCCTCACGGCGCTGCAGTACGGCGTCACCTGCGTCGACGCCTCCGCCGGCGGCCTCGGCGGCTGCCCGTACGCGAAGAGCGCGACGGGCAACCTCGCCACCGAAGACCTGGTGTGGATGCTCGACGGCCTCGGCATCGAGACCGGGGTCGATCTGCGCCGGCTCGCCGCGACCAGCGCCTGGATGGCCCGGCACCTGGGCCGCCCGAGCCCCTCCCGTACCGTCCGTGCGCTCGCCCCGAAGGAGATCTGAGCCATGTCGACCGACCACCGCCTCTCTCCCGAGCACGAGGAACTGCGCCGTACCGTCGAGGCGTTCGCGCACGACGTGGTCGCCCCGAAGATCGGGGAGTTCTGGGAGCAGCATGAGTTCCCGTACGAGATCATCCGCGAGATGGGCCGAATGGGCTTGTTCGGGCTGCCCTTCCCCGAGGAGTACGGGGGGATGGGCGGCGACTACTTCGCGCTCTGTCTGGCCATCGAGGAGCTGGCCCGGGTGGACTCCTCCGTGGCGGTCACCTTGGAGGCCGCCGTCTCGCTGGGCGCGATGCCGATCTTCCGCTACGGCACGGAGGAGCAGAAGCGCCGCTGGCTGCCCGGACTGTGCTCGGGCGAGTCCCTGGGCGCGTTCGGCCTGACGGAGCCCGGCGGCGGCTCGGACGCGGGGGCCACGCGTACCACCGCCCGGCTGGACGAGGCCACGGGCGAGTGGGTGATCAACGGCACCAAGTGCTTCATCACCAACTCCGGCACGGATATCACCGCGCTGATCACGGTCACCGCGGTCACCGGCCACAAGCCCGACGGCAGCCCCGAGATCTCCACGATCATCGTGCCCTCGGGCACCCCCGGCCTCACCGTCGCCGCCCCCTACTCCAAGGTCGGGTGGAACGCGTCGGACACCCGCGAGCTGTCCTTCTCCGACTGCCGGGTCCCGGCGGACCATCTGCTCGGCGAGCAGGGCCGCGGCTACGCCCAGTTCCTGCGGATCCTGGACGAGGGCCGGATCGCGATCTCCGCGATGGGCACCGGCCTGGCCCAGGGCTGTGTGGACGAGTCGGTGACGTATGCGACGACCCGTGAGGCGTTCGGCCGCCCCATCGGCGCCAACCAGGCCATCCAGTTCAAGATCGCGGACATGGAGATGCGGGCGCATATGGCCCGGGTGGCCTGGCGGGACGCGGCCTCGCGGCTGGTGCGCGGCGAGCCGTTCAAGAAGGAGGCGTCGATCGCCAAGCTCTACTCCTCCGAGGTCGCGGTGACCAACGCCCGGGAGGCCACCCAGGTGCACGGCGGATACGGCTTCATGAACGAGTATCCGGTGGCCCGGATGTGGCGGGACTCCAAGATCCTGGAGATCGGCGAGGGCACCAGCGAGGTCCAGCGGATGCTGATCGCCCGCGATTTGGGTCTCGCGGGCTGACCGGGCCTCGCGTGGTCTGACGGCTCGGCTCGCGCGGCTCAGCGCGTGGGCCACGGCACCTGGGGCGAGCGGTAGTAGTCGATGCCGAGCGCGTCCCAGCGCGGACCCTGCGCGGCCAGCCGCATCCGGTACCCGGCCCAGTCATGCGTGGCGGCCGGGGACCAGCCGAGCTCGGCGATGCCCGGGAGCCGGGGGAAGGCCATGTACTCGAGGTGCGCGCTCGTCGACAGGGTCTCCGTCCACAGCGGCGCCTCGACCCCGAAAACCGAGGACGCGGGCGCGCCCTTGATATACGCGCCCGGGTCCCAGTCGTAGGACTGCCGGGCGTCCACCAGCCCGGCCCAGTCCTGCCCCAGCGGGGTGTCCTTGTCGTACTTCATGTCCAGGTAGGCGCGGTTGGCGGGCGAGAGGATCAGCCGGGTGCCCGCCCTGGCGGCGTCCGCGACCTCCTTCTCGCTGCCGTCCTGCCCCCAGTACTGGGCGATGGCCCCCTTGGCGGGCCGGGCGCCGGTCAGCTGGTGCCAGCCGATCACCGTCTTGCCGTACTTGGCGACGAGCGGCTGGACCCGGTCCATGAAGGCCACGAAGTCCTCATGGCTGGTGGAGTGCGCCTCGTCGCCGCCGATGTGGAGATAGCGGCCGGGGGTGAGCGCGGCGACCTCCCGGATCACATCGTCCGCGAAGTCGTACGTCACCTCCTTGGGCGCGCACAGCGAGCTGAAGCCGACCTCGGTGCCGGTGTAGAGCGGGGGCGCGACGCCGTCGCAGTTCAGCTCGGCGTAGGAGGCGAGCGCGGCGTTGGTGTGGCCCGGCATGTCGATCTCGGGGACGACGGTCAGATAGCGGCTCGCCGCGTACCGCACGATCTCCCGGTAGTCGGCCTTGCTGTAGAAGCCGCCGGGCCCGCCGCCGACCTGGGTGGAGCCCCCGTACGCCGCGAGCCGTGGCCAGGAGTCGATGGCGATCCGCCACCCCTGGTCGTCCGAGAGATGCAGATGCAGCGTGTTGATCTTGTACAGCGCCAGCTGGTCGATATACGCCTTGACCTGGCCGACGGTGAAGAAGTGCCGGGACACGTCCAGCATCGCGCCCCGGTAGGCATAGCGCGGCACATCGGTGACGGTGCCGCCGGAGACGGTCCAGGGGCCTGACTGCCGGGTGTTCCGCTCGACCGCTGCGGGCAGCAGCTGCCGCAGGGTCTGCACGCCGTGGAACAGCCCCGCGGGCCCGCGGGCGCTGATGGTGATCGCGCGTCGGTTCACCTCCAGCCGGTAGCCCTCCGTCCCGAGGCCGCGCCCGCCGGGCGAGGTGCCGAGGAGTCGCAGCCGGATGGCGTCGCCGCTCCGGCCGGGCGCCGTGCTCCAGCCCGCGGTGACCGGCAGCCGGTACCCGGTGGAGGGGCGCAGCACGCCCGCCAGATAGTCGCCCACCTGGCGCGCCGCGCGGGAGCCCGGGGCCACCTGGATCCGGGTGTGCGGGCCGATCGTGTACGGGGTCTTCGCGGGCCGTACGGAGGCGGGCGCGGGTACGACCCGGTCCAGCGGCGCCGGCCGCGCCCCGGCGGCGGCACCGGGCGCCGCCGGCCCTGCGGCCGGATCGGATGGGCTCGCGGTGGCGGCAGTGCCCGCTCCCGCCGCCACGGCGAGCAGCAGGGAGCACAGGAGGCTGAGGCGGATCCGACGTCGTCCCACGGCGTCCCCTTCGTCAGGTGGATTCGTCAGGCAGACCAGACCTTCATCCTGGGTACCGCGAGACCGAATCGAGGTCAAGGTCCAGACCAATCCGGGCCTGTCGACCTGTCAGAATTTCCGCCATGGCGGAACTCACCCAGCGCGACGGAACATGGAGCTTCGACGGCGACACCGTGCGGATCGTCCCCGGCCGGGACAAGCGAGTGAATCCGGTACGCCAGGCGCTCGGTGAACTCGCGGTGCCGCTGGAGGCGTTGGCCGGTATCGCGTACGAGCCGGGGCGCCGGGCCGGGCGGCTGCGGCTGAAGCTGCGCGAGGGCGCGGACCCGCTGCTGCAGGCGGCGGGCGGCGAGCTGCCGGACGCCGCCGACCCGTACCAGTTGCCGGTGGAGTCCGAGCGCGCGGGCGTCGCCGAGTACATGGTCGACGAGGTGCGCCAGGCCCTGCTGCTGGAGCAGGTGGACTCCGGGCCGTGCGACCGCTATTTACTGCCGGGCCCCTCGGTGCCGCTGTCGGCGTCGGCGGGCGACGGCACGGTCTTCTTCGACGGCGAGCAGATCCGTCTGGAGTGGAACTGGAAGACCGAGCAGGCGAAGAAGTCGGGCGGGCCACGGGTCTTCCCGGTGTCGGACATCGAGGCGGTGAAGTGGAGCCCCGCCAAGGGCCTGGAGAACGGCTACCTCCGCTTCGCCCTGATCAAGGTCCCGACCTCGGCCCCGCCCAAGTACGACCCGTACGCCATCGTGATGTACGGCCTGAAGAGGGACCCACTGATGGCCCTGGTCGCGGCCGCGGTCACGGCCCGGCTGCCGCACCCCGCCGGGCCGCCGGAACCCGCCGACGCGGTCCCGGTGGCGCTGACCAAGGCCCCGGCCGCGCTCGGGACCGGACACGACGGCGACGGCGACGGCGACCAGGGTGAGGCGGATCACGACGCGCTGCTGCGCCGGCTGCGCGAGCTCGGCGAGCTGCGCCGCGACGGGGTGCTCACGGAGGAGGAGTTCACTACCGTCAAACAGGCCGTGCTCCGCCGTTTCTAGTCACCCACGCCTCCCCCTGCCCGATATCGGGCAGGATTCTTGCGAAACGGGACGGCTCACCGCAGTATCTACGAGTGCTCGATCGCCGCATGTCCCACGATGACCTCATCGACCACCTGGTACGCAGCACGCCGCTCAGCCGCGGCGAGGCCGCCCGGGTGGTGCTGGACGTGCTGGCGTACTTCGACGAGACGGCCGAGGAGTTCGTCCGCCGCCGCCACCGGGAGCTGCAGTCCGGCGGGCTGACGAACGCGGACATCTTCGAGCGGATCATGGCCGAGCTGCCGCACCGCGCGGTGGCCCCGCCCGATCTCTCGCTGCGCCAGCTGCGCCGCATCGTCTACGGCTGAATCGCGTACGGCTGAATCGTCCACGGCTGAGCCGAGCACCCATGAGCGACCCAACAGGGAGGGACCGACACCACCATGTGCGGAATCGTTGGATATATCGGGAAGCGCGATGTGGCGCCGCTGCTGCTGGAGGGCCTTCAGCGCCTGGAGTACCGCGGCTATGACTCGGCCGGGATCGCGATCCACGCCAAGCCCGCGAAATCAGGGCAAGCCACACAATCCCCCGGGCTGAAGACCGCCAAGGCCAAGGGCCGGGTGCGCGAGCTGGAAGCCAGGCTCCCCAAGCGCTTCGCGGGCACCGTCGGCATCGCGCACACCCGCTGGGCCACCCACGGCGCCCCCAACGACATCAACGCACATCCGCACCTGGACGCCGACGGCAAGGTCGCCATCGTCCACAACGGCATCATCGACAACGCCGCCGAGCTGCGCGCCAAGCTCACCGCCGACGGCGTCGAGCTGATCTCCGACACCGACTCCGAGACCCTGGCCCATCTGATCGGCCGCTCGCAGGCCGACACCCTGGAGGAGAAGGTCCGCCAGGCCCTCGCCCTGGTCGAGGGCACGTACGGCATCGCCGTACTGCACGCGGACTTCCCCGACCGGATCGTCGTCGCCCGCAACGGCTCCCCCGTGGTGCTGGGCATCGGCGAGAAGGAGATGTTCGTCGCCTCGGACGTCGCCGCCCTGGTCAGCCACACCCGCCAGGTGGTCACCCTCGACGACGGCGAGATGGCCACCCTCAAGGCCGACGACTTCCGTACGTACACCACCGAGGGCTCCCGCACCTCCGCCACGCCGACCACCGTGGAGTGGGAGGCCGAGTCGTACGACATGGGCGGCCACGACACCTATATGCACAAGGAGATCCACGAGCAGGTCGACGCCGTGGACCGGGTGCTGCGCGGGCGGATCGACGACCGCTTCGCCACCGTCCGCCTCGGCGGGCTCAACCTGGACGCCCGCGAGGCGCGCGGGGTGCGCCGGGTGAAGATCCTCGGCTGCGGCTCGGCGTACCACACGGGTCTGATCGGCGCCCAGTTGATCGAGGAGCTGGCCCGCATCCCCGCGGACGCCGAACCCGCGAGCGAGTTCCGCTACCGCAACGCGGTCGTCGACCCGGACACGCTCTACATCGCGGTCAGCCAGTCCGGCGAGACGTACGACACCCTGGCCGCCGTACAGGAGCTCAAGCGCAAGGGCGCGCGCGTGCTCGGCGTCGTCAATGTCGTCGGCAGCGCGATCGCCCGCGAGACGGACGGCGGGGTGTACGTCCACGCGGGCCCCGAGGTGTGCGTGGTGTCCACCAAGTGCTTCACCAACACCGCAGTCGCCTTCGCCCTGCTGGCCCTCCACCTCGGCCGGATCCGCGATCTGTCCGTCGCCGACGGCAAGCGGATCATCGCCGGGCTGCGGCGGCTGCCCGAGCAGATCGCGGAGGTGCTGCGCGGCGAGGAGGAGATCAAAAAGCTCGCCGCGGAATACGCGAATGCGAAGAGCATGATGTTCGTCGGCCGGGTGCGCGGCTACCCGGTGGCCCGTGAGGCCTCCCTGAAGCTCAAGGAGGTCTCCTACGTCCACGCCGAGGCGTACCCGGCCTCCGAGCTCAAGCACGGCCCGCTGGCGCTCATCGAGCCCGAGGTGCCGACCGTCGCCGTGCTGCCGGACGACGATCTGCTGGAGAAGAACCGCGCGACGCTGGAGGAGATCAAGGCCCGCAGCGGCCGGATCCTGGCCGTGGCGCACCAGGAGCAGGAGAAGGCGGACCACACGATCGTGGTGCCGCGCAACGAGGTCGAGCTGGACCCGATCCTGATGGGGATTCCGCTGCAACTCCTCGCGTACCACACGGCGCTGGCCCTCGGCCGCGACATCGACAAGCCGCGCAACCTGGCGAAGTCCGTCACGGTGGAATAACCGCCCGTCAGGCGGGCCCGCTGCGCGACCGCTCGGCGGTCCCCCGCGTGTGCCACCACGCACGCGGGGGCCGCCTCCCCTGTGCCGGCGCCGCCCTTGCGCCGGCAGGTGAGCCGCCGGCGGGAACCGTCACTTCCCGGCCGACGGCACGCTGACGCACGCCCGTTCGCTCGTTTTGTACCCGTCACAAACGCACAATCCACCTCTACGCACGGGTAGGTTTGGCGTTTGTCAAGCGGGACTTGGCGCCATCTACCCGGCGGTCAAAGGGAGTTGAGGGTGTCTGGTTTCCAGCGATCCTCAAACGCTCAGGGAATGACCACCACGGGCCGCTGCGCCCGGCGCGCCAGCCGCCCCGCGACCGAGCCGAAGATGCGCCCCACCAGACCGTGTGTCGAGCCGACCACGATCGCGTCGGCCGCGTACTCCCGGCCGACCTCCTCCAGCTCATGGCAGATGTCCCCGCCCCGCTCCACCAGGATCCAGGGCACCTCGGCGAGATGGTCCGCGCAGGCCAGCTCCAGGCCCAGCACCTCGGTGCGGTGGTCGGGCACATCGACGAAGACGGGAGGCTCGCACCCGGCCCATACGGTCGTCGGCAGCCGGTTGGCCACATGGACGATGATCAGCCCGGAGCCGGAGCGCCGGGCCATGCCGATCGAGTACGCGAGGGCGCGCTCGCTCGATGTCGAACCGTCGAATCCCACCACGACGCCGTGCTGGAACGCCGGATCGCAGGAATGACGTGATTCTTCCGCCGCTTCGGGGTGCGCCATGTGATCGGCGACCCGCTTGCGGTCCGCGGGTTCGGGGATTTCGTGACCGGCCATCGGTGTCTCGGCGAAGGAAGTCCTCGTGAGGAGGGAACGGCGGGGGCTCAGGGGTTGCAGTTGTCGGGGACGGCGGCTCGCCGGCGCTCGGGGGAGCGTATCGAACGAACCGAATCCGTCCGGGATTCATCTTTCCAAGCCCTTACCCCTAAGGGTACGGCGCCACTCCCCTCCTGCCCAGAGAGCTCTTGGACGGCGAACCGCCCGAGGCGTTCCACGGAGCATGCCGGAGGGCGGCCCGTAACGCAATGCCCCAAGTGGTCCCGACCGTGCCGATGTGCGGCTCCACCGGGTGACCCGAGTGAGCCTCTAGCAAACCCTGAGTCTTCGGGGGGCGTACACCGAGCGGACGGTTCGCAGTGACCCTGACGCCCGCTCGGCGTTGTAGTAGCCGCGCGGTGATCGCACACCGCCCCGGCCCCCCGTCCGCCGCCCTCCGAGGAGCAGATACGTGCCCGCCACCGTCGAGTACGACGCGCCCCGCGAGGGCCGTGACCACCCCGCCAGAACCCCGGCCGGGGAGGCGGCGGACGAGGTGATCCGCTGGGGCGCGTTCAGCTGCGCCCTGGTGCCCGTCGTGCTGCTGGTGTGCGGTTCGCCGTTCGGCGCGGCGGCCGGCGCCGCCGTCGGTCTCGCCGCGGTCACCGCCGTCTGCCGGACGCTGCTGCGCCGCTGCGAGCGCACCGCCGCCAGGCTCGCGGGAACGGTCGTCAGTCCACATCGTGGACGACATGGGCGGACCGGAATCGGGGCGCACAGGGGCGGCCGACGCGGCTGAGGGCGCGCTCCGTAGCGCTCCGAGTACACAGTGGTGAGCGTCACCGCGGGGGTCGTACGCCCGGCGGAGGACCTTCCGCACGTCTGCGCCCACTTCTTTTCAGCCAACTTCCCGTCAAAGTTCTTTCCTTGGCAAACGCTCGCCCCAACCCCCTCCGACCAGCGAGGAAAGGGGTCTGGGTGGGCCCTACCCCCTACGCGAAGTGGGTACGAGGGCTAGGCGTACTTCACAGGGAGGCCCACGAGTGCAACGCTTCGTGATCGAATGCTTCCCGCCAAGTTGTCATGTCGACATAGTGGCGGGTGGTGAACTGGTCACGGCGACCACACGCGACACAGTAGATTCGATCTTGGCCATGACCGGCGGGGGAACCGTTCAGGACCGAGGGGAAACGTGCAGGACCGAGAGGACGCGACCACCGAGGGGGGCTTAGTTCGATGAGCCAGGACTCCACGACCGTACCGGAGACCTCGCGCAAGCTCTCCGGACGCCGGCGACGAGAAATCGTCGCGGTGCTGCTCTTCAGCGGCGGCCCTATCTTCGAAAGCTCCATCCCGCTCTCCGTCTTCGGCATCGACCGTCAGGACGCCGGAGTCCCGCGGTATCGACTGCTGGTGTGCGCGGGCGAAGATGTGCCACTGCGAACGACCGGCGGACTGGAACTGACCGCACCATACGGCCTGGAGGCGCTGTCCCGGGCCGGCACCGTCGTCGTACCGGCCTGGCGGTCGATAACCCAGCCGCCACCGACCGCCGCGCTCGACGCGCTGCGCCGCGCGCATGAGGAGGGCGCGCGGATCGTGGGCCTGTGCACCGGGGCCTTCGTACTCGCCGCCGCGGGGCTGCTGGACGGCCGCCCGGCGACCACCCACTGGATGTACGCGCCGACGCTCGCCAAGCGCTATCCGTCCGTCCATGTCGACCCGCGCGAGCTGTTCGTGGACGACGGGGACATCCTGACCTCGGCGGGCACCGCCGCGGGCATAGACCTGTGTCTGCACATCGTGCGCACCGACCACGGCGCGGACGCCGCGGGCGCCCTGGCCCGCCGCCTGGTCGTCCCGCCGCGCCGCAGCGGAGGGCAGGAGCGCTATCTGGACAGGTCATTACCCGAGGAGATCGGCGCGGATCCGCTCGCCGAGGTCGTGGCGTGGGCGCTCGAGCATCTGCACGAGCAGTTCGACGTCGAGGCCCTGGCCGCTCGTGCCTATATGAGCCGGCGCACCTTCGACCGACGGTTCCGCTCGCTCACTGGGAGCGCTCCACTGCAGTGGCTGATCACCCAGCGGGTGCTGCAGGCGCAGCGTCTCCTGGAGACCTCCGACTACTCCGTCGACGAGGTCGCCGGGCGCTGTGGCTTCCGCTCCCCGGTCGCGCTGCGCGGACACTTCCGGCGGCAGCTGGGGTCCTCCCCGGCCGCCTACCGGGCCGCGTACCGCGCCCGCAGGCCGCAGGGCGGCGCCCCGGACCGCCCGGACCGTCCCGAGCGCCTGGAGCGGGGCGACCGGCTGGAGCGCGCCGAGCTGGGCGAGCAGCGGTCCGGTGAGCACTCCATGCCGCTACGGCGCCCGGGTGCGCCGCTCACCCACCCGGCCCACCCCCATCACGCTCCACATCCGCACGGCGGAGCCGATCTGGGCAAGCCGGAGTCCGACGCCTACGCCCCGCGCCTGCCCGAGCAGGCCACCGGTCGTGCGCCCGGCCGCCCGACCCTGCCCGGCCAGCGGGAACGCCCCGTAGGGTGAGACGTATGAACGATCGCATGGTGTGGATCGACTGCGAGATGACCGGGCTCTCGCTGTCGGACGACGCGCTTATCGAGGTGGCCGCGCTGGTCACGGACTCCGAGCTGAACATCCTGGGCGAAGGGGTGGACATCGTTGTCCGGCCGCCCGCTCAAGCGCTGACCACCATGCCCGAGGTGGTGCGCGAGATGCACACGGCCTCCGGACTGCTCGCGGAGCTGGACGGCGGGACCACGCTGGAGGACGCCCAGCGGCAGGTCCTGGCGTACATCCGCGAGCATGTCCCGGAGCCGGGCAAGGCCCCGCTGTGCGGAAACTCGGTCGGCACCGACCGCGGTTTTCTGCTCCGGGACATGCCCGAGCTCGAGAGCTATCTCCACTACCGGATCGTCGACGTCTCGTCGATCAAGGAGCTGGCCCGCCGCTGGTATGCGCGCGCCTACTTCAACAGCCCGAAGAAGAACGGCAACCACCGCGCCCTCGCGGACATCCACGAGAGCATCGCGGAGCTGCGCTACTACCGGGAGGCGATCTTCGTCCCGCAGCCCGGCCCGGACTCGGACACGGCCAGGTCGATCGCGGCGAAGCACGTCCTCCCGGCCCGGCAGGTGTGACCCCTCGCTCCCGGCTGCTTCCGGCCCGGAAAAGCCGGGAGCGAGCACCCCCGCGGACCCTGTACACTTTTTCTCGGCCGGTGCGGAGCGGAAAGCGCCGGTCATGGTGGGTATAGCTCAGCTGGTAGAGCACCTGGTTGTGGTCCAGGATGTCGCGGGTTCGAGTCCCGTTACTCACCCTGAATGGCTGAGGGCCTGACCTGCGCAAGCGGGTCGGGCCCTCAGCCATTTCAGCAACCTCGTCACCAGCCGCATCAGCCCTCCGGGTCCGGATGTCGTACGGCCTGCTTCACCGCGGCCTCGATCCGCCCGCGCGGTGTGTCCGTCTCCTGGGCGTGCGCGGTCACCGCCGCCTGGATCTCGACGGCGGCCTCGTACCAGCGCTTCCATTGCGCCTCGCGCTCGTCGCCGTCGAGCCCGGTGAGCTTGGCGCGCTCGTCGTCCGCGGTCTGCTGGAGGGTGATGAGTCTGTCGGGGATATCCACGCGTTGGATCATATGTCCGACGCTCAGGATCTCCAGCGGTGGTGGTGGCGGGTCTCACCGTGCTCCTTGTCCCGGCCCCGTCCGGCCGGCCGCCACGACGTCCAGGTGAACTTGTCGCCGCCCACCCAGCGGACGACGTCCGGGTCGTCGAGGTCGGCGTCCTCCATGCCGATCAGGCGGGCGATCTCGATCACATCCAGGACCGAATGCGCCTTGCCGATCACCTCCCCGGCGACCTCGATCAGCCGGAACGGCGGGTCGTTCGGCTGCACCCCGAGCACCACGATCGGCGGCAGGTGGACGCGCGGACTCTCGCTCTCGGTCATATGTCCACGCTGCGGCCCCCGCCGCGGCTTTGCACCTCGAACCGCCCCGGCCGGCCGTCGCCGGTTCGGCCGCCCTCCGGTCGCCCGGCCCCGGGCGCCCGCCCAGGATGGCCGCAGGGGCACGGCGGCCGGGACGGGTGCGATGGACGACGAGGCGATACGCGACGACGGACGTGGCGGACGCAGCCTGGGGCGCAGGGGTTTCCTCGGGGCGGTGGGGGCCGCCGGGGCGGCGGTGGCCGGGTGCGAATCGCCGGGCGGTGGGGAGCACGGCAGGGCGGCCCGGCCTTCCAAGGCCCTCCAGCGGGCCGTGGACGCCGAGCGGGCCAAGCCGGGCAGCGCCGACTGGCGGATCCGCTCGGTCGGGCCTCAGGACGCCGTGGAGGGCTATACGGACAAGGTGAGCGTGGTGCCCGGCGAGGGGTTCGGGCTGTATGTGTCGACCAACGCGCCCGGCTTCCGCGTGTCGGCGTACCGGATGGGCTGGTACGGCGGGGCGCAGGCGCGGCTGATCTGGCGCTCGGGCCGGCTGCCCGGCCGCCGGCAGAGCCCGCCCGTGCTGATCGACGCCACGCGTACGGTCCAGGCGGACTGGAAGCGCACCGTCCGGGTCCGCACCGAGGGGTGGCCGGAGGGCGCGTATCTGCTCCGGCTGGACGCGGACAACGGCCACCAGCGCTACGTCCCCCTCATCGTCCGCTCCGAGAAGGCCGCGGGCCGGACCCTGCTGATGCACGCGGTGGCCACCTGGCAGGCGTACAACACCTGGGGCGGCTTCAGCCTCTACCAGGGCCAGGACGGGGCGTACGGGACGCGCTCGCTGGCCGTCGGCTTCGACCGGCCGTACGACGGCAACGGCGCGGTGAAGTTCCTGGTCTACGAGCGGGCGCTGGTGGCGCTCGCGGAACGGCTCGGCATACCGCTGGCCTACACCACGGGCGTGGACGTGCACCGCGATCCCGGTGTGCTGCACGACGCTGCGGCGGTGATATCGCTGGGCCACGACGAGTACTGGACCCCGCAGCAGCGCCGGTACGTCACCCACGCCCGCGACACCGGGACCAATGTGGCGTTCCTCGGCGCCAACACCTGCTTCCGCCGGATCAGGCTGGAGCACGGTCCGGGCGGCGCGGACCGCACGGTGGTCTGCTACAAGACCGCGTACCACGACGACCCGTATCTCGCGAGCCGCCGCGACCTGGTCACCACCGACTTCCGGCAGCCGCCCGCCGCCGACCCCGAGTCCTCGCTGACCGGTGTCTTCTACGAGGGCTATCCGACCGACGCCCCGTACGTCGTGCACACCCCCGGCCACTGGGTCTTCGCCGGCACCGGGGTCCGGCGGGGCGACTCCTTCGCCCATCTCGTCGGGGTGGAGTACGACCGGGTGACCCCGGGCGAGCCCACCCCGGAGCCGCTGGAGATCATCGCCCACTCCCCCCTGGTCTGCAACGGCCGGCACAGCCACGCCGACTCCGCGTACTACACCGTCCCGAGCGGGGCGGGCGTGTTCGCCACCGGGACGATGCGCTGGGTCGAAGGGCTCATGGCGGGGACCCGCGAGACCGGGCGCAACCACGGCATGGACGCGCGGACCGGCGCCTTCGTCCGGCGCACCACCGAGAACCTGCTGCGCGCCTTCGCGGCGGGCCCCGGCGCGGAGCACCGGCCGAAGCCCACGGACAACGTGGCGGCCGTGTACCCCGGGGTGTCGCGCGTGCGCGCATGAGGCGTGTTCATTCTCATCCCATCTCCTCGAAACCTCCCGGCCTCCTCCCCAACACCCGTATGGTGCCCGGAACTTGTCAACGGGAGGCTCCCATGCGGAGAACAGGTAAGGCCCGGCACGGCGCGCTGCGCCGCCGGGCGCCATGGATCGGTACGGCGGTGGCCGCGGCACTCGGGGCCGGGGCGCTGCTGTTCACCAACGCCACATCGCAGGCATCGCAGGCCGCCGTGGCCGACAACCCCGGCGCGCTGAAACCATTAACGTCCTCGGCGGAGTTATCGAAGCTCACGCTCACCCAGCGCAAAGTGGCCGACACCACGATCGCCGAACTCGACCGGCGGCTGCCCAACGTGGGCGTGGACACCGTGCTGAAGAGCGCCAACCACACCATGCCCACCCCCACCTCGAGCCCGGCCTGCCGCGCCTCCGAGAAGGCCGCGCTGCCGGTGAAGCCGACGGCCACCGCGGCGTACTGCTTCACCACCGGTGACGCGCTGACGCAGAGCTGGCTGCCGCAGTCGGTCACCTCCTCCGGGGACGCGGACGACGACGGCGCCTGGGGAGCGAACAAGGTCGTCCTCTCCGGCTGGACGCACAACGACCACCTCTACGACGAGTACCCGGGCGCCGAGCCCGCGGCCGACCGCGGCCTGGCCCGGGTCGCCTTCATCGACGCGAACACGCCCGGCGCCTTCAAGTACCGCTGGGTGCTGCTGACCGTGCCCACCGAGGGTGGCGCCAACTTCGCGAAGCTGGGCTCCCACCTGGGCGGAATGGTCTGGTACGGCGACAAGCTCATCGTGACCGCGTCCAACGGCGATGCCGGCCAGAACGCCCTGTACGTGTTCTCGATGAAACACATCCTCCAGGCGACGGCGAACTCCACCGCGATCGGCAAGGTCAGCGGCGGTTACTCGGCCCACGGCTACCAGTACCTGATGCCGGCCATCGGCTCGTACGGCCTGAGCGGGAAGTGCTCCTCGGCGAACGACGACGGCGTCCCCTGCTTCGCGTCCATCTCGCTGGACCGCTCCACCACGCCCCACCGCCTGGTCGCCAATGAGTGGTTCTCCTCGGGCGGGACCCAGCCCGCGCGGCTGTTCCGGTACGGCCTCGGCCCGACGGAGGGCGCCATGCCGCTGGCCGTGAACGGCTCCGGGAAGGCCCTGGCCGCCGACGCGTACGAGACCAAGGCCGTGGGCGTCCAGGGCGCGCTGTCTTACCAGGACAGCGCGGGCGGCAAGCGCTGGTACGTGCCCAGCGCCCGGGGCGGGCCCGGGCAGCACGGCATCATGTGGCGCCAGGACACCGCCAAGACGACCGCGACCACCTGCTCGGGCACCGACCTGGCCGGCGCGTGCTGGGCGAAGCACTCCGAGTCCATGTCGCTGTGGTGGAGCACCAAGACGGTGTGGTCGGTCACCGAGTGGGCCGCCGACGCCAAGGGGCGCTGGCAGGACCCGACGTCCAGCGGCTGGCAGGACCGGGTCGTCCCCGAACGGGTGCTGTTCGCCGTGCCCTTGTCCTCGCTCGGCTGACCGCCGCCGACGAGGCGCCGCCCGCTGCGCCACGTAGGTGAAACGCCCCGCGGCGGCGAAGCCCGGTCGGGCGGGGGTCGTTAGCCGGGTGCGTCCGCGGATGTCCCGTGGCGCGAGCGCGAGGAGAGACGTATGAACTTCGGCAGAACGGCGGCCCTGGTGGCAGCGGCGGCCGGCGCGGTGGTCTTCAGCGGAACCGCCGCCGGGGCCGTCGGCGGCGACCACCCCGTCAAGCAGGCCAGCAAGTGCGGTTCCAACCAGGCCCTCAGCTTCGGTGGGCCCCCGTCGAGGCCGGACTGCGTCAACTTCGCGAAGGACATCAGGGATCTGACGCAGCTGAACAACTGTGACTCCGACGCCGGGGCGTCCGGGGTCTCCGGCAGCGCGGCCCTCTCCAGCAAGCTCGTCGAGGGCTCGCGGTGCGCCAACGTCGCGGTCCCCGTGAAGTCGTCGAAGTCCTAGGTGGCCGCCGGTCAGATGGCGGGCGAGACGCGTGGACATACTGCACGGATGTCCGAGAAGCATGGCATTCCACATCTTATTCATCAGACCTGGAAGAACGAGGACGTTCCGCGCGAGTGGCGGGACTGGTCCGAGTCCTGGCGCCGACACCATCCCGACTGGGAGTACCGGCTGTGGACGGACGCGGACAACCGCGCGTTCCTCGAAGAACACTACGCGTGGTTTCTGCCTGTCTACGACGGCTACCGGGAGCCGATCAAACGGGCCGACGCGATCCGCTACTTCCTCCTCGACCACTTCGGCGGGCTCTACGTCGACCTGGACTTCGAGTGTCTGCGCCCGATGACCGGGCTCTTCGCCGGGAAGGAGCTCGTACTCGGCCTCGAACCGGAGGCCCACACCCGACTGCCGGTGAGCCGCCGCAGCGGTATGCGGCGCATCGTCTGCAACGCGCTCATGGCCTCGCGGCCCGGCCATCCGTTCTGGGCGCATGTGCACCGGCAGTTGGTGGGCGCCCACACCAGGTCCGGCCCGCTGGACGCGACGGGCCCGTTCTTCCTCACCCGCGCGGTCGACAGCGCCCCCGAGGGCTGCTCCCCCGCCGTGCTGGCGGCCGACACCCTGTATCCCAAGCTGAGCCCGGCCGCCGCGGAGCTGTGCGGGCCGCGGGAGGTCGACCGGGACCGGGCGCATGCCGTGCACCACTGGTCGGGCAGTTGGAACCCGGAGGGCTCCGGGGCTACGAGCACCCCGACCGGCCGTAAGGTCGGCTTCTGGACGAGCCAGGATCTGCAGCCCTGCGCCCATGGCACGGTCGACCTCGACGCCCAGCGCCGGCGGTGGGCCGCGGGATCGCCCGCGCCGACGGTGTCCTGTCTGATGGTCACCAAGGACCGGCTGCCCCTGGCCAGGCGGGCGATCCGGTGCTTCCTCGCCCAGACCTACACCCGCGCCGAGCTGGTCGTGGTCGACGACGGCGCGGACACCGCCCTGGAGGACCACGTACGCGACCTCGCCGACGAGCGGATCCGGCTGCACCGGCTGCCGCCGGAGGGGCGGACGCTGGGCGAGCTGCGCAATATCGCGGTGGACCTGGCCACCGGATCGTACGTGTGCCAGTGGGACGACGACGACCTGTACGACCCGGAACGGCTCGAAGTGCAGCTGGCGGCGGTCCTCGCGCTGGGCGCCACGGCGTGTTTTCTGGCCCGGGAGCGGCTGTGGTGGCCCGCGCGCCGCAAGCTGGCGATCTCCGGGGTACGGGTGTGGGAGGGCTCCATGCTCTGCGCCAAGGAGGCGCTTCCCCGCTATCCGGAGCAGCGGCGCGGCGAGGACTCCCCGGTCGCGGAGGCCGTGGTGCGCGGCGGACGGACGGTGTCCCTGGACGCGCCCGAGCTGTACACCTATGTGTTCCACGGGGCCAACACCTTCGACGAGCCGCACTTCACCAGCCTCTTCGACGCCGCGACCCAGCTGTGGCCCGCGGGCGGCGCCTACGCGGACCAGGTGTACGCGATGGCGGCGCGGCTGCCCCTCGACCCGGCGGACGTCCTGGAGGCGGAAACCGCCCCGGAGAACACCGCCGCGCAAGACACCCCGGCAGCCACCGCCGACAACACCGCCGCCCCGTCGGCGCGCGTCCCGCACGCGCGCCGGACCGCCCCCGTGGACGTACGCGCGAACACGGAGGACGCGGCGGACACGGAGGACGTGGCGGACACGGAGGAGCACCCCCCGCTGCTCGTCCTCACCCCCGTCAAGGACGCCGCCGCCTTCCTCCCCCGCCATCTCGACAACCTGCGCGCCCTCGACTACCCGCGCCAGGCGCTCTCCCTGGGCCTGTTGGAGGGCGACAGCGGTGACGGCACCTGGCAGGCCCTCCAGGACGCCCTGCCCGCCCTGGAGGCGGACTTCCGGCGAGTCACCCTCGTACGGCGCCACTTCGGCCTCGGGCTCACCGGGCCGCGCTGGGCGCGGGGCGTCCAACGGCAGCGGCGGTCGGCGCTCGCCATGGCCCGTAACCACCTCCTGTCGTGCGCCCTCGCCGACGAGCGATGGGTGCTGTGGCTCGACGTCGATGTGACGCAGTGTCCGGCCGATCTCGTCCAGCGGCTGCTCGCCGCGCGTCAGGAGATCGTCGTCCCGCACTGCGTCACCGAGCCCGGCGGGCCCAGCTTCGATCTGAACACCTTCGTCCTGCACCCGGGCGCCGACGCCCTGGACTGGGACCGCTGGCTCCGGGACGGAATCCTCCAGCCGCCCAAGGGGTTCGGCCGGAGCTATCTCGACGAGCTGCGCGGGCACGAGATGGTCCGCGTCGACGGGGTCGGCGGTACGGCCCTGCTGGTCCACGCCGATCTGCACCGCGACGGGCTGGTGTTCCCGGCCGTCCCCCACCGGCGGCTCATCGAGACCGAAGGGCTGGCCGCGCTGGCCCAGGACATGGGCGTCGGGTGCTGGGCGCTGCCCGGGGTGGAGGTGGTGCACCCCGCCCATTGGGGTGGTGGCCCGCTGAGCCAGGCAGGTGAAGCCGCCGCCGGTGGCGAATCCCGTGACATCGGGCGTCGTTAGCCCGATGTCCGTGGACCTCCGCGGCAAGAAATTAGGAGAATCACATGAATATCGGCAAGACGGCCGCACTGGTGACAGCGGCGGCCGGGGCGGTGGTCTTCGGTGGGTCGATGGCCGGGGCGATTCCGGGGGACAACCCCACCCAACAGGTCAACGACTGCGACTCCAAGAGCGGGGTGAGCGTCTCGGGGGCGGGGGCGGGGTCCCACTGCCTCAACTTCGCGGACGTCTTCGGCGACCCGCACGGCGTGGTGCAGCAGAACCACTGCGACTCCAGCGTCGGCGCCTCGGCCAACATGACCATCCTCGCCCCTCCCGGCGGCTCCGAGATCGGCTCGCAGTGCGCCAACATCGCGCTCTCCGAGCAGCCGAACTTCATGGTGCCCCACCGCGGTATGCAGGGGCAGGGCGGCTACGGCAACGGGCCCCGATGACCTCGGCACCGTCCGGCCCGGAACGCGGCCCCCTGGAGGCTGGAGCCCTCCCGGGGGCCGCGGCCGACCAGCCCAGTGAGCACGCCCCGGACAGCGAGCACGCCCCGGACGGCGGGCACGGCTCGCCCGGCGGACACGCCCCGCACGGCTCGCCTCCCGTGGTCTCGGTGGTGATCCCCTGTCATGACTACGGCCGCTACCTTCCGCAGGCGGTGCACAGCGTGCTGGCCCAGACCTACCCGGACTGGGAGCTCGTCGTGGTCGACGACGGCAGCACCGACGACACCGCGGCAGTGGCCCGCTCGCTGATCGCCGACCATCCAGACCGCCGCATCCGGCTGCTGCGCCAGGCCAACGCGGGGGTCTCGGCCGCCCGTAACGCGGGCATCGCGGCCACCGCCGGCCGCTACGTCCTGCCGCTGGACGCCGACGACGTGATCGCCCCCACCATGCTGGAGCGGACGGTGGCGGTGCTGGACCGGAGGCCGGAGATCGCCATCGTCTCCACCGACGTCTCCGTCTTCACCGACGACGGCCTGCCCGCGCAGGCGCTTCAGCTCCCGGCGTACGACAGGGACCTGCTGCTGCGGCGGCTGATCATGTTCTACTGCTCGCTCTACCGCCGTGAGGTGTGGCGGACGGTGGGCGGCTACGCCGAGGACATGCGTACCGGGGAGGACTGGGACTTCTGGATCGCCTGCGCCGAGCGCGGCTTCACGGCCCATCACCTCCACGAGGCGCTGTTCGGGGCGCGCAACAAGGACGACGGGCTGCATGTGGAGGCGGCCGAGAACGACCTGGCGGTCCGCGCCAGGATCGTGGCGGGCCACCCGGGCATGTTCAAGCCGGTCACCCGGGCCTGGGCACGGGCCGTACTCGCCCAGGACGAGCAGGAGTGCCTGGCCGACGACCGGGTGCCCGACGACATCCTCACCCGGGCGGCCGATATGGACCAGTTTCTACGGGTGGTCATGTCGCTTCAGCGCACCGCGCGGCTGCAGCACCGTCATATCCAGCGGCTGGAGCGGGCCCTGGCCGAACGGGAGATCCCGCTGCCCGTCTGAGCGCGGCGAGGGCGGGGCTCCGGAGGGGAGCCCCGCCCGTTGTGCGTGTGGGGGGTGCCGGCGGCGCTACTCGAAGAGATCCGCGTACGACCCCATCGCCAGCGCGATATCCGCCTGGGCCCAGAACCGGTGGTACGTAAAGCTCGGGACCGCCCCGCCCTTCAGGTACGCCTCGACCTTGGACCAGGCCGGGTCGTTCTTGTAGAAGGACCGGATCGACATGAAGGTGGAGCTGGAGTCGACCTTGTCACCGTTCGGCATGGTGCCGGTCCAGCCGCTGGGCACATAGACCGGGTCGTCGAAGCGGTTGTAGTCGGCCCGGGTCTCGGGGACCGCGATGCCCAGGGAGTCCTGGTAGTTGCTCCACATGCCGTCCAGCAGCGCCTTCGCGGTGTCCTTGGCCTGGGTGTCGCCCGACTTGGCGGCGTAGTAGGACAGGGTCTTGGCGTACGCGGCCGCCACGCCGACGTCGTTGGTGTAGTCGGCGACGGTGACGTGCAGGCTCGCGTTGGCACCGGGGCTGGAGGCGTTCCAGGTGTCCGGCTGGCCGGACCACTGGAGGGTGGACGGGATCCGGTAGGTGCCGTCCGGGTTGATCGTGGTCTTGGACAGCGCCCACTTGACCCACTTGTCCAGGACCGTCTTCGCGGAGGCGTCACCGGTGCGGTTGTAGTACTCCGCGACGCGCTCCATGGACCAGGCCTGGAAGCCGAACCACTGGTTGGACGGCGGGTCGTGGTAGACCGGCTTCTCGTCGTAGTACATGCCGTAGAACGTGGACGTGCCCGACGGCGGCGTGGCGTAACGGCCCTGCCAGCTGTTGGTGGCACCGCCCGCGATGGCGCCCTCGCTGGACTGCAGCCAGCGGTAGAACTCCAGCTGCCGCTTGAGACTGGTGGACCAGTCGGCCGCCCCGGTGGCCGACTTGGGCTTCAGATCGGCGTAGTTGGCCAGTGCCCAGGCCGCCATGGGGTTCTGGTAGCCGCCGTGGGCGTGGCTGGAGCCGATGCGCCAGGACCAGCCCGCGGAGGTGTCGGTGGCGCCGCCCCAGGCGTAGTACCAGGACAGCAGGTAGTGGGAGCTGTTCTTGCCGCTGCCCGCCGCGCAGGAGGTCTCACCCACGCAGTTGCCGACCTTCTTGAAGTACTTGTCGTACATCGCGTAGCGCAGGTAGTCGCCCATCTTGGCGGCCTTGGCCACATTGGCCGACACCTGGCTGCCCTTGCCCTGCGCCTTGGCCCACTCGGCGGCCCAGTAGGCGGCCTGGACCGCGCGGGCGTCGGCGTCCGGGGCGTCGGTGAACTTCCACTGCTTGGAGTACGAGGCGTCGCCGGTGAACAGGTCCAGATAGCCGTTCTTGCCGCCGTACTTGAAGCTGTCGCAGGTGGGCTGGGTCACGGTCTCCCAGACCGACTCCTGGGGCCCGCGCTGGAAGGTGTTGACATAGCTCGGTCCGGTGTCGCTCGGCCCCGCCTCGCATTTGCCGGGGGAGTTGCCGTAGCCGTAGACGTTGTCGACGTCCTGGATCCAGTGCATGCCATAGATGTCATCGGTGCCGTACGCGCTCTTCAGCTCGGCGGCGATGGGGTCGTTGCCGACCGGGACATTGCCGTTGAGCTGCGCGGGGTACTGGGAGGGCAGATCCCACTCGGGCGCGTAGGTGGCCGGTTTGGAGGCGTTGTAGAAGCTGTTGGTCGGCTGGTCGGCGTGAGTGGGGATCATGTACTTCTCCATGGTGTCCCACGCGCTGTTGAACTTGGACCAGTCGCCGGTGACCTTGCCGTACATCGCCTGCAGCCAGATCAGATAGCTGTACGCCTCGGAGGTCGTCTCATGGCCGTGGTCGGGGGCCTCGACGATCAGGGTCTCCACCGAGTGGTACGGGATGCCCTCGGGCGAGAAGTAGCCGGCCCCCGGAGCGGTGATCTTGTTGTAGAGATCCAGGAAGCGGGCGTCGTACGCCTTGGAGGCGGCCAGCTGGGTGACGGTGACCTCGGCCTTGGTGTGGCCGGTGGCGGTGGCGGTGAAGGTCGCCGTGCCGGTGCCGCTGTTCGCGGCGGCGACGGTCACCTGCTGGGCGGTGTCCCAGGTGGCGGGCGTGAAGGTGAGGGTGGCGCCCGAGGAGACGGTCAGGCCGGTGACGCCCGAGGTGCGGGCGACGGAGACCGTGACGTTCGCGGACGGCTTGGTGGACAGCTTCAGCCCAAACGTACCGGTCTTGCCCTGCTGCACCCCGAGCTGGGCGGGGCTGGCGACGAGCGCGGGCCCGGCCGCCACCCGGATGCCGACGGGGGTGGACTCGGCGGACGCGCCCTGGCTGTCATAGGCCTTGGCGTAGAGCGAGTAGTCGCCCGCGGGCACATCGGCGTAGTCGAAGGTGAACGGGGAGGCGGTGTCGGTGCCGAGGAGCTTGGTGTCGCTGTAGAACTCCACCTTGGTGACGGTCGCGCCGTCGGCGGCCGCGGCGGTGGCGGCCAGCGGGACGGTGCCGCCGGAGCTGAAGGTCGCGCCGGGGGCCGGGCTGGTCAGCACGGCGATGGGCGGCTGGTGGGCGCCCGTGCAGCTGATGCCGTTGACGGCGAAGGTGGTGGGCGCGGTGTTGGTGCCGCTGTAGCTGAACTGGGCGCCGGTCGTGACATTGCCGCCCGCCGCGATCTTCGCGTTGTGGGCGGCGTTCTTGACGGTGACGGTCTTGCCGGACTGGGTCCAGGTGCCGTTCCAGCCGTTGGCCAGCTTCTGGTCGCCCGCGTAGTCGTACGACAGGGTCCAGCCGTCGATGGCGTCCGCGCCGGGGTTGGAGATGGTGAGCTCCGCGGTGAAGCCCGAACCCCAGTCGTTCGTCTTGTAGTCGACACCGCACTGGACGGCGGCGGCGTGCGCGGGGGCCGCGCCGCCGGCGGCGGTCATGGCCACCGGGAGCGAGAGGGCGGCGGCCAGGGCGGTCACCAGTTGTCTCGTCCTCGGCCGCCGCGTCCCCGGAAGTCGCGTCTTCGGCCGTCTCATCGCCAGTCGGCGGATGAATGGTCGTGCCCCGGATAACGGCGAGCCTCGCTGTGGGCGCATCGGGGAAGTCCTCCTCGCGGGTCCGTGCGGGTGGGGGGCGGTGCGAACCAGTGGGAGCGCTCCCAAGGTTCGGGCGGACCCGAAGAGGTGTCAAGGCTTTGAACAAGATGCGCCCCTCGAACGGTTCGACTGATAATTCTGTGAACGCCTCTGTTGACATGTGCCGCACAGGCGTTACGGTCACTTCAACCAGTGGGAGCGGTTCCAGCAGTCAGCGCCACCTTCGGGTCACCCCGGGAGGCGCCTGGACTTCGAGGAGTCGCTCCATGCGAGCACCACCGCGCCTTTATGCCTTGGCGGCCACCGCGGCACTGACCCTCGCGGCCGCTCTGCTCCCCGTCGCGCAGGCGTCGGGGGCGGCCGCCGCCGCACCGCCGAAGCTGCACGCCTCGGGCAACAAGCTGGTCGACGAGAACGGCACCACCCGCAGACTGCTCGGCGTCAACCGCTCCGGCGGCGAATTCATGTGCGTCCAGGGACGCGGCATCTTCGACGGCCCGGTCGACGACGCGTCCATCAAGGCCATCGCGGACTGGAAGGTGAACGCCGTCCGCGTCCCGCTCAACGAGGAGTGCTGGCTCGGTCTGTCGCATATCAACGCGGCCTACCGGGGCGCCAACTACATCAACGCGGTCAAGAACTTCGTGGCCCGGCTCGAAGCCCATGGCATCACCCCGATCGTCGAGCTGCACTGGACCCACGGCAAGTACACGGGCGGCGACAACCACTGCCCCGACACCGAGTACGCCACCTGCCAGAAGCCTATGCCCAACGCGCAGTACACCCCGGCCTTCTGGAGCTCGGTCGCCCAGACCTTCAAGGGCGACCAGTCCGTGGTGTTCGACCTGTTCAACGAGCCGTTCCCGGACCGCGCCACCACCGACCTCTCGGCGGCGTGGGCCTGCTGGCGCGACGGCGGGAAATGCCCCGGCATCGACTTCGAGGTGGCCGGGATGCAGGACCTGCTGGACGCGGTACGGGGCGCCGGCGCCAAGAACCTCGTCCTGATCCCGGGAGTCGCCTACTCCAACGACATGCGCCAATGGCTGACGCACAAGCCGAGCGACCCGGCGGGCAACCTCGCCGCCGCCTGGCACACCTACAACTTCAACACCTGCTCCAACGAGAGCTGCTGGAACGAGCAACTGGCCCCGGTCATCGGCCAGGTGCCCTTCGTGGCGGGTGAGATCGGCGAGAACACCTGCTCACACGGCTATACCGACCGGGTCATGGCCTGGCTCGACGCCAAGGGCGCCTCGTATCTGGGCTGGACCTGGAACACCTGGGACTGCTCCTCCGGCCCGTCCTTGATCAGCGATTTCAACGGCACGCCGACCGGCTTCGGCGTGGGCCTCCGTGATCACCTGAAGGGATTGTCATGAGCCGCACAGCCTCACCCCCCACCCGCCACCGCAGGGCCGCCGCACTGGCCGGCTCCGCACTGCTGGCCGCCACCGCGCTGACCGTCTCCTCCCTGAGCGGCACCGCCGCCGCCCAGGTGGACAATGACAGAGCGGCCGCGGCCAAGGTGGACAACCCGTACGCGGGCGCCAAGGTGTACGTGAACCCCGACTGGTCCGCGAAGGCCGCCGCCGAGCCCGGCGGCAGCAAGGTCTCCAACCAGCCGACCGGCATCTGGCTGGACCGCATCGCCGCCATCAACGGCACCGGTGGCGCCCGCGGTCTGCGCGCCCACCTGGACACCGCGCTGTCCCAGTCGGGCGGCAGCCCCATGGTCGTCCAGTTAGTCGTCTACGACCTGCCCGGCCGCGACTGCTCCGCGCTGGCGTCCAACGGCGAACTCGGCCCGACCGAGATCGACAAGTACAAGACCCAGTTCATCGACCCGATCGCGGCGATCCTCTCGGAGTCGAAGTACGCCAACTCCAACCTGCGGATCGTCGCCACGGTCGAGATCGACTCGCTGCCCAATCTGATCACCAACGCCGGCGGCCGTCCCACCGCGACCCCGCAGTGCGACACCATGAAGGCCAACGGCAACTACGTGAAGGGCGTCGGTTACGCCCTGAACAAGCTGGGCGCCATCGGCAACGTCTACAACTACCTGGACGCCGGCCACCACGGCTGGATCGGCTGGGACGACAACTTCAACCCCACCGCCCAGATCCTCAAGCAGGCCGCGACCGCCGAGGGCAGCACGGTCGACAAGGTGGCCGGCATCATCACCAACACGGCCAACTTCAGCGCATTGAAAGAGAACAACTACACCATCAACGACAGCGTCAACGGCAAGTCCGTGCGCGAGTCCAAGTGGGTGGACTGGAACCGCTACGTCGACGAGCTGTCCTACGCCCAGGCCTTCCGCCAGGAGCTGGTGAACGTCGGCTTCCCGTCCAACGTCGGCGCCCTGATCGACACCTCCCGCAACGGCTGGGGCGGCTCGGCCCGGCCGAGCGGCCCCGGTGCCAAGACGGACGTGGACACCTACGTCAACGGCGGGCGCTACGACCGTCGCATCCACGTCGGCAACTGGTGCAACCAGTCCGGCGCCGGCCTCGGCGAGCGTCCCAAGGCGGCACCCGCGGCCGGGATCGACGCGTACGTGTGGATGAAGCCCCCGGGCGAGTCCGACGGCGCCAGCTCCGCCATCCCGAACGACGAGGGCAAGGGCTTCGACCGGATGTGCGACCCGACGTACACGGGCAACCCGCGCAACGGCAACAACATGTCCGGCGCGCTGCCGAACTCACCCCTGTCGGGCCACTGGTTCTCGGCCCAGTTCCAGGAGCTGCTGAAGAACGCGTACCCCGCGCTCTGACCCGTAAGGCCAGCACCCACTAGAACCGCACCAGGCACCCACACCCGACGGGGCCGGTGGACGCGCAAACGCGCTCCGCCGGCCCCGTCGGCATGCACTTTGGTGACAGTCTGTCGGAAACTGCATGCTTCTCGCGCAAATAGGATCGACAACCAACAAGCATGACCGCGCGAGGAGTTGAACCGTATGAGCGACGTGGTGCGAATCGGCTCCAGGGCAAGCAAGCTGGCCAGAACGCAGGTCACCGAGTGGCTGGCGCCCATCACCAAACAATTTCCCGAGGTCCGCTTCAAGCGGGAGGTCGTCCTCGAAGGCGGCGATCAGGACCGCGTCACAGCCACCCTCGCCGAAGTGGCGAAGACCACTGGCGGGTCCGCGTTCTCCACCAACCAGGAACAGGCTCTGATCACCGGCAGAGTCGATGTGATCGTGCAGTCTCTCAAGGACCTGCCCACAACGGTCCACGAGGGCACGACCCTGTTGGCACCCCCCGGCCCCCGCGAGGACGTTCGGGACGTGCTGTGCGGAGCCACCCTCGACACCCTTCCCCAGGGCGCCCGGGTGGGGACGGGAGCCCCACGTCGCATCGCCCAACTCCTCGCGCTCCGCCCGGACCTGGAACTCGTCCCCATTCGCGGCAACGTACCCGGCCGGTTGGCCCGCGCCACCAAGGGCGGCCTCCACGCGGTCGTTCTGGCCGCGGCGGGGTTGAACCGGCTCGGCCTGATGCCCGAGGTCCACCAGATTCTGGACCCGGCCGTCTGCCCTCCATCCCCCGGACAGGGCGCGCTAGGCATCCAGGTCCGCACCGACTCCCCGGCCGCCCGACTCCTGGCCGGAACCGGAGACCCGCAGGTCGACGCATGCGTCCGCGCCGAACGCGCCTTGCTGGCCGAACTCCACGGAGGCTGCTCCGTTCCCGTCGGGGCATGGGGCAGGATCGAACCCGACGGTCTGCTGCATCTGAACGCCGCCGTGACCTCACTGAACGGAACCACACAGGTCACGGCGGCCGGCAGTGGACCGGTGGACGATCCGGAGAAGCTCGGCTACTGCATCGCCGCCGATCTCCTCGCCCAGGGTGCGGCGGCCATCCTGGCCGAGATCAGAAAGCCCTGAGCGCGCGGGGTGCGGGTGGGGGTGCGCTCCGCTGCGCTGCGCTGTGCGTTGGCTCCGCTTCGCTGCGCGGTGGGCTTCGCTGCGCTTCGCCCGCGGTACAGCGAAGCGAAGCACAGCGGCCACGGCGCACACCCACCCGCGAAGCGCACCCGCAACCGTGCAGCGCAGCGGAGCACTCAAGCGGCGATGGCGAACGCATCGCGGTGTGGTAACCGCCGCAGATGTGGGGCGGCGACGGCACCTACGACGGGCGCCTACAACGACCCCTACGACGACCCCCGCCGCACCAGCTCAGTCGGCAGCACCAGCTGCGGCCGCTTCGACGTGCGCTCCCCCTGGGACTCGATCTCCTCCAGCAGCACCCGGACCATGGCCCGCCCCATCTCCTCCGTGGTCTGCCGCACGCTGGTCAACGGCGGATCCATATGGCGGGCGACGGCCGAGTCCTCGAAGCCGACGAGGGCCACGTCGTCCGGCACCCGGAGACCCTGTTCGCGCAGTACCTGGCGGGCGCCGGCGGCCATCACGTCGGATGCCGCGAAGACGGCGTCGAGCTCCGGGCGGCGCTCCAGCAGCTCGCGCATCGCCCGGCGGCCGCCCTCCTCGGTGAAGTCGGCGGCCACGATCAGCGCCGGGTCCACTTCCTGGCCCGCCGCCTGGATCGCCGCGCGATAGCCGTCGAGGCGGCACTGTGCCACGTACATGTCCAGCGGCCCGGTGATCGTGGCGACCGTGGCGCGCCCGCGCCCGATCAGGTGCTCGACCGCGGACTGGGCGCCGCCCGTGTTGTCGCAGTCGACGTACGGCACCGATTCATGGGCGGAGCGGCGGCCGCTGAGCACCGCGGGCATCTCTATGCGCTCCAACAGGTCGGGGAGAGGGTCGTCCGCGTGCACGGAGACCAGTAGCACCCCGTCGACCCGGTGCGCCGAAAGGTACTCGGCGAAGCGCTGGCGCTCCTTAGGGGTGCGCAGGAGGGTCAGCAGCAGCTGGAGATCGGCCTCGGCGAGCTCGGCGCCGACGCCGCGGATGATGTCCGAGAAGTAGGGCTCGGCGAAGAGCCGGGTCTCGGGCTCGGGGATCACCAGGGCGACCGCGTCGGCGCGGTTGGCGGCCAGTGCGCGGGCCACCCGGTTGGGCACGTACCCGAGCTCGGCGACGGCCTGCTCGACCGCCGTACGAGTGCGGTCGCTGACCCTCGGCGAGCCGTTGATCACCCGGGACACGGTGCCGCGGCCCACCCCCGCGCGGGCCGCGACCTCTTCGAGCGTGGGCCTCGAGCGCCCCACACCGCGCCGTCGGGTTCCTGCCATTTCGCGCCTCCAGCCGTCCGGTACACCGAGCAGAACCACCCCGCGTGGGGAGCTGTTGGGCCATTCAACAGCAGGAGTGGGACCGAAAAGTTTCCGCATGCTCCCTTGACACCCCAGCGGGGAGCCGCGACCCTTCAACACATCAACCTGGGAGCGCTCCCACACTACCTGAGCCATACATAACCCGCACGTTGCCCGCCCGTGCCGATGCACCACAAACCCCCACGCATCGCCACCTTTTGGCCGGGACCGGTACGTCAGGGCGTCAAGGAGGACGTGAATGTTCAGAAGTTCTGGTACGTACCGGCGCCGGGCGGTGACCCTCGCGGCCGTGGCGGCGCTGGGCGCCGCGTTACTCGCGGGCTGCGCCGACGACAGCGACGACGAGACCGGCTCGTCCGGTGGCGGCAAGGGCGGCAACAAGGGCGGGACGACCATCACGGTCGGCACCTTCGGCGTCTTCGGATACAAGCAGGCCGGGCTTTATGACGAGTACATGAAGCTCCACCCCGATATCAACATCGAGGAAACGTCGATCGAGCGGAACGAGAACTACTATCCGCAGCTGCTGACCCATCTGGGCGCCGGCAGCGGCCTGGCCGATATCCAGGCCATCGAGATCGCCAATATCACGGAGATCACCACCACCCAGGCCGACAAGTTCGTCGACCTCTCCAAGGCGCCCGGGGTCAAGAAGGACAACTGGCTCGACTGGAAGTGGGCCCAGGGCACCACCAAGGACGGCAAGACGATCGGCCTGGGCACCGACATCGGCCCGATGGCAGTCTGCTACCGCAAGGACCTCTTCCAGCAGGCCGGGCTGCCCACCGACCGTAACGAGGTCGCCAAGCTGTGGGCGGGCGACTGGAACAAGTACATCGAGACCGGCAAGCGGTACATGAAGAAGGCGCCGGGCGACACCACCTTCGTGGACTCCGCCGGCGGTGTCTACAACGCGGTGATCTCCAGCAACGCCAAGCGCTACTACGACGAGAGCGGCAAGGTCATCTACAAGGACAGCCCCGCCGTGAAGGAGGCGTGGGACCTCGCGACCACCGCGTCACAGGACAAGCTGACCGCCAAGCTCCAGCAGTTCCAGAAGTCCTGGGACCAGGCGTTCTCGAACGGCAAGTTCGCCACCGTCTCCTGCCCGCCGTGGATGCTCGGCCACATCAAGGAGAAGGCCGGGGACAAGGCCAAGGACAAGTGGGACGTGGCCGCGGCTCCCAAGCCCGGCAACTGGGGCGGTTCCTTCATCGGCGTGCCGACGGCGTCCAAGCACCAGGAAGAGGCGATGAAGCTCGCCGCCTGGCTGACCGCGCCCGAGCAGCAGGCCAAGGTCTTCGAGAAGCAGGCCAGCTGGCCGAGCTCCCAGGCCGCGTACAGCCTGCCGGCGGTGGCCGACGCCAAGCACCCGTACTTCGGCAACGCGCCCACCGGCAAGATCTTCGCCGAGGCCGCGAAGGGCATCCCGACCCAGGTCCTCGGCCCGAAGGACCAGATCATCGGGTCGAACATCGCCGACATCGGGCTGCTCCAGGTGGACCAGCAGGGCAAGTCCCCCAAGGACGCCTGGAAGGCCGCCACCAAGACGATCGACAACGCACTGGACCAGTGAGCCCGGGATGACACCCCCTTCCGGTTTCACTGCTGGTACGGCCGCGCCCCCCACAGGGCAGGGGGGCGCGGCCCCGCGCGCCGTGGCCGCCAAGGCCCCCGATCCGGGCGAGGAGCGGCGGCGCGCCCGGCGCAGCCGCCGCTACCGCTGGGACATCAAGTACTCCCCGTACGCCTTCGTCGCCCCGTTCTTCCTCTTCTTCGCGGCCTTCGGGCTCTTCCCGCTGCTCTACACGGGCTGGGCCTCGCTGCACCGGGTGGAGCTCACCGACCCCACCCATATGGAGTGGGCGGGGTGGCACAACTACTCCCGGCTGTGGGACGACGAATTCTTCTGGAACGCGCTGCAGAACACCTTCACCATCGGGGTGATCTCGACCGTTCCGCAGCTGCTGATGGCACTGGGCCTCGCGCATCTGCTGAACTACAAGCTGCGCGGCTCGATGTTCTTCCGGGTGGCGATCCTCACCCCGTACGCCACCTCGGTGGCCGCCGCGACGCTGGTGTTCGTGCTGCTCTTCGGGCGCGACTACGGCATGATCAACTGGGCGCTCGGGATGTTCGGGATCGACAACATCGACTGGCAGAACGGCACCTGGACCTCGCAGCTCGCGGTGTCCACCATCGTCATCTGGCGGTGGACCGGCTACAACGCGCTGATCTATCTGGCCGCCATGCAGGCCGTGCCCAGCGATCTGTACGAGTCGGCGGCGCTGGACGGCGCCTCGCGCTGGCAGCAGTTCATCAACGTCACCATCCCCTCGCTGCGGCCCACGATCCTCTTCACGGTCGTGGTCTCGACGATCGGGGCCACTCAGCTCTTCGGTGAGCCGCTGCTGTTCAACGGCGGCGCCGGGGCCTCCGGAGGGCCCGATCACCAGTACCAGACGCTCGGCCTGTACCTGTACGAGCAGGGCTGGGTGAACCTCCACCTCGGCCGGGCCTCCGCGATCGCCTGGACGATGTTCCTGATCCTGCTGCTGATCGCCGCCGCCAACGCGATCGTGGCCCGTCGGCTGCGCAAGAGCCAGTGAGTTGCCCGAGGGAGAACCATGAGCGCTGTTATCTCTTCCGGTAGGGCCGCCAAGGCCACCGAGGGCGGGGGGAGCCCGGACAGGAAGGCCAGAAAGGCGAGAAGAGCGGACAAGGGGGCCAAGGGCGCAGGCCGGCAGCTGCACGGCGGCAAGATCACCTATGCCGTGCTGATCCTGTTCACCATCGGCTCGCTCTTCCCGCTGGTGTGGACGGCCATCGCCGCCTCCCGCACCAGCACCCGGCTCGCCGAGACGCCACCGCCCTTCTGGTTCGGCGGCAATCTCTTCAAGAACCTCGACGCGGCGTGGAACGACGTCAACATGGGCTCCGCGCTGCTCAACACCACCATGGTGGCCGGGACCATCGCGGCGGGCACCGTGCTGTTCTCGACCATCGCCGGCTTCGCGTTCGCCAAGCTGCGCTTCCGGTTCAAGAACCTGCTGCTGATGCTGACCATCGGGACGATGATGGTGCCGCCCCAGCTGAGCGTGGTCCCGCTGTACATGGCCATCGCCAAGCTGGAGTGGACCGACCAGTTGCAGGCGGTCATCCTGCCCACGCTGGTCAGCGCCTTCGGGGTGTTCTTCATGCGGCAGTATCTGACCCAGGCGCTGCCGACCGAGCTGATCGAGGCCGCGCGGGTGGACGGCGCCAGCAGTCTGCGGATCATCTGGCACATCGTCTTCCCGGTGGCGCGTCCGGCCATGGCCGTACTGGGTATGCTCACCTTCGTCCAGGCGTGGAACGACTTCTTCTGGCCCATCATCGCCCTCACTCAAGCCGGCAACCCGACCGTGCAGGTGGCCCTGACGGGCCTCGGCCGCGGCTATACCGTCGACCAGTCGCTGATCATGGCTGGGGCGCTGCTCGGTACCCTGCCGCTGCTGATCGCCTTCGTCCTCTTCGGCAAGCAGATCGTCGGAGGCATCATGCAGGGCGCGGTCAAGGGCTGACTGCCCGCAAAGCGCCCTGCCCCACCAGACCCGGCGCGCCGGTCACGACCTGGCCGGCGCGCCGTGACCCACCCGTACCGTCTCACCTCACCCGAGATCACCCTCCCTTCCGCCCCGCACCACAACATCGAATGGGAGCGCTTCCATGACGCTGACCTTCCCGCCCGGCTTCCTGTGGGGTTCGGCCGCCGCGTCCTACCAGGTCGAGGGCGCCGCCCAGGAGGACGGCCGCACCCCGTCCATCTGGGACACCTTCAGCCATACGCCAGGCAAGACGCTCGGCGGCGACACCGGTGACATCGCCATCGACCAGTACCACCGCTTCCGTGACGACGTCCGCCTGATGTCCGATCTTGGCATGGGCGCGTACCGCTTCTCGGTCTCCTGGTCCCGCGTCCAGCCCACCGGCCGCGGGCCCGCCGTGCAGCGCGGGCTCGACTTCTACCGCTCGCTGGTCGACGAGTTGCTGGCGGCCGGGATCCAGCCGGCGCTGACCCTCTACCACTGGGATCTGCCCCAGGAGCTGGAGAACACCGGCGGCTGGCCGGAGCGCGAGACCGCCGAGCGGTTCGCCGAGTACGCCGGGATCGTGGCCGAGGCGCTGGGCGACCGCGTCGAGTTCTGGATCACCCTCAACGAGCCGTGGTGCAGCGCTTTCCTCGGCTATGGCTCCGGGGTGCACGCCCCGGGCCGCACCGAACGGCTCGCCCCGCTGCGCGCCGCCCACCACCTCAACCTCGCCCATGGCCTCGGCGCCCAGGCGCTGCGCGCCGCGCTGCCCGCCCGCGCCCAGATCGCCATCAGCCTCAACCCGGCAGTGGTCAGGCCGCTCACCCAGCAGCCCCAGGACCTGGACGCGCAGCGGCGTATCGACGCGCTCGCCAACCGGGTCTTCTCGGGCCCGCTGCTGCGCGGCGCCTACCCGAGTGATCTGATCGCGGACACCGCCGCCATCACCGACTGGTCCTTCGTACGGGACGGCGACCTCGCCGCCATCAAGCACCCCCTCGACGCACTGGGCATCAACTACTACACGCCCTCCCTGGTGTCGGCCGCCACCAGTGACGGGCCCGCCACCCGCAACGACGGCCACGGCGCCAGCGAGCACTCCCCCTGGCCGGGCTCGGAGCGGGTGGCCTTCCACCAGACGCCGGGCGAGCGCACCGAGATGGGCTGGACGGTCGACCCGACCGGGCTGCACGAGCTGCTGATGCGCTACACCCGCGAGGCGCCGGGCGTACCGCTGTACATCACCGAGAACGGCGCCGCCTACGACGACAAGCCGGACGCGGACGGTGTGGTCCACGACCCGGAGCGGATCGACTATCTGCGCGCCCATCTGGCCGCCGCCCACCGCGCCATCGCGGACGGCGCCGATCTGCGCGGCTACTTCCTGTGGTCGCTGATGGACAACTTCGAGTGGGCGTACGGCTACAGCAAGCGGTTCGGCGCGGTCTACGTCGACTACCCGACCCAGACCCGCGTGCCCAAGGCCAGCGCCCACTGGTACGGGCAGGTGGCCCGTACGGGTGAGGTGGCGGACGTGTAGGCCCTCAGGGACCCGGTCGCGCCCGGCGACCGGGTCGAGCCCGTACCGGCATACGGGCGTGCCTTTCCTCCGTACGGCCTACGCGGGGCCGCCGCGCATGGTCGCCGAGCGGAATGTGCTGGTAAATCTGGCATATCCAGACTCGGTGACGAGGGTGAGGCATGAGAGCAGAACCGGGGCGCCGACCGACCGCACACGAAGCCGGACCCGGCCGGACCCGGGAACGGGCCGGCAAGAGGGTCGGCAAGGGGGAAGCTCTCGCCGACTGGTTCGACGGGCGAATCGGCCTCTTCAAGATGGGCAAGGCCCAGCTGAGAAAGGTCTTCCCGGACCACTGGTCCTATCTGATCGGCGAAATCGCCCTCTACTCCTTTCTCATCATCATTCTGACCGGCGTCTACCTCACCATGTTCTTCAATCCCAGCATGGGCGAGACCGTCTATCACGGCTCGTACGTGCCCATGGACGGCATCCGCATGTCCGAGGCGTTCGCGTCCACTCTGGACATCAGCTTCGATGTGCGCGGCGGACTGCTCATGCGGCAGATCCACCACTGGGCGGCGATCATCTTCGTGGCGAGCATGCTCGTCCATATGATGCGCACGTTCTTCAACGGCGTATTCCGAAAACCGCGCGAAATCAACTGGCTCTCCGGCGCCGGCCTGCTGATCCTCGGCATGTTCGACGGATTCCTCGGCTACTCCCTGCCCGACGATCTGCTCTCGGGTACGGGCATGCGCTTTTTGGAGGGCGCGGTGCTGTCGGTGCCGATCGTCGGCACCTATCTGACGATGTTCATCTTCGGCGGACAGTTCCCCGGCGACATCATCATTCCGCGGCTTTTCACCTTCCACGTACTGCTGCTCCCCGGCATCATGCTCGGTCTGCTCGCGCTCCATATGATCCTGCTCGTCTACCACAAGCACACCCACCACATCGGGCCGGGCAAAAGGGATATGAATATCGTCGGGCCGCCCCTGTGGCCCGTCTATGTCGCCAAGTCGGGCGGTTTCTTCTTTCTCGTCTTCGGCGTCATCGTCATCATGTCGGCCATCGCCCAGGTCAACCCGGTCTGGCTGTACGGCCCCTACCGCCCCGACCAGGTGTCCACCGACGCCCAGCCCGACTGGTACATGGGCTTCTCCGAGGGCCTGATCCGTGTGATGCCGGGCTGGGAGATCAACCTGTGGGGCCACACCCTGGTCCTCGGGGTGTTCATCCCCCTGGTGATCTTTCCGATGGTGCTGCTGGCCATCTGGCTCTACCCGTTCATCGAGGCGTGGATCACCGGCGACAAGCGCGAGCACCACCTCAACGAACGCCCCCGCAACGCCCCGTCCCGCACCGCCTTCGGGGCCGCCTGGATCGGCCTGTACGTGGTCCTGCTGGTCGAGGGCGGCAACGACCTTTTCGCCACGCACTTCGACCTGTCGCTGAACGCCGTCACCTGGGGCAACCGGATCGCGTTCTTCGTGGTGCCGGTGATCGTCTTCATCGTGACCAAGCGGTGGTGCATCGGCCTCCAGCGGCGGGACCGGGAGAAGGTGCTGCACGGCCGCGAGACCGGCATCATCAAGCGCCTCTCACACGGCGAGTACGTCGAGATCCACGAGCCGCTGACCCAGGCCGAGCGGTACACCCTGGTCGCCCACGACCAGCCCGTCCCCATCGAAGCGCCCGCGGAGGTCGACGAGGCCGGGGTCCCCCGGAAGGTCTCCCGGCTCGAGAAGCTGCGCGCCAGGCTGTCCCGCAGCTACTTCGGCCCGCGCGGGCAGATCCCCAAGGCGACGGTGGAGGAGTACCGGGAACACCACCACGAGGAGCCCGAGGAGCGCGAACCGGCTCACTGACCCGCGCCGTCACCGGCCCCCGGGCCCGCCGCGCCGGCGCACCGCGCTTCCCATCCTGGTCAGCGCCTCGCGCAGGATGTCCGGTGAGGTGGCGAAGTTGAGCCGTACGCACCCCGCGCCGCCGGAGCCGAACACATGACCTGAGCTGAGGGCGACCCTGGCCTCGTCCAGGAACATCTTCGCGGGTCCGGCCATATCGCTCACCACGCCGGGACCGTCGGCCTGCTGATCGCCGTGCAGTCCGAGACCGGTGCAGTCCAGCCAGGCGAGGTAGGTGGCCTGGGGCGGGTGATACCGCACCTCGGGGAGGTGTTCTTCGACGAGCTGTCCCAGCAGGCTCCGATTGGCGTCGAGCCCGAGCAGCAGTTCGTCGAGCCAGTCCCCGCCGTCGCGGAAGGCCGTGGTGTGGGCGATGATCCCCAGATGGCTGGGGCCGTGACCGACCTCTTCGGGCATACGCCGAAGGTCGTCGGCGGCCTCGGCGCCCGCGACGGCCACGGCGGCCTTGAGCCCGGCGAGGTTCCATGCCTTGGACGCGGAGGTCAGCGCGAAGGCGTTCTCGGCTCCCGGGACGCTGAGAAACGGGGTGAAGGCGGCCCCGGGCAGCACCACAGGCGCGTGGATCTCATCGGACACCACCCTCACCCTGTGCTCCCGGGCGAGCCGCGCGACCGCCTCCAGCTCCTCACGGGTGTGGACGACACCGGTCGGGTTGTGCGGGTTGCTCATGAGGAACGCGGCACGGCGGCCGTGGCTCCGCGCCCGTACGAACGCCTCTTCCAGGGCGTCGAGGTCGATCCGCAGATCCGGGCCGAGCCGCGCCTCGACGACATGCCTGGCCTCGTGGGAGACGAACGCGTAGAAGGGCGGGTACACCGGCGAACACACGACGACGGCGTCCCCGGGGTCGGTTATCAGCCGGAGCACTTCGACGATGCCCAGCATGACGTCCGGCACGATCGCCGTGTGCTCGATCCGCAGTCCGTCCCACCGCCACCGCTTCCGGGCGAACTCCGCCAGAGCCTCGGCGTAGCCGGTCCCGTACGGGTAGCCGGTGTCGCCGGCGTCGATCGCGGTGTGCAGCGCTTCGGCGACAGGGGGAGCCAGCGGCACATCCATCTCCGCCACCCACAGCGGAAGCACGTCCTCGGGGTGCGCCCGCCACTTCATGCTGGTGCGCTTGCGCAGCTGCTCCAGGGACAGCCGCGCCAGGGGGTCGGTCCGGGTGTTCCGCGACGCCTGAGAATCCGCACGCTTCATGCGATCCATCACACCACGCTCCCCTGTCCGCGAAGAGGGCTGTGCGCCGACCCGGTCGGTCGCCCGGTCGGTCGCCCGGTCAGTCGAAGATCTCCGGCGGCGGCGCCGGGGAGGGCGCGGCGGTCGCGTCGGTGACCGGGGCCGCGCCGCCGGTGAAGTCCGCGAGCGCGCGGCCGTGTTCGGTCCGCGCCGGGTGGGGGTCCCCGGCGGCGCGGCGGGTGAGCTCGGCGAGGGGCAGCTCGCGGTCGGCGGCCAGCAGCACGGCGTTGCCGAAGCGGCGGCCGCGCAGCACGGCGGGGTCGGCGGTCAGCGACAGCTGCGCGAACGCCGCGCGCGCGGTGGCGACCTGGGCGCGCAGATGGGCGAGCGGCGGGCCGTCCGCGATATTGGCGGCGTACAGCCCGTCGGCGCGCAGCGCCCGGCGCACCTCGGCCAGGAACTCCACGCTGGTGAGATGGGCCGGGGTGCGGGCCCCGCTGAAGACATCGGCGATGATCAGGTCGGCCCAGCCGTCGGGCACTTTGCCAAGACCCGCCCGCGCGTCCGCACCGCGCACCCGGATCCGGTCGGCGGGGTTCAGCGGCAGTTCGCGCCGTACGAACTGGACGAGCGGCGCGTCGACCTCGACCACCTGCTGGGTGGAGCGGGGCCGGGTCGCCGCGATATAGCGGGCGAGCGTGAAGGCGCCGCCGCCGAGGTGGACGGCGTGCACCGGGCGGCCGGGCGGGGCGGCGAGATCGGCGATATGGCCGAGTCGGCGCTGGTACTCGAAGTCCAGATACGACGGGTCGTCGAGGTCCACATGCGACTGCGGCTTGCCGTCCACCAGCAGGGTCCAGGCGCGCGGCCGGTCCCGGTCGGGCACCAGCTCGGCGAGCCCGCCGTCCACCGGCGCGGCGACCGGCTCCAGGGCACGCCCCCGCGCCGGCCCCCGCTCCCGCGTGGCCGCCGCCCGTTTCCGTACGCCCTTCGCCATGCGCTCCAGTATGCGATGGGCGGTACGGGTCACCGGCGGCGGCCTGCTGCTCCTCAGCCGGGCGCTCCCCCGCCGTTCCAGTCCCAGCCCGCGATCCCGTCGCGCATCAGCCGGGCCGCGGCCGACAGATGGCCGGAGGCGGGCCGGACGAGGGTGAGGGTGCGGCGGCAGTCGGGGCTGTCGATATCGGCCCAGGCCACGGGGACGGGTTCGGCGAGGCGGCGGGCGAAGGCCGGGTTGAGGCCGATGCCGAGCCCGGCGCTGATCAGCGCCTGGATGGCGCCGGGCTCATCGCCCTCGCAGACGATCCGCGGCACCAGACCGCGCCCGGCGAACAGCCGCTCCAGCAGCCGCCGCAGCCAGTGCCCCTGATGGGTCGTGATGAAGGGCTCGTCGGCGAGCTCGTCGATGCCCACCGAGCCGCGGCCGGCCAGCGGATGGCCGAGCGGCACGGCCAGCACCACCGGCTCGTCGAGCAGCCGGACCGTCTCCAGCTCCAGGTCGTCGGCGGGAATCGGCTGCGAGGCGACGCAGAGGTCCACCTCCTGGGCGCGCAGCCGGCGGGCCATCTCCTCGACGGGCATCTGGTAGAGCTCGATCTCAATGGACGAGTGGGCTCGTTTGAAGGCGGCGAGCGGTCCCGTGAGGGCGAGGAAGGTCTCGGAGGCGAGGCGGACGGTGCCGAACCCCTCGCCGACGGTCTCCGCGACGGCCCGCCGCCCCGCTTCCAGCTCACCGAGGGAGCGCTCGACATGGGCGCGGAAGACCCGACCCGCGTCGTTGAGCCGCAGCCGTCCGGCCCGGTCGAAGAGCGGGGTGCCCAGCTCGGCCTCGAGCCGGGCGATGGTGCGGCTCAACGACGGCTGAGCGATGCGCAGTTCCCCGGCCGCACGGCTGAGGTGCTCCAGCCGCGCCACGACCAGGAACTGTCTGAGCATGGTGAGGTCCACGGCCCCGGCCCCCTCCCTTTTCACCCTCTGCCGTCATGCCTGGGCAGTGATAGCGGCATGGCAATACTGATCTTAGATTCCATAGACAACGAGTTATAGCTTCACAGGCATGCTGCTGGCGGCTGGCGGTCTCGGCGGCGCCGGCGCGCCATCCGTCCCTCACCGGCGCCGAATTGCGCGCTGCGAGATCACCCAGCGCGCCGTCGGCCGGACTGCACCTGGTGCGCGACGACGCCGACGAAGCCCTCGGGCTGCCCTCCGGCCGGCGCGAACTCCCGCTGATGATCCGGATCGGGCGTTCGACGCCGACGGCGGCCTCGCCCATCCCGCCCTCGACCCGGCATCTGCGGGAGCGGCCCGGCGTCCGCGAGCCCTATGCGGCCGACGCCCTCGGCGACGTCATCCTCGTCCAACGGCGCGCCATGGCCCGTCCACGAGGTCGACGCGGCCCGGTACCGGCTCGGATCCTGAAACATGGGCATGATGGCCAACCTCCACGTCGCCTGAACCGGCTCATCGGCGGCGACCGCCGGTCACTGGCAGCGGTCGACGGCCTCGATCAGGCGGGCGGCCTCCCCGAGCGCGGCGCGCAGCTCGGCGGGGTCGGTCACTCCGGTGTACGTATCGCCCGGCGGCACCAGCCAGCCGGTGCCGGTCAGCGGCGGCGACACCGTACCGCCGCCACCCTCCTCGTCGCCGTCCCCGGCGGCGCCGCCCGTGCTCAGCCGGACCCCGCACCCAGGCGTCTGTGCGCATTCACTGCCCGGCAGGTCCCAGCCCGCCGCGGTGCCGGCGGGCACCACGAAACCGAGCGTGTCACAGGCGTTGTCATGCAGTACGGGACCGACGCCGTCACGTACGCGACGCAGGATGTCCACCGCCTCCAGCCCTTGACGGGCGGGCACGGTCACGAGGTCACAGTCCTGACACGGGAGATGCTGAGCAGCCGTCCGCGAGCCACTGATGTCCACTCCGGCCTCCCTCTCGACGGGTTGCAAAGAGCTCAACGCATGACAGTGTCAACGGCTACGGCCGAATGCCGCCATAAAGGATGGCACTTCATGGCAAATCGTGGGCGATTTGCTCGCTTTCACCCCTATCGTCCGAGTGTCGGGCGCGCCCCAGCCGGTACGGTTCTCCTCTCGCCCACACGGGAGCACCGTCAGGGAGGGGCCGCCATGACGCCACCTCCAGCGTCTTCGCCGCCACCGTCTTCGTTACCGAAGCCTTCGTCACCGCGGCCGAACACCGCCTTCCGGCGGCTGCGCGGACAGCTTTCCCCGTCCGAGTTCGCGGCGGCCGTACGAAGAGCCGCGCGGGAGATCGGCGAGCAGGTCTCATGCGACGCCCGCTACATCGGCCGTGTCGAATCCGGGGCGATCCGCTGCCCCAACTACGCGTACGAGCGCGTCTTCCGTCATATGTTTCCCGGCCGCACGCTGACGGACCTGGGCTTCTCACCGCGCGAGGCGGTACGCGGCCGCCAGCCCTGGTCCGTCGCACAGACGATCCCCGCGGCAGCCCCCGCGGCAAGCCCCGCACCGGCCCCCGCCGAGGACGGCGACCCGCTGCGCCGCTCCTTCCTGTTCCAGGAGCCGGTCGGCGGGCCCGGCGGCCGGATCGGCGAGCCGGAGGCCGCGGCCGTCGAGGAGGCCGTCCGCCGGATCCGGGTGCTGGACGACCGGCACGGCGCGGACAGCATCTACCCGCACACCGCCCAGCCGCTGAACGCCGCGTACGCCCTGCTCGACGCGGGCGCGCGGCGCCGCTCGATCGCCGACCGGCTGTACGCGGGCGCCGGGGAACTGGCCATCTCGGTGGGCTGGCTGGCGCATGACTCGGGCCGCCTCGCCGACGCCCGCGCGCATTACGCGGAGGCCCTGGCCACCGCCCGCGTCACCGGCGACCCGGCGCTGGAGGCACACGCCTTCTGCAACGCCGCCTTCCTCGCCCGCGACGCGGGCCGCCCCCGCGAGGCCGTACGCGCCGCCCAGGCGGCGCAGCGGGCCGCCGGCCGCCTCGCCTCGCCTCGGCTGCTGTCGCTGATCGCGCTGCGCGAGGCGGGCGGCTGGGCCTGGCTCACCGACCGGTCCGGCTGCGAACGCGCCCTGCTGCGCGCCCAGGCGCTCTTCAGCCGCGGCCCGTCCGACGCCGACCCCGAGTGGATGACCTTCTACGGAGAGGCCGAATTGGAGGGTCTGGAGGCGCAGTGCTGGTCGGCGCTCGGCGACTGGGGCCGGGCCGTCGAGCACGCCCGCCGCGCGGTCGCCCTGCAGAACCCGCACTTCACCCGCAACATCGCGCTGTTCACCACGGAGCTGGCCAGCGATCTGCTCGCGGACGGCGCCCCGGACGCGGCGGCCGTCGCGGCGGGCCGCGCCCTGGAGCTGATGGACCAGGTCAAGTCCGCCCGCATCCGGCAGATGCTCGACGAAACCGCCCGCGTACTGCTCCCGCACGGCCGCAACGCGGTGGTGGCCGACTTCCTCGCCCGCTACGAGCCGACGAAAAAAGGGGCTGCCGCGCGTCAGCCCAAGTGACCCGTGTCGTTCCAGCGCTCGATGGCCGGTTCGCCGTACGCCCAGCCCAGGACGGACAGGGAGGTCGGCTCCAGGCGGATCCGGGCCCCGAAGGAGACGTCGAGGCCCAGCCAGCGCGCGCCCAGCGTGCGCAGGACGTGGCCGTGCGCGAAGACCAGCACGTCGCGGTCGGCCGAGCGGGCCCACTCCACCACCGCGTCCGCCCGCGCCGCGATCTCAGCGGGCGTCTCGCCCTCCGGGACGCCGTCGCGCCATATCAGCCAGCCGGGCCGGATCGCGTGGATCTCGGCGGGGGTCATCCCCTCGTACGCGCCGTAGTCCCACTCCAGCAGCGCGTCCCAGTCCCGCGCCCGGTCGCCGAACCCCGCCAGCTCGCACGTCTCCTTGGCCCGGACCAGCGGACTGGTGCGCACCTCGACGCCCGGCAGGCCCGCCCACGGCCCGTGGTGCAGCCGCTCGCCGAGCAGCTTGGCGCCGCGCCGGCCCTCCTCCAGGAGCGGGATGTCGGTGCGGCCGGTGTGCTTCCCGGACAGCGACCACTCCGTCTGTCCGTGCCGGGCCAGGAGGATGCGTGGTGCCATGGGGGATTTGCCTTTCACCGGATCGGGAGCGGGGTCGGGAGCGCCTCACCGGGGCGGCAGCGCCGTACCGTCCCATCATCGCTCACCCGTTCCGGACGCAACCCCTGGGGCGATCTCGGCGTCTTCCTGATCGCGCACCCGTCCGCGGGGGGAAGTCGGGCAGGGGGATGTCAGGGCATTCCAGCAGCGACGACCCGCGTTTTCCGGACGCATCTCGGGGGCGGTGCGCGAGTCGCTTGGCCTACACCGTACGGTTGACCGCGCGCCATTTCTTGGCCGCCTGATCTTTTTGGAGAGCGTCCGGATGCCCCAGACCGCGCCCCGCGCCGGAACATGGCAGGGCAATAGGCCACGTTGGTGGACCGAACTGCCCCTGATAGCTGTGGTGTACGCGGCGTACTCGGCCGGCCGGCTGCTGGCCCGGGGCGACGTGACCACCGCCGTCGACCACGGCCTGGGCATACTCCATCTCGAACAGCGGCTGAACATCGACTTCGAGACCCCGCTCAACAACATATTCACGGCCCACAAGCTGATCGGGATACCCGCCGACTTCGCGTACGCCTCGCTGCACTACGTGGTCACCCCCGTGATCCTGGCCTGGGTGTGGAAGCGCCGCCGGGCCGCCGACTACCGGCTGCTGCGCACCTGGCTGCTGGTCTCCACGCTCATCGGCCTGATCGGCTTCACGCTGATGCCGACCTGTCCGCCCCGGCTGCTGGACGCGGGCCACGGCTTCGTCGACACCATGGCGCAGTACAGCTCGTACGGCTGGTGGGGCGGCGAGGCGAGTGCGCCGCGCGGGCTCGGCGGGCTCACCAACCAGTACGCGGCCATGCCGAGCCTCCATGTGGGGTGGGCGCTGTGGTGCGGCGTGGTGCTGTGGCGGCACGGGCGCTCGGCGTGGATCAAGGCACTGGGGGTTGCCTATCCGCTGGGCATCGCCCTCGTGGTGATGGGCACCGCGAACCACTACTTCCTCGACGCGGTCGCCGGGGCGGCCGTCATGGGGCTCGGGCTGCTGCTGGCCAAGCCCGCGCTGGGGCTCGCCGCCCGGATCCGGGCCCGCCTGAGTTCGACCACCGACGAGGCCGCCGGAACCGCTGCTCCGGCCGTGAATGGCGCTTCAAACCTCAATGTCGCCGCGAATGTCGGTGACAAGTGCGAGACTTCGGCGCGTGAACGGGAACGGATCCCTCGACAGCAGGGCAGGGACGCGGACAGAAGCACGGGCGGCGACAGCGGCGGCAGGGAGGCCGGCGCGGCAGTCCGAAGCGGCAGCGGCGGCAAGACCGCCGCAGCCGGGGACGGCGCTGCGGCAGCGGCTCGCTGAGCTGCGCGGCCCGACTACCACCCCGCACCCCCTGGACGCCCGCGCGCTGGCCGCGCTGGCCGCCAATCCCGGCTGCCGCCGCCGCGCGCTGCTGGACGGTGCGGGGGTCGACAAGCTCGCGCTCGCCCAGGCGCTGGGGGCGCCGGGGTCCTTCGGGCAGTCCCAGTTCGCCCACCAGCGGGGCAATACGTTCGAGGCCCGGACCAAGGCGGACGGCGGCGAGGCGCTGATGCGGCTGCTGTACGAGCGGCTGCGCGACGGTTCGCCCGAGCCCGAGCCGGGCAACACCGCGGTCCCCGATCTCACCGCGTTCGGCCCGCAGGGCCGTACGGCGCGTACGGCGCTGGCCCTGCGGGAGGCCACGGAGGCCAAGGGCTGGGCGCTGCTCGACCACCCCATGGTGAGCCTGGACATCGCCGGCTCCCCCGCCTTCCTGGAGCCGGACGCGGTCGTGGTGCACCCCGACGGCTCGTGGACGGTCGTCGAGATCAAGTCCTTCCCGATGGTGGACGGCTCGGCGGACCCGGCCAAGGTGGGCGCGGCGGCCCGGCAGGCCGCGGTGTACACGCTGGCCCTGGAGCGGGTGGCCGCCCAGGCGCACGCCCGGGTGCGCCACGAGGTGCTGCTGGTGTGCCCCAAGGACTTCTCCAACCTCCCCACCGCGGAACTCGTCGATGTGCGCAAGCAGCTGGCCGTCACCCGGCGGCAGCTGACCCGCCTCACCCGGATCGAGGAGATCGCCGCCGCGCTCCCCGAAGACCTCACCTTCGACCTGCGGCTCTCGGACGACGGCGGCACCGTGACCCGGCCGGTCGACGAGCTGATGGCCGCCGTGGAGGCGGTGGACGCCGCCTACGCCCCGGAGTGCCTGTCCGCGTGCGAGCTGGCGGTCCACTGCCGGGCACGGTGCCGTGCGGCGGGCGGCGTCGAGTCGCTGGGCCGGGGCGTACGGGGCGAGCTGGGCGGGCTGACGACCGTCGAGGCGGTGCTCGCGGCGGCCCTGGGCGAGGCTGACGGCGAGGCCACGGGCGCGGGCGTCCATGGCACCGACAGCCCGGCCCCGACCACCGGCGACCCCGCCGTCGACGCCCTGCGCCGCGCGGCGGCCCTGCGCGCCGAGGCGCTCCTCGCCGCGCCGGCACCCGTCGAGAAGGCAGCGGAGGCGGTGTGTCGCTGATCACGAGCCTGGCCCGGATGGAAGCCGTCCGGGACGGGCGGGCGCGGCCCGTCGCGACGGTCCGCCATCGCCATCTGTCCGACCGGCCGCTGGTCTTTGTGCCGCTGACCACCGCGGGCGAGGCCGGCGCCCCGCTGGGCGCGCTGGTGGGAACCGAGCGGGACGCCCCGCGGCTGCTGGCCGTGGCACAGCCGCGCGACCGGGATCTGCGGTTCGCGTTCCTCGCCGAGCTGGCGGAGGTGGTGCTGCCGTACCTGGACTCGTACGCGGACGAGGTCGATCTGGAGGAGCGCAAGGAGACCGACCCGGAGACCGGGAAGAAGGTGCCGGTCCAGGTCGAGCTGTGCGCGGACGCCCCGCAGCTGGTGGTGCCCAGCGGCCAGGCGCGCGAGTTCGTACGGCTGCTGGGCCGGTCGATGCGGTTTCGGCGGACGGCCGAACAGGACCCGGAGACGCCCTTCCCCGCGCCCGCGCGGGTGCCGCTGCTCGGGCGGTGGCTGACGCACTACGGGGAGCGGTCCCGGGTGCCCGGTTCATGTCTGCTGCCGGCGATGACGGACCTGCTGACCCGTCACTGGGCGACCGGGCAGTCCAATCTGGAGGACCAGCACCTGGGTGCGCTGCTGGCCTGGATCGACCCGCCGGAGGGGGAGCCGGGGGACCGGGCGGCGCTGCGGGCCGAGTCGGAGCGGGACGCGGCCGGGCAGCTGCTGTGCCCGCCCGCGGGCCCGGCCACCGACCCGGCCTTCGACAACAAGCTGCTGGCCCCCGCGATGGCCCGGTACGACGCGGCGCGCATGGCCGCCGCCGGGGCCGTGGACGGGGCCCGCGCGGAGCGGCACCACGCCGAGCTGCACCGCGCCGAGGCCGAGATCCGCGAGCTGATCGCCACCCAGATGCGGCCCACCTGGGACGCGGTGTGGCAGGGCCTCGACCTGCTACGCGCGCTCCCGGAAGGGGCGCGGGTGACCGAGCGGTGGAAGCGGGACCGCTGGTCGTACACCGGCCACCGGGACCGGGTGCGCGCCGGGGAGCCGCCGCAGCCGAAGCTGGACGACGCGGTGACCGCCGCGCAGAAGCTGGCCGCGCGCGAGACCGCGCAGGCGCAGCTGGAGGCGCAGGAGGCGCTGGACGACCCGCTGGTGATGGCGGGGCGGCGGCTGGCCGGGGAGGCGTTCGCCGGGGAGGTCGCCGAGGTGGTCATGGCCTGGTCGGAGGCGAAGGTCCCGCGCCCGCGCCCGCTGGTCACGGTCCGCACCGGGGACCGCCCGCATCTGGGCGAGGGCGTGAAGCTGTACCGGGTGCTGGCCGACGGCAGGACGCAGACCGGGGAGTTCGCGGGCCACGCCGAGCCCGCCGAGGTCGGCGAAGGTGGGCTGGTCGTGCGGCTGACCGGCGGCATGGGGCGGGGCAAGACCCCCGAGCAGGGGTCGGTGCCGGAGCCGGGCGACCGGGTGTGCTGGACCCTGTTCGAGCACGCCCCGCGCGGCGGCCCTGAGCTGCCCGACCCGGAGGCCACGCCCTGGACCCACGGCGGCCCGCCCAACGCGGACGCCGCGCAGGCCCCTGACCTGGTGACCGAGGAGGACTTCCTGTGACCGCCCCGAACCCGGCGAACCCGGCCACAGGGGGCGCGCCCGGCGGAGCCTCCGCCGGGCGCGCCGAGGCGTTCGACCCGGCGGCGGCCGCCGCCCGCGCGACGGACGCGATCCTGCACGACACCCTGCACGGCCCGTACCGGGGGGTGGTCGTGGACTCCCCGCCCGGCGCGGGCAAGTCGACGCTGGTGGTGCGCGCGGCCCGGGAGCTCGCGGCGGCCGGACGGCCGCTGATGGTGGTCGCGCAGACCAACGCGCAGGTGGACGATCTGGTGGACCGGCTGGCCCGGGAGGATCCGGAGCTGCCCGTGGGGCGGCTGCACAGCAGCGAACCGCATCCGTACGACCCGGTGCTCGACGGGCACCCGGCCGTCCGCGCCTCGGCCAAGGTCGCGGACCTCGCCGGGCTCGACATCGTCGTCTCCACGGCCGCGAAGTGGGCGCACGTCAAGAACGTGGAGCCCTGGCGGCACGCGATCGTCGACGAGGCGTACCAGATGCGGTCGGACGCGCTGCTGGCCGTCGCGGGGCTCTTCGAGCGGGCGCTGTTCGTCGGCGACCCCGGGCAGCTGGATCCGTTCAGCGTGGTGGGCGCGGAGCAGTGGGCGGGCCTGTCGTACGACCCATCGGCGAGCGCGGTGAGCACGCTGCTGGCGCACAACCCGCACCTTCCGCAGCACCGGCTGCCGGTGTCCTGGCGGCTGCCCGCCTCCGCCGCGCCGCTGGTCTCGGACGCCTTCTACCCGTACACGCCGTTCCGCAGCGGCACCGGCCACGGCGACCGGCGGCTGCGCTTCGGGGTCCCCTCCGACGGCTCGGGCCCGGACCGGGTGCTGGACGAGGCCGCCGAGTCGGGGTGGGGGCTGCTGGAGCTGCCCGCCCGGCGGACGCCTCGTACGGACCCGGAGGCGGTGGCCGCCGTGGCCCTGGTGGCGCGGCGGCTGCTGGACCGGGGCGGGGCCGCGGTCAGCGAGCGGTCGGCCGACCCGGTGCCGCTGACGGCGGACCGGATCGCGGTGGGCACCGCGCACCGGGACCAAGCGGCGGCCGTCCGGGCCGCGCTGGCCGACCTGGGGGTGGTGGGGGTCACGGTCGACACGGCCAACCGGCTCCAGGGGCGCGAGTTCGATGTGACGGTGGTGCTGCATCCGCTGTCGGGGCGGCCGGACGCGACGGAGTTCCATCTGGAGACCGGCCGACTGTGCGTACTGGCCTCCCGGCACCGGCACGCGTGCATCGTGGTGTGCCGGGCGGGGGTGGCCGACCTGCTGGACGAGCATCCGTCAACGGAGCCGGTGCAACTGGGGGTCACGGTGAAGTTCCCGGACGGCTGGGAGGCCAACCACGCCGTCCTTGCCCACCTGGCGGAACACCGTGTCAGCTGGCGGCCATGACCCCGCCGGACGCCCGCCGCGGCAGCGGCATATCGATGCCGCGGCACGCCGCCGGAGGCGGCCAATGGACGCAGTAGCCGGCGGCCATCGGGTATGTCCTAAGGCGCTCTTGCCCCACGCGCGACAATGGGGGAGAGAAACGAGACAGCTCGGCCGATAAGCCCCGCAACGGGTTCGACGATTCACGAGGAGAGATCACATGCCAGAGCCGCATCCGGCTCAAGGCCCGCACGGCACCGCGCCCCGGCGGCTGAAACCCGCACCCCTGCTCTTCGAACCCACCGCGGCCGTCGCGGACGAGGCGCACTTCTTCGATCTGGAGTCCATCGAGGACCCGCGTGAGCTGCTGTCCCGCTCCACGGAACTCGTGCTCGCCTTCCGGGCGGCGACCGACCGCGCCATGGAGTTCCAGGCGATGGCCGCGGCCCAGCTCGCCGATCCGCGGCGGTTCGACCGGCTGACCCCGGCCGTGATCGCGGAGCGGGCGGAGTGGACCGAGGACTACGCCAAGAAGATGGTCGAATTCGGCCGCGAGCTGATGCGGGGCGGCGGCGACGCGACGGACTGAGCGCGAGCGTGAGCGCGAGCGGTACGCGGCCGTTGGCATATGCGGGCGGAAGATACCGCAACCCCTCATCGTCACGTACCGGTTTTCCCTCATTCCCCTACGTCACCTCACCCACCGGTAAGTGTAGAAACATGAGCGAATGGCCTCGGGACTCACATCACGCCGCCGCCTATGTCACCCCCGCCGGAGCGGACTGGCTCGCCTCGGCCAGCGGCTGCCCCCGTAGCGTGCACGCACTGTGGGCACAGCGCCCCGCCGTGCCCGTCACCCTGCCGTGCGGCACCGCCTTCGACGTGGTCAGTATGGACGCCCTCTTCGGCCGCCGAGTGGTGAGCCGGTTATGGACCGACGGGCCTGGCACCGGTCCGGTGGCCACCCAGCGCGGCCGCGTCATGCTGTTCGCCGTTCCGGGCGCGGCCCGGCGGCTGGCCGCGCTGCTCGGCTGGGAGGAGTGGGCGGCGTCCGCCCCGCCGCTGCTCTGCTACGGCTGGGGCGACGCGGTGACCGTCCCGCCGCCCTATCCCGAGGAGACGCCCGCCGCCGAGGGCCGCTGGCTGGTCGCCCCCGACGTCCGGCACCCCTGGCTGCCCGGCCCCGAGGCGCTGTTATGGGCCTGCGTCAGGGCCGCTCGCACGGCGTCTCAGCTCCTCGGCCGCACCGCTGTGACCAGCACACCCGCCGTTTTTCCGGGGTGAGGGATATCGATTTTCACTCCGCCGGATCCGGGTGCTAAGGTCTTCTACGTCAGCAGGCGCCGCTAGCTCAGTTGGTTAGAGCAGCTGACTCTTAATCAGCGGGTCCGGGGTTCGAGTCCCTGGCGGCGCACCTTGGCTCTTAGAGTCACTGACCTGGGGTTTCTCGGTTATCCGAGAAACCCCAGTCGCGTTTTCGGGATCATCAAATCGATGCGAACCGCACGCGCTCGGAACCGCCTTCCAACCCGGCGGCGTGAGGTCCTCCCCGATGACGCCCCCGGGCGCCCTCGAGGAGGACCCCGGGGCAGCCCGACCCGGAGCTGATCCCCGCGCTGCTGGCCGCCTCCGACGCGCTGGGCACCGGCTGGTACGCGGCCGTCGCCGACGGACACCAGGTGCGCGTCGGCGCGCTCACCCTCACCAGCCGCGCGGTCGCACACGGCATCCCGGCCTTCGCCCTGCGTGCCGAGGCCGACGGCAGGTCCCTGGTCTACTCCGGGGACACCGCCCCATGCCCCAGCCTCACCAGCCTGGCCGAAGGCTGCGATGCGCTGCTGTGCGAGGCCGAGAGCGCGGAGCGGCCGAGCTCGGGAGAACAGGTCCACCACACACCCGAAGACACAGGCGACACCGCCCGCGCAGCCGGGGCCGGACGCTTGATCGTCACACACGTCGGCCGCTTCCTCACCCCCCAGCAGGCGGTGACCCGGGCCTCGACCCGTTTCACCGGCCCCGTCGACTACGCCACACCCGGCACCACGTTCGTGGTCGGCTGACTCGCCTGCGCCGCGGACCGCAGCTTCGCTGCGCGTGGGCTCCGCTGCGCTGCGCTTCGCGTGGGCTGCGC
>NZ_NCSM01000070.1 GCF_002224125.1 Streptomyces sp. NBS 14/10
CCCCCCTGCCCGGGGAAGACCAACACCGGCCCGGCACCCCCCGCCACCGGCTCGGCCGACACCACACCACCCGACGGCACACCCTCCGCCAACGCCCGCAACCCCGCCAGCAGTTCATCCCGGTCATCGCCGACGACCACGGCCCGGTGTTCGAGCATCGCCCGGCCGGCCACCAGCGACCACCCCACCTCCGCCACATCGGCGGTGGTCTCCTCGGCGAACTCCGCCAGCCGTCCGGCCTGGGCACGCAGCCCCGCGGCCGACCGCCCGGAGACCACCCATGGCACCACGCCACCCGGGACCATCGGCGCGGTGGCTTCCCCCTCCGCCGACGGTGCGGGCGCCTCTTCGAGAATCACATGCGCGTTGGTGCCGGAGATGCCGAACGCCGAGACACCCGCCCGCCGCGGACGCTCCGTCTCCTCCGGCCACGTGGTGGCCTCCGTCAGCAGCTCGACCGCCCCGCCGCCCCAGTCCACATGCGGCGTCGGCTCATCCACATGCAACGTCTTGGGCAACACCCCGTGCCGCATCGCCATCACCATCTTGATGACACCGGCGACACCGGCGGCGGCCTGGGTGTGGCTGATGTTGGACTTGATCGACCCCAGCCGCAGCGGCCGTTCCTCGGGCCGCCCCTGGCCGTACGTCGCCAGCAGCGCCTGCGCCTCGATCGGGTCGCCCAGCGTGGTGCCCGTACCGTGCCCCTCGACCACATCCACGTCCGCGGGCGACAGTCGGGCGTTGGCCAGCGCCTGCCGGATCACCCGCTGCTGGGACGGACCGTTCGGCGCCGTCAACCCATTCGACGCACCGTCCTGGTTGATCGCCGACCCCCGCACCACCGCCCACACCTTGTGTCCGTTACGCCGCGCATCGGACAGCCGCTCCAGCAGCAGCATCCCCACGCCCTCGCCCCACCCCGTACCGTCCGCCGCCCCCGCGAACGCCTTGCACCGCCCGTCAAGCGCCAACCCCCGCTGCCGCGAGAACTCCACGAACGCGCCCGCCGTGGCCATCACCGTCACCCCGCCCGCCAACGCCAGCGAGCACTCGCCCCCGCGCAGCGCCTGCACCGCCGAGTGCAGCGCGACCAGGGACGATGAACACCCCGTGTCCACCGTCACCGCCGGGCCCTCGAGCCCCAGCACATACGACACCCGGCCCGAGAGCACACACGCGAGGTTCCCCGTGGCGGCATAGCCCTCCACCTCGCTGCCGGCCATGGCGGTGAGCACCGTGTACTCCTGCGATGTCACCCCGGCGTAGACGCCGGTGCTGCTGCCCACGAGCCCCTGAGGGTCGATACCGGCGTGTTCGAAGGTCTCCCAGGCGACCTCGAGCAGCTGCCGCTGCTGAGGGTCCATCGCCAGCGCCTCCCGCGGTGAAATCCCGAAGAATTCCGCGTCGAATTCCCCCGCGCGCCGCAGAAAGGCGCCCTCGCGCACATAACTCGTACGCGGGCTGTCGGGGTCGGAGTCGAACAGGTTCTCCAGATCCCAGCCGCGGTCGTCCGGAAACGCGCTCAGCCCTTCGCCGCCGGACGCCACCAGCTCCCACAAGTCCTCCGGGTTCTCCACCCCGCCCGGAAAACGGCACGCCATACCGACGATCGCGATCGGCTCGGGTTCCGTGGACTCCGCTTCACGCAGACGCTGCCGGGTGTCCCGCAGTTCTGCCGTCACCCACTTCAGGTGGTCGAGAAGCTTCGCCTCGTCCTTCGCCATCGCTGGCGCCTCCTCTCTTGGCGGTTTCCTGTTTGGCTGTCGGCGTCAGAAACATGGTCAGAATGTGCGTGGTCAGAATGCGCAGCGGAACTCTTTGAAGCCCTCGATGAAGCTCGATGCCAGCCGGACGGGCTCACCGTCCACGCGGATGTCGGGCAGTGAGGTGAGGAGTTCGCGGAGCATGGCGACGATCTCGATCCGGGCGAGATGGGCGCCGAGACAGAAGTGCGGCCCCACCGCGCCGAAGGCCAGCTGGGGGTTGGGGTCCCGGGTGATGTCGAACCGGTAGGGGTCCGCGAAGACCTTCTCGTCGTGGTTCGCGGACCAGTAGAAGAGGAAGATCTCGTCGCCCTTGCGGAACCGGTGGCCGTTCATCTCGCAGTCGCCGGTCGCGGTCCGGCGCATCCAGTTGATGGGCGTGCCCACCCGCAGGATCTCCTCGACGGCGTTCTTCGCATGGGCTTCGAAGTCCGACTGAAGGAGTTGCCGCTGGTCGGGGTGGGCGGTCAGCAGCGCCAGGGCTTGGGCGATGGCGTTGCGGGTGGTCTCCATACCGGCGTTGACGAGGAGGATGAAGAACGAGACGAGTTCCTGGTGGGTCAGTTGCTCGCCGTCCTCCTGCACCTGGACCAGCTTGGTGATCACATCGCCGGTGGGGTGGGCGAGCCGGTCCTCGCGGAGCCGTCCGATGTAGTTCCCGAGGTCGCGCAGGGCGCCCAGCACCGCCGCCGCCGTCTCCTCGGGGGTGGCCGCGAGTTCGGGGTCGACCCCGCCCATGATGGTGTTGGTCCGCTCGAAGAGGAATTCGTAGTCCTCGCCCGGAATCCCCATCATGGTGCTGAGTACGGCGATCGGCATCTCCGCCGCGGGGCGGATGAAGTCGCCGGGTCCGCGCTCGATGAGTTCGTCCACGATCCGCCGGGCCACCTGCCGTGACATGGCCTCGAACTTGGGAGCCATACCGCGGCCGAACGACCGCGCGACGATGCGCCGCAGCCTTGAGTGCTCCGGATTATCCATGTTGATCATGGAGCCGTAGAACTCGTCCATCTCCGGCGGCAGGATCGAGGTGGCGCCCTCCGAGGAAAAGTCCTGCGGCCGGCGGCTCACCTCCGCGATGTCGGCGTGTTTCACCACCGCGTAATAGCCGTTCGCCATCGGACCCCAGGGCAGCCGCGGCGGAACGAATTCCGGGTGCGGCAGTGCGCGCAGCCGCTCGAACACCGCCGCCCGCTCATCACGCGGCCGTAACCAGAAGGACGGATCCAGGAAGTCGGGAGGCTTGGCGGCGGTGGTGGCGGAACGGGACGTGGCTTCCGAAGGAGACACAATGCCTCGATTCAAGCTTGGACAGGTACGAAAACCGGTCCGCGCAAGTCTCACAAGGCCGTCTTAAGAGTTCCTAACAACCTGACGGCCCACCGGCGATTGACGCCGGTGGAACGGGGTGTCAACCTCGGGGCGTGCAGGTGACCATTCGGGACGTCGCGAAGGCGTCGGGGGTGTCCCCGTCCACCGTGTCGCGGGCCCTGGCGCCCGGCGGGGCGGTGAGCCCCGTGACGCGCGAGCGGGTGCGGGCCGCCGCCGACCGGCTCGGCTACCAGCCCAACCAGGCGGCGCGCGGGCTGATCACCGGGCGTACGGGCCATCTGGGCGTGATCGTCCCGGATCTGCTGAACCCCTTCTTCGCGGACATCTGCAAAGGGGTGCAGGCGCGGGCCCGGGGGCTCGGCCACACGGTGTTCGTGAGCGACACCGAGCGGGACGAGGGCCTGGAGCTGGACGCCCTCCGCACACTGGCCCCGCAGGTGGACGGGATCGTGTTGTGTTCGCCGCAGCTGAGCGGTGAGGAGCTGGGCTCGCTCGGGGACTTCACCGACAAGCCGATCGTGCTGCTGCACCGCAAGGAGCCCGGGTTCGGATGCGTCACGGCCGATCTGGTGGAGGGGATGACCGATGCGCTGACCCATCTGCACGCGCTCGGCCACCGCAGGATCGCGTATGTCGGCGGGCCGCGCAGCTCGTGGGCGGCGCGGGAGCGGGCGGCCGGTGTCGAGGCGGTGGCGGCGTCGGGTTTGGTGGAGATCGTCCAGGTGGGCAGCGTGGCGCCGCATTTCGACGGCGGGGTGACCGGGGCCGCCGATGTGGTGCTGGCCAGCGGGGCGAGCGCGGTGCTGGCGTTCGACGACATCGTCGCGTTCGGGCTGATCAGCCGGTTCACGGTGCGTGGGGTGCGGGTGCCGGAGGAGATGAGCGTGGTGGGCTGTGACGATATCGCCCTGTCGGGGATGGCGGCGCCGCCGCTGACCACGGTCTCGGTGCCCAAGGCGCATGGCGCGCGGGCCGCCGTCGATCTGCTGTGCCGCATCCTGGCCACCCCGGCCGCCGAGGGCGAGCAGCCCCCGCAGCGGGTGCTCCCCACCCATCTGGTGGTACGGGGCTCGACGGCCGCCCTCGACCGGCGGCAGCGGGCGTGATGGATCCACTCGCCGGTCTCCTGGACGGGCCGCGGGCCCGGGGGGCGTTTCTGCTCCGGATGGTCATGGACCCGCCCTGGTCGGTACGGATCGAGGACCGGGCCCCGCTGTGTGTGATGACCGTGGCGCGCGGTGAGGCGTGGGTGGTCCCGGACCGGGGCGAGGCAAGCCCGGTGAGCCGAAGGGGCGCGACCCTGTCGAAAGGGAGAGCGCGCGGAGGCCCCGAGGAACGAGGGGCCGAGCACGGTCGACCGTCGACAGGGGCTGAGGCGCCCCGGAGGCGAACCGGGCCTGAAAAAGCGGTGCGGCTCGGTCCGGGGGATGTCGCGGTCGTTCGTGGCCCCGATCCGTACACGGTGGCCGGCGATCCGGCCACCGAGCCCCAGGCGTGGATCCTGCCGGGCGAGGTGTGCCGCACCGCCGAGGGCGAGGATCTGGCGGAGCGGATGGCGCTGGGCGTGCGCACCTGGGGCAACAGCGAGCACGGTGCGGCGACGATGCTGGTCGGCACGTACCGGATGGACGGGGAGATCAGCCGGCGGCTGCTGGACGCGCTGCCGCCGCTGCTGGTGCTGGGGCGTGAGCGTTACGATTCGCCGCTGCTGCCGTGGCTCGGCGAGGAGATCGTCAGGGAGGAAGCGGGCCAGACGGCCGTTCTGGACCGGCTGCTGGATCTGCTGCTGATCTCGGTGCTGCGGGCGTGGTTCGCGCGGCCCGAGGCGCGGGCCCCGGCCTGGTACCGGGCGCTGGGCGACCCGGTGGTCGGCCGCGCCCTGCGGCTGCTGCAGAACAACCCGGGCCATCCATGGACGGTGGCGCTGCTGGCGGCGGAGACCGGGATCTCCCGCGCGGTGCTGGCCCGCCGGTTCACCGAGCTGGTCGGCGAGCCGCCGATGGCGTATCTGACCGGCTGGCGGCTGGATCTTGCCGCCGATCTGCTGCGGGAGCCGGACGCCACCCTCGGGGCGGTGGCCCGGCGGGTCGGCTACGGCAGCCCCTTCGCGCTGAGCGCCGCCTTCAAGCGGGTGCGCGGGGTCAGCCCGCGGGAGCACCGCTCCGCGGCCAGCGCAGGGTGACGGCGGGGCCGCGGGCGCAGCCGTCGGGCCCGCAGCTGACGGAGCGTTCGTACAGCAGGGCCAGCCGGCGGGCGGTGCGGACGATGTCGTAGCGCTCGACGGCGGCGGGCACCGGGTGCCGTACGGGGCCGGCGGCGGCCCGCTCGCGCAGGGCGTCGGCCAGGGCGGCGGCGCCGGGCCCGATCCGGCGGGCGCCGGGGGCCGCGCCGGGCGGCAGTTCGTCGAGGGCCGGGCAGACGCCGTGGAGCACCGGGAGCCCGGCCGCCAGGGCCTCCAGGGCTGCGAGCCCGAACGCCTCTTCAGCGGACGGCGCGACGAACACGTCCATGGCGGCCAGCAGCCCGGGGATGTCCGCGGGCCGGTCCCCGGTCCCGGCCACCGCCCCGTCGCGCTCGCCGAGCAGCCGGATCCGGTCGGCCACCCCGAGCCAGGCGGCCAGGTCGCGCAGCGCGGTGCGCTCGGGTCCGTCCCCGACCAGCAGCAGCCGGGCCTGGGGCAGCTCGGCGACGGCCCGCAGCGCCACATCGAAGCGCTTGGCCGCCACCAGCCGGCCGACGCCGCCGACGACGAAGGCGTGTGGGGGGATGCCGAGGCGGGCACGGGCGGCGGCGCGGGCGGCCGGGGTGAAGTCGAAGTGGCGGGCGTCCAGGCCGTTGGGCACCAGGTGGATGCGGTGGTTGGCGACGCCCCAGCCACGCAGCCGGTCGGCGACGGCGGCCGAGACGGCGACGGTCGCCGAGCCCAGGCGTTCGGTGGCGAGATAGCGGGCGCGGGTGCCGACGGTGAGCGGGCGGCCGTCGATACGGCGCTCGCCCAGGCTGTGCTCGGTGGCGATCACGGCGCCGACACCCGCCAGCCGGGCGGCGATCCGGCCGTGGACACAGGCCCGGTAGAGATGGGTGTGCACCAGGTCGTAGCCGCCGCCGCGGATGAACCGCGCCAGCCGGGCCGTCCCCATCGGGTCGCGGACACCTATCGGCAGATGGGTGACGGGCACGCCGTCCGCCCGGATGCCATGGCCGGCGGCCCCGGGCGCGGTCAGGGTGAGCACATCACAGCGGGCGGGCAAGTGGCGCAGCAGCAGCCGCAGTTGCTGTTCGGCGCCACCCGCGCCGAGGCGCGAGATGATGTGCAGCACTCTCATCGGGCGACCGGGCCCCATCTTCCGTATATCGCACGCTGAATCACAGCCGACCATGACAGACGGCGGGATGTAAATCACGTAAGACGCGCGGCGATAGGCCATCGGAGTGGCGGCCCGATCGGCACATTGGCGAGGCGTGAGAGGGCGCGCCGAAAATCCGATTTGCACAGCCATTCCCCGGCGGATTGTTACCTTCTCATCTCGCGCGATGACATGACGAATGTAGGCCGTCCGGGTCATCGCCGCGCGATATTGCGTCCCGACGACCCGCGGGAGTGCCCAGATGTCCGCACCTACCCCCGTCAGAGACACGGCCGAGAAGGGAGCCGCGCCCAGCACCGCTCCCCCTCCCGCGCGGCCCGCGCACCACGAGATGGCCCCCTGCCGCCAGGGGCCGAACGGGAGTTATGAGTACAAGCGGTACAGCCAGCTGGCAGGCCCGCTGACCCAGCCGCCGTCCGGCCGCCCGTACCGGGTGCGCTGCCGGAGCCTGCTGGCGCAGGAGCCGCACCGCGTCCGGGCGGCGCTGCTGCTGTGCGCGGCGCCGGTGTGCTCGGCGCTGCTGCTGCTGTGGCTGCTGCAGCCCCAGCACTGGGTGCACCGCGACGGTGTGACGGGCTGGGAGACGGCAGCGGACCGGACGATGCTGTTCTCGATCGCGCTGATCGAGGCGTTCCGCCTGTTCACCGTGGTCTCCAACGCGCACGCCACGCTGGTGGCCCGCGACCCGGTGCCGGTGACCGCCGAGCCCGGGACCCGGGTGGCGTTCCTGACCAGCTTCGTCCCCGGCAAGGAGCCGATCGACATGGTCCGGGCGACGCTGGAGGGGGCGATGCAGGTCAGACATGCCGGGGGGCTCGACGTATGGCTGCTCGACGAGGGAAACGACGAGGAGGCCAAGGAGCTGTGCGCCAGGCTGGGCGTACGGCATTTCTCCCGCAAGGGCATCGAGAAATGGAATCAGTCCAAGGGATCCTTCCGCGCCAAGACCAAGCACGGGAATTACAACGCCTGGCTGGACGCCCATGGCGACGACTATGAATTCATGGCCTGTGTGGACACCGATCATGTGCCGCTGCCCAACTTCCTTGAGCGCATGATGGGTTACTTCCGCGATCCCGATGTCGCCTTCGTGGTCGGTCCGCAGGTGTACGGAAATTACGACACGGCCGTCACCAAGGCGGCCGAGAGCCAGCAGTTCCTCTTCCACGCGCTGATCCAGCGGGCCGGAAACGCCTATGGCGGCCCGATGTTCGTCGGCACCAACAACGCGGTGCGCATCGCCGCGCTGCGGAGCATCGGCGGGCTGTACGACTCGATCACCGAGGACATGGCCACCGGCTTCGAGCTGCACCGCCGCCGCAACCCCGTCACCAGGAAGAAGTGGCGCTCGGTCTACACCCCGGACGTACTGGCCGTCGGGGAGGGCCCGAGCACCTGGACGGACTTCTTCACCCAGCAGCTGCGCTGGAGCCGCGGCACCTACGAGACGGTGCTCAAGCAGTTCTGGAAGGCGCCGTTCACGCTGTCCCCGGGGAAGCTGCTCAACTACTCGCTGATGATCGCGTACTACCCGATGACCGCGCTCAACTGGATGCTGTCGGCCCTGTCCTGCGCGCTGTTCCTGGTGCTCGGCGCGTCCGGGATCCACATCCCGGCGGAGATGTGGATGATGCTCTACAGCGACGCCGCGGCGCTCCAGATCGGCCTGTACATCTGGAACCGGCGGCACAACGTCTCCCCGCACGAGCCGGAGGGCTCCGGCGGGGTGGCGGGGATGCTGCTCTCCGCGCTGTCCGCCCCGATCTACGCCAAGTCGCTGTGCGACGCGCTGCTGCGGCGCAAGAGCCGGTTCGTGGTCACGCCCAAGGGCGACTCCTCCAGCGCCGACCGGCTGTCCACCTTCCGTATCCATCTGGTGTGGGCCGCGGTCTTCGGCGGTTCGCTGGTCGCCTCGCTGTTCCTGGGCCACACCCACGCCGCGATGCGCACCTGGGCGATGCTGGCGCTGGCGCTGTGTCTGGCGCCGATGGCCATCTGGTCCGGCGGGCTGCTGCTCGCGCGGCGCGGCCGGCGCACCGCCCCGGCGGTGCCGACGGCCCGCGCCGAGGCCCACTGACGCTTGTGGTCACCTTTCGCGCAGGTTGGCGTTACGGGCCAGGTCGAGCGCGTACTCCGTCCACCAACGGCCCGCGGGCGGGCCGCCGTTGCAGGTCCCGTCGGACTCGCCCGGGCGCTTGATCCACAGATACGCGTCGATGGACGGGTCGCCCGTGCGGGTGCTCGGGGGATCCCCCAGAGCCCGCCCCGGGGGGTTGCACCAGCTCTCCTGGCCGTCGGTGGCGGAGCGCACGGCGCCCATGTCACCGCTCTTGCCGTCGTCGCCCTCGCCCCTGACGGAGGTGAGCGGGCCGTTTCCGTTGCGGCTGGTGTCGATGATGAAGTGGACCCGGCCGAGCTGGAGGGACAGCCGACGGCCGTAGGCGCGGGTCACCGACGTCGGCTGGAAGTTCGAGACGTTCAGGGCGAAGCCGTCCGCCTGGTCGATGCCGCTTTTCATCAGCGGCTCCACCAGCCGCTCGGTGTCCTTGATCCACCCCGGGTTCCCGGCGTCCAGATAGATCCGGGTGGCGGGCATCGCGGAGAGCATGGCGACCGCGTCGCGCAGCAGGGCCAGCCGCGGCGCACGCAGCGGCTTGGGAATGCAGCCGTCGACCACCTGAGCAATCGCATCGGGCTCCAATACGACAATCGCCTTTCTCTCGCCGATTCCGGAGACGATCTCACGGATCCAGTCCAGATATTCGGCGTCGCTTTCCGCCCCGCCCCGGGAGTATCTTCCGCAGTCCCGGTACGGAATGTGATAGGCGACCAGCACCGGCGTACGGTGCTCCCGCGCGGCGGATTCGGTGAGGAACCGGACCCGTTCGCGCGGATGCGGACCGAGCCATTCGGCGATCGGCTCGTCGGCGATCCGCCGCATGAGCTCCGCCTCCGCGTAACGGCCCGCGCGCCGCTGCTCACGGGCCTGCCGGGCGGCCGGGTTGTCCGGGTTCACCCAGAGCCCGCTCTGCCGGTCCGACCCGCCTGACGTGCCGAGACATCCGCTCAGCGCGAGGAGCGCGGCGGCACTTCCCGCAAGCGGTGCCCAGTGTCGCGCGATGGCTCTCCTGAGCCCTTTCTCGGCCATTCGAGCACACCTTTTCCCGGAGTTTCCCGGCCTTGGAATTGACGGCACGTGTCGCATCATGGCATCGGGAACGGGCGGCGGCTTTCAATTCACGCTTGTGTTGCCCCGCCGCCATCGGGGCGAATTTCGGAAAGGGCCGTGAGACTTACGACCTGGGGTGCGGTGGGGATCGGGAGAAGGAGCGGCGTCCGGTGCGGTCGAGCGCAAGGCGCCGGAAGGTCCTCGTAGCGGAGCTACTTGGGCCTTTCGGCAACGCCGCGGGCGGCCGTGCCGGGCGTCGCGACGCCGATCCCCACCGCACCCCAGGTCGTCACCCGTCGCGGTCCTCACCGGCCCGCCACAGCGGGTGTTCGCGGTCCGCCCACCTCCGGTCGACCGTTCCGGTGCGCATACCGCGCCGGGCCTCCGGGTCGCCGAGTGCCATGCCGATGTGCCCGAGCAGCACGATGCCGACGGCCAGCGCCAGCCAGTCGTGGACGAAGGTGGCGCTGGTGCGCCAGACCAGCGGGGCCAGATCGGTGAACCACATCAGCAGCCCGGTGCCCGCCATCACCAGTACGGCGCCGCTGATATAGGCGGCGTACAGCTTCTGCCCGGCGTTGAACTTGCCCGCCGGGCGCGCCCCCTCGCGCGCGTCGCGCCGCAGCACCGCGCGCAGCCAGCGGCGGTCGTGCGGGCCGAAGCGGTTGAGGCGGGAGAGGTCGGCGCGGAAGGCGCGGGAGACCAGGCCCAGCAGCGTCGGGACCGGGGTCAGGATGCCGGTCCACTCGTGCACCGTGACCACCAGGGCGCGGCGGCCCACGAGTTCGGCGAGCTGCGGCAGATACAGACAGGCCGCGCTCACCACACAGGCGCCCAGGAGGACGGCGGTGGTGCGGTGGATCCACCGCTCGGCCGGGGTGAACCGGGCCACGCGGGGCCGGGGCCCGGTGCGGGCGCGTGCGGCGGGGCGTACGGGGGCCGGGCGTACGGGGGCGGGGCCGCCGGGGTGCGCGTCAGGTGGTGGGGGCATCGTCGCGTCCGTTCGACTTGCCGACCCAGCCGTCCACGTCATAGCCGCGGTCCTCCCAATAGCCGGGCCGTACCTCGCGGGTGACCTCGATACCGGAGAGCCACTTCGCCGACTTGTAGAAGTACATGGGGGCGACGTACAGCCGCACCGGGCCGCCGTGGGAGTGGCCCAGCGGCTCGTCCCGCATTCGCAGGGCGACCAGGACATCGTCCCGGCGGGCCTGTTCGAGGGTCAGGCTCTCGCTGTACGCCCCGTCGAAGCAGGTGAAGCGGACGGCCCCGGCCCCCGGGCGGACCCCGGCGGCGTCCAGCAGCGTGGCCAGGCGTACGCCCTCGAAGGGGGTCTGCGGTACGCGCCAGCCGGTGACGCACTGGACGTCGTGGACGATGCGGTGCTGGGGCAGCGCGCGGAGGTCGGCGAGCCGGTAGTCGGCGGGTTTGTCGACAAGTCCGCCGACGGTGAGCCGGTAGTTCTCGGCGTTCTTGTGGGGGACGGAGGAGGTCACCGAGTAGTAGCGGAACCCGCCGCCGTTGGGCAGCAGCCCGGTCACCCCGGTGGGGTCGTTCTCCGCCGCCACGGCCAGGAACTTCTCCAGGCGGCGCTGCAGCCAGGGGGCGGCGGCCATACCGCCCGCGCCCAGGGCGAGCATGCCGAGGATGACGCGCCGGCCGACGGGGGTGCCGCGGTCGGCGGCGGTGTCCGCCGGGTCGGTCGTGTCCGGGTCGGCGGTGTCCGGGGCGGCGGCGTCCGGGGCCGTCGTGTCCGGGTCGGCGGTGTCCGGGGCCGTCGTGTCCGGGTCGGTGGTGTCCCGGTCGGCGGCGGGGCCTGGTTCTGGGGCACCCGGGTCGGTGGTGTCCGGGTCGGCGGCGGGGTGCTCCGCGGCGCCGGGATTGCGGTCCATGTCCTCGATGAGAGCACCCCGGGGGCGCCGGACGCCAGGCTCTTCGGCCTTTCGTCAGACTTCCGTCAGAAGTCGGCGCTCCCGCCCTGCCCCACCGGCCGCCCTACCCCACCGCCTTCGCCGCCGCGCGGCCCGCCGTACGGCCGGAGAAGAGACACCCGCCGAGGAAGGTGCCCTCCAGGGAGCGGTAGCCGTGGACGCCACCGCCGCCGAACCCGGCCGCCTCGCCCGCCGCGTACACGCCGGGCAGCGGCTCCCCGCCCTCGGTCAGCACCCGCGCGGACAGGTCGGTCTCCAGACCGCCCAGCGTCTTACGGGTCAGGATGTTGAGGCGCACGGCGATCAGCGGGCCCGCCTTGGGGTCGAGGATGCGGTGCGGGGCGGCGGTGCGGATGAGGCGGTCGGCGATGTATTTGCGGGTGCCGCGCAGGGCCGTGATCTGGAGGTCCTTGGTGTAGGGGTTGGCGATCTCCCGGTCGCGGGCGACGATGTGGCGGCGCAGCTCGGCCTCGTCGATCAGCGGTTCCTTGGTGAGCTCGTTCATCCGCCGTACGAGGCCCGTCAGCGACTTCTCGACGATGAAGTCCGCGCCGTGGTCCATGAACGCCTGGACCGGGCCCGGGGCCCCACCCCGCCCGCGGTTCAGCACATCGCGGACGCTCTTGCCGGTCAGGTCCGGGTTCTGCTCGGAGCCGGAGAGCGCGAACTCCTTCTCGATGATCTTCCGGGTGAGGACGAACCAGGTGTGGTCGTAGCCGGTCCGCATGATGTGTTCGAGCGTGCCGAGGGTGTCGAAGCCGGGGAACAGCGGCACGGGGAGCCGGTTGCCGCGGGCGTCGAACCACAGCGAGGAGGGGCCGGGCAGGATACGGATGGCGTGCCGGGGCCAGATGGGGTTCCAGTTCTCGATGCCCTCGGTGTAGTGCCACATCCGGTCGCGGTTGATCAGCCGCCCGCCCGCCGCCTCCGTGACGCCCAGCATCTTGCCGTCCACATGCGCGGGGACGCCGGAGAGCATCCGCTCGGGCGGGGTGCCAAGACGCTCGGGCCAGTTCTGGCGGACGAGTTCGTGGTTGCCGCCGATCCCGCCCGAGGTGATGATCACCGCCTGGGCGCGAAGTTCGAAGGCGCCGGCGACCTCGCGGCTGCTCGGGGCGCCGCGCTCGGCGTCGCTGGGCTCCAGGATCTCGCCGGTGACGGTGTCGACGGCGCCCGCGCTGCGGGACAGCCCCGTCACCCGGTGCCGGAAGCGCAGCTGCACCAGGCCGCGGGCGGCCGCGGCCCGCACCCGCCGCTCGAAGGGCGCGACGACGCCGGGGCCGGTGCCCCAGGTGACATGGAAGCGGGGGACGGAGTTGCCGTGCCCGGTCGCGTCGTAGCCGCCGCGCTCGGCCCAGCCGACGAGCGGGAACAGCCGCAGCCCCTGGGCGTGCAGCCAGGCCCGCTTCTCCCCGGCCGCGAAGTCCACGTACGCCTCGGCCCAGCGGCGCGGCCAGTGGTCCTCCTCGCGGTCGAAGCCGGCCGTGCCCAGCCAGTCCTGCCAGGCCAGTTCGCGGCTGTCGCGGATGCGCAGCCGGCGCTGCTCGGGCGAGTCGACGAGGAAGAGGCCGCCGAAGGACCAGTGGGCCTGGCCGCCGAGGGACTGTTCGGGCTCCTGGTCCAGCAGGATCACCTTGCGGCCCGCGTCGGCGAGTTCGGCGGTGGCCGCCAGGCCCGCGAGCCCCGCCCCGACCACGATCACATCCGCGTCGTACGCCATGGTTTCTGGTGTCCCGTTCTGTCAGGAGCGCGCAGGAGAACCGGCGGCCGGGCCGTGGTGCCCGGGCACCGGTGATGTCGGTCGATCCTGCCTACCGGCCGGTATGGCGTCAACCCGCCGGTCGGGCGGCGCCCCGCCACGAGCTTCACGGCACCCGGCCGCGGGCCCCAACTCCCGCCCCGCGCCGCTTTGTGCGACGTAACGCCAATAAAGGGGACAATCGATCGCCGAGATGGACAGCGGGTTCGGCGGGCGGGCATCATCAAGCATCATGGCTGACCACCATCCTTCTCCCTCGCGACCGCACAGCGCGGACAAGCGCGTGGTGAGTCCTACGCTGGTGACTCCCGGCCCGCAGCCCGTCGAGCTCTCCGGGTCCCGCGCCGAGGAGGGGCCGCAGGTGCTGCGGGGTGAGGTGGTCGGCCCCCGGCACGCCCGCCGACGCCCCGTCAGCGACCGGCGCAAGGCCGCGGCCGGGGCGATTCTGCTCTCCGCCACCGGCGCCGCCACCGCGCTCTTCCTGATGCTGGGCAAGGACGGCCGCCAGGCCGCCGCCGCGCCCGCACACGACGCGCCGTCGTCGGCGCCCGACGCGAGCGCGGACGACGCCGTCCCGGTGGCCGACTCGGTGGCCGGCGCCAAGCCGCTGCCGGGCGCCTCGCGCACCGCCGAGCCCGCGGCGGCCCCCAGCGTCCCGACCGCACAGCCCAAGGCCCCGTCCACGGCGCCCACCCAGCCCCCGGCCCGCACCCAGCAGCCGACGCGCCCCTCCTGGCCGTCCCACTGGGGCGGCCGGGGGCGGACCGCCGAGGACTGGCAGCGGGACCGGGAGGAGGCGGCTCGCTGGGCGAAGGAGTGGGCGGACCGGTACGGCTCCGGCCAGGACGGCTCGGGCTACGACGGCTCCGGCTACGACGGGTCCGGCCGCGGGGAGCGCCACCACGGCGGATCGGGCTACCCGGGGTATCCGGGCGGAGGACAGCGGCGCTGACCGCCGCGCCCCCTTGCCGCATGAGCCCCGTGCTGCATGAGCCCGCGTGCTACATGAGACCCCGTACTGCTGGGGCCCTCGTTCTGCTTGGATGGCGGCATGGCTGACAAGGAACCGCCGCAGGAGCCGCGTTCCGCCGATGAGCTGCTGGACATCGTCGACGAGCGGGACCGGGTGGTGGGCCAGGCCCGGCGCGCCGACGCCATGGCCCGCCGACTGCGCCACCGGACCGTCTTCGTGCTGACCCGGGACGGCGCGGACCGGATCTTCGTACACCGCCGCACCGACAACAAACTCGTCTTCCCCTCGCTGTACGACATGTTCGTCGGCGGTGTCGTCGGCGCGGGCGAGTCGTACGACACGGCGGCGCTGCGCGAGGCCGAGGAGGAGCTGGGGGTGTCCGGGCTGCCCGCACCGACGCCGCTGTTCTCCTTTCTCTACGACACGCCCGAGCACACCTGGTGGTCGCGGATCTACGAGGTCCGCTGCGAGCTGCCGGTCGTCCCACAGGCCGAGGAGATCGCCTGGCACGCCTTCCTGGACGAGGAGGAGCTGGGGCGGCGGCTGGCGGAGTGGGAGTGGGTGCCGGACGGCGCCGAGGCCTATCGGCGGCTGCAGGAGTGGCGCCAGCAGGGTCGGACTCCGGCAGGTCCGGAGGGTCCGGACGAGCCCTAGTACGCTTGTCCCATGATCGACGCCAACCGCACGCCGACCCGGGGCAGGCTCGCCTCCGCCGTCGCGGATGTGCGGCTGTGGTTCGCGCCCGAGCGGCTGCGCGCCGAGGGGGAGACCCCCGACTACCGCTTCTCCCTCGCCAACGAACGCACCTTCCTGGCCTGGCTGCGCACCGCGATGGCGCTGGTGGGCGGGGGCTTCGCGGTCGATCAGTTCCTTCCGGACACGAACAGCACGCTGCGGCTCGCGGCGGCCCTCACGCTGCTGGCCGGGGGCGCGGTGTGCGCGGTGCGGGCGCTCAACCACTGGGTCCGCTGTGAGCGGGCGATGCGGCGCGGCGAGGACCTGCCGGTCTCCCGCTTCCCGGTCGTGCTGGGGCTGGCCGTCGGGGTGATCGCCCTGGTGATGGTGGGCCTCGTCGCGGTCCGCTGGGGCGGCTGAGCCGATGGCCGGGCCCGACTCGCCCACGGGGCCGCAGGGCCCCGAGCGCCACGATCCCCAGTCACCCGAGCCACCCGAGTCGCCCGAGTCGCCCGAGTCGCCCGATCAGGGATCCGAGGGTGGTCCCTGGAAGCGGGATCCCGGGCTGCAGCCCGAGCGGACCCGGCTGGCCTGGCGGCGTACGACGCTGGCCTGCGCTGTCGCCGCGTCGCTGGCCGGACGGCAGGCCCTGCACAACGGGACCGGGCCGGTGTCCGTGCTCTGCGCGGCGCTGGCCGCACTGGCCTGGCTCGGCTTCCTGGGTGTGGCGGGCCGCCGCATCCGGGCGATGTCCGCGCCGCGTCCGCCCGCACTGTCCCCGCGGGCGGCCGCGGCGGCGGCAGGCTGCACCCTGGCGCTCGTGGCCTTCGGCGCCGCGCTGACCCGATGACGCGCTGATCCGGTGACGCGCTGGTCCGGTGACACGCCGCCCCGGTGACGCGCTGATCCGCCGACGGCCTGATCCGCCGAAACTCGTCCCTAGCCGACCGTGACGACGATCTTGCCGCGGGTGTGGCCCTCCTCGTTGAGGCGGTGCGCGTCGGCGGTCTTCTCCAGGGGGAAGACGGACGAGACCTCCACGCCGAGGGCGCCGCGCTCGGCGATATCGGTGAGGTCCTGGAGGTCGTTCGGGTCGGGCCGGCAGAAGACATAGCGGCCGCCGAGGGCGAGGACCGCCTGGTCGGCGATGGAGGCCAGCCGCCCGCCCGGGGCCAGCAGCGGGACGGATTCGGTGAGCGCTTCGCCGCCGACGGAGTCGAAGACGGCGTGCACCCCTCCGGGGGCCAGCGTCCGTACCCGGTCGCGGAGCCCGTCCCCGTAGATGATCGGCTCGGCGCCCAGCGAGCGCAGGTATTCGTGGTTGCGCTCGCTGGCGGTGCCGATGACGCGGGCGCCGAGGTGCCTGGCCAGCTGGACGGCCAGGGAACCGACGCCGCCCGCGGCGGCGTGCACCAAAACGGTGTCGCCCTCGGCCACCTTCAACGCCTTGACCAGCGTCTGGTACGCCGTGAGGCCCGCCAGCGGAATGCCCGCGGCCTGCGTGAACGTGAGGTTCCGCGGCTTGCGGGCGAGCGTGCGCAAGGGGGCGGCGACGTATTCGGCGAAGGTGCCCCGGGACAGGAAGTCCTCGCGGACGTATCCGATCACCTCGTCGCCCGCCGCGTACTCGGTCACCGCCGGGCCGGTCCGCTCGACGACGCCCGCGACGTCCCAGCCCGGGACGACCGGGAAGACGGCCTCCAGGACGGAGTCCAGATAGCCCGCCCGGGCCTTCCAGTCGACCGGGTTGACGGCCGCGGCCCTGACCTTGACCAGGACGGTGTCGGGGCCGACCTTGGGCTCGCGGACCTCCCCGTACTCCAGGACCTCGGGGCCGCCGTAGCGGCGGTAGGTGATGGCCTTCATGGGGCGCTCCTTGCGTTCCTGCGTTCCTGCGTTCCCGCGCGGTGTGCGGGCCGGACGGCGAGCGCGGCCGGAGCCCGCGCTCCCGTCTTCGACGCTCCCGCGCCCGCCGACCCGGCGCAAACCGGGGGCTAGCCCACGCTGATGTTGCGGCAGGTGGAGCCGCCGCTCTTGGCGACGACGCTGCGTCCGACGGGGATGGCGGAATCGCCCCCGCCGCCCCTGCTGTCGCAGTCGCTCTTCTGCACGGCTACCCCATATTCGTCGCCATAGGGGTCTCCGTGCGTCGTCGACTGCTGCGCCTGGGCCGCGTGGACCCCGCCGATGGCCATGGCGGCGGCAACGGAAGCGCCCAGAACCATGGCTCGAATCATTCTCGTCATCAGACCTGCCTTTCTGACATGCACGCCGTCGGCGTTCGCCCGCAGCCTGCCGAGCGGCGTCTTGCGACCAGGCCAACGACACGGCCGCGTACCGCGAACGGCCCAGCACTGGACTCCATACCGACTGGTCGGCATCATGATGCGGGACCGTCCGATCACCCGCCCGTTCACCCGCCCCGCGCCCGCCCGCAGCACCCCCAACGGAGGCAGAGACCCGATGAACTCAGGCAATCCGCCAGGACTCGACCTCGAACGGCTCCGCGCCCATCTGGACGCTGAGCGGCCGGGGCTGGTGCGCGGGCCACTGCGTGCCGAGCTGATCGAGGGCGGGCGGTCGAATCTCACCTATACGGTTGACGACGGCGCCGCCCGCTGGGTCGTACGCCGCCCGCCGCTGGGCCATGTGCTGGCCACCGCCCACGACATGCGGCGCGAGCACCGCGTGATCGGCGCGCTGCACCCGACCAGCGTGCCCGTGCCGGAGCCGGTGCTGCTGTGCGAGGACGAGTCGGTCCTCGGATCGCCTTTCTACGTCATGGAGTTCGTCGAGGGCACGCCGTACCGCACGGCCGAACAGCTCACCCCCCTCGGCCCGGAGCGCACCCGCCGTGTCGTGCTCGGCCTGGTGGACACCCTGGTCGGGCTGCACGCCGTCGACCCGGCCGCCGTCGGCCTGGCCGACTTCGGGCGCCCGGACGGGTTCCTGGAGCGGCAGCTGCGCCGCTGGGGCAAGCAGTTGGCCGCCTCCCGCAACCGTGAGCTGCCCGGGATCGACGAGCTGCACGAAGCGCTCGGCAAGGCCCTGCCCGCCGCCGGTTCTTCTGGCACCCCCACCGTCGTACACGGCGACTACCGGCTGGACAACGTGCTCGTGGGCGACGACGACCGGATCAAGGCGATTCTCGACTGGGAGATGTCCACGCTCGGCGATCCGCTGACCGACCTGGGCCTGCTGGTGATGTACAGCGAGCAGGAGGATTCATCCGACTCGCCGATCAGCACGATCAGCGGCGCCCCCGGCCACCCCGCGCCGCGCGAGCTGATCGAGCGGTACGCGGCCGGCTCGGGCCGCGATGTCGGCGGCGTCGCCTGGTACACCGCGTTCGCCTACTTCAAGCTCGCCGTGATCCTCGAAGGCATCCACTACCGGTTCACCCTCGGCCAGACCGTCGGCGCCGGCTTCGACCGGATCGGCGAAGTCGTCCCGGTGTTCGTCGAGAGCGGCCTCACCACGCTACGGAAGGGCTGAGACAGCCATGGACTTCGCATTCGACGCCCGTACCGAGGAGCTGCGGGCCAAGCTGCTCGCCTTCATGGCGGAGCATGTCCACCCGGCCGAGGCGGTGGCCGAGGAGCAGCGCGCCCGGCTGGACTCCCCCTGGCTGACCCCGCCGGTCGTCCAGGAGCTCAAGGCGGAGGCGCGTAAGCAGGGCCTGTGGAACCTGTTTCTGCCCGACGCCGAGCTCGGCGCGGGGCTGACCAATCTCCAGTACGCCCCGCTCGCCGAGATCACCGGCCACAGCCCCCAGCTGGCCCCCACCGCCCTGAACTGCGCCGCCCCGGACACCGGGAACATGGAGGTGCTGGCCCAGTTCGGCACCGAGCAGCAGCGCGAGCAGTGGCTGGAGCCGCTGCTCGCGGGCGAGATCCGCTCCGCGTTCGCGATGACCGAGCCCGAGGTCGCCTCGTCCGACGCGACCAACATCGAGACCCGGATCGAGCGGGACGGCGACGACTACGTCATCACCGGCCGCAAGTGGTACATCTCCGGGGCGATGAACCCGGACTGCAGGATATTCATCGTCATGGGCAAGACCGATCCGGACTCCCCCGACGTCCGCCGTCAGCAGTCGATGGTGCTGGTGGAGCGGGAGACCGAGGGCGTCGAGGTGCGCCGGGCCATGCGGGTCTACGGCTACGAGGACCACTACCACGGCGGCCACGCCGAGGTGGTCTTCCACGGTGTGCGCGTCCCGGCCACCAACCTGATCGGGGAGGAGGGCGGCGGCTTCGCCATCGCCCAGGCCCGGCTCGGCCCCGGCCGTATCCACCACTGCATGCGGCTGATCGGGATGGCCGAGCGCGCGATCGAGCTGATGTGCCGCCGGGCGGTGTCCCGTACGGCCTTCGGCAAGCCGCTCGCCCGGCAGGGCCAGGTCCACGCGTGGATCGCGGATGCGCGGGTGGCCGTCGAGCAGCTGCGGCTGCTGGTGCTCAAGACGGCCTGGCTGATGGACACCGTCGGCAACCGGGCGGCGCACACCGAGATCCAGGCCATCAAGATCGCCACCCCGCGTACGGTCGTCGACATCCTGGACCAGGCGGTGCAGCTGCACGGCGCGGGCGGGGTCAGCCAGGACTTCCCGCTGGCCGAGCTGTGGGCCGCGGCGCGGACGCTGCGGCTCGCGGACGGGCCGGACGAGGTGCACCAGCGGTCGCTGGCGCGGCGGGAGCTGAAGAAGTACCTGTAACAACCCGCCGGGTTACGGCCGCAGGGCGCGCAGCAGCAGATCGGCGAGGTGGTCGGCGACCTGCTGCGGGTTAAGCGGTCCGTCGGGGCGGTACCAGGTGCCCAGGTGGTGGACCGAGCCGAAGTGGTAGTCCACCACCAGGTCGGCCGGGGTGTCCGAGCTGAACACCCCGGCCCGCTGGCCCTCCTCCACCAGGGCGCGGAACCGCTCGTGGTAACGCCGCCGCTCCGCCCGTACCTGCTTGTGCTTCTCCGGGCTGAGATGGTGCATGGACCGGAAGAAGATCGTCGCGTCGTCGAGGTTGTCGATGGTGGTGACGACGACGTCGGCCGCCGCGTCGCGCAGCCGCTGCTCGACGGGCGCGTCCGCGTCCGCGAAGGCGTCCAGGCGCTCCTGTTGCAGCCGCAGCACCCGCCCGTAGATCTCGTGCAGCAGATCGTCCTTGGAGCCGAAGTAGTGGTAGAGGGCGCCCTTGGTGACCCCGGCCGCCTCGACGATCTCCTGGACGGAGGTCCGGTCGTAGCCGCGCTCGGCGAAGAGGCGGGTGGCCGCGGCCAGCAAGCGCTGTGGCACCGGTTTCCCGTCGCCGTCCCTCATTCTGGCCATCTGGTCGCCACCTGCCTCTCGTCGGTGCCGGGTTCGCTACTCCCGGGGGCTCCGCGCCTTCCGCAGCTCCCGTCGGAGGATCTTGCCACTGGCCGTCTTGGGCAGCTCGGGCAGGATCTCTATCCGGCGCGGATACTTGTACGCCGCGAGCCGCCGCGCGCAGTACGAGGTCAGCTCCTCCGGCGCCACTTCGGCGCCCGGCCGCAGGCTGATGTACGCCTTGACCGTCTCCCCGCGGTACGGGTCGGGGACGCCGACGACGGCCGCCTCGCGCACGGCGGGGTGGGTGTACAGCACGTCCTCGACCTCGCGCGGCCACACCTTGAAGCCCGAGGCGTTGATCATGTCCTTCTTGCGGTCGACGACGTACAGCCAGCCGTCCGGGTCCATGAAACCGATGTCCCCGGTGCGCAGCTCCCCATCGGGCAGAGACGCCGCGCTCGCCTCCGGCGCCCGCCAGTAGCCCGGCACCACCATGGGACCGCGCACCGCGATCTCGCCCGGCTCGCCGAACGGCACGTCCCGGCCCTCGTCATCGATGATGCGCACCACCGAGTCCGGTCCGGGCAGACCGACCGCCAGGGTGCCCGAGACCGGGTCGACGGGGGCCCGGGTGCCGGGCGGAACGCTGGCGCAGGGGGCGGTGCACTCGGTCAGGCCGTAGCCGTTCTTGAGGTAGAGGCCGAAGTCGGCCTCGAACCGCTCGACCAGCGCGGGCGGCAGCGGGGCCCCGCCCGAGGAGACGAGCTGGAAGGACGCGAAGTGGTCGCGGGTCACCTTCGGGTGGGCCATCAGCGCCATGAAGGCGGTGGAGGGGCCGACGGTGTAGCCGGGGCGGTACTCGGCGAAGGCGTCGAGGACGACGCCCGGCTCGAAGCGGTAGGCCATGGCGAGGGTCCCGGCGTCCGCGATGGAGGCGGCCAGCTCACAGACCATGCCGGTGATGTGGAACAGCGGCGCGAGCACGAAGATCGTCGACCCGTCGGGCATCTCGTGGCCGACATGCTGCCGGTCGGCGTTGTAGGAGATGTTGCCGTGGGTGTTCAGGGCGCCCTTGGGGGTACCGCTGGTCCCCGAGGTGTAGCTGATCAGCGCGATGTCGTCGAGGCCGGGCTCCGGCACATCCGGCCGCGCCGCGCCGCTGCGGGCCGCCGCGAGCAGATCGTCGGTGTCCTCGGGCGCGGGGATGCGCCGATGGGTGAGGACGCGGACGTCGTCGCGGGTCTGGAAGTCGTACGCGTCGGCGGTGAGCGCGATGCGTACGGAGGAGGAGGCGGCGGCCGTTTCGCGCGCGTACTCCTCCCAGGCGTGGCCCGAGCACACCAGGGCGCTCACCTCGGCGTCGGCCAGGATGTGGCCGAGCTCGCCCCCCTTGTACATGGGGTTGACCGGCACCACCGTGCCGCCCGCCTTCCACGCGCCGAGCAGGGCGAGCACGAAGTGCGGGGTGTTCTGCAGCATGATCGCGAGCCGGTCACCGGGCCTGAAGCCCCGCGCGGCGAGATGTCCGGCGATGCCGTCGGAGAGCTCATCGGCCTCCCGGTAGGTCACCTGCCCGTCGAAGTAGGCGAGCGCGGCCCGGTCGGGCCTGGTCCGCACGGCGTCCCGGAAGGCGTGCAGCACGCTGGGCCGGGGATGGATCGGTTGGCGCTGCACCTCGTTGAGCTGAGCGAGCCATGGCTTGTCCTGGTACGAGGTCATGAGGGCGGCCCTGTCTGCTCGGGGGACTTGTCTGCTCGGGGGATGGGGGTGCGGGGGCGTCCGTACGGTCGGATCAGCCGGCGGCCTCTTCGACCTTGCGCTGGAGGTGGTTCATGTGGGTGAGCCAGCGGTCGGTGTCGGTGGCGCGGGCCGCGTAGTACTCGGCGACCTCGGGGTGCGGAAGGATCAGGAAGCGCTCCTGCGCGATCCCGTCGAAGAGGGCGTCGGCGACCTGCTCGGGCTCGATCGCCGTGGGCACGAGGACGATGTCGCCGGTGGCCCCGGTGGCGCGCAGCATATCGGTGCGGACGCCCTGCGGGCAGATCGCGTGGACGCTGACGCCGCGGTGGCGGTAGGTCGTGGACAGCCATTCGGCGAAGGCGAGCGCGGCGTGCTTGGACACGCTGTACGGGGCCGAGCCGACCATGGTCAGCAGACCGGCGGCGGAGACGGTGGAGACAAAGCGGCCGCCTCCGCGCTCCAGCCACTCGGGCAGCAGCTCACGGGCCGCCCGGACATGCGCCATGACGTTGACGTCCCAGGCGTCCGCCCACAGCAGCTCGTCGGCCTCGGGCCCGCCGACGGGGGCGACGCCGGCGTTGGCGCAGTAGATGTCGATGCCCCCACCGAGCGCCGCCCGCGCCTCGGGCACCACACGGGAGGCGTCGCCCGGCACGGCCAGCGCGCCGATCTCGTCGGCGACGGCCTTCGCCTTGTCGACGTCGAGGTCGTTGACCACGACGCGCGCGCCCTCGGCGGCGAAGCGCCGGGCCAGCGCGGCACCGATACCGCCTCCCGCCCCGGTGACCACGGTTCGCGCGCCACGCACGGCGTTCCCACGTACGGCGTCTCCACGCACGGTATCCACGCATGCTCCTTCGGCCGGGGGTCGACTGCGTCACTCAGCCGCGTCGCTCAGCTGCTCGGCAGACTAACCAGTCGGTATGTGTAAACGGAAGGGGCACGACACGGTACGGAAGGGACGATCTACCGGCCCTCCCCGCCCCCGCCCGGCTTCTTCATCACGCTCCGCCAGCGGGCGTTCTCGCCCGCCAGGGCGTCCCACAGGACGTTGAGCGGATGGGCGGCGTCCCACGCGGTGCGCTCCCCGCCGCGTACGAACACCCCGACCAGCACGGCCAGATCCGGCCCGAGGTCATCCGCCAGCTGGAGCGTCCGCAGCCCCGCGCCGCTCTGCAGCCGCCCGTCGGCGACCGCTTCGCCGATCCCCTGGGTCACCAGCACACAGCCGCGCAGCACGCCCGAGGAGAGCAGTTCCAGGCCGTACTGCACGGTGTCGATCTCGGCCGCGATATGCAACTCCTGGCGGTAGCGGGCGCCGAACCAGCCGCGTAGAAAGCCGGGTATCAGGCCGTCGGCGGAGACCGCGAGCGGCAGCCCGGGGAGTTCGCGGACCGAGAGCCCGGGGCCCGGCAGCTCGTCCTCGGCGAGGTTGGTCACCAGGGAGAGCCCGCTGCGCCGCCACTCCATCACCTCGAAGCCGTCCAGCCGGCTGTCCCCGTCCCCGGTGGTCAGCACGGAGCCGCAGACCAGGTCGAGTTCCTTGGAGCCGAGCCGGTCCAGCAGATCGCGGGTGCGCACATGCTCGACCTTGAGCTCCACGCCACGGCTCTCGAAGTCTTCGGTGACCAGTTCCACGGCGCCCAGCAGAAAGCCGAGGGTGTAGCGGGTGGAGCCCACGTTCAGCCGGCTGCCGAGCCGGCGGCGGCAGCCGTGCACCGAGTCCAGCCAGTCCTGCAGCGTGCCGCGCGCGAGTTTGGCCAGAGCTTCCCCGGTGGGGGTGAAGAGCACGTTACGGCTCCGGCCGCGCTTGAGTACGAGCGGTTCACCGCACAGCGCGCCGAAGTTCCGGTTCATGGTGTCGAGTTGTTTCTGAACGCTGGACTGTTCCCGCCCCAGCAGCCGGGCCGCGCCCAGTGCGGTACCCGCCTCGTGGACCGCGAGCAGCGTGCGGAGCTGGTCCATCGTGGTGTCGAGCAGTGCCGTGGGGTACTGCCACCGGGGGTTTAAGGGCATGCCGGCCTTCCGCTCCGAGCCTACGAATTCCGGCTTCGCAGCATAGTCCAATGGGCTTCGGCAAACTGATCGGGAGAACAGCGGCAGCTTTCTTGAGATTTGTATTCGGGAATTCGGCCGACCGTATTCCGCCGGGGGATTCGGCAATTCCCGCAGCAGCCGACAGCAGCAGCCGACGACGACGGCAGCGGACAAGGACGGCGCGGATCGGGCACGGCCGACGCACCGGCGCCGCGGCGGGCCGTTGTATCGGCCCGCCGCGGCGCGAGGTTGGGGCGCGAGGCCGTCAGCGGTGCGTGGGGAACTCCACGACCTGCTGGTACGTCGGCCGGTTCTGCCAGTGCACCTTGTCGTGGGTGACGCCGCCCAGCGGGCGCTGGATGATCGAGTCGGCACACCACTGGTCGCCCGCCGAGCAGTTGGCGTCGCCGGGGTAGACCTCCGTGGCGGGCTTGGCCGCGGCCTGCTTGAGGCTGGTCAGGAGGGCGTCACGGCATGCGGACAGCTCGCCGGCGCCGCAGTACTTCTTGGCGAGCGGGCCCTGGACGTCCTCGCCGAGGACCGCGCGCAGGTCCTTGTCGACGTAGGACCACCAGCCGTACTGGAAGGAGGATCCGGCGTGCGAGCCGGTGGGGCCGTGGCCGGCCGAGGGCGCCTCGTCGACGGTCAGATTGGCGCGCAGCGCATCGTACAGATCGGTGCCCAGCTGAGGTTTGAACTCTGCCTCCACCAGAAGCGGCCACCATGCGTCCATGATCCGTACGGCGTCGGTGTGTCCATAGGTGTGCGAGCCGGCGGATGTCTCGCGGCGCTGGGCGCCCGCCGTCTGCCAGGACTCCAGCTGCTGTACGGCCTTGGCCGCCTGCGGATCGGTGACCGGCCCGCTGCGCAGGACCTTCAGCAGCTCCGGCAGCACGTCCTCGCCGCGCAGATCGGCGACGGCCGCCTCGGCCATGGCGCGGGTGAGCGCGGCGCGGGTCACCCCGCCCTTCTTCACCAACGCCCGCACCCGGTCGTCGAGGAGGTTGCCGCGGTGCACCGAGCCGTTGCCGAAGCCGGCCGCGGTGTAGCCCTTGGCCTGCCGGTTGTTCCAGCTGACGTAGTAGTCCTGGTCGATGGACTGGGGGTGCTGGGCGGGCGGGGCGTAGGCCGCGGTGTTGACCGTCGGGTCGAAGTCCCGCCACTCGTACGCCGCCTCGCCCTTGATCGGAAGCGAGGGGTCCACATCCGCCGCCCGGACCAGGTTCAGCCCGCTGTTGTAGTAGGCGGTCTGCCGGGAGTCGGCGTAGAACCAGTTGAAGGTGTAGTTGATGTGCTGCGCCGCGCTCTGGAAGGACTTGGCGTCCTTCACATAACCGGGGTCGTTGAGCATCTGGAAGCCGACGATCGAATCGGCCTCGTGGCGGTAGCTGGCGCGCAGCAGGGTGTAGGCGACGGGTTTGCCGTCGACCGTCGCGCGATGGGTCACCAGCCCGTACTTGGTGCGGTAGACCTGCATCCGGTACGAGCCTTCGGCGGTGGAGTCGGCGAGGGTCGGCTTCCAGGCGTTACGGCGCTCGATCTTCTCCATCGGCAGGCAGGAGCCGTGGTAGCGGTAGTACGTCGAGTCCTTCGCCGGGGTGGAGCCGTCCGGCGTGCACAGCTCGACGGCGAAGGTGTCGGTGACGTCCTGGGCGGAGGTGGTGGCGCTCCAGGCGTAGTCCTGCCCGCGGCCCAGCTGGATGTACATGCCCACGCCCGCGAAGGAGGCGCCGCGGGCGCTGATACCCGGGCCCTGGAGCTCCTGGAGCATCAGCAGCTGCGGGGCGAAGTAGCCGGTCTGCGGGCCGAAGACGGCGACGGGATTGCCGCTCGCGGTGTATTTGCCGGAGACCAGGAGCGCGTTGGACATGCCGTGCTTACGGCTGAACAGATCGCTGGGCAGCACGCCGTCGTCGTAGATACCGCGCAGGGCCTCCAGTTTCTTCGGGGCCTTGACCTGCTGTGTCGTCCCTCTCTTGGCGCTGCCGGTCCTGGCGCTGCCGGTCTTGTCGTAGACCAGCTGCTCGGGGGTGAGCGAGCCGGGGTCGGGCAGGGCGGTGCCCTTGGCGTTCGCCGGTTTGCCCGCGTACGGGAAGCTGGTGCCGTCGTGCACGGTCAGCGCGGCCTCGGGGTCGTCGCGCTCCCGGAAGGACTCCCACACCTTGGTGCCCTCGGCGATGCCGTACTTCTGCTGGGCGGCGAGCAGCGACAGCGCCGACTCCACCTCTCCCCCGCCGCCGTTGCCGAACAGGGCGCCGACGACGGAGGCGAGGGCGATCAGATCGGTGAGCTTGAACGGCTCGATCTCGCCCACGTTGGTGATCGCGTCGATTTTGCCGGTGAGGACGTACTCACCGGGGAAGTAACGGCCGTCCTTGGCCTGTTTGCGGTAGGCGTTGATGCCGTCCACGTACGACTGGGCGTCGGCCAGCGCCTGTTTGCCGCGCTCGCCCTGGGTGGCGAGGATGTAGTCGATCTGGGCCTGGTAGTCCTCCTCCTTGTACGGCGCCTGGCCGAAGAAACTCTGTTCCAGGCCCTGGTTGGCCTCGGCGCCGCCGGCGAAGGAGGTCAGCTCGCCGCGGCCGACGTGCCGGAAGAGGTCCATCAGCCACAGCCGGTCCTGGCCGGCGGCGTATCCGGCGCCGAACTCGGTGCCGTCGCGGGTGGTGCCCTGGATATGGGGCACCCCGGTCTTCTTGTCGCGGGTGATCGTCACATCGTCGCGCGGCTTGGTCACCGAGGCGACCTGGTCGGCAGGCACCCCGAACGACGAGTCGTTGAAGAAGTCGGTCAGCTTGTCATCGGTGAGCGTCGGATACCCGGCGACCAGGTTGTTGTAGGGGCCGAGCTGGTCGGTGCTGTGCTCGGGGTGGGTGCCGAAGGCGCGGTTGGCGAGGATCTCGGCGAGCGTGGCGTTGCCGTTCTGGCCCGGCGGCAGGATGTCCGAGCACTGGTCCTGGCAGTAGTCGGTGACGGCCGCGGCGGCCGGCGCCGCCTGCGCCCGCTGCGGGAGCGGCCCCGCGAGCGCGGCGCCGAGGGCCAGTACGGCCGTAGTGGCGATCGCGGTACAGGTGAGCTTGCCGGTTCGTCGTCGCATGTACGCTCCTCCCGGGTGCCGTTGGGACGGGAGGTTACCGGCGGTATGACCGGCCCGGAAGATGAGCAGCCGTCACCTTTTGCGGAAAGCTCAACTTCCTTCGGCTTCTTTGTGGATTTCCGGAATCGAAGGGATCCGGATCGCGCTCCGTTACGTCCATTCCACAACGAGTCGGGTCCGCACCCGCGGAGGTGGAAAGAGATGGCCGGTTTCAGAGCACTCGCACGAGACGTCCGCAACCCACGCAGGCACATCACTGCGCGCCGCACCTCGCTGCGCAAATGCCTCGAACGGTTCGCGCCGTACGGGCATCGAGCGACGTGGCACCATCTGTGCTCCCGGGCGGGGATCGCCCTGGAGGACCGTCACCCCGAACCGGCACTACTGATCACCGCGCTGGAGGAGTTGGAGGAGGCGCGGGCCCTGTGGCTCGCGTACGAGTCGGACTTCGCGGCCCGGCGCCGGCAGGAGAAGCACCACGGCATCCGCCAGCCGAGCCCCGTGGACGACTGGCATCTGCACACCTGGGGCGGAAACCACATCATGCCCTGCGAGAGCCCATCGGCCCACCCCGACGACCGGCTGGCGGAGGTGCTGCGCCGGCTGATCCTCGCGATGGAGTCGGGGCCGGCCTCGACCTGCCCGGTCTGCACACAGGACCGGCTGACCTGGCACGACAACCTGGGCCGCTACCCCTGGGAGGGGCCGATGTGCGGCACCTGCGGCATCGTCGTCCCCGCACCGGTACTCACCCCCGAGGCCCTGGCCGCCGCCCGCCACACCAGGTCCGGCCGCGCCCCCAAGTCCGGCCACTCCGCCGCGTCCACCTCAGCCACCGCGTCCGCCCGGCCCCACAGGCGGTACGCCACCGTATGAGGGAGCCATGACCAAGACCCGGGGCGCGCCCGCCGGAAACCGGCGGGCGCGCCGCCGCGTCGGGCGCCATGGCCGCGGCTCGTTGACACACGAGGCCCGCCCGACCATGCTGAGCAGTCGCTTAGTGGTCGGATAGTGGTCGGATGCCAGGGAGGCCGTGACATGGCAGAGCCAAGGATCTTCACCTCACCCGAAGAGCTGCGTTCGGCGGTCGGGGAAGACCTCGGCCCCAGCGACTGGCTGGAGATCGACCAGAAGCGGATCGACCTCTTCGCCGAGGCGACCGGCGACCATCAGTGGATCCATGTGGACCCGGAGAAGGCGGCCATGGGCCCCTTCGGCACCACGATCGCCCACGGCTATCTGACGCTCTCCCTGCTGCCCTCGTTCACCCCGCAGCTGCTGTCGGTCGAAGGCGTGCGCATGGGGATCAACTACGGCGTGAACAAGGTCCGTTTCCCCTCCCCCGTCCCGGTCGACTCGCGGCTGCGCGCCAGGGGGCGGCTGGCGGAGGTGACCGAGGTGGCCGACGGCGGTCTGCAGGTCACGCTGGTGGTGACCGTGGAGCGCGAGGGCGGGCAGAAGCCGGTGTGCGTGGCGGAGTCCGTGGCCCGCTATTACCTCTGATTCCTGTCACGGGGGCATCGGCACGCCCGGCGGTATGCCACCGCGGGGATATGCGCCTTCCAGTCGGCCCGCGACAGCGTCTCCGGCGCGCTCCCGCGCCGCGCGGGGTCAGCCCCGCGGCCCGGGCGATCCGCGCGGCATCCTGCGCGGCGTAAGGGCCGGGGCACAGCTGATGTCCGGTCCCCGCGCCGCGGCGGGATCGGACGCGCCGCGGGGACCGGGCAGGGCGTCAGCCGTGCTCAGCCGTCCTCGCTGACATGGCCGCCCTCCCGGCAACCGGTGCCCGTGGAAGCGCCCGAGCCGTCTGCCGTCGGGGTTGTACCACCACAGCCACGCCTTGACCCCGTGTCCGTCGGAGCAGTAGTCGTGGATCACCAGGTAGTCGTCGTTGTCACCCCCGCCAGGCGCACCCGGGCCGTAGTCGACGAACTCCGCCGAGCCGCAGCTGTCACCCGTGTGCAGCCGGCATCAGCAGCGTCGTGCCGTCGTCGGCAGGTCCGCCATAGCGGCCGGGCGACATGCCTATATCTCTGGACGTGTCACCCCATGAGCTGCGGGGACAGGCGGCGAACGGAAAACGGCGGGACGCGGCCGACGGCGCCAGGGCGGCCGGCTAGGTCCTGTCCGGGCGCCCCGGACCCGCCGCGCCCACCAGGCGCAGCGCGAGCCCGGCGTAGAGCTCGCCGACCTCGTCGGGGGTGCTGCGGCCGCTGGGGTTGAACCAGCGGGCTACGTCGATGCACAGCGACAGGACGGCGACGGTGGTGCCGCGGGCATCGGCGACGTCGAAGTCGCCCGCCTTCACCCCGTCCTCGACGATCGCGCGCACCGCGCCGTCCGAGGCCCGCCGCATCGCGGTGATCTCGGCGGCGTGGTCCTCGGCGAGCGCGCCGAGCTCGTACTGGACGACGCGGGCGGTGGTGTGGTGCTCGGCGTGCCAGCGGACGAAGGCGCGTACGGCGTGGGCGAGCCGTTCGGCGGGGGTGCCGGCGCCGTCCCTGGCCTCCTCGAGGATGTCGAGCGCGAACCGGTGGCCGACCTTGCTGATCTGGTAGAGCAGCTCTTCCTTGGTCTTGTAGTGGATATAGAGCGCGGCGGGGCTCATACCGGCGCGGCCCGCGATATCGCGGGTGGTGGTGGCGTGGTAGCCGCGCTCGGCGAAGGCGTGCACCGCGGCGGTCATCAGCCGCCGGGCCGCGTCCGGGGTGATGTCGCGCCACGCCTCGGGGGCGCCCTCGGTGTTCTTCGCCTCCGCATTCATGGCGGACACCCTACATGCCGGTGAGCAAGCGCTTAGGCTCACTCGGGCGGCTCAGGCGGGCGGGCGTGCGCCGCGTGGCTCGACAGCGGACTCGGCCGAGGGCTCCGCAGCGGGCGCGGGCGCCTCCGCTGGGACGGGTGGTGGGGCGCTGCGCCCGGCGGGGCGTATCGCGACGCCCGCAGAGGCGAGCAGCAGCACGCCGAGCATCACAAAGGGCGCGGCGGTCCCCGCGAGCCCCGCCAGCAGGCCCGCGGCGGCGGGGGCGGCGACCTGGCCGAGGCGGTTGCCGGTCAGCCGCAGCGCCAGGGCGGTGGAGCGGGCCCCGTCCGGGGCGGCCTGGACGACGGTGGTCATGGACAGCGGCTGGCCGACGCCAAGGCAGAAGCCGAGCGCGGCCAGCAGGATCCCGAGCCCCCAGGCGGGCACCGGCAGGGCGAGCGCCGCGCACAGCAGCCCGGCCCCCAGACAGCTGACGGCCATCAGGACCGTACGGCCCATCAGCCGGATCATCGGGGTCATCACGAGCCGGCAGGCGACGGTGGCGGCGGCGCGCACGCTCAGCAGCAGGCCGATGACCGCGGGCGCGATGGACCGCTGTTCGCCGACGACGGGGAGGTAGGCGGTGAGGATGTCGGTGGCGGACAGCACGGCGAGGCTGATGAAGATGCCGGAGGCCACGCCCCGGGTGCGCAGGATGCCGGCCACGGAGACCCGGCCGGAGACCCGGCCCGAGCGCGCCCCGCCGCCCTCGGAACGGTCGGATGTCCCGGCCCGCGTACGGTCCGCCGCCGGTGTGCGGTGCTCGATGCGCCACAGGGCCGTGACCGCGAAGGCCGCGACGACGGCGGATGCGAAGAGCGCGGCCGCGCTGGTCCTGGCCAGGGCGTCCGCGTGCTCGGAGACCACCAGCCCGGCGGCGATGGGGCCGATGAGCTGGCCGAGGGAGGCGCCGATGGTGAAGTGGCCGAAGTTGCGGTCCTGGTCCTCCGGGGCGCTCTGCCGGGCGACCAGGGACTGGGCGCCGATCACAAAGGACAGATGGCCCAGGCCCATCACCCCGCTCCAGATGGCCATCTCCAGCAGCGACCCGGCCCGGCCGCTGAGCGCACAGCCGGTCGCGATCAGCGCGACCCCGATGGGCAGCAGCGGGGCGCAGCGCCCGTGGTCGGTGCGGCGCCCCAGCGGTACGGCGGCGAACAGCGGCAGCAGGGCGTAGACGCCGGCGATCACGCCGACCGCCCGGGCGTCGGCGCCCAGCGCGAGAGCCCGGTAGGAGACGGCCGGCCGGGCCATGCTCACCGCCCCCTGCGCGAAGGCGAAGGCGATGACCAGGCGCAGCAGCCAGCCCCTACCGGGCTCTCGTGTCTTCACGGGTCAGATGATGCCGAACAGCAGACCCGCGCCCAGCACCACCAGTGAGGTGAGCGCCGCCCACTTCACCACGAAGCGGGTGTGGTCGCCGAACTCGACCTTCGCCATGCCGACCAGGACGTAGACGGCCGGGACCAGCGGGCTGGACATGTGCAGGGCCTGTCCGACCAGGGAGGCGCGGGCGATCTCGACCGGGTCGACCCCGTGGGCGGCGCCGGCCTCGGCGAGGATCGGCACGATGCCGAAGTAGAAGCCGTCGTTGGACATGAAGTAGGTCAGCGGGATGGACAGGATGCCGGTGACCAGGCCCATGTGCGGGCCCATTCCGTCCGGGATCCCGTCGACCAGCCAGCGGGCCATGTGCTCGACCATGCCGGTGCCGGTGAGCACGCCGGTGAAGACGGCGGCGGCGAAGACCATGCCGGAGACGTTGACGACGTTCTCGGAGTGGGCCGCGATACGGGCCTTCTGGTCGGCGACGTTCGGGAAGTTGACGGTGAGCGCGATGGCGGCGCCGAGCAGGAACAGGACCGGGATCGGCAGGTCCTCGCGGATCATCATGGTCAGCAGCGCGATGGTGAGGGCCGCGTTGAACCAGTACAGCTTGGGGCGCAGGGTGGCCCGGTTGGGGTCGAGCCCCTGGTGCTCCTCGTCGCCGTCCTCGGCCGCGCCGGCCGCCCCGTGCGTCCCGGGCGCCTCGGCGTCGGTGCCGCCGCCCGCACCGCCGGTGACCTTCTTACCGCCCTTACGACCCTTGGCACCGGAACCGGCGCCGACCAGCACCGTCTCGGGGTCGGCGGTGACGTCCTCGATGGTCAGCGTCCCCAGGCGCTTGCGCTCGCGCAGGCCGAGGCCGTACGCGAGGGCGAAGACGAAGAGCAGACCGGCGGCGAGGGCCGGGATCATCGGCACGAAGATGTCGCTGGCGTCCAGCTTGAGCGCGGCGGCGGCGCGGGCGGTGGGGCCGCCCCAGGGGAGCGTGTTCATCACGCCGTTGGCCATGGCGGCGACACCGGTCATGACCACCAGGCTCATCTTCAGCCGCCGGTACAGCGGCACCATGGCCGACACGGTGATCATGAAGGTGGTGGAGCCGTCGCCGTCGAGCGAGACGATCGCGGCGAGGATGGCGGTGCCGACGACCACCCGCATCGGGTCGGCCTTGCAGAACCGCAGGATGACCTTGACGATCGGGTCGAAGAGGCCGACGTCGATCATCACCCCGAAGTAGATGATGGCGAACATCAGCATGGCCGCGGTGGGCGCGAGGTCACCGACGCCCTTCAGGACGTAGTCCCCCAGATGCGCCCCCTTCCCGACGATGACGCAGAAAAGTGCCGGGATGAGCACCAGCGCGCCCATCGGGGTCATCTTCTTCATCATGATCAACACCAAGAAGGTGGCGATCATGACGAATCCGAGGATTGTCAGCATATTTGGCTACCTCACGTTCACCTTTGAACTCCCGCAGAACTGGCGGACGAGGTGACGTTAGGTGCCGCAACTTTCCGTTAACAAGGTCTTGACGCGTGAGCAATAAGCGCAAAACCCCAGGTCAGCCGGGTGAGTGTGTGGTAGCGCGCGGAGTGACCACCGTCAGCTGCACCGGGTAGCCGTTGAGCACCGCGGTGCCGGACAGCGGATCGAGCCGGGAGCCGTCGATGAGCTGATTGACATTCACCCCGGCGTGCGCCGCCGCGACCGACGTCCGGGTGCCGGGCCGGTCGTGCCCCCAGCCGTGCGGCAGGCTGACCACCCCGGTCCGTACCGCGTCCGTCACCTCCACCGGCGCCTCGAGCTCCCCGCCGTCCCCCTTGACCCGCACCAGACCGCCGTCGGCCACACCCAGCCGGGCCGCGTCCTCGGGGTGCATCTGGAGGGTGCAGCGGTTGCTGCCGCCGACCAGCGCGGGGATGTTGTGCATCCAGCTGTTGTTGGAGCGCAGATGGCGCCGGCCGACCAGCACCAGCCCGTCGGAGCGCCCGCCCAGCGCCCGGCGCAGCCGCTCCACCTCGGCGGCCATCGGCTCCGGGCACAGCTCGACGGTGCCGCTGCGGGTCCTGAGCAGACCGGGCAGTTGGGGGCGCAGCGGCCCCAGGTCGATGCCGTGCGGGTGGGCCAGTACCTTGGCCAGGGTCAGCCCGTCGGGGTCGGCGCCGAAGCCGTCGCCGTACGGGCCGAGCCGCAGCATCATGTCCAGCCGCCGCTCGTCGCCGCCGACCCCGGTGAGATGGGCGGCGAGCTCTCCCCGGTCGCGTCCGTACACCGGCGACCCAGGGTCGGCCACGGCCTTGCCGAGGGCCGCGTCGATCGCCATGGCGTCCACGGCCGCCGGGTCGGCGCCGCCGTGCCCGCCCGCGCACAGCACCAGCCGCGCCAGGATCTCGGACTCGCTCAGCCGGTCCGCGTCCAGCGGGACGGCGGGGCGGCTGTAGCGGACCTGGTTGCGGACGGCGAGGGTGTTGAAGGCGAAGTCGAAGTGCGGGCTCTGGCTGGGCGGGGGCGGCGGCAGGACGACGTGCGCATGGCGCGCGGTCTCGTTCAGATACGGGTCCACGCTCACCATGAAGTCGAGCCCGGCCAGCGCCCGGTCCAGCCGGTCGCCGTCCGGCGCGGAGAGCACGGGGTTGCCCGCTATCACGATCAGCGCCCTGACCTGCTCCTCCCCCGGCGTCTCGATCTCCTCGGCCAGCGCGGCCGCGGGCAGCTCGCCCTTCGCCTCAGGGTGCCCGCTCACCCTGCTGCGCCAGCGGCCGAGCGCGAACCCCTTCCCGGGACGCGGCGGGCGCGGCGCCCTGCCGGTGGCGGAGAGCGGGAACATGGCCCCGCCGGGCCGGTCGAGGTTGCCGGTGAGGGCGTTCACCACATCGACCAGCCAGCTGGTGAGGGTGCCGAACTCGACGGTGGTGGAGCCGATCCGCCCGTAGACGGCGGCGCGCGGCGCGGCGGCCAGCTCGCGGGCGAGCGTACGGATCTCCTCGGCGGGCACGTCGCAGGCCGCGGCCACCGCCTCGGGCGTGAAGTCCGCCGCGAGCCGCCGCACCTCGTCCGCGCCCGTCACACCCGCCGCGCCCGCCACCAACTCGCCGTCCCGCTCCGGCGCCACCAGGTCCTCGGCGAACAGCACCCGCACCACCGCGAACAGCAGCAGCGCGTCCGTACCGGGCCGGATGGCCAGATGCCGGTCGGCGGCCTCGGCCGTACGGGTGCGGCGCGGGTCGACCACGGTGAGCCGCCCGCCGCGCCGCCGCAGGGCCCGCAGCCGCCCGGGGAAGTCGGGGGCGGTGCACAGGCTGCCGCCCGAGTCCAGCGGGTTGGCGCCGATGATCAGCAGGTGGTCGGTGCGGTCCAGGTCGGGCACCGGGATGGCGTTGGCGTCGCCGTAGAGCAGCCCGCTGGAGACATGCTTGGGCATCTGGTCGAGGGTGCTGGCGGTGAAGACGTTCCGGGTGCCGAGCGCGCCGAGCAGCAGCGGCGGATACAGCCCGCCGGCCATGGTGTGGACGTTCGGGTTGCCGAGGAATATGGCCGCCGCCTGCGGCCCGTACCGCTCGATCAGCGGCCGCAGCCCGGCCTCCACCGCGGCGAACGCCTCGTCCCAGCCCGCCGGCTCCAGCCGGCCCCCTCGCCGCACCAAAGGCTCGCGCAGCCGGTCGGGGTCCGCGTCGAGCTGGCCGAACGACGCGCCCTTGGGACAGATGAAGCCGTGGCTGAAGACATCGGCACCGTCCCCGCGCGCCCTGGTGACCCGCCCCTCCTCGATGGTCAGGGTCAGCCCGCAGGTGGCCTCGCACAGCGGGCAGATGCGCAGAGCGGTACGGCTCATCGGTCCCTCCTGGGGACGGCGGCGGCAACGGTGACGCGACGGCTCCTCACCCTACCGACTGGTACGCATGTGGGGGAGGGCCAGGCCCAGCGACCGCGCGAGCGAGCGTTCAGTCGAGCACCCCCGCCAGATACGAACGCAGCAGTTCCTTGGTCTCGGCCACGATCACCGGGTCGCCCTCCGGGTCGACGCGGAACGCCAGCCGCAGCAGCGCGTCCGCCGTCTCGACGGCGAGCAGGAACGCCACCCGCACCCGCTCCCCCGCCTCGCCGGACTCCTCGAGACCCAGCCGCTCGCCCAGGAGCCCGCGCAGCCGGTCCGCGACCAGGTGGTTGGGCTGCTCGGGCGGGGCGGTCACGGGCACCGGCATGCCGAACTCGACCAGCGCGAAGCCCGGCGCCCCGCGCTTCATCGCCAGATACTCGTCGACCACCACATCCATGGCCTCCCGCCAGCCCCCGCCGTCCGTACCCGACTTCGCCAGGCGCTCGGTGACGCGGGCGGCGTACTGGTCGAGATTGCGATGGGCCAGGGCCTCGGCCATCGCCCGCTTGTTGGAGAAGAAGCGGTAGACGGAGCCGATGGGCACGCCGGCGCGCTCGGCGACAGCGCGGGTACTCAGGTCCTCATAGCCGGTCTCGTCGAGGAGTTCGGCGCAGGCGTCGAGGATCCGGCCGAGGCGCTCGGCACTGCGGCGTTGGACGGGGGCGCGGCGGAGGGGCGGTATGGGCACGCCACCATCCTGCCCGATCATTGACGCACCCGGTTTCGATTCCTATGGTCATACAGAGGAATCAAAACCCCGAGTGACCGAGTGACCAAGTGGCGGGAGCCGGACGATGAGCGGCGGTACGGACATCGAGCGGGCGCGCAAGACGGCCGAAGGGCTGGTGTACTCCTCCGGATTCGGCAATGAGCACAGCAGCGAGGCCGTCGCCGGCGCGCTGCCCATCGGCCGCAACTCCCCCCAGCGCGCCCCGCTGGGGCTGTACGCGGAGCAGCTGAGCGGCACCGCCTTCACCGAGCCGCGCGCCCATAACCGCCGCTCCTGGCTGTACCGCATCCGCCCGTCCGCCGCACATCCGCCCTTCGTCCGGGTGGACAACGGCGCACTGCGCGGCGCGCCGTTCACCGAGTGCGCCCCGGACCCCAACCGGCTGCGCTGGGATCCGCTGCCCGAGCCCGCCCCTGGCACCGACTTCCTGGCCGGCCTGTGGACCCTCGGCGGCAACGGCGACGCCACGCGCCGCTCCGGTATGGCGATCCACCTCTACGCCGCGAACGCGCCCATGGTCGACCGGGTGTTCAGCGACGCCGACGGCGAGCTGCTGATCGTGCCCCAGGAGGGCGGGCTGCTGCTGCACACCGAGTTCGGCCGGCTGCGCGCCGAACCGGGGCATATGGCGCTGGTGCCGCGCGGCGTACGCTTCCGGGTCGAGCCACTGGACCCCGCCGTACGCGGCTACGTCTGCGAGAACCACGGCCGCCCCTTCGTCCTCCCCGACCTCGGCCCGATCGGCGCCAACGGGCTGGCCGGCGCCCGGGACTTCCTGGCCCCGGCCGCGGCGTACGAGGACGTCGAGCGGCCGGTGGAGGTGGTCAACAAGTTCTGCGGCAACCTCTGGTCCGCGACATACGGCCACTCCCCGCTGGACGTCGTCGCCTGGCACGGCAACCACGTCCCGTACGTCTACGACCTGCGCCGCTTCAATGTGCTCGGCTCCATCAGCTACGACCACCCGGACCCGTCGATCTTCACGGTCCTCACCTCGCCCTCGGACACCCCCGGCCTGGCGAATGTCGACTTCGTCGTCTTCGCGCCGCGCTGGCTGGTCGGCGAGGACACCTTCCGGCCGCCGTACTTCCACCGCAATGTGATGAGCGAGTACATGGGCCTGATCGAGGGCGCGTACGACGCCAAGACCGCCGGCAAGGGGGGCTTCGTCCCCGGGGGCGGCTCGCTGCACAACATGATGTCCGCGCACGGCCCCGACCGGGAGACCTTCGAACGGGCGAGCAGCGCGGAGCTGACGCCGCGGAAGGTCGACGACGGGCTGGCCTTCATGTTCGAGACCCGCCGGCCCGTGACGGCCACCCGGCAGGCGCGCGAGGCGGACCACCTCCAGCGGGGCTACGACGACGTCTGGCAGGGCCTGGAGCGGCACTTCCGGTGACCACCTTCGCCCCCGACTCCCTCACCCTGAACCGCAAGCTGCCGCTGTGGTACCAGGTCTCGCAGTCCCTGCGGGCCTCCATACTCGGCCGCGGCCCCCACGAGCCGCTGCGCCTGCCCACGGAGGACCGGCTGGCCGCCCACTACGGGGTCAGCGTCCTGACGATGCGGCAGGCCCTCAAGGAGCTGGAGTCCGAAGGACTCATCAGCCGCCACCGCCGGCGCGGCACCTTCATCGAGCCGAACGCGCGGCGCGGCGCGCCGGTGCGGCTGCTTGGCTCGGTGGACGCGATCGTGGCCCAGCAGTCCGGCGAGCGCACCACCGTGCTCGGCCACGGTCCCGTCCCCGTACCGGCGGAGCTCGCGGAGTACTTCCCGGGCCTGCGCGAGGCCACGTCCTACCGGCGGCTGCGGAGCGACGCGGCGGGCGGCGAGCCGACCAACTGGGCCGAGAACTTCGTCCGCCCGGAGCTCGCCGAGCGCATCGACGTGGCCGACCTGGCGCGCTGGCCGATGACCAAGGTGCTGCGGGACGCGGTGGGCGTCCGTATCAGCCGCATCACGGACACCGTCGAGGCCCGGCTGGCCGACCCGGAGACCGCCCGGCTGCTACGGGTCCCGCTGCTCAGCCCGATCCTGCACTACACGGGCGTGACCTATGACGAAACGGGCCGAGCGGTCGACGTTGCCCGCATCCGCTACCGGGGGGACCGCTTCTCGTTCACGGTCACCGTCGAGGCGCGGTGACCGCCGCCGGCCCAAGAGTCAGTCCCTCCGCGCCGTATTGGCGGTGGGGTTGACACAAGCGGCAACCGCTTTCACAGCGCGGAACGTCGAGCGGCCGTGAACGGTTACACTCCCGGAACCAAGATCATTGTTGCCCAATTGTGCAAGTCGGCCGTCACCCCGGACGGCGGGCGCACGGCTATGGACGTGCAACGCTCTCACGAATCGTGTGGTCACTCGTGCGCAAGGCCGATGTGAGTTGGTCGCGCAACTCGTCGGGGAGCTTTCCAGCTCCGAGCGCGCATGCACCTACGAGGTCGCGGCAGTTCTGCTGCTGTCGGTCGGTGGCGAGAGTAGTGAACAAGGGGTGTGCCAGGTTCTCGCGGGCGGCGTATCCATCGTTGAGCGTTGATGTTGACCGGCGCGTTGGCGTACGCCTGCTCAAGCGGAGCGTCGGGCACGAACAGGTGGCGCTCCACGTTGCGCAGCGCATGCTCGACGGCGGGCGTGCGGGCGTATCCGGATTCGCGGATCATGTCGACCAGGGCGTTGCGGAGGCGTTCGGCGTTGGCCTCGTGGGGGGTGAGAGTGTCGGTGTTCACTGGGCTGACGCTATCGGTCTCCGGCGTGGCCTCGGTGGGCGACGCGGTGCTGTCACTCGCTCCCATGACTACCTCTCGTGCGATGTGGGAGATGGCATGCTGGTCGTCCTGGTGGAGACCGGCGCGGTTGGCGTGAAAGATGGCGTGGTGGGCGATGATGCTTCGCAGACCACGGGTGAGGCCGCCGTGGGTGGCGAGGTCGGCGAGCGTCGTTCCGGCGCGCTCGAAGGCGGCCACCCACTCGGTGTGCCCGTCGAGCGGGCCGCCTGGGCGGCACAAGCTGTGGGCGTCGATGGTCATCAGCTTGCGCATGGCCGGGGCATGAGCCGTGGCCTTCTCAGAGTTGAGCGGTTCGGCCGCGGCCGGGCGGAGGTCGGCGACCTTGGCCCAGACGGCGCCCTGCTCGAACCAGTCCAGGCCCGCGGCGCGCATCATGCTGCTGAGCAGGAGGACGGCCGTCTCCCGGCGCCCCAGTCGTCCGGGGCCGGGCTCGTAAGTGAGAAGGTGGCGACTGTCCTGGTGGAACAGGTCGTGGGCCGCGTCCATGGCCTTGGTGCCGCCGAACGCGGTGGTCTCTGGTTCGTAGATGCCCGGCAACCACGAGAGATCAGAGCCGTCGGCAATGAGGGCGCTGAGCGTCGACTCCACCAGCGGCGACGGTTCTGTGGCGCGGTAACGCAGCGGCCAAGGCTGTTTGTTCATGAACCACCAGCCAGCGAGCTGCCCCGCGCTTTCCGCTGCGAGCAAAACAGAGCCGAGTCGTTCGGTGATGAAGCGCTTGCCGGTCTCGCGGTCGGCGAAGGTGATGTTGTGCCCCGCTCCAAGTTCCTGGAGTTCTGCCGCTACCTGCGCTCCTTGCACCCTGCCACGGTCCGGATCGCCATCGTCTGCGACAACTACTCGCCGCACCTCACCACGAAACGCTGCCGACGGGTTGCGACGTGGGCAGAGGCAAACAACGCGGAGATCGCCTACACCCCGACGAACTCTTCCTGGCTCAACCGCATCGAAGCCCAGTTCACCGCCCTGCGCTACTTCACTCTCGACGGCACCGACCACGCCAGCCACAAGGAGCAGGGCAGCATGATCCGCCGCTACATCATCTGGCGGAACCAGCACGCCCAGTACAAGCGCCTACGCGAAATCGTTGCCAAAGCAAATGTCGCCTGACGTGGCATCAGCACGCCTACGTCATCCCACGTCAGGAACCGAAGTGCTCGGGGTAAGGGCAGATCTCCAACTCCTCGTCCGGACGATTGCTCCAGCCCCACCAAAGGCGCCGATCCCCGCACTGTCAAGTTACCTTCGTGATTTGCGGCGCATCACACTGGAAAGCGCCCGCAGCAGGCATCCCGAAAGGCCCGAAACACTATGCGCTTTACCTCTGAGACGTCGTCCGACGGCATCTTTGAACAGCTCTTTCTCCTCGGCGACATCCCTGGCGTGCTATGGACTCCAAGAGGTGCCGACGGGACCCGCCCCCTGATTGCAATGGGGCACGGCGGCGGTCAGAACAAGAAGGCCCCTGACATCGTGGACCGTGCGCGCCGTCTCGTGGCCGAATGCGGTTTCGCCGTGGTGGCGGTCGATGCGCCTAGCCACGGTGACCGCCCGGAACATGAGGAGTTCACCCGGATCGCGACCGAGTACGAGGCCCGGCTTGACGCCGGTGAGGGACTGGCCCCGCTGATCGCCAGCTTCCAGGCGCTCGTTGTCCGCCAAATTGTGCCGGAATGGCAGAGAGTCCTCAACGCGGTCCAGAAGCTCAGTCATGTTGGCATTGGCCCAGTTGGCTACTGGGGTGTGTCGCTGGGCTGCGTGATCGGTGTCCCGCTTATTGCCGCCGAGTCCCGGGTCCGGGCGGCGGTGCTGGGCCTGGGCGGTGCTGAGGTGCCAGCCGAGACCGCCGCGCAGATTACCGTTCCGGTGGAGTTCCTCGTGCAGTGGGACGATGAGCGAATACCGCGGACCCAGAGCCTGGCACTGTTCGACGCCTTCGCCTCAACCGAGAAGACGCTGCACGCCAACCCCGGCAAGCACGGTGAGGTCCCGGCATTCGAGACAGACAGCACTCTGCGGTTCTTCGACAGGCACCTCGGCTGATACCGCCGCCTGTACTCCATGACGCGCCGACCGGGATCCGTTCCCGATGGGAACGTTCGCGCACTGGCCAGAGTGGCCGACAAAGTTCAGGTTCGGACACGTAATCCTTCCCGTGCCTCAAGGGCATCGCCAAGGCGAACGTTGCCTGACGCGGCACTAGGAACGGTCTGATGGGTCGTGTCTGTTGCGAGCCGTTCAGGCCGACCACTCCGCCACTCAACAATGTGCCCCTGCCCCGTCCTCAGCAGGTAGGACTGGGCAGGGACTGTCCCTCGCCATATGAGCAAGGGAGCCAAGCCTGCATCTCCGCACCGTGTGGGCGTGCTTCATCGACGGGGCCCAAAGAGGCGAGTTCACCCCGAGCAACTGACGACATCGTCCGGCGACTGGACACTCTGCTTGGTCAGCTCGCCGCGCAGCTACTGCCCCCCGCTCCGCCGCACGAGGCGGCCGGCTACGCGGGGTGCGCACTCGCTGCGCGGCGCCCGGCGGGAGGGGCATGGAAACGACGTGGGGAAGCTATCTACTGGCTGAACTCTCATCACCTATCAACTCCTATATATGATGGTTGCGTGAGGTTGTCAGAATGGGCTGCGCGCAACGGCGTGCACTACCAGACCGCTTGGCGGTGGGCGAGAGACGGGAAACTCCCCGTTCCCGCGACCCGGACCGCGACCGGCGTGTGGCTGGTGCACGAACCCGAGCAGCCGCCCGAGGGGCGCACGGTGGCGTACTGCCGGGTCTCGTCGGCCGACCAGAAAACGGACCTTGACCGGCAGGTGGCCCGTGTCGTCACCGGCGCCACCGAGCTGGGTCTGCCGGTCGCCGGGGTGGTGACCGAGGTCAGCTCGGATCTGAACGGGCGGCGGCGCAAGCTGCACCGGCTGCTGGCAGACCCGGACGCGACCGTGATCGTGGTGGAGCACCGTGATCGGCTGGCCCGGTTCGGTGTCGAACACCTCGAAGCCGCCCTGTCGGCATCCGGGCGGCGCCTGGTGGCCCTCGATCCGCAGGAGGCCACGGACGACCTGGCGCGGGACATCACCGAGGTGCTGACCTCGATGTGCGCCCGCCTGTACGGGTTCAGGGCCGCGGAGAACCGTGCCGCGCGCGCCGCTGCCGTGATGACCGGCGAGGCCGCCGGGTGAAGAGCTTCCGGCCCCAGCCCGGGTTCGTGGTGCAGGCGTACCGCTTCGCGCTCGACCCGAACGCCGAGCAGGAGCGGGCGCTCAGGTCGCACTGCGGTGCGGCACGTGCCGCCTACAACTGGGCGGTGTCGTGGGTGACGGCTTCCTGGTGGCAGCGCAACGCCGAAGCCTCCTACGGCATCCCCGAGGATCAGCTCACCGAGTGGCGGCCGTGGTCGCTGCCCACGCTGCGGAAGGCGTTCAACGAGGCCAAGCACACCGACCCCAGGTTCGCCGGCTGGTGGGGTGAGAATTCCAAGGAGGCGTACAGCACCGGCCTGGCAAACGCCGCCACTGCGTTCGACAACTACGCCACGTCGAAGAACGGCAAGCGCAAGGGCCGAAAGATGGGCGCGCCCCGGCGGAAGTCGAAGCGGAAGGCACGCCTGTCTTGCCGGTTCACCACCGGCACCATCCGCGTCGGGACCGACGGCAGGCATGTGACCCTGCCCCGGCTGGGCACAATCCGCGTGCACGAACGGGCCCATAGTCTGCGGGAGGGCGTCGCCGCCGGAACCGCGCGCATCCTGTCGGCGACCGTGCGGCACGAGCGAGGCCGGTGGTTCGTCTCCTTCCAGGCCGAGGTGAAACGGGACCTGGTCCGCGTCGCCCGCCCGGATGTGGCGGTCGGGATCGACCTGGGCGTGAAACACCTCGCGGTCATGGCCGACAGCGCCGGGGAGATCCGCTACGAGCCGAACCCGAAGCACCTGGACGGCTCGTTGAAGCTGCTGCGTCTGCACTCGCGCCGGGTCTCCCGACGGCAAGGGCCCGACCGGCGCACCGGCTGTAAGCCGTCGAAGCGGTGGGAGAAAGCTAACGCTGAGCGCAACAAGGTGCACCACCGGGTGGCGAACCTGCGCGCCGACGCCCTCCACAAGCTCACTACCCGCATCCGGGCCGAGTACGGCACCGTCGTGATCGAAGATCTCAACGTCGCCTGCATGCTGAAAAACCGGCGTCTCGCCCGGAAGGTCGCTGACGCCGGGTTCGGGGAGATCCGCCGCCAGCCCACCTACAAGGGTCAGCGCAACGCCGCCCGCACCGTGGTCGCCTCGCGCTGGTACCCCTCCTCCAAGACCTGCTCGAACTGCGGCGCGGTGAAAGCCAAGCTGCCGCTGCACGTCCGAGTCTTCGACTGCGACGAGTGCCCGCTCGTGATGGACCGGGACGAGAACTCAGCACACAACCTCGCCGCTCTCGCAGCGGCTGGCACCATAGGTACCGGAGTGGCCGGAGACCTGAACGCCGTCAAGGCGTCGAAGCCTCGTGGAGCCGACTGCAAGACCCGCGCCACCCGACCCAGCCGCAAGGCCGGGCCGGGGCGGGCAGGTGGCGCAATCCCCACCCCACGTGGGAAGGAAGCGAGAGACCGTACTCAAACCGAAGCCCTTACGCTTTGGTGATGCGACGGACCATCCGGGCCGTAATGCCCGGATGCCTGAGAGCCGCTGAGGCTCTCGGTAACGGAAGGGCTGCGGTGTGACGGCGACACAGGCCACCGAGGCCGACCGGGCCGTATGGGCCGACGCACCGCTGCTGGCGGATCTGATGCCCTGGTCCGTGGGGCCACTGCGGCTCGGGCGGGCGTGGGTGATGGATCCGGATCCGGCGGTGCTCAAGGCGCGCTGGGAGCGGCTGGTCGGGGCCGGTGACGAGGCGGGGCGGGCGGCGCTGTTCCGGCCGACCCGCTCCCGTACGCTGCACAGCGCCGTGCCCCAGCTGCCCGGGCAGCGGACCTCCACCGCCCCGCTGGCGGGCGAGCGCGGGCCCTGCCCGGAGCCGGTGCGGGTCGCCCATGGGCCGTACGACCAGCAGTGGCTGATCCCCGACCACCGGCTGATCGACGCCGCCCGGCCCGAGCTGTGGCGGGTGGCCGACGAGCGGCAGCTACACGCCGTCGAGGGGGCCGGTCCCGACCCGGGTCCGACGCTGACGTTCTCGGCGCTGCTGCCGGACGGCTACTCCCCCGCGGGCCGCCCCGGGCGGATCCGCCCCCTCTACCGCCGTCCCGGCGGCCGCGAGCCCAACCTGGCGCCGGGGCTGCTCGACCACCTCGCGGCCGAGCTGGCCCGGCCGGTGGCGGCCGAGGACTTCCTGGCCTGGGTCGCCGCGGTGGCCGGTCACCGCCCGGAGGGGTGCGCGGTACCGCTGACCGCCGACCCCGAGACCTGGGAGGCGGGGGTGGAGCTGGGCCGCCGGGCCCTGTGGCTGCATACCCGCGGGGCGCACAGCAGCGAAGGCCCGCGCATGCCGGGCGGCCAGCGCCCTTACGTACGCGCCGCGCTCCCCGCGCGCGGGCTGCCCGAGACCCTGGCGTACGACCCGGACGAGGCAGCTCTGCACCTCGGCGCGGGGCGGATCTCACCGGTGCCACGCGGCGCGTGGGAGTTCCATGCGGGCGGGGTGCGGGTCCTGGAGACCTGGTTCGAGCGCCGTACGGCCCGTGGTGAGCCCGGCACACTGGAGGCCGTCCTCCCGGCGGCTTGGCCTCGCGACTGGACGTCCGAGCTGCTGGAGCTGATCACCGTGCTGGCGCTGCTCGCCGAGGAGCGCCCGGCGCGGCGGACGCTGGCCGAACGGCTGGCGGCGGTGGAGCGTATGGGCGCGGCGGAGCTGGGCGAGGCGGGCGTGCTCCCGGTGCCTGCCGCGGCTCGGCGCCCGGCGTCCGTGCTGGACCATCACGAGGAGGGTCCGGGCGGGCAGTTCGCGCTGGTCTGAAGCCGGAGAAGTCCGGAGGCGCGGGTCGTGTCTGAAGCCGGAGGCGCGGGTCGTACGGACGGGGCGCTCAAGGGCGACGCACACGCCTCCGGGGCGAGGACGTGTGCGTGTGGGGTGCCGAGCGCGTCGCGGTCCGCATCCCGGGAGAACGACCTTGGCACGGGCTCACCGGCTGGAGCGGGGCCGGAATCTCCGTGTCCGGGATGCGGACGACGACACAGCTGTCGCGGACGGCAGGCGACCGCGGCGGGCCTTGGGGGTGGACCAACCGGGCCAACCGGGCTTTTCGGGCTCACCAGGCCGACCGGAATCAACCGGACGGGCCAAGTACGCCCAAAGGCTCAGCGGCGACTGCCGAACAGCGAGCGGCGCAGCCGCCGCAGCGGTGCGAACAGCGAGACCCTGGCGCCCCTGTTCCGCTCGGTGCGCGCGTGGTCCCGTGCGGTCAGCTCCTGCATCAGCACCGTGGCGCCCTCGGCCTCCCGCTGCGGCACGGCAGGGCCGCCCAACACCGCGAGATGGCGGTCGAGCCGGGCGCTGGTGGACCCGCTCCCGCAGTTGATGGCAGGCACTCGTGGCCTGCTGCGTACTGTTATCTGCTCCATGTCACTCCCCACCCGTCGAGGGCACCCGCCCCGGGCAGAGTAACCCTACCTCGGCGAGCCGTCACCCACGCACCCCAGGTCGCTGATTCACCTCCGCGTCAAGGGCGTTGACGCGTCCATCGCGAATCATGGATCAACAAGGGCCAGTTGCACGACTGGATTCGTGGTGGGCCGGGTTGATCCGCCGTCTGGTTCCAGGGTCACCGCCAGGCGCTCCGTATGGGCGCCGAAGCCGCCCGTGACCAGAGGCGTCCCTTCCCCGCTGCCCTTCAGGAGTCCGGCCGAGCGGGGCGCGGCGGCCCCTCCCGGCGACCCACCCGAAGACCCTCCCGACGACTCTCCCTGCGACCCTTCCGGCGGGGCGTCGATCATCCAGAGCTGGTACGTCCGCCCGCCGGGCGGCGCCGGCAGCCCGGAGACGGTGACGACGGCGGCACCGAGCCGGCGCGAGGTCACGGCGTTGATGCCGCGCCCCTGGGCGTCGCGCGCGCTGACTCCGTGGGCGTCCGGCGCCGACAGCACCTGTTCGACGGCGCGTGTCGCACCGCGCTCCTGGTCGAGCCGGTCACGGGTGCGGACCAGTTCGACGGCGAGCACGGCGGCCGCGATCACGGACAGGGCGGCGACGGCCCCGGCGAGCCGCAGGCCGAACACGGGGCGCCGGAGGTAGCCCCCGCCGCGCGCCCGCCGCCCGCCGGGCCCTGAACGGCCCGCGTGGGCGGCGCGCACGGGCGGCGCCGCATATCCGCCGTCCGCCGCCGAGTGCGCCTCCTGTGGGGTGGCCTGAGCGGCCGCCAGCACCCGCTGCCGCATCTGGGGCGGCGCCGGGGCGGCCACCGCGCGCGCCAGCCGTACCGCGCCCTGCGCCAGATCGCGCACTTCCTGGGCGCACCCCGGACAGCGGGCCAGATGCTTCTCGTACCGCCGGCGTTCCTTGAGGTCCAGCGCATTGAGGGCGTACGCGCCCGCCAGGGCGTGCGCCTTGCGCCCCCTGCCGCCCCGATACGCCGGGGCTCCGCCTGACCGGTCAGATGGTCGGTCGGCTGACCGGTCATTGGACCGGTTGGAGGTCATACAGCTGCTCCCAAGCACTCGCGCAGCCGCGTCAGCCCGTCCCGCATCCGCGTCTTGACCGTCCCCAACGGTACGGCCAGCCGATGCGCCACCTCCCGGTAGGAGTACCCCTCGTAGTACGCGAGGGTGACCGACTGCCGCTGCAGCTCGGTGAGTCGGGCCAGACAGCCGCGCACCCACTCGCGCTCAAGACGCCCCTCGACCGCCTCCGCCACCTGGTCGAAGGCCGGGCCCTCCGACTGCCCGCCGACCCGCGCCTCGCGGTCGGCCGCAGAGCGGGCCGACCGCACCCGGTCCACGGCGCGGCGGTGGGCCAGGGTGAGGATCCACGCGAGCGCGGAGCCGCGGCGCGGGTCGAACCGCCCGGCGGTCCGCCAGACCTCCAACAGCGTCTCCTGCGCGACCTCCTCGGACTGCGCCGGGTCCCGCAGCACGCGCCGCACCAGCCCGTACACGGGCCCCGAGACCATGCCGTACAGGTCCTCGAACGCACGGTGGTCTCCGACGGCGACCAGCGGCAGCAGGTCGTCCGGGCCACGACGCTCACCCGCAAGCTCCTGTCCGCCCGCTCGCTCCTGTCCGCCCACCCACCCGCGTACCGGACCCCGCTCTCCCGTCTGCTCCACACTCACGCGGCAAACCCCGCTTCCTGCCATCCGTCTCAGCTGCCCCGTCTTCGGTTGCTTCGCGACGCCGCCAAAAAAAATCCACCGACCCACCAATCCGGTCGGCCGACCGCTCCGAATAGCCGGCATCAGCCTGTCCACCACACGTACGAAGGACCGACCCAGATGACCTCAATCACCAAGAGGAGTGTGGCCGCGCTCGTGGGCGGAGCGCTGGTCGCGGGAGGGCTCGCGGCGGCCGGTGTGGCCGCGCTCGGGCCCGGGGAGGCGGAGGCCTCCAGCCACCGGGAGGCGCCGCTGATCTCGGGCCAGCCGGAGTACGACACCACCGACGTCTACGCGTTCGTGAGCCCCGACAAGGCGGACACGACGACACTGATCGCGAACTTCCTGCCGTTCCAGGACCCGGCGGGCGGCCCGAACTTCTTCAAGTTCGCCGAGGACGCCCAGTACGACCTGCGGATCGACAACGACGGCGACGCCCGGGAAGACCTGATCTACCGCTGGACCTTCAAGGACCACGTCCGCAACGAGGACACGTTCCTCTACAACACAGGACCGGTCACCTCGCTCGACGACCACGACCTGAACTTCTTCCAGACGTACGACATCGAGCAGATCAAGATGCGCCACGGCAAGGCCGGCGAACGCACCAAGGTGGCGGACGATCTGGTCGTGGCCCCCTCGAACGTGGGCAAGGCGTCCATGCCGGACTACGCGGCCCTGCGCGACCAGGCGGTGCGCAAGGTGTACGGCGGCGCCACGGCCTTCGCCGGCCAGGCCGACGACCCGTTCTTCGCCGATCTGCGGGTCTTCGACCTGCTGTACGGCGGCGACCTGTCCGAGGTCGGCAACGACACGCTCAAGGGCTACAACGTCCAGTCGCTGGCCCTCCAGGTGCCGACCGACCAGGTGCGCGAGTCCCATGAGCAGCCGGTGATCGGTATGTGGTCCACCACCCAGCGCGCGGACGCCTACGGGGACTACACCCAGGTCTCGCGGCTCGGGATGCCGTTGGTCAACGAGGTTGTCAATCCCCGTAAGGACAAGGACAAGTTCAACGCCTCGGAGCCCAAGGACGACGCGCAGTTCCTGGACAACGTGGACGACCCGGAGCTGCCCAAGCTGATCGAGCAGATCTTCAAGATCAAGGCGCAGGACGCCCCGCGCAAGGACCTCGAGCAGGTCTTCCTCACCGGGGTCCCCGACCTCAACCAGGTCAAGGGCGTCAAGGCCTCCGAGATGCTGCGCCTGAACACCTCGATCAAGCCGACCGACAAGCCCAAGCGCCTCGGTGTCCTGGACGGCGACCAGGCCGGCTTCCCCAACGGCCGCCGGCTGACCGATGACGTCCTGGACATCGCGCTTCAGGTCGTCGAGGGCGAACTGCTCGGCGAGAAGAACGACCTGGGCGACGCGGTGGACTCGAACGCCGATCAGAAGTTCGGCGGCTACTTCCCGTACATCGGACTGCCCAACTCCGGCTCGGACGCCAAGAGCTCCACCAAGAGCGCCACGACCACGGCCGACGGCCGCACCCTGCTGAACGGCGGCTCCGGCATCGTCTCCACCTCCACCGAGGACAACAACACCCTGCTCGCCACGTCCGCCGCCGCGGGCGGCGCGGCGGTGCTGCTGCTGGCCGTCGGCCTGACCTGGCGCCGGCGCCGGCAGCGGCTGGTGCGGGTGCACACGCGCAGGCACTGATCGGGCGTGCGACGGGGGTCGGTCCCGCGCACCGGCCGGTGGGCGCGTTCGAGCAGAAACGCGAGAAGAAACGCGAAGAAACGCGCCCACCGGCCCGGACCGGCGAGCACGGGCCCGCTTCCGTACGTACATCCCGGTAGCACCGGCGCCCGCCGGCGCCCGAGCACTGAACGCCCATCATCCGAAAGGCAGCCGCAATGCCCGTCCCCGTCCGGCATCTCGTCCGCACCGCCGCCGTCGTCGTCACGCTCGCGACGGGGCTCACGGTCGCCGCGTTCGCCGTCGGCGGGTCCGACGACCACTCGTCCGGCGCACGGACCACCGCCGTACTGCCCGCCGGCCGGGCGGCGCTCGACCGGGTCAGCTCCGAGGACCTGGGGAAGAGCATCAGCGCGCTCCAGGCCCGTCTGCGCGCCAAGCCCAAGGACGCGGCCGGCTGGGCCACACTCGGCGCCGCCTACGTCGAACAGGCCCGCACCACCGGGGACCCCACCCGCTACCCCCAGGCGCAGAAGGCCCTCGCCCGCTCCCTGTCCGCCCAGCCGCGCGACAACGACCCGGCCCTCGCCGGACGCGCCGCGCTCGCCGCGGCGCGCCATGACTTCCCCGGCGCGCTGCGGGACGCCGACCGGGCGCTGAAGGTCAACGCGTACAGCGAGCGGGCGCTCGCCGTCCGGGTGGACGCGCTCGTCGAACTCGGCCGGTACGACGACGCGTACGCCGCCGCCAGGCGCGCCGACTCGCTGCGCCCCGGCATCCCCGTCTTCACCCGTCTCGCCTACGTCCTGGAGCTGCGCGGCGACCCGGCCGGCGCCCGCCGCGTACTGCTGCGCGCGCGGAAGTCGGCGACCGCGCCCGGCGACGTGGCGTACGTGGCGACGGCGCTCGGCCAGTTGGCCTGGAGCCAGGGCCAGTTCCCCCGGGCGCGCGGCCACTACGCCGACGCGCTGCGCGCCGAGCCCGGCTACCTCCCCGCCCTGGAGGGCCGCGGCCGCACCCACGCCGCGGTCGGCGACCTCGACGCGGCGGCCCGCGACCTGGAAGAGGTCGTACGGCGCTACCCGCTGCCCGCCGAGCTCGCCGCCCTCGGCGAGGTGTACGAGGCGCGCGGCGACCGTACCCGGGCCCGGGAGCAGTACGCCGTGGCCGCCACCTGGATCGACCTGGCGCGGGCCAACGGCGTGGCGACCGACCTCGACAGCGCGCTGATCGCCGCCGACCACGGCGACCGTACGGAGGCGCTGCGGGCGGCCCGCGCCGAATGGGGCCGCCGGCACAGCGTGCACACCGCCGACGCGCTGGCCTGGGCGCTGCACCGGGCCGGCCGCGACCGCGAGGCCCTGACCTACGCCAAGTCCGCCGCGGCGCCGGGGTACCGCAACGCGTCGTTCCTCTACCACCGGGGGGTCATCGAGAAGTCCCTCGGCGACACCGCCGCTGCCCGCCGCCACCTCACCGCGGCCCTCGACCTCAACCCGGCCTTCTCCCCCACGGGCGCCCGCGCGGCGAAGGCGGCGCTGAAGGGGCTGGGCGACGCGCGATGACGACCGACCGCTCGGCGCCCCCTCCCCGCCACCACGCCCGAGTCGGGCGGGCTGCCCGCCGCGCGGCGAGGGCGCCCGCCGGTCGCCGGAGCGCGGGCCGCGAGGCCTCGCCGACCAGGCTTCCGTTCGTCAGGCATCGGGCGAACCCGGCGCGGCTCGGCCCACCGGGCGGGCGCCGGCATCCGATGCCCGGCCGCTCGCACGCCTGCGCATCCCGAGGGGACCGCCCGCCGGCGCACCCGGGCCGACAGGCCGCCGCGCGTCCGGGCCCGGGGGCTCTGCCCCGCGCGGCGGAGCCCGCAGACCGCCCCGGGCCGGGGAGGGGCCGGAGGCCCCGCCCGCACCCGCACCGCCCCATCCGCACCGCAGGAGGTACCCGTCCATGAACCGGCTGATCCGGCGCGCCCGCCGCATCGGCGCCGCCGCGTCCGTGCTCTTCGGGGCGGCCGCCATCGTGGTGTTGCCCGCCGGGGCCGCCGAGGCGCATCCGCTCGGGAACTTCACCGTCAACCGCTACGACGGGCTGGTCGTCGCGCCGAGCGAGCTACGGGTCGACCATGTGGAAGACCTCGCCGAGATCCCGGCCGCGCAGGCGAAGCCGCGGATCGACAAGGACGGCGACGACAAGCTCTCCCGCCCCGAACTGGCCGCCTGGGCCGACCGGCGCTGTGCGAGCGCGGCGCGGGACGCGCGGCTGACGGTGCGGGGGCGGTCGGTGTCCGTACGGAGCGAGGGCGCGCAGGCGCGCTCGCGGGCCGGGCAGGCCGGTCTGCCGACGCTGCGCGTCGAGTGCCGGCTGACCGCCGCGCTGCCGCGCGACGGGCGCGCCTCGCTCGCGTACCGTCCGGCGGACATCGGCACGGGGCCCGGCTGGCGCGAGATGACCGCGCAGGGAGACCGTATGACGCTCGCGGCCTCCGACGTGCCCACGTCCTCCGCCTCCCGGCGGCTGACCCGCTATCCGCAGGACCAGCTGTCCTCCCCGCCCGACGAGCGGACCGCCGCGCTGCGCACCGCGCCGGGCGGGCCCGCGCTCGCCAAGTCGGCGGACGAACAGTCCGAGCCGCCCGGCAGCTCCGTGCTGCCGCGTGGCGTGGACCGCTGGACGCAGGCGCTCACCAACCTGGTGGCGCGGCACGACATCACGCCCTTCTTCGCCGTGACCGCGTTCGCCACCGCCATGCTGCTCGGCGCGATGCACGCGCTCGCGCCCGGCCACGGCAAGACGCTGATGGCGGCGGCAGCGGCGGCGGGCGGGCGCAGTGCGATGCGCGATGTGCTGGCGCTTGGCGCGTCGGTGACGATCACCCACACCCTCGGGGTGTTCGCGCTGGGCCTGTTGGTCACGGCGGGCTCGGCGGCCGCGCCGTCGGTGATCGCGTGGCTGGGCATCGCGAGCGGGGTGCTCGTGGCGCTGGCGGGGGCGGGGCTGCTGCGCAAGGCGCTGCGGCGGCGCGCTCCCGCACACCATCACCATCACGACGAGCACGGGCACGAGCACGGTCACGAACACAGCCACGGGGACGAACACGCCCGCGCGAGCGACCACAGCCACGAGCACAAGCACGAACACGCACATGAGCACGCACACGAGCATGCGTCTGAGCACAGCCACACGCACGAACACGAAAAGGAACAAGAGCACGAGCACGCTCACGTCCACTCCCACGGCGGCTTCACCCACTCCCACCCCCTCCCCTCCGGCCGCCTCACCCTGCGCGGCACCCTCCTTCTCGGCTTCGCCGGCGGGCTGGTGCCCAGCCCGTCCGCCGTGGTCGTCCTCGTGGGGGCGGCCGCGCTCGGGCAGGCGTGGTTCGGGTTTCTGCTGGTGCTGGCGTACGGGGCGGGGCTCGCGCTCACGCTCACGCTGGCCGGGATCGCGGTGGTACGCCTGGGGCGGCGGGCCACGGAGCGGCTGGCGGCCCGGGCGAGCGACGGTGGCCGCGGTCAGCGGGTGCTGCGTCTACTGCATCGCGCCTCGCCCGTGGGCACGGCGGCGGTGGTGCTGGCGCTGGGCTGCGGGCTGGTGCTCAGGGGGGCGGCGACCACGCTGGGCTGACGCCGTATCGACACATACACAAGCCGCCGAGGCGGTATACGAGGAGGCCCCGGACAGTCCGTCCGGGGCCTCCCGCTCGTACATGGTGGCGAAGCAAAAAGCTTGAAAGAGTCGATCAGATCCCGTCAGCCGTGTTCAGGACGGGCAGGTAGCCGCCGGACTGGCCCGCGGCGGTCGGGTGGTAGGACTCGTCGATGGGCCAGGTGACGCTGTGCAGCCACTCGCTGCCGGAGCAGATCTCGTGCCCGGTGAACGGGGTGGCCACGTCACCGAAGACAAAGCCGTGGGCGGAGGCGCGGCCCTTGGTGACGGAGTTCAGGTAGTCCGAGGCGTTGTTGATCGCGGTGCGCTCGGCCTCGGTGAGCCCCGCGATGCAGTCGCCGTTGAGCTTGTAGAAGCGCGGGTAGCCGAGGACGACGACACGGGCGGACGGCGCCTTGGCCCGGATCGCGTCGTAGACCTGGTCCAGCTTGCCGGGCAGGGTGTTCTGGGCGTAGCTGCGGGCGTTGGCGACCGCGCTGAGGCAGTTGTCCTCGCCGGGCAGCACACAGGTGGTCATGACGTCGGCGAAGCCGGCGTCATTGCCGCCGATGCTGATGCTGACCAGGCCGGTGCTGGAGTTCAGCGGGCCGAGCTGGTTGTTGAGGACGTCGCCGGTCTTGGCGCCGGAGCAGGCCGTGAAGTTGAAGCTCGACGGGGCGTGCGCGGCGGCCCAGAGCTTGGGGTATGCCTTGGTGCTGCGCTTGCAGCTGCCACTCGCGGAGTCGTAGCTGCCGGAGCCGACGCCGGATGAGTAGGAGTCACCGAGCGCCACATAGGCGGGCCCGGCGGCGCTCTCCGCGGCCTGAGCCGCGCCGGCCCCGGCGAGGGCGAGCACGACACCGACGACGAATGCGCTTGCGGTGGCCGTGAGTCTGGACAGTTTCATTCAGTCTCCCTTAGCAGGATTGCTGCCGATGCTGTTGCGGCACGACCGCCCCGAAAGGGGCAATCATGTTCGAAACCGTCTGTCACGCCGCCGCGTTGTCGCCTCGGCACCTCGGCGTGACATGGCTATGTCATCCCGCCGAAACCAAGGGTCTATGCGTGTAGTTAGGAAAATATTCCGGTCGGGCCGATGAACTTCCCGCGCGGCAGCCCCCCCGCGCTGGTCACGCGCCACCGCGCACGCCGTCGCGCAAGCGGAGCGGAACGGTCAACTCACGCCTCTGACCCGCCCGTTCGCACATCTGCCGCATCTTGACGGGCTTCCTCCGCCTGCGCGACATTGAAGCCCGGCATCCGGCGCTTCAGGGGGCAAAGTCGCCAATGCAGACCAACAGTGACAAGAGCCCAACAGGTGTGCGATTCCCGTCGGCGCTCGCGGGGGTCGCCGTCGGTATCGGAGGGGTCGGTGCCGCGCTCACGCTCGCGGGCATCGACTCACCGCTGCGCGCACCCTTCACTCTCCTCTTCCTGATCACGGCGCCCGCATCGGCCCTGGGGGGCGCGCTGCGCGGGCTGGACGGGGCCGCCCGCGCGGTGCTCGCGGGCGTCGGTGCGCTCGCACTGGATCTGCTGGTCGCGCAGGCGATGCTCGCTTCGCATATGTGGTCGGTGCGCGGGGGCGTGGTCGCGGTCGGCGCGGTGAGCCTGGTGCTCTTTCTGTCCGCGGGGCTCCTGTCGGTACGGCAGGCCCGCGCGCGGCGCCGTCGCCACGCAAGGAGCAGCCCCCGTACGACGAGCAGTCCACGTACGACGAGCAGTCTCCGCGCGACGAGCAGTCTCCGCGCGACGAGCAGTCAGGGATGAAACGTGGACATCGGCGTGTATCGCCCTGGCGATCTGACGGCCGCCGACCGGGCGGCCTGGACGGCCATGCAGGCGCAGGCGCACCTCCTGGGCGCGCCCGAGCTCGCCAACCCCTTTCTCGCCCCGGAGTTCACACTGGCCATCGGCCGCTGCAGACGTGGGGTACGGATCGCGGTGGTGCGCGAAGAAGGCGAGCCGGTGGCCTTCTTCCCGTTCCAGCGGACCCGGCTCGGCGTGGGGCGGGCGATCGGCCTGGGCCTTTCGGATTCGCAGGGCCTGATGCACCGGCCCGGGTTCCAGTGGGACGCGCGCGAGCTGCTGCAGGCCTGTGGGCTCGCGGTCTGGGAGTTCGATCACCTGGTGGAGGGGCAGAAGCCCTTCGAGGTGGGGGCCCGGGGCTCCTTTCCCTCCCCGGTGATCGATGTCGAGCAGGGCTTCGAGGCGTACCTGGCCCAGCTCCGCACCCGCTCACCCAAGTTCATCCGCACCACGCTCGCCAAGGAGCGCAAGCTGGCCCGGGACGTCGGAGAAGTGCGATACGTCCACGACGAGCGCGATCCGGCCGTACTGCGGACACTGATCGCCTGGAAGTCCGCGCAGTACCGCAGGACGGGGCGGAGCGACCGCTTCGCCCATGCCTGGATCAGCCACCTGGTGGAGCAGCTTTCCCATACGCGCGGCGCCTCGTGCGCCGGGTTGCTCTCGGTGCTCTACTGCGGCGGGCGGCCGGTGGCCGCGCATTTCGGACTGTGTTCGGAGCGCGTACTGGCCTGCTGGTTCCCGGCGTACGACACGGCGTTCGCGAAATACTCGCCCGGACTGGTGCTGCATCTGCGGATGGCCGAGGGGGCGGCCGCCCAGGGAGTGGCTTATCTCGATCTCGGGCGCGGTGAGAAGGAATACAAGAACTCCCTGAAAACACGCGATCTCAGCGTGTCGGAGGGGTGGGTGACGCGCCGCCATCCGGTGGCGCTCGGGCACCGGGCGCGGCGTGCGCCGATTCGGGCACTGCGTAATGCGGTGCTTTCCCGTCCGGAGCTTTTCGAACCGGCGGACCGGCTGCTCAAGCGATTGGGCAGTATCCGGGCCAAGAATTGACGAACGCATTTACCAAAGGGGGTGTTCGGGTGATTACCCTTGCCATAGATCAATCAGGGTAAATACCGTCATAGCCACAGTCACACCCGCGTCGGAACCATCACCATGGCGGCTCCAGGGGAGGGCTCGAACGTCGCGACGGTTTCCGGGGCGGGACCGCGGCAGGGGGGTGCCGCGCCCGGCTGTCCTGTGCGTTTGTGCTGCTCAGGCATGCCGTGACGCGGGCCGCGAGGCAAGTAACACCAGCCAGCTCGCTCGTTCTTGTTCGGCTGTCGATGTCGTCATATCGGCGTGCCGTCATGCCGTCATGGGCGGGTGAGAACCCCCCTTTCGAACCGGATAACCCAACGGACCGCCCGGGGGCGGACGGTCCACCGGACGAGAGGGAAAACATCCATGAGCTCCTCCGTGCACCCGGAAGCACCGAAAGGCGAATCCGCGTCGGAAGGCGAATCCACAGCGGAACGCGGACCAATCTCATCGATCTCCGGATCGCATCGGTATCGCCCGGTGTCCTCTCATCTCGCGATCGCGCCGCCGGTGAGCGTCGTGATTCCGGCCATGAACGAAGCCGAGAACCTTCCGTACGTCTTCAAGACACTGCCCGACTGGATCCATGAAGTCGTACTCGTGGACGGGAATTCCACGGACGACACGGTCCGGGTGGCCCGCGAGCTGTGGCCGGGGGTGAAGGTCGTACCGCAGCGCGGCAAGGGCAAGGGCGACGCGCTCATCACCGGATTCGCCGCCTGCACCGGCGACATCGTGGTGATGGTCGACGCGGACGGCTCCGCCGACGGCGGCGAGATCGTCAGCTATGTGTCCGCGCTGGTCTCCGGCGCCGACTTCGCGAAGGGGTCGCGATTCGCCAACGGCGGCGGCACGGACGATATGACGCCCATCCGCAAGCTCGGCAACCGCGCGCTGACCGCGCTGGTCAACCGCAAGTTCGGCGCCCGCTACACCGATCTGTGCTACGGCTACAACGCCTTCTGGCGCCACTGCCTGGACGAGATCGCGCTGGACTGCGCCGGGTTCGAGGTCGAGACCCTGATGAACATCCGCGTGGTCAAGGCGGGCCTGCGGGTCCAGGAGATCCCCAGCCATGAGTACGAGCGCATCCACGGCGTCAGCAATCTACGGGCCGTGCGCGACGGGCTGCGCGTGCTGAGGGTGATCCTGCGCGAGCGGGGCGCGAAGCGGCGCCGCCACCCCGCGCCGGCGCCGGCGGCGATCCGGGGAGAGCTGTCGTGACCGCGCTCCCCTCCGTACCGTCACGGCTCCGGATGTCCGTGGTGATCTGCGTCTACACCGAGGAGCGCTGGGACGACATCCGCGCGGCGGTCGACTCGGTGCGCGGCCAGTCGCTGCCCGCCCACGAGACGCTGCTCGTGGTCGACCACAACCCCGTGCTGCTGCGCCGCCTCGCCGCGTATTACGGCGACGGAGGGCCGGGGGCGGAGGACCGGGAGGACGTACGGGAGAAGGTACGCGTGCGGGTCCGGGTACGGGTACGGGTGCTCGCCAACGCGGGCCCCCGCGGCCTGTCCGCGGGCCGCAACACCGGTATCGCGGCCTCCACCGGCGAGGTGATCGCCTTCCTCGACGACGACGCCGTCGCCGAACGCGACTGGCTGCACCACTTCGCCGCGGCCTACGCCGACCCGGCGGTGCTCGCGGTCGGCGGGCGCACCGTCCCGGTGTGGGCCTCCCGCCGCCGCCCGCCCTGGTTCCCCGAGGAGTTCGACTGGGTCGTCGGCTGTACGTACCGGGGGCTGCCGCCCGGCCGGGTCCAGGTGCGCAACGTCCTCGGCGGCAACGCGTCCTTCCGCCGCGAGGCCTTCGAGCTCACGGGCGGCTTCGCGACCGGCATCGGACGGGACGGCGACAAGCGGCCGCTGGGCTGTGAGGAGACCGAACTGTGCATCCGGCTCACCCGCGCCCGGCCGGACGCGGTGCTGCTCATCGACGACCGCGCCGTGATCCACCACAGGGTCCCGCCCGTCCGCGAACGCTTCGCCTACTTCCGCTCCCGCGCCTACGCCGAGGGCCTTTCCAAGGCCCTCGTCGCCCGCAGCGTCGGAGCCCAGGCGGGCCTGTCCACCGAACGCCGCTACACCACCCGCGTACTCCCCGCAGGCATCGCCCGCGGCCTGCGCGACGCACTCCTGGGCCGACCGGGCGGCGCGGGCCGCGCGGCCGCGATCGTGGCCGGCGTCGCGGCCGCGGCAAGCGGCTACGTGGTGGGCGCCGCCCGCGCCCGGAGGTCAACCGGCGCGGGCTTCGCGGTGCCCCCGCTCCCCGGGGCGGAAGCGGGGGCGGAAGCGGGGGCGGGGAGCCGCGTATGAAGGGGCGGGTGCCGATACTGATGTACCACGCCGTGGCACACGCTCCCGCGCGCGCGGCGCGGGGGCTGTCCGTCTCGCCGGGTGCGTTTCACGAGCAGATGGATCTGCTCGGCGCGGGCGGGTTCACGCCGGTCACCTGCGGGCAGTTGGCCGCCGCCTGGCGGGGCGGGGAGGCGCTGCCGGACAAGCCCGTGGTGATCACGTTCGACGACGGTTACGAGGGCGTGCACCGGTATGCCCTCCACGCGCTGGCCACGCACGGCTTCGCGGCCACGCTGTTCGCCGCGACCGGCTGGCTGCGCGGCCCGTACGACACGGGCGGCGCGCCCGATCTCATGCTCGACTGGGATCAGCTGCGCGCCCTCGCGGCCGCCGGGATCGAGATCGGCGGGCACAGCCACACCCACCCGCAGCTCGATCAGCTCGACGACGAGCGGTTGTGGTTCGAGATGCTGCGCTGCCGGGAGATCCTCACGGACGAGCTCGGCCGCCCGCCGACGTCCTTCGCCTACCCCTACGGCTACTCCAGCCCCCGCGTGCGCCGCACGGTGCGCGCCGCCGGGTTCGAGGTGGGGCTCGCGGTGGGCAACGGCCTCGCGGCGCGCCGTCAGGGGCCGTACGCCCTGCGGCGGGTGACGGTGGGCCGTACCACCCGTATCGAGGAGTTCGAGCAGCTGGTCAACGGCCGGTCGCTCGGCCGGTATTTCGCCCGGGACCGGGCGCTCACCAAGGGGTACGCCCTGGTCCGCAGATCACGTCAGGTATCACGTCAGGTGTGGGGGAAGGTGCGCTGAGCCCGTGTCCGATACGACCACCCGGGCCGAGAAGTCCGCCGATCAGACCGTCGATCAGTCCGCCGAGAAGCCCACCGCGCGGGCAGCGGCCCCCGCGGGGCACACCAGCCGCCGCGGCGACCGCGATCGCGACCAGCTGTTCCGCAACGCCTACGCGCTGATGCTGAACACGGGCATCTCGGCCGTCCTCGGCCTCGGCTTCTGGCTGGCCGCGGCCCGCTACTACGCGGAGGACGCGGTCGGCCAGGGCTCGGCGGCCATCGCCGCGATGAAGCTTCTCGCGGGGGTCACGGCGGTGACCCTCACCGGGGCGCTGGCCCGCTTCATCCCGGTCGCCGGGCGTACGACCGGGCGGCTGGTCCTGCGTACGTACGCGGGCAGCTCGGTGATCGTCGCGGTGGCGGCCGGAGTCTTCCTGCTGACGCTCGATACGTGGGGGCCCTCGTACCGCTTTCTGCACGGGACCCTCCACGGCCTCGGCTTCATCGCGGCGGTGGTCGGGTGGGCGCTGCTGACCTTGCAGGACGGGGTGCTCACCGGGCTGCGCAGGGCGTTCTGGGTGCCGGTGGGCAACACCGTCTTCTCGGCGGCGAAGCTGCTGCTGCTCGTCGCGCTGGCCGTGGCGATCCCGACGGCCGGGGTGTTCGTGTCCTGGGTCGCCTCGATCGCGGTGTCCGTGGTGCCGCTGGGCTGGCTGGTGTTCCGGCGGCTGGTGCCCCAACATGTTGACGCGACGCGGGAGACGGCGCGGCCCGCGGCCTACCGGGAGATGGGGCGTTTCCTGGCCGGGGACTGCACGGGGTCGCTCTTCTCGCTGGCCGTGGTCTACGCGGTGCCGGTGATCGTCGCCTCGCAGGTCAGCGCGGCCGACAACGCGTACTTCTACATCACCACCACCATCGCCGGTACGACGAACCTGCTCGCCATCAACATGGGCGCGTCGCTGACCGTCGAGGGCTCGCACGACCCGGCCCGGCTCGCGGAGAACTGCCGCGCGGCGCTGCGCCGGATGGCGCGCATCATGGTCCCGGTCTGCCTCGTTCTCTTCGTCTTCGCGCCGCAGATCCTCGGCGTGTTCGGGGACGGGTACGCGCAGGCGGCCGCGCCGCTGCTGCGGTGGTTCGCGGTGGGGGCGGCGCTGCGGGTCGTCATCGAGGTGTACTTCGCGGTGCTGCGCGCGCAGAGCCGCACGTCGGGGCTGGCCTATCTGCAGGGTCTGCTGTGTGTGTCGGTGCTGGGCCTGACGCTGGTGCTGCTGCCGCGGATGGGGCTGACGGGGGCGGGGGTCGCCGAGATCTCCAGCCTGTCGGTGATCGCGGTCATCTCGGCGGTCAAGCTGCGCGGGGTGCTCAGGGCGCGGCCTGTGGGGTCCACGGCGTACGCGGAGCCTGCCGGGCCCGGCGTGTACGGCGCTTACGCCCAGCCCGGCGTGTACGGCTCGTACGCCGCTCCGCCTCCGCCGCCCGAGCTCGACACCGCGCCCGACGGCGACCTCGCGGATCTCGCCGTCCACGGCGACCGCGGGCCCGACCCGGGCTACGGCACCCGCTGGGCGCGGCGCGTCGCGCTCGACCACGACACGCTGGCGCTCGGCATCCGCATGGGCCTGGGACATGCGGCTCCGCCGCACAGCGACCGCCCGCAAGCCACAGCTCCCGCTCCAGTCGCCCCGGCTGGGGGCTCGGCCTGGCACCCCGACGCGCGGCCCCGCCCTGCAAACCGCCCTGCCAACCGCCCAGACACGCCAACCCGACCAAGGGCCACCAAGGCCGACGCACCCCGGCGCGGGCGCGTCGTGACGTTGGGGCTGTGGCTCATGCTGGGCGTCGCGCTCGCGTGTTATTGGGTGCCGGTGAGCCGGATGGGCGAGGGCGAGCTGGACGGCATGGGCGGTCTCGGGCTCATCTCCGTACTGCCGTGCGCGACGTTGCTCGGAGCGGCGCTGCTGGTGGTCGCGTTTGTCGGCGCGCTGTGGCCGGCGCGGCCGCGGCATGGGCTGCTGGCCGCGGCGCTGGTGGCGACGGTGGTGTCGTTGCACGCCGTGCCCGCCGTGTTGGAGGGCGAGCCGCGGTTCGCGACCGCGTGGCAGCATGTCGGGTTTCTGGACTACATCGGCCGGACCGGCGAGGCGGCGCCGGATCTGGACGCGCGGTGGAGCTGGCCGGGGTTCTTCGCGGGGGCGGAGTTCCTGGCGCGGGCCGGGGGTGTTACGGACTTCACCGAGGTGCTGCGCTGGTGGCCGACGGCTCTTCAGCTTCTCTACCTCGCGCCCATGATGGTGCTGCTGCGGTCCCTGCGTGCGAGCTGGCGCGCGAAGTGGACGGCGGCCTGGCTGTTCGCGCTGTGCGGCTGGGTGGGGCAGGACTACTTCTCGCCGCAGGGCTTCACGTATCTCTTCTATCTCCTCTTCGTCGCCGTGCTGCTGGTGTGGTTCCGGGAGCCGCGTGTGCTGCGCGGGAGACGGTGGCCGGGCGAGGCCGAGGTGGCCGATGCCACGCGCGGGCAGCGCGGCGCGCTGCTGGGGCTGCTGCTCGTGCTGTTCATGGCGTCCGTGGCGGCGCACCAGCTGACGCCGTTCATGATGCTGGGGGTGGTGACGGCGCTGGTGCTGGTGCGGCGGTCGGAGCTGTTCGGGCTGCCGCTGCTGTGCGGGGTGCTGGTGGCGGTGTGGGTCGGGTTCCTGGCCGAGCCGTACTGGTCGGGCCACTTCGACGAGTTGTTCGGCGGGGTCGGCGGGGTCGGCGGCAATGTGTCCTCGTCCGTCTCGGGGCGTATCGAGGGCGGCAGCAGCGTGCACAAGCTGGTGCTCTACACCCGTGTGGCGCTGGCGGGCGGGGTGCTGGCCTTCGCCTGCTGGGGGGTGTTGCGGCGGCGCGCGGCGGGGTTCGCTGAGCGGTCGCTGGTGGTGCTGACGTTCGTACCGTTCCTCGGCTTCGGCATGCAGTCGTACGGCGGGGAAATGGCGCTGCGCGTGTTCATGTTCGCGCTGCCGGGCGCGTGTGCGCTGGGGGCACTGTCGCTGTTCCCGCGCGTCGTGTCGGCCCGCCGGGGCCTGGGCCCGGTGGCCGCGCTGATGGCGGGGCTCGTGCTCATGTTCGGCTTTCTGGTCGCCCGCTGGGGCAATGAGACGTTCGAGCGGGTGCGGCCGGGCGAGGTCGCGGCGATGGAGTACGTGTACGCACGCGACAAGCCGACCGTGCGTGTGCTGTGGCTGAGCGATGACACCGTCAACAACGTCACCCCGGCCATGCCGTGGGGGGACCGGGACATGGAGCGGGTGAGCTATCTGCCGACGCTCGCGCCGCGCGACCCGGTCCTCGTCGACGGCCTGGTCGAGGCGTTGCGCGGGGCGGGGCCGAACTCGTATCTGATGGTGGGCCGGGGCCAGTCCGTCTATCTGCGTCTTGACTCGGGCTACTCGGCGGCCTGGGAGCGGCGGCTGCTGCGCTCCCTGGACCGGCGGCCCGAGCTGCGCCGGGTGCTGTCGAACGACGACGCGGCGCTGTACGAGCTGACGCGGCGGCCACCCGGACCGGCGCCGCGCCCCGCACCGGGGCCGGCCGGGCCGCGGATCACCTGGACGCCGTGGTCGGTGCTCGGCGCGCTCGCGGCGGTCGCGCTGATCGCGCTGCTGACCGCGCGTGAGGTGGTGCGGGTGACGGTCCGGCCGAGTGTGCGGCGGCTGCGGTGGCTGCAGGGCTCGTTCTGGTTCTCGCTGCCGCTGCTGGCCGTGCTGCTGGCGTCGCTCGGGCAGCGCTTCTGGACGATGTCCTAGGCACCGTAGGAAGGGTCAGCGGCAAGGGTGAGCACCATCGCAGCCGACATGACGAAGCCGGCGACCCCCCAATACTGTGTCGGGATGAAGAAGAAGGTGTTCTCCCACCAGTCCTGGTGCTCACTCTCGCGTTCACCGATGCGGTAGAGCACCACCCCGATCAGGCAACCGCCCAGGAAGGCAACGATCGGCTCTCCCATGGCCGCACCGGGAAGAACGCCGACCACGAAGAGGATGGGGACCAGTCCCCCAGAACCCGTCCACATAATTGTCCACCATGCCAAGCTGGTCGTGGATGCTCCTTGGCACCTCGGCCACAACCTAGCCCGGCCCATCCGGGACCGGTCCCGGATGGGCAGCGAGATCCGGCGCCGCCGCGTGGCCGCGACGGCGCTCAGCGCTTGAACCAGCGCACCTCGTACCCGTCCATGTCGAACGACCGGCCGTCGATCTTCGCCTGGATCGGCCGCTTCAGGGTGTTCACCACCAGCAGCGCGTCGTCGTCCGCGAGGACCACCACATTCGGCCGGTCGTCGGCGGCGATGTCCACGGCCCGGAAGCGGGTGCCGGGCGGGAACTCCCGGGCGAAGCGGCCGAGCAGGTCCATCATCGGCAGCGGGCGGCCGCCGCCCGCCAGCTCGGTGCTGCGCCACAGGCAGCCGGGGCACTTGGCGCCGGTGTCCTGCGGGTTCCAGTAGAGCGCGGCGGCCGTACCGCCCTGGGCCAGCCGGGTCATCCCCGCGGCCTGTACGGCGAGGCGGTGCGGCTCGCTCCAGCCGTCGCGGTCGTCGTCGGCGTCGGGCGGCTCCACGTACCACTCGGCCCACCACACCGGCAGCCGCGTGGTCTCGCGCAGCCAGCGCGTCACATCCGTGAACTTGGCGGTCGCGCCGAACTCGTCCGGCAGCAGCTGATCGCCCTCGCGGGTGTAGCTGGAGCCGTCGACGACGACGAAGTCCGCGCCCGCCTTGTGCCGGTTCCAGTACGTGATCACATCGGCGGAGCGCTGGTCGAGCGAGCCCCAGGGCCCGCTGACCGCCGGGGAGCCGCCGGAACCACCCGAGCCATTGAAGTCGCCCGCCGCGCCCGGCGGCTCGCTGTCCGCGACCACGTACGGCCCGCCGACCAGGTTGTGCGCGTTCTGCCGCTTCAGCTCCGCGTAGACCAGGTTGTAGAGCTTGGTGTAGCCCTCGTAGTCCCAGCGATTCCTGTCGTCGTCGTAGAAGCCCTTGAGCTCGTTCCAGACGATGAAGTGGCGCACATCCGGATAGCGCCGGGCGACCTTGCCCGCGAGCTCGGCGAAGTCCGCGTAGTGCTCGGGGGTGGGCGCCGTCTCCAGGGCCTGCTGCGACCAGTCCGTGTCCCCCGGTTTACCGCCCTTCATCCAGTCGGGGGCGCAGCACAGGGTGAGTACGGGCGTGGCGCCGGTCCTGCGCATGAGGTCGACGCGGCGGTCGAGGTCGGCGAAGTCGTAGCGGCCGGGCGAGGGCTCGGGGTTGCTCGCGCCCCAGCCCATGATGTGCTGGTTCTGCGTCAGCGGCTGTGCGGAGAGCGTCCTCTCCGCCGCGCGCCTGCCCTGCTCGGTGCCGCGGTCGGCGCTGTACTGGGTGTGGGTGAGGCCCCAGCCGGGCGCCGCCGTGACGGGCCGCTCACGCGTCCGGTCCGCGCCCCGCCGCCCGGCGTCGTCCCCCGGCCGGCCGGCGCAGGTGGTGAGCAGCAGCGCCAGGGCCGCCACGCCGATGCCGAGCAGCGCCGCGATCCGCCACCGCCCGGCGAACCCGAGCCCGCGCGATAACACCATCCGTCCCCCTGTATGACGTCCCGTCTCATGACGCCCCATATCGGGTAAGAGTATCCATGAACGCCCCCATTCGGCGGGCTTCTTCGAGAACAGCTCGGTAAACGCCCCCAAACCCAGGTGCGCGACGGACCCCCGTGCTGAATCATGGCTCGGGTGTGCGCTGACCGCCGCACCGTCCCACCCGACCAGGAGGCAGGCCCTGCCCACCACACCCCCGGAGCAGTCGCTCCCGATCCGGCTGAACGTCGACGACAGCGACTCCCCGTCCGACGTCGTGGACGCACTCTTCCTCGGGCGGTTCGCGACCGGCGAGCAGCCGTACGCCCGCAGCCACTCCGTCGACCGGGTCAAGTCCGGTATGACGCTGCTGCCGCCCGCCGCGAAGGTGCTGCGCGCCGCGCGGGACGACGACCGCAGCGCGACCCTCGCCGAGGGCGACGGCTGGACGCTGCTGGTGTCCCGGTGGAACCGGGGCGCGGATGTGACCGTGACGGCCGTCTCGGACGACCTCGCGGAGAAGGTGCTGCGGCAGGCGGTCGACGGCGCGGAGGACGAGCCGGAGCCCCAGCCGGAGAACGTGACGATGGGCTTCTGGTACGTCTCCCCGCGGCGCGGCCCGCACCGCACCACGCGCCAGATCTCCGCCGGCACCTGGGAGGAGATCCGGGGCAACTACACCGCCCCGGTCGCCGAGGCCATGGACGGGCTGATGAAGGTCACCCCGGACGACATCGCGGGCCGTCTCCTGTTGCTGCACGGCCCGCCCGGCACCGGCAAGACCTCCGCGCTGCGCACCCTGGCCCGCTCGTGGCGGGACTGGTGCCAGGTGGACTGCGTACTCGACCCGGAGCGGCTGTTCTCGGACGTCGGCTATCTGATGGACATCGCCATCGGCGAGGACGACGGCTCGGCCAAGGGCCGCTGGCGGCTCCTGCTGCTCGAGGACTGCGACGAACTGATCCGCGGCGAGGCCAAGCACACGGCGGGCCAGGCCCTGTCCCGGCTGCTGAATCTGACGGACGGACTGCTCGGCCAGGGGCGGAACGTGCTGGTCGGGGTGACCACCAACGAGGACCTGGAGCGGCTGCACCCGGCGGTGGTCCGGCCCGGCCGCTGTCTGGCCAGGATCGAGGTGGGGCGGCTCACCCGCGCGGAGGCCGTCAGCTGGCTGGGCAGCGAGGAGTCCATCGGGCGGGACGGGGCGACGCTGGCCGAGCTGTACGCGCTGCGGCGCGGCACCCGGCCCGCGTCGGTGCCGCCGCAGTCGGCCGACGCGGACGCGGGGCTGTATCTGTAGCGGTCGGCCCGGTCCTGGCTTTGGTCCCGACCGTCAGGCTGCTCTGTCAGGCGTAAAGATCGCGCAGGCGCACCGACAGGCAGGTCACACAGCCCTCCATCTTCTCGAACTCGCTGATGTCCACGGGCACCGGCTCGTACCCGAGATCCGCGAACAGCTCGGCGCTCTTGGGCGCGCTCGCCGCCATCAGCAGCTTGCCGCCGCCGAGCAGCACGACATGGGCGCCGGACTCCTCGGGGACGGGGAGGAAGCGCGGAAACGCCCGTACGTCGTCGACCAGCGGCGGATAGCCGATGACCGTGCCGTCGGGGAGGGCGGTGACGGCCGACTTGAGATGGAGCACCTTGCTGACCGGGACCGCCACCACCCGGGCGCCCAGCGGCTCGAAGACGGCGCGCAGCTGCCGTACGCCGTCGGCGTCGGTGCGGCCGCCGCGGCCGACGTAGAGGGTGTCACCGATCTTGAGAACGTCCCCGCCGTCCAGGGTGCCCGGCTCGCGGATCCGGTTCACCGAACACCCGAGCGCGGTCACCGCCTCCTCCGCGTCGGCGGTTTCGGCGCGGCGGGAGGCGGCGCCGGGGCGGGCGATCAGCGCGACGTTCTTGTAGACGACCATGGTGTCCTCGACGAAGACGCCGTCCGGGCAGTCGTCCGCCGGGGGCACCTCCACCGGCTCCCAGCCGTGCGCGCGCAGCGCCACGACGTAGACCTCCCACTGCCGCAGCGCCAGCGCGGCGTCGACCGGCTTACGGTCGATGTGGGTGACGAGCCCTTCGGCGAGGCGGGGGCTGGGCCGCCGGACGATGGCTTTGGCGCTGGGCATGGGGACTCCATCCTGGTCCTGGTCCTGATCCTGGTCGGCTGCGGGCCTCCGGCCTCCATGGTGCGGCACGCGCCCGGCCGTTCGGGGCTTTGGCGATCCGCCGGGCGCACGCCGTCACGCGTCCGCGGCGTACACCGCCCGCAGCGCCTCGTCCACGGCGGTCTGCGCGGCCGTCCGGTCCAGGCCGAGCCGCCGGACCCGTTGGGCGTAGGCCGCCGCCGCGCTCGCGGCTTCCCGCGCGGCCGCGTCGCCCGCGGCGGCGACGAAGCTGCCGTGGCGGCCTCGGGTCTCGATCACCCCGTCGGACTCCAGCGCCCGATATGCCTTGGCGACGGTGTTCGCCGCGAGCCCCAGCTCCTCGGCGAAGCCGCGTACGGTGGGCAGCTTGTAGCCCACCGGGAGGCCCCCCGAGCGGACCTGGTCGGCGATCTGGGCGCGGATCTGTTCGAACGGGGCCGTCGCCGAATCCGGGTCGACGGTGATCTTCAAGGCCACGGGCTGGGCTCCAGGGCGTGCGGGCGGGTTTGTCGCACCTATTGTGTGCCACGGTCGGCCGGGCGGTGCGCAGACACGGAAATGGAGGGGCGGCGCGGGGCGGCGGGCCGTACCCTGCGGCACCATGACGCTGATCGTGCGCGATTTCCGTGCCGCGGACGCCGAGGCCGCCGCCGAGGTGCGGCGCTCCGCCTTCCCGTATCTCGTGACGACACCGGAGACAGTGGCCTGGACGGTCGCCAGCGCGCCGCCCGAGCAGCAGTACCGGCTGCTGGTCTCGGAGGCCGACGGACAGGTCGTCGGCTCCTGTGCGACGGGTGTGTTCCACGACAGCAGCGAGCCGGGGCAGGCGTTCGCCCAGACCACGGTGCACGCCGACGCGCGCGGTACGGGGGCCGGGTCCGCGCTGGTGTCGGCCGCCGAGGAGCGCCTGGCGGGGCTGGGGGCGGCCAAGGTGTCCGCCTGGGCGCTGGACGAGCCGCGCTGCGTGACCTTCGCCGAGCGGCGCGGCTACCGGCGCGGCCGCGGCTCCCGTGTCCAGCGTCTTGACCTGGCCGGCGCCGCGCTGCCGCCGCTCGATCTCCAGGCCCTCCCCGGCGGCGTCGAGTTGCGCACGGCCGCCGACTTCGCCGACGACCCGCGCCCGCTGTACGAGGCGGACGCCGAGTGCACGGAGGACGAGCCGGGCGATGTCCGGTTCGCCGGCCCGCCGTACGCCGAGTGGCTGGCCCTCACCTGGGAACATCCGGCCCTGGACCGCGAGCTGACCACGGTCGCCGTCGTCGACGGCGCCGTCGCCGCGTTCGTCTTGGCCCATACCGACGGGCGCGGCCGGTACTGGTCGGGCATGACCGGCACGGCCCGCGCCTTCCGCGGCCGGAGGCTGGCCAAGCTCGCCAAGAACGACTCGCTGCACCGCGCCCGCGCGGCCGGCTGCGTGGAGGCGTTCGCCGGCAACGACGGGGGCAATGAGCCGATGCTCGCCGTCAACAAGTGGTTCGGCTACACGCCGGTGGCCACGCAGTGGCGGTACGTACGGGAGCTCGGCGCGTAGCGCGCGAACCCCGGCAGCCGACCCCGCGGTCGCCAGCAGCCCACGGCCCGGTGGTCCCGCGCCACTGCGAGCGGGACCACCGGGCCGTCACCGTGACGCCGCCGGTCAGGATGTTTTCGCGGGTCCGCGCAGCACCAGCCGCTTCGCCAGCGGCCAGCACAGGATCAGCGCTATCACCACATACACGGTCACCGAGAAGGGCGTGTTGACCAGCCCCGACACACTCCCGTCGCTGATCTGCAGGGCCCGCCGCAGCTGCTGTTCGGCCCCCGGCCCGAGGATGACGCCGATCACCGCGGGCAGCACCGGCAGGCCGTAACGCCGCATCAGCAGCCCCAGCAGGCCGATGATCAGCAGGATCACCAGGTCCAGCGGCTCGCCGCCCACCGCATACGCGCCGACCGCCGCGAAGAAGAGGATGCCCGCGTACAGATACGGCCTCGGGACGCGCAGCAGCTTGGCCCATACGGGCGCCAGCGGCAGGTTGAGCACCAGCAGCATCACCATGGCGATGAACAGCGAGGCGATCAGCCCCCACACCAGGTCCGGTTCGCGTTCGAAGAGCAGCGGTCCCGGCTGGATGCCGTACTGCTGGAAGGCGGCCAGCATCACCGCGGCGACCGCGGTGGTGGGCAGGCCGAGGGTGAGCATCGAGACGAGCGTGCCCGCGGCGGACGCGGAGGCGGCCGACTCGGGCCCGGCCACACCCTCGATGGCGCCCTTGCCGAACTCGTCGCGGTGCTTGGAGAGCCGCTTCTCGGTCACGTACGACAGGAAGGTGGGGATCTCCGCGCCGCCCGCCGGGATCGCGCCGAACGGGAAGCCGATCGCCGGACCGCGCAGCCAGGGCTTCCAGGTGCGGCGCAGCTCGGCCTTGCCGAGCCAGGGGCGGCCGACCGGGATCGGCTCGTCGGGGCGGCGGCGCAGATGCAGGGCCACCCACAGCGCCTCGCCGATGGCGAAGAGGCCGACCGCGACGATGACGACGTCGATGCCGTCGGCGAGCTGGAGCGAGCCGAAGGTGAGCCGCTGCTGTCCGGTCATCTGGTCCAGGCCCACCAGGCCGATGGTGAGCCCGATCAGCAGCGAGGCGAAGCCGCGGATGCGGGAGCTGCCGAGCACGGACGTCACGGCGATGAAGGCCAGCACCATGATGGCGAAGTAGTCGGGTGCGCCGATGTCGACGGCGAGCTCGGCGACGGTCGGGGCGAGGAAGACCAGCAGACAGGTGCCGATCATGCCGCCCGCGAAGTGTCCGATGGCCGCCGCCGCGAGCGCCTGGGCGCCGCGCCCGGAGCGGGCCATGGGATGGCCTTCCATGGCGGCGACGACGGCGGCGGTCTCACCCGGGGTGTTGAGGAGGATGGAGGTGGTGGAGCCGCCGAACATACCGCCGTAGTAGATGCCCGCGAACATGATGAACGCGGCGGTGGGGTCGAGCCCGTAGGTGACGGGCAGCAGCAGCGCGACCGCCATCGCCGGGCCGATACCGGGGAGCACCCCGATGGCGGTGCCCAGCAGCACGCCGACCGCCGCCCACAGCAGGTTGACCGGGCTCAGGGCGGTGCCGAAGCCGTCGAGGAGGGAGGAGAGGGAGTCCATCGCGTTACAGCACCTCCATCAGCGGGCCGCCGGGCAGCGGCACCGCGAGCAGCCGGTCGAAGACGAAGAAGGTGACGGTGGAGAGCACGGCCGCGATCAGCGGGTCGCGGTGGAAGGCGCGGCTGCCGAGGGCGTACGCCGAGCCCCAGAAGAGCAGGGCGCCGGAGATGGGGAAGCCGAGCGGGTCGATGAGGAAGGCGTTGGCGAGGAACACACCGGCCAGCAGCAGGACGGTGCGCCAGTCGCCGGGCGCGGCCAGGTCGATGTCCTCGCCGCCTTCCGCCTCGCCCTTGCCGCCGCGCAGCACGTCCACGGCCAGCAGTACGGCGACGACCAGCAGCGCGACGCCGACGACGATCGGCACGGTCCTGGGGCCGACGGGGCCGCGCTGGGCGAAGTCGGTGTCCATGGTGAGGGCGTCGGTGAGTACGAGGACGCCGATGGCCAGCAGCAGGGCGCAGACGCCGAGCTCGGAGCGGCCGCGCAGGAACGCTCTGAGCCCTGTGCCGGGGTCCGTGTTGTCGGCTGTGTTGGTGTTGGTGTTGGTGTCCGCGTGGCTGTCCGTCACAGTCCCAGCTCCTTCAGCACCGTGTCCACGCGCTTGTCCTGGGCGGTCAGGAAGCGTCCGAACGCGTCCCCCGTCATGAAGGCGTCGGTCCAGCGGTTGCGCCGCACCGCCTCCTGCCACTGCTTCGAGGCGTGCATCTTCGTGACCAGGTCGATCAGCTTGTCGCGTTCGGTGTCGGTCAGTCCGGGCGGGGCGACGATGCCGCGCCAGTTGGTGAACGAGACATCGAGGCCGGACTCCTTGAGCGTCGGCGCGTCCAGGCCCGGCAGGCGCTTTTCGCTGGTCACCGCGAGCACGCGCAACTCGCCCGCCTCGATCTGGTCCAGGTACTCGCCGACGCCGGAGACGCCGAAGGCGACCTTGCCGCCGAGGACGGAGGCCAGCAGTTCGCCACCGCCGTCGTACGGGATGTAGTTGACCTTCTTCGGGGCGATCCCGGCGGCCTTGGCCATCAGCATGGGGGCCAGATGGTCCGGTCCGCCGGGCGAGGAGCCGCCGCCCACGGGCAGCGAGCCGGGCTTGTCGCGCCAGTCCGCGACCAGTTGATCGAAGTCGCGGTACTTGGAGTCTTTGGCCACGACCACGATGTCCGGCTCCTGGGTGAGCCTCGCGATCGGCGTCGTGTCGGCGAGCGTGGACGGCGCGTGGTTGGTGTGCACCGCGCCCACCACCCCCAGGCCCATGGACATCGCCAGCTTGCCGTTGCCGCGCTCGGCCACCAGGCGGCTGAGCCCGACGGTGCCGCCCGCGCCGGGCAGGTTGAACACTTCGATGTTGCGGCTCAGATCGGCGTCCTCAGCGCTCTTGGCCGCCGTACGCGCCGTGATGTCATAGCCGCCACCTGGGGTGTTGGGCACCATCAGGCGCAGGCCGGGGATGTGGGTACCGGTGGCGGAGCCGCTGCCGGAGCTGAGCAGCGGAGGCCCGAGGAGCACGATCAGAGCCGCAGAGAAGAGGGCGAGCGGGGTACGCAGACGCGGACTCAGACGCACGGTGACACCGCCTTTCTGTTCTTGCGTGGGTGTCTGTGTGAGGCGCGCCACATGTTGCCGGTGGGTTAACGCGCTGTCTCTCTTTCGGTATTAAGAGACCTTGTGGTCGTTGCGTACACGGCGAAGGCCAACGGGGAAGGCAACGGGAAGGCGCGTTCGATGACGAGAGTGCTGGTGGTCGACGACGACTTCATGGTGGCCAAGCTGCACAGCCGCTATGTGGCGGCCTTGGACGGCTTTACGGTCGCGGGGGTGGCCCATACGGGCGCCGAGGCGCTGCGCGCCGCCGACGCGCTCCGTCCCGACCTGGTCCTGCTGGACGTGTATCTGCCGGACATGGACGGCATCAGTGTGCTGCGCCGGATGCGGGAGCAGCCGGAACACCGCCATGTGGACGCGCTGTTCGTCACCGCGGCCAAGGACCCGCACGCCGTACGCGAGGCGTTGCGCGCGGGGGCGCTGCACTACCTCATCAAACCCTTCGACCGGACCGCCCTGCAGGAGCAGTTGCGTCACGCCGCCTCCCTGCGGGCCCGACTCGACTCGCTCGGCGAGGCCAGCCAGGAGGATGTCGACCAGATCTTCGGCACCCGCCCGCGCGGCTCGCGCTCGCGCGGACAACTGCCCAAGGGCCTGGCCGCGCACACCGCGAGCCTCGTCGAGCGCACGCTGCGCGAGCATGCCGAGGGGCTTTCGGCGGCGGAGTGCGCGGAGGCGGGCGCCTTCTCCCGGGTGAGCGCCCGCCGCTATCTCGAGTACTTCGCCGAGACGGGGCGGGTGGAGGTCACCCTGCGCTACGGCGGCACGGGCCGCCCGGAGCGCCGCTACCGCTGGATCGCCTGACGGCGGCCGGGCGCACCCTGGGGTGCGCCTTGAGGCTCACCCGATCCCGGCAAAGCCTCGCTGAGCAGCTATCTTGTCCGCATGTCGTCACAGCAGCCTGCCTCCGCGCCCATACCGCCGGACGCCGCTCCGGCCTCTCCGCCCGCCGCTCCGGTCGCCGCTCCGGCGCCGCGTAAGTCCCCCCGGGCCCTGGCCGCCGCGCTGATCGTGGGGATCCTGATCGGCGGCGCTGGCGTCGGTGTCGCCTGGGCGGTCAGCGGCGACTCGTCCGCCAACGACGCGGCGGGCGACGCCCGGGACGCCTGCCACGCGCTGAGCGGATTCGAGCCCTCGGACTACGTCACGAAGGGCTCGAAGGGCGAGATCGCGATAAACCGCTTCGGTGCGGCCATCGCGCTCTCCGCATCGGCGGCCGCGGGCGACGCCCAGTACAAGCCGCTGGCGAAGGCCCTGCTCACCGTCCAGAACCAGCACGCCAGGACCTTCGACTTCGGCGACAGCGAGGTGAAGAAGAACCTCGCCAAGGCCCACCAGATCTGCGACGACCTCGACTGACCGCGCCGCCTCAGGGCCCTGGGCCCTGAGGTGGGGCCGGGGGCTTCGCGTGGTGCCGAGGCGGGGCCTCGTGCGGGCCCGCACCAGGGCCCTGCGGAGCGCCCTCGCGTCGGACCCACGGACTGGGTCTGGGGCTGGCCCTGGGGCTGGCCCTGGGGCAGGGCCTCGCGCTGGATCCGCGGGCGGGCCCTGCGGAGGGCCCTCGCGTGGGACTCGCGGGCAGGAGCCGAGACGGACCCCGGCCTGAACCCCGGGAAGAGACCAGGCGTTGGACCACAAGCGGGTCCTGAGCCGGGACCTGACCCCCGACCCCAAGGGCGGGACCTCACGTCGGACCCGCCGACGAGCATCGGGGCCGCAGCCCAAGGCGCGGCCCGGCGCGGGGCCCGCGGGCAGACCCACAGGCTGGGCCTCGCGCGGGACCGGGCACGGGCCCACGCCTCGGCGTGGCGCACGGGGCCTGAGCCGGGACCTGGTGTGGGACCAGGGGGCTGGACGGGCGGCTCAACTCGCGGGCCGCGCCCCCGTGGCCGCGTAGATCTGCTCCGCGCGGCGCCGGGCCGCGCGGGCCCGGCCGTCCCCGGCCACCTCCCGCTCCGCCTCCCCCTCCTCGCCGCTCATGGCCGGCTCCGGTACGGCTCCCGGCACGGCGTCCGGCACCCGGGCGATGAGGTCGAGGGCCCGGGCCTCGCCCAGTGGGTGGCCCGACTCGCGTTGCACGGCAACCGCCTCGACCGCGCGGGCCAGCGCCTGCGCGTATCGTCCCGCGGCGGCGTGGATCTCGCCGAGTTCGGTCAGGGCCTGCCCCTCGACCAGCCGGAAGCCGCAGCGGCGCGCCAGTTGCCGGGCCTCTTCCGCCCGGGCCAGTGCGGCCTCGGCGTGGCCGAGGAGGCGGTAGGCGGCGGCGAGGCCGAGCAGGCTGTCCGCCTCGGCGCGCCGGTTCTGCGCGGCGCGCGCCGCGAGCAGTGCGCGTTCGTGGCTCTCTGCCGCCAGTTCGCCGCGCCCGGCGCGTCGGTGGGCCTCGCCGATGGTGTTGAGTGCGTCGGACTGGATCCGGCGGTTCCCGGTGTCCACGGCGAGCCGCAGCGCGCGCTCGCCGTGTTCAAGACCCTCCTCGTGGCGCCCGCACTCCAGCTGGATCCGGCCGGTGATCTGGAGCGACACCGCGTGGCCGTTGCGGTAGCCGACGGCCTCGTTGATGGCCACGGCCTCGCCGAGGACTTCCAGGCCGTCGCGCAGCCGGCCGGCTTCCCAGTACGCGATGCCGAGGTTGTCCAGGTGGTTGGCCTCGTAGCGGACACCGGCCTTGCGCCGGATGTGCAGCGCCGTCTCCAGGTCGCTCACGGCCTCCGGCAGCCGGCCCATGTCCCGGTGGACGAGGCCGACGCCGATGAGCGCCAGCGCCTCGGCGTCGGTCTGCCCGAGCTCGCGCAGGATCGCCAGCGCGGCGTCGAAGTGCCCCAGCGCATCGTCCAGCCGGGCCTGTTCCCATTCCACGTACGCCAGTCCGCCGAGCGCCGCCGCCTCGCCGGGGGACCAGCCGATGGCGCGGTGCAGTTCGATGGCGCGCTGGTGGTGGAGGGCGGACTGGCCGAGGACGCCGAGGTCCCACAGGGCGAAGCCGATGTTGTAGTAGATGGCGGCCTCACCGCGCCGGTCGCCCTCGGCGCCCGCGGCGTCCAGCGCGCTCTGCGCGGTGACCTGCCAGGTGCCGCGGGGCAGGCAGAGCCAGAAGTAGCCGAGCAGCGCGTCCGTCAGATGCCAGGACACGGCGCGCGGCCCTTCGCGCGCGGCCCGATCGATCACGGCCAGCAGATTGGCCCGTTCAGCCTCCAGCCACACGATGGCCTCGACCTCGTCGGCGAGCCGCATCGGTGCGCGGACGTGGGGGACGCGTAAGCTCTCGAAGCCCGCCGCGAAGGGGGCGTACGGCCCACCCTCGCGGTCCCCGCGGTGTCCCGGCGCCGCGTCGGCTGCCTCGGCCATCTCGGCCATCTCGCGCGGCAGCCTGGGGATCTGCGGGTACAGGATGCGCCCGGCGGCGTCCGCGGCGAGCAGGTACCACGCGTACAGCCGGTCCCGCGCTGCCGCCGGGTCGTCGACCGCCCGGTCGTCCGACTCCAGCCGCTCCCAGGCGTATTCGCGGAGCAGGTCGTGGAAGCCGTAGCGGCCCTCCCCCCGCGACTCGATCAGATGCGCGCCCGCCAGAGTGGCCAGCAGCTGCCCGGCCTGCTCCTCGGTGTCGTCCAGCAGCGCCGCCGCGGCCCCGGCGTCGAACTCCAGGCCCGGGACCAGGCCGAGTCGGCGGAACAGCAGCCGGGCCCGGGGGTCCTGGGCCCGGTACGAGAGGTCGAAGGCGGCGCGGACCGCGGACCGTTCGTCGTCCTCCAGCGCCAGCACCGCCAGCCTGCTGCCCTCCGCCAGCTCGGCCGCCAGGTCGGCGACGCGCCGGCCCGGCTCGCAGGCGAGCTGCGCGGCGGCCACGCGCAGCGCGAGCGGGAGGTAGCCGCACAGCCGGGCCAGTTCCGCCACGGCGTCCGGCTCGGCCGCCACCCGCGGTTCCCCGAGGACGGCGACCAGCAGGGCGTGGGCCTCCTCGGGGGCCAGTACGTCGAGCATGAGGGGGTGCGCGCCCTCCCGTGCGACCAGGCCGCCCAGCCGGTTGCGGCTGGTCACCACGACGAGGCAGGACGGCCCGCCGGGCAGCAGCGGGCGCACCTGCTCGGCGGAGACGGCGTCGTCCAGCAGGATCAGCATCCGCCGGTCCACCAGCAGGGACCGGTACCGGCGGATCATCTCGTCCTCGTCGGCCGGTATCTCCTGCGGCGTCAGGCCCAGTCCGCGCAGCAGCTGCCCGAGGGCGTCGCGCGGGCGCAGCGGTTCGCGGTTGCCGTCGAAGCCCCGCAGGTCCACGTACAGCTGGCCGTCCGGGAACCGGTCCCGCACCTGATGGCCCCAGTGCACGGCCAGGGCGGTCTTGCCCACGCCCGCGGTGCCGCCGATCGCGGAGATCACCACCGTGCCGGTGTCGGGCGCCGGGCCGTCGGACGGGACGAGGGCGTGCAGCCGCGCGACGGCCTCGGCGCGGCCGGTGAAACCGGGTACGGCGCGCGGCAGTTCGGCGGGGACCAGCCGCGGGCCGCTGTGGTTCTGCGGGCCGGGCTGCATGGGGGTGGCGGAGGCGGGCTGGGGCGCGGGTGGGCGTACATCGAGGTCGCCCACCAGGATCCGCTGGTGCAGCGCCTGGAGTTCGGGCCCGGGGTCGACCCCCAGCTCATCGGCCAGCCGCTCGCGGGTGCGGGTGTACACCTCCAGCGCCTCGGCCTGCCGCTCGCACCGGTACAGGGTCACGATGAGCTGCCGTACGACCCGCTCGTCCAGCGGGTGGGCGGCGGCCAGATCGCGCAGCTCGGGCAGCAGTTCGCCGTGCCGGCCCAGCCGCAGCTCCGCGTCGCCCAGCGCCAGCCGGGCCGCGATGTGCTCGCTGCCCAGCCGCTCCCGCATGTTCCAGGCCCAGTCGCCGGACAGACCGGACAGGGCCTCCCCGCGCCACAGCCCGAGAGCCCCGCGCAGCAGCCCGGCGGCGCGCGTGGGGTCCTCCTCCGAGGCCGCGGCCGCGGCCTCGGCGACCAGGCCGCGGAACCGGTGGAGGTCCACCAACTCGGCCGACACCTCCAGCACATAGCCCCCGGCGCGCCGCGCCAGCCGGGCGCCGTCGTGCCCGCCGACCGCCGCGCCCGCCCCCACCGCGCCTTCTTCCAAGGCGCGCAGCGCCGCCCGGAGCCGCGCCACATACCCGTACAGCACACTGCGCACGGACGCCGGGGGCTCCTCGCCCCACACCCGGTCGATCAACTGCCCCACGGGCACCACGCGGTTCGCCTCCACCAGCAGGACCGCGATCACACAGCGCTGCTTGGCGTGCCCGAGGTCGACTTGCCGGTCTTTGGACCACGCCTCAACGGGGCCGAGGACCCGGAAGTCCATGTGAGCCTCCCCCAACCCTGGTTCTCTCCCCCCGCGCCCTGATCTTCTCGCGAATTCGGCAGGCCGCGTGCAGGAGCGTCCAAGGTTTCCTCAAGATTTCGTCCAAGTCCCGTGCGGCAGAGTGTTCTCAGCGGCTCCGATTTGGGACGGAGCGGCGCCTCGGGAAGGCCGCCGACCCGCTTGACGGGGGATAGCGGGTCGGCGGCCCCGGCACGTCGGCGCGTTGGGGGACGCGCCGACGTGCGCCTCATGGAGGCGTGATCAGGCCGTCAGACGGTCAGACCGTCGCGGGCCTGGTGCCGATGACGACGGTCGCGCCCAGCTCCTCGCAGCCGGCGATCCGGGGAATCAGTCCGTGCCGCGCGAAGGTCTCGGCGGTACGCGGCGCCTGCCCCTCGCTGGTCTCGATCAGCAGATGGCCGTCGGGCGCCAGCCATTGGGCCGCCTCGGCGAGCACCCGCCGCTGTACGTCGAGCCCGTCCGCGCCGCCGTCCAGCGCGACGCGTGGCTCGTGGTCGCGGGCCTCCGGGGGCAGCAGGCGGATGGCGTCGGTGGGTACGTAGGGGGCGTTGGCGACCAGGATGCCGACGCGCCCGCGCAGCGTGGCGGGCAGCGGCTCGTAGAGGTCGCCCTCGTACACCCGGCCCTTGTCGGCGGGAATGTTGCGCCGGGCGCAGCGCACCGCGGCGGGCTCGATGTCGGCCGCGTACAGCTCGACCGGCGGGACCGGACCCGGCTCGACCGGGGAGACCGGACCCAGCTCGGCCGGGGAGACCGGGCCCAGCGCCGCGATCAGCGCGGCGCCCACCGCGCCCGAGCCGCAGCACAGGTCGACGACGACGGCCCCTGGCCGGGCGAGGCCGACGGCCTGGTCGACGAGGAATTCGGTGCGGCGGCGGGGTACGAAGACGCCGTGGTCGACGGCTATCCGCAGACCGTGGAACTCCGCCCAGCCGAGGACGTGTTCGAGGGGAAGTCCCGCCACGCGCCGGTCGACCATGGCGGCGAGTTCATCGGGGGTGCGGGCCGTGGTGACCAGCAGTCGTGCCTCGTCCTCGGCGAAGACACAGCCGACGGCGCGGAGCCTGGTGACGATGGCGGAGAGGGGAAGAAGTGACGGTGAGACCGACATGGGAGCCTTTCGGGACGCCTTTGGGCGCTCCCGCGGTCACCTATCCCTGAGGGACCGCACGGCCGTGAGATGAGAGCACCCGACCTGACACAGCGGTAATGGGTCCCACCTCCTCGGTCGTTTGCTTCTGAAGCCGCGATCACTTTACCCGAGGCAGTCGGCGGCGCAAACGTGTGCGAGGGGGGCCGAGGGGGCGACAGCCCATCCCGGGCAGCGGGCAACGGGCCTCGCGCCGCGGCAAACGCCTTGACGGGCGAAATGTTAGCGGTAACACTCCCGTCGTGGACAAGCCCCCGAGCACGCCTCCGCTCCCCCGACCCGACGACCGGCCCGCTGGCCGGACCCCCGACCGGACCCCTGCCCGGACCCCCGACCGGGCCCCGCTGTTCAGCCGCGCCGCCGTGGTCGCGTCCTGTGTGGGCTTCATCCTGATCGGCGCGCTGCAGGCGCTCTACGGACCGTCGATCCCCGCCTTCCGCGACGAGTTCGGCCTCTCCCCCTCCACCGCCGGACTCGGCCTCAGCGCCCACTTCGTCGGGGGTGTCGCGGGCGTCCTCGTCTTCGACCGGCTCTTCGGCCACGCCGACCCCGCCTCCCGGATCGGCAACCGCAAGCTGCTCGGCGGCTCGTATCTGCTGATGGCCGTCGGCGCGGCCGGTTTCGCCCTCGCGCCCACATGGCCCGCCGCCCTCGCCATGGCGCTGGTGGCCGGGCTCGGCTTCGGCGGCATCGACTACGGCCTGAACCAGCTGTTCGCCGTCGGATTCGGACACCGCAGCACCGCCATGCTCAACATCCTCAACGCCCACTTCGGTATCGGCGCGATCCTCGGCCCGGCGCTGATCGGCCTGGTCGGGGCGGAGCACTACACCGCCGTCTTCCTCGGCTTCGCCGCCCTGACCCTGCCGCTGCTGCTGTGCCTGGCCGGGGTGCGGGACGAGGCTCCCCCGCGTACGGGCGAGGCCGCGGAAGCGGACGACGACGCGGACGTGGACGACGACGCGGACGCGCGGCGGGCGCGGGCGCGGTCCCGCAGCCTGGCCACCGTGCTGGGCGCCTTCGTGCTCCTGTACGTCCTGCACGTCGGCATCGAGGCGGGCGTCGGCGGCTGGGAGCCCACCCACCTGGAGACCGTCGGCTACGGCGCGACCGCCGCCGCCTCCGCGACCTCCGTCTACTGGCTGATGATGACGGTCGGCCGCTTCCTGGTCGCGCCGCTCGCGCTGCGCTGGCCCGCCCGGTCGATCATCGTGGTCAGCTGCGCGGGCATGACCGCGTGCCTGCTGCTCGCCGCGGTGCCCGCGCTGGCCCCGTACGCGTACGCGGGCGTCGGCCTGTTCATCGCGCCGATCTTCCCCACCGGCCTGCCCTGGCTCAACGACGCCGCCCCGCGCGCCCGCCGGGCCGGGGCGCTGGTCATCGCGGCGTCCATGGTCGGCGGCGTGGCCGCGGGCCCGGCGCTCGGCAAGGCCATCGAACTGTCCGGCATCCGGTCGGTGCCGCTGATCCTGGCCGCGGTCTCGGCGATCTGCCTGGCCACGACGGGCTGGCTGATCCGCGCCACGGCCACGCGCCGGGCCGAGCACGCCACGGCCACGCTCCCGGCCGACACCGACCCGCGTTCCGCCACCGCCGGGCGGCCTCCTCTCGATGGCCTCGGCGACCGGGTGGGCGAGAAGCCGTAGGGCTGTCGTCAAAGGGGGCGCCCTGCTCCCGACGCCGCGGTGACATCAGCCTCCCCCAGCTACCGCTGGGAGGTGCCCCCTGCCAGACGCCGCTCGCGGCCGGACGCCCCCTTTGACGACAGACCCTCGCGCGGCCGCCCGCCGTCCGTCTCATCCGACCCGCCGCAGGGCCTTCTCCCGGCGTTCGGCCACGCTCGACCCCGACTCCCGGCGCGCCATCCGCCGCAGTACGACCGGGGCAACGGCGAGGCCGAGCGCGGCCCAGGCCCCCAGCACTCCGACGGTCTCCAGGTGCCGCCAGGAGTCCCCGATCTCGATGTCGACCGCCGCGTCCGGCAGCAGGGCCGACCGCATGCCAAGGCCGAGCCAGTAGATCGGGAACGCCTGGGCGATCCACTCCACCCACTCCGGCAGCGCGGTGACCGGGTAGAAGATGCCGGAGATCGCCATCAGGCCCAGGACCGGCAGCTGGACGAGCGCTTGGCCGCGCGCGCTGGGGAACATCGAGCCCAGCACCGCGCCGAGGGGCAGGGTCGCCAACATGCCCAGGGCCAGCACCCAGGCCACCGTCAGCCAGGACGCCGCGCTGCCGACCGCCAGGCCGTCGATGAGCAGCAGGCCGGGGAGGAGCAGGATGGCGAGATCGGCGAGGAGTCCGCCGGCCACCGAGACGACCTTGCCGACGAGGTAGCCGCGCATCCCGTGCGGGGTGGCCTTGGCGCGCAGCAGGGTCCCGTCCTCGCGGTCGGCGGTGAGCAGTTGGCTCATGGTGACCATGCCCATCGCCGCGTTCATCCCCAGGACGCTGGGCAGGGCCATGCTGCCGAGCAGGAGCCCGCCGCTCAGTGTGGTGTCCCGCATGAAGTACATGGCGGTCAGCATCAGCACCGGCCACAGCAGATGGGACAGCAGCTCGGCGCCGTTGGTGAACGACTGCCGCAGTTCGATCACGCCGCGGCTCCAGCCCGCCCGCAGCGCCGCGGTTCCGGGGTTCACCGGCCCACCCCCGTCGACTCATGCCCCGTCGACTCATGCCCCGTCGACTCACGCCGTACCGACCCGCTGCGCCCCGACTCACGCCGTACCGGCAAACTGCGCGTCGGCTCACGCCCCGCCGCGTCCTCGCTCTGCCGGACCAGCGCCCGGTAGGTGTCCTCCAACGAGGCGCGGCGTACCTCGAGTTCGCCGATCGCCTCGCCGTACCGGCCGAACAGCCCGCGTACGAAGGCGGTGGAATCGGCGGTCGACGCCGTGAAGCGCTCACCGCCCCGCGTCCAGCGCACCTCGTCCTCGCCCGCGATCCGCCGCGCCAGCCCGTCCACCGAGCCGTCCGCGATGATCCGCCCGCCGGCCAGGATCAGGACGCGGTCGGCGAGCTTGCCCGCCTCGTCCAGGTCGTGGGTGGTGAGCAGGATCGTGGTCGCGTGGTCCGCCGCGAGGCGGTGGACGAGGTCGTGGAACTCATGCCGGGCCTCGGGGTCGAATCCCGTGGTGGGCTCGTCGAGGAACAACAGCTCGGGGCGGCCCACGATGCCGATGGCCACGTCCAGTCTGCGCCGCTGACCGCCGGACAGCGTCTTGATCTTCTTGCCCGCGTGGTCGGTCAGGCCGACCGCCGCGACGAGTTCGTCCGGGTCCCACGGCCGAGGCATCGCCGCGGTGGAGTACGCGGCGTAGTAGCCGCCCAAGTGGGCGAGGAGTTCACGCACCCGCCACTTGCCGTGGTCCCGCCAGGACTGCAGGACCACCCCCACCCGCGCCCGCCACCGCTCGTCGCCCTGCGCCGGATCCGCGCCGAGCACCTGGACGCGGCCCGCCGACCGCGCCCGGAAGCCTTCCAGGATCTCGATGGTGGTGGTCTTGCCCGCCCCGTTCGGCCCGAGGAGCGCCAACACCTCCCCGTGGCGCGCCTGGAACGTCACATCGCGCAGGACGTCGACCGAGCCGTACCGCATACGCAGCCCGTCGACGTCGAGCGCGACTTCTTCGCGTGCCGCCGTCTTCATGTCACCTCACTCAATGCGTTTGAACGACACGAAAGCTACGTTGCGTTTCATAAACCGTCAACACCAACTACCCACTCTTCCAAGGGACGTTGCAATGAAATTGAAGGCAAATGCAACGCATTCCTGGATCTCTCGTTGCAATGAGCTGACCGTGAACGCATACTGGACCGGCCATCGACAACCACGGGAGGCGCACCGATGCCGGGAGGCAGGCTGACCCAAGGGGACCGCCAGGACATCGCCTCGGGGCTGGCCGAGGGACTCGGCTACGCCGAGATCGCCCGGCGGCTCGGCCGGCCGACATCGACCATCAGCCGGGAGGTGGCCCGCAACGGCGGACCCGACGGCTACCGGGCCGACCGGGCTCATCGGGCCACCGAGCGGCGTTCGCGCCGCCCCGGGCCACCCCGGCGCCCGGAGCCCCCGGCCGCCATCAGCGCCGACGGGCGCGACCCCGAGGCGGTACGCGCCTTCGCCGAGGAGTTCGCGGGGCTGATGGTGCAGACGGGGCTGACCCGCATGGTGGCCCGCGTGTTCGCCCAGCTGTTCACCACCGACTCCGGCCGGCTCGGCTCGGCCGAGCTGGTCCAGCAACTGCGGGTCAGCCCCGCGTCGGTGTCCAAGGCCATCGGCTATCTCGAGGGGCAGGAGCTGATACGCCGCGAACGCGCCCCAGGGGGGCGGCGCGAGCTGTACGTCATCGACGACGACGTCTGGATCCGGTCGTGGATAACGAGCGCCTATACGACCGAGATGTGGGTTCGGACCGCGCGGCGTGGGGTCGATCTCTTCGACGCCGGAACGCCCGCCGGGGCCCGGCTGGACCAGATGCGCCAGTTCTTCGCCGGCCTCAGCGACAACATGTCCGGAGGGCCCGACGCCGCCCTGGCCGCCGACGTACTGACCGTGCTCGCGGCGCTCGTCCACACCGGCGCGCCGCTCGCCGCGGACCAGTTGGCCACCGCGCTGGACTGGCCCACGGACCGCCTCGCCGACGCGCTGCGCGCGGCCGAGGAGCACCCGGACGTCAGCTCCCCCGTCGCGCTCCGGCGCACCGCCCCCGACACGTACGCCGTCGCCGCCCGGCCCGAGTGGCTGACCCCGCCCCAGCGCGAAGCCCTCGCCCGCCACCGGCTGCCGGGGGCCTAGCTGGCTAGGGTGTAAGGGCAGACACAGCAAGCAGGGCAGCAGGCAGGAAGGAAGTCCCGGTATGGCGGAGCCCGTCCGGACCAGGCGCCGCCGGGGGACGGCCGGCTCCCGGGTTCTGATGGCGGACGTCGCCCGCCTCGCGGGGGTGTCAGGCCAGACCGTCTCGCGGGTGCTCAACGACCACCCGAGCGTCCGGGAGGAGACCCGCGAGCGGGTGCGGGCCGCGATGCGGGAGCTGGGCTACCGCCCGACCGCCAGCGCCCGCACGCTGGCCAGCGGGCGCAGCCGGATGCTCGGTGTGATCTCCTTCGACGCGACCCGCTTCGGCCCGGCCGCCATTTTGGCCGGCATCAACGAGGCGGCCCAGTCGGCCGGTTATCTGGTCAGCACGATCGCGCTGACCGCCACCGACCAGGCGTCCGTGGCGGGCGCGCTGGACCGGCTGCTCGGCGAGGGCGCGGACGGGGTGATCGCCATCGCGCCGCAGCGCTCGGTGGGCCAGGCCCTGGTCGGGTCGGGCCATGACATTCCGCTGGTCACCCTCGACAAGAGCTTCGGGGAGCGGGTCCCGGTCGTCGCCGGGGACTCGGCGTCCGGCGCCCGCCAGGCCACCGAGCATCTGCTGGGCCTCGGCCACCGTACGGTCTGGCATATCGCGGGCCCCGTCGGCTGGATCGCGGCGGAGGCCCGCCTCGACGGCTGGCGGGCGGCACTGAAGGACGCGGGGGCCGTCGCACCCGAGCCGCTGTTCGGCGACTGGAGCGCGGACTCCGGCTATGAGCTGGGCCGCCGGGTGGCCGAGCGGCCGGAGGTCACCGCGGTCTTCGTGTCCAACGACCAGATGGCGGTGGGCGTGCTGCGCGCGCTGCACGAGGCCGGGCGCCGGGTGCCCGAGGACGTCAGCGTGGTCGGCTACGACGACATCCCCGAGGCCGCGCATCTGCTACCGCCGCTGACCACGGTCCGTACGGACTTCGCCGAGGTCGGCCGGCGCTGTCTGGCCCTGATGCTGGACCAGCTGCACCGGGCGCCCGGGCCCGGGGTCCGCGTGGACATCCCCACGGAGCTGGTCGTCCGCCGCAGCACCGGCCCGGCGCCCGCCTGAGCCGGGAGGCGGGGAGGCGCGGAGCCCGGGAGCCGGGGAGCCCGGCAGCCGGGGCGCGCCGTTCCGGGGTGTGACACGGCCCCCCACCCGGCTCCCGTCCGGGCCCGCGCGCTGTGAGACTGGACGACATGGCAGGTGAGCAGCAGCACAGCACTGGCGGTAGCGGCAGCAGTAGCGCCAGCGGCAGCGGTACGGAGCTGGGGCGGTTTCTGCGCGCCCGGCGCACCCAGGTCACCCCCGACCAGGTCGGCCTGACCGCCGGCCCCGGTCTGCGCCGCACTCCCGGTCTGCGCCGCGAAGAGCTCGCCGCCCTCGCCCGCGCCCTGCGCATGGACGACGACGAGCGCGACCATCTGCGCGAGCTGGCCGCCCGCGCCGCCCGGTACGCGCCCGAGCTCCCGGCCGGCCACCTCACGTTGGTGAAACCACCCTCAGTTCCCAGGCCATGAACCTGGAGGGGACCGCTCCTGAGCAGTGAGCGGGTGTGAGCCCGCACACTGGCACGCCCCGAACGGTCTTGGGCGCACTGGTCCCCGGCGTACTCGGCCCCGGGGTGGCGACACGGATCTTGTCCGTGGTCCGAGCCCGGGAGGCCAGTTCCCTGCACGACCTGGCCTGTGGGCCCGGCCAGAGGCGACGGGGAGGCCCTGAACCATCACTCCGGTGGAGCAGGGGCCCCGCACGCTGGCACCGAACCCGGCGTCCCAGATCGCGACTTCACGTTGCCCTGCGCTGCACAGGGCACCGCAACCCCGAAAGCCGACCATCACACGAACGAGCTAAAGGGCCGACGCGTACACTCCCCGGCCAGCGCCTGGGCGTGTACATCGCCGAGCCGGGCACCCCGGACTACGACGCGATGACGCTCCTCGACATGACGGCCATGGCCGCTCCCCAGCGCGCGAAGAACGCGGAGAACCCAGAGAAGCCGACGCCGGCAGACCACCGGCACTGAGCACGGCACAGCCCCGGCCCCGGCCCCGTATGCTCGCGGACATGATCACGGTCAGGTTGGAGCGGCTTCGGGCGGACCACGCACCCGCCCTGCTGGCTTTCGAGCGGGAAAACAGGGCCTACTTCGCGCGGTCCATCCCGGACCGGGGCGACTCGTATTTCACGGAGTTCGCCTCCATCCACCAGCTCCGGCTCGACGAGCAGGAGGCCGGTGTGTGCCACTTCCATGTGGTCCTGGACGAGGCGGGAGAGCTGGTCGGCCGGGTGAATCTGGTGGACGTCCTGGAAGGCACCGCCGAGCTCGGCTACCGCGTCGGCGAGCGGGCCACGGGGCGGGGTGTCGCGACGGCCGCGGTAGCGCAGGTGTGCCGGCTGGCCGCGGACTCGTACGGGCTCTCGGCCCTCATCGCGGCGGCCACGCTCGACAACCATGCCTCCACGGCCGTGCTCCGGCGCAGCGGGTTCACGGCCGTGGAGGACATCGAGCTGAACGGGCGGCCCGCGGTCCGTTACCGGCTCCGGCTCACCGCCCCACGCTGACCGCGTCGGAGCATCAGCCTCCCACGTACTCCCGCAGATGACGGGCGGTCAGTGTGTCCGCGCCGGCCACCAGGTCGGCGGGGGTCCCGGTGAACACCACCTGTCCGCCGTCGTGCCCGCCGCCCGGACCGAGGTCGACGAGCCAGTCGGCGTGGGCCATCACGGCCTGGTGGTGTTCGATGACGATGACCGTGTTGCCGTCGTCGACCAGCCGGTCCAGCAGGGCCAGCAGCTTGTCGACGTCCGCCATGTGCAGTCCGGTGGTCGGCTCGTCCAGGATGTACGTCGAGGACTTCTCGGCCATGTGGATGGCCAGCTTGAGCCGCTGGCGCTCGCCACCGGAGAGGGTGTTCAGCGGCTGGCCGAGCCGCAGATAGCTCAGCCCGACGTCCACCAGCCGCCCCAGGAGGGTGTGCGCCTGCCCCGAGGGGAAGAACTCGTACGCCTCGGCCACCGACATGCCCAGCACCTCGCTGATGTTCTTGCCGCGCAGCGTGTACGTCAGCACCTCGGGCGTGAACCGCTTGCCGTCGCACTCCTCGCACACCGACGCCACCCCGGCCATCATCGCCAGATCGGTGTAGATGAGCCCGATGCCGTTGCACTTGGGGCAGGCGCCCTCCGAGTTTGCGCTGAACAGCGCCGCCTTGACGCCGTTGGCCTTGGCGAAGGCGGTGCGGATCGGGCCGAGCAGCCCGGTGTACGTGGCAGGGTTGGAGCGGCGGGAGCCGCGGATGGGCGACTGGTCGGCCACCACCACCCCGTCCCGCCCGGCCAGATAGCCGTGGATCAGCGAGCTCTTGCCCGAACCGGCCACGCCGGTGACCACGGTCAGCACGCCGGTCGGGATGTCCACGTCGACGCTCTTCAGGTTGTGCAGATCCGCGCCCTTGATGGTCAGCCGGCCACGCGGGGTACGTACGGTCTCGCGCAGCCGCGTCCGGTGTTCCAGGTGGCGCCCGGTGAGGGTGGCGGAGGCGCGCAGCCCGGCGATGTCCCCGCTGTAGCAGATCTCGCCGCCGCCCGTACCCGCCCCGGGGCCGAGGTCCACGACATGGTCGGCGATCGCGATCACCTCGGGCTTGTGCTCGACGACCAGCACCGTGTTGCCCTTGTCGCGCAGCCGCAGCAGCAGGTCGTTCATCCGCTGGATGTCGTGCGGGTGCAGGCCGACGGTCGGCTCGTCGAAGACGTAGGTCACATCGGTCAGGCTGGAGCCGAGGTGGCGCACCATCTTGACCCGCTGCGCCTCGCCGCCGGAGAGGGTGGCGGAAGCGCGGTCGAGGCTCAGATAGCCGAGCCCGATCTCGACGAGCGAATCCAGCAGATGCCGCAGATTGCCCAGCAGCGGGGCCACCGACGGGTCGTCGATGGACCGTATGAACTCGGCGAGGTCGCTGATCTGCATGGCCGAGCACTGGGCGATGTTGACCTCGCCGATCGTCGAGGACAGCGCGGCGGCGCTCAGCCTGCTGCCGCCGCAGTCCGGGCAGTCGGCGAAGACGACGGCCCGGTCCACGAAGGCGCGGATATGGGCCTGCATGGACTCGCGGTCCTTGGTGAGATAGATCCGCTGGATCTTGGTGACAAGGCCCTCGTAAGTGACGTTGATGGAGCCGACCTTGACCTTGGTGGACTCCTTGTGGAGGAAGTCCGCCCACTCCTGCTCGGTGAAGTCCTTGAGCTTCTTGTCCGGGTCGTGGAAGCCGGACTGGGCCATGACCTGCCAGTACCAGGTGTCCACGCCGAAGCTCGGGACGGTGATGGCCCCTTCGTTCAGCGAGAGCTCGCGGTCCACCAGCTGTTCGACGTCGATCTTCGACACCTGACCGAGCCCCTCGCAGGCCGGGCACATGCCCTCGGGGGTGTTGAAGCTGAAGGCGGAGGACGTCCCGATATGCGGGGTGCCGACGCGGCTGAAGACGATCCGCAGCATGGTGTACGCATCGGTGGCGGTGCCCACGGTGGAGCGCGAGTTGGCGCCGATCCGCTCCTGGTCGACGACGATCGCGGCGCTCAGATTGTGCAGCCCGTCCACGTCGGGGCGGCTCAGGCTCGGCATGAACGACTGGATGAAGGCCGTGTACGTCTCGTTGATCAGGCGCTGCGACTCGGCGGCGATGGTGCCGAACACCAGCGAGGACTTCCCGGACCCGGACACTCCGGTGAAGACCGTGAGCCTGCGCTTGGGGATGTCCAGGGAGACGTCCTTGAGGTTGTTCGCTCGGGCTCCGCGGACCTGGATCAGATGGTGGCTGTCGGCCGGGCGGGGTCCGGACGTGGCGTTCACGGCTACTCCTCCTGGAACAGAAAACAGGGTACGCCGTACCCTATACAACGTACGGAGTAACCGCGCGACAAAATAGCCGCGGAGGAGCACAGCCCGGACGACACGGCTCGGACAACACAGCTCGGACGACAAGGAACGGTGAACGGTACCGATGGCCAAGGAACGCAGCGGCGCGGGCGACCCGGCCCGCACCCTGGAACTGCTGTGGCGCGAGCCCGCACCCGCGGACGCGCCACCCCGCCGCGGCCCCAAGCAGGGCCTCAGCGTCGACGCCGTCGTCCAGGCCGCCATCGCGCTCGCCGACTCCGGCGGCCTGGAGGCGCTGACCATGCGGGGCGTGGCCCAGCGGCTCGGCGTCACACCGATGACCCTCTATACGTACGTCCCCGCCAAGGCCGAACTGCTCGACCTCATGCTGGACACCGCCTATCTGGAGATGGAGCGCGCCGCGCCGCCGATGCCGCGCGCGCCCTGGCGCGCCAGGGTCGAGGCCGTCGCCCGCGAGAACCTGGCGCTGTGCCGCCGCCACCCCTGGGTGGCGACCCTGCCCGCCACCCGCCCGCCACTCGGCCCCGGGGTCATCGCCAAGTACGAGCACGAACTGGCCGCCTTCGAGGGCCTGGGCCTGGACGACATCGAGATCGACGCCGCGCTCACCTTCCTGCTCGACTTCGTCCGCGCCGCGGCCCGCGCCGAACTGGAGGCCCAGGCGGCCGGCCGGGACAGCGCGATGTCCGACGCGCAGTGGTGGGAGGCCCACGCCCCCCTGCTGGCCAAAATCTTCGACGCCGAGCGCTATCCCCTCGCGGCCCGGGTGGGCAGCGCCGCGGGCGAGGCCCACCAGAGCCCGTACAACCCCGAATACGCCTTCCGCTTCGGCCTGGCACGGGTCCTGGACGGCCTCGCTGCGCTCATCGAGTCACGAGCGGCCTCATAGCGGGCTCTCAGTGGACTCAGCGCAGCAGCAGTTGGGCGCCGCCCACCACGGTGGCCGCGATCACCAGCCGCTCGAAGAGCCGCTGGTTGATCCGGTCCACGACCGCCTTGCCCAGGAACGCCCCGGGGATGACGAACAGGGCCAGCGCCGCGTCCAGCAGCAGCGAGTGTCCGTCGATGAGCCCGAGGCCGACGCTGAAGGGCACCTTGGCGACGTTGACTATCAGGAAGAACCACGCCGAGGTGCCCAGGAAACCGAGCTTCCGGAAGCCCGCGGAGAGCAGATACATCGACATGACGGGGCCGCCCGCGTTGGCCACCATGGTCGTGAAGCCGCCGAGCACGCCGTAAGACCCGGCCTTGAGCCGCGCGCTGCCCTGCCCCTCCCCCGTTTTCTCCGCCTTCCCGGCTTCGTCCGCCTTCCCGGCCGCACGCCGCCGCCATACCGTAACCCCGGCCATCAGCAGCAGAATCGCCCCGATCGAGGTGCGCACCGCGGCGTCGTCGGCCCACAGCATGAACACCGTGCCCGCCACCACCCCGGCGGCCACCGCGGGAAACAGCCGCACCAGCGTGGCCCAGTCGGCGTGGCGGCGGTAGGTGTAGACGGCGAACACGTCGCCGACGATGAGCAGCGGGAGCAGTACCCCGGTCGACTCGCGGGCCGGGAGTACGGCCGCGAAGACCGCGAGGCTGACGGTGTTGGCGCCGCTGACGGCGGTTTTCGAGAAGCCGACGAGGGTCGCGGCCCCGGCGAGCGCGACGAATGCCCAGAGAGTGATGGTGTCCATGCCAGGGGCTTATGCTAAGCCCCCGGCTTTCGGCCACATCAGGGGCCCGGACATCCCGGCGGGAGGCGACGCTCCGCGCTCCCGGATCAGCCGCTCAACGCGTCCAGGTCCATCTCCGCGATGCGCTCGGGGTCGGTGAGGATGTCGAGGGCGGTGATCCGGCCGCCCCGGATCGTGAACGCCATGACCGACACCACGCGCCCCTCCGCGACCGAGACCACCCCGGGCGAGCCATTGATCAGCACCGGGCGCGCGGCCTCCGCGATCCGCGCGAAGGTGATGGCCTGCGAGGCCACATCCTGCGCCCCGCGCCGCAGCAGGCTCGGCCGCAGCGTGCCGCCGTCGGAGCGGGCCACGACATCGGGGTCGAGGACGGCCAGAAGGGCGTCGAAGTCCCCGCCGCGCGAGGCGGTGAGGAACGCGTCCACCACTTCGCGCTTGCGGGCGCGATCGGTGTCGGCGGCGGGCGCGGCCCCCTCGACCCGGCGGCGGGCGCGGCTGGCGAGCTGGCGGGTGGACGCGGAGGTGCGGCCCAGGACGGGGGCGATCTCATCGAAGGGGACCGCGAACAGATCGTGCAGCACGAACGCAAGCCGCTCAGCGGGCGCGAGGGTCTGCAGCACGATCATCAGCGCGATGCCGACCGAGTCGGCCACCAGCATCTCCTGCTCAGGATCCACCCCCCCGGGGCCGCTGACCACCGGATCGGGCAGCCGGATAGGACCGTCCTGCTGCTCCGGCAGCGGCTCCTCCCGCCGCGAACTGCGGGAGCGCAACATGTCCAGACACACCCGGCCCGCCACGGTGGTCAGCCAGCCACCCAGGTTCTCCACGTCGGAGACATCGGAACGGCTCAGCTTCAGCCAGGTCTCCTGGACGGCGTCGTCGGCCTCGTTGAGCGAGCCCAGCATGCGGTAGGCCACGGCGCGCAGATGGGAGCGGTGCTCCTCGAATCGCTGGGCCAGAAGTTCTTTGTCGCTCACCCGTCACATCCCCGCGGTCCGGTCCGTCAGTGCAGTGGACGCCCTCCGCCCGACGCAAAGATCGCGCAGGGCCGCTCACAATATGGAGGACACTATGGACTCTTGCACGAAGATTCGGCTCGCGCCGATACGAGGGAACGGGGCACAGACCCCATCCCTCGTCAACGCGACAAAGGCGGCCCGGGCCGCCTACTGCTCAGCGCACCCAGCCCTTGAGGGGTTCGGTGTCGAGCGTGAGCCCCACGGGCGGAGGCAGCGTGATCGACTTACCGAAGGGGACGGTCTTCGCATTCTCGTACCGGACTCCGTCAGGCTCGCTGAAGACGGTGACCTCCCCGGCTTCCCGGTCGATGAGCAGATACACGGGAATGCCCGTCTCGGCGTAAGCACGAGGCTTTTCCACCCGGTCCCGGCGGTCGGTGTCCGAGTCGTAGGAGGTGACCTCGACGACCATCAGGACGTCAGCGGCGTCGGCCCACTCCCCCTGGCCGACGAACGCATCACTGTCGGCAAGAGTCCCGTCCGGGCGGGCATGGCCGTTGCGGTACGTCTCCACCTTCAGGCCCTGGTCGTGCAGCCACAGGTCGGGGCTCGCCTGGATGCAGATCCGCGCCAGCCACTGAATGATCCGGCCGTGGTCGCCATCCGGCACCGGCGTAACCCCGATCTTCCCGTTGATGAACTCCCACCGCACGCCTTCTGCCACGCGCGCCGCCAACCGCGCGTACTCCTCGAATTCCTCCGGCAGCATCTGCGGACGGTCTTGAGTCGCGGTCATGACCGGGCCTCCTTGGGGTGTGCAGCATTCCCAGCGTATCCCGGACGCCCCTCCGGCTGGGCCCTGCGGACACCTCCGGTCACCCTCCCGAGGCCTCCATCCGCAGCCGCACATCGACCGTCAGCTTGTCCAGCAGACCGATCAGCAGCGTCCGCTCCTCCTCCGAGAACCCCGCCACCAGCCGGGCCTCGCGCCCCAGCACCTCATCGACGGAGCGCTCGATCAGCGCGTGTCCCTGGTCGGTCAGGGACACCAGCACGCTGCGCCGCCCCGTTCCGCCCGGAGCACGCTGCACCAGCCCCTCTCGTTCGGCACGCGCCACGCGCTGGGAGATGGCACCCGCGGTGACCAGTGTCCGGCGGCTGATCTCCCGGGTGGTGAGCGCGTACGGGGGTCCAGAGCGGCGGATCACCGAGAGGAGGTCGAGGGTGGCGGCATCGATGCCCGACGCGCGCAGGGCCCTGGCGCGGTCCTCGTCGAAGAGCTTCGCCAGCCGCCAGATGGGGGTGACGATCTCGATCGACTCGGTCGGGGCGCCGGGGCGTTCGCGCCGCCAAGCGGCGGCGATCTCCGCCACCGGGTAGGGCTCCGGCGACTGCTCCGAGGGCGTGGTGTCGTCGTCGGTCATTTGCGGACTCCACTTCAACGGGCTACGTTTAGCTCTAAACGTAGCAGCCGGAAGGAGCTTCCCATGCCCCGTACCGTGCTCATCACCGGGGGCACCAGCGGCATCGGACTGGCCATCGCCGCCCGGTTCGCCGCCGACGGCGCGGACGTCACCATCACCGGGCGCCGCGAGGAGACCGTCGAGCGGGCGGCCAAGGAGCTCGGCGTCCACGGTGTCGTCTGCGATGCGACCGAACCCCGCCGGATCGAGGCGCTGACCGCCCGCCTCGGCGACACCCTCGACGTCCTCGTCAACGCGGCGGGCGGCCTGCCCCGCGCGGCCGCCGGTGGCGATTCACCCCTCGACGAGGTCAGGGCCCTATGGGAGGCCAACTGGGCGCAGAACCTGATGACGGCCGTCCTGACCACCACCGCCGTCCAGGAAAGGATCACACCCGGCGGAACGGTCATCAGCATCGGCTCCATCGGCGCCGAACGGGGCGGTGGCGGCTACGGCGCGGCCAAGGCCGCGCTCGCCGCCTGGAACGCCTTCCTGTCCGCCGAACTCGGCCCACGCGGCGTCACGGCCAACGTGATCTCGGCCGGATACGTGGAGAACACCAACTTCTTCGGCGACCGCATGAACCGCGAGCGCCACGACGCCCTCGTCGCCGAGACCCACAACAAGCGCCCCGGCACCCCTCAGGAGATCGCCGAGACCGTCTTCTTCCTCGCCTCTCCCGGCGCCCGGCATGTCACGGGCCAGACGATCCACGTCAACGGAGGCGCCTTCACGACCCGTTAGCCACGAGCCGCACCGGCCGTCCGGCGCCCCAGAACATCCAGGTAATGCTGGTTGTACATCACTCCGAGGGTGTTCCCGAACGGGTCGACCACGGACGCGGCGACGAAGCCGGGCCCGCGCTCGGTCGGCTTCTCGTGCACCGTGGCCCCCATGGACAGCAGCCGCTCGAAGGTGGTTTGTACATCGTCCACGTGCCAGTAGATCACCACGCCCCGGTCCCCGCCCGACCGGCCGGGCACGGCGAATCGGCGGTCCACAATGCCCAGTTCATGCCGGTAGTCGCCGATACAGAACTCGACGTACGCGGGCGTCCCCTCGTTCGGGCGCACGAAGTACGGCTCGATGCCGAGCAGTTCGGAGACACGCGCGCCGACCGCCTCATCGCCACCCTGCTGCTCCTCCAAGCCCGCGGCCGGGTGACCGCCGCCGAGCTGGCCACGAGCTGGAGGTGTCCGTGGCCACCGCCCGCCGCGACCTGGAGGCGCTGTCGGCGGCGGGTGTCCCCGTATACCCCCAGCCCGGACGCGGCGGCGGCTGGTCGCTGGTCGGGGGGTGCCCGCACCGATCTCAGCGGGCTTTCGGCCACGGAGGCACAGGCGTTGTTCCTGCTGGTCGGCCCGGCGGCCGCCGCGGCGGTCTCGGCCGGGGCCAAGGCGGCACTGCGCAAACTCGTGCGCGCGCTGCCGCAGACCTTCCGGGCCGACGCCGAGGCGGCCGCCGCTGCCACCATGACCGACCCGGTCGGCTGGGGCGAGCGGGATCGCGACCGCCCCGAGCCGGTCGCGCGGTTGCAGACCGCCGTGGTCCACCGTTGGAAGGTGCGCCTGATCCACGAGAACCATGCCGGGGAACGGACGGGGAGTCTCGTCGACCCCTGGGGCCTGGTCGACAAGGACGACATCTGGCACCTGATCGCCGGCACCGAACGAGGGCAGCGCACCTTCCGGGTCGACCGGATCGCCACGGCCGAGGCCACCGACCAGCCCGCCGAGCACCCCGACGACTTCACGCTCGCCACAGCGTGGCAAGAGGTCGTCGACCAAGTGGAGCGGCAGCGTTCACACACCTGGGCCACCGTGCTCATCGAGGCCCGGTATGTGCCGGTGCTGCGCACCCACTTCGGGCGCCACTGCCACTTCGACACCGAACTCGACGACGGACGGGCCCGGGTCCGCGTCGCCGCACCGACCCCGCTGGACATCGCCAGACACCTCGCCGGCTGGGGCGCGCTGATCGACGTACTCGAACCGCCCTCCGTCCGGGCCGAACTGGCCCGGATCGGCGCCGAGCTCACCGACCGCTATGCCTGACCGTCGCCTCGCGCGCCCTCCGCCACGAGCAGTGCCAGCAGCCCGGGAAATCGCTCCTCGATATCGGTCCGGCGGAGGGTGGCCTTTCGGCTGTTGCCCCGGTCGACCTGGCAGATCAGCCCTGCCTCTCGGAGCGTACGGAAGTGATGGGTGACCGTCGCCTTGCTGACCGGCAGCGCGAAGGAACTGCAGGTGCGCGCCTCGCCATCGGGGTCGGCCGCCAGCTCTCGCACGACGCGCCGCCGCAGGGGGTCGGCCAGCGCCGACAGGACCTTGCCGAGTTCCATCTCCGCCGACTCCGGGTGCCCATGTTCGTCGGGCATCGCCACCACCTCCCAGGTACGACTTGCATCATACTTGGCCTATCGCTACCGTCCGTGAGGTACGAAAAAGATCGCGGGGCCCTGCGTCGGTCAGGTCAGGGCAGCGTCCAGAGCTGGGTCGTCACGAGGTAGAAGACAACGCCCCAGAACACGGTCACCGCGGCGACGATGCCGAGGCCGACGAGGTTGGTCTTCGCCGCCGGTTCGTCCGGTGACGGCCTCAGCCACCGCTTGAGCAGCCGGTTCACGTAGTAGGGCATCGTCAGGAAGCTCATGATGAAGCTCGAAAGCAGGTTGCCGACCAGCAGCCCGAGCCAGAGCGGCATCTTCAGCGGCGACAGGGCGAGCGTCAGCAGCACAACGGTCGGGTACAGGCCGACCCACACCGCGATGGCGGTCTTGGTCTCCGAGGGCGGCGGCGCTTCCTTGCCGTTCTCTTCGAAGGCGAACCAGCTGCCGAACGAGTCGTCGATCGTGCGCAGTTTGAAGTCGTTGAACTTCCGGCCTTCAGCGAGCATTCTCTGCCGCTCGGGCGACGTCAGCCAGGCGTCGAGGTGCTCGGCGTTGTCGAATCGGTACAGCGTGGTCCATTCGTCCTGAAGTCCCTCGATGGGACGGAAAAGCTCGGTTCCGCGAAACCCCTCGAATGTGCTCTCCTCATGGTTCATTTGGCGCTGCCACTCGAGAAATTCGTCGACCTGGTTCGGGTGGACGCGATGGGTGACCACGACGGTCACAAGAGGGTCCATGGGCTGTGTGGAGCCGCTGACCACCTGCTGGGTTGCCGGGCCGTCAAAGTATTTGCCGCCGATATCGAGAAAGCTCTGCCTGGTCGCGCCGTTCATCCACGCTTGCAGATGGGCTATCGAGTCGAATCGGTATACGACGACCCAGTCGGGTTGCAGGGGCGTCGGCCGGGCGATCTCGTCACCGAGGTATCCGGGGTACTCGGCGGCAGCCGCGTTGACGCCCTGCTGCCACGCCTCGTACTCCCGCTCAAGGCCGGGCAGAATCTTCAGGCCGATGATGACCGTCGCCGTCGCGTCTTCGAGCTTCTGGGCCTTCATTTGCTCAGTTCCTCGGCAGCTCAGTTCCTCGGCACCGGCTGGTCTTCGTTGAGCCGGCTGTAGATCCGTTCGGGTGTCAGGGGCAGCGCGCGGTAGCGGACGCCCGTGGCGTCGTGGAGGGCATTCGCCAGCGCGGGGGCCACCGGGTTGATACAGCATTCCGCGATCCCCTTCGACCGCAGGGGGCCGAGGGAGTCCGCCGAGTCCACCAGGAGCACATCGGTGCGAGGGATGTCGGCGTAGGTGGGGATGCGGTAGTTGCGCAGGTTCGGGTTTTCCATGGCGCCGTCCGCGTCGACGTGGTGGTTCTCGGTCAGCGTGAAGCCGATTCCCTGGGCGACGCCGCCTTCCACCTGTCCCCGGACCTGTACGGGGTTGATGACGACGGCGGCGTCGGTCGCCTGGACGCTGTAAAGGATACGGATCTCTCCCGTCACCCGGTGGACGGCGATTCGGAAGCCCTGCGTATTGGAGGTGACGCTTCGGGGTGAGCCGTAGGCCTTGCGGGCGGCGGTGAACCGGACTCCCTGCGCCCGGGCCAATGCGACGAGCTCGGCCAACGACACGCGCTGGTCGCCGCAGACGACGCCCTCTTCGTCCAACGAGCACATCGCGACATGGACACCCATATGCGCGGCAGCCGCCTCCAGTATCTGGTCGCGTACGGCGTTGGCCGCTCGGAGTACCGCGTTGCCCGCGACGAAGAGGCCCGCACTCGCAAAGGCGCCGGTGTCGAATCCCGTGCGGTCGGTGTCGGATTGCACCAGGCGAATCCGCGACGGCGTCGTGCCCAGCTGATTGGCCGCGATCTGGACATGCGCGGTCGACGTACCCTCGCCGAATTCGACGGTGCCGACGGCCAACTCGTACATGAGGTCGTTGCCGAGCGTGACCCAGGCCTCGGAGATGTGTTCGGTCGGTGGCGCGGTCTCGTGCACGGAACTCGCGACGCCGACCCCGACGAGCCAGCCGGATCCGGGGGGCGGCTCATCGGCCGTACGGGCATCAGCTGTACCGGCATCGGCCGTACGGGCCATGGCGTCAGCCACGAGATCGATGCACTTCGCAAGTCCGTCCTCGGCGACTACCACGTCGTCGGGGCCGTCGTGCATGGCGACGAGCGGATCGCCCGGTCGCACGATATTGCGTCGTCGCAGTTCGAGCGGGTCCATATGCAGTGTGCGTGCCAGTTCGTCCATCGCCGATTCCACGGCGAACGTCGGTTGCGTCATCCCGTAACCGCGCAGTGCCCCGCTGGGAATGGTGTTGGTATAGACGGAGAACGCGTCATACTTCTTGTTGGGGCAGCGGTAGATCATGACGGCAGCGCCGCCCGCATACAGCGTTTCGCCGCCGTGGTTGCCGTAGGCGCCCGTGTTCGACACATTCCGGACCTGGAACGCCGTGAGTGTTCCGTCCGCCTTCGCGCCGAGCTTGACCGTCAGCGTCATCGGATGCCGTGTCGAGGCGGTGGTGAACTCCTCCTCGCGGGTGTACTCGAAGCAGACGGGCCGTCCGGTGTCCAGGGTGGCGAGCGCGACCAGATCCTCCGAGATGACCTCCTGTTTGCCGCCGAAGCCGCCGCCGACGCGTTTGCAGAACACCCGGAGCTGGTCCGGGCGCAGCGCGAACAGATAGGCGAGTTTTCCCTTTGCGATGGACGGCGACTGCGAACTGGTGCGGACGTTCAGACGGCCGTTGTCCATCCAGGCAATGGAGCCGTGGGTCTCGAGATGTGCGTGTTGCACCCGCGGTGTGGAGTACGTGCCTTCGTGGATCACATCGGCTTCGGCGAACCCCGCGTCGATATCGCCGATATGCGAATGGATCTCGATCAGGATGTTGTGGACGGGATCGCGGACGAATGGATCGTGCGTCCCATGCAGCTGTGGCGCCCCCTCGGCCATTGCCTCTTCGGGGTCGAATACGGACGGCAGCACCTCGTATTCCACGTCGACCCTTCGACAGCCCTCTTCTGCCGCCCGCACCGTGTCGGCCAGGACGGCGACGACGCGCTGGCCGACGAAGCGGACCGTGTTGTCGAGGATGAACGTGTCGTCCGGGTCGACGAGATGGTCGGTGTGGATCGCCGTGGTGAAACGCTTACGCGGCACATCCTCCCAGGTGTAGACCCGATGCACACCGGGAACCGCGAGTGCGGCGGCCTTGTCGATCGAGACGATCCGGGCATGCGCGTGCGGTGAGTGCACCACCTTGAGGTGCAGCATCCCTTCGATATGGGTGTCCATGGTGAACTCGGCACGGCCGGTCACCACATCGTCGGCCGCCGGGGCGCTGACGCTCGTCCCGGCGGCCTTTCCCGGCGCGGCTGTCTCTACTCCGGCGACGCCCTTCACGGCATCCTCGATCCCGCGATAGCCGGTGCAGCGGCAGAGGTTGCCTTTCAACGCCCGGGGCAAGTCCTCTTTCTGTGCCTCGGTGAACGCTGCCGACGTCATGATCATCCCTGCGGTGCAGAAACCGCATTGGAACCCCGGTGCATCGCGGAACTGTCGCTGCATGGGATGCAGATCGCCGGGTGAGCCGATGCCCTCGATCGTCGTCACCTCACGACCCTCTGCGCGGTAGGCAGGGGTGATGCAGCTGTGTACCGGATCGCCGTCCAACCACACCGCGCATGCCCCGCAATCGCCCGCGTCGCACCCCTTTTTGACGCCGTAGTGGCCGAGCGAGCGGAGGAAAGTACGCAGGCACTGTCCGGGGGCCGGCTCTTCGTCGAAGCTCTTGCCGTTCACGACATATGTCATGCCGGGCCCCCGGCCATGAGTTCGCGACGAATCTCTTCGGCGAAGTGTTGTGTCAGATGGCGGCGGTGGTCGGGGGTTCCGTTGGGATCGGCGAACCAGACTTCTTCGGGGATGACGTCGATGCTCTGCCGCAGGGTTCGGGCATCGGGCATGGTGTCGAAGGCAATGCGCACAGGCCGTGTCGTGCCGGCTGTGACGGTGAGCACCAGGTCGCTCGCTCCCGGGGTTTGAGTACCGATGAGGAATACCGTCGAGCGACCGAGGCGGGTCAGCGTGAACCGGCGGTGCGCAGCGCGTTTTCTCAGGGCGCGCGACGGAATGTCGATGCGCCGCAGGATTTCCCCGGGAGTGAGAATGTTCCGGTGGTCGCCGGTCACGAAGTCGAGGGCGTCGACGGTGCGCGCGGATCCGTCGGGAGCCCACAACTCGTACGTCGCCTCGAGCGCGACCGTCAGCGTGATCATTGGGCCTGCGGGCAAGGACAGGCAGATGTTGCCGCCGACGGTCGCCGAGTTCCAGACCTTGAACGAGGACAGGAATGCCTCGCAGCTTTTGGTGAAAAGGGTGCCCGCGATCCCAACACCTGGCAGCGCGAAGGCGTACAGGTCGCGGATGGTGCACGTTGCGCCGATTTCGAGGCCCGCGTCGCTCGGGACGAGCGGATCCCAGTGCAATGCTGTCAGATCGATCAGGCGGCGCAGGCTCGGCTGCTCCACGGAAAACAGCCACGTTCCGCCCGCGAGCCAGGTGTCGCCTTCGCGCCAGTCCACGCCTGGCCTGCCGGAGGGCCGCCGGACGACTTCGGTGATGGTGTTGAGGTCCAAGGGAACTGACCTCCCTCACGCTCACGGCGATATTCGTGCGACGACCGCCTACCGAACTCGATCAACCGAGCGACAGAGCGACAGAGCGACAGAGTCGAATTCGGGCCGCTGAGGTCGAACTTCTCCAGGAAGGACCGGCGCGCGCAGAGATATCGATTATATCGCCGAACCGGTCGGCCTCGCCAAGTCCGCGCCCAGCCGCTGGGGGAAGGTGGCGCCGGTCAGCTCCTCCGATACGGTCCACAGGCGGCGGGCCGTCTCCGGGTCGCTGGCCGCCACGGACCGGCCGACCAGCGTCGGCGCGCCGCGCATTTCGGCGAAGCCGTCCGGTCCGACGTAGGCCGCGCCTGGCAGGTCCTGGACCGCGGCGTACAGCGTCGGCCGCGCGCCCGCCTTGCTGTCCTGCGCCAAGACCCGGTTGCCCATCCGCATGGCCGCGCGGCGCAGGAAGCTGGCGTCGTTGCCCTGCAAGTTGGTGGCGGCCCAGCCGGGGTGCGCGGCGAGGGCGCGTACGTGGGAACCGGCCGCGGTCAGGCGGCGCTGGAGTTCCAGGGTGAAGAGCAGGTTGGCCAGCTTGGACTGGCCGTAGGCGGGCATCGGGGCGTACTCGCCCGTCAGGTTCAGGTTCTCGAAGTGGATGTGGTTGTCGCTCGGGATCCGGTGTGCGCCGGAGGAGACGGTCACCACGCGGTCGGTGATATGCGGCAGCAGCAGGTTGGTCAGCGCGAAGTGGCCGAGGTGGTTGGTGCCGAACTGCATCTCGAAGCCGTCCTTGGTGCTGGCCTCCGGGATGTTCATGACGCCGGCGTTGTTTATCAGCAGGTCGAGGCCGCCCTGCCAGGAGGAGGCGAACCGGCGGATCGAGGCGAGGTCGGCCAGGTCGAGCGGGCGCACCTCCAGGGTGCCGCGCGCACCGGTCACGGTCGCGGCGGCGGCCTCGCCGCGGCCGGTGTCCCGTACGGCGAGTACCACGTGGGCACCGGCCCGGGCCAGTGCCTCGACGGTGGCGAGGCCGAGGCCGCTGTTGGCTCCGGTGACCACGGCGGTGCGGCCGGTCAGGTCGGGGAGGTGGGCTTCGGTCCAGCGGGGTGTGTTCAGAGTCTTTGCCATGCGAGCCAATGTAGGCATCGCAAACAATGATGTCAACGCCAACAATGTAGACGCTGCTCACACCGTGGATAGACTGCTGGGCATGAAGACCCGCCCGTACCACCACGGAGACCTGCGCACCGCGCTGCTGACCCGCGCCGAGCAGACGCTGCGCGACAAGGGCCCGGCCGCCCTGTCGCTGCGGGAGCTGGCCCGTGACATCGGAGTCAGCCACGCCGCGCCCAGCCGCCACTTCAAGGACAAGCAGGCCCTGCTGGACGCGCTGGCACTGGACGGATTCGACCGCTTCCTGGGGGCACTGACCGCGGCGCGGGAGTCGGGCGAGACCTTCGCCGACCGGCTGGACGCGATCGCACGCGCCTACGTGGGCTTCGCCACGGACAACGCGGCCCTGCTGGAGCTCATGTACTCGGTCAAGCACGAACCGGGTGCGTCCAAGGAGCTGATCGCATGCTCGCAGCGGCTGGCAGGGATCGCCACGGGACTGATCGAAGAAGGGCAGCGCAGGGACGAGGTGCGCCCAGGGCCGGTGGAGGGCATCGTGCTGCCGGTCATGGCCGCGATACACGGCTTCGCCACCCTGGCGGCGAACGGCACGCTCCCCGCTGAAGAGGTCGAGCAGGGCCTGGGCGCCACCATCGCGTTCGCCCTGCGGGGCTGCGCGGCGTAGCCCCCAGGCCCGGTCCAGCCTGTGGCCGGACGCCCCCCTTTGACGACAGGCCCTAGCCGGGCAGCCGGCCGGAGTAGTAGCGGATGTCGCCCTGGTCGCCGCCGAGGCCGACCGCCCACTCGGCCAGCGTCTCCGGCGAGGAGGCGCCCGAGGAGGCGTCGGCCAGTACGGCGGCGGCCAGGGCGGGCGGCGGCCCGGCGCGCTCGATGAGCTCCCGCCACTGCTCCGGGCGCATCGCCAGATACCGCAGGCTTGGTATCCGGGCGGCCACCTCGACGTCGCGCACCGCCGCCCCGGACAGATCCAACCCGTACAGCCGGGGGCAGTCCCGCAGCGGGGCCAGCGACACAGGCTCGGTCGACCGCACCGTCACGGCCGCCAGCGTGGGATGGCCCGCCAGCGACGAGAGCTCCGCGTCGCCGGTCACGTGCGCGTAGTACACGGGTGGCTCCGACGCGCCCGAGCCGTCCGTTCCGCCGTCCGCGCCGTCCGCGCCTTCGATGGTGTCGCCGGGGAGCTGCGGCAGCCCGGCGTCGATCCACAGCTGCTCGGACGGGACTTTGCACCTGTAGTCGCCGCGCTCCAGCGCCGCCAGTTCCAGCCGCAGCAGCTCGGTCACCGAGTCGGCCACGTACACCGGGCCGTCGTCGTGGTGCAGACCCACCCGGATCACCTGGCCCGGGCGGCCGCCTTCGGCCGGATCCATGTCCACGGCCAGGAAGTCGCCGCCGGTGCTCTCCGCGAAGATGATCCAGCCGGGGCGATCGGCCGAGGACCGCGCCCTGGCCCGCGGCAGACCGTCGGAGCGCGCCGAACCGAGCGTGTGGTACTGCCAGCTGTCACCCGCCGCCCACCAGCGGTCCGCGTGGCGGAAGGAGACCAGCTGGTCGATGGCGAGCCAGATATGGCGGTCGAAGAGCCGGGCGCCGTCGTCCCCGCCGTCGCCGTCGGCCACCGCGTACAGCGCGCGCAGGTCCTCCGGAAGTGGCGCGCCCAGCTTCCGCTCGTAGTCTTCGATCTCCTCGGCGTTCCAGGGGGCGGGCAGCACGTCCTCGAAGTGTTCGAGGCGGCCCGGCTCCCAGCCGAAGATCTCGGCCCGCTTGCGCAGATGCGCCCACAGCAGCCGCACCGCCTCCTGCGGATCTCCGGCCTGTGCCGGGTCCGTGGGCCCGGGCTGGAGATCGCCGGCGTCGGGTGGCCGGACATCGGGCCGCAATACGTAGACATGGCCCGGCCCTTGGGGCTGCAGCACGATGGCGCGGCTGGTCAGCGCCTCGAACCGGCCGTCGGGGTACACCACCAGCTCGATGGTCAGTTCGTCGGCCCTGGTGTCGTCCAGCTCGAAAACCCGCTGCAGCTGCTTGGGTGTCCGCATGGATCCGGGGCGTGTTCTGCCGTTCGCCAGAACATTGACCACTCCGTGGCCGCCGATGCCGTGCCGGTCGGCACGAGCGCTGATCGATGCCAGCCGCCACCCTGGAGGCGCCCCTTTGGCCATGCTGTGCGCCACTTGCTGCAGCAGTGCGGTGATCTGCGGGTTCTGCGCAGGCTGCGGGTTCTGCGCAGGCTGCGGGTTCTGCGCAGGCTGCGGGTTCTGCGGGCTGGTCATACGGCTCCCTTGCGGTTGCCCGGTTACTCGGACCGGGTGTTACTCGGTCTGCGGGTGGGACCCATTCCAGCAGCAGTGACCGACAACTGGGCCCCGTTGCAACGGGATAGGCTCGGTGGCCCCCGGAAAGGAGACGCGGTACATGGTGGCCGGCTTCCACAGTTTCCATTGGCAAGGCTGCGAACTGCCCGACGCGGAACTGGAACAGGCGCATGACGAGCTGATGGCTCCGACCGAGGCGCAGGCGTACCTCCGCGCCTTCCGTACCCTGCTCCACAGCGGACACACCGTCGCCGCGGGCATCGCGCTCGACCACTTCCAGTACTCCGGGGCGCTGACCCGGTTCGGTGGCGAGAGCGCGGTCGAGCAGTACGGGCCGGACGTACTCGCCGTGGCCCGCGAGCTGCTCCGCCGGCCGCCGGCCCCCGAGGACGAGGACACCTCCGCGGGCGCCAACCACGCGAGCGCGCTGAACGCGATGATGAACCTCGCCGAAGCCGCCGACGTGGACCTCATCGCCGACGCCCTGGCCCTCACCACCAATGACAATGTGCGCTCCACCGCCTGTTCGGCCGCCGCCACCGCGCTGGCCGCGGCCGAGACGCCGAGCCCGCGGCTGGTCGCCGCACTCGGCGCCGTGGCGTTCGACGAAAGCCTCGACGTCGACATGAGGGAGCGTACGCAGGCCCTGCACGCGGTGTTCGAGGCGGACGACCCCGAGGCGACGGCCCTCCTGGTCCGCGCCACCGAGTCGGGCGAGCTCCGGCTGCAGATCCAAGGCGCCCTCGGGCTCACCACCAACGGCCGGTTCCATGACCACCGGGAACGTGTCGAGCGGCTGGCGGCCACCTGGCCGCAGGACGCGCCATACGAGGCGCGCCTGGTGCGGGAGGCGCTGACCGGTTTTCACAGCATCTACTGGCTCGGGGCCCGGCTGGACGACGATCCGGAGCTCGAGCGCGCCCACGCGGAGCTGATGTTTCCCACCGGCAGCGAGGACGCCTACCACCGCGCCTTCCGCACCCTGCTCCACAGCGGAAACCCGGTGGCCGCGGGCATCGCGCTCGACTACTTCGAGAGCTGGCAGGGGCTGGGCCACTTCCTGAACTCGAACGAGATCGAGGCGTACGCACCCGAGGTGGTCGCTCGGGCCTGGGAGGTGTTGGGCGATCCACCGTCGCCACCCGAGCTGAGTCCGCGTACCGGCGAGGCCGCCAACCACATCAGCGCGCTGAACGCGATCGGCGCCCGGTGGCCGCAACCATCGGACGCGAGGCGGATCGCCGAGGTGCTGGAGCGGGCCACCAGCGACGGGGTGCGCGACAAGGCGCTCTGGGTCGCGTACGGAGTGCTGGACACGGATGACGCGGATGACGTGGATGACACGGACGAAGCAGACGACGGCGCGGCCGGGACGACGCCGGACGACCGTACGGCCGAGGTGGCCGAGGCGGCCGAGGCGGCCGAGGCGGCCGAGGCGGCCGACGGACCCGATCGTGAACGACTTGTCGACCTCGTCAGCCGCTTCGTGTTCGATCCGTCCCTGTCCGGCCACCACGACATCGCACTCCGCGTGCTGGGCGACGCGCTGGGCCCCGAGGCCAACCCGCTGCTGCTGCGGGCCCTGGCCGGCGACGACTGGGACATCCACGTCCAGGCGGCCTGGTGGCTGTCCCGCCCGAAGCGCATCGACGAGCACCGTGAACTGCTCGAAGAGGCGGTGGAGGGCTGGCCGGTCGAGATCATGTCCTCGGCACACGACGCCGATCTGGTCCGCAGGGCGGTGTTGGGGGGCATGCACAGCATCCACTGGGAAGACCACCGGCTCGCCGACCCCGACCTCCACCGCGCACACCGCGAACTGCGGGCGCCCAGCGACGAGGAGACGTACCACCGCGCGCTCCGCACACTGCTCGACAGCGGCCAGGAGGTGGCCGTGGGCATCGCGCTGGATCACTGGTACCACGACAAGGGCCTCGAAAGTCACTTCGGCGAGCAGGCACGCTCGGTCGACGCGCCGCAGGTGCTGGCCCGCGCCCGCGAGGCGCTGCGCCATCCCCCGGCACCGGCCGGTGCCGGCCACCTGAGCGCGTTGGACGCGCTGCGCGTGGGGCGCTCGTGGGAGCCGGGCGACGCGGCGCTGCTCGCGGGTGTCCTACGGCAGGCCGACGACCCCGAGGTGCGCGGCTGTGCCCTGTACACGGTCAGCGGGTTCCTCTACGAAACGAACACGGCGGACAAGGAGTTGATCAGCACCCTCGGGGCCCTCGCCCGTGACGGCAGCCTTCCTGTATCGCAGCGCACCCACGCGCTGGGATCGCTGCGGGATGCCCCGGGCGACGCGGCGACCGAGGAGTTGGTGCGCGCCACCGGGTGCGAGGAACTGGAGGTGCAGGCCGCGGCCGCCCTGGGCCTCACCGACGAGCCTCGGCTGGCGGACCACCGGACCCTGCTCACCCAACTCGCCGCCTCGTGGCCGACGGAGGGGGCGCCCTGGGTCGCCGGTCTCGTACGCGAGAGCCTTGAGGCACGGGACTGAGCGGGACTCACTCGAGGCTGACACGGGCCTGACGCGCCACTCAGCGGGACCGGGTCCCGGGCCTGGTCAATGGGAAGACCGAGCCCGGGTCACAGCTGTTGCTACCCATCGCACCCGCCCCTATGGTGGGAGCGCTCCCACAGTCAGAACACGCCCTCTCAGGGAGGTCCCCACATGCGCTTTCAGCGATTACGGCCACGGATGTGGGCACCCGCGGTCCTCGTGGCCGTCGCGAGCCTGACGGCCACCACCCTCACCACCCAGGCAGGCGCCACCGGCAACCCCGGGACGTCCGCGACACGCATCGCCCCCGGTGTCGAGGACGACGGCGCCGACTGCGCCGTACAAGACCCGGGCTCTTTGACCGCCAACTCCAAGCTCCCCGACCCCTTCACACGGCTCAACGGGACACGCATCACCACCAAGTCCGACTGGCGGTGCAGACGAGCCGAGATCAAGAAGCTGGCGGAGAAATACGTCTACGGCGAGAAACACGCGAAGCCCGCCAGTGTCACCGGGACGGTCTCGAACACTAACATCACGGTGAACGTGTCGGACCAGGGCAAGAGCTCCAGTTTCTCCGCCAAGGTCGAACTGCCCAGTGGTTCCGGCCCCTTCCCGGCCGTCGTGGTCGTGGGCGGATTCGGCGCGGACACCACCACCATCAAGGCCTCCGGCGCCGCCGTCATCAGCTACGACCCCCTCGCGGTCGGCCGCGAAGGCACGCCACGGAACAACAAGCAGGGCGCGTACTACAGCGTCTACGGCTCACAGAGCAGCACCGGAGTACTCATGGCCTGGGCCTGGGGGGTGAGCCGCATCATCGACGTCATCGAGCAGTCGGGCGGCAACATCCTCAAGGCGGACGCGATGGGCGTCACGGGTTGCTCGCGCTACGGCAAGGGTGCCTTCGCCATCGGCGCCTTCGACCAGCGGATCGCGCTGACCATGCCGATCGAGTCGGGCACCGCGGGGGCTCCCATCCTCCGCGGCATTCCCGGAGAGAGCGGTTCACAGCCCCTGAGCAGTGCCTACTCGGAACAGCCGTGGCTGGGCGACGCGTTCGGCTCCTTCACGGGCAACCCGGCAACACTGCCACTGGACACACACGAAATCGTGGCCATGGTGGCGCCGCGCGGGCTGTTCATCATGGAGAACCCGCATATCGACTGGCTGGGCGCCAAGTCCGGCAGCGTGGCGGCGCTCGGCGGGGCTGAGGTCTACAAGGCCCTCGGCGCGGGCGCCAACATCACGTACTGGTCCGACATCCAGGACGGCAACCACTGCGCCGTCAGGTCCGAGTGGAAGACCCCGTTGCAGCAGAACATCCAGAAGTTCCTGCTGAAGACGGGCAACGCCGCCGGCACGATCAGGATCTCGAGCAAGAAGCCGGGCAACCTCTCCGAATGGCGAACCTGGACGACTCCGACCCTCGCCGATTAGCCCAGCGGCGAGTTACCCCAGAGGCGAGTGATCCGAGCGCCCCGGCTCCGTCGGGGCGCTCCGGCATCTCGGGCGCTACTCGGCCACGCCCGCAAAGCCGTAGTACAGCCCGTGCCCCGGGACCGGCAGCCCCACGGGCAACCGAACACCGGTCAGCTCGGGCACGGCGACGTCGTCCCATGACACGGTCGCGTCGACGAGGCGCCTGCGCAGGTCGATCGAGCTCACCTTGGCGCCGTCCACGTACGTGGTGAGTGTGGGGGCGCTGCTGAGCCCGGTCTCCAGCGCGAACCACTCATCGCATGCCCAGCGGATCTCGTCGGCGTCGGACGCGACGATGGTCGTGCTGTACCGCACGCTTCCACTCCACGCGTCGTCCTCGAACACATAGACGCTGTACGCGGCCTCCGCCGCTGATTCACCGCTCACGCCGAGCAGCACAGCCAACTCGTCCAGTCCGGCCTCGGTGGCATGGCCGAGGGGACCGGCCGCGCGTATCCGTGCGTACAGCTCCTCCGCCTCGATCTGCCGCCGCCTGATGGTGCCCTCGCCCTCCCCGTACTGCTCCATGACGTCGGGGTTCATGTCCAAGACGGCCTCCCAGTACGAGATCTGCTGGGCCAGGCGCCCGGTCAGCAGCGTCAGGGCCTCGATGTCATCCGGCCGTGCCTCCACCGCGGCGCGCAGCCAGCGCTCCTCCGGCCAGGTTTGATCAGCGTCGCCTGGAGCTCGCGGTTCCGATGCCGTCAGGCACAACAGTCGCCCCAGCTCCAGCGCGGCGTGGGCATCGCCTGCCAGCGCGGTGGTCCGCAGCCGTGTGATCGTTTCCGCAGTGATCGCCATGCTCTGACGCTACCGGGGGCGAAGCGATCTCCGGCTGGCAGGATGAACCCATGGCGAAGCCTCAACCGATCAACTACGTACGGGTTGCTGAAGTCCTCACCGAACTCGGCATGATCACTCAGGAGACGGCTCAAAGCGTCATGGACGACTTCGGCGACCTCGCGTACATGTCCATGAAATCAGTCGATGAGATACCCGGCTCGCTCACGGAGTTCGGCGTGGCCGTATCCATCCACGCCGATGACGTCGACTTCGCCGACCAGCACTACGAATGGCTCCTGGGAGAAGCCGCGGCCCTCACCGGAGGAAGGGTCACCGTCGACAACTTCCGCTTCGACAAGGAAGACCCGGACGACGAGGACGCCGGCCTCGGGACGATGTACTTCGAGCGCAACGGCAAGGAGCTCTCCTTCGACGTGGAACAGGAGTCGAACGACTACCTCGACATGGGCGCGGCCCAGGCCGCCATCGAAGCGCTCAGCCCCGACGACGACCCCCGAACCTTCCGCTGCGTCGACAGCGGCCCCTACACCATCGGACGCGACGATGTCATGCTCCTGGCCACTGCCGAGCAGCGCGAAGGGCTCTTCCAGCACCTCGGCATCACGTTCCGCGAACCGTGGTGAGATGACTACCGGATTGACCGTCCGTGTCCGCCTGCGCGGGGGCCGTTGGTCGCGCATGGCCGACACCGTGGGAACGCGGTTACTGTGCGCAGATGTCGTACCGACTCGACGCTGTCATAGGCGACTTCGACCGCTTGCGAAGCTGGGCCGAAGGAGTGACGGAGGCGGTGGTTGCCCCGCTCGCGCAACGTTTGGGCCTGATGCCACTGCCCACCGCGCTCCGCAGTGATCTGCCGCGAATCCCGAGTGCCCTCTCACAGGGCGGACCTGTGGCCCATGTGAAAGCGGACTTCTGGGGCGGCGACGGGCATCAGGCTGCTGCCTTGTGGCGGGCTGGTGTACAGGTATGGGGCCCAGTGCGGACGTCGGAATTCGACGGTCCGCGGGAGGACTGGCCAATCAACGCGGCACTCGCCCGGCTCGGCGTGGTGTCGGCCGGCCCCGGCGCGCCGGACTATCGCGACCTGTTCGTGGAAGTAGGCCTTGGCCAAGGACGGGACGAGGGCGACTGGCGCTGGGCCGCCCTGAAGGCGTACGACGCGGCCGACTACGACGAGTGGTACGCGAGGGAGCAGGCCAAGCGTGAGTACGAGGCGCGTGCCGCAGCCGAGCGAGCCATTTACGAGCGGCTGCCCGGCATCCCGGTGCCCCTCAACGGCAAGGAAATCATCGCCCTGCTCGGCATACCTCAGGGTCGCACGATAGGGGCGGCCATCCGCCACCTTCAGGAACTCCACGTCGACCGCGGCCCTCTGTCCCGTGAGGTGGCCGAAGCCGCACTGTGCGCCTGGGCAGCAGAGCGAGGCCTGCCGTCCTCAACGGAGGGTGAAGACACCGTCCCCACCGGTTCGTAACCCGGCTTCCGCGGACTGCTACCGCACCCAATAGTCATCAGGTCGGCCTCCTTATACCAGGTCCCTCAGGTGAGTCTGCGATGGCAGATGAGGGTGCAGGCGCTGCGAGGTCTCGATGCCCTTGCGGGCGGTGCGATGCCGGATGCCGCGTGGTCGTAACCATCGCCGTAGGTGGCCGTGGTCGTAGCCCTTGTCGCCGTGGACCGTGGACCGTGGAGCTTGGCCGGCCGTCGTCGGCGCGGTCCGCGACGGGAGCGGACGGGCGAAATGCCACGGACCAACGGTTCGAGGGCCTGGCTGTCGCGAAGGTTGGCGCCCGAGATACCCATGGACATGGGCAATCCGGTCCGCCCTTCGGCCACTCCATGAACCGACGGTGAGCGGTGGCACCGGACGGGCCGAACACCGGCGGGACCTGTGCCCGCGTACAGCCAGCGGTAGGGGCGGCTGGCCCGGTGTCCTGGTTCCTCGGCCCGGCGGGTGGC
>NZ_NCSM01000071.1 GCF_002224125.1 Streptomyces sp. NBS 14/10
CGCATCACCCGCTGCTCGGCGCGGCGGTTGCGGTGGCCGAGGGAGAGGGGTATCTGCTCACCGGTCGGCTCGCCCTGTCCACCCACCCCTGGCTCGCCGATCACACCATCGCCGGCGCCGTCGTCCTCCCCGGAACTGTCCTTCTCGAGATCGCCCTTCAGGCGGGCCATCGCGTGGACTGCCACCGCATCGAAGAACTCACCCTCCAGTCGCCGCTGTTCATCCCGGAGGAGGGAGCGGTGCAGGTGCAGGCATGGGTGGCGGCGCCGGATGAGAACGGGTGCCGGAGCCTGACGGTGTCCTCCCGCCGCGAGGGTACGTACGAGGACGCCACGTGGGTACGCCATGCCACCGGCCTGGTCGGCCCCGCACTGGCCGACGAGGACGACGCCATCGCACGGCTCACAGACCCACAAGGCGACGACGACGCGGCGGCGGTCTGGCCACCGCCTGGCGCCGTCGCGTTCACGGCAGACGACCTGGAGAGCCTTTACGACCGGTACGCGGCGCGGGGATTCGAGTACGGTCCGGTGTTCCGGGGGCTGCGGGCGGCCTGGCGACGTGGCGAGGACATCTTCGCCGAGGTGCGTCTTCCCGACACGGCGGACGGCGACGCCTCCCAGTTCTCCGTACACCCCGCCCTGCTGGACGCCGCCTTGCACGCCGCCGCCTTCCGCCCGGCCGACGAACTCCCGCACGGCGCCCTGCCCTTCTCCTTCAGCGGGGTGAGGCTGCACGCTCCCGGAGCGTCGACCCTGCGGGTTCGCCTCACCCCGGACGGTGAGGCGCGGGACACGCACGCATGGTCGGTGGCGGTGGTCGACGGCGAGGGGCGGCCGGTGGCCTCGATCGCGTCGCTCGCGGTCCGCCCGGTGTCGACGCAGGAGCTGCTGGCGGCTTCCGGTACGGCGCGGCGGGACTCGCTCTTCGCGGTCGAGTGGGTGACCGCCCCGGCGCCGACGTCATCGTCCGCTCCGCAACTCCTGGCCACGGTGGGGCCCTGCGACCTCCTCCCCTCGGCAGCCGGATACGCGAACCTCGCCGACCTGGCCGCCGCGACGCTGGAGGCGGGGGCCCCGGCGCCCAATGCGGTCGTGGTCGACTGCGGCCGCCGCGACGCGCGCGCCACCGCCGTACCGGAGGACGTACGGACCCTCGCTCAGCGCATCCTGGGTCTGCTGCAGGAGTGGCTGGCGGACGAGAGGCTGGCGTCGAGCCGGCTGGTCGTACTGACCCGTGGTGCGGTGGCCACCGCACCGGGGGAGCACGTGGCGGACCTGGCGGGCGCGGCGGTGTGCGGCATGGTGCGTTCCGCGCAGTCGGAACATCCCGGCCGGTTCGTCCTGCTGGACATCGACCCCGCCCCCGACCTCGACGGCGGGGAAGTGCCACCGACCCTCGTTCCGGCGGCACTCGCCTGCGCCGAGCCGCAGATCGCGGTGCGGGCGAACCGGCTCCTCGTGCCCCGGCTGACCCGCGTTCCGGCGTCCGTCCCCGTCCCCGAGCCTGCTCCCGTCCCCGAGCCTGCTCCCGTCCCCGAGCTTGGTCCCGTTTCCGCCACCGACGCAGCCGACCAGCACGCCGCGCCCACGGCGTTCGACCCCGACGGCACCGTACTGATCACGGGCGGCACCGGCACGCTCGGTGCGGTGCTCGCGCGCCATCTGGTCGGCCGTCACGGCGTACGACACCTCCTGCTGGCTTCCCGACGTGGGCCCGACGCGCCCGGCGCCACCGAGCTGCGGGTGGAACTGGCCGAGCTCGGCGCCGAGGTGACGGTGAGCGCCTGTGACAGCGGCGACCGCGGCGCGCTGGCCGATCTCATCGCGAGGATTCCCGCCCGACACCCGTTGACCGGTGTGGTCCACGCCGCGGGCGTGCTGGACGACGCCACCGTCTCCTCCCTCACCCCCCGACACCTGGACACCGCGCTGACACCCAAGGCCGACGCCGCCTTCCATCTGCACGAGCTCACCCGCCACGCCCAGCCGCGCGCCTTCGTCCTGTTCTCCTCGGCCGCCGGTGTCCTCGGCGCACCTGGGCAGGGCAACTACGCCGCGGCCAACGCCTTCCTCGACGCACTCGCCGAACACCGCAGGGCGCAGGGCCTGCCGGCCCTGTCGCTCGCGTGGGGCCTGTGGGAGCAGGGCAGCGGTATGACCGGGCATCTCGACGGCACCGACCGGGCCCGCATCACCCGCTCCGGGCTCGCCCCCCTCGCCACCGAGGACGCCCTCGCGCTCTTCGACGCCGCCCTCGTCGGCGATCGGCCGTGTCTGGTGCCCGCCCGGCTGGATCTACGGGGTTCGAGCGCCGCCGAGACCCCGGCGCCGCTGTTCTCCGGGATCGCCCCGGCCCGTACGGTCCATCGCCGCACCCCCAGGGCCGAGGGCGCCGCTGACCTTCGTACCCGTCTCGCCGCCCAGGACGCCGCCGAGCAGCGCGACACGCTTCTCATGATCGTCCGTACCCACACCGCCGCTGTGCTGGGGCATGACTCGGCTGTCGCCGTCCGGCCGGACACGGCCTTCCGCGAGCTGGGTTTCGACTCCCTCGCCGCCGTGGAACTCCGTAACCGCCTTCACACGACCACCGCTCTCACCCTGCCCGCGACCACCGTTTTCGACCACCCCACCCCCGCTGCCCTCGCCGATCATCTGCGTACTCAGCTCTGCCAGGGCGCTCCGTCCTCGGCGGCGGCCACGGCGATGGCGGAGCTGGCCAGGCTGGAGTCCGCCGTCTCCGATTCGGTGGCGCTCGACGACGACACGCGCAGTGGCCTCGCGGAGCGCCTGCGGTCCCTCGCCCGCAAGATGAGCAGTGGCCGCATCGCTGACCACGACGGCGGCGGCGCTGCGGGCTTGGACCTTCAGTCGGCCACGGACGACGAGATGTTCGAGCTGATCGACAAGGAGGTCAGCCGAGACTGAGCCCGTGCGGTGCCACCATCGCGGCATCGCAAACGGACGACGGCGCCCGGCGAAGACCGGGCGCCGTCACCTGTGCCGCCGCTCAAGGCACGGCACGGTTGCTCATGCCGCACGGCTCACTCAGCTCATTCAGCTCATTCAGTTCATTCGGCTCATTGGGCTCATTCGGCCGGCAGGTGTCGGCTCAGCCACGGGGTGTCGGTGTTCATCCGCAGCGCCGCGGCCTCGGCGGCCTCGGCCACCGCTTCGGCGCCACCGTCCGCAGCCGCCCGGGCCGCCTCGGCGGCGTGGGTCGCCGCCTTGGCCACGGCCTCTGCCTCGGCAGCCGCCCGACGGCTGTGTTCCGCGACCGCGTTCGCCATCTCGGCGGCCTTCGAGGCAGCCTTCGCGGCGGCCTCGGCCTCGGCCCGGGCGGCCGCTTCCGCGGCGGGGCCGGCCTGGGCGCCGGCGGCGGCCGCCTCGGCCGCGGCCTCGGCCGCGCCGGCGGCGGCCGCGGTGGCGGCCTCGGCCGACATCGCCCGCCCGGCTTCGCCGGCCGCGGCCCTGGCGGTCCGGGCCGCGGCTTCCGCGGCCGAGGCGGCGGTCGCCAGCGCTTCCGCGGCCTCGGTCGCGGCGGTGCTCGCCGCGGCGCCGTCCGCCGTCGCCTTGGCCACTTCGGAGGCAGCCGCGCGCGTGGCGGAGGCGATGGCCTCCGCCCGCCTGGCGGCGCTCAGCGCGCGCCGCATGGGGAGGTCGGGATCCTGTTCCGCCGTCGTCGGACTGACACTGGTCATCCAGAACTCATTTCCTGGTGGATTGTTTTCCCGATGGGTTACGAGGGCCCGGCAGGGTACCCCGCGTGGCTCGGCTTTCGGTGGAGTCCTTTTCCTCGGAATTCCGGGGTCCTGAGGGGGTTCCGTGCCGTGTGCTCGGTTGCGAGGGTCGTCGCCATGACCCAAACAGCTGGAAAAACCGCACTGGTGACCGGTGCGTCGCGCGGCATCGGCGCGGCCATCGCCCGAAGGCTCGCCGCCGACGGCTTTCAGGTGGCTGTGCACTACGGGCGGTGCAAAGAAGACGCCGAGGAAACGGTCGCGTCGATTGAGCAGGCCGGCGGGCAGGCATTCGCGATCAGGGCGGACCTCACGGCCGATGACGCACTCGACACACTCTTCAGCGAACTCGCGACCGGGCTCGCCGGCCGGCCGCTGAACATCCTGGTGAACAACGCCGCCATCTACGCAGCCCCGGACGACCCGGCCGCCGCACAGGCGGATGGATACGTGGCGGGCATTTCCGAGGTCACTCAGGAGGAGTTCGACCGCATCTTCAGCGTCAATGTACGGGCCCCGTTCTTCGTCACCCAACGGTGTCTGCCGCTCCTCGCCGACGGCGGGCGGATCGTCAACATCTCCTCCGCCGTCACCAGGATCGCCTGGCCGCTGCTGCCCTACGCCATGAGCAAGGGCGCCCTCGAGATCATGGCGCCCAGGCTGGCCAATGAGCTGGGACACCGGGGGATCACCGTCAACACCATCGCGCCGGGCATCACCGACAACACCAAAACCAACACGTGGCTGCACGACATGCCCGGGGCGGCCGAGGGCGTGGCCGCCATGACCGCACTGCGCAGGCTCGGCCAGCCGTCCGACATCGCCGACGTCGTCGCCCTCCTCGCCTCTGACGAGGCCCGTTGGGTCACCGGGCAGCTGGTCGACGCCTCCGGCGGCATGGCCCTCGCCCCCACACCACCGGGCATGTAGCGGCCATCGCCGACCGTCGTCCAGCGGCCGTCGTCAACCGTCGTCAGGAGGGCGGATCGAGCCGGGCCACGGCACGGCGCAGAGGCGGCGCGAACCGGCCGATCAGACGTACGAGACGGGCGTCCGGCGTCACGGCCGCCACGGGTGTGTTGCGGGCGACCGCGCGCAACACCGCCGCGGCGACTCTCTCCGGCGGACAGCCGCGCCGCCCGAGCGTGTCCACGGCCCGCTTCCGCAGGTGCACCTGCTCCTGTTCCGACACCCCCGCGAAGTGCATCGCCGCTGTGAAGGAGGTGTTCACAAAGCCCGGGCAGACCGCGCTCACACCCACCCCGAACTGCGCGAGTTCCGCCCGTAGACACTCGCTGAGCATCACCACGGCGGCCTTGCTCGTCGCGTACACCGGGACCGCCCGGGTGGGTTGGAAGGCGGCGGCCGACGCGATCGTCACGATGTGCCCGCCCTGCCCGCGGTCCGCCATCTGCCGGCCGAAGAGCCGGCAGCCGTGAATGACCCCCCAGAGATTCACATCCAGCGTGCGCCGCCAGTCCGCGACGGAGGTGTCGAGGAACCGGCCCGACATGCCGATGCCGGCGCTGTTCACCAGGATGTCCACGACCCCGTGCGCGTCCAGGACGCGCTCGGCGAGCCGTTCCATTGCGGCCGCGTCGGTGATGTCGACGGCCTCCGGCCATGCGTCCGTGGCACCCAACACCTTGGCCAGGTCCGCGCTGTCCGACGCCGTACGGGCGTTCCGGTCCACGCACACCACGCGCGCCCCCGCCGTGGCGAAGGCGCCCGCCGTCGCCCGTCCGATTCCGCTGCCCGCGCCGGTGACCAGCACCAATCGGCCGTGAAAGCGCTTGGTGTACCGGGACGATTCCATGGCTACCGCCTCTCGGGAGGAGTCCAGAAGCGCTCAGAAAAGAGCGAAGAGCGGTGACAGCCTGCACCCCTTATGGCGAACGGCCGCGCGCCGTCCGCGCATTCTGGGGTGCTTAGGGGGTGCAGCGAACGATATCGAATTCCCTAAGATCGCTTGACGCCCTGGCGGCCCTGAGGAAACAACTCACGGCTTGAGGAATGTCGAGGAGATGCCGTAAATGGCCAATGCCAATGAGGAAAAGCTTCGGGACTACCTCAAGCGGGCGACCGCCGAACTCGTCCAAGTACGTCGCCGCCTGGCGGAGATCGAGTCGGGGGAGCAGGAGCCGATCGCCGTGGTGGGGATGGCCTGCCGCTTTCCCGGCGGTGTGGGGTCGCCTTCGGAATTCTGGGAGTTGCTGGCCTCCGGCGGAGATGCCATTTCGGAATTTCCGGTGGACCGGGGCTGGAATGTCGAGGCGCTGTACGACCCGAATCCGGACCGGGCGCGGACCGGGACGTCGTACACCCGCCACGGCGGCTTTCTCCACCACGCCGCCGACTTCGATGCGGGGTTCTTCGGGATCAGCCCGCGTGAGGCGTTGGCGATGGACCCGCAGCAGCGGCTGCTGCTGGAGAGTTCCTGGGAGGCGCTGGAGGGCGCCGGTATCGATCCGGCCACGCTGCGCGGGAGCCGCACCGGCGTTTTCGCCGGGATGATGTACCACGACTACGCCACGCGCCTGCTCGAACTCCCCGATGGCCTCGAAGGGCTTGTCGGCAACGGCAACGCCGGCGGGGTGCTGTCGGGTCGGTTGGCGTAC
>NZ_NCSM01000072.1 GCF_002224125.1 Streptomyces sp. NBS 14/10
CGAGCAGCAAAAACGTCCGCTCCAAGTGCACGTCAGAGCCCCCTTGAGATGCATTCATCCCCGGCGTGAACGCCGGGGCTTTCTGCAAGAGTCCCGGTAAGTCTCATCTCTGCCTCGCAGTCGCCATGGAGCGAGGCCCGGAGCGGTTCGCTCGGAGCCCCGAGGCGGTGGCTTTCGGCAGGAGAAAGACAGGTCAGGTCTCGGACGTCAGGCACCTCAAGAGCCCTGAAGAAACGCGCCCCCCTCGCTGCGTCACAGCCACACCCCCAACCCAAAGTAACAACATACATACTGAGTGTGACTAGCGTCCGAATGGGTGACTCTCAGGGCGACACCCCGTAGCAGGCGGCAATCGCGGCGGCGCGGTTACGCAGGGAGGTGCGCAACCACTGCGGCGCGAGGGCTTCCGCGTCCGTGGTGAGCTGCCATATCGCCCATTCGGCGTGGCGCGAGTCCTGGAAGGTCACCTCCAGCCGCAGCCAGCCGTGCGCGTCGGTCTCTTCGGCGAGGACGGCCAGCGCGGTGCCCACCAGGTCCGCGCGCCGCTCCGGGTTCACCCGTACCAGCACGGCCACTTGGTCTCCGCCGGTCCGAAACCGCGTGCTGCGCTCCTGCCAGGCCCGGTCCAGATCGACCCGGTCCGGTCGCTGCGCGGGTTCATCGAGTTCCTCGGCGGCCAGGATGCGCGACAGCCGGTAGGTGCGGTCCTCGCCGGACCTCGTGGCCAGCAGGTAGCCCTGCCCCCGTACGGTGACCAGGCCGATCGGGTCCACGGTGCGCCACTTCGGGGTCTGGTCCACGGCCGCGTAGCGGATACGCAGCTTGTGTCCGGCGAACACCGCGCGCCGGACCTCGGCCACTACGGCGTCGGGCACCTCCTCGGCGACCACGCGGCGCGAGAGGAGGTCGGTCTCCGGGTCGATGAGCAATCGCTGCGCCGCGCCGGCCGCGGTGTCCCGATAGCCATCGGGCAGCGCGTCGACCACCTTGAGCATGGCCGAAGCGAGCGCCGAACCGAGGCCGAATACCTGCGCGCCACGCCGTGATCCGGCGACCAGCAGGGCGAGCGCCTCGTCGTGGTTCAGCCCGGTGAGCTCGGTCTGGAAACCGGGCAGCAGCGCGAAACCGCCGCGCCTGCCGCGTTCGGCGTAGACCGGGACGCCGGCCGCGGACAGCGCCTCGATGTCACGCAGCACGGTGCGGGTGGACACCTCCAGCTCGCGGGCCAGCGTGGCCGCGGAGAGTCGACCGCGCTGGCGCAGCAGCAGCACCAGTGAGACCAATCGGTCGGCGCGCATACGAAAACTCTATCGGAATACATGACACAGGATGTCGTGGTTTCGCTGCGAGGCTTTCAACGCGGCGTCGGAGATGGGCGGATACCGAGCCGATGGACGTACGTACGCCCCGTGAATCGAAATGGAGCTGTTGTGGCCTTGGAACGAACCGCGGTCAACCCGGTGACGTGGTCGGTGGAGATGGGATTCAACCAGGGTGAGGTCGTCTCCGGGCACACCCGCACCCTGTACTGCTCCGGGCAGACCGCGATGAGCGGCGACGGCAAACCCCAGCATGACGGTGACATGGCGGCCCAATTGGCGCTGAGCCTCGACAGCCTGGAGGCCGTGCTCGGCGAGGCCGATATGACCCTCACGAACCTCGTCCGGCTCAACGTCTACACCACCGACGTCGATGTGCTTTTCCAGCACTACGGCGTGCTGGCGTCGCGGCTGGGCGCCGCCTGGGTGGCGCCGACCACCACGATGCTCGGGGTGACACGGCTGGCGATCCCCGGCCAGATGGTCGAGCTCGAGGGGACCGCCGTCGCGTGACGCGACCTCGCCGCCTCCGCTGCTCGTGCCGGTCGAACCGGCACGAGCGGCGGGCCGAGAGGGCGTCAGTCCTCGTCCGGTTCGGGCAGGGCTTGGGCGATCATGCGGGTGGCGAAGTCGCGGTCGTCGGTGAGGCGGTTGATGTGCTCCGCGAGCAGGAAGGCCGTGACTTCCAGGGGAGTCATCTCGTCCTTGGTCCAGAATCCGTACTGCTTGCGCCACAGGTTGGGGCTCAGGCCGGTGCCCGCGGCGATGAGCAGGCCGGCCATGGTGGGGATGGCCTCGGGGCGGACGCTCTTGGGCATCATGCGCATCGTGGCCACGAGGTTGGGCACCACATACTCGATGACGTCCTTGCCGTGGTCCTCATAGGCCAGCCGGAGCCACTTCATGAACATGAAGATGAGGGTGCACGTGCCGTCCAGCACGGCATTGGCTCCCCTGGGGCCCAGGGACGCGGTGTACTGGTCGATCAGTGCCCGCTGTTCGGGGTCGGTCTCGGTCGCGCCGTCATAGATGCCCTTGAGCCGGGAGTCGATCATCATGAGCGCTGCGCCCACATCGCCGGCGGGAGCATGTTTGGGGTCGCAGGGCGATGACACAGGGATTCCTCCTCGGGTGACCGCGGTGGGTAACGCGGTGCATCCGTACAGTAGGTGGCCGATGCGATCGATGTCTGGCGAATCCCGATAAAGCACGGATAGGGGGCCCGGTCCCGCAGCATGTATTGCGGTGACCTGAGCACGTACGGGGCGTACGTTCTTCTATCCCAGGCGCCCCTCTCCCATCCTTTCCGTAGAAGCACGATTACTGTGTGTTCTTACGGGGGAAGGGAACGACCTCGTCATACGCCACGGTCAGCCCCCTCGCGCCGAGCCGCGCCGCGGACGGGCGCACCCAGTCGACGTCCTCGGCGCTGTACGAGATGAACACGTCATAGCGCGCGGAGCCGGCGTCGGGGTCGGGGTCGGGGTCGGACGGAACCGGGGGAACGGGCGGGGCGACGCCGACGTCTGGACAGCTGGTGGCGGACCGCCACATACGCGAGGTAGGCGCTGACGACACCAGCCACCGTGCCCACCGCGCTTAGGAGTAACCCCGTCGTCTCCATCCGCATCAGGCTAGCCAACAATCTCCGAACTTATCTCCGGTACAGCGGAACTGATCCACGTACCGGGCCGGAACCGCTGGTTCCCGGGCGGAACGCATGTGAGGATTACTCGCCGTCGGTTGTTCAAAATCCACAACCGAACGCGCGAAAAAGACCGTTGGGGAACAATGCGTACACATAAGGCCGCGGCCTGTCTGGCCATCACGGGAGCCCTGCTGGCAGGCTGCTCCGACGACGGCGACAAGGACGGCGCGAGCGACAGCATGGTGACTGTCGAATTCAAGGTGACGGGGGATTCACCGGCGAGCGTATACATCCCCGGTATCAACTCGGACCTGTATACCGGCAAGAAGAACAGCAGCGGCGATACGGACCTGGATCTCGACTCGGTCAAGACGCCGTGGTCGAAGAAGTTGAAAGTGAAGCCGGGAAGGTCGCTGTCGCTGCAAACGGGTTCGGTGAACCCGAAGACGGAAATCGGCTGCCAGATATTCGTCGATGGCAAGCTCGCGGACGAGGACACGAAGAGGAACAAGCCCGGCAAAACCCTCACCGCCAGCTGCTCGAGCTCGACCTAGGTGCCGGGCGCCCGAGCCGTACGGTGGGCCGGTGCCTGATCCCGGAACGAGCGCCGCCCGCGTCGTGGCTCTGCGGAGCCTCTTGGCCGATGTCTACTCCGCATCGGTGGCCGTCGAGCGTTGGGAGCGGCTGGAGCCCTGGGCCGTGGCCCGGGTCCGGCTGAGGAGTGCGGCCGCCCCGCCGTCCGTCGTCGTCAAGTGGACGGAGGGCGGCCACGTCCAGGCGCGTACGGCGGTGTGGCGGCTCCGTACCGAGCTGGCCGCGCTCCAGTTCCTCCGGGACGACGTCGGGGTCGGCCTCGCCCCTCGCCTCATCGCCGCCGATGTCGCCGCCGGGCACCTGGTCTTGGAGGACCTTGCGCCTCGTACGGCTCTGGATCAGCTGTTACGGCGCGACGGAGCGGCGGCCCACGGCGAACGGCTGGCCGCCTTCGCTCAAGCCCGCGGTGAGCTGAACGCGGCCACCGCCGGGCGGGCCGAGGCGTACTACGCACGCCGGGCGAGGCTGGGGCCGGTCGACCGCGGGGACGATCGGGCCGGACGATTCGCCTCGTACCGCGATACGGGGATCGAACACGCCGTGGCGCTGGGGGCGCCCCTGGAGGGCCGAGCCGCCACCGAACTCGCCGCTGCCGTCGCCGAGTTACGCGCCCCGGGTCCGTTTCTCGCCCTCAGCAACGGGGACACGGAGGCCAACAACGTCCTCCTGCACCCCTCCGGCCCGCCCGACGCCCGCCTCATCGACTTCGAATTCGCCGGCTACACCCACGCGCTCACCGACGCCGTGTGCCTGCATGTCCCCGGCCCCGCCTGGATGTCGGTCGGCGACCCGGTCGCCACTGGCCTGGCCGACCACTATCGCCGCGCCCTCGCCCGCGGCATCCCGGCCGCCGAGGACGACCGGCGGTACGGGTTCGGGCTCGCCGCCGCCTGCGTCTCCTGGGCGTTGATCCGCCTGCAGCGGTTCGCTCTGGTGGGCACCCGCCCACCAGGCCACCCCAGCCGCCCTCAGCTCATCGCCACGCTCGAAGCCGCCGCGCGCACCGCCCGGACCCACCGGGCCTTGCCCCACCTCACCGCCTGGGTCCAGCGCATCGCCGCCCTGCTGCGCGAGCGCTGGCCCGACGCGGACCAGGACTTCACCGACCCCGTGCGATTCCCGCCGTATCAGCCTCGGCGCTGAGGGCGGTCCCCGCGTGATCCGGAAAGTCTCCGAAAACTTTTCAGTATCGTCCTCCTGGAATTCGGCCTCCGAGTCGGCGACTTCGTCAATCGACCTCTGTCCGATGAGTCGATCACGGCCGTGAACTGGACTTATATCCCGCTGAGAGATCTCCGAGCCAGGACGGAGTTTCCGTAATTCTTGCGGAAACCGTTGACACCCACCGGCCCCAGTCCAACACTGTCGCCATCGTCGGTCGCCAGCCTTCATAAGGAGGAAATCATGAACTCGGACAACGCCCCCGCACGCCCGGTGAACCGCAGGGACTTCATCGGCCGCGCCGGCGCCTTGGCGCTGGCCACGACCGGGCTGATGCTGCCCGGCACCGCGTACGCCGACACGACCATCACCACGAACCAGACCGGCACCAACAACGGCTTCTACTACTCGTTCTGGACCAATGGCGGCGGCTCGGTCGCCATGACCCTGGCGTCCGGCGGCAGTTACCGGACCTCGTGGACCAACTGCGGCAATTTCGTCTGCGGTAAGGGCTGGAGCAACGGCGGACGCCGGAGTGTGAACTACTCCGGCAGCTTCAACCCGTCCGGCAACGGCTATTTAGCGCTCTATGGGTGGACCTCAAACCCGCTCGTCGAGTACTACATCGTCGACAACTGGGGCACCTACCGGCCCACAGGCACGTACAAGGGCGCGGTCAGCAGCGACGGCGGGACGTACGACATCTACATGACGACGCGCTACAACGCGCCCTCCGTCGAAGGAACTCGCACGTTCAATCAGTACTGGAGCGTCCGGCAGTCGAAGAAAACGGGTGGCACCATCACCACGGGCAATCACTTCGACGCCTGGGCCCGTTCCGGAATGAATCTGGGCACGTTCAAGTACTACATGATTCTCGCGACCGAGGGATATCAGAGCAGCGGGAACTCGAATCTCACGGTGAGTGGCTGACCAGCTTCTTGCGGAGTTCGTCGGCGGCCGTGTGGTCGATCTCGTCGGCGATCCTCAGGGCCTGCTGCCATACGGACCGGGCCAGTTCGGGTGCGTTGCGCGCGCCGTGGCTGTCGCCGAGATGGATGAGGATCTCGACCTCCCCGCACCGGTCGCCGAAGCCACGCACGAGGTCGAGGGCCCGCTGGTAGCAGTTCACGGCGTCGGCGTAACCGCCCAGGTGGTGATGGGCGTAGCCGAGGCTGTCCCACGCCCCGGCCTCGGCGTGCCGGTTCCCGGACTTCTGGTTGAGCTCGACTGCCTCGGTGCAGTAGTCGAGCGAGTGCTCGTACTCGCCGAGCATGGCGTGCAGCCATCCGGCGTTGTTGAGCGACTTGGCCTGGCCGGTCCGGTGGTCCGCCTCCCGGTAGAGCGCGAGCGCCCGTTCGTTGTGGACGAGCGCTTCGCGCAGCCGGTCCTGCTCTACGAACACCCAGCTCAGGCCCCGGTACGCATGGGCCTGTCCCAGGCGCTCGCCCGCGCGGCCGTAGAGGTCGAGCGCGTGCTGGTAGTGGGTGTGCCCGTGGTCGAGGCGCTTGATCTGGGTGTAGACCGCGCCCAGACCACGGTGGGCGTCGGCCTGCCAGGTCAGCTCGCCGAGCCGCTGCGCGGCGAGCAGCGCGGTGTGCTGGGTGTCGGCCCAGTCGCGCCAGTGGCCGCGGTAGTCGAAGAACGGCTCGAGGGCCTGGGCCAGCATCCATACGTGGGAGTCGAAGCCGGATGCGCGGGCGAGGTCCATGGCGCCGAGCAGGAACGGATGCTCGGCGGTGAACCACCTGAGGGCGTCCTCCTCGTCCGCGAACGCCTCCGGTGTGACGCCCGGCCGGGGGTCGGGCCGGGGGATCCGGTCCCCGTGCGGGTCCAGGAGTTCGGCCGCGGCACAGGCGCTGTGGAGGCAGAAGTCCAGCAGCCGGTGGCGGGCGGACTGGCGGTGGTCGGTCGGCAGCGTCTCGGCCTGTTCGGCGGCGTAGAGGCGGACCAGGTCGTGCATCCGGTGGCGGTGCGGGGTGTGCTGCTGGAGCAGGTGTGCGGCCTGCAGGGTACGCAGATGGTCACGGACCCGGGGCGCGGGGAGGCCGGTGAGGCTCGCGGCGGCGGGGACGCTGATGTCCGGGCCCGGTGCGAGGCCGAGGAGGCTCAGCGTCTTTGCCGCGTCGGCCGCGAGGGCCCGGTACGAGGAGGAGAACACCGCCCGCAGATCCGCGGCGACGTCGCCGGTGTCCAGGGCGTCGAGCCTGGTGGCGGCCTCCTCGACCTCCTCGGCGAGGGCCGAGAGGGGGAGGTCCGGATGGGCGGCGGCGCGGGCGGAGAGGATGCTGACCGCGAGCGGAAGGCCCCCGCAGTGGTCCAGGAGCGTGTGGACGGCCGCGGGTTCGTCGGCCACGCGGTGGTCGCCGAGGTGGCGGGTGAGCAGGGTGCGGGCCTCGGTTTCGGAGAGTACGTCGAGGCCGAGGGCGCGGATTCCGTGGGTGGCGGCGAGCCCGGTGAGGCGGTGGCGGCTGGTGATCAGCGCCGTACAGGTGGGGCTGCCGGGCAGCAGGGGCCGGACCTGGTCGCTGTCGCGGGCGTTGTCGAGCAGCACGAGCAGGCGTTTGCCCGCCACCAGGCTCCGGTACAGCCCGGCCTGCCCCTCCACGTCCGAGGGGATGGCCGCGGGGTCGGCGCCGAGGGCGTCGAGGAGGCCGCGGATGGCCGCCGCCACCGGGACGGGTTCGGCGGAGGGGTCGAAGCCGCGCAGATTGACGTAGAGCTGCCCGTCCGGGAAGTCCCGCAGATGGCGGTGGGCCCAGTGCAGGGCCAGCCAGGTCTTGCCGATGCCGCCGGGACCGGTGATCGCCACGATCGCCATGGGGTCTTCGGCCCCGGCCCGGCCCTCCAGGAGGCGGGCCAGCCGGTCCAGTTCATGGGTGCGGCCGGTGAATCTGGGGGGTGGGGCCGGCAGATGCGCGGGGACCGGGTGGCGGGCCGCCTGCGGACTGGCAGCAGGAGTGGGCGCAGGGGTGAGCGCCGGGTCCGCGGTGAGGATCTGCTGGTGCAGCTGTCTGAGCTGGGGCCCCGGGTCGACGCCCAGCTCCTCGGCCAGCCGGCGCCGGAAGGCGTCGTAGCGGGTCAGCGCCTCCGCGACGCGCCCGCCGCGGTACAGCGCCAGCATGATGTGGCCGGTCAGCCGCTCGTTGAGCGGCTGCTCCTCGACCAGAGTGAACAGTTCGGCCAGCAGCGCGCCATGGCGGCCGAGCAGGAGCAGGGTGTCGTAGCGGTCCAGCAGGGCGGCCAGCCGCTCCTGCCGTAACCCCTCCCGTACGGAGCCGAACCACGGAGTGTCGCAGGACGCGCCGAAGTCCCCCCGCCACTGCCCCAGCGCCTGATCGAACAGCGGCGCGGCCACCGACGCCTCGTCGGCGGCCCGGGCCCGCTCGACCAGGGCGCGGAAGCGGTGCAGGTCCACGGAGTCCGGGTCGACCAGCAGCGCGTAACCGCCCGGGCGCCGAGCGATCCGGCACTCGTCCTCGGCCACCGCCAGTACACCCCGCAAACGGGACAGATAGCTGTACAGCGTCCCCTTGGCGCGCTGCGGGGTGCCCTCGCCCCAGATCCGGTCGACGAGTTGATCGGCCGACACCGTGCGCCGGGCCTCCGCCAACAGCACCGCCAGAACCGAGCGCTGCTGCGCATGGCCCAGATCCAGCGCCGCTCCGTCGACATACGCCCCGACATCGCCGAGCACACGGAACTCAATCGGCATGTCCCCACCCCCCGTTGCCAGGGGTCCACTTTTGCAAGACGTGCCCCAACCAGCCAGTTCAAGTTTCAGCCAAGGTTCCACCAAGGTGAGTACTCACGTGGCTGGAGCTGAGTACCCGGGCGGATGAGGTCCGGCCGTCCTGACGGAAGAGTGAAGATCACGGAAGGGCCGCTCACTCTCTCCCGGATCAGCGTTCGAACCACTCAGAGGTATTTCATGCGCAAGATCGGAACGACTGCCGCGGTGCTCGTCATAGCGGGCGCCTGTCTGGCCGGTACGGCCGGAATCGCCGGTGCCGCGACCGGTCCGGCGGACCGGGCCGTATCGGCCGCGGCCTGCTCGGCCTCCTGGAACAGCGACACCAAGTCGGCCGAGGACGCCACCGCCAAGTCGTTGCGGAACATCACGACGGGCAAGCACACGTGCTACGACCGCATGGTCTTCGACATCAAGGGGGCGACGAGCAAGATCGGCTACCACGTCGGGTACGTGACGAAGTTCCGCCAGAGCGGCACCGGTGACCAGATCAGGGTCAACGGCGGCGCCATCCTGGAGATCGTCGTGAACTCGCCGAGCTACAACCCGTCGAACCCGGCCCAGAAGACGTATGCCGGCAAGCCCGGAAAGTCCCTGCCCGGTGTGAACGTCACCGGCTACAAGACGTTCCGGGACACCAAGTTCGGGGCGAGCATCGAGGGGCAGACCCAGGTCGGCCTGGGCCTCCGCGCCAAGCTGCCGTTCCGGGTGCAGCAGTCCGGCGACAAGCTGATCGTGGACGTAGCCCACGCCAAGTAAGTCACTGCTGCGGCACCGCGGGGTCGCAGCACCGCGGAGCGGCGGCCCCGCGGTGCTGTGACGCCGCAAAATCGCTCGCGTTCGGCGCGGCGCGAAGGAGAGCATGCGCGTATGCATTACTCCGGACCGCCGCCCCGCGATGTGCGCGTGCCCGCGCCGATCGCCGCTCTTGCCGGAGACCGGCCGTTGCTGCCCGTATGGCTGAACGAGTTGGGCGGCCTGACCTTCCAGCTCGGCAGCGGGGACGACCGGCTGTTCGCCAAGTGGGATCCGAAGGGCTCGGGGGCGGATCTGGAGGTTGAGGCCACTCGTCTGCGCTGGGCCGGTCGCTATACGCCCGTTCCTCAGGTTCTGGACCTTGGAGCCGATGACGACGGGACCTGGATGATCACCAAGGGGCTGCCCGGCGAGAGCGCCGTCAGCCCCCGGTGGAAGGCGGACCCGCGGACGGCCGTACGGGCGCTGGGGACCGCGCTACGGGCGCTGCATGAGCGGCTGCCCGTGGACGACTGCCCGTTCAGCTGGTCCGTCGACCACCGGCTGGACGTGGCCCGGCGCGCGGGCGCCGAGGTGCCCGCGGAGCTGCCCGTGCCGCCGCCGGTCGACCGCCTGGTCGTATGCCACGGGGACCCCTGCGCGCCCAACACGCTCCTGAACCCGGACGGCACATGGTCCGGCCATGTGGACATGGGCGCCCTCGGCCTCGCCGACCGGTGGGCGGACCTGGCCGTGGCCACGTGGAGCACCGAGTGGAACTACGGGCCGGGCTGGGATGACACGCTCCTTGACGGCTACGGGATCAGTCCCGACCCGGAGCGGATCGACTTCTACCGACGGCTGTGGGCCGCGACCTGACCCTCCCTGCCTCAGCGGTTACGCCTCTCCCCCGGCCCCGACGATCAGACAGGTGGTCGTGGCGTGGGCGATCAGCTTTCCCTGTTCGTCCAGCACCTTGCCTTCGGCCGTCGCCGTCCGGCGGCCGGCGTGGATGACGGTGCCTTCGGCGGTGAGGGTCTGGCCTTCGGTGCGGGCGGCGCGGATGTAGTTCACCTTCAGTTCCAGCGTGGTGAAGCCGACGCCCGCGGGGAGGGTGGTGTGGACGGCGCAGCCCATGGCCGAGTCGAGGAGGGTGGCGGCGATGCCGCCGTGGACGGTGCCGAGGGGGTTGGCGAAGTCGGGGCGGGTGTCGAGGGAGACGACGATGCGTCCGTGGTCGACTTCGTCGAAGCGCATGCCGAGCAGGCGGCCGATGGAGGGGATGTCGGTGGGGCGCTCGGACTGTATCCAGCGCATGAGGTCGAGGCCGGAGAGGGCGGCCAGGTCTGTGGTCGACATGGGGCGGGGTTTCCTTGCGGGGTGCGTCGGCGTCAGCCGAGGGGGATGTCCTTGTCGCGCAGGGCGGCCAGGACGGGGGCGTACATCCGGGTCTTGATGGTGCCGAGGGTGTCTCCGGCCTTGCCCACCTGCGCCGCGGCGAACTCGATGGCGGTCGACCGGACGGCGGCCTCGGCCACCGCGCGGTCGACGATGCCCGCGGTGAGCGCGTCGTGGCCGCCGTAGCGGCGGGCGGTGACCATGGCCTCATGGGCGGTCCGCGGGGTCAGCCGGCCCTGGATGAGGGCGGACATGCCCGGGGTGAAGGGGATGTTGATGTCCGCCTCGGGCAGACACCAGTAGCCACGGTCGGCGCGCATCACGCGGACGTCATGGGCCAGCGAGAACATCGCGCCCGCCGCGAAGGTGTGCCCCTGCAGCGCGGCCACGGTCACCAGCGGCAGGGACAGCGTCCGGGCCAGGAGGTCGTGTACGGAGACGACGTAGTCGTGGTGCTGATCGGCGTGGGCGAGCAGCCAGTCCAGGTCCAGGCCGTTGGAGTAGAACTTGCCCGTGGCGGCCGTCACCAGGGCGCGGGGCCCCTCGGCCGCCCGGACCTCGTCCAGCGCGGCTTTGACGGAGGCGAGCCAGTCGGGGTGGAAGCGGTTCTCGCCGTCCCCGAGGTCGAGTACGAAGACGTTGTCCTGGCGGTCCAGCGTGGGCATGGCTACTCCTTCACACAGGGACGGGAACACGCAGATCGCAGACGGCGGGTCATGGGTGCTCGGCGGGCTCGGTGCGCAGGGCGTGGCCCAGCAGGTCGTGGATCTCGGCGGCGGCCGCCTCGAGCGGGGCGGTGCTCTGCTCGGCCCGGCACATGATCACGGCGCCTTCCACCGCCGCGATGATGAACGCGGCCAGCCGCCTCCCCCGCGCTTCGGGCAGACCGTGCCGGACGAGCAGGGCGGCCAGCGCCTCCTGCCAGCGGGCGAAGACCGCGGCAGCGGAGCGGGCGAGTCGCGGGGCGTCGTCGTTGGTCTCCACGGCCACCGCCACGATGGGGCAGCCGGCCCGGAAGCCGCTCTCGACGAGCCGGTCATGCCACAGCGCGAAGAACGAGTCGACCGCCGCGAGCGGGTCATCGGCCTCAGCGGCGGTCTCGATCAGACCGGCGATGAAGTCACCGGCGAGCGTCACCGCCTCGTCGATCAGCTGCGCCCGCCCACCGGGAAAGTGGTGGTAGACCGAGCCGCGCGGGGCTCCGCTGTGGGCGAGGACCCGATCTATGCTCGTGGCGCCGGCGCCGTACTCACGCAGCAGCTCCGCCGCGCTCAGAACCATCCGGTCACGGCTGTCGCTCCTGCGCCGGCTCACGCCGCCGGCCGCGCCACTACCAGCGTTGTCACCGTCCCGCCGCATGCAGGTGCCTTCCCGCAGGTCTCACTACCTGGCGGTAACTTATGCTGTATGGCATAGAACATGCAAGGACTGTTCCAGGCGTCAGGCGTCTTTTGCCGTGGCGGGGAATATCAGCCGGGCGGAGAGAAGGGCCAGTCCCAGGCTGCCCCACACAAGACCGTGCCGCAGCCACCTCATACCGCCCTCCCAGTCCTGCGGGGGCCCGAAGGCCAGCCAGAGCGCGACGGCGATGCCGACCAGCAGAATCGCGATACCGGCCAGGCGGCTGATTGCAGGACTCATGCGCCCACTATCTCCTCCGCTCTTCCCGCCCATCAACCGAGAATCGGGACGCCACGTCTCCGTCAACCCGCGTGCGGGCGGGGCGAGTTCCGCGGGGCTACGCGGCGGGCACCGCCTCCCGTATCACCTTCGCGGTGGACGCCGGGTCGTAGCCCTCGGGGAGGCCCGGGACCAGGATGATGTCGCCCTCGATGTGGCGCGAGCGCAGCGGGGCGATCTCCTGGTACGCGGGCGAGTCCCACCAGGCCCGCGCCTCCGCGATCCCCGGGAAGCCGATCACCACGACATGCCCGGGCCAGCTGCCCTCCTTCACCTCGTGCTGGGCGCCGTGGACCAGAAAGCGGCCGCCGTACGGCTCGAAGGTGGCGGTGATGCGCTCGATGTACTCGGCGATCTCCGGGTGCGGGTCGGCCTCCCGCAGATGACCTATGACGTAGGCAGACATGGGCGGCGTCCTTCCGGTCGATGGCGCCGTGGGGCTCCGTATGCCGACGATCGTGGCGTACGGGGCCGTCGGGGTCGATGACCTGGCAGGTAATCGCCGGGGTCATGGCTGAGGGGCCGGGTCATGGCTGACGGCCGGGTCGTCGCCCCCGCTCTCAGGCCGCTTCGCCGCTCGGCTGGCCGCGGGTGGGCCGGGCCTTCCGGGCGTAGCGCCCCGGGGTGACGCCCACGAAGCGCTTGAAGTGCCGGGTCAGATGCGACTGGTCGTAGAAGCCGACCGCGGTCGCCACCTCCGTGGCCGGCCGGCCGTCGAGGAGCAGCCGCCGGGCGTGGTCGACCCGCCGGGCCATCAGGTACTGGTGCGGGGCGATACCGAAGGCCGCGCTGAACGCCCGGACCAGGTGGGTGGGGTGGGCATGCACCAGCTTGGCGGCATCGTCCAGGGTCACACCGTGCGACAGCCGCTCGTCGAGGACTTCCCGCAGGCTGTGCGCCACGCCGAGGTCCGTTCTGGGTGGCGGGGCGGCGGCGGGCCGGGGCCGCAGGTGTCCGCGCAGCCGCTCGCCGATCAGGGCGAGGCGGCTCTCCGCTTCGAGTTCGTCGCCGCGCTGGGCCAAGGCCGCGTGCAGCTGTCCGATACGTCGGCGCAGGAGGGGATCGACCATGTCGGGGTGGTCCACCGCCGGGCCGATGAGCCCTTCGTCCAGCTGGGACAGGTCCAGATAGACCACCCGCTTGCGGAAGCCCTGCGGGGTGGCGGGTGAGCCGTTGTGCGGCACCTGCGGGGGGAGCAGGGACACCGTGTCGTGCGGGGTGCCGCGTTCGCGGCGGTTCAGGTCGTAGCGGACCGCGCCGTTGTCGACGATCAGCAGGGTCCATACGTCGTGGACGTGCATCGGGTACGCGTGCTCGGTGAAGTGGGCGTGGAAGACCTCGACGACGCCCGGGACCTGCGGGCGCCACGCGGATACGTCTTGCGGGGACACCATGCAAGAAACGTACAAGACGGTACGGCGGGGCGGTCGGCAGCCTCGAAGCATGACGACGAGCACGACGAGCGCGACGAGCGATACCGCCCCCGTACGTTTCGATACGAAGATCGCCGTGGTGCTGCGGGACGATCTGCAGCCCTGGCAGCGGCTGAACGTGACCGCGTTCCTGGTCAGCGGCCTGGGCTCGGAGCTGCCCGAGGTGATCGGCGAACCGTACGCCGACGCCGACGGCACCCCGTATCTGCCGATGTTCCGCCAGCCCGTCCTGGTCTTCGAGGGGACGAAGGAGACACTGACCGCGGCGCACTCCCGTGCCCTGTCCCGCGCGCTCCCCCGGGCGGTGTTCACCTCCGACCTCTTCACCACCGGCAACGACCGGGACAACCGCGCGGCGGTACGGGCCGTACCGAAGGATCAGCTGGACCTGGTGGGGCTCGCCGTGTACGGGCCGCGGAACGCGGTCGACAAGGTCATCAAGGGCGCCCGGATGCACCCCTGAGCGCCGGGCGGGGGCGAGTCCTGCGTACCGTGACGCGGGTGGGAAATGTGTTTGGCGGCGGCGACAGCCTCTCCTTGTCCAACGGCGGTACGGACGTCTTCCTCGACGTCCTGACGCTCTCCGTCTCCGATCTCGCGCACGACACTTGGGACTACCGCTTCGCCGCCCTCCTGACCCTGCAGGACCAGAACGTCATGGGGCGCGGGGCCGTCGGGTTCGACCTGGAGGAGATCGACTGGGGGGCTACGCCCGCCGCACGGGCACGGGCGAAGGATTTCGTGGTGCGCGTCGTCGGCCTCGCCCTGCGCCGGCACCGCTGGGACGAGCTGGGGTACGAGCCACCGTTCGCGGAGGGGTATCTGCGGAGGTTCCGGGCCATGGTCGAGGCGTTCGACCCGGCCGACGCCGTACACCGTGATGGCGGCGGCTTCCCCGGGCCCGGCGAGGCCGCGGTCGCCTCGTGCGTACCGCATCGCGTGCTGAGCGCCCTGCCGTACTGGGACGGCTGCCGCTTCTGTCAGTCAGCGGCGGGGCAGAAGCCATAGGCGGGGGCCCCGGATCAAGAGAGGTGGGCTAACGTCACGCTCGTGCTCGACTTGTGCCGATTCTGCGGTGGCCCCGGTGTGGTCGGCCACTCGCGGCATACCCGCGCACCTAATCTGGTGCGGCGCACGCATTCGGGTGACGAGCGAGACAGTAGGGCGGGGAAAGAGGATGGGCCATGTCCCTGAACACCGGGGATCCTGACTTCATAGGCGGCTACACCCTGGTCGACCGGCTCGGCGCGGGCGGCATGGGCGTGGTGTATCTCGGACGCTCGGCCTCGGGGCGGCATGTCGCGGTCAAGCTTGTGCACCAGCAGTACGCGCAGGACGAGGAGTTCCGGACGCGCTTCCGGCAGGAGGTCGCGGCGGCGCGCAAGGTGAGCGGGGCGTTCACCGCTCCCGTGGTGGACGCCGATCCGGATGCCGAACGGCCCTGGATGGCCACGCTGTACGTGCCCGGGCCCACCCTGAGCGAGGTCGTACGCAAACAGGGCCCGCTGGACGGGCGGAGCCTGCGGACGCTGGGGCTGGGGCTCGTCGAGGCGCTGCGCGATATCCACCAGGTCGGGGTGGTGCACCGGGATCTGAAACCCTCCAACATCCTGATGGCCGACGACGGGCCGCGCGTCATCGACTTCGGCATCTCGCGCGCCGCCGACAACCAGACGCTCACCGTCACCGTCGGGCGGGTGCTGGGCACCCCGCCCTTCATGTCGCCCGAGCAACTGCGCAGTCCCCGCGGGGTCACCGCGGCCTCGGACGTGTTCTCGCTGGGGTCGCTGCTGGTGTTCGCGGCCACGGGCGCCGCGCCGTTCGAGTCCGACAGCCCGTATGTGTCGGGCTATCAGGTGATGTACGAGCAGCCGACGCTGGCCGGGGTGCCGAGGCCGCTCGTGGCGATCGCGGAACTCTGCTTGGCCAAGGAGCCGACTGAGCGGCCCGACCTGGCCGAGCTGCACCGCATGCTGGACGCGCTGCCCGACTTCGCCGCCGCAGCCGCCACGGCCCCCTCGGCCACCCAAGGGCCGCACGCCCAAGGGCCAGTCCCCACCCACCCGGGGGCCAGTGCCGCGGGAGCCCCCGAAGCCCTGCCGCCCCAGCCCCCCGGCGAGCCCGCCGCCGGGCGGCGGCGCCGCGGGCGGCTGATCCTCACCGCCGTCGGCACGGCGCTGGCCCTGGCCGGGCTGACCGTCGCGGCGGTGATGTTCGCGACGGACTCGCCCTCGCCGGACACGACGCAGCCCACGGCGTCCGCGGCGCTGCCCAAGGGCTGGCACCCCTGGCGCACGTCGCTGAGCGTCCCCACGTCCGGCCCCCAGATGGGCTACCAGAAGTCCGGGTGTGTGTCCGACGCCACCGCCCTGTACTGCGGCGGAACGGGCTTCACCGTCGCCGCGGTGGACGCCGCCACCGGTCGCATCCGGTGGCGGTGGGGCGACACCCCGCAGCAGGCGAAGCCGATCGGGGTGCGCGACGGGGTCGTCTACGCCTACCGGGAGACGGCGGAGCGGGGCCGGTACGTGGTGGCGCTGGACGCCGGCACCAAGGAACAGCGGTGGGAGCAGCCGATGAGCGGGGCAGGATCGGCGGTCCTGTTCCCCGGCGGGGTGCTGACGCTCGCGGACGGGGAAGGGGAGTTCATCGCGTACGGGACGTCGGGTCGGCTGCTGTGGCGGTCGCCGGCGCTCCCGGGGAAGTTCTGCGAGCCGACGGTGCTGGGCGGCGTCCCGTACGCCCTGTGCTCACCCACCGACAACTCCGGCCTGGCCAAGGAGGGCCCGTACACCCTGCTGCGCCTCGACCCCGCTGACGGCACCCCGCGCGAACTCGCCACCCTCCCCAAGAAGTCGCTGCTCCTCGGCGTCTTCCACGACCAGCCCGTGTTCCTCGTGCCGCAGACCGCGAAAGACGTGTACGACGAGGGGTACGTGCGGCCGTACAACGCCCTGATCCGAGTGGACCCGCGCACCGGGAAGACCGAGCGGACCGCGCTGTCCCACACCATGTACGGCTCGGCCACCGTGCTGAACGGCGTCGTCTACTTCGTCCAGGACAACGGGACGGTCAGCGCCGTGTCCCCGGACACCGGCCGGAGGCTGTGGCGGAGGTCGACGGACATCGAGAGCCTGTCCATGCCGGTGAGGTCCAAGAAGTACGGACAGCTGTACTTCTCCAACCGCTTCGGCCGGTTGCTGGCGCTGGACACCAGGACCGGGGCGGAGGCGTGGCGCATCACCGCGCTGAACGACGTCGGGATCGGAGGGGTGGCCGTCCCGCCGAGCGTGATGCTCGTCAAGGACGAGATCGTGGCCACGGCCGGGTACACGGCGTTCTCCGTGCGCGCGGACCAGCCGTCGGCCCGGCCGCCGGACCAGCCGTCGACCCAGCCCTCTGCCCGGTCGTCCGCGTCCGGGCAGGTCACGTCCCCTGGTGCCACAGGCTGACGGCGAGGCCGAGACCGGCCAGTGCGATGACGATCCGCAGGGGTGTCTCGGGCAGCCGCCGTACGATCATGGGCCCCACCCAGCTGCCGACGAGGGCCCCGGCGCCGAGCGCCACGGCGGCGCCCCAGTGCACGGGCGCGATGAAGGCGTAGGCGACCGCGGCGGTGATGTTCGCCGCGCCGGTGGCGATGTTCTTGACGGCGTTGGTGACCGGAAGCGGTTCGCCGGCGGCGGCGGAGAGCGAGAGCACCGCCAGCATCAGCACGCCTGAGGCCGCGCCGAAATAGCCCCCGTACAGGCCGACCAGCAGGATCGCGCAGGCCATGGGGAGCGTGGGACGGGCGGCTCGGCCGACCGGGCGCGACTTCGACTCCACCAGGCGGCGCAGCGGGTCACGGACGAGGATCAGCACCGAGCCGAGCGCGATCAGCCATGGCACGACCGCCTCGAAGGCCGAGGACGGGGTGGAGAGCAGCAGCGCGGCCCCGACCGCGCCGCCGAGCGCGGCGAGGACGCCCAGCCGCAGCAGGCGGTCGCGCTGGCCGCGCAGTTCGGCCCGGGATCCGGCCGCGGTGCCCACCGTGTTGGAGAACAGCGCCACCGTGTTGGTCACATTGGCGGCCACGGGCGGCAGCCCGGCCGCGAGCAGGGCCGGATAGCTGAACAGCGAGGCCAGCCCGGCGATCGAGCCGGCGAGCCCCGAGGCCACGCCGGCCGACACCAGCAGTGCCGAGGACCCGATGCTCATCCGTCCCCACTCCTGCCCGCGCCTGTGCCCGTACCCATGTCCGTGTCCGCCGTCGGCTCATCCTCCAGACTTGCTGTCTCGTATGCAAGACAGTGTCCACATACTTAGACGAAGAGACGTGCTCAGACGCCAGACATGCTCAGACGCCGGACATGCTCAGCCAGCGGCAGGCTCGGGGCCCACGAGCTCGTCCAGGACATCCGTCATGGTGACGAAGCCGAGCACCGCACCGCCGTCGTCACCGGTCACCGCCGCCAGATGGGTGCCCGCACCGCGCATCGCGGTGAGGGTGTCGTCCAGCGGGGTGTCGGCCCGTACGCGGGTGACGGCGTGCAGGGCGGTACGCGGGAAGGGCTTGTCCCGGTTGGCCGCCCCGAGGGTGTCCTTGATGTGCAGATAGCCGAGCACCGCCCCGGCCGGGCCGATCACCGGCAGCCGGGAGTAGCCGGAGGCCGCCGCCGCGCGCTCCAGCTGGTCGGGGGTGACCTCGGGGCCGACGGTGACCATCTCGTCCAGCGGCACCAGGATGTCGCCGACCCGCCGGGTGCCCAGCTCCAGGGCGTCGCGCAGCCGCTCGCTGCCGGAGGGGTCCAGCAGCCCCGCGGCGCTGGAGTCCCGGACCAGCCGGATGAGCTCGTCGTCGGTGAAGACCGACTCGACCTCGTCCTTGGGCTCGACCTTCAGCAGCCGCAGCAGCGTGTTGGCGAAGGCGTTGATGCCGAAGACGACGGGGCGCAGCGCGCGGGTGAGGGCCACCAGGGGCGGGCCGAGCAGCAGCGCGGTGCGCTCGGGGGCGGCGAGGGCGATGTTCTTGGGGACCATCTCGCCGATGAGCATGTGCAGATACGTGGCCGCGGTGAGGGCCAGCACGAAGGCGATCGGGTGCACCAGGCCGTCCGGGACGTGCACCGCGTCGAAGCCGGGCTCCAGCAGATGCGCGATGGCCGGTTCGGCGACCGCGCCCAGGACCAGCGAGGAGATGGTGATGCCCAGCTGGGCGGTGGCCAGCAGGGCGGACAGGTGCTCCAGCGCCCACAGCACGGTGCGGGCCCGCCGCGAACCCGCCTGGGCGGCGGGTTCGATCTGGCTGCGGCGCACCGAGATCAGGGCGAACTCGGCGCCGACGAAGAAGGCGTTGGTGAGCAGGGTGAGGGCGCCGATGGCCAGCTGTAGAACGGTCATCGGGCGTCCTCCTTCTCGTTCGCGCGCTCGGCGGCGGGGCCGGCGGCGGGCCCGGACGTGGACTCGGCGGCGGGCTCCGTCGCGGACTCGGCGGTGAGTCCGGCTGCGGGCTCGGCCGCGAGGTCGGTGGCGGGCCGCGCCGGGGCGGTGATGGTGACGCGGTCGGCGCGGTGGTGGTCGACGTCGAGGACGGCCAGGTCCCAGCCGTCGAGATGCACGGTGTCGCCCTCCTCGGGGATGCGCCCCAGGCGGGTGGCGAGCAGCCCGGCCAGGGTCTCGTACGGGCCGTCGGGCGCGGCAAGGCTGATACCGGCGAGCTGGTCGAGGCGGACGCCGCCGTCGGCCTCCCAGACGGCGCGGCCGTCGTCGGTGGGCGGCGCGGGCAGCAGGTCGGGGGGATCGAGGGGGTCGTGTTCGTCACGTACCTCGCCGATGACCTCCTCGACGACGTCCTCGACGGTGGCGACCCCGGCGGTGCCGCCGTACTCGTCGATGACCACGGCCATGACGCGCTCGGCGCGCAGCCGCTGAAGCAGGGTGGCGACGGGGAGGGTGTCGGGCACCAGCAGCGGCAGGGTGATCAGGTCGGTGACGGGGGTGGTCGCGCGCTTGGCGGCGTCCAGGGCGAGGACGTCGCGGATGTGGACGGTCCCGATGACCTCGTCCAGGCTGTCGCGGTAGACGGGGAAGCGGGACAGACCGGTGGCGAAGGTGAGACTGGCGGCGTCGACGGCGGTGGCGTGGGACTCCAGCGCCTGGACGTCCACGCGCGGGGTCATCACGTTCTCGGCGGTCAGCTCACCCAGGTGGAGGGTGCGCACGAACAGCTCGGCCGAGTCCGGCTCGATGGCCCCCTGCGCGGCGGAGTGGCGGGCGAGGGCCACCAGCTCCTCGGGGGTACGGGCGCCGGCCAGCTCCTCCGCGGGCTCCAGGCCGAGGCGGCGTACGAAGCGGTTGGCGGTGTTGTTGAGGTGGCGGATGAACGGCGAGAAGGCGGCGGTGAAGCCGCGCTGCGGGCCCGCGACCACCTTGGCCACGGCCAGCGGGCGGGAGATCGCCCAGTTCTTGGGCACCAGCTCGCCGACCACCATCAGCACCACGGTGGACAGGGCCACGCCCAGCACCGTGGCCACCGAGGAGGCGGCCGCGCCCAGGCCGACGGCCCGCAGGGGCCTGAGCAACAGCACGGCCAGGGAGGGCTCGGCGAGCATGCCGATCACCAGGGAGGTGACCGTGATGCCCAGTTGGGCGCCGGACAGCTGGAACGTCAGCCGGCGGACGGCCGCCAGCGCGCCCTCGGCACCGCGCTCGCCCGCCTCGACCGCGCGCTCCAGCTCACCGCGCTCGATGGTGGTGAGCGAGAACTCGGCGGCCACGAAGACCGCACAGGCCAGGGTGAGCAGCAGCGCCAGCAGGAGCAGCAGGACCTCGGTCACCGTGCCACCCTCCGCTCATCGCTCGACTGCCGACGGGGGATGGCACGGCCGGTACTGGGAGGTTCGCCCATGGCGGGTCTACCGCTCCTTCTCATCGCTCGGGTTCATCTTCATAGCTCAGGTTTATCGCTCATTCAACGTAAAGAGATGGTAAAGCATTCCCGTCCGGGACTACGGTGGCCATCACGCAGACCCACCTCGACCGCACCCTGCTAGTTTTTACACCACTGTAGAAACAACACACATACGGAGTTCTCATGGCCCTGTGGGATCGCATCAAGGATTCCGCCCAGACGATGCAGACCCAGCTCGTCGCGAAGAAGAACGACCTGAAGAGCGGTGCGTTCCGCGACGCGAGCATGGCGATGTGCGCCCTGGTCGCGGCGGCGGACGGCAGCGTCGACCCGTCCGAGCGGCAGCGCGTCGCCCAGCTCATCGCCACCAACGAGGTGCTGCAGAACTTCGCCGCGGACGACCTGCAGCGCCGCTTCAACGACTACCTCAACAAGATCACCGCCGACTTCGAGTTCGGCAAGGTCAGCCTGTTGCAGGAGGTCGCCAAGGCGAAGAAGAAGCCCGCCGAGGCGCGGGCCGTCATCCAGATCGGCATCGTCATCGGCGGCGCCGACGGCAACTTCGACAAGACCGAGCAGGGCATCGTACGCGAGGCCTGCTTCGCCCTGGAGCTGCCGCCGGCCGAGTTCGACCTGTAAGCAGACGCGCCCCGCGAAGGCGTCCGCCCGTTACAGCGGGGTGGCCGCCTGAAGCACGAGGAACAACGCCACCGCCGCGTTCGCCGAGGACAGCGCGGACGCGGCGGTGCCGGCGGCCGCGATCCAGGCGGCCAGACCGGCCGCCGTGGCCGCGGGCGGCCACCAGCGCGCGGGCGGCACCGGCCCCAGCAGCGCGGCCACCCGCCGCGGTACGGGCCCGGGAGCGGCGAATCCGGCCAGCGTGGGGGTGGGTGTGCCCCGCGAGACCAGCGCCGCCTTGCCGACCGCCCGCGCCGTCACCCTGCGGTCCCCGACCTCCCCGGCCGCCTCCTCGTCCGCCCATCGCTCCGCGCAGTAGGCCACCGCGGCGCGCAGCGCGTGCAGCAGGGGGTTCGCCCGCGCCGCCAGCTGGGCCACCAGCAGGTAGCGATGGTGCCGCCCGGCCAGATGTGCCTGCTCATGGGCGATCAGCGCCTGCCGTTCGCGGGCGTTCAGACAGTCCAGCATCGCGGTGGAGACGACGATCCGCCCCCGCGCCCGGCACCCGCCCGGCCCGCCGGGCAGGGCGTACGCATACGCCTTGCCGTCGGGCAGCACCGCGACCGGCGAGTCCGGCATGCCGACCAGCGCCGCCTGGGCCCGCCGCCGTACCGTCACATGCCGCACCAGGGTCGCCACACAGCCGGTGGCCACCACGGCCAGCGCGCCGATCGCGGCCTTCCCGGCCACCTCGTCGTACGGCACCGCCGCCCGCACCTCGGGGTCGGACCAGCCGTCCGGGAGCGGATTGCCCGGCAGTTGGGCCGTGCCGACGACGACCAGCAGGCCCAGGCACAGCGTCGAGCACAGCGCCAGCACGCCCCCGACGAACGACAGCAGGCGGGTGGCGGCGCGCGGATGCAGATGCTGCTCGGCCAGGCGCGCGATCGGCAGCGCCGTCAGCGGCAGCACCAGGGGGAGGAAGACGAACACACCCATGGGTCAGTCCTCCGGCTCCCCCGCCGCCTCGCTCAGCAGATCGCGCAGCAGCCGCTCGTCGTCCGACGACAGCCCGGTCACAAAGCTCGCCAGCACGGCCCCCCGGTCGTCCTGGCCGTCCAGCACTCGGCGCATCCGCAGCGCGGCCAGCCCCGCCTCGTTGGCCTCGGCCCGCCATACGAACGACCGGCCCACCCGCTCCCGCGCCACCGCCTGCTTGGTGTGCAGCCGGGACAGGATCGTCATCACCGTCGTATACGCCAGGTCGCCCTCGAGCCGCTCCTGCACCCAGGCCGCCGTGACCGGGCCGCCCGCCCGGCACAGCAGATCCAGGACCTGCGCCTCCAGCTCGCCCTGCCCGCGCCGGCGGGAACGCGGGCGCGGACCGCCCTCGTCCGGGTTCAAGGGGTCGTGCCTCACCGTCCGTCTCCCTCCGCCAGGCCGCACCGCGCGGGCGACGCGCCACGCGCGACCGACCGCCACAGGACCGTACCGCCTCCGCGGCACCACATCGCCCTCCCATTTCTTCTACAGTGCTGTAGATTTTTCCTCCGGGCCCGTCAACCAGCACACCGAAAACACAGGAGGCGATCGTGGGAGTTTCCCTGTCCAAAGGCGGCAACGTCTCGCTCAGCAAGGAGGCACCGGGCCTGACCGCGGTCCTGGTCGGCCTCGGCTGGGACGTACGGACCACGACGGGCACCGACTACGACCTCGACGCCAGCGCCCTGCTCTGCGACGAAGCCGGGAAGGTCCCCTCCAACCAGCACTTCGTCTTCTACAACAACCTCAAGAGCCCCGACGGCTCGGTCGAGCACACCGGCGACAACCTCACCGGCGAGGGCGACGGCGACGACGAGTCCATCAAGGTCAACCTCGCCGGCGTGCCCGCCGAGATCACCAAGATCGTCTTCCCGGTCTCCATCCACGACGCCGAATCCCGCGGCCAGAGCTTCGGCCAGGTCCGCAACGCCTTCATCCGCGTCGTCAACCAGGCCGACGGCAATGAGCTCGCCCGCTACGACCTCAGCGAGGACGCCGCGTCCGAGACCGCCATGGTCTTCGGTGAGCTCTACCGCCACGGCGCGGAGTGGAAGTTCCGCGCGGTCGGCCAGGGCTATGCCTCCGGCCTGGCGGGCATCGCCTCCGACTACGGGGTCGGCGTCTGACGTCCCCGCCACCACCGCCGCCGCCGGGCACGGGCCGGGCCCTTGGGCGCCCCGGCCCGGCGGCGGCACCGGCTGGTTCCAACTCACCGAGGGAACGGACATGACCGGCCCGTACGCATCCCAGGCACCGCGGGCATTGGACGCGGCGGACAGACCCGACTTCGAGCAGGTGCTGCACCAGGCGCTGAACACCCCGGAGATCCGTACGGCCCTGCGGAACGGCTCCGCCGAGGACCCGGACCTCGAGGAGCTGCGCTCCCAGGCCCTGGCGGACGCCGCGTCCATCGCGGTGGCGGCGGCGACCGAGTACGGGGCTTATGTCCGGCAGCGCGCGCCGGCGCTGCCTGGCGCGACAGCCGGAGGCCCGGCCGAATCCGGGGACGGGCCCGCGCACGGGTCCGGGGACGGGCCCGGGCCGGGCGGGCAGGGGCAGGCCGGACAGGGGCGAGCCAAGGAGGAGCGGGCCGGGCGAGGACGGGCCGGGCAGGGGTTGCTGCCCGCGCTGGCGGTCCTGACGCCGGTGCTGGCCACGGCGGCGACCGTGGTCTTCCTTCTCCTCGGCCACACCCTGGGGTTCAGCGCCTCCCAACGCCGCCTGGCCGACACCCTGCTGACCGCCGCGCACACCACCGCCGTCATCGCGGCCCTCACCACCGCCGCTGGCGCCATCTGGCTGTTCACCACCGCCATACGGCACCGCGCCACACCCGTCGACCGGGCCGAGCGGCACCGGGACGGCATCGCCGCGGCCCGCGACGCCTGGCGGCTGGCCCTCCTCGAACGCGGAGTCCTGCCGTATCTGCGCGGGCGACTGCGCGACAATCGCCCACAGGGGACGGTGGAACTCATCCGCCGTCCGCGCCTCGGCTACTCCAGCCCGGACTTCGCAAGCCCGGATTTCGCAAGCCCCGACTTCTCCGGCCCTGACTTCACCCCACCACCCCACTCAGCGAAGAAAGCAGGCACCGATGCTCGGGATAAGTGAGCTGTCGCTCCTCCTCATCGTCGTCATCGTCATCCTCGGGGCCAAGAAACTTCCCGACCTGGTCCGCTCCATGGGCAAGTCGGCCCGCATCCTCAAAAGCGAGTCCAAGGCGATGAAGTCCGACGACCAGCCCGCCGTCACCGAGGACGGGTCCGGGCACCGCGTGATCAGGGCCGAACCCGGCGACGTCATCCGGTCCCGAACGGAGCCGACCGACCCCAACAGCGGCACCGGCACCGGGCAGCGCTGACCCGCGCCGCCCGCCCCCGGCAGCGGCCTCACAACACCGAGCGGAACCCGGGCAGCCGGCGCAACCCCGCCGCGGCCAGGAACGCCGCGCCCAGCGCCAGGACCGCTGTCAGGGCCCAGGCGCCGAGCGCCGGAAGGCCGTCGCTCCCCAGAGCGAACTGCACGGCCACCACGATCGGCAGATGCACGATGTAGACGGCGTACGAGCCGGCCGCCAGCTCACGGCGGAGCCGCCCCGAGCCCGCACAGCGCTCACGGAAGAGGGTGAGCAGCCCGACGCACAGCGCCACGCACAGAGCGCTCTCGTACAGCGACCACAGCGCGGACCGCCATCCGGAGCCTCCCGGGGCGAAGCAGCCGGCGCCCGGCCCGACGGCGAACAGCAGCGCGGCCCCGCCCAAGCCGCCCGCCAGCCACAACCAGCCCGTCCGGGCAGGGAACCGCTCCAGCAAGCCGTATCGGTGGGCCACCACACCGAGCAGGAAGAAGCCCCCCTGAAGCGGCAGCCGGGCGGGCTCCACCTGCAGAAAGTCCAAGAACGGCACCCAAGTGTCCAGCGGATAGCGCAGCCGTACGGCATAGGTGGCCACCGCGAGCGCCACGGTCAGCAGCGCCAGCGCACCGTGCCCCGGTATCCGCCCGCCCTCCCGGAGCGCGGCGCCCCGGTCCGTACGCCGCCGCCGGACGATCCCCGCGGCCTGCCGGCACACCAGATACAGGACGCTGTACGCCAACAGGTTCTGGATGAACCAGAGATGGGCGAACTGCAGATCCGGCCAGGACGGCCCGCTCCAGTCGGCCGGCTTCTCCCCGAGCCCCAGATAGACGTCGGTGAAGTAGCGGGGGTAGGAGATCGGGGCGTAGCCGCGGTAGTGGACGTAGTACGCGTACATCAGCCCCGGGACGATCGTCACCGCCCCGACGACCAGGGGGATGCCGAGCCGCCGCAGCCGGGACGCCAGGAAGGCTCGGGCGCCGTGGCGTTCGTACGAGACGGGCACGAAGTAGGCCGACACAAAGAAGAACAGGCTCATCGCGAACGTGCCGTCCAGCGCGGACAGCGTGGCCAGCGCCCCTGAGCGCGGCCGGCCCTCGACGTACCACCAGTCGCCGGGGCCGTACGCCTGGGCGGCGTGGTGGACGACGACGAGGACGGTCACGGCGGTACGGAGGTTGTCCAGCCAGGCGAGGCGGGGTGGAGCGGAGGGCTTGGTGTTCATGCGTTGAGGATGGTGTACACGTGCACACTCGCGCGGTAGGGCTGTCCCCCGTATCCGCCCTCGGGCTGACCCTACGTACCGTCAGGCAGCACCGTCAGGCCCGAACAGACCGTGGAGCAGCAACCGTTGGTTGGCAGCGCTGCGGCGGGCCAGCACCTCGGGGGCGAACATCGGGGCGCTCAGGTTCGGTTGCATGACCCGCTCAAGCAGCAGCGGCCCGAGGATCAGACAGAGCATCTGGAACGGCGGCCACTCCTCATCGCCCCCTCCGTCGTCCACCCCTCCGCCATCCGCCACTTGCGGCGACTTGCCGGACGCCTCCCGCAGCCGCTCCAACTCCCTGCGCGCCCCGCGCAGCAGCCGACCGAACAGCGCCGCGCTCGCCTCGCTGTCCTCCAGCAGCACCTGCCGCAGATAGCCGCGCAGCACGGGATCGGCCCCGAACAGCCGCGCCGAGACCTCCCCCAGTGAGGCCATCAGGGCACCGCCGTCCGCGCCCTCAGCATCCAGGCCGCCCAACGCTTCGCCGATCCGCCCCAGTACGTACTCGTCCACCGCCGCCCGCAGCCCCTGCTTCGAGCCGAAGTGCCGGGTCACCAGCGCCGGGGAGAGCCCGGCGGCCGCCGCCACCGCCCGCGTGGACGTCGCCTCGAACCCCCGCTCCGCGAACAGCTCAAGCGCCGCCTCCCGCAGCCGCGCCCGCCCCGTCAAGTCCGCCTTGTCCACTCCGCCCACCGCTCGCATACCGGCAGGCTACTTAGGTTTTCGGTTCGGGTTGACTGCCGTGTGCTGCTGGCTCCGCTGCGCTGCGCGTTGGGTACACGTTGGTTCCGCTCCGCTTCGCTTCGCTTCGCGTGCGCCTATGCGCCGTCTCGCGGCATTCGGCTCGGGCGGGTGCGGTTTTCGTCTCGGACCCTCCGGGTCCAAAGCGCCAGCGAGAAGGGGGAAGGGGGGCGGCTGACCTGTCGTCCTGGTTCCTCGGCCCGGCGGGCGGCTGAGCTCAAAGAGGCTCCGCTGCGCTCCGCCGCAGCTGCTGCCGCGCGGTGGCCGGGCGGTCAGCCGAGCGGTGCGCCCGGCCGGGGTGCGGGAGCGCGACGAAGGGCGGGCACCGGCGGGCGGGATCGGCTCTCCCCCCACCCCCTCTTAAATAATCGTTTGATGCAGTACTTGATATAAAGCAAGCACTTTTTTAAGAGCAGGTGGGGGGAGGGCCCCAACCGGACCGGCGTCCACCGCTCCGGGCGACCACCCGCCGCTCCGCCGCCCGTCGGCCGGTTGGGTCCCGTTGGGCTGGACGGCAACGATGCCTCGGCACCCCTCCCCCTTCCCGCTGATGGCCGCTTTGCGCCGAAGGCGCGGGACGATGCACGCACGCGGCGTTGGGACCATGCCGTCCAGCGTTCGCCGGCCCGTTCGTCGCGCTCGCGCACCCCGACGCAGCGCACCGCTGGGCTGACCGCCCGGCCACCGCGCGGCAGCAACTGCGGCGGAGCGCAGCGGAGCCAGCCGTAAGCTCAGCCATCCACCGGGCCGAGGAATCGGGACAACGGGCCATCCGCCCCCCTTCCCCCTTCTCGCTGGCGCTTTGGACCCGGAGGGTCCGAGACGAAACCCGCACCCGCCCGAGCCGAATGCCGCGAGACGGCGCGTGGGTAGCCGCCCCAGTCGTCGGCACATTCCCATCCCCGAGCACCGGGCCGCGCTTCGGGCGGAGCCCCCTCCCCGCGCCTACAGTCAGCAGGGCAAACTCGCCAACGGCTGCCAAGCCCTGCCTGAGCTGCACCACTTCAGCCGCCGTTGATCAGCCGCTGCCGCCATTGGTCAGCCGCTTCGGAAAGTACTCAGTGTGGGTGGCGTACGTCACACCCACCTCGGATGTCGTGCCTGTCCGCCCCGGACGGCGAAGACCTCAGCAGCCGCGCTCGGTACCCTGAAAACGTCGCGGTCCCCCCACCACCTACCTCCTCGTACGGTGCTGCTGTCCGTCGGCGTCGGTTTGCTCAGAGTCGATCAGGATAGAGGTTGGTGCACACGTGCTGGTGGCGGATCGGTACCGGTTGGAGACACCCATAGGCCGCGGCGGAATGGGCGAGGTCTGGCGGGCCACCGACGAAGTGCTGAGACGGACCGTGGCCGTCAAACTGCTGCTCGGGGACGACCCCGCGTCGCAGGCGGCGGCCCGCTTCCGGCTGGAGGCCCAGACGGCGGCCCGGCTGAGTCACCCCAACATCGTCGGCGTGTTCGACTTCGGGGCGCGTGACGGCCGCTTCTATCTGGTGATGGAGCTCGTCGAAGGCCAGAGCCTGGCCCAGGAGTTGACCGCCCAAGGCGCGCTCCGCGCCGAGCGGGTGGCCGTCATCGCCGCCCAGGCGGCCGCGGGGCTGGCCTCCGCGCACCGTACGGGGATCGTCCACCGGGACATCAAACCGGGCAACCTGATGTCAGACGCCGACGGCACGGTCAAAATCGGCGACTTCGGGATCGCCCGGTTCGTCGACGACCCCGCCACCGCGCTCACCACGGCGGGGCAGATCATCGGCACCAGCCTCTACCTCGCCCCCGAGCGCGCTCTGGGACGGCCCGCGAGCCCGGCCTCCGACGTGTACTCCCTGGGCTGTCTGCTCTACCAACTGCTGACCGGCACCCCGCCGTTCCAGGCCGACACCTCCGCCGCCACGCTCGCCCAGCACATCGACGCCGCGCCCTTGCCGCCCAGTCAGCGGGGCGCGGGCCTGCCGCCTGCGTTCGAGAACTATCTGCTCGGCATGCTCGCGAAGCAGCCCGAGGGGCGCCCCACCGCGCAGCACATCGCCGACTGGTTCGGCTCGGGCGCCTGGCAGGGCCACCCGGAACCCATGCCGCAGCCCGCCCCCGCGCCCATGCCAGCACCGCCCCAGCAGCACGCCCAGGTCTTCGGAACCGCCGCACCCACAGCCACCCCGGCAGCCGCCCCACCCGGTGCGCCCGAGGCGCCCTCCGTGGCCACGTACCGCCTGCCGCAGCCCGCCCCCGCCCGCCCGGCCCGCGGCCACCGGTCCACGTCGGCGTCCCCATCCACGTCCCCTTCGGCGTCCACGCCAGCGTCCGCGGCCACGCCCGCGAAGCGGCGCGGCGCTCGCGAACTCATCAGGCGCCGGCCGAGGGTGGCGAGCCTGATCGCCGGTGCCGTGGCCTTCATCGCCGCGGTCCTGATCGGCATCGCCTGGTTCTCGACCGACAACAGCTCGGCGGACAGCCCGCACGGCACGACGTCCTCTCCGACCGGCTCTCCGTGAGTAGACGGCGGTACGTCGCGCGAGGGGTGCCGGGCGGCTATCGCATCTGGGACAACCGGGGGCGCCGGTGGTGGGGCGACCTCTACGAACTCTGCCCGGACGATCTGCTCGACGAGCTGAACGGCGGCGCGGACCACGCGAAGATGACCGCGCTTCTCAAGCGCTACCGGGCCCAGAAGCGATAGCGAAGGCGAAGGCGGCGGCGGGGGCTCTGAGCCTCGGGCCGTGGCGCCTTCGCCCGGAGGTCCGCCGAGGCGACTGCCAGGGCCGCCGGGCACGGGGCCGTGCTGAACTCGCGGGGAACGGCCGGGCAGCACGCGGGGGCAGGGGCGGGCGCGGCCGAGCGCCCGTCCCTGCCCCCGTTCTCCTCCGCCTCACTCCGTACGCAGCGCCGTGGCCGTACGCGTCCGGGCCGCCCAGCCCGCGGGAAGCAGGGCCCCGGTGGCCGCGATCAGCAGGCCGCCGAGGCCGAGCAGAAGCAGCTCGGGCAGGGCGTAGACGTCGAGGGCCGAGGTGGGGAGGGTGAGTCCGGCGCTGTGGCCCATGGCGGGGACGACCGCCGCGTGCAGGGCCAGACCGGCGGGGACGCCGAGGGCGCCGCCCGCAAGACCCACCACGACGACCGAGGCGAGGACCATCGCGACGGTCTGCCGCGGGGTCATGCCGAGCGCCTTGTGCACGCCGAGATCGTGGACGCGTTCGCGGGTGTCGAGGACGACCGCGTTGAGCACGCCCAGCCCAGCGACGGCGACGAGCATCAGGGTGAGGAGCGCGGCCAGCGCGTCGAGGACGAGGATCAGCTCGCTCTCGCCTCCGGAGGGGCCGGTGTGCGCGGTAACGTCCAGCGAGCCGAGCGCGGAGTTCAGGGCGGTGACGTAGGCGGCCGCGTCCGTGCCGGGCTTGAGGGTGATGCGGTAGCTGTCGGCGGGAGTGCTCGCAGGGGCGAGCGTCGCGGCGTCGGTGAGGACGTTCATGCCCTGGTTCCGGGGGTCGAAGACCTCTCCCACCATCCGGACCCGGATCGTCTTGCCGTCATGGTTCAGGGCGACGGTGTCCCCGAGCCGGGTGCCGGTGGCGGCGAGAAACTGGGTCGGTACGACGGCCTCGCCCGGCTTCTCGAACCATCTGCCGGAGACCTTCTGGTAGTTGGACCAGGTGGCGTCCCCGGCGAAGGTGTGGAGGTCGGTGGTGCCGGACAGCCCGGCGATGGTCACCTCGGTGGCGGCGGTGGCGTAGTACGCGCGGGTGCCCGGTTGGGCCTTGATCGCCGCGGTGATCGCGGCGGGGTCGGCCGTGATCCGCGGCGGACCGCCCGGGCCGTTGCGGTGCGGGCCGGGCCCGTTGTCGGGGCCGGAGCCGCCGTTCGCGCCGGGACCACCCTCCAGGCCGGGACCACCCTCCGCGCCGGGGCCTCCGTCCGGACCGAGAACCGCCGCGTTGGCCTCGACCGTGACATCGGCTCTGTCGTGCTCCCTGGCGTCCTGCACCCGGTTCAGCGAGGCGGCCAGGCCCACGGCGAAGGTGACGGCGGTGGCCCCGAAGGCGACGGCCGCGACCATCGCGGCGGCGCGGGCGGGGCGGGCGAAGGGGCGGGCCAGGCCGAGGCCGATCGGGCGGGGCAGCGGGAGCCGCCCGGTCAGCCGGACCACCGTCCGGCCGCGGCTCGGGCGCGCGGAGCGGCCGACGGCGAGCGCGTCGACGGCCCGCAGCCGCCCGGCCCGCGCCGCGCTCGCCCACGCGGTCACCGCCACCAGGCCGAGCGCCCCGGCGGCCACCGCGGCCACGACCCACGGGGCAATCGTCAACGCGGCGGTTCCGTAGGCCTCTTCGGCCTGGGACAGAACGGGACGGGTCAGGAGGACGCCCGCGACGACGCCGACCACGGTGCCGAACGCCGCCGGGATCAGAGCCTGGGCCATATAGGCCCGTACGACCTGGGCGGGGGTGAACCCGAGCGCCTTGAGGACGCCGATCCGCCGCAGCCCGCCGCCGACCGCACCGGCCACCACATTGCCCACGATCAGCACCGCCATGATCAGACCGAGCACACCGAAGGCGACGAGGAACGGCACGAACACCGCGGTCTCCTGCTCGGCCTCCCGTTTGACGGCGAGCCAGGGCTGGTCGCCGACCCGCGCCCCGGCGGGCACCGCCGCCGTCACCGCCGCGCGCCCCGCGGCGATCCGGGCGCCGGTGTCCGCGTGAGCGAAGCGGTAGAGCATTTGGTAGCCGGCCCGCGCCCCGGGCGCGGTCAGCGCGGCGATCTGGGAGGGGGCCACCCAGGCGTCGGCGGTGCGGCTGACCGAGCGGGCCACGCCGACCACGGTCAGCGTCGGGTCGCCGGGCAGGTCGGGGAAGTTCAGCCGCAGGCCCGGCGAAGGGGGCACGCCGGCCTCGGCGGACAGCACGATCTGGCCGGGCCGGGTGGCCCAGACCCCCTGGGTCAGGGTGACGCGGTCGACCGGATCGTGGCCGGGATCGGCGCGGCCGACGACCGACATCGGTGCGAGCTTCTGGCCGTCGAGGCTCGGGGTGACCGACGCGGTCGGGAAGGGCCCGGCCGCCGCCGTGACCCCGCGGGCGTCCGCGGACCCGGCCAGCTGCGCGGCCGTGGCCTTGGCCGCGTCGTACCGCACCGACAGATGCGCGCCGCGCTGCTTGGCGAAGGCGTCGGCGAACGGCGCATTGGAGGCCACGAGCAGCGAGGCGCACAGGACGGCCGCGGTCACCGCCATCGTGGTGGCCAGGCCGATCACGGCGTTCTGCACCCGGCGGCGGCGCACCCCCGAGCGCACGACGCGGCCCAGGGCGCTCATCGGGCCTCCTCCGCCATGACGGTGTGCCCTTCTGCGGCGATCCGGCCGTCGACCAGCCGGACCGTACGCGTCGTACAGGACTGTGCGAGCCCGAGATCGTGGGTGACCAGGACCACCGTCTGCCCGGCGGCGTTGAGCTCGGTGAGCAGCTCGCGGACGGCCTCGCCCGCGGCGGTGTCCAGCGCGCCGGTCGGCTCGTCGGCCAGCAGCAGCGCCGGCCGGTTGACCAGGGCCCGGGCCACCGCGACGCGCTGCCGCTCGCCGCCGGACAGCCGCCCCGGGTAGGCGTCGGCGTGCCGGTCGACGCCGAGCGACTGGAGCAGTTCGGCCGCGCGCCGGTGGGCCGCGCCGCGCGACCGGCCCGCCATGCGCGCGGGCAGGGCGACGTTGTCCTCGACGGTCAGATCGTCGAGCAGATTGAAGAACTGGAAGACCATGCCGATCTTCGCGCGCCGGAAGCGCGCCGACGCCGCCTCGCCCAGGGTGTCCACACGCACGCCGTCCACGGTGACGGTGCCGGAGTCCGGCCGGTCCAGGCCCGCGATCAGATTGAGCAGCGTGGACTTGCCGCTGCCGGACGGCCCGAGGATCGCGACGGCCTCCCCGGCCCGCACGGTCAGCGACACGTCGTCCAGCGCGGGCGGCCCCCCGTCGTATCCGCGGCTCACATCCCGCAGTTCGATCACCGGCGTGGTCATGCTCGTCTCCCTCGATACGTACGCGTCTGGCGCGATTGGACGCTAGGCGTGGGGCCTGCCGGGGCACGTCGCTCGGCCGGGTCATTTCCGGTACCGCGCCGGGATGAGGGCGGCCGGTGTCATCCCCGCGATGTAGGCGAGCGATGTACGGGCGGGCGGCCCGAAGACCGGTGGGAGGATGTCCCGGGCCCGGCCGGTGGCGAGAATGAGCCGGTGATGAACGTGCCGTTGCCGGCCCGGCTGCGCGAACTGATCGAGTCGCTGAAGCGCGCGACCGGCCCGCTGCCCCGCCCCACCCGCCGCGGCCAGGTCTTCGACGCGGCGCTGGCGCTGGCCCTGGGCATCGCCAGCGTCCAGTACGCCGTGGAGCACTGGGACGGGCGGGTCCAGACGGACGTCGACGGCGTGGTCGAACCGTGGGTCCCCGCCGGGCCGTCCGAACCCGGGGCCCCACCCGAACCGCCGCCGTTCCCGGACGGGCCGCCCCCGGGCCCGGGCTGGCCGGCGGGCTGGCTCCTCCCGGTGGCCTTGGCGGTCGCCGCCTCGGCGCCGCTCGCACTGCGCCGCCGGTATCCGCTCGCCGTGCTGTGGACCGTGACGGTCGCGGTCGCGCTGACCCCGACAGAGGCGCCCAGGACCACCTCGTACGCCTGCGTGATCGCCGCCTACGGCGCCGCGGCGTACAGCCCTTACCGGGTGGCCACGCTGGCGAGTCTGCCGGTGGCGGTGTTCGCGCTGAGCAGGCTCGCGGACGGCACGCTGCCCGTCGTCCAGAACGAGTACATCCCGCTGCTGATCCTGGTGCCGATCGTGGTGGCGGCCAACGGGCTGCGCACCTGGCAGCTGCGGGCCGGCGAGAGCCACGCGCGCATGTCGGCGCTGGAGCGGGAGCGGGCCGAGGAGCTGCGCCGCGCCGCCGAGCAGGAACGGGCCCGTATCGCCCGCGAGTTGCACGACGTGGTGACGCACAACGTCAGCGTGATGGTCATCCAGGCCGGGGCCGCCCGCAAGGTCATGGCGGCCGCCCCCGACCGGGCCCGCGAGGCGCTGCTCGCGGTCGAGGCGAGCGGCCGGGCGGCCATGGCCGAACTGCGCCACGCGATGGGCCTGCTGACCATGGACGACGGCGACAGAGGCGGGGCCTCCGACAAGGCCGGGGCCACCCCGGATCTCGCCCCGCAGCCGGGACTGGGTCAGTTGGACGCGCTGGTCGCCCGGGTGCGGGAGGCCGGGCTGCCGGTCGAGCTGACGGTGTCCGGGACGCCCCGGCCCGTACCGTCCGGGGTCGGCCTCGCCGCGTACCGCGTGGTGCAGGAGGCGCTGACCAACACCGTGAAACACGCGACCGGATCGACGGCGGCGGTCACCGTCGCGTACGGCGACGACCGGCTGCGGGTGGCGGTCACCGACACCGGCGGCACCCCGAGCGCTTCCGCGGCGGCCGGCGGCGGGCGCGGGCTGATCGGCCTGCATGAGCGGCTGTCCGTCTACGGTGGGACCCTGCACACCGGGCCACGCCCCGGTGGCGGTTACCGCGTCGAAGCAACCATCCCCCTGGAGGAGATGTGCCCCCTGGAGGAGAGGTGACCGGGCCGCTGCGCGTGGTGGTCGCCGACGACCAGGCGCTCGTCCGTACCGGCTTCACGATGATCCTGGCGGCCGACGGCATCGACGTGGTCGGCGAGGCGGCGGACGGCGCGGAGGCCGTCGAGGCGGTCCGGCGCACCCGGCCGGATGTGGTGCTGATGGACATCCGGATGCCGGAGGTGGACGGCCTGGAGGCCACCCGGCGCATTCTGACCGGCACCCCCGGCGAGCCCCGCGTGATCATCCTGACCACGTTCGACCTCGACCACTTCGTCTACGCGGCGCTGTCCGCCGGGGCCAGCGGCTTCCTCCTCAAGGACGTCACCCCCGAGCATCTGGTCGCCGCCGTCCGCATGGTCCGCGACGGCGACGCGCTGCTGGCCCCGGCCATCACCCGCCGCCTCGTGGAGCGTTACGCCTGCCGGGACCCCGACACCTCCGCCCTCCACCGGGACCTGGCCGCGCTGACCCCGCGGGAGGCGGAGGTGCTGCGGCTGCTGGCCCAGGGCCTGTCCAACGCCGAACTCGCCGCCCGCCTCCGCCTCTCCGAGGCCACCGTCAAGACCCATGTCGCCCGCATCCTCGCCAAGCTCGGGCTGCGCGACCGGGTCCAGGCCGTGGTCGTGGCATATGAAACCGGGCTGGTCAGCCCCGGTGCGCGACGGAATGCCGACGGCGGCTGAGAACAACGCTGAGAAGAACCGCCCCCGTTTACGTATCTCTTCGGTATGCGACGACAACCGATGAGGGGCGGCCCGGTGAAAAACAGGAAGAGACATAAGCGGTCCCGAGTGATCGTTATGTCCGTGGTCGGTGTGACGGCCTTGGCTGTCGGGGGCGGAGCGCTCCTGATGACCGACAACAACGCCTCGGCCGCCAAGGAGACCCCCGCCCAGCAGGCGGCCGCCCGGGCCGGCATGACGGTCAAGTGCCCGGATGTCGCCACCAGCCTGTCGAACGTGCCGCAACAGGCGCGGCCCGCCGTCAACAACGAGCTGGCGAAGATGGACAGCCAGGTCGCCGACGCGTACCAGCGGCTCGCGGAGCCGGGCGCGAAGGCCGACCAGGAGTCCGTACGCACCCGCGTACTGGACCCGCTGACATCCGAGCGGCGGCAGACCCTGGACCGGATCGCCACCGAGATCGAGAAGGTCCAGCCTCGCCCGTCGGGCCTGGACTCGCTCGCGGCCTGCACGGTCAAGCGAGACGAAGCAGCCGCCGTGGCTGCCGCGGACGCCCAGGCCGCGGCGCCGAACACCCCCGCGGCGGGGGACGCGGCCCCGGCCGCGGGCGCACAGGGCACGGGCGGTCAGCAGCAGTCCGGCCCGCAGCGGGCGGACTTCGTGGACATCCGCAAGGTCAGGCCCAACGTCAAGAACCCCCGGGTGCAGGCCAAGGGGTCCAAGGGCACCTTCTCCTCGCGCTGCGGACGCAACGAGAACAAGCACTTCAACTCCGACAACGTCATCGTGGCCCCCGGCGTGGGCAACGGCGCCCACCACATGCACGACTACGTCGGCAACAAGAAGACGGACGCCTTCGCCTCCAACCAGGTCCTCGAATCCGCCGGGACCACCTGCACCAACGGCGACCGTTCCACCCACTACTGGCCGGTCCTGCGGCTCCAGGACGGCACGAAGGAGTTCGACGCGGGCGCCCCGGGCGGCGGTACGGAGGGCAACGTGGGGCGCATCCTGCGGCCCACCTCCGTACAGCTCAGCTTCAAGGGCAACCCCGTCTCCAAGGTCGTGGAGATGCCCAAGTTCCTGCGCATCATCACCGGTGACGCCAAGGCGTTCACCAACGGCACGGCCAACGCCAACGCGTCCTGGAGCTGCACCGGATTCGAGAACCGCCAGCTGAAGGACAAGTACCCGGTGTGCCCGAAGGGCAGCAACGTGGTGCGCACGTTCAAGTTCCAGAGCTGCTGGGACGGCAAGAACATCGACAGCGCGAACCACCGTACGCATGTGGCGTTCGCCCGCGCGGACGGCTCGTGCCAGCAGGGGTTCAAGGCCATTCCGCAGCTCATCCAGCGGATCACCTACAAGCTCGCCCCCGGCGCCCGCAACTTCGCGGTGGACAGCTTCCCCGAGCAGTTGCACAAGCCGGTGACGGACCACGGCGACTTCATCAACGTGATGTCGCAGAAGCTGATGAAGCAGGCCGTGAGCTGCATCAACAGCGGCCGCAAGTGCGGCTGACGCACTGACCCGGCAGGGGGCCAGTCCCCCTGCCGGGCCTAACGCGCGTCCCCGAGGCCCACCTGGCGGTGACAAATGTCGCTGCCCGCCCGCTGAACAGAAGCTTCCGGTGCCACCCCGCTGCTACGCTCCGTCCGACTCGCCCTCGAGGCGCACGCGGGGCCCCACACCCGAGGACCTGGTACACGCCCGCCACCACGGCGGAATCCACCGTTCTGGGAGGCCCCCTTGAGACGCCCTGTTCATCTGAGACGCCCTGCCCGTCGTCCGTTACTGGCCGCCGCCGTCGCCCTCGTCGCGGGCCTCACCGCGACCACCAGCGCGAACGCCGCGGACACCCCGCTGCCGATCCAGACAGACGGCGTCTGGGGCGTCGACTTCGCGGGCGGCACGCTGGCCACCGTGGAGCACAGCGCGTCCCGCGACCAGTACGTCATGACACGACGGGTCGCGCCGGACGGGTCGACCGCGGCCACCCGGGTTCCGATGATGTACGCCGGTACCTTCGCCGAAGGCGAGCACATCAAGCGCGTACCGTGCGACGCGGGCGAATGCATCCCGCTGGTCGGCTCCGGCAACGGCGACGTCGGCCTCGTATTCGTGGACGACGGCAAGGAATACGTCCAGATCCGGACGAGCCCCAACACCTACCACGGCGTGGAACCGGCCGTGACGGGCGCCCGGATCGTGGATGTCACCGGCCGCTACTTCCTCCACAACGCCCAGTCCACCAACCAGCAGTACCTCGACGACCTCCAGCCGTACCGCACCACCGACGTCCGGATCACCCGCTCCATCACCGCCGCCTCCGTCTGGGGCACCCGGCTGTGGGCCGCGAGCTCCACCAGGGGGACCGTCACCCAGACTGACATCAAGACGACGAAACTCGTCGAGACGGTCGCCACGGGTGCGCCCTGCGTCCTCAAGGAACTGCAGGTCATGGGGCGCTGGGTCTACTGGAGCTGCGGTACGACCGGCCCGGCCGGGGTTTACGACCGCACGGCGAAGAAGAGCTTCACCGTCCCCTCAGGACCCGCCCTCGTCGGCGACGGCTACCTGGTCCGCCACGACCGCACCGCCGGCCAACTGCTGCTCAGCGACTTCCACACCGGCACCGCCGCGGCCCCGCGCCCGATCGCCGACCTGGCGGCCGGCAGCACCGCCGACCAGCGCCGGCTGACGTGGGCCGTGGACAAGTGGGGCGGCGACATCGCGTATGTCGACTCAGCCAAGGCAATCCGCGTCGTGCCCAGCGGGGTGCCCACCCAGTCCCTGGCGAAGATCGAGTCCGATGTGGACGGCACCTCACTGGACGTCGATAACGCGCGGTGGGGCAGCACCTGGCAGTTCAACAAGCCGGTGACCTGGACCTTCACCGTCAAGAACGCGAGCGGGCGCACCGTCCGCACCCTCACGGGGAGCGGCAGCCCCCAGGCGGACGTCGCGTGGGACGGCAAGACCGACGCGGGCACATACACCGCCAACGGCCGCCACACCTGGACTCTGACCGCCAAGGCCGTCGAAGGCGCGGGCACGAGCACCACCACCGGGGAGATCGCCGTCACCGGCACCTGACCGGCGGGGACGAACCCCACACCTGCGAAGCTCATACACCGACGACACATGGGGGCTGACATGGCACTCTTCGGCAACGCACACACTGTCGACCCGGCGGCAGCGCAAAAAGACTTCGAGCGACTGCTGGGGCAGGGGGAGCAGGTGCAGGCCGCCTACCAGCTGATACGCGACACCATCCTCTTCACCGACCGCCGGCTCATCCTCGTCGACAAGCAGGGGATCACCGGGAAGAAGGTGGAGTACCACTCGGTCCCGTACAAGAGCATCACCCACTTCGCGGTCGAGACCGCCGGCACCTTCGACCTCGACGCCGAGCTCAAGATCTGGATCTCCGGCACCGCCACCCCGATCGAGAAGACCTTCACCAAGGGGGTCGACATCTACGAGGTGCAGGCGATCCTGACTCAGTTCGTGGCCAAGTAGAGGGGGACCGCGACGGTGTTGAACGTCGTCTGCGGTGTCTGGGGCGAGGTGAAGCGGGCGTTGACGAGGTAGAGGCGGTCGGCCCAGCGGGCCACGGTGGTGGGGACGTCGAAGCGGGGGTCGGTGATCGTGCGGCGCAACGTCGCCGTACGGGCCCTGGTGTCGAGGTCGAAGACGCTGATGAGGTTCAGCCGGTTCTGCACCACGTACAGCGTGCGGCCGATGCGGAGGAGGCCGTCGCCGTTGGCGACGTCGGCCGCGTCGATCAGTGCGATCTCGGTGGCGTGCCCGCTGGCCAGGTCCACGTGGTACAGCCTGCCGGGCGAGCTGCTGACGACGATCAGCCCTCGGCCGTCCGGGGTGCCGACGACGCCGTTGGCGTTGTAGACGTTGGGCGTCTGTACCCAGTCGCCGCCGAGCCGCAGGCGGCGGACCGTCCCCACGCGGCCGCGCGGTATGCCGTAGAGGACGGCGTCGCTCGAGTCGGTGAACCAGGCGCGGTCGCCCAGCAGGATGACGTCGTTGATGAAGTGGCCGGTCGCGCCGGTCAGTTGGTACGTGGTCACCAGCTCGCCAGTGTGCGAGTCGACGATCCGCGCCGTCCCTCCACCGCCTCCCGAGATGTACAGCAAGCCGTTCTCGTCCAGCTTGAGCCCCACGGCCACCGTGCCCGTGGTGCCCTTATGGATGACTCGGCCCTTGCCCGTGCGCAGATCGGTGCGGTAGACGGCGCCGTTGGCGCGAGAGCCCATGTAGGCGTACGGCCTGCGGCCGATGGTGATCCCCTCAGGGATGAAGCCGTCGGGGAGCGGAAACTCGGTCGGCCACGCGGCGGCCTGCGCCGCGCTGACGCCGGCCGTCGTCGCCGCGAGCGCGGCGACAACGGCGCCGCGGAGAAGGGTGCGGCGCGTCGGCTGGGGGTGGTTCCGGGTTCGGCTCGTCATGCCTCGCAGTCTCACGCGCGGGCGATCGATGAGTCCAACACATGTCTGTCACTTCATCGATCTCGATACGAGATAGGTCTACAACGGCATGGGCATGGCTACCAGGGCGCCTTTCGTGGCCCGCCCGAGCGGGGCACGACCAGGCCGAACTCGTACGCCAGCATGACCGCCTGGGCCCGGTCGCGGGCGCCGAGTTTGGCCAGGACTCGGCTGACGTGGGTCTTCACGGTCTCGGCGCTCACCGTGAGGCGGGCGGCGATCTCGGCGTTGGACAGGCCCTCCGCGATGAGGCGGAGCACTTCGGTTTCGCGCGGGGTCAGGAGGGCGAGCGGCGAGGGTTCGGCGGTGTGGGGGCGTAGGCGGACGAACTCGCCGATGAGGCGGCGGGTGACGGTGGGGGCGAGCAGGGCTTCGCCGGCGGCGACCACGCGTACGGCCTCGAAGAGGCGTTCCGCGGTCATGTCCTTGAGGAGGAAGCCGCTGGCGCCGGCGGCCAGAGCGTCGTAGACGTACTCGTCGAGGTCGAAGGTGGTCAGCATGACGATGCGCGGGCCGCCACCCGCTCCCGCCCCAGCGATGATCCGACGGGTCGCCTCGATGCCGTCCAGGACCGGCATGCGCACATCCATGAGGACGACATCGGGGCGCGTCTCGCGGCAGACCCCCACCGCCGCGGCGCCGTCCGCCGCGCTGCCGACGACGGACAGGTCGGGCTGGGTGTCCAGCAGCGCGCCGAATCCGGCGCGCACCACGTCCTGGTCGTCGGCGATGACGATACGTACGGTCATGCGGCCGCCTCGCGCAGCGGCAGTTCGGCCGCGACGACGAAGCCGCCCGCTGGACCGTGTTCGGTGCGCAGGGTGCCGCCGGCCATGGCGACGCGTTCGCGCATGCCGAGGAGGCCGTGGCCGGCGTCGGGGGTGGAAGCAGGGTCGGTGAGGGCTGGCCCCGCGCCGATGTCGCGTACGGTGACGCGCAGCGCGCCCTCGGCGTAGTGGAGTTCGACGTCGACCGGTGCGCCAGGGGCGTGTCGGCGGGCGTTGGTCAGGGCCTCCTGGACGATGCGGTAGGCGGTGAGCTGAAGGCCCGGGTCCAGGGGGGTGATCCGGCCGCGTACGACGAGCCGGACCCCGCCGCCCGCGGTGTCGCGGGCCTCGTCGACGAGGGTGAGGAGCTGGTCGAGTCCGGGCTGTGGCCGGCGCGTCGCGGGCGCCTCGGCCTGCGCGTCGTCGCGCAACACGCCCAGCAGGCGGCGCATTTCGGTGAGCGCCTGCCGGGCCGTGTCGCCGATCGCCAGTAGCCGCTCGGCGCCCAGCGGCGGCAGCCCGGGGGTGGTCAGCCGGGCGGTCTCGGCCTGCACGGACAGGGTGGAGATGTGGTGGGCGACGACATCGTGCAGCTCCCGGGCGATCCGGGCCCGCTCGCCGCGCGCCGCGTGTTCCAGCACGGTGTGCGCGTACGCCCCCTCGGCCGCTGACCGGGCGGCGGCCTCGCCGCCGGCCCGCCGTGCCGCGCCGGCGGCGAGCGCGGCCGCGGCGCCCACCAGCAGGGCTGTGCCGAAGGGCTTGCCGCCCGCCGCGGTTGGGGCCGGGCCCACCGCGTACGCCACGAAGGGGACGGCGAGCAGGAGCGTGGTGCGGGGCGAGCGGCGCAGTCCGGTCAGATAGAGCAGCGCGGCCAGGGCGGGCAGCGCGGCGGCGCAGGGCAGCCGGCCGCTGAGTGGGGTCAGCAGGACCGCGGCCGTCACCGCCGCGGCGGCGGGGAGGAGTTGGCTGCGGGCGAAGGCGAGCGGTGCGGTCGAGCCGAGGACCAGGGCCAGGGTGAGCGGGATGTCGGCGGCCGGAGGCCGGTCGGTGATGGGCACGACGGCCTGGAGCAGCCCGGCGGCGCACAGCGCCGCGGCCGCCACGAGCGGCAGATCCGGGGCGCGGCCGAGTCGCCGCAGCCCAGCCACCCAGCGCCCGGCCGCGCCGCGCGCCCCGGCCGCCCCGCGCTCAGCCGCCCCGCGCCCATCGGCAGCGAGCCCGGCCACCGTATGTCCGTCAGCGACGCCTCCGTCAGCGGCGAGCCCCGTCGCCCCACGCCCGGCTGCCCCGGCCGCTGCGCGCCCCGCAGGGCGCCCCGCAGCCCGCTCCGCCGCGCCGGCCAGGGGCTTTCTCCACCTCACGCCGGTCATTATGCGGTGGGCGGCGCTCCCTGCCGTCCCCCTTGCGGGGGACACCCGGGCCGGAAAGATTCCCCACCGGCGTGACGGCCCACCGAACACCGCTGCGTAGCGTCCCTGGGCATGGCGAAAACCATGACGGGCCTCTCGATCGAGGCCCACGACCTGCGGAAGCGTTACGGGCCCACGGCGGCCGTGGACGGGCTGACGTTCGCGGTGCGGCCCGGCCTGGTCACCGGGTTCGTCGGGCCCAATGGCGCGGGGAAGTCGACGACCATGCGGATGGTGATGGGGCTCGACGCCCCGGACGGGGGCACCGCCGTGATCGGCGGTCGGCCGTACGCCTCGCTGCGCGAGCCGTTGAAGGTCGTCGGGGCGCTGCTGGATGCCGAGGCGGTGCATCCCGGGCGTCGGGCGCGCAGTCATCTGCTGTGGCTGGCGCGGTACAACGGGCTGCCCGCGCGGCGGGTCGACGAGGTGTTGGAGCTGGTCGGGCTCGCGTCCGCCGCGCGGCGGCGGGCGGGGGGATTCTCGCTGGGGATGCGGCAGCGGCTCGGTATCGCGGCGGCGCTGTTGGGCGATCCGCCGGTGCTGATTCTGGACGAGCCGGTCAACGGGCTCGATCCCGAGGGCATCCAGTGGATCCGTGGCTTTCTGCGGTCGCTGGCCGCCGAGGGGCGCACCGTGCTGGTCTCCAGCCACTTGATGAGCGAACTGGAGGACACCGCCGACCACGTCATCGTCATCGGCCGGGGCCGACTGCTCGCGGACACCGATGTGGCGACGCTGCTGGCCGCCGCGTCCAAGGGGCGCGTGACGCTGCGTACCCCGCGTCGCGCGGAAGCGGTGACGGCGCTGACCGGGGCCGGGGCCGAGGTGACGGTGTTGGGGCCCGACCGGCTCACCGTGGACGGGCTGGCCGCCGAGCGGGTGGTGGCGCTGCTCGGCGCGGGCGGGGTGCCGTTCTCGGAGGTGGCGGCGCATCGCGCCTCGTTGGAGGAGGCCTATCTCGAGCTGACTCGGGACGCCGGGGAGTTCCGGGCAAAGGAGGGCTCGTGATACGCGCGATCCGCGCCGAGTGGACCAAGCTGATGTCGGTGCGCAGCACCGCCGTCGCCCTGCTGGCCGCCGTCGCCCTGACCGTTCTCATCGGCTATCTCGCCGCGCAGGGCGGCCACGGCAACGCCAACGACGCCCCGCAGACGGTCGACCACTTCAGCTTCGTACACCGCGAACTCACCGGCGACGGCTCCGTCACCGCGCGCGTCGCGCGGCAGAAGGACAGCGCCCCCTGGGCGAAGTCCGGCGTCGTCATCAAGGCGTCCACGGCCAGCGGCTCCTCGTACGTGGCCCTGATGGTCACCCCCGACCACGGCGTACGGATGCTGGCCGACGCGAAGACCGAGGTCACCGGCGGCGGCGACAGCAACGCCCCGGTGTGGCTGCGGCTGACCCGCTCGGGGCGGGATGTGACCGGGTACGAGTCGGCGGACGGCCGTACGTGGCGGAAGGTCGGGACCCTCACCGTCCGCGCGCTACCGGACAAGGCGCAGGCGGGGCTGTTCGTGGCCTCCCATGGGCGCAGCCATGAGCGCCTGGTGGGCCCCGGCAATATCCTGGGCGGCTTCCGTCCCACGATCGGCCGGGCCGTCTTCGACCATGTCGCCCTGGCCCCGGCAGGGGCTTTCGCGGCGGACGACTGGCGGTTGACGGACGTGGCCGAAGCCCCCGTGACCAACGGGCCGCCCGTGGAGATCCGCACGGCGTCCGAGGCCCCCGGCACCCTGCGGCGCGCCGGCGGTACGTTCACCGTCACCGGGAGCGGTGACCTGGGCCGTATCGGGCTGGCGGGGGTCGGCAGCGAGCTCCATGGCTTCGACCGGGTCAAGAACAGCCTCTCCGGGACGGAGTTCGGGCTGATCGCGGTGATCGCGCTGGGCGTGCTGGCGATGACCGCCGAGTACCGGACGGGCACGATCCGTACGACGTTCAGCGCCTCCCCGCACCGCGCCCGGGTGCTGGCCGCCAAGGCGGTCGTGCTGGCGTCCACCGTGTTCGCCGCAGGGCTCGCCGCGGGCGTCACCGCGCTCCTGCTGACCCGGCCGATCCAGCGCCGCAACGGCATGGGGCCGCCGCTCTTCCCCGACCCGTCCCTCGGCGACCCGACGGTGCTGCGCGCGGTCGTCGGCACGGCGGCGACGATGGCCCTGATCGCGCTGTTCTCCCTGGGTGTCGGTGTGCTGCTGCGGCGTACGGCGGGGGCGGTGATCCTGCTCTTCGCGGTGTTCCTGGTGGTGCCGATCGTCGCCCAGGTCAGCTCGATCGGCGTCAACACCTGGGTCAACCGGGCCACCCCGATCGCGGGCCTGGCCGTACGCCAGACGATCCACCAGCTCGGCGACGCGATCAGCCCGTTGGGCGGCCTCGCCGTGCTGTGCGGGTACACGGCGGTGGCGCTCGGCGCCGCGTTCTGGGTGCAGGGCAGGCGCGATGCGTGAGGTGCGGCGCACCGGGTGGACGTTGCGTGCAGGGCGGGCGCTGCGCGCCGAGTGGACCAAGCTGTGCACCGTGCCGTCCCAGCTGTGGACCCTGGCGGCCCTGGCCGCGCTGATGGCGGGCGTGACCGCGCTCACCGCCGCGGGCCAGGGGCGCCCCCGGGACACCCCGGCGGACCCGGTGGCGCTCGCCCTGTCGGGCGTCTACGGCGCGCAACTCGCCGCCCTCGCGGTCGGGGTGGCGCTGGTCGCCTCCGAGTACCAGCCGAGGGTGATCCGTACGACGCTGGCCGCGCACCCGGGGCGGACCGGCGTCCTCGCCGCGAAGGCCGCCGTCGTGACCGCGGCGGTGCTCGGCGCCGGGGTCCCCGGGGTGCTCGGGTCGGTGCTGGCCGGGCGGGCCGTACTGGCGGGGCGGGGCCCCGGTACGGCGGCCCTGTCCGACCCGGAGCTGTGGCGGGCGGCCGTCGGCACCCTGCTGTACCTGGCGCTGGTCGCGCTGCTGGGCGCCGGGGTGGCCGCCGTGCTCCGGCACGCCGGGGTGGCTGTGGGGGCCACGGCGGCGCTGCTGTACGGCCCGTTTCTGGCCACGAAGGTCATCCCGATGTCCACGCACGCCCTTCACCTGGTCCAGAAAGCCTCGCCCATGAGCGCCGGCCTCGCCGTCCAGACCACCCTGCCGGGCACCGGCCCCGCGCCCCTCGGCCCGTGGGCGGGGCTCGGCGTCCTCACCGCCTGGGCCGGGGCGGCGCTGGCCGTGGGGTGGGCGGGGCTGCGGTTCCGGGACGCGTGACGCGACGCGTAAGGGGGCCGCGTCAGTTCTCGCCGGGTGACGCGAGCAGTTCCCGTACGGCCCGGCCGATGAACTCGACGTCGTCGGGGTTGGCTCCGGCACCCGTCAGATGGCCCCACTCGCCGGGGATGACCCGTACGTCACCGCCCGGGATATGGCCCGACGCCCATGCCTCGTCCCCGGGCGGGAAGTAGAGGTCCTTCTGCGCCGGCATGGCGAGCGTCCTGGCGGTGATGGTGCCGAGCGCCTTGACGACGTCCCCACCGGCCCCCTCCGTCGCGCCGACGTCCGCGTGCTGCCAGGTCCAGAGCATCGCGAGCAGGTCGTTGGTGTCCTGCCCGGCGAAGTTGGGCTCCCAGAATCCGACGAGGAAGTCGTCGAGGGATTCGAACCCCAGCGTGCGGTAGCGCTCGTTCCAGTAGAACGCCTGCGAGAAGCCCCAACCGGCGTACACCCTGGCGAATGCCCGGAGCCCCGCCGCGTACCCCGGAGCCTCGCGGCCTCGGCGCCATTCGGGGTCCGCGGTGAGCACCGCCCTCAGCCCCTCGATGAACACGGCGTTGTGCGGCGCGGTCTTCGACGATCCGCAGAACGGCAGGGCGCGGGCGACCATGTCCGGATACGAGACCGCCCACTGGTAGGTCTGCTGCGCGCCCATGGAGCAGCCGATCACGAGCTCGAGGCGTTCGATGCCGAAGTGGCCGTGGACCAGCTCGTGTTGGGCGCGCACGTTGTCGCGCATCGTGATGTGGGGGAAGTCGGCCCCGGCCTGGGGCGCGGACGTGTTGGAGGGAGAGGAGGAGAGACCGTTGCCGAAGAGGTTCGGCACGATGACGAAGTAGCGGTCGGTGTCCAGCGGCCGGCCGGGGCCGATCAGCCATTCGTGGGAGGTGTGGTCACCGGCGAACCAGGTGGGGAGCAGGACGGCGTTGGACTTGTCGGGCGCCAGCTCGCCGTGCGTTTGGTAGGCGAGGCGGGCCGGGGCGAGCGCGCCGCCCGTCTCCAGGCGGAAGTCGGGCAGTTCGAGGACCGAGTAGTCGCTTGACGTGGTGCTCATGGGATGTCCTTGTTCCGTGTGCTGTTGGTTCGTGGTCAGCGGGTCAGGCGGTCGGCGATGGCGGCCACCCGGGTCTCGTCTCCGGGGCGGCAGACGAGTTGCAGCGCGACGGGCAGACCGTCGACGGAGCCGACCGGGATGCTGAAGGCGGGCAGGCCCAGGAGGTTCCATGGGCTGGTGAGGGAGAGCAGCGCATCGCGTACGGGGGTGCCGCGACCGGCCGCGCCCAGTTCACGTGCGCCCAGTTCACGTGCGCCGAGCGGGGGCGCGGTGATCGGAACGGTCGGCAGCGCCAGGACGTCGTGCCGGTCGAAGAGCTCCCCGACGAGGGGAGTGACGGCCTTACGGGTGTCGAACGCCGCCGCGTACCGCTCGGCAGGGATGGCGGCCGCGGCCTGGAGCCGGCGCAGCACTTCCCCGTCGTACAGGCCGGGCGCGCGCTCCATGCGCTGTGCGTGCACCTCGACCGCCTCGGTGCTCTGAATGGCCAAGAAGGCTTCGCGGCCGGCTTGCGCCTGGCTCCACACCGCGTCGGGTACGGCGCCGACCGCCGCCTCCAAGGCACGCCGCACCGTCGCCGCCACGCGGGGATCCCCCGCTACCGGCGCCTCCTCCGTCAGCCATCCGATGCGGCCGGTGTCCGGGGTGCGGGTGCCCTCGGGCCCGGTCGGCGCCGGCTCCGCCAACGCCTCGTAGACGGTGAGGCAGTCCCGCACCGTGGGGGCGTGGACGCCGACGTGGTCGAGGGTCCGGGAGAGGGGCAGCACGCCTTCCGTCGATATCGCGCCGTGGGCGGGTTTGAAGCCGACGACGCCGCAGAGGGCGGCGGGGATACGGACGGATCCGCCGGTGTCCGTGCCGAGCGCGAACGCCACCATCCCCGCGGCCACGGCGGCGGCGCTTCCTCCGCTCGAACCTCCGGACATCCTTGTGAGATCCCGGGGGTTGCGCGTCGGACCGTGGACGGAGCGGTCCCCCGTCGGCCCGTACGCGAACTCATGCGTCGTCGTCTTGCCGACGATCACCGCACCGGCCTGGCGCAGCCGTCGTACGCAAGCGGCGTCGGCGCGGGCGACGCGGCCGTCGTCGAGGTGGGCCGAGCCCGCCGTGGTGGGCAGGCCGGCCACGTCGATCATGTCCTTGATGCCGGTGGGCAGGCCGTGCAGTGGTCCGCGGTCAAGCCCGTCGCCGAGCTCGCGGTCGGCCTGGTGCGCCGCCGCCAGCGCCCCTTCCGTGTCCACATGGGCGAAGGCGTTCACCCGGGGGTTGGCCCGGGCGATGGACTCCAGGGCGCGACGGGTGAGTTCGGCCGACGTGGTCCGCCCCGACCGCAGATCCGTGGCCAGTTCGTCGATCGTGCGGTCGGTGAAGTAGCTGGTCATGAGGGGGGTCCTTGTCGGGAGTCCGGATACGGGCGCGCACTGGGCCGTTCAGAGGCCGGTCGTTCAGAAGCCGGGGAACAGGCCCAGAAACGGGACGATCGTCGCCGTGCAGATCGCCATCGTCGCCGTATAGGCCACCATGGACTGGATGTACGAGGGCAGTCCGCGGGCCAACGCAGCGGCGAGCGGAGGGGCGGCCAGCGCGCCGAGGACCGCTCCGGCGGCGATCGAGGCGAGGGAGCCGCCGTAGGTGAGCACGGTGGCCGGGGTGACGGAGACGATCGGTACGAAGGTGGGGTACCAGCCGGCGCTCGCCCAGCGCCGGCGCCACAGGACGACGCCGCATACGGCCGCGAGGATCTGGGCCGCCATCATGTGCGGGAGCAGGCCGCTGCCGTAGGCGGCGGCGTCGGGGTTGAGCAGGAAGGTCGCGACCGTGCCGAGCAGCAGGCCCGCGCCGGCCCACTCATTGCCGTAGAAGTGCGCCTCGGTGAAGTCGGCGAGCACTCTGCGGACCACCCAGCCCGCCCCCTGAGCAGGAGCCTCGGGGGCGGGGGCGGCAGCGGGCGCCGCGGGCAGGTCCGGCATCCACGGGAGGACGCGGCACAGCGCGAAGGCCACAGCCCCGCCCAGGCTCATGGCGCTGACGCTGCCCACGACCGGGGACAGGCCCCACGGCACGCACACCTCGTTGACCAGGAGCAGCGCCAACGGGGTCACCAGCGCAACACCCAGGACGGCCCCTGTGACGGCGACGCGCCAGCCGCGCCCGTACAGCACCACGACGGCCGGCGGGACGGAGACGAACGGGGCGAACGTCGGCTGCCAGGTGCCCGACGCGGTGAGCGTCCAGCCCCAGACGAGGTTGCTCAGCACCAGGCCCAGCCCGGCGCTCACCGCGACCCAGGGCCACAGCCCCGTGGCGCAGGCGAGCGGAAACCCACGGGCGCCACGGCCGCCACGGCCGCGGCCCTTGCGCGCGCCGAGATGGGCGAACGCGGCACCGCAGATCATGAGCAGTCCGCCGAGGGCCGACTTGTACAGCGTGGCCTCTGTGGTGTCCCCGAGGAGCCACCACAGCAGCCAGCGGGGCTCGGGATAGTCGAGTGACCAGTGGGAGTAGTCGGGGATGAGCGCGGGCAGCCGGGTCCCGACCGCCTTCAGGCATACGCCGACCAGTACGCCGGCCACGGCCGTCGCCGCGGCACCCACCCACAGGGGGGTGCCGCCGACGCGTCGGTCCGGGAGGTCCGGGGCTATCTCGCCCGCTGCCTCGCCTGTCTTGCTCGTCTTGCCTGTCTTGCTCGTCTTGCTCGTCTTGCTCGTCTTGCCTGGCACGGGCCCCGCCTCATCGCGGGGCGGCAGGGCTCAGCGTGTAGCCGAGCATCGGGTCGTACAGGTCGGTGCGGCGGTCGCGGATCAGGTCGTTGAGCTGGTTCCAGATCGGGGCGCTACGGGCCGCGACGATGTCGATGTCGGCCGTCAGGATGCGTTCCTCGTCGGCCCCGGCCACCTCGCCGATGGGCCAGCCGTTGGTGCCCGCGATCAGTGAACACCCGAGGAAGCGCGCGTCCCGGTCCGTACCGATCCGGTTGGCCGCGGCGATGAAGACGTTGTTCACATGCGCCGCCGTCATGGTCAGGTAGGCGGCCATGCACCGCCCGGACTCGTCGAACATCGGCGGCGGGGTCCACACCCAGTTGTTGACGCTGCAGATGATGTCCGCCCCCTGCTGCGCGAGCAGCCGCGGAACCTCCGGGAACCAGATGTCCCAGCAGATGAGGAGGCCGATACGGCCGATCGGCGTGTCGAATACGGGGAAGCCGAGGTCGCCCGGTTCGAACCAGAGCTTTTCCGTGTTCCACAGATGGGTCTTGCGGTAGTGGCCCACATATCCGTCCGAGCCGACCAGTACGGCGGTGTCGTACAGGCGCACACCGTCCCGTTCGACCAGCCCACCGACGAGGTGGACCCCGCGCTCACGGGCGAATGCCTCCCAGGCGCGGACGGTCTCCCCGGAGGGCACCTCCTCGGCGTGCTCATATGCCTCGGCCCGGGTGGCGAACGTATAGCCCGTGGCGCTCAGTTCGGGCAGCACGATGAGGGTGGCCCCGTCGTCGGCGGCCCGGGCCGCCAGGTCCAGGCCGAGCTCGACGTTCTGGCGGCGGTTCGCCACTCCCACCTGTGCGTCGCACTGCACGACGGCGACTCTGGCGGGGCTGACCCGGCGGTCCGCACCGGGGACGTGGGGCGGTACGGCGGGGTCGGGGTGCGGTGTGGCGGGGTTCGGGGAAGTGCTCACGGCTCTCACCTCTCGTCGTTTGCCCAAACGTTTGGGTGCCTGAAGAAGAAACCCAAACGTTTGGCCCAATCGTTTGGGTTATGATGGGCACGCACTCGAAACGTCGTCAAGAGCAGCGGCCGAGACGTTGGCGGCAGAAGGCAGAGAAGACAGATGGCAGACGGTGCACGGCCGGTCACCCTGCAGTCCATAGCCAAGGAGCTGGGGCTCCACGTCTCCACGGTGTCCCGCATCCTGAACGGACCGGCGGCCACCGGGGCGCGGGCAGCCTCCACCGTCACCGCCGACCGGGTCCGCCGACTCGCCGCCGAGCTGGGCTACCGGCCCGACCCGCACGCCACCGGGCTGCGCACCCGCCGCTCCAATCTGATCGGCGTACTCGTGCCCCGCATGTCCGACCTGGTCCTCGCCATGATCCATGAGGGCATCGAGGAAGCGGCCACCGCCAAGGGGCTCTCCACCATCGCGGTCAACACCTTCGACCGGCCCGAGACCCGCCGGGCGCGCACCGACATGCTCATCGCCCGCCGCACCGACGGCCTGATCTTCGGCGACGCCCGGGTGCAGGACGACTTCCTGGCCGAGATCGCCGCCCGCGGGACACCCTTCGTCCTGGTCAACCGGCACTCGGCGGACCACCCCTCGGTCACCTGCGACGACCGGCTCGGCGGCCGGCTGGCGGCCGACCACCTCCTGGGGCTCGGCCACCGGGACATCGCGATCATCGCGGGCGAACCGCATGCGAGCACGGGGGTGGACCGCGTCGAGGGCTTCCTCGAGCGCTGCGCCGAAAAAGGGGTCACGGTCCCGCCCCGCCGGATCGCCCACGGCGGTTTCGACACGGCGGCGGGCCGCGCGGCCGCCGACCGCCTGCTCACCACCGACCCCGAGCTCACCGCGGTCTTCGCCGTCAACGACTTCGCCGCGATCGGCGCGCTGGGCGCGGCGCGGGACCGCGGTCTGCGCGTCGGCGACGACCTGGCGGTCATGGGCTACAACGACACCCCACTCGCCGCCGAGCTTCCACTCCCCCTGACCAGCGTGTCGTCGTCCACGCACGAGATGGGACGCCGAGCGCTCGCCATGCTCGTACGGATCCTCGCCGGGGAGCAGCCCCCCTCGGAACGGCTGCGCCCCCGGCTCACCGCCCGCGCCTCCACGGGCTGCTGACCCCGCGGAGGCGTACGGACGTACGGGCGTGCTGGCGTACGGGCGTGCTGGCGGGGTCTACGGGCCTCAGCCGAGGACGCGTACGGGCGAGCCGTCGAGGAAGGCACGGATGTCCTCGACGGCGTCGCCGTAGTACCGGCGGTAGTTGTCCTGGGAGACATAGCCCAGATGTGGGGTGGCCAGCAGCCGGGGCGCGGTGCGCATGGGGTGGTCCGCCGGAAGGGGTTCGACGTCGAACACATCGACCCCCGCCCCGGCGAAGGCGCCGCGCCGCAGGGCGTCGACCAGCGCGTCCTGGTCGACGATGGCGGCCCGGGAGGTGTTGACGAGGTACGCGGTCGGCTTGAGCAGGGCCAGCTCGGCGGCGCCCAGCAGCCCGCGGGTGCGGTCGCTCAGCGCGAGGTGGATGGAGACCACATCGCTGGCGGCCAGCAGCTCCTCCTTGGAACCGGCGAGCGCCACCCCGACCTCGTCGGCCCGCTGCCGCGTCAGATTCTGGCTCCAGGCCGTCACCTCCATCCCGAAGGCCTGCCCGATCCCCGCCACCCGGCTGCCGATCTTGCCCAGGCCCAGCAGCCCCAGCCGACGGCCGTGCAGATCCGCGCCGACCGTGCTCTGCCAGGGCCCGCCCGTACGCAGAGCGGTGTTCTCGACGACCAGGCCCCGGGCCAGGCCGAGGATCAGCGCCCAGGTCAGCTCGACCGGCGGCGCCTGGGCGCTGGCGGTGCCGCAGACCGTCACGCCGTGGCGCTCGGCCGCGGCGTAGTCGATCACCGAGTTGCGCATCCCTGAGGCGATCAGCAGCTTCAGCTTGGGCAGCCGGGAGAGCAGCGAGGCGGGAAAGGCCACGCGCTCGCGCAAGGTCACGATGAGATCGAAGTCGGCCAGAGCCGCGGCGAGTTCATCCTCGGTGCCGAAGTGCTCGGTGAAGCTCAGCACCTCCACCCGATCCAGGACGGGCGTCCAGTCGGCGCTGGTCATGGCCACCCCCTGGAAGTCGTCGAGCACCGCACAGCGCAGCTTCATTCCGCTCCCTCACCGCGGCTTTCCGCGTTATGTTGTCCGTTTCGTTGTCCGGGCACGGCCTGTGAGGCTGTTCCCGGCACAGGTTTATCGGGAATACTGCCCGCCGTGGAGCAGCGCATAGGACCGAGCACCCCGCCCGTGCCCGCCGCCGGGTTCGATCCGGCGTACATCCCGGGCATCACGGCCCCGCGCCCTGATGAGCCAAAGGAGGCAGCCGAGCCCTCACCCGAGGACGCCGTCCCTGACGAGGCCGCGGTCGCCGCGGATGACGTCGATGCCGTCGATGACGAGCGGGCCGAATCCGCGGACGCGGCCGAAGAGGACACCGCCGAAGCCGAGACCGCCGACGCCGAGGCGAAGGCCGAGGACGGAGACGAGGAGGAGGCCGACGGCCCCGACTTCAAGGCCTCCGACCACCGCGGCTCGATCAGCGCCGGCCGTCGCGGGGTCACCCTCCTGCTGGACGGCGAGACGGCCGAGTTCGACTGGAGCGAGATCGGCGCGGTCGAGATCGACACCCCGCGGTTCGGGCGCCGGTTCTCCGTCACGGTCTACACGACCGCCCGTCGCTGGTACTCAGCCGATATCGCGGCGTCGTCGAGGAAGTCCCTCAAGGAATGGACGACGGAACTCGACGCGGTCCTGGACACCTACTTCGAGGACACGAAGCCCGAGGACACGAAGGCCAAGGACAAGGCCGAGCCCGAGGACGCCGAGCCCGAGAAGACCGAGCCCGAGGACGCCGAGTCGTCGGACACCGAGTCCGAGGCCACCGAGCCCTCAGACGCCAAGTCCTGAGGCGTCCCCGCGCGGCCGCCGGGGTCACCCCGGCGGCCGCGCGGCGGCTCAGGAGCGCGGCAGCACACCGAGTGCCTGGGCGGTCGGGGCGGAGTCCGGCGTGAAGGAGACCGCCACCAGCGGGGCGTCCAGGCCGGGGTCGGAGACGGTGAGCACGAGGACCGGATAGTCGGCCGCGTCGTTGCTGCGGGGCGGGGTGGACGCCATGAGGTCGGACATCGAGTAGCCGTGTCGCAGCGCCGAGGGCGGCAGCTCGACCATGAAGCGCAGCGGCTGCTCGCGGGTGACGCGTATCGCCCCGTCCTTGGCGGCGGATGTCTCGACGGACTTCGGCGACAGCCCCTTGGCCTCCGCCATCAGGCCCTTCCCGTGCGGGGCGCAGAAGCGGACCGACACCCCTCTCCGCGCGAGTGGCGTGTGGAGGACGAGCGGGTTACGGCCCACGTTGATGCTCGCCCCTATGGTGAAGTGCTTTTCGCCACCCAGCGGGGACTTCGAGGAGTATCCGTGGCTGAGCGTGACCAGTCGCGGCTCCTCCTCATCCCAGACCGAGGGGTGGGGCGCGTCCTTCACACAGGGATCGTCGGCGGGCCATGGTGCGGCTTCGCCGGCCGCGCCGGCCGTGTCCCGCGAGCCGCGGGTGCCCAGGTACACCAGGGTGAGCAGGCTCAGGACCAGCGCCGCGATCAGCGCGTACGAGCGCCGTGACAGGTTCAACTCCCCCTCCTTGCCCCATCTTGTCCGGTCCGGTCATCCAACCATGCCCGACTGACAAGACGGCGAGCCGCCCGCCAACCCCCATGGGTGGGCGGGCGGCCCTCATAACGGCCACAGCGGGCCTGTTCACGGCATGGCCAGGGCCTCCGTCGGGGAGAGCCGGGAGGCGCGGAGCGCCGGGTAGAGGCCGGCCAGGCCGCCAATGGCGAGGGTCGCGGCCAGGCCGCCGAGCAGCGCCCACGGCGGGATCACGACGGGCCAGCCCTGCGACAGCGCGTAGCCCGCCGTCACCGTGGTGCCCAACAGCGCGCCGCCCGCCCCGCCCAGGGCGGACAGGAGCTGGGACTCCGCGACGAACTGGGTGCGGATCTGGCCCCGGGTCGCGCCCAGGGAGCGGCGCAGCCCGATCTCGGCCCGGCGCTCCAGTACGGAGATCACCATCGTGTTGGCCACCCCGACACCGCCGACGAGCAGCGCCACCGCGCCAAGGCCGAGGAGCAGCCCCGTGAAGGCCTCGCCCGCCGCCTGCTGGGCGGCCAGGGCGTCGGAGGGGCGGGAGACCTCGACCTCGCCGGGCGCCTCGGGGTTGGCGGTGGCACCCAGGACGGAGGCCACCGACTCGACCGCGGAGTCCTGCGAGCGGGTGTAGATCGTGGTGGGGCGCCCGTCGAAGTACAGCTCGGCCTCGGCCGCGCGCCAGCCGACGAGGGCCGCGGTGTCCAGCTCGGGGGCGAGCGGGGCGGGTTCGAGGACGCCGACGACGGTGAACCACCGGCCGCCGATCAGGACCTGGGTGTCCGGGCCGACCCGCCCGATCCCGAGCCGTTCCGCGGCGGTGGCGCCGAGCACGGTCGTCGGGTAGGTGCTGGTCGCGCCGTTGAGCCAGCTGCCGGCGCGGAGCTTGGCGCCGAGGGTGGCGCGCAGATCGGTGCGGGCGGCGTAGGCGGCGAGGCCGTTGGTCTCCGCCTCGGGGATCTTGTCCGTACGGTAGACCTTGGCGTCGGAGAGCTTGCCGACGGCCGACACCGAGTACACCGGGCCGATCCGCGACACCATCTCCTCCGCGGTCTCCGGCAGCCGCGCCTGGCCGCCCGACATCGTCGAACCGGGCGAGACGGTCAGCAGGTTGGTGCCCAGCGCGGCCAGGCTGCGGTCGAGGTCGGCGCGGGAGGACGACGAGATGCCGACCACCGCGACCATCGCCGCGATGCCGATGGCGATGCCCAGCGCGGAGAGGAACGCCCGCAGCGGGCGGGTGCGCAGGCCCACCGCGCCGACCTTGACCACGTCGCGGGGGCGCAGCCGGGCGGGGCGGAGCGCATCGGCGCGCCGATCCGTACGCCCGGCCCGGTCCGTACGCCCACGCCCACGGCGGTCCGTACGCTTCGTAGACTCCGTAGGCTCCGTACGCCCAGGGTGTGTGTCCGTGGCCATCAGTCCGCCACCACCCGCCCGTCGCGCATCCGCACCTGCCGGGGCAGACCGCCCGCGATCTCCCAGTCGTGCGTGATGATCACGACGGTCGTCCCCCCGGCGTGCAGCTCCCGCAGCAGCCGCATCACCTCGGCCCCGGAGACCGAGTCGAGCGCGCCGGTCGGCTCGTCGGCCAGCAGCAGCGCGGGGTCGCCCGCGACCGCGCGGGCGATGGCGACGCGCTGTCGCTCGCCGCCGGACAGCTCGTGCGGCTCGTGGTGCACCCGGTGACCGAGCCCGACCCGGTTCAGCATCAGCGCGGCGCGCCTGCGCCGCTCGCCCACCGGCAGCCCGGAGTACAGGAGCCCGTCGGCGACGTTGTCCAGCGCCGAGGTGCCGGTGGCGAGGTGGAAGTGCTGGAAGACGAAGCCGATGCGGCTCGCCCGCAGCGCGGAGAGCTTGGTGTCGGAGAGCGTGCCGATGTCGTATCCGTCGATGCGCACACCGCCGGTCGTGGGCCGGTCCAGGGTGCCGAGGATGTGCAGCATCGTCGACTTGCCGGAGCCGGACGGGCCGACGATGCCGACGAGTTCGCCCGGCGCGATGTCCAGGTTGACGCCGCCCAGCGCGGTGACCCCGCCCGGATAGGTCTTGGTCACATCCGTCAGACGGATCACTTGGGCACCCCCACCTTCGTGCCCTCGGCGAGGCCCTTGCCCGAGATCTCCACCCGGCCGTCGGCGAACAGACCGGTGGTGACCGGCACATACTCCGAGGTCGAGCCGTGGACGACCTCCACGCCGAAGCCCCCCTCCGCGAGCGCCAGCAGCGCGCCGACCGGCACGGTGAGCACGCCCTTACGGGTCTCGGAGGTGAAGTCGACGTGCACCGCGGCCAGGGCGTAGGCGTCGGCGGCCTTCCGGCCCGTCTCGTCCTTGAACCCGACGACCACCTCGACCTTCGTCTTCGCCTCCTCCCCCTGTCCGTTGCCCGGCTCGATCACCGTGGCGACGTCCTGGACGGTGCCCTTGACGGTCCGGTCGTCCGGCAGCTCGATCTCGACCTCCCTGCCCTTCTTGGCCAGCCGCTGGTCGGCGGGGTCGAGCTCCACCGTGACGGCCTGCTCGGTGCCGGTGTACGACAGCACCTTGCCGCCGGGGCCGACCGTGTCGCCCTTGCGGGCCGCCACGCTGTCCACCCGGACCGCGTCGGGCGCGAACGCCACGCTGCCCAGCTCCACGGCCCCGGTCTCGGCGAGCCCCAGGTCCTCCTGCCACTCGCGCACCGCGTCGGCCGTGGTGTCGGTGTACTCGTCGTCGACCGTGAAGCCCGTGTAGCCGAGCGCGCTGAGGTTCTTCTCCAGCTGGCGTACGTCCACGCCCTCGGCGCCCGTCTTCAGGGGGCGGTACGCGGGCGTCGAGCCGTACATCAGCGTCACCGGGCGCCCGTCCACCTCGTACAGCGCATTGCCGCGGGTGATCCGGTCCCCCGCCTCGGGCGCCTGGGTGACCGTGCCGGGCCGCCGGGCGGCCAGGGTGGTCGTCGGGCCGAAGCCGAGCTGTCCGTCGACGCTCTGGGTGTCCTTGAGCGTCCGGCGGGTCACCTCGGCGGTGCTCGGCGGCAGTTCGCTCGCCGCCTTGTCGCCCGAGCCGCGGTCGCCAAGACCCAGCTTCGCGGCGGTGACGCCGCCGCCCGCCAGCAGGACGAGGACGGCGAGGGCCACCACCTTCCTGCCCCGGCCCCTGGCCTTACGGCGCCGGGGGCTGAGGGCAGTTACCGGATCCGGCGCCTGCTCCGATGCCTGCTCTGATGCCCGCTGCGACGGCTGCTCCGATGCCTGCTGAGGTGTCTGCTCGCGCTCGGGTGTCCGCTCTCGCTCGCGCGCCGGCTCCCGGTCCTGCGCGATGTCCACGGTCACCTCCCCCATCAGCCCTTTTCCTTGTGGAGGGTGCCGCCACCGCCGATGAACTTGTTGCACGCCTTCTCCGCCTTGGAGAAGTCGGGGTCGTCCATGATCGACCCCTCGACCCGGAGTCCGCCCTCCGTCACCGGGTCCGGGAAGTTCTCCACGCCCTCCTCACGCATGCACTTGGCGTACTTGCGCATGTTCTCCTGCGCCTTCGCGTCCGGCTTGCGTCCGCCCCCGTTCTGCACCGGGTCGTACTCGCGGCAGGCCTCCTGGGCCTTCTCCACCGTCCCCTTGGGGGTGCCGGGCGGGATGTCGAGCCTGATGCCCTGGCCGGGCTCCGGGTCCTCCATGTCGATGCCGTGCTCGCGCATGCACTGCGCGAACTTGACCCCCATCTCCTGTGGATCCATGCTCGGGCCCGCGCTGCCGCCGCCGTCCTTCTTCGCGCCGTTCGCCGAGGCCACCTTGCCGTCGCCGCCGCCGTCGGAGCCACATCCGGTCAGGGACAGGGCGAGGGTCAGCGCCAGTGGCACGGCCGCTGCCATGCCGAGGATCCGCCTGCTCATGGCGTCGTCTCCTTCTGCTCGATCGGTCCGTACGAGAAGGGATGCAAGAGCAGACCGCGTTTCCCCCACGTTTCCGTCGCCCCTTAACGGCGCGGAAACGCCGGGACGGGCACCATGGCCTCGCCGGGCCGGTGAGGGCCGGACGGGGAGGGGAAACCGATGCGGGTGCTGGTGGTCGAGGACGAACCCTTGCTCGCCGACGCGATCACGGAGTGGCTGCGCGACGAGCCGCACGCGGTCGACGTCGCGTACGACGGCGCGGCGGCGTTGGAGCGGCTGACCGTCAACGACTACGACGTGGTCGTCCTGGACCGGGACCTGCCCGGTGTGCACGGCGACGACATCTGCCGCGAGCTGGCCGGAGTTGGAACCGGAGCCGGAGCTGAGGCGGGGGCCGGGGCTGGAGCCGGGGCCGAAGCCGGAGCCAGGGCCGGGACGACGGCGCGGGTGCTGATGCTCACCGCCGCCGCCGAGGTCGCCGACCGCGTCGCCGGGCTCACCCTCGGCGCCGACGACTACCTCACCAAGCCCTTCGCCTTCGCCGAACTCGCCGCCCGCGTCCAGGCGCTGGGCCGCCGCAGCCGCCCGGCCGCGCCGCCGGTGCTGCGCCGGGCCGGTATCGCCCTGGATCCGGCCCGCCGCGAGGTGTTCCGCGACGGGCGCTACGTACCGCTGTCGAAGAAGGAGTTCGCCGTGCTGACCGAGCTGCTGCGGGCCGACGGAAGCGCGGTCTCCGCCGAACAGCTGCTGGAGAAGGCGTGGGACGAGCACGCCGACCCGTTCACCGGGGCGGTCCGGCTGGCCGTGCTGAAGCTGCGCCGCAAGCTCGGCGAGCCGCAGATCGTCGAGACCGTCACGGGCGTGGGGTACCGGATCGTATGAAGCGCGATCGTATGAAGCGCCGCCTGAAATTCCCGCCGCGCCGGATCAGCCTGCGGGCCCGGCTCACCCTGATCTACGGAGGGCTGTTCCTCGCGGCCGGCGTGGTGCTGCTCGGCGTCACGTACGCGCTGTTCAACCAGCAGCTCGCCGGTGGGGGTCTGAAGATCTACGCCCGCAACGTGAAGTCCGATGGCCCCGCCACGGGCCCGCCCCAGAATCAGGTGATCACCGGGGACGGCGATGTCCTCACCGACAAGACGGCCCAGAAGTGGGTGAAGGACGAACGCGACCGGGTGAACGCCGCCGCCACCACCTCGCTCATCGCCCAGGGCGGGCTCGCCCTCCTGGTCGTCGGCGGCGTCGCGGCCGGCTTCGGCTGGCTGGCCGCCGGCCGGGTGCTGGCCCCGCTGCACCGGGTCACCGACACCGCCCGCCGTATCGCGAGCGCCCCCGCCGCCGACCGGGGCCTGCACGAGCGGATCGCCCTGCGCGGCCCCGACGACGAGGTCAAGGACCTCGCCGACACCTTCGACACGATGGTCGAACGGCTCGACCGGTCCTTCGACGGCCAGCGCCGCTTCGTCGCCAACGCCTCCCACGAGCTGCGCACCCCGCTGACCCTGGGGCGGGCCCTGGTCGAGGTGGCCATGCACCGCAGAACCGCCTCCGAGGACGTCAAACAGCTCGGCGAGAACCTTCTTGAGATCAACGCCCGCCACGAGCGGCTGATCACCGGGCTGTTGCTGCTCGCGAGCTCGGAGAACGAGATCACCGAGCGGGCGCCGGTCGACCTGGCCGACGTCGTGGACCATGTCGTCGGGCAGACCGCGCGGGAGGCGGAAGCGGCCCGGATCACGGTGACGCAGGAGACCGCCCCGGCCCCCACCACCGGCGACGCGCTGCTGCTGGAGCGGCTGGTGCACAACCTCGTCGAGAACGGCATCCGCCACAACACCCCCGACGGCGACGACGGTGGCGGCCGGGTACGGGTCGGCTGCCGCGCCCGCGACGACGGCCGGATCGAGGTTGAGGTCGACAACACCGGCCCCGCCGTCCCCCCGTACGAGCTCCCTGCCCTCTTCGAGCCCTTCCGCCGCCTCGGCACCGACCGCCTGGTCACCGCCAAGGGCGCGGGCCTCGGCCTGTCCATCGTCCGCTCCATCGCCCGCGCCCACGGCGGCGAGGTCACGGCCCGCCCCCGCGAGGGCGGCGGCCTGACCGTGACGGTGACCCTTCCCGCGCAGGCGGAGGCGGCCGAGGTGACGGACGAATAGGCTTCGCCGCGATCTCGATCTCGAATGCGGCGTCGGAGGAACCAGCGTGCGTGAGGAAACGGACCGGGCCAAGGCCGTCAGGCTGGAGCGGGAGTACCGCGACGCCCTCAAAGCCGAGGCCGATTACGACATATTGGATCCGCTCCGCGGCGAACTCGAGGAAACCTACCGCCGGATCGTGGAAATCGATCCCGACGATGCGAACACCCTGATCGAGCTGGCCGTGCTCCTCTCCACGGATGTTCAGGTGCCGGACGGAGAGTCGGTGGAGCTGTTGTGGCGGGTGTTCGACATGGACCGCGCGGATGAAGACGTGTGCGAGTCCCTGGTGGGCCTGCTGGAGAACCTTTCCGAGGAGGAAGAAGCGGACGAGGTCTACCGTCTGGCCTCGGAAGCGGGAAATCTCCAGGCGACCTTCGAGCTCGCGGCGCGGTTCGACGAACGAGGGGACCTCGAGGAGGCGGAACCGCTCTACCGCCGGGCGGCCGAGGCGGGCAACGCCCACGCCGTGGCGAACCTCGCCGCCCTTCTGGAGGAACGCGGCGACCACGAAGCGGCCACGGCACTCAGAAACGCCGAGGGCGCCCGCCCCAGCTAGGGGACGGACGCCCTGCAAACCCACCCGACTCAGCCGACTCAGCCGAAGACGTTGTACTGCTGCCAGCCCGTGCCGATCGTGACCGGCGTGCCGAAGAGGTCGGACGTGGCCTTGCCGGTGCCCGGGTAAAGGTAGAGCGTCCCGGCGGGGGTACGGGCGGCCAGGTCGGCCTTGCCGTCACCCGTGATGTCGCCGACCGTGGCGAAGGCGTCGTACTGGCTCCACGTACGGACATGGATCCGGCTGCCGAACGCCCCGGAGCCGGACTTGCCGGTGCCCGGGTAGAGATAGACGTACGAGTTGCTGCCGCTCCGGGCGATCAGGTCGGGCTTGCCGTCGCCGGTGAAGTCGCCGTGCCCGAGCAGCCGGTTGTACTGGTTCCAGCCGCTGCCCACCGCGACCGGGGAGCCGAAGGTGCCGTCGCCGTTGCCCGGGTAGATGTAGAGCGTGCCGCTCGCGGTCACCGACAGCAGATCGGGCAGCTGGTCGCCGGTCACATCACCCGGGGCGACGACCTTGGTGCGGGTGGACCAGTTGCCGAAGACCAGGGTGGTGGCCCAGCTGCCGCTGGCCGGGACCCAGTGGCGCCAGTAGATCGCGCCGGTGGAGGCGCGGCGGATGATCTGGTCCTGGAAGCCGTCCCGGTTGAGGTCGGCCTGGAGGACGACGTTCTTGTCGCTGTACGAGCCCCACGACACCCGCGTGGCGAACGACGTGCCCTTGGAGTCGTACTCGTACCCCGTGTTGTCCGAGGCGCGGCGCACGAACAGATCGGCCCTGGCGTCGCCGTTCAGGTTGGTGTCGTCGATACGCGGGTAGGTCGCCCCGGCGTACGTGCTCACCTTGGTGAACACGCTGTACGACCCCTCGGCCACGCAGTCGGTCACACCCCAGGAGACCACGCCGACGACCTTGCCGCCGACGATCAGCGGCCCGCCCGAATCCCCGTTGCACGCCGCGACGGTGCCGCTGTCCGAACCGCTGGCCGGCTCGCCCGCGCAGACCATGTGGCCCTTGATGAACTGGCTGCCGTAGGTGGTGCCACAGGTGGTGTCCGAGACCATCGGCAGGGTCGCGGTGCGCAGCGTCTCGGAGATGTCCTGGCTGGTGGAGCTGGTGCGGCCCCAGCCGTAGAGGGTGGCCTTGGTGCCCGCGGCGTACGACGCGGTGTCGTTGGAGGTGGTGGTGGGGGCGGGCTTGGCGGTGACGGGGCTGGGCAGCGTCAGCACCGCGATGTCGTTGTCGATGGTGGTCGCGCTGTACAACGAGTGGTTCCACTGCCGCCAGACCCCGGAGACGGTGCCTCCGTGCACATCGACCGAGCCGTCGCTGTTGGACGTCGGCTGCTGGGCGGTGCCCGTGACGACGGCGCCGTTGGCGTTCCAGTCGTAACCCTTGACGCAGTGCGCCGCGGTCAGGATCTTCGTGGGGGCCACGACCGTGCCGCCGCAGAAGAAACCGATGTCGTCCGAGGTGTCAGCGGTGCCTTTGTCGTCGGAGTACCACAGCTGCGCCATCCACGGGGCCGTGGTGATGGTGGTCTCCGTACCGCCGATGATCTTGGGGTCGACGGTGCCGGACGGCGAGGCGGTGCCGGACGGCGAGGCCGTACCCGACGGCGAGGTGGCGCCCGCGGAGGGATTGGACTCCGTGGGCGCCTGACGCTGATCGGCGCTCAGCGCGCCCTTGATCCGGGCCAGGAGTTCGGTGTGTGAGGGGACCGCGTCGCGGCCCGCCGTCGCCGGCGCGGGCGAGGCGTGGGCGGGCGAGGCATGGGCCGGCGCGAGGGGAAGGGCGGCGGCGAGGCCGGCGGCGACCGCGACGGCAGCGGCGGGAAGGGCTCTTCGCGCCCGCCTTCTGCGCCGCTCCCGCTTCTGGGCAGCGAACACTCAGGTCTCCTGTCGGTGAAGGATCGACTCGCACCCGGACAGGGAGAAGCGGCCGGACAACGGCAGCGCGAATACCGCCCGCTATGCGGACGAACGCGGTCAGAAAACGCGTTCCCCTCCCGAGGCGGACTGATCGTATGACCGCTCACCGCTCCGTCGGCCACGCGGCGGGAAACGGGTGCACAAGACTTGGCAAAAGACGCGGCAGAGGACGGACCGCCGGGCGGCTCGCTATGCTCGTTCGGCTGAGGTCGCTGGTTCCAGGGGGGCTTGGATGGAACTCCGGATCGGTCTGCGCACGACAGGGGAGACGGCTGACGCCACTCCCGACACCCCGCTGGAGCGCCTGCGCCAGTGGCTCAGGAACGAACCGGAGTTGCGGGGCCGGATCACACCGCTGCGTTCCACTCCGGGCCCTGAGCAGATGAGCGGCGGCGTGGTCGATGCGCTGGTCCTGGCCGTCGGCTCGGGCACGGTGGGGGTGCTGGCCAGGTCCCTGCCGATCTGGCTGAAGCAGCAACGGTCCCAGGTCGAGATCGAGATAACCGGTGCCAACGGCGAGACGGTGCGCGTCAAGGCGGACAACATCCAGGACGCCGAATCCCTCATCCGCAGAGCGCTCGGTCAGCCTCCGGCGTCGGACGACTGACCGATGGGGCTGCCCGACCCGCGGCGGTCCCGCGCGGTGCTCATCGGAACCCGGTCCTACACCGTCGAATCAGGCCTCGCCGAGCTGCCCGGTGTCACCGGCAACGTCATCCAGCTCGGCCGCCTCCTGACCACACTCACCGGGCTGCCCGCCGACCACTGCCGGTCCCTGCTGGACCGGACCGAGGACCGGGAGGTGTGCCAGGAGGTCAGAAAGGCGGCCAGGGAGGCCGACGATCTGCTTCTGTTGTACTTCGCGGGCCATGGGCTCATCGACCCGGAAACCAATGAGCTCTTCCTCGCGCTGTCCAGCAGCAACCCGGACGAACCCCTCTACACGGCGGTGCGGTTCTCCGAGATCCGCGAAGCCGTGGCCGCGAGCCGGGCCCGCAACCGCGTCATCATCCTCGACTGCTGCTACAGCGGCCGGGCGATCGTGGACACGATGGGGCCGGACGCGGCGGCGATCGCGTTCGGGCAGACCGAGACCAGCGGCGCCTATACGTTGACGGCGACATCGGCGAACCTCCCGGCGATCGCCCGCGCCGGCGAGCGACACACCGTCTTCACCGGCAAGCTGCTCGAACTGCTCCAGGACGGCATCGCGGACGCGGGGCCCCACCTCACGCTGGATCGCGTCTACGACGAACTCCGGCGCACGCTGACGCCTCGGCCGCGGCGTCAGGGGACGGACAGCGTGGGGGAATTGGGGCTGGTGCGCAATGTGCGGCATGGGGTGTCCGCGGCTGATGAGGGCATGGGGGGTGAGACCACCGAGGACGCCGCCCGCGCGCCGCGGGAACCGGTGATGTTCCGTACGAACACCCGACGCCTGATGTGGCGGCGCGCTCTCCTCTATCTCGGCCTGGCCGGGCCTCCGGTGGTGGCCGCCATTCTCTATGTGGCGTTCGTGGCCAACGATGACGAAACCCTGGTGGTTTCCTTCACCTTGGCTCCAGCTGTTTCCATGATGGCGGTCGCCTTAAGTGACCGGGTACTTTTCTTAGTGCCTCGAATCCACGAGTTGACCATCGGCGAAGAGGGCCTGCTTTTCGCAGTGCAGGGCGAGAAGACGTGGCTTCGGTGGAGCGATGTCCAGCAGATGATGACCGTTCGCGGGCGCCCTGGGCACGATTCCCCGCACTGGCTCGCGGTCAGAACCAGGCGCGGCTTCATTCCACCGCGACGCTCCCGCCCGTTTCACCCGCGCATGGACCGCCGGCGAAACGTTCTCGTGCTGTGCGACCTGCGCTACGTCCAGGCATCGCCCGGCGAAGTAGAGGCTGCGATCGCCTCCTTCGCCGGACCTCTGTGGGACGACGGTCACGGCCTGAGCGAGGCGACGCATGCGCGCTTCGGAAGGGGTAGAAAATACGCCGCCAACGTGGCGGCGGCCTGGCTCGGGCTCGCGGTGACGGCGTTCGCCGTGTGGGTGGATACTTCGGGTACCGCCCGCTGGATCATCGTATTCTTCGGGGTCGCGGTCGCAGTGCTCCTGCTGTGGCTGTCGTTCCTGCCTGTTCGGGTCGAGCTGGACGACCAGGTGCTTCGACTCCGCTACGTGCACCGCTCGACGTGTCTTTCCTGGGATTCGATCACTGAGGTCAGGGTCATCAGTGACGCATCACTTGCGGAGTCCTTCCTTCTGATCGTGACGGCCCCTCACGGTGAGCGTTGGTCACTACCGTACGACCCGCGATTCGGCGGTCTGAAAATGGGTCTCACCAACGTGGCCGCCACGTCCGGCGAACTCTCAGCGGCGTTTACCCGCTTCGCGGGAGAACGCTGGAGGGGATACACGGACGAGTTCGCCGTCACGGCCGAGGCTTTCGGGGCAAGGGCCGTCTTCAAGGGAAGATTGGGAGGGAACGCGGCTGTGGCGGTGGCTGTCGCGGCGCCGATCGCCGTTCTGCTGGCCGGCACCTGGGCCATTTTGGCGATGGACTTTCTCGCGGCGGCGTGGGGAGTGCTCCCCATTCTCGCGCTCCTGAGTGCGATGCTCAGCATCCCGTTCTATGTGCCACTGGAATTACATATCGACGACGACGCGATGGAGTTGATCGCCGGCCGACGGCGCACCAGAATCCCCTGGTCGGAGCTCAGCCGGGTGGAGGTGATGCCGCCGCTTCTCGGTCCCGGCCACACCCCGTCCATCGTCGTCTGGTTCAAGGAAGGGGCCGATGTCCCTCCCCGGTGGCGCTGGGGTGGCTGTTTCCGCCCATGGTCGGGCGGTGTCATCGTCACCCACTGCGGACTGGCCCTCACCGGCCTCCAGGAGTCGGCTGCCCAAATCGACCGCGCCCTCGCCCGCTTCGCCGGTCCCGCCTGGACCCGGCGCCCGTGAAACCGCGGTGATCAGGCAGGCTTCTGCGGCACCACGCAGCGGTCGTCCTGGGCCGGGGTGCCCTTGGGCCAGGCCAGTGCCTCGAAGGTCAGCTTGGTGCGCATCGGGTCGAGGCGGACGATGGCCAGGGCCTTGTTGTACGGGTTGCCGGCGTTCGTCAGACAGATCCAGCCGCCTGCTCCCTGGATCCGGAAGGCGGAGTTCAAATTCTCGTAGTCCTCTTTGATCCGCTCCTGTGACGGGACGGGCGTTCTGGTGGTCGCCGCCGCCTTCGTGAGGGCCTTCGCGGCGGTCAGGATCACATCGTGGGTCTCGATCGCCCGTCCGTCGTCGAGCCGCACCGCGCCCAGCTTGCCCTCATGGGCCCGGGCCTCCGAGCGCAGTTGCTCCATCGCCCGCTGCGGTTCGACCAGATAGCGCGGCTGATTGCCCGGGTCCGCCGCCTTCTTGGCCGCGCGCTTCTTCCAGCGTTCGAGTTCCACGTTCCAGGCGTCGGGGTGTGCCGGTGCCGCGTACAGGACGTTGATGGTGGGGGTGCCGGCCTTGGGGTCGCCCCGTAGCAGGGCGCGTTCGTCGCCGCCCAGGCGCTCGTCGAGCGAGGTGGCGTCGGAGCCGGTGATCACGGTGTACGACGTCTTCCGGGCGCAGTAGGTGCGGGCCAGCTTCTTCACGAACAGCTCCAGGTGGAAGGCCCTGCCCGCGAAGTACACGACGCGCGCCTTGGATTCGCAGAGGTTCATGGCGAAGGTCTCGAACTCGTTCGGTGTGACCCCGGCCGTCTCCGGCCCCTCCGAGGTGAAGGTCATGTCCTGGGCTCCGGCACCGGCGCCGCGGGCCTCGGTGAACGCGTCGCGGAGCGACTTGTTGTAGCTGTCGCCCGGCCGGGTGTCGGCGACCAGGGCCGTCTGGGCCCGGGCCAGGCCCGGGTCGTAGTGGAGCAGCGCGGCGGCCTGGTCCTTGCTGGTGGAGACCACGCGGGCCAGGCCCGGGTAGCGGTAGGGGCCGGGGCCTTCGGTGTTGGCGAAGGTCTGGGAGGTGACCAGGCCGGCCACGACGGGGATCTTCAGGTCGCCTGTGAGGTGGCGCATGGCGTCCTGGGTGTTGTCGAGGCTCAGGTTGAAGCCCACGACCATCCGCAGCTCGGGCTCCTGGTCGACCAGCCGGTCCACCGTGTAGCGCCATGCCCGGTAGTCCCGGCCGGGGTTGGCCAGCACCAGCCGGATGGGTGGGGCCGCGTCCGAGCCGTTCGCCTGGAGCTGCCCCAGATAGGCGCCCTGTACCTCGCTGACGATCTGCCTGCGTACGGCCGCGTTGTCGGACTCCAGCGGGATCATCAGCGCCACGGTCGCATGCGCTTTACGCTCGATCCGCTCGTTCTCCGCCTCGATCCCGGCGAACACCTCGCGCATGCCCTGGACGCGGGGCATGAACACCCCCGTCCCGTCCGAGACCCCGACGCAGTCCGCGCCCCGCATCAGCAGCCGCTCGCCACAGCCGTCGGCGCGATCCCAAGGGGCCCAGCTCAGCAGCCCGGCGAGCACCGCGAGGGCCACGCCGACGGTGCCGGCGGACAGCATCGCCGGTCCCCAGCGGCCGGTCTTGAGCGGCGGGAGCGGGGCCGGGGCCGGGGAGGCGAGGCGCACCTGGAGCACCCGGCTCGGCAGCGGTACGTCCTGGCTGCGCCGCCACCGCTCCACCGCCTCGTCCCGCTCGCGGAACCGTTCGGGCACCGCCGCGGGCAGCTCCTCCGCGGTCACCGAAGGCTTGCCGCCCCGCGGCGGTGGCGCGGCGCCCGGGGCGCAGGTGGCGATGGTGACAGGGTGCACCCGCAGTTCGCGCGCCCCGTCGTCGTAGGCGTCGAGCAACCGGTCCCTGATCAGCCGCCGTGCGGAGGACAGATCGACGTCCGGCAGCAGGATGACCGGGCGCCGCGCCCGGTTGAGGCGGCGGAAGCGGCCGTAATGCGCGTCGATGTCGGCGAGCAGCGCCTCGACGAGCAGAAGCTGCTTGTCCGCCACGGGCCTTTGCTGCCGGCCGCGTAACTCCCGGAAGACCTCCAGCTGGGTGACGACCCGGCCCCGGAACCACTTCCTGCGGTACCAGCGCACCGTACGGCGGTGGGGGAAGCGGCAGACGTCGGCCACCTTCACCATCACCCCGACCAGCCCGCCAAGACGCTGGGCCACCTGCTCGTCCCGGGCCAGCGCCTCGGCCCGCTCCTTCATCTCCTGGAGGGTGTAGCGGCGTTCCTCGGCGATCGCCTGTTTGACCATCCGCGCGATCTTGGAGTTCTGCTTGGCGGGCAGCTGCCCGTCGTCCGGCCGCCAGACGTACAGCGCCGCGAAGGCCGCCGCGAAGCGGGGAAAGCTGATGGGCAGCCGGTAGGCCGGGCGGCCGTCGTATCCGCAGCCCTGGGCGATGGCCAGCAGCTCGGTGACGACCTGCTGCTCCTGTGTCTCCTCCTGCGGCAGCTCGTCCGGGCAGTTGAGCGGCAGAACGCCGCGGTACCGCTCGTGGAAGCGGCGGGGCCAGCCCCGTACGGCCGGCTCCTCGCCCTCCAGCTGAAGGATCAGCGCTCCCGCCGCACGGCGGAACTTCAGCCGCCTGACGCGCAGCCGGTCCCTGATGGTCAGCTGCGCCAGCGCATCGTCCAATGCCTGTTCCATGTCTGCGTCTGCCCGCGCCATGGCGCGACGTTAGGCCCAGCGGAGCGGGAGGGGTCCCGCCGCGCGACGCGAGTCCCCGTGGTGGCCTCTTGGCGAACACCCCTGCCGTTTGACAGGTTCCTGGGTAACGGGCGTGTGTGGAAAACGGGGGAGGCGTAGCTGTGCGAGACCAGCTTCTCGGGGGCCGTTACCGATTGGTGCGGCAGCTCGGCGAGGGCGGCATGGGGCAGGTATGGGAGGCGCGGGACGAGACGCTGGGCCGGCCCGTCGCGGTCAAGGTGATCTCCCTGCTCGCCGGTGGCGGAAGCCGTGGCGAGGAGGCACGCGCCAGGTTCCTGCGCGAGGCGCGGATCACCGCCCGGCTGCAGCACCCCAACATCGTGACCATCCACGACCTCGGCGAGACCGGCACAGGGGACAACAAGGTCCCGTTCCTGGTGATGGAGCTGGTACGGGGCGAGGGCCTGGACGCGATGCTGCGCCGAGGCACCGTCGCCCTGCCGGACGCGGCCCGATGGGGCGCGCAGATATGTGACGCACTCGCTGACGCGCACAACGCCGGGATCATGCACCGGGACATCAAGCCGTCCAACATCCTCATCACGCCGTCCGGCATCGTGAAGGTCCTCGATTTCGGCGTCGCGCGGGCGGCCGACCCCTACGCGACCGCGGACCGGCTCACCCAGACCGGCTTCATCGTGGGCACACCCGCGTACATGGCCCCCGAACAAGCTCGGGGCTATCCGGAACCGAGCAGCGACCTGTACGCGCTCGGCTGCCTGCTCTTCGAGCTGATCACGGGCCGGCTGCCGTTCCGGGCCCCCGACACCGTGGGCTACCTCTCGGCTCACCTCACCCAGGAGCCGCCCGCCCCCAGCTCGGTGTCCACGGACACCCCGCCCGCCTGGGACGGCCTCGTACTGTCCCTGCTGCACAAGGACCCGACCCAGCGGTACCCGAGCGCCGCCGACCTCTCCCAGGCACTGCGACAGCTCGACCGCGTATCCGGGACCGGATCCCCGGCAGGCCCGGCAGACGACCGGACCCGGCCCTACACAACGCCCGGCACGACTCCGCTCCCGCCCGCGGTCGCGCCGGGGTGGTCCGGCGCCGGCACCGCGACCGCCGCGATAACGCTGGCCCTGCTGTGCCTTCCAGGACTCCTGTACGTGGTCTCCAAGACCGTCGAATACCTGCAAGACCCCAGTGCGCCGACTGGGTTGATCGCGGTGAACATGGTGCTGGGCATCGCGGAGACGGTCGGACTCGCCACCGGCGCGCTGCTGCTGTCCCAGCACAAGATGGCCGGACGCTGGATGATCGCGGCAACCGGCGGTCTGGCGGCTCTGCACAATTCGAGTGTCAGCGTGCAGTACCAGGTGGTGGGAGGGCCACCATCCGTCGAAGTGATCGCCTTCGTCGTCGGCCCTGCGACGGCCGCTTTGGCGACCGCCGCTGTGATCACGGCCGTACTCCCGTCCACCGACCGCTGGTGCCTTCGCCGAAACTGAGCCGCCATGAGCCGTCGCCCTGAAGCCCGCCTCAGGCAGCCAGGTCGTGCTCCATGCGCCGGTCGACCCGGGACCGGAGCGCCAGGGTCACAGCCGAGGTCAGGACGCCGGCGAGGAGGGCGCTCCACCACAGGACGGCGGGGCTCAGGGACGTGTAGACGGTGACGCCCAGGGTGAGGGCGCCGAACCGGGCCGCTCCCCACGTCCACTGGAAGGCCCCCTGGTAGCGACCGCGGGCGTGCGCCGGAGCGAGGTCGGCGACCATCGACGCGGCGATCCCGGCGACCACGACCTCACCGAGGGACCAGACGACCACGGACACGGTGTACACGGCCACGCTGTCGGCCACACCGGTCAGCGCCACGCCCACGGCGATCAGCACGCTGCCGCCCGCCTGCACGGGCAGCTGCGGAAGCCGGGCCAGAGTGGCCGTGGCGACCGGCTGGAGTACGACCACGAACACCGCGTTGACCGCGGCCATCGCGCCGTACACAGCCGGCGAGAGCCCGCTGTCGCGGATGGCCAGCGGCAGGGCGACCTCGGTCAGCGAGTAGACGAAGAGCTGGAGTCCGAACAGCGGGAGCAGGGCGAGCAGCAGACGGTCGCGCAGGACGACGCCATAGCCGATACCGTCCGCCACCGCGCCCTCGTCCTTCCCGGCGGGGCGGGCGGGGCGGGTCTCCCGCAGACGGGTGGCGACGATCACCGCGTAGACCAGCATGGTGGCCACATCGACCGTGAACAGGAGCCAGAAGCCGTGTGCGGCGAGGAAGCCGCCGAGAACGCCGGCCACGGCCGTTCCGATGTTGACGCCCCAGCCGAAGAGCGCGTACGCGCGCTGCCGGCGGCCCGCGTCCACGGAGTCGGCGAGCAGCGCGTACGCGGCCGGGCTGATCATCGCGCCCGCCGCGCTGAGCAGCAGGGCGGCGGCGGCCATCGTCAGTACCCCCGGCGCCGCGAACAGGGCGCCCTGCGCGGCGGATGCGCCCAGGAGACCGATCAGCATCGTGGAACGGCGGCCGATCCGGTCGGCGAGCAGGCCGCCGAGGGCCGGGCCGAGGAGGTTGCCCGCGCCCAGCGCGCCCAGGACATAGGTGGTCTCGGCGCCGGTGACGCCGCGCGCCGCCAGGAAGAAGACCAGGAAGGGGGTGACGAGGTAACCGAGCCGGTTGACGATCGTGCCGGCGAAGACGGTCCAGACGACGGACGGCAGGCCGCGGAATGTGGAGAGCATGCCTGGAGGGTGCGGGGTGACCCAGCTACCTCGCTATTGATTAAGGTGAGACCGAATCCATGGGTGGCAGTGAGCGTCGTCGGCAGGGAGATCGCATGGAGACCGGGCTCAGCTTTACCGCCGCGGACTTGGCACAGACGCGCTTCGCGGTCTCTCCGATGTGGGAAGTCGTCACCAGCTTTCGGCTGCTGCGCCCCGCCGAAGGCGAGCCGCCACTGCACCGGCGGTGGGCGGCGCAGGTGCGGCCGCGGCTGACGGAGGCGGGGCTCGACCGCGGCTGGCTGGCCGCGCTGATCCCCGAGGGCGGCTATCTCGCGGACTTCCTCAATCCGACCCCGGCGACCCCCTTCCCCACCCTCGCCGCCGAACTCGACGCGATCCGGCAGACCCCCCCAGAGCGCGTCCGCACCGAACTGGACATGCTCGGTGCCGAAGGGCGGGACCTGGGCCGGCAGCCACGGATCCGGCTGCTCAGGGAGGCCCCTGAAGCGGCGCTGCGGAAGGTCGCCGCCGAGATCGAGACGTACTGGGAGCTGGCGCTCGCACCCTATTGGGACCGGATCCGGCAGCTGCTGGAGGCAGATGTGTTCCACCGGGCCCGGCAGGTGGCCGAGCACGGCGCCGGACATGTCCTCGGCGAGCTGCATGAGACCGTGCGCTGGGACGACGGCACGCTGCGCCTGGTGCGCCGGCACTGCGGGCTGAGCCGGGACGAGGCCGGGGCGGGGCTGCTGCTGGTGCCCTCCGCCTTCGCCTGGCCACGGGTGCTCACCCGGTCCGTACTGCCCGACCCTCCGCAACTCGCCTATCCCGCGCGCGGAATCGGCACGCTGTGGGAGCCGCGGCAGACGGGGTCGGTCGACGCGGTCGCCGCCGTGCTGGGCCGGTCTCGCACACTGCTGCTCGCGGAGCTGGACACACCCGCGTCGACGACGCAGCTCGCGGCGCAGTTCGGGATGTCGGCGGCGGGGGTGTCGCAGCATCTCACCGCGCTGCGCGGAGCGGGTCTGGTGACGGCACACCGGGCGGGCCGTTCGGTGCTGTACGCGCGCACGGCGGTGGCCGACGCGCTCATGGTGCCCGCCGAAGGGTAGTCCAGTGCTTCTCGAGGTTAGGAGTACACTCCTTAGAAGTGTACTCCTAACGAGAACCTGAGCGAGGGCGCCGATGCAGCGTCGGACACGTCTGTACAAGCCGTCCCACGTCTTCGACCGCGGCGCGGAGTGGGACGCTCTCTCAGCCTTTGTGAGTCGGCCTTCGCCGCACGCCATGCTCGGGATCGTCAGCGGCAGGCGGCGCATGGGCAAGACCTACCTCCTGCGCGCCCTGGTCGAGCAGCACGGAGGCTTCTACTTCGGGGCCACGGCGGCGACAGAAGCAGAGTCGCTGCGCCAGTTCGGCGCGGCCCTTGCCGATCACGCGGGATCTCCCGTGCCATTCGCCTTTTCCACCTGGGACGACGCGATCTCCTATTTGTTCGGCCTCGCCGGACCTCGGCACGCGGACGCGCCGCTGCTCATGGTCATCGATGAGTTTCCGTACCTGGCGAAGACCGCTCCGGAGCTTCCGTCGCTGATCCAGCGGGAGATCGACCGCTTCCAGACCGACGAGAGCCGGATGCGGCTGCTGCTGTGCGGATCAGCGATGTCCGTCATGGGTGGTCTACTGGCGAGTACCGCACCCCTGCGGGGGCGCGCGCAGATGGAGCTTGTGGTTCGCCCTTTCGGATATCGGGCTGCCGCCGACTTCTGGGGGGTCGCCGACGCCCCGCCCCTCGCGGCCCGCCTCCATGCCGTGGTCGGCGGCACGCCGGCGTACCGGCGGCAGTTCCTGGGCGACGATGTGCCCGGCAGCCTGGAGGAGTTCGACGACTGGATCTGCCGTACGATCCTGTCCCCCTTCAGCCCTCTCTTCAGAGAGGCGCGGTATCTGCTCGCCGAGGAGGCGGACATCCGGGACACCGCGCTGTACCACTCGGTCCTCGCCGCGGTGGCCCAGGGCAACACCACCCGGGGCGGGATCGCGGGCTATATCGGCCGTAAGTCAGTGGATATCTCGCACCCTCTCCATGTGCTGGAGGACAGTCATCTGCTGGTGCGGGAAGCGGACATCTTCCGGGCTGGGAAGTCGCAGTACCGCATCACCGAACCACTGATCAATTTCTACGAGGCCGTGATGCGACCCGCCTGGGCCCGTCTGGAGAGTGGCCAGGCGGCCGAGGTGTGGGCCCAGTCCGCGGAGCGTTTCGCGGCCCAGGTGGCCGGGCCGCACTTCGAGGCGGTGTGCCGTGAGTACGTGCTCGGGCCCGGGCGGTCCCTATTGGGCCCGGCCTTGGGCGAGGTCGGCTGTGGTGTGGTGACAGACCCGGCAGCGCGGCGGCAGATTCAAGTCGACGTAGCCGTGGTCGAACCCGGGTCCGGGGGAAGAAAGCCGGCGGTCCATCTGCTCGGTGAGGCGAAGTGGGGCACGCTCATGGGGCTGAGCCACCTGGAGCGCCTCGCTCGGGCACGGGAACTCCTCGCCGGACGCGGCATGGACACCGGACAGTGCGCGCTGGCCTGCTTCAGCGCCGCAGGCTTCAGCGAGGCGCTGCGCGGCGCGGCGGCACGCGGCGACGACGGTGTACTGCTCATCGGCGTCGACGAACTCTACGGCGAGGCGGTGCTTGCTCCGCCACGCTGATCGGCCCGGTGTTCCACCGGCCCCGGGCACCGCGGCCGGGGCCCGCTTCGCGCGTGACCGTGCGGAGGGCGGCCGCCCTGCGCCGGACGAGACGGCAGTGGCGGCTACGGTATGAAACGAACCGTTACCCTCGCCCAGCCGTCCGAACTCACGTACTTCCATTCGCCGACTTCGTCGGCCGAGAGCATTGCCTCGGAGTACAGGACTGCGACCAGGAGTTTCCAGGGATCCTCTCGCTCGGTGGTTTCCTCGCGCGACAGATCGCGCAGCGACTTGTCGGCTGCCTTGAATATGGCAGTGCGGACATCGAAATACCGCGCACGGTCGGCTGTTCCTGTGGTGACACCGGCTGCGCTGATGAACGTCCATTCCGCGTGCCAGGGTCCATCTGCCATGGTGATCACTCCGGCGAAGTGCTCTGTGAGTTCTGTCTGCGCGAGGGGCCCTGAGTTTGCGGTGAATACGAGACAGAGACACGCCGTGGCGTCGGCGTGTCGCCGTCCGATATTCACCGCAAACTCAGGGTGATCGCCCGGCGGCAGCAGCAGCGGCGGCGGTGTCTATGCGGGCGCCATGCCTCGCTGACGCTGGGCGTGAAGCCGGGCGATGGCCCGTAGCTGTCGCCGCTCATAATCCCGCTTGACGCGGCGGGGCGCGGGGGCGCCGGAACCGAGTTGATCAAACCCCAGCGTCCCTGGAAGCCGCTCTCTACCCGACCCGGGACGATTCACTTTGCACCACGGCCCGTCCAGTTTTCGTTATCGGCGTCGCCCCCGCCC
>NZ_NCSM01000073.1:0-5109 GCF_002224125.1 Streptomyces sp. NBS 14/10
CGTACGGGGAGTGTGTTGATGAAGAGGCCGACCATGGTTTCGATGTGGGGTATGTGTGGGGGTCGGCCGGCGGTGGTGGCGCCGAAGGTGATGTCGTGTTGGTTGGTGGTGTGGTTGAGGAGGATGGCCCAGGCGGTTTGGATGAGGGTGTTGAGGGTGGTGTTGTGGTGGCGTGCGGTGGTGGTGAGTTGGTGGGTGGTGTGGGGGGTGAGGTGGTGGGTGTGGCGTTGGGGTGGTTGGGGGGTTCGGGTGGGGTCGTGGGGGGTGAGTCGGGTGGGTTGTTGGAGGTTGTGGAGGGTGTTGTGCCAGGTGTTTTCGGCGGTGGTGTGGTCTTGGGTGGTGATCCAGGCGAGGTAGTCGCGGTAGGGGGTGGTGGGGGGTAGGCCGGCTGCGGTTTCGTTGCCTTGGTGGGCGTAGAGGGTGAACAGTTCCCGCATGAGGACGGGGAGGGACCAGCCGTCGAGGAGGATGTGGTGGTTGGTGAACACCAGGCGGTAGGAGTGTGGTGCGAGGTGGATGAGGGTGAAGCGGATCAGTGGCGGCTGGTCGAGGTCGAACCGGCGGGTCTGGTCTTCCTCCAGCCAGGTGGTGAGGGAGGTTTCCTGTGTGTCGGGGTCGAGGTGGGTCCAGTCGAGTTCGTGCCAGGGGAGTTCGGTGTTGGTGGGGATGATTTGGATGGGGTGGGTGAGGTTTTGGTGGTGGAAGCCGGCGCGGAGGTTGGGGTGGCGGGCCAGGAGGGTGGTGAGGGCGGTTTTGAGGGTGGGGGTGTTGAGGGGGCCGGTGATGCGGAAGGTTTGCTGGGAGGCGTAGACGTCGTGGCCGTGGGTGTCGTAGAGGGCGTGGAAGAGGAGGCCTTCTTGCAAGGGTGCGAGGGGCCAGATGTCGGTGGTGTGGGGATAAGTGGTCTCCAGGTGGTCGATGTCGGCTTGGGTGAGGTGGAGGAGGGGGAGGTCTGAGGGGGTGCGTCCGCCGGTGTCGGGGAGGGTGGTGTGGCGTGCGAGGGCGGTGAGGGCTTGGTGGTAGCCGTCGGCGAGTTGCTGGACGTCCTGTTGGGTGAGGAGGGTGTGGGGCCAGGTGAGGGTGGTGGTGAGGGTGGGGCCGTGGGGGGTGTCCTGGGTGAGGGTGTTGATGGTGAGGGTGTGGGTGAGGGGCATGGTGGGGTCGGGTCCGGAGCCTGCGGCGGTGGAGTGGGCGGCCGGTGCCCAGTCGGTGCCGTGGCCGATGGGGAGGCGTCCGAGGTAGTTGAACCCGATCTGCGGCACAGGCAGGTCTGCGAGCTGGGGTTGGGTGGTGGGGTTGAGGTAGCGCAGGAGTCCGTAGCCGATGCCGTCGTTGGGGACGGCGCGGAGTTGTTCTTTGATGCGTTTGAGGATGCGGCCGAGGTCGGCTCCGCCGGCCCAGGCCTGGGCCTGGTTGAAGATGCCCGGGTCCAGGTGGACGGGGTGGTGGGAGGTGAACCAGCCCACCGTCCCCGACAGCCCCACCCCCTCCACGACACTCTCATGACGCCCATGCGATTCCAGATCCACCAGCAGCCCCTGCCCAGCGTGCTGCCCGCGGGCAGTGCGCCAGCGCATCACCGCAAGCGTCAACGCGGTGAGGAGGACATCATTGACCCCGGCGTGGAAGAGGGCGGGCAGGTCGGTCAGCAGGGGCTGGGTGTGCTCGGCACCCAGCGTCACCGTCAACCGCCGCGCACTCGCGGCGGTGTCACGAGCGGGATCCAGCGCACGCGCACCCATGAGCGGGTCGTTGGACTTCGCCACGTTCTGCCACCAGGCCCGCGGCCCACTGCCGGAAAGAAGTACCGACCGGCTGGAGTGTGCAGGGTGTGCTGGTGGTGGCTGCTTGCCAGGCGGTCTGGAGGTCGGGGAGCAGGATCCGCCAGGACACCCCGTCGACCACCAGGTGATGTGCCACGATCAGCAGCCGTCCCGACACCTCGGGCCCGGCATCGAACCACACCGTCTGAACCATCACCCCCGACACCGGCGACAACCGCCCCCGCGCGGACTCCGCCTCCACCGCGATGACCTCGTCCAGACCGCCATCGGCCACACCGGTGACATCCACACGCCGCACGCACTGCGCGGCGTCGGTCTGTCCGGCGGGCGGGATGTGCAGGTCCCACGTGGTGTCGTCGTGGACAGACAGACGGGCGCGGAGGGCGTCGTGGTGGTCGAGGACGCTCTGCACCGCGGCCCTCAGACGCTCCACGCCCAGCCCGGGGGGTGCCTGGAGGAGGACACCCTGGCTGAACCGGTCCACCCCACCACCCAGCTCACGCAACCGATGCATCACCGGCGTGAGAACAACACCACCCACCCCACCACCAGCCGGCATCCGTGGCACCGGGCTCCGTCGCGATCTGCGCGAGGGCTTCCACGGTCCTACGCTCGAACACATCCCGCGGCGTGAACACCAAACCCACCGCCCGCGCACGAGCAACCAACTGGATCGACACAATACTGTCGCCACCCAAATCGAAGAAACCATCATCGATCCCGACGCCAGGCACCCCAAGAACCTCAGCGAACAGCCGGCACAGCACCTCCTCCCGAGGTGTCCGCGCCACCCGCCCGGAAGCAGCCGCCACCGCAACATCAGGAACAGGCAATGCCGCCCGGTCCAGCTTCCCATTCCCCGTCAACGGCAGCCGCTCAAGCACCACCAGCGCCGAGGGCACCATGTAGTCAGGAAGCCGACCCCTGACCCTCTCAAGCACCAGGGCCGTATCGACACCCGCCTCCACATCCGCGGGCACCACATAACCCACCAACCGCTTCTCGCCAGGCCGATCCTCACGCACCACAGCTGCCGTCTGAGCCACCCCCTCAACCCCACCCATAGCAGCCTCGACCTCACCTAGCTCAATACGAAAACCACGCACCTTGACTTGGGTGTCGGTGCGGCCGAGGTGTTCGAGTGTGCCGTTCGTGTTCCAGCGGGCGAGGTCGCCGGTGCGGTACATGCGGGCGCCGGGCGGGCCGAACGGGTCGGGGACGAAGCGTTCAGCAGTGAGGACGGGTCGGTGGAGGTATCCGCGGGCCAGGCAGGTGCCCGCGATGTACAGCTCGCCCGCCACCCCCGCCGGCACAGGGCGCAAGGCATGGTCCAGGACGTAGGTACGGGTGTTCCACATGGGGCGGCCGATGGGGATGGTTCCGGTGGCCGACACCCCTCCGGTGGCTGCGAGGATGGTGTGGTCGGTGGCGGCGACGGTGGTTTCGGTGGGGCCGTAGCTGTTGGTGACGGGGGTGTGGGGGTGGTGGGTTTGCCAGCTGTGGAGGGCTTCGGTGGGGAGGGGTTCGCCGGCGATGATGAGGCGGCCGGAAGGCTGGTGGGCGGAATCTTCGAGGAGGGGGAGATGGCTGGGGGTGACCTTGACCAGGCTGACCGGCTCGTTGTGGGGGTGTGGGGGTGCGAGGGCGGAGTCCCAGGGGGTCATGTGGACCTGTCCGCCGCAGATCAGGGTGCCGTAGAGCACCGTGATGCCGATGTCGAAGGAGATGGAGGCGTGGGCGACGGTGGTGCCGGACAATTCGGGGTATGCCTCGGTGGCACGGGCCAGGTAGTTCACCAGGCCCTGGTGGTGGATGACCACGCCTTTGGGACGGCCGGTGGAGCCGGAGGTATAGATGGCATACACCGGATGCCCCGGCAGTAGTACGCCCGCGCGGTCGGTGTCGCGCACGTTTGTGCCGGGCTGTGCGTCGATCCGCGCAGCCGTCTCAGCGGCATCCACCACCACGGACAGCTCGTCCCCGGTCGGCCGGCCGTCCAGGGCGGGCAGCAAGGTGGTGGTTGTGGTGTCGGTGACCAGGAGCAGTGGATTGGCTTCCCGCAGCATGTAGTTGATGCGCTCCGCAGGCAGCTCGGGATCCACGGGCACATACCCCGCTCCCGACTTCATCACGGCCAGCAGCGCCACCACCAGGTCGACCGAGCGGGGCAGGGCCACCCCCACCAGCTGCTCAGGCTCGGCCCCCCGCTTGATCAGATACCGGGCAAGACGGTTTGCCCGCACATTCAACTCGCCATAGGTCAGCTCCTGGCCCTCGCATACGACCGCGACCGCGTCCGGGATCCGCGCTACCTGCGCCTCGAACAACTCCGGCACCACCACATCCGGCACCGCATGCGCCGTGTCATTCCACTCGACCAGCAACTGCCGCCGCTCGGCCTCACTCAACACATCAATGTGCTCCACCGGCACATCCGGATCCGCAGCGATCGCCTTCAACACCCGCACAAAACGAGCAGCCAACGCCTCAATGGTGGCCTGGTCGAACAGATCGGTGCGGTAGTCGAGTCGGCCGGTCATGCCGTTGGGAGCACCGTCTTCGGCGCGGTGTTCACCAAGGTTGACCGTCAGGTCGAACCTGGCGGAGACGCCTTGCAGCGGATGGTGGGTGATCTCCAGGCCGGGCATGGTGAGGTCTGGCCGGGTGTTGTTCTGGAAGGAGAGCATCACCTGGAACAGCGGATGCCGGGCCATCGACCGCTGCGGATTCAGCACCTCCACCAGACGCTCGAACGGCACGTCCTGGTGGGCGTAGGCCGCCAGGTCCGTCTCCCGGACCCGCTCCACCAGCTCGCGGAACGAGGGATCCCCACTGACATCCGTACGCAGTACCAGCGTGTTGACGAAGAAACCGACCAGATCATCCAGAGCATCATCCGTCCGCCCGGCCACCGCCGTGCCGATCGGGATGTCACACCCCGCACCCATCCTCATCAACGACACAGCCAAAGCCGCCTGCATCACCATGAACACACTCGCCCCACTGCCCTGCGCCAGCTCCACCAGTCGCCCGTGCACCCCGGCCGGGACCCGCACCTCAACACTGCCACCCACATGCGACGCCACGGCCGGCCGGGGGCGGTCCACCGGCAACTCCAACTGCTCCGGCACACCGGCCAGAGCAGCGGTCCAGTAGGCCAGTTGCCGCGAGATCACACTGTCCGGGTCATCCTCACTGCCCAGGACCTCACGCTGCCACAACGTGTAATCCGCGTACTGCACCTCCAGCGGCTCCCACCCCGGCACACCACCCGCCACACGCGCCCCATACGCCATCGACAGATCCCGCGCCAACGGCGCCATCG
>NZ_NCSM01000073.1:5285-17196 GCF_002224125.1 Streptomyces sp. NBS 14/10
ACGACAACGGCACGTTATACGTACCCGAGACTCCCTCCAGCTGTCCCAAAAACCACAACCGACGCTGTGCGAAAGACACCGGAATCACAAGTCATGTCCCTTCTTGATAATCGAGTAGGGAGAAGTCATCGCCAGGGTGAGGATTGGCGGAGGTTACGAGTGGACCCGCTGAGGCAGGCTAGTGATCCGCTCCGCGGACGAGATCGGAGACGAATCCGGGTTGGCAATCCGACAGATAGAAGTGCCCACCGGGGAAGGTCTGGAAGCGGAAGACCCCTCGCGTCGACTGCGCCCATGCCCGGGCGCTGTCGAAGTCCACGTCGGCGTCCTGGTCACCCACGTATGAGGTGATAGGCGCCGAAATCGATCGGACCGGCTGGGGGCGATACGCCTCGATCAGGCGGAAGTCGGCACGTATTGCCGGTAGGGCCAGGTCCCTGAGGTCCGGGTCGTCGAGCGCTTCCGCATTGCCCCCGTTTATCCTGCGGATTTCGGAGAGCAGAGCTTCGTCATCGTCGCTGGTGGGCTCCCGCCTCATCGGCATGTGGGGAGCCTCTTGTCCCGAGACGTACAGCATTCTCGGGCTGACTCCGAAGGTTCTCTCCAGTTGACGAGAGACCTCGAAGGCTACCGATCCCCCCATGCTGTGCCCGAAGAGAACGAAGGGGCGGTCGAGGAAACGCGACAGAGAATGGGTGATCCCGGCAACGAGTTCGTCCATGTTCTCGACGCAGGGTTCGGTGAGGCGTTCCTGTCGGCCCGGGTACTGGACCGAGAGCAATTCCACATCGGTCGGCAGGAAATCTGACCAAGAATAGAAGAAATTGGCGGATCCGCCTGCGTGAGGGAAGCAGACCAAGCGCATGCGTAAGTTGCTTGAAGTTCTGTTCCGGCGGATCCAGCGATCTGTTGGATTGAAACCTGTGCTGAGCAACTTGTCCCCGTTTTTTAGTCGGCTGCCGCGGCAACCTGCTCGAATTGCGCCTTGTAGAGCCGGGCGTAGGCCCCACCGGCCGCCAACAACTTCTCGTGTGTGCCCTGCTCGACGATCGAGCCGTCCTCCATCACCAAGATCGTGTCCGCATCGCGGATGGTCGAGAGGCGGTGAGCGACGACAAAGCTCGTACGGCCGTGAGCAAGCTGTGCCATCGCCTTCTGGATCAGTGCTTCGGTACGGGTGTCGACCGAACTGGTCGCCTCGTCCAGGACGAGGATCACGGGATCGGAGATGAAGGCGCGGGCGATGGTGATGAGCTGCTTCTCGCCGGCGCTCACTCCCGCTCCCTCGTCGTCGAGGACCGTGTCGTAACCGTCCGGCAGTGTTCGGATGAAGCGGTCGGCATGTGCGGCACGCGCCGCCTCTTCGATCTCGTGGCGGGTGACGGATCGGGCGGAGCCGTAGGCGATATTGTCCGCGATGGTGCCACCGAACAGCCAGGTGTCCTGGAGCACCATGCCGATGCCGGCCCGCAGCTTCTCGCGAGGCATATGTGAGATGTCGACCCCGTCCACCGTGATCCGCCCGCCGGTCAGCTCGTAAAAGCGCATCAACAGGTTGACCAGCGTGGTCTTCCCGGCACCGGTCGGTCCCACGATGGCGACGGTCTGCCCGGGCGCGACGGTCAGCGACAGGTCCTCGATGAGTGGTCTATCGGGGTCGTAGCGGAACGATACGTTTTCGAACGAGACGCTGCCCTTCAGCCCTGCGGACCTGATGGCCTTCAGCTCTGCGGAGCGGGCGGACGAGCCGGGTTCGGGCGATTGTTCCTCCGCGTCCAGCAGCTCGAAGATCCGCTCAGCGGAGGCGACCCCCGATTGCACCATGTTCGCCATCGAGGCCACCTGCGTCAGTGGCTGGCTGATTTGCCGTGAGTACTGGATGAACGCCTGCACCTCTCCGATGGACAGCGCACCGGAGGCCACCCGCAGTCCGCCCACGACCGCTACCAGCACATAGTTCAGGTTCGAGATGAAGAACATCAGGGGTTGCATGAGCCCGCTGTTGAACTGGGCCTTGAAGCCGGCTCGGTAGAGCGCTTCGTTGTGTTCGGCGAACGCCCGGGCCGATGCCTCTTCGCGGCCGAAGGCCTTCACCAGGGAATGACCGGTGTACATCTCCTCGATGTGCCCGTTCAACTTGCCGGTGGACTTCCACTGCTGAGCGAACAGCGGCTGCGACCGCTTCCCGACCCGCATGGCCACCACCGCCGACAGCGGCACGGTGATCAGCGCGACCAGCGCCAGCAGGGGGGAGATCCAGAACATCATCCCCAGCACGCCGACGATGGTGAACAGCGAGTTGATGAGCTGGCCCATCGTCTGCTGCAGAACCTGATTGATGTTGTCGAGGTCATTGGTGGCCCGGCTGAGTACCTCCCCCCGCTGCCGTGTGTCGAAGTACGACAGCGGCAGCCGTGACAGCTTGGCCTGCACCTCCCCGCGCATCCGGAACACCGTACGGTTGATCGCGCGGTTGGACAGCCGAGTCGCCACCGCCATCAGCAGCCCGGCGAGCAGAAAGACGCCGAGGGCGAGCAGTACGACCGAGCCCACCGCGCCCGTGTCGATGCTCCTGCCAGGAGTGAAGTCCACCCCGGACAGGACACCCACACCGTCCTCGCCCTTGGCTCGCATCTCGGCGATGGCCTGTTCCTTGGACACCCCATCGGGGAACTGGCGCCCGACCAGCCCGGCGAAAATCAGGTCGGTTGCCTCGCCGAGGATCTTCGGCCCCAGTACGGAGAGCGCGACGCTCGGCACACCGACGAGCAGCATGGCGAAGACCGTGACCCGTTCCGGTTTGAACTGGGCGATAAGCCGCTTGCTCGACCCCTTGAAGTTCATCGAGCGCTGGTTCGGCCTTCCCGCGGCCGCTGCTCGTGCCATCACCCGTCCCCCGACGCTTTCAGTTCGAAGACACCGTCAGTCCGACATCGCGACCAACACCCGGCGTGGGCCGGTGAACGGCCGTCGCCCGTGGCCCACGAGCACGTTGTCGATGAGGAGCAGACTTCCGGTCTGCCATTCCACATCGACGGCCAGGCGAAGCCCGATCTCCTGGATATGCGTGATGTACTCGGCGGGGATGGGGCTGCCGTCGGCGAAGGTGACGGACTGCGGCATCTCGTCTTCGGACAACAACTCGGCCATCTCCCGGGCATCGTCGCCCAGGCCCGCGATGTGGAACTGATCAGCCTGGTTGAACCACACCTCGGTGTCGGCGACGGGGTGCCGTGTCGTGGCCGGGCGTAGTTGGCTGATCCATAGAGTGCCGTCGCCCTTCCATTTCCAATCGGCTCCGGCCTTATCCAGGAACGCCTCGACCTCGGCGGGGTCCTCGGTCTCGAACGTGGCCTGCCAGCTCTTGCCGAGCCCGTAACCGTCGTGGAGGTTCTGAATGTACCGGACTCCTCCCGCGAACGCGTCTTGAATCTCGGGGTCTATGGACTCCAGCCAGAGTTGTCCGTCGACCACAGGAGTGGCGCCGCCGCTGGTCGGGGCCTGCTCACAGAAGAACAACAGGCGAGATGGCCAAGTGTGTGCGTACGACATCTCATTGTGCATGGAGATGGTGAACTCGGGCGGATATTCGGTCGATGTGTAGACGTTCTGTCCGACTTTGGTACGCGGCGAGTTTCCGTGGATGTACGCCAGGCGGCGAGGCAGGAGGGCGGTGGCCACCTCGTCATAGGACTCGGCGGTGATGCCGAATCCACGGAAGACGAGCGCCTTCTCTTTCACCAGCAAATCGGTCAGATCGACCAGGTTTAACAGGTCGACCAGCCCGGCCGGGCTCGCTGACACACTCCCGCTGTCCGGAGTCAGTTCACGCGGCTGCCAACTCGGAGCTATCAACCGTCCGAATCCTCTCCAACGTGGCTGTCGCCCCAGCGGGGACGCTCAGCCGATCCCAAGCAAGCCTGGCATGGCCTGAGTTGCGTGTAACTGACCCTACTGGCCTATCGGCTTCTGTGGAGGTTCCTCTCTTGTGCAAGTTGAGCGAAGTGCCTGCCGTCAACTGCCGGAAGTGAAACTCGGGGTGAGCGGATGAGTGCGTGGGGTCAGCTCGGGTTCTTGACATGGCGCCAAGCAGATGAAATGGGATGTCTTCGTTCAAGTGGCCTGCATCCAGGGCAGATTGCGCCCAGGAATCTGGAGAACTGGTAGACGGAGTGGCGCAGTTGGTGGATACACTGCGCCCGAGGGGGATGCCTGGAAGCGGTTGAGGCCTAAATGATCGGCGTTCATGCCGAGCCGTGTCCCGGAGAGAATCCTGCGGAGGATGACCGGGCCTGGTTAATCGCGGCGAACCAGCGCCTGGCCTGAGCCTGCCTGCAACCTTGTGTGCTGAGAGACGGGGGATCGCATTGTCTGACGACGAGCGCGAGGCGAAGGTCCGCGAGATCGTTGCTAACGTTGTTGAGCTGGATGAGTCGAGCCTCACCCGAACCGGCCTGCTCGTCGAAGAGCATGGTGCCGACTCACTCGACGCCATCGAGATTCTCACCCACCTTGAGACGACTTTTTCTGTTGAGATCGACCCCAAGGCGGCCTCGCGGATGGTCAACATTGCCGCCATCCTGGAGATACTCGACGAATACGGAGCCAAGTAGCCTTGTCTACAAGGGAAGCTGACCCGAGTCGTCGCCGGGTGCTCCTCACCGGAGCGGGAGTGCTTTCCAGCGTTGGTAACGGGGTGACGGAATATAAAGATGCCTTGCGTGCCGGGCGTGTCGGCACGGGTCCTATCACCTTGTTCGATACCGCTGGATTTCAGTACGCACGCGGCCACCAAGTATCCGATATCGATCTGACGGACCATATCCATCGGGTCCCGCTCGCAGACCTCGGCCGGGCATCACAGTTTTCGGTAGCGGCCGCACGCATGGCCGTGGCGGACGCCGAGCTGGCCGAAGAGGATCTACGGAGCAAGCGCGGCCTCATAGCGATCGGGACAACCGATGGCGAAGGCCATGACCTCGATCACTTGGCGGAGACGGCGCTACGGCACGGGCCGGACCGCATGGAACCGGAGATCGCCCGCCGAGCCCCCGCCCTGAGCTTGTCGATGGCTGTCGCCAAGGAATTCAGGCTCTCCGACGTCGAAGTCTCGACGATCCCCACGGCCTGCTCCGCCGGTAACTACGCGCTGGGCAGCGGCCTTGATGCGGTGCGTTCAGGCGAAGTCGACTACGCGCTGGTAGGCGGAACCGACGGGCTGTGCCGCAAGAACTTCGCGGGATTTTACCGGCTCGGGCTGATCTCCCCTGACGAATGCCGCCCCTTCGACGCGGATCGAGAAGGACTGCTGACCGGCGAGGGTGCCGGCGTCATGCTTCTCGAAAGCGAAGAGTCAGCGCTCGCACGGGGAGCGCATGTCTATGCGGAAATCCTGGGATACGGGCTGAACTGCGATGCGCACCATCCCACCGCACCCGAAGAGGACAGCGTCGCACGCTGTATACGCCTCGCGCTCGACGACGCGGACCTGAAGGCCGAGGACGTCGACCTCATCTCCGCGCACGGCACCGGGACCAAAACCAACGACCTCACCGAGACTAGGGCGATTCAGCAGGTCTACGGCGACAGCCCACCCCCGATGGTCGGCATCAAGTCCATGATCGGCCACACCATGGGGGCGGCGAGCGCCCTCGGGGCCATTGCCGGAGCCCTCGCCATCACGCACGGATTCATCCCGCCGACGGCCAACCACCGTCGGCCGGACCCGGAATGCCCCATCGACTGCGTCCCCAATCAAAGTCTCGACGCGGAGGTGCGAATCGTGCAGAACAACGGCCTTGCGTTCGGTGGAAACAACGCCGTCGTCATGCTCGGCAAATACACCAAAGATCCGCGTTGAGTCGCGCATCCCGCGTGCCTGCTTCTAGAGAGGGAACACCAGCGATGAGCGACGAGCCCAGCGGGCCGAATCAGATCTATATCTCAAGATGGTCGGCTGTTTCCCCCTTCGGAATAGGCAGCGCCGCATTCTCCGAGGGACTTCACGACGGGCGGAAGACCGCGGCACCCCCGGATCCCGACGATTGGCAGACCGTCCCGGATACCAACATCTGCCTGGTTCCTGACTTCAACATACGAGAAGTTCTGGGAAAGAGCGGAACGCGCGTACTGGGGCGTGAGGCCGCCTTGGCGGTCACCGCGGTACGTGAACTCTTCCACGAGGCGCCCGAGGAAGCCCCGATATCCGGCGGGCCGAACATCGCCATGGTCATGGGCACCACCACCGGTACCCCCCAGGGCTATATGGACTTCACCAAGGCATCCCTGACCGGCCCCAAACCGCACCATGTGCCGGCCGCGCTCGCCCCGAACATGGTGATGAACCGCGCCGCTTCAGCCAGCGCCATCTGGCACCAGCTTCAAGGACCCAACAGCACCATCGCGGGCGGCCGGGCGGCCGCGCTGCTCGCTCTCAAATACGGGCAGCGACTGCTGACGCATCGGCGTGCCGAACGAGTGCTGTGCGGCGGCGTGGAGGAGTACTCGAACGCCCGCTCGTGGCTGGAGTACCACCGGCGTGGGGGAGGGGACGTGGTCCTGGGGGAGGGGTGCGCGCTCCTGCTGTTGGAGACGGGAGCGTCACTGGCCTCTGGGCACCGTCCCGCCCTGGCCGAAGTCCTCGCGGTGGAGTTCCGCGTCAACACGGACGACGACCTCAGCGGCGTGCTCGGCGCATGTCTGCACGGCGCACTGGCCACCGCCAAGGCGACCGCGGACGATGTCTGGGCGGTGATGCCCAGCGGAATTGCCGGGCCGGCGGGCGAAGAGGAAAACAGGCTTCTCGCAAGTCTCTTCGACTCCGCCGCGCTCTCTCGCGCATCCGTCTCGGATCTGATCGGCGACACCTCCGCGGCCTCTGCGGGCTTCGACGTGATCGGCATGCTCAGCGCTGCCGCCCGCTCCCCGGAATCCGTTGGCCGTCTCGGTGTCGTCAGCTCGATCGACCCCGATGGTTCGGTCGCTTGCGCGATCCTTCGACTGCTCGACGGCGTCCGGCAAGACCAACCGTAAGACAAACTGTAAGACAAGCTCGAAGGATGCCCGGCGGCAGTCGGCAGCGAAACCCGTCCTGTTATGCATTCGAGTGGAGGAAAGTCATGAGCAACCCGTTCGAAGACCCCGACGGCACCTACCTGGTTCTCGTCAACGACGAAGGCCAGCACTCCCTGTGGCCAACGTTTGTGGAGGTACCGGCCGGATGGGTCTCCGTGCACGGCGAGGACAGCCGACAGGCGTGCCTCGACTACATCAACGAGCACTGGACCGACATGCGCCCTCGTAGCCTGGTCAAGGCCATGAACGAGGCGGCTTCGTAGACCGGATGTGAACAAGCTTGTTGATGGGGACCCCTTCTCCGCCTCGGTCCCGCGTCCCCATCAACAAGCAGCAGCACACGCTGACGGAACAGGCGAACGGAATACACGGTCAAGGTGAGTGACGATGCCTGAAGGTCGGAACACACGTCGAGAACTGTCGACGGCCCAGTCGGGAATCTGGTTTGGCCACAAGCTGGATCCGACCGGCCGCTCATACAACGTCAGCGAATTCGTCGAAATCCACGGTGAACTGGACCTGACCCTGTTTCGCGAGGCTTTCCGTCACACATTCAGGGAAACGGAGGTGCTTCACGTCCGCTTCGGGGAGGATGACGGCAAGGTCTGGCAAACCATCCAGACCCCGTCGGATCCCGACCTGTCCGTCATCGATGTCTCGGCGGAGCCGGACCCGATGGAGGCGGCGGAGCGATGGATCAACCAGGATCTGGCCCAGCCGGTAGAGCTGGGCGGCGGACGGCTGTACACATTCGCTCTGTTCACCGTCTCTCAGGATCTGACGCTTTGGTATGCGCGAACCCATCACATTGTGGTGGACTCCTACGGCGGCGCCATATTCCAGCGCCGCCTCGCCGAGATATACAACGACTTGAGGAAAGAGTTTCCCTACTCAGCTGGGAGCCTCGGATCCTACGACCTGCTCCTCCAAGAGCAGGTGGAATACCGCACCTCCGAAAGATACTCAAGCGACCGGCAGTACTGGATCGACAAGTTCGCGGACCACCCGGACGCCGTCAGCCCAGCCGTCGGGAACGGAAGCGCCCACGCGGGCGGAGATTTCCTCCGCTCGTCGGCCGACTTGAACCCCTCGGAGGCCGATCGCCTGCGCACGTTGGCCCTCACCGCGCGCACAACCTGGTCGGTCGTCGCGGTCGCCGCCGTCGCGGCGTATCTGAACCGACTGTCGGGAAGCCAGGACCTTGTCTTCGGACTTCCCGTGATGGGACGCAAGAGCGCGAATTCAAGGATCACCCCGAGCACCACCTCGGACGTCCTGGCCCTGCGCCTCACCCTTCGTCCGGACATGACCTTCACTTCGCTGATCGAGCAATCGACGCGCGAAGTTCGCGGATCTCTTCGTCGCCAGCGCTACAGGTCGGAAGAGCTCATCCGCGAGCTACGGTCTCTGGGCCGGGACCGGCCTCTGTGGAATGTCTCCGCGAACATCATCTCCTTCGATGAGGACATCTACTTCACCGACCAGCCCGTCATCCCGCATAACCTCTCCAACGGCCCTGTGCGTGACCTGTGCATCGTCGTACGCGGTGGGGATGAAGGTTCCGGGATCTCCATAGACTTCGACGGAAACGCCGCGCTGTACAGCCGTGAAGAGCTGGAGCGTCTGCAGAAGAACTTCCTCCGGCTTCTCAAGAACCTGATCGCCGAGCCGGAAACCGCCATCGGACAGGCCGACCTCCTGGATCCCGCCGAACGACGGCAACTCCTTCGCGGATGGAACGACCCGGTACATCAGAAGTCGGATGCGACGCTGCCGGAACTCTTCGAGGCACAGGCGCGGAGCGCGCCGGACGCTGTGGCCGTGGTCTTCGAAGGCCAGGAGCTGACGTACGGGGAGCTCAACGCGCGGGCGAACCGGCTGGCGCGGCATCTGATCTCGCGAGGTGCAGGGCCCGAACAGCTCGTGGCCTTAGCACTGCCTCGGTCTGCCGAACTGGTGGTGGCGTTGTTGGCGGTGCTCAAGTCGGGGGCGGGGTATGTGCCCGTCGACCCCGATTACCCCGCCGACCGTATCCGCGGAATGCTCCAGGACGCCGAGCCCGCCCTGCTCGTCACGCACAGCACCATCAACGACCGCCTGATCCAGGACGCGGTCCGGCATTCCCCGGAGCAGATTCAACTCATCCTGCTCGACGAGGTCGGGACGGCGAAGTCGATTGAGCGCTGTCCGGACGCCGATGTTGCGGATGAGGACAGGGCGACGGCACTTCTGCCCCGGCACCCGGCCTATGTCATCTACACCTCCGGCTCGACGGGCCGGCCCAAAGGTGTCGCGGTCACGCACGAGAATGTGGTCCGTCTGCTGTCGGCCACGAAGGACCGGTTCCAGTTCCAGGCCACGGACGTCTGGACCATGTTCCATTCGTATGCCTTCGACTTCTCCGTCTGGGAGGTATGGGGGTCTCTCCTGCACGGTGGTCGCCTTGTCGTGGTCAGTTACACGGCAAGCCGCTCACCGGACCTGATGCTCAATCTGATCCGCGACGAAGGCGTGACGATCCTCAATCAGACGCCTTCCGCTTTTTACCAGCTGATGCAGGCCGAGGGGGAGGCCGAGGCTGGTGCTGGGGCCGGGGCCGGGGAAACGGCCCAGGATTGGTTCTCTGCCACCCGATTCATCATCTTCGGCGGCGAAGCGCTCGACGCGCGGCGGCTGACGGACTGGTACCAGCGGCATTCTGGTGAGCGCCCTGTCCTGGTGAATATGTACGGCATCACCGAAACCACGGTCCACGTCACCTTCGCTCCGCTCAGCGCGGCCTCCCCGGCCGGAGAAGTGGGCCTCATCGGCCGCCAGATAGCCGACCTCAGTGTGTATGTGCTGGATGCCGGACTGCAGCCGGTGCCGGTAGGCGTGGCGGGGGAGCTGTATGTGGCCGGGCCCGGCCTGGCGCGTGGCTATGTGAACCAGCCCGCCGTGACGGCGGAGCGGTTTGTGGCGAATCCGTTCGGCACGGCGGCGGGGTCGCGGATGTATCGGACGGGGGATGTGGTCCGGTGGCGGGCGGACGGGCAGCTGGAGTTCGTGGGGCGTGCGGACGCCCAGGTCAAGGTGCGCGGTTTCCGTATCGAGCTGGGTGAGATCGAAGCCGTTCTGGCCGCACAGGACACGGTGGCGCAGGCAGCGGTGCTGGTGCGCGAAGACCGTCCGGGCGACAGGCGTCTGGTCGGATACGTGGTGCCATCCGCCGACGGTGAGGTGCAGACCGACACGGCAGCGGTGCTGGGGTTCGTCAGGGATCGCCTGCCGGATTACATGGTGCCGTCCGCCTTGGTGGTGTTGGAACGCCTGCCACTGACGCCGAACGGAAAGCTGGACCGCAAGGCCCTGCCCGCCCCCGACCACGCGGCAGCCATATCCGGGCGCGGGCCGCGGACACCGAGGGAGGAGGTTCTGTGCGGTCTGTTCGCGGAGGTGCTGGGTGTCGCCGAGGTTGGCATCGACGACAGCTTCTTCGCGCTCGGCGGACACTCACTGCTGGCGACACGCCTGATCAGCCGTATACGGACCACCCTGGACACCGACCTCAGCATCCGCGCCCTGTTCGAGGCCCCGACCGTGGCCGACCTGGCCGAACACCTTGAGGCGTCGGCGGGGAACGCCACCCAGGCCAAGCTCGGCGTGCGCGTGCGGCCCGAGGCGGTGCCGGTGTCTTTCGCACAGCGTCGGTTGTGGTTTTTGGGACAGATGGAGGGAGTCTCGGGTACGTATAACGTGCCGTTGTCGTTGCGGTTGCGGGGGCGGTTGGATGTGGGGGCGTTGCGGTTGGCGGTGGGTGATGTGATGGGGCGGCATGAGAGTTTGCGGACGGTGTTTCCGCAGGTGGATGGGCAGCCGTTTCAGCGGATTGTGGAGGCTGAGGTGGCGGTGCCGTCGTTTGAGGTGGTTGATGTGGTGGGGGTGGGTGAGGGTGAGTTGGCTGGGTTGTTGGTGAGGGAGGCGGGGGCTGGGTTTGATCTGTCGTGTGATCTGCCGTTGCGGGTGCGGTTGTTTGCGCTGGGTGGGGATGAGTTTGTGTTGTTGGTGGTGGTGCATCATATTGCGGCTGATGGGTGGTCGATGGCGCCGTTGGCGCGGGATCTGTCGGTGGCGTATGGGGCGCGTGTGGCGGGTGGTGTGCCGGGGTGGGAGCCGCTGGAGGTGCAGTACGCGGATTACACGTTGTGGCAGCGTGAGGTGTTGGGGAGTGAGGATGATCCGGGGAGTGTGATTTCTCGGCAGTTGGGTTATTGGCGTGGTGTTCTGGCGGGTGTGCCGGAGCAGTTGGAGTTGCCGGTGGACCGGCCGCGGCCGGCGGTGGCGTCGCATGTGGGTGGGAGTGTGGGGGTGCGGGTGCCGGCTGGGGTGCATGGGCGGCTGGTGGAGCTGGCGCGGGGCAGCGGGGCGAGTGTCTTCATGACCGTCCAGGCCGCCCTGGCCGTCCTGCTCACCCGGATAGGCGCGGGCACTGATATTCCCATCGGCACCCCGATCGCCGGACGTACGGATGACGCTCTGGACGATCTGGTCGGCTTCTTCGTGAACACGCTGGTGTTGCGTACGGATGTGAGTGGTGATCCGACGTTCCGTGAGTTGGTGGGGCGGGTGCGGGAGACGGATCTGGGTGCGTTCGCGCATCAGGATGTGCCGTTCGAGCGGTTGGTGGAGGTGTTGAACCCGGAGCGGTCGATGGCGCGGCATCCGCTGTTCCAGGTGATGCTCTCCTTCCAGAACAACAGCCAGCCAGACGTCACCATGCCTGGCCTGGACATCACCGATCAGCCGTTGGGCGCGGTGGCGGTCAAGTTCGATCTGACGGTCAATCTCAGCGAGCTGC
>NZ_NCSM01000074.1:0-3206 GCF_002224125.1 Streptomyces sp. NBS 14/10
CCACCATCATCCACACCGCAGGTGTCCTCGACGACGCCACACTGACCGCTCAGACTCACGATCGTCTGTCGACCGTTCTTGGCCCCAAGGCACACGCCGCCCACCATCTGCACAGCCTCACCCGGCATCTGGACCTCGATGCCTTTGTCCTGATCTCCTCCACAGCGGCCACCTTCGGCAGCCCTGGGCAGGCCAACTACGCCGCCGCCAACGCCTACCTCGACGCCCTGGCCCAGCACCGTCGCGCCCAAGGACTCCCCGCCACCTCCATCGCCTGGGGACTGTGGGAACAGGGCGGCCTGGCCAACGCCGAAATCACCGGGCACCTGGCACGCCGAGGCCTGCTCCCCATGCCCACGGAACCGGCGCTCACCGCGCTTTCGCAGGCCATCGCCACCCCCGGCCAAGCCCACCACATCATCGCCGACATCGACTGGAGCACCTTCGCCGTCAATCTCAGCCCCAGCGGCGAATCCGTTCCGCTCACCCAGGACATTCCCGAGGCCCAGAGGCAACGTACCCGGCAGGCGATGGATCAGGATTCCGAGACGGCCCTGCACCGGCAACTGGCCGACCGGAACCCGGGGGAGCAGCGGGAGGTGCTTCTCCATCTCGTACGGGCTCAGGTGGCCGCGGTCCTCGGACACAGCGACGTCGATGCGGTGCCCTCCGACCGGCCCTTCAAGGAGCTGGGACTCGATTCCCTCGCCGCTGTCGAGACCCGCAACCGGCTGACCGCCCTCGCCGGATTCCGTCTCCCCACCAGCCTCATCTTCGATCACCCGACGCCGACCAAGCTCGCCCAGTATCTGCAAACCGAATTGGCGGGTGAGGAATCCGGCCCAGCGAGCGCAGCACCATCCAGTCCCGCCGCCAAGGCCGACGACTCCATCGCGATCATCGGCATGGCGTGCCGGTTCCCGGGCGGCGTGAGTACGCCCGAGGAGTTCTGGGATCTCGTCCTCATGGAACGCGACGCGATCGCGGACTTCCCGACGAACCGCGGCTGGGATCTTGCGGGAATCTTCCACCCTGACCCCGCGCACAAGGGCACCTGTTACACCCAGCAGGGCGGCTTCTTGTACGACGCGGCCGAGTTCGACCCCGCCTTCTTCGACATCAGTCCCCGCGAGGCCCTGGCCATGGACCCCCAACAGCGGCTTTTGTTGGAGACCAGCTGGGAGGCTCTGGAGCGAGCTCACATCGACCCACGCTCGCTGCAAGGTAGTCCTGTTGGTGTCTTCACTGGCATCAACGCCCAGGACTACGCGATCCACCTGGAGCGTTCACCGGAATCCGTCGAGGGCTACGTCCTCACCGGCAGCTCGAGCAGCATCGCATCGGGCCGAATCGCCTACACCCTGGGCTTGGAGGGTCCTGCCGTCACCGTGGACACGGCGTGTTCGTCGTCCCTGGTCGCCCTCCATCTGGCCAGCCAGGCGCTGCGGTCGGGGGAATGCTCGATGGCCCTGGCCGGCGGGGTCACCGTCATGTCCACCCCGACCACTTTCGTCGAGTTCGCGCGACAGCGGGGCCTGTCCACAGACGGTCGGTGCCGCGCCTTCTCCTCCACCGCCGACGGAACCGGCTGGGCCGAGGGCGTGGGGATGTTGTTGGTGGAGCGGTTGTCGGATGCGCGGCGGTTGGGGCATCGGGTGTTGGCGGTGGTGCGGGGCAGTGCGGTGAATCAGGACGGGGCGAGCAATGGTTTGACGGCGCCGAATGGTCCGTCGCAGCAGCGAGTGATCCGGCAGGCGCTCGCCGCCGCAAGCCTCACGGCCCCGGAGATCGACGCGGTGGAGGGGCACGGCACAGGAACGACCCTCGGTGATCCCATCGAGGCACAGGCATTGCTGGCGACCTACGGTCAGGAACGCCCCGACGATCAACCGGTCTGGCTGGGGTCGGTGAAGTCGAATATCGGGCATGCGCAGGCTGCGGCGGGTGTTGCGGGTGTCATCAAGATGGTGATGGCGATGCGGTATGGGGTGTTGCCGCGGACGTTGCATGTGCAGGAGCCGTCGCCGCATGTGGACTGGTCCTCGGGTGGGGTGCGGCTGCTGACCGAGGCCACGCCCTGGCCGGAGACCGGTCGTGTCCGGCGTGCAGGCGTGTCGTCGTTCGGGGTCAGCGGCACCAACGCCCACATCATTCTCGAACAGGCACCACCCGCACAGGACAGGGAACCGGGCACTGGCTCTGCTTCTTCCTCTCCGTGGATGGTGTCGGCCAAGTCCGAACAGGCGCTACGGGCGCAGGCAGCGCAGCTGCGCACCTACCTGACAGCTCACCCTGAGGTGGGCCTGGCCGATGTCGGGTACGCGCTGGCCACCGGTCGTGCGGCCTTCGACCACCGTGCCGTACTCCTGGGCCCGGACCGCGAAGCCTTCCTGGAGGCGCTGGAATCACTGTCATCCGGTGAGGAGCATGCCGGGCTCGTACGAGGCGTAGCAACCGGGGTGGGAAAGCTGGCGTTTGTGTGTTCCGGACAGGGCACCCAGCGCCCTCGTATGGGACACGAGCTGTACCGGACGTTCCCGCTGTTCGCCGCAGCCATGGACGAAGCCTGCGCGCACCTGGACCCGCACCTCGACCGGCCCCTGCGGGACGTCGTGTTCGCCGAACCGGACACCGACACCGATACGGCGCAGCTGCTGCATCAGACGGGCTATGCCCAGCCCGCGCTGTTCGCTCTCCAGGTCGCCCTGCACCGGCTGGTCACCGAAGAGTACGGGCTCACCCCTCACTACTACGCCGGCCACTCCCTCGGAGAGATCACCGCGGCCCATCTCGCCGGGATCCTCACCCTCCCCGACGCGGCCCGCCTGGTCACCACCCGCGCCCGCCTGATGCAGGCTCTCCCCGCCACCGGCGCGATGACCACCCTCCAAGCAGACCCCGAAGAACTCCACGAACACCTCGCACGATGCGAAGGACGGGTGTCGCTCGCGGCGGTGAACGCGCCGGGGTCCGTGGTCATCAGCGGTGACCGCCACGACGTGGACGCTATGGCCGAAATCTTCCGCGGCATGGGGCGTAAGGCCACTCCGCTGAAGGTCAGCGGCGCCTTCCACTCCCCGCATATCGATCCGCTCCTCGACGAGCTCCGCGAAACCGCCGAAGCCCTCACCTACCACCCACCCCACACTCCCCTGGTCACCACCGACCTCACCGACCAGGATCCCGCCACGCCCGACTACTGGGTC
>NZ_NCSM01000074.1:3262-3491 GCF_002224125.1 Streptomyces sp. NBS 14/10
TCGGACCCGACACCACCCTCACCACGCTCACCCACCACAACCTCCCCCACCACACCCCCAACGCTGTCCCACTCCTCCACCCCGACCAACCCGAAACCCACACCACCCACACCGCCCTCGCCCACCTCCACACCCACGGCCACCCCACCACCTGGCACCACCACACCCCCAACCCCACCCACCACCCAAACCTCCCCACCTACCCCTTCCAACACCACCACTACTGGCT
>NZ_NCSM01000075.1:0-172 GCF_002224125.1 Streptomyces sp. NBS 14/10
GCATGGCCGCGTCCAGGAGCGCGGGGTGCAGACCGAAACGGCGCGCGTCCGCATGGGCCGACTCGTCCAACACCACCTCGGCGAACACCTCGTCACCACGCCGCCACGCCGCCCGCAACCCCCGAAACGCCGGACCGTAGTGGAAGCCGAAGTCCCTGAGCCGGTCGTACAC
>NZ_NCSM01000075.1:230-26550 GCF_002224125.1 Streptomyces sp. NBS 14/10
AGCCGGGACAACCGACCCCGGCAACACCGTCGCCTCCGCATGCAACACCCACCCCGCATCCTCACCCACCCGCGAAAACACCCGCACCGAACGCCGACCACCAACCCCCTCATCACCCACCACCACCTGCACCTGCACACCACCCCGCTCCGGCACCACCAACGGAGCACCCAACATCAACTCCTCAACCACCCCACAACCCACCTCATCCCCAGCCCGCACCACCAACTCCACAAACCCCGTACCCGGCAACAACACCGCACCCAACACCTCATGATCAACCACCCACCCCTGACCCTCCCGCGACAACCGACCCGTCAACACCACCCCATCCGAACCCGCCGACACCACCACCGCACCCAACACCGGATGCCCCACCACACCCAACCCCAACGACACCGGATCACCCACACCGCGCCGCCTCTTGGCCCAGTAGCGCTCGTGCTGGAACGGATAGGTGGGCAGTTCGATCCGCCGGGCGCCGCTGTCCGCGAAGAACGCGGACCAGTCCACCGACTCACCGTGGGCATGCAGTCGCCCGAGCGCGGTGAGCGCGGCGGCGGGCTCCGGCCGGTCCTTGCGTACGAGGGGGACGAACACCGCCGTATCGGAGGTCACCGACTCCTGGGCCGCCACGCTCAAGGAACCGTCCGGGCCCAGCTCCACAAAGCGCGAGACGCCCTGGTCCGCGAGGAAGCGGACGGTGTCGGCGAACCGTACGGTGGCCCGGACATGCCGCACCCAGTAATCGGCGGAGCAGAGGTCTTCCGGGTCCGCGGCCCTGCCCGTGACGCTGGAGACGAACGGGATCGTGGGCGTGTGGTAGGTCAGCCCCTCGGCCACGGCCCGGAACCGGTCGAGCATCGGCTCCATCAGCACCGAGTGGAACGCATGCGACACGCGCAGCATGCGGGTCCTGCGCCCCTCGGCGCCGAACCGCGCCGCGATCTCGTCGATCACGTCCTTGTCGCCGGACATCACCACCGACCGGGGACCGTTGACCGCTGCGATGCTCACTCGGTCACTGACCAGGTCGGACACCTCGTCCTCCGCCACCTGCAGGGCCACCATCGCGCCGCCGGAGGGCAGTTCGGACATCAGCCAACCACGCGCTGCCACCAGAGCGCAGGCGTCCGCGAGGGACAGGACACCGGCCACATGTGCGGCGGCGATCTCCCCGATCGAGTGCCCCGCCACGTGGTCCGGCCGCAGGCCCCACGACTCCACCAGCCGGAACACGGCCACCTCGATGGCGAAGAGCGCGGCCTGGGCGAAGTCGGTGCGGTCGAGCAGCTGGTCGTCCGAGCCCCACAGCACCTCCCGGACGGGCCGTAGAAGGTGGCGGTCCAGCTCGTCGAGCACCGGCTCCAGGGCGGCGGCGAACGCGGGGAAGCGTTCGGCCAGCTCCCGCCCCATCCCCAGCCGCTGAGAGCCCTGTCCGGCGAAGAGGAACGCGGTCGAGCCGCCCGCACGCGTATCGCCCACGACCAGCGAGGCCGCGGTCTCGCCGCGGGACAGCGCGGTCAGCGCCTGCCGGGCGTCCGCCGGATCCTCGGCGAGGACCACCGCGCGGTGCTCGAACGCCGAGCGCGAGGTGGCCAATGAGTACCCGATGTCCAGCGAACGCGGGCGCGGATCGATCGAGTCGGCCAAATCGGTCGAATCGGCCATGAGGGGCAGCAGCCCGGCCGCCTGTGCCCGCAGGGCCTCCGGCGTCTTGGCCGACAGCAGCCATGGCACGAGAACAGGTTCCGGCCGCTCTACGGTGGGGGTGGGCCGCGCCGGCTGGTGCCGGGACGGCGGCGCCTGTTCCAGGATGATGTGTGCGTTCGTTCCGCTGATCCCGAAGGACGACACCGCCGCGCGGCGCGGGCCGCCGGTCTGCGGCCACGGCGTGGGCTCGGTGAGCAGCGCCACGCCCCCGGCCGACCAGTCCACATGGGAGGACGGCTGGTCCACGTGCAGGGTGCGCGGCAGCAGGCCGTGGTGCATCGCCTGCACCATCTTGACCACGCCGGCCACCCCCGCGGCCGCCTGGGTGTGGCCGAGGTTCGACTTGATCGATCCCAGCAGCAGCGGCTGGTCGGGGGCGCGGTCCTGTCCGTATGTGGCCAGGAGCGCCTGGGCCTCGATCGGGTCGCCCAGCGTGGTGCCGGTGCCGTGTCCTTCCACGGCGTCGACGTCGGCGGCCGACAGCCCCGCGCTCGCGAGGGCCTGCCGGATGACCCGCTGCTGCGCGGGGCCGTTGGGCGCGGTCAGCCCGTTGGACGCACCGTCCTGGTTGACGGCGGAGCCGCGGACCAGGGCGAGCACCGGGTGGCCGTTGCGGTGCGCGTCGGACAGCCGCTCCAGGACCAGGACGCCGACCCCTTCGGCCCAGCTCACCCCGTCGGCCGCGTCAGCGAAGGACTTGCAGCGGCCGTCGGCGGCCAGGCCGCCCTGCGCTCCGAAGTCGAGGAAGGTCTCCGGGCCGGCCATCACCGTCACACCGCCCGCAAGTGCCATGGAACACTCGCCCTGCCGCAGCGCCTGGGTGGCGAGATGGAGCGCGACCAGCGACGAGGAGCAGGCGGTGTCCACCGTCAGCGCCGGTCCCTGGAAGCCGAGGGTGTAGGAGATCCGCCCGGAGAGCACGCTCCCCGCCGAACCAGTGCCGAGGAAGCCCAGGGACTCCGGCGGGAACTCGGCGTCGCCGCTCGCGTAGTCGTGGTACATGATCCCGGCGAAGACGCCGGTGTCGCTGCCGCGCAGGGACAGCGGGTCGAGCCCAGCCCGTTCCAGTGCCTCCCAGGAGGTCTCCAGCAGCAGCCGCTGCTGCGGGTCCATCGCCAGCGCCTCACGGGGCGAGATACCGAAGAAGCCCGCGTCGAAGGCGCCCGCGTCGTCGAGGAAGCCGCCTTCCCGGGTGTAGGTGGTGCCCTGGTGTTCGGGGTCGGCGTCGTACAGGGACTCCAGGTTCCAGCCCCGGTCGTCGGGGAACCCGCAGATCCCTTCCCGGTCCGCGAGGACGAGGTCCCACAGGTCAGCGGGCGACCGTACGCCACCGGGGTAGCGGCAGCTCATCGAAACGATGGCGATCGGGTCGTCGTCAACGGGCACGGCCGGGCGCGTCGGCCCGGCCGCGGACGCGGCGGTGTGCACCGCGCTGCCGGGCGCCACCAGCTCGTCGTGCAGATGTCCGGCGAGCTCGCGGACCGTCGGATAGTCGAAGATCAAGGTGGCGGACAGGCGTAGCCCGGTCGCCGCGTTGAGGCCGTTACGCAGTTCGAGTGCGGTGAGCGAGTCGAAGCCGAGGTCCTTGAACGCCTGGTCCTCCTCGATCTGGGAGGTGGCCGCGTATCCGAGGACCGCGGCCACCTGACCGCGCACCAGCTCGAGGAGGATGCGGGGCCGTTCGGCCTCGGCCGCGCCGGCGAGCCGGGCCGCGAGTTCCGTGGGCTCGGGCGCGCCGCGGTGTGCCGCGCGGCGCGCCGGGCCCCGTACGAGATGGCGCAGGAGCGGCGGGACGTCGGACAGCTTCTCGAGGGTCGCCGTGTCGAGCCGGAACGGCGCCACCACGGCGCGGTCGACGGACAGCGCGGCGTCCAGGAGTTCAAGACCCTGCTCGGCGGAGATCATCCGGGTGCCGTGGCGGCTCATCCGGTCGAGGTCGGTGTCGGTGAGGGTGCCGGTCATTCCGCCTGGCCGACCTGCCTGGGGCTGCCAGGCGCCCCAGGCGAGGGAGACGGCGGGCAGCCCCTGGGCCCGGCGGTGCTGGGCGAGCGCGTCGAGGAACGTGTTGGCCGCCGCGTAGTTGCCCTGGCCGAGCCCGCCGAGGAGGCCGGCGGCCGCGGAGAAGAGGACGAAGGCGGAGAGGTCCCCGGTGAGCTCGTGCAGATTCCACGCGGCGTCGACCTTGGGCCGCAGCACGGTGTCGACCCGCTCCGGGGTGAGCGATTCGATGGTCGCGTCGTCGAGCACCCCCGCCGTGTGCACCACGGCCGTGAGCGGCCGGTCGGCCGGTACGGAGTCGAGCAGGTCCGCCAGTGCGGCCCGGTCGGATACATCGCAGGCGGCGACAGTGACCTGTGCGCCTTCGGCGGCCAGTTCATCGCGCAGCCTGGTGGCGCCGGGCGTGTCGAGGCCGCGCCGACTGGTCAGCAGCAGATGGCGTACACCGTGTCGGGCCACCAGGTGGCGCGCCACCAGGCTGCCGAGTCCGCCGGTGCCGCCGGTGATGAGCACGGTGCCCGCCGCGTCGGCCCAGGGCGCCGCCTCCCCGCCCGGGGCGGCGAGCCGGGTCAGCCGGGGGGCGTAGACCTCGCCGCCGCGCACGGCGATACGGGGTTCGCCGGACGCCAGCGAGGCGCGCAATGCGGCGACGTCGACCGGTCCGCAATCGGCACCGGTCAGGTCGGCCAGGACGATCCGGCCCGGGTGCTCGGCCTGCGCCGAGGCCAGCAGCCCCCACACCGGGGCGAGCGCCGGTGCCACGATGTCCTCGGCGGGCCGAACCGAGACGGCCGCCCGGGTGACCACCACGAGCCGGGAGGCGGCGAACCGGTCGTCGGCCAGCCATTCCTTGACCAGCGCGAGCGTGTCGTACAGCGCCTCGCGCACCGCCGCCGGCAGGTCGCCGGGCGGTACGGGGCGGTCGACGAGTAGGTACGCGGGGGCCGGCGTTCCCTCGTCGACCGCGTCGGCGAGGTCGGCCAGGGTCGGGTGCCGGGCATCGGCGGCGTCGGCCAGGGCGGTGCCTTCGGGGCCGATCACCACCCAGCCGCCGGCCGCCGGTGTGTCCCCGGCGTCGTACGGTGCCTCTTCGGCCTCGGCGGGTCCGGTGGTCACCGGCAGCCAGTCGACGCCGAACAGCGAGTCGCGCAGGCCGCGGTGCGACACGCCGTCGACCGGGGACGCGGGCCGCAGCACCAGCGAGCCGATGGTGGCGACCGGTTGGCCCGCCGTGTCGGCGGCCAGCACCGACACGCCGTCGGAGCCGGTAGGGGTCAGCCGTACCCGCAGGGACGACGCGCCGACGGCGTGCAGGGCCACGTCCTGCCAGGCGAACGGAATCCTGGCGCCCGGCCCCTGGTCCTGGTCCTGACGCAGCCCGCCCACGGCGTGCAGGGCGGCGTCCAGCAGCGCCGGGTGCACCCCGAAGGACTCAGCCGCGGCGTGGTGTTCCCGGTCCAGCTCGATATCGGCGAACACCTCATCGCCCAGGCGCCACGCGGCGCGCAGCCCCCGGAACGCGGGACCGTAGGCGGAGCCGGCTTCCGCGAGCCGGTCGTAGTAGCCGTCGAGGTCGATCGGGTCCGCACCGGCCGGTGGCCACGCCGTGAGCGGTTCGGTGGCGGCCTGCCCGCCCGGCGCGAGCGTGCCCACGGCGTGTCGGATCCACGCGGCGCCGTCGTCCGTGTCGCCGGGCCCGTCGTCCGGGCGCGCGTACACGGTCAGCGGCCTGCGGCCGGCCTCGTCCGGGCCGCCCACCAGGATCTGCAGCCGGGCGCCGCCGCCCTCGGGCAGCGGTACGGGTGCGTGGATAGTGAGCTCTTCCAGCAGCGGGCAGCCGACCTCGTGTCCGGCGTGCAGGGCCAGTTCGACGAAGGCCGTGCCGGGGAACAGCACCGAGCCCGCGATCACATGATCGGCGAGCCAGGGGGTGGCGCGCGTCGACAGGTGGCACGTAAAGACGTGGCCGTCGTCCTCGGCCAGGGCCAGCCGGGCGCCGAGGAGCGGGTGTCGCGCCGGGGTGAGCCCGAGCCGGTCCGCACCGGGCTCCTCGGGCGGCGGGTTCAGCCAGTAGTGCTCGTTCTGGAAGGCGTAAGTGGGCAGCTCGACGTGGTGTGCGCCGGAGCCGGCGAAGACCGAGGCCCAGTCGGGGGACACGCCGTTCACATGGAGCCGGGCCACGGCGGTGAGCAGGGTGCGGGGCTCGGGGCGGCCCTCGCGCAGCAGGGGAATACAGAGCGCGTTCTCTCGGCCGATGGACTCCTGCGCCATCGCCGAGAGTGTTCCGTCCGGGCCCAGTTCGACGTACCTCGTGACATCCCGGTCGGCCAGCCAGCGGACACCGTCGTAAAAGCGCACCGTCCGGCGTACGTGGGACACCCAGTACGCGGGGTCGGCCAACTGCTCGGCGCTCGCCGCCTCGCCGGTGACATCGGAGATCAGGGTGATGGCCGGTGGCGCGTACGACAGGCCGCGGGCGACCTTCTCGAAGTCGGCCAGCATCGGTTCCATCAGCGGGGAGTGGAAGGCGTGGCTCACCTGGAGCCGCTTGGTCTTGCGGCCCAGGGCGCGGAAGTGGTCCGCGAGCCGGTCGACGGCCTCGGTGTCACCGGAGACCACCATGGACTCGGGCCCGTTGACCGCGGCGACCGCCACCCGTTCGTCCAACAGCGGCAGCACCTCGTCCTCGCGGGCGCGCACCGCCACCATGGCCCCGTCCCCGGGCAGCGCCTGCATCAGCCGGCCGCGCGCGGCCACCAGCGCACAGGCGTCGGGAAGGTCGAACACCCCCGCCACGTGGGCCGCCGCGAGCTCGCCGATCGAATGGCCCAGGAGGTAGTCGGGGCGTGTTCCCCAGGACTCAAGCAGCCGGAACAGGGCAACTTCCAGGGCGAACAGGCCCGCTTGAGCGTACATCGTCCGGTCGAGGAGGCTCTGGTCCGCTCCGTGTACGACGCTGTCCAAGGGCTGGTCGAGATGCTTGTCCAGCTCGGCGGCCACGGCGTCCCACGCCTCGGCGAACGCGGGGTGGCCGCGGTGGAGTTCCAGGCCCATGCCGATGCGCTGCGCGCCCTGCCCGGTGAACAGGAAGGCCAGGTGACCATCGCCCGCGACGCCCTGGACCACGCCGGGGGCGGGTGCATCGTCGGCGAGGGCGGTGAGGGCGGTCCGCAGTTCGTCCCGGTCGGCGGCGACCACGGCCGCCCGGTGCTGGAGCGCGGCCCGGGTCGTCGCCAGGGACAGGCCGATGTCGGCGGTGGCGGTGTCGGGGTGGGCGTCCAGGTGTGCCAGCAGACGACCGGCCTGTGCCCGCAGGGCCTGGCCGGTACGCGCCGACAGCGGGTAGGCGAGCACGGCAGGCGCCGCGGCCGAGGCGGGCGCCGGGGGTTCGGCCGGCGCGGATGGCTCCACGGGCGCAGATGGCTCGGCGGACTCGGGCAGTTCAGCGCCCAGCGGGGCCTGCTCGACGATGAGGTGTGCGTTGGTACCGCTGACCCCGAAGGATGACACTCCGGCGCGGCGGGGCCGCCCCGTCAGCGGCCACGGGCGCGCCTCCGCCAGCAGCGACACCGCTCCGCCGGTCCAGTCCACGGCGGGCGTCGGCTCGTCGATGTGCAGCGACTTCGGCAGCAGGCCGTGCTCGATGGCCAGCACCATCTTCATGACGCCCGCCACGCCCGCGGCCGCCTGGGTGTGCCCCATGTTGGACTTGATCGAGCCGAGCCACAGCGGATCGGCGGTACGGCCCTGGCCGTACGTGGCCAGCAGCGCCTCGGCCTCGATCGGGTCGCCCAGCGGGGTGGCGGTGCCGTGCGCCTCCACCGCGTCCACGTCGTCGGTGGTCAGCCCGGCACTCGTCAGGGCGGCGAGGATGGCCCGCTCCTGCGCGGGCCCGTTGGGCGCGGTCAGGCCGTTCGACGCGCCGTCCTGGTTCACCGCGCTGCCGCTGATCACGGCGAGTACGCGATGCCCGTTGGCGCGGGCGTCGGCCAGCCGCTCCAGCACGAGGATCCCGGCGCCCTCTCCCCACGCGGTGCCGCTCGCCCCGGCCGCGAAGGTACGGCAGCGGCCGTCCGCGGCCAGCCCGCCCTGCCGGCTGAACCCGATGAACAGGCCGGGGTCGGCCATCACCGTCGCGCCGCCGGCCAGGGCGATCGAGCACTCGCCCTGGCGCAGCGCCTGCGCGGCCAGGTGCAGCGAGACCAGGGACGATGAGCACGCGGTGTCCACGGTGAGCGCCGGGCCCTCGAGGCCCAGTACGTATGACACCCGCCCGGACAGCGCGCTGGAGGTGGTGGCGGTGGTCATGTAGTCCACCGCGCCCTCGCTACGGGCCGCGAGCCGGCTGTAGCCCTGGCCGTTGCTGCCGACGAACACGCCGGTACGGCTGCCGCGCAGTGACAGGGGGTCGATCCGGGCTCTCTCCAGGGCCTCCCAGCACACTTCGAGCAGCAGCCGCTGCTGGGGGTCCATCACCAGCGCTTCGCGCGGGGAGATCCCGAAGAACGCGGGGTCGAAGTCCCCTACGTCCGTGAGGAATCCGCCCTCGCGGACGTAGGAGGTGCCCCGTTGCCGCTCTTCCGGGTCGTACACCGCGTCGGTGTTCCAGCCCCGGTCGGCCGGGAAGGGCGAGATGGCGTCCCGCCCCTCGGCCAGCAGCTCCCACAGCGACTCGGGGCCGTCCACTCCGCCGGGGAAGCGGCATCCCATGCCCACGATGGCGACCGGCTCATGCCGCCCGGACTCGGCTTCGCGCAGGCGCTGCCGGGTCTCATGGAGGTCGGCGGTCACCCTCTTGAGAAAGTAACGGAGCTTGTCTTCGTTTTCCATCTGAATCTCTCTCAATTCAATGGCCGCGGTGTCGGGGAGGGATGCCGGTGTCAGGAGATGCCGAACTCCTTGCCGATGAAGTCGAACACCTCCTCGTCGGACGCCTCGAGCAGCTGCTCGTCGACTCCGCCCGGGCCACCGTCCAGGTCCTCGTCGCCCCACTGGGCGAGCAGCTTGGTCAGCCGTTCCCGGACCTGGAGTCGGGTCTCCCGGTGGGTGGTGGCGGTGGCCAGCGTGGCCTCCAGTCGGTCGATCTCGGCGAGCACCTGGCCCTGGCCGCCCGCGCCCCCGGCCGTGGCCGTGGCCATGTCGTCCGCCGTGCCGGCCGGCAGCAACTGCTCCAGCAGGTGCTGCGAGAGCGCGGTCGGGCTCGGGTAGTCGAACACCAGCGCCCGCTTCAGCCGCAGCTGTGTGGCGGCGGCGAGCCGGTTGCTGAACTCCACCGCGGTCAGCGAGTCGAAGCCGAGGTCGCGGAACGGCACGCCGGACTCGACCGCGTCGGCCGAGTCGTACCCGAGCACCGCCGCGGCCGTCTTGCGTACGAGCCCGACGACGGCCGAGACACGCTCCGGCTCGGGCATCCGCGCCAGCCGCTCACGCAGCGACTCGCCGGTACCGTCGGCGGCCTCGTCCGACACCGCCCGCATGGCGCGCCGGGCCTCGGGGATCTCGCTCAGCAGCGGGCTCGGCCGGACCGCGCTGAAGGTCGGCGCGAACCGGTCCCATGCGAGGGCCGAGACGAAGGCGGTCGGCTCCGCGCCGGTGACCAGCTGGGCCAACGCCGCCACCGCGAGCTTCGGGTCCATCGCGAGCACACCGGCTCGCTGGGACACCGCCTCCACTGGGGTGTCGGCGGCCATTCCGGCGCCGGCCCACAGACCCCACGCCACCGAGGTGGCGGCGAGGCCGTCGGCGCGGCGCCGCTCGGCCAGGGCGTCGAGTACGGCGTTGGCCGCGGCGTAGTTCGCCTGGCCACGGCTGCCGAGCGCACCGGAGGACGAGGCGAACAGGGCGAACACCGCCAGGTCCAGATCGCGGGTCAGCTCGTCCAGCAGCAGCGCCGACGCCACCTTCGAGCGGAAGACCGGCTCGTAGCGCTCGGGGGTGAGCCCGTCCATCAGGCCGTCGTCAAGCACACCCGCCGTGTGAACGACGCCGGTCAGCGGGTGCTCGGCCGGGACGGTGGCCAAGAGGGCGGCCAGCGCGTCCCGGTCGGCCACATCGCACGCGGCGATGGTGACCTGGGCGCCCAGGGCGCGCAGCTCGGCGCGCAGCTCGTCCGCGCCGGGGGCGTCGGGGCCACGACGGCTGGTCAGCAGCAGATGCTCGGCACCGTTGCCGGCCAGCCACCGGGCGACGTGTCCGCCCAGCGCGCCCGTGCCGCCGGTGATGAGCACCGTACCGCTGGGCTGCCACGGCTGGTCCGACGCCTCGGCCGGGGCCTGCACCATCCGCCTGCCGAACACGCCGGTGGAGCGGATCGCCACCTGGTCCTCCCCCGCGTGGGCGGCCAGCGCACCCGCGAAGCGGCCGATGATCCGGTCGTCCAGGTCGGCGGGCAGGTCGATCAGACCGCCCCAACTGCGCGGGTACTCCAGTGCCGCGACCCGGCCAAGGCCCCAGACGGCGTTCTGCAGCGGGGCCGTCGCCCGGTCCGAGTGGCCCAGCGACACCGCGCCCCGGGTGACCGCCCACACCGGCGCCTCGATCCCCGCGTCGCCCAGGGCCTGCATCAGGGTGGCGGTCAGCACAACTCCGGCCGGGACCGACGGGTACTCGGGAAGGGCCGATTCACTCAGTGCCAGCAGCGACAGCACACCCGCGAACTCCGCGCCACCCACGCCGTCCAGGCCACCGACGCGATCGGCGACGTAGGACGCCAGTCGGTCGGCCAGTGCGGCGCGATCGGCGTCCCCGACCTCCAGCCGCACCGCGCCGGCTCCCACCGCGCCCGCCAGGGCGGACACCCACGGGTCGTCGGCCAGGCCCTGCGGTACAACCACCAGCCAGGTGCCCGACGGGGCGGCGGTCTGCGCGGTCACGGGCTTCCATATGGTCCGGTAGCGCCAACCGTCGACCGTGGAACGCTCGCGCCGCTGCTGCCGCCACGATGACAGCGCGGGCAGCACGGCGCCGAGCGAGTCGGTGTCGACCTCCAGCCGCGCGGCCAAGGACTCCAGCTCCTCCTCTTCGACGGCGGCCCAGAACTCCGCGTCCACCGCTTCCTGGTCACCGGGCAGCGGCTCGGTCCCGGCCGCCTCGGGCCAGAACCGCTGCCGCTGGAACGCGTAGGTCGGCAGTTCGATACGGTGTGCGCCGGTCGCGGTGCAGAAGTCGGCCCAGCCGGTGTGCACACCACGGACGAAGAGCTCGGCCAGCGACAGGGCGAAGCGGTCCAGTCCCCCCTGGTCACGGCGGAGCGTGCCGGAGACCACGGCGGTCTCGTCGACGTCGTCGACGGTCTCCTGGACCGCGACGGTGAGTACGGGATGGGCACTGATCTCGATGAACGCGCGGTGGCGCCGGGTCAGCAGCTCCCGTACGGCGGGCTCGAAGCCGACCGTCTGCCGAAGGTTGCGGTACCAGTACCCGGCGTCCAGCTCGCCGCCCTCAAGCCACTGTCCGGTCACCGTGGACAGGAACGGCACCTCCGCGGTGCGCGGAGCGACCGGTGCGAGCTCCGCCAGCAGTTCCTCGTGAAGCTCCTCGACGTGCGCGGAGTGCGAGGCGTAGTCCACCGCGATACGGCGGATACGCACCTCCTCGCCCGTCAGCTCCTCGACCAGCTCATCCAGGGCCTGCTGGTCACCCGACACCACGACCGACTGGGGGCCGTTCACGGCGGCGACCGACACCCGGCCGCCCCACCGCTCCAGCCGCGCCTCGACCTCGGCAACCGGCAGCGGCACCGACGCCATGCCACCAGCACCGGCAAGCCGGCGCGCGATGGCCTGGCTGCGCAACGCCACCACCCGCGCGCCGTCCTCCAACGACAACGCACCGGCTACACACGCCGCGGCGATCTCACCTTGGGAGTGACCCACCACCGCGTCCGGCTCCACACCATGCGCACGCCACAGGGCCGCGAGCGAGACCATCACCGCCCATGACACCGGCTGCACCACATCAACCCGGTCCAACGACGGCGCGCCTTCAACCTGCCGCACGACGTCCATCAGCGACCAGTCGATAAACGGCGCAAGCGCAGCAGCACACTCCCCCAGCCGTTCCGCGAACACCGGGGACTCGTCCAGCAGCCGGGCACCCATACCCGCCCACTGCGAACCCTGCCCCGGGAAGACGAACACCGACCTCCCCTCCACATCCGCAACCCCACGCACCACACCCGCCGCGGGATCGTCATCGCCCAGAGCACGCAGCCCGGACAGCAGCTCCTCGCGGTCACCACCGACCACCACCGCCCGGTGCTCCAACACCGACCGGGTGGAGAGCAGCGAGTGGCCGATGTCGGTCGGCGTCGCCTCGGGGTGGCTCTCCGCGTGGGACAGCAGGCTGATCGCCTGTCCACGCAGCGCCTCGGCCGTCCTCGCCGACACCACCCACGGCACCGTCACCACGTCGGCCGTGGGCACGTCGTCCTCCGCGCTCTCGGCGGCCACCGCGTCCTCGGGCGCCTGCTCCAGGATGGCGTGGGCGTTGGTGCCGCTCATGCCGAAGGAGGAGACACCGGCCCGGCGCGGACGCCCGTGCTCCGGCCACTCCACGGCCTCGGTCAGCAGCTCAACCGCACCACTGGCCCAGTCCACATGCGTGGACGGCGCGTCCACGTGGAGCGTCTTGGGCAGCGTCCCGTGGCGCATCGCCATCACCATCTTGATCACGCCGGCGACGCCCGAAGCGGACTGGGTGTGGCCGATGTTCGACTTGATGGAGCCGAGCCGCAGTGGCAGCTCACGGTCCCGTCCGTAGGTGGCGAGCAGCGCCTGCGCCTCGATCGGGTCACCCAGCGTGGTCCCCGTACCATGCGCCTCCACCGCGTCCACATCCACCGGAGCCAGACCCGCGTTCGCCAGGGCCTGACGGATCACCCGCTGCTGCGACGGACCATTCGGCGCCGTCAAACCATTCGACGCACCATCCTGATTCACCGCCGAACCCCGCACCACCGCAAGCACCTCATGCCCGTTGCGCCGCGCATCCGACAGCCGCTCGAGCACCACCAGGCCGACACCCTCCGACCAGCCGGTCCCGTCGGCGCCCTCCGCGAAGGACTTGCACCGGCCGTCCTGCGCCAGTCCGCCCTGCTGCCGGAACTCCGCGAACCCGGCCGGGCTGGACATCACCGTCACACCACCGGCCAGGGCCAGCGAGCACTCGCCGCCACGCAGCGCCTGCATCGCCATATGCATCGCCACCAGGGAGGAGGAACACGCGGTGTCCACCGTGACCGCCGGGCCCTCCAGCCCGAAGGTGTACGACAGCCGGCCGGACACCACGCTCGTCGCCTGGCCCGTCATCATGTGGCCGAGCGACTCCTGGGGGGCCACATAGCCGCCGCCGGTGGCGCCGATGAAGACGCCCGCGTCGCTGCCGCGCAGCCCCGCCGGGTCGATTCCGGCCCGCTCGAACACCTCCCACGCGGACTCCAGCAGCAGCCGCTGCTGCGGGTCCATCGCCAGCGCCTCACGCGGTGAGATGCCGAAGAACCGGGCATCGAACTCGGTGGCGTCGTGGACGAATCCACCTTCGAACGCGGTGTCCGCGTCGAGGTTCCAGCCCCGGTCGGCCGGGAACGGCGAGATCGCGTCGCGCCCCTCGGTCACCAGGCGCCACAGGTCCTCGGGCGACCGGACGCCACCCGGGTAACGGCAGCTCATCCCGACGATCGCGATCGGGTCGTCCGCGACACTGATGGAGGCGGCGGGGCGGGCCGCGCCGCCCAAGTCTGGCCGCTCTCCGAGCAGTTCGACGCGGAGGTGGTCGACCAGCGCCGCCGGGGACGGGTAGTCGAAGACCAAAGTGGTGGGCAGGGGCAGGCCGGTCGCGGTGGCGAGCCGGTTGCGCAGTTCCACCGCCGTCAGCGAGTCGAAGCCGAGGTCCTTGAAGGCCCGGTCCGCCTCGATGGCGTCCCCGCCCGAGTGGCCGAGTACCAGGGCCACCTGCTCCCGGACGACGCCGAGCAGCGCGTCGAGCCGTTCGTCGTCGTCCGCCATGGCCCGCAGCCGTCCGCGCAGCGAGGCCAGCGACGCGTCGTCGTACCGCGTGCTCACGTCCGCGGTGAGCGCCCGGCGTACGGCGGGCAGGTCGCGCAGCAGCGCGCTCGGCCGGGCCAGGGTGAAGGCGGGGGCGAACTGGTCCCAGTCGACATCGGCGACCGCGACGGTCACGTCCCGGTTCCGCAGGGCGCTGCTCAGCCCGGCGATGGCGGTCTCCGGCGCCATCAGGATCAGTCCGCGGCGCGCCAGATAGTCCTGGGCGCCGTCGGCCGCCGCCATTCCGCCGTCGGCCCATGCGCCCCAGGCCACGGATGTCGCCGTCAGCCTCCGGGCCGTACGAGCCTCAGCCAGCGCGTCCAGATAGGCGTTGGCCGCGCCGTACGCGCCCTGTCCGCCGCTGCCCCAGGTGGCGGCGACCGAGGAGAAGAGCACGAAGAAGTCCAGGTCACGATCGCCGAGCAGCGAGTCGAGGTTGGCCGCGCCGACGACCTTGGCGGTCATCACCTCGGCCGTCTCGGCGCCGCTCGCGCCGTCCAGCGGCGCGGCGGCCTGGGCGATGCCCGCGGTGTGTACGACACCTGTCAGGGGGCTGTCTTCGGGGATACCGGCCAGGACGGCCGCCAGCGCCTCCCGGTCGGACACGTCGCAGGCGGCGATCGTGACCCGTGCGCCCAGCTCGGTGAGTTCGTGGCGCAGTTCGCGGGCGCCGGGGGCGTCGGGGCCCCGACGGCTGGTCAGCACCAGGTGCTCGGCGCCGCAGCGGGCGAGCCAGCGGGCCACATGGCCGCCCAGACCGCCGGTGCCACCGGTGATCAGGACCGTTCCGGTAGCGGTGAAGCCGGTCTCGTCCACGTCCAGTTCGGCCGGGCAGGGGACGACGCGCCGGCCGAAGAGGCCGGAGGACCGCACCGCGATCTGGTCTTCGTCACCGGCGCCGGACAGCACGGCGGCCAGCCGTCGGCCGGCGGGCCGGTCCAGGGTGCCGGGCAGGTCGATGAGCCCGCCCCAGCGCCCCGGGTACTCCAGCGCCGCGATCCGGCCGAGGCCCCAGACGGCGGCCTGGGCCGGGCTCGGTGCGGTGTCCGAGCGGCTTACCGACACCGCGCCCCGAGTGACGGCCCACAGCGGCGACTCGATGCCCGCGTCGCCCAGCGCCTGCACCAAGGTGGTCGTCAGGGCCACGCCCGCCGGTACGCCCGGGTGTCCGTCGACGGCGTGCTCGTACGCTCCGAGCAGGGAGAGTACGCCCGCGAACGGGCCCGATTCCGCAGCCACCTCACGCAGCCGGTCGGCCAGTGCGGCGCGGTCCGGCCCGGTGATCTCGACACGTACCGCCGGGGTGGGCGTGGCCTCGGCCACGGCGGCCACCCATGCGTCGTCCGCCTGGCCGGCCGGGACGATCCGGTCGGCCGGGACGATCACGAGCCAGTTGCCCCGCTGGGCCTGGGGGGTCGGGTCGGCCAGCGGTGTCCAGCCGACCCGGTAGCGCCAGCCGTCCACGACCGACTGCTCACGCCGGCGGCGGCGCCAGGTGGTCAGCGCGGGAAGCACCGCGCCGAGCGAGTCGCCGTCGACCTCCAGCCGCGAGGCAAGGGACTCCAGGTCCTCCCCCTCGACCACGGCCCAGAAGTCCGTGTCCGCGTCCGCGTCCGTGAGGTCGGCGTCCGCGGCGGGTGCCGGCGCCAGAACCTCCGGCCAGTAGCGCTGGTGCTGGAAGGCGTAGGTCGGGAGGTCGATCCGGCGGGCGCCGGTGCCCGCGAAGAACGCCGGCCAGTCGACGTCCACCCCATGGGCGTACAGCCGGGCCAGCGCGGTGACCACCGCCCGCTCCTCCTCCGCGCCCTTCCGCAGCGCGGAGGCCACCACGGTGGCGGCCGGGGACTGCTCCGACAGGCTTTCCTGAGCCATCGCCGACAGCACACCATCGGGGCCGATCTCCAGATACGCGCTCACGCCACGCCCATCCAGCCAGCGCACTCCATCGGCGAACCGCACGGCCTCGCGCACCTGCCGCACCCAGTACTCCGGCGCACCCACCAGCTCCGCCGTGACCGGCTCACCGGTCAGGCCGGATACCAGTGGCACCACCGGGGCGCCATAGGCCAGGCCCCGGGCCACCCGCCCGAATTCCGCCACCATCCCGTCCATCAGAACCGAGTGAAACGCATGCGAGACCCGCAAACGCCTAGTCTTACGGCCCTCTTCCGCGAACCGAGTGGCGATGTCCAGCACGGGGGCCTCTTCGCCGGAGATCACCACCGACCGCGGCCCGTTCACCGCGGCGATCGACACCCGGCCATCGAGGTACGGAGTGACCTCATCCTCGGTCGCCTGGAGGGACACCATCGCCCCGCCCGACGGCAGCTCGCCCATCAGCCGGGCCCGCGCCGCCACCAGCGTGCTCGCGTCCGCCAGCGAGAACACCCCAGCCACATGGGCCGCGGCGATCTCCCCGACCGAATGCCCGGCCACGTAGTCCGGCCGCACTCCCCAGGACTCCACCAGCCGGAACAGCGCCACTTCCACCGCGAACAGCGCCGGCTGGGTCCAGGCCGTCTCATCCAGCAGCTCCGCCTCGGCCGAACCCGCCTCCGCGAACAGCACCTCACGCAGCGGACGGTCCAGATGCGCGTCCAGGTACGCGCACACCTCGTCCAGCGCTTCGGCGAAGACCGGGAAGGCCTCGTACAGCTCGCGGCCCATCCCGGCCCGCTGACTGCCCTGACCCGAGAACAGGAACGCGACCACGCGGTCCTCCCGGGCCGCGCCCGGCACCAGATGCACATCGGACTCGCCGCAGGCCACGGCCCGCAGACCCGCCACGGTCTCGGGCCAAGCCCCCGCGAGCACCACACCACGGCGCTCGAATCCGGAGCGCGTCGTCGCCAGCGAATACGCCAGATCCACCAGCCCGAGGCCGGACGGCTCCTCCTCGAGGTGGGCGACCACCCGCGCCGCCTGCGCCCGCAGCGCCTCCTCCGACTTGCCCGACACCACCACCGGTACGGCACCCGGCGCCCGAGCGGGCACCGGGGGTGCCACCGGGCCGTCGTCGGCCTCCGGCCGCGGGCCCTGCTCCAGGATGGCGTGGGCATTGGTGCCGCTGATGCCGAACGCCGAGATGCCGACCCGGCGCGGGTGCCCCGTCTCCGGCCACGCGGCCTGCTCGGTCAGCAGCTCCACCGCACCGGACGACCAGTCCACATGCGACGTCGGCTCGTCGATGTGCAGCGTCTTGGGCAGTACGCCGTACCGCATCGCCATGACCATCTTGATCACGCTCGCGGCGCCGGCGGCCAGCTGGGTGTGGCCGAGGTTGGACTTGACCGAGCCGAGCAGCAGGGGCCGTTCGCGCTCCTGTCCGTAGGTGGCGAGCAGGGCCTGGGCCTCGATCGGGTCGCCCAGGGTGGTCCCCGTGCCGTGCGCCTCGACCGCGTCGATGTCGTTCGCGGTCAGCTTGGCGTTGGTCAGCGCCTGGCCGATCACCCGCTGCTGCGAGGGGCCGTTGGGCGCGGTCAGACCGTTCGACGCACCGTCCTGGTTGATCGCCGAGCCGCGTACCACCGCGAGCACGGGGTGGCCGTTGCGCCGGGCGTCCGACAGCCGCTCCACCAGGAGCAGCCCCACGCCCTCGGCCAGGCTCATCCCGTCGGCCGATTCGGCGAACGCCTTGCAACGGCCGTCCGCGGCCATGCCGCGCTGGCGGCTGAAGGCCAGGAACGAGCCGGGGGTGGTCATCACCGTGACACCACCGGCCAGCGCCAGCGTGCTCTCGCCGTTGCGCAGCGACTGGCACGCGAGGTGCAGCGCCACCAGCGACGAGGAACACGCGGTGTCCAGGGTGACCGCCGGGCCCTCGAGGCCGAACAGATACGAGATGCGGCCCGACAGCACGCTCGGCACCGAGCTGGTGAGCATATAGCCCTCCGACCCCTCCGAGCCGGTGTGCGGGCCGAAGCCGTAGTCCTGGTAGCTGGATCCGATGAACGTGCCGGTCAGGCTGCCCCTGACCGACGCGGGGTCGATACCGGCCCGCTCGAACGCCTCCCAGGACGTCTCCAGCAGCAGCCGCTGCTGCGGGTCCATGGCCAGCGCCTCACGCGGCGAGATACCGAAGAAGCCCGCGTCGAACTCCGCGGCGTCGTGCAGGAAGCCACCGCGCGTCGAGTACGTCTTGCCGGGCTTGTCCGGGTCCGGGTCGTACAGCCGCTCGGCGTCCCAGCCACGGTCAACGGGGAACTCCGAGATGACGTCCTGTCCGCCCGCGACCACCTCCCACAGCTGCTCCGGCGAGCCGATCCCGCCGGGGAAGCGGCAGGCCATACCGATGATCGCGATCGGCTCGTCGGAGGCCGTGGAGACCGTGGGGGCGGGCGTACCCGGCCGCGTCGCCACGGCCGAGCCCACGATCCGCGACCGCAGGAACTCCACCAGGGCCACCGGGCTCGGGTAGTCGAAGACCAGGGTGCTCGGGAGTGTCAGACCAGTGGCCCTGGCCACCCGATTGCGCAGGTCGACCGCGGTCAGCGAGTCGAACCCGACGTCGCGGAACGCCCGGCGCTCCGCGATCGCGTCCGGGGAGGCGTGTCCCAGCACGGCCGCCGCCTCGGCGCGCACCAGGTCCAGCAGCGCACGCTCCCCCTCGGCGGCGGACAGGCCGCGGATACGCGCGGCGAACTCACCGTCCGCGGAGGCGGCGACGGTGTCCTCGGCCCGCTGGAGAATCCCGCGTACCTCGGGCACCTCGCTGAACAGCGGGCTGGGGCGCACCGACGTGTAGACCGGGTAGTAGCGATCCCAGTCGATGTCGGCGATCGTCAGCAGCGTCTCGTCGTCGTCCAGTGCGCGCCGCAGACCGGTGTGGGCGAGCTCGGGCTGCATATAGCGCAGACCGCTGCCGAGGATCTGCCGCGGGTCGACCCGTACCTGATCGTCGCGCCAGATGCCCCAGGCGATCGAGGTGGCGCGCAGACCGTGAGCGCGCCGGTGTTCCGCCAGCGCCTCCAGGTAGGAGTTGGCCGCCCCGTACGCGCCGTGGTCGCCGCTGCCCCAGATGCCCGCGATCGACGAGTAGTACACGACGGCGTCGAGTTGTTCGTCGTCGAGCAGTTCATGCAGATGGCGGGCGCCCGCGACCTTGGCGTCGACGATCGCGGCGAACGTGTCGTGGTCGGTGGCGGACAGCGAGACCAGGTCGATGTAGGCGGCGACATGGACGGCGGTGCGGATGACCCGTCCCTCGCCCGTGAGCCGGCTGATCATCTCGGCCACCGCGTCCCGGTCCGCCACATCGCAGGCCACGACCTCCACGGTCGTACCCAGCTCGGCCAGCTCGGCCACCAGCTCGGCGGCACCGGCCGCCGCCGTACCACGACGGCTGGTCAGCACCAGGTCTTCGGCCCCGTTGTGCGCGAGCCACCGGGCCAGATACTGGCCCAGCACACCGGTGCCGCCGGTGATCAGAGTGGTGCCGCGCGGCTGCCAACGGCCCTTGGGGGCGGAGTCGTCGGCGGGTGTGCGCACCACGCGCCGTACGAACACGCCGGAGGGCCGGATCGCGAACTCGCCCTCGCCATCCTCGCCTTCCGTCCCGGCGAGCGCGCCGGCCAGCCGCTGCGCGGCGCGCTGGTCGAGCTCGGCGGGCAGGTCCACCAGGCCGCCCCAGCGGCGCGGGTGCTCCAGCGCGGCCGTCCGGCCCAGGCCGAGGACCTGCGCCTGCACCGGGCTGGTCAGCCGGTCGGAACGGCCGGTCGACACGGCCCCACGGGTGAGGCACCACAGCGGCGCGTCGGCGCCGATGTCGTCCAGCGCCTGCACCAGCGCGAGGCTCAGCGCGAGCCCGGAGGGCAGCGCCGGGTGGCCGGCGCTCGGCTGCTCGGCGAAGGCCAGGACCGACACCATGCCGCGGATGTCCTCGACGCCGTCCACGCCCTGGAGCCTGGACGCGAGTTCGGCGCGGTCGACACACGACTCGTCCAGCTCCAGCCGCCGGACCTGTGCGCCATGTCCCGCGAGGGCCGCGGTCACCTCGTCGTCCGCGATCCCGTCGGCGGTCACGACCAGCCAGGTCCCGGTCAGCACCGGCGCCGAGGACATACGCAGCGGCCGCCACTCGGTCCGGTAGCGCCAGGAGTCCACGGTGGACTGCTCACGGCGCCTGCCACGCCACGCGGAGAGCGCAGGCAGCACGGCGCCCAGCGAGCCCCCGTCGATCTCCAGCCAGTCGGCGAGGGATTCCAGGTCTTCCTGTTCGACGGCGGACCAGAACTCCGCATCCGCCGTATCGGCCTCCACGGCCGGGGCGCCGGTCCTGGCCTCGTCCGGCCAGTAGCGCTCGCGCTGGAACGCGTAGGTCGGCAGGTCGACACGGTGGGCACCGGTGTCGGCGAACATGCCCGCCCAGGCGACGTCGACACCGCGTACGAAGACCTCGGCCAGCGAGGTCAGGAATCGGCCGAGACCGCCCTCGTCCCGGCGCAGTGTGCCGGCCGTGACGGCGTGGTCGCCGGTGGCGTCGATGGTCTCCTGGACCGCCATCGTAAGTACGGGGTGGGAGCTGACCTCGATGAACGCCCGGTGTACCTGGGCCAGAAGGGCGCGGATGGCCGGTTCGAAGCCCACCGTCTGCCGCAGATTGCGATACCAGTAGTCGGCGTCCATACCCGTGGTGTCCAGCCAGTCGCCGCTCACCGTGGAGAAGAACGGCACCTCCGCTGTGCGCGGAGCGACCGGCGCGAGCTCCGCCAGCAGCTCCTCGTGGATCTCCTCGACATGCGCGGAGTGGGACGCGTAGTCCACGGCGATACGGCGAATACGTACCTCCTCGCCGGTCAACTCCTCGACCAGTTGGTCCAGCGCTTCCGAGTCGCCGGACACGACGACCGAGCGGGGGCCGTTGACGGCGGCGATCGACACCCGGCCGGCCCAGCGCTCCAGCCGCGCCTCGACCTCGGCGACCGGCAGCGGCACCGACGCCATGCCACCAGCACCCGCAAGTCGGCGCGCGATGGCCTGGCTGCGCAACGCCACCACCCGTGCGCCGTCCTCCAGCGACAGCGCACCGGCCACACACGCCGCGGCGATCTCGCCCTGGGAGTGGCCCACCACCGCGTCCGGCTCGACGCCGCAGGATCGCCACAGGGCCGCGAGCGACACCATCACCGCCCACGACACCGGCTGGACCACATCCACCCGCTCCAACGAGGGCGCGCCTTCGACCTGCCGTACGACGTCCATCAGCGACCAGTCGATAAACGGCGTCAGAGCAGCGGCACACTCGGCCAGCCGTTCCGCGAACGCCGGGGACTCGTCCATGAGTCGGGCACCCATACCCGCCCACTGCGAACCCTGCCCCGGGAAGACGAACACCGACCTTCCCTCGACATCGGCAACCCCCCGTACCACGCCCACCGCCGGGCCGTCGGCACCCAGGGCGGTCAGACCTGACAACAGCTCGTCACGGTCACCGCCGACCACCACGGCCCGGTGCTCCAACACCGACCGCGTGGACACCAGCGAGTGTCCGATATCGTCCGGCGTCGCCTCGGGGTGATTCTCCATATGGGAGGCCAGGTTGGCGGCCTGCTCACGCAACGCCTCGGCCGTCTTCGCCGACACCACCCACGGCAGGGCGGCAGGGGTCACGGCGGGGATCTCTTGGTCGTCCGACTTCGGATCGGCGGACAGCGGGGCCTGCTCCAGGATGGTGTGCACATTGGTGCCGCTGACGCCGAACGCGGAGACACCGGCCCGGCGCGGACGCCCGGTCTGCGGCCACTCCACCGACTCGGTCAACAGCTCGACCGCGCCCGCCGACCAGTCCACATGGGTGGACGGCGTGTCCACGTGCAGCGTCTTGGGCAGCACTCCGTTCCGCAGCGCCATGACCATCTTGATCACACCGGCCATACCGGCCGCGACCTGGGTGTGCCCCATGTTGGACTTGATGGAGCCCAGCCGCAGTGGCAGCTCACGATCCTGCCCGTAGGTGGCGAGCAGCGCCTGGGCCTCGATCGGGTCGCCCAGCGTGGTGCCCGTGCCGTGCGCCTCGACCGCGTCCACATCCACCGGAGACAGACCGGCGTTCGCCAGCGCCTGACGGATCACCCGCTGCTGCGACGGACCATTCGGCGCCGTCAAACCATTCGACGCACCGTCCTGGTTCACCGCAGAACCCCGCACCACCGCAAGCACCTCGTGCCCGTTGCGTACGGCGTCCGACATCCGCTCGAGCACGACCAGGCCGACACCCTCCGACCAGCTCGTTCCCGCGGCGGAGTCGGCGAACGAGTGGCAGCGGCCGTCCGGGGCCATCCCGCCCTGCTCGTTGAACTCGCCGAAACCGATCGGCGTCGACATCACCGTGACGCCGCCCGCCAGCGCCAGCGAGCACTCGCCGGTGCGCAGCGCCTGGGCGGCGAGGTGCATCGCCACCAGCGAGGAGGAACACGCGGTGTCCACGGTGACGGCCGGGCCCTCGAGGCCGAAGGTGTAGGACAGCCGCCCCGAGATCACACTGGTGGCCTGGCCCGTCATATGGTGGCCGCGGGATTCCTGCGGCGGAAGATAGCCGAAGCCGGTCGCGCCGACGAAGACGCCCGCGTCCGTCCCGCGGACCGAGGCGGGGTCGATGCCCGTGCGCTCGAACACCTCCCAGGCGGTCTCCAGCAGCAGCCGCTGCTGCGGGTCCATGGCCAGCGCCTCACGCGGCGAGATCCCGAAGAAGCCCGCGTCGAACTCCGCGGCGTCGTAGAGGAAACCGCCCTCGTAACCGGCGCCCGGGTCCAGTCGCCAGCCGCGGTCGGTGGGCAGTTCGGCGATGGCGTCGCGCCCTTCGGCGACCAGCCGCCACAGGTCTTCCGGCGACCGGACCCCGCCCGGGTAGCGGCAGCTCATCCCGACGATCACGATCGGGTCGTCCGCCAGTATCGATATGCGGCTCCGCCGCGTGGCCGAGGTGACGGCCGTCGGCAGGACCACCTCGCCGTGCTCGCCAAGCAGCTCACGCAGCAGGAACTCGGCCAGTGCGGTGGGCGTGGGGTAGTCGAACACCAAGGTGGCGGGCAGCCGAAGTCCGGTCGCGCCGCCGAGCCGGTTGCGCAGCTCGACCGCGGTCAGCGAGTCGAAGCCCAGCTCGCGGAACTCCCGCCGGACCTCCACCGCGTCCGGCGACGGGTGTCCCAGTACGGCTGCCGCCTGGCCGCGTACGAGATCGATCAGCAGGCGCAGACGGTCGGCCTCGCGCAGCCCGGCGAGCCGCTGGGTCAGCGCGGCGGCCGCGCCGGACTCGGAGGAGGAGGCGCCGCCCGCCGTCCTGCGGGCCGTACGGACCAGACCGCGCAGCAGCCCCGGGACCTCGCCCTGTGCACGGAGCGCGGCGAGATTGAGGCGCACGGGGGCCACCACTGGTTCGTCGCAGGTGGCCGCCGCGTCGAACAGCGCGACGCCCTGTTCCTCGGTCAGCAGCGGCATTCCGGCCGCGTTGAGCCGGTGGATGTCCGTGTCGGTGAGCTCGCTGGTCATACCGCCGTCCTGGGCCCACGGCCCCCACAGCAGCGACTGGCCGGGCAGGCCCTCGGCCCTGCGGTGGTTGGCCAGCGCGTCGAGGAAGGCGTTGGCCGCGGCGTAGCTGCCGAGACCCGCGCCGCCAAGCTGGCCCGCGACCGACGAGTACGTCACGAACGCGGCCAGGTCCAGGTCGCGGGTCAGCTCATGCAGATGCCACGCGGCGTCCGCCTTCGGGCCGAAGACCGTGGCCAGCCGCTCCGGGGTCAGCGAGGCGATTACGCCGTCGTCGAGCGCGGCCGCGGTGTGGACGACCGCGGTCAGCGGGTGCTCCGCGGAAACCCCGGCGAGCAGCGCGGTCAGCGCGTCGCGGTCCGCCACGTCGCATGCGGCGATGGTGACATCGGCACCGTGGGCGCTCAGCTCCTCCCGCAGTTCGGGCGCGCCGGGCGCGTCCGGCCCGCGGCGGCTGACCAGCAGCAGGTGCTTCATCCCCCATTCGACGGCGAGATGGTGAGCGAGCCTGCTGCCGAGACCGCCCGTGCCACCGGTGATCAGCACGGTGCCCTCGGGGTTCCAGCGAGGCGGCATGGTGAGCACGATCTTGCCCGTGTGCTTGGCCTGGCTCATGAACCGGAAGGCGTCCCGCGCCTGCCGCACATCCCACGCCGTCACCGGCAACGGGGTCAACACACCCGCGCCGAACAGCTCCATCAGCTCGACCAGCATGCTCTGTGTCCGGTCCAGACCGGCGTCCGCCAGGTCGAAGGGCAGGTAGTCGCCGTCCACCGTTTCCGGGTCGCGGATGTCGGTCTTGCCCATTTCCACGAACCGGCCACCCAACCGCAGCAGCCGCACCGACGCGTCGATGAACTCACCCGCGAGCGAGTTCAGCACCACATCCACACCCCGCCCACCGGTCACCTCGAGGAATCGCTCCTCGAAGTCCGTCGTACGGGAGGAAGCGATGTGGTCGTCCGGGATCCCCAGCGACCGCAAGGTGTCCCACTTCGACTCACTCGCGGTCGCGAACACCTCGGCGCCCAGATGCCACCAGCACCGACTCACCCGACGACAACCCCGCCAAATCCACCAGACCGTAATAGGCGGTGAGGAACGCCACCGGCACCGCAGCGGCATCCTCAAACGACCACCCATCAGGGACCTTGACGAGCATGCGCTGATCGACGGCCGCGAGCGGGCCGAAGCCGCCGGCCACGACTCCAAGGACCCTGTCCCCGACACGGAGTCCGGTCACCTCGGAGCCGGTCTCGACGACCACACCAGCGGCCTCGCTGCCCATCAGGCCGGGGTCGCCCGGGTACATGTCCAGTGCGTTGAGCACATCGCGGAAGTTGAGTCCGGCGGCGTGTACGGCCATCCGTACCTGACCGGTGGCAAGCTGCTCCTGGGGCGCTTCGGTGATCAGTTCGAGGGCGTCCAGGCTGCCCTTGCGCCGGCTCTCCAGCCGCCACGGCACCCCGCCGGGCGGGGGCAGCAGCCCGGCGGACGAGGCGACGGAGGCCAGCCGGCCGACGAGTACGACGCCGTCCCGGACCACGACCTGGGGCTCACCGGACGCGATAACGTCGGCCAGCACCTCGGCTGCCTGCTGCCGATCTTCGAGATCGGCCAGGAGGAAGTGTCCCGGGTACTCCGTCTGCGCCGAGCGCAGCAGGCCCCATACGGCCGCGGCGCGCGGATCCGCCACGGTGTCGCCGCTCCTCGCCGCGATGGCGCCGCGCGTGATGAACACCAGGCGGGAGTCCGCGTACCGCTCGTCGGCCGCCCAGTGCTGGACCAGCTCCAGCACCCGGGCCGTCACCTGGTGCGTCGCCCCCGCCCCGTCCGGAGCCTCGGTGTGTCCTACGGGGCCGGTGGCGCCGAGCGTCCCGACCTCGACCATGACCACGTCCGGCACCGTTTCCAGCGACGCCAGGTGCGCGAGCGCGTCCGTGGACAGCTCGACCGTCTCCGGCCCGTCTGCGGACTGCGAGACGGCCGGGGCCGCCACCCAGTCCAGTCGATAGAGCGAATCGTGGGCGTGGCCCGCGGTGTTCCCGGCGGCCAGTTGCTCCGCGGACACCGGGCGGATCGCCACGGACTCGACCGAGATGACGGGCGCACCAGCCGAGTCGGCCGCGGCCAGGGTCAGCGACCCGGCGGCGTCGTGGGCGAGCCGCACCCGCAGCACGGACGCCCCGTTGGCGTGCAAGGAGACACCGCTCAGCGAGAACAGCAGCCGGCCCCGCTCGGACTCCGGGTCCGCCCCCGGGATGTCGGCGAACGATACGGCGTGCAGCGCCGCGTCCAGCAGGGCCGGATGGATTCCGTACGACTTGGCGTCGTTCACCTGCTCCGGCAGGGCGACCTCGGCGAACACCTCGTCCTCGGCCCGCCACACCGCCCGCAGCCCCTGGAACACCGGGCCGTAGCCGACGCCGCCCTCGGCGAACCGCTCGTAGAAACCTTCCATGTCGGCGACGACCGCGCCGGTGGGCGGCCATACGGTGGCGTCGAAGTCGGCCGTCCGCTCACCGTGCGCCAGCACACCGGTGGCGTGCTGCAACCACGGCTGCTCGGCCGCGTCCGCGGGCCGTGAGTACACGCTGAGGCTGCGGCGGCCGGAGGGGTCGGGAGCCCCCACCCGCAGCTGGACCGCGACCGCGTCGCGCTCCGGCACCACCAGGGGGGCCGCGAGTGTGAGTTCATCGACCAGGTCGCAGCCGACCTGGTCGCCGGCGCGGATCGCCAGCTCCAGAAAACCGGTGCCCGGGAACAGCACCACGCCGCCCACGGCGTGATCCGCCAGCCACGGATGCGACCGGAGTGACAGACTGCCGGTGAACAGCAGGCCCTCGGAGTCCGCCAGTTCCACGGCGGCGCCGAGCAGCGGATGCTCCGGGGACACCAGACCGGCGGCGGTCACATCGCCTGCCTGCGTGGACTCGGAGGGCCAGTAGCGCTGCCGTTGGAAGGCGTAGGTGGGCAGGTCGACACGGTGGGCGCCGGAGTCCGCGAACACACTCGCCCAGTCGACAGCGCCGCCACGGACGAAGACCTCCGCCAGCGAGGCCAGGAAACGGCCGAGTCCGCCC
>NZ_NCSM01000076.1 GCF_002224125.1 Streptomyces sp. NBS 14/10
CGGCGGCGGTCCCGGCGCCGGGGCAGCCCCGGCGCCGGTCAGTCCGTCCGTACCGGCCCCGTCGACTTCCTGACGACCAGGTCCACCGACATGTCGAGCCGGATCGGGGCCAGGCCGGGGTCGTCGGTGACCGCGTCGAGCACCCGGATGCTCTCGGCCGCCATCGCCTCGAACGGCTGCCGCACGGTGGTCAGCGCCGGGGCCGCGGACGCGGCGGCGTCGATGTCGTCGTACCCGACGACCGACACGTCCTCCGGGACGCGCAGCCCGCGCTCCACACACGCCTCGATGACGCCCAGCCCTTGCAGATCGTTGCCGGTGAGGAAGGCCGTCGGCCCGTTCCACAGATCGAGGAGGGCGTGGGCGGCGCGTCTGGCCGGCTCGGTCTGGAACGGCACCACGCGGATCAGATCGCGGTCGGGACGGATCCCGGCATCGCGGAGCGCGGCGAGATATCCGCCGAAGCGCGCCCGGCAACAGGTCAGTTCGAGGGGGCCGGAGAGCAGCGCGATCCGCTGATGACCGAGGCCGGTGAGGTGGCGGGCCGCGAGCCACCCGCCCCGCCACTGGGTCGCCCCGACCGTGTTCATCCCCGGCGGCGCGTCGCCGATCGTATCGAGGACGACCGTGGGGACGCGGGAGCGCGCCAGCCGGTCCGCGACGGTCGGCGGGACCGGGGAGAGCACGAGGACGACGCCACCCGGACGGTGCGCGAGCAGAGGGTCCAGCCAGTCCCCGTCGTCATCGGCGTGGTTGACGGTGAGCGCACGTCCGGAGGAACGCAACACGCGGGAAAGGCCCCGCAACAGGGGCGCGTTGACGGCGCTGACCACGCAGCCGAACACCACCTCGACCGAGCCGCGCCGGGGCCCGCGGCGACGCCACTCGTAGCCGGTGGTCCGCACCGCGTCCAGGACCCGCTGCCGGACCTCGGCCGACACCCCGGGCCGCCCGTTGAGGACCTTCGACACGGCGCTCTGCGAGACGTTCGCGGCCTGCGCCACGGTCGCCATGCGCACCGCGGTCCGTACACTCATCGCCTGTTCCTCCCATCAGCCGTCTCTCCATCGGGGCCTGTCAGGTCGTAACGCCGCGTCAGGCCACCTCGCGGACCGTGCGTGGCGCGGTGCTCTCCCGGACCACCAGCGAGGTCGCCAACTCGACCCTGCGCCCGGCCGACGAGCCGCGCTGCGACTGCTCCTGGGCGATCAGCCGCACTCCTTCGCCACCCATCTCCGCCAGCGGCTGACGGACGGTCGTGAGCGGCGGTGCGAGCATGGCGCAGATCATCGTGTCGTCGAAGCCCACGACCGACAGATCGTCGGGCACCCGCATCCCCCGCGCGCGGGCCACCTGGTACACCCCGGCCGCCTGGGCGTCGGAGCCGGCGAAGATCGCCGTCGGCGGCTGCGCAAGGTCCAGCAGGGCCGCGCCGTGGTCCGTACCGCCGGTGATGCTGAAGTCGCCGTAGCGCGTCAGGGCCGGATCGGGGGCGAGGGAGAACTCGCGGTGCGCGGCGAGATAGCCCTCGTGCCGCTCCCTGGTGCACTGGATCTCGGCGGGGCCGCCGATGAACCCCACGCGCCGGTGGCCGAGTTCCAGGAGGTGGCGCGTGGCCGCGGCGCCCCCGGACCAGTTGGTCGCCCCCACCGTCGGGATTTTGGGTTCGCTGGTCCCGACCGGGTCGAGGAGGACCAGGGGCGCGGGCAGCCCCACCAGCGCGGCGATCTCGTCGTGGCGCGCCCGGGAGAGCACCAGGATGATGCCGTCCGACGGGCGGACGCGCCGTGCGTCGATCCAGTCGCTGATGCGGAAGCGCGGATGGCCGGTCGCGGTGAGCGCCAGGGTGTACCCGAGGCTGAACGCGGCGTTCTGGGCCCCGGCGATCAGCTCTCCCGCCCAGGGCGAGGTGGTCCCCTCGATGAGGACGTCCAGGATTCCGCCGAGTTGTTTACGGCGCCCCTTGCGCTGCAGATAACCCGTGGCGTGTGCGGCCTGGGTGACGCGGACGCGGGTCTCCTCGGAGATGTCCGGCTTGTCGGCGAGCACCCGGGACACCGTGGAGACCGAGACCCCCGCGGCCTCGGCGACGGCCGCCATCGTTGGGCGCGTGGTCATGCTGCCTTTCCCTCCCGTAGGCCATCGCGACAGTACAGTCCTGCCGCAAATTCCCGCAATATTTGATGGAATATTCCGCGAGGACCCCATGCAAACGGCTGGTGATCCGCGCTTTCGATCCGCTGTATTGACAGTCGTTTTTACCCCGGCTTAGCTTCTCGGCGCAGAACTTCCGCAAAGTTTTGCGGGTAATTGCATAGCTCTGGTCGTGAGAACCGCGGGCCTGCCCGCCGAGCACGGAGATGTGACGCGTGTCTGCCATCGATGACGAAACGGTCGGGCCGGCCCACGGCCGAGCCCAAGTCCGCGAGCTGATCGCGGCCATGACGCTGGAGGAGAAACTCGCCCAACTCGTGGGTCTGTGGCAGGGAGTCGACCGCGAGGGCGGCGCCGTGGCCCCGTTGCAGGACGCCATGGACACCGTCGAGCAGAGCTTCGCCGACTTCGCCGCACACGGACTCGGCCAGATCACCCGGCACTACGGGACCCGGCCCCTGGACCCGCAGGAGGGCCGGGCGACCCTGGCCGCCAAGCAGCGGTGGCTGAAGGAGAACACCAGGCTCGGCATCCCCGCCATCGTGCACGAGGAGTGCCTGACCGGGCTCGCCGCGTGGAAGGCGGCGACCTACCCCGTACCACCGGCCTGGGGCGCCACCTTCGATCCGCCGCTCGTCGAGCGCATGGCGGCGCGGATCGGGCGCACGATGGCGGATCTGGGCATCCATCAGGGACTGGCGCCGGTCCTCGACGTGATCCGCGATATGCGCTGGGGGCGGGTCGAGGAGTGCATCTCCGAGGATCCCTACCATGTCGCGGTCACCGGCGCCGCGTATGTGCGCGGCCTGCAGAGCGCCGGGATCATCGCCACCCTGAAACACTTCGTCGGCTACTCCGACTCGCGCGCCGGCCGCAACCTGGCACCGGTGCACGCCGGGACGCGCGAGGTCCGCGACGTGTTGGAGTTCCCCTTCGAAGTGGCCGTACGGGACGCCGGGGCGCGCTCCGTGATGAACTCGTACGCCGAGATCGACGGAGTGCCCGTCGCCGCGAGCGCCGGGCACCTGACCGGCACGCTGCGCGAGGAGTGGGGCTTTGACGGCACCGTCGTCGCCGACTACTTCGCCGTGGCCTTCCTCCAGACCCTGCACCGGGTGGCCGAGGACGGCGGCGACGCCGCGGCCCAGGCGATCACCGCCGGGATCGACGTCGAGCTCCCGACCGGCGTCACCTATCTCCAGCCCCTCAAGGAGCGCGTCGAGGACGGCCGGCTCGGCATGGACATCGTGGACCGCGCGCTCGAACGGGTGCTGCGCCAGAAGGCCGAGCTCGGCCTGCTCGACCCCGCGTGGTCACCCAACTCGGCGCCGGCCCACGCCGAGGGTGCGTCCGCCGACGACGTGGACACCGCGGAGGACCGCGCCCTGGCCGCGGCCGTCGCCGAACGCTCCCTGGTCCTGCTGCGCAACGATGGTGTGCTGCCCCTCGGCGCCACCCGCCCAGCGCCCGGACGCATCGCGGTCATCGGCCCGAACGCCCAGTCGCCGTCCGCGATGTTCGGCTGCTACTCGTTCATCAACCACGTGCTGCCGCACCACCCCGACTACGACACCGGGCTCGGCGTCGAGACCGTCGAAGCCGCCCTGCGCCGCGAGTTCGCCACCGCCGACGTCGTCACCGAGCGGGGCACCGGCATCGACGACGGGGCCACGGACGGCATTCCCGCCGCCGCCACCGCCGCGGCCGACGCCGATGTGGCCGTCGTCGTGGTCGGCGACCGCTCCGGACTCTTCGGACGCGGCACCAGCGGGGAGGGCTGCGACGCCGACGACCTGGAACTGCCCGGCGCCCAGCGGGCCCTCGTCGAGGCGGTCATCGCCACCGGGACACCGACCGTGGTCGTCCTGCTGACCGGGCGCGGCTACGCGCTCGGGTGGCTGCTGGACGCGGCCGCCGCGGTCGTACAGGCCTTCTTCCCCGGCGAGGAGGGCGCGGCCGCCATCGCCGGAGTGATCAGCGGCCGGGTCAACCCGAGCGGCCGGATGCCCATGAGCCTGCCCCGCGGCGCCGGAGCCCAGCCCTACAGCTATCTGCACCCGCCGCTCGGCGCCGCGAGCTCGGTGACCAACATCGACACCGAGCCGCCCGTCCGGTACGGATTCGGCCTCGGCTACACCCGGTTCGGCTACGAGGACTTCACGGTCGACGCCGAAACCGCCGACGTCGCCGACGCGGTCCGCTGCGCCGTCACCGTACGGAACACCGGCGACCGGGAGGGCGCCGAGGTCGTCCAGCTGTACGCGAGCGACCCCGTGGCCTCGGTCACCCGCCCGCTGGCCCAGCTCGTCGCCTTCGCGCGTGTCCCGCTCGGCCCGGGGGAGTCGGCGCGCGTCCACTTCACCGTGCCCACGCGGCTGCTGGCGTTCACCGACCGCGGCGGGGTGCGGATCGTCGAGCCCGGCGACATCGGCGTCAGCGTCCGGCGCGACGCGGGCGACGTGATCCTCGAACACACCGTACGGCTCACCGGCGAGGTGCACATCGTGACCGGCGCCGAACCCCGGATCAGCACGGTCGACATCTCCTAGAACCCGCCGTCCCCCCACCGGCGCCTGCCTTTCGGCACAGTCCATCCGTCCGCGAACACTCAACGAAGAGTTGTCATCATGTCGCACACAGCAATACGCCTCCGCTCCCGCGGCCTGGCCGCGGCGGCGGCCGCCCTGGCCCTCGTCCTCACCGGCTGCTCCTCCGGCTCCTCGGACAGCGCCGGCTCCGGCAAGCAGACCATCGTCTTCTGGGGATGGTCGGACATGTCGAAGCCAGTCGCCCTCTGGAACAAGACCCACCCCAACATCCACGTCAAGTTCCAGGCGATCACCTCGAACTTCTACCCGAAGCTCCAGGCCGCGATCACCGGAAAGGACGGGGCGCCTGACATCACCCAGGTCGACTACCCCAACCTCACCTCGACGATCATCGCCGGTGACCTCAAGGACATCACCGCCGAGTCCGCCGACCTCAAGCCGCACTTCAAGCCCGCCGTATGGGACCAGGTCGTGGTCAACGACAAGGTCTACGGAGTGCCGCAGGACATCGGCACACAGGTGCTCTACTACCGGTCCGATGTCTTCAAGGAGGCCGGTCTGACCGCCCCCAAGACCTGGGACGAGTACATGGCGGCCGCCGCGAAGCTCAAGAAGACCCACCCCAAGGCGTACACCACGGCGTTTCCCGCCAACGGCGGTGCATGGCTGGCCTCGCTGGCGTGGAACGCGAAGGCGCAGTGGTTCGGCACGGACAAGGACGCCTGGAAGGTGGACCTCGACGACCAGCCGACCCTCAAGGTGGCCGAGTACTGGCAGAAGATGCTGGACAAGGGCTACGCGAAGGGCGATCAGCACTGGCAGCCCACATGGTTCAAGGGGCTCGCCAAGGGCACGTATCTGACCTGGATCGGCCCGGCCTGGGGTGGCGCGGCGCTCAAGGAGAACGCTCCGGATCTCTCCGGCAAGTGGGCCGTCGCCCCGCTGCCGCAGTGGACGAAGGGCGACACGGCCCCGGTGTACTGGGGCGGTTCGCTGACCGCGCTGACCAGCGTCACTAACAAGACCGACGCGGCGATGAAGTTCATCACCTGGCTGAACACCAGCAAGGAGAGCGCCAAGCTGCTGGTGGCCGATGTCCTCCCCGCGTCCGACATCGGCCAGGGGATCCCGGAGCTGACCAAGCCCGACCCCTACTTCGGTGGTCAGGTGCCCGGCGAGGTGTTCACCGTACGCGGCACCGAGTCCACCCCCTGGACCTGGGGTCCGACGATGACCGACACCACCAACTACCTCAATGACGCCATGCAGTCCGTCATCAACAAGTCGACGACGCTGCCCGACGCGATGAAGAAGGTCGACGGCGAGACCAAGTCCCAGCTGAAGCGGAAGGGCCTGTCCGTCCGATGACCGCGCCAACCCTCCACCCGGCCGCCCGGGACGGGAGGAACGGGGCCGAGCAGGCGGGGGAACCGCCCCGCCGGCCGGCGTCGCGCCGCAACAAGCGCCGCTTCGGCGCCGACTGGAAAATGGCGTGGGCCTTCGTGGTCCCGTTCCTGGTCCTCTTCGTGGTGTTCCATCTGGTGCCCGTGTTCTATGCGCTGTGGCAGAGCTTCCACGGTGTCGAGAAGTCGGGCGGTCTGGGATTCACCAAACCCAGCGTCATCTTCGTCGGCCTGGACAACTACGCGGAGGCGCTGACCGACGAGGGTTTCCTCCGCTCGGTCCGGCGCGTACTGCTCTACGGCGTCGTCCAGGTGCCCGTCATGCTGGGCCTCGCGCTGGTGATGGCGCTCATCTTCGACACGGCGATCGTCCGGATGCGCAGCCTGTTCCAGCTCGCCGCGTTTCTGCCCTACGCGGTGCCGGGGATCATCGCGTCCATCCTGTGGGCGTTCCTCTATCTGCCCGGGGTGAGCCCGGTCCTGGACCTGCTCGACGGGGCGGGGGCCCATATCGACTTCCTCGCCCCGGGAAGTGTCCTGTGGTCCATCGCCAACATCTCGACATGGCAGTGGACCGGCTACAACATGATCATTATCTTCGCCGCACTCCAGGCCATCCCGCGCGATCTGTTCGAAGCAGCGCGTATCGACGGCGCCACCAACTGGCAGATCGCCTGGCGGATCAAGGTGCCGCTGGTGTCCCCGGCCATCCTCATCACCGGGCTGTTCTCGGTGGTCGGCACGCTCCAGCTGTTCTCCGAGCCGACGGTGCTGCGCACGATCACCAACAACGTGACCTACAACTACACACCGAACATGATCGTCTACAACCTGGCGTTCGGGTCGAACCAGCCGTACTACTCAGCCGCCGTCGCGGTCGTCATCGCCATCGGCGCGTTCCTGCTGTCCTTCGGCTTCCTGCGAGTGCTCCAGAGGAGGAATCCCGATGAGTGACATCACCGCCCGCCGAGCCCGTCGCCGCGCGGTGTGGTCGGCCGGGGCGCGGCGGGACCGCGCGCCGCTGTCGACCCGGTTCATCCTCACCGTGACGATCATCGCGCTGACGGCCTACTTCCTCATCCCGATCGCGTGGATGCTGATCGCGTCGACCAAGTCGACGGCCGACCTGAACACCACGTTCGGGCTCTGGTTCTCGCACTTCGATCTGGCGCAGAACCTCCACGACCTGTTCGCCTACCGCGACGGAATCTTCCGGCGCTGGGTGGTGAACTCGCTCATCTACTCGGGAGGCGGCGCACTCGGCTCGACCTTCCTGGCCGCTCTGTGCGGGTTCGCCCTGGCCAAATACCGGTTCCGTGGGCGCAACGCCATCATGGGCCTCATCTTCGGCGGTGTGCTCATCCCCGGCACCGTGCTCGCCCTGCCGACCTATCTGCTCCTCAACTCCTTCGGCCTCATCAACACCTACTGGGCCGTGATCCTGCCGAGCCTGTCCAGCGCGTTCGGCGTGTTCCTGGTGCGTATCTACGCGGCGGCGGCCGTCCCCGACGAGCTGCTGGAGGCCGGCCGTATCGACGGCGCCCACGACGTGCGGATCTTCTTCACGGTGGTCCTGCGGATCCTGCTGCCGAGCCTGGTCACCGTGTTCCTCTTCTCGTTCATCTCGATCTGGAACAACTTCCTCCTGCCTCTGATCGTCCTCAATGACCAATCGCTCTGGCCGGTCACCCTCGGGCTCTACTCCTGGCAGATGAACGCGATGAGCGAGCCCGATCTCGTCCGGATCGTCATCACCGGGTCCATGGTCGGCACCATCCCTCTCGTCGTCCTCTTCCTCACGCTGCAGAAGTACTGGCGCAGCGGCATCACAACAGGAGCACTCAAGTGACCGTGAACAGTCGTATGGACGCCTTCCGCGCCCGACTCGGCGGTTTCGCCTTCGGCGGGGACTACAACCCCGAGCAGTGGGACCGGGCGGTGTGGGACGAGGACATCGAGCTCATGCGGCGCGCCGGGGTCAACCTGGTCACCCTGGGCGTGTTCGCATGGGCGTCGCTCGAGCCCGAGCCGGGACGTTTCACCTTCGACTGGATGGACGAGGTGATGGACCTCCTCCACGCGGGCGGGATCAGCGTCGACCTGGCCACCCCGACCATGGCGCCACCGGTCTGGCTCACCCATGAACACCCCGAGGTCCTGCCGGTCATGGAGGACGGGGAGCGCTTCGGCTTCGGCAACCGGCTCCAGTTCGACCCCGCCTCGCCCCGCTACCGGGAACACGCCGCCCGGATCACCAAGGCGCTGGCCGAGCGGTACGCCCACCACCCGGCCCTGGCGATGTGGCACATCAGCAACGAATACGGGCAGCCCTCGTACGGGGAGGCCAGCGCGGTCGCCTTCCGCGGCTGGCTCCAGCGGAAGTACGGCAGCCTGGACGCACTCAACGACGCCTGGTATACCCGCTTCTGGTCCCAGGTCTACACCTCCTGGGACCAGATCAACCCGCCGGAAGTGCCGCGGTCGTGGTCCAACCCGACCCGCCGCCTGGACTTCAAGCGGTTCGTCTCGGACGCGCTGCTCGAGTGTTTCGTCATGGAACGCGACATCGTCCGCTCCTACCGCGACGACATCCCGGTCCTCACCAACTACATGCGCTTCTACAAGAATGCGAATTACTGGACCTGGGCACCCGAGCAGGACGCCGTGGCGCTGGACATCTACCCCAACCCCGGCCACGACGACGCCCATGTCTCCGCGGCGCTCAACTTCGACCTCATGCGCTCACTGCGCGGCGAGCCCTGGGTCCTCATGGAGCAGGCGGCCAGCAGCGTGTCGCAGTGGAAGGTGAACAACGTCAAGCGGCCCGGCCATATGCGCCTCGGCTCCTACCAGGCCATCGCCCACGGCGCCGACAGTGTCCTGTACTTCCAGTGGCGCGCGAGCCGCGGCGGCCATGAGCGCTTCCACTCCGCGATGCTGCCCCACTCCGGCACCGCCTCCCGCACCTGGAAGGAGATCGAGGAGCTCGGCGGTGAACTGCCGAGGATCGCCGAGGCGGTGGGCGCCGGGTCGAGCGCCGAGATCGCGGTGCTGTTCGACTGGAACGCCTGGTGGGGGCTGACCGAGACGCACGGGCTGCCACGCAACGACTTCGACTACACGCAGCTCACCACGGACCACTACCAGCCGCTCCTGGAAGCACACCACGCGGTGGACATGGTGCACTTCGGCTCCGACCTGAGCCCGTACAAGGTCGTCGTCGTGCCGAACGCCTACCTCGTCGACGACCGCTTCACCGACGCCCTCACCCGTTTCGTCGAAGGGGGCGGGACGCTCGTCTGCTCGTTCTTCTCCGGGGTCGTCGACGCGAACAACCACGTCAGGCAGCCCGCCTACCCCGGGGCCTTCCGCGGCCTCATCGGCGCGTACATCGACGAGTACTGGCCCGCTCGCGGCGACGAGACTTATCGCGTGACCTTCCCCGACGGAACCACCCGGACCGCCGACTGGTGGCAGGACAGCATCCACCCCGAAACCGCGCGGGTGCTCGCCACCTACGCCTCCGGCGACCTGGAGGGACGGCCCGCGATCCTGGACAACGCGGTCGGCCGGGGCCGTGTCGTATACGTCGGCACCCGCCTCGAACCGGGCGCGCTGCGCGACACCCTGCTCGAGGCGGTGACGGCGGCGGGGGTCTCCCCGCTCGTCGCCGCCGCGCCCGAACACCTGGAGGCGGCCAGGCGCGTCGGCGACGGCGCGGAGTTCCTGTTCCTGCTGAACCACTCCGAGACCGAACCCGCCGAGGTCAGGCTCGCGGCGGAGGGACTCGACCTGATCTCCGGGGCGAAGACCGGGGCAACCCTCGAGGTGGCACCGCTCGGTGTCTCGGTGGTGCGCTTCGAGAACACCGAGCGGGTCCAGTAGCGACGTACGAAGCCGCTCAGGCGGTGGCGGGGCGCAGAACGACCGGCAGTTCCCGGTAGCTGTTCATGCCCAGCGACGCGGCGCGCGGAGCGGGCCTTTCGGCGAGGGCGATATCGGGGAAGGTCTCGAACAGCCGCCGCAGGGCGATTTCGGCCTCCACCTTGGCCAGGGACGCCCCGGGGCAGCGGTGGGCGCCGTAGCCGAAGGAGAGATGGCGGGAGGCGTCCGGCCGGTCGGGGTTGAACCGGTCGGGCTCGGTGAAGGCGTGGGGGCAGCGGTTGATGGTCGCGAGGGGGAGGAGCACCGCCTCTCCCTCGCGGACGATGCCGCCGCCCGGCACGGTCACATCCTCGGTGGCGTAGCGGAACAGCAGGGTGCGCACCGGGGACTCCCAGCGCAGGGCCTCCTCCACCACATCCGGCCACGGGTCCTCGCCCGCCTCCTGCCGGGCCCTGGCGGCGGCCAGGGTCTCGGGGTGTGTCAACAGCCCTCGCACCGCGTGGCAGATCAGGGTCACCGTGGTCTCATGGCCGCCGATGACGGTGACCACCAGGTTGCCGATCACCTCCGGCACCGTCAGCTCACCCTGGTCCATGGCCTCTACCAGGTCCATCGTGAGGTCGTCCTGGTCGCCGCTGGCGCGCTTGCGCTCGATGATCGTCATCAGGGTGGCCGGGAAGCGCTCCGCCATCGTGCGCTGGAGGTCCGCGGCCCCGTCGTCGGTGCTCAACGCGGCCGCCGACAGCACGTGCAGCTCCTCGCGCAGACCGCCCTCCTCGGGCACGCCGAGCAGATAGCAGATGACGTCCAGGGGAAGCGGCAGCGCGAAACGGGACTGCAGATCCGTCTCCTGACCCGGTGCCACATCGTCCAGGGCGGCCAGCAGCCGGTCGGTGACCGCCTCGATACGCGGGCGCAAATCCCGCACCCGGCGGGGGGAGAAGGCGCGCTGAACGGGCTGCCGCAGTCGGCGGTGGAGGTCGCCGTCGGAGTTGAGCAGCCCCTCGCCCTCCAGGATGAAGAGCATCGGCCACTCGGCGGGGATCTCCCCGCGCCGGTGGGCACCCCAGTGCCGGAGGCTCTTGGAGAACCGTGGGTCGTTCAGTACCTGAGCGGTCGCTTCCCGGGTGGTGACCGCCTTGACCACCACTCCGCCGGGAAGCGCCACGGTGGCGACCGGGCCCGCGGCCCGCAGGGCCGCGCCTTCGACACCGTGGAGGTCGGTCGGCTCGGGGGCGAGATGAACGGGGGATATCGCGTCCATTGCTGTCCGTTCTGCAGTTGTCGGCGCCTGTAGGACCGGAGATCAAAAAGCCTATCCCACGGAACGGCCGCCGTGGAGTGCGCCGTTGTGGCCCGTGGGCAGCGCCGGAAACGCCGCGGCGGCGGACTCATGCGTCCGCCGCCGAGGATGGTGGAGCGTGGGTGTCTCAGCCGCCGACCTTGCGGAAGCTCTCCACCTGGCCGCCGTAGCCGCCTTCGGGGCCCGCCCAGTCGATGGCGAGCTTGTCGTCGTCCTTCATCTTGACCGTGCCCACACCTCGGCCACCGTCATCGCCGCCCTTGCACGACAGCGTCAGCGTGGGCGCTTCCTTGCCCGCCTTCCGGCCATCCTTCAAGGCCCCGGCGCAGTCGAGCTTCGGCCCCTTCGCGGTGACCTTGCCGTCCGCGATCGTCAGGGTTTCCAGGCTGCTGTCGCTCGCCTCGACGATGGACTTCCAGGACCCGGCCGCACGCTCGATCATCGTGCGCTCGGCCGACGGCTCGGAGCTCGGCGACTGCTGCTTCGCGGCGGTGTTCGCGCCGCTCGGCTTCGAGTCCGTCTTTTCGTCGTCGCCACCGCCGCAGCCGCTGAGCACGAGGCCCGCGACGACCGTAGTGACCACCATGTATGCCGCCTTGCGCACTTCTGGCTCCTCCGTATGCGTAACAAGCGGTGCCAACCTAACAGCCAGCGGAAACACGGCGTTGCCCGGCCGTGTTGACCCCACCGCGAGAGGGTTCCCGCGTGTCCTTCGCCCTCTCCTTCGGCAACCGCCTACGGTGTGCGGGCGGGGGCGTTGTCGTGCGCCCCGTGGCCGAAGGGGTGAGGGATGGCAGAGGTGCGCAGCGAGTTGATCCGCGCGCTGCCGGGGATGCTCAGGGAACACGCGGAGCGGACCGGGGGCAAGATCGCGTTCCAGGACGCGCGCCGGGCGGTCGGCTACGCGGACCTGGAGCAGCGGACCGGGCGGCTGTCCGGCCATCTCGCGCGGCTGGGGGTGCGGCCCGGGGACCGGGTGGCGCTGCATCTGGGCAACCGGGTGGAGCAGGTGGAGCCGGCTGGCGGTCCTGCGGGCGGGGGCGGTGGGCGTGCCGCTCGACCCGGGGGGCACGGACGCGGAGTTGGCGTACTTCCTCGACGACAGCGGCGCGGTCGCCATCGTGACCGAGGAGACACTACTGCCCCGGGTAACCCGATTGGCGGCAGGGCGGCCCGAGTTGCGGGTCGTGCTGGTGGGCGCCGACGAGCTCCCCGCGGGGGCGCCGGACGGCGCGGTGGTGTTCGAGGAGCTGGCCCGGACGGATCCGGGCCTCGCGCCCAGGGACGACCTCGGCCTCGACGAACCGGCCTGGATCCTCTACACCTCCGGCACCACCGGACAGAGCAAGGGCGTGCTGACCACCCAGCGCGCCGCGTTATGGTCGGTGGCGGCGGCCTATGTCCCGTCGTACGGGCTCGAATCGAGGGACCGGCTGCTGTGGCCACTGCCGATGTTCCACGCCTACGCGAACTCGCAGTGTGTGCTCGGCGTGATCGCGGTGGGAGCGAGCGCATACATCCTTGACAGCAGCGCCGGGCGCGCCCGCGGCGGGAACCTCGCCGACGCCCTGGCCGAACAGCCCTGCACCGTCCTGGCCGGGGTGCCCGCCACCTACCATCTGCTGGTGGACACGCTGCGCCGGAAACCCCGGCCGCTGCCCGGCCCACGCGTATGCCTCAGCGCGGGCGCGCCCTGCCCGCCGCAACTGCGGGCCGAGGTCGAGGAGTTGCTGGGCGCGCCCCTGCTCGACGGCTACGGCTCCACCGAGACCTGCGGGAAGATCGCGGTCGACCGGCTCGACGGGCCGCGGGTCGACGGCTCCAGCGGCGTGCCACTCCCCGGGGTCACGGTGCGGCTGACCGACCCGTCGAGTCGTCTACGAGGTGGCCGTGTTCCGGCTGCTGGAGTCCTGGGGGATACGGCCGGACTTCCTGGCCGGACACTCCGTCGGCGAGCTGGCGGCGGCCCACGTGTCCGGCATCCTCTCCGAGCGGGACGCGGTGGAGCTGGTCGCGGCCCGGGGCCGGCTGATGCGGCGACTTCCCGCGGGCGGGGCCATGGTGGCCGTGGATGCGTCCGAAGAGGAAGTGGCCAAGGAACTGGCGTCTGCGAAACCGGCGGAAGCGGCGTCGGCGGGACCTGTCGCGGTCGCGGCGGTGAACGGTCCGCGGTCGGTCGTCCTCTCCGGCGACGAGGCGGCCGTACTCGCCGTGGCGGCGCGACTCGCCGCGCGCGGATGCCGCACCACCCGGCTGCGCGTCGGCCACGCCTTCCACTCCGCGCTGGTGGAGCCGATGCTCGAGGAGTTCGGCCGTATCGCGGCGCGGGCGGAGTACGGGGCGCCGCGCATCCCCGTCGTATCGGCGCTGACCGGCTCCCCGGCCGCCGGGGACGACCTGCGCTCAGCCGCGTACTGGATGCGGCACGCCCGCGACGCCGTGCGTTTCGGGGACGTCGTGCACCGGCTGGCCCACGAGGAGGGCGTGACGGCCTTCGCCGAGGTCGGTCCCGACGCACACCTCACCGCGTCCGCCCTGGCGGCCTTGGGAGACGAGGGGAGCGAACGGCGGGTGTTCGCGGCCGTGTCCAGGTCCGGCGCCGGTGTACCGGGGGCCGGGCCCGGTGCGGTCCTGGACGCGCTCGCCCGACTCCATGTGCACGGCGTACGGGTGGACTGGCGCCGCGTGTACGCGGACAGCGGCGCCCGACGGGTGGACCTGCCGACCTACCCCTTCCAGCGGCAGCGCTACTGGCTGGCCGATACGCAACCGGACGCCCCCGACGACTCCGCCGCGCCCATCGAGGACGGCGGCGGCCATCCGCTGCTGACCCTCACCACCACCGTCCCCGGCACCGAACGCCTGTTGTGCACCGGCCATCTGTCGAGCGCAGCCCACCCGTGGCTGGGCGACCACGCCGTCGCCGGGCATCCGCTCGTCCCCGCCGCCGCGCTCGTCGAGCTGGTGCTCCACGCGGGCGACGCATGCGGTCTCGAGGTGTTGGAAGACCTCGCCCTGCTGGCCCCGTTGTTCCTGCCGGGACCGGGCTCCCGGGTCCAGATCCAGGTGGCCCTCGGCGAACCGGACGCCTCCGGCCGACGCACCGCCGACGTCCACTCCCGGCCGGAGGAGTCCGGCGCGCTGGGCCCGTGGACACACCATGCGACCGGGCGGCTCGGCCCGGCGGCCACGTCGCGGGATCCGCACGCCGACCCGGCCGCCGACCTGGCCGTATGGCCGCCCGCGGGCGCCGAGCGCGTGGACCTCACCGGCGCCTACGCCCGCCTGGCGGACGCCGGTTACGCGTACGGCCCGGCCTTCCAGGGGGTCACGGCCGCCTGGCGGCGGGGCGGAGAGCTCTTCGCCGAGGTGCGGCTGCCCGCGGCGGCGGGCCGGGACGCCCAGCGGTACGGCATCCACCCGGCGCTGCTGGACGCCGCGCTGCACGCCGGACGGCTGGCCGCGCCGGCGCCCCCGCAGTCCGGGGGAACCGCCAGGCTGCCGTTCGCCTTCGGCGACCTGACCCTGTACGCCGTCGGCGCCACGGAACTGCGCGTACGCACCCACGCCGTCGGCGAGGACACGGTCGCTCTGGACCTCGCCGACGGGGTGGGCCGGCCGGTGGCCCGGGTGGCGTCGCTGACGACCCGGCCCCTCCCGGACGACACCGCTGCCGTCGGCGGGGCGGGGAGGCGGGAGTTGTACCGCCTGCGGTGGTCCGGTGTTCCGGCAGGCGACCCGGATGCCGGCGGACCGGCCCTCACCGTGGCGAGCCCCGACGACCTGGAGCTGGGCGCGGCACTCATCGCCACGCCCAGCGGCGCCGCCACCGGTCCGGAGACGGTCGTCATCTCCCTGGCCGCCCCGCGCCCGACCACCGATCCGGTCGCGGACACCCATGTCATGACCGCGCGGGCCCTGGAGGCGCTGCGGACCCGGCTGGCCGATCCGGCCTTGTCCGGAGCGCGTCTGGTGGTGGTGACCCGAGGGGCCACGGCCCCGACACCGGACCTCCCCGCCGCGGCGGTGTGGGGCCTGGTGCGCGCCGCGCAGTCGGAGTACCCCGGGCGGCTGACGATCGTGGACCTCGACGACCGGCCCGACTCCGCGCGTCTGCTGCCCGCCGCCATCGCCACCGACGAACCCCAACTCTCGGTCGTGGACGGCACATTGCGAGTCCCCCGGCTGGAACACCTCCCCGACACCCCGGCCGACCCTGGTGGCCCCACCGGCGGCTTGGCAGGTGGCACTGTCCTGCTCACCGGCGGCACCGGGTCCCTCGGCGCCGCGCTGGCGCGCCACCTGGTCGCCCGGCATGGGGTCCGACACCTCGTGCTCGTCAGCCGCCGCGGCCCCGAAACCCCTGGCGCGCGGCGGCTGCGGACCGAGCTGGAGCGGTCCGGAGCCCAGGTGGACGTGATCGCCTGCGACACCGCCGACCGCCCCGCCCTGGCGGCCGTGATCGAGAAGTACGCGCCCCGGCTGACCGCCGTCGTCCACGCCGCCGGGATCCTGGACGACGGCGTCCTGGAGGCGCTGACGCCCGAGCGGCTGGCGGCGGTGGCGCGGCCGAAGGTGGACGCCGCCTGGAACCTGCACGAGCTGACGCAGGGTCTGCCCCTGGCCTGCTTTGTGCTGTTCTCCTCGGCCGCCGGGCTGCTGGGCAACCCGGGCCAGGCCAACTACGCCGCCGCGAACTCCTTCCTGGACGCCCTCGCACACCACCGCACCGCCCTCGGCCTGCCCGCGCTCTCCCTGGTCTGGGGGCCGTGGGCGGACGAGAACGGGATGGCGGCGCGCACCGACCACTCCGGCCGGGCCCGCGACACCGTCGTACGCCCGGTCTCCCCGGAGCAGGGCCTGGCGATGTTCGACGCCGCACTCGACACCGGAGAGCCGGTGCTGGCCCCACTGCCCCTGGACCGCTCCCGTCCGGCCACGCCCGCCGGGCCGCCGGTCCCGCCACCGCTGCGCGGACTGCTGCGCCCGGCCCGCCCGGTCGCCCGGCCCGGGGACGACGGCGCCGCGGCGGACACGGGTCAGGGCCCCGGCGGGGAGGAGGGCTCCTGGCGGGAACGGCTGGCGGCACTGCCCGTCGCCGAACGCGCACCCGCGCTGCTGGAACTGGTCCGCGAGATGGCCGCCCTGGTGCTCGGTCACCAGGACGCGTCGGCCGTGGGCGCCGAGCAGCCCTTCACCGAGCTGGGCTTCGACTCCCTGACCGGGGTGCTGCTGCGCAACCAGCTGACCATCCACGCGCGCGTACGGCTGCCCGCCACCATCGCGTTCGACCGGCCCAGCGCCCGGGAGCTGGCCGACCATCTGTACACGAAGCTGAGCGATTCGCTGCGCGACGGGCCGCCCCCGGCCGAAGAGGCGGCCGCCGAGCCCGAACCGCCCCGGCCCGAACCGGTGTCCGCGCCCGCCCGGCCCCACGGCAGGCGGGCGGCGCAGACGCTGGGCTCCCTCTACCGGCGGGTGTGCGAGACCGGCGATGTGGTCTCGGCGATGCATCTGCTGGTGACCGCCTCCCTCGCCATGCCGGTGTTCGACCCCGCCGATGGCGCCCGGCACGCCCTCGCCCCGCTGCGCCTGGCCAAGGGCGGGGAGGGCATCAAGGACGCCGAGGCGCCCGCGCTGGTGTGCTTCCCCGGCTTCTCCGCCACCCCCAGCGGGTCCTGGTACGCGCCGCTGGCTTCCTGCTTCGCCGGCGAGCGCGACGTCTTCGAGCTCCAGCACCCCGGCGTTCTGTACGGGGAGGCGGTTCCGCGCGACTGGGACACGTTCGTCGACCTGCACGCCGTCACCGTGCGCGCACACCTCGGCGACCGGCCGTACATCGTCCTCGGCTATTCGATGGGCGGCTACCCGGCACATGCGGTGGCCGGCCGGCTGGCGGCGACCGGCACCCCGCCCGCCGGCCTCGTCGTCGTGGACAGCTACCACGTCACACCGGAACGCGAGGACGCACGCTGGCTGCTCGCCATGCCCGCCCGATATCCCCTGGAGATGGGCGAGCGGTTCGACGCCTCGGTGGACGATGTGTCCATGGCCGCGCTGGGGGCCTACACCCGTATGGCCCGCGGCTGGCGCCCGGAGCCGACGGACGTCCCCACGCTGCTGGTCCGCGCCACCGATCCGCTGCCGGAGCTGCTGACCCATGGCGATGGTGAGGCGCGGGACGGGGACGGGCGGACCTCCTGGCGGGAGCCGTACGACACTGTGGACGTCCCCGGCAGCCACTGGAGCCTGATGGAGGAACACGCGCACACCACAGCCGAGGCGATCCGGGCATGGATCGGCGCGCTGGGCGGTGCCGCTGCCGGATGACCCGGGGCCTGGGTCAGGGCGGTGAACTGCGGGGCCCAGCCGGTGAACAGCTCGGCCAGGGCCGCACGGGCGCGGCCGGCGGTGTCCCCCGACACCCGACCGGCCGCGCCCGCGCACTCGCTATCCGACCGGCCGCAGATCGAGCAGCCTGGCCACGGCGTCCGCGGTCTGCGGATACCGGGTCAGCAGCTCGCCCCCCTCCCGCCGCTCGGCTCCGCCGTCGGGTAGCGCGGTGTCCTGCCACTCCGCGTCGTATCCGAGCGATCCGGCCACGGCCTCACAGGTCGCCGGATGGGCGGCCAGCAGCCGCGCGACCACCCCGCCCTGCGCGGCCTGCGGACCCGGCGCCGCCTTTGATGCCGTCGGCCGTGCCGACCACGGCGGCACCCACGCGTCGACCGCGGACAGCGCGGCGGGAAAGGTGCGGCCCGCCTCGCGCACCAGCACCGGCACCAGCTCCCGCGCGCCGTCGCGCAGCGTCGTGATCAGCTTGGGCAGCCAGGGGAGCAGAACCGAGTCGGGCAGCCGCGCGAACGCCTTGGACAGCTGCTCGACCACGAACGGCGTCAGCGTCGGCACCGGCTCCAGGGCCTGTACGAACCCGCTCATATAGCGCGGGAACGCCGGGACGACCAGCGGGTTGGCCAGCAGTTCCGCGCAGCGTGAGCGCAGCTCGGCCGAGGACATCAGGCCGAGCCGCGACCGGGCCGCCCACACCAGCGCGACCTTGTCGGGCGCCTCGGGATGCGACTGCCGCACGGCGAGTTCGAGCTGGGTGTGGTCGCACCCGAGCGAGAGCGCGAAGCTCTCCATCTCGAACAGGAAGCCCAGCATGGCGGCCACCTGGCGCAGCCCCGTGGCCTCGTCCCCGAAGGCCGTCGGCAGCAGCGTGCAGTAGTGCGCATAGCCCGCCGTGACGAACCGTTCGCACCAGCGCGGCAGCTCTGGCTCCGCGGCCCGGTAGTGGGCCAGCAACCGGCGGATCTGGCGCAGCACCCGGGGTGCGCCGTCCACGGTGCGCTCCGCGGTCAGCAACTCCACGGCCCGCGCCCCGAGCTCGTCGGCGAGCCGTCGGCTGCCCGGATACCCCAAATAGACGATGGCCTCCTCCACGGCTTCGAGCGCGGTCGCGGCGGTGGCCTCGGGCGCCCATGCGTCGCGGCGCAGCCGCTGCTCCAGCACCTGCTCGATGGTGACACCCTCGTAGCCGAGCTCGACGAGAGAGCGCTGGTTGCGGCCGATGGCCAGGTCCCAGCTCTCCTGGATCGACCGCTCGCCCAGCCTGCGGGCGCCCATGATCGGACGGGCCGTGTCCCCCAGCAGTCGGCGCAGGATCCACAGCAGATCGGAGCACGGCTTGAGCTCCGGGTCGGCCTGCAGATCGAGCAACGCGCGCTGGTTCGTCCGCGCCTGGAGATTGAGCCCGAGCGGCTCCAGACGGTCCAGCACATCGCGGGCCAGCGGCGGAAGCGCGTCATAGCCCACCGCGCCGATGCGGTCGCCGCCCAGCAGGATCTCGCACAGCCGGCGCACATCGCGGCGGCCCGGCACGGTGTCCTTCTCGATGCAGGTGACCGCGGCGTCCTCGAAGTCGTACGGCGTGGGGCGGCCGCGGCCACGCATCCCGGCCAGCAGGATGGACGTCTCGAACACCGCGATGGCGTCGGCCGTACTGGCGAGATAGCCATTGCGGCGCGCCAGTCCGACGATGTCGACACACCACCCCAGCAGCTCGGCCTCGTCGAGGTCGTCCAGCACCGGCGGGGTGGCCAGGAACCCGGACAGCCGGTCCGCGACCCCCTCCGGGGAACCCGGAGCGGAGGCCTGCGCGGAGGCCGGCCGGGCACGCCCGCGCACCGCCCGCTTCTTCCTTCCCTTCTCGCCCGCCGGGCGGAACGGGGTGACACCGCTGCGCTTCAGCGCCTTGGTCCAGGTCGCCGAGGCGATCGACACCGCCCCCGGAGCCAGTCCGAACTGCGCCTCGATGGCGGAGTGGCTGGACGGGATGAGCCCGTACATCCAGCGGGTCTCCGTACGGGGGCTGATCTCGTACGGCTCGCCCTCGGCCGGCAGCCCGAACTGCTCGACCGGGCTGGCCGCGTGGAAGGCGCCGCATACATACAGGCACCCCGCCGGGTCGGCGCCCGAGGCCGCCAGGTGTTCGCGTATCCGCGTCCACATATAGCGCTCGCGGTCCTCGTCCTGAGCGTTGCGCGCGTGCCGGTCCGGGCGCAGCCGCCGGAACAGGCTGCCGATCATCACCATGACCTGTCGGTATGTGTCGTAGTCCGCGCCGACCAGGGGCTGCTCCACATACTGGTCCCACCACTCGGACCAGTGGCGGACCTTGCCGTGGTGGAGCAGATGCGCCTCCAACTCGGCGAAGCGGGGCCGCAGATCGCCGATCTCGATGCCGACCGCGTCGCCGTGCAGGGCGGCCTCGTCGTGGCGGGCAGTGTCGTTTTCGGCACCGTCCGCACTGTCGCCCGCCGCGGCCGGTGCCTCCGCGGGCTCGGCGGGCTCCCGCGGCGTCCACTGGAAGACATGGTCCGTGGAGCGGTCGACCAGGATCAGCTCCACGTCCGGGCTGTCCAGGGCGTAGGCGATGGCCTGGTACTCGGCCGAGGCCTCGGTGATGGGCGCCACCACGCTGAGCGGCGCCCAGTCGGGCGGAAAGCCGTCGATGTCGGTCGCGAACGCCTGCAACGCCACGGGGAGGCGGCAGTTGCGCAGCTCGTCGAGGAGCGGCCGTAGATCCTCGCACAGCTCCAGATAGATGACCTTGGGCTGCTTCTCCCGCAACCGCCGCACCATGGCCAGCGCCGAGGCCGGTGAGTGATGGCACACCGGGAAGATCTCGAGCTCTTCGCGCAGCGCCCGGTCGACGTCGTCGACCATGCCCGACAGGATGCCGGGGACGGCGCCGGCACCGCCGGCGAAGGTGGCCGCGGCGTCGCGCAGCTGCTCACGGAGCGCACCGAAGGGATGCGATCCGCCCAACGAACCCGACCCGCCCGACGTGCTCGGCGGAACCGACTGACTCGGCCTGCCCGGCGCGCTCGCGGGGCTCTGGGGGCTCTGGGGGCTCTGGGGGCTGACCGTCGTCATGACAGGGTCGCGATCGTCTCGCGGCCGCCCTCCAGGAAGTCCTGCCAGGGCCCGCCCTCGTCCTTGCTGCGCGGCTCCACGACGCCGTGCCAGAACTTGTTCAGAATGGCCAGGTCCTCGGGGCTGCGCCGGGCCAGCGAACTCACCAGCGAACCGGCCAGCGTCCGCGCGCCGAGGACGCGGTCGCCGAAGAACTGGCTGTGCAGAATGGCGTCCTCGAGCACGCCGATCTGCTCGGCGGTGGACAGCGCCGATTCGAGCTTGTCGTCGTCGCTGGTGGCCGAGGCCGACGCGGTACGCAGATCGGCGAAGCTCTGCAGCAGGATGTCCAGCAGCGTGGGCGGCACCTCGAGCTCGATCCGGTGCCGGCGCAGCAGCTCACTGGTGCGGAACCGGACGATCGCCGCTTCGCTGCGCTTGTTCGTCACCACCGGGATGCGGACGAAGTTGAACCGCCGCTTGAGCGCCGACGACAGATCGTTCACGCCCCGGTCGCGGCTGTTGGCCGTGGCGATGATGGAGAACCCGGGCTGGGCGAAGACGATGTTGTCGTCGTCGAGCTCCGGGATGGAGACATACTTCTCGGACAGGATCGAGATCAGCGCGTCCTGCACATCGCTGGTGGACCTGGTCAGCTCCTCGAAGCGGCCGATCACGCCCCGCTCCATCGCCGTCATGATCGGCGAGGGGATCATCGATTCCCGGGACTGTCCCTTGGCGATCACCATCGAGACGTTCCACGAGTACTTGATGTGGTCCTCGGTGGTGCCCGCGGTGCCCTGGACGACCAGGGTCGAGTTACGGCAGATGGCGGCCGAGAGCAGCTCGGCGAGCCAGCTCTTGCCGGTGCCCGGGTCGCCGATCAGCAGCAGTCCCCGGTCCGAGGCGAGCGTCACGATGCTGCGCTCGACAAAGCTGCGGTCGCCGAACCACTTCTGCGGGATCTGCCGGTCGAGCCCGTCGGAGGGTTCGGACCCGAGGACGAACAGCCGGATCATCCGGGGGCTGAGCCGCCAGGAGAACGGCTTGGGGCCGTCGTCGATCGACTCCAGCCAGTCGAGCTCTTCGGCGTACTTCACCTCGGCCGGCGCGCGCAGCATGTTGTTGTCGTTCATTCGTCGGTCTCCTAGGCGAGGAAGTTCTTGAGCTCGAACACGAGCTTGCGGATATGTCCGGAGATCACGGGCGCGCCGAGATCCTTGAGGCGTTCGCGGAACCAGGGGTCCACGCTCTGCCGCCCCGAGCTGTTCACCGAGCCGACCGGGATCAGCTTCACCCCGGAGCGCCGCACGGCCTCGAAGTCGGTCATCAGCGCCCGGTTGTCGTAGAAGTCGGAGATCCACACCAGCACGGTGTTACGGGGATCGGTGATCTTCGGCCGGGCCAGGGCGATAGCGGCGGTGCCGTCGGTACCACCCCCGAGCCTGGTGCGCAGCAGCACCTCGAACGGGTCGTTCACCCAAGGGGTCAGATCCAGCGCCCGGGTGTCGTAGGCGACGAGATGGACATCCACCTTGGGCAACCCCGCGAATATGGAAGCGAGGATGGTGCAGTTCACCATCGAGTCGACCATCGACCCCGACTGGTCGACGACCACGATCATCCTGGCGGGCGTGGTCCGCTTGGCGGTGTGGCGGTAGAACAGCTTGTCCACATAGAGCCGTTCGCTCTCCGGGTCCCAGTTGGTGAGGTTCTTCCAGATGGTGCGATCCAGGTCGAGGTTGCGGAAGGTGCGCTTCGGCGGCACCGACCGGTCGATGGTGCCCACGCTGGTCTGCTGCACCTGGGTGCGCAGCACCTCCGCGACCTCGTCGACGTAGCGGCGGATCAGCGCCTTCGCGTTGGCGAGCGCGACGCCCGAGAGATTGTCCTTGTCCCGGAGCAGCTGCTCGATGAGCGACATGCTGGGCGTGAGCGCTCTGGCCAGCGCGGAATCGGCCAGTACCTCGCGCAGCCGCATACGCCGCACCAGCTCGCCCTCCAGGGCGGACAGGGTGCCGCTCAGCTCCTCCGCGCCCTCGGTGCCCAGTGCCTGCTTGCACCAGCCCGCGTCCCGCTGCCAGTCCGCCAGCTGCTTGGCCGTCACATCGCCCGCTCCCGTGTTGAACACATTGAGCAGGAGCTTGGACACCAGGGCGGCCCGGCGCACCTGTTCCCCGGAGTCCTCCGGAGCGGCGCCATCCCCGCCCGACGAAACCTGGTCGCCGTCCGAGGGCGCCATCAGGCCCTGGAACTCGGTCTCCAGGTCGGGGAAGCGCTGGACGAGGCTGTCCACCGACACAGCCGGGTCCAGCAGCGCGGGCGGCAGCCCGAGGTCGTCGACGATGGCCACGCTCGCGGCCTCCAGCGCGGGCTGCTCCTCGGGGTCGAACAGCCGGGCCAGCAGCCGCCAGTACAGCACCTGCCGCCGGTTCTCGTCGGCGCCGCCGACCGATGTGTCATGCGCGGCGTCGTACGGGGTGTCGTGTGCGGCGTCGTACGGCGTCGCGGGCGTGGTCTCATGCGTGATGTCGGTCATTTCCGCAGCAGCCGTCCCGCTCGCTCCCGCAGCACGGCGACCGCGTCGCCCGCTCTGGCCTCGGCCTTGGCGACCTTGGGATCCGTGATCCCCAGCGCCCAGTCGCCGCCGTGCACCTCGACCGGCTTGCGCTTGACCGTCGCCTGGACCGCCAGGGGCTGCACCATCCAGCGCCCGCCGTCCCGGCGGAGCAGGCCGATACAGGCGGAGGACGCGGCCACCAGCGCGGGCGTCAGCGGCCCGCAGGCGGGCAGCCGGTCCAGGTCGAGCGGGAGGGTCCGCCCGTCCAGCTCCAGCGCGCCGCCGTCCGTGGTGTACCCCTCCAGCAGCACCGGTTCGGCGATGCGCACCGGATGGCGCTCCAGCGGCGGGACCGGCGGCGCGAGCGCGCCGGCGAGCTGGATCCGGGCGGTGGCGAAGGGGTCCGCGGGCTCGCCCGCGGTGGCCCGGTCGTCATGCCACACCAGGTCGCCACCGGCCAGCAGCGGCAGATCGGCGATCTCCAGGGAGCGTCGCTCCGCCAGCGCGGTCAACAGCGTGGGATGGCCGTGCAGCAGCCGCCACAGAGCCGGGCCGACGATCGTGTCGACCTTCGCCGCGACCACGCTCGTACGCACCAGGCGCGCCGGTGCGCCGTCGGCGGGCTCCAGGACCGCGTGGACCTGTGCCTGCACGGCGGTGCCGTGCTCGTGTACGTCCACGCCGAGGAGCAGCAGCCGCCCCGACACCGACTCGACCGGCGGGGCCGCGCCGGGCAGATTCGTGACGTCGCCCTCCCACGACAGCGTCATGGCGCGCGCCCACAGGTCGGCCCAGCGCCGCGCGGGCAGCCGCTCCGCCGTCGCGAGCGGGGAGGACGCGCGCAGCTCCGCCGCCAGGCCGTCCAGGAGCACCGCCAGACGCCGCAGTTCGGGCTCGGCCAGCAGGGCCTCGATGGTCTGGTCCGCGGCGGAAATCAGGTCGTGGCCGACGCCACGCCAGCCGGCGATGGCCAGCTCGCGGAGCCATGACCGGGATCCGGCGAGCATGCTCCGCACTTTGGGCGCCGCCGCGGGCGGTTCTTGCCACGCCTCCCTGGTGCGTCCGAGCGCGGCGTCCAGGTCGGCCAGCCGGGCGTCGTGCACCGCGCCGAAGAGGGCGGTGCGGGCGCCCGCCAGGGCCGCCAGGTGGTCGTCCGAGACGGAGCCGGCGGCGACCTTCCCGGCTGCCTCGGCCACCGCCGGTCCCAAGGGGGAGGCCGCGACGGCGCCGGCCAGGGCGGTCAGCGCCGCGGCCCGCTCTTCGCCGAGCCGGGCGAGCCCGTGGACGAGCGTGTCGTCGAAGCCGGCCACCAGGTCGAGGGCTTCCGCGACCCCGGGCGGATCGGCGTCGAGCAGTTCGGCCAGTTGCACACCGAGCATCAGCGGACCGCCTCCGTGGCCGGGAACCAGTGCAGTTCGGGGACGGGCGCCGTGGTGTCCGGCAGCTCCAGATAGGCCAGGTGCCGCAGGAAGCGGCTGAACACCACGGCCGCCGGCGCGGACTCGCGCGACCCGGACAGACGGCTCATCAGGTCCGCGCCCCCGCCGTCCCCGTTTTCGTCGGCTGCCTCGGCGTGCAGATAGCGGGCCACGCGGTCGATTCCGTACTGCAGCACCGCCTCGTCGACCAGCGCGCGCAGATGTTTGCACGGCCCCCCGTTGGCCCCGCCGCACGGCCGGTTGTTGTTCGTACTACAGCTGTAGTCATGGGTGCGCGCGGCGATCGACGAGACATACACCCGGGCGATGTCCGAGCCGCTGGACACCACCCCCTGCAAGCGGCCCTCCGCCAGTTCGACGAAGGGAACCTTCGCCAGCTTGCGCGGCCGTACGGTGGGAATCACCCGCACCGTACTGCACTGCTCCCACGCGGTCGTTTCCGCGTTCACGACCATCGACCTCCAAGCCTGGCGCGTGCGCCGAGACGGTTGCTCACATCCGAAAACAGCATTGCGGATGCCACTGACAATCACGTCTCGGCGCCCGGCGCCAGGCTCTGCTCACCGCGGGGTGAGGGCCGTCAGTGCGACTCCCGGGCGACGAAGGACCCGCGGGTTCCGGCGAGGAAGTCCAGACCGGCGCCCCGGTCGGCCTGCTCGACATGTGCGCGGTAGATGTGCTCCCATCCGCTCTCGGCCGGCGGGGCGGCGGCGGTCACCGTCTCGCGTGCGGCGAGTTCTTCGTCCGGCACGTCCAGCCTCAGCACCCGCCGTTCCACGTCCAGCTCGATCCAGTCGCCCGTGCGGACCAGGCCCAGCGGCCCGCCCGCCGCGGACTCGGGGGCGATGTGCAGAACGACGGTGCCGAAGGCGGTGCCGCTCATCCGGGCGTCGCTGATCCGGACCATGTCCCGGACACCGGACTCCAACACCTTGCGGGGCAGTGGCATGTTTCCCACTTCGGGCATGCCCGGGTAGCCGCTGGGGCCGCAGCCCCGGAGGACCAGCACATCGGACGCCGCCACCTCGAGTTCGAGGTCGTCGATCCGGGCGTGGAAGTCCTCGATGCCGTCGAACACCACGGCGCGGCCCCGGTGGCGCAGCAATTCCGGTGTCGCGGCGGCCGGTTTGATGACCGCGCCGTCGGGACACAGGTTGCCGCGGAGCACGGCGAGCCCGGCCTGGTGCGCGATGGGCTCGTCGGCGGTGCGGATGACGGTGAGGTCGGTGCTGGCGCGGCCGGATATCTGATCGGTCAGGGAGCAGCCGGAGACGGTGACGCTCGGCTCCAGCCGGCCCTCGATCTGGCCGAGCACCGCGTCCAGGCCGCCGGCCCGGTGGAAGTCCTCCATGAGATGGGCCCCGGCGGGTTGCACATCGGCGAGCAGGGGAATGTCGCGGCCCGCCCGGTCGATGTCCTCCAGGCCGATCTCCACGCCGACCCGGCGGGCGAGGGCCAGCAGATGGACGACGGCGTTGGTGGACCCGCCGATGGCGGCCACCGCGCGCACCGCGTTCAGCAGGGCCTCACGGGTCAGCACGGCGCTGGGGCGCAGGTCTTCGGCCACCATTTCGACGATGCGGTTGCCCGCCGTATGCGACAGCTCCAGCAGCCGGCTGTCCGGCGCCGGGAGCCCGGCGTTTCCCGGCAGTGTCATGCCCAGTGCCTCGGCGACACAGGCCATCGTGGACGCGGTGCCCATGGTGTTGCAGTGTCCGCGGCTGCGGATCATCGCCGACTCCGCGCGCCGCAGATCCGAGCGTGGCATCCGCCCGGCGCGCACCTCCTCGCTCATCTCCCAGACCCCCGTGCCGCACCCCAGCGGGCGCCCCTTCCAGGACCCGTTGAGCATGGGGCCGCCGGTGACCATCAGCGTGGGCAGATCGACCGACGCGGCCCCCATGAGCAGCGACGGAACCGTCTTGTCGCAGCCGCCGAGCAGGACGACACCGTCCACCGGATTGGCACGGATGAGCTCCTCGACGACCATCGCGGCGAGGTCGCGGAAGAACATCGCGGTCGGGCGCAGCAGGGTCTCGCCCAGCGACGGCACCGGCAGCTCCAGCGGCACACCGCCGGACTCCCACACACCGCGCTTCACATGCTCGGCTATCTCACGGAAGTGGCTGTTGCAGGGTGTCAGATCCGACCAGGTGTTGCAGATGACGATCTGCGGTCGGCCGTCGAAGGCGTGGTCGGGGAGGCCGCGGCGCATCCAGGCGCGGTGGATGAAGGCGTCGCGGGAGTCGCCCGCGTACCACTGCTGCGACCGAGTCGTGCCACTCATACGAACCGTTCCGATCTGTCGACGAAGATCCGTGAAGATCCGGGCGAGTAAGACCTTGCCCGCGTAACCCGCCCGTCATGGCTCGGCGGAGCGCCGACCGGCACCGAAAGTTTCGAATAGCGCCGCTTACGCGATCGAAACATTGACCGCATGACAACCGGTTCCTACATTGAGCCCGCCTGGACACGACGCAAAGGGCAGAAGAATCCGCGGCATTATCCAGCATCGAAACTTTCGAAATCGCGAACGTGCAACGGCGCAGTGCCGAACATGGAATCAGAGAGGTGAGGGCATGAAGTACCACGCCAGCCGAAGGGTTTGGGTGGTGGCGGCCACAGCCACGGTCATCGCCCTCACGGCATCGGGCTGCGGAAGCGGCGCGGGCGACTCGGACGGCAAGACCACGCTGACCGTGACCACCCAGGTCGACTACGGATACCGGGACCTCTACAAGGAGTACGAGAAGAGCCACCCCGGCATCAAGATTCGCGAGGTGCTTGTCGACGACCTGCCGAAGAAGCTGGTGACCCAGCTCGCGGCGAACCGCGGCGCCTCCGATGTGGTGGGCCTCGGCGACGACACCATCGGCAAGTTCAAGCCCAGCTACCAGCGCTTTGTCAACCTCGCCGAGCACGGCGTCAACAACACCGACGACCCGTGGGTGCAGTGGGCGTACGACTACGGCACGGTCGAGAACGGCAAGTACGTGATGGGCGTGCGCACCGACATCGGCGGGCTCGGCATCTGCTACCGCACCGATCTGTTCAAGAAGGCCGGGCTGCCCACCGACCCCGAGCGCGTCGGTCAACTCTGGCCCACCTGGGACAAGTTCACCGAAGTCGGTGAGGAATTCCGGGCCAAGGTGAAGGACGCCTCCTTCACCGCCAATACCGGAGACATCTGGGTCGGGATGGAGAACCAGCACAAGGAGACGTTCTTCTCCGAATCCGACGACTCGTTCATGGCCGATGAGAACTCCGGCCTGAAGCAGGACTTCCTGACCGCCGCGAACATGTCCGTACAGAAGGTCAGCGGCGGATACCCGCCCTTCACCCCGGAAATGGCCAATGCCCTGAAGACCGGCAAGGCGGCAACCGCTGTCTGTCCCGCCTGGAAGCTGGACCGCACCAAGGAGGCCTCCGGCCCCGGTAACTCGGGCAAGTGGTCGGTGGCCGCGGCCCCTCAGGGCGGCAACTGGGGCGGCTCCTATCTGCTGGTGCCCAAGCAGACCAAGCACACCAAGGAGGCGGTCGAGCTCGCCCGCTGGCTGACCTCGTCGAAGGTCCAGAAGAGGCTCTTCCTCTCCAAGGGCTATCTCTCCAGCCATCCGTCGGTCTACAACGACCCCGCCGTGCAGGCGAAGAAGGACACGTACTTCTCCAACGCCCCCACCGGCAAGATCTTCGCCGAGTCCGTCGACAAGATGCAGCCCATCTACCGCGGCACCAAGGACAGCGATGTGGCCACCGCCTTCATGAACGCGCTGCTCCGGGTCGAACAGGGCAAGCAGAAGCCGGAGGACGCCTGGAGTCAGGCGGTCTCCGACGCGAAGAAGGTGGCGGGGGACTGACCCGATGACGGTCACCGAGACCCGCCCCGGGCCGGAGGCCACCACGGCCTCCGCCCCGGGGCACCACCCCCGACGCCGTGCCTGGCGATCCCGTCTGACCCGCTTCGACCTGCGCTACACCCCGTATGTCTTCATCGCCCCGTTCTTTGTGATCTTCGGTGTCTTCGCGGTCTGGCCGCTGCTGTACACCGGCTGGATCTCCTTCCACAAGTGGGCGATCATCGAAGGCGACCAGGGCTGGCTCGGACTCCACAACTACCAGACCCTCTTCGCCGACGAGTACTTCTGGAACGCGCTGCTCAACACCGCCCTGCTGCTGGTGCTCGGCACCGGTGTGCAACTGGCCGTGGCGCTGTGGCTCGCCGGTGTGCTCAACCGGAAGCTGGGCGCCAGCGCGGTCTGGCGGGCCGGCGTCGTGCTGCCGCATATCGTGTCGGTGGTCGCCGTCAGCCTGGTGTTCGCGCAGCTCTACGGCTTCCACACGGGCATCGTCAACGATGTGCTGAGCCTGGTCGGCATCGACCGGGTCGACTGGCAGGCCAGCCGCTGGACCGCGATCCCCGCGGTCGCCACCATCATCATCTGGCGCTGGGCCGGCTACTACGCGCTGATCTTCCTCGCAGCCATGCAGGGCATCCCGCGCGAACTCAACGAGGCCGCGATGCTCGACGGCGCCTCCAGGCGTCGCATCTTCTGGTCGATCACCGTGCCTTCCATCCGCCCCACCATCATCTTCTCCGTCGTCATGTCGACCATCGGCGCCATGCAGACCTTCACCGAGCCCCAGCTCTTCGACATCCAGGGCACCGAGGGCACCGGTGGCAGCGACCGGCAGTTCCAGACGCTGATGATGTACCTCTACGAAAAGGGGTTCCGCGAGTTCAACGCGGGCTACGCGGCCACCCTCGCCTGGGTGATGTTCCTGCTCATCGCCATCGTCTCCGGCATCAACTACGCGCTGTCACGGCGCATCGCCTCGAAGGACTGATGCCGTCATGGCCCTCGCCACCCACTCCACGACCGGCCGCCGCCGCGCCGTCTCCGACGGCGGCCGACGCCCCGGGTTCCTCGTCTACGCCACGCTCGTCGGCGTGCTCGCCGCCTCCGTGTTCCCGCTCTACTACTCCTTCATCCTGCCCACCCGCGACAACTCGGCGATCGGCGACTCGCTGCTCACCCTCACACCGGGCGGCAATCTGCTCCACAACATCCAGCGCGTCTACGACACCGTCGACTTCTGGCTGGCCCTGCGCAACTCGCTGATCATCTCCACCACGGTGACGGTGTGCTGCGTCCTGCTGTCCTCGCTCGCCGGATTCGCCTTCGCCAAACTGCCGTTCCGGGGGCGCAACGCCCTGTTCGTGGCGGTGGTGATCACCGCGATGCTCCCCACCCAGCTCGGCATGATCCCGCTGTACATGCTGATGGGAAACCTCGGCTGGATCGCCACCCTGAAGGCCGTCATCGTCCCGGCGCTCGTCAACGCCTTCGCCGTCTTCTGGATGCGGCAGGCCTGCGACGAGTCCGTGCCGTACGAGCTCGTCGAGGCCGCCCGCGTCGACGGCTGCTCCACACTCGGCATCTTCTGGCATGTGGCGCTGCCCGCGATCCGCCCGCAGGCCGCCGTGCTCGCCATGTTCACCTTCATGGCCACCTGGAACGACTTCATGTGGCCACTGATCGTCCTGGACCCGTCCGTCACCCCGACCGTGCAGACCGCGCTGTCCTCGCTGGCCAGCGGGTACGCCCTCGACTACACGCTCATCCTGTCCGGCGCCGCCATCGGGGTGCTGCCGCTGCTGCTCGTCTTCCTCCTGCTGTCCCGGCAGATCGTCGCCGGTGTGATGCAGGGCGCCGTCAAGGGCTGACCGCCCTTTATCACTGCTAGGCCGTACGAAAGGACCTGCATGACCGCGGGCCATATCCGCAACCCCGTGCTGCCCGGATTCCACCCGGACCCGAGCATTGTGCGCGTCGGAGCGGACTACTTCCTCGCCACCTCCACCTTCGAGTGGTTCCCGGGCGTGCCCGTGCACCGCTCCACCGACCTGGTCCACTGGGAGCCGGCCGGCCATATCCTGGACCGCGCCGACCTGCTCGACCTGCGCGGCGTCCCGGACTCGGCCGGGGTGTGGGCGCCCTCGCTCTCGTACCACGACGGCCGGTTCTGGCTGGTGTACAGCATCGTGCGCACCATCGGCCATCCGTACAAGGACGTCGACAACTACCTCGTCACCGCCCCGGACATCTCCGGTCCGTGGTCGGAGCCGGTGTTCCTCAACTCCTCCGGCTTCGATCCCTCCCTCTTCCACGACGAGGACGGGCGCACCTGGCTGCTCAACATCCAGTGGGATCCGCGCGATGGACACCCCGCCTTCGCGGGCATCCTGCTCCAGGAGTACGACCCCGCGAAACAGGCCCTGATCGGGGCCCCGCGCACGGTCCTCACCCACGAGGTGCTGATCGAGGGGCCCAATGTCTACCGCCACAACGGCTGGTACTACCTGATGCTCGCCGAGGGGGGCACCGGCTGGAACCACGGCATCCTGATGGCCCGCTCGCGCGAGCTGACCGGACCGTATGAGCTCGACCCGGCCGGTTCGCTGCTGACCACTCGCGACACACCCGAGTGGCCACTGCAGAAGGCCGGCCACGGCGAGCTGGTGCGGACGGGCGAGGGGGAGTGGTTTCTCGCCCATCTGGCCTCGCGCCCGGTCCGTACGCTCGCCGGGGCACGCTGTGTGCTCGGCCGGGAGACCTGTCTGCAGCGGGTGGAGTGGACCGACGACGGCTGGCTGCGGCTGGCGGACGGCGGCCGTCTGCCGAGCCTGGAGGTGGCCGCCCCCCGGGGTGTCGCGCCGACCCCGGCGCCGGTCCGGCCCACCCGCGACGACTTCGACGCGCCCGAGCTCGCCGGGTACTGGAACACCCTGCGCGCCCCCGCGACCCCCCAGTGGCTGAGCCTGACCGAGCGCCCCGGCCATCTGCGGCTGCGCGGCCGCCAGAGCCCGCACTCCCGCTACGACCAGAGCCTGGTCGCCCGCCGGCTGACGTCGGTGCGCTGTGAGGCGACGACGGTGGTGGACTTCCGCCCCTCCCACTTCAGCCAGCTCGCGGGCCTGATCTGCTGGTACGACACCACCACCCACTACTACCTGCGGCTGACCCATGCGGAGGGCAGGGGCCGGGTGCTGGGCGTGGTGTTCACGGACGACGGCGCGTACGGCGAGCTGCCCTCCTGTGAACTCGACGTCGACGCGTGGCCGCTGGTGCATCTGCGGGCCCGCTTCGACGGCCCGGAGTTGCGCTTCGCCGCCTCGCCGGACGGGGTGTCCTGGCAGGACGTCGGCCCGGTGCTGGAGGCGACCAGGCTCTCCGACGACTACGGGGACCGGCTGCGGTTCACCGGGGCGTTCGTCGGGGTCTGCGTCCAGGACCTGGGCGGGACCCGGGTCGCGGCGGACTTCGACTGGTTCGAACTGCGCGATCTCGCGCCGTGACCGGCCGCCCGGCCGCCCGGTCACGGCGGGCCGGGCGGGGTCAGGACAGACCGAGTGCGGGGAAGACCGACGCGTCGAGAAAGCGGAGGAGGTAGTCGGAGTCGGCGGGCTTCCCGTCCAGCAGCGATCTGACCCGCATCACACCGATCAGCTGGGCGGGGACGAACTCGGCCGCCACGCTGTCCGCCGGGATCTCGCCGCGCTCGATCGCGCGCCGGACCATGACGGCGATCACCGACACCTCCCGGGAGAACAGGGCGTCGTGCAGCGCCTGGAGCAGGCTCGGGTCGCTGAGCGCGGCATGGCCCAGCGCGTACAGCAACGTGGTGTCCGAGTCGCACATCCGCCCTACGACGCGCGCCGTCTCCCGCAGGTCGCCGACGAGGCTGCCGGTGTCGATGCCGTCCAGCGCCATGCGCCGGTCACAGCGGCGCAGCGCGGCGGCGACCAGCTGGGGCTTGGTCTTCCACTGGCGGTAGAGAGTGGACCTGCTCGCCTTGGCCCGGGCGGCGACCCCCTCGAAGGTGCAGGCCTCATAGCCGCCCTCGGTCAGCAGGGCGAGGACGGCGTCGAAGATCTCCTGCTCGCGCTCGGGACTGATCTTGGAGCGGCGTTGGGTGTCCGCCGTGGTGGGCGCTGCCATCAGCTCGGCACTCTCCTCCCGCTATGAGCTTTTCCGCCGGTCCCTCGGCCCTGTCGACCGTGGCCGACTGAGGTGAGGGTGCGGTATGCGACTGTGCGGCACAACACACGGTACACGAGCGTATCGATACGCGCCTGTGCCGATACACTGTTGTATCGATACGCAGATGTATCGCAGCACGTCCATATTCAAAGGGGCCGGTAATGCCGTGAACGCCACCCTCATAGCCGTCACCCTCGCACTCCTGTCGGCCGTCGCCTACGCGACCGCGGCCGTCGCACAGGAGCGCCTTGCCGCCCGCACCGGCCCGGGCGGACTGCGGCGACTGCTGGCGCAGGGCGCCTGGTGGTCGACCGTCGGACTCAACTCCTCCGGGGCCCTGCTCCATGTGGCAGCCCTCAAATTCGGGCCGCTCACCCTGGTCCAGCCCCTCGGCGCGCTCACGCTGGTCGCCGCCGTGCCGCTCGGCGCCCGGGTGGCAGGACGGAGCGCCACCCACGACGAGTGGCGGGGCACCGCGCTCACCCTCGTCGGCCTCGGCGCGCTGCTGCCGCTCACCGTCGGCGACGGCGCCCCCGACCGGACGCTCGGCACCGTCGCCGCGCTCGCCGTCGCCGCGATCGTGCTGGCCGTGGTCGCCCTGCTCATCCAGGCCCGCCGCGGCCGGGGGCTCGGCCACGCCGCCGCCTCCGGTGTCACCTCCGGGGCCGCATCGGCGCTCACTCAGACCCTGACGGTCGCGGGCCTGGCCCTGACCTGGCGGTTCGCCATCGTGGGCGTACTCGTCGCGGGCCTGGCCGTGGGCGGGCTGCTGCTGTCCCAGACCGCCTACACCGGTGGCCTCGGCGCACCGCTGGCCGTTCTGACCCTGGCCAACCCGATGGCCGCCGCGGCCATCGGAATCGCCCTGCTCGGCGAGCGTGTCCACGGCGGCCCCGCCGGGGTCGCGCTGGCCGGTCTGGGCGCCGTGGTGGCCGCGCGCGGTGTGGTGCTCCTCACCCGCGCCACGCATCCGGCACCCGCCGCGCCACCGCTCCCGGCGCCGCGCACACCGGCGGAACCGCTCCTGGTCGGGGAACCGCTCGTGGTGGCGGGGCCGACCCTGGTCGCCGAGCCGATTCTGGCGCCCGACTCGATTCTGGCCCCCGACCCGTTCCTGGTCAGCGCTCCGGGACGGTGATGTCACGGATTGGGCGAGGAGGGCCCTGCCCGATGAAGGCGCTGAGGCGGGCGACGGCGGCGGTCACCGCCGCCGTCGCCGTCCTGACCGGATGCTCGGCGGGCGGGGACGACCCGCCCGATTCACGCCGAAGCGGCCACACCGGCTCCGCCGCCGCCGGCGCCGGACCGGCCCAGCGGATGCGGGGGATCACCCTGCCCGCCTGGAACACCGACGACTACGACCGGCGCGAGGCCCGGCGCTATCTGCGGCAGATCGCCGACACCGGCGCCCGATGGGTGGTGTTCACCCCCACCTGGTACCAGGACGGGATACGGCGGTCCGCCATCCACACCACCGAGGAGACGGCGAGCGACCACAGCCTGCGCCGGATCGTCGGCCTGGCCCACGCCACCGGGCTGAAGGTGATGCTCAAACCCCATGTGGACCTGGTGGACGGCGGCGACCGGGCCGAAATCAAGCCCGCCGACCGGGAGGCGTGGTTCACCGCGTACGAACGCTTCATCACCCACTACGCCGACCTGGCCGAGGAACTGGACGTCGAGCAGTTCGCCGTCGGCACCGAACTGGCCGGCACCTCCGCCGACCGCCGCCGCTGGGGGAAAGTGATCGCCGTGGTGCGCGGCGCCTACCGGGGCCCGCTGACCTACGCCGCCAACTACGACGAGTACACCCACGTCCGGTTCTGGAGCTCCCTCGACCTGATCGGCATCGACGCGTACTGGCCGCTCGCGGACACCGCCACGACCGACCCCGCGCGGCTGGCCAAGGGCTGGAAGCCGATCGTCGCCGAACTCGCGGCGTTCGCCGCCCGGGAGGACAAGGAGATCCTGTTCACCGAGGCCGGTTACGTCAGCCAGAGCGGCACCGCCGCCGCGCCGTACTCCTGGACCGTCAGCCACCGCGCCGGGGCGGACGAGCAGTCCGCCGCCTACCAGGCCCTGCTCACCGCCTTCGACGGCCAGTCGTGGTGGGCGGGGGTGTGCTGGTGGATGTGGGACGACTGGCCGGACAGCGGCGAGACCGAGCGGCGCCTGGCCTACACACCGCACGGCAAGCCCGCCGAACAGGTGCTGCGCCACTGGTGGCGCGATGGCGGAGCGGCCGACCGATAGCCGGTCGCGGGGTCCGGCCGGCGGTCGATGGTGTCCCGACTCTTGTCTGAATCTGACGGGTCGTCATATCTTCTCTTGGAAAACAGCGGGAGGAGACACGGGGTGGAGCCGCACACCACACCCACGGCCGCACCGAAGGTGCGCGCCCGCGCGGTGACCCGCAGCTTCGGGCACTCGGGCAGGCACGTACACGCGCTCGGGCCATTCGATCTGGATGTCCAACACGGGGAGTTCTGCTGCGTCGTCGGCCCGTCCGGCTGCGGCAAGTCGACATTCCTGCGCATCGTCGCCGGGCTCGTCCGCCCCAGCGGCGGCGAGGTCGAACTGCGCGCCGGCCGGCGCCACCCGGCCGCGATGATCCCGCAGGACTACGGGATCTACGACTGGAAGACCGTGCTCGCCAACGTCCGCTTCGGCCTCGATGTGCAGCGCGTCCCGCGCAAGGCCGCCAACGCACGGGCCCGGGACTGGCTGGACCGGCTGGGCCTCGCCGACTTCGCCGACGCCTACCCGGCCGCGCTCTCCGGCGGTATGCGGCAGCGGGTCGCGATCGCCCGCGCGCTCGCCGTGGAGCCGGAGGTGCTGCTCATGGACGAACCGTTCGCCGCGCTCGACGCCCAGCTGCGCACCATCCTCCAGGACGAACTGCTCGCGGTCTGCCAGGCGACCCGCACCACCGCGCTGTTCGTCACCCACAGCCTGGAGGAGGCGATCGTGCTCGGGGACCGGGTGGTGGTGATGTCCGCCAGGCCGGGCCGGGTGATCGCCGAACGGCGGCCGCCGTTCGAGCGCCCGCGCACCGGAGCGCTGCGCCGCTCCCCGGAGTTCGCCGCGTTGCAGTCCGAGCTGTGGGAGCTGCTGCGCGGCGAGGTGCAGACGGGAGCCGGTGGCGCCGCGATGGCGCAGCCCGCGGGGGAGCGCTCATGAACGGCGAGGCCGCGCTCGGCGCGGACCGCGCCGCCCAGGCCGATGCGGCACCGGACGGGCCCGCCGAGACGGTGCTGGTCCGGCGCCCCGGGCCCCGGGAGCGCGATCCGGTCCGCGCCCATCGGAGCCGTCTCGCCCTCGAGATCTCCCTGGCCGTCGCCGTGCCCACGGCGCTGATCCTGCTGTGGCAGCTCGCCGCGTACCGGCACTGGATCGACCCCCGCGTCTACCCCGCCCCCTCCACGATCGCGGCCGACGGCTGGCAGCGCGCCGCCGACGGCAAGCTGTGGCCGGACGTATGGGCCACCCTCCAGCGGGTGATGGCCGGCTATGCGGTCGGCACGGCCGCGGGCTATGCCGCCGGGCTGCTGATGGGCGCGGTGCGGATCGTCCGCGCGGCGCTTGAGCCCCTGCTCGACGCGCTGTACGTGGTGCCCAAGCTCGCGCTGCTGCCGGTGTTCCTCAATATGTTCGGCCTCGGCGAGGGCCCGCAGATCGCGCTCGTGGCCACCACCGTCTTCTTCTTCGTCTGGATCTCCACGATGGCGGCCGTGATGGGCGTCGCGGAGGGGTACCGGGAGGCCGGTCAGGTCTTCGGCGCGGGCCCCTGGCAGATGTTCCGCCATGTGCTGCTGCCCGCCTCGCTGCCGCAGGTCCTGGTGGGCATGCGGGTCGCGGCCGGGGTGGCGGTCCTGGTGATCGTCGCCTCCGAGCAGATCGCCGCGGACAACGGGCTCGGTCATCTCATTTTCGACTCGCGGGCGCTGTTCCAGAACGACGTGATGTTCGTCGGCATCGTCTGTGTGGCCGTACTCGGCGTGGTCTTCTCCGAACTCGTACGCTTCGTCGGCCGCCGACTCACCCCCTGGGCCCCGCGGGACCGCGGCCGCCCCCAGTCCTGACCCTCACTCCCGACCCCTGTCTCATCTCGGCCTCACCGGAACCGGAAGGCAACACCCATGCCAGCACCCGGACCCTTCCTCACCCGCGCCCTGGCCACCGCCGTGACCCTGCTGGGCGTCCTCGGCTCCCTCACCGCCTGCGATGTGCAGACCTCCGACTCGGCGCACTCAGGCGCCGAGCGCAAGGCCCGTCCGATCGCGCCCGTCGCAGGCTGCGCCAAGGGCTGGACCGACCCCTCCGACCTGTCCGAGGACCGCGCGCCGGCCCGCTGTGAGCCCGGCGCACCCGCGCCCAAGCCGCTGAAGAAGAAGACGAAGGTCGTCGTCTCCGCCAGCACCCTGAACGCCGAGTACCTGGCGCCGCTGCAGATCGCCCTGGCCAAGGGCGAGTTCGCCAAGGAGAAGCTGGACGTCGAGGTGAAGCTGCTGCCCACCCCCGACGCGCTGCCGCTGCTGGCCAAGGGCGATATCGACGTCCAGTACGCGGCGCCGGAGGCGGGCGTGCTCAACGGCATCCGGCAGGGGTTCGACATCCGCTGGGTCGCCGGGAACTTCTCGCCCGCGCCCGGCTCCAAGAGCGGGTTCTGGGCCAGGCTGCGGCCCGGGCAGACAGCCGGTGAGGTCGGCCTCAAGGACCGTACCGTCGGCACGCTCATCGGCAAGGGCTCGGTCATCATGTATCCGATGGAGAAGGTGCTGGCCAAGCACCAGGCCGACGTGGACAGCGTCCGCTTCCAGCAGCTGGGCCCCGCCGAAGTCCTCACCTCGCTGAAGAACGGCGGTGTCGACGCGGCATGGCTGCTCGACCCGGTGTGGCGCGAGGTGGACGGCGACCCCGGCTACGCCTTCCTCGGCGGTCAGCCGCAGGGCGAGCCGCTGGGCGGTCTTCTCTTCGGCCCCGATCTGCTGACGGGCGATCCGGACGCGGGAGTGGCGTTTCTGCGCGCCTACATCCGCACCGTGAACACCTACTTCGCCGGGGACTACAAGAAGGACAAAGCGTTTGTGAAGGAGCTCGGCGAAGCACTCAAGACCGAGCCGGACACGCTGTCCGCCGTGCCGTCGCTGCGCATGGACTGGGAGATCCGCGACGGCACGGTGGACCGTCTGCAGAAGGCGTACGCCGCGGCCGGTGTGACCGAGGGCGATCCGCTGCGCGAGGACCGGGTCGTGGACCGCTCGTTCTACGCGGAGGCGGTCGGCCACAAGCCGTAACCCATGGGGCCGCTCAGGTCAGTCGAAGACGAACGGGCCCGGCGTCTGCTTGGCCAGCGCGTTGCAGGTGATCAGGACGGCCCCGATCGACATGCGGAGCGAGCCACTGCCCAGATAGGAGTCCAGACTGTCGCCCGGCGCCACCGTGCCGACGAGCGTGACCACTATCGGGGAACCCGCGGGGATGGCCGGGCTGGAGCTGTTGGTGAACGTGGTCGTGGCCGGGCCGCCGTTCTTCTCGAGCCGCAGAGTGGCGGAGATGGTGTTCGCCGGGATCGCGACCGGGGCGGTCAGATCCGGGAAGACGGGCGTGAGGGTGGCCCGGGTGCCGTTCTGGGTGGCGTGGAGGGTGAGATCCGCGGAGCCGTATGCACCGCAGTCGTACGGGGCCGTGGCGGTGTCCGGCGACACGGCGGCGGCCGTGGGCGCCAGGGCCACGGCCCCCGCGAGCAGCGCCGCGCAGGCGGCGGCGGTGGCCGTGGCGCGTAACCCGGGAATGGGAGGTCTCATCGCTCGTCCCGTCCGATCCATGTCCGCATCGCTGATGCCCGGTCAAAGGGTGGGGCTCATTGACGCGCAGGGATCTTCAGAAGGCAAGCGCCGCGCCGCTCCCGGCGGCCGGGTGTGAGCGGCCCGTGTTCCGGCGGGTCAGGACGGCGGGTCAGGAGCCCGGCTTACGGGCGACTCCCACCCAGAAGGAGACCTCTTCGTCGGTCACATCGCCGGTGTCTGTCCCGGTGTCCGGGGCCGCGAGCTCGGGGTGCCAGCGGTGCGGCACCTCGATGCCCGGCTCGACCAGCTCAAGACCCGTGAAGAACCGTTCCACCTCGGCCTTGGTGCGGATTTTCCCCTGGATGCCACCACTGTGGTAGATCTGCACGGTCCGCTGGGTCGCCTCGGGGTCGAAGTCCGGCGTGATGTGGCTCAGCACCAGGTACGAGCCGGGCGCCAGCGGCTCCAGCAGGCGCTGGACGATCGCGTACGGGTCCCACTCGTCGGGGACGAAGTGCAGCAGCGCGCACAGGCTCAGGGCGACGGGCTGGGACAGATCCAGCACCTCGGTGAGTTCCGGGGCGTTCAGGATGGTGTCCGGCTCGGCGACATTCGCGTCGACGTAGGCGGTGCGCCCCTGCGGGACGCTGCTGAGCAGGGTCTGGGCGTGGGCGAGGACGATCGGGTCGTTGTCGGCGTAGACGATCCGGGCTTCCGGGGCGATCGACTGGGCGACCTCATGGAGATTGGGGCTGGTCGGAATGCCGGTGCCGATGTCGAGGAACTGGCGTATGCCGCGCTCGGCGGCCAGGTACCGGATCGCGCGGTGCATGAAGGCGCGGTTGGTGCGGGCGGCGATCATGACGCCCGGCCACATGGTGAGCACCTTGGCGGCGGCCTGGCGGTCGGCGACGTAGTTGTCCTTGCCGCCCAGGAAGTAGTCGTACATCCGGGCGCTGTGCGGCTTGCCCTGGTTGAGGGGGCTGCTGGGGGGCTCCGGTCCGCTTCCGGTCTGGGCTGCTACCCCTTGAGCGGTCACGTGAGATCTCCTCATTTCAGGGCTTTTCAGGGCTGTCCGGCGCACGATCCTCAGGCCGCGCGTCCTGGCACAGGATCGTAAGCCGCCCGCCCACCCCGCGCCTTCACGGGGTGGGCATAACTGTCCCGGCGAAGCCCCAAGTTGTCCACGCCCGGTACGGCTCAGCCGGGCAGCCCCCACGGCTCGGCGTCGCCCACGGCCGGCACATCGCGCGGATCCAGGTCGGGGTCGGTGCCGCGCGGCACGACGACCGCCGTCCCGTCCCGGCCCAGCGGGATCTCGATGCGGCCGGGGGCCGTCTCCCGGTAGCTCAGCCGCCGGCCGCGCTCGTCCCGTACGTCGATGGCGCCCTCGATGCCATGCGCCAGCACCAGCGGCGCACCCGCCTCGCTGTGCACGCGCACCCACCGCGTCCGGCCGCCCGAGCGGTCCGCGTCCACCAGGAACGCGCCCTGGGTACGCAGGGACTGGACGGAGGCGTCCGGCCAGCGCCGCGACAGGGAGGGGAAGACCCGTACGACGCCGCCGTGGCTCTGCACGGCCATGTCGAGGATCGACTGGGTCGCCGTCAGCGGGCTCTCCGTGGCCAGGTTCCCGCCCTCCACATACATGGTGTTGGGAGTCATCCAGGCGTTGTTGACCACCTTGCCATCGGTGAAGAAGGTGAGGAAGTCCAGAGCATCCTCGGGCCGCTCCATCCGGGAGGCCATCGAGGAGGCGACGCCGTAGCTGTAACCCGCCCACAATGCGCGGTCCCTGACCCAGTGGTCGAAGGTCGTGCGCATGATGTCCCGGTCGCCCGCCCGGTCCCATTGCAGCTCGCCCAGCGGATAGAGCCACAACATATGGGAGAAGTGGCGGTGGGACTCGGTCAGCGGCTTGTCCGCGCCGATCATGACCCCGGTCGCATCGCGCGGATAGTCCACCAGGCGCCGGAGGATCTCGCGCCAGCGCGGTGCGCGCGGATGGTCCGTACGGAGGATGCGCAGACAGTCGAGCAGGGTGGCGCAGCCCCAGCGCAGCAGCGACAGGTCGTACGTGCAGTCCTCGGCGTCCGCCCACTCGGGCGACCGGGTCAGCGGCAGATGCAGTTCGCCGTCGGCGCCTTCGTGCAGGAAGTGGTCGTAGAAGTTCACCGCCTTGACGAGGATCGGGTAGAGGACGTCCCGCACGATCCGCACGTCCATGGTGTGGCGGTAGCTGAGCCAGACGTTGTGCATGGCCCAGATGAGATTGCCGTTGTTGTCGGTCTTGGTGGCGGTGCCGGGGATGCCGACGGTCTTCGCGCCGGGGCGGAGCATCCAGTCGGAGGGGTGGGCCAGGGCGTAGGTCTGGCCGTCCTGGTACTCCGGCGGCACCGAGAGCGGCAGATATTTCTCGAAGGTTTTGAAGGTGGAGGTGACCGAGTCGAGTTCGAGGTGGTTGGACCCCTGGATCAGCCAGGTGGCGATCTGGACGTTGAGGTTCCACCAGACCGCGGTCCAGCTGCCGCCGGTCTCCGGATACCACGGCCCCCACTCGGACATCGAGGGTCCGCCCGCCCGGGTGGCGCACGCGGCCTTGTAGAGCTGGATCCAGTAGAAGTCCTGGAGCCGTTTGTCGGGCACGGACAGCAGGCTGCGCCGGTAGAAGCGGTGCCACCAGCCGCGGTGCTCGCGCACCAGCCCGTCCGGGTCGGCGGCCAGCGTACGGGCCACTTCGGCGACCGCCAACTCGGTCGTGCCGTCCAAGTCCTCCGGGAAACGGTAGACGATATGGGCGGCGAGCAGACGGCCGGTGCCCACCCGCCGTTCGCGCCAGGCGGTGGCCCATCCGCCGCCGGCGACCAGGGGCTGTTGGACGTAGTGGGTGGCGCCCGTGGAACCGGTGCGGGCGTCGGGGTTGCCCGTGTAGTCCGCGGGCTTGTCCTTCTGCCGGGGCGAGATGGCGGGCATCCAGGTGAACGACCAGGCCGCGGACTGCTCGCCCGCGCTCGGTCGGGTGGAGATCAGCAGTGCGGTACGGGAGTTGTGGACCAGCATGGAGAAGCGGACGCTGCCCCGCGTGGTGGTGACGGTGCCGCGCAGCTCGGCGTCCCAGAGGTCGAGGGTCCAGTCGATATCGGTCACCTCGCCGGCGAGCGTCAGGTCGAAGTGGCCGATGGGCAGCCGTGAGAAGCCGTACGGGGCGCGCCACTGTGGCCGTTGGTCCTGCACCTGGCTGTGGCTGACCATGACTTTCACGGAGTTGGCCGTGGCGCCACGGTAGATCTGCACACCGAGCAGCCCGTTGCCGAGGAAGGGCCCGTCCTTCCAGTCGCCCGGCAGCCGCCGCCACCGCATGGCGGCGGCTCTCACCAGCCGCTCATGTGTGTTTTCCGCCCGTGCCGAGGCTCCTTGGGGCGCGGCCCATGCGGTGCCGGATCCGGTCAGCCAGCCTCCGGCGCCGGCGGCGGCGGCCGTGCCGATCACACCTCGCCGAGAGATTCCGTTCCCCGTCCCTGAGGTCACGTACATGCCTCCCATACCTGGTTGTGAACTACCGGGCATAGTGCAGGCTCGCTCGGTGGTAAGGAAGACCTCCGACCTATTGCATTTCTGGGAGGCGATGAAGTCGCAGGTGAGGGGATAAGGTGGCGATGGGCTACTCAAAGGTCCGATCAGACAGTCCTGTTGGCGGGGTGGGCCAGCGGCGCGGGGAGGCCGTCCAGGAAGAGTGCCCCGGCGAGCACCGCGGCGCTGCCCCGGAGCGCGACGCCGAGTTCACCCAACTCGGCGTCCAGCCTGGCCAGGGCGGCCGCGCCCGCGGCCGTCGCCGTGCCGCCCGCCTCGAGGACGCCGCGCGCCCCGTCCTGCACCCCCGGAGCCCGGGCGGGCCCGCGTGGTACAGCGGCCCGGTGTCCTGGAGCGTGCTCATCACGGTGAGCAGCGCGTCGAGGCGGGCCTGCGCCTCCGTGGCCCCCGTACCCCGCGCCCGGGACAGGGCGTCCAGGGCGCGGCGTACATGCGGAAAGCCGGCCCGCGCCTCGCCGCGCGCCCCCGCCGCGCCGTAGGTGGCGGAGACCTGCGAGCCCGGCGAGGGCCTGCGCGGGGCGCGCCGGTCCGGGTGGGCCGCGATCCGCTTGGCGGCGGCGGGCAGTTCACGGGGCGGGGCGTCGGGCTCCAGGGCGGCGGCCGCGACCAGCAGCCCCGTCACCCACAGCGCCCCGCGGTGCGCGCCCGCGGCCGGGCCCCCGCAGGCCCGGGACATCGTCCACTCGGCACCCCGGCCGATCGCGCCCAACTCCTCGCGCAGCGTCGGCGTCGGCCCGCCGGGGTGGCGGGCTGACGCCGCGATGGCCGCGAACGCGGGCGTCAGCGCCTTGGCCGACCAGCGCAGCGTCAGCAGATCCGCGCCGGTCGTCCGGGCCCGCAGATCGCGGGCACCGGCGAGGCCGGGCTTGGGGGTGAGCTCCGCCTGCGCGATCAGGGCGCGCACCGCCGCCTGCGCCAGAGCGTCGTCCATGGCATCCACGGACCGGGACGCCAGCCGGTGAACCTGTCGGGAAGGTGAGTCCTACCTGTGCGCGGGCTGTGCGGGGGCGGCCCCGGGCGGATCGGTGCTGTCGGCGCCGTCGGTGCTGTCGGTGGGCGCGTTGAGATCGCGGTCTACCGTCTCCGGCGCCATCCGGGTGGCGATCAGGCTGACCGCGGCGACCAGCGACATATAGGCGGCCACCGGTATCCAGGACCCCGAGAAGGCGCTGACCAGCGCGGTGCAGATCAGGGGCGCGACCCCGCCGCCGATCACGGAGGAGAACTCCCGGCCGAGGGTGACCCCGGCGTAGCGGTAGCGGTTTCCGAACAGCTCGGGGAAGTAGCTCATCTGCACCCCGACGGCCCCCTGACAGGCCAGGATGAAGCCGATGACAATGGCCACGGTGATCGCGACCTTGGAACCGGAGTTCAGCGCGACGAAGGTGGGGGTCGGCAGCAGCACCAGGGCGCCCACGATCAGGGAGTACACCGGGCGCCGCCCGAAGCGGTCCGAGAGCGTGCCGAAGCACACCGCGGCGACACCGCCGCACAGGGCGCCCAGCAGCAGCACCTCAGGGACGAAGTCCTTGTCGACGCCCACCGAGGACACCAGGTACGAGGCCATGAACACCTGGTAGGTGTACGACTGGGTGCTGATGCCGAAGTTCATGAAGAGCACCAGGAGCGTCGGCTTCCTGCCGTGTTTGAAGACCTCCTTCACCGGGGACGCGGGCCGCTCGTGCTGCTGCTTCAGCTCCTTGAAGACGGGGCTCTCGGTGAGCTTGCGCCGGAAGACCATGGCGACCACGGTGACCAGGAGGCTGCTGCCGAAGACCAGCCGCCAGCCCCAGCTCATCAGGGCGTCGTCGGACAGCCGCTGGGCGAGGATCCAGGCCACGGCCCCGAGGGCGGTGCCCAGCGCGGCGCCGGTCATCACGAGGGAGGCCAGTCTTCCGCGTCGCCCGGTGGCCGCCGTCTCGGTGAGCAGGGTGGCGCCTCCGGACTGTTCGGCGCCCGCGCCGAAGCCCTGGGCCATCCGGCAGAGCAGCAGCAGGATCGGGGCGAGCAGGCCCACTTGGCCGTACGTCGGCAGCAGCCCGATGGCCAGCGTGGATCCGCCCATCAGCAGCAGGGTCGCGACCAGCACCCACTTGCGGCCGAGCCGGTCCCCGTAGCGGGAGAAGAACAGCCCGCCCAGCGGCCGGGCGGCGAAGCCGACGGCGTAGGTGCTGAAGCTGGCGAGGATGCCGACGGAGGCCGAGACGTTGGGGAAGAAGAGATCGCTGAAGATCAGGGCCGAGGCCGTGCCGTAGATGACGAAGTCGTACTGTTCCAGCGCGGTGCCGATCAGACCGGCCCACGCGGCACGCCGTACCGCGCCCGGGTCGGCGGGCGGCTCCACGGGCGGGGCGGTTGTGGTCGGGGCGGTTGTGGTCGGGGTGGGCGGGGGCGCGGTGGTGCGCGCGGTGTTGTCCATGATCCATGCCTCCTTGAACGGATCGATTTCCGGAGCGGTTTCAGGGCAGGGCAAGGCAAGGTGCGGGGGGTGGGGACAGGGCGGGGCCGGGCGGGGACCCGGCTACCCGAGAAGGTGGGAGAGGACGGCCCTAGACGCCGGGGCGGGCGGCCGTTTCGGCAGGGGAGGTGGCCCCCAGGGCATCGGCCGCCGCGGTGGCCGGGCCGAATCGCACGATGACGTCGATGAGTTCGGCGACCCGGGCCGCGAACGCGGGGTATTCGGGCAGGCCGTCGCCGAGCAGCCCGCTGTCCAGAACGGCCTCGACGAAGGGCGCCCCGGACGAGGTACGGGGTCGGCCGGCGATCGCGGCGAGTGTGTCCCGGGCCGGATCCACCATCGCGGTGGCGTGCGGACCCGGCGAGAAACCGGGCAGGGGCGCCACACAGCACAGATACGCGGCCACGGTCAGCGCCAGATGGTGTGGCATCCGCCCGGCGCGCAACTGGAGCAGGGCGGGTTCCGGCACCCGCTGCCGGAGCTTGACCGAACCGTCCGAGCCGACCTGCCGGGTGCGGTGGCCCAGCGCCGAGTTGGCCCAGCGGTCGAACAGCCGGCGGACGTAGTCGTCGAGGTCGATATCGGCGGGCACGGTGAGGCTCGGCAGATACTCGTCGTGCAGCACGGTCCGCGCCGCCTCGGCGATGAAGGGCCGGGCGATCGCGTCCGGAATGGTGTCCCGCCCGTCCAGGGCGCCCAGATAGGCGATGAGCGAGTGAGTGCCGTTGAGCAGCCGGAGCTTGAGCAGTTCGTACGGCTCGACGTCGTCCGTGAACAGCGCCCCCGCCAGCTCCCAGCGCGGACGTCCGGCGGCGAAGCGGTCCTCCATCACCCACATGGAGAACGGCTCGGCCGGCACCGGTACGGCATCCCGCACCCCGAGGTGGACCGCCACCGCCTCGCGGTAGGCGTCCGTGGTGGCGGGGACGATCCGGTCCACCATGGAGCCCGGAAACGCCACCGAGCTCTCCAGCCACGGCACCAGGCCGTCGCGTTCGGCCGCCGGAAGCGCCTCGGCGAACTCGCGCACCAGCCGCCTCGTCAGCTCACCGTTTCCGACCAGGTTGTCGCAGCTCAGGATGGTCACCGGCCGGGCGTGGGCCCGGCTGCGGCGCTGCAGTCCGCGCACGATCCGCCCGATGGTGGTGCGCGGCGGCGCGTCGCCGCGCAGATCGGCCCGTACCGCGGGCGCGTCCAGGTCCAGGCCGTGGGTGCGCGGGGAGAAGGTGTACCCGTGCTCGGTGACCGTCAGGGTGATGACGGCCGTACCGGGCGCGGCCAGCGCGTCGAGCACGGCGTCCGGCTGCTCCGCGGCCACCAGCGCCCCGGTGTGCACGGCGGGGACGGTGACCCGGGTGCGGCCGGGGGAGATCTCCACGACCGCGTAGCGCAGATCCTGTTCGCGCATCGCCCGGACCACGCCGGTGGAGCGACCGGCGATCCCGAGGATGCCCCAGGGGCCGTCGGCGCGGGCCAGCGCCGCCGCGGTGTGCACGGCCTGGTGGGCGCGGTGGAAGTTGCCGAGGCCGAGGTGCACGATGCCGGTCTCGGCGGGTGGCCGCGCGAGGGTCAGCGCGGCCGGGGGAGCGGTCGCCCGGCCGAGGCGGGGCACGGTGGTCGCCGGCATCGTCACCAGTCCGTCATCGAGCCGTCGCGGCGCCGCGCGATGGGCAGATAGGCGGGCTCGTACGGGAACCGGGCGGCCAGCGCCTCGTCGACCTCGACCCCGAGCCCGGGCTGGTCGCCGGGGTGCAGATGTCCGTCGGCGTAGCTCCACGCGTGCCGGAACACCTCGTGCACGACCGGCTCGTAGCCCATGTACTCCTGGATGGCGAAGTTCGGCGTCGCCAGGCCCACATGCAGCGATCCTGCGAGGGCCACCGGCGAGACGTCCGAGGGACCGTGCGGGCCGAGCCGCACCTGCCATACCTCGGCGAGCGCCGCGATCCGCCGCAGATGGCTGATCCCGCCCGCGTGCGTCACACAGGTCCGTACGAAGTCGATCAGCTGCTCGGTGATCAGCGTCTGGCACTCCCAGACGGTGTTGAACACCTCGCCGATCGCCAGCGGGACGGTGGTGTGGTGCCGGACGTGCCGCAGCACCTCCTGGTTCTCCGCGGGGGTGACATCCTCCAGCCAGTAGAGGTCCACCTCCTCCAGCGCCCGGCCGAGCCGGGCCGCCTGGCCCGGGGTGAGCCGGTGGTGGGCGTCGTGCAGCAACTTCAGCTCGGGGCCCACGTGTTCGCGTACCGCCGCGAGAACACGCGGGGCGTGCCGCAGATAGGAGTCGGTGTCCCAGACCTCCACCGCGGGGGCCGCGCCACGGTCGGCCGGTTCGTACCCCGCTTCGCCGCTGCTCACCCCGTACACCGTGTCAAGACCGGGGATGCCGCTCTGCGCACGCACCGCGAGAAAGCCCTGTTCGCGCCGCTCGTCGACCGCGTCGAGCAGCTGGGGGATCTCCCAGCCGGAGGCATGGGTGTACGTCAGGATCCCGTCGCGCACCGCGCCGCCCAGCAGCTGGTACACCGGCTGGCCGGTGGCCTTCCCCTTGATGTCCCACAGCGCGAGGTCCACCGCGCCGATGGACGTCATCGTCACCGGACCGCGCCGCCAGTACGCCCCGCGGTAGAGGAACTGCCAGGTGTCCTCGATCCGCGCCGGGTCCCGGCCGATCAGCAGCGGCGCCACATGGTCGCGCAGATACGACGCGACGGCGAGCTCACGGCCGTTGAGCGTGGCGTCGCCCCAGCCGACCAGGCCCTGTGCAGTGGTGATCTTGAGCGCGACGAAGTTGCGGCCCGGGCTGGTCACCAGCACATCGACCGCGACGATGGTGTCGGTCATGGGCGCCGGCCGGCTCATGGGGCCACCGCCACGACGTTGTGCAGCGGCTCACCCGCGGCCAGCCGGCCGATGTTGGCGGCGATGTCATCGGCCCGGCGCGCGAAGGTCTCGCGGGTCAGGCCCGAGGAGTGGGGTGTCATCAGTACGTTGTCCAGCGTCTCGAAGGGATGGTTGCCGGGGGCCGCGGAGTGTCCGGCGGCCGGGTAGCGGTACCAGACGTCGAGCGCGGCCCCGCCGATCGCGCGCTCGCTCAAGGCCCGGTAGAGCGCGTCCTCGTCCACGACCGGGCCACGGCCGACGTTGACCAGCACCGCCGACGGGCGCATCCGGGACAGCTCGGCCGCGCCGATCAGCCCCGTGGTCTCGGGGGTCAGCGGGGCCGACACCACCACCACATCGGAGCTCTCCAGCAGCGAGCCGAGGTCGTCGATGGTCCCGGACCAGGCCAGCCCCTCGGCCGCCGCGTCCACCTCACCGCGCCTGGTGACCGCCACGCCCCGGGCGCCGAACGCCCGGAACCGCTGCCAGCAGCGGGCGCCGATATGCCCGAAGCCGACGAACCCGACCGTCGCCGCGCCCAGCGTATCGACCCACGGGGAGCCCGGGTCGTACGCGGGGGAGTGCCACTGCCCGCGGCGCAGCGCGTCGTGCTGCCGCAGGAAGCCGCGCCGCAGCAGAATGGCCGCTGACACGGCGTACTCGGCGATCGAGTCCTCGTGGTGGAAGGTGTTGGCCACCTGGGTTCCGGGGGCCAGCGAGGCGATGTCGATCCCGTCCGTACCGGCACCGGCCGCGTGGACCAGCCGGAGCCGGGTGGCGATCGCGGCCATCCGGGTGTCGCACTTCCCCGACACCAGCACATCCGCCCCCTTCACGGCGGCCTCGACCGCCGCGGTGTCCCGGGCGTCCGGCCAGCTGACGGACACTCCGTCCGGCAGCGCGGACTCGAACTCGGCACGCAGCGGGTCGAGGTTGGCGTCGATGACCACCACGGTCAATGTGTCGGCCCTCATGACCCGCCCTTTCCGGCTGCCGCTTCCGCAGCCGCGCCGTCAGTCGTGGCGCCGTGCCCGGCGGGGCGGGTACGGGCCGCGCCGGTCGAGCCGCGCACGATGAGCTGGGTCGGCAGCCGGAGCGTCCGCGGGGTCTGCCGCTCACCCCCGATGGCCTTCCCCAGCAGCTCCAGGCTGAGCGCACCGGCCCGCACCATCGGCACCGAGATGCTCGTCAAGGACGGCTGCGACACCTCCGCGAACGGGATGTCGTCGACCCCCACCACGCTCAGCTCCTCGGGGACACTCACCCCCAGCGCCCGCGCGCCGGAGATCACCCCGAGCGCCACCAGGTCGTTGTGCGCGATGACGGCGGAGGCGCCCGAGGCCAGCACACCGGCCGCCGCCGCGGTCCCGCCCGCCACTGTCTCGGACTGCCAGCCCAGCAGCGTCAGCTCAAGACCGGCCCGCCCGGCCTCGGCGCGGATCAACTCCACGCGCTGGGCGTTGGACCAGGAGCGCTGCATGCCCTGGACATAGGCGATCCGCCGATGGCCGAGCGCGGCCAGATACTCGACGGCCTGGCGCATGCCCTCGGCGGTGTCGGCGAGCACACAGTCGGCGCCGGTCGTCTCGCGGTTGACCAGCACGACGGGCGTACGGTCGCAGATGTCCAAGACCTCGTCCGCGTCGAGCCGGGGCGAGCACACGATCAACCCGTCGGCCTGCTCGCGCAGGTGGGCGAGGACTTCGCGCTCGTGGTCGGGGTCGAAGTCGGTGTCGGCGAGCACGACGGTCTGCCCGCGGCGCCAGCCCTCGCCCTGCGCGGCCTTGACGAAGGCGCCGAATACGGGGTTGGCGATATCGGGCACGACGACGGCGACCGTGGCGGTGCCCGCGTCGTCGGCCGGCTCGGCGGTGCGGACAGCGGACGATTCGTAGCCGAGCTCTTGCGCAACGGTCAGTACCTTGCGCAAGGTCTGCGGTCCGAGCCGGTTGGGGTCGCTGAACGCGCGAGAGGCGGTGGACAGCGCGACATTGGCGCGCTTGGCCACATCAGTGAGGGTGGGGGCCATGGGGGCTCCGCTCCTGGTGCGACGGAGTGGTGCAGATGAACGACATGTTTCATGGTCGTCACCCTTGCGCAACCTTGTCAACGCTTGCCAAAGCATTGGCAAGACCTTGGCCGGACGTTGTCCTCGACCTCTTTACCGGTGGTCTGTGCACACGACCGACCGGGAGCCGATCACCGGACTGACATGATGGCGCGCATGACCACACCACCTCTTACCGGCCCGCCATCCGTCCCTCCGGGCGGGGGTGTGCCGCCCGCGCCCCAGGCCGTCGCCCGACCCGGAAACCGCCGGACCATGGTGGCCGTTGTGGTGTCAGTCCTGGTGCTCGTCGGCGGTGGCGTCACGGCCTGGTGGCTGACGCGGGACGAGGACAGCTCCTCGCTGGCCGACCGGCCGCGGGTGAAGGACGACAAGGCGGGAATCTCGTACGCGATACCCGAGGGCTGGCAGCCCAACAAGAAGGGCGACCTGGTGGACGCCTTCACCTCGTCGATCACCATGAAGTCCACCGGCGACGAAGAAGAAGGTGGCAGCGTCGTGCTGGCCGGGCGGGCTGGGACCGTGCCCAAGTCCCAGCTGAAGGAGCAGACGGAGGACGCGGCCCGGTCGAACGCCGAGTACTTCTACCCGGACGGGCGCTCGAGCATCGAGGAGTCGCGGGCCACCACGGTGAGCGACCGCCCCGCGTACACGGTGGCGTTGAAGGTGAGCGACGGCGAAGGCGGCACGGGCCATCTGCGCCTGACCCTCATGACCGCGCGGGACGGCGGCTCGTCCTACCTCCTCGGGATCGCCCAGCCCACCGGGCCACAGGAGCAGCAGGAGGTCGACGCGGTGCTGGAGAGCGCGTCGCTCAGCTGACGCCGGCATCGCGGCGGGGCCGGTTTCACACCCGGCACTCGACGGTGCAGCCGCGGAGCTCGTAGCCGGCTATCTCGTCCTTGAAGCCGACCCCGGGCGGGGCCGCCATCCGGATGCCGGGCAGTGCGAACAGTCGGCTGAGGAAGATATCCGTCTCGAGGATCGCGATATGGGCGCCGGGGCACTTGTGCGGGCCGTCGCCGAAGGCCAGACCGGCCGCCCCGGCGCCCTCGGCCAGCGGGCGGCCGGGGCGGATCAGCTCCGGCCGTTCGCCCACCGTACGGGCGTCGACATTGGCGCTCTCCAGGTCCACCTCGACCAGCGCCCCGGTCGGCACCGTCACCACACCGTCGTCGCCGGGCAGTTCCAGCGCGGCGGTGGTACGGCGGCGCAGCCGGCCGATGACCGGCTCCAGCCGCAGGATCTCGTGCAGGATCGCGATCCGGCCGGGCTCGTCCGCGGCCCGGAACCGCCCGAGCAGCTCGTCGTCGGTGAACAGATGCCAGGCCGCGACATTGACGAACTCCCGCGTGGTGACCATGCCCGCCGCGGCGAAGGTCAGACACTCGCCCAGGATCTCCCCGGCCGAACACCCTTCGTCGAGCAGATGGGAGATCAGATCGTCCCGGCGCTGTCTGCGGCGAGCCCGCACGGCCGGGCGTACGTCGGCCAGATAGACCCGCGACCAGTTCACGTTCTGCCGCAGCAGCCAGTGGATACCGTGCAGGCTGGTCAGCCCCGGCGTCCCGAACTTCTCGGGGAAGAAGCGCTCCAGCCGGCGCCGGATGCCGGGCCGGCTCTCCGTCAGACCGATGACGGACGCGGCCACCTCGATCGCCAGATGGAAACTCAGATCGGCCAGATGCGCCCGCCCCGCGGCGCGGACCTTGCCGATCTGCGTCTCCGCGACCCGGACCATGACCTCGCGGTACCGCTCGTCGACGCGGCGAGGCGTGAAGAACCGGGCGGTCTGCCGCCGGTGTTCCCGGTGTTCGGGGCCGTCCCGGTACAGCACCGGCCGCCGGAGCCCCGACGGCAGCTTCTCCACGGTCTCGATGCCCAGACCGGCCTGTACGGTGCCGGTGCTGCGCAACACGGCGCGGGCCTCCGCGTATCCGCACACCTGCCAGACCCCGTCGGGCCCCCGCCGTACCGGGCAGCCGTCCGGGGCCGCCGCTCGCTCGATCTTGCGTGCTCCGTATCCCATATCCCCTACATATCCCCTCCCGCCCGGTGTCAGAAGCGGGCGCCGAGGGCCGAGCCGTCGCGGGGGACGAGGAAGGTCGAGGACGGGATCGAGCCGTCCGCCGCGCGGGGGCCGGTGATCTTCGCCTGGTCGGTGCTCAGCACCGAGCCCTCGTTCCACACCCCGCCCAGGTCCCAGGAGTTGCCCTTCGAGGTGGAGCTGCCGAGCTGGACCGGCTCGGTGTCCAGCAGCGAGAGGTTCGCGGTGAGCGTGGCGTGCGACCGGTCCGTCCGGAAGCCGCTGCCGCCGTTGCGGTAGGTGGTGGTGCGGGAGATGGCGAGGGCACCCGGGTTGCCGTTGTCCGTGACGCCGTGCGCCGCGTTGCCGAAGGCGATGGCGTTGCGCAGCGAGTGGTCGGCGGGCGGGTCCACATCGCCACCGCCGCCCATCTTGAAGCCGTTGCCGTCGCCGGTGAAGTCGGGGAAGTTCCACCGGTTGAACCCGTTGCCGTACGCGATCGTGTTCTCGATGGCGATGGGGGAGGTGAACTCCCAGGCGTCGAAGCCGTCGTCCGCGTTGTTCCACAGCCTGGCCCCGCGGACCCGATTGCCCTCGCCCTGACCCTCCTTGATGGCCAGGCCGTCGGCGCTCTCGCCGTTCTTGCGCGGGTCGCGGTTGCCGTACGAGTCGAGGTTCGCGATCAGGTTGCGGCTGGAGGCGCCCTGGAGCTGGAAACCGGACTCGTAGTTGTCGCGCGTGGTCAGCCCGGTGAACTCGTTGTCGTTGCAGCCGGCGCAGTAGATCCCGTACGGCCCGTGGACGATCTCCAGGCCCCGGATCCGCCAGTACGAGGCCTCCTGGTGGATGGCCCCGCGCTCGGCCCGGGGGATCGAGCCGCCGACCGGGGTGTGGCTGGCGGGCAGCCGCTCGCCGTCGATGACGACGTGCTCACCGGAGTAGTTGGTCAGCGTGATGGGGCTGCCCGCCGTACCGGAGGTGGCGATCGTGATGTTGTCGGTCAGCTCGTAGGTGCCGCCGCGGACCGCGATGGTGTCTCCGGGCCCGCTTCGGTCCACCGCCGCCTGGACGGTGGCCAGCGGGTCCTCCAGGGTGCCCGCGCCGGTGTCGTGCCCGCCCGGGGCCACGACGATCTGCCGCGCCGCGGCGGCGGCGGGCGCCGCGGGTAATGCCCGCGGCGCGCCCACCGCCGCCAGGGACACCGCGCCGAGCAGCACCGTCACGGCTTTGTTGACCTTCACTGGGCCCATCCCTTCACCGGTCCGTCCTGGCCTCCGGCTCTACGTCGCCGCCCCGGCCCGATAGGTTGCCGCCTTCCGGGGCGACGGGCGCGCCGGCGCCGCCCGGTGGTCACAGGCCCTGCGAGAGCAGCAGCTCATGGGCCAGCCGGGCGCCGCGGGCCGCCGCCTCCGCCGCCAGGGCGTCGTCCTGCGTCGGAATGTTCTCCAGGCCCTGCGCCAGCGCCCGGACCGCGTCCGCCAGGGTCTGCACATGCGTCTCCAGCAGCCGCAGCCGCTCCTCCTCGCTCTGTGTGTCCAGGGTGCTCGGGCGGGTTCCGGCACTCTGCTCGGGGGTGTGGTTCGTCATCTCGGGGCCCTCCTCCCGGGTGCGTGGTCGCCAAGGAGTGGCGTCTCCTCTCAGCGTCGCACCTGGGGCGGCACGGCGGTACGCCGGTCCGGGCCCGCTCCGCCGTTCTTACGATCGCGGAGCGATCGGACCCGACTCCGTGGCGTAGTCGAACCACGCCGAGATCATCCGCCGGCCGCCTCCATGTCCCGCAGGGCCGCCAGGAGATGCGGTGCCACACGCTGCTGGGTACGGACCGACTCCTCGGGTGAATAGCCCCGGGGCACCGCCTCGACCAGCATGATCAGATAGAGATAGGCGCGGTAGAGCGCCAGGCGCAGCCGTACGGAGTCGTCGAAGCGCGGCGGACCGGCGACCGCGGCGTATCCGGACAGGAAGTCCGTATCGTCCTCCACGTTTCCCAGCAGCGCCAGCGAGACGAAATCGGCCACCGGATCGCCCCAGAACATCCGCTCGCCGTCGATGACGCCACTGAGCGTTCGGGCCCCGGCCTCGCCGTCGAGCAGCAGGTTTCCGTCCCACAGGTCGAAATGCACCAGGGCGGGCGTGACCACGTCGTCGAGTACGCCCGCCACCGCGGCGAACAGCCCCCTGACGCGGGCCACTGGCACGGGCAGCGCGGCACGGTAGCGCTCGGCGTCGTCGAGTATCGCGTCCGTCATCCCCGTGAAGGCCTGCCGCCAGCTCGCCGCCGGCGGGCCGAAGGGCTCGGCGGGGTAGCCGAAGCCGGTTCCGGCCACGGTGTGGAGGCGGGCCACCAGCCGCCCGAGCTCTTCCCTGAGCCGACGGCGCTCGCCGTCCGGGATCGTCCCGGAGATCTCATGCCATGGTGTACCGGGGCGCAGGGTGCTGATCAGATAGGGCCCGCCGGCCGCGTGCGGATCGAGTTCGCTGTGTACGACCTCGGGGACCGGGATGTCCACCGCCGTGGCCGCCGAGGTGTAGAAGAGCACTTCGCCTCGGAGGAGTTCGTGCTCGTAGCCGAGTCGGGGGGTGTCCGGGGTCGGAGGGATCTTCACCACCCACTGCCGTTGGCCGTCGAGGTCGACGCGTAGCACGGTGTTGTAGGTGCCGCCGGACAGGGGCGTGTAGCGCGCGGCGTCCGCGTCGGCGACGCCCGCGGCCTTGAGCGCCGCGGCGGCAGCGGCGACCTGGTCGTCCTGGGGCTGTCGGCTCACGCGTGTTCCTCCTCGTCTCGGCCACGGGCCGCTCGCCCGGCGCGCCGGGCGCGGGGCGCCGCGGGACGGCTTCCCGCGCCCTACGCCGGGCCGGACGGGTCGGACCGCCAAAACTTTCTCGATCTTACGCAGTTGATGCCGGGCCATCGCCCCCGGTTCGCGGCCACCGTCAGACAGAGGAAGAGCCCAGGGTCCGCCGCCCGGCCGGGTCAGTGTGCGGCGGACCGCTCGGCGAGCCGGGCCATCTGGTGGCGCGCCAGCTCGGTGGTCCTGCGCATATGGCGCAGCAGCACGGCGAGATCTGCCTCGCTGTCCTCGTGGAACAGCTCCTCCCAGCCCGCGCCCAGCTCCCGCCACACGGCTCCGAACCGCTCCATCGCCCCGGGCACCACCTCCACCAGGACCCGCCGCCGGTCCTGCTCGTCCCGGCGGCGGGTGACCTGGCCCGCCTTCTCCAGCCGGTCGACCAGCCGGGTGGCCGAACCGCTGGTCAGCCCGGTCAGTTCGGCGATCCGCCCGGTGGTGACGGGACCGTCCTCGAGTGTGAGGAGGTTGAGGCACTGCAGATCGGTGGGGTGCATCCCCAGGTGGTCCGCCACCGCCTGGTTGAACAGGATGTACGAGGCCATATAGCGCCGGGACGCCGACCCCAGCTCTGTCATCAGGTCCTCGCGTGCCATCGGCAGGCCTCCCGCGCCTCTGTGTCGTTGTGCCGTGTCTCCGTGCGGCGCGTCTCCATGCGGGGCGCGGCCGAAGTGCCCCGTGTCCGCTGCGCCACGCAGACATCCTAGTCACCGCCCCCTCGCTCGACGGTTCGCCGGATAAATATTTGCGTCACGCAGTCAATGTGTCGTACGTTCTCTGCATGACGCAGATGAATATCTCTCTCCCGGTGGCCGTGTCCGGCGCCACCGGTGCCCAAGGCGGCGCCGCGGCCCGCGCACTGCTTCAGCTCGGCCGTCCGGTCCGCGCGCTCACCCGCGACCCCGCCACACCCGCCGCCGCCGAACTGCGCGCTCTGGGTGCGGAGGTGGTCCGGGCCGACTTCGACGACGAGGCATCCCTGGCCACCGCGCTCGCCGGCACCGGAGCGCTCTTCGCGATGTCCACACCGTTCGGCAGCGACCTCTCCGCCGAGGTCCGTCAGGGGACCGCCCTGCTGGACGCGGCGGTCGCCGTCGGGGTGCGACACATCGTGTTCACCTCCGCCGCCAACGCCGACCGGTCCACGGGCATCCCGCACTTCGAGAGCAAGTGGCGGATCGAGCGACACCTGGCCACCCTCGATGTGACATGGACCGTGATCGGCCCCGGTGTCTTCATGGAGAACTATGCGAACGGCTGGACCATGGAATCGCTCCGCGAGGGTGTCTTCGCGCTGCCCATGCCACCCGGGCGCCCGCTGCCGCTGATCGCCGCGAGGGACATCGGCGCCTTCGCGGCCCTGGCGCTGAACCGCCCCGCGGAGTTCGGCGGGCGCCGGATCGACATCGCCGCGCAGTGGCGGACACCCGAGCAGATCGCCACCGCGATCGGCGCCGCGAGCGGTCGCGAGATCCGCCACCGAGAGGTGCCGCTGACGGTCGCCGAGAGCTACTCCGGCGACCTGGCCGCCATGTTCCGCTACTTCCAGGAGACCGGGCTGGACGTGGACATCGACGGACTGCGCCGGGACCACCCCGAGGTCGGCTGGCACACCCTCGAGAAATGGGCCAGCGACCGCGAGTGGAACCTCTGACACCTGCTCAGCCGCCGCGCGGCGGCGAAAAAGGGCGAGCCTCGACCACGGCCCCGCATGGCATCATTCGCGATCATGGACACGACGAGCCAGGCCGAGGTCGCCGAGCGCCGCCGCTTCGGGGTGCTCAGGCAACGGGACTTCCGGCTGCTGTGGACGGGCGAGACCGCCAGTGGGCTCGGCAACAGCGTCACCACGGTGGCGCTGCCCCTGATAGCGGTGGTGGTGCTACGGGCCGACACCTTCGCCATCGGCCTGCTCACCGCGGCCGTCTGGCTGCCGTGGCTGGTGATCGGGCTACCGGCCGGCGCGTGGGTGGACCGGCTCCGCAAGCGGCCCGTCATGATCGCCTGCAATCTCGTCTCGGCCGTCATGTACGCGAGCGTCCCCCTCGCCGCCTGGCTGGACGCGCTCACCTACACCCATCTGCTGGTGGTGGCCCTGGTGTGCGGAGTGGCCTCGGTGTTCTTCAGCACCGCGTACCACGCGTACATACCCGTCGTGCTCCACGGCCGCGACCTGCTCGAGGGAAACGCGAAACTCCAGGGCAGCGAGTCCGGCACCCAGGTGGTCGGCCGCGGAGCCGCCGGCCTGGTCGCGCAGGCATTCGGCGCGGTCCTCGGGCTGCTGATCGACGCGATGACCTTCGTCGTCTCCAGCGTGTGCCTGGCCCTGCTGCGGGTCCGTGAACCGGACCCGGAGGCCCCCGCCCCCGAGGTCACGCTGCGCCGGCAGATACGCGAGGGATTCGGTTTCGTCGCCCGCGACCGCTATCTGCGGCCGATGGTGACGTTCGGGGCCGTGGCCAACCTGGCGCTGATGGGGTATCAGGCGGTGCAGGTCGCGTTCCTGGTGCGCACGGTCCACGCGACCCCCGCGACCGTCGGTGTCCTGATCATGGTGGGCAGCCTCGGGGGCATCCTGGGCGCCGCGCTGGCCGGCCCCGTCGGCCGACGCTTCGGGACGGCCCGCGGGACGCTGGTCCTGCTGGCGCTCACCAGCCCCTTCGTACTGCTGCTGCCACTGACCGCACCGGGGGCCGGTCTGCCGTTCTTCGCGATCGGTGCGTTCATGGTGGGGCTGGGGATCGTCGCGTGCAACGTGGTGGTGGGCAGCTTCCGGCAGAGCTACTGCCCGCCCCATCTGCTGGGGCGGGTCGTCGCGACGGCCATGGTCCTCAACCACTGCACCATTCCGCTCGGCTCCCTGCTCGGCGGACTCCTCGGCGACGTCGTCGGGCTTCGCCCCGCCATGTGGATCATGACGGTCCTGTTCGCGCCCAGCTGGCTGCTCCTCATGCTGGGCCCCATGCGCACCGAGCGCGACCTGCCCCGGACGGTGGCGGTCAGCTGACGGGCCGCTGCGCCGCCCAGGAGTCGAGCACCGTCAGCACGTCCTTGAGGGTGTGCGCGGTGGCATCCGGCTCCGCCGAGTCCGATCCGCGCTCCTCCTCGGGGATGGTGCTGTGGGGCACCCAGATGGTGCGCATACGGGCCTGCCGCGCACCGTAGATGTCCTCGAAGAGCCGGTCGCCGACGAACGCGCACGCGCCGGGGTCCTCGGCGCCCAGCCGCTCCGCGATCAGCTCGAAGATGAGCGGATTGGGCTTCGTCCAGGGCACTTCGCTGGAGTAGACCGCGGCGTCGATCAGGTCGTGGACGCCGTCCCGCTCGAAGATCTCATGGTGCCAGTCGGCCGACCACAGCGTGTTGGAGAGCACCCCGACCCCCAGATCCCGCTCGCGCAGGGTGCGCAGCAGCTCCGCGCCCTCCGAGTCGAGGTAGGTGTGCTCCTCCCAGGCCCGTCGGTAGGTCGCGATCGCCGTGCCGTCCGGGACCACGTCCACGGCGCGGAACACCTCGTCGAGGGTGGCCGAGCCCTGCGTGTCCCGGCAGCGGGCCATCAGCTCCCGCTCGGCCTGGAACAGCCGCTCGGCGAGGTCCGGCGCGCCGTCCGGGTCGATCTCGCGCGCGGTCTCCAGCCAGATGCCCGCCACGTCCACCGTGTGCCAGGGAGTGAGTGTCCCCGCCCAGTCGAAGACGACGTACTTGATGGTCATGCTGCTCCTCGCCCTTCCCGCCCGAACCGGTCACGCCTGCTGCCCCCTGCCCACCGCGGCGCGCAGCAGCACGACGCCGACCGCGCACCCCACCAGCAGCGTCGGGCCCACCGCCCACCATCCGTCCGCCGCCGTGACGACCAGACCCACCAGTGGTGGTCCCGCGAGCGATCCGACGCTGCCGAGCTGGGCCACCAGGCCGTTGGCCATGCCGACGTCGGCGCTGGTCCTCACCACGAGGGGGAGGGCCGCGAAGACGGTGGCGACGACCAACTCGTTGGTGATCGCGATCAGCACCGCGCTGGTCATCGAGATGCCCAGACCGCCCGTCGAACCGAACGCCGCGAAGGCGCCGACCGGCATCAACAGGGCAGCCGTGAAAAGGTACTTCATGCGCGCCCCGCGGCGCAGCAGCACACTCGCCGCGAAGCCCCCCGCCACCCCGGCGAAGGACACGCTTCCGGTGAGCGTTCCGGCCGCCGCGGTGGGCACGTCGAACTCGTCGTGCAGATACGTGGGGTAGAGCGCGACGAAGGTGACGATCGTGGCGCTGATGGTGGCGAAGCCGGCGCCGAGCGCGACCGGGCGGGCCAGCCTGCGGGCGCGCGCCCAGCGATCACCGGAGCCGTCCCCGTCCCCAGCACGGGATTCCGTTGCCACCGCCCCGTCGGCCGGCCCTTCCGGCTCCGGCCCGCCCTCCCGGGCGCCGGTCCCGGGGAGGTACAGCGCCGCACCAGCCACCGCGAGGGTGGCCGCCGCGGCGACCACCAGCGAGGTCCGCCAGCCGAACCCCGCGGACAGCAGCCCGCCGCCGAACGCGCCCAGCGCGAGCCCCACCGGCATGAAGGTGCCCCAGACCGCCAGCGCCACCGTGCGGCGCTCGTCGTCGCCGAGCCCCAGGATCAGCACCGGGGCCGCGATCACGACGACCACATAGCCCATGCTCTCCACCAGCCGCCCGCCGAGCAGCAGCGGAAACCCGTCGGCCCGGGAGACCAGCAGCCCCGCGAGTCCCATCACCACCAGGCCGCCGATCAGCGTCCGTCTCGGGTCCAGGGGGCGCAGCACGACGCTCACCGCCAGCCCCAGCACGGCGGCCACCGCGGTGACCGAGGAGGCGACCAGGCCGACTTGTCCCAGAGAGAGCCCCAAGTCGTTCTCGAGGTCAATGGATACGGGCGTGATTCTGCCGATGCTGGTGGCAGCCATGACGCCCGACAGGTAAATTAAAGCGAAATACCACCAATATGCGTGGCTCATTTGCTCATCGGATTCCGGAATCCCTGCTTCTGCGGTATCAGTGGTGTCGCTCTTCCTGCCCATGGGTCAAAAACCTTTCCTTACGGGTCAACGCGGGGGGTATCGCTCGACATGGTGGCAGTAGAAGACGGGTCCGTGCCGCGCTCCGGCATTCTTGTGCTCGGTTCCCTGGTGATGGACCGTAAGTTTTTCGCCGCGGGGCTGCTCGAACGCGGAGCGGGCCGCGGCGAAACGGTGTGGTCCATGGAGCGGCACCACGGCGGCGTCGGCCGCAATGTCGCCACGAACGCGGCCCGGCTCGGCCACCCGGTCACCTTCGCCGGTCTGTCCGGTTTCGGCGCGGACGCGGCGGAGCTGGAGGGCGCCCTGACCCGGCTGGGCCTCGCCCTCCACGTACGGCGCGTCGCCGACGGCGTCGGACGGTTCGACGTCACGCTGGACGCCCGCGGATCGCAGATCTCCTCGCGTATCGCCCTCCCCGACCCGGCCCTGGGAAAGGCGCTGTGCGGTCCGGAGCTGGCCGCGCGCATCGCCACGGCGGGGGCGGTGGTGATGGAGGGCGGGCTCGACGAGGAGCTGCTGGTGTGGGTGTCGCAGCAGGCCAGGCGGCACGCGGTCCCGGTGTGCTGCCTGCCCACCCGGCAGGCCGACTTCGGGCCGCGCGCCCATCTGCTGCCGCGTTACGACGTACTGGTCCTCAACACCGGGGAGGCGGGCGCGCTGCTGGGACGGGACCCCGGCACGCCGACCGGGCCCGCCGAGCAGGCCGAGCTGCTGATGCGCCGGGGCCCCGGGGTGGTCGTGGTCACCGACGGAGCCCGCGGGGCGGCCCTGGCGGTCGCGACCGCCCCGGGGCCGGTGCACCTCCCGGCCGAGCCGGGCGTATGCACCGACGATACGGGCGCAGGCGACGCGCTGGCCTCGGCCCTCGTCGCCGCCCTGGCGGCCGGCCGTACGCCGCGGGACGCCCTGGCCCATGGGCTGCGCGCGGCCCGGGTGACCATCGCATGCCCGCAGAGCACCTGTCACGCCCTGTCGTCGGCCCTCGTCCACGCGGCGCCGAAGGGGCGCGACCCTGTCGAAAGGGAGCGCGCGCGGAGACCCCGAGGTACGAGGGGCTGAGCACGGTCGACCGTCGACAGGGTCTGAGGCGCCCCGGAGGCGAACCAGTGTTGCAGCGTCACCCGGACCTGACGGTGGACTCCACCCGGTGCGCACGCATGGTGATGCCGTCCTCGGCGAGGGCGCGCGTGATGACCTCGTGGTCGTACGACGCGAGCCCGGCGTCGGTGAGGATCTTCAGATCCGTGGAGTGCATCGGGAAGTCGTCGACGCTGCCCTGCCGGACCTCGCCCACGTTGTGCCCCGAGAAGCCCTCGGGCAGCTCGTACGCACGGTCGGCGAGGCAGGCGAACATCAGCAAGTGGTAGTTGCCCTGATCCCACTTGCCGGTGAACTCATAGACGGCGAAGAGCGAGCAGGAGTCCACGAGGATGCCGGTCTCCTCGTGGGCCTCCCGCCGCGCCGCTTCCTCCGCCGCCTCACCCGGCTCGATGCCCCCGCCCGGCAGCAGCCAGCTCCCGGCGTACGGCCCCTTGAGCTGGTGGACGAAGGTCACGGTACGGCCGGGCCCCGGCACCACCAACAGGGCGGCGGGCAGCACACGGTCGAAACGGCTCATGCTGATGTCCTCATTCAGTACTCGGTGGGCCGCCCTTCGGGCGGAATGACCAAGGCCAGGCCCACGCGCTCGCCCTCCACCTTGCCCTTGCGGCGGTACGGTTCCGTCCGCGTGGTGAATCCGTAGGTGGCCAGCGCCTGCCCGGGGTTCGACAGGTCCGGGCCACAGATGATCACCTTTGAGCGCACATCGAACGCCATCGCCTCCGTGACGAGCTCCTGGCTGGGCTCGTCGGACTCGATGTACGCCACGAACTCCCCCCTGGCCTTGAGCGAGTAGCGTACCGACCGCACATGGTGACCTTGACCACGCAGATGCGCGTACATCAGATACTCGTTCTGGAAGCTCATCAGGGTCAGACCCGAGGTGGCCCCCGCCACGATGGTGGGAAACGGCGCCCCGGGCAGGGCGGTGACCTTGCCGACGGTCATCACATTGCTGCGCCGGGCCTCCGCGTAATAGCCCTTGAACTCGCCGAACGGCCCCTCGACTTCGTCCCTGGCCAGGACGTGTCCCTCGATGACATGGGTGGCGTCGTCCGGCACCGGAGGGCTGCCGCCGAGCCCGAGCGGGCGCCCCAGCAGTCGGGAGGCGATCTCGTAGTCGTCGCCCTCGGCGGGCAACCGTGAGGCCGCCACCACACAGATGGCCGGATCCGCGCCCAGGAACACGGAGATGGGCATCGGCTGCCCGGTCTCCAGCCAGGCCAGCAGATTGCGGTGGCCGTCGGTGCGCGGGTCCAGGAAGATCCGGACCTCGTCGGGCGCGACCACCTGGATCCGGTAGAAGCCGAGGTTGACGCCGCTGCCGTCGGGCCGGGTGGTCACCCCCACGCCCGCGGTGATGTACGGGCCGGCGTCGCCGGGGCGGTGCTGGAGGATCGGCAGGGCGTACAGCAGATCGCCCAACTCCTCGCGCAGACCGCCCCCTTGGGCCGCGCGCAGGGGGTGTGCGGGGCCCGCCAGCCGGTCGGACATCTCCGCCAGGCGCTTCTCCTCGGTGGTGCCCAGCGCGGCGAGCAGCACCGCCCGGGGATACGGGTGGCCGAGCACCCGGCCGCCCGGGCGCTCCACGACGTTTGTGAACACCGTCGTCGGACGCGTCCCCAGCGCCTGTTCGAACTCCGCGAGGGTGCGCGCCACCTCCACCCGGCTGCTGAGCGGGGCGTCACAGGTGTACAGGTCCACCGCGTCGTAACAGGCGGGGAGGGACAGCTCGGCCGCGCTGTCCACCGGGACGAGACCGCGGCCGGGCAGTCCCCGCGGCCCGCCGGCCGTCATGGGCGCGCCTCCCGTGCGGTGGCGGGGAACGGCCGGCAGTCCGCGGTGGACTCCCGGTCGGTCTCCCACGGGAAGACGATCCAGTCGTCGATCACCGCGGGACAGTAGTCGGGCACATAGCCCGACTGGTGGTTGCGGACCACCGAGACGAAGCGCACATTGGTCCGGGCCACCCCGGCGTCCGCCAGATAGGCCAGCACCACTTCGGCCGTGGAGCCGGTGCCGACGATGTCGTCCACCACCAGCACCCGGTCTCCCGGGCCCAGCGCGGGCGGTGTGCCCATGTCGATGACCGGCGCCTGTTTCGCGACGTAACGGGTGTCGTCCGCGGTCCTGCGCACGCGGATGGTGTGCTGGACGGGCACATCGAGGGCGCAGGTGAGAAAGCCGGCCGGGGTGAGCCCGCCACGGGCCACCGCCAGCACCGCGTCCGGCCGGAAGTCCTCGTCCCGGAGCTGCGCGGCGATGTCCCCGACCAGCTCCCCGAAGGAGACCCAGTCCAGGAGGTAGGGCCCCTGCCGGGACCACATACCGGGCTGCTCACCGGCCACCGTGGGGCGCGCCGTGGCGCCGGAGTCAGTCATTGCCCACCGCCCGGGTGACATGGTCGATATCGATCTGCTCCGAGCGCTCGCGTGCGTGCGGACGGTTCTCCGCCCGGCCCGCGGAGGTGACCCGGATGAACTCGGCGCGCTCCCGGAATCCGGTCACGTCCCGCGCCCCCGAATAGCTCATCGCCGACTGCACCCCGCCCATGAGCTGGCGCAGCGTTCTGGCCAGCGGGCCGGTGGCGGGGAAGGTCGCCTCGGTGCCCTCCGGCACATAGTCGTCGACCTCCTCCCGGGTGATCTTCTCGCCGGACGCATGGCGCAGCGTCAGCTTCATGCCCAGGGAGACGAACCCGTTGCTGACCTTGTACGAGCGTCCGTCCCGGGTCACCGGGCTGGCCGCGCTCTCATCGGCCCCCGCCAGCGCGGAGCCCAGCATGACCGCGTGTGCCCCGGCCGCCAGCGACTTGGCGATATCGCCCGACTGCCGGATGCCGCCGTCCGCGATCACCCGCACCCCGCGCTCGGCCGCCGCGGCGGCGCAGTCCATGACCGCGGTGAGCTGGGGGACCCCGGTCCCGGCCACCAGCCGCGTCGTACACACTCCGCCGGGGCCGATGCCCACCTTCACCACATCGGCGCCGGCCTCCGCGAGGTCTGTGACCCCCGCGGCCGTCGCCACGTTTCCCGCGGCCAGCGGCAGTCGCGGGTAGGCGGCCCGCAGCTTCGCCACCGCGTCGATCACCTGGTCGCTGTGGCCGTGGGCCACGTCCACGAAGAGGATGTCCACGGCGTGTTCGACCAGGCGCTCGGCGCGTTCCCGCCAGTCGCCCGAGACGCCCACCGCGGCGCCGACCAGCAGTCGGCCGTCGGCGGCGAGGGTCGCCCGGTCAGCCGAACCCTCCTCCGGCCGGTGGGCCTTGACCGTGTCCAGGTGCTCCAGCTGCTGCTCCACCGTCTGCATGCGGTGGAGCACGCCCAGGCCACCGTTCAACGCCATGGCCACGGCCATCCGGTCGCCCGTGCACCACTGGGTGTTCGCCGAGATGACGGGCGTGCGCAGGACGACGCCCGGCAGCAGCTCCGAGGCGGTGTCGGCCTGGCGACGGCTGGTCAGCGGGGTGCGCTGGGGCACCAGCAGCACATCGTCGAAGCTCAGCCCGGTCCGCGGAGGTTCACTTACGCGCATCGAGATATCTGCTCCTCTCAAAGGGTGGCGAGGCTCAGAAGCCGGCGCCGCGGAACGATTCGCTGGTGAGGGTGAGCAACTCGGTGCGCAGGGCGCTGTCCTGGAGCGCGCCGCGCCATACCGCCGTGGTCATGGTGGCGGGGGTGCGGATGCCGCGCATGGCCATGCACAGATGCTCGCCCTTGCCGATCACGGCGACGTCAGGCGATCCGGTGAGCTTTTCGATGTCGTCCGCGACGTCCTGCGAGAACTGCTCCTGCGACTGCAGCCGGTGGGCGTGCTGATGGGCGATCCGGGCGAACTTGCTGAGGCCGAGCACCTGCCCGCGGGGGAGGTAGCCGATGGTCACCCGGCACGAGAACGGTAAGAGGTGGTGTTCGCACAGCGACCACACATGGATGCCCGAGACGGCCACCAGATCACCGCTGCAACTGGACTCGAAGACGGTGTCGGTCGAGCCGGGAGCGTACTGGGTGAACTCGCGCCACCAACGCGCGTAGCGTGCCGGAGTGTCGCGCAGCCCTTCCCGTTCGGGATCCTCACCGATCTCCACAAGGAGCTGCCGGGCGAGTGTTTCCAGGGGGTCCTGTGGCGCCACGCTCGGTGCGATCTGCTCGTCCCCCGGCAATTCGTCAATTCCACTGCTCATCAAACACCTCGTTTGCTGCCCCATATGGTCACGTGCAGTCGCCCGGACAGATTCCACTTCCGGCCGACGACCTCGTCCGCGAGTGTGCGGATGCCCTCGTCGATCTCCTCGGGGGACTGTCCACGCGGCATGATCCAAATGTTCTTCAGCGAGTGTCGCGCCACCAGCGCGTCCACTTCTTCCAGGTCGGACGCGGTCGCACAGACGAACTTGAAGGCCGTGCCGGGAAGCCGGGTGAACTCGCCGAGCACCGCCGGTACGATCCGGCGTTTCTCGGCGATCCCCGAGTGAGCGAGCTTCGGCGACACATTGAACCGGATTCCCGCCGCGGCCAGCGCGGCCTGCGGGGCCACCGTCCCATTGGTCTCGATCTCCACCGTGATCCCCGCCTCGCGCAGCGCGCGGATCACGGGCTCCAGCCTGGACTGCTGGTTGAGCGGTTCCCCGCCGGATATGACGATCAGCCCGACGCCGAAGGCCAGCAGCCGTCGGGCCACATCGGCCGGGTCCATCGCGTGCAGCTCCTCGGCCGGACGGTAGGCGATCCCGGTGTCCGAGACGCCCTTCCAGTCCCAGGTGTACGGAGTGTCGCACCAGCGGCAGTCCAGGTTGCAGCCGCCCAGCCGCAGAAAGGCGCAGGACGTGCCCGTTGAGGGTCCTTCTCCCTGTACGGCCCTAGGTGGGCCCGAAGATCTCGTTGACCACGAGCTTCGGTGCCGTCATGTTCACCACCCCCTCTCGTGTTCTCCATCAAGGACCGGACCCCGGTCCGCGGTCACCCGGGCGTGTTCTCTCCGCCCAGGGAAGGGCGGTATGTCGCCCAGGTCTTGGGGGTTTCCGACACGCGTACGGCGGTGAGTTCGGGGAACTCCTTGACCCACCTCTCGTGGAGCCACATGGCGATGTTCTCGGCCGAGGGATTCACCCCGTCCAGCACATCGTTGAGATGCCGGTGGTCCAGTGTCTCGTCCACCCACTTCCCGAAGGCGGAGAGGTCGCCGTAGTCCCGTACGAAACCCGGAAGTGTCAGATCCTCCGGTGCCGCGGACAGTTCCAGGACGACCACATAGTTATGGCCGTGCAGTCGGCCACATGGATGGCCGGACCGTAAATGATCCAGTTGATGGCTTGCGGAGAAGCGAAACTCTTTGGTGATGGTGAGCATGATGAACCCTTCACCTCGCTCAAGTGAACAGGGAGCAGAAAAACCCTCTACTCCGCTTTCCTGCTTAACACCCTGACGAGCATTCCCGAGCGCACGCAGGATCACAAGGGGGCATCCGGACCTTCACGCTTGACTTGCCGTTGACCGACTGTCGTGAACATGAGAATGTGGGGCCGGCTGCCACCGACCCCACATTCACCGCTTTCACACTGCTGCCGGAGACTCAGGCACCCTTCGACGCCTTGAAGTTACGGAAGAGCAAGTAGGTGTCGAGGATGTCCGACGAGGCGCTTTCGACCGACCGATAGATGCCCCACTTGGGTCGGACATAGTCGTCCTGATCCGGGATCTTCACATTGGACATACTGCCCTGGACCGCCACCGGAGCGCTGGAGCCGGTGCCATTGCGGGCCACGAATCCCGCCTTGCCACTCGATCCGATGGTGAAGGTCCATTCGATGGTGATCCACTTGTTGCGCAGCGGCGACAGATTGGTCGAGGCGATATCCGGCGACCCGGAGTTGGCGTAGGCACGGGCCCGCAGGGTTTCCGTGCTGCCGCTGCGGCCCAGATCCAGGACGACGTACGGGCCCCCGTTGTCCACCGGCGTCTTGGTCTGGAAGATATGCGTGAACTTGCTGGTGCCGTGCAGCGAGGTCGGCATGAACATCTCGTAGCTGATGCTCCAGGTCTCGCCGTCACGCATCTTCAGCTTGGTGCCGCCCTGCACCATGCCCTTGGACTCGGTGCGCTGACGGTCCCCGTCGCCGGTGGTGTCCCGGTCGTCCTTCCAGATGTTGAAGCGGTAGTGGTCACCGCCCTCGACAACGACATAGTCCCGGTCGGGGTGGGCGTTCCCGCGGTCGGCCTCGATGCCCTCGAATGCCTTGAGTCCATCGCCGGCCGGGTCCGGGTGCCAGAGCAGCTGCGGCGCGCGGGGCGTCGCCAGCGCTCTGGGCGCCGCCGAGGCCGTCTGGCCGATGGCGAGCGAAGAGCCGACGGCGGCCGCGGTCATGGAGCCGAGTACCGCCCGACGGCTGAAATGGCGTGGAGCGTGTTCGGTCATGTTCGTTGGTTTCCTTCTGAGGATGTCAACCGATGACACACGCGGTGCGGACGGACCGCGATGAAGGGGCCAGGGCGGTCCTGCGTGAAGGTGCGTGGCATGCGGCGGGGTGCGGTTCGCTCCCGCCCCCGGGGCACGCCGGAACGCCTCTCACCATGGACTGGACCAATACGCCCGTCAAGGCTCCGAACGCTCTTTCATCCGACCTTTACTGAGGGCCGTTTGTGCTCTTCGGTCGAGCAAAAGCCCTGAGCTGGGGTCCGGCCGTCAACTTGCTCTGTTATTACGGAATACCGTAATCTCCGTCCTATGGCTGATGAGTCCCTGGAGCGACGGCTCGCCGTGCTCGAAGAGCGGGTGTCGCGGCTGGAAGCCGAGCCGCGGACGCAGCGGGACGAAATGTTCTGGGCCCTCGAAGGGCTGCGCCGCCGCCTCACCGGGCCCGGCCAGGTACTGTTCACCGGCGCGCTGAACCTGCCGACGGGCGAACGGTACGAATGGCAGCAAGGCGCGGAGACGGACCGGCTGTTGGAGGCGGACTGGCCGGAGGGGGCCGCTCCGCTGGCCGCGCTGGGCCACCCCGTCCGGCTGACCCTGCTGCGCGCCGTGCTGTGCGGCACCCGGTCCGCGGCGGAGCTCCAGGAGGCCGCGGGCCTGCACACCACCGGCCAGCTGTACCACCACCTCAAACAACTCACCGCGACCGGCTGGCTTCAGGCCGAGGGGCGCGGCCACTACCAGGTCCCCGCGGGCAAGGTGGTGCCGCTGCTCGTCGTGCTGTCCGCGGTGGTACCGACAAGCAACCGAACGACAGGGGAGTAGCCCGTGCAGCGGAGGAAGTTCCTCACCGTGGCGACGACGGCGGCGGGGGCGTCATTACTGCCCGGCAACGCCGCGGCGGCCGACGACCTGCCCGCCCTGGTGGGCCGGTATGTGAGCCGTGCGCTGGACGCCGGCAGCCCGAGCGTGGTCTGCGGGGTCATCCACGGCACCCGCACCTTTGTCGCGGGCGGGGGAGAGGGCCCCGGCGCCTCGGCGCCGGACGGCAGGACCGTCTTCCAACTCGGCTCGATCACCAAGACGCTCACCGCCACGGCCCTGGCCCGCGCCGTATGCGCGGGCACCACCCGCCTGGACGCGCCGCTGGCCCTGCCCGCCGGGTTCCCCGTACCGCACCGGGGGCCGCGGCGGATCACCCTGGCCGATCTGGCCACCCACAGCTCCGGCCTGCCCTCGCTGCCGCCGAATCTGCTCGCCGGCGCCGATCCTGACGACCCGTACGCCCACTACACGCTGGACGACCTGGCGAGCGGCCTCGGCGAGACCACGCTCGCCACCGAGCCGGGCAGCACCTACGTGTACTCGAACCTCGGATTCGGCCTCCTCGGCCAGGCGCTGGCCTTCGACGCCGTGGATTCGATGCTGCGACGCCGGGTGACCGACCCGCTCCGGCTGACGGACACCACCACGACGCTGCGGCCGGACATGGCATCCCGCAAGGCCGTCGGACATCTGGCCGGACAGCCCGTCCCCGACTGGCACGACCATGTCCTCAGCGCGGCCGGCACCTCGATGTACAGCACCGCCGACGACATGGTGCGCTTCCTCGGCGCCCAGCTGCGCCCGGAGCGCTCCAAGCTGCGAGCCGCCATCGAGCTGACCCAGCGGCCTCACTTCACGGCCGATGACAATCTGCGGCTGGGCCTCGGCTGGCACCTCAGCCGGTTGTCCAGCGGCCGGACCCTGACCTGGCACAACGGCGGCACCGGCGGATTCAGCACCTGTGCGGCGTTCAGCCGGGAGAGCGCCAGTGCGGCCGTGATGATGGTGAACACCTACAGCGAGCAGACCGCGACCGACCCCCGGCCGGTCGACGCCCTGACCTTCGCCCTGCTCGGCGAGCTCGACGCGGTGTGACGTTCCTCGTCTGTCAGTGGTCGTCCGGGTTGATGCGCTCGGTCCAGACCATGGTTTCCGCGATCCCCGCACCGGGCCCGGTGCCATGGTTGGCCTTGTCCTGCCAGCTCTGGTAGCCGGGCAGGGCCGACTCCATGTCGGTGTCGTTGTTCAGCGTGTACTGCACGATGAGCTTGCCGTCGGGGTCGGTGCCCTTGACGACGTATTTGACGGCGTAGGAACCGAGCAGGGACTGCGCCTCGTTGGTGTCGCCGCCCCACAGATTGTCGAGGCCGGACAGGCCGGCCATGTCCTTCGCGTACGTGCCCACCTGCTCGGGGAGTGACATGCCCGAGATCTGGTACCTGGCCGTGCCCTCCCCCTGACCGGCCTTCCACCCGTCCAGGGTCTGCTTGCGGATCCCGTCCATGCTCTCGCTCTTGCGGAGCTGTTCGACGAACGGGTCGTGCTGGGAGAACGAGTAGTGGTCGTCGCCCGTCCCGGCCGCCCAGTTGGTCAGGAGGGTGCGCGGCGTCAGATGGTTGGTCGACGGGAAGGGATCGAGGCCGCCCATGTCCCGGCCGAGCGCGTCGTAGTGGTCCGTACTGATGCCGCTGGTGTGGTTGACGTCCGTGCGGACCTGCCCGGCGTTGAACCACAGCTCCAGGCCGACGTTCTCCATCAGCGTGATCGACAGGTTCTGGTCGGCCTCGAACGCCACCCGCAGGATCTCGTTGAGCCTGGTCTGGGCGGCGTTCACCTTCTTCACGTCGTCCGCGTCGTAGTTCTCCGGGGTGCAGTCCGCGGTCAGGACCACCTGGGCCTTCTCGGGGTTGACGTACATCCCCTGCTCGCCGAACTCCCGCACCGCCTCGTTCAGCCGCTTCTGGGCGGCCCTCAGCTCCCCGGCCCCGTCCTCGACGGCCCTGCGCACCCCGTCGGCCACCTTGGCCGCGGCGGTCACCTGGCGCTGGATGTCGTCGATCTGCGTCCAGGCGTACGGGGCGGCCATGCCCTCCCAGTACCCCTTGTCCTTGAGGGGCCTCAGCACCTCGTCACGGATCTTGTCGTCCAGGTCCTTGATCTTGTCGTGGACGCCCTTCCACTTCGTGGCCAGCGTGTCGAGCCCACCGAAGTCGGCCGATCGGAACTCCTGGTAGAAGGTGGCCATCAGTACCTCGAGATCGACGAGAACGACGGGTCGCCGGCCGGATACGAGAGACCTGGCTGACTGCCGTCGTACAGCGGGGGCTGGTCCTTCTGGCCGAACGAGTACCCCGTGTCCAGGTCCTGCTTCACATGGATAGCGGCCGCCGCCCGCAGGCTCTCGGAGATATGGGCGAGCCAGGCGGTGACCGTGCCCGCCTGCTCCTCCCAGTGCTTGTGCGACCGTCTCAGCGCGCTCTCGACCTGGAGGCCGTGCACACCCTTGACCGCCGTGGAGGTCGGCTCCTCCAGCGACGCGGCCTGCTTGTGGAGGGTGTCGTAGACCTCGTCCGCCTTGCCCGCCGCTCCGCGCAGCACACCGGGGGCGATGGCGAGGTTCTGCGGCACCGGGCCCTGGACGCCGGGGGCGAGGGGGCGCCTGGGCGCGGGCGCGTTGGGGTCGTAGATGTTGGGCTTCCCCGGCTGGGCCGACAGCGGCGGCGGGGCGATGAGCCCGCCCTCCGAGCCCGGCGGCAGCGGGAGTTGGTCGTCCTTGGGCTCCGGCAGATCGTTGTCGCTCATGACACCCCCGTTGTGTGCACGACAGCGTACGTAGATTAGCGCCGTGAGTGCTCCGTCATCGGTAAACATGCATTCGAATACCACTCCTTGGCAGAGCGCATTAACTAATATTTAATATCTGCCTCTGGACTCTCCTCGAACCGGGAGCGCTTCCTTGATCATCACCCGTGTGGAGACCTTCGCCATCCCCCCGCGCTGGCTGCTGTGCCGTGTGGAGACCGACGAAGGGATCGTCGGCTGGGGCGAGCCGGTCGTCGAGGGGCGCGCCGCCACGGTGCGCACCGCGGTCCATGAGCTGTCCGAACTCCTCATCGGCAAGGAAGCCCTGCGCATCGAGGACCACTGGCAGATCATGACCAAGGGATCGTTCTACCGGGGCGGTCCGGTGCTCTCCAGCGCGGTGGCCGGGCTCGACCAGGCCCTGTGGGACATCGCGGGCAAGGCCCTGGGCGTGCCGGTGCACGTCCTGCTCGGCGGCCCCGTACGGGATCAGGTCCGCGCCTACAGCTGGGTCGGCGGCGATGAGCCCGACCGGCTCGGGGAGGCGGTGGCCGCCCAGGTCGAGGCGGGCTTCACGGCGGTGAAGATGAACGCCTCGGGGCGGATGACCCGGCTGGCCACCGTCCGTGACATCGACGCCGTCGTGGGCCGGGCCGCCGCCGCGCGGGAGGCGCTGGGCCCCGACCGCGACTTCGCCGTCGACTTCCACGGCCGCTTCACCGCCGCCAACGCCCGCAAGGTGCTGCCGCATCTGGCGCCCTTCAACCCGCTGTTCGCCGAGGAACCCGTCCTCCCCGAGTACACCCATCTCCTCGGCGATCTGGTCGCCTGCTCGCCCGTGCCCATCGCCACCGGCGAGCGGCTGTACTCGCGCACCGATGTGCTGCCCGCCCTCCGGGCCGGTGTCGCCGTCCTGCAGCCCGATCTGTCCCACGCCGGAGGGATCTCCGAGGTCAGGCGTATCGCCTCGCTCGCCGAGACCTTCGATATCCCGATCGCGCCGCACTGCCCGCTCGGCCCGGTCTCGCTCGCGGCCAGCCTCCAGATCGCCTTCGCCACGCCGAACTTCCTGATCCAGGAGCAGAGCGTCGGCATCCACTACAACGACGGCGCGGAACTCCTGGACTACGTCGTCGATCGCGAGGTGTTCCGCTTCCACGACGGACACCTGGCCCGCCCCACCGCCCCGGGCCTCGGTATCGAGGTCGACGAGCGGGCCGTACGCGCCGCCGACGGCAGCGCCCCCGACTGGCGCGGCCCGATCTGGCGGCACCAGGACGGCTCGTTCGCCGAGTGGTGAGCGTGTGGCGGACCGGGCCGGTCGCGGCGCGGTTCAGCCGAGCAGCAGGGCGTTGCACTCCCGCTGCAGCGTGACGTCCTGCCACATCGGGTGGTGCGGCGCCGCGTTGGAGCATACGACCGTGCCCCAGGCGCCGACCCGCGCGGACTCGGCCACCGCCCGGCGGCAGAACGCGGCCCCGACCGGGCCCTCCTCGAAGGTGCCGTGCAGCGGGGTGTAGCCGATCCAGCCCTCGCCGAAGACCAGGGGGACCCCGGCCCCGGCCGCCCAGTCGGCGGCGGCCTCGATCCAGGTCACCAGCCGCTGCTCCATCGCGAGCCGGTACATGGCGTAGCGCTCGTACAGCCAGGCGTCCCACTTGGCCGGATCGCACCAGTCGTGTGCGTAGATCTCGCGGCCGACGAGGGTGGCCTCGAGCCGCCACAGCTCGTCGGCCGGCGGCGCCCAGTCGGCGAAGTCCGGGGCGTCGGGGCGGAGCAGGTGCTGCCGGGCGAAGTCCTGCGGGAAGGGGCGGGAGCGGTCGCGCAGGGCGAAGGCGTCGATGAGGTCGTCGAGCACGCCGTAGACATACGGATGGAAGACGGCCACGTCGATGTCGCGCGGGACGCCGCGCAGCGAACCGACCGGGACCTTGGCGTAGTTGACGGTGACCGGCCGGCCGGGGTGGCGCTCGCGGAACCGGGCGAGGCCGCGCTCCAGGCGCGGCCGCAGGGCGACCACGGTGTCCGGGCCGGTCAGCCCCTGGGTGAGCCGTCCGCCCTGGACCTCGTTGTGCAACTCGGTGAAGGCGATCCGGTCGTCAAGACCGTCCGCGGCGAGAAAGTCGATCAGGTCGGCCAGTGCGTCGGCGAGGGCTTCGGCGCGCCGCTCGGGATCGACGGCCATCAGGGCGTCGTACCAGGAGCGGTCGCCGCCGAACGACGGACTCTGCTGGTACTCCCAACTGGAGAGGATGATGAAGCAGTCGTGCCGGCGGGCCGCCTCGAACAGTGCGCGCAAGTGGGCGCGGCCGTCGATCTCGGTGCTGCCGCCCACGTCGTACCAGCGGGTGCGCTGCCCGTATCCGCCGCCCAGGGGGCCCAGCCTGAGCTCGCCGGTGTCGAGTCCGGAGCCGAAGAGCAGATACGGCATGGCACAGATGCGCACGGTGTTGTATCCGCGCGCCACGGCCTCCGCGAAGGCCCGGTCGAGGTCGGCGAAGGGCTCCCCGGGGCCGGTACGGGTGTACCAGCTGAAGTCCCACAGGGAGATGGTCAGTTTCTCCGGCAGGTGGTCGGGCGGCGCGACGGGCACGGGGAACCGGCCTTTCGGTAGGCGTCTGGCCCATGGTCGGCGGGCCCCGGAGGGGTGTCAAGATGTATTCATAATTAATGCTCACGGTACGGTGAGGGCTTCGTCCGCCGTCGCCCCGACCGTCCTGGAATCACCGTCCCGGAATCACAAGGAGGAACCCATGTCGTCCTATGCCGGCCGAGGCGTGCACGGTCAGGTGGTGCGGCAGCTGGGTGCCCGTATCGTCGGCGGCGACTTCGCCGAGGGCGAGATCCTGGACGTACGGGCCCTCGGTGCCGAACTCGACGTCAGCCTCACCGTGATGCGCGAATCCCTGAAGGTCCTCGCCGGCAAGGGGCTGATCGACGCCCGCCAGAAGCGCGGCACCTATGTGCGCCCCCGCGCCGCCTGGAACCTCCTGGACTCCGATGTCATCCGCTGGCGCGTGGAGAGGGGGGACGGTGAGCGGCTGATGCGCGACCTCGCCGACGTACGCTCCCTCGTGGAGCCCGCCGCCGCCCACCGCGCGGCGCGGCGCCGCACCGAGGCCGACCTCGTCGCGCTGGGCACCGCGCTCGACGCCATGGCGGACGCCCGTGGGGACACCGCAGCCGAGGCGGATGCCGACGCCTCGTTCCACCGCGCGCTGCTCGCCGCCACCGGCAATGAACTCCTCGCCCGCCTCGACCTGTTGCTTGAGCCCGGGCTGCGCGAGCGGGACCGGCTGGTGCACGCCCGCGGCGGCGCCGACGACCCCGTGCCCAGCCATCGCGCGGTGCTGGACGCGATACGGGACCAGGACGCCCCGCGCGCCGAACTGGCCATGCTGGACCTGCTCGCCAAGGCTGCCGAAGACCTCGACCATGTGTCGGCCACGCGGGCCGACACGGGCTGACGCGGGCCGGATCGGGTCAGTCAGGTGGGTCAGCTCACCGTGTTCGGTCCGGGCGGCTGATCGCCTCCCAGGGGGCCAGGTGCCACGGGCTCTCGGTGTTCGCGGGGTCCAGCAGCCGCCGGAGGTGTTCGTCGGAGACGCTCTGCGGCGCCGGGAAGCTCTCGCTCTCGGTGCCGCGCAGCAGGTCCATCCAGACCAGACGGCCCATCAGATAGCCCTGGGCGTACTGCGCCCAGGAGCCGTACGCCCCCCTGGCCTGCGGAACGATCTGGTGCAGCAGCCGCCAGGCGTCCGCCTCCTCCAGATGGCCGGCCGCGAAGCCGTTACGGACCACGTCCACGTACAGCGCGATGTCCCACGCGAGCGGGGAGACGTCGAAGCGCTGCTCGGCCTGGGCCCGGTAGCCGACCCGGGCGAGGTCGTCGAGCCGGTCGAGCAGCGCGGGCCGCGTGGAGATCTCCCACTCCTCGGTCAGCCACTTACGGGCGCGCCCGTCGTTGACGCGTTTGTACGGGTAGAGCGTGAGCCGGGAGGCTCTGGCATCCCGGCTCACGGGTGCGCACAGCGACACCATCCACAGCTGATGCAGTGTCAGCGGCACGGGGTACTTTCGCTCGACGGAGACTCCTCGCAGCATGGTTCGGAACACTACGCCGCCCGCCGGACGGCCGACCCATTGGGTGTCGCCCGGCGGGCTCAGCCCTTCGTCGCCGCCACCGGTGCGGGTCTGGGCCCGCCGGCCCGCAGTTCGGCCAGGTCGACGGCGTCGGCCACCGCCTGGAGCCCCGCGTCGTTGAAGTGCAGATGGTCGCCCGTGTCGTAGGCGGGGAGGATGCGGTGCGGATCCGCGGGGTCGCGGACCACGGCGTCGAAGTCCACCACCGCGTCGAAGGTGCCGCTGTTCCTGGCGAAGTCGTTCACGGCCTGCCGTACGCTCTCGCGGGCCTCGGTGTAGCCGCCGTTGCCGCCGTACGGGGTGATCGTGCCGCCGATGACGCGGATGCCGCGCGCGTGGGCCTGTTCGGCGATGCGGCGGTAGGCGTCCGCGAACGCCGCGGGGTCGGTCTGGTTGGGGTTGCCCTTGATGTCGTTGATGCCCTCCATCACGATCAGGGCGCGCACGTTGCCGCGGGAGAACACGTCCGCGTCGAGTCGGGACAGGGCGCTGGGCCCGGTGCCGTCCAGTAGCACGCGGTTGCCCGAGATACCGGCGTTGAGCACGCCCAGCTGCCGGCCCGGGGGCAGTTCGCGCAGCCGCGCGGCCAGCCTGTCGGGCCAGCGGCGATTGGCGCTCGCCGTCGACCCCGATCCGTCGGTGATGGAGTCGCCGAGCGTGACCACGCTGCCCGGGGTGCGCGGGCTGAACACGTCCACACCGGTCACGTAGTACCACGAGCTCGTGGTGGCGGTGAACGCGGCGCCGTCTTCGTCGGCGGTGTGGTCGCCGTCGGGGGCGAGGAACGAGGTCTGCAGGGCGGAGCGGTGATAGGTCGCGGGCCCGGAGTCGTTCGGGGTGAACAGGGTGATCAGCAGGTTGGTGTCCGCGGGGACGCGCAGCGGGACCGGGTCACTGACCACGTCCTCGCCGACGGGCACGGTGACCGAGGTCCGGCCGTGGAAGGTGGCCGGGCGGGTCGTCCCGGCGATGGCGTTGGGGCTCTTCGGCGCCCCGGCCTCCTGGAGCGCCACGGTGGCCGCGCCGAGTTCGAGCGGGGCCGTGCCGAGCCGGTTGGACACCCGGATCCGGGCCGCGTGGCCCCCGATGCTGGTGTGCACCACGTTGCGGATCGAGTTGCCGGGCAGACCGGGCACGGTGCCCGACGCGGCGGCCTCCCAGGTGCCGACCCAGCCTCGGCCGGAGTGTCCGGAGGCCGGTTGGGCGTCCGGTCCGGTGTCCGCCCACGCGGGCGCCGCCGCGGTCAGCGGCACCAAGGCGAGGGTCAGTGCGACGGCGAGAGTCGAGAGAACGTGCCGGATCGAGACCATATGGTGCTGCCCTTCCAGGTGAGAGCCAGCCGGATGAGGTCACATGCGGAACACGACGTAGGCAATCATCACCGAAACATCGGATGCGTCAAGGCGTTCGACGGAATATCCAGGGGCAGCTGGAGAGTTCTGGGCTTATACACCCGATGTATTGCTGGTCTGCTGGAGACCGCTACAGCGGCGCAACAAGGGCTGACACCTGCATAGCCTCGGCCCCGCTCCGGCGGGGAGCCACCCCCACATCCGGCACACACCACGGAGAAGCACCCGGCATGACCACCGTCCTGATCGTCGACGACCAAGCTCTGCAACGCCTCGGCTTCCGTATGCTGCTGGAGGCCCAGCCCGATATGACCGTCGTCGGCGAGGCCACCCAAGGCGGCGAGGCGGTCCGCAAGACCGCCGAACTGCGCCCCGACGTCGTTCTGATGGACGTACGGATGCCCGGTATGGACGGCATCGAGGCCACCCGCCACATCGTGGAGTCCGGCGGCCGCTCCCGCGTCCTGGTCCTGACCACCTTCAACCTCGACGAGTACGCGTACGACGCCCTGCGCGCCGGAGCCAGCGGCTTCTTCCTCAAGGACGCCCGGCCCGAGGAACTGGTCGTCGGCATCCGCGCCGTGGCCGCGGGGGACTCGGTCATCTCACCCGGCCTCACCCGTAAACTCATCGACGCCTTCACCAAGAGCCGCCCCGGCCACACCCCCGACCAGGACCGCCAACTCGCCCGCCTCACCGAGCGCGAACGCGAGGTGCTGACCGGCGTGGCCACCGGCTGGACCAACACGGAGATCGCCGAACGCCTCTGCCTGGCCGAGTCCACCGTCAAGTCCCACGTCAGCCGCATCCTCACCAAGCTCGGTGCCCGGGACCGGGTGCAGGCCGTGATCTTCGCGTACGACGTGGGGTTGGTACGGCCCGCCTGAACTCCTCATGGCTGGGGTCGCGTTCTTGTCCATGGCCTGCCTCGCTGACACACTCTCCGCAGCAAGCGCTTACTCCAGTGGACGGCACAGACAACGGCGAGTTCGAGGTGCGGAGAAACGGTGAGCGAACACAGTCGCAGGCAAGTGTTGCGGGCCGGCCTTGGCGCGGCGGCCGGATCGACGGTGCTCGGCGGGATCGGTGGTGCTGCCCAGGCCTCGGCGGCGGCACGGGCCGACGGACCGGTCGAGGCGGGCGCGGAAGCCACCAGCGGTGAGGCAGCGCGGGGGCGGCTGCCGTGGGTGGCGGACCTGGGGGACGGGCGCTATCAGAACCCGGTGCTCAACGCCGACTGGTCCGATCCCGACGCGATCCGCGTGGGCGCGTACTTCTATCTGGTCGCCTCCACCTTCAACCGCGCCCCCGGGCTGCCGATCCTGCGCTCGGCCGACCTGGTCAACTGGAGCATCATCGGACACGCCCTGACCGAGCTGGAGCCCAAGGACCACTTCAGCGTGCCGAGGCACGGCGAAGGCGTGTGGGCCCCGGCCCTGCGGCACCACGACGGCAAGTTCTGGATCTTCTATCCGGACCCGGACTTCGGGATCTTCATGGCGACCGCCACCGATCCGCGGGGGCCGTGGAGCAAACCGCATCCAGTCAAGCCGGGCAAAGGGTTCATCGATCCATGTCCGCTGTGGGACGACGACGGGCAGGCCTATCTCATCCACGCCTGGGCGAAGAGCCGCAGCGGCATCAACAACCGGCTGACGCTGCACCGTATGAGCCCGGACGGGAGGGACCTGCTCGACGAGGGCCGGATCGTCATCAACGGCGACGATCTGCCCGGCTACACCACGCTGGAGGGGCCGAAGCTCTACAAGCGGGACGGCTGGTACTGGATCTTCGCCCCGGCCGGCGGGGTCACCAACGGCTGGCAGTCGGCGTTCCGCTCCCGCACCATTGACGGCCCGTACGAGGACCGCATCGTGCTGGCCCAGGGCGACACCCCCGTCAACGGACCGCACCAGGGGGCCTGGGTGAGTACCGCGGGCGGCGAGGACTGGTTTCTGCACTTCCAGGACCGTGGGCCCTACGGCCGGGTGGTGCATCTGCAGCCGATGCGGTGGCGCGCCGACGGATGGCCGGTGATGGGTGCCGACGACGGCAGCGGCCGGGGCACCCCGGTGGCGGTGCACACCAAGCCGCGGGTCGACGTCCGGACCAGGGTCACCGCACCGGCCACCGGCGACGAGTTCACTGGCGCGGCGCTGGGGAGGCAGTGGAGCTGGCAGGCCAACGCCGATCCGGCCTGTTGGTCGCTGCGCCGGTTCCCCAGCCGCCTCGCCCTGGTCTGCCGGCCGAGCCCGGTCACCCATGATCTGCGGCTGCTGCCCAATGTGCTGGGCCAGCGGCTGCCCGCCGAATCTTTCGTCGCGACGACCTCGATGACACTGTCCGCCAGGGCCCCCGAGGCCCGGGCCGGACTCGTCATGCTGGGCGAGAGCTACGCCTGGGCGGGCCTGCGCCACGACGGCGACCGGATCGTGCTGGCGTATCGCACCGCGGCCAAGGACGCCGCCGAGGCGGACGCCGCCACGCCGGTGCCGCTGGGCAGAGGGCGCGCGGTGCGGCTCCGGGTGAGCGTGAGCCCCGGGGCGGTGTGCCGGTTCGCGGCCGATGTGGACGGTCACGGGTTCACTCCGCTCGGCGCGCCGTTCCAGGCGACGGCGGGCAAATGGATCGGGGCGACGGTGGGGCTCTTCGCCACGCGGTCGGAGACCTCCGGCACGGGCGGCCCGCCGGAAGCGGCGGAAACGGCAGCGGCGGAATTCGACTGGTTCCGGGTCGGCCCGGGCTCATGAGCCGGACGACCGCGCCCGGCCCCGCTCAGGGCAGGGCGCGGAAGCCTCCGTCACACCGGGGCGTCCTGTCTGCGGAGTTGGGCCGTGGCGAGGCGGCACACCGCGTAGGCGGTCCTGGTGAGATCGTCGGCGGCGTGGCGCAGGGCGGTGTCGAGATCGCGGGGACCGGCGCCGATGGGCAGCACCGCGGTGGCGCCACGCCCATAGAGGCGGTCGGCCTCCGGGGTGATCGTCCCGCCGAGTACGACACACGGAACGGCGGCCTCCGCGCAGGCGCTCACCACCGCTGCGACGGTCTTGCCCGCGTCCGTCCCGGCGTCCACCTTCCCCTCCGCCGTGAGGCAGAGGTCCGCCGTGGCCAGCCGCTCGTCGAAGCGGGTCAGCCGTCGGACCAGCTCCGCGCCCGGCTCCAGTTCGGCCCCCAGCGCGAGCAGCGCGGCCCCGAGGCCACCGGCGGCGCCACCGCCCGCGTCCGTCCCGGCTCCGAGCAGAGGGGCCAGCCGGCGTAGTCCGTCGTCGAGGAGTTCGACCGCGGCCGGGGTGGCGCCCTTCTGGGGGCCGAAGACATGGGCGGCGCCATCGGGCCCGAAGAGAGGGCTGAGGACATCGGCCGCGGCGACCAGTTGGACACCGGCGAGTGCGCGGCGCGCCGGGGCGAGGTCCACCGTGTGGATACGGTCCAGGTCGGCGCCGCTGCCCGCAAGCGGTTTCCCATCGGCGTCGAGGATCCGGGCCCCGAGGGAGGCGAGCATTCCCGTGCCGCCGTCCATGGTCACGGTTCCGCCCAGGAACACGACGATCCGCCGCGCTCCCTGGCGTACCGCAGCGAGGATCGGGGCGGCAAGTCCGGCGCTGGAAGCGCGCATCACATCGTGCTCCGCGGCGTCCGGCGCATCCCACCCGATCGCCTCGGCCGCCTCGACGACAGCGGTGCCGTCGTCCAGGCGGCCGAAGCGCGTCGTCGCGGGGCGGCCGAGCGCGTCGACGGAGTCGACGTCGACGACCGCGCCGCCGCACGCGGTCTGCACGGTGTGCCGTGAGCCCTCGCCGCCGTCGGCGAGCGGGTGCTCGACGGGCGTACCGCCGGCCGCCCGTACGCCGGCGGCGAGGGCGGCGGCCGCTTGCGCGGCGTCCAGCGAGCCGCGCAGCTTGTCCGGGGCGCAGACAACGCGCATGGTGGTTCCCTTCGTTGCGATGTTCTTGTTGCGGTGTTCTCGTTGTGGTGTTCTCGTGTGGTTTCGCGGTCAGACGGTCATCCAGCCCAGGACCGGAGTCGACTGCAGATAGATGAGGAGCGCGAACCCGGCGAGGAGCCCGAGGCTCCAGCCGATCACCTTGCGGAAGATCGTGCCCTCGCTGCCGGCCATGCCGATCGCCGCGGCGGCGACGGCCAGGTTCTGCGGCGACAGCATCTTTCCGAGCACGCCGCCGGTGGAGTTGGCCGCGGCGAGGAGCACGGGGTCAAGACCGGTCTTCTGCGCCGCGGTCACCTGGAGCACTCCGAACAGCGAGTTGGCCGAGGTGTCGGACCCGGTCACCGCGACGCCCAGCCACCCCACGATGGGGGAGAACAGGGCGAAGGCGGCGCCGGTCTGGGCCAGCGCGGTGCCCAGGGTCGCGGTCTGGCCGGAGAGGTTCATGACCCAGGCCAGCGCGAGCACCGACGTCACCGTGACGACGGTCCAGCGGAGTTGGCGCAGTGTGGCTCCGTACGCCCGCACCGCGCGGCCGGGCCCGACCCGGTAGAGCGCCATGGTGAGCAGACCGGCGGCCAGCAGGATGGTGCCCGCCGCCTTGAGGTGCTCCAGTTTGAAGGTCATGGCCGCGGCGGGTTCGCCACCGGGGGACTCGACATCCAGACCGGGCCAGGTGAACTGGGCGACGCCGTGCTCGGCCAGCCACTCCTTGACGGGCCCGACCTGGGTGAGCGCGAAGAGCGCACAGATGATGAGGTACGGGGCGAAAGACATAACGGCACTGCCACTGCCCTCGCGGTGAGTGCCCTCGCGGTCCTCCGAACCGGCCTCGGCGGGCGCCTGTGAGTCCTGCCGCACCGTACGCGGCTGCCAGACCCGCATGAACCCGAGCACCGTCGCCAGGGTGACCACGCCCGCGATGATGTCGGTGGTCTCGACGCTGATGTAGTTGGCGGCGACGAACTGGGCGCAGCCGAAGGTCAGGCCCGCGACCACCGCCACCGGCCAGGTCTCCCGTACGCCGCGTCGGCCGTCGAGCAGAAACACCAGCAGCAGCGGGATGAACGCGGCGATCAGCGGCGTCTGCCGGCCCGCCATCGCGCCGAGGTCGTCGAGCGGCAGCCCGGTCACCCCGGCCAGCGTGGTCAGCGGCACCGCCATACTGCCGAACGCGACCGGTGCCGTATTGGCCACCAGCGCCACGGTCGCCGCCTTGATGGGAGCGATCCCGACGGCGATCAGCATGACCGCGGTGATCGCCACGGGGGTGCCGAAGCCGGCCAGGGCCTCGATCAGCGCTCCGAAGCAGAAGGCGATCACGATGCCCTGGATGCGCTGATCGGAGGAGATGGTGCGGAAGGACCGCCGCAGCACGGCGAACCATCCGGTGATCTCGGTCATGCGATAGATCCACAGCGCGTTCACGAGGATCCACATGATGGGAAAGAGACCGTAGAAGCCGCCTTCGACGGCCCCGGACAAGGCCTGGGGTAACGGCATGTCCCACACCGCCACGGCGAGGGCCAGCGAGAGGACCAGCGAGGTCAGCGCCGCTATCTGGGCTCTGACCTGGAAGACGCCGAGCAGTACGAACAGGGTGAGCAGGGGCACCGCGGCACAGAGCGCGGACCAGTACAGAGAGCCGGCCAGTGGGTCAAGGACTTGTCGGTACATCGAACCTCCTGGTGCGGCGAGCGGCGCCGCCTGGAGCATCAAGGCCATGGCGAGTCTCTAACTTGTAAGACAAGTACTCCAAACAGTCAAGAATTCGCGTGTGGTAATTTGAAGATGGTCCGGCTGGGGCCACTCATCCCACAGGAGGCGTGATGGCGAGTCGCCTGAAGGCGACATCCCTGATCGACGCGCTCGTCGTCGAGTTGCGCGAGCAGATCCTCGACGGGCGGATCGTCGGCGGCACGGCGCTCACCGAGACCGAGGTCGCCAAGCAGTACGAGGTGGCACGCCCCACCGCCAAAGCGGCCATCGAGCGGCTGACCGCCGAGGGCCTGCTGCGTCGAGACGCCCATAAGAGCGCCCGGGTGCCGGTCTTCGACGCCGACGACATCGCCGACCTGTACTTCACCCGCGCCTGCGTGGAACGCCAGGTCATGCGCGAGCTGGCGCGACGGCGTTCGGTGCCCTCCGCCGCCACCTCCGCCCAGGTGGAGATCCGCAAACTGGCGGAGGCGGACGACTCCACGATCGCCGCGGTCGAGCCCGACGTACGCTTCCACCGCTCGCTCGTCGACGAGCTCGGCAGCCCGCGCCTCAGCCGTCTCCACGCCTCCGTCATGGCCGAGATGCGCCTGTGCATGGCCCAGGTCCAGACGTACAAGCTGCTGCGCATCGCCGAGATCGCCGATGAGCACCAGGACATCCTGGACGCCATCGCCGACGGCGACGCCGAGCGTGCGGACCAGGCTCTCGCCGTCCACCTCAACCGGGCCTGCGAACAACTGCGCGCGCGCATCGGCTGATTGGAGCGGCGGAGGGGCGGTTCGAGACAGTTTTCTGACACATCCGGCCGATTTCGCCCAAGTGCTGCGCGTCGCTTTCGAGGGCTGAGTCGGCGTCCCGGCGGCCCATATAGCGTTATGGGGCGATCCCCCAGGTCAGCGCACTCGTCAGGCAGGGAGAATGGATGAACAGTTACGACTACGTCGTCGTCGGCGCCGGATCCGCGGGCTGTGTGCTGGCGGCGCGGCTGACGGAGGACCCCGATGTCCGGGTGGCGGTGATCGAGGCCGGCGGCCCCGACACCGCGCAGGAGATCCATATCCCGGCCGCCTTCCCCCAGCTCTTCAAGACCGAGTTCGACTGGGACCTCGACTCCGGCCCCGAGCCGGGGATCGGAGACCGGCGGACCTATCTGCCCCGGGGCAAGGTGCTCGGTGGCAGCAGTTCGACCAACGCGATGATCTATATGCGCGGCAACCGCGCCGACTACGACGGCTGGGCCGCCGCCGGCGCCACCGGGTGGTCGTACGCCGAGGTGCTGCCGTACTTCCGGCGCTCGGAGGACAACCAGCGCGGCGAGGACGCGTTCCACTCGGTGGGCGGTCCGCTGACGGTCAGCGACAGCAGATCCCAGCATCCGCTCGCCACGGCGTTCCTCCAGGCCGCCGAGCAAGCGGGATACAAGCGCAACGAGGACTTCAACGGCGAGACGCAGTTCGGCGTCGGACGGTTTCAGCTGACCCAGCGCCGCGGTATGCGCTGCAGCACGGCCGTCGCCTATCTGCACCCGGTCCTGGAACGGCCGAACCTCACCGTGCTCAGCACGGCCCGCGCCCACCGCGTGGTGATCGAGGACGGTCGGGCGACGGGGGTGGAGGTGAACCGGGGCGGCACGGTCGAGGTGGTCCGCGCCGACCGTGAGGTGATCCTTTCCGCGGGCACCTACGAGTCCCCGAAGCTGCTGATGCTCTCCGGGATCGGGCCCGCCGCCACGCTGTCGGCCTTCGGTATCGATGTGGTGCGCGACCTCCCGGTAGGCCAGGGACTACAGGACCACTACATGGCGGTGCTGAACTTCCGCACCGGCGTCGAATCCCTGATGAGCGCGGCGAGCCCGGAGAACGCCCAGCTGCTCGAGAGCGATGGGCGTGGCCCGTTGACCTGCAACATAGGAGAGGCCGGCGGCTTCTTCGGCAGCCGAGACGGACTGGACGCGCCGGATGTGCAGTTCCACATGGCTCCGGTGCTGTTCCACGAGGAAGGGCTCGGCGCCGTCACCGAACACGGCTTCGCGTTCGGCCCGTGCGTCCTCGCCCCGACCAGCCGCGGCCAGGTCACCCTGCGCTCCCCGCGCCCGGACGCCGCACCCCGGATCGTGCACAACTACCTGACCACGGCCGAGGACCGCGACTGCATCGTGGGCGGCATGCGCATCGCCCTGCGCATCGCGGCCCAGGACGCCCTGACCGAGGTGATCACCGCTCCCTTCGACGTACCGGCCAGACACTCCGACGCGGAACTCCTCACCTTCGCCCAGCGGGTCGGGCAGACCCTCTACCACCCGACGTCGACCTGCGCCATCGGCGCGGTGGTCGACCCCGAGCTGCGCGTACTGGACGTGGCGGGCCTGCGGGTCGTCGACGCGTCGGTGTTCCCGACGGTGCCGAGGGGGAACACCAACGCGCCCGTCATCATGGCGGCGGAGAAGGCGGCGGATCTCATCAGGGGAGCCGCGTAGCACCAGGAGATCCGCCCCCACGACCTCACTTCCGGGGGCCCGGTCAGCAGTACGGAGGCTGATCGGTCAGCGAAGCCGCCACCCGCATCCAGACGCCGAAGAGCCGGTACAGGCCGGGCAGCGCGCCCTGCGCCTGGACGGTGCGCGTGTCCGTCGAGGTGACCCCGGGAATGCCCAACAGGGTGGCGGCCACCGAGGCCGACTGCCAGCGGACGGCTAGCACGGACGGTTCCGCCGGTTCCGCCGGCTCCGTCGCCGCCGACTGAGCCGTCCGCGGCGCGGAGAGGGCGGCGGCGACCGCTTCCTCGATCGCCGTACGCGCTTCGCCGGCCGGACGCAGATCCGCCGCGAAGCGGCCATGCGCGTACTTCACGGCAACGGTGGCGACGGACCCGTCCCACTCCGCCATCTCCGCGCACGCGCTGTCGTCCCCGGTGAGCACCGCCACCGGGACGCCGATGGCCGCCGCGGTGGCATGGGCCAGGCCGATCTCGCCCACGGGCCGGCCGTCCAGCCATATGTCTTCGATCTCGTGGCCCATAAAGCTGTGGCTCAGCACACCGGGTGCGCCGGCCCGCGAGTGGTAGCCGACGCAGACGACGGCGTCGTGCTCGGGGGCGAGGCCTTCGAGCATGCCCATCTGTTTGGTCCTGCCCCGGATGAGCCGGGCCGCCGGGTGCAGCGATTCGGGCAGCAGATTGCGCATGCGGCCGTGGGCGTCATTGACGGTGATGTCGGTGGCGCCGGCGGCGAGGGCGCCCCGGATGGCCGCGTTGACGTCCTCCGCCATCATCAGCCGTCCACGCTCGTAGTCCCGTCCGCCGGGCTGGACATCGTCAGCGTCGACGAGCCCCGTGACGCCCTCCATGTCCACGCTGAAGTAGATCCGCACGTTGCGCACTCCTCACGCTTGATCACGGGGGAGACGCCTGGCGCTCCTCCTCCGGTTCCCGGCCCGCCGGCGGTCGGATTTCTTCAAGACCTCCGGCGGGGCCGGGCCAGCATGGCCAACGCATCGGGATCGGTCGGCACCACGTCGGAAGAGAGAGTGCAGACATGTCACGATCGAGCGTCGAAGGATTACGGGACTCGCTCAGCGATCAGGGATACGCACTGGTCGAGCACGTGGGAGGCCAGCGGCAGGCCGTCGAACTGCTCCAGGATCTCGGCCGGTTCGTGCCCCAGTACGGGGGCACCGTCGAGCACGAGGTCGTCTACCGGCCCGGCAACGACGGCCGGGCCTACTCGCAGAGCCGCAACGCAATCCGGCCGCATACCGAGGCACCCGGCCGGCACCCCAGTCCACGCCATCTCGCCCTCTACTGCCACCGGCAGGCCCGCTGCGGTGGCGGTCATACCGATCTGCTGGACTGGAAGCTGCTGGAGAAGCTGCTCGGCCCGGACGATCTCGCTCTGGTGACCGGGCCCCGGGTCAGGTTCCCGGGTCCGGTCGGTGGCGAGGGCGTCGTGGCGACCATGGTCGAGGAGGACGGCGACCGTGCCGTGCTGCGCTTCAGCCACAATCTGCTGACGGCGGCCGACTACGACCCGGCCCTGGACGCGGCCACTCCGGCTGAGGAACTTCCCCTGGGGCGGGCCGGGGCCGAACTGGCCCTCCGGGTGGCCGAGTTGTTCGTCCACTACCGGACGCAGGTGCTCATCCCCGACGACGCGCTGCTGGTGTGGGACAACCAGCGGATGATGCATGCCCGTTCACAGTACGAAGACACCGGCCGCCATCTGACCCGCTACTGGGTGGCCGTCTGACCTCAAGCCACCAGAAGGGCACTTTTGATGACCACGGTCGAAGAGCTCGGCTCCGCGACACGTACGGTCTCGGGCCGCCGCCTGGCCGCCCTCGTCCGCGAACGATGCCAAGACGCGAATCTGGCGCACGAGGTGGAAGTGGTCAGCCGGGTACTGCCGTTCAAGGTGAGCCACCATGTCATCGATCATCTCGTCGACTGGCAGAGCGCGCCCGACGATCCGCTGTACCGGCTGGTCTTCCCGCACCGCGACATGCTCGACCCCGGACACTTCGGCGCGGTCGAGCGGGCGCTGGGCGATCCGCCCACGCTGCGCGCGGTCGTGGCCGGGATCCGCGGGGAGCTCAATCCGCACCCGGGGGATCAGCTCACCCGGAACATCCCGCACCACGAGGGCGCCGAACTGTCGGGCGTCCAGCACAAGTACGCGCAGACCGCGCTGGTCGGGGCCGCCTCGGTCTACAGCCGCGCCATGGCCGCGACCGGGATGGTCGGCTGGGCGATGACCTCGGCGGCCTCCCGGGTCGCCCCGTGCCACGGGCGGACACCGCTGTTCGGGACCGATCCGATCAGCGTCGCCGCGGGCACCGACGGCGAGGAGTTCGCGCTCGACATCGCGACCAGCCAGGTGTGCCAGGGGGAGATCCAGGAGCGCGGGCGGCTGGGCCTTCCCCTGGAGCCGGGCTGGGCCACCGACGCGGGCACGGCACCCGCGACGCGTCCGCCGCGGTGGCACTCTCCCCGCTCGGCGCGTCCGGCGCGGGCCACAAGGGACAGGGCCACAAGGGACAGAGCTACACGGGCCAGGGACACAAAGGGCAGGGCCTGGCCATGGCCGTGACCCTGATGACGGCGGTGCTCGCCGACGCCCCCCTGGACTGGGAGCTCGACCACATCGGGCAGTCCCCCGACGGCCGGGGGCGCCGGGTCGCCCACTTCCTGCTGTGCCTGGATCCCGCCGCCTTCGCGGGGCCCGACCCGTTCCGGCGGCGCCTGGCCGACCTGGTCGCCACCACCCGCCGGGCGCCCGCCGCGGGCGCGGACCCGGTCCTCAGCCCCGGGGACCCGGAGCGGCTGCGGGCCGGCGAGGCCGCCCGGCACGGCATTCCGCTGGACCCCGACACCGCGCGGGCCCTGCACGCGCTCGCCCTGCGGCACGGCGTCGAGGCGCCCGTGTCCGCCGCCGACCACAGGAGGGTTCCATGACGGCCCTGACCGCGGGCGGCTCCATCTGGATGGACGGCCGCCTCGTCCCCTGGGACGCGGCCCAGGTCCATGTCCTCACCCAGTCCCTGCACTACGGCTGGGCCGTTTACGAGGGGATCCGGGTCCACGAGACCGCGGACGGCCCGGCGGTCTTCCGGCTCCGCGACCACCTGGCCCGGCTCACCTGCTCGGCCCGGGTCTGTCTGATGGACATCCCCTATGCCGAGGAGGTCTGGCGGCCGCCACGGTCGAGCTGGTCAGGGCCGGCGGCGCGGGCCCACGCTATGTGCGGCCGCTGGTCTATCTCGGGTACGGCAGCATGGGCGTGGCCCTGGACCTGTCCGAGGTCCGGGTGGCCATCGCCGCCTGGAGCTGGGAGGAACCGCCCGAGCGCGTCTGGCGCCTGGTCACGAGCGGCTGGCGCCGCAACCACCAGGACGCGATTCCGCCGCTGGCCAAAACCACGGGCGCGTATCTCAACTCCGGCCTCGCCAAGCTCGCCGCGAACCGCGGAGGCTACGACGACGCGGTGCTGCTGACCGCCTCCGGCCATGTCTCCGAGTGCTCCGCGGCCAATATCTTCCTCGTGAAGTCCGGTGTGCTCCATACGCCCTCGGTCGAGCAGGGCATCCTGCCCGGGATCACTCGTGCGACCGTCCTCGACCTGGCGCGCGACGCGGGGATCACGGTGGTGGAACGGCCGGTGGCGCACGCCGAGCTGTACACCGCGGACGAACTGTTCGTGACCGGCACCGCCACGGGCGTCGTCCCGGTCGAGTCGCTGGACGACCGCCCCACCACCGCGCGGGGCGCCGGCCCGGTCACCACCGTTCTGCGCGACGGCTACCGGCAAGCGGCCGCCGGTCGCCATCCGGCGGCGGCCGACTGGCTCACCCCCGTGGGCGGCTGACGAACACCGCGGGAGACCGGCCTTCGGGCCCGGGCGGATCATCCGCCCGGGCCCGTGAGCTCATG
>NZ_NCSM01000077.1:0-6714 GCF_002224125.1 Streptomyces sp. NBS 14/10
GCGGGTGCGGCTTTCGTCTCGGACCCTCCGGGTCCAAAGCGCCAGCGAGAAGGGGGAAGGGGAGCGGCTGGCCCGGCGTCCTGGTTCCTCAGCCCGGTGGGCGGCTGGGCTCAAAGAGGCTCCGCTGCGCTCCGCCGCAGCTGCTGCCGCGCGGTGGCCGGGCGGTCAGTCCAGCGGTGCGCTGGACCGCAGGCGCGCGAGCGCGACGAACGGACCAGCGAACGCTGGACGGCATGGTCCGGACGCCGCGTGCGCGCATCGTCTCGCGCCTCCGGCGCACAGCGGCCAACAGCGGGAAGCAGAGGGGACGCCGGGGGCATCGTCGCCGTCCAGCCCAAGGGGTCGTCACCGGCTCGCGGGCGGGGGGCATGGTCGCCCGAAGCGGTGGGCGCCGGTCCGGTTCGGGTCCTCCCCCCACCTGCTCTTAAAAAAGTGCTTGATCTGCATCAAGTAGTAGATCAAGCGTCTTTTTTAGAGGGGGTGGGGGGAGAGCCCAACCGGACCGGCGTCCACCGCTCCGGGGCGCCCCTCCGCCGTTCCGCCGCCCCATCGGCCGGTGACGACCCGTTGGGCCCGACGGCGACGAAACCTCCGGCACCCCCTCCCCTTCCCGCTGCTGGCCGCTTTGCGCCGGAGGCGCGAGACGATGCCCGCACCCGGCGGACGAAGCATGCCGTCCAGCGGCGCGGCGGGCGCGGAAACGGATCCGTCCCCGCTGGATGCGCCTCGCACCTCAGATGGCGTTGATCAGGTCCAGCACCTCGGACGTGGGCCGGACATCGCCGAACGACCGATAGATGGTGTAGAGGGTGGCGTTGTGGTCTTGGTCCCGGCGGGCCGCGTTCGCGTCGGCGATCATGATGACCCGGAAGCCGAGGGTGCTGGCATCGCGCGCGGATGACTCGCAGCAGACGTTGGTGACGGTGCCGGTGATCAGGACGGTGTCGGTCCGGCGGTCTTTCAACAGCTCCGGCAGGGGGCAGCATCCCGGGAAGAACGCGCTGGCTGCGGATTTCTCTACCAGGAGATCACCGGGTCGCACGGTGAAGTCCTGCCACAGACGCCCGGCCGGCGGGCCGGTGCCTCCGGAGGTGCGGTAGGTCTCGGCGACCTCGGGGCCGTGGAACTCCTCGGCCACCGCGGACCGTTCGCGCACCTCCGGCAGGACCCAGGCGACGGTGCCGCCGGCCGCGCGAAGGGTGTCGGCGAGGCGGGTGATGTTGGGGACGATGCCGCGGCAGTACGGATTCTGCGACACGAAGAACGGCACCATGTCGACGACGACAAGCGCGGTGCGGACCGGGTCCAGGTGGGTGAAAGCGAAGCGACGGCCACGGCGTTGCTCATGCCGGGCGTACTCGCGGCTCTCGATCCGCCACGCATGCTGTTGCGCCTCGCTAGCCCCGCCAGTTACCGATGCCATCCCACGCGACCTCCAGCTCGCGCGCGCGAACCCCACCGAGCTCGGCGGCGACCACCCTATGTACATCGCGCATCTTCTGCATGCCGTTCATCCGGTCGAGTTCGGCACCGATCTCCCGGGTCCGCGGGTCCTTCCCTTTCATGCTGAGGAAGCCCCGGGTGCTGGCGATCACGGCGAGCTCGTCCAGGAGTTGGTCGGTGCGGGTGTCCTCGTCGACCGGGGAAGCGGCGGTGGAGCGGAGGGGCATATACGTGGGTCCGGGCCGCGATCGGCGACCGCGTAGGACGGCGAAGCAGCCGCCCAGCACGATGAGAGCAACAACCACGCCGATCAGTGCCGCCGGCTCCATACCGCGTCTCCTTTCTCAGGGCCGATGGCGCCGGACGCTAGTGGGGGCGGTCGGGGACCGGTCCCCGACAGGCCGTGAGCATCAGGCCGTGAGCGTCCTTCCGCGGGCGTCGCCTTCCACGGCGTCGGCGTAGGCGCGGGCGACATCCGCCGCCGGGGTGCCGATGGAGGGGTCCATGTCCAGGGCGACAAGGGTTTCGCGGACCCAGCCGGGGCTGACCACGTTCAGGCGGATGCCGCGCGGCATCTCCGTGGCGGCGGCGTACACGAACGCCTCCAGGCCCGCGTTGACCAGGTAGCCGAGCGAGCTGCCGGGGATGGGCTCGGTGAAGCGTCCGCTGGTGAGGGTGATGGAGCCGCCGTCGCGGAGGTGGGCGAGTGCTCGCCGCACGAGGTTCACCTGTCCGATCAGCTTGCCGTCGAGCCCGCTCCAGAACCGCTCGTCCGACGGAGCGTCCAGCGGGGTGAGGGCCCCGCTCGCGGCGCAGCACACCACCGCGTCGAGGTGGCCGTCCCCGAGGCCCGCGAACAGGGCGTCGATCGAAGCGGTGTCCGCCATGTCCACCCGTACCGGGCCTCGGCGCGAGGCGCACAGCACCTCGTGGCGCTCCGCCAACGCGTCGGCGACCGCGCTGCCGATGGTGCCCGTCGCGCCGATCACAAGAATCTTCACTGGTTGTCCCGTCCGTTCCGCTGATGCTTGTCCTACTCAGGCTGCGGCGGGCGGCGGGCCGTACCCAGTCCCCTGTCGGGGATACACCCGTGGTGACTACACCTGGCAGGTGCAGGCACCGCGGGCGCGCGTCCACGAGACTGGGGCGCATGGACACGCGTGAGGAGCTGGGGGAGTTCCTGCGGTCGCGGCGGGCGCGGCTGCGGCCCGAGGACGCGGGGCTTCCGTCGTACGGGGGACGGCGCCGGGTGCCGGGGCTGCGGCGGGAGGAGCTGGCGCAGCTCGCGGGGGTGAGCGCGGGCTACTACACACGGCTCGAACAGGGGCAGAGCCCCAACGCCTCGGACGCCGTGCTGGACGCCGTCGCCCGTGTGCTGCGGCTGGACGAGGCCGAGCGGGCCCATCTGTACTCGCTGGCCCGGCCGAAGCCGAGGGCCCGCCGCCGGGCGGCCAGGCCGGAGCAGGTGCGGCCGGGGGTGCGCGTGATGATCGAGTCGTTCGGGGATGTGCCCGCGCTGGTCATGGGGCGCTTCTGCGATGTGCTCGCATGGAACCGGATGGCCCATGCCCTGATGGCCGGACACCTCGACTTCGACGCGCCGAACCGCCCGGCCGAGCGCCCCAACATCGCCCGCCTGCTGTTCCTCGACCCCCATACGCGCGAGCTGTACGCCGACTGGCTCCGCAAGGCCCGCTCCACCGTCGCCGACCTGCGGTTGATCGCCGGTCGTTACCCGGGTGACCCCGCGCTGACCGGACTGATCGGCGAACTGACGGTGGGGAGCGCGGAGTTCGCCAAGCTGTGGGCCGCGCATACGGTGGGCGACTGCGGCACCGCCGCTCGTACCTACCGCCATCCCGTGGTGGGCACCATGACGCTGATGTGCGAGTTGCTGGCGCTCCCGGAGGACGAGGGGCAGCGGGTGGCCGTGATGAACGCCGAGCCGGGGTCGCCGTCCGAGGAGGCCCTGCGGCTCCTCGCCGATCTGACCGCCGTGTCCCCGGACACGTTCTAGACAGGCCCGTGCAACAACCGCCTGCCAGAATCGGGCGGTGTCGGTGTACGCAGAACACACCGCGGACGATGGAGGAGCCCCGTGCCGCTGACCTCGGAACCGTTGCACAAGCTGGGCTTCTTGACCATCGGACTGTTCGACGAGGCCGACCCCCGCCGGGGCCATGAGTCGACCCTGCAGATCATCGAACTGGGCGAGCGGCTGGGTTTCGACAGCGCCTGGGTACGCCACCGCCATCTGCAGTACGGCATCTCCTCCCCCGTCGCCGTCCTGGCCGCGGTCTCGCAGCGCACCAGCCGTATCGAGCTGGGCACGGCGGTCATCCCCCTGGGCTGGGAGAATCCGCTACGCCTCGCCGAGGATCTGGCGACGGTCGACATCCTGTCGGGCGGCCGCCTCAACCCGGGGGTCAGCGTCGGCCCGCCGATGCACTACGAGCGGGTCAAGGACGCGCTCTACCCCGACACCGCCGACGCCGAGGACTTCAGCTTCGAGCGCGTACGGCGGCTGCTGGACCTCGTACGGGGCGAACCGGCCACCGACTTCAGCGGTACCGAGGGCTTTGAGTCCTTCTCCGACCGCGTCCAGCCCCACTCCCCCGGCCTGGGCCGCCGCCTGTGGTACGGCGGCGGCAGTCTGCGGTCGGCTCAGTGGGCCGGTGAGCACGGGATGAACTTCCTGACCAGCAGCGTCGTCAAGGCGGAGGGGTCGGGGGAGCCCGAGGATTTCGCCGAGATCCAGCTCTCGCACATCCGGACCTTCCGCGCCCACCACCCGGACGGCGACCGCGCCCGCGTCTCCCAGGGACTCGTCGTCATCCCGACCGACAGCGCCACGCCGGAGCAGCGGGCCAAGTACGAGGCGTACGCCCGCGAGCGCACGCCCCGTACGGCCACCCCGCAGGGGCCGGCCCGCCTGATGTTCGCGCCGGACCTCGTTGGAACGTCCAGCGAGATCGCCGAACGGCTCTACGCCCACGCCGCCTTCCGGGAGATCGACGAGGTCGCGTTCGCGCTGCCGTTCACCTTTGAGCACGAGGACTACGTCCAGATCCTCACCGACATCGCCACCGGGCTGGGCCCGGCACTGGGCTGGCGAGCGGCCGCCTAGGCCCGATACCGGTGACTTTGGCGTTCGCGGCCTGGCTTTGCGCCCAGGCCTTCGATGGCGCCAGCTGGCGCGACTTGGCGCCGTCAGGCGTCGCACGGCGCCATCAGGTGCCATCTGGCGCCATTCCGGGCTCCCGAGAGCGCATGAGCGCGCGTGGCACCACATTGCCCCAGGTCGACTTCTGCATGTTTTCGCAGGTCAGGGTGGTCGCTGTTGAGTTCACCCCCATGGGGCGCCACCGGGGCTTGCGCATGGCGCCACAGTGATGCCATGATGACGTCATGGACCTCACCCCGTATGTCGACAACCTCCGCCGTGAACTCGCGGTGGCCGCCGAAGCCGGCGGGGACGATGCCCGCGAGCTGGCCGAACGGCTCACCGCTCCCCTGGAGTCGGCGACCCGGCTGACCATGCTCAACGTGCTCTCCGCCGCGATGGACGAGATCACCCGCGAACTCGCCCCCGGCTCCGTCGACCTACGGCTGCGCGGACTGGACCCCGACTTCGTCGTGACACCACCGCCCGCCGACAGCGGCACCCCCGCACAGCCGGCCGCGCCCGTCGAACCCCTCAGGCCCCCGGCCCCCGCCGAGGGCGACGAAGGCGGCACCGCCCGCGTCAACCTGCGCCTGCCCGCCCACCTCAAAACCCGCGCCGAAGAAGCCGCCACCCGCGAGGGCCTGTCGGTCAACGCCTGGCTCGTACGCGCCGTCTCAGCCGCGGTCGAGGGCGGCACCGCGCCGCGTACGGCACAGAAGACCCAGAGCCTCGGGCAGAGCTTCACCGGCTGGGTGCGCTGACCACACCCCGCCCGCCCCACTTCACTCGCACCACCTCACACGACTTCACTCACCCACCGCGTCCCACCTGCGAGGACGCCCCCAGGACCCAAGAGGACGGTACAGCCATGCCTTCTTTCGACACCCCCGCACCGATCTTCGTCACCGCCCACGTGGAAGCCGGTTCCATCCAGTTCATCGCCGCCGACCGACCCGACACCGTCGTCGAGGTCCGGCCCCGCGACCCCAAGCAGGACCGCGACGTACGAGCCGCCGAGCAGGCCCAGGTCACCTACGCCAGCGGCACCCTGACCGTCAGGACCCCCAAGGCGCGCCACTCGCTCCGCCGCCCCGGCATCGTCGATGTCACGGTCGAGCTGCCCACCGGCTCGCGGATCGACATGACGGGCGCCTGGACCCAGGTACTCGGCGAGGGCCGGCTCGGCGAAGTCCGGGTCAAGACCTCCTCCGGCGACGTCCGCCTCGACGCCACCGGCCCGCTCCAGCTGACCGCCTCCCACGGCTCGATCACCGTGGACCGCATCGAGGGCACCGCCGAAATCACCACCAGCTCCGGCAGCCTGCGCGCCGGCACCATCGACGGCTCCGCCGTCCTGAAGAACTCCCACGGCACCACCACCATCGGCACCGCCACCGGCGACCTGCGCGTCAGCGGCTCCCACGGCGACATCAGCATCGACCGCGCCGAAAACTCAGTGACCGCCACCACCGCACACGGCACCCTCCGCGTCGCCGAAGTCACCCGCGGCACCATCCAGCTCGAAACCTCCTACGGCTCCATCGAAGTCGGCATCCGCCAGGGCACCGCCGCCTGGCTCGACGCCAACTCCGGCTCCGGCCAGGTCCGCAACACACTCGCCGCGTCCGAAAGCCCGGACAACGCCCAGGACACCGTCGAGGTCCGCGCCCGCACCCGCCACGGCAACATCGACATCCGCCGCGCCCAAGCCTGAACCCCAGAAGAACCACGCTCGCACCCCCACCCCCAGCCACTTCACCCTTCTCACGGGAGGGCCCCATGCCTTCTTCTGTCATGCCCACGCCCAAGCGCGGCAACGGTACGCAGCCGCCGGCCGCCATCTCCACCGTCGGCCTGCGCAAGTCGTATGGCGACAAGACCGTCCTCGACGGCATCGATCTGCACATCCCCGCCGGCTCGGTGTTCGCGCTGCTCGGCCCGAACGGCGCAGGCAAGACCACCGCGGTGAAGATCCTGTCCACGCTCATCACCGCAGACGGCGGGCAGGCCCAGGTCGCGGGCCACGACATCGCCTCCGACCCGCAGGCCGTGCGGGCCGCTATCGGGGTCACCGGGCAGTTCTCCGCCGTCGACGGCCTGATCAC
>NZ_NCSM01000077.1:6911-7083 GCF_002224125.1 Streptomyces sp. NBS 14/10
CGCATCGCCCTGCTCAACAACGGCAAAATCGCCGCCGAAGGCACCGCAGACGAACTGAAGCGACTGATCCCCGGCGGACACATACAACTCCGCTTCACCGACCCCGCCGCCTACCGCAACGCCGCCACCACACTGCGCGAAGCCACCCGCGACGACGAAGCCCTGTCCCTGC
>NZ_NCSM01000078.1:0-738 GCF_002224125.1 Streptomyces sp. NBS 14/10
GCGCGCGGATGTACCGGACGGGGGATCTGGCGCGGTGGTCGGCCGATGGGGTGCTGGAGTACATGGGCCGCGCTGACGATCAGGTGAAGGTGCGGGGCTTCCGTATCGAGCCCGGTGAGGTGGAGGCCGCGATGATGGGCTGCGCCGGAGTGGTCCAGGCCGCGGTGGTGGCGCGGGAGGACCGACCCGGGGACCGGCGGCTGGTCGGCTATGTGGTGCCGGCGGCGGGGGTGGTGGTCGACGGGGCGAGTGTGCGTGCCATGTTGGCGGCGCGCTTGCCCGAGTTCATGGTGCCTTCGGTGGTGATGGTCCTCGAGCGACTGCCGTTGACGCCGAACGGCAAGCTGGACCGGCGGGCGCTTCCAGCACCGGAGTACGCGGTGGCCGGATCGAGCCGCACGGCTGCCACACCAACAGAAGCATGGCTGGCGGAAGTGTTCGCCGAGGTACTGGGGGTGGACGCGAGTCGGATCGGAGCGGAGGAGAGCTTCTTCGACCTGGGCGGCCACTCCCTCCTCGCGGCCCGGCTGATCAGCCGCATCCGGACCGGACGAGCCGTGGAACTCGGCATCCGTACGCTGTTCAACACGCCCACAGTCGCCGGCCTGGCCGCACTCATCGACTCCGGGACAGGTGGTGCGGAGGTTTCGGGTGGGCGTCCGGTGGTGGGTGGGCGGGTGCGCCCCGAGCGGTTGCCGTTGTCGTTCGCGCAGCGGCGGATGTGGTTTCTGCGGGAGC
>NZ_NCSM01000078.1:879-2824 GCF_002224125.1 Streptomyces sp. NBS 14/10
CCACATCGCCAGTGACGGCTGGTCGGTGGGACCGTTGCTACGCGATCTCGGAAAGGCGTACCAGGCCGGAGTCGCGGGCGAGCGTCCGGTGTGGGACGCGATGCCGACCCAGTACGCGGACTACACGCTGTGGCAGCAGGAACTGCTGGGTTCATCCGAGGATCCAACCAGCGTGGTGAGCTCTCAATTGGCCTATTGGCGAAAGGCCTTGGAGGGTGCTCCTGAAGAGCTGGCGCTGCCGTCTGATCGTCCGCGGCCCGCGGTGGGGTCGTTCCGGGGGGCCACGGTCGGACTGTCCCTCGGTGCCGAGGTGCATGCGCGGATAGTGCGTATGGCCCGGGAGCGGGGCGCGAGCGTGTTCATGGTGCTGCATACGGCACTGGTGGCCCTGCTGACCCGCATCGGCGCGGGCACGGACGTACCGGTGGGCTCGGTGACCGCGGGCCGCACCGATGAGTCCCTGGAGGACCTGATCGGGTTCTTTGTGAACACCCTGGTCCTACGGACCGACACAAGCGGAAACCCGACATTCGCCGAGCTCCTGGACCGCGTACGCGAGGTGGACCTGGCAGCCTACGAACACCAGGACCTGCCCTTCGAGCGAGTCGTCGAAGAACTGAACCCGACACGGACCGCAGGCCGGCACCCGCTGTTCCAGATCATGCTGGTCCTCCAGAACAACGCACGCCCCGCACTGGAGCTGGGCCCGGTTCACACGGCACCCGAACCGATCATGGAACGTAATGCGAAATTCGACCTGTTCGCCGAGCTGGAAGAAACCTTCGACCCACAAGGCCAGCCAACCGGCATCCACGGAGTACTCGAATACGCAACAGACCTCTACGACCAGGCCACCGCAGACCGCCTCGCGCAAGCCTTCACCTTGCTCCTGAACACCGCCGGCACCAACCCCCACCTCCGCCTGACCGACCTCCCCCTGACCGACCCCGCAGCACAACAAGCCCAGCTAGCCGCATGGAACAACACCACCCGCACATACCCGCCCACCACCCTGCCCGCCCTCTTCGAGAAGCAGGCCGCCCGCACCCCCGAACACACCGCACTCATCCACGACAACCACACACTCACCTACCGCCAACTCAACGAACGAGCCGACCAACTCGCCCGCTGCCTCATCCTCCGAGGGGTCGGCCCGGAACGGATCGTCGCGGTCAAGCTGCCCCGCTCCGTCGAACTGGTTGTCGCGCTGTACGCGATTCACAAGGCGGGGGCGGCATATGTGCCGATCGACCCGTCCTATCCGCAGGACCGCATCGACTACCTCCTCGAAGACGCCGAGCCAGTGCTGGTCATCGATGAGAGAACGTATGACTCGCTGAGCACACAGCAGGTTCCGGCCACTGTGCGACTGCCCTCGCCGGGGGAGACCGACCCGCGGAGCCCCGCCTATGTCATCTACACCTCGGGCTCAACCGGCCGCCCCAAAGGCGTGGTCGTGCCGCATTCAGGCATCGTCAACCGGCTGGTGTGGATGCAGGACGAGTACGGTCTGGACGCCGACGACCGAGTCCTGCAGAAGACCACGTCGAGCTTCGACGTCTCGGTGTGGGAGTTCTTCTGGCCGCTGGCCGTGGGAGCCACGCTCGTCCTGGCCAGGCCGGAGGGGCACAAAGACCCGGGTTACCTGGCGTCGCTGATCCAGCGGAAGGCGGTCACCACGCTCCACTTCGTACCGTCGATGCTCGAGGTCTTTCTTCAGCACGACGCGGCGCGAGGCTGTACGGGGCTGCGGCGGGTGTTCTGCAGCGGTGAGGCTCTGTCGGGCGACCTGGCCAGGAGGTTCCACTCAACCCTGGGTGCCGAGTTCCACAACCTCTACGGCCCGACGGAAGCATCGGTGGACGTGACGCATTGGCGGTCCACACCGCTCCACACCGATGGGGCGACGGTGCCGATCGGTCGTCCGGTGGCGAATACGCGGATG
>NZ_NCSM01000079.1 GCF_002224125.1 Streptomyces sp. NBS 14/10
ATAGATGACACGAACGTCCTCTTAGGGCTGTCCGCGGGTTTGTGACCAGGGGGGTGGCGTCGCATGGTGCTGGTCGGCAGGGATCGGCGGGCGGCCCCAGTCCAGGACGTGGAGGCCTGTGCTGTGGATGAGGCTGGCGTCGAGTTGGAGGAGCTGGATGGGGGAGTGCCCGTGTCTGCGCAGCCACCTGAGGCGGCGTTGCTGTTCGGCTTGGCTCAGCGTGTGCCAGTGGTCGCAGTGGATGCCGGGGGCAGCACCGGGGTTCTCGCGGGCCCAGGCGCGCACGAGGGTGGTTTCGTCTGGTGCGCTGTGCAGGGTGATCAGGGCCCAGGCGGTGTCGTACGCCAGCGTCGGCCCGTGTCGGGCCATGAGCCGGCGGGTGCGCAGCTGGCGCACAGGGGCCAGGAACCAGCGTGCGGTATGGAGTTTCATGCCGGTGTGCTCCCGGGATCGTGAGGGCGGTGCCGGAGGGCGGCGGCGGTGGTCAGGTCGTGGTGGCCAAGGACCGTGAGGGTCTGGACGAGAGCCTGGACGAAGACCTCCCGCTGCTGCGGGGTGTGCAGTGTGGTGACGAGGTCGTCGGTAAAACGCCGGATGTCACCGCGCAGGTCGTCGTCCTGCGCCTCCTGCGGAGCAGGCAGCCCCTTCAGCGCCTGGGCAAGGTCTCCGAGGTCGTCGAAGCGGTCGGGGAACTGGGCCATCCACCACACGCGGCGTAGGTCCGGGTCGGCGAGCACCCGCTGCAGCTGGGCCAGGCGATGCAGCTCCTCGCCGTGTTCGAGGTCTGCCGCCTGCTGCCGACGGGCATGTTCCTCGGCCAGGGCGCGGTCCGCTGCCGCGACGCTCAGCTCGGCCATGCCGCTGACCTCCAGCCCGGGCATGGGGCAACCGCGTTGTGTCAGGGTTGAGTTGATTGCGTCGTGGGCCGCTGCGATATCCAGAACTGAGTGCCGGCACAGGATTCCCGCGGCCTGCCGGCGCAGGTGCGCACGCGCTGGCATAGCCAGGTCGCCCTGGTCCGTGTCACCGGGATGCGTCGTCCACTGCCAGCTCCCTGTGATGCGGACAGTGAAGCGCACACTGGCGATGCGGCTGGCCATCCGCTCGTCGCTCAGCATGAGCGGATGAGCCGTGCCCGCGCCTGCCGCATCTGCTGCGAGCTGGGCCGGTCTGCTGCGCCGGCGCAGCAGACTCACGCCGTCACGGCGGCGCCGTCACCGCCGGACCGCGCCATGGCCCTGGGGCTGGCAGGGGAGGCCACCTCGGAGATCAGCTGGGCGAACAGCTGTGCGCGCCGGGCCCGTCCCAGGTCGGAGCTGTCAGGCGAGCCCACCAGCAGGCCGGAGGGGCCTTCCTGACCCAGATAGCCGCGCAGCACCTGCGCCGCCAGGGGCAGGACCTGGTCGTCCTGGAGCTTGGGCGAGTCCAGCCAGGCCGCCAGATGCCGGTACGCCGCCTGCGCTGCCGTGGGCTCCTGCAGGGCCGCGCGCCAGCCGCGGACGAACAGCTGACCGGCCAGCACATCGGGAGCGTCGACGGCCTCGCCGGTGCTCTCCTGATCCGGGGGCAGCGGCAGGAGGATGTCGCTGGTGATGTCGGTCAGGGCCAGGAACGTGCCCGCTCCGGCCTTTCGAATGGTGCTGTCGCTGGATTCGGCCCATACCACGATCTCCGACAGCACCAGGACGCGTTGCTCGGGAGTGCTCACCAGGGTGCGCACCGCGTCGGCGACGGCGTCGCGGGCCTGGTCGTCATCGCGGGAGGCCAGCAGCCGCAGCCGGGTCAGGGCGACCCGGGGATACCGTTGGCCCATCTCGCCCGTGCAGACGGCGGCGACCGCGGCGATCAGCTGTTCGCTGGTTGTCTTCTGCTGGGCCCAGTCGTACAGCTGCTTACGTACGGCGACGCCGGCGACCGGATGGAGCGCCATGGTCTCCAGGATGTGGATGGCAAGCTGACGGTGTGCCACACGGTCGGTCTCGATCCACCGCCTGGCCAGGGACAGCACGGTCGAGCCGCCGGGCAGCAACGCCAGCAGCACCAGACAGTTGGCGATGCGCTGCAGATGGCGAACGGCGATCTTGTTGGGTGCGCTGATCTGGGAGGCCCACTCCAGCAGTACGGGCCGCAGCTGAGGCCGCTGCCGCCACACATACTTCAGCGCAGCCTCGGACAGCCCACGTTGTTTCTCCTCCAGGGAGATGCCCTCGTCATCCGTGTACGAGGCGTCGATGGCCTTCAGCCGCTTGTCCAGGTCACGGCCGGACAGCGCACCGCCCCGCGGCAGTTCACCACCGACTTGCGTGAACAGCTGGTCCGCGGCACCCAGTACGACGGCGGCCGGAGCTCCATCCAGCAGGGCGGCCGCGATCAGGAGTGCGCGCTCCTGCAGGTCTCCCGGCGCGGAGTGCCGCTCGAACCAGGTTTCCAGATGCTTCTGCCAGTCGGTGAACTGCTTGCCGACTGCGGTTTGGCCGTCGTCCTTGGCCTCGGCGATGAGCCGGGCCAGCCGGGCGCCGTCGGATGCCGGCGCCTCGGGGGCGAGCAGGTCGTTGAGCGGATCGTGCGTCAGCCAGTCCATCCGGCCGGCAGCGAGGTGGCGCAGATGGGCCTCGGCGATCTTTGCGGCCGAGGGGCGCGTGAGGTGCACGGTGGGCACGGTCGCGAGGGCCTTGGGGTTCCAGCCGTTCGGATCGGTCAGGATGACCAGAACGGCGTCGGCGGCCTGGGCCTGCTTCTGGTAGTCGGCAAGTCCGGTGTAGAAGTCCTCCGACAGATCGCGGTAGTCCGTCAGGTCCAGGATGCAAGCGCGCCCCCCTGCATGGGGGATCTGCTCGGTGCGCGGCTGGTCCCAGTCCAGGACCAGCCAGCTGATCTGCTTCCTGGGCACCCCCGCCTTGCGCAGCGCATGCAGTGCGGCGGTGCGCCGTCCCGTGCCGGCCTCCCCGCACAGCACCAGGACGTGGCTCTTGCCGTAGGGGCGGCTGAGCATACTGGCGGCCTGCGCCACTTGGCCGGATCCCTGCGGCCCGGGGGGATCGGCGAACGCGTGTTCCGCGAGGTCCAGTTCGCCGTCGTCGACACTGGCGCTGCGCAGGTACTGCCAGCCCCGGACGTACTGGTGGTGGTGCTCTTCGTAGTCGCCGGCGACCTGCGTCACCTGGGCCTGCCCGGACGCTTCGATCTGCTGCTGCACCGCTGCGGTGCCCTCGGCGTCGGTCATGACTGCTCCTGGCTGGGGATGTAGTCGCGTCCGACCTGGATCAGCCGGGCCTTGCCGCTGGCCTTGCCCTTCTGGCGTACGGCGCCGCTGCTCTCGTTCGCGGTGGTGGCCTTTGTGCTGCGCTCAGCGACCTGGCTGGGGCGGCCGTCGGGTACGACGCCGCTGTCCTGTGCGAGGTAGGGGGCGAGTACCGAGGGGACCAGCCCGGGGACGAAGAGCCAGCAGGTCTGCTCAAAGCCCGGCTTGCCCTCGACGCGGGCGGTGACCCGGTGGAAGTGCTGCTCCTTGAGAGCTGGCGTGCGGCCCGCGGCGACCGTGCGGCCAAAGACGGTGTCCGACACCACGGCAGCCAGCAGCACTCCGTGGTCCACCGCGGCGGTCATGGCCCGGCGGGCCGCGTCGCTGTCGACCAGCCGGCAGGCATCGTTGGCAGTATCCCCCCGGTGCTTCGGCGGTGCCAAGGGCCCGACGTGCACGCTGGCCCGCAGCCGGATCGTCGGCGCGCTTGCCAGCCGGGTCTGCTCGCGCCGCTCGAGTGCCTGACCGAGGTGAACGAGGAGAGGGTCGATCAACCGTGCCGCGTGCCGGGCCGGCAGCACGAAGATGGCACCGTCTCCACGGTCTTTGACGGCGCCAAACAGCGTCACGTCACCGATCCCACACTGAGCGAACACCGTCGACAGCATGCTGTCCAGATCGGCCCGCGCGGGCGCCATCTTCGCCTCGGGGAGCTTGCTGTACTCCTTCATATCGACGGTCAACAGAGCATGCTCCGGCGGCACATCGGTGACGTCGGACGGGACGAGAGAGGGCATGGGCAGCAGCCTTTCCATCGTGTCGGGGAAATCCGAATGGGTGTGCTGCCTCATGCTGGACGCGCCCGGGCGACGACGGTGCCCAGAGCTGGGCACCGCGCCGGTGCGGTCGGTCACGTCTGCGCGTGAGCGTGTGACTGGATCGATGTGATGTCGCGGATGATGAGTCCGCCAGCGGCCTCCGTGGCGAGCCATCCCTGCTCGCGCCACGGTTTCAAGGCCATTCCCACGGCGTTGCGGGACGCACCGATCAGCTGTGACAGCTCCAGCTGCGTCAGCCGCACGAGGCATTCGGCGCCGCCCGCCGACGCGGCTTGGAGCAGCCGCCCGAGCGCCGAGGCCAGGCGCACGGGCACGGCCGAAGTGGCCATCTCGAGACGTACGCTCTCCGCTTCGCGTACCCGCGCGATGGCGTGACGCAGCAGCGCGGCCTGCAGATCGTGGCGGTCCACGAAGGCCAGGAAGTCAGGGGCAGGGATAATGTGCACCCGGCAGTCCTCTGCGGCGATGACCGACGCGGTGCGTGGCTGGTTGTCCAACACCGCGAGCTCGCCCAGCATTTCACCTGCGCCACGTACCGCCAGCAGCGTCCGTTCGCCATGCGATCCGGTGAGCGTGATCAAGGTTGAGCCGGAGACCAGCAGGATGACGTGGGTGCCCGGATCCCCCTGCCGTAACAGCACGCTCCTGGCCGGACGCACACGGACCGGAGCCAGCTGACACAACTGCGACCAAAGATCATCACCGATGACCGAGACATGCGGCTGATACATACACCCCCCGAGTGTGGTACACGTCACGCCACGATGTTCTCAAGCAGTGATGTATCCGCTCAACAATCCAATTCCGGCCATGCCTATGGCAGTTGCCGTTAAATCGACTGCCCACTTCACCGCACGGAACTTCCGCTGCGCCAAGCCCGCGAACAACACCAGCCGCTCCGCCTCCGCCCGCGCAGGACGACCAGAGCCCATCGCCGAGAACATCGACACGAGTTCCTCGGCTCCGCCCTGTTCCGGGACAGGACCTACGAACACCCTGAATCCACCGCGCCGTGGCAGCACAGGGCGGATCGCGGACAAGGCAACGACGAGTGCCGCACCAAGAAGAGCCGCAGCACATGCCAGCGCAGCCACCGACAGCCAACTGGACCCCGGCACAGTCGACAGCGTCGCAGCGTCCACGGCCAGCAGACCGCCAGTCACGCCGCACAACGTCGTCGCCTTCGTGTCCGCCCGCTGCATCTCAACGAACATCTCCGCTGCCGCATCCCCAAGCCGCCGGCAACCCGTGTAGTCAGCTGGAGTGAACCCCTCGCCCATGTCAGCCACGTCGTTCCTCCGTCGGGGCTTCGGTTCTGCATTTGCTCCACACCGTGCAGGAATCACGTCGGGGCCTGGGCACACTGCAGTGCATCACGCATGCTGAACCCGTCACAGTCCGGCTGCGCCCATGTGTCAGGGGCACCGAGCCGAGCCCCTCGGTGTGGGCGCCTGCCCGGCCCTGGCAGATGATCTCCACGCGGGGATGCGCGGTGAGCCACGCGGCGAGCGGTCCCGCTTCATGTCCGGGCAGAACATCGGTCGGACGATGGCGTTTACCGTCCGTGATCGCAGTGGCGTACGACTGTCCGTGCCAGGTAGCGAAATCATCCATACCCACCACCCGTGGCGTGCTGGGCTGCGGATCTGGCAGCGACATGGCCCGGCGCAGCAAGGTCAGCGTCTGCCCCGTCCCCCGTCCCCCGTCGCCCTCCGGCCGTGGGCGGCGGTGCCTGACGCGAACGGTGGCCTTAGCTGTGCCGTGTCTGTGGCGCGCAGCAGGCGGCACCCCAGCTCAAGGGACGAGGGCGCCAGCGGGCAGGGACAGGCAAGACGTCCGGCGTGCGCACGCAGATGCCGGGCTTCGGCGAGCATGGCGGGGGCGAACACGCCGTCTTCGGGCGGGTGGGCCGCAAGACGGAGGTGGGCACGGGTCCCGGCCATGAGCGGGCGGGCCCAGGCAGGGACGGCATGCAAAGGGCAGTGCCGATGGCCGACCCCGTGGAGCTTGATGGCGGAGACGTCGCCGGTGATGTCGAGGTCACGGGTGAAGCGCAGGCTGTCCAGGCCGGCCCGGGTGAAGGCCAGCACACTCAGCGCTCCGGCGATGAGCGGGTGCGCGAGAGCGGCCAGAGCGGCGGCCTCCTCGGACGCGACCTCGAGGCAGGGACAGCCTGGACCAACTGCGCCGTTGTCATCGCGCCGATACAAGGGTGAGCTGGTGGGCCGGGCCTTAGCGACGCCGCCCCGGTCCCCCGCGGCGGCAGGGCGGGTGACCGCCCCGCAGCCAACGTCAGCGCCGCCGGTCCCGTCATCGCCGGCGCAGCAGGAGGGAAGGACGGGCGCGCGGGTATCGGTCCCGGCCTCGGCGAGGAGCGCCTCGAACTCCTCCCGGCCGCTGATACGGCGCTCCACACGAGCCAGCGCCGGCGGGAGCCCGCGCGGGGCCTTCTGCCACAGCAGGGTCAGCTGAGCCCCCGTCGGTCGACTCGCGCCAGGCGAGCAGCTGATCGATGCGCCGGAAGGTCAGCAGATGGGCCCGAGCGACCACGACGTGCTGCACCCCTGACATCCTCTGCCGGATGTTTGTGACACGAGTGACGAAACCCGGTGTCAACGCCGTGCAGACCGGGATGGCATGCGCTCCGGGTGGGGAGCGGAGCACGTGGTGTTGAGACGTGTTCATCGCTGTGGCGCGGCGCGCGCACTCCACCGGGTAGCGCCCTGATCATGGAAGGCTCCCTTCCTGACCCGCTCGGCTCTCACCTCGCGCTCCTGCAGGGCAATGTAGCCAGTTTCCTCCAGCCGAAGCTCAAGTTCGTGCACCTTGGTCCGCTGCGGGCCCGTGCTCTGCTGCTCGTAGGCGTCGTGTGCATTCAGCGCGGCCGTGCCACCGCCTCCGCGCGCGCAGCCGCCTCGGCGGCTGTGTAGGCGGTCTCCTCATATGCCGCGCGGACTATGGCAGCACAGTCCAGCTCTGTCTGGGCACGGGCGAGCGTTTCCTAGCGTTGCTCGGCACGGCTGCCGTGCGGCAGCCGCCTTTCTTGCGAAAATCCCGTAACGTCGTATCCAGGAATTCAGAGACGGATAGCCTTTCAGGCGTGCCCACTGCATCACCCGACCGGGTCATCTACGTCCTGACAGATACCGATCAAAGTAAGACCGCCTACATCGGCTACATCGTTCCGCCCCGTTCGCGTCCGCTCAAGGAGGCCATCCTCCGCGGACGTCTACCGATAGAGGTGGATCACTGGGCGAAGGACGTTGCTGAGGTGAGCCACCAGCTCGAGGTCATGGTCCTCCGAAAGGGGGTGCCTGTCGGCAGCGTTCGCAGCGCTCTGCGAGAGGAGAAGGCCCGTTACCGAGCCCTGGGCATGCGCCTCCTCAACGACCGTCCGTCGCCCCGGCAGATCGAGCGGAGCCGACTGATCGGGCTGAAGGTGGAAGCGGCTAGGACAAAGGCATGGGCGCAGATGGCCCAGGCACTGCGCGAAGAGCTGGGCGGTCCACTGGATCCTCCCGTGGGCTCAACGGTTGCCCTGTCCGACGCCGCGTGGACGCTGATCGAGCAGCTTCCCCATCCAGCAATCGAGTACTCGGCCGCTCTCTCGAACGAGATGCGGGCCGAGGCGATCAGCGCGGAAGCCGAGGCGGAGAGGGTCGGTTTCGCTGCAGCCAAGGAGCTGATCGACGAACTGGCCGCGTTCTGGTTCGACTTGACGCACTCCTGCGGAGAGGACGCCACGCGTAAGGTCATGGTGCCTGTCAGTCGACTGATCGTCAGGCGCAGAAGAACAGATCGCGACTATCTCGGCAAGCTCCTCGGGCTCCTGCCCTGGTGCGTGGCCGCCGTTCTGCCGTGGTATCAAATGGCCAAGAACGGGAAGCTGGTCAGCGACATGCCAGAGTTCATCACCTGGCTCAACGGCCACCCGGCGGCCCGTGCACTGGAATCGATCGCAGACGAAGGTGACCTCCTGGACTACTTGCTCTGCAATTCCTGGCTGCCGGACCTGGCGGAACCCGCCGTGGCCTTGATGACGATCGCAGCCGCCCACTGTTCAGTTGAAGTACCCCAAGCACTGCAACGCGATGTCGCAAACGTGCTCCGCGAATTGATCACCGAACCTGCTCTGACACAGCCGATGCTCGACCTGCTCATGCGCCTGAACCCCTACGCCCTGGGATACCTGGGCCCGGACATTGCGCCAGGCATGGACAAGGAACTATCGCTACCTGAAGGCACCACGGCGAGCGTGTTGTCCGCACTCGTCACACACCCTGAGGTGAAAGCGAGTGACAGACTCCGCCGACTGGCATGGCGTTCGGCGAAACACGTGCCTACTGTGGCGACCCCAAACTGCTCCCCGTGGGAAGGCGCCAGCAGGGCGAGCGTGTGCGCCCTGTCGATGCTACTGATCGAGAAAGGTTATCTCGAGATGCCATACGGCCAGTCCGGCAGAGCACACGAAAACGCTCTCCGAAACTTGCTCGTTGCCTGCCCCACGCCGTTTCCGGACGAGTACATCTTAGAGGACGTTCGTGTCATCTAT
>NZ_NCSM01000008.1:0-62813 GCF_002224125.1 Streptomyces sp. NBS 14/10
TGGCCTCGTCAATGCGGCGCTGGAGATCCGCGAGCTTGCCCGCGGTGGTGTGACGATCGGGAATCTCGGAGGAGATCTCAGGCTCGGACATCGGGATGCGGCTCCTGCTCGTCCTCGGGGGCTTATGGGATCAGGCCCTGAAACGGGGGTTGGCGGGCGGGAAAGGGGGCTTGCGCCGGCTGGGCTACCGGCTCGTAGCGTATCGGCGGGACTGCATGTGGGCACTGCGTCGTTGGCCACACCTCCTCACCCTAGGCTGGCGCGTATGAAGCCTTCTGACACCCCGGGGAGCCCGGGAACGCCGGGCGGCCCCGGTGGCCGCTGGTCCGATCTGGAACGTCCCCCGCTGGTCGCCACCGCGCTGCGGCGCGCGCTGGTGCGGCCCGGCAGGCTGTGGACCGAGCTCGACGTGGTGCAGGCGACCGGCTCGACCAACACCGACCTGGTGACCCGGGCGGCGGCCGGGGCCCCGGAGGGCGCGGTGCTCATCGCCGAGGAGCAGACCGCCGGGCGTGGCCGGCTGGACCGCACCTGGACCGCCCCGCCCCGCTCCGGGCTGTTCTTCTCGGTGCTGCTGCGGCCGGGCGCCGCCGGGGTGCCCACCGAGCGGTGGGGGTGGCTGCCGCTGCTCGCCGGGGTCGCCGCCGCCGGGGCGCTCTCCCGGACGGCGGGCGTGGACACCGCACTGAAGTGGCCCAACGACCTGCTGGTGACGGTCGGCGGGGAGGAGCGGAAGTTCGGCGGGATCCTGGCCGAGCGGACCGGTGACGCGGTGGTCATCGGCGTCGGCCTGAACATCTCGCTGCACGCCGACGAGCTGCCCGTGCCCACGGCCGGGTCGCTGGCGCTCGCGGACGCCGTCTCCACCGACCGGGACCCGCTGCTGCGCGCGGTGCTGCGGTCGATCGAGGAGTGGTACGGGGAGTGGCGCCGGTTCGAGGGCGACCCCGGGCCGTGCGGGCTGCAGGAGACGTACGCGGCCGGGTGCGCCACCCTGGGCCGTAGGGTGCGCGCCGAACTGCCCGGCGGCGGGGAGCGCGTCGGCGAGGCCGTCGCGATCGACGGCGACGGGCGGTTGGTGCTCGCCACGGAGGGCGGCGTACAGGAGCCGGTCTCCGCCGGGGACATCGTGCATCTGCGCCCCGCGTCATAGCCTCTCGGGTGGCCGGAGAGCAGAGATCGCGAGAATTTTTGCGCCCCTGAGCAAAGAGTTTTCCCAGCTTCGCAGGGGAGAGTGAGCTAGGGCACACCTGACGTATCGTTGTGGCGGTCCGCCCAGTTCGGGGCGGCCGTGGGCCGGAACCGAACCGGAAGAGGGAACGGAAGGGCAGTGCGCAGGGATCGGACAGGGGGCCGCCGGTGACCGCCGACGACATGGATTCCGGCGCGGCTCCGGAGGCCGGGGCCCGGGACGCGGTCGGCGACGAGGCGACGGTCGGTGAGGCGATGGCCGGCGGGGAGACTGCGGCCGGTGAGCGGGCGGCTTCCGGTGAGCGTGAGGTCGTGGATGAGGACACCGCGGCCGACGAGGACGCCGCGGCCGACGAGGACGCCGCGGCCGGTGCCGACGAGATCGAGCTCGACCCCCTCTCGCTACGGCTCGAGCAGCTGATCCTCGGGGCGGAGCGGCAGTACACCCCCTTCCAGGCGGCCCGCAGCGCGGGGGTGTCCGTGGAGCTGGCCACCCGCTTCTGGCGGGCCATGGGCTTCGCCGACATCGGCCAGGCCAAGGCGCTCACCGAGGCGGACGTGCTGGCGCTGCGGCGGCTGGCCGGTCTGGTGGAGGCCGGGCTGCTGAGCGAGCCGATGGCCATCCAGGTGGCGCGGTCGACGGGACAGACCACGGCCCGGCTGGCCGACTGGCAGATCGACTCCTTCCTGGAAGGGCTCACCGAGCCGCACGAGACCGGGATGACGCGCACCGAGATCGCCTATCCGCTGGTGGAGCTGTTGCTGCCGGAGCTGGAGGAGTTCCTGGTCTACGTCTACCGGCGGCAGCTGGCGGCCGCGACCGGCCGCGTGGTGCAGGCGGCGGACGACGCGGAGATGGTCGACCGGCGGCTGGCGGTGGGCTTCGCGGACCTGGTGAGCTTCACCCGGCTGACCCGGCGGCTGGAGGAGGAAGAGCTCGGCGAGCTGGTCGAGGCGTTCGAGACCACGGCCGCCGACCTGGTGGCCGCGCACGGCGGGCGGCTGATCAAGACGCTGGGCGACGAGGTGCTGTACGCGGCGGACGACGCGAGCATCGCCGCCGAGATCGGGCTGCGGCTGATCGAGACGCTGACCCACGACGAGACGATGCCCGAACTGCGGGTCGGGATGGCCTTCGGGACCGTCACGACCAGGATGGGCGACGTCTTCGGGACGACGGTGAACCTGGCCAGCCGGCTGACCTCCATAGCCCCCAAGAACGCGGTCCTGGTGGACGGCGCGTTCGCGGAGGAGCTGGGGCGGCTGCGGGCGGCCCCGGTGTCGGAGGCCCAGGCCGCCGAGGAGGCGGCCGCCGCGGAGAAGGAGGGCGAGGAGCCGCCCTCGTACCGCTTCGCGCTCCAGCCCACCTGGCAGCGGCCGGTGCGTGGGCTGGGGGTCGTGGAGCCCTGGCTGCTGACCCGGCGGGGCTGAGCCGCGGTGCTGAACCTGCGGGTCTGATCTGGCGGGTCTGTGGCGGTGCCGATCCGGTTGCCGGGATGGTCGGACGCCGCTCGTGGTTCCGAGTACTGAGGATCTGCGTACTCCTGTGCGCAGTTCCTGTGCCTGTTCGCCGAAGGCCGGGGTGCATCCCCTCCGTCTCGCGCTAGCCTACCTGCGCGCGATGGGAGTGGATCTTGGCGATCCCGGCGGGCCCTGAGCCCGATGCCCTCGCGCTGTCGGCCTGTACCGAAGACAGAAGCCAGGAGCACTGTGAGCCAGCCTTACGAATCGGTCGCCCCGCCGACTGCCGTTCCCCCGCCGGGCTGCCCGGCGCATGCCGGCGGCACCGGAGCCGAGCCGCTCTACACGCCCGAGTTCTTCCGGGACCCGTACGCCGTCTACAAGCGGCTGCGCGAGACCCACGGCCCGCTCGCGCCCGTGGAGCTGGACCCGGGCGTCACGGCCGTGCTGTGCGTCGGGTACGACACGGCTCTGGAGATCATGCGGCGGCCCGAGATGTTCTCCAAGGATCCGCGGAACTGGCGGGCGATGAACGAGGGCCGGGTTCCCGAGGCCACTCACGCCGCGCAGTTGCTCAGGCCCCGGGCCCAGGCCGGCTGGGTGGACGGGGAGGCGCACCAGCGGCTGCGCAGCGCCATCGACGACAGCATGGGCCGGATCGACCTGGGGGCGCTGCGCGGCTATGTGGAGCGCATAGCCGACTCGCTGATCGACCAGTTCGCCGCGGCGGGCGAGGCGGACCTGATCCCCGAGTACTGCCAGCTGGTCACGATGCTGGCCGTCGGCGAGCTGTTCGGCTGCCCGAAGGACATCGCGGACCGGCTGTTCGCGGGCATGGCGCGGCTGCTGGACGGTCGCGACCCGATGGCCGCGGCCCAGGACATCGACGCGACGCTGAAGGACCTGATCGGGCTCAAGCGGGGAGAGCCGGGGCCGGACGTCACCTCCTGGCTGATCGCCCATCCGGCGCGGCTGGACGTCGAGGAGCTGGTCGAGCAGCTGCTGCTGCTGATGGGCATGTTCGTCGAGCCGGTGGCCAGTCTTGTCAGCAACGCCCTGCGGGTGCTGCTGACCGACGAGAACTTCGCGGGGGACCTGGCGGGCGGGGGCATGCTCGTCGAGGACGCTCTGGACGAGGTGTTGTGGACCGCACCGCCGCTGGCCAATCTGGCCGTGCACTGGCCGTTGCGGGACGTCACGATCAGCGGGACCCGGCTGCGCGCGGGCGAGCCCGTGGTGATCAGCTTCGCCGGGGGCAACCAGGACGCTCTCGAGTCCTCCCAGCACAAGCAGGGAAACCGGGCCCACCTGGCCTTCAGTGCCGGGCAGCACACCTGCTCCGGCCGCAGCCAGGCGCGGCTGGTCGCGACCGCGGCCATTGAGAAGCTGCTGGACCGGCTCCCGGACATCGAGCTGGCCGTCGCCGCGGAGAAGCTGGAGTGGCGCCCGGGGCTGTACCAACGCGGGCTGACCGCGCTCCCGGTGCGGTTCGCCTCCGTCGGGGAGCCGCCCAAGGGCGCGGAGTGGGACGCCGGGCCCGAGCCGGCGGCCGCGGCGCAGCAGGTTCCGGCGGCCCCGGACGTTCCGCCCGCCCCGTCGGGCCTGCCGGCCGTGCCGGGCGCCGAGGTGGCGGCCGTGGCGGAGCCCGGCGGCGCACCGGCGGACGCGGAGGCGGCCAAGCCGAAGCCGACCGGGCTGATGGGCTTCCTGGCCAGGTGGCGGCGCTCGCGCAAGTGACCGGCGGCTGACCGCCGTCCCGTCGCCCCTGTCCCGTCGCCCCGTCCCGTCGCCCCCGGTGCCCACTGGCCGGGGGCGGGGCGGGCTGCGATGATCCGTCCCGACGTGTTCACGGTCGTTAACCGGGAGGGTCCTGTGGATGAGCAACGCTACGGCGAGTGGGTCGCGGTCCGGCGGGAAGGCTTCGTGGCCGAGCTCGTACTGGACCGGCCGAAGGCCATGAACGCCGTCTCCACGAGGATGGCGCGGAACATCGCCGAGGCGTGCGCCGCGCTGGCCGGGGACGGGTCCGTACGGGCCGTGGTGCTGTCCTCCACGCACGAGCGGGCGTTCTGTGTCGGCGCGGACCTCAAGGAGCGGAACTCCCTGAGCGACGCCGAGCTGGGGCGGCAGCGCCCGCTGGCCCGCGCCGCCTACACCGGGGTGCTGGAGCTGCCGATGCCGACGGTGGCCGCCGTGCACGGCTATGCGCTGGGCGGCGGCTTCGAGCTGGCCCTGTCCTGCGATCTGATCGTCGCGGACGGCACGGCGGTGGTCGGGCTGCCCGAGGTCTCGGTCGGGGTGATCCCGGGCGGGGGCGGCACCCAGCTGCTGCCCCGCCGGGTGGGGGCCGCGCGCGCGGCCGAGCTGATCTTCACGGCGCGGCGGGTGGCCGCCGCCGAGGCCCGCGAGCTGGGCCTGGTCGACCGGCTGGTGGCGGACGGGGAGGACCGTACCGAGGCGCTGGAGCTGGCCGGGCGGATCGCCGCGAACTCACCGGTCGGGCTGCGGGCGGCCAAGCGGGCGCTGCGGGTCGGTTACGGACTCGACCTGCGGGCAGGGCTCGAGATCGAGGACGCGGCGTGGCGGTCGGTGGCCTTCTCCGGGGACCGGGCGGAGGGCGTCGCGGCCTTCAACGAAAAGCGCACACCGAACTGGCCCGGCGAATAACCCGGGACGGGACAAGGCGGAATTCGCCGAACATTCCTACGCTGGACTGTGCGGTGTGCGCGGCAGGGGAATGCGAGGCGTGGTGACGGGCGAGGGTGATGCGCGGCTGATGGCCGTGGTGGGACTGGCGCAGTCGATGGCGGCCGCGCACATCCCGCGGGAGGCGGTGCGGTCCGCGGCGGAGGCCGCGCGCCGCGCGCTGGGCGGGAGCTTCGCGGCGGTCTCGGTGTGGGAGCGGGAGCTGGGGCGGCTGCGGGTGCTGGTCAACAGCGGGGAACTGGCCGCGGGGGAGGAGGAGTTCCCCGAGCACGAGTTCTATCCGGTGCATGAGTTCCCCGAGATCACCGAGTTTCTGCATGAGGAGTGGGCGCGGGGCGGGGAGCCGCACGCCTGGGTGGAGGTGGCCGCCGGGCCGGACGGGGACGGCTGGGGGCCGGTCCCGGGCAGGGATACGGGTACGGGCACCGGTACGGATACGGCCGGCGGTCTCCGGGGGGCGCTGCGCGGCGTCAGCCCCGGCCGGGTGGCGGCGCTGCGGCGGCGCGGGCGGGGCAGCTGTGTGGTCGCGCCGATCGTGCTGCACGGGCGGGCGTGGGGCGAGCTGTATGTGGCGCGGCGGGCCGGGGAGCCGGTGTTCGGCCGGGCCGACGCGGACTTCGCGACGGTCCTGGCCGCGGTGACCGCCGCCGGGATCGCGCAGACCGAGCGGCTGGAGGAGGCCCGCAGGCTGGCCTTCACCGACCCGCTGACCGGGCTCGGCAACCGCCGTGCGGTGGACATACGGCTGGACGAGGCGCTGGAGGAGCACCGCCGGGACGGGGTGGTGGTGAGCCTGGTGATGTGTGACCTCAACGGGCTCAAGCAGGTCAACGACACACTGGGCCATGCGGTGGGCGACCGGCTGCTGGAGCGGTTCGGCTCGGTGCTCTCGCTGTGCGGCGCCATGCTCCCGGGGGCCCTGGCGGCCCGGCTGGGTGGCGATGAGTTCTGTCTGGTGGAGGTCGGTCCCTCGGCGGACGAGGTGGTGCGGGTGGCCGATGAGCTGTGCCGCAGGGCCGCCGAGCTGGAGCTGGGAGAGGGGGTCGCCTGCGGGGTCGCCTCGACCGGCGATCCGATCGGCCCCGTGCACACCGCCCGCCGGCTGTTCCGGCTGGCGGACGCCGCCCAGTACCGGGCGAAGGCCGCCCGCTCGGCGAAGCCGGTGGTCGCGGGGCGGGAGGGCGGCCCGCAGGACCCGGTGGTGCGGCTGGCCGACAGCGCCGCCTCGGACCGCGCGGCCCGAGGCCCCGAACGCCGTCGCTTCAGGGGCCGCCTCTGAGACGTGTTCCGTGGCCGCAGCCCGGGGCCGGCTCAGGGGACGGAGCCCGGGGCCGGTCCAGGGGGCGGGTGACAGACAGAGATTCACTATCTATGGTGCCTGAATATGGATATGCATTCTGTGGTGCTGGGCACCTCCGGGACGACCGCCGCCGATGTGATCGCCGTGGCGCGCGACGGCGCGCGGATCGAGCTGTCCGAGGAGGCCCTGGCCGCCGTCGCCGCCTCGCGCCAGGTCATCGACGACCTCGCCGCCAAGCCCGAACCCGTCTACGGCGTCTCCACCGGCTTCGGCGCCCTCGCCGTCCGCCATATCAGCCCTGAGCTGCGCGTTCAGCTCCAGCGCAACATCGTGCGCTCGCACGCCGCCGGTATGGGGCCGCGGGTCGAGCGCGAGGTGGTGCGCGCGCTGATGTTCCTGCGGCTGAAGACGCTGGCCTCGGGCCGCACCGGCGTGCGCCCGCTCGTCGTACGGACCATGGCCGCCGTCCTCAACGCGGGGATCACGCCCGTGGTGCACGAGTACGGTTCGCTGGGCTGCTCCGGCGACCTCGCGCCGCTGTCGCACTGCGCGCTGACGCTGATGGGCGAGGGCGAGGCCGAGGGTCCTGACGGAGTGCTGCGCCCGGCCGGTGAGCTGCTGGCCGAGCACGGCATAGAGCCGGTCGAGCTGCGCGAGAAGGAAGGGCTCGCGCTGCTCAACGGCACCGACGGAATGCTGGGCATGCTGATCATGGCCTGCGAGGACCTGGGCCGGCTGTTCACCGTCGCCGATGTGACGGCCGCGCTGTCGCTGGAGGCGCTGCTGGGCACCGACCGGGTGCTGGCGCCCGAGCTGCACGCCATCCGGCCGCACCCCGGGCAGGCGGCGAGCGCGGACAACATGCTGCGGGTGCTGGCCGGATCGGGACTCACCGGACACCACCAGGACGACGCACCGCGCGTCCAGGACGCGTACTCGGTCCGCTGCGCGCCCCAGGTCGCGGGCGCGGGCCGGGACACGCTCGCACACGCCCGGCTGGTCGCCGACCGCGAGCTGGCCTCCGCCGTGGACAACCCGGTGGTGCTGCCGGACGGCCGGGTGGAGTCCAACGGCAACTTCCACGGGGCGCCCGTCGCCTATGTGCTGGACTTCCTCGCCGTCGCCGTGGCCGACCTCGCCTCGATCGCCGAGCGCCGCACCGACCGGCTGCTGGACAAGAACCGCTCCCACGGCCTGCCGCCGTTCCTGGCGGGTGACGCGGGCGTGGACTCCGGGCTGATGATCGCGCAGTACACCCAGGCGGCCCTGGTGAGCGAGCTCAAGCGGCTGGCGGTGCCCGCCTCCGTCGACTCCATCCCGTCCTCGGCGATGCAGGAGGACCATGTCTCGATGGGCTGGTCGGCGGCGCGCAAGCTGCGGACGGCGGTGGACAACCTGACCCGGGTGCTCGCGGTCGAGCTGGTCGCGGCCACCCGCGGGATCGAGCTGCGGGAGGGCCTTGCGCCGGCCCCCGCGAGCCGGGCGGTACTGGCGGCGGTGCGCCGGGCGGGCGTCGAGGGCCCGGGAGGGGACCGCTATCTGGCGCCGGACCTGGCGGCCGCGGACGCGTTCGTACGGTCGGGACAGCTGGCGGAGACGGTGGAGCAGGTGACTGGCCCGCTGGCCTGAGAACGCGGTCCAGCAGGCGTAAGCGCTAGCGCTGGTGCGGCCCTAGTACGCCTCTGGCCGCTAGTACGCCTCTGGCCGCGAGCGGCGGACGGAGGCGGTCACCATGGCGACTCCGAGCCCCAAGAAGGCGGTGCCGCCGACCAGGTAGGGGGTGACGTCCACGCTGCCGGTGTCGGCCAAATTCTCGCCGGAGGCGGCGGGCTGGGTGCTCGTCTGCCCGGCGGGGGCCTGGCTGTCCCGCTCGACGGTGGCGTTCGCGGACGGGACGAACCACAGGGCGCACAGCAGCGAGCCCGCGGCGGCGGCGGTCAGCAGCGGTCGGCGTGCGGACACCGGCATCCTCCTTGAGGCTGTGGTGAATTGGCCCCGTGCGTCCGATCGTAGTGACAACTGCGGGTCGCGCGGAAGCGAGACGGCCCGGAGGCATACCCTCCGTCGTATGGGCAGTCCTGAGACGTCATACTTTGTGCGACTTTGCTTGATTTTTGCCTCGGGGGTCTTGGGAGATCCACTATCCCGACGCGCCGAAGTGGAACGGAGCGCTGCGCTTCGGCGTCCTGGAGGATAAGAGGGGACGGGACGACTGCGCCGCACGGGTGCCGGGTACCCCGGTCGGGCCACGGGCTTGACCGGCGTCTTTGCTAAGTGGCCTTCCGCACAGTTTTACTGTGCGTGGAACCGGCCAAAAGGTACAGGCGTTCTTGTCAGATAGGTCCGGGGTTTCTGGGGTCCAGATCAATGGAGAAGCGTGTGATGACGGACGGCAAGCGCCGTAGGGGGCTGGTGGCCGCGGCCGCCGTGCTCGGCGGAGTACTGACCCTCGCGGCGTGTGGTGGGGGCGACGACGGCGGCAGCGACGGCAACAAGAACAACGCCGGCGGCGACAAGTCGCAGTCGCAGGTGGACGAGGCGGCGGCCAAGGACGCGTCGGAAGCCCACATCAAGATCACGCCCAAGGCCGGAGCGACCAACGCGGGCATCAACAGTGACACCAAGGTCACCGTCGCCGGCGGCACGCTCAAGGACGTGACCATGACCTCGGCCGCGACCGGTACCAAGGTCCCCGGCTCCATATCGTCCGACGGGAAGTCCTGGAAGCCGAGCGGACAGCTGGAGCGGTCCACCCAGTACAAGATCTCCGCCACTGCCGAGGACTCCAAGGGCCGTAAGGCGACGGAGAACTCCTCCTTCACCACCGTCTCGCCGACGAACAGCTTCATCGGCAACTTCACGCCGGAGAGCGGTTCGACGGTCGGCGTCGGCATGCCCGTGTCGATCAACTTCGACAAGGTGATCAGCGACAAGAAGGCCGTCCAGTCGGGCATCAAGGTCACCTCCAGCAGCGGTCAGCAGGTCGTCGGCCACTGGTTCGGCAGCCAGCGCCTGGACTTCCGGCCGCAGGAGTACTGGAAGGCCAACTCGACGGTCACCCTGAAGCTGGACCTCGACGGCGTCGAGGGCGCGCCCGGGGTGAAGGGCGTCCAGGAGAAGACCGTCACCTTCAAGATCGGCCGCTCCCAGGTCTCCACGGTCGACGCCGAGTCCAAGACCATGAAGGTCGTGCGCGACGGCAAGCTGTTCAAGACCATCAAGATCTCGGCCGGCAGCCCGCAGAACACGACGTACAACGGTCAGATGGTGATCTCCGAGAAGTTCAAGGAGACCCGGATGAACGGGGCGACGGTCGGCTTCACGGACAGCGACGGCAAGGGCGAGTACGACATCAAGGACGTGCCGCACGCCATGCGCCTGACCACCTCGGGCACCTTCATCCACGGCAACTACTGGGGCGCCAAGTCCATCTTCGGCGCGGTCAACACCAGCCACGGCTGTGTGGGCCTGTCGGACACCAAGGGCGCCAGCGACCCGAACACCGACGGGACCTGGTTCTACAACGAGTCGCAGATCGGTGACGTCGTCATCGTGAAGAACTCGAAGGACCGGACCGTCTCGCCGGACAACGGCCTGAACGGGTGGAACATGAAGTGGAGCGAGTGGGTCGCGGGCAGCGCCACCGGCGCCTGACGCACCCTTAGCACTCCCGCCCCGGGCGGCGGTCGGCCTTCTTCGGATTTTTCGGAGGGCCGGCCGCCGCCCGTCGGCTTTCTCAGCCCGCTCTCATCCTGCCCTTATCCGCTCATCACACGATGCCCCTACCGTCGCGCGCATGTTCTTCACCGGGACTCCCGGAGGGGCCCAGGCTTCAGGTCGCGACCTCCAGCGGGTATGGAACTTCTCGTAGTTGAGGGCCGCCGGTCCCAGCAGCTGGGGCGGTCACCCGTTCGAGTGGGTCTGCCGGAATGCGAAGTGACGAATGAGCCGTGACGCTACGTTGATGGCATGACGACACCAGGTGAAGCCGACGATGCCGGGCACGCCCGGTACATGTACCGGCTTCGCGTGTCGTCGACCGCCCGTAGGGCGCTGCTGGCGGAATGGGACCGCTGTCGGTGGCTCTGGAACGAGTGCGTCGCCAAAGCCAAGTCCATCCACTTGCGCAACAAGGCCACGGGTGAGAAGCGGACTTGCGGTCCGGCACAGCTGGACAGGATGCTGACGCAGGCGCGGGAGTGTACGCCGTGGCTGCGTGCGGGCTCCTGTGTTCCGCAGCAGCAGGTGATACGGGACTTCGGCAAGTCGCGAGCCAAGGCGCACAAGGACATCCGGGAGCGGCTGCCTCAGCGGCAGCGGGCCGGTATGCCGAAATGGAAGAAGAAGCGCGAGGCCTTGCCGACGCTGAACTACACCCGGCGCGGGTTCCGGCTCAAGGACGGTCGCCTGCACCTGGCGGGCGGGATCGTGCTGATCGTGGTGTGGTCGCGGGACCTGCCCGCCGAACCCTCCTCGGTGCGTGTCTACCAGGACAGCCTCGGGCACTGGTACTGCTCGTTCGTGGTTCCCGCCGAGGTGCGGCCACTGCCAAAGACCGGCCGGGTGCTGGGTGTGGACTGGGGCGTGAAGGAGACCGCGACCACCACCTCGGACGCCCACGACCTCCCGCATGCGGAGCAGGGCCGCAAGGCCCAGGCCAGGCTGACCCGGTACGACCGGATGATGGCCCGCCGCAGACCGAAGAAGGGACAGGCCGCCTCGAAGGGCTACCGCGAGGCGAAGAAGTGGCGGGCGAAGACCTACGCGAAGATCGCCCGGCAGCGGCAGGATACGGGCCGCAAGTGGGCGAAGAAGGTCGTGACCGACCATGACGCCATCGCCGTCGAGGACTTCAAGCCGAAGTTCCTCGCCAGGTCCTCGATGGCGCGCAAGGCGGCGGACGCCGCGATCGGCGCCACGAAGAAGGCCCTGATCGAGATGGGCCGCAAGCACGGGCGCGACATCCGCCTGGTGCATCCCGCGCACACCACCATGGACTGCGCACGCTGCGGAGCGAGAACCAAGCACGCACTGCCACTGTCCGAGCGCACCTACAGCTGCACCGCGTGCGGAGCCGTCTCCCCCAGAGACAAGAACTCCGCCCACGTGATGCTCCACCGGGCAGGTCTGAACCCGGCTGGCGCCGAGGGCATAAGACCTGCGGGAGCGCTGCTCCCGCAGGCAGCCTGAGCCAGGAATCCCTTCGCTTCAGGGAGGGGAGCATTCAACTACCTCCGGCGCGAGCTGCGCCACCAGACGGCCGCCTGGTGATCCAGGGCCCCACCGGCGGCAAGTCCACCCTGCTCCAGATGCTCGGCGGCCTGGACCGCCCGCGCGCCACCTGAGACCGTCCGGCGGTCAGCGCCGCAGGTCCCTGGCGCGTACGTAACGCAGCCCGCAGGCGTCCTCGTACGGGTCGCCGTCGTCTCCGAACAGGCTCAGCAGCGGCTGCATCGGAAGCCAGGTCAGCCCGTACGCCCAGCGCCGGACGGCCTGCCAGAAACGCGGCCGCCCGCCGTCCGCGTCGCGCACCACCCGGGCGAAGAACAGGAATTTGCCGATCGTCGTCCGGAAGATCCAGGGCCCCAGCACATGGTGGAGGAAGGACAGCCCGAACACCCCGGCCAGGATGGTGCCCCAGAACGGCTCCGGACCGCCGACGGCGGGAATCAGCCGTACGGCGATGGCCATGCCGCCGAAGAGTGCGACCAGTCCGTCCACGGTCGCCGAGAACCACCGCCGGAAATCGCCGATGGCCTCGGGGACAGCGGGCGGCTGGGGCAGGTGTGGCTGGGGCTGTGGATGCGGCGGGTGGGCGTACGGGTGCGGGTAGGGCTGCCGCCCCTGGGAGTCGATCATGGTGGGCATCCTGCCCTGCGTCTGTGACGGTCTTCTCTCAAGACGGTGCGCGGCCGGTATCGATGCGGTGAGAGGCGTGTGGTGCGGCGCCGAGTGGCGGCCACGCCGCACCCCGGGACAATGGGCCGAGGGGGTGTTCCGTCCGGCCGCCGCGACGGCCGGGGCCGACCTGGAGGCGCCGATGCCCGAAGTCACCGAGCCCTACCAGCCCGGTACCCCCTGCTGGATCGATGTGGTGGCCCCCGACCAGGTGGCCGCCCTCGACTTCTACGCCAAGGTACTCGGCTGGGAGGGCAGCCCCGGCCCGGTCGAGACCGGCGGATACGCGCTGTGCACCCTCAAGGGCAAGCCCGTGGCCGGCATCATGTCGGCCGAGGCGATGGGGGACCAGCCCGCGCCGCCGCCCGTGTGGACCACGTATTTCGCCTCCGCCGACGCCGATGCCACGCTGCAGGCGATCACCCGCAACGGGGGCACCACGTTCACCCCGGCCGTCGAGGTGATGGACCTGGGGCGGATGCTGGTGGCCGCCGATCCGACCGGGGCCGTCTTCGGCGTCTGGGAGGCGCGGGAGTTCCCCGGCGCGGGCATCGCCAACGAGCCGGGCGCGCTGATCTGGAACGAGCTCAACACCACCGACATCGAGGCGGCGGCCGCCTTCTACGCGGCGGCGCTGGGGCTTGATACCGCCCCGATGGAGGGCGCCGAGAACTACTTCTCGCTGTCCGTGACCGGCCGCCCGGTGGGAGGGATGCAGCCGCTGGGCCCGGCAGGGGCCCCGCCCGAGGCGGCCTCGCACTGGCTGGTCTACTTCGCGGTCACGGACACCGACGCGACCGCGGCGAAGGTGGCCGAGGCGGGCGGGACGGTGCGCAAGGAGCCCTTCGACATGGTGGCGGGCCGGATGGCCGTGGTCCAGGACTCGCAGGGGGCGCCGTTCGCCGTGATCGCCCCGAAGCCGATGAGCGCGTGAACGCGGTGGCTGTCAGGCCGTATCGGCCCGCTTGAGCACGAAGTAGCCGCCGCTGGAGCCGAGATACGCGTACTGGTGCTCCGGGTGCAGCTGTTTCGCGTACGCGATGAGGTCTTCGGCCGTGCGCTCCGGCTCTTGCAGGGCTATGTAGTCCGGCACGACATTCTGTGTATTGCCGACCCAGAGCACCCGGCAGCGGCTGGTGAGCCGGCTGATCGGCCCCACGTTCGCCTCGACCGACGCCCCGTCCGGGATCCGCTCCAGCAGCCGTTCGACCTCGGTGACCTCCTTCGGCTTGTCGAAGAAGTCCGGGTTGGTGAGGTTTTCCAGGGGCAGTGAGGCGGTCAGCGCGAGCGCCGCGCCGGCCACCATGCCGGGCAGCTGCCGGGCGTACGAGGCGAGCCAGGGGCGGTGGCTGTCGCGGGCGCGGTCGATGGCGTCGACGAGGGCGAGCGCGACGATCGGCATCAGCACCGCGCTGTAGTGCCAGTCCGTACCCCAGTAGTGGTCGTCGTGGGAGACGAAGCGCCAGCCGAGGGTGGGCACGGCGGCCAGCAGCAGCGGGGAGCGCAGCGCGAGCAGACCGCTGGTGGGCAGCAGCACCCACAGCAGGGTGCGCAGCGCGGTCTCGAAGGGGATGGTCCCGGTCTGCTCGCCGCCGCTGCCGACCTTGTTCCAGTAGTCGTACGAGCCGGAGCCGTTGAAGCTCGGGATGATCACGCCGAGCGCGAGGGCGGAGGCCAGTACGCCGAAGCCGATGAGGCCGAGCGCGAGCGGGACGATCCGCGGCGGGCGCTCCCGCCAGGTGCGGACCAGGACCACGGCGCCGATCGCGGCCACCGTGGCCCCCATGTCCTCCTTGACGAAGACGAGCGGGACGGCCCACAGCATCGCCGCGTACCAGCGCCTGCGCACCACCGCCTCCAGCGAGAAGGCCAGCAGCGGCATGGCGAAGGCGATCTCGTGGAAGTCGAAGTCGACGGCCCGCTGCACCCCCCAGGACAGCCCGTACGCGACGCCGATCGCCAGCCCGCGGCCCCGCCCCAGCAGATGGGCCGCGACGCGGGTGACGGGGATGGTGGAGACGGCGAAGAGGGCGGCCTGGACGACGAGCAGGGTGACGGGGGTGGGGAAGACCCGGTAGAACGGGGCGATCAGCGCGGTGACCGGGCTGAAGTGGTCGCCGAGGATATTGAAGCCGGGGCCCTTGAGGTCGGCGACGGGGGTCTGGAGATGGGCGTAGGAGCGTATCGCCTGCTCGAAGATGCCCAGGTCCCAGGACATGGTGGCCATCCGCCGATAGCGGGTGATCGAGATCGCCGCGAAGGCCACGAAGAAGGCCGCGGCCAGCCAGTACGGGTCACGGCGGGGGTGTCGCGGCCCGCCTGCCGGGGCGTCGTCCGGCTGGGCGCGGTCCAAGGTGGCGGCGGTCGCCCCCTCGGCGGTGGTGCCGGGCGGGGGTGCGGCAGCCGTGTCCATCCAGGGTCCTTATCGTGTGGGCGGTCTGTGCGAAAAGATACGCGAAGGAGGCCGGACGGTTGCAGAGACGGTTTGGGCAGGTGCTGATTCCGGGGCTGGCCGTGCTGCTGGCCGTCGCCGGGTGCACGTCCGGGGCCGAGAAGGACGGCGACGGGCGGGACGGCGGAAAGCAGAGCAGCAGCGGTGCGCAACAGGGCGACGGCCGGGCGGTCAGTCCGCTGAAGAACCCGGACGGTACGAAGCCGGGCCTGGCGCCCATCACAACAAAGGCGGACCGGGCCGCGGCCGAACGGATCATCGACCAGCTGCTCACCAAGGGGCGGGGGCCGCGGACCGGCTATGAGCGGGACAAGTTCGGCTACGCCTGGATGGACACGGCCGACGGGGTGCCGCTCGCGCGCAACGGCTGCGACACCCGCAACGATCTTTTGCGGCGTGACGGTCAGCGGTTGCGTTTCCGGTCCGGCTCCGACTGTGTGGTCGTGGCCATGACGCTGCACGATCCGTACACGGGCAAGACCATCGAGTGGCGCAAGGAGGAGGCCGCCGAGGTGCAGATCGACCATGTGGTGCCGCTGTCGTACAGCTGGCAGATGGGCTCCTCCCGCTGGTCGAAGAGCAAGCGCGAACAGCTCGCGAACGACGTGCTCAACCTGATCCCGGTCGAGGGCCGCGCCAACTCGGCCAAGGGCGACTCAGGGCCCGCGTCCTGGCTGCCGCCGAGCACATCGATCAGATGCGCGTACGCGGCCCGCTTCGCCCAGGTCGCGCTCAAGTACGAGCTGCCGGTGACCGCCGCGGACCAGCAGATGATGCGGCGGCAGTGCGGCGGGTGACGGCGGTATGACGGTCGCCATATGAAGCCGCCCGCGCGCCGGGCCGGCGCGCGGGCAATCCTGGCTGGAGGTCGGCCTTCGGCCGGCCTTCGGTCAGAGGGCGTCGAGGTCGACGATGTCCCCGGTCGGGGCCTTGGCGTCGACCGGCTTGTCGAAGTCGCCGAACGTCACCGTGCCGGGCTCCTTGCCGCCCTTGATGACCATCTTGAGGATGTACGGCTTGCCCTCGGTGGCGACATAGGTGGTGTACGTCTCGTCGCCGTCGGTCTCGGTGAGGGTGATGGCGGGCTTGCCGTCGACCGTGGTGGTCTCGCCCTTGCGGGCGAGGTTGGGGCCGGCCTCGAAGCCGGACAGCATCGTGTCGGAGTCGCAGGCGCTGGCGAAGTCCTTGAAGTCGGAGCCGGATGCCTTGGACTTGGTCCAGCGGTCGCCGATCGAGTCGGCCGCCGCCGCGCCGTCCTCGCCGCCCTGTGACTTCCAGAAGGCGCGGTCGAACTTCATGTAGATCAGGTCGCCGGTTTTGACCAACTCGACCTTGCCCTCGGTGCCGAAGGACATGTTGCCCACGCACTCGCCGTTGTTGGCCGAGGACATGCGGTACTTCATGGGGCCGCCGTCGACCGTGCCGTCCAGGGCCGTGGTCAGGGACGTCGCCGACTTCATCGCCTTCATGGCCTTGTTGGCTATCTCCGGCCCCGTCAGCTTCACCAGCTCGGAGCCGGGGGCCTTGGCGGACGGCGTGACCTTCGAGCTCGCCGAGACCGACTGCCCGGACTTGCCGGCTTCGCCGCCCTTGTCGTCGTCGGTGCCGCAGGCGGTCAGGGCGAGTGCGGTCACGGCGCACAGCGCCGCCAGGGTCGTGGTGGAGCGCATTAGCTCGTCTTCTTCCAGTTCTTGCAGCCGTTGGTCTTGAAGTATCCGTCGCCGGCGGCGATGGTCACCACGCCGTTTCCGGAGACGTTTTCGTTGGCGATGATCGAGTCGATGCCGTGCAGGGCGTCCTTGCTGCGCTCCCAGTAGCAGGTCGCGTCATTGGCGTTGCCGGTCGACTTGTACGTACCGGGGGCGATGTCGGCCCCGATCCGGTACATGCCGCCGTTCCCGTCCACCTCGGACTTGGGGGTGCCGGAGGCCTTGGCGGGGACGGCCGTCCAGTCCTTGCACCCGTTCGACTTGAAGATCTTGTCGCCCGCCTTGATCGTCACATAGGCGTTGCCCATGACGTTGTCGTTGGCGATGAGCGAATCGGTCTCGCCGCTGGAGTCCTTGGCCCGCTCCCAGTAGCACATGCCGTCGGTGTTGTCCGTGGACATGTAGGTGCCGGGCTTGACGTCGGAGCCGACCTGGAAGGTGCCGTCGCCGCCGATCGCGGGCTCGGCCTTGGGCTTGTCACCGCCCTTGTCACCGGACTTCGAGCCCCCGCCGGACGTGGCCCCCTGGGCCACGGTGTCCTTGCTCTTGTCCTTGTCGTCGTCTCCTCCGCCTCCCGCCAGGGCGCCGCCGATGGCGATCACCACGACGAGCGCCCCCGCCCCCGTCAGGACCTTGTGCCGGGCAAACCAGTTCTGCTGCTGCTGCGACATGCGGCAGCCCTCCCCTTCTGAGCTCATCCGGGAGCCGTTTGGCCTCCGTGAACCGATGGGTCAATCACAGCAGAGTCTGTGAACCGAGTCAACAAGAGTCTGAGGCGGAGGTAGGATTCACAATGTGAACGGGTCTCTTTGAAGATCGCTATCGGTATGCTCGATGTGACAGCCGCACCACGGGACGGAGTCAGCCAGGTGCCCGACAACGCAGCAGAGGTGACCGCCGCCGGGATCGCCCGGCTGGCCGGGGTCGGCCGCGCCGCCGTCAGCAACTGGCGGCGCCGCCACGCGGATTTCCCCAGGCCGGTCGGCGGCACCGAGACCAGCCCGACCTTCGCCCTCGGCGATGTCGAGCAATGGCTGCGCGACCAGGGCAAGCTCGCCGAGGTGCCGCTGCGCGAGCGCGTCTGGCAGGCGCTGGCCGGGCATCCGGACGGGGCCGCCGCCGCGCTCGGTCCCGTCGGCGCCGTACTCCTCCTCGTACGGGACCGGCCCGCCCAGTGGCGCCGGCTGAGCGACGCCACCGACCCGCAGCTGGCCGAACTGCTGCCGCCCGCGCTCGCCCCGGTGCTGACCGCCCGGCTCGGCGAGGACCACCCGGTGCCCGTCGCGGACCCGGCCGGGCTGCGGCCCTTCGTACCGCTGCTGCGCCAGGCCGTCGAGCTGGCCGCGGAGACCGGCCCGCGCGAGACGTACGAGTTCCTGATCGGGCGCCATCTGGACGCCAACCCACGGCAGTACACCGTCACCCCGCCCGAACTCACCGAGCTGATGGCCGCCCTGGCGGGTCTGGCGGGCGGGCCGGCGGGTCCGATGAGTCCCGCCCCCACCGTTCTCGACCCCGCCTCGGGCACCGGCGGGCTGCTGTGGGCCGTGCTGCGCACCCACAGCGTGGCCACGCTGTACGCCCAGGAGCTGGACCGCGACCTCGCCGCGCTCACCGCGCTGCGGCTGGCCCTGACCCACGAGGGCCAGGGCACACAGGTGCGGGTGCACGGCGGCGACAGCCTGCGCGCGGACGCCCTGCCCCAGCTCGCCGCCGACGCGGTCGTCTCCCACCCGCCGTTCAACGAGCGCAACTGGGGCCACGACGAGCTCGCCTACGACCCCCGCTGGGAGTACGGCTTCCCGGCCCGCACCGAATCCGAGCTCGCCTGGGTCCAGCACGCCCTCGCGCACCTCCGCGACGGCGGCACCGCCGTACTGCTCATGCCCCCGGCCGTGGCCTCCCGCCGCTCCGGCCGCCGTATCCGCGCCGATCTGCTGCGGCGCGGCGCGCTGCGGGCCGTGGTCGCGCTGCCCGCCGGGGCCGCCCCGCCGTACGGGATCCCGCTGCATCTGTGGGTGCTGCGCCGCCCCGGGGCCGGGCAGCCCACCGCGCCGCGGCTGCTGCTGGTCGACGCCGCGGCGGCCGTGGCCTCGGCGGCGGGCCCGGTCGACGGCCCGGCGGCGGTCCCCGGATACCCGGCGGGCGCGGCCTCCCCGGGCCGGGACAAGCTGCCCTGGCAGACCGTGCGCGACACCGTCCTCGACGCCTGGCGCGCCTTCGACGGCGAGGGCGGTGACGGCGGCGACGGGGGCGACGGGGGTCCCGAGCGGGCGGGCGTGTGCCAGGTGCTGCCCGTCATCGAACTCCTCGACGACGACGTCGACCTCGCCCCCGCCCGCCATCTGCCGTCGCCCGCCGCGGGCGGCGGCGCCGAGGAACTGGCCTCCGTACGCGACCGGCTCACCGCCACCCTGGCCCGTACGGTCGAGCTGACCCCCGTCGCGCCCGCCGGCCCGGACGCCCTGGATGAGCAGCCGCAGGGCGCGCGCTGGCCCATGACCACCGTCGGCGAACTGGCCCGTGCGGGCGCCCTGGTGCTGCGCACCGGTGGCGCGGTGACGGTGCCGGGGCCGGGGCGGCAGTCGGCGGGTTCGGGGCCGGAGGCGCCCCCGGTGCTCACCGAGACCGACGTGCTCGCCGGGACCGGCCCCACCGGCGCCCTCCCCGCCCCCGCGGCCGGTGAGCGGCCCGAGGTGGCCGCCGAGGAGCCGGTGCTGACCGAGCCGGGCGATGTCGTGGTGCCGCTCGTCGGCGGCGGTACGGTCGCCCGCGTGGTGGACGAGGCCGCGGCCGGGGCCCTGCTCGCCCGCAATCTGTGCCTGCTGCGGCCCGACCCGCAGGCGCTCGACCCGTGGTTCCTCGCCGGGTATCTGCGCGGCGGCGCCAACCAGCGGCAGGCCAGCAGCTACGCCTCCACCGCCACCCGGCTCGACGTACGCCGACTGCGGCTGCCCCGGCTCCCGCTCGACGACCAGCGGCGCTACGGCGAGCACTACCGCACCCTCGCCTCCTTCGAGGAGGCGCTGAGGCTCGCGGGGCGGCTGGGGGACCAGTTGGTACGGGGGCTGTACGACGGGCTGGCCGACGGTACGGTCCAGCCCCATTGATCACGATTGTGTGATCAAAGAGACGCCGGAATCCGTACAACCCGGGTTCCGCCTGCCACGTCGATGTATACGCTCAAGCGCGCACGCACGCGCGCGAGCATCCCTCGGCACCAGGTCCTCCAGGAGCAGCCATGCACGGCCCCGCCCCCGCGCCGCCGCCCCGTCCCGCCGCCACCGCGACGGTGGCCATTCTGCGGGTGGTCTTCGTCGGCCTGTCGCTGCTGACCTTCGGCCTGCTGTCGTGGGTGACGATGATGCGCGTGGCCATCCTGCGCCGCCGCGCGCTGGACTGGCTGCTGTTCTGGGGCACGTGTGTGGTGGTGGTGCTCGCCTTCGTGGAGTTCGGAACCGGCCCCGACGAGCCCGACGCGCTGGCGTACACGACTCTGGCGGGGATGTTCCTGCTGTCCTGCGCCGTGGCGACGCACTTCCTGATCGTCGACATCAAGCACCACCGCCCGGCGCCCGTCGTCGCGCCGGGGATGGGGCCCGGCGTGGGGCCGTACGTCCCGCCGGGGTATCCGACCGGGCCCGCGCCGTACGGCTATCCGGTCCCGCCCCATCAGCACCAGGCCGTACCGCCGCAGCAGCCGCTCCAGCCGCCGCAGCCCCTGCCGCACCAGCCCGTCCAGCCCCAGCCCCAACCTCAACCGCAGCCCCAGCCGCAGCCCCAACCTCAACCTCAACCGCAGCGCATCCAGCGCGTACGCGCCGAGCTGGATGAGCTCAGCGACTACCTCCGCAGAGAGCAGGGCCGTTGAACGGACGCGTCGTCGCCGACCGCTATGAGCTGGCCACGCTCCTCGGCCAGGGCGGCATGGGCCAGGTGTGGACCGCGTACGACCGGCGGCTCGACCGCCGGGTCGCGGTCAAGCTGCTGCGCCCCGACCGGATGGCGATACCCAGCGACGGCGGCGACGGCGTCGACGATCTGCGCCGCCGCTTCGTACGCGAGTGCCGGGTCACCGCGCAGGTCGACCACCGCGGTCTGGTCACCGTGCACGACGCGGGCAGCGACGGCGACGACCTGTACCTGATCATGCAGTACGTCGAGGGCGCCGACCTCGCCGACCACCTCGCCGAACACGACCCCTACCCCTGGCAGTGGGCGGTGTGCGTGGCGGCGCAGCTGTGCGCGGTGCTCTCCGCCGTCCACGCGGTGCCGATCGTGCACCGCGACCTCAAGCCGCGGAACGTGATGATCCGCCCCGATGGCTCGGTGACCGTCCTCGACCTCGGCGTCGCCGCCGTCCTCGACACCGACACCACCCGCCTCACCCACACCGGCTCGCCCATCGGCAGCCCCGCCTATATGGCCCCCGAGCAGGCCATGGGCGGCGCCGTCGGCCCGTACACCGATCTGTACGCGCTGGGCGTGCTGATGCATGAACTCCTCATCGGCGATGTGCCCTTCGTCGGCTCCACCGCCCTGGGCGTACTGCACCGCCATCTCTACGAGCCGCCGGTCCCGGTCCGTCAGGCGCGGCCCGAGGTGCCCGAGGCGCTGGAGACGCTGGTGCTGCGGCTGCTCGCCAAGGACCCCCAGCACCGGCCGGCCGACGCCCAGGAGGTCTACCAGGCGCTGGTTCCGCTGCTGCCGTACGCCGCCGCGGCGCCCGGTGTCGCCGCCACCGGCCCCATGGACCCCACACGCCCCTTCCTGCGCCCGCACGCCCCCTGGCCGGACCGCCCAGGGCCGCCGTCAGCCGCCGTTCCGTCGGCGCCTCCCGCAGCCCCCGCCCGGTCGGATGTGGCGGCGGCCGTCGACGAGGTCAAACGCCTGCTGGACCAGGGGTGGATCACCCAGGCCGTGGACATCCTCGGCGCGATCCTCCCCTCGGCCGCCGCGGAACACGGCGAGCTCTCCCCGGTCGTACGGTCGCTGCGCAAGCAGTACGCGGTGACGCTCATGGACGACGGGCAGTACCGCCGCGCCCTGCCCGAGCTGCGCCGGCTCGCCGACGAGTACGCCGCCGAGTCGGGCCCCGAGGCGCTGCGCAACTCGCTCCAGTTCCGCTACGAGGCGGCCCAGTGCCTCGAACAGCTCGGCGAGGCGGCCCAGGCGCTGGTCGAATACCGCACCCTGCTCCCGTACTTCGAGCAGTACGCGGCCACCGACCCGGCCACGCCGCTGGAAATCCGCCGCAGGACCGGGCACTTGCTGCTCTCCCTCGGCGACCGCCCGGCCGCCCATGACATGCTCGCCCGCCTCCTGTTCGACGCCGAGCGGCTGCACGGCCCGCACCACCCCTTTCCGGAGGAGATCCGCCGCACACTGCACTGGCTCGGGCAGGTCCGGGGCTAGCGAGGTGGCGGGGAGATGGCGGGGAAGGTGGCCGGAGCCGTGGCGAATCGTTGTCGAAGCAGTGGCTTAGGCCGCGCCGACTCCATACCATCGATCAAGCCAGGTCGATCTATGCCGGGAGACTTGATGCTGCATCCCTTTGGGGGGCGTCCCCCATACCGCCGCACGAAAGCGGCTTCGCCGCGCGGCCGCGCCACCCTCGCCGTCCCTGCCGCGTCCGCCATGCTGCTCGCCGCCCCGCTGCTCACGGCCTGTGGCAATGACGCGCACCCCGGGGCAGCCGCCGTCGTGGACGGCAGCCGGATCACCGTCTCGCAGCTCCAGGCGCGGGTCAACGACGTCCGGGACGCGCAGCGCGGCTCCGCCAAGTCCGAACAACTGGTGGCGGGCAGCGGTCAGCTGAGCCAGAACACCCTGATCCGCATGATCCAGTTCCGGGTGATCGAGCGGGCCGGCCAGGACAACGGGGTGCGGGTGACCCGCCGCGATGTGCAGCAGTGCCGCAAGGCCGTCGAGTCGGCGGGCGGCGCCGAGGTGCTGCGCAGCCTCCAGACGGGGCAGACGACGAAGTGCGACCCGACCGCCGGGCCGCAGTCGGGCGGCGCCGCGGCGCTGCGCGACTTCTATCTGGAACAGGGCATCGCCCCGGACCGGATCGACGACGCGCTGCGCATGGAGCTGTTGCGCAACGGCCTGGTGCACAAGCTCGGCACCGCCAAGGTCAACGCGGTCTTCGCGGCCACCTCCAAGAAGCTGGCCATCACGGTCAACCCGCGCTACGGGACCTGGGACGACACCCGGGGCACGGCGGTGCTGACCAAGGAGTCCTGGCTGCGGACCTCCGAGGACGTGAATCAGCAGGCGTAGGTTACGTTTCAAGGGTGACCGCCTCCGAAGCCCCGGGTGCAGCCCTTGCCGCAGGCCCTACCGGCCGTATCGTCCTGCTCACCACCAGCCACCGGGTGGCGCCCGGGCTGCTGTCATGGCCCGCGTGGCAGGCGCTGCGCGGCGCGGACCGGGTGCTGTGCGCGGACTCGGCCCATCCGCAGCTGCCGTATCTGCGGGACGCGGGCGTCGAGGTGGCGGAGGCGGCGCCCGGTGCGCGCGAACTGGTCGACTACTGCACCACCGCGCCGGGCCGCACCGCCGTCGTCCTCACTTCGGCGGACGGGGAGTCCGCGCTGACCGACGGGCTGGCCCGGCTCGCCGGGTCCGGCCGGGAGCGGATGCCGGACCTGGAGCTGCTGCCCGGCGCGTACGACCTGCCGGGCGCGCGGCTGCTCGACCTGGTCCAGGTGATGGACCGGATCCGGGTCGAATGCCCGTGGAGCGGCGCCCGCACCAGCGAGGAGCTGGTGAAGTACGGCATCGAGGAGGCGTACGAGCTCGTCGAGGCCATCGAGCAGGGCGACCGCGAGGCGCTGCGCGAGGAGCTGGGCGATGTGCTGCTCCAGGTCGTCTTCCACGCCCGGATCGCGCAGGAGGACCCGGACGAGCCGTTCTCGATCGACGAGGTGGCGGGCGGGATCGTGGACAAGCTGATCCGCCGCCATCCGCATATCTTCGGCGAGGAGGCGGCCGAGACCGCCGAGGACGTCAGGGAGCACTGGCTGCGGACGAAGGCGGCCGAGAAGCGGCGCGACTCGGTCACCGACGGAGTGCCGCTCGGGCAGCCCGCGCTCGCGCTGGCCGCCAAGCTGGCCTCCCGTGCCCGTACGGCGGGTCTTGAGGTGCCGGTGCCCGAAGGGCCCGAGGGGGAAGACGTCGGCTACGAACTGCTCGCCCTGGCGGTGCGGGCGGCCGGGCAGGGCATCGAGCCGGAGACGGCGCTGCGCGCCGCGGCCCGTACGTACCGGGACGCGATCCGGGCGGCCGAAGTCGCGCGGCGCGGCGGGGAGTAGGGCCCGCGAGCGACTGCTGCCGCGAGCCCCTGCTGCTGCGAGCCCTCGCTACTGCGGTACAGCTCCTCAGCGGTAGAGCCCCTACTGCTGCGGTAACGCTGCTGTCGCGAGCCCCTGCTGCCGCGGGGCTCGCAAGCAGGTCAGGCGTCGGTCGGCCGTCCAGCGGCGATCACCGACGCCATGAGCTCGGCGTCCAGCAGGCTGGCGTCGGCGAGCCGGTTGCCGGCGGCGTAGGAGTTCAGCAGCGCCTTGGTGACTCTCAGCGCCGCGGCGGAGCGGCGGACGACGGGCCGGGTCCACTCGTCGACCACCTGGTCCAACTCGGCCTCCGGGACGACCCGGTGGACCACCGAAAGCCGCTCGGCCTGAGCGGCGTCGAATCCGGCGCCGGTCAGGATCAGTTCGCGGATCCGCGCGGCCCCCGCCTCCTGGAGCAGCCGGGGCAGCGAGCCTCCCCAGGCGGCCGGGAGGCCCAGCGCGAGCTCCGGCAGCCGGAAGCGGCAGTCGTCGGCCCCGACGCGCAGATCGCAGAAGAGCGCCAGGGCCAGCCCGGCTCCGATGACCTGGCCGTGCAGCCGGGCGATGGTGACGGCGCTCGTGGTGGCCAGGGCGTCGCACACCCGGCGGGCCTTGCCGCTGGTGGTCCGCAGCCCGTTGCCGGTGGGATCGGTGGCGAGTTGTTCGGCGTATTCGCGGCGGTCGCCGCCCGCGCTGAAATTGGGGCCGCCTCCGGAGAGCACGACCACCCGGATATCGGGGCGGTCGTGTACGGCGCCGAGCACCGCGAGCAGATCGTCGAGCACGCGGTCCGTGACGGCGTTGCCGTTTTCCGGGGTGTTGAACCGCACCTGCACCACGGGGCCGTCGTGGGTGACGTACAGGGACTTGAGCGACACGACGCTTTCCTCTTCCCGCGGCTCAGTGCTCGGCGACATGGAGTGCGGTGAGTCGGCGGAATGCCATGCGTGGTTCCCAGAGTGGTGGTGTGGTGACGCGTAGCGTCGGGAAACGGCGGTTGAGGCTCTGGAGCAGTTCGGTCGCTTCCAGCCGGGCGAGTGCGGCTCCGATGCAGAAATGAATGCCGCCGCCGAAACCGAGGTGACTGGCCGTGCGTCCGATGTCGAAGGTGTCCGGGTCGGCGAATTGGGACGGATCGTGATTAGCGGCCGCGATCATGACGTGTACGACTTCGTCCCGCTGTATTCGCGCTCCGGCGAGTTCGGTGTCCTCCGTGGCGACCCGGGTGGTCAGATGGATGGGCGGGTCGTAGCGCAGGACTTCCTCGACGGCGTTCGGCGCGGCCTCGGGGTGGGCCATCAGCCAGGACCGCTGAAGCGGATTCTGGTCGAGCAGCCAGACCATGTTCGACAGCAGGGTCGAGGTGGTCTCCAGCGAGGCGATGACGATGAACATCACCAGGTGGTAAAGCGTTTCGTCAGCGACCTCGCGGTCCGGTTCGAGCTGGTCCCAGGTGCGGATCCAGTGCGAGAGGGCGTCGTCGCCGAGGGAGCGCCTGCGCTCGGCGACCACCGCGGTGAAATACTCGCGTAGACCCTCGGCGGCGGCATTGGCCTGAGCCAACTGGCTTGCCGAGGGCAGGAGTTCCTGGGCGTACGCCTGGCCGTGGGTGAGCTCCCTGAGCAGGGCGTGGTCGGCCTGGGGGAGCTTCAGCCAGTGGCTGATGGTGGCCACCGGCAGCTCTTCGCCGACCAGGGTGGCGAAATCGGCCTCACCGGCCGTGCGCAACTGGTCGGAAAGCCGGTCGAGGAGTTCTTCGGCGGTCTGCCTGACAAAGGGCTGGAGACCGGCCAGCGTGAAGCGGTCGAATACATTTCCGAGTGAGCGCCGCTGCTGGGTGTGCACCGGCGGATTGAGGCCCTGGAGCGTCTTGCTCAATTGACGTGAGGCGGGCGCGCTCCAGCGATTTCCATCGCCCTGGCGCGCCCGCCACTCGGCATCGAAGGTGGCCCACGCTTTGCTTCGGAGGACCTGGTCACACAGTTCGTGAGACAGCAAGAGGTGGCCGCCCCAGGGAGCGGGCACGACATCGCCCATCGCCCTGAGTTCGGCGTAGATGGGGTAAGGGTTCGCCTGACCCCGGGAAGCTCGTAGGCGGGATATGAGTGAAACCATGGAGCGTCGGTCAATAATGGTGCCGGCGGCGGTAGGTTCCACAACCACTCCTTCTGGACTGCACCCCGGTTGGGGTCACACTAAGTCGCTTAATTGACCGGAACTGATCAGTCCGCGACAATTCGCGATACGTCCTACCCGCACGATTGAACATCCATTCATACGGAAACTGGTTCGATTTGTGGGCAAGATCACGACTTCCACCAGGCAAGGAAAGAGCTCCACACGCTGCCCTTTTGTGCCTTGCCCTGGGGGCGTGTCTGCGGTACGGCCGCGGGGGTGACCGCGGGGCCGGTCGGCTGTGCGGTGGGGGCCATCATCGAGGCCTGCTGGGCGCGGACCGGGGCGAAGCGGGCCGGAAGCGAGGTCAGGGCCCGGTGGAAGGGGCCGGGCCGCCACTGCAGGCTCTCCATCGGCACGGCCAGTTCGACATCCGGCAGCTGGTTGAGCAGGTTCTCGATGGCCGATACCGCGATGAGCTGGGCAGGGTCCTTCGCCGGGCAGGCGTGCGGACCGGCGCTCCAGGCCAGGTGCGCGCGCTTGCTGAGGACCTGTCGCGACGAGGACAGCGCAGGGTCGGTGTTGGCGCCGGCGAAGCTGATCAGCACGAGATCGCCGGCCTTGAGCAGGTTGCCGCCGAGCTCGACGTCGCACACCGGGTAGTGCGGGGCGTAATTGGCCATCGGCGGGCTGTTCCACAGCACATCGTCGATGACGTCCTCGACCAGGAGCCCGCCGGCCTGTGAACCGCCGGCGTGCTTCTCGTCGCACAGCAGCAGAAACAGACCGTTGGCGATCAGGTTCCGCTGCGGTTCGGTACCGGCGCTGATCAGCATGACCAGCTGATGGATCATCTCTTCATCGGTCAGCTTGGCCGGGTGGGCCATCAGCCGCGAGGTGACGTCGTCGCCCGGCTGCCGCCGCTTGAGGGCGACAAGCTCGATCAGCGCCTGGGTCAGCTCCTGGTTCGCCTTCTCGGCGTCCATGCTGGCGTCGAAGATGCCGGAGGTGCCGGAGACCAGCCGGTCACCGATGGACGGCGAGCAGCCGAAGAGCTCGTTGAACACCAGCAGCGGCAGCATCTTGGCGTAGTCGCTCAGCAGATCGGCCTCGCCCAGGGCGCTGAACTGGCTGATCAGGTACGACGAGACGCGCTCGACCTGGCGGCTGAGCCAGTGGGCGTCCACGCCGGCGAGGCTGTCCGTCACCGCCTGGCGCAGCCGCATGTGCTCCGCGCCATCGGTGAACAGGGCGTTCGGCCGGTAGGCCAGCATGGGCAGCACCGGGTTGTTCGGTGCCACCTTGCCCTCGTTCAGATCGCGCCAGCGGCGTGAGTCCTTGCGGAAGGTGTCCGGGTTCTGCAGCAGCTGGAGAGCCGCCGAGTAGTCCGTGACGAGGGTGGCGTCCACGCCGGGGGCCAGCTCGACCGGCGCGGTCGGGCCGTAGTGGCGCATGTGGCTGTAGAACGCCTGGGGATCGGCCGCGAACTCCGGTCCGTACATGGGTATCCGCCGACCACTGTTGTGGGCGGGGCAGCCGGGTGGAGGTTCGGTGAAGGCCGACTGGTTGTTCATGCTTGCTCCTAGCGGGCACGATCCTGCAGATAACGCACCAGCGTGATCAGCGCGTTGGCCGATGACTTCTCATCGCGCGCGTCACAGGTGACGACGGGGGTCTCCGGAAGCAGATCGAGAGCCTCACGCAGCTCATCGTCGGAGCGGGCCGGTGTGCCGTCGAAGTGGTTGACGGATATCGCGTAGGGGAGTCCGTACTGCTCGACCAGGTCGATGACGTCGAAGGACTCCTTGAGGCGCTCGGGGTCGACCAGCACCAGCGCCCCGAGGGCGCCGCGGGTCATGTCCTCCCAGACCTGCACAAAGCGCTGCTGTCCGGGAGTGCCGAACAGATACAGGACAAGCCGGTCGCTGAGGGTGAGCCGGCCGAAGTCCATGGCCACGGTGGTCGTGGTCTTGCCCTGGACGCCGCGCAGGTCGTCGATATGAGCCGCCGCCTGCGTCATGGTTTCCTCGGTACGCAGCGGGGGAATCTCCGACATGGTGCCGATGAAGGTCGTCTTGCCCACCGCGAAATGCCCCACCACCAGGATCTTGGCAGCTATCTGCACATTGTTGCGCAGATAGACGTCCTCATCCGAAGCGGGCCTGGAGACCATCGAGCACCTCCTGAAGGACCGATACGTCGACGAGTTGGGCGGGGGGTGCCGGGGCGCGCGTGACGAGATAGCCGTCCGAGGAGAGATCGGACAGCAGAACCTTCACGATGCCGATGGGAAGTCCCAGGTGTCCCGCGATTTCGGCGACCGAGAGATAGCCGCCGCCGCACAGGTCCAACAGGCGGAGCTTCTCCGGGTCGTAATGGCTCGGCGGCCGTCTTTCGGAGGCGGTGACCAGCGTGATCAGATTGAACTGGTCGTTCTCCGGCAAACCGCGACCGTTGGTGATGACGTACGGTCGCACTAAGGGCGCGGCCTCTGGCTCTTGCTCACCCGGTGTAATCATGCCTGAATACTTGTGTTCTCTCGAGGCGGAGTGCTGAGGGCCTTCCCGAGTTGGCCGACGAGCTGCTGCATCCGGAAGGTGATGTCCGCCATGTCGACATCGGGGGCGGACGAGACGGCCAGATAGGCGCCTTCTCCGGCGGAGATCAGAAAGACCCAGCCACCGTCGAACTCCACCAGCGTCTGACGCCAGCTCATCCGGGGATCGCCACAGAAGCTGGACATCGTGCGGCTCAACGACTGGATGCCACTCATCGCCGCGGCGATCGAGTCGGCCTCGTCCTTCTGGACGTCTTTGGAACGGGCCATCAGCAGACCGTCGGCGGAGACCAGGAGCGCATGGCGCGCGCCTGGTACCTCCAGGGCGCTGTCAAGCATCCATGACAGATCGTTGTTCACGAAAGATCGTGCCCTTCCCTGCTCGGGTTTGCGGAGCGGCCGGACTGAGTGCCGCGCTGGAAGGCGCCCATGATCGAGGCGGTTTCCTCGCTCGACCGGGCCTGGGCGGGCGTGAAGTCCGCTTTGGGCACGATGGAGATCGAGCCCTTGCGCCGGCGTTTGGGCAGTCCCCCGGGGGTGGAGGGGTCGGCGGGAGTCTCCTCGTCGCGGCCGCGGGCGGCGGGCTGGGCGGCCGCCGGCGGCTCCTCCGGCTCGGGCATGTTGGTCAGAAGGTCCTCGGGCAGAAGTACCACCGCTCGCACACCACCGTAGGGAGAGGCCGAATCCACGGAGACAGTGAAGCCATATCGGGCGGCGAGCACACCGATGACCGCGAAACCGAACTGCGGGGGGTTTCCCAGGCCCGTGACGCCCGACGCGCGCTTGGAAGACAGGAGCTCATCGGCCCTGTTCTTCTCTTCCTCGTTCATACCGACACCGGCGTCGTCGATGATGATGCAGACGCCCTTGGGCACGGTGCGGATGGTGATGTCGATCGGGGAGTCGGGCGCCGAGTAGCTGGTCGCGTTGTCCAGCAGTTCGGCCAGCGCCAGCGCGACCGGTTCGACGGCGCGGCTGACCACCGCGAAGTTGGACTGGGAGCGGATCTCGACGCGGGTGTAGTGACGGATACGGCCCTTGGCGCTGCGGACCACGTCGTACACCGAGGCGACGGTGCGCTGACGGCCGAGCCAGCCGTCGCAGAGCACCGCGATGGACTGGGCACGCCGACCGAACTGCGAGTTCATGTGGTCGATCTCGAGGAGGTCCTGGAGCATGTGGTGCTCGCCGTACCTCTCCTGAGTCTTGGAGATCGCCAGCTGCTGCTCGTTGGCGAGACCCTGGAGCGTGCGCATCGCGGACTTCAGCGCGCTCTTGGTGGCCTCTTCCGCGCGGGTATGGGCTTCCTCTACCGAGGCTGAATAATTGCTCTCAAGCTCGGTATAGCGATTCTGGAGCTCGGTCTTCTCGTTGACGAGCTGTGTACGCGCCTTTCTCCCGCGAAATATGGCGGTTGCGGCGAGAGGGGTACCAACGATCAGAGCCCAGAGCGCTGGATCCTGTATGTATTGCGTCATGAGACTCTCTTTAAGCGACTAGACCGCCAGGGACTGAAAGGGTTTCGCACGGTGCGTTCCGAATTCGTGGGCGGGACGGCGGCGAGTCAGTGTCCGGACGGCGCCCGCTCGGCTCGAGGACAGCGCGCACGTCTCCACGGCGCCAGTGCGGGGGCGTCGGTCTGCCGGATCGGCTCCACATGCCCGACTGGCGGCATAATGCTCCTCAGAGTGATGACCCTTTTCGGCTTTTTGCCGGATCGCCGCGTGTCTACGCGCCCATGGCTCGCCTGGCAAGCGCGGTGATCGTATCACCAGGGTCAGGGGCCGATGTGCATGTGCCTCCGGCCCATTCGCGTACCTGACGCCGATTCAGCCATCTGCCCTTCGCCGTGTGTTCACGGAGGCGGCCGGGGTGCGGCAGGACATCGCGTGGCCGGGCGGGCCGAGGGCGCCGTCGGGGGTGCGGTGGCGGTCTGATATCGGCCAATCACGCTGTGCTGGAGCGGCCCGATCGGGCATTCGCACACGCATCGGATAAACGCCCGGTGTTTATGCCCTTTTTCTATGGAATCAGGGATTCCGGGGCTTTGCCGTATTGTCGGGGGATGTCAGACCGGCACCACCCCGCCTGCTCCCCGGCCCTTTTCAGCTGGGAGTTCGCCACCGATCCGTATCCCGCGTACGCCTGGCTCCGGGAACACGCCCCCGTCCATCGGACCACTCTGCCCAGCGGAGTCGATGCGTGGTTGGTGACCCGCTACGCCGACGCTCGGGCCACGCTCGCCGATCCCCGGTTGTCGAAGAATCCGATTCATCACAGCGAGGCCGCGCACGCCAAGGGCAAGGTGGGCATTCCGGGCGAACGCAGTGCGGATCTCATGACGCATCTGCTCAATATCGACCCACCCGACCACACCCGGCTGCGGCGGCTGGTGTCCAAGGCGTTCACCCCCCGCCGGGTGGCGGCCTTCGCCCCGCGGGTGCAGGAGTTGACCGACGGCCTCATCGACACGTTCCAGATGAGAGGGGACCGGATAAGAGGGGAGGCGGATCTGATCCATGAGTTCGCCTTCCCGCTGCCCATCTACGCCATCTGCGATCTGCTGGGCGTCCCCCGCGAGGACCAGGACGACTTCCGGGACTGGGCCGGGATGATGATCCGGCACGGCGGCGGACCGCGCGGCGGAGTGGCCCGGGCGGTGAAGCGGATCCGCGCCTATCTCGCCGATCTCATCCACCGCAAGCGGGCGTCGCTGCGCGAGAATGCCGAGGGTAAGGCCGCGGGGAAGGCCGACGACCTGATCTCCGGGCTGATCCGGGCCAGCGACCACGGTGAGCATCTGACCGAGAACGAGGCCGCGGCCATGTGCTTTGTGCTTCTGTTCGCGGGTTTTGAGACGACCGTGAATTTGATCGGCAATGGCACCTATGCGCTGCTGCGCGACCCCGTCCAATGCGACCGGCTGCGGCGGGCCGCCCGGGAAGGGGACGAGGGGCTGCTGACGACCGGCGTCGAGGAACTGCTCCGCTTTGACGGGCCGGTGGAGATCGCGACCTGGCGGTTCGCCACCGAACCCGTGGAGATCGGCGGGCAGCGGATCGCCGCGGGCGAACCGGTGCTGGTGGTGCTCGCCGCCGCCGACCGCGATCCCGAGCGCTTCGGCTCACCCGATGTGCTCGATCTCTCCCGCGCCGACAACCAGCACCTCGGATACGGCCATGGCATCCACTACTGCCTGGGCGCGCCCCTGGCCCGGCTGGAGGCCCAGACCGCCATCGGCACCCTGCTGCGGCGCCTGCCCGATCTGCGGCTCGCGGTGGAGCCGGAAGAGATCCGCCGGCGCGGCGGTCTGATCATGCGCGGGCTGCGGGAACTGCCCGTGACCTGGGGCGAGTGAGCCGAAGGGGCGCGGACGCCCGCGCCGGAGGCGCTGATGTCACCGTGAAAGGGAGAGCGCGCGCAGGCCGCGAGGCTGCAATCGATATGCGGCTCCGCCGCGTGGGCGGGCGAGCACGGTCGACCGTCGGCAGGGGCTGTAGCGCCCCGGAGGTGAACCGAGCCAGAAACCAGTCCGATTAATTAGTGCGACGCCCCGTCCGCGGGTGGGCAACGTCCTTGGCGCCTGGCATATGTGACATAACGTCAACGGCGTGATCACTGCGTGACCTGGGATACATCTGCTTGTGATGATCAGATGGCGTCGCTATGTTCAACCGACGACTCAGCCGCCACACGAGAGGCAGAACGCATGCGCTCCGGGAACGGTCGACACCGCCGCCCCCGCCAGGCTCCGGCAATCGTGGTCGCAGCGGGGGTGACGGGTGCGAGCATCGCCATGCCGCTCTTCGGCGCCGTCGGCGCCCAGGCCGCGGACACCACCCAGACCTGGGACCGCGTCGCCGAATGCGAGAGCGGCGGGATGTGGAGTGCCAACGGAGGCAATGGCTTCTATGGCGGTCTGCAGATCACGTTGGACATGTGGAGGAAGTACGGCGGCCAGCAGTACGCCCCGCGCCCCGACCTCGCCAGCCGCTCCCAGCAGATAGCCATCGCCCAGGCGATCCTCGCCGACCGCGGCCCGGACGCCTGGCCGAGCTGTGCGCTGGACGCCGGGCTCGCCGGCCTCGCCGACGCGCTGGATGTGAACCCCGGCGGGAAGGGGACGCCCGAAGCCAAGGAGTTGGGGGAGCCCACGGGGATCGGCGACTCCGATACGGACGAGGCGTCCGACAACTCCAGTCGGGGCGATCGGTCGGACAGCTCCGACAGTTCCGGCAGTTCCGAAGATTCCGATACGTCCGACAAGACAGGTAAGTCGGATCCCTCCGCGACCCCCGACGGCAAGTCCGGTGAAAAGGGTGGGAAGTCAGGCGATTCCGGCGAAGCGTCCCGCGACGAGGGCGACTCCGCGTCCGGCAAGGGCGACGAGCGCTCCGACCGCGACGCGAAGGGCGAGGACTCCGCCACCTCCCCCACCGGCCGCCACCGCGGCACGCCCGACGCCCGCGAGCAGGACTCCGCGGGCACGGCGGACGACGACGCCCGGGCCTCGGGCCGCCATGCCTCGCGCGATGACGCGGAGCGCACCGAGATCCCCGTTCAGCCCCTCGGCCGCGAGGACTACACCGTGCGCGGCGGTGACAACTTGTCAGACATCGCGGACGACCGGGACGACCAAAAGGCTGACGGAGGGTGGCCCGAGCTCTTCGAGGCCGGCGAACCGCTCATCGGAATCGACCCGGACCTTATCCATCCTGGTCAGCGCCTCGATCTCGGCGCCAGATAGCGGCAGTTCGGGATGAATTGCCCGATCTGGCGGTGGTGAGACATACATCTCGTCACATCGCCCGGCGTGCGTAGCCTGTCCGATCTTTCCGCACCCGGCCTCACCTGCGTAGATGTGGGACGGCTGGGTGCGGAAACGGCCTCATCCGCTCGGATGTCAGTGTTTGAACCTCATCGGAAGGTGTGTTTAACGTCGTTCCGCTCGCCACCGCGGGCACCGTCGATCGTCACGCCGAGTCCTGCCGGCGGTCGGGGGGAAACCGACGCTTATGCGCCGAAGGCAGGAGCGGGGGAACCAAGGTAGGCGCCGTAGCGGCCCGGAGACGGGCCCGTTCGGCTCGGGGTGAAGCCAGGGTGCGGCAAGCCGCATCCGGGCCGGGCAACTCACAGTCCGAACCCGACAGCTCACCTCGTAGGCGTCGGTGAGGAACGAACATGCGTAACGACAAGGGTAAGCACCGCCGTCCCTCCAAGGTCACCCGCATCGCCGCGCTCGCCGGCGTCGCTGGTGCGGCCGTCGCCGCACCGCTCCTGGGGGCCACCTCCGCCTCGGCCGCGACCACCGCCCAGTGGGACACGGTCGCGCAGTGCGAGTCCGGCGGCAACTGGTCGATCAACACGGGCAACGGCTTCTACGGCGGCCTCCAGTTCACCAACTCCACCTGGGCCGCGTACGGCGGCACCTCCTTCGCGGCCCGCGCCGACCTGGCCACCAAGGACCAGCAGATCCAGATAGCCGAGAAGGTCCTGGCCGGACAGGGCAAGGGCGCCTGGCCGGTGTGCGGCACGGGCCTGACCACCTCCGGCACCCCGACGCCCTCCACCTCCACCACCCAGCCCTCGAAGCCGGCCGCCAAGCCCGCCCAGCCGGCCGAGACGGCCAAGCCCGCGCAGCCCGCCAAGCCGAAGGCGCAGCCCCGCGAGGAGAGCGAGCACGCCGGGCGCGGGCACGCCCGCCACGCGATCAAGAAGGGCGACGGCGAGTACAAGGTCAAGTCCGGCGACACCCTCTCCAAGATCGCCGACGCGCACCACGTCGACGGCGGCTGGAAGAAGCTCTTCGAGCTGAACAAGGACATCGTCGAGGACGCCAACCTCATCTTCCCGGGCCAGCAGCTCCACCTCTCCTGACCCATCCGGCCGGGCCTCCCCCACCCCGGCAGCCGGGCTTCCCCCCACCCCGGCACCCCTCGGCCCCAACACCCCCGAAGACTGCCCCGGCCGGGCGCGCCGCCCCCCATGCGAGGCGCGCCCCGCCGGGGCTTCGTCGGGTGGGCCCTCCGGGCCCGTTAGGCTCGTGCCGCAGAGACAGACCCATATGAAGGAGATCCTCGTGTCGTCCATCGACGTCGTCGTAGCTCGCGAGATCCTCGACTCGCGAGGCAACCCCACGGTCGAGGTCGAGGTCGGCCTCGACGACGGCAGCACCGGCCGTGCCGCCGTGCCTTCCGGTGCCTCGACCGGTGCCTTCGAGGCCCTTGAGCTCCGCGACGGCGACAAGAGCCGTTACGGCGGCAAGGGCGTCGAGAAGGCCGTCCTGGCCGTCATCGAGCAGATCGGTCCGGAGCTCGTCGGCTACGACGCCACCGAGCAGCGGCTGATCGACCAGGCGATGTTCGACCTGGACGCCACCCCGGACAAGTCCTCGCTCGGCGCCAACGCGATCCTCGGTGTCTCGCTCGCGGTCGCGCACGCCGCCTCCGAGGCCTCCGACCTCCCGCTCTTCCGGTACCTGGGCGGCCCCAACGCCCACCTGCTGCCGGTCCCGATGATGAACATCCTCAACGGCGGCTCGCACGCCGACTCCAACGTGGACATCCAGGAGTTCATGATCGCGCCGATCGGCGCCGAGTCCTTCTCCGAGGCGCTGCGCTGGGGCACCGAGGTCTACCACACCCTGAAGTCCGTGCTGAAGGAGCGGGGCCTGTCCACCGGCCTCGGCGACGAGGGCGGCTTCGCCCCGAACCTGAACTCCAACCGCGACGCCCTGGACCTGATCGTCGAGGCGATCAAGAAGGCCGGCTACCAGCCGGGCCAGGACATCGCGCTGGCGCTCGACGTGGCCGCCTCCGAGTTCTACAAGGACGGCGCCTACACCTTCGAGGGCCAGACCCGCAGCGCCGCCGAGATGACCGCGTACTACGCCGAGCTGGTCGACGCGTACCCGCTGGTCTCCATCGAGGACCCGCTGAACGAGGAGGACTGGGACGGCTGGAAGACGATCACCGACCAGCTCGGTGACAAGGTCCAGCTGGTCGGCGACGACCTGTTCGTCACCAACCCGGAGCGGCTGGCCCGCGGCATCGAGAGCAACACCGCGAACGCGCTGCTGGTCAAGGTCAACCAGATCGGCTCGCTGACCGAGACCCTGGACGCCGTCGAGCTCGCCCAGCGCAACGGCTTCAAGTGCATGATGTCGCACCGCTCCGGCGAGACCGAGGACGTCACCATCGCGGACCTGGCCGTCGCCACCAACTGCGGCCAGATCAAGACCGGTGCCCCCGCCCGCTCCGAGCGCGTGGCCAAGTACAACCAGCTGCTGCGCATCGAGGAGATCCTCGACGACGCGGCGGTGTACGCGGGCCGCTCCGCCTTCCCGCGGTTCAAGGGTGCGGTCCTCAAGGGCTGAGCTCCGCCGAGCCTGACGCACGTCCCCGGCCACGGTCCCGTACCGTGGCCGGGGACGGCTTACGTAGCGAAGTCACGACCGGGGAGGCGACGTGCCGGCGGATCGGGATCGGTTCTCCACCGCGACCAGGCTCAGGGCGCTCGGCGAGCACGCCGCCGCCCGCGTCTACCGCGCCCGCATCCGACGCCGCCGCAGCCGGCTCACCGGCCGGGCCGCGCTGCTCGCGCTGGTCGTGTGCTCGCTCGTGGTGGCCCTCGCGTACCCGATGCGGCAGTACATCTCGCAGCGCTCGGACATCTCCGACCAGCGGCGCCAGGCCCAGAAGGAGCGCGAGGACGTCAAGCGGCTGCGCGAGCAGAAGGCCAGGCTCCAGGACCCCGCGTACATCCAGCAGCAGGCCCGTGAGCGGCTGCACTTCACGCAGCCGGGGGAGACGGGCTACAGCGTGGTCGACGGCAGCGGCCGGACCGAGCGCTCCGCCGACCAGGGCGCGGCCGACCGCCCGTGGTACAGCAACATGTGGCGGTCCGTAGATAGCGCTGATAAGGCTGACAGTGCTGACGCGGCGGACGCCGCTGACAAGGCCGATACCGCGGGCCGCGTGAAGCGCTGACCGAAGAACCGGCCGCCGGAGGCGACCGGCCCCGAACCGATCGAAGAGAACTTCCGACCCATGCACACGCCCCCTCCGCAGACGGAGCCCACCGCGCCCACCGACGCGGACATCGCCGCCGTCAAGGAGCAGCTGAACCGCCTTCCGCGCGGGCTGCGCGCCGTCGCGCACCGCTGCCCCTGCGGCAATCCGGACGTCGTAGAGACCGCGCCGCGGCTCGAGGACGGCTCGCCCTTCCCGACGCTCTACTACCTGACCTGTCCGCGCGCCGCCTCCGCGATCGGCACGCTGGAGGCCGAGGGCGTGATGAAGGAGATGACGGCCCGGCTGGCCACCGACCCCGAACTGGCCGCCGCCTACCGGGCGGCCCATGAGGACTACATAGCGCGCCGTGACGCGATCGAGGTGCTGGAGGGCTTTCCGAGCGCGGGCGGAATGCCGGACCGGGTCAAGTGTCTGCATGTCCTGGTCGCCCACTCGCTCGCCGCGGGCCCCGGGGTCAACCCGCTCGGGGACGAGGCCATCGCCATGCTGCCGAAGTGGTGGGCGAAGGGGCCGTGTGTGACCCCGTGCGGCGCTGTGACGGACGACGCGGGGGACAGAGCGTGACCCGCGTCGCGGCCGTGGACTGCGGCACCAACTCGATCCGGCTGCTGGTGGCCGACGCCGACCCGGCCACCGGCCGGATCACCGAGCTCGACCGCCGGATGCGGATCGTCCGGCTCGGCCAGGGCGTGGACCGCACCGGGCGGCTGGCCCCCGAGGCGCTGGAGCGCACCTTCGCGGCCTGCCGTGAGTACGCGGAGGTGATCGGCGGGCTCGGCGTGGAGCGGGTCCGCTTCGTCGCCACCTCCGCCTCGCGCGACGCGGAGAACCGCGAGGAGTTCGTACGCGGGGTCGTGGAGATCCTGGGCGTGGAGCCCGAGGTGATCACCGGCGACCAGGAGGCGGAGTTCTCCTTCACGGGCGCCACCAAGGAGCTGACGGACCGCGAGGGGTTCGCCCGGCCGTATCTGGTGGTGGACATCGGCGGCGGCTCGACCGAGTTCGTGGTCGGCGACGACCATGTGCGGGCCGCGCGCAGCGTGGACATCGGCTGTGTCCGGATGACCGAGCGCCATCTGGTCGTGGACGGACGGATCACCGATCCGCCGACGGTCCATCAGATCGCCGCCATACGGGCGGATATCGAGCGGGCCCTCGACCTCGTCGAGGAGACGGTGCCGATCCGGGAGGCGGGCAGCCTGGTCGGGCTGGCGGGCTCGGTCACCACCGTCGCCGGTATCGCGCTGGAGCTGCGGGAGTACGACCCCGCCGCCATCCACCACTCGCGCGTCTCCCTGGACCAGGTCCGCGAGATCACGGACAAGCTGATCGGCTCCACCCACGCCGAGCGGGGGGCGATCCCCGTGATGCACGAGGGCCGGGTGGATGTGATCGCCTCGGGTGCGCTCGTACTGCTGACGATCATGGAACGGTGCGGTGCCCGGGAGGTCGTGGTGAGCGAGCACGACATCCTCGACGGGATCGCCTGGAGCCTCGCCTGACGGGGTCCGGAGGGGGTGTGGACCCCCTGTGAGGGGCCGGTGGAGACTCGCGCGCAAGAAAGTTCGTGAAAAGCTTCACATGAAAAAGGCCCCTGGTGACCGCCTGGTGTGAGCCCCGGGGCCGGTTCGGCGGCGGTTTCGGGGGTCGGGCCCGTCCGGCGGCCCCGACGACACCTGTTTCGGTCATATGACAGACCCGTCCCGGACCCCGGTGGTCTACTCTCGCGTTGCCTCACAAGTGCAGATCAGTGGGGTTGTCAACGCGCCGCCGGGGCTGGTGGTTCCCCTGTGTGGGTATGGCGTGTGTCACGGGGGCCGCGGAGTGTAGCAGACACTCCCACCATGCTTGTGAAGGGGCTCACGAGGCACCCCCCTGAGGGTGCTGGATACTCGAATCATGAGCACCACGGAGCGTCCCAGGATCCTCGTTGTAGGCGGTGGGTACGTAGGCCTGTACGCGGCACGCCGCATCCTGAAGAAGATGCGGTACGCCGAGGCGACCGTCACGGTCGTCGACCCCCGGTCGTACATGACGTACCAGCCCTTCCTCCCAGAAGCTGCGGCCGGCAGCATCTCCCCGCGCCACGTCGTGGTCCCGCTGCGGCGTGTGCTCCCCAAGGCGGAGGTCCTCACCGGCCGGGTGTCGACCATCGACCAGGACCGCAAGGTCGCCGTCGTCCAGCCGCTCGTCGGCGAGGCGTACGAGCTGCCCTTCGACTACCTGGTCATCGCTCTCGGCGCCGTCTCCCGCACCTTCCCGATCCCCGGCCTCGCCGAGAACGGCATCGGCATGAAGGGCATCGAGGAGGCCATCGGCCTGCGCAACCACGTCCTCGAGCAGCTCGACAAGGCCGACTCCACGACCGATGAGGACATCCGCCGCAAGGCGCTGACCTTCGTCTTCGTCGGCGGTGGCTTCGCGGGTGCGGAGACCATCGGCGAGGTCGAGGACATGGCGCGCGACGCCGCGAAGTACTACCCGAACGTGAAGCGCGAGGACATGCGCTTCATCCTCGTCGACGCCGCCGACAAGATCCTCCCCGAGGTCGGCCCGAAGCTCGGCCAGTGGGGCCTGGAGCACCTGCAGAAGCGCGGTGTCGAGGTCTACCTCAGCACCTCGATGGACTCCTGCATCGACGGCCACGTCGTGCTCAAGAACGGCCTCGAGGTCGACTCCAACACGATCGTGTGGACCGCCGGCGTCAAGCCCAACCCGGCGCTCGCCCGCTTCGGCCTGCCGCTCGGCCCCCGCGGCCATGTGGACACCGCGCCGACGCTGCAGGTGCAGGGCACCGAGTACATCTGGGCCGCGGGCGACAACGCCCAGGTGCCGGACCTCGCCGTCGGCGAGGGCGCCTGGTGCCCGCCGAACGCCCAGCACGCGCTGCGCCAGGCCAAGGTGCTCGGCGACAACGTGATCTCGGGTATGCGGGGCTTCCCGCAGCGCGAGTACAAGCACGCCAACAAGGGCGCGGTCGCGGGGCTCGGTCTGCACAAGGGCGTCGCGATGATCGTCCTCGGTAAGACCAAGATCAAGCTCAAGGGCCGGCTCGCCTGGTACATGCACCGTGGCTACCACGGCATGGCCATGCCGACCTTCAACCGCAAGATCCGGGTCTTCGCCGACTGGACGCTGGGCATGTTCCTCAAGCGCGAGGTCGTCTCCCTCGGCGCCATGGAGAACCCCCGCGAGGAGTTCTACGAGGCCGCCGCCCCGGTCTCCGCGGCCGCCGCGGCCAAGCAGGCCGAGAAGGCCAAGGCCTCCTAGCACCGCGACAACCGCGACACCTCTGAACGCCGAAGGGCGTCCGCCATCCGTGGTGCGGACGCCCTTCGGCGTTGTGCCAGCGGATGGTTTTGCCGATTCCAGACGTGTCGGCGGGACTGTACGGCGGGCCTCATGGTGTTTACGTGGTGAGTGAATCTTCCTGACTCACCATCACGGAGGTGTCTGATATGCCCGACGCCGCCCAGCGGCTCGCCGCACTGGCCGAGGAGGGGCTGGGAACCCCGCTCCCGATCCGGATCCGCGCCTGGGACCACAGCGAGGCGGGCCCCCCGCACACCCCCGTCCTGGTCGTAAGGCGCCGCAGGGCGCTGCGCAGGCTGCTGTGGAAACCGGGCGAGCTGGGCCTCGCCCGCGCCTGGGTGGCCGGCGACCTCGACGTCGAAGGCGATCTGTACGAGGCCCTGGACCTGATGGCCGGACTGGTGTGGGAACGCGACCCCGCCGCCCAGCGGCAGTCGAAGGCCGCCGCCGCCCTCAAGGCGCTGCGCGACCCCGCGCTGCGCTCCGCCGCCCGCACCCTGGTCGGCCTCGCCGGGCCCGGGCTGCCGCCGCCCCCGCCCCGCGAGGAGGCGCGCCGCGCATGGCGCGGACCGCTGCACACGCTGCGCCGCGACAAGGAGGCCATCAGCCACCACTACGACGTCGGCAACGACTTCTACGAGCTGGTGCTCGGCCCCTCCATGGTCTACTCCTGCGCCTACTGGGAGGGCACCGAGGCCGAAGGCGCCACGCTCGAGGACGCCCAGCGCGCCAAGCTCGACCTGGTCTGCCGCAAACTGGCGCTCAGGCCCGGCCAGCGGCTGCTGGACGTGGGCTGCGGCTGGGGCTCGCTGGTGCTGCACGCGGCGCGCGAGTACGGCGTGCGCGCCGTCGGCATCACGCTCTCGCAGGAGCAGGCGGCGTACGCCCGTAAGCGCGTCGCCGACGCCGGGCTCACCGACCGGATTGAGCTACGGGTCCAGGACTACCGCGAGGTCACGGACGGCCCGTACGACGCGATCTCCTCGATCGGCATGGCCGAGCACGTCGGCTCCGCGCGCTACGCCGAGTACGCGGCCGACCTCCACGCCCTGCTGAAGCCCGGCGGCCGGCTGCTGAACCACCAGATCGCGCGGCGCCCCGAACCGGACGAGGAGGCGTACCACGTCGACGAGTTCATCGACCGCTACGTCTTCCCCGACGGCGAACTCGCCCCGGTCGGGCGGACCGTCACCCAGCTGGAGCAGGCGGGCTTCGAGGTGCGCGACGTGGAGGCGATCCGCGAGCACTACGCCCTCACGCTGCGCCGCTGGGTCGCCAATCTGGAGGCCCACTGGAAGCAGGCCGTACAGCTCACCTCGCCGGGCCGGGCCCGGGTGTGGCGGCTGTACATGGCGGCCTCGGCGCTGTCCTTCGAGCGCAACCGGATCGGGGTGAACCAGGTCCTGGCGGTCCGTACGCCGGACGGCGGCGCGTCCGGTATGCGGCTGCGCTCCCGCGACTGGCTGGGGTGAGAGCGGGGCTTTCCCCTACCCGCCCCTTCCCGGCCCCTGTCGATATGCGGCTCCGCCGCGCGGGGGCTCCGCCCCGGACCCCGCTCCTCAAACGCCGGAGGGGCTTGATTTGCCCTGACGGGCGAATCAAGCCCCTCCGGGCTGAGGGAAAGCCGCCGTCCTACTCCGCCTTGATGGCCGCCAGCATGTTGAGCTTCGCCGCCCGCCGGGCCGGCCACAGCGCGGCCAGGATGCCGACGAACGCGGCCAGCACCAGGAAGACGGTCATCCGCCCCCACGGCAGCACCAGTTCGTAGGTGGGCAGCCCGTTCGAGATCAGCTCACCGGCCGCCCAGCCGAAGAAGACGCCGAGGCCGATGCCGAGCACCCCGCCGAAGAGCGAGATCACCAGCGACTCCAGCCGCACCATGCGCTTGATGCCGCGCCGGTCCAGACCGATGGCCCGCAACATGCCGATCTCCTGGGACCGTTCGAAGACCGACATCGCGAGGGTGTTGATGACGCCCAGCACCGCGACGATGACAGCCATGGCCAGCAGCCCGTAGAGCATGTTCAGCATCAGGGTGAAGAACTGCGCGATGCCGTTGGAGATGTCCTGCTTGTCCTGGACCTGGATCGCGGGGTTGTCGCCGAGCGCCTTCTCGATGGCGTTCTTGGTGGCGTCGGAGGCCCCGTCCTTGGTCTTCAGCATCACCTGCATATCGGTCACGGTGCGCATATGCGGGGTGAGGGTGGTGTTGTCCAGCATGATGCCGCGGATCATCTGGTTGCCCTCGTAGACGCCCGCGACGCTGAGCCGGCCCTTGCGGCCGTCCTCGTAGGTGACCGTGAAGGCCGAGCCGCGCTTCCAGCCGTTGCGGTCGGCGGTCTTGTGGTCCACCACGACCTTGTCGCCGCCGAGCCCGGCGAAGGAGCCCTCCTTGAAGTCGACGCCGACCAGCTTCTGGATGGTCTTGCCGTTGACGCCCGTCAGGTACTCGGTGTCGCCGTCGATCCGGGACGCGGAGTTGCGCAGCGGGCTGAGGGCGGTCACCTGGTCGAGCTTGCCCAGGGTTTGCTCCACATCGGGCGACAGCGGGCGGACGCCGTCGAAGCCGCCCAGGCTGACCACGTAGTCCGACTTGAGGGCGCCGGTGGCCAGGTTGTCGATGCCCTTCTGGACGCTGCCCGCGATCACGGTCATGCCCGTGATCAGCGTCAGCCCCACCATCAGCGCGGAGGCCGTGGCGGCGGTACGGCGCGGATTGCGCACCGCGTTCTGCCGGGCGAGCTTGCCGGAGATCCCGAAGGCGCGCAGCAGGGGCGCGGCGGCCGCGATGAGCGGCCGGGACAGCAGCGGGGTGAGTACGAACACCCCGACCACCAGGACGGCCGCGCCAAGACCCATGGGGAGCTTGCCGTCGCTGCCCATACCGCTTCCGGCCAGTACGCCAGCCGCACCGCCCCCGGCGAGGACGGCGCCGATGGTGTTCCGTACCACCAGGCCGCGGGTGGTCGGCGCGGCGTGCACGCTGTTCATCGCGGCGACCGGCGGGATCTTCGCGGCGCGGCGGCCCGGCAGCCAGGCGGCGAGCACCGTGACCACGACGCCGACCACCAACGAGACCGCGATGGCGGTCGGGGAGACGACCAGCGGGCCGTCGGGGACGGTGGCCCCGGTGGAGTTCAGCAGCGAGCGCAGCCCGGCGCCGATGCCGATACCGGCCGCAAGACCGGTGACGGCCGCGACCGCGCCGACGGCGGTGGCCTCGATCAGCACCGAGCGCGTCACCTGGCGGCGGGAGGCGCCGACGGCGCGCATCAGGGCCAGTTCGCGGGTGCGCTGGGCGACCAGCATGGTGAAGGTGTTGGCGATGATGAAGACGCCGACGAAGAGCGAGATCCCGGCGAAGACCAGCATGCCGGTCTGCATACCGCTCATCTGCGTCTTGATCATGGCGGCCTGGTCGTCGGCGAGCTTCTGACCGGTGGTGGCCTCGGCCAGCTTCGGCAGGATCTTGTCGACGCCCGACTTCAGCGTGGCCTGCGAGGTGCCCGCGGCGGCCCTCAGGTCGATCTCGTCGAACTCACCCGGCTTGGCGAACAGCCGCTGGGCGGTGGGGGTGTCGAACAGCACCAGGCTGCCGCCCGCGGCGACATTGCCGTCGTCGGTGGTGAAGACACCGACGACCTTCTCCTTGCGCACCGGGCCGTCCACGGACAGCCGGACCGCGTCGCCCACCTTGTAGTGGCCGCGGTCGGCGGTCTTGGAGTCGAGCGCGACCTCGCCCGCGGACTTGGGGGCGCGGCCGTCGGTCAGCGTGTAGCGGGGGTCCTTGCCGCCGGTGCCCGGGTAGTAGTTGCCGCCGGTGTTGGCGAAGCCGTTGCCCAGCAGGTCGCCCTGCTTGTCGGCGACGGCGGTGTAGCCGGAGACGGCGCCGGTGGCCGAGGCGGCACCGGGCACCTGGCCGGCCTGGTCCAGCAGGCGCTGGTTCAGCCGGGGCGCGGCGCCGGGGTTTCCGGCGTCGTCGTCGGACTTGTGCGGCTTTATGGCGACGTCGACGCCCGCGAAGCCCTTCTCGGAGCTCTTCTGGTAGGCGCTGGAAATGGTGTCGGTGAAGACCAGGGTGCCGGAGACGAAGGCCACGCCGAGCAGAACGGCGAGCACGGTCATCATCAGCCGGGCCTTGTGCGCGAGCACGTTGCGCAAGGCGGTACGGAGCATGGTCAGTCCAAGTGAGGGGGCGGCTGGGGGCGTCAGGAGGCGTCAGGAGGCGTACGGGCGCGGTCAGGCGGCGTACGGGCGCGGGTCAGGCCGACCGGTGTGGTCGGGCCGACCGGCGCGCCCGGCTCAGCTCGTACGGCCCTTGGCGTCGAAGCGCTTCATCCGGTCCAGGACCGCCTCGGCGGTCGGGTCGCGCAGCTCGTCGACGATCCGGCCGTCGGCGAGGAAGACCACCCGATCGGCGTAGGCGGCGGCGACCGGGTCATGGGTGACCATGACCACCGTCTGGCCCAGTTCGCGCACCGAGTTGCGCAGGAAGCCGAGGACCTCGGCGCCGGCGCGCGAGTCCAGGTTTCCGGTCGGCTCGTCGGCGAAGATGATTTCGGGCTTGCCGGCCAGCGCGCGGGCCACCGCGACACGCTGCTGCTGACCGCCGGAGAGCTGGGCGGGACGGTGCTTGAGCCGATCGGACAGGCCCACGGTCTGCACCACCTGGTCCAGCCACGCCTTGTCGGGCTTGCGGCCGGCGATGTCCATCGGCAGCGTGATGTTCTCCAGCGCGTTGAGCGTGGGCAGCAGGTTGAACGCCTGGAAGATGAACCCGATCTTGTCGCGCCGCAGTTGGGTGAGCTTCTTGTCCTTGAGCGAGGTCAGCTCGACGTCGCCGATCCGGGCCGAGCCGCCGGAGACCGTGTCCAGGCCCGCCATGCAGTGCATGAGAGTCGACTTGCCCGAACCCGACGGGCCCATGATGGCGGTGTACTCGGCCTGCTGGAACTCGACGGAGACACCGTCGAGGGCGACGACCTGGGTCTCGCCCTGCCCGTAGACCTTGGTGAGGTCCGTGGCCCGCGCCGCGGCGGTGGCGCGGGCGGCGGCGGCCTGGACGCCGGAGGGGGTCGTGGTCACGGTGGGGGCTCCTGTCGTGCGGTCGGGGACTTCAAGGCTTTAAGGCGTTCCTCCCATGGTCCTCGACGTAAAGAGGGCCGGGATCCGTCCGCGCTCCGGTTTCCGTACGGGACTCGGGACGTATGCCCCGGCCCCCGCGTCCTCCTTGGGGAGGAGAAAACCCCCCGTCCGGGGGCGTCGAGATTGCGTCAATCCCCGTTGTACGGGTGGTGCGGCATATGGGCAGGTCCGATGGACGCGGGTGTGTGCGGTTGCCCCGACCCGATGCTGATGCACCCTCAGTTGCCAATAAAATAAGACAACCTCGGTTCGTCGATCCGCTGTTCGGGGGCGTGCCCCCGGATAGGCTCGTGGTTGCTCTCCTATGGGGAGGGACGTACGCGCTCGTACGGCCCAGGGAGCCGCTGCCCGGATGGTGGAATGCAGACACGGCGAGCTTAAACCTCGCTGCCCCTCGCGGGCGTACCGGTTCAAGTCCGGTTCCGGGCACACCCAGACCTTGTTGCCGCACGCTGCGTGCGCACCCGGTCGCCCAACGTCTACCGCGCGGGGCCCGCATGGGCCTCGCGTCGCTCGCGCGCGCGTGGAAATATCCTCCCTGGGCACTAGGGTGCTTTCTTTGCTTACCTATTACTCTGTAGTCAAGGTCGCGCAGGGCGGCCATGGAGGAGTGAGATGAGGAGCAGCAACCCGGTCTTCTCGCGACGGGGGTTCAGCCGCGACGGCGGCTACGCGGGCTTCGGCGCGGCACCGCAGGCCGGGGGCCCCGCCGCAGTCCAGGGCAACCCGTACGCGCAGACGCAAGCACCGACCAACCCTTACGCGGCCGGCGACCAGCAGAATCTGACGCCCGAGCAGCTGCAGCAGATGTACGGCGCGCCGCCGGCGGGCCCGCTGCAGACCGGCCGTATGACGATGGACGACGTCGTCATGCGCACCGGTATGACGCTGGGCACCGTCATCCTCGCCGCCGCGGCCGCCTGGATCATGGAGCTGCCCGTCGCCGTCGGCTTCGGTGCCGCGCTCGTGGCGATGGTGCTCGGCCTCGTCCAGTCGTTCAAGCGCAAGGCATCGCCCGCGCTGATCATGAGCTACGCCCTCTTCGAGGGCGTTTTCCTTGGCGTCATCAGCCAGGTGTACAACGAGCGCTGGTCCGGCATCCCGATGCAGGCCGTGCTCGGCACGATGGCCGTCTTCGTCGGCGTGCTCGCCGCGTACAAGACCCGGCTCATCCGGGTGAACGCGCGATTCCAGCGCTTTGTGCTGGGCGCGGCCATCGGCTTCCTGCTGCTGATGTCGGTCAACCTGCTGTTCGCGGCCTTCGGCGGCGGTGACGGCCTCGGCTTCCGCAGCGGCGGCATGGGCATCCTGTTCGGCATCATCGGCGTGCTGCTCGGCGCCGCGTTCCTGGCGATGGACTTCAAGCAGGTCGAGGACGGCGTTCGCTACGGCGCTCCGCGCGAGGAGTCCTGGCTGGCCGCGTTCGGTCTGACCCTGTCGCTGGTGTGGATCTACCTGGAGCTGCTGCGGCTGATCTCCATCTTCCGGGACTAGATCTTCGGGGCCTGGTCTTCCAGGTCCGCTGAGCGATCACGAAGGGCCCGCGGGGCAAGTCGCCCCGCGGGCCCTTCGCCATGTTCCGTTGTGTCGGGGGAGGGGATGGAGGGGGAGGTCAGAGCAGCCTGCGCGCGGCCCGCCTCAGATCGTGCTCATGAATGATCGCCTTGGCGTGGCCGTACGCGAGCTGGTGTTCACCGCGCAGCCAGCTGACCTTTTCCTCGAAGCGGAAGAGGGCAGGTCCTTCGTCTACGGTGCGCAACCAGTCGGCGACTTCACGGCCGGTGCATTGGGGGATTCGGGAGAGCAGGTTCCGGTGGGTCTCTTCGGAGAAGGATTGGGACATCGGCGCCTCCGACGCGTCCGTTTTCCAGGCCGTTCTTCGTGGCCCGGGTGCGGTCCTTCAGCTCACCGTGCCTGACTGTTCGGCCGTTGGCAACAGTCCGTGGGTGGCGCATAGGCTCGCGATGTGAATGATGTGACCCCTCTGCTGACCGCCGTCGACCGGCTCGCGGACCGCCTGCGCGCCCTTCCGCAGTCCCGTCTGGGCCGGGGCGTGGCGGCCGAAGGTCTGGCGCTGGCAAGGGAATTGTCGGTGCGGGCCCAGCGGATCGAGGAGCCCGGGAGCGGCTCGAGGATCATGCCGGACGCGGGGATGTTCGCGGTCGCGGACCAGGTGGCGGTGGCCGGTCATGATTTGGCGCATGCGCTGGAACGCGCGCCGGAGGGCGGTGGACGAGGCGGCGCCGGGGGCGCCGGGGAGGCGCTGGACTCCGCGGTGGCGCTGGTGGAGGCCACGGCCGGGCGCTGCGGTCTCTGAGCGGTGGCTGCCGCGCTCTCTCGGCGGTTCTTGGCGTCTCTCGGTGGCTCTCTGGGGGCCGAGAACGGGCCTGAAGCCGCCTGTGAGGGCTTTGTGAGGGGTTTGTGGGCTCTTTTCCCAGGGGCGGACCAAGGGTGGGCCAGGGGGCGGCCTCGGGGGCCGGGCCGGTGGGGCTACAGCGAGGCGATGACGCGGTCGGCGAGGACGTACACCTGCTCGTCCCCGCAGCCGAAGGTCAGCGCGTAGGCGCCGAGCACGCCGGAGCTGCCCAGCAGCACCGGGGTGGGGCCTTCGAGCAGCGCGTCGGCCAGCCGCTCCGCCGTCTCGCGGTGGCCGGGGGTCATACAGACCGTGGTGCCGTCGGCGAAGACGTACACATCGAGGGTGCCCAGCGGGCCGGGGCGTACGTCGGCGAGCGGGATATGGGCGTCGGCCAGCGCGGTGAGCCGGGCGACGGTCCGGTCGTGGTCGGCGATGCCGGGGTGCGGCGAGAAGTCGGGGTGCGAGGGGTGGCGCCGGCGCGCGGCAGCCAGCTCGGCCGACTCCACGGCCTCGGCCGCGGGCTCCGCGGCCGGCCGCTCGGCGTCCAGGCGCTCCGTGTCCAGGCGCTCCGTGTCCAGGTCGAGGTCCACCTCGATCTCCGTGCCGATCTCCGCCGCGGCCTCGGGCTGCCGGTCCGGCTCTCCGGCGGGGTCCAGGGTGTCGGGGCCGAGCGCGTCCAGGTCGAGCAGCGGCTCCACGCCGCCCGGGCCGGCTTGCCGGGGTACGTACGGGATGAGGTCCGTCTGGGGCTCCTCGCCGAGCCCTGCCAGCCTGCCGAGCAGCGGATGCGCGTCGGCGGCCGACGCGGTGTCCCGCGCCTCCTGTGCGGCCCAGAACGCCCGCGCCTCGGCCAGCTCGCGCTCCCGCTCCTCGGCGAGCGCGTCGGCGACGGCGGCGCGTATCTCGGCGGCGGGGGAGGCGGTGCGGGGCGCGGGGACCGCGACGGCGTCCGGCTCGCCCGCCCGGTCCGCCCCGCCGGCCCGGCCGGCGGTGGGAGTGTTCGCCGCGAGCTCGGCGCGCAGCTCGGCGATCTGTCGCCGTACGCCGCGGGTGGTGAGCAGGGCGGAGGTGCCCACGGCCGTGGCGGTGGCCGCGGCCAGGAGGGCGGCAAGAGTCATGGGGCTCACTGACTTAACTCCCGGTTCCGGTAGATCCCCCGAATTCCTACCTCAGCTTGGCCTGCGGTGCCGACCCGTGTCAGTGCATAACATCACCAAGTGGACGGAAATCGGGCTCGGCAGGTGCGGATACTGCCCGGGATACCGCCGCTGAGCTGGGATTGCACCACTCCCCCAGGACGTTGGTCACATCCTGGGGGAGATTCGGTCACGACTCATCTGCTGGACTCAGCCGCTCCGCTCAGCTCAGATTCAGCTCAATTCAGCCGCTCCAGCACCATGGCCATGCCCTGGCCGCCGCCCACGCACATGGTCTCAAGACCGAACTGCTTGTCGTGGAACTGCAGGGAATTGATCAGCGTGCCGGTGATCCGGGCGCCGGTCATCCCGAAGGGGTGGCCCACGGCGATCGCGCCGCCGTTCACATTGAGCCGGTCCAGGTCGATGCCCAGGTCCCGGTAGGACGGGATGACCTGCGCGGCGAACGCCTCGTTGATCTCGACCAGGTCGATGTCGCCGATCGACATCCCGGCGCGGGCGAGCGCCTGCTTGGACGCCTCCACCGGCCCGTAACCCATGATCTCCGGCGAGAGCCCCGAGACACCGGTGGACACGATCCGCGCCAGCGGCGTCACACCCAGCTCGCGCGCCTTGGTGTCCGACATGATCACCAGCGCGGCGGCGCCGTCGTTGAGTGGGCAGCAGTTGCCCGCGGTGACCAGACCGTCGGGGCGGAAGACCGGCTTGAGGCCGCGTACGCCCTCCAGCGTGGTGCCCGCGCGCGGTCCGTCGTCCTTGCTGACGACGGTGCCGTCCGGGGTGGTCACAGGGGTGATCTCGCGCTCCCAGAAGCCGTTCTTGATGGCCTCCTCGGCGAGGTTCTGCGACCGTACGCCGAACTCGTCCATCTCCTCGCGGGTGATCCCCTTGAGCCGGGCCAGGTTCTCGGCGGTCTGGCCCATCGCGATGTACGCGTCGGGGGTCAGACCGTCTTCGCGCGGGTCGTGCCAGTCCGTGCCCTCCTGCTCGGCGCGCGCGGCGGTGCGGGCCTCGGCGTCCGCGAAGAGCGGGTTGTGGGTGTCCGGCAGCCCGTCCGAGGTGCCCTTCACCGAGCGGGAGACCATCTCGACGCCCGCCGAGATGAAGACGTCGCCCTCGCCCGCCTTGATCGCGTGCAGTGCCATCCGGGAGGTCTGGAGGGAGGAGGAGCAGTAGCGGGTGATGGTGCAGCCGGGGAGGTGGTCCATGCCCATCTGCACGGCTACGATCCGGCCCAGGTTGTGCCCCTGCTCGCCGCCCGGCAGACCGCAGCCGAGCATGAGGTCGTCGATGTCGCGCGGGTCGAGCTCGGGGACCTTGGCGAGCGCCGCCTGGACGATCTCGGCGGTCAGGTCGTCCGGCCGCAGGTCCTTGAGGGAGCCCTTGAAGGCCCGGCCGATGGGGGAGCGGGCTGCAGAGACGATCACGGCTTCGGGCATCACGGCTCCAGGGGGCGCGAGGGCTGGCGGGACTCTGAGGGAAGTTACCCGCACGTATGGCGAGGGTCACGGCATCGGGGCTGTGATGCGGGCCTCTTTTTCCAAGCGTATGCTCAGCGCCGCGCGGGCCCTGGAGACGCGGGCCCTGGAGACAATGAACGGCTTGAGCGGCCTACCGGGCCGCCGGTTGCGGCTTGTCGGGCCGTCGGCTACCGGGCCGCCGGGGGCGGGCCCGTGGAGGACGGGGCCTCGGCCGCGCTCGGGGCCCCCGGCGCCCGCTGCCCCGAGGTGCGGCCGTCGCGGCGCAGCAGCCGGGCCCAGGGGCCGCGGGCCGCGGTGACCTCCGTGCCGCCCTCGGCCGCCGCCGCGGCCGCGGCCTTGGCCACCGGCAGGATGCCCACGTCGCGGGTCTCCTCGGGCTCCTCGGGCCACAGGCCGAGCGCCCCGCACAGCGTCGGCAGCACGGCCATCGCGGCCGTGGCGTACCCCTCCGCCGAGGGGTGGTAGTTGTCAGGACCGAACAGCTCCCGCGGGTTGGCCGCGAACTCGGGCCCGAGCAGATCGCCCAGCGAGACCGTACGGCCGCCCTGCTCGACCACCCCGATGGTCTGCGCGGCGGCCAGCTGGCGGCTGAGGCGGCGGGCGACCCAGCGCAGCGGCTGGTAGACGGGCTCGATGGTGCCGAGATCAGGGCAGGTGCCCACCACCACCTCACAGCCGCCGTCACGCAGCCTGCGCACCGCCTCCGACAGCAGCCGTACGGACTGGGCGGGCGGCATGCGGTGGGTGACGTCATTGGCGCCGATCATGATCACGCAGATGTCGGGGCGGGCCGCCGGATCCTGGAGCACCAGCGTGACCTGGCGCTCCAGGTCATTGGACTGGGCGCCGGGCTGGGCCACGTTGTGCAGATCGACGGGGCGCTCGGCGACCGCCGCGAGCCCGGAGGCGAGCAGCGCCCCCGGGGTCTGGCTGGGCCGGTGCACGCCCTGCCCGGCTGCGGTGGAATCGCCGAGGAAGGCCAGCCGCAGCGGCGGCCGGCCGGTGCGCAGGACGAAGTCGAAACCGTATCGGCCATCGGCGCGCGGGGGCGGGTCCTCGGACCCGCCGACCACCCGCTTCGCGTGGGAGACCTCGGTGAGCAGCAGAACGGCGGCCACGCCGCCCAGCAGCCCGATGCCGCCGCCTCCGTATGCCGCCGCGGCGGCGATCCGCCGCGCGACCCTGGCTCTCGACATAGACATGGCTCCGGCCCACCTCCGTCCACGCGCCTTGCTCCTTTGTACCCTTTTTTGTACGACTTGCTAACCACTTGCCGCCCGGCTTGTTGCCGCGTTCGCGCCCGGGCGCGATGCGCCGGTCAAGCGGTCACGGTGCGCAATAAGCTGGGCAGCACGGGCCCGCGACAGCGGCCGCCCTGACCGCGGAGATCCCGCTGATATCGGACCTGGAGCAGGTGTGCAGTACTACGATTCGATGATTGAGCTGGTCGGCAACACCCCGCTGGTAAAGCTCAACAGCGTCACCGAGGGCATCCGGGCGACCGTTCTGGCCAAGGTCGAGTACTTCAACCCGGGCGGCTCGGTGAAGGACCGCATCGCCGTACGGATGATCGAGGCCGCCGAGCGCTCCGGTGCGCTGCGGCCGGGCGGCACGATCGTCGAGCCGACCTCCGGCAACACCGGCGTCGGCCTGGCCATGGTCGCCCAGCGCAAGGGCTACAAGTGCATCTTCGTCTGCCCCGACAAGGTGTCCACCGACAAGATCAATGTGCTGCGGGCGTACGGCGCCGAGGTCGTGGTCTGCCCGACGGCCGTGGACCCCGAGCACCCCGACTCGTACTACAACGTCTCGGACCGCCTGGTGCGCGAGACCCCGGGCGCCTGGAAGCCCGACCAGTACAGCAACCCCGACAACCCGCGCTCGCACTACGAGACGACCGGCCCCGAGCTGTGGGAGCAGACGGAGGGGAAGATCACCCACTTCGTCGCGGGCGTCGGCACCGGCGGCACGATCAGCGGCACCGGCCGCTACCTCAAGGAGGTCAGCGACGACCGGGTCCAGGTCGTCGGCGCCGACCCCGAGGGCTCGGTGTACTCCGGCGGCAGCGGCCGTCCGTATCTGATCGAGGGCGTCGGCGAGGACTTCTGGCCGACGGCCTACGACCGGACCGTCGCCAACCGGATCGTCGCGGTCTCCGACAAGGACGCCTTCCAGATGACCCGGCGGCTCGCCCGCGAGGAGGGGCTGCTGGTCGGCGGCTCGTGCGGGATGGCCGTGGTCGCGGCGCTGCGGGTGGCCGAGGAGCTCGGCCCCGACGATGTGGTGGTCGTGCTGCTCCCCGACAGCGGCCGCGGCTACCTTTCCAAGATTTTCAACGATGAGTGGATGGCGGACTACGGCTTCCTGGAGGAGGAGGGTCCGGCGGTGCGCGTCGGCGATGTCCTCCAGGGCAAGGAGGGCGGGCTGCCCTCGCTGGTCCATATGCACCCGGACGAGACGGTCGGTCAGGCGATCGAGGTGCTGCGGGAGTACGGCGTCTCGCAGATGCCCATCGTCAAGCCGGGCGCCGGGCACCCGGATGTGATGGCCGCCGAGGTCATCGGCTCCGTGGTGGAACGCGAGCTGCTGGACGCGCTGTTCGCGCAGCGCGCCGCGCTGACCGACCCGCTGGAGAAGCACATGAGCGCGCCGCTGCCGCACGTCGGCTCGGGCGAGCCGGTCGAGGACCTGATGGCGGTGCTGGGCGGGGCGGACGCGGCCATCGTGCTGGTGGAGGGGAAGCCGACCGGGGTGGTGAGCCGGCAGGACCTGCTGGCGTACCTGGCGAAGGGTCAGCGCTAGCCGCTGCCTCGGGGCGCAACTGCCGCTGCGGAAAAGGTCGTACGCCCTTCCGGTAAGTGGTACGTGGGTGTCACGCGCTCGCAGCACGGGCTTAACACAGCTCCGGCAGATTAGTGGGTGTCGGAAAGGACGACACCGACACCCGAAAGCGGCGACAAGGACCTCCGGAGCGGCTCCCGGACCTCCATGGTCGCCCCGGACGTGGCAGCCAGGCCCTGACCCGGCCCGCGTCCCTCGCGGGGACCGCCGTCGTCCCGCCCTCGGTGCTCACACCGGGGTGCGGCGGTTCCCGCGCACCTTTATTCAGGGCTCGGTTCTCCCCCAGCTACCGCTGGGAGGTGCCCCCGGGGGGCGCTACAGCCCCTGTCGACGGTCGACCACGCGGCGGTAGCCGGCTGCAGTCGATCTGCGGCTCCGCCGCGTGGCGATCGCAGCCTCGCCCCCTCGCGCGGCGGAGCCGCATATTGATCGCAGCCTCGCGGCCTGCGCGCGCTCTCCCTTTCACAGTGACATCAGCGCCTCCGGCGCGGGCGGCCGCGCCCCGTCGGCTCACTCGCCCCACTCGCTCGTTGACTTCTCGCGGCGCAGGCGGCGCAGCCAGGCGAACCCCCCGGACGCGTGCACCGCGTTGACCGCGACGATGCCGACCCAGGTCACCACCAGCCCCGGCAGCCCTCCCGCGTTGACCGCGGCGATCGCGGAGAGCGGGATGGCCAGCACGAGCGAGGTCGCGACGAAGGCGAAGCGCTCGCCGAACCCGATCCCGACACCGGGCCCCTGGCCGGGCCGGCCCGGCCCGTGGGGGCGGGTGCCGCGGGCGGCGGCCATCTGCTGCTCGGCCAGCTGCCGCCGCACTTGGCGGTCCGCGGTGTCGTTGAACCGCTGCTCGACCTTCTCCATGAAGGAGTCGACCAGCTCCGTCTCGTACTCGGCCCCCAGCTCCTTGCGGGTCTGGAGGGTCGCGTCGAGTTCTCGCTTGAGATCGGCGTCCCGGCTGTCCATGCTCCGACGGTACGGTCTCAGGGACGTGTTGTCGGTGGGGCTAGCCCCCCGAAACGCGTGGGGGGACAGGTACCTGTACCTCCCGGCCCGCTGTGGAAGGAGCCAGTCCGTGTCCGCACCTCTGCTTACGTCCCTCGCCGGGCCGGGAGGCGAATCGGGAGGCGACCGTCCCGACGCGCTCACCGTGGGCGGCCGTGCCTGCTCCCGCGAGGAACTGCTCGGCGCCGCGGGCGCGGTCGCGGCCCGGATCGCCGGGGCGCCGGTCGTCGCCGTACGGGCGAGCCCGACGGCGGAGACGGTGACGGCCGTGGTGGGCGCGCTGCTCGCCGGGGTGCCCGTGGTGCCCGTACCGCCGGACTCAGGGCCCGCGGAACGGGACCACATCCTCCGGGACTCCAAGGCCGCGCTGCTGCTGACGGGTGCGGGGACGGGCGCGGAGGAGGACACCGGGCCCGCCGCCCCCGTCGAGACCGTCCCGGTGGACCTGGCCGAGCGCGCGGCGTGGAGCGGGCCGGAGCCGGACCCGGAGTCGACGGCGTTCGTCCTCTACACCTCCGGCACCACCGGCGCGCCCAAGGGCGCCCTGATCTCCCGGGGCGCGGTCGCCGCCGACCTGGACGCGCTGGCCGGGGCCTGGGCCTGGACGGCGGAGGACACGCTGGTCCACGGTCTGCCGCTGTTCCATGTGCACGGGCTGGTGCTCGGTGTGCTGGGCGCGCTGCGGGTGGGCAGCCGGCTGGTGCACACCGGCCGGCCGACCCCCGCGGCGTACGCGGCGGCGGGCGGCAGCCTGTACTTCGGCGTGCCGACGGTCTGGCACCGGGTCGTCCAGGACCCCGACGCGGCCCGCGCCCTGTCCGGCGCCCGCCTGTTGGTGTCCGGCAGTGCCCCGCTGCCCGCGCCCGTCTTCCGCGATCTGGAGCAGCTGACCGGGCACCGGCCCGTCGAGCGCTACGGCATGACCGAGACGCTGATCACCATCAGCACCCGCGCGGACGGCGAGCGCCGCCCCGGCTACGTCGGCACCCCGCTGTCGGGCATCCGTACCCGCGTGGCCGCCGAGGAGGGCGCGGAGATCGGCGAGTTGCAGCTCACCGGTCCGACCCTGTTCGACGGGTACCTCAACCGCCCCGAGGCGACCGCGGGTTCGTACACCGAGGACGGCTGGTTCCGCACCGGCGACATCGCCGCCATCGAGCCGGACGGCTTCCACCGCATCGTCGGCCGGGCCTCCACCGACCTGATCAAGTCCGGCGGCTACCGCATCGGCGCGGGCGAGGTCGAGAACGCGCTGCTCGACCACCCGGCGGTGCGCGAGGCGGCGGTCGTCGGTGCCCCGCACGAGGACCTGGGCCAGCAGATCGTGGCGTACGTGGTCGCCGACGGGGTGAGCGAGGCGGAGCTCATCGACTTCGTGGCCGGACAGCTCTCCGTCCACAAGCGCCCCCGCAAGGTCCGCTTCCTGGAGGCGCTGCCGCGCAACGCCATGGGCAAGCCCCAGAAGAAGCTGCTGCCCCCGGCCTGAAACCTGAAAGGCGTTGAGGGCAGCGCTTCGGGAGGTGCTATCCCCTGGTGAGGCCGTTCCGCTTCGCCCAGTCCGCCGCCACGTCGTCCGGGTCCTTCTTCTCCACGTCGACCAGCTTGTTCAGCTTGGCCAGCTCCTGCGTGGTGAGCGCGCCGCCCAGCCGGGCCAGGGCCCTGCGGACCTTGGCGTCGGCCTTGGCGCTGCGGATGACGGGGACGATGTGCTGGGCGGGGATGAGCTGCTTGGGGTCGGCGAGCATGATCCAGCCGTTGGCCTGGATGTCGGGGTCGGTGCTGAAGAGGTTGGCGACGTCGACGTCGCCCTTCTTCAGGGCGCCCTTGACCAGCGGTCCTGAGGCGTCCAGCGACTTGAACTCCTTGAAGGTGGTGCCGTACACGTCCTTCAGACCGACCAGGCCGACGACCCGCTTCTTGTCCTCCGCCGGGCCGCCGAAGACCAGCTTGCCGTCGAGCTTGTGGAGGTCGGCGAGGCTGCGCAGCCCGTGCTTGTCGGCCGTCTCCTTGGTGACGGCGAAGACGTCCTTGTCCTCGGCGGCGGCGTACGGGAGGGCTTCCAGGGCTGCGGGGAGGGCGACGGCCAGGGCGTTCTGCAGATCGCCGGCCTCCGTCTGCTTCGCGGTGTCGTCGAAGTGCAGCAGCAGGTTGCCCTGGTATTCGGGGAGCAGGTCGATATCGCCCTGCTGGAGGGCGGGGATGACGATCTCGCGGGAGCCGAGGTTGGGGCGGACGCTCGCCTTGACGCCGGCGCCGCGCAGCGCCTCGGCGTAGAGGTAGCCGAGGATCTGGTTCTCGGTGAAGTTGGCGGTGCCGATGACCAGGCCGCCCGAGCTGCTGCCGCCGCCGGAGCCGCCGCCGCCGGAGCCTCCGTCGAGCGAGGTGACGCCGCCGCAGGCGGCGAGGGTGGGGAGGGCGGCGGCGCCGAGGAGGCCGCCGAGCAGGGCCCTGCGGGTGGGGCGGGGAGTCCGGGAGGCCCGGGGGTCCGAGGATGCCCGGGGGTCCAGGGAGGCCCGGGGGTTCATGGGGGTCATGCGGGACTACTCCTCAGTGCGAGTGGGCGTGCGAGGGCGCGGGGCGGTTGCGGAACAGCAGGCGCTGCACTCCGGCCAGCGCCAGGTCGAGGGCGATGGCCAGTACGGCGACCAGCACCGCCCCGCCCAGCACCTGCACCAGGTCGCGCTGGGCGAGCCCGTCGAAGACGTACCGGCCGAGCCCGCCGAAGCTGACGTACGCGGCGATGGTGGCGGTCGCCACCACCTGCACGGCGGCCAGCCGCAGCCCGGTCATGATCAGGGGGAGCGCGAGGGGGAGCTCGATCTGGAACAGGACCTGGTGGGCCCGCATGCCCTGGCCGCGCGCGGCGTCCTTGACCTCGGGGTCGACGGCGGCCATGCCCGCATAGGTGTTGGTGACGATGACCGGCACCGCGAGGGCGACCAGCGAGATGTACACCGGCCACATGCTCAGCCCGCTGGCCAGGAAGACCAGTGTGACCAGACCGACCGTGGGCAGCGCGCGCCCGAAGCCGGCGAGGTTGATGGCGAGGAAGGCGCCGCGGCCGGTGTGGCCGATGAGCAGGCCGATGGGGAGGGCGATGAGGGTGGCGACGAGGGTGGCCAGGAGCGAGTACTGGGTGTGCTCCAGGAGGCGGGTGGCGATGCCCTCGGGCCCGGACCACTGGGATCCGCTGGTGAGCCAGTGGACGAGGTTCTTCAGCAGCTCGATCATGTCAGGCACGCCTCCTCAGCCACGGGGTGCACAGCCACTGGACGGTCACCAGTACGGCGTCGGCGACCAGCGCGAGCAGCAGGGACAGGGCGACACCGGCGACGACGGGGGTGGGGTAGTTGCGCTGGAAGCCGTCGGTGAAGAGCTGGCCGAGGCCGCCGTATCCGATGTAGCTGGCCACGCTGACCAGCGAGATCGCCATGACGGTAGCGACCCGGACGCCCGCCATGATCACCGGGAAGGCGAGCGGCAGCTCGACGGTGAGCAGGGTGCGCAGCGGGCGGGTGCCCATGGCCTTGGACGCCTCGCGGACCTTGGTGGGGACGCTGTCCAGGCCCTCGACGGTGTTCCGGAGCAGCACGACCAGCGTGTAGATGGTCAGGCCGGTGATCGCGGTGGTGCGGGTGAGGCCGGTGACCGGGAGCAGCAGCACGAAGATCGCGATGGACGGGATGGTGAACAGGACGTTGGACAGCCCCAGCAGCAGCCCCCGCAGCGGCCGTACCCGGTGCGCGACCACGGCCAGCGGCAGCGCGATCAGCAGCCCGAAGAGTACGGAGGGGATCGCGGTGGACAGATGGTCGACGGTGAGCCGGATGAGGTCGTCGCGGTGGTCGGGAAACCAGTCCCAGTCGACGGTCATGCCGTCACGCTCGCGGCGGCGTCCTGGGCGTCGGGGTCCTGGGGACCGGGGGTCTCCTGAGGCGTGGCCGTTGCCGTGGCGGCCCGCGCGGCCGCGGCGTGGCGCCGCCCCGCGTGCTCATGGATCAGCTCGCGGTCGGTCACACCGGTCAGGACGCCGTCCGCGTCCACCCGGGCGACCAGCCCGGCCGGGGAGGCTATCGACTCGTCGAGGGCGGACAGCAGGGAGTCGCCGTCGCGCAGCGCGCGCACCGGCAGCAGCGGGGCCCGGTCGCCCTGCGGGCCCTCGGTGTCCCGCCAGCCCAGCGGTTCGCCGCGCTCGGAGGTCACCAGCAGCCAGCGCCCGCCGTCCCCCTTTGAGCCCGCCTCGTGGGTCGGCGCGGGGCGCTGCGGTACGTCGGCGAGCGTGGAGAGCGAGAGCAGCTTGAGGCCGCGCTCGGCGCCGAGGAAGCCCGCGACGAAGTCGTCGGCGGGGTCCGCCAGCAGCTCGGCCGGCGGGGCGCACTGTACGAGGTGGCCGCCGGTGCGGAAGATCGCGATCCGGTCGCCGAGCCGTACCGCCTCGTCGATGTCGTGGGTGACGAAGACCACGGTCTTGCGCAGCTCGCTCTGCAGCCGCAGCAGCTCGTTCTGGAGCTGGGTCCGTACGACCGGGTCGACCGCGCCGAACGGCTCGTCCATCAGCAGCACCGGCGGGTCGGCGGCCAGCGCGCGGGCGACGCCCACGCGCTGCTGCTGTCCTCCGGAGAGCTGATGCGGGTACCGCTTGCCGGCGTCGGCGGTCAGGCCCACCAGCTCCAGCAGTTCGGCGGCGCGCGCCCGCGCCTTGCGGCGGCCCCAGCCGAGCAGCAGCGGGACCGTGGCGATGTTGTCCAGCACCGTGCGGTGCGGGAACAGCCCGGCCTGCTGGATGACGTAGCCGATGCCGCGCCGCAGCTCGGCGGCGTCGGCCTTGCGTATGTCGCGGCCACCGACGCTGATGGTGCCGCTGCTCGGGTCGACCATCCGGTTGACCATCCGGAGGGTGGTGGTCTTACCGCAGCCGGAGGAGCCCACGAGGACGGTGATGTCGCCCTCGGGGAGTTCGAGATCGAGGTTGTCGACGGCAGTGGTGCCGTTCGGATAGTGCTTGCTGACGTGCTTGAAGCTGATCATCCGCTTCCCCTTGCCCTGTCTGCATATAGTCATGCACAGTCATAGGCGAGTGAATAGAAGTCAAGAGTTTGGCGTTAATCAACGGTTACTTCTGCTCACAATGCGGGACGGAATGCATGTCTCCGTCCGATAAGGGTGCGGATGGAAGGGGCTCCTCTGGATGTTGTCTCAGATTCTGGACTCGGCGGGCACGGCGGGTGACGCCGCGCCGCGCATCGTGCTGGACGGGCGGACCCTGCGCGTGGTCGATGTCGTACGGCTCGCCGACCGTACGGGCCGCCCCGCGGCCCCCGATCCGGCCGCCCTCGCCCGCGCCGAGCGCGCCTGGGAGACCGCGAGCCGGCTGGCCGCCGGCGGCCGCGTCTACGGCCGCAGCACCGGCGTCGGCGCCAACCGCACGGAGGACGTCGGGGCCGCCGATCAGGACCACGGCCTGCGCCTGCTGCGCAGCCACGCCGGGGCCATCGGCGCGCCGCTGCCCGCCCGCGAGGTCCGCGCCATGCTCGTCGTACGCGCCAACCAACTGCTCGCGGGCGGCGCCGGGCTGCGCCCCGCCGTCGTCACCGCTCTCGTCGAGGCCCTGGCGCGCGGCGCCCACCCGGTCGTCAACGAACACGGCGCGGTCGGCACCGGCGACCTCGCCGCACTCGCCCAGACCGGCCTCGCGCTCGTCGGTGAACACCCCTGGGACCTCACCGACGCCGCACCGGGCGGCGGCGCCCCCGCGCCCATCGAGCTCGACAGCAACGACGCCCTCGCCCTGATCAGCAGCAACGCCCTGACCCTCGGCCAGTCGGCGCTCGCCCTGGCCGAGCTGCGGCGGCTGCTGGCCGCCTCGCTCACCGTCGCCGCGCTCTCGCTGATCGCGGTCGGCGGCTCACTGGAGGCATATGCCCAGCCCGTGCACGAGGCCCGCCCGCACCCCGGCTCCGTCGAGGCGGCCGCCCGGATGCGCGCCCTGCTGGGCGCCCCGGCCCGCCCGACGCCGCCGCTGGGCCGGATCCAGGACCCGTACGGCTTCCGCTGCCTGCCGCAGATCCACGGCCCGGCGGCGGACGCGGCCGACGCGCTGGAGCGGGTGCTGACCGTCGAGTTCAACGCCGCCGCCGAGAACCCGCTGATCTGCCCCGACGACGAGGCCGCCTACCACCACGGCAACTTCTACGCCGCGCACACCGCCCTCGCCCTCGACCACTTCCGGCTCGCCGCCTTGCAGACCGCCCGGCTGTCCACCGCCCGGCTCGCCGCGCTCTCCGAACCGGAGTTCACCCGGCTGCGCCCCTTCCTCGGCGACACCGCGCCCGCCAGCTCGGGCGTGATGATCCTGGAGTACGCGGCGGGGGCGGCACTCGGCGAGATGCGGGCCGTCTCCCACCCGGCCTCCCTCGGCCACGCCGTGCTCTCACGCGGCGTCGAGGAACAGGCCAGCTTCGCCTCGCTCGCCGCCCGGCAGACTCTGCGCGTGGTCGACAACTACCGGCAGGTGCTGGGCTGCGAACTGGTCGCGGCCGTACGGGCGCTGCGCCAGCGCGGGCTGGAACCGGACCCCGAGCTGCCGGTCGGCGCGGCCTACGCATTGGCCGAGAAGGCGCTCGATCCGAGGATGGAGGACCGTCCGCTGACGCAGGATGTGGCGGTGGCCGCGGGCCTGTTGGACGGGCTGGCGGAGATGAGCGGCATGAGCGGCATGAGCGCGGAGATTTGATGGGGCCCGGGAGGGCGGAGAGGGGCAGGAGAGAACGATGAGTACGGATACGGGGGCGTCGGCGGAGGCCCGGCTGATCGGCGCGGGCGGTGCGGCTGGTGCGGCCGGGGCGGCCGGGGCGGGCGACGCGATCGGGGCGGTCGGCGCGGACGAGGCGGCCGGGGCGGCTGGTGCGGCCGGGGCGGGCAGTGGCGCCGCGCGGCTGCAGCAGCTCTTCGAGGGCCACCGCCTGACGCCCACCCAGCGGCGCATCGCCCACTGCATGGTGCGGCGGGCGGCCGACGCGCCGTTCCTGTCGAGCGTCGAACTCGCCGAACTGGCCGGCGTCAGCCAGCCGTCGGTGACCCGCTTCGCGGTCGCCCTCGGCTTCGACGGCTACCCGGCGCTGCGCAGACATCTGCGGGAGGTCGCCCCCGCAGCCGTCGCCGAGCGGGTGGCGGGCGAGGACGCGTACAACGAGTACCAGCAGGCGGTGCAGTCGGAGATCAACAACCTGCGCCATCTGGCGTCCCTCCTCGCCGACCCGGCCCCGGTCGCCCGGGCCGGGCGGCTGCTGGCCGAGTCCCGGCCGCTGCCGGTCCTCGGCCTGCGCGCGGCCTCCGCCCAGGCGGGCGGCTTCGCGTACTTCGCGCGCAAGGTCCACCCGGACGTACGCCTGCTGGACGAGGGCGGCACCATGCTCACCGACCGCGTCGACGCCGCCGTACGCGCGGGTGCGAGCGCCCTGCTGTGCTTCGCCCTGCCGCGCCATCCGCGCGAGGTCGTCGAGGGCCTGGAGTACGCCCGGTCCGCCGGGCTGACCGTGGTGACCGTCGCCGACAGCGCCTTCGCCCCGGTCGCCCGCCACAGCGATCTGCTGCTCCCCGCGGCGGTCGGCACCGGCCTCGCCTTCGACACGGCCTGCGCGCCGATGCTGCTGGGGCGGGTGCTGCTGGAGGCGATGTGCGACGCGCTGCCGGAGGCACAGGCGCGGCTGGAGGAGTTCGACGCGAAGGCCGCGGAGCGGGGGCTCTTCGTGGAGTAGGCGTGGAGTAGGCGCGTCTCACGGAATTCTCACACCTGGTGACTAGAGTCCGTGCCCGAACGGATGTATGTACGGCTTGAGCGTGAGCCGAATTCGTTGACGAACTTCTGTGACGAGGAGGTCTGTCGTGGGGCGCGGGGCATATGCGCTGGCTCGGGTGGCCGTGGTCGTACGGGCGCCGGCGGGGTGGCTGTGGTGGCCGGGCGTACTGGCCGCCGGCGTCGGGGTGTTGGTGCCGGGGCTGACGGGCCGCCGGATCGGAGTGCTGGCCGGAGCGGCGCTGTTCCTGATCGCGTCGGCCGTGGCCTTCCTGGTGCGCCGGGGACGCTATCTGGAACTGGCGCGCGCCGCCTCCCGGGCGGGCAAGTCGGTGTTTCTCCAGGACCGCGCCGTGACGGTACGGGCCCGGCGGCGGGCACTGCGCTGGTGGCTGCTGCTGGCGTTCCTGGCCGCGGTGGGGTCGTCGTTCGCCGTACCCGCGGCCGCCGGGATGCTGCTGGCCGGGATCGGTGCCGGTCTGTGGGCCAAGGCGCTGTGGCTGGGCCGCTGGGAGCAGGCCAACGACGTGCTGCTGTGGGTGCGCACGGAGTGGGTGACCCGCGGCAAGCCGGCGGGCAAGGGCGTCAGCGCCTACCAGACCACGGGAATGGTGGCCGGCGACGCGGGGCCGGGCGGCGCCCGGCGGGGCCGCGCGACGGCCGGGGCGGCGCGCTGAGGCGACGCCGGTGACTCCCTGCGTCGTCGGCCGCGGTGGCGCGGTGGCCTGACGCCCGCGGGCTCGCGCGGCCGCGCGTGCGCCGCGAGGGCGCGGTGTGCGCGTCGCGTCGGCGGTGGCTTCCTGCGTCGCGGCCGCGCTTGCGCTGCGGCCGCGAGGGATGGCGGCCCGCAACGCGCGGCTGCGCGACGGCTGCGGCGGCGTGCTGAGGCGGTGACGCGGTGGCGTGACGCCGGCGCTCGCGCCGCGGTGACGTGCTCGCGCCGCGGTGACGTGCTCGCGCCGCGG
>NZ_NCSM01000008.1:62824-160474 GCF_002224125.1 Streptomyces sp. NBS 14/10
GCGCTGACGTGCTCGCGCCGCGCTGACGTGCTCGCGCCGCGCTGACGCGCTCGCGCCGCGCTGACGCGCTCGCTGACGCGACGTACGGGACACCGGGACCGGGGTGCGATGGGCCGGGCGTCGCGCTCGACGCGCTGCCCCTGCCCCGTACGCCCCGCTCGCGTGCACGCCACCCGCGTCCCGCGCGTCCCGCACGCGTGCGGATCACAGCCCCGACAACGCACCCGCGTGCTCGCCGCCGCTCTCGGCGACGATCTCGTCGAGGGACTGCGGCGAGCGGACGGGGGCGAAGCGCACGCGGGTGTTCTTGCCGCTGCCGGAGATTGAGAAGCCGTAGATGCCGGGGCGGGGCAGGCTGTTGTAGGCGAAGTGGTTGGAGACGTAGTACGCGCCCGTGTCGAGCAGCGCGACCAGGTCGCCCGGCTGGAGCTCGGGCAGCGGCCGGTCCACGGCGACCAGGTCGCCCGCGAAGCAGCACGGCCCGGCGACGTCCTGGGCGACCGGGCCGTCGGGCCCGGTCGGCTTGGGCACGCCCTCCCCGTCGTAGGCCATCACCCGCAGCGGCCATGACTCCGGGGCGAACACGGTGCGGGTGGCCAGTTGGGCGCCCGCGTGGGTGATGGCGATCGGCCGGCCGCCGGCCGACTTGGCGTACTCCACGCGCGCCAGCACCGTGCCGGACTTGGCGATCAGCGACCGCCCGAACTCGGTGACCAGCCCGTACCGGCCGTCGAACAGTCCGGGGACGGTGTCGCGCAGCAGCAGGGCGTAGTCGAGGTAGTCGGGGGTGATCTCGTCGGAGGCGAAGTTGACGGGCAGCCCGCCGCCGATGTCGAGCGTGTCGATCTGCTGTCGGCCGACGGTCCGGTTGATCTCCTCGGCGAGCTCGTATGTGGCCCGTACGCCCGCCGCCATCAGCTCCAGCGGGCAGCCCTGCGAGCCCACATGTGCGTGCAGCCGGGTCAGCCAGGGCCGTTTGGTGAACGCGTTCACAACCCACTCGCGCGCCCCCGGGTCGAGCAGCGCCACCCCGAACTTCGAGGTCGCGGTGGCGGTGCTGAGCGCCCCGATGCTGCCGCCGCCCACCTGCGGATTGACCCGCAGCCCGAGCGGGCCGGGCGGCAGCGCGGGGCCGGGGCCCGTCCGCGGCCGTACGAGCGCGTCGAGGCGCGCCAGCTCCTGCGGGTTGTCGGCGTTGACCGCGATGCCGAGCTCGATGGCCTCGCGCAGCTCGGCGGTGGTCTTGGCGGGCGCGTCGAGCACGATGTGCTCGGGCCTGACCCCCGCGGCCCGGGCCAGGGCCAGCTCGCCGGGGCTGGCCACCTCGCAGCCGATCCCCTCGTCGGCCAGCAGCCGCAGTACGGGGACCAGCGAGGCGGCCTTGACGGCGAAGGCGTGCAGCACGGGCGTGCCCGGCGCGACGACCTCGTTGAAGGCGGCCCACAGCTCGGCCGCGGCGGCCCGGATGCCGGCCACGTCCAGCAGCCCGACGACGGGCTGATCGGGCCCGATCAGCCGCTGCTCCACGGCGGCCCGCACCGCCCGCTCCCGCCGCCGGGCGGCTGCCTGCGCGCCCGCCCCTGCGCCTGCTCCCGCCCCTGCCCCCGTCGCCACCGGATTCGATGTCATGTCGCCAGCCAACCACCATGCGTCCCGGCCGCCCAGCCCGTCCCGCCCGTTGTCCCGCGTGGTGGGCCAGCTCAGCCCGCCGCCTGGGTGCGTGTGGAGTCCAGGTCGCGGCCGAGGTCGCGCAGCGGGCCGCCGACCCGCTGCGCGAGCCCGTCGCGCAGCTCCGTCAGCCGCTCGATGCGCTCGTCGAGATACGCCAGCCGACGCCGGACGATCATGTTGGGGAGGGTGCACAGGCCCGGCTCCCCGTCGGCCCGGGGCTCTCCGGGCGCGGGGCGGTCGCGGGCGCGGCGGTTCGCGGGGAGCGCTTCGATGGCCGCCACGAGGGCCCGTACGTCCTCGATGGTCAGGCCCGCGGTCAGCAGCTCGCGCACGGCGCGCAGATGCCGTACGTCCTCGGCCGTGTAGTCGCGGTGGCCGGAGGATGTGCGGCGCGCGGTGAGCAGTCCGCGCTGCTCGTAGTAGCGCAGCGCCCGCGGTGTCAGCCCGGCGGCAGCGGCCGCGTCCCCGATCCGCATGGGTCCCCCGTTCCCTCTGTGCCTTTCCGCCTCGGCGCCATTGTCGCGCCGGGCCGCCTACAACTCCACCAGCACCGCGCCCACATGGCGGCCCTCGACCAGTTCGCACAGCGCGCGCGGCGCCTGCTCGACGCCCCGCAGCCGGGTGTGCGGGTAGGTCATCGTGCCCTCGCGCAGCGCGCCGCCGAATTCGCGCTCGTACCGCGGATACGCGTCCATATGGTCGAAGGCCGCGGTGCCGCGCAGCGTGATCCCCCGGGCGATGAGGTCGAAGGTGCTGATCGGGACGGTGGCCATGGCGTCGCCGGTGAGCTGCGCGGACAGCGCGCCGACGAGGGCGAAGCGGGCGCCCCGGCGGGCCACGGCCAGCGCGGCCAGCAGCTGTTCGCCGCCGACGTTGTCGAAGAGCGCGTCGATGCCGTCCGGGGCCGCCTCGCGCAGCTGGTCCTCGATCGGTCCGGCGCCCCGGACCACGGCCGCGTCGTAGCCGAGCTCCTTGACCAGGTATTCGGCCTTGCGCGGGGAGCCGGTGGAGCCGATGACCCGGGCGGCGCCGTGCAGCCGGGCGAACTGCCCGGCCAGTGTGCCGACCCCGCCGGCCGCGCCGCTGACGAACACCGTGTCCCCGTCCCGTACCTCGGCCCCGCGCACCACCCCCAGCCAGGCGGCGAAGCCCTGCGACAGATACGCGGCGGGGTCGGGCAGCGCCCCAGGGCTCAGCCGCTCCGCCTCGGCGGCGTCCACGACCGCGTACTCGCGCCAGCCCAGCCGGTGCCGGACCAGCGCACCAGGAACGAGGTCGGTGCCGGGCCCGGCCGCGACCACTTCGCCGATGGCGGGGCCGTGCATCGGGTCGCCGGGCCGTTGCAGCAGCTGGGCCAGGGCGAAGCTGTCGGGGTCGGCGATGGTCAGGGGGCGCATCACGGCGGCGACGTTCATGAGCCGGTTGCGTACGAGCACCTGTCCGGGGCCGGGCTCGGGCACGGGGGCGGTGGTGACCTCGAAGTGGTCGGTGGTGAGCGTGCCCTCGGGCCGCGCGGCCAGCAGCACCTGGCGGTGGGTGGCGGGCACGGCGGCCGGGGCGGGCACGGCGGCCGGGGTGGGCTCGGCGGCCGGGGTGGGCTCGGGCAGCGGCATGGAGCGCTCCTCGGTGTGGTGGGAGTTGCGGTGGCAGTGGAGCGGAACGCCGAGACGGTAAGACCTGACGTATACGTCAACCGCAAGCCCGTCAGCCGGAACACTCCGCGAGGCGGTATTGACTAGCTCTATTCATCAAGGTGAAGATGTGAATATCTCGATCCAGTCGACGGCAGGGAGGCACGGCCCATGTCAGGACCGCGACCCGTACGCGCACCGCGCGGCACCGAGCTCAGCGCCCGGGGATGGCAGCAGGAGGCCGCCCTCCGGATGCTGCAGAACAACCTCGACCCGGAGGTCGCCGAGCACCCGGACAAGCTCGTGGTCTACGGCGGCACGGGCAAGGCGGCCCGCGACTGGCGCTCGTTCGACGCCATGGTCCGCACGCTGACCACGCTCAAGCAGGACGAGACGATGCTGGTCCAGTCGGGCCGGCCGGTCGGCGTGATGCAGACCCACGAATGGGCGCCGCGCGTGCTGATCGCCAACTCCAACCTGGTCGGCGACTGGGCCAACTGGGAGGAGTTCCGCCGCCTGGAGGCGCTGGGCCTGATCATGTACGGCCAGATGACCGCGGGCTCGTGGATCTACATCGGCACCCAGGGCATCCTCCAGGGCACGTACGAGACCTTCGCCGCGGTCGCCGCCAAGAAGTTCCACGGCACCCTGGCCGGGACCATCACCCTCACCGCCGGGCTCGGCGGCATGGGCGGCGCCCAGCCGCTCGCGGTCACCATGAACGACGGCGTCGCCATCTGCGTCGACTGCGACCCGCGCGCCATCGAGCGCCGTATCGAACACCGCTACCTGGACGTACGGGCCGACAGCCTGGACCACGCCCTCCAGCTGGCGGTCGAGGCGCGCGACGCCAGGCGGCCGCTGTCCATCGGAGTCCTGGGCAACGCGGCCGAGCTGGTCCCCCAGCTGCTCGCGATGAACGCCCCCATCGACATCGTCACCGACCAGACCAGCGCCCACGACCCGCTGTCGTATCTGCCGCTGGGCGTGGACTTCGACGAGATGGCCTCGTACGCCGCCGAGAAGCCCGCCGACTTCACCCAGCGGGCGCGCGAGGCCATGGCGACCCACGTCGAGGCCATGGTCGGCTTCATGGACGCGGGCGCCGAGGTCTTCGACTACGGCAACTCGATCCGCGGCGAGGCCCAGCTGGCCGGCTACGACCGCGCCTTCGCCTTCCCCGGCTTCGTACCCGCCTACATCCGGCCCCTCTTCAGCGAGGGCAAGGGCCCCTTCCGCTGGGCGGCGCTGTCCGGCGACCCCAAGGACATCGCGGCCACCGACAAGGCCATCCTCGACCTCTTCCCGGAGAACGAGTCGCTGGCCCGCTGGATCAAGCTGGCGGGGGAGCGGGTCCACTTCCAGGGCCTGCCCGCCCGGATCTGCTGGCTCGGCTACGGCGAGCGCGACAAGGCGGGCGAGCGCTTCAACGAGATGGTGGCCGACGGCACGCTCGCCGCGCCGCTCGCGATCGGCCGCGACCACCTGGACTGCGGCTCGGTGGCCTCCCCGTACCGCGAGACCGAGGCGATGCTCGACGGCTCGGACGCGATCGCGGACTGGCCGCTGCTGAACGCCATGGTCAACGTCGCCTCGGGCGCGTCCTGGGTCTCCATCCACCACGGCGGCGGCGTCGGGATGGGCCGCTCCATCCACGCCGGCCAGGTCACCGTCGCCGACGGTACGCCGCTGGCGGGCGAGAAGATCCGCCGCGTGCTGACGAACGACCCGGGCATGGGTGTGATCCGCCACGTCGACGCGGGCTACGACCGCGCGGACGAGGTGGCGGCGGAACGAGGCGTCCGCATCCCCATGCGCGAGGGCGAAAGCGAATGAGTGTGGGCAGTCGTCCCGCAGAGGGGGCACCTCCCAGCGGTAGCTGGGGGAGGGACGGGTGGGCACACCCCGACCACCGGCCCGCACCCGCCCACGAAACGGAACCGCAGGCGGCGCCAAGCGCACCACCCGGCTTCCACGAAATGTGGCGCGACCTCCTCCCCATCGGCCGCAACGCGTCAACCAACGGCTACCGCCGCTACGCCTGGACCCCCGCCGACGCCGACTGCCGCACCTGGTTCCGCGCCCAGGCGGAAACCCGCGGCCTCGCCTACGAGGAGGACCGCAACGGCAACCAGTGGGCCTGGCTCGGCGACCCGACCGCCGGGGACGCGGTCGTCACGGGCTCGCACCTGGACTCCGTACCGGACGGCGGCGCCTTCGACGGCCCGCTCGGCGTCGTCTCGTCCTTCGCCGCGCTGGACGAGCTGCGCTCGCGCGGGGCGCGCCCCGCCAAGCCGCTCGCCATCGTCAACTTCGGTGACGAGGAGGGTGCCCGCTTCGGCCTGGCCTGCGTCGGCTCGCGGCTGACCGCCGGGCAGCTGGGCGTCGAGCAGGCGCATGCGCTGCGCGACGGTGACGGGGTGAGCCTGGCGCAGGCCATGGAGCGGGCCGGGTACGACCCGGAGGCGATCGGCCCCGACCCGGAGCGGCTGGCCCGCATCGGCGCGTTCGTGGAGCTGCACGTCGAGCAGGGCCGCGCCCTCGCGGAGACAGCGCACCCCGTCGGCGTCGCCTCCGCGATCTGGCCGCACGGCCGCTGGCGGTTCGACTTCCACGGCGAGGCCAACCACGCCGGGACGACCCGGCTGGACGACCGCCGCGACCCGATGCTGACGTACGCGAACACGGTCCTGGCCGCCCGTAAGAAGGCCCGGCTCGCCGGGGCGCTGGCGACCTTCGGCAAGGTCGGCGTGGAGCCGAACGGCGTCAACGCCATCGCCTCGCTGGTCCGGGGCTGGCTGGACTCGCGCGCCCCCGACGAGGAGACGCTTGCGGCGGTCGTCGGCGAGATCGAGCGCGCGGCCGTCGAGCGCGGGCAGCGGGACGGTGTGGACGTCAAGGTCACGCGGGAGTCGTTCACGCCGGTGGTGGAGTTCGCCCATGGCCTCCGTGACGAGCTGGTACGGCTGCTCAGCGGTGCCCCGGTGCTGCCCACCGGGGCGGGACACGACGCGGGCATTTTGTCCGCGTCCGTCCCGACCGCCATGCTGTTTGTAAGGAACCCCACAGGCGTCTCGCACTCACCCGCCGAAACGGCGGCCGAGGATGACTGCCTCGCAGGGGTGACGGCACTCGCCGACGTACTGGAGGGCCTGGCGTGTCGCTGACGGCGCAGACCTACTGGGCGGAGCATGCCTGGCTGGGCGGGAGCGTGCAGCCGAACGTGCTCATCGTGACGGCGGTCGACGGCCGGATAAAGGCGGTGCGGGCGAATACGCCCGTGCCGCCGGCCGGGGCCGTCTGGCTGCGCGGTCTGACCCTCCCGGGCCTGGCCAACGCGCACAGCCACGCCTTTCACCGCGCCCTGCGCGGCGTCGTCCAGGCCGGCACCGGCACGTTCTGGACCTGGCGCGAGGTGATGTACGGCGTCGCGGACAAGCTCACCCCCGAGCGCTACTTCGAGCTCGCCCGCGCCGTCTACGCCGAGATGACCATGGCGGGCATCACCTGCGTCGGTGAGTTCCACTACCTCCACCACGCGCCCGGCGGCACCCGCTACGACAACCCCAACGCGATGGGGGAGGCCCTGATCGCGGCCGCCGCCGACGCCGGGATCAGGATCACCCTCCTCGACACCTGCTATCTCTCCTCCGGCTTCGGCGCCGACCCCAACACCCACCAGCTGCGCTTCTCCGACGGCTCGGCGGAGGCGTGGGCGGAGCGGGTGTCCGCGCTCAAGGGCGACGGCAACACCCGGATCGGCGCGGCCATCCACTCGGTGCGGGCGGTGCCCGTGGACCAGATCGGGACCGTCTCCGGCTGGGCCGACCACCATGCGGCGCCCCTGCATGTCCACCTCTCCGAGCAGACCGCCGAGAACGACGCCTGTGTCGAGGCACACGGCTTCACCCCGACCCGGCTGCTCGCCGACCACGGCGTGCTGGGCCCGCGCACCACGGCCGTGCACGCCACCCACCTCACCCCCGGCGACATCCGGCTGCTGGGCCACTCGGCGACGGGTGTGTGCATGTGCCCGACCACCGAGCGCGACCTCGCCGACGGCATCGGCCCGGCCGCCCAGCTCCAGCAGGCGGGCTCACCGCTCTCGCTGGGCAGCGACAGCCATGCTGTGATCGACATCCTGGAAGAGACGCGCGCCATGGAGATGGACGAGCGGCTGCACACCCGCACCCGGGGTCACTGGAGCGCGGCCCGGCTGCTGCGCGCCGCCACGGTCGACGGCCACGCCGCCCTCGGCTGGGGGGACGACGCGGGCCGGATCGAGCCCGGCGCGCTCGCCGACCTCACCACGATCGCACTGGATTCCGTCCGCACGGCGGGACCCCCACCCGCCCTCGGGGCCGAGACGGCCGTATTCGCGGCGACCAACGCGGATGTCCGGCACACCGTCGTCGGCGGGCGCCATGTCGTACGGGACGGGGCTCATCAGCTCGTCCCGCGCGTCCCCGAGGCCCTGGCCGAGTCCATCGCAGCCCTGCGGGACTGAGCCGGAGCCCCACGTACGATCCGCACGGCCCGAACGGCCTTGCGCACGGCCCAGAGCGCGATCGCCACGATCGCCACGACCGCCCCACGCAAGGCCCTATCAAGGAGAGCTCCCCCGCGATGACGACCGCGACAGCCATCATCGACATCTCCACCCTCGTCACCAACGACCCCTCCCTCGGCGAAGGCCCCCTCGGTCTGCTCCAGAACGCGGCCGTCGTCTTCGACGGCGACCGCATCGTCTGGGTCGGTGAGTCAAGCAAAGCACCCGCCACTGACAATCAGGTCGACGCGGGCGGCCGGGCGCTCCTCCCCGGCTTCGTCGACTCCCACTCCCACCTGGTCTTCGCGGGCGATCGGACGGCGGAGTTCAACGCCCGGATGTCCGGCCGCCCCTACAGCGCGGGCGGCATCCGCACCACCGTCGCCGCCACCCGCGCCGCCTCCGACCAGGACCTGGAGGAGAACGTGGCGCGCTACGTCCGCGAGGCGCGCCGCCAGGGCACCACGACGCTGGAGATCAAGTCCGGCTACGGCCTCACCTCCCAGGACGAGGCCCGCTCGCTGGAGGTCGCCTCCGCGTTCACCGACGAGGTCACCTACCTGGGCGCGCATGTGGTGGCGCCCGAGTTCGCCGACGACCCCGCCGCGTATGTGGACCTGGTCACCGGCCCGATGCTGGACCTGTGCGCCCCGCACGCCCGCTGGATCGACGTGTTCTGCGAGCAGGGTGCCTTCGACGGCGACCAGGCCCGTACGATCCTCACCGCCGGAGCGCAGCGCGGTCTGACCCCACGGGTGCACGCCAACCAGCTGACCCAGGGCCCCGGCGTCCAGCTGGCCGTCGAGCTGGGCGCCGCCTCCGCCGACCACTGCACGCATCTCTCCGACGCCGACGTCGACGCCCTGTCCCAGGGCGACACGGTCGCCACCCTGCTGCCGGGCGCGGAGTTCTCCACCCGCTCGCGGTACCCCGACGCGCGGCGCCTGCTGGACGCGGGCGTGACCGTGGCGCTCTCGCCCGACTGCAACCCGGGCTCGTCCTTCACCAGCTCCATGCCCTTCTGCGTGGCGCTGGCCGTCCGCGAGATGGGGATGACCCCGGACGAGGCCGTCTGGGCGGCCACGGCGGGCGGGGCGCGGGCCCTGCGCCGTACCGACGTGGGCCGGGTCGCTCCCGGCGCCCGCGCCGATCTGACCCTGCTGGACGCCCCCTCGCACGTCCACCTCGCCTACCGCCCCGGCGTCCCCCTCGCCGCGGCGGTCTGGCACGGCGGTACGCTGGTCTGACAGGCCTTCTGGTCTGACAGGCCTTCTGGTCTGACCGGCAGCCTGGCCTGATCGGCAGCCTGACCGGCGCCTTGGTCTGACGGGCGCCCTGGTCGGAACAGGGCCCCCGGTTACGGCCGCCCCGGTCCGACTCGGGCCAGACCGGGTTACGCCGGCACCTCCAGGACCGCCTTTCCGCGCACCCGGCGGCCGAGCAGCGCCTCGGCCGCCTCGGCGGCCCGCGACCAGTCGCCCCGCCAGGCGATCTGCGGGTCGAGCTCGCCGCGCGCCAGGAGCCCGGCCAGCCACGAGAGGTCCGCGGCCAGCCCGTCCACGTCCTCCAGCAGGAAGTACGTGGTGATGGACCGGTTGTGTCCTGTGTTGCCGAAGAAGGTCCCGAACTCGAAGCTCTCGCCGTCGCCGCCGCTGTGCCCCATGGCGATCAGCGTCCCGTGCGGGGCCAGCGCCTCGTACGCGGCGACCAGCGCCGCGCCGCCGAGCAGCTCGATCACGCCGTGCACCGGCTCGGACGGCTTCACCGGCGCCGACGCTCCGGCAGCCACCAGGACCTCGTGCGCGCCCAGGGCCCGCAGCTCGTCCTCCTTCGACGGATCCGACGTGGCCGCGACGACGTGCGCGCCGCCCCGGGCCGCGAGCTGTACGGCGAACCGCCCGACCCCGCCGCCCGCGCCCGTCACCAGCACCCGCCGGCCCAGGATCGGCCCGAGGCGGCGCAGCCCGCGCAGCGCGGAGCCGGCGGCCACCGGCAGGGTGCTGACCGCGCCGAGGTCGCTGCCGGGCGGGACGGCGGCGAGCATGGCGGTGTCCACCGCGCGCAGCTGGGCCCAGGCCCCGTCGGCGCCGATGGAGACCACGGGCGTGCCGACGGCCGGCCCCGAGCCGTCCGCCGCCGCCCGGACCACCACGCCCGCCGCGTCCCAGCCGGGCACGTCCCCGTCGGCGCCGCCGGGCACGACGTGGAAGACCTCGCCGTAGTTGAGCGAGAAGGCCTCGACCCGCACCAGCGCCTGGTGGGGCGCGGGTTCGGGGTCCGGGACCTCTGCCAGGGACAGATGGCCGGGGGCCGCATGGTCGATCGTCAGTGCGCGCAACGTCGCCTCCGCTGTTCACGGGTGGTGATCAAGGAATCGCCATAGTGCCACTCAGTGGCATAAGCCCACAAGTGGCAAAAGCCCCGCCGGTGCGCCGGGAGGTAGGCTGCCGGGCGTGGTGAACGAACTGCCGCTGCGCGAGCGCAAGAAGCTGCGCACCCGCGAGGCCCTGGTCGAGACGGCCCTGGAGCTCTACTCGGAGAAGGGATTCTGCGAGGTCACGCTCGATGAGCTGGTGGGCGCGGTGGAGGTGTCCAAGCGGACGTTCTTCCGTACGTTCGCCTCCAAAGAGGACGTCGCGCTCGCGCCCGAGAAGGAGCTGTGGGCCGCGTACTCCGCGCGTATCGAGGCGCATCCGCTGAACGGCCCGCTGCTGACGGTGCTCGAGGACACGCTCTTCGCCGCCGTGGCGGACATGGCGGACGGCTGGGAGCGCCGCTTCCGCACCAGCCGCGCCCTCGCCGACCGCTACCCGGTGCTGACCGCGCACAGCCTCGGACACTGCGCGGAGGTCACCGACGCCCTCGTACGCTCGCTCGCCGACCGCCGGCCCGACTCGTCGACCGACGAGCTGCGGACGCGGCTGCTGCTGGAACTGATGCTGGCGGCGTGGCGCTGCGCGCTCAAGGAGTGGGTGACGACGCCGGGCGCCCCCGGACGCGACGCGCTGCGGGCGCGGACACGGGCGGCGCTGGACGCGATCCCGGACGTCGCGAAGCTGGTCTCCAACGAGACCGGGACAGGAACAGGGATTGGTGCGGCGGAATGAGCGGGGGTCAGAAGTGATGCGGATACGGCGGGGAGTCGCGGCGTGCGCCGCGCTGGTCGCGGCCGGGCTGCCGGCCGCGGGCTGCGGATCCGGCACCGAGGACGAGCAGGACGGCACCGTCAGCGAGGCCAAGGAGAGCGGCAGGGGCCGGCCGGGCGCGGAGGCAAAGCCCGCCACGAGCGCCCCACGCGTCCCCGGAGTCGACGCATCCGCCGACCCGAACCGTCTGTTCACCGAGGCCCAGCTGGAGAAGGCGCTGCTGGACGGCGACGAACTCCCCGGCGGAGGGCGGGAGGTGTGGAGCGCGCGGGGCACCTTCAACCAGGTGGCCCGGGTGCCAGACGGCGGCAGCCTGTGGGCGGACTGCCCGGCCGCAGTCACGGGCGATATCGCGGAGCTGTGGGCCTTCCGCGCGCCGAGCGTCGTACGGCATCTGATCCCCGACGACCGGAAGGCGGCCGCGGGCGGCGGCAGGATCAGGCCCGAAGTGCTGCTCTCGATGACCCGGGAGCGCGCCGACCGCTACCTCGACCTCCGGCGCGCGCTCTACAAGAGCTGCCCCCGGACGGCGGTCGACGCCGATGCGGGCCCGCCGCACACCTACCGCTACACCGCGGAGGACGTGGAGCTGGGCGACGACGCCTTCGTCGAGACGTCGCAGTCGAAGGACGCGGACGCCGAGCAGGAGAACGTGGCCGACAAAGGCCCGTCGTACCAGGTCTATGTCCGCCTGGGCGGTGTGATCGTGACGTCCGGTGACTGGAAGGACCGCGATGCGGCGCTCGCCGCGGCGGCGAAGGCGGCGGAGAAGCTCCGCACGCAGCTGTACGCAAAGCCCTGAACGGGCGCGCAGCTGAACTGGCACGCACTGAACGGGCGCGGTCCTGAACGGGCGCGGATAAGGGCCCGTCCCAAGCGGGGGCGGGCCCTTATCCGTCTGCGGAGAGCGCTTATTCCTCGACCATCAGCCCTCTGCGGAGCCGGACGAGAGTGCGCGACAGCAGCCGGGAGACATGCATCTGGGAAATGCCCAGCTCATCACCGATCTCCGATTGCGTCATATTCGCCACAAAACGCAGCGAGAGAATCTTCCGATCGCGCGGCGCGAGATCCGCGATGAGGGGTTTGAGGGATTCGACATACTCGATGCCCTCAAGTCCGTGGTCCTCATAGCCGATGCGGTCCGCCAGCGCGCCCTCGGTGTCGTCCTCCTCCGGCTGGGCGTCCAGCGAGCTCGCGGTGTACGCGTTGCTCGCGGCCATGCCCTCGATGACCTCGGCGGTGGTGAGGCCCAGCCGCTCGGCCAACTCGTTGGCGGTCGGGGCGCGGTCCAGCCGCTGGGCCAGTTCGTCACCGGCCTTGGCCAGGTCGAGCCGGAGCTCCTGGAGCCGCCTGGGCACCCGCACCGACCAACTGGTGTCCCGGAAGAAGCGCTTGATCTCGCCGACGATGGTCGGCATGGCGAAGGTGGGGAACTCGACGCCCCGGCTGAGCTGGAAGCGGTCGATGGCCTTGATCAGGCCGATGGTCCCGACCTGGACGATGTCCTCCATGGGCTCGCTGCGGGAGCGAAAGCGGGAGGCGGCGAACTTGACCAGGGCCAAGTTGAGCTCGACCAGGGTGTTGCGCACATACGCGTATTCGTGTGTGCCTTCTTCGAGGATTTCGAGCCGCTCGAAGAGCGTCTTGGACAGCGCCCGCGCGTCCACCGGGCCCACCGTCTCGTACGGCGGAATCTCCGGTAGGTCCGCCAGTTCGGGCAGGTCCTCGAAAGAATGGCCGGTGGCTGTGGGGCCATCCGGACCGGATGTGAACTGCTGTGACGGTGACGTCATTGCCGACGATGCGTTGGTCCGAGTGTCCTGAGTGGCCGATGTGTTCACAGAGGAATCGGGGCGCGATTCGTCGAGCCGGGGTGACATAAGTCTCCTCCCTCATTCTCGGCATATGGCTGCCGATGCCATTACGTGCTGCTGCGGTTTGCGGCGCCTCCAAGCCGGCCGTGGTGGATGTGTCTCTCTACGCCTACCCGCAACCACCCGCAAGTGGCAAGTCCATGTTGTCCATATTTGGCGAGTTATGTGGATTGTTCAGCTACCGGAGGGCGTGGAGAAGGCGTAATGTTCGATGCGCGCAATCGAAGCAACGAGACGCCAGAAGAGGTGCGCACATGGACCGCCAGATGGTCGGCAGCGCAAGCAAGGGCCGACTGCAGGTCGAGGTTCGGCACCATGGGGCGAGCGCGGTCGTGACGCCGGCGGGTGAGCTGGATCACCACACCGCCGAGGCGTTGCGCGAACCGCTCGAGGCCTGCGTGGAGGAGGGGTATGCGCGGCTGGTCGTGGACTGTTCCAGGCTGGAGTTCTGCGATTCCACCGGGCTCAACGTCCTCCTCGGCGCCCGTCTGAAAGCCGAGGCCGAGGGCGGCGCGGTCCATCTGGTCGCGATGCAGCCGGTCGTGGCGCGCGTGTTCGAGATCACAGGCGCGGAGGCCGTCTTCACGGTCCATGACTCTCTGGATACGGCGCTCGTCGAGTAGCGCCGGCCCTTCTGTTCCCGGTGTTCTCCGGGTGCCTCTTCGGCGCGTCAGCGGTGCGTAGTCCTCGTCACACGAGACGTTCGGGGGAAGTGGGTGTTCTCACGCTTTCGCCGGGCAGGAGACAGGCTGAAACTGTTGAAAAGATCAGGTATTCCTTGTCCCTGAATCGGTGAATCGGTGAGGTGAAGCCGCTGATGAGCACCACCCGGCCGTACCCGCCGGGCGACCGTGGCCCGGAGCCGGACGGCCCCGCCGCTTCGGCCACCCCAGCGGTGACCCCACCCGTCGGGCATATCCGTCAGCTCCGCAGGCTCCACCTGATCGGGGCCAGCGGCGCCGTGCCGCGCGCCCGCGACTTCACCCGCGAGGCGCTGCGCGACTGGGGCTGGCTGCCGGCCGTGACGGCCGATCAGCGGGCCGCCGCCGAGGATGTCCTGCTCGTCGTCTCCGAGCTCGTCACCAACGCCTGTCTGCACGCCGACGGGCCCGAAGAGCTGCGCGTCAGCTGCTCGGCGAAGGTGCTCCGGCTCGAAGTGGTGGACCTCGGCTCGGGCACCCCCGCTCCCCGCAACCCGCACCGCGCGGGCCGCCCCGGGGGCCACGGCATGTTTATCGTGCAGCGGCTGTGCCTCGACTGGGGGGTCGTACGGAACCCCGACAGCACCGGCAAGACGGTCTGGGCCGAACTGGCCGCTCCCTCCTGACGGTTGAGGGCGCCATCCCTCGCCCACCCCTCGTACACACCTGACAATCCGGCGGACACGGGCCCACGGAGAGACCCGGTTTCCGTTTCTTCACCCGCTTCGCGCCGAACCGGCGCGCACTTTGTCTTCCCTCGACAAGGTCCCCGGCGTACTGTCAGCGCCCGATCTGATGTGTCGTCAGTAACATTCGGCTGCGGCACTTGACGAGAGGGGATCTCGAGGTGTCCCACACAGAACGCCACGCGGTCGGCCGTGGCGCAGCCCTCGCGCTCGCCGCCGCCATGGCCGGTTCGGCAGTACTCCTCACCGCCCCGGCCGCACAGGCCGTCACCGTGGACGTCGACTACAAATGCAAGACGCCGATCGGTGACAAGAGCGCCGTGTCGCCCATCGACATCAAATCCGTGAAGAGCGGCAGCGCGTACAAGCTCACCATGTCCTTCCAGAAGGGCGTCTCCTCCAGCCCCGTCGAACTGGGCAAGGGCGCGATGCATCCGAGCGCGCTCATCAAGCTCGGCGGCGCGGAGACCGGCACGCTCCAGGTCTCCGGGCCCCCCAACGCCGAGGCCATTCCCGCCAACACCCCCATCAAGATCACCGATCTGACGGGTACGTACACCCCGAAGAAGACCGGGAAGGTCACCTTCACCGCCTCGACCCTCACCATCAAGGCGCTGGGCACCACCACGACCTGCACCCCGGGCAACAACCCGGGGCCCTCGCTGACCCTGGACGTCGCGGGTTCGGGCGGCTCCGGCGGCAGCGGCGGTTCGGGCGGCTCGGACAGTACGGGTGGCTCCGACAGTACGGGCGGGAGCGGTACGAGCGGGTCCGGCACCAGCGGCACCAGCGGTGCGCAGACCTCCTCGGGCGGCAGCCTCCCGCAGACCGGACCGGCCGACTCCGCGGTCGCCCTCGGCACGCTCGGCGCCACCGTGGTGCTCGCCGGTGCGGCCGGAACGCTCTGGCTGACCCGCCGCAGGCGCCCGCACCGCGCCTAGGCCCCATACCAGGGACTTTGCGGTGAGTATCGGACAGCGACACGCCGTGGTGTCGGCGTGTCGCTGTCCGATACTCACCGCAAATCAGGCCCCGGACGAACGAGCACGAGCACCAGCACCCAAGGAGCCGCCGATGCCGTCTCGTATCCGCGCAGCGTGGACGGTCGCCGCCGTGCCCGCCGTCGCCGCCGCGCTGCTCACCGCGCCCGCCACGGCCGCCGCCACCGCCGCCGGTCCTGACTGGTCCGCGAGGCCCGCGGCCGGTGGTACGGCCGGGCCGGGTGCGGGCGACCGGACGTACTTCTATCTGGAGGGCGGGCCGGGCAGCGCGCTCCAGGACCGGCTCTCGATCGTCAACCGCGGCAAGCGGCCCCGTACCGTCCAGCTCCGGTCCGCGGAAACCGCCCCTGACGCTCCATCGGCGGCGCGGGGCAGCGGCGCGTGGATCTCGCTCGCAGCCAAGCGGGTCACGGTCCCGGCCCGCACCCGTGCCGATGTCCCCTTCACCCTCACCGTCCCGTCCGAGACGCCGCCCGGCGACCACCCCGGCGCCATCGTCGTGACCGGCGGCGGCCGGGAGGTCCGGGTGCCGGTGCATCTGCGGGTCAGCGGGCGGGCGCTGGCGGCGATCTCCGTCGAGGACGTGAAGGTGGTCAAGGCCGGTGGCGGGGCCGCCATCCACTACGCGCTCGTCAACCGCGGCAACACCGTGCTGACGCCCCGGCTGGCGGTACGCGCCGACGGGCTCTTCGGCGAGGTGCTGCGCCGGGGCGCCCGCACCCTGCCCGTCGAACTGGCGCCGGGCCGCCGGATGCGGCTCACCGAGAAGTGGCCGGACGCGCCCGCCCTCGACTCGGTGGACGTCACCCTCACCGTCACCGCGGCGGGCGGCGCCCACGCGGCCGGCTCCGCCGGTTACACCGCCGCGCCCTGGGGCGTTCTGGCCGGGGCGGCGGCCCTGGCGCTGGGCGCGGTCGCGGGCGGCGGCGCCTGGCTGCTGCGGTGGCGGCGCGGCCGCCACCACGCGGGAGACGGGGACGGCGACGCGCCTACGGAACAGGCGCGGGAGGCCCGGGAGGCGCGGGAACCAGCAGGCACGGGGTCAGGAGCTACGACGTGACAGGCCGTACGGACACCACCCAGCCGACCCCGCGCTCGGCACCACCCACACCAGCACCCGCCGCCACCCGCGTACGCCGCCCCCCGCTCGCCGCGCTGTTGGCCGTGTTCACGCTCGTCGCCCTCGCACTGGGCGCACCGCCGCAGGTCCCGGAGGCCGCCGCGGCCGACGGCCCGACCGCGACGGTGTCCAAGGAAGAGGCGGGCGCGGGCGGCACGGTCACCGTGAGCGGCCAGGGATGGCGGCCCCGTGCCCTGCTCATGATGCTCATCTGCGGACAGAACATGATCGGCGGCACCAACTCCTGCGCCAACTCCGAAGGCAGAGCGGTCACCACCGACTCGAAGGGCGCCTTCCACAAGAAGCTGCCGGTCGCCGAGCCGCCCAAGCCCTGCCCGTGCGTCATCCATGTGGCGACCGTCACCGGCGAAGCCGCCTACGACGATGTGCCGTTCCGCGTCGCGGGGCATCCGGTCGCGCCGCTGCCCAAGCAGGAGGGGGCCGGGGGCGAGCGGCTGCGGGCGCTGTCGGCGCGGCTCGACGGGTCGAGCGGGCTGCTGACCTGGTTCGGCGCGCCCCCGCAGCGCCGTCTGGTGGTCACCATCGCCAACCTCGGCTCCACCCCGGCCCGCGACCCGGTCTTCCAAGTCGGCACCTCGCACGGAGTGTTCGCGCCCTCCTGGGAGGAGCAGCAGTGGCGGGGGACCATAGCGGCCGGGAAGAAGGCGCAGGTCAAGCTCCCCGTCGAACTGTCCGCTGGCGCGCACGGCGACTATCAGGTGTCGCTCAGGTACGGCAAGAAGGTGCTGGTCGAACAGCCGTGGACGGTGGGGCGGCCGTGGGGCGTCAGCCTCTTCTGGATTCTGCTGTGCGTGGTGGTCCCGGCGGCGGTCTTCCGCATCGGCATGGCCGTCGTGGACAAGGTGCGGCCACGTACGGCGGTGGTCACCGGGCGCGGTGGCCGCCGTCGCCCGGTACGGCTGTGGCCGCCGCGTGTCCCGCGCACCCCCCGGCCGCTGTCCAGGGCCCCGGCCCCGGTGGAGAACGACGGCGGCGGCGCGCTGCCCTGGTTCACCCCGGACACCTTGCCGGGCAGCTCGCCGCATCAGGCGAACGGCACGGACGGCACAGACGGCACAGAGCGAACAGAGCGACAACTTTCCGCACCGTCCCAGGAGAACCGACCGACCCCGAAAGGATCGACGTGAGTACGCAACGAAGAGTGGGCGCGGCAGCGGCCGCGCTGCTGCTCGGCGGTGCGGGCGTGCTGATGGGCGCAGGCACCGCACGGGCGGCCGAGGTCTCGTACGCGACCGAGTGTCTGCCGCCGCCGATCTCCGGCCTGCCTCCGGTGGAGGGCACCACCACGGTGGATGTACAGGCCCCGGCGACGGCGAAGGTCGGCGACGAGGTCGAAGTGGTCTGGAAGACCGTGCAGGCCGCCTCGAAGAACCCGCCGATCCTCGACCTCGAGGAGAACACCGTCCTGCCGACCGGCACCATCACGGTGGGTGGAGCGCAGACGGGCGAACTGGCCATGGAGGGGCCGCGGGAGAACCCCGCGATCCCCAAGGACAGCCCGATGAAGCTGTCCGATATGAAGGGCAAGCTCAAGCTGACACAGGCGGGGGAGGTGACGCTGACCCCGGGTGCGTACAACATCAACGTCAGCAAGCCGCTGTCCACGGACACCAAGTGTTCGGCGAAGGAGGCGGTCAAGGCCGCGGCCACCATCAAGGTGACGGGCAGCGGCGGCACCACGACGGGCGGCTCGACGACCGGCGGCAACACCACGGGGGGCAACACCACCGGCGGTAACACCACTGGTGGGAACACGACGGGCGGGAACACCACCGGGGGCAACCCCACGGGCGGTAACACGACCGGCGGGAACACCACGGGGGGCAACACCACCGGCGGCGGTGGCGGTGGCGACTCGTACACCGGCAAGGAGGTCCAGGTCGCCTACGCCTGCAAGACCCCCATCGGCGACAAGAATGCCACCTCCCCCGTCCAGATCAACGCCGTCAAGAAGAGCGGTAGCTTCGACCTGACCGTCAAGTTCGGCAAGTCCGTCATGGACAGCCCGGCCGACATCCCCGCGGACTCGGTCAAGCCGTCGATGGCCGTCAAGGTCGGCGGCGCGGACAAGGGCACGGTCGCGGTGGCGGGCCCGACCAACAAGGGGCCGATCAAGTCCGGCGACCCGATCGAGATCCCCGATCTCACCGGCACCTACAAGCCCGGCGCGAGCGGCAAGTCGGCGCTCACCCCCGGGGTGCTCACGGTCAAGGCACTCGGTACGACGACCACCTGCACCCCCGCCAAGGACACCCAGGTCTCGCTGGAACTGGACACCACGGCCCAGCCGGGCGGCACCTCCGGTGGCGACAGCGGTTCCAGCGGCACCAGCGGAAGTGGCACCAGCGGCAGCGGCACCACGTCCGGCGGTGGCGCCTCCACCAGCGGCGGGCTGGCCGAGACCGGCGCCAGTGACCACGGCGGCCTCAAGGCCCTCGGGCTGGTGGCCGGTACGGCCATCCTGCTCGGCGCCGCCGTCTTCACCCTGACCCCCTGGCGCAAACTGCGCGGCACACGCTGACGCACGGCGCGTAAGCGAGGCGAGTACGCGAGGGGCCCGGCGCGATCACCCGCGCCGGGCCCCTCACTCGCATATACGCGGCCTCAGTGGACGTCGGCCATGAGCCGTACGACCTTCTTGCGGTACACGAAGATCGCGACACCGGCCACCACGGCCACCGCCGCCTCCAGCGCGATGATCCCCACACCGCTCAGATCGACCCCCGCGATGGACAGCAGACCCGTGGTGCAGTCACCCGCGGTGACGGCCAGGAACCACACGCCCATCATCTGGCTGGCGTACTTCGCGGGCGCCATCTTGGTGGTCACCGAGAGCCCCACCGGCGACAGGCACAGCTCGCCCATGGTCTGGATCAGATAGATCGACACCAGCCACATCGGGCTGACCGTCGTACCGTCCGAGGCCATCCCCATCGGGACCACGAAGACGAAGAACGACGCGCCGATCAGCATCAGGGCCAGGGAGAACTTCGCCATCGTGCCCGGCTCCCGGCTGCGCCGGGCCAGGGCCAGCCAGGCCCAGGCGAAGACCGGCGCCAGCGCCATCACCATCAGCGGGTTCACCGACTGGAACCAGGAGGACGGGAAGTGCAGGCCGAAGATGGTGTCGGCGGTCTTGGTCTCGCCGAAGGCGGACATCGTCGAGCCGCCCTGGTCGTAGATCATCCAGAACACGGCCGCGGCCACGAAGAACCAGATGTAGCCGCTGACCTTGGTCTGCTCGACCGGGGTGAGCTCCTTGTCGCGCTTGATGCGGACCAGCACACCGGTCGGGATGATCAGGCCGAGGATGGTGATCGGCACCAGCGCCCAGTTGAGCGTCCAGTGGCCGGTGGCCACCACCACGGAGTAGAAGACCGCGGCGACGACCAGCCAGATCAGGCCCTTGCGCAGCCAGGCGGTGCGCTCCGCGACCGCCAGCGGGGTCGGCACCACGCTGCTGCGCGGGCTCAGGTGGCGGGTGCCGATCAGGAACTGGACCAGGCCGAGCGCCATGCCGAGCGCGGCGAGCGCGAAGCCCAGGTGCCAGCTGTAGTTCTGGCCGATGGTGCCGATGACCAGGGGCGCGGCGAAGGCACCGAGGTTGATGCCCATGTAGAAGATCGTGAAGCCGCCGTCCCGGCGCGGGTCGGAGGGGCCGTCGTAGAGGTGGCCGACCATCGTGGAGATGTTGGCCTTCAGCAGGCCCGAGCCGAGGGCGACCAGCGCCAGACCGGCGAAGAACGTCGCCTGGCCGGGCACGGCGAGCGCCAGGTGGCCGGCCATGATGATGCCGGCCGCGATGGCGACCGTCTTGCGCGGGCCCCAGACACGGTCGCCGAACCAGCCGCCCGGCATGGCGAGCAGATAGACCATGGCCAGGTACACCGAGTAGATGGCCACCGCGTTGCCCTCGGACAGCCCGAGGCCGCCGCCCTGACTGCCGTGCTTGGCGTCCGGGCCCCCGGCGATCAGATACAGCACGAGCAGGGCGCGCATGCCGTAGAAGCTGAAGCGCTCCCACATCTCGGTCATGAAGAGGGTGGCCAGGCCGCGGGGGTGGCCGAAGAAGGTCTTGCCGCCGTCGGCAGGGGTTCCCTGCCCGGCCGCGTCCTTCGTCAGGCTGGACGCCATGGTGGTTCCTTGTATGTGCTCGTGCCCGGGCATGACCGCCCGAAGGCACGCCCGGTGGGGGGTGGCGGCCGCGTGCCGGGTCGGCAGAGCTGGTGGCTGCTGCCGCGGGGTACACGACGAGGACCTTCGGCGCTGCTTTGCGGCCAAAGGTCCCGGAAAGTTGCTACGGACTCGTTGTCACCATACGACATGCCATGGTGGCCAATGACCGTATTGAGAGATAGCTCACGCATGGCGTGTGCAACCTTTTGCGCTCCGTCCGTAGTCCTGTGCGCGCCCCGTGCGCGAACCTGGTCGGACTACCATCACCCCATGACCCGAGTACTGCTCGCCGAGGATGACGCATCCATCTCGGAGCCGCTCGCCCGCGCCCTGCGCCGCGAGGGGTACGAGGTGGAGGTGCGGGAAGACGGACCGACCGCGCTCGACGCCGGTCTGCAGGGAGGCGTCGATCTGCTCGTCCTCGACCTGGGCCTGCCGGGCATGGACGGCCTGGAGGTCTGCCGCCGGCTGCGTACGGAGGGCCATGGCTTCCCCGTGCTCGTGCTCACCGCGCGCGCGGACGAGGTGGACACGGTGGTCGGCCTGGACGCCGGCGCCGACGACTACGTCACCAAGCCGTTCCGCCTCGCCGAGCTGCTGGCCCGGGTGCGGGCCCTGCTGCGGCGCGGCGCCGTCGAGACCCAGGCGCAGCAGCCGGCCACCCACGGGGTGCGTATCGACGTCGAGTCGCACCGCGCCTGGATGGGTGACGAGGAGCTTCAGCTGACCGCCAAGGAGTTCGATCTGCTGCGGGTCCTGGTCCGGGACGCGGGGCGGGTGGTCACCCGTGACCAGCTGATGCGCGAGGTGTGGGACACCACGTGGTGGTCGTCGACCAAGACGCTCGACATGCACATCTCCTGGCTCCGCAAGAAGCTCGGCGATGACGCGGCCAACCCCCGGTACATCGCCACCGTGCGCGGGGTCGGGTTCCGGTTCGAGAAAAGCTGAGAAGAGCTGAGAGAAGTTGCGAGACACCTCAGCGTGACATCTCAGCGTGACACGGTAGGACCATGCGCCGTCGCTTGATCAATTCCACGCTCGCCGTGGTGCTCGTCGTCATCGCCGTCTTCGGCCTCTCACTGGTCATCGTGGAGACCCGGACCATCGAGGACAGTGCCCAGGAGAGCGTCGACTCGGACGCGGTGCGCCTGGTCAGCATCGTCGACAGCAGGCTGCTGGGCGGCGAGGGGGTGACCCCCGCGGTGCTGCGCGAGCAGATCGAGCCCGGTCGCTACGCCGTGATCAAGATCCCGAACCGCGATGTTCTGGAGATCGGCAAGCGTCCGACCGGCAGCGTGATCTCCTCGCAGGAGCGGGGCGAGCAGGGCGAGACGGTACGGGTCGAGGCGTCGCGCTCGACGGTCAGCCGGGAGATCGGCCGCACCATGCTGATCATCCTGGCGGTGGCGCTGCTCGCCGTGCTCGCGGCCGTCTTCCTCGCCGTACGGCAGGCACACCGGCTCTCCGCCCCGCTCACCGACCTCGCCGAGACCGCCGAGCGGCTGGGCTCGGGGGATCCGCGCCCCCGCCACCGGCGCTACGGGGTGCCGGAGCTGGACCGGGTCGCCGATGTGCTCGACTCGAGCGCGGAGCGGATCGCCCGGATGCTCACCGCGGAGCGCCGGCTGGCGGCCGACGCCTCCCATCAGCTCCGTACGCCGCTGACCGCGCTGTCCATGCGGCTGGAGGAGATCACGCTCACCGACGACCCGGAGACGGTCAAGGAAGAGGCCACGATCGCGCTGGCCCAGGTGGAGCGGCTGACCGACGTGGTCCAGCGGCTGCTGACCAACTCGCGGGACCCGCGGACCGGCTCCGCCGTGGCCTTCGACCTGGACGAGGTGGTCAAGCAGCAGATCGAGGAGTGGCGCCCGGCCTCGCGCAGCGAGGGCCGCGCCATCGTGCGGTCGGGGAAGAAGGGGCTGCGGGCGGTCGGCACCCCGGGGGCCGTCGCCCAGGTGCTCGCCACGCTGATCGAGAACTCGCTGATGCACGGTGACGGCACGGTCGCGCTGCGCACCCGCGTCACCGGCAACCAGGCGGTGGTCGAGGTGTCCGACGAGGGGCCCGGGGTGCCGCCCGACCTCGGCGCGCGGGTCTTCGAGCGCACGGTCAGCGGGCGCAACTCCACCGGTCTCGGGCTCGCCGTCGCCCGCGATCTCGCGGAGGCGGACGGCGGCCGTCTGGAGCTGCTGCAGCAGCATCCGCCGGTCTTCGCGCTCTTCCTGAGCCGGGAGGGCGACCCGGGCCGCGACGCCGGTCGGGGCCGCGAGACCGACCCGGGAGCCGGGTCCGACACCGGCTCCGACACCGCCTGACGCCTTCCGGGCCGGGGCTACTTCCGGGCCGTCGGCTGGTCGCTCGCCTCGGACAGGAAGGACTCGGCGGTCTCCACCGCCTCGCGGGCGGGCAGCGCACGGAACACCCAGGTGCGGTAGGACCAGAAGCGGAAGAGCGTGGCGATGCCGATGCCGACGAACTTGAACACGTTGTTCTGCAGCTGGCTGTCCCAGCCGAAGCCGTACGTCGCCGTGTAGAGCACGCCGTTCTCGATGATCAGGCCGACCGCGCTGAACAGCAGAAAGAGGGTGAGCTCCTTCGTACGCCCCTGCTTGTCGCGGTCCCGGTAGGTGAAATACCGGAACCCCACGTAGTTGAAGGCGATGGCGACGATGGTCGCCGCGATACTGGCCCGCACCGTGGGCAGCTCGGTGAAATGGCTGATCAGGTTGAAAACGCCCAGGTTGACCAGGACACCGGCACCGCCGACGGCACCGAACTTGAGGATCTCATGGGTGAGTTGATCCACTCGTGCGCGCAGCCTGCCGATCGTGCGCTGTTCACTCATGGCAACTACTCAGCCCCGTCCGATCGGCATCAACAACACCGACCCATGCTAACCAGCGGCCGGAGCGCCCGCCCGTCGGTGTTGCAGAACCGGCCTTTTATCACCGAACTGTCACAGGCCGCGCACTGTCACAGGCGCTGTCACGGGCGGTGCGCTGTCACAGGGCGCTGTCACAGGCCGCCACGGGTGCGCAGCCGCAGCTCCAGCACCGCGGCCACCGCCTCCAGCCACCGCGCCACGATCTCGTCCTCCGCGACGCCCTTCACCATGGGCGCGGCCGTCCCCAGCCAGTCGCGCGCCAGCGCGCCCGCCTCGGGCCCGGGCAGCGGTTCCGGCAGCTCCGAGGCCATCCGGGTGCCCCCGCGCCGTACCACCTCCGCGAGGTACGCCACCGACCGCGGCTGCACCTCCAGCCGCTCGGCCCTGAGCGCCGCGGCGATCGCCCCGTCCCCGAAGAGCGCGGCGCGGTGTGCGCCGCCGAACATCATCCCGTAGCGGATCATCAGGGGGACGTCGAGGGCGATCAGCTCCTCGTCGGTCATGTTCTGGTGTGTCATGAGGTCTCGCTCAGGGTGGTGCTGGTCACTTCGGCAGGTTGTATTGGTAGGCCCCCGGCAGGCGCTTGTCCGAGGCCTTGTCCATGTGGTTGTTGATGAAGTCGTCCTCGCTGACCCAGGTGGTGAACCCCCAGGGGTTGTAGACCTCCAGTTTGTCGCCCTCGTGGCCCACGATCATCATCGCGTGCCCCACCCGGACCCGCTCTCCGTCGACGGTGTCGAACCCCTCAACGCCGATCGGGACGGGTTTGCCCTCGTCCACCGCCTCCTCGATCAGCGGCAGGGCCTCGCGCCGGGAGTCCGGGGTGCGTACTTCGCGCTGCTCGTAGGCGGAGCCGGTGTGCGGTGTGATCTCGTCGTTGATGACCTCGTCCTTGCCGGTCAGGTCCATGCCTCCATCGGGGAGGGGAAGGCCGTTGCCCTCCTTGTGGACCCGGATCTGCTCGTCGAGCAGCCGCTTCTTGAACGCGGCAGGGCTGTCGTACGCCGGGTCGCCGGGGTGCCCGCCGGTCGTCAGCCGCAGTGTGTAGACGGGGTCGACCAGGGCGCGGGCGGCGACGGTGGACGAGGACACGCAGGTCCCGTTGTCACCCTGCGTCCACTGCGCCCCCTTGGCGCCGGGGACGTCGAACTCGGATGCCAACTCGAGGCCGACCCTGGTGTCCCCGCTGGTGTGGAACGGCGCGAGGTGCTCGCGCAGCCAGGTCGCGTCCCGGCCGTGGATGTCCTCGCCGAAGGACCGCAGCGTCTTGATGTCGTACCCGGCGGCCAGGGCCTTCATCAGATACGCGCTCTCCTGCGGGGACTTGGCGCGGGAGATCAGCCGGTCGAACTCGGCCTGGTCCTGCGCGCTCATCTGGTCCCTGAACTGCGCGGAGCGCTTGAGTTCGTTGGAGCTGAGGATCTCGTTGAGGTTCGCGGGGCCGCCCGGATCGGCGGCGTCGGCGATGACCAGCCGGTCCGCGTCGGTGAGGCCGTCCGCGGTGACCCTCCGGGTCCGGGCTTGTGCGGCCAGCTTGTTGAGCTTGTCCGCCGCCTTCTTCCCGCCCTCCTTGGCCCGGTCGTCCGCCTCGATCAGGAACGTGATGCCGTCGAGGGTGGCCTTCTTGGCTTCCCGGAGCTGTTCGCGATCGCTGAACATGCCACACAGCGACTTCCCGTAGTCCAGCGCGACGCGCGCGTATTCGTCCGTCGCCTGCGCCGCCCCGATGTCGATGGCGAGCTGCTTCAGCACCGGTACGGCCTCCCGGAGCTTTTCGGCCGTCTCGTCGGTGGTCCGCGAGGCGGCGCCCACGACCTCGCTCGCCTTCTCCCCGGCCGTGCCCACCCACACCGCGGGCAGTCCGGCCTTCGCCACCTTGCCCAGGTCGCCCTGCGCGGACTCCAGGAGCTCCGCGGCCTGTGTGTAGCTCGCCGCGACGCCGTCGATGTGGTCCGAGTCACCGGCGGGCTTCGAAGTGTCCCGTGCCTTGCCGATCGCGTCGGACAGCTCCGAGCAGAACCCGATCGCCGCGAAGCCCTCGTCCTCGACCTTCAGGGACTGTACGTGCTTGTGCAGCGCGTCCAGCTTCTGCCGCTTGGTCTGATCCTGTGGCTTCTGCTGCGTCTTGTCGTGCCCGGCCATGTGCGCCTTGCCCCTCAGGAGTTCTGCGAGTAGCGGTGGATAGCGCTGAAGTCGCTCTCTCTGGCGTGGTCGGTTCCGCGATAGGCCTTCGAACTGACGCCGATCTTCTTCTGCAGCTCGCGCACCGCGCCCTCAAGGGTCTTGCACTCGGCGATCCAGGCGTCGGAGAAATCGTTGAAGGCGGGCGCGGCCCCGTACTCGCCGAAGTGCATCAGGGAGGAGGGCAGTTCGAGGAGTCCGCCGAATCCGGCGAACCCACCGCCCTCGTCGCCCTTCTCCAGCAGCCCCTTGGCCGCCTTGATGTCGTCGGCGGCGAGCCCCAGACGCTCCCCTTGGCTGAGCGCGCCGCCGTGCTGGATGCCGAGGTCCTTGTCCTGCCCCATGAATGCCTCCCCCGAGGAAGTGGACGCGGTGGGCCCGCGTCCGCGTCAAATACGGCCGAATCCTAACCATCGTGACTGAGACCGGGACGGGCGGGCCGGACTGGCGGGCCATGGGCGTCGTCCCGAAAGGCCGGATCAGCGCACGGTCACCCGGTAGGTGACGGTGCGGGGAAGGTCGGGGGAGTAGCCTCCGGCGGATTTGTCCGTGCCGAAGGAGTTGGCGAGGACGATCCGGGTCTGCCCGGCCTTCAGCGCCTCGAAGGTGAAGTACTTGGTGTGGCCCCCGCCGACGAGTTCCTTCTCCCGGGCGGTCTGGTACGAGCTCTCGCCGACCTTGCGCAGCACCGCCGCCGACGGGCCGGGCTTGGCCACGCTCCAGTCGGCGCGCGCGGAGATGTTCTGCCGCATGGCGATCGAGAACCGCTCGCCGCGCTTGACGGTGATCGGGCCCTCGGTGCGGTCCAGGTCCTTGGAGTAGGCCCGGTCCTGGTGGACCGTGCCGAGGCCGGTGGGTTTCGGGTTGGAGGACGGCGAGGGAGAGGACGAAGGCGAGGTCGAGGATGAGGACGAGGCCGGTTTGGCGTGCCCGTTGGGGGTGGCTGTGTCCTGGCAGCCCGCGGCGCAGAGCGTGAGGCCGGTCAGGAGCAGGGCGGAGAGGCGGCGACTGACTGTATTCATGATCATTTCGGTAGGGTGATGGAGTAGGCCTCTGGGAAGTAGCCGTTGTTCGAGTAGCCCATCCTGTTGTTGACGAAGTCGTCCTCGCTGACCCAGGTGGTGGTGCCCCACGGGTTGTAGACCTGGAGCCTGTCGCCCTCGTGCCCGACGATCATCATCGCGTGGGAGCCGGTGGAGCCCCTGACGGCGACCTGGACAGGCACGCCGTTGTCGAGCTGCCTCTCGACGGCGACCAGGGACGCGCGACGGTCGTCGGCGTTGTTCAGCTCCCGCGTGGAGTACTCCGTGCCGGTGCGGTCGCCCAACTCGGGGTTGTCGAGATATTTTTCCCGTTCGGCCCAGCTTATGCCGCCGCCATAGGGGAGCGGATCGCCGCCGGCGGCGTAGTGGGCGCGGTGCTGCTCATCCCGCAGGCGCTCGCTGAACGCGGTGGGGTTGTCGTATTTGGGGTCGCCGGGATGGCCGCCGGTCGTGAGCTGGAGGGCGTACAGGGGGTCGATCATCGCCCGGGCGTTGAGGGTGGACGAGGCGACGCACGTCCCGTCCCCGCCCTGGGTCCACTTGGCGCCCTGGTAGGTCACCTCGTTGGTACCGGCGTCGGTGCTCTGGATGACGACGGGGGTGAGGCGGTCGCTCAGCCACTGCGGGGACCGGCCGTGGATCTGCTCGGCGAAGCGGTCGATCTGCTTCAGATCGTGCCCCGCGGCCAGGGCCTTCATCAGATACGCCCGCTCCTGCGGGGACTTGGCGGAGGAGACCAGCCGGTCGAACTCCGCCCTGTCGTGCGCGCTCATCTTGTCCATGAACTCGGAGGAACGCTTGAGCTCGTTGGCGGTGAGGATCTCGTTGAGGTCGGCGGGGCCGCCGGGGGCGGCGGCGTCGGCGAGAACGAGCTGGTCGGCGTCTGTGAGCCCGTCGGCGGTGACCTTCCGGGCCCGGGCCTCGGACGCCAGCTTGGTGAGCGCCTTCTGGGCAGCGATGCCGGCGGCCTTGGCCTGGCCGGCGGCCTCGCTCATGTAGGAGACGCCGTCGAGGACGGCGGTCTTGGCCTCGCGCAGCTCGTCGGGCGCCATGATGAAGTCGCCCTTGTTCAGGATCGACCCCGCGACTTCGAGCGCGGTGAGCCCGTAGTCGTGCCTCGCCTGGGCCTTGCCGATGCCCATGGAGAGGGCCTTCAGTACGGGTACGGCCTCCTGGAGCTTCTGGGCCATCTGATCGGCGGAGTACGAGGCGGCGTTGATGACCTCGCTCGCCTTCGCCCCGGCGGTGCCCACCCACACGGCGGGCAGCCCGTCCTTGGCGACCTTCCGCAGATCGCCCTGGGCCCTGTCCACGATCGCGGCCGCTTTTCCGTAGCCCGCCGCGACACCGTCGATGTGGTCCGGGCTGCCGTGCGGGGCGGAGAACTCCCGCGCCTCGGCGATCGCGCCGGCCAGTTCGGTGCGGACCCTCATCTGATCGTCGAATGAATCGGGGTCCACCTTGATGGCCTGAACGCGCTTGTGCAGCTTGTTCAGCCCGTCCTCGTTGTCGGTGAACTTCTCTCTCAGCCTGCCCGTCGTCATTCGGCTTCCCCCTGTAGGACGCGCGGCAGGTCCACGTCAAACCGTGCTCGGCAGGTCCATGTCGAATGCACGGAAATCATAACGTCGTGGAGGAAGATCCAATAGATCCGCCGAGGTGGGCCCCTGGACCCGCTGGGTGGGCCCCTGGATCCACCGATGTAGGCCCCGGGTACGTGCCCCGGGGGCCCGTCTGGCCGGGAAGCTACCCTTGGGGGCGTGACATTCCCGGTAGTCGGCATGGTCGGCGGCGGCCAGCTCGCCCGTATGACCCACGAAGCGGGCATCCCGCTCGGCATCAGATTCAAACTGCTCAGTGACACCCGCCAGGACTCGGCGGCCCAGGTGGTCAGCGACGTCGTGGTGGGCGACTACCGCGACCTGGAGACCCTTCGTGCTTTCGCACAAGGCTGTGATGTGATCACCTTCGATCACGAACATGTCCCGGCCGAGCATCTGCGCGCCCTGGAGGCGGACGGCGTCGTCATCCGCCCCGGCGTCGAGGCGCTGCTGCACGCCCAGGACAAGGGTGTGATGCGGGAGCGGCTGCGCACGGCCGGGGTGTCCTGCCCCCGCCACCGCATCGTGGCGGACCCCGCTGACGTGGAGCGTTTTGCCGAGGAGGGCGACGGTTTTCCGGTCGTTCTGAAAACGGTCCGCGGCGGCTACGACGGCAAGGGGGTGTGGGTCGTCGGCGACGCCGAGGAGGCGGCCGAGCCCTTCCGCGCCGGGGTGCCGGTGCTCGCCGAGGAGAAGGTCGACTTCGCCCGCGAGCTCGCCGCCAATGTCGTACGGTCCCCGCACGGCCAGGCCGTCGCCTACCCCGTCGTCGAGTCGATCCAGGTGAACGGGGTCTGCGACACGGTCATCGCCCCGGCCCCCGGGCTCGGCGAGGAGCTGTCCGGCCAGGCCCAGGAGATGGCGCTCAAGATCGCGGCGGAGCTCGGGGTCGTCGGCCATCTCGCGGTTGAGCTCTTCGAGACCCGGGACGGGCGGCTGCTGGTCAACGAGCTGGCGATGCGCCCGCACAATTCCGGCCACTGGACCCAGGACGGCGCCGTCACCTCCCAGTTCGCCAACCATGTGCGCGCCGTGCTCGACCTGCCGCTCGGCGACCCGCGCCCGCGCGCCACCTGGACCGTGATGACCAATGTGCTCGGCGGCGACTTCCCCGATATGTACGCCGCCTATCTGCACTGCATGGCGCGTGACCCGGCGCTGAAGATCCATATGTACGGCAAGGACGTGAAGCCCGGCCGCAAGGTCGGCCACGTCAACACCTACGGCGACGACCTGGCCGACGTGCGCGAGCGCGGCCGTCACGCCGCCGACTACCTCCGAGGGACCATCACCGAATGAGCAGCCCCAGCGCCCCCGTCGTCGGCATCGTCATGGGCTCCGACTCCGACTGGCCCGTGATGGAGGAGGCGGCGAAGGCCCTCGACGAGTTCGAGATCCCGTACGAGGTGGATGTCGTCTCCGCCCACCGCATGCCGCGCGAGATGGTCGCGTACGGCGAGAACGCGGCGCCCCGCGGCCTCAAGGCGATCATCGCGGGCGCCGGCGGCGCCGCCCACCTCCCGGGCATGCTGGCCTCCGTCACCCCGCTGCCGGTGATCGGCGTGCCGGTCCCGCTCAAGTACCTGGACGGGATGGACTCGCTGCTCTCGATCGTCCAGATGCCCGCGGGCGTGCCCGTGGCCACCGTCTCCGTCGGCGGCGCCCGTAACGCCGGGCTGCTGGCTGCCCGCATGCTGGCCGCCCACGACCCCGAACTGCTCGCCCGGATGCGCGACTTCCAGGAGGAGCTGAACGAGCAGGCCACGCAGAAGGGCAAGCGGCTGCGGGCCAAGGTGGAGAGCGCGGGGTCGTTCGGCTTCGGGAAGTAGCGCGCTCCGGGAAGTAACGGGCGGGGCACACGGGACGCGGCTGCTGCCCGTGGCCCCGTGACTTGGCGGGGGCCCCGTAAGAGGATGGGGCAATGACCGACCGACTCGCGCAAGCCCGTGCCCTGCTGGCCGCCCACCCCGTCGTCGACGGCCACAACGACCTCCCGTGGGCCCTGCGCGAGCAGGTCCGCTACGACCTGAACCAGCGCGATATCGCCCTCGACCAGCGCGCCCACCTCCACACCGACATCCCGCGGCTGCGGGCCGGCGGCGTGGGCGCGCAGTTCTGGTCCGTCTACGTACCCTCGAGCCTGAGCGGCGACTCCGCCGTCAGCGCCACCCTCGAACAGATCGACGTGGTGCGGCAGCTGGCCGACCGCTACGGCTCCGATCTGCGGCTCGCCCGTACCGCCGAAGACATGGAGGCGGCGCGGGCCGAGGGCCGGATCGCCTCCCTCATGGGCGCCGAGGGCGGCCACAGCATCAACTGCTCGCTCGCCACCCTGCGCGCGCTGTACGAACTCGGCGTGCGCTATATGACGCTCACGCACAACGACAACACCCCCTGGGCGGACTCGGCGACCGACGAGCCGCGCGCGAGCGGCCTCACCCGCTTCGGCGAGGAGGTCGTCCGGGAGATGAACCGGCTCGGCATGCTCGTCGACCTCTCGCATGTCTCGGCGGACACCATGCGGGACGCGCTGCGGGTGTCCGACGCCCCCGTCGTCTTCTCGCACTCCTCGGCGCGCGCCGTCTGCGACCACCCGCGGAACATCCCCGACGATGTGCTGGCCCAGCTGCCCGCCAACGGCGGTGTGGCGATGGTCACGTTCGTCCCGAAGTTCGTCCTGCCACAGGCCGTGGCGTGGACGCGGGCGGCGGAGGAGAACCTGCGCGCCCATGGCCTGGACCCGCTGGCCACCACGCCCGAGGCGATCAAGGTCCACCAGGCGTACGAGGAGGCCAACCCTCGCCCGGTGGCCACGGCCGCCACCGTCGCCGACCACCTCGACCATATGCGGGAGGTGGCGGGCATCGACCACCTCGGCATCGGCGGCGACTACGACGGCACGCCCTTCACCCCCGAGGACCTCGCCGATGTCGCGGGCTATCCGAACCTGATCGCCGAACTGCTGGAGCGCCGCTGGTCCGAGGCCGACCTGGCCAAGCTGACCTGGCAGAACGCGGTACGGGTGGTACGCGACGCGGAGGCGGTGGCGCGCGACCTCGGCACCCACCGGGCGCCTTCCCTCGCGACCATCGAGGAGCTGGACGCGGCGGGCGCGTGACGGCGGCGGGCGCCTGAGGGCGCCCGCGCCGGTTGAGCGGTTGCGCGGGGGCTGGACGGTGGGGCGGCTGCGCGGCGCGGACGGCTAGGGGACGGCTACACGGTGGGGCGGCCCAGCGCCCGGTAGGTCCAGCCGGCCTCGCGCCACCGCTCCGGGTCGAGCGCGTTGCGCCCGTCCAGGATCCGGCGCTCCGCGACCGCCCCGCCCAGCGACGCCGGGTCCAGCTCGCGGAACTCGGCCCACTCGGTCAGATGCAGCACCGCGTGCGCGCCCTGCGCGGCCGCCGGCGCGCTGGGCGCGTAGGCGAGGGTCGGGAAGAGGGCACGCGCGTTGTCCATGCCCTTGGGGTCGAAGACGGTGACCTGGGCGCCCTGGAGGTGGATCTGCCCCGCGACATTGAGCGCGGGGGAGTCCCGTACGTCGTCCGAGTCCGGCTTGAAGGTCGCCCCCAGTACCGCGACGCGCTTGCCGAGGAAGCTGCCGCCGACGGCCTCGCGGGCCAGCTCGACCATGTGGCCGCGCCGCCGCATGTTGATCGAGTCGACCTCGCGCAGGAAGGTCAGCGCCTGGTCGGCGCCGAGCTCGCCGGCGCGCGCCATGAAGGCCCGGATGTCCTTGGGCAGACAGCCGCCGCCGAAGCCGATCCCGGCCCGCAGGAACTTCTTTCCGATCCGCTCGTCATGGCCGATGGCCTCGGCCAGCTTGACCACATCGCCGTCCGACGCCTCGCAGACCTCGGCCATGGCGTTGATGAACGAGATCTTGGTGGCGAGGAAGGAGTTCGCCGCGGTCTTCACCAGCTCGGCGGTCGGGAAGTCGGTGACGACGAACGGCGAGCCTTCAGCGAGCGGCGTCTCGTAAACCTCGCGCAGCACCTTTTCCGCACGGTCACTCGTCACGCCGACCACGATGCGGTCCGGGTGCAGGGTGTCCTGTACGGCGAAGCCCTCGCGCAGAAACTCCGGGTTCCAGGCCAGCTCGGCGTCCGCCCCCACCGGGGCCAGCTCCGCCAGCCGGGCCGCGAGCCGGACCGCGCTGCCGACCGGGACGGTGGACTTGCCCACGACCAGGGCCGGGCGGCGCAGATGCGGGGCGAGCGAGTCGATGGCGGCGTCGACGTAACTCATGTCACAGGCGTACTCGCCGTGCTTCTGCGGAGTGTTCACACAGACGAAGTGGATATCGCCGAACTCGCCGACCTCCTCGTAGGAGGTGGTGAAGCGCAGCCGCCCCGTCGATCCCTCGAACCCCGGGACATGCCGCCGCAGCAGTTCCTCAAGGCCCGGTTCGTACATCGGGGCCTTGCCGGCCGCGAGCGTCTCGATCTTCTCCGGGACCACGTCCAGGCCAAGCACCTCGAAGCCGAGCTCGGCCATGGCCGCGGCGTGGGTGGCGCCCAGGTAGCCGGTGCCGATCACGGTGATCTTGAGGGCCATGCGTGCTCCTGTAGGCGTGCGGGCGGGATGCGCTGCCTGAGCATAGTCGCGCCCGCGCGCGAGCTCCGATCCGCTGCCCCTCTCCCTGCCCTTCCCTCCCCGCCCCTCCCTGCCGTCCGCTGTCGGCAAAGTCACCTGTACCTGCCTGGGACGGCGCTCTAGAATTCAGTTACTTAACGGTAGTTAGCACTCAGGGGAGTGAGAAGATCTTGGCGAGTTCCGTGGACTTCGACCTGTACCGGCCGTTGGAGGAGCACGACATGCTCCGCGAATCGGTGCGCTCGCTCGCCGAGGCGAAGATCGCCCCCCACGCCGCAGCGGTCGACGAGGAGGCCCGCTTCCCTCAGGAGGCGCTGGAGGCCCTGGTCGCCAACGACCTGCACGCGGTGCACGTACCCGAGTCGTACGGCGGCGCGGGCGCGGACGCCCTCGCGACCGTGATCGTCATCGAGGAGGTCGCCCGCGTCTGCGCGTCCTCCTCCCTGATCCCCGCCGTCAACAAGCTGGGCTCCCTCCCGGTGATCCTCTCCGGCTCCGAGGAGCTGAAGAAGAAGTACCTGGCGCCGCTGGCCAAGGGCGACGCGATGTTCTCGTACTGTCTGAGCGAGCCGGACGCGGGCTCCGACGCGGCCGGTATGAAGACCAAGGCCGTGCGCGACGGCGACCACTACGTCCTCAACGGCGTCAAGCGCTGGATCACCAACGCCGGGGTCTCCGAGTACTACACCGTCATGGCCGTGACCGACCCCGACAAGCGCTCCAAGGGCATATCCGCCTTCGTCGTCGAGAAGTCCGATGAGGGCGTCTCCTTCGGCGCCCCCGAGAAGAAGCTCGGCATCAAGGGCTCCCCGACCCGCGAGGTCTACCTCGACAACGTCCGGATCCCCGCCGACCGCATGATCGGCGCCGAGGGCACCGGCTTCGCCACCGCCATGAAGACCCTCGACCACACCCGTATCACCATCGCCGCCCAGGCCCTCGGCATCGCCCAGGGCGCCCTGGACTACGCGAAGGGCTATGTCCAGGAGCGCAAGCAGTTCGGCAAGCCGATCGCCGACTTCCAGGGCATCCAGTTCATGCTCGCCGACATGGCCATGAAGCTCGAGGCCGCCCGCCAGCTCACCTACGCGGCCGCCGCCAGGTCCGAGCGCGTCGCCGCCGGAGCCGGGAAGGAAGACCTCACCTTCTTCGGCGCCGCCGCCAAGTGCTACGCCTCCGACGCCGCCATGGAGATCACCACCGACGCGGTCCAGCTCCTCGGCGGCTACGGCTACACCCGCGACTACCCGGTCGAGCGCATGATGCGCGACGCCAAGATTACGCAAATTTATGAAGGCACGAATCAGGTGCAGCGGATCGTGATGGCCAGGAACCTGCCCTAGCGGTCGACAGCAGTCGAGAGAACGCCCCTGCCGATCGTCATAGGTGGTAGGGGTGTTCGGGTCCGTGCTGGAAGATCAGCGTTTTACGCCGCGCACGATCAAGGTTCCGGCGCGGAGGCGGAGCGTCTGCTCGGGGTCGCGCTTCAGGTTGGCCGTGAGGGGGGCGCGGCGCCCGGGGCATCGTGGCTGCGCCCGTTAATTCCTTCAGCATTTGAGTGGATTCGGCCTGCGCGCGTGCCCGGAGCCATGACAATGTGTGCATGGTTGACGACTGGAAGCGACACCTTGATGCGCTTCACGAAGAGTTGGTCCGCCGCGACGACCCCGTTGCCTGGGTGACCGAGGCCGACGCGGTGAACGCTTCGCGGCGATACCCGTACTTGGCGCTGCGTGGGCCTGTCTTCGGTATCGCCGTGCAGGAACCCGCCGTCGGTCCGGACTGGCGTCTGCTGCTGCCGGTCGTGGACGGGACGCCCCAGCAGGCCCGGGACGGGCTGCACTCGCACCTGTGGTTCAAGGCCAAGGACGACACCGACGACCCTGCCGTACGACGCGAACTATTGGCGGCCGTGGCCGTGCTGGAACGCGAGCCGGTCAACGACGTGGAGGTCCTCGGCGTGCGCTACCGGGTTGTACGGGGAGACGAGTTCGCGCGCAGCGGGGAGGACGGGCTGGAGCCACCCCGCCCCACCGACAGGGAACCGGTCGACAGAACCTGGGGCGTACACCGCAGGACGCCCTCGCCGGACAAGGGATTCGTCCTCGACCCCGGCCAGGACGGCGGCCTGATCGCAGGCGCCTTGAAGCTGGGGCTGCGCGATTTCGCCTACGCCGACTCCGACTCCCGATTCCCGGCCGAAGTACGCGCGGACTCCAAAGAGGCAGTCGCCGCCTATCCGGATATTGTCCTGCTTCCTGTCGGCTTCGGCGTGGTGGAACGCGATGAGAAGTGGTGGCGGCCACGTGGCGCCATGATGGCCACCCCGCACGAGGCACGGGACCTGCTGTACGGCGCGATGACGGATACCTGGCCTGCGCTCTACCAACTCGACGAGCATGAGAAAGCCGAGTACATCAAGGCGGCCGAGGAGTTCAAAGCCGCCGGTCACGCCAATGATGCGCGCGTGGGCGACCGCCTGTACCGCATCTGCCGTATCGAACGGCTGGTCCGCTGCGGTCCGGACGGGCCGGAGCCACCGCGCCGCACAGACGTTGACGAATACGGTCCTTCGAAGATGCATCCGACGATGAGCGAGGACGGCAGCCTCCACTACGACTGATCCTCCGCACTGTGTCACGGGTGCCGGCCCTGAAGGGCCGGTCTTTTCAGGGGCGGTCGAGGCGTAGCCGCTCGGCTCGCGGCAGACCCGCGACCACCAGGTCGTACGAGTCCTCGATGAGCTCTCGCACCAGCCGGTCGGGAAGGTCCGCGTCGACCGTCACCGTGTTCCAGTGGCGCTTGTTCATATGCCATCCCGGAACGATCAGCCCGGGGTGCTCGGCGCGGAGACTGAGCGCCTGCTCCGGGTCGCACTTCAGGTTCGCCGTGAGGGGGCGCGCGTCCAGGGTCGTCAGGGCGAACATCTTGCCGCCGACCTTGTAGACGGAGACTTCCGGGACTCTGGGGAAGGGGAACTCCTCCACAGCCGCGTTGAAGGAGAGGCAGAAGGAGCGAAGCTGCTCGGGGGTCACTCCGGTATCTCCTCGTGCCTCGACTGGTGCGCTGTTCCCGCCGATGTTGTCACGCACCGATGTTGTCACGCGGCACCGACAACCGGGCGGCGTGCGCTCAGCGGTAGCCGGTCAGGCCGTCCGCCAGTTCGTCCTCGTCGCCGTCGCGGACGGCGTAGAGGGCCTGCTGCAGGGCGAAGGTGCCGCGGATCGCTGAGATACGGCCGGTCGTGCCGCCGTCCGACCAGCCGCCCAGGGCGAGCACCCGGCGCAGCATGTCCTCGCCGTGGCCGGCGCCGATCGCCGCGAGGTCTTCGGCGGGGTCGCCGAGTGCGGCCTCGTCCCAGTCGACCACGCCGCTGAGCCTCGGCCGCCCGGCGACCACCTCCCACAGGACGTTCTCCGCGCCGAGGTCACCGTGGACCACGGCGGCGGTGAGATGGGGGAGCCCGTCGAGCGCCGCGAGCTCCCGCTCGGCGCGGCGGCGGCCGTCGTAGGACATGAGCGGGAACAACTCGGCGCGGACGCTTGCCGCGAATTCCCGCCACTGGTCCCGCCGCGCATGCGGCAGCGCCGCCCGCACCCGTTCGTCGGCCCCGGCCGCGGCCAGCGCCGTCAGCAGGGCGGCGTACTGCGCCGCCACCGACTCGGCCGCGGCGGGGTGCCGGAGGTCATCGCTGTCCAGCGGCGCTCCGGGGATCCGGCTGAGTACGAGGAAGGGTGGCTCGGCCGTATCCGGGGCGCAGCCTTCGGCCAGCGGCTCGGGGGTGCGGAAGCCCAGGTCGAGCTGGGCGAGCGCGCGCAGTACGGCCGCCCGCCCGGGCAGCCGGACGGCTGCCGCGGCGGTACGGGGCAGGCAGACGACACGGTCCGAGCCGAGCACGACATGGTGGAACTGGCCCTCGCGGACGGCGAAATCATCCGGCGGATCGTCGGGCAGCAGCCGGTCGAGCAGTTCTCGATGCGTCTGAAGGACTCCCACGGAACGTGGACTCTAGTGCTCTGCCCGGCTGCTAGCATCCCGTTTGATTTCGCCTTGGGGGTGAGGAGCGGTGATGGGGGACGGGCTGGTCGTTTATGAAATCAGCGGCGTTACGAAGAGATTCGCCGGTGCCGGTCGGGCGGCGAACGACGATATCTCGTTCACCATTGAACAGGGCGAGTTCTTCGGCATGCTCGGCAGCAATGGTGCCGGAAAGACCACCCTGATCAAACAGATGGTGGGGCTCCTGAAGAGCAGTTCGGGCGCCATCCGGCTCTACGGCCAGGACGTGCTCGCCGACCCCGTCTTCACCAGTATGCGGGTCTCGTACATGCCCCAGACCGCGTTCGCCCTCAACAGCCTGACGGCCGCCGAGGCGATCTATGTCACGGCGCATCTCAGGGGGCTCGGGCGGCGGGAGGCCAGGCGCCGTCGGGACGCGCTCATCGAGCGGCTGGACATCGGGGCGATGCGGAACAAGGCCGCCCGGCGGATGTCCGGCGGGGAGCGGCGGCTGCTTCAGCTGGCGGTGGCGCTGGTGGCCGATCTGCCCGTGCTGATCCTCGACGAGCCGACGAACGAACTGGACCCGGCGCGCCGCCGCATGGTCTGGGACCTGCTGCGCGAACTCAACCATGAACAAGGGCAGACCATCGTCCTGATCACCCACAACGCCCTCGAGGCCGAGCAGGTGATCGAGCGGGTGGGCATCCTCCGCGAGGGCAGCCTGGTGGCCGTGGGGCGGCCGGCGGAGCTCAAGAGCGGGCTGGCCAAGACGCTGAGCGTGCATCTGACCCTGCGCGAGGGGATGGCCGCCGAGTTGCCCGAGTACCTCCAGGTGCAGAGCCGGCACCGGGGCAAGGTGGTCGCGCAGGTCTCCCGTACGGATGTCGCGCGGCTGACGGCCGACCTCGATCTCGACGAAGTCCTGGAATTCCGGCTGCAGTCCAAGACGCTGGAGGAGGTGTATTTTGAGTACGGAAACTGAGCGTAAACCGCTGCCGTTTCATCACGCGGTATGGACCCTGTTTCTGGTGCAGCTCTCCAACTGGCGGTGGTCCTGGCGGGGAATGGTGATCACCGGCATGGTGGCGCCCATCCTCACCCTGGCCGCGATGGGGGTTTTCGCCAAGGAATCGGGCGACCAGTCGGTGCATCAGGTATTCGTCGGCAGTCTGACCCTGGCGCTGCTTTTCGAGACGCAGAACAAGGTCGCGGCGAACTTCGCCTTCATGAAGTTCAATGACGCATTCGCCTTCTACGCCGCGCTGCCGGTGCGCCCGCAGGCGCTCATCGTCGCCTCGGCGGCCGCGTTCACCCTGCTGGCGCTGCCCGCGCTGGTGTGCACCACGCTGTTCGGCGTGCTGATCCTCGGGCTGGACGTCAGCCTGTCGCCGCTGGCCGTTCCGGTGCTGCTCGCGGTGGTCCTGCCGTTCGTGGGCTACGGCGCATGGCTCGGGAGCCGGTCGAACGGCCCGGAGGAGGCCGGCTCGCTGAGCCTGCTGTCCGTCCTGGCCATGGTCTCGCTCGGGCCCGTGGCCGTCCCGGCCCATCTGCTGCCGGACTTCATGGTGTGGATCGGCTGGGCGAACCCCGCCTTCTACGCCTCTTCGCTGCTCCGGCAGGTGTTCTTCGGCCCGGTCGGCGGCAGGACGGCCGTCTACTTCGGTGTGCTGCTCGGCTATCTGCTGCTCATGTGGGTGCTGAGCAGTAAGCGGATAGCCGGATTCGGCGGGACGGCTGAGTCGTAGCCGACGCACCCCCGTACCGCGCACCCCGCACCGCGTACCAGAAAAGCGGAACGGCTGCCGCACCGGATCCGGTGCGGCAGCCGTTCCGCGGAGGTCTCGCGCTGGCCTCACTTGCTGGACACGGTCACCTTCTCGTCGTTCTTCAGCTCCCCCACCAACTGCTTGACCTTCGGCATGTCCCACTGCACCGCGCTGCCCTTGGAAGTGGCCAGGCCGGGGTTGGAGACGGGCATGTTCATCTGCTTGCCGTCACCGCCGGAGACGCTCTTCATCGCGAAGAACATGTCCTTCACGTCCCAGAGGCTCATGTCCTTGTCCACGATCAGCGAGTCCAGGCCCGCGCCCATGGTCGGGTAGAGCTTGAAGGGGTTGAGGACGGTGCTCGGCGTGGCGGCCTTGTTGGCCAGCGCGGACAGGAACTTCTGCTGGTTCCTGGTGCGGTCCAGGTCGCCGCCGGCCAGGCCGTAGCGCTGGCGGACGAAGGCCAGTGCCTCCGTGCCGTTCAGCGTCTGCTTGCCCTTCTTCAGGTTGGTGCCGGCGTGCTTCTCCTTCATGTCCTGCGGGACGTCGATCTCCACGCCGCCGACCGAGTCGACGATCTTGGCGAAGCCGTCGAAGCCGATCTCCGCGTAGTGGTCGATGTGCAGACCGGTGTTGTACTCGACCGTGCGCACCAACAGCTCGGGGCCGGCCATCGAGAAGGAGGCGTTCAGCTTGTTCTGCGAGTTCTCGTACCGCTTGCCGGTGTCCGGGCCGGTGAAGGCCGGGATGGTGACCCAGGAGTCACGGGGCAGGCTGACCATGGTGTTTCCGTTGTCACCGACGTGCAGGATGATGATCGAGTCGGTGCGGCGGCCGTCGGCGGAGCCGGTGTGCAGCTTCTTCTTCTCATCGTCGGACAGGCCCTCGCGGCTGTCCGAGCCGACGATCAGATAGTTGGTGCCCTTGCCGCCGTCCGGCCGGTCCTCGACCTTGCTGAGGTCCACCTCGCGCCGCAGCTTGGAGTCGGCCCAGAAGTACGTGCCGACGCCGACCGCGAGCAGCAGTACGAGGAAGGTGATCAGGCCGATGGTTATCCGGCGCTTCCAGTTCTTGGGCCGGGCCGCGCGCGGGGCGCCGCCGTGGCCGCCCGGTCCACCCGGTCCGTCGGGCCCGCCCGGGTCACCGGGGCCGCCGCGGCCGTAGACCTGACCGGTGTTGTAGCCGTCGTCGGCGTGGCCGCCCCGGTCGTCGTAATCGTCGTAGTCCTGTGCCTGGTGCGGGACGGAGCGGCGCGGCGACAGATCAGGGGGTAGCGGCGGTTCGGCGTGCCGCGGCGGGCCTCCGACGCCCTGGCCCGCGCGCCGCACTTGCGGCATGGCGCGGGCGCCTTCCGGTTCGGCGCTGCCGCTGCCGCTGCCGTACCGGTCCCTGCGGTCGCTCGTCCACCCGTCGGGCCAATCATTCATGAAGGGAAGTGTGCCTTCCCGGGTCGGTCGCCTTACAGGGCGGGTGCCGGATCGGGGCACGGCTGTTGCAGACCTGATAAGAATCGCCCCGGCATATGGTTGACGGCATGACCATTCAGGCCTCGGATCCGGAGTCAGACATTCCGGGTAAGCCCACGTCCGCCGCACGCATCACCCTCTCGCACATCATGACCGGCAGTGACACCAATCTCCTCGGCACCGTGCACGGCGGCGTGATCATGAAATTGGTCGATGACGCGGCGGGAGCGGTCGCCGGGCGTCACTCCGAGGGCCCCGCCGTCACGGCCTCGATGGACGAGATGGCATTTCTGGAGCCGGTCAGGGTCGGGGACCTCGTCCATGTGAAGGCCCAGGTGAACTGGACCGGGCGGTCCTCGATGGAGATCGGGGTGCGGGTGATGGCCGAGCGGTGGAACGAGTCCACGCCCGCGACCCAGGTCGGCAGCGCCTATCTGGTCTTCGCGGCCGTCGACGCCGATGGCAAGCCGCGCCTCGTACCGCCGGTCATACCGGAGACCGAGCGGGACAAGCGGCGCTACGAGGAGGCCCAGATCCGGCGTACGCACCGGCTCGCCCGGCGCCGCGCGATCAAGGAGCTGCGCGCCCAGCGGGCCGCGGAGGGCATCGAGGACGCCTGAGGCACCGCGGGGCCGCTCCGGGGGCCGGGGGCGCCGAGGTTGCCCCCGACAGGCGCAACGGTGCGTAATCGCGCACTTACCCATGGTTCGTACAGTGGGCGCATGCCACGCCTTCCCCGCGCCGGTTCGCTGGCCGTCATCCACATTCCGGCCACCCTGCTGTTCGTCGCCGTCGGGCTGATGGTCGGCGGGACGGTCATCAACGCGGGCGGACTCGTCACGCTGACGGTCAGGCCCGTGCGCACCGTCACCCCCGAACCCAACCCCACCTGGTCCACTTCGCCGGGCCAGGCGCCGGTCACGCCGACCCCGACGGGCACTGACGTCATCCCGACGTCACCTCCGACATCGCCCCCGACCGGCGGGCCCGACACGGACTCACCGGGGCCCCAGGAGTCACCGAACCAGCCCGAGCAGCCGCAGCCCCAGCAACCACCCAAGCCGGACCAGCCCCAGCAACCCCAGCAGCAGCCGCAGGGTGGGCAGCCGAGGGCGCTGTGGCGCCCCGCCGCCCTGCACAGCGCGGCGGCTCTGCACAGCGCGGCGGCCCTGCCCGCGGCGCGGCGGCAGGACACCGGGCAGGGCGGGACGACGCTCCAGGCCAATGTGCCGGCGATCGCGACGGCCCTGGTGGGCCTGTGCACCCAGGTCCTGGCCCTGCTGACCGCCCTGATCGGGCTGTACGTGGGCGGGCGGCGGGCCGGTGCGGCCGCCCGGGGGGAGCCGCAGCCCGCGGGGCCCCGCGACACCCGCCCCGTCCGCAACACCGGCACCGTCCGCACCCCTAGGAACAGGCGACCTCGGCGCCGCTGACCGCCCGGCCCGCGCCCTTCTCCGCCGCCGGGTCCTCGGCCCGTACCGGGTGCACCGCCCGGAAGTCCGAGCCCAGCGTGACCCGCATCACCGACCCCTGCCGCGCCACCGGCTTCAGCCGGGCGCCGGGCAGGGCGGCGGCCAGGGTGCGCACCGAGCGGTTCCAGATCGGGTCGTACTCGATCAGCGTGCGCCGCACCGCCGAGGACCTGGCGTCCGCCGGGGCCCCGGTGGTGGCGAAGCCCTGGGCGCGCAGCGTGCGGAGGGTGCGCCGGGCCAGGCCCGTGGTGCTGGTGCCGTTGAACACCTGGACGCGGACCTGGGCGGGCGGCACGTCGACCGGGGTGGCCCGCGGCCGCTTGCGGCGGTGGACGGCGAGCGGGCGGTCCTCGCGGAGGGCCTGGAACAGGCGCGCGGCCCGCACCCGGTCCCAGCGGAGCGTCGAGCCGAGGCCCTTGACCGGGGTGCCGGGCAGCTGGACCGGGACCGAGACGAACTCCGAGGACTCAACGGTGAAGCCGCGCATGGCCTGGCCCAGCGCGACCATGTCCGCCGCGCCGAAGCCGCGGTCGGCGCGGACCGAGCCGAACAGGGTGGCCGCGACCCGGCCGAACTTCACCGGGTTAAGCAGGGTGCCGCTGCCGGTCACCTGGTGGATGACGGCGGCCAGGAACCGCTGCTGGCGGCGGATCCGGCCCAGGTCCGCGGCGCCGTCGAGATGCCGGGAGCGTACGTACTGGAGGGCCTGGCCGCCGTCCAGGGCATGGGTGCCGGCCGGCAGGTTCAGACCGGTGTAGGGGTCCTTGAGCGGCCGCGTCGTACAGACCGTGACCCCGCCCACCACGTCCACGGTCTTCATGAAGCTGGTGAAGTCCACTTCCAGGTAGTGGTCGATGTGCACCCGGGTCATATGCTCCACGGTGCGTACGGCCAGGCTGGGGCCGCCCTCGGCATAGGCGGCGTTGAGCTTCTGGTGGTGCGCCGGGCGGACCCGCCCGGACGGTGTGGTGTACGCGGGGATCCGGGCGTACGAGTCGCGGGGGAGGCTGACCACGCTGGCGCGGTCCCGGTCGGCGGACAGATGCACCAGCATGATGGTGTCGGTGCAGTGGCAGGGGGCGCCGCCCAGCCGGTAGCGCCGCTTCTGCGCGCGGGTGATCTTGTCCCGGCCGTCGGTGCCGACGACCAGGATGTTGACGCCCCGGTCGCTGTCCATGGGCCGGTCGTCGAGGCCACCGAACGCGTCGACCCGGTGGATACCGGACTCCAGCTCGGTGACCAGCAGATGCCCCACGCCGCCGGCGAGCAGCACCAGGGCGGCGGCGCCCGAGACGATCCGCAGGCCCCAGCGGGGCCGGGAGGGCTGCCGGGGGCGCGGCGGGCGGGCCGGTGCACTCACTGCGGGGGACCTCCGTGACGGCGAGGGGCCTGGTGGGTCTGCGGGGCGGTCTGGTGGGTCTGCGGGGCAGACGACGGACCTGACGGGACTGCGGGGCACAACCGCGGACACCGTAGGGCCATACGATGAGCGGAGCGGCGGCCCCACGCCGCCCGCCCCGCCCGCTGCCACCCGGGCGGCGCGCTCCGGTGTCCCCCATTCGCGGTAACGTGGCCTCTCGAAATTCGACAACCACAGCTTTTGGGGGACCTCCCCCCGACCCCCGAGGTGCCATGCCCCCGCATCAGCTCCCGGCCGTCTCCGTGATCATGCCGGTGCTCAATGAGGAACGTCATCTGCGCAACTCCGTCCGGCACATCCTGGAGCAGGAGTACGCCGGGGAACTGGAGGTGGTGATCGCCCTCGGCCCGTCGACGGACCGTACCGACGAGATCGCCGCCGAGCTGGTGCGCGAGGATCCGCGGGTGCATACGGTGCCCAACCCCACCGGCCGCACCCCCGCCGCCCTGAACGCCGCGATCAAGGCGTCCCGCCATCCGGTGGTGGTGCGGGTCGACGGCCACGGCATGCTCTCGCCGAACTACATCGCGACCGCCGTGCGGCTCATGGAGGAGACCGGCGCGCAGAACGTCGGCGGCATCATGCATGCCGAGGGCGAGAACGACTGGGAGCACGCCGTCGCCGCCGCCATGACCTCGAAGATCGGCGTGGGCAACGCCGCCTTCCACACCGGCGGTGAGGCGGCCCCGGCCGAGACCGTGTACCTCGGGGTGTTCCGCCGTGAAGTGCTGGAACAGCAGGGCGGCTACAACGAGGAGTTCATCCGGGCCCAGGACTGGGAGCTGAACTTCCGGATCCGCGAGGCGGGCGGGCTGATCTGGTTCTCGCCCGAGCTCAAGGTCTCCTACCGGCCGCGCCCGAACGTACGGGAGCTGGCCAAGCAGTACAGGAACTACGGCCGCTGGCGGCATGTGGTGGCCCGCTTCCACCAGGGCTCGATCAATCTGCGCTATCTGGCGCCGCCGGCCGCCGTCGTGGCCATCGCGGCGGGCGTCGTGGTCGGTGCCGCGCTGACCCCGTGGGGGCTGCTGGTGCCGGGCGGCTATCTGGCGGCCATCGCGGCGGGCTCCGTCCCGGCCGGCAAGGGGCTGCCGCTGAAGGCCCGGCTGCAGATCCCGGTGGCGCTGGCGACCATGCACATGTCGTGGGGCTGGGGCTTTCTCACCAGCCCGCGCTCGCTGGCCAGGAAGGTCATCGCCAGCCGCCGCCCGGCGGTCACGGCGAGCCAGTAGCCCACCCACCGGTTACGCGTACGTCGAAGGGGCCGGATCCATCCAGGCGAACCTGGTTGGATCCGGCCCCTTCGGCCTGCTCAGAAGCGTGTGCTCAGCGGCGCGTGCTCAGAACGTGTAGTCATCGTTGACGCTCATGCACTTCTTCTCCTCGCCGTTGGTCTTGTCCGCGATCTCGGGCGCCTTGTCCTCGTCGTCGGCCTCGGACTTCGGGAAGGCCGTGCCCTCGCGCCAGTCGTTGCCGACGACCAGGGTCACCTCGGTGACCGACTTGGACTCCTTCACCGCGCTCTTCGGCAGCCCCAGCGCCTTGGCCACGGCCAGCGCGTCGCCCTGCTCGGTCTCGCCCGGGTAGCTGATGGTGGTGTCGGCCTGCGAGGTCAGCTGGGTGTTGGCCTCGGCCTTGGCGTAGCCGAGCCGGATCAGCTCACTGGTGATGTCGCTCGCCCGGCCGGAGGCCGGCCCCAGGACGGTGGAGCCGGTGCCGTTCTGTACGACCACCGGGAGCTCGCCCTTGGGCTCGCTGGGGGCCGGGACCTTGTCCTTCTTCTTCTTGTCCTTGCCGTCCAGCGCGATGTCGTTGCGGATCAGCGAGAAGGTCTTCTCGGCGTCGCCGGGCTTGGGCACCGGGTACAGGGCGTCGGAGGGGCCGCGGTACTCCCACGGCATGGTGATCATCGTGGTCCGCTTGGTCGGCACCTGCTTGAGGTCGTTGCCCAGGTCGTAGAGCTTCTTGACGGTGTCGAGGCTGCGGTCGACGGTCAGCGCGTTGGTCGCGGCCTCCGCCAGGTCCATCAGCTTGCCCGGGTCGGAGAGCTTGGTGCCGGACTTGAGCTGCCGGATCATGGAGCTCATGTACATGTGCTGGGCCTTGGCCCGGCCGATGTCGGTGTTGTCCTCGAAGCCGTAGCGCGTACGCAGCCACTGGAGGGCCTGGACGCCCTTGACCGGGTGGGTGCCCTTGGTCAGCCGCAGACCGGAGCCGTGGCCCCTGCTGTCGTGGGAGTAGATGTTCTTGTCCACGCACACCGGGACGCCGCCGATGGCGTCCGCCATGGACACCACGCCCTTGAAGTCGACCATCATGAAGTGGTCGATGTAGATGCCGGTGAGCTCCTTCCAGGTGGCCACCGTGCAGCCGGGTCCGCCGTGCGTGAGCGATTCGTTGATCGGCTCGAAGGTCTTCTCGTAGACCTGGTCGCTCTTCGGGTCGGTGCACTTGGGGATGGTGACCCGGGTGTCGCGCGGAATGCTGACCACCGTCATGTTGCTGCGGTCGGCCGAGACGTGCACCAGCATCTGCACATCGGCGAGCCCCTTGCGGCCGACGTCCTGCTTGGCGCCGCCGAGCTTCAGGTTCTCCTTGTCGTTACGGCTGTCCTGGCCGATCAGCAGGATGTTCAGGGGGGTCTGGCCCGCGGCGTTCGGCCCGGGTTTGGTGAGCTTGCTGTCGCCGAGGTCGAGATCCGCCTTCTTGATGTTGCTGTTCAGGTGCTCGTAGTAGAGGTAGCCCGCGCCGGCCGCGCCGACTATCAGCACGGCCAGGGTCAGCGCGGTCCAGCGAAGTATTCGCACACCTCTGCTCCTCTTGCGGCGCGGACCCTTGCCCTTGCGGCGGTGTCCGCTGCCCGCACCATCGGCACGGGCGGCGCGCCGGGACTCCGCACGGCCGCCGGCCCCCGCCTCGGCGGCACTCGCGGTGTCCCTGGCTGCCTCGCCACCCCTGGCCTCGGCGTTACGCGGCGCGCCGGCGCCGGCCTCCTCGCGCGGGGCGCGGTCCCCGCCTCCGTCGCGGGGTTCGGGCACCCGCCGACGGGAGCCCTCCCCCCGCACACTGCTCTGCCGCACCCGGCCTCCCCTGTTCATCAATGGTTCCGGCCCGATGGGTGAGAGTGCTCCGATGGCCGGCGGTGATTACTTCGCGCAGACGCTCTTGTCGTCCGCCTCGACTCTCTGAATGTCCTTCGGCGCCTTTGCCGGAGCGGTGATCGGTGTGCCGGCGCCCTTGAAGTCGGCGCCGAGTGTGAGGGTCATCTCCGCCATGGGGGCAGCGTCCTTGGTGCCCTCCTTGAGGGCGGAGGCGGGCAGCCCCATGCTGTCGGCCAGCCGGCGCGCCTGGTCGGCCTGGTTCGGGGCGTACTCCAGCGTCGTCTTCTTCAGATCCGCCGAAGCGTTTCCGCCGTTGCTGGTGCGGAGCATCCCCTCGGTGTTCTGCATCCAGTCGACCGTCTCCTGGGCAGCGCCGATCTTCCCGCTGCCGTTGAGGACCTTCACCCGGACGTTCGCCGGCTCGGCCCTGGGGCCCTTGAGCTTGGCGGCCTCCTTGGCCTTGTCGGCCTTCTCCTTCTTCTTCACCTCGGTCAGCGACACATCCTGCCTGACCATGGCGAACAGCGGCTCGGCCTTCGCCTCGTTGAGCTTCACCGTGGCGCCGTCGGTGTTGTCGACCACCGGGACGGTGACGAAGGTGACGTTCTTCAGGTCGACCTTGCTGAGGTTCAGCGCCAGGTCCTTGAGCTTGTTCACGGTGCCGATACCGGTGTCCACCGTGAGCGCCTTGGTGGCGGAGTTGGCCAGGTCCCACATCTTCGAGGGGCTGGTCAGGGTGCCGCTCGACTTCATCTTGCGCATCATCGAGCTGAGGAACTGCTGCTGGAGCTTGATCCGGTCCAGGTCGCTCTCGAAGCCGACGCTGTGCCGGGTCCGTACGAACGCCAGGGCCTGCTCGCCCTCGACGGTGTGCCGGCCCTTGCTCAGCTTCAGATGCGACTTGGGGTCGTCGATGTCCTTGCCCAGGCAGACCTCGACGCCGCCGACCGCGGAGGAGAGCGTTTTGACGGCGTTGAAGTCCGCCATCAGGAAGTGGTCGATCTGCAGTCCGGTGAGCTTTTCCACCGTGCGCCAGGTGCAGCCGGGGTCGCGCTCCTCCTGGCCGAGGCTGGTGTTGAAGCGGACGCTCTGCTGACCAGGGATGACCTTGGTCTCGCCGTCCTTCTGCTTGGTGGGGCAGTCCGGGATGTCGGTGATCATGTCGCGCGGGATGGACAGCGCGGTGGCGTTCGTCCGGTCCTTGGAGACATGGAAGAGGAGGGTGGTGTCGGCGTGGCCGACGCTACCCGCGTCGCCGTATCCCTCGTTGCCCTTGCCATCGCGTTTGTCGGTGCCGATGACCAGGATGTTCATCGGGCCGTCGCTGACCGCGGCGTTGTTCTCGCCGACGTCGACCTTCTTGATGTTGTTGTTGAGGTGCTGGTAGACGAGGTACGCCGCGACGGACCCGCCGACCAGGATGAAGGCGAGGGTGCCGCTGGTCCAGTACAGCACCTTCTTCGCCTTGGACTTCTTCGGCTTCGGCTTACGCCGACTGGTGGGTCCCGTCGGCTTCTCCGGCTTGCCCGCCGCCCTCCGCCGCCCGCGCGACGGCGTCGCCGGCGGCGGCTCGGGCTCGGCGCGGCGACGGCTCCTGGATCTGGGGGCCGGCCGTTCCTCGGGGGTGATATCCGCTGAATCCCCGGCAGGATTCAGCCGCAGCTCATAGCTGCCGGTGTTCGGGTCGAACACCCACTGATCGGCGGGATCAAAATCGTCCGCCTGCCCATGGCCTTGCGCGTCCACGGTCCCCTGAGCCCTCCGTTGGTGCCACGCGGCGCCTCCCCCTCAAGGCGCACCGGTCGATCGTTAAAAGGTAGTGCGCGGCCACCTGGTAAGCGCACTGGATCGCTCACACTATCCGCCCAGTTCAGCGTCAAGCGACGCCGGTGACAAATTCCACTTCCCTACAACTGGGCAATCTGCTCAATCCTTTCGAGATCTTTGAGGAACTGTTGAGCATACCTTTTGGAGCTTTTATCGGCACATGTCATGTGCCGCGGTGGTTCCTTCGTACGGTGTGGACTTCCCGCTCTTGGGGTCGTCGCCGGAAGCGTGGGTGACCGTCTTGGCCACCGGCACCGGGCGATCCAGGCGGAGTTGCCGAAACAGCCGGTCGGCATCGGGCTGGACCAGCTCATCGCGGTTTCGGTTGTAGGTGTAGGGCTGCCGCGGAATCGTGAGGAACCGGATCTTCTCCCGAGGGATGTTCCGCATACCGCGCACCAGGTCGTACAGGTCCTTGAGCGAGCTCAGGCCCGGATCCGTGGTCAGCGAGGACGTCGCGGCGTCGAGCACCGGATACAGCCGGGTCGGATTGAGCAGCACACCATTGCTCTGCAACTTCTTCACAAGCGCGCCGAGGAACTCCTGCTGCCGCCCGATACGCTCGGTGTCGCTGCCGTCACCGATGCTGTAACGCGCCCGGACATAGCCGAGGGCCTGCTCGCCCTGGAGCACCTGGCGGCCCTCGGGCAGCCGCAGATGCGCCTCGTCGTCGTCGATGGGGTCCTTCAGGCACACCTCGACGCCGCCGACGGCGTTGACCATCTTCTTGAAGCCGCTGAAATCCACGATCATGTGGTGATCGACCCGGATGCCGGTGAGCTTTTCGACGGTACGGATCGTGCAGGCCGGTCCGCCGAATTCGAACGCCCAGTTGAATTGGGCGAACTTCGCCTTGCCGCGCTTCCCGTCCGCCTGGGTGCAGCTGGGGATGTCCACCATCAGGTCGCGCGGGATGGAGATGGCGGTGGCGCTCTTCCCGCCGGCCTGCAGATGCAGCAGGATCGTGGTGTCCGAGCGCTGGGTGCCGGTGTCCTTGCCGTACTTGCCGTTGCCCTTGCCGCCGCGGTTGTCGGAGCCGATGAGCAGGATGTTCTGTGCGTCCCTGACCAGCGCCACCGGCCGCTCGGCCGCGAACTTCCGCAGCTCGTTCTCGGTGCGGGTGTCCGTCTTGATGTTGCCGTCGAGCCGTTCGTAGAGCCACCAGCCCACCCCGGCGCCGGACAGCACCAGCAGGGCCACCGCCAGCGCGAACAGACGCAGCCAGCGGCCCCGGCGTCTTCGTTTCGGCGTCTCTTCGGTGCTGTCTTCGGCGTTTTCTCCGGCGTTTTCCTCGGTGCTCTCCGCCGTCACGTCTGCGTCCTCCCACCCGTCCACCTCCTTGGCCGGGAGGAGCGGCATCGGCCCGTGCCGGGGCCGTGATTACCGGAACAGACATGCGAACCCCGCACATGGTTGTACGTAGCGTCGATCATCGCGCGGGGCGGGCGGCGGAGCCCGTGGGCTCGGCCCACGGGTCCGCCGGACGGGTCAGGGGCCGGCGGGGTTTCTTCGGGGGGAGTGGCCGCTAATGGGCCAACGGGGGCCGCTACGGCGCGGTCGTGGTGACCCGCTCGCTGGTCCGGCGCTCGGCGAGGCGGCCCTCGTCCAGCCGGTCCAGATGGCGGCACAGCACCACCGAGCCGCCCGTGGCCAGCGGCGCGTACAGCCCGTACGACAGCCCCTCCCAGGTGTCGTACGGCAGCCCGGACAGCATCCGGGAGCCGGGGCCGAGCTCCCGCCCGGCCGCGTCGGCGCGCGCCCGCTCCACCAGCTCCGCCGCCGTCAGCTCGAGACCGGCCACGGTGAGCGCGGGGGCGTGCGGGTCCACCGGCGCGTACGGCGCGAAGCGGTCGCCCTGGCCGGGCACCTCCACGGCGTAGTCGGTGAAGCCCTCCGGCGGCTGCGGGAACCGCCCGCCCAGGGGGCGCAGCGCCAGCGCCACCCGCTCCCCGGAGCAGGCGCGCGCCGCCTCCAGCGTGTCGGGGCCGCTGACCACGAGGTCCGCGGCGGCCGGATCGCCGCCCACCTCGGCCACCACGCCCACGGAGGAGCAGGCCAGCAGCCACACCGCGGTCTGCCAGTGGGCGGGCAGCAGCAGCGCCAGCCGGTCGCCGGGCGCCGCGGCGAGGTCGCCCTGGAGGAGATTCGCGGTTTTCGCCACCCAATTGGCGAAGGTGGCCACGGACAGTTCGACGCGCTCGCCGGTCGCGTCGTCGTAGAAGGTGACAAGCGGACGCGCCGGATCCGCGGCGAGCGCGGATCGCAGCAGGTCGGCGGGGGTGTGCTCGGTAGCGTTCATCGGCGCCAGGGTACGCGGCGCCGGGGCGCGCCACGGGCGGTGCGGGGGGCCGTGGACGCCGGATTCCGGGTCCGGTCAACGCCGTCTCGAATGGACAGATTTGTTGGTTTATGTCCAGGCTTTTTTCCATGCGTGCATTTCTGGCATCTTCGATCGGCGTCGCGTGCACCGCCGCCCTCGCTCTCCCCCTCACCCTCAACCCGGCCCCCGCCCGCGCGGACCGCGTCGGCTCCGCCGATGGCGGCACCCAGTCGCTGCCACTGCTCCCGCTGGGCGGCGGCGGCCTCGACCGGGGCGCGGCGATGTCCTCCGGCGCCGCGCTGGGGGTCGAGCCACGGAGCGTGCGGCCCTTCTCCCTCGTCGGCGTGGTCTGGGACGACGCCTCCGCGCGGCTGGGCGGCCAGGTGCAGGTCCGCACCCGCGAGGCGGCCACCGGCGCGTGGTCGGCCTGGCGCGACCTGGAAGCGCTCGACGACGACGCTCCCGACCCCGACTCGCCCGAGGGCGCCCGGAGCCGGCAGCGCGGCGGCACCACGCCCCTGTGGGTCGGCGACTCCAACGGCGTCCAGGCCCGGGTCAGCCCCCGCGGCGGTTCCGGTGTGCTCTCCGCCCAGCCGGCCGGCCTGCCCTCCGGGCTCCGCCTGGAGCTCGTCGACCCGGGTCGTGGCCCCGCGACGCTCGCCCGGCCGCTGACCACCGACCCCAGCGCCGAACCGAGTTCCGAGCCGAGTTCCGAGGACGGCTCCGAGACCGGTTCGGCCCCCAGTTCCGAGGCCAGTTCCGAGACGGGCTCCGAGACGGGCTCCGAGACCGGCTCCGAGACCGGGATGGAGGAGCCACCGGCGGACCTCTCCGCGTCTCCCGAGGCCCCGCAGGCCGACCCGGACGACGCGTCGGCGCCCCCGGAGCCGGAGCCCTCCGAGCTCACCGCCGAACCCTCCACCGCGCCCCCGCTCGAGCTCCCCGAGGAGCCCCCGAACACCAGCTCGGCCCATCCGTACACCGCGCCGCGGCCCCGTATCGTCACCCGCGCCGGCTGGGGCGCCGACGAGAAGCTGCGTGAGAAGGGCCACCGGTACACCAAGACCGTCAAGGCCGCCTTCGTCCACCACACCGTGACGGGCAACGCGTACAGCTGCTCGCAGGCGCCGTCCATCATGCGGAGCATCTACCGCTACCACGTCAGCAGCCTGGGGTGGCGTGACTTCGGCTACAACTTCGCCGTCGACAAGTGCGGAAACATCTACGAGGGCAGATCCGGGGGCGTGTCGAAGGCCGTTCAGGGCGCGCACACGCGCGGCTTCAACACGAACAGCATGGGCATCGCGGTGCTCGGCACCTACTCCTCCAAGAAGCCCTCCAGCAAGGCCGTCAAGGCCGTGGCCAAGCTCACCGCCTGGAAGCTCGGCCTGTTCGGCCGGAACCCGAGCGGCACCACCCATCTGAAGTCCGCCGGCGGCAACAGATTCAAGAAGGGCACCAAGGCCAAGCTGCGTGTCATCTCCGGACACCGCGACGGCTACAACACCGAGTGCCCGGGCAACGCCCTGTACGCCAAGCTCGGCACCGTGCGCAGCACGGCCGCCCGGCTGCAGGGCCGCTGACCGCGTGGTCGGCGACCGCGGGGTCAGCGCGAACCTCGAGGTCGCCGACCGCAAGGCCGCTGACCAGGCGCGGGCCGGGTACTCGGGGTCTGCATACACTGGCCGCCGACCCGGCGAGCCCCAGCAGGAAGCAGAGACGATACGTGACCACAGCGCCAGCGACGCCAGAAGCGATCCTCCTGGTCGGCGGCAAGGGCACCCGGCTGCGGCCGATGACGGTGAACACCCCCAAGCCGATGGTCCCGGCGGCCGGCGTCCCGTTCCTCACCCACCAGCTGGCGCGCGCCCGCGCGGCCGGGGTCGAGCACATCGTGCTCGCCACGTCGTACCTGGCCGAGGTGTTCGAGCCGTACTTCGGTGACGGCTCGTCACTCGGCCTGCACCTGGAATACGTGACGGAGCAGGAGCCGCTGGGCACCGGCGGCGCCATCCGCAACGTCGCCTCCCGGCTGGGCTCGGGCCCGGACGACCCGGTGCTCGTTTTCAACGGCGACATCCTCACCGGGCTCGACATACCCGCCCTCGTCGACACCCACCGCACCACCGGCGCCGATGTCTCCCTGCACCTCACCCGCGTCACCGACCCGCGCGCGTACGGTCTTGTGCCGACCGACGCCACCGGGCGCGTCACCGCCTTCCTCGAAAAGCCGCAGACCGCCGAGGAGATCGTCACCGACCAGATAAACGCGGGCGCCTACGTCTTCAACCGCTCGGTGATCGACGCCATCCCGGCCGGCCGCCCCGTCTCCGTCGAACGCGAGACCTTCCCCGGCCTGCTGGCCGCGGGCGCCCATCTCCAGGGCATGGTCGACTCCACGTACTGGCTCGACCTCGGCACCCCGCAGGCCTTCGTCCGCGGCTCCGCCGACCTGGTGCTGGGCCGCGCCCCCTCCCCGGCGGTCCCCGGCCGCTGCGGCGACCGGCTGATCCTGGACAGCGCGCAGGTGGCGCGCGACGCCAAGCTCACCGGCGGCACCGTCATCGGCCCCGCGGCCCGGGTGGGCGCGGGCGTCAGCATCGACGGCTCCACGGTGCTGGCCGGCGCGGTGGTGGAGGAGGGCGCGCAGGTCCGCGACTCCCTCATCGGCGCGCGGGCCCGGATCGGGGCCCGTACGGTGCTGCAGGGCGCGGTGGTCGGGGACGGCGCGCTGGTGGGGCCGGACAACGAGCTGCGGGACGGCGTGCGGGTGTGGTGCGGGGCGGACATCCCGGCGGGGGCGGTGCGCTTCTCGTCGGACCAGTGAGGGCTTGTGCGGGCGTGCCGGGGGCGCGCCGTAGGCTGGCGGTGTGCCCGCCCACCGCAGTTGGACCCCCTCCGGTCCGTACGACCTCGCGCGCAACCTGACCGTGCTGCGGCGGGGCCCGGGGGACCCGGCGTTCCAGGTGTCCGCCGACGGCGCCGTCTGGCGGGCCAGCCGCACCCCCGAGGGCGCGGGGACGATACGCCTCGTACGCCGGGGCGAGGCCGTCGAGGCGCAGGCGTGGGGGCCGGGCGCGGACTGGCTGCTGGACCATCTGCCCGCCCTGCTCGGCGCCGAGGACGACCCGGCCGCCTTCACCCCGCGCCACCGCCTGGTGCACCAGGCGCACCGCCGCCACCCGGGCCTCAGACTGATCCGCACCGGTCTGGTCCTGGAGTCGCTGATCCCCTCGATCCTGGAGCAGAAGGTCACCAGCGACGAGGCGTACCGGGGCTGGCGGCTGCTGCTGCAGCGCCACGGCGAGCCCGCGCCCGGCCCCGCCGAGCGGCTGCGGGTCATGCCGGATCCGCGCGCCTGGGCGCTGATCCCGTCGTGGGAGTGGCACCGGGCCGGGGTCGACGCCAAGCGCTCGTCGACCATCCTGCGGGCCGTACGGGCCGCCCGGCGGCTGGAGGAGGCCGCGGCCATGGACCTCGCCGCGGCCTCGGCCCGGCTCCAGGCCATCCCGGGCATCGGCCCGTGGACGGCGGCCGAGACGCTGCAGCGCAGCAACGGCACCCCGGACGCGATCACGGTCGGCGATCTGCACCTGCCGAAGATCATCGGCTATGCCCTCACCGGCGAGCGCGGCACCGACGACGCGGCGATGCTGGAGCTGCTGGCCCCCTACGCCGGCCAGCGCCACCGCGCCGCCCGTCTGATCCTCCTCTCCGGCCGCGTCCCGCCCCGCCGCGCCCCGCGCTTCTCGGTCCGGGACTTCCGGGCGATCTGAGCTCGCGCCTACGGGTCAGGCGTGGGCGTCCGGACCGCCGCCGATCCCAGGCACGCTGCACTTGGGGACCTTCGACACCAGCCGGAACGACACCGACTTGGTCGCGTTGTCCTTGCCGAACTCCGCCACGATGAGCAGCGTCGCCCCGGCGACCCGCCGGCCGTCCGACCGGACGGTGTCGTCCGGGATCAGATCCGGGTGGATGACGGCCTTCCCGGGGTCGGACGGAAACGTCAGCGCGTAGCCCGCGGTGGCCCAGGGGGCATGGGGCGGCGCGCCCGTGGGGCAGTTCTCGTCCCCCTCCAGGCTGGCCGCCCGTACGCCCATCTTCTTCAGCTGCTGCTGGAGGCCGGGCAGGCCCTCGGGGCGGTTCAAGTGCAGGATCAGGGAGCCGTCGTCCTTCTTGGTCACGGCGTACGCGGGCGAGCCGCCCGATCCGCTCAGCGCCGGCACGACCACCGCCGCCGCGGCGGCCGCCGCCACCGTCGCGACCGCGAGCGGGAGGCGAAGCCGGCGAGCCGGGGCCCGGGGGGCCGGAGCGGGGGCCGGGACGGGAGCCGGGGCGGTGGCCATGGCCGACAGCTCCGCCGCCAGGCGCTGCTTGAACTGGGTGGGCGCGCTCATGAGACAACCTCCAGGGTGTGGCCTGTGCGTTCGGCGGGTTCGGCGGGTTCGGTGATGGGCGGGCGTCCGGCGCGCAGCGCGCGCTTCGCGCGGTGCAGACGGACCCGTACGGTCGCCTGGTGGAGCCCGAGCGCCTGCGCGGCCTCGCGCGGGGTGAGGCCGTCGACAGCCACCAGATCGAGGACTTCGCGCAGCGGCTCGCTCAGCGCGCGGTGCCGCTCGACCAGTTCGCGCGCCGCCCGCTCCGCGTCGATCCGCTCCTCCAGCGCGGCGATGTCCTCCTCGTCCAGCAGCCGACGCCCGTTCAGCCGGGCCATCACCTGCTGCTCGCGGGCGCTGCCCCGGTAGTGGGCGGCCAGGACGTTGCGGGCGATGCCGTACAGCCAGGCGGCGGGCGCCCCGCGCTTCGGGTCGTACTGGCCCGCGGCCTCCAGCGCGGCGACGAAGATGTCGGCGGTGAGGTCAGCGGCCAGCTGGGGGCAGGTCGTGCGCCGGGTCACAAAGCCGAGGACGGCGTCGAAGTTCTCTTCGTAGAACACCGCGAATCCGGCGGCGTCCGGCCGGGGCGGCGCGGCCCGGCTCGCATGTCGTTCGGGCACGGCGGCCCGTTCGGGTATCAAGGGCACCCGTTCCTCCAACGTGGTCGGTGGTCCCTTCACCCGCTACTTGGCGCGGCGGCGGCCAACCGTTACATCGGTGGCCGCCGCCGGGGTCGCATCCGGGGGTTATTGACTGGTGTGCAGGACCGTGCGGAACGTCACCGACACCCGGCGGCCACGGGGAACCCGTCCGGCCGCCCCGGGGTCGCTCTTGCGCGCGGCGATGGCATGCCGCCAGGCGTATCGGGCCGGACCGGCCATGACCAGCAGGCTGCCCGGCGCCAGCGGCACCGCCAGCTTGGTGCCGTCGTCGGGGTCGGTGAAGTCCATCAGACAGCTGGAGCCCAGGGATATCGCGGCGACGACCGGGCCGAAACACGGTACGCAGTCGACATGGGCGCTGATCCCCTGACCCGGCTGGTACTCGTTGACGATCACCTGGTCCGCCTCCCGGTCCAGCAACCCCTCGTCCACCAGCCGGGCGGCCGGCTCCCGCGCCCACACCGGGAGCGGCGGCGCGGTCGGCTGCGACGCATCGGTGGCCACGGTGCGGCGGCCGTAGTCGTACCGATGGCCGTAATGCTGTACGCGCCGCTTCAGCTGCGCCGACCACGACGCCCCATCGATCCCCGCGAGCAGGGCCGCAGCGGCATCGGGGGCGAGCCAGTCGGCGATGTAGCGCAGCCCGGGCACCGCGGTGGCGGACGTGGCTGGGTCGGTGTCTGCGTCGGTGTTGGTGTCGAACGAGAGTTGGCCAGAGGTCTCGGACATGCCAGCACAGTAACCATGCGCCGGGAAGGCGGATTCATGGTGACGTCAGGGCTCCGCCAGTGCCTGCACCTCCGCGTAGGAGGGGGCCGTGAGGTCCGTCGGCCGGCCGTCTCGGATGGCGGTCGCGGCGGTCACGGCAGCGGCCAGGGCCCTGCGGTAGAGCAGCGAGCCGAGGCTGACCCTGCGTACGCCCAGCGCGGCCAGCTCGGCGAGCGTGGGCCCGGTCGGCGTGTACAGGATGTTCAGCGGGACGAGGAGAGCCGCCGTCAGCGCGGCGATCCCGTCCGGATCCGAAAGACCCGGTACGAACACCCCGTCCGCCCCGGCCTGTTCATAGCGTGCGAGGCGCGCCGCGGTCTCCTCCCTCTGGCGTCCGAGCCAGTGGGTGTCGGTGCGGGCGTTCACGAACAGCGCGGGTACGGCGGCCTTGACGGCGGCGATCTTCGCGGCGTGCAGCTCCACGGGGGCGAGGGTGCCGTCCGGCCGGCCGTCTTCCAGGTTGATCCCCGCGGCGCCCGCCTCGTACAGCTCGCGGGCCAGCGCGGCCACCTCCTCCACGTCGTCGCTGAAACCCCCTTCGGCATCGACGGTGAACAGGAAGGACCCCCGGCCGAGGCTGCGGGCCAGGGCCAAGGTCGCGTCCGCGGTCGCGGCCGCCCCGTCCGGCAGACCGGCGGCCGCGGCCACGCCCAGGCTCGTGGTGCCGACCGCCGGGAAGCCCTGCGCCGCCAGGGCGGCGGCGGAGGCGTAGTCCCAGGCGTTGGGCAGCAGCAGCGGGGTGGCGGCGGCCTGGTGGTGCAGCCGGGCGAAGGCCGTCAGCGGGCGCTGGAGCAGTCCGTCGGCCAGGGCGAGGGCGTGGGCCCGGCCGGGGCAGACCCGCGGCGGTGCGCCGAAGGTCAGGGGTACGGGGTGTGCGCGCTGGGCGGTCGCGAGGTCCAGGAGCACCACATCGCCCTCGGCGATCTCCCGGCCGCCGACCCGGGTGGCGCGGGCGGCGATCCGGCGCATGGTCCGTACCGGCGGATCCTCCCGGAGCACCCGGGCCGGCGGTACGTCGGGGCTGGCCGCGGCGTCCGTCGGTGTGGCGCCTGCGCAGGTCGCCGTCGGTGCGGCTCCCGCGGTTAGCGGTATGTCGCGGCCCGTCACGGACTCCACCGGCGCGGCTCCTGCGGCCGGCGGCCCATCATGGCCCGCCGCGGTCTCCACCGGCGCGGCCCCCGCGCGGGCCTTCGTCAATGCCGTTCCCGCGCAGGCATCCACCGGCGCGGCCTCCGCGCGGGCCTTCGCCAACGCAGCCCCCGCGCAGGACTCCACCAGCGTGGCCGTCGCGTCGCAGGCCTGCACCAGCAGTCCGATGCGGTTGGCGACGGCCTCCAGAGCGGCCCCATCGGCACCGGCCGGCGCCAGCCGCGCCACCAGCCGGGCCACGGCCTCGTCCGCGGCCGGGTCCGTACCCCCGAAGTAGGCCCCGGCCACCACGGTCACCGCCTCCGCGACCGCCCCGGGCTCCGGCATCCCCAGGCCCTCGGCGAGGGCACGCACCACCCGCACCCGGACCTCCCCCGTGGGCCCGGTCGCCGCCGCCCGCCACAGCGCGGCGGGCTCCAGCCGGGCCAGCTCGGCCTCCACCAGAGCCCGCCGCCGCCGATGCGCCTCACCGGAGCTGAACCGGGCCACGGTGGCACGCAGCCAGGCGACGCTCGCCCCCACCGGACCCCCGTCCGTAGCCGGGAGTTCCGGGACGAGCGCCGGGTCGGCGAGTGCCGCCCGTACGTCCGCGAAGCGGTTGAACTCATGCGTCGTGTGCGTCATGGCCCGACGCTAGAGCCGGAAAAGTTCGGCGCCGCCCGAACCACCCTCGGTGGGCGCCCTGTCGGTAGGGCTTGCGACCATGACCCGCATGAGCCACGTGATCAGCATGAAGACGGTTACCCTCAGCCGGACTCTCGACTATCTGCGGGGCGGCGAGCCCACCGCCCACCAGCAGCAGATCCTCGACACCATGCGCGAGGAGGCGCGGGCCGTCCAGCGCCGCGTCGACTACCAGCGCATCGACTGGGGCCTCACCGTCCCCGAGGCTCTGGAGCACCTCATCATGGGCCGGGCCGATGCCGAGGGCGAACGCGTCGGATACGCGTACTACGCCGCGCTGCTGGCCGTCCTCGAATGCATCGGATCCGACCCCGTCGACGTGGGCGTGTATTCCAAACCCTCCACCTTCTTCGGCCGCATGGACGAGGAACTCCGCGCCCTGGGAGTCCCCGCCGACCTGCTGCCGTGCAGCTTCCTGTTCGCGGACTTCACCGACCTGCTCCCGTTCTCCATCCCGAGCCCCATGGACGGCTACCCGGCCATCGGCTACCTCCCCCTCTCCAAGGCCAAGTCCGTCGCCGACGCCTACACGGCCGTACTCGACCGCTTGGACCACGACTTCACCTACGACGCCAAACTCCTCATCGACAAACTCAATGTGGAGCACGAGGAGTGGCAGACCGCCCTGAAGTACGGCCACACCATGGACATACTCGTCTTCTGCATCCAAGGCTGACTATGGCCGCCGTTGTTTCCAGGTCAGCGGTGCCGTGAGGCATACGGCGGCGAGGAGGATGCCGAAGCCGACCGTCAGGGCGGTGGTGTAGCCGTGCACGGACGCCCCGGTCGGCGTGGCGTCGGCCTCGGACGCCAGATATGAGGCGGCGGCGCTGGTCGCGATGGTGTTGAGCAGCGCGGTGCCGAGCGCCGCCCCGAGTTGCTGGGAGGCGTTGTAGGCGGCCGACGCGGCCCCGATGTCGTACGGCCGCACATCCGCGGTCGCCAGACCGGCCGTCGAGGTGATGACGCAGCCGAGGCCGAGGCCGGTGAGCACCAGGGCGGGTACGAGATACAGCGGCAGGACGTCCGTGCTGTCCGCAGTCAGACGGGTCAGGACGAGCATCCCGGCGGCGGCCGCCATCAGCCCGGGCAGGATCAGCATCGCGGGCGTGACGCGTCCGTGCAGCCTGCCGGCGAGGAGCGTGGAGCCGAGCAGGGCGGCCAGCGCGTTGATGAGGAGCGTCAGACCCGCCTGGACCGGCGAGTAGCCGAGGACGGTCTGGCTGTAATAGCTCATGAAGAGGTAGAAGCCGAACATCGCGACGAACATCAGGGTGATCGAGACCAGCGCACCGGCGCGGGTGCGGTGCGCGAGCACGCGCATCGGCAGCAGCGGGTGCTGGGCACGCGCCTCGACGGCGGTGAACGCGGCCAGCAGCAGGACGCCGCCGACCAGCAGCGTCAGCACCTTCGGTGAGCCCCAGCCGAGCGGTTCGGCCTCGTTGAAGGCGTACACCACGGCGCCGAAGCCCGCGGCGCTGAGCAGCGCGCCGGCGACGTCGAGCCGCCCGGCGCCGCGGATCGGGCGGTCCGCCGGCACCACCGCCGTGCCGAGCACGGCGAACAGGGCGATGGGGACGTTGATGTAAAGGCACCACCGCCAGCTCGCGTACTCGGTCAGCAGCCCCCCGGCGACCAGCCCGAGGGCCGACCCGGCGGCACCGACCGCGGCGAACACGCCGAACGCCCGGCCCCGTTCGCGCGGTTCGGTGAACGTGGTGGTCAGCAACGACAGCCCGGCGGGCGCGAGCGCGGCGGCGAAGACACCCTGCAGCGCCCGCGCCCCGAAGAGCATCCCGGGGTTCACGGCGGCCCCGCCCAGCGCGGACGAGGCGGCGAAGCCGACCAGGCCGATGACGAACGTACGCCGGTGCCCGAGCGCGCCGCTGACCCTGCCGCCGATCAGCAGCAGTCCGCCGAAGGCCAGAGCGTACGCCGTGATCGCCCACTGCCGGCTGGCGTCGGACATGCCCAGCGCGCTCTGCGCGGAGGGCAGCGCGATGTTCACGATCGTCCCGTCAAGGACCACGAGCAACTGGGCCGCGCTGACCGCCAGCAGAGTCCACCACCGCCGCGGTGCGGGGGCGGGACCTTCCGCGTTGTCTTTCCTGTGGTCTTCCGCGTCGTCGTGGGTCTCGACGGCAGGCTCCGCCCCGGGCGGTTCGATGTCTTGGGAAGTCATGTCTTCGAGTGTTTCGTTGAACCGACTCCGGAGACTTTTCAACGCCCCTGGCCCACAGCTCGGGGGCGATGAGCGGACAACCCCTCAACCCCGGGGTGAACCCTGGGGCTTCACCGCCGAGGCTCAGCGCCTCGTGGGATGCCGGTCAGGTCGGCCATCAGGGCCATGTGGTGGTCGAAATACTCTGCGCGTGCCTCGATCGTGTCGTTCAGGCGGCCGAACACCTCGAAGCTGATGAGGCCGAACAGGTGGGTCCAGCCGACGAACACGCGGTCGAGCCGTTTCTCCGGCAGGTCGCCCGGGTGTTGGTCGATCAGGCGGCGCAGGTCGGCGCGGACGGGTTCGGGGGGCGGTGATGGCACGGGCTCCAGGCGCTCCGCGCCGTCGATGGCGATATCGACGAGCAGAAGCACCACTTTCGCGGCCGGCGCCGTGGTGTGGTGCGGCGCGGCGTAACCGGGCACTGGGCTTCCGTACAGCAGCCCGTACTCAGCGGGATGCGCCAGCGCCCACGTACGCGTGGCGCGGCAGACGGCCATCCATCGGCCGCGCAGGTCGTCACGCGGAACGGCCGATTCGGCTTCGGTCGCGGCCGCGCCCAGTGCCTCGTAGGCGTCGGTGATCAATGCGGTGAGCAGGGCGTCACGGCTCGGGAAGTACCGGTACAGGGCCGAGGCGACGATGTCCATGTCTCTGGCCACGGCCCGTAGGGACAGGTTCACGCCGTCTGTGGCGAGATGCCGCCGCGCGACCTCCTTGATCTCGCGGTTCATCTCCGAGCGGATGCGGGCACGCAGCGACGACGCGGACATATCAGCAGTGTCGCACAGGTTCGAGAACATGAGAACTGGGCGAGAACAGTGTTCTTGACAGCGTGACCCCGTGCTGGCTACGGTGTCCTCATTCGAGAACACTGTTCTCGGCCGAGTTTGGGGAGAGTGTTCGTTCATGGACCTTCATGTCATCGTCGGAGCCGGCCCGGTCGGCGCGGCCACCGCACGGTTGCTCATCGGCAGAGGTGAGCGAGTCCGCCTGATCACCCGCCGCGGCGGCGGGCCGGAACTCGCCGGGATCGAACGCGTCGCGGCAGACGCGACCGACTCGGACACGCTCGCTCGGCACGCCGAAGGCGCCGTCGCGCTGTACAGCTGCGCGGGCCCCGCCTATCACCGCTGGGCCGCCGATTGGCCGCCGCTCGGCACGGCACTCATACGGGCCGCGGAGGCCACCGGCGCGGTGCTCGTCACCACCGGCAACCTGTACGGCTACGGCCAGGTCGATGTCCCGATGACCGAGCAACTGCCGCTGCGTCCCAACTCGGTGAAGGGCGAGGTCCGGGCCAAACTGTGGGCCGACGCCCTGGCCGCGCACGAAGCCGGGCGAATCCGTACGGCAGAGGTCCGCGGCTCGGACTACCTGGGCGCGGGCGCCCTCTCCCCGTTCAGCGCCATGGTGCTGCCCAAGGTGCTCGCCGGTCGGCGCGGTTCCATACCCGCCGACCTGGACGCGCCACACAGCTGGACCTACGTCGGCGACGTGGCCCGCGCCCTTGTCGCGGTCGCCGCTGACGAGAAGGCGTGGGGGCGACCGTGGCACGTGCCCACCGCGCCTCCGCTGTCCATCCGCGCGCTCGCCACCCGCGCCGCCGAACTGGCGGAAGCACCCGCCGCCCGCGTGGCCACGATGCCCGGTTTCGCACTCCGGCTCGCAGGGCTCTTCAACCCGGCCGCGCGGGAGATGCTTGAGGTCCAGTACCAGATGCGACGGCCCTTCGTACTCGACTCGTCCGCCGCCACGGCAGCTTTCGGGATCGAGCCGACTTCGACCGACGAGGCGTTGCGAGAGACCATCGAGGGCTTGCACACGACCACCGTGCGCTGATTGTGCTGTCCGGTGAGGTCGATGCCGCCGCAGGTTCGCCCGGGAGGTGGCGGGTCGGAAAGTCACCGGCTTGTTCACGGCCGCCCTGGTCGACGCCGATGCCGACGCTTCATCCTCCTGGCTGGCCACCGCCTACGTACCCGGCATGCCCCTGGACGAGGCCGCCGCGGTGCACGGCCCCTGGCCAGTTGCGCCGTACTCGCGCCGCTCCCGTCCCGCGCGGGGCCCGGTACCTGCACGCTCTCACCACCACACTCACCACCGGACTGTTAGCAATTCACGTCTCCCCCATACACATGGCTTGGGGGGAGTACGACACCCTTGGTTCCGGGTGCGTGGATCTTCGGGCTCGGATGCGCAGCGCTGCTCTGCAGCACCTTGCGGGCCCCGACCCCAAGACACCCACCCGCACCCTGACGCCGTCACCGCTGGCCTCACCCTGACCTGGAACTCCGGCGTTGCGGATACCGTTCGCCGCCGTCCCGCGCTGTCGGCCTCTCCGTATAGCTTCACCTGCATGACCAGGCTGGATACAACGATGAGGTCGTCGGCCGACCCGGCGAAGGTGAAGTTCTACCGGATCGCCGTCGAGGGCCCCCGGCTGATCCGCTCGGCGTGGACCGAGGGAAGGCGGCCCCGGGAGACCGTGACGGAGTGCGCGAACGAGCATGAGGCGGCGCGGGGGTTCGAGGAGCTGCGCTGGAAGAAGCTGCGGGAGGGCTTCGCCTGCGTCGCCGACGCCGGCCAGGCGGCGCGCGGCGCCGTCGTGCTCGACGTCAAGGTCCCCAACCGGTCCTGGGCCGAGGCGTTCGACCTGTCTCCGGACGGCCGGACCATCGTCGTCGGCACCATGCTCAAGGACGCGTACGGCGCCGAGATCCACCTGATCGACGTCGCCACCGGACACCGCCGACTGATCCACGCCGAACCAGTGGGCAAGAGGCAGACGTTCGTGCACGCCGTGCACTTCGACGCCGGCGGTGAGCGCATCGTCTACGCGCTCAATGAGGAAACGCGGCTCTTTGATCCGGCGAGCGGCCAAACCCGGATTCTCGGCCAGTATCGGGAGTTCCAGGACGCCCACTTCAACCCGTTCCGCGTCCGTCCTTCGTGGGACGCGGCCCGGCGGCGGCTGCTGCTCTTCGACACGGGCGACCGCGTACGCGTACTCGACGCACTCGACGCACTCGGCCAGGAATGGAACGAGGTGTTCGCGACGTCCGCGGAAAGGCCCGCCATGCGCTGCTGGGCTGGCGCGCTTTCGCCGTCCGGAAAGCTCATGGCGCTGTGCTTCACCAAGGGGTCCCGGTACAAGGAGGACGACCCCGAGGTCACCGAGGTCGAGGTCTGGGACATCGACCGGGATACGGTCCTGTGCCGTATCCCGATGGACCGCAAGCCGCATGCGATCGGCTTCGACCCGGCCGACACGCTGCTGGTCGCCAACCCCGAGTCCGCCGAGGGACCCTGCGCGTACTCCCTGGAGACCGGCGAACTCATCTGGCACTTCCCGCACCCGAACCCACACCTCACCGACCGCTGGGCCACCTGCTACGGCTGGGCATACTCGCCCGACGGCGCCACCCTGGCCATCGGCCGACGGGGCGACACCGACGTCGTCGACGCCGCCACCCGCCACAGCGACCCCGCCTTCGTACGCCACCCAGGGGAGCGCGGCACCGGGCGCACGTACACGGTCAGGATTTCCGCGGACGGCTCGCTCGTCGCCTCCGGCGGCGACACCGGCCGCATCGTTGTGTGCAAACTCTGAGCGGGCGGGGGAGTCCGTCAGGCGGGGGAAGGGGCTGTCAGGCGGGTTCGGCGTTGAGGACGCGCCCGGCGGGGCTGCGGGTGTGGGCCCACGCGGGCAGCGCGGTGAGCGCCGCGATGGCCAGCAGGACGGCGAGCGCGGCGGTGAGCAGCCACGATCCCGGGGGCGTGACCTGCGTACCGAACAACCAGTACAGGCCGAGCCCGGTCGGAACACCCACCGCCACTCCGGGCACGGCGGGCAGGAGTTGCGCGACGCAGAGCGCCGCGACGACCTGGCCGGGTGTGGCGCCGAGGGTACGGGCGATGGACAGGGCACGCCGGGCCTGTACGGCGGTGCTCCAGCCGAGCAGCACGGTGTTGAGCGTGGACAGCGCCACCAGCGTGAGCGTGACGGCGAGCAGCACCTCGCCGGTCAGGTCGACCCGCACTTCGACGGGGCCGAACCGCTTGAAGTCGGGCCGGGTGTCGAGTTCGGTGTGCCAGGCGAGCAGGGCCGTGACCATGAGGGTGGTGACGGCCGTACCTGCGGCGGCCAGGACGGCGCGGCCGGGCCGGCGGGCGAGCAGCCGGATGCCGAGCAGGAGCGGGGTGGGCAGATGCGCCGTCATGGCGTTCAGCCGCGGGTGGCGCGTGAGCAGGTGCGCCGGGTCGGCCAGGGCGTGGACGGTGCTGGTGCGGGCGGCGCGCAGGGCGGGGCCGAGCGCACCGGTCAGGGCGACCACCACGGCGAGGAAGATCGCGCCGGTGACGGTGTCGGAGTCCGGAGGGCTGACGGTGTTGAGCAGCCCCGCGCTGGGATCGACCAGGTGGGGAGCGGCCAGCGTTCCGGCGGTCAGCCCGAGCGCGGAGGCCAGGAGGGTCAGCAGCAGGTACTGCGCCAGCAGGGCGGCGGTGACGGTGGCGGGTCCGGCGCCGACGGCCTTGAGCAGTGCGGCACGCCGGTTGTCGCGGGCGGCGCGGGTGGTGGCGAGCGCGGCGAGGGTGACCATCGCGGCGATGGCGAGCAGCCAGCCGCCGACCACCAGGGCGGGCTGGATGGCCCGGATCATGGACAGGTCCCACTGGAGGACGTCCTGCCAGTAGTGGACGTTGACCGTGGAGTCGACCTCGCTGTCGCGGCCGAACACGGTGTCCTGCCATCGTTTCGTCGCGGTGGGATCGGTCAGCTTCAGCTGGATCAGGTGGACGCTGGGCTCGTCGCCCGCCGCCGCGCGGGTGTCGGCTGAGGTGAGCCAGATCCTGCCGCCGTAGTCGGACGGCCCGGCCCCCTGCGCGGCGTCGCTCCCGGGATACACCGCGGTGGCCGCGCTGATCGCGGTCCCGACGACGGGATAGCCGCGTCCGCTGATGGTGACGCGGTCGCCGACGCGTACGCCGAGTTCTTGCGCGAAGCCGCGTTCGAGCACCGCGCCGCCGGGGCGCACCCAGGTGCCGGAGGTCACCAGCGGCCGGTCCACGGCGGATGGTGCGGTCTCGCGCCCCTCGACCGAGGAGTGCGCGGTTCGGCCGTGTGCCTTGATGTAGGTGTCGAACGCGAAGACCGGGTCGGCGTGCGCGGCCACACCGGGCGCGTCCGCCAAGCGTTCGGCCACGCGGGACGGGTCCGTGGCCGTCGTGGTGGCGATGATGTCGGGCCCCGCGGTGGCCGCGCGGGTCTTCTCGTACCCGCTGACCACGGCGTCGTTGGTCGCCAGTCCGAGGGTCAGACTGGCGCCGGCGACGGTGACGGCGAGCAGGAACATGACGGCCTCGGCGGGGCGGCGGCGCATATCGCGCAGGACCAGGCGCCACATCAGCAGCAGATGACCCACGGTCAGTCCTCCCAGCTCAAGAGCGTGCCGAGCCGTGTGGTGCCACCGTCAGTGTGCAGGGGGGTGTCGTCGGCCAGCGTGCCGTCGCGCAGGGAGACGATGCGGTCGGCGGTGGCGGCGACGCGTTCGTCGTGGGTGACCATGACCAGGGTCTGGCCGGCGGTGCGCAGCTCGTCGAAGAGCCGGAGGATGTCGTGGGTCGCGGCGCTGTCGAGGTTTCCGGTGGGCTCGTCGGCGAGGACCACCAGCGGCTTGTTGACCAGGGCGCGGGCGATGGCGACCCGCTGCCGCTGCCCGCCGGACAGCTCCGAGGGCAGATGCCGGGCCCGGTCGGCGAGCCCGACCTGATCGAGGAGTTCGGCGGCGCGGCGGCGGGCGGTACGCGGTGAGGCGCCGGCGAGCAGCGCGGGCAGCTCGACGTTCTCCGCCGCGGTCAGCTCGTCCATCAGGTGGTACGCCTGGAAGACGAACCCGACGGCGCGGCGCCGCAGCCGGGCCAGCGCCCGCTCGCCGAGGTCATCCACGCGCCGTCCGCCGAGCCACACCTCGCCCTCGGTGGGCCGGTCGAGACCGCCGAGAAGCTGGAGCAGCGTGGACTTGCCGCAGCCGCTGGGCCCGGTCACGGCGAGCGTCTGTCCGGTGGGAACATCGAGGTCGACCCCGTCGACGGCCCACACCGCGCTCTGGTCCTCTCCGTACACCCGGGCCAGGCCGACCGTACGCAGCACCGGCCCGGCCGCCGCATCCGCCGCACCGTGCCCGCGGCCGGCCCACCCCGCGCCCGGGCTGTCGTCCGTACCCCGCCGCCGCGACCGGCCCCCGGCCCGCTGACCGTCACTCGTCATCCGTTTCCTCTGCCTTTCCCCCGCCGTATGTGGGCGGACCAGGTCCGCTCGCACGCCTCCAACCACCGCAGATCGGCCTGCAACCGGAGCGCGATGCCCTCCAGGAGCAGCCCGGCCTCCGAGCCCGTGTCGTGAGCGAGGGCGGCGCGCTGGGTTTCGGCGAGGCTGCGCATCAGCTCCCGCCGCCGCGCGTCCACGAGCGCGAGCGGATCAGCCAGGCCCGACTCGCCGGCGGCCACCAGCTTCAGGTGGAACTCCGCCACGTCCGCTCTGGGCCCGGGGTCCTCGGCCATCCACGCGGCCACCCGCTCCTGCCCGGCCGCGGTCAGCGCGTACACCTTGCGGCGCGGGCCGCGCACCGGCTCGTCCTCACGCTCCTGGACGACCAGGCCCGCCTTTTCGAGCCGGGTGAGCGTCACATAGATCTGCCCCGCGTTCAGCGTCTCGCCCAACGGCCCGAGGGCCGCCACCAACCGCCCGCGCAGGTCGTACCCGTGCGATGGCTCCTTGGCCAGCAGCGCCAGCACCACGTCCTGCACGGACCACCCTCCTCTGCGACGCCCCAATAGATAGCGGTTAGCCAAAGGGGAGTCAAACCCCGGTGGGGGCGGCCGGGGCAAAAGTGAGAGGGAGCATTCCGGAATATTCATGGCAGGGCGGTCGATCGTGAATCTTGAATCGCGGTGAGCCGCGTGATTCGCTGTCGATCACGCCCAGGGCGGCGATAGGGACTCAAGTCCCTTTGGTCAGCGGTCAGTTGGGAGTAATTCCGGCGTCCGCGAAACCTTCCGCTTCGGAACCCGTTCCGCCCTGAGCGGTCTCACCAGTCAACGGGGAGGTGAACTGTGATGCAGGGCGACGAACTCCAGGAGACCAACGAGCTCCAGGCCTATGAAACCCCCAAAATGGTCGAGTGTGGCTCCTTCCAGGAGGACACCGGCTATTTCGGCCTGACCGGCTACGAGAACGTGATTCATTTCTACGACAGGCTCTAAGGCTCTGAGCCTCTGAGGCCGACGCTGATGCGGCACACCCCCTAAGGACATTGACATGGCCGATGCCGGTTGGCATTACTTCGTCGCGCTGCCGGATGTTGACGGCGCGGCAGCCGCTATCGGCCGGCTCCCCGCGGACGGCGTACGCATCCTGCTGAGGCACCCGTCCGGCCGGCCCTGTGTGGCCGGCCGGACGGCCGAAGGCCGGGCCCTGGTGGCGGAGCGGGGCGACACCCGGCTCGCCGTGATCGGCCACTGCTCGGCGACCCAGGACGAACTCGCCGCGGCGGCCGCGCGAATCGACGATCTGGCCGACCTCGACCGGCTGGGCCTGGCCTGGGCCGGCAGCTACCACCTCGTCGCCTCCGTACGTGGCCGCCTGCGCGTACAGGGCACCGCCTCCGGACTGCGCCGGGTCTTCCACGGTGAGTTCGGCGCACACGGTGAGCTGCGCGCGCACGGTGAACTGGGCGTACGCGGTGAGCTGCGCGCACGCGGTGAGCTGGGCGCACTCACCATCGCCGCGGACCGCGCGGACGTCCTGGCGGCCGTACTGGACGCCCCGCTCGACCCGGCCCTGCTCGCCCTGCGCACCCTGGACGCGCTGCCGCACCCACTGGGTGACCTACCGCCGTGGCACAACGTCTCCGCGGTGCCTCCGGGCTCGTACCTGGCGCTGGATCCGGACGGTCGGCGGCCACTGGTCAAACGCTGGTGGCAAGCCCCCGAACCGGTGGTTTCACTGACCGAGGGCGGCCAACTGTTGCGCCGGGCGCTCGACGACGCCGTACGGGTGCGCACCCGCGGCCCCCAGCCCGTCAGCGCGGACCTCTCCGGTGGCATGGACTCCACCAGCATCGCCCTGCTGGCCGCCCGGCACCGGCCCTCGCCCACCACGTTCACCACGTTCACCATGGAGAACGACGACCAGGCCGACGAGGACGTCCAGTGGGCCAGGCAGGCCGCCGCCGGTCTGCCGAACCTCAACCACATCGTCTACTCCAACCGCGAACTGCCGCGGTTCTTCGGCGGCCTCATGGAGGTGGACGGCGTTCCCGACGAGCCGTCCACCGCCGTACTGAGCGCGCCCCGGCTGCGCGCCATACGACAGCGGGCCCTCGCGCACCGCTCGCGGCTGCACCTCGACGGGCTCGGCGGCGACCAACTGCTGCGCGGTCACCCGGCCTATCAACATGACCTGTTGCGTCACCGGCCGCTGCTGGCCGCCCAGCGCCTGAGGGTGCTGAGCCAACTGCGGCGAAGCAGCTGGGGCGTGGAGGCCCGAGGTCTGCTGGACGGCCGCTCCTACCGCCGCTGGTTCGCGGATCGGGCCCACGGCCGCGTCCGCCGTACCCCGAACCCCCTGTCCGACTGGGGCCACTTTCCCAGCCTGCCCGTATGGCTCACCCCGGACGCCAGGGACCTGGTGGCCCGTACCCTGCGCGATACGGCCGCGACGGCCGAGCCGCTGGCGCCGACGCGGGGGCGGCACAACGACCTCCTCGGCATCCAGGACGCCGGACGGCTCGTCCGCCAGTGCCACCAGCTGACCGAAACCCAGGACTTCAGCCATACCTCCCCCTTCCTCGACGACCAGGTCATCCAGGTGTGCCTGGCCGTCCGGCCCGAGGAGCGCGTCACCCCCTGGGAGTTCAAACCCCTCATCAAGGCGGCGATGGCGGACATCATGCCGCCAGGGGTGCTGACCCGGCGCACCAAGGGCGACGGCACCACGCTCGTCGCCGAGGGCTTCGAAGCGCACCGGCGGGAACTCGCGGAACTGTGGGACGGCTCCCGCCTGGCCGCCCTGGGCCTGATCGACCCCGGGCCGCTGCGCGAGCTGTTCGACCTGTCCTACACCGACAGCCTCCACCGAGGCGCGATGCAGTCCGCGCTCAGCTGTGAACTGTGGGCCCGGGCAACGGCTACCCAGCCGACAGGAGGCAGGAGACAACCATGACATGGAGACTGCACCCCGATGTCTCAACCGTGGACACCGACTACGGAACGGTTCTGCTGGACGGCAGGGACGGCCGCTACTGGCAGCTCAACGGGACCGCGTCCGTCGCCTTCCGCGCCCTGGCCGACGGCAGCACGGTGCAGGAGGCCACCGAGCGGCTGATGGCCGTCTACGACGTCGACGAGCCACGCGCCCGCGCGGACGTGGAGGGGCTGATGGCCAGCCTCCAGCAGGCGAAGGTGGTGCAGCAGCGTTGAGTTCGGTCGTACCGCACCGTACGAAGGTCCGGCTCTCCCCGGGCCGCCGCCTGCTGGTGCTGCTCGCCGTGGCCGTCGCCCGCCGCCTGGCCGCCAAGCCGCCGGCCCGGACCCGAGCCATACTGACCCGCCTGCGCGGGGGCGCCCGCCCGGCCACGTACGAGGAGGCCCGCGCCGCCCGGGAGGCCGTGGTGGCCGTCAGCCTCCGCTGTGCCGGGGACGAGGGGTGCCTGCCGCGTTCACTGGCGATCGTCCTGCTGTGCCGGGCCCGCGGCACCTGGCCCACCTGGACGGTGGGAGTACGGGCCCGCCTGCCCTTCGGCGCCCATGCGTGGGTGGAGGCCGAGGGACGCATGGTCGAGGAGAAGGCGGACCCTTCCTACTTCCGCCCCCTGTTCTCGGTGCCGGCGGAAGGTGCCTAGGGCGCGTATCGGGTCTGAATCAATGAGTTCCAGAGCACCGTCGAGCAGGTGTCAGCAGTAGGTGCGCAGCGCCCAGACGAGACTCCAGTTGATCTCGGTGGGACCGGAGTCGGCGAACGCGACATGGTTCACGGAGCCGTAGTAGTCGAACATCTTGACTATGCCGCCTCCGGGAAGGCGGTTGTCCCAGTATCCGACGCCGCTCCAAGGCTCCAATGCTGACTCGCCGCAGTGCAGGACGAGCTGGTCGCCGCTGCCGCTGGTGGCGCAGAACGCGTCGGGCACGGTGCACGGAGCCGCGGCGGCACGGCTGGTTGAGGAGCTGTCGGTGGCGGCGGCGCCGGTGGTCGTGCCTGTCAGCGCAGCGGCCGAGAGGGCGAGGACGGCGAGGGCGGTGCGTGTCTTGCGCATGTGTGCCTGCTTTCGTGTGGGTCCGGTTGCTGTGGTGGCAGCGTGCTGGAACGGGTGTGGGAGAACCTGGGGCGAATCTTGATTGCGCCGGTGGTCGGCCGGACATCGGCGTGTCGCTGTCTCATACTCACCACAAAGTCAAGCGAGGCCGATGGGGGAACAGATGGCGAGCGAAACAGGTGTGGGCCGCTTGGTCACGGGACGCTATCGGCTCATCGGCGAATTGGGTTCCGGCGGGTTCGGACGGGTGTGGAAGGCCCGGGACGAGAGGTTGCGTGTCGACGTTGCGCTCAAGGAGGTCACGCTCTCCCAGGCCGGGTCCGGCGCGGAGCGTACCGAGCGGGTGAACCGCGCCATCCACGAGGCCCGCAACGCCGCGCGGCTGCGCACCCACCCCAACATCGTGGCCGTCCACGACGTGGTGCGGGAAGACGATGTGCCGTGGATCGTCATGGAGTTGGTGACCGGGGGCACGCTGGAGGAGGAGATCCGCGAACGTGGCCGCGTCCCGGCCGCGGAGGTACGGAGGATCGCCGAGGCGGTCCTGGGAGCGTTGCGGGCGGCGCATGCGGCCGGCATCGTGCACCGCGACGTCAAGCCGTCCAACGTGATGCTCGCCGACGACGGCCGGGTCCTGCTGGCCGACTTCGGCATCGCCGTGCACGATGCCGACACCGCGCTGACCGCGACCGGCGGGGTGATCGGCTCCCTCGAGTACATCGCGCCCGAGCGGATCGGGCACGGCGACGACAGCCCCGCCGGCGACCTGTTCTCCCTGGGCGTCACCCTCTACCACGCGGTGGAGGGTGTCTCCCCGTTCCACCGCGCCACCCCCACGGCCTCGGTCGCAGCCGTCATGGCGCACGAGCCGGACCCCCCGAAGCACGCCGGCGAACTCGCCGGACTCCTCACGCGCCTGCTGGACAAGGCCCCTGCCACCAGGGTCACCGTCTCCGAGGCGCTGGCGATGCTGGATACCGGCCCCACCGTCCCCGGCCCCACCGTCCCCGTACTCGAGAGGCCAACAGCCGTCACGTCCCCTGCCGGTGCCCCTGGGCGTGCGGCGCTGCGCGGTGCGGTCGCGGCAGTCTGGGCAGGTCGCTCGCGCCGCTGGCGGCTGGCGACCGCGGGTGTAGCCGGCATGGCGATTCTGCTCGCGGTCGTGCTCGCGGTGACGATCGGCACATCGGGAGACCGCACGGGCACCTCCCGGAAGCCGCGGCTGTATGAAAAGGGCGAGGTGGCGTTGTGCACCCACTCGCCCGTGGTGACCTGCCCGGATCCGTCCGGCGGGAATGTCGACCTGGATACCGCGTCCCTTGGACAGGAAGAAGAGGGGAACGCAGGCACCGACCTCGCGATCGTCCGCAACAGGCTCGCTGCCCTCGCCTCCACCGAACTCGCCCGATACCCCCACGACAGCCCTCCGGCCGGCCCGGCCGACTGCCAGTCCGGCAACGTTGGCTGGAAGGGTTCCCAAAGCTCTGGATTCCTGGGCAGTGACCTTTCCAAGGGCATGATCCTCTGCGTCAAGACCACCGAGGGCCGATACGGCTACCTCCGGATCGCCGAGGTCGGAAGCTACGAGGACGGTGCCCTTGGGCGGGCGAAATTCACGTACCAGGTCTGGAAGAAGGCAGGCGACACGTAACCGTCGAGCCTCGGCCTGGACGCGACTGCGGTGGCAAGGACGCGTGGAGCCATTCCGGCCGTGTCCGCTACTCCGGCCGGACCAGCCGGGTGTCGTACGCGAAGATCACCGCCTGGACGCGGTCCCGGGCCCCGATCTTCGCCAGGATGCGGCCCACGTGCGTCTTGACGGTGGACTCCGCGACGACCAGCCGCTCCGCGATCTCGCCGTTCGTCCAGCCCCGGCCGATCGCCGTCAGGACCTCGCGCTCGCGGCCGGTGAGGGCCGCCAGGCGGGGGTCGGTGCCGGTGGTGGTGTCGGGCGTCGGCAGGTGGTGGGCGTAGCGGTCGAGGAGGCGGCGGGTCAGGGTCGGGGCGACGACCGCGTCGCCGCTCGCCACGGCCCGGATGCCCGCGAGCAGTTCCTCCGGGCGGGCGTCCTTGACGAGGAAGCCGCTCGCACCGGCCCGCAGGCCGGCGTGGGCGTACTCGTCGAGGTCGAAGGTGGTGAGGATCAGCACGCGGGTGCGGCCGCCGGACGCGACGATGCGGCGGGTGGCCTCGATGCCGTCGAGGCCGGGCATCCGTACGTCCATCAGCACCACGTCCGGCTGCAGCTCGGCGCACAGCCGTACGGCCGCGGAGCCGGTCTCGGCCTCGCCGACCAGCCCCATGTCGTCCTGGCTCTCCAACAGCATCCGGAAGCCGAAGCGCTGCATGGCCTGGTCGTCCGCGATCGCCACCGTGGTCACTGCTGCCCGCTCCGCTCGGCCGGTAGATGTACGTGTACGCGCCAGCCGCCCGAGGGCAGCGGACCCGCGTCGAGTGTGCCGCCGTACAGCGCGGCGCGCTGCCGCATACCGGGGATGCCCTGCCCGCCGTCCGGGCCGCTCGGGGCGGTGCCGGAGCCCGCCGTGTCCGTGATGCCGAGGTCGACGCCGTGCGGCGCGTATCCGATGGTCACCTCGGCGCGGGCGCCGGGCCCGGCGTGCTTGAGGGTGTTGGTGAGGGCTTCCTGGACGATGCGGTAGACGGCGAGCTGCAGACCGGGGGAGAGCTCGCCGCCCCGGCCCGAGGTGGTCACCCGTACCGGCAGCCCCGCCTCGCGGACCCGGCCCAGCAGCTGGTCGAGGTCCGCGAGCGCGGGCTGCGGGGCCAGCTCGGCGGTCGCGTCCCGCAACATGCCCAGCAGCTTGCGCAGTTCGCCCAGGGCCTCGCGGCTGGTGTCGCCGATGGCCTCCAGGGCCTGTGTCGCGCGCTCGGGGTTCTTGCGGGCCGCGTACGAGCCGCCGTCGGCCAGGCCGGTGATGACGGACAGGTGGTGGCCGATGATGTCGTGCATCTCCCCGGCGATCCGGTCCCGTTCGGCCGCGGCGGCGAGCCGCGCCTGCTGGTCCCGCTCCACCTCGAGCTGCCTGGCCCGCTCCAGCAGCGAGGCCGTGTAGTCGCGGCGGGTGCGGACCGCGATGCCGGCGAGCACCATGACCGCGCACGTCATCAGGTACGGCACGAGCTGCCGGTCGAAGTCGCCCTCCGGCCATCGCACGGCGGAGACGGTGATCTGGGCGGCGGCGAGCGCGCTCGCCCAGACCAGCTCGGGCCAGGGCCGCCGCACCGCGATCCCGTACAGGACCGCCATCCGGATCGCCCCGGCCTCCAGGGCGATCCCGGTCCAGGAGTCGACGAACCCCGGCACCGCCAGTACGCACATGACCGCGAGGGGCCTGCGCCGCCGCCAGGCCGCGGGGAGCACGAATCCGACGCTCACCAGCCATGGCAGCCAGCCCGGCACATCCGTCCCGTGCGCCGTCAGCTTCCATCGCGCACCGATGAGGTCGGCCAGCGCGGCCAGGGCCAGTACCCCCGTCAGCAGCAGGTCCCACACCAGCGGCCGGCGGGCGTCGAAGTCCCGTACGCGCCGGACGGCCAGGTGGAAGCGGCGGGTCAGCGACAGGGTGCCGGGGGACCACTCGGAGGTCATCGGGCTCTCCATCTCCCGGGCGTTCCGTTACACGTCGCGGCGGCGCAGCAGCAGCCCCGCCGCGCCCAGCGCGACCGCCACCCAGGCGCACAGCGCCGCGAACGCCACCCCCGGCGAGAGCAGATCCGCCTCCGAGCCCGTCGCCATCAGGGCCTCCAGGGTCCGCGAGGGGAAGTACGCGACGGCGTCCTCCGCCGCCCCGAACGGCAGCATGCCCACCACCTCCGGGAGGATCAGCACCCCGCCGATGTACGCGCCGATCCCGGCCGGGACGCCGCGCAGCGCGGCGCCCAGCGCGAGCGAGATCACCCCGATGAGGGCGATCCCGGCCGCCGCCCCGGCCAGGGCGCGGGCGATCCCCGGGTCGGTCGGCGCGGCCTCCTGGTCGGTGCCGTTCAGGAAGGTCTGGGCGAGCAGGAAGGTGGCGAAGGCGGTCATCAGCAGCGTGGCGAAGGCGGTGGCGCCGAAGACCGCTGCCTTGGCCCACAGCACCGGGAGCCGGCGGGGAACGGCCGCCATCGTGGCGCGGACCATGCCGGTCGAGTACTCACCGGCCGTCACCATGACCCCGAGGACGGCGACGATCAGCTGGCTGAACTGGATGCCGAGGAGGGCGAACTGCACCGGCCCGGTGGTCCCGTCCCCGTTTCCCGAGGTGTAGTTCGCCCCGATGACCGCGCCGATGGCGATCGTCAGCAGTGCGGCGGCGCCGAGCGCGAGCCCCGTGGAGCGCACCGACCACAGCTTGGACCACTCCGAGCGCAGCACGCGCCGTGTCGTCACCCGGTATGCGGCCACTGCGGTAGTGGCGGTCATGCGGCGGCCCCCTCGCGGTACTCGACGGCGTCGCGGGTGAGTTCCATGAAGGCTTCCTCCAGGGAGGCGGTGTGCGGGGTGAGTTCGTAGACGGGGATGCCGTGGCGCGCGGCGGTGCTCCCGATGCGCTCGCCGTCCGCGCCGGTGACGCGGAGCGTGCCGGGCGCGTCCGAGGTGATCTCGACGCCGGGCGCGGCCAGCAGGTCGCGCAGCCGCGCCGCCTCCGGGCTGACGACCTTGACCTCGCCCACCCCCGCGCTCCGTACGAACTGCTCCACGGTGGTGTCGGCCAGCAGCCTGCCGCGCCCGATGATGATCAAGTGCTCGGCGGTGACCGCCATTTCGCTCATCAGATGGGAGGAGACGAAGACGGTACGGCCCTCGGCCGCCAGCTCCTTGAGGAGCGTACGGATCCACCGCACGCCCTCCGGGTCGAGGCCGTTGACCGGCTCGTCCAGGATGACCGTGCCGGGGTCGCCGAGCAGCGCGGCGGCGATGCCCAGCCGCTGGCCCATCCCGAGCGAGAAGCCGCCCACCCGCCTGCCCGCCGCCTCGCGCAGCCCGACCTGGCCGAGGACCTGCTCGACACGGCGGCGGGGGATGCCGTGGGTGTGCGCGAGGGCCATCAGATGGCCCAGCGCCGACCGCCCCTTGTGGATGGACTTCGCCTCCAGGAGGGCGCCGGCCACGGTGAGCGGGGCGGGGTGCTCCGCGTACGGGCGGCCGGCCACGGTGACCCGGCCGCGGGTGGGGGCGTCCAGGCCGAGGACCATGCGCATGGTCGTCGACTTGCCCGCGCCGTTGGGCCCCAGAAAGCCGGTGACCCTGCCGGTCTTGACCGTGAAGGTCAGGTCCTCGACCGCCGTTCTGTCCCCGTACCGCTTGGTGAGCCCTCGTGCCTCGATCACGCCTGCCGCCTCTCGCCGCCGGGTTTCTGCTACGGCTCTTGAACCTAGGCAGCGAGCTGGGCGGACCCGTCCCCCCGCGGACGGAAGTTCCCGGGCCCCGTACGACCGTGGGGGGACGGCCCTCAAGGGGCGGGATGCCTCAAGGGGCGGGGTTTTCTAGCGCACCACCAGGAACGCGTCCGCGTCCCGCGGCGGCCGGGCCGAGGGCGGCGCCGCCGCGCGGCCCACCGCGACCGCCCCCATCGGGTCCCACTCCTCGGGCAGCCCCAGCAGCTGACGCACCACCGGACGGCAGAACATCGTCGACGACACCCACGCCGACCCCAGGCCCTCACCCGCCAGCGCGACCAGCAGGTTCTGCACCCCGGCGCCCGCCGCCACCACGAACATCTCGCGCTCGGCGGTGCTCCGCCGGGCGTCCGGGTAGTCATGGGCGCCGTCCGCGACCAGGCAGGGCACGACCAGATACGGCGCCTTGCGCAGCACATCCCCGCGCCGCACCCGCTTGGCGATGCTCTCCTCGGAGAAGCCGTCGCCGCGCAGATCCGCGATCCACGCCTCGCGCATCGCGTCGAGCAGCCGCAGCCGCGACTCCTCCGACTCCAGGAGGACGAACCGCCAGGGCGTGGTGTGGTGCGGGGCCGGGGCGGTGATCGCGGCGGCCACGGCCCGGCGCACCGCGGCGCCGTCCACCGGCTCGTCGGTGAACTCCCGCACCGTACGGCGCAGCGTGACGGCCTCCCGGACGGCCTCGGAGGTCCCGAGCCGGAACATGTCGTCGGCGGCCCCCCGGATCAGGGGCCGGGCACCCAGGTCGGGGTCGGCGGGGTCGGCAGCGGCGCTGGGGCTGACGGGGCTTTCCGGGCTGCTGGAGTGGTCCGTACCGGCAGGGCCCGCCGTACGTACGACATGCGGCAACCCCCGCACCACCGCCACCGGCAGCCCGCCCGCCTTCCCCTTGACCAGGTCTCCCGCCGAGGCCAGCTCGTCGGCCGTGGCGACCACGGTGGCGCTCAGCGCGTTGCCATGGGCGTCGGTGCCGCCGCGCAGGTCCTCCAGCACCCGCACGCCGGCCGCGCCGATGGCGACGTCGGTCACCCCGTTGCGCCACGGCCGCCCGAAGGTGTCGGTGACCACCACCCCCACCTCGACCCCGAGCGCGTCCCGCAGCCCGGCCTGGACGCGCCGAGCGGAGGCGTCGGAGTCCTCGGGGAGCAACAGCACGGTCCCGGCAGGGGTGTTGGAGGCGTCGACCCCGGCCGCGGCCATCACCAGGCCGTGCCGGGTCTCCACGATGCGGGTGCGCCCGCGCCGGGCGACGACCCGGACGGCCTCGGCGTCTATGGCGGCCTCGCGGTCCTCGGCCTGGACGACGCGCCCCTCCGCCTTGCTGACGATCTTGGAGGTGACGAGCAGGACATCGCCGTCCGCGAGCCCCGGCAGGCCCTCGGCGGTCGCGGCGTCGGCGATGAGCTTGGCGAGGTCGTCGCCGGGGCGGACCTCGGGGATGCCGGGAAGCGCCCACACCCGGTACGTCGGCGCCTGCGTCATGCCCGTACCTCCTCGGCCAGCTTCAGGGCCTCCGCTGCCATCCGGGCCGTCGCCTCGATGTCGGTCATCATCAGCGGGACGGCGCGGCAGCGGATCCCGGCCGCCTCGACCTCGTCCACGGTGGCCGCGTCCACGGTGTCCACGAGCCAGCCGTCGAGCAGCCCGGAGCCGTAGTGGCGGGCGACGGCCGCGGCGGTGGACTCCACGCCCACGGCGGCCAGCACCTTGTCGGCCATACCGCGCACGGGCGCGTCGCCGACGATGGGGGACAGGCCCACTACGGGCACCCCGGCGTCGGCGATGGCCTCCCGGACGCCGGGCACGGCCAGGATGGTGCCGACGCTGACGACGGGGTTGGAGGGCGGGAAGACGATGACGTCGGCCCCGGCGATGGCCTCCAGCACCCCGGGCGCGGGCTTGGCCTGCTCGGCGCCGACGGGGATGACCGCGTGGGCGGGTACGGAGGCGCGCAGCCGCACCCAGTACTCCTGGAAGTGCACGGCCTTGCGCGCGGGGCGGCCCTCGGCGTCCTGGACGTCGGGGTCGTCGATCAGGACGTGTGTCTCGATCCGGTCGTCGGTCATCGGCAGCAGCCGCACGCCGGGCTGCCAGCGCGCGCACAGGGCCTCGGTGACGGCGCTCAGCGGGTAGCCCGCGCCGATCATCTGCGTCCGGACGATGTGCGTGGCGAAGTCCCGGTCGCCCAGGCCGAACCACTCGGGCCCGACGCCGTACGCCGCCAGCTCATCCTTGACCGCGAAGGTCTCGTCCGCCCGGCCCCAGCCCTGGTCCTCGTGGATGCCGCCGCCGAGGGTGTACATCACCGTGTCGAGGTCGGGGCAGACCTTCAGCCCGAAGAGGTGGATGTCGTCGCCGGTGTTCCCGATGACGGTGATGTCGGCGTCCGGCGCCGCCGACTTCAGACCGCGGAGAAAACGGGCGCCGCCGATGCCGCCTGCCAGAACCACAATGCGCATGCGAGACATACTGCCAGCCGCAGCCGTTGAGGGTGGTGGTGGGCGACGGGTGGGCGGTCGGGCGACGGGAGGGCGTGTCAGCCGCCTAGGACATCCAATGTGTCCGGGGCGTCCGGAACGCGGCCTTCCGCCAGCTCTCGTACCGCGTCCTGCGACGGGTGCATCGGCATGTCGGTCAACCCGGGGAAGTAGATGTGCAGGCTGACGGCCGGTTCGAGCGCGTCGTTGACGACGTCGTGGACATAGCCCGGCGCGAAGACGCGCTGCGCGCCTGCCCGCAAGCTGTGCCGCCCCCCATGGCGCCCCCCGTGCCCCACCCGCTCGGTCAGCTCGCCTTCGAGGACGGTCAGCACGCCCGAGGACGCGCCGTGGTCATGGGCCCCGCTGCCCTGGCCGGGGACCCAGCTGAGCAGCCACACCTCATAGCCGGGGCCGGTGCGCAGCCGGTGGTACCAGCGGCTGGTGGCGTCGTACTGGACCAGGGGCGCCCAGCGGGCGCGGTCGGCCGCGAGGGAGCGGGCCAGGCCGGCGAAGGCGGCGACGGTGGAGGGGTGCGCGGGTGCGGGCGGCAGCAGATGCGGAATGGCGAGCGGGTCACCGGCGATCTGGATGTCGCTGTTCATAGGGGGTTCCTCGGCGGAAGGTGGCGTGGCGGTCGCGGAGCGGCCGCACGAGGCGGCGCGTAAGACGGCTGCGTCAGGCGGCCACGTAGGGGCGGCGGCCGGGAGGGCGGCTGTCGGGATGGCTGGAGCTCAGGGGCTATCGACAGGCATCAACAACAGCTGGAACAGCGACAGCGAGCCTGCACGGCGCAGCGGAACCCGTGGTCACGGGTCGCCTGGGGCGCGGGGGTCACTGACATGCGGACAAGGAGACCGGGTCGCCGACCCCCGTGTCAACTTGACCGTCCGGATGGTGGGCGACTTTCACCCCATCCGGTTGCCGGGGCGGCAGAAAGGTTTGTGCCGCCCGGGAACCGGTCAGATGGCGCAACACCTGGAATCCCCTGGGGTGCAACGGGATCGGCCATGTTGGCGTCCTCTTCTGTGAGTAAGAGGAGGGGCAAGGGTGACGGCCGGGGAAGGTGTCAGCTTTAGGCCGATTTGAACACTTTCTGCGTCGCCTTGGTTCCGCAGAGTGAATAAGGGGCTCAATAGCAGATCTCGGCTTGACTGGCCCGGATCGGCGCACTTGTAATTTCACTCGTGTCGTTTTGCCGAAGGACCAACGGCAGCAGGCACGGGGACGCAATGACGGACGAGGGGCGCACATGACCGAGTTGTTCCAGCAACTGCTGGTCGAAGAGGCGGACGAGGAGCTCGGTTGGCAGGAGCGCGCACTGTGCGCCCAGACCGATCCCGAGTCGTTCTTCCCGGAAAAGGGCGGATCCACCCGTGAGGCGAAGAAGGTCTGCCTCGCCTGTGAGGTCCGTTCCGAATGCCTCGAGTACGCCCTCGCCAACGACGAGCGCTTCGGCATCTGGGGAGGTCTGTCCGAGCGGGAGCGCCGCCGCCTGAAAAAGGCCGCAGTCTGATGGCCGGTGTCTGATGGCTGCTGCCTGACCCCACGCCATACCAGACCTGGAACCGACGGTCCGCCTCCCGCCCCCTTGGCGCCGGGAGGCGGACCGCTGTGTGCTCAGCCGTTAGTGTGGGGCCCCGTCCGAGACGCGCGGGCGCCGCCAAGGGCGCGCGCGTCCACTGCAGTCCAGCGAACCGGGGCCCGTACCTCGATGTCCGTGCACAGCCACCAGGCGGCCCAATACCCGGCCGCCAACGCCGCGTTTGCGCCCACGCAGCAGCAGCAAACGCCGGCGTTCCCACGCCATGTCGTCACCGCCGTGCTCGTCGCCCACGACGGCGCCCGCTGGCTGCCCGAGGCGCTGGCCGGGCTGCTCGGCCAGGAGCGGCCCGTCCAGAGCGCCGTCGCCGCCGACACCGGCAGCGCCGACAACTCCGCGCAGCTGCTGGCCGACGCGCTCGGCCCCGACCGGGTGCTCCACCTCGCCCGCCGCAGCGGCTTCGGCACCGCCGTCGCCGAGGCGGTGCGCAGCGTCGAGGTGCTGGGCCCCGAGGAGCTGACGTACCTCAAGCGCCCCAGCGGCTGGGACCCCGTCAACCGCACCTGGCGCGACGACGCGTACGACATGCCGGAGCTGCCCCACGGCGAGCCGGTCCAGTGGCTGTGGCTGCTGCACGACGACTGCGCCCCCGCCCCGGACGCCCTCGCCGAGCTGCTGCGGGTCGCCGACGACCACCCGCGCGCCGCGATCGTCGGACCCAAGCTGCGCAGCTGGTACGACAGCAGGCAGCTGCTCGAAATCGGCGTCAGCATCGCCCGCAGCGGCCGCCGCTGGACCGGTCTGGAGCGGCGCGAGCAGGACCAGGGCCAGCACGACCAGGTGCGGCCGGTGCTGTCGGTCTCCAGCGCCGGCATGCTGGTGCGCCGCGACGTATGGGAAGAGCTGGGCGGCTTCGACCCCCGGCTGCCCCTCATGCGCGACGACGTGGACCTGTGCTGGCGCGCCCAGGCCGCCGGCCACCAGGTGCTGGTCGCGCCGGACGCCGCACTGCGCCACGCCGAGGCCGCCGCCCGCGAGCGGCGCCCGATCGACTGCGTGGGCCGCTCGGTCGCCGGACCGCACCGCGTCGACAAGGCCGGCGCGGCCTACACGCTGCTGGTCAACAGCCGCGGGGCGGCGCTTCCGTACGTCATGCTGCGGCTGGTGCTCGGCACCCTGGTGCGCACCCTCGCCTATCTGGTGGGCAAGGTGCCCGGGCAGGCGCTGGACGAGGTCGCCGGGCTCTTCGGCACGCTGCTGCGCCCCGAGAAGATCCTCGCCGCGCGCAGACGGCGCGGCCGGCCCGTGGCCGAGAAGGACGAGCTGCGGCCGCTGTTCCCGCCGCCCGGTGCCACGGTGCGGGCCACCGCCGAGCAGATCGCGAGCAACTTCGGCGGACGGTCGGAGCCCGAGCTGTCCTCCGGCGGGCGGCACGGGGCCGTGGAGTCCGGTCCTGGCGGCGACGACGCCGACTTCCTGGAGGTCGAGCAGTTCGCCCGGCTGAAGCGGATCGGCCGCAAACCCGGGCCGATGCTCTTCGTCGTCCTGCTGCTCGTCTCGCTCGTCGCCTGCCGCGATCTGCTTGGTGGCGGGTCGCTGACCGGCGGCGCGCTGCTGCCCGCGCCCGACGGCGTCTCCGACCTGTGGGCGCGCTACCTGGACGGCTGGCATCCGGTGGGGACCGGCGGGACGCAGAGCGCGCCGCCGTACCTGGCCGTGCTCGCGTCGGTCGCCACGCTCTTCCTGGGCAGCACCGGCTTCACGCTCACGCTGCTGCTGGTCTGTTCGGTGCCGCTGGCCGGCTTCACCGCGTACTTCGCCTCCCGGCCGCTCGTCGAGTCCCGGCTGCTGCGCGCCTGGGGCAGCGTCGCGTACGCCTTCCTGCCGGCCGCGACCGGGGCGCTGGCGAGCGGGCGTCTCGGCACCGCCGTGCTGGCCGTCCTGCTGCCGCTGATGGCCCGCGCCGCGGTCGCGGCGAGCGGGTTCGGGCTCGGCGAGCGGGCGCGCCGCGGCGAGCGGCCCAGCTGGCGCGCCACCTGGGCGTACGCGCTGCTGCTGACCTTCACCATGGCGTTCACGCCGATCGTCTGGCCGATCGCGGTGCTCCTGGGCCTCGGGGTGCTGGCGGTGCGGTTCGCGGAGAGCCGTACCGATCAGCTGGTGGCGTACGGGCTGCGCTTCCTCGCCGTCGTCCTCACCCCGCCGGCCGTGCTCGCGCCCTGGTCGGCCGATCTGCTGACCGACCCGGGCCGGTTCTTCGACGAGGCGGGTCTCGACTACACCACCGGCTCCGCGTCCGCCCTGCACCTGCTCGCGCTGAGCCCCGGCGGCCCCAAGGCCGGCGGAACGCTTCTGCTGCTCGGCTTCGTGCTGGCGGCGCTCGCCGCCCTGATGCGCGCCGAGCGGCAGCTGGCGGTCCGTACGGCCTGGGCCGTGGCCCTCACCGGCTTCCTCTTCGCGGCGCTCGTGGGCGGCTCCGGCTGGGCCGGGCCCGCGACCCTCGTCTACGGGCTGGCGCTGCTGAGCGCCGGCGTGGTGGGCGCCGAGGGCGCACGGGAGCGCGTCGCGGCGCAGAGCTTCGGCTGGCGCCAGCCGCTCGCGCTGCTGATCGCGGTGGCCGCGGCCGCCGCCCCCCTGTGGGCCGCCGCGAGCTGGATGCTGAGCGGCGCGGACGGCCCGGTCGGGCGGCGCGACCCCGACCAGGTCCCGGCCTTCGTCGCGGCCGAGAGCAGCACCCGCGACCAGGCCCGCACCCTCGTCCTCGACGGCGACGCCGCCCGCGCCGACTACGTCCTGGTGCGCGGCTCCGGCGCCCGGCTCGGCGACGCCGAGCTCACCGGCGCGGCCGGCGGCGACAGCCGGCTCGACCGCGTCGTGGCCAACCTGATCGCCGGCTCCGGTGCCGACCAGACCAGCCAGCTCGGCGGCTACGCCATCCGCTACGTCCTGGTGCGCGACAGCGCGCCGCGCCAGATGGGCCGGGTGCTGGACGCCACCCCGGGGCTCACCCGGCTCAGCCAGGAGGACGGCAGCGCCCTGTGGCGGGTCGACCAGCGGATCTCGCGGGTCGCCATCGTCCCCGGCGCGCAGGCAGACGACGCGGGCGCACAGGGCGGCTCGGCGGCCGGGTCCCGGACGGCCCCGGTGAACGTCGCCTCCGGGCCTGTCGAGGCCCACACCACCGTCCCGGCCGGCCCGGCCGGGCGGGTGCTGCGGATCGCCGACAAGGCGACGCCAGGCTGGCAGGCCGCACTCGACGGCAAGCCGCTGAAGGCGACGACCGTGGACGGCTGGGCGCAGGGCTTCGAACTCCCGGCGAACGGCGGACGGCTGGACCTGAGCTACGAAACCCCCGTCACGCACACCGCCTGGGTGTGGGCCCAGGGGCTGCTCGCGCTGGTCCTGGTGGTGCTGGCGCTGCCGGGCCGCCGCCGTACGGTCGACGACGACCTGCCGGAGGCGGAGGCCGCCGCCGCGGCGGTCTCGGCCGAGGACCTGGCGGGCGACGGGCGCCGGGCGCGGCGGCTGCGGGCCGCCGCGGAGGCGGAGGCGGAGGCGCAGGCCGCGCAGCAGGCGGCCGAGGAGCAGGGCGCTGGTGTGGAGGAGCAGCCGTACGCGGACCAGGAGGCGACAGCCGCCGAGCCGTACGCGGCCGTGCCGCCGCAGCAGCAGTACGGCGAGTGGGACGCCCAGCCGGACGCCCAGCCGTACGCGGGCGCGGGCTACAGCCAGTACCAGGGCGAGCAATACCAGGGTGACCCGTACGCGGGCGACCAGTACCAGGGCGGTGACTATTCCGGCGCCGGCTATCAGGGCGACCAGTACGGCCAGGGCCAGTACGCGCAGGGGCAGTACGGCCAGGACCCGTACGCCCAAGGGCAGTACGCCCAAGGCCAGGACCAGAACCAGGGCCAGTACCCGGCGGACCCGTACGCGGGCGGCCAGTACGCCGATCCGTACGCCTACGACCAGCAGCAGCCCTACGCCGACGGTGGCACGTACCCCCAGCAGCCGCAGGACGACACGACGTACGGCGGCGCCGACCCCGAGGCCCGCCGCGACGGGAGCGAGCAGCAGCGATGAACCGCACCATCCTGTCCCTGATCGGCGCCGCCACGGCGCTCGCGGCCATCACCGGCGTCGCCTCGCTGACCGCGGGGTCCTCCGACGACACGGCACCGGCGGCCAAGGCGGCCACCAGGCTGCCCGTCGAGCGCTCCACGCTCCTGTGCCCGACGCCCACCTCCTCGGACGTGGGCACCACCACCTACACCGCGTTCACCCCCAAGGGGACGGGCAAGGAGACGGGCGCGCAGGGCACGAAGAAGGGGACCGCCGGACTGCTGCCCGCCCAGGGCCCGGAAGACGAGCCGAAGGACACCCAGAAGGACAAGGCGAACAAGCCCGTCGTACCTCTGAAGGAGCCGGGGAAGCCGGTCACCGCCGAGACCGACCGCTCGGACGCCCCCGCGCTGATCGGCACCGCCGACGGCCTCCTGGCCCCCGGCTGGACCGTGCAGCAGACCACCACCGTGGCCGCGGGCAGCGGGCGCGGTCTGCTGGGCACCACCTGCACCGCGCCCGATACGGACTTCTGGTTCCCCGGCGCCAGCACCGCCAAGGACCGGCAGGACTATGTGCACCTGACCAACCCGGACGACAGCGCGGCCGAGGTGGACCTCAAGCTCTACGGCGAGAACGGCCGGCTCAAGCCCTCGACCGACGAGGCGATCACGGTTCCGGGCCGGTCCACCGTCCCGGTGCTGCTCTCCACCCTGACGGACGTGGACGCGACCGACGCGACCCTCAGGGTGTCGGCGCGCTCCGGCCGGGTCGGGGCGACCGTACAGGCGGTGGACGAGTCGTTCGGCAGCGACTGGCTCCCGGCCTCGGCCGAGCCGTCGGGCAGCGTGGTGCTGCCCGGCATTCCGGCGGACGCGACCGACGTGCGCCTGGTCGTCCACGCGCCCGGCTCGGACGACGCGGACCTGAAGGTGCGGCTGGCCGGGCGGAGCAGTTCGATCACCCCGGCCGGACATGAGTCGCTGCACGTCAAGAGCGGGATGACGGCATGGGCCGACTTCGGGAACCTCACCGAGGGCGAGCCGGGCTCCCTGGTGCTCACCCCCGAGGGCGGGGCGGGCCGGGCGGCCCCGGTCGTGGCCGCGCTGCGGGTGACCCGCGGCAAGGGGGCCGACCAGGAGACGGCCTTCATCCCGGCCACCACGAGCATCGAACGGAACGCCACCGCCGCCGACAACCGCTCCAAGGGCTCGACGCTGTCCCTGGTGGCGCCGAACGCGTCGGCGAAGGTGCGGGTCACCGCCTCGGCCGGGAGCGGTGGCGGCACCCCCGTCAGCAAGACGTACGACGTCAAGGGCGGCACCACGGCGGCCGTGCAGCCGCCGCGCCCGGCCTCGGGCAAGGGCGGATACGCCGTGACGGTCGAGCGGGTCTCGGGCGGGCCGGTGTACGCGTCCCGGATGCTGGCGCTGCCCCAGGGCGGCGTTCCGATGTTCACGATCCAGGCGCTGCCCGACGACCGGAGCACGGTCGCGGTCCCGACGGCGCGCCGGGACCTGTCGCTGCTCAACGACGGGAAGCAGTGAATCTCCGGTGAGTTTGGGACGGCGACACGCCGACGTCACGGCGTGTCGCTGTCCCAAACTCACCACAAATGCCGGACCACCGGGCGCCGGCTAGTCCTGCCCGTAGCGCGGGTCCACCAGCTCCGGGGCGAGCCCCAGCAGCTCGGCGACCTGCTCGACGACGACCTCGTGGACGAGCAGCGCGCGCTCGTCCCGGGTCTTGGCGCGGATCTCGACCGGGCGGCGGTAGATCACGATGCGGTCCGGGCTGTCGCCGCGCGCGGCGATGAACCGGCCGAGCGGCACGGATTCGCCGTCCCAGCTGTCCCAGCCGTCCGGGCCGCCGGGCCCGCTCATGGTGGGCACCTCGAGCACGGCGAAGTCGACGCCGGACAGCTGGGGCCAGCGTCTCTCCAGCCGCTCCGCGGACTCCTGGACGAGGTCGAGGAAGGACTCCGCGCGGCTGACCGAGAGCGGCACCTGCGGCGGCGCGATCGGACCGCGCATCCCACGCCCGTGCCGATCGCGGCGGCGCGGGCGCGGCTCGGACTGGTGGGGTGGTACGGGCCTGGTCATCACTCATGAGGGTAGCCGTCACCGGCACCTGGGCACGCGCTTACCAGACAGTGCGTCCGCTACCCGCGTCGACGCTCCTCCCGTACCGCCTTTTGCGCAGCTACGTGCAGGCGCCACTCATGTCGCCGGATGAACATTCCGGCCATACTTCCGCCCGAAAACAGTCGCCTCCTGGGTCGGCTTTCTCGCACAAGATGATCTATATCGGATCGAGCCGTGACCGGATTCGTCCGCGCCGGTCATCGTGCCCGTCTGAGTCCGCGCTGGTCAGCGTCGATGTTCACGGATCGGGACGCACGGGGCGAACCGTGACGACACGGCGGAGTGAGCTGGTGGAGAGTCGTCGCGGCCCGCTCAAGAGTGCGGTACCGTCCAACGTCGTGAGCCCTGTACGTCGTTGTTCGCGCACCGCGTGCGGCCGCCCCGCCGTCGCGACGCTGACGTACGTCTACGCGGACTCGACCGCGGTCCTCGGGCCTCTCGCGACCTATGCCGAGCCGCACTGCTACGACCTGTGCTCCGAGCACTCGGAGCGGCTGACCGCCCCGCGCGGCTGGGAGGTCGTCAGGCTCGCCCTCGACACCGGCCCGCCCCGCCCCAGCGGTGACGACCTGGAAGCCCTCGCCAACGCCGTACGCGAGGCGGCGCGCCCCCATGAGCGCGCGCCCGGCGGACCGTCGGGCCCGGGGCAGAGCGGCCGGGAGGGCGACCCGCGTGAGGTCTCCCGCCGTGGCCACCTGAGGGTCCTGCGCTCGCCCGACTCCTGAGCCTTCCTCTTCCCGTCTCTCCTTCCCGTCTCTCCTCCGCGTCTCTCCCGTACGTTGTGCCGTACGCCGCCCCGAGCGCGCCGCACGACGGACCTCACAGTTGCTCCCCAGGTCCTGCGGGTAGGTTTTGAACCCCAGAGGCCGCCAAGAGGCCCTGAATCCGCAGAACGCAGAGACCTGCGGAAGTAGAGACCTCCAGAAGGGACTGCTGTGACCGACTTGTCGCAGATCGTGAAGGCGTACGACGTGCGCGGTGTGGTCCCGGACCAGTTGAACGAGCCGCTCGCCGAGCTGTTCGGCGCCGCCTTCGCCCGGGTGACCGGCGCGCGTGCGATCGTCGTCGGCCATGACATGCGCCCCTCGTCGCCTGGTCTGTCGCGGGCCTTCGCGACCGGGGCCGCCGCGCTCGGCGCGGATGTGACCGAGATCGGACTGTGCTCCACCGACCAGCTCTACTTCGCCAGCGGCCACCTCGACCTGCCCGGCGCGATGTTCACCGCCAGCCACAACCCCGCCCAGTACAACGGCATCAAGCTGTGCCGCGCGGGCGCCGCCCCCATCGGCCAGGACAGCGGGCTCGCCGAGATCCGCGCCCTGGTCGAGGAGTGGATCGCGGGCAGCGCGCCCGACCCGGTCGCCGCCCGCGGCACGATCACCCAGCGGGACGTACTCGACGACTACGCCGCCCATCTGCGCTCGCTCGTCGACCTCACCGGCATCCGCCGTCTCAAGGCCGTCGTCGACGCCGGCAACGGCATGGGCGGCCACACCGTCCCCACCGTCTTCACCGGGCTCCCCGTGGAGCTGGACCCGATGTACTTCGAGCTGGACGGCACCTTCCCCAACCACGAGGCCAACCCGCTCGACCCCAAGAACATCGTCGACCTTCAGGCACGCGTCCGCGAGACCGGCGCCGACCTCGGCCTCGCCTTCGACGGCGACGCCGACCGCTGCTTCGTCGTCGACGAACGCGGCGAGCCGGTCTCCCCGTCCGCGATCACCGCCCTGGTGGCCGCCCGCGAGCTGGCCAAGCACCCGGGCGGAACGGTCATCCACAACTGCATCACCTCGTGGTCGGTGCCCGAGGTCGTCAAGGAGCAGGGCGGCACCCCGGTCCGCACCCGCGTCGGGCACTCGTTCATCAAGGCCGAGATGGCCCGCACCGGCGCGATCTTCGGCGGCGAGCACTCCGCGCACTACTACTTCCGCGACTTCTGGAACGCCGACACCGGCATGCTGGCCGCCCTCCACGTCCTGGCCGCGCTCGGCGAGCAGGACCGCCCGCTGTCGCAGCTGGTCGCCGCGTACGACCGGTACGCCGCCTCCGGCGAGATCAACAGCGTCGTGGACGACCAGGCCGGGCGCATGACCGCGGTCAGGGCCGCGTACCAGGGGCGTGACGACGTCGAGCTGGACGAGCTGGACGGGCTGACGGTGACGGCCGCCGAGTGGTGGTTCAACCTCCGCCCCTCCAACACCGAGCCGCTGCTGCGCCTCAACGTGGAGGCGCGCGACCCGGAAACCGTCGCCCGCGTCCGCGACGAGGTCCTGGCCGTGGTCCGCGCCTGAGAAGCCCCTCAAGGGGCGTCTGAAGGGGCGTCCGAAGGGGCGTCTGAAGGGGAGGGGGCGCCCCGCTCCCTCCCCGGCGGTACGCTGACTGCGCTGGACTCAAACCGAAGGGACGACGCCCCATGCCGCTCGAATCCGGTCTGCTGGACATCCTCGCCTGCCCGGCGTGTCACGCACCGCTGCGCGAGGAAGAGGGTCCGGAGACGCCCGAGCTGGTGTGCACGGGCGAGGGGTGCGGCCTCGCCTACCCGGTCCGGGACGACATCCCCGTGCTGCTCGTCGACGAGGCGCGCCGCCCGGCCTGACGCCGTCCCGCGCAGTTCCCGCCCTGGACCGCACCGCCGCGGACCGTACCGCCGCGGACCGTACCGCCCCGCCCACGGCGATCGGAGGCCGAAGCACCATGCTCGACGAATCCCTCCTCGACGCCCCTGAAGCCCTCGCCCGCGCGGACGTTCGCGGGCTGCTGCGGGGGGCCGCGGAATCCGGCGCCCGGGTGCGTACCGCGGCCCGGTACGCCGCCGAGGCGGGGGTCGCCGACCTCAAGCCGGACGGCAGACCGCGCTCCGTGCTGGTCGCCGGCCCGGGCGCGGCGGGGAGCTGCACCGCCGACCTCCTCGGCGCCCTCAGCGGCAACAACTGCCCGGTCAGCCTGATCGCGCCGACGGGCGTGGCGCCCGCCCCGGGCGCGCTGCACTGGACGCTGCCCGGCTGGGCGGGCCCGCTGGACCTGCTGCTGTTCGTCACGCCTGACGGCGCGGAGCCGGGGCTTCCGCCGCTGGTCGAGCAGGCGTACCGGCGGGGCTGCTCGATCGTGGCCGTCGCGCCCGCGGACTCCCCGCTGGCGGGCGCCGTCGAGCAGGCGCGCGGGCTGATGGTCCCGCTGGCCACCGGCCCGTACAACAACGACTCGGCGCCGTACGACACGGCGCCGCCCGCGCCCGCCGGAACCCCGCAGGCCGAAGGGCAGCACACCGAGCCGACGGGCACGGCGCCGGACGAGGTGACGGGGCCCGCGCTGCCGGGCACCCTGTGGGGGCTGCTCACGCCGCTGCTGGTCCTCGTCGACCGCATCGGCCTGGTGGCCGCCCCGCCCAGCGTGCTGCAGCAGGTGGCCGACCGGCTGGACCAGGTCGCCGAGCGCTGCGGCCCGGCCATCGCCACCTACACCAACCCCGCCAAGGCGCTGGCCGCCGAGCTCGCCGGTTCGCTGCCGCTGCTGTGGACCGAAGGGCCGGTCGCGGCGGCCGCCGGGCGGCGCTTCGCGAGCCTGCTGGCGCTGCTGGCCGGACGCCCCGCGCTCGTCGCCGAGCTGCCCGGGGCGCTCGCCGCCCACGGCACGCTGCTGGCCGGATCGCTGGCCGGCGGCGCCGACCCGGACGACTTCTTCCGCGACCGGGTGGAGGAGGCGGAGGCGCTGCGAGCCAGGGTTGTGCTCTTGTACGACGAACAAGTCAGCGCGCTCTCGGCCGTGCCCACCGCCCGGGAGCTCGCGCTCGCCCACGACACCGCGCTCAGCGAGCTCGAACCGGGCGGGGGCGGTGTACTGGAGAACGCGGCGGAGCTCCTCGCCATCACGGATTTCACCGCCGTTTACCTGGCGCTCGCCTCGACGGAGAGATCATGACGGAGTAATCCCGTTCTTCCGTACGTACAGTCAGGAACCGCACCGCATGGACCGCCTCGTCAACACCGTCCGCCCCTACGCCTGGGGCTCAGCCACCGCCATCCCCGAGCTGCTGGGCACGGAGCCGACGGGTGAGCCGCAGGCCGAGCTGTGGATGGGGGCGCACCCCGGGGCGCCGTCCCGCGTCGACCGCGGCGAGGGCCCGGTGGCCCTCTCCGACGTGATCGCCGCCGACCCGGAGGGCGAACTCGGCCCGGACGCCGTAGGCCACTTCGGGCCGCGGCTGCCGTTCCTGCTCAAGGTGCTCGCCGCCGCCTCGCCGCTCTCGCTCCAGGTGCACCCCGACCTGGCCCAGGCCAAGGCGGGCTTCGCGGACGAGGAGGCGCGCGGCGTCCCCGTCGACGCCGCCCACCGCAACTACAAGGACGCCAACCACAAGCCCGAACTCATATGCGCGCTCACGCCCTTCGACGGGCTGTGCGGCTTCCGTGCCGCCGACGAGGCCGCCGGGCTGCTGGCCGCCCTTGAGGTGGACTCGCTCAAGCCGTACGTGGACGTCCTGCACGCCCACCCCGAGTCCCACGCGCTGCGCGAAGTGCTCACCGCCGTACTGACCGCCGACCGCGAGGCGATCGCCGACACCGTCCACCAGGCCGCTGCCGCCGCCGAACGACTCGGCGCGCAGGACGGCCCGCACGCCCCCGCGTACCGCGCGTACGCCTCCATCGCCCGGCACTACCCGGGCGACCCCGGCGTGATCGCCGCGATGCTGCTCAACTACGTACGGCTCCAGCCCGGCGAGGCGCTCTATCTCGGCGCGGGTGTGCCGCACGCCTATCTCGACGGCCTCGGCGTCGAGATCATGGCCAACTCCGACAATGTGCTGCGGTGCGGACTGACCCCCAAGCACATCGACGTCCCGGAACTGCTGCGCATCGTCCGCTTCGAGAGCGAGGCGCCCGGTGTGCTCCGCCCCGAGGCGGATTCCTCCGGCGAGGAGGTGTACGCCACACCGATCGACGAGTTCCGGCTCTCGCGCTACGTCCTGGCCGAGGGCACCGGCCCGCGCCCGCTGCCCTCCCGTACGCCCCAGATCCTGCTGTGCGCCGCGGGCAAGGCGGTACTGAGCGGAACGGGTGTGGACGGGACCGAACTGCGGCTGACACAGGGTGAGTCGGCCTTCGTCCCGGCGGGCGAGGCCGTGGCGCTGTCCGGCCCCGGCACTGTGTTCCGGGCCACAGTCGCCGCCTGACGCACCGCCGTTCGGCGGGGCTGCAACAATGGCCCGCCGTACGTAGTAAAGCAACGGCAAAGCTGCCGTGCCACGGAAGGGACATTCGGCACAAAATGAGTGCATCAGGCGGAACCAAGGCGATTGTTGCCGCGCTGGGCGCCAACCTGGCCATCGCCGTAGCCAAGTTCGTGGCGTTCGCGTTCAGCGGCTCGTCGTCGATGCTCGCCGAGGGCGTGCACTCGATCGCCGACTCCGGAAACCAGGGCCTGCTGCTGCTCGGCGGCAAGAAGGCCAAACGCGAGGCAACCCCGGAGCACCCCTTCGGCTACGGCCGCGAGCGCTACATCTACGGCTTCCTGGTCTCCATCGTCCTGTTCACCATCGGCGGCGTCTTCGCCCTCTACGAGGGCTACGAGAAGATCAAGCACCCGCACGAGGTGGAGCACTGGTACTGGCCGGTCGGAGTGCTCGTGTTCGCGATCATCGCGGAGGGCTTCTCGTTCCGTACGGCCATCAAGGAGTCGAACGAGATCCGCGGCAAGCTGACCTGGTCGCAGTTCGTACGCCGGGCCAAGGCGCCCGAGCTGCCGGTCGTCCTGCTGGAGGACTTCGGCGCCCTGGTCGGCCTGGTGCTCGCGCTCGGCGGCGTCGGCCTGTCGCTGATCACCGGCGACGGCGTATGGGACGGCATCGGCACGATCTGTATCGGCGTGCTGCTGGTCCTGATCGCCCTCGTACTGGCCGCCGAGACGAAGTCCCTGCTGCTCGGCGAGGCCGCGGACGCGGACCAGGTCGCCAAGATCCGCGAGGCCCTGGTGGACGGCGAGACGGTCACCAGCCTGATCCACATGCGCACGCTCCACCTGGGCCCCGAGGAGCTTCTGGTCGCCGCCAAGGTCGCGGTCCAGCACGACGACACGGCGGCAGAGGTCGCCCGCGCGATCGACGCGGCGGAGGCCCGCGTGCGCGAGGCGGTCCCCATTGCCCGCGTGATCTACCTGGAACCGGACATCCTGCGCACCACGACCTCGGCGTAACGCCCGAGAACGCGCCCGGCGTGGGCACGGCCTTCGGCCTTCGGAGCGCGGCTCCGGCCGGGGCCAGCGGTCGGCCCCGGCGCAGCGCGGGGCCTGCGGGGGCCCGGCGCAATGCCCTGCGGGGCCCAGGCCCCGCAGGGCAGCCACAGATCGAAACCGGGAAACCTGCGGCAGGGGGCGGGCCAGGGAGAGGCAGGGGCGAACCCGCCCCCAGCCTCCACCCCACCCCCGCTACTCGATCTCGCCGAGCACCCGCAGGATCGCCGCCTCGTCCGCCGCCTCCAGCAGCCGCTCCCGGAACTCCGTACTCATCAGCTTCCGCGAGAGCAGCGCCAGGATCCGCAAGTGCTCATCGCCCGCCGCCGCCTCCGGCACCGCGATCATGAACACCAGCTTGGCCTTCGTACCGTCCAGCGCGCCCCACTCGATGCCCTCCGGCGACCGGGCGAAGCCGACGACGGGCTCGGTCACCGCGTCCGTCTTGGCGTGCGGGATCGCGATCTCCTCGCCGAGGCCGGTCGTGCCCTGCTCCTCGCGGGCCAGTGCCGCCCGGACCAGTTCCGCCGCATCGGCGACCTTGCCGGAGGTGGCCAGCAGTTCGGCCATCTCGCGTATGGCGGCCTCTTTGCCGTCCGCCGCCAGCCGCTCCCGTACGGTCTGCTCGGTCAGATACCCGGACAGCACCTGATCCGCCCGATCTGCCGAAGCCCCCTCGGACACAGCGGCAGGAGCCGGAGCGGAAGCAGAAGCAGACCCAGCCACAGAAGCAGCCGCACCCGCACCCGTCCCCTCCGCCGCAACCCCCACCAGCGCCGGCTCACGCACCGGCCCGGGACCCCCGGCGCCGCCGGCCGCCGCGCCCGGCCCCGAAGCCTCACCGCCACCCGCACCCGCACCCCCGCCACCGAGCGACATCAGCGCGATGGTCGTGAGCGCCGTAGCAGCCGTACCGATCACAACGGCGACGAAGAACATCGGCACCCCGTCGACCGCCCCGAGCAGCGCCACGATCGGACCGCCGTGCGGCACGTTGTCCTCGACCGACGCCAGCCCCGCCACCGCACCGGCGACCGCGCCACCGAGCATGTTCGCCGGGATGACCCGCGCCGGGCGTGCCGCGGCGAACGGGATGGCGCCCTCGGTGATCCCGAAGAAGCCCATGAACAGCGCGGCCAGGCCGGTCTCCCGCTCCTGGTCGTCGAACATCCGGCGGCGGATGAGGGTAGCCAGCCCCTGGCCCAGCGGCGGGACCGGGATGGCCGCCGCGCACATGCCCATGACCTCGGGGTTCTTGGAGACCAGGCCGGCGCCGAAGAGGAAGGCGGTCTTGTTGACCGGGCCGCCCATGTCGAACGCGATCATCAGGCCGAGGATCGTGCCGAGCAGCGCCGCGCTGGTGCCGGTCAGCCCGCCGAGCCAGTCGGTGAGGTGCTCGAAGACCCACGCGATCGGCTCGCCGAGCACATAGATGAAGAACAGCCCGAGCGCCGAGGTCGCCACGATCGGGATCACGATGATCGGCATGATCGGCTGGACGAACTTGGGCACCTTGACCATCTTGATCCAGCGCACCAGATAGCCGGCCAGGAAGCCGGTGATGATCGCGCCGATGAATCCGGCGCCCGCCTCGCTGTCGTACAACTCGCCGTGCGCCGCGATCCAGCCGCCGACCATGCCGGGCACCAGCGCGGGCCGGTCGGCGATCGCATAGGCGATATAGCCGGAGAGGATCGGGATCATCAGCTGGAAGCCGATCACGCCGATGTCGTTGACGGACTTCCAGAAGGAGTCGTCGGGGATGACGATCCCCTTGGATGTCGTATCGCCGCCCAGCGCGAGCGAGACCGCGATCAGCAGCCCGCCGACCACGACGAACGGGATCATGTACGACACGCCGTTCATCAGGGCCTTGTAGGTGACGCTGCGCCCCTTACCGCCCCCGTTACCGCCCCCGCCGCCGACGGAGCCCGCCGCGCCACCGCCGCCCGCACCCGGACGGCCCGCGCCGGAGCCGTCCCCGTCGTACACCGGAGCGCTGCGGACCTGCTCGATCAGCCGCTCGGGGTGGTGGATGCCCTCCGCGACGCCGACGACCAGCACCCTCTTGCCGACGAACCGGCTGCGGTCGACGTCCTTGTCCGCGGCGATGATGATGCCGTCCGCGTCTCTGACATCGTTGTCAGACAGTACGTTCTCGGCCCCGATCGAGCCTTGTGTCTCCACCTTCATGGCGTGCCCGAGCGATTCCGCCGCTTGGGCCAGCTTTTCCGCGGCCATATAGGTATGCGCGATGCCGGTCGGGCACGCGGTCACGGCGAGCAGCTTGAGCCCTGGTCCGCTGGCCCCCGCGCCATTGGGGGGATCGGCTGGACTGGTCACGTGGTTCTCCTTCTGCAACGGGTTGAGCGAGCGCGGGAAGGTGCAAGGGTCCCCGCGCCGAACGCATCCCGCAAGAGGTCCGGACCGGAACAAAACCCAGGTCGGCAGGGCAGAGACGGCGAACCGGCCGAAGAAAGCGTCCACAGGCTGAAGAAAGCGGTCATCGACTGGGGTTCGCTGCGCCGATCGGTGTAGATTCGTGACCGAGCCAGACGTCGCTGCTGATGGCGGTCGGGCGGTCCGCCCCGCGGACCGGCCGAGGGAGAGAGGGCCTCCGACGGACTGCGCACTGCGAACAGGCCTGTGTGTCCGTATGACCACGGCGCCGAGGGACCGCTGTCGCATGCCCAGCCGAACCACTCTCGCTCGATACCGATCCATGAGGAGCAGCACATGACGAATGCCGTCTCCGGTCAGGACTTCAAGGTCGCCGACCTGTCCCTGGCCGCCTTCGGCCGCAAGGAGATCACCCTCGCCGAGCACGAGATGCCCGGCCTGATGGCGATCCGCGAGGAGTACGCGGCCGGCCAGCCGCTCGCGGGCGCCCGGATCACCGGCTCGCTGCACATGACGGTGCAGACCGCGGTCCTGATCGAGACCCTGGCCGCGCTCGGCGCGCAGGTCCGCTGGGCCTCCTGCAACATCTTCTCCACCCAGGACCACGCGGCGGCCGCGATCGCCGTCGGCCCGAACGGCACCCCCGAGGACCCGCAGGGCATCCCGGTCTTCGCCTGGAAGGGCGAGACCCTGGAGGAGTACTGGTGGTGCACGGAGCAGGCGCTGACCTGGCCGGGCACTGCCACCGGCGGCCCGAACATGATCCTGGACGACGGCGGCGACGCCACCCTCCTGGTCCACAAGGGCGTCGAGTACGAGAAGGCCGGCGCCGCCCCGGACGTCTCCACCGCGGAGAACGAGGAGCACCGCGTCATCCTGGAGCTGCTGAACCGCACCCTCGCGGAGAGCCCGCAGAAGTGGACGCAGCTCGCCTCCGAGATCCGCGGCGTGACCGAGGAGACCACCACCGGCGTACACCGGCTGTACGAGATGCACCGGGACGGAACGCTGCTCTTCCCGGCGATCAACGTGAACGACGCCGTCACCAAGTCGAAGTTCGACAACAAGTACGGCTGCCGCCACTCCCTGGTCGACGGCATCAACCGCGCCACCGACGTGCTGATCGGCGGCAAGGTCGCGGTCGTCTGCGGCTACGGTGACGTGGGCAAGGGCTGCGCCGAGTCGCTGCGCGGCCAGGGCGCCCGGGTCATCATCACTGAGATCGACCCCATCTGCGCGCTTCAGGCGGCGATGGACGGCTACCAGGTCGCCACCCTGGACGACGTGGTCGAGACCGCGGACATCTTCATCACCACGACCGGCAACAAGGACATCATCATGGCCTCCGACATGGCCAAGATGAAGCACCAGGCGATCGTCGGGAACATCGGCCACTTCGACAACGAGATCGACATGGCCGGTCTCGCCGAACTCCCCGGCATCGTCAAGGACGAGGTCAAGCCGCAGGTCCACACCTGGACGTTCGCCGACGGCAAGACGATCATCGTGCTGTCCGAGGGCCGCCTGCTGAACCTGGGCAACGCGACCGGTCACCCGTCGTTCGTGATGTCCAACTCCTTCGCGAACCAGACCATCGCCCAGATCGAGCTCTTCACCAAGCCGGAGTCCTACCCGACCGACGTCTATGTGCTGCCCAAGCACCTGGACGAGAAGGTCGCCCGGCTCCACCTCGACGCCCTCGGCGTCAAGCTGACCACGCTCCGCCCGGAGCAGGCCGCCTACATCGGCGTCCCGGTTGAGGGCCCGTACAAGCCCGACCACTACCGCTACTGATCCACCCGCACTGATCACCGCTGATCGCCTGCCGATCAGCCACTGATCGCACCACCAGCAGCCGGTAGCCGGCCCCCGCCTCGGCGGGGGCCCAGGGCCCGCCCAGGCCGGTCAGGCCGGGCGGGCCTTCGCACGTCAAGGACCAAGCCCATGCCCCGCGGCCGATACTCCCTCCACGACCCGCACGATCACACCCCGCTCGGCGAGGAACACTTCCACTGCGCGCCCGGCCCCAGCGGCTGGCGCTATGTCGCCCAGCTCACCTCCCCCTCCGGCGATCACAGCGGCTCCGTGGACCTCACCCTCGACGAACTAGGCCGCCCCCTCCGCCTGGAACTGAACGCCGCGAGCTGGCGCGTCCGCGGCGCGGCGCTGGACGGCGTCACCTGGGTGCGTACCGACCCGTCCGGAGAACACGCGACCGAGGGCAACGTCGCCGCCCACGCCTTCACCGGCTCCTCGCCGGCCTTCCTGATCGCCACGGCCCGCCTGCTACGCCTCACCCCGGGCGCCCCCGCGACCCGTGTCCGCCTCGTCGCCCTCACCGCCCCCGTCCTCGCGCCGCGCACCCTCGACCAGTCCTGGGCCCTGCTGGGCAGGTCGGCACACCCGACCGACACCGGCCCGCTGACCGTGGACGAATACCGGGTCACCACTCTCGACACGGGGGAGCAACACTCGGTCCATATCGCGGGTGACGTGGTGCTGGCGGCGCCTGGTATCGAGCTCGAGGAGCTTGAGAGCCCACCGTCGTCCTTCTCCGCACCCCTCCCTGATCCGGATGCTTGACCGCCGCCTCCTGCGGAGTTACAAAGGCAGTCGTTGGTTGCTTCACATGGACGGTCGAGACGTCGTTCGGACGTCGAGCCACCGGGTCGACGCACCGCCCACCACGCGTGGCGCACTGTGCATCGCCCCTCTCTGACCTGCTACTGTGCTCATCTCACCCAAACCCCTTGACGGGGGCTGTCGGGGGAGGTAGGTTTTAACGGTTGCGGCGAGCAGGGTTTGCTCGTGGGCAACCGTTAGCACCAAGATCGCCTCGGCTCTGAATTCCGATTCGAGCGAGGCACTTCGATCCTGTAGGGAATCGCGAAGCCGATTAGGTCGGCCGATGCGGGTCTGCTAAAGTCGAAACAGCCGAAAGGCAAAGGCCACT
>NZ_NCSM01000080.1 GCF_002224125.1 Streptomyces sp. NBS 14/10
CTCGGTTCGCCTCCGGGGCGCTACAGCCCCTGTCGACGGTCGACCGTGCTCGGCCCTTCGTTCCTCAGGGCCTCCGCGCGCTCTCCCTTTCGACAGCGACCGCGCCCCTTCGGCTCACTCGCCGGGCGCGGTCAATCCGCGGCCGGGGCGTGGTCGGCGGCCGTACGGGTGTCGATCTCGCGCCAGAAGCCGGCCCGGATCGCATAGCGGTCGTGCTCGTCGATCTGGTCGTCCTTGTGGGCGAGCAGCCCGAAGCGGGCCGCGTAGCGCAGCAGTTCCCCGTCGATGCGGTGCGGGATGCGCGGGTATTCGGTGGAGAGCTGCTGGAGGTGGCCCGGGTCGGAGAGCCGCTCGATCCAGCGCCGGGCGAAGACCTGACCCACCTCGAAGGGGTCGCCGCTGACGGTGGTGATGTCCTCCTCGCGGTCGGCCCAGCGCTGCTCGGGGCTGGTGAGCTGGGCCAGCATGGGCAGCCCGGCGGTCTCCGGCGGTTCGCCGAGCCCGGTGCCGGAGCCGCGCTCGATCCAGCCCTTGTCGGAGGACCAGCGCAGGGTGGCGCTGGGGGCCGGCTGGGCGCCCGCCTGGCCGCCTGCGGGGCCGCGGCCGAGGTCGGCGAGGTCCTTGGGGGTGGGCACACCTCTGCCGCCGGGGGCGGAGCCCGCTTCCGTGTCGTCCGCGGGGACGGTGCCGGGGCCGCCGGCGACGGCGCCGGAGGCGCCCGCCGGGGCCGCGGCCCGCCCGGAGGCGCCCGCGGCGCGTGTGGGCGCGCCGCCCGGCCGCGCGGCGCCGTTACGGCCCGGGGCCAGGTCGCCGGGGACGCCCGGCACCCCGGAGACACCGCTCACCGCGCCCGCGGCGGCCGCGGCGGCGGTCTCGGGCAGCGGGGCGGACAGGATGGCCGCGATCTCCGGCCGGGGCTCGGAGACGGGCGCGCACGCCCCGGTGAGGTCCTTGGCGCGGACGGCCCGGGTGATCCAGGCGCGGTCCAGGACCCGCCGCTCGTCGGCCTCGGCGACCAGGTCCTCCGACTGGTTGTAGTCGCCGTCGGCGGCCTGGACAGCCCACAGGTGGACGGCCACACCGTGTTCCTTGGCGGACATCAGGCCGGGCAGCAGATCGCCGTCGCCGGTGACGAGAACGATGTCGGAGCAGGCGCGGTTACGGGCCAGCTCGGTGAGCTCGGCGTGCATGGCGGCGTCCACGCCCTTCTGCGCCCAGCGGCCGTCGCTGCGGGTCAGGGCGCCCAGCCGGACGGTGACCCGGGGCATGACGCGCAGCCGCCGGTGCTCGGGCTGGGGGACGCGGTCGGGGGCTCCGTCGAACCAGTAGATGCGCAGCAGCGGTCGCTCGGTCTCGGCTTCGGCGCGTTCACGCAGTCCCTGGATGAGGGTCGCGTGGTCGACGGAGATGCGGGACCGGGCCGGCTCCCCGGCGAGCAGGCTCGCGGCGGCGCCCAGCAGATACCCGGCGTCCACCAGGACGACGCAGCGGTCCACGTTCCACCCTCTTTCCTGAAGCAGTCCTCGGTTGCCCCCCGTGCACAGCCGTGCTCGTTTTCCTGTCTTCGGTCTCAACTGGAGTCTGCCCGACCGTACCGGGGTTATCAGTCCGAACTGGATCACTGGCGTGGCGGATACGGCCTACCCTCGAAGACCCTCCTTCTCACTCACGGTAATTGCCCGAAATGCATCCTGCGCCCGGGCGTGTCAGTGTTTCTTCCCGGAGGGCTCTTCCCTTGGGGGGCGATCCCAACTGGAGGCACAGCACCATGGCTAAGAACCGGAACCGCGACCGCAAGCAGCAGCAACAGCAGCAGCGCCAGGGCCGCGGGATGGCCGACCGTCAGGGTGAGCAGGCCCAGAACTCCCAGACGGACGCGCAGTCGCAGGCCATGCAGTCGGAGGGCGGCCCGGCGACGGCCCCTTCGAGCACCGCCCGTAAGGACCGGCAGAAGAGCTTCGGCCACAATTGACCGCCGCCGTACGGCGGTTGAGGGGCGCGCCCGCGCGGGCGCGCCCCTTTCATGAGCGGTGGTACGTCAGCCCGCTGTCATGACTGGTGGTCCGTCACACCACCGTCACGGGCGGTGGTTCAGCCCGCCAGGCAGGCCGGGCCCAGCAGCACCTTGAGGTCGCCGAACAGCGCGGGGTCGGCGGTGACCCGGTGCCGGTCGAGCCGGAGCACCGTGGTCTTACGCGCCCCCTGGAGCTTGATCCGCACCTCGGTGGAGCCCCGGTGGTGGGTGAGCACTTCGCCGAGCTTTTCGACCAGGGGCGGGGTGACCTTCACCGTGGGGATGGTGATCGTCACGGGCGCGTTGGCCCCGGCCTCGGACAGGTCGGGGACCATGAGCTCCATGGCGACCAGTCGCGGCACGTCCTCGCGCTTGTCGAGCCGCCCCTTGACGAACACGACGGTGTCCTCGACGAGCTGGGTGGAGACCAGCTGGTAGGTGGCGGGGAAGAACATGCAGTCGATGGAGCCGGCCAGGTCCTCGACGGTGGCGATGGCCCAGGCGTTGCCCTGTTTGGTCATCTTGCGCTGCAGGCCGGAGATGATGCCGCCGATGGTGACGATGGCGCCGTCGGCGTGCTCACCGCCGGTGAGCTGGGCGATGGCGGCGTCGGCCTTGTCGTTGAGGACGTGCTCGATGCCGAAGAGCGGGTGGTCGGAGACGTACAGGCCGAGCATTTCGCGCTCCTGGGCGAGCAGATACGCCTTGTCCCACTCGACGTCGGAGAACTCGACGTCGAGCCCGAAGCCCGGTCCGTCGTCCCCGCCGTCGTCGCCGCCCATGCCGCCGAACAGGTCGAACTGGCCCTCGGCCTCCTTGCGCTTCACCGCGACCACATTGTCGATCATGGTCTCGTAGTGCGCCGTGAGCCCCTTGCGGGTGTGGCCCATCTCGTCGAAGGCGCCGGCCTTGATCAGCGATTCGGTGGTGCGCTTGTTGCAGACGACCGCCTCGACCTTGTCCAGATAGTCCGGGAAGGAGGAGTACTTCCCCTTCGACTTGCGGCCACGGATGATCGCTTCGACAACGTTCGCGCCAACGTTTCGGACCGCGGTGAGACCGAAGAGGATCACATCGTCACCCTGGGCGGCGAAGTTCGCCTCGGACTCATTGACGTTCGGCGTGAGCACCTTGATGCCCATGCGCCGGCACTCGTTGAGATAAATCGCCGACTTGTCCTTGTCGTCGCGCACCGAGGTGAGCAGCGCGGCCATGTACTCGGCGGGGTAGTTGGCCTTCAGATACGCGGTCCAGTAGGTGACCAGGCCGTACGCGGAGGAGTGGGCCTTGTTGAAGGCGTAGCCGGCGAACGGGACCAGCACGTCCCACACCGCCTGGATGGCCGCGTCGGAGTAGCCGCGGTCGCGGCAGCCCTTCTGGAACGGCACGAACTCCTTGTCGAGGACTTCCTTCTTCTTCTTGCCCATCGCACGCCGCAGCAGGTCGGCCTGGCCGAGCGAGTAGCCCGCGAGCACCTGGGCTGCCTTCTGCACCTGCTCCTGGTAGACGACCAGGCCATAGGTGATGCCGAGGACCTCCTTGAGCGGCTCCTCCAGCTCCGGGTGGATCGGGGTGATCTCCTGCTGGCCGTTCTTCCGCAGCGCGTAGTTGATATGCGAGTTCATGCCCATCGGGCCCGGCCGGTACAGGGCCGAGACGGCGGAAATGTCCTCGAAGTTGTCGGGCTTCATCATGCGCAGCAGGGAGCGCATGGGGCCGCCGTCGAACTGGAAGACGCCGAGCGTGTCACCGCGGCACAGCAGCTCATAGGTCTTGGGGTCGTCCAGCGGCAGCTCGAGCAGCTTGAGGTCGACGCCCTTGTTGTCGCGCACCATCTTGACCGCGTCATCCATGATGGTCAGGTTGCGCAGGCCGAGGAAGTCCATCTTCAGCAGGCCGAGCGATTCACAGGTGGGATAGTCCCACTGGGTCACGACCTGGCCGTCGTTCTTCGGCGAGAAGACCGGCACATGCTCGGTCACGGTCTCGCTGGACATGATCACGCCCGCGGCGTGCACGCCCATCTGCCGCACCAGGCCCTCGATACCGCGGGCGGTATCGATGACCTTCTTCACATCCGCCTCGTTCTCATACATCCCGCGCACCTCGGCCGCCTCGCTGTAGCGGGGGTGCTTGTCGTCGGTGATGCCGGACAGCGGGATGCCCTTGCCGAGCACATCGGCGGGCATGGCCTTGGTGATCCGGTCGCCCATCGCATACGGGTAACCGAGCACCCGGGCCGAGTCCTTGATCGCGTTCTTGGCCTTGATGGTGCCGTACGTGCCGATCTGGGCGACCTTGTCGGCGCCGTATTTCTCGGTGACGTACCGGATCACCTCACCGCGCCTGCGCTCGTCGAAGTCGATGTCGACATCGGGCATGGAGACGCGCTCGGGGTTGAGGAACCGCTCGAAGATCAGGCCGTGGTCGATCGGGTCGAGGTCGGTGATGCCCATCGCGTACGCCACGATCGAACCGGCCGCGGAGCCACGGCCGGGGCCGACCGCGATGCCGTTGTTCTTCGCCCACATGATGAAGTCGGCGACCACGAGGAAGTAGCCCGGGAACCCCATCTGGATGATGACGTCCATCTCGTACTCGGCCTGCTTCTGGCGGTCCTCCGGCACCCCGGCCGGATACCGGCGCTCCATGCCGCGCTTGACCTCCTCCTGGAACCAGGAGACCTCCGTGAAGCCCTCGGGCACGTCGAAGCGCGGCATCAGGTCGCGCTTCTCGAACCACCCGGTGGCGTCGATCTGCTCGGCGACCAGCAGCGTGTTCCGGCAGCCCTCCTGCCAGGCGTCGGAGGAGTCGATGGCGTACATCTCGTCCGTCGACTTCAGGTAGTAGCCGGTGCCGTCGAAGCGGAAGCGGTCGGGGTCGGAGAGGTTCTTGCCGGTCTGGACGCACAGCAGCGCGTCATGGGCCACGGACTCGCGGGAGTAGGTGTAGTGCGAGTCGTTGGTGACCAGCGGGGGGATGCCCAGCTTCTTGCCGATCTCCAGCAGGCCGTCGCGGACCCGGTGCTCGATCTCGATGCCGTGGTCCATCAGCTCCAGGAAGTACCGGTCCTTGCCGAAGATGTCCTGGTACTCGGAGGCGGCCTTCAGGGCCTCGTCGAACTGGCCGAGCCGCAGCCGGGTCTGCAGCTCACCGGACGGACAGCCGGTGGAGGCGATCAGGCCCTCCGACCACTGGGCGATGGTCTCCTTGTCCATTCGGGGCCACTTGACGAAGTAGCCCTCCATATAGGCGTCCGAGGAGAGCCGGAAGAGGTTGTGCAGACCCGCCTTGTTGGAGGCCCAGATCGTCTTGTGGGTGTAACCACCGGAACCGGAGACGTCGTCCCGCTTCTGGTGCGGCTGGCCCCACTGGACCCGTCGTTTGTAGCGCCGCGACTCGGGGGCGACATACGCCTCGATCCCGATGATCGGCGTGATGCCCGCACCGGTCGCCTGCTGGTAGAAGTCGTACGCCCCGTGGAGGTTGCCATGGTCGGTCATGGCGATATGCGTCATGCCCATTTCCTGGCAGGCGTTGAACATGTCCTTGAGCCGCGCCGCACCGTCCAGCAGCGAGTACTGGGTGTGGACATGCAGGTGCGTGAAGGGCGGCTTGGTCACGGTGGCAGACCTCCGGCGAACGGTCGATGAAGGGTGGGCGGAACAGCTCCGAAGGTTACCCCTCCGGACTGACAGCGGACGGGCACCCACGAGTAGCCTCAGGCGTTGGGACGGACGGAACGAGCCGTCCCGTTCGCGATCTTTGTCATGCTCTTTTCTTCACGTACTCACGTACTCTCTCCCGACACCAGGAGGCGCCCCGCGATGCCGACCCAGCAGACCCAGGCGGAACAGCGCGGCGAGCACATCCTCGCCGTCTTCGACACCGCCTTCGGCGAGCTGCTCGCCGCCGACCCGGCCGCCTTCCGCGTCAAGTTCCGCAAGATGGCCGCCTCGGCCTTCGCCTTCTACCGCGGCACGGCCGGCCTGTTCTACGCCGATGTGGAGCAGGAGCGCGAGGGCGGCCCCTACCTGGACGACCGCACGGGCCGGGTGTGGATCCACGGTGACCTCCACGCCGAGAACTTCGGCACCTACATGGACGCCAACGGCCGCCTGATCTTCAACGTCAACGACTTCGACGAGGCGTATGTCGGCCCCTTCACCTGGGACCTCAAGCGCTTCGCCGCCTCCGTCGCGCTGATCGGCTACACCAAGGCGCTCAGCGACGAGAAGATCAGCGAGCTGGTGCGGATCTACGCCGCCGCCTACCGCGAGCGTATCCACGCCCTGGCCACCGGCGCCAAGAACGACGAGGTGCCGCCCTTCACCCTGGAGACCGCCGAGGGCCCGCTGCTGGACGCGCTGCGTGACGCCCGCTCGCTGACCCGGTTCGGGCTGCTCGACTCGATGACCACGATCCGCGACTTCGAGCGGCGCTTCGCCTCCGGCGGCGGCTCGGTCGAGCTGGACGCGGCCACCCGCTACAAGGTCCTGGCCGCCTTCGACGGCTATCTGGAGACGCTGCCCGAGTCCAGCCTCGCCCGGCCGGACTCCTACCGCGTCAAGGACGTCGTCGGCCGCCGCGGTATCGGCATCGGCAGCGCCGGGCTGCCCTCGTACAACATCCTTCTGGAGGGCAACAGCGACGCCCTCGAGAACGATGTCGTGATCTACATGAAGCAGGCGCAGACCCCGGCGGTCTCCCGGCACATCACGGACGAGCGGGTCCGCTCCTACTTCCACCACGAGGGACACCGCACGGTGATCTCGCAGCGCGCCCTCCAGGCGCACGCCGACCCCTGGCTCGGCTGGACCGAGCTGGACGGCTCGGGGCAGCTGGTCGCCGAGATCTCCCCGTACGCGGTGGACCTCGACTGGTCCGATATCGACGACCCGACCGAGATCGCGGCGGTCGTCGCCGACCTGGGGCGGGCCACGGCCACCATGCACGCGGCCGCCGACGACCAGAGCGGCCACTCGCTGGTGCCCTTCTCCACCGAGCGGGCGATCGACGCGGTGATCGCGGCGGACGAGGGCGGCTTCGCGGAGCTGCTGGTGGACTTCGCGCACTCCTACGGGGCGCGGGCGCGGGCCGACCACCAGATCTTCGTGGACCTCTTCCGGAACGGGCGCATCCCCGGGCTGTAAGCACATACCAAAATTGGTATGCGGGGTGGGCGGGGAGCGATCCCCGCCCACCGTCTTGACGCCGCCCCTACACCCGATCGTGTGACAATCGAGCCCTATGGACGGTACGGGACCGCTGCTGAGGGCACTGCGCGCGGCGCTGTTCACAGCGCTGTGCGTCACGCTGTCCTCCGCCGCCCACGTTCTGCTGTCGCGCACGCCGCTGCCGCTGCCGACCGTGGCGGCGCTGTCGGCCGTCGTCTTTGTGATCGCTTACGCCCTGGCGGGCCGGGAGCGCGGATACTGGAGCATCGCCGCGCTGCTGGTCCCGCTTGAGCTGGCCGCCGACACGGTGTTCACCACCGGTCAGAGCGCCTGTTACGGGCCCTCCGGCGGCCCCGTGGCGGGCTCCCTGCGCGCCATGGGCATGGACTTCCTGTGTGGCAGCGGCGGGGTCGGCTCCCCGCTGGCCCGGGTCGCCGGGCCGGACGGCACCGGCGCCCTCACGGCCGTCGTGGGCTCCGCCGCCCCCTGGCTGCTGCTCGCCGCCCATATCGCGATCGGGCTGCTCGCCGCGGCCTGGCTGCGGCGCGGCGAGGCCGCCGTGGCCCGGCTGCTGACCTCGCTGGCCGCCTTCGCCTTCCGGCCGCTGCTGCTGGCCGTCACGGTGGTCACCGCGGCCTTCGCGCCCCGCCGCCGCTCCTCGCGGCCGATGGGACCCCCGAGTCCGGCCCCGGCGCTCCCCCTCCTCGTGCACTCCGTCGTACGGCGTGGTCCGCCGTGCTCAGCCACCGCCTGAGCACAGCATTTCCCACCACTTTCGTACGACTTCGTACGGACTCACACAGGTTTGTGCGACTCCGTACGACCTTCACACGACGGAGATCGATCCATCATGAGCAACCGCAACAGCCACCAGAACAAGCAGGCCGCGCGCGATCGGATGCGCGCCGAGCGCGAGCGCCAGGCCAAGAAGGACCGGGCGCGCCGCCAGCTGGTCGTCGGCGGCGCGGTCGTCGCCATCCTGGCGATAGCGGGCGGCATAGGCTACGCCGTCACCCAGATGAACGGCGGCGGGAACGCCGGCAAGGAGTGGACGGCGGCCGCGGAGAAGAAGGCCCTGGTCAAGCCCGCCCACACCACCGGCCCCCAGGGCACGACGGTGATCATCGGCGACCAGAAGGCCAAGAACACCCTGCATGTCTACGAGGACATGCGCTGCCCGTACTGCGCGCAGTTCGAGCAGCTGACGGGCACGACCGTGGCGAAGGACATCAAGAACGGCACCTTCAAGGCGCAGTACACGATGGGCACCTTCCTGGACGCCAAGACCGGGGCCGGCTCGAAGAACGCCCTGAGCGCCCTGGGCGCGGCCCTCAATGTCAGCCCCGACGCCTTCCTGGAGTACAAGTCGGCGCTCTACTCGGCCAAGAACCACCCCAAGGAGACCGATGACGCCTTCGCCGGCGACCAGAAGCTGATCGAGATCGCCCAGCAGGTCAAGGCGCTCAAGGGCAACAAGACCTTCGAGAAGGCCGTGACCAACGGCACCTACGACCGGTGGGCGCTGGCGATGTCGAAGTCGTTCAACGACACCAAGGACGTGTCCAGCACCCCGACCCTCAAGCTGAACGGCAAGATCCTCAAGACGGATCAGGAGGGCGTCCCGCTCACCCCGGACCAGTTCACCCCGCTGGTCCAGCAGAACCTCAAGAAGTAACCCCGAGGGTCACCCCTCCGTGACCTCCGCGAGGAAGCCGAGCGCCACCTTCCAGGTGGCCTCGGCCGCCTCCTCGTCGTAGTCCGGCAGCTCCGGGTCGGTGAACAGGTGCCCGGCCCCCGGGTAGCGGTAGATCTCCACGTCCGCCCCGGCCCGCCCCATCCGCAGGTACCACGCGTTCAGCCAGTCGTGCGGCTCGAAGGGGTCCGGGTCCGCGACATGCAGCTGCACCGGCAGGCCGTCCGCCGTCACGTCGTCGGCGATGTCCGAGGTGCCGTGCAGAAGCAGCAGCCCGCGCGCCTTCTCGTCGCCCAGCGCGAGATTCTGGGCGATCGACCCGCCGAGCGAGAACCCCGCGTACACCAAGCCGCGGTCCGACAGCGGCGCGGCGGCCACCACGGCCCGGCGCAGCAGCTCGTCCTTGCCGATCTCCTCCTTGAGGGCCATGCCGTCCTCGGCGCTGTCGGCCGTCCGCCCCTCGAACAGATCCGGTACGTGCACCTCGTGCCCGGCTGCGCGCAGCCGGTCCGCGGCGGTGTGCACGGCAGGCCGCAGCCCGTACATCGAATGGAGAAGCAGGATCGGGGAACGGGTCACTTCGTCACTTCCTTGTCGCGTGGGAAGGATCAGGATAGGTGTCCATGGAGGACGTACTGCGTCCGCTCGTCGTCATCGGCGGCTCGCTCGCCATCACCCTGCTGACCGGCTGGGCGGTCGACCGGCTGCTGCAACGCACCGACGCCCGCCACGCGGAGACGCCGCTGTGGGGCTTGCTGCGCCGCTGCCGGCTGCCGCTCCAGGTGACGGTCTGCTCGGCGCTGCTGCGGGGCTCGTACGACAAGACGCACGCCCGGGTGGTCCGGGAACACGGGTCGGCCATCGCGCAGCTGCTCGCGCTGGTGCTGATCGCGGCCACGGCGTGGCTCGCGGTGCGGGTCTCGGCGGCGGTGGTGGAGTCCTCGTACCGCCGCTATGCCGCCAGCGCGCACGATCCGGCGCGGGTGCGCCGGGTGCGCACCCAGGTGACGCTCATCCAGCGGGTGGTGACCGCGATCGTCGGGGTGGTCGCGGCGTCGGCGATGCTGCTGACCTTCCCGGCGATGCGTACGGTGGGCACGTCCATGCTGGCCTCCGCCGGGATCCTGGGCATCGTCGCCGGCGTCGCCGCGCAGTCGACGCTGGGCAACCTCTTCGCCGGGCTGCAGATCGCCTTCGGCGACATGGTGCGGATCGGCGACACGGTGGTCGTGGACGGCGAGTGGGGCACGGTCGAGGAGATCACGCTGACCTTTCTGTCCGTGCGGACCTGGGACGAGCGCCGGATCACCATGCCGGTGTCGTACTTCACGAGCAAGCCGTTCGAGAACTGGTCGCGCGGCGGCACGCAGAAGACCGGCGCGGTCGTCTTCCACCTCGACCACTCGGCGCCGGTCGCGGAGATGCGGGTGCGGCTGGGCGAGATCGTGCGCAAGTCCCCGGCGTGGGACGGCCGGGACTGGACCCTCGCGGTCACGGACACCACGCCGTCCACGATGGTGGTGCGGGCGCTGGTGACGGCGCGGGACGCGGACGACGCGTGGACGGTGCGCTGTGAGGTGCGGGAGCAGATGATCACGTGGCTGCGGGAGCACCATCCGTACGCGCTGCCGCGCATCACCACCGCGACCATCCAGCCGCCCCGGCCCGCGGCCGACTCCGAGGACCGCCTCACCCGCTTCAGCGGCGATCTCCACAAGGACGGCACACACCCGCGCCGAAACTAGCTCCGAGGGTCAGAGCGCCCGGCGCATGGCGCGATGGGGGATTCCGCTGCCCTCGTCGAATTCGGGGCCGTACGCCGCGTAGCCGAGCCGCTCGTAGAAGCCGAGGGCGTGGGTCTGGGCCTCCAGGTAGACCTCGGCGAGCCCGCGCCGCAGCGCCTCCGCCTCGACCGCGCGGACGAGGTCCGCGCCGAGGCCGGTGCCGCGGGCGGCCGGGAGGACCGCGAGGCGGCCGAGGACGGCGGTGGTGGCGCCGTCCACGCCGGCGTGGCCGTACTTCTTGTCCGCTGCCGCGCCGTGCAGGAAGCGGACGGTGCCCGTCGGGCCCTGGGGGCCGGCGGCGAGGAGGTGGACGGCGTGCGCGTCGTACTCGTCCATCTCCTCCGACTCGGGAATCCGCTGCTCGACGACGAAGACCTCGCGGCGCACCCCGCGGCAGACCTCGAGGGAGTCGGCGCCCACGACCTCGATCCGGTACGTCACGCGCTGTCCGCCCGCACGGTGTCCAGCGCCCGCTGGAGATCGTCCGGGTAGCGGCTCTCGAACTCCACCCAGCCGCCGCCCCCCGGGTGCTCGAAGCCCAGCCGCACGGCGTGCAGCCACTGCCGGGTCAGCCGCAGCCGCTTGGCGAGCGTCGGGTCGGCGCCGTACGTCAGGTCACCGACGCAGGGGTGGCGGTGGGCCGCCATGTGGACGCGGATCTGGTGGGTGCGGCCCGTCTCCAGCTTGATGTCGAGGAGGCTGGCGGCGCGGAACGCCTCGATGAGGTCGTAGTGGGTGACGCTGGGCTTGCCCTCGGCGGTCACGGCCCATTTGTAGTCGTGCTGCGGATGGCGGCCGATCGGCGCGTCGATGGTGCCGCTGAGCGGGTCGGGGTGGCCCTGGACGAGGGCCTGGTAGCGCTTGTCGACCGTACGCTCGCGGAACTGCTGCTTGAGCAGGGTGTACGCGAGCTCGGACTTGGCGACGACCATCAGGCCGGAGGTGCCGACGTCCAGCCGGTGGACGATCCCCTGGCGCTCGGCGGCCCCGGAGGTCGAGACGCGGAAGCCCGCGGCGGCCAGGCCGCCGATGACGGTGGGCCCGGTCCAGCCGGGGCTGGGGTGGGCGGCGACCCCGACCGGCTTGTCGACCACCACGACGTGCTCGTCGTCGTGCACGATCTCCATGCCCTCGACGGGCTCGGCGACGATCCGTACGGGCGGCGCGGCCTGCGGCATCTCCACCTCGAGCCAGGCGCCGCCGGAGACCCGGTCGGACTTGCCCGCGACGCTGCCGTCGACCTGCACCTTGCCCGCGGCGGCGAGCTCTGCCGCCTTGGTCCGAGAAAATCCGAACATGCGTGCGATCGCGGCGTCGACACGCTCGCCTTCGAGGCCGTCGGGTACGGGCAGCGTTCGGATCTCGGGAATCGTACTCACCCGTCGAGTATGCCGGACCGCACAGCCCGGTTCGTACGCCAGCCCTCGGGCCCCCGGCCCCGACTCGGCCCTCGCGGACGGTTCAGTCCTTGTGGACCGTGCCGTCCGGGTCCAGACCGCGGAAGGAGAGGATGACGATCAGGAAGCCACCACAGACGATCGCCGAGTCGGCGAGGTTGAAGACCGCGAAGTGGGCGGGCGCGATGAAGTCGACCACCGCACCCTGCAGCCCGCCCGGCGCGCGGAAGACGCGGTCGGTGAGGTTACCGAAGGCGCCGCCCAGCAGCAGCCCGAGCGCGATGGCCCAGGGCAGGCTGTAGAGCTTGCGGGCGAGCCGGGCGATCACCACGATGACACCGGCCGCTATCACCGTGAACACGATGGTCATGGCCTCGCCGAAGCCGAAGGCGGCGCCCCGGTTGCGGATCACCTCGAACTGGAGCCAGGTGCCGATCACCTCGATCGCGTCATGGTGCTCCAGCTTCGCCACCACGACCAGCTTGCTGCCCAGGTCGAGCAGGTAGGCGACCGCGGCGACCGCGAGCAGCACCGCGATGCGCCGCCGCCCGCGCCCCGCCTGTCCCCCGTCGGCACCCGCGACGGCGCCTTCCTCGGCCTTCCCCGCTTCTGGCGTACCGATGGCCTGCTCCGCCTCTGTCACGTAAGTCCCTCAAACATCGTCCGGGCCAGTCTCCCCCTGGCTGAGGACGAGAGTACGGCACTCCCGACGGACGGTCAGCGCCGCTCCTGCCGCTGTTTGCACTCCACGCACAGAGTGGCCCGGGGGAACGCCTGCATCCGGGCCTTGCCGATGGGGTTGCCGCAGTTCTCGCACAGCCCGTACGTCCCGGCGTCCAGCCGATCCAGGGCGCGCTCGGTCTGCAGCAGCATCTCGCGGGCGTTGCCGGCCAGGGCCAGCTCGTGCTCGCGCGTGATGTTCTTGGTGCCGGTGTCGGCCTGGTCGTCGCCCGCGCCGTCCCCGGAGTCCCGCATCAGCCCGGTGATCGCCTGCTCGGACGCGAGGATCTCGGTGCGCAGCCGGCCGGCCTCGGCCAGCAGCTCGGTGCGCGCCTCGGCCACCTCCTGCGCCGACCAGGGCTCCTCACCCGGGCGTACGGCCAGGTCACCGGGGTCCACGGGGCCGCCGACGCCCACGCGGGCCTTGGGGACCGCGCCGGGCGCCTCGGGGGCCTGCTTCGCGGTCGGCGCCCCGCTCGGAGTCTTCTTCGCAACCACTTTCCTGGCTCCCGTCTTCTTCGGGGGCACCGCCTGCTCGGCCGGTGCGGCCTTCTTGGCGGCCTTTTTGGCCGCGGCCTTCGCGACCTCGGCCTTCTTGGTCGTGGTCTTGTCGGCCGCGCCCTTCTCCTCCACCGCGCCCTTCTTCTCCACCGCGTTCTTCGTGGCCTTCTTGGCCGCCGTGGCGGGCGCTGCCGCCTTCTTCCCGGAAGCGCTCTTCTCGGCGGTCGTGGCCTTCGTCGCCTTCGCCGTGCTCTTCTTCACGGCGGTCTTCCTCGCCACCATGGTCGCGCCCCTTCACATATTGTGATCTTGCACGCGAATCGTTCCGGAACGATAAATCGACTTCCGGCACGCGGCAACGGGGCACGCCGCCCGATTCGCCCGGCTTGCCCGTGGGACAACCCGGTCTCAATCGGTTGTGCCCCACCGCCCGCCAGGTAATCCGGCCATGAATCAGTACCGGGCGGTGACGCCCCGGCCGCGCGGAGTCCGGCACCCTGCGTATGGCCATTCGGGTCACCGCCCGGCTCCCCGTACCGCACCCGGCGCAGCCCGTAATCCGGTCGGCCCGGTGGTGCCCGGACCCGTACACTGGGCGAAGCGAAAGGCGTGGAAGGGGACGAGTAGCGTCGTACGCAGCCATGAGCGACCCGGGGACGGTGCGAGCCCGGGGGCGAGCGCGATGTGAAGGATCACCCCGGAGCCGCCGGAAGAACCCCCGCCCAGGGCCAGTAGAACCGGTGTCGCGACCCCAATGAGGGGGCCAGGAGCCAGCCCAGCGCTCCCGGCCAAGGAGGGTGGTACCGCGGGAGCGCGAGCTCTCGTCCCTCCGACGGAACGCAAGCCCCGCACGTGTCCGCCGGAGGAAAGATCCGATGACGCAGTACCGCCAGGTGCCCGCCCAGGTCGACCTGCCAGCCCTCGAGCACGCCGTACTCGACTTCTGGCGGGAGAACAAGATCTTCGCCCGGAGCCTCGAGCAGTCCGCGGGGCGGCCCGAGTGGGTCTTCTACGAGGGCCCGCCGACCGCCAACGGCATGCCGGGCGCCCACCACATCGAGGCCCGCGTCTTCAAGGACGTCTTCCCGCGCTTCCGCACCATGCGCGGCTACCACGTCGAGCGCAAGGCGGGCTGGGACTGCCACGGCCTGCCGGTCGAGCTGGCCGTCGAGAAGGAGCTCGGCTTCAGCGGCAAGCAGGACATCGAGGCGTACGGCATCGCCGAGTTCAACGAGAAGTGCCGCGAGTCGGTCAGCCGGCACATCGACGCCTTCGCCGACCTCACCACGCGCATGGGGTACTGGACCGACCTCGACGGCGCGTACTGGACCATGAACCCCGAGTACGTCGAATCGGTGTGGTGGTCGCTCAAGGAGATCTTCAACAAGGGGCTGCTGGTCCAGGACCACCGGGTCGCCCCCTGGTGTCCGCGCTGCGGCACCGGCCTGTCCGACCACGAGCTGGCGCAGGGCTACGAGACGGTCGTCGACCCGTCGGTCTTCGTCCGCTTCCCGCTGACCTCCGGCCCGCTGGCGGGCGAGGCGGCGCTGCTGGTGTGGACGACCACGCCGTGGACCCTGGTGTCCAACATGGCCGTCGCCGCGCACCCCGATGTGCGCTATGTGGTCGCCACCGACGGCCAGGAGAAGCTGGTCGTCGCCGAGCCGCTGCTGGAGAAGGCCCTCGGCGAGGGCTGGACCGCGACCGGGCAGTCCTTCACCGGGGCCGAGATGGAGCGCTGGACCTACCAGCGCCCGTTCTCCCTGGTGGCTGTCGACGGCGATGCGCACTTCGTGGTCAACGCCGACTATGTGACCACCGAGGACGGCACCGGCCTGGTCCACCAGGCCCCCGCGTTCGGCGAGGACGACCTGCGCACCTGCAAGGCGTACGGTCTGCCGTACCTCAACCCGATCCGCACGGACGGCACCTTCGAGGAGGGCGTGGAGCTGGTCGGCGGCCAGTTCTTCAAGAAGGCCGACGAACCGCTGACGGCCGATCTGGACGCCCGCGGCCTGCTGTTCCGGCATGTGCCCTACGAGCACAGCTACCCGCACTGCTGGCGCTGCCACACCGCGCTGCTCTACTACGCGCAGCCGTCCTGGTACATCCGCACCACCGCGGTCAAGGACGCGCTGCTCCGCGAGAACGAGCGGACGAACTGGTTCCCCGAGTCGGTCAAGCACGGCCGCTACGGCGACTGGCTGAACAACAACATCGACTGGGCCCTGTCCCGCAACCGCTACTGGGGCACCCCGCTGCCCATCTGGCGCTGCGCCGAGTCCCACCTCACCTGCGTCGGCTCCCTCGCCGAGCTCTCCGAGCTCACCGGCACCGACCAGACGGGCCTGGACCCGCACCGGCCGTTCATCGACGAGGTGACCTTCACCTGCACCGCCGAGGGCTGTGAGCTGGAGGCCGAACGGGTCCCCGAGGTCATCGACGCCTGGTACGACTCGGGCTCGATGCCCTTCGCCCAGTGGGGCTACCCGTACCGCAACAAGGAGATCTTCGAGAAGCGCTACCCGGCGCAGTTCATCTCCGAGGCCATCGACCAGACCCGCGGCTGGTTCTACACCCTGATGGCGGTCGGCACGCTCGTCTTCGACAAGTCGAGCTATGAGAACGTGGTCTGCCTCGGACACATCCTGGCCGAGGACGGCCGGAAGATGTCCAAGCACCTGGGCAACACCCTGGAGCCGATCCCGCTCATGGACCAGCACGGCGCGGACGCCGTCCGCTGGTTCATGGCCGCCGGCGGCTCGCCGTGGGCCGCGCGCCGGGTGGGCCACGGCACCATCCAGGAGGTCGTCCGCAAGACGCTGCTCACCTACTGGAACACGGTCGCCTTCCAGGCCCTGTACGCCCGCACCTCGGGCTGGGCGCCGAGCGAGGCCGACCCGGCCCCGGCCGGCCGGCCGCTGCTCGACCGCTGGCTGCTGGGCGAGCTGGGCACGCTGACCGAGCAGGTGACGCAGGCCCTGGAGGCGTACGACACCCAGCGCGCCGGCAAGCTGCTGTCGGGCTTCGTCGACGACCTGTCCAACTGGTACGTCCGCCGCTCCCGCCGCCGCTTCTGGCAGGGCGACGCGGCCGCGCTGCGCACGCTGCACGAGGTGATCGAAACGGTCACCCGGCTGATGGCCCCGCTCGTCCCGTTCATCACCGAGCGGGTCTGGCAGGACCTGGTCGTCCCGGTCACCCCGGACGCCCCGGAGTCGGTGCACCTGGCCGGCTGGCCCGAGGCCGACCAGGAGCTGATCGACCCGGCCCTGTCGACCCAGATGACGCTGGTGCGCCGCCTGGTGGAGCTGGGCCGCGCGACCCGCGCCGAGTCGGGCGTCAAGACCCGTCAGCCGCTGTCGCGCGCGCTGGTCGCGGCGTCCGGTTTCGAGTCGCTGTCCGCGGAGCTGCGCACGCAGATCGAGGAGGAGCTGAACGTCTCGTCCCTCGCCTCGCTCAGCGAGGTCGGCGGCTCGCTCGTCGACACCACGGCCAAGGCCAACTTCCGCGCGCTGGGCAAGCGTTTCGGCAAGGGCACCCAGCCGGTCGCCAAGGCCGTCGCCGAGGCGGACGCGGCCGCGCTGTCGCTGGCGCTGCGCGAGGGGACGGCGTCGGTGGTGGTGGACGGCGAGACGGTCGCGCTCTCCGCGGACGAGGTGATCATCACCGAGACCCCGCGCGAGGGTTGGTCGGTCGCCTCCGACGCGGGCGCGACAGTGGCCCTCGACCTGGAGATCACCCCGGAGCTGCGGCGCGCGGGGCTCGCCCGCGACGCGATCCGGCTGATCCAGGAGGCCCGTAAGAACAGCGGCTTGGACGTGGCCGACCGGATCGCGCTGCGCTGGGGCGCGGCGGACGAGGAGGTCCGTACGGCGCTGACCGACCACGCGACGCTGATCGCGGACGAGGTCCTGGCGACGGACTTCGCCTCCGGCGACGGTGACTCCGGCTACGGCGAGCAGTTCTCCGACGAGGCCCTGGGCCTCACCTTCCGCCTCCGCAAGGCACCTTTTTGCGCCTAAACCGGCGCCGCTCTCGCGGACCTGGTTGCTCGCCGTATGGGTTGCGCAATTGATGGTTGCGTCTTCAGCGCGGACATCGTGGTGGGGGCCGGGACTTCGGCCCCCACCATGCGGCGGAGCTGCGTGAAAACGGGCTGGGCCGGGAGCATCGCTCCCGGCCCAGCCCGTTTGACTGCCGACGCTACGCGCTGCGCGCTAAGTCGCGCGCGGCCGCGTCAGTTGTCGTCCTCGTCGATGAGGAAGCCGCGCATGGGGCTCGGCGCCTGCTGCATCGGCTGCGGGGCCTGCGGGCGCACCGGAGCCATCGGCTGGGTCATCGCGGGGGACATCTGCTGCTGGCCACCGTAGGACGGCGCGCCGCCACCCTGGGTGTGGCCGCCCATGGGCTGGTTGCCGCCCATGGTGTGGCCGCCCATCGCGCCCGCTCCGGCCGAGGCCATGGAGCCGGTCATGGACGGGGACGGCGGCAGCGAGGCGGTCGCCGGGGTGCGCGGCGGGGCCAGGGAGTCGTCGGCCTGGTTCTCCAGCTGGCGCAGCTGGCTCTCCAGGTACGACTTCAGCCGCGTGCGGTACTCGCGCTCGAAGCCGCGCAGGTCCTCGACCTTGCGCTCCAGCGTGGCGCGGGCCGACTCCAGCGAGCCCATCGCGACGCGGTGCTTCTCCTGCGCGTCCCGCTCCAGCGCGTCGGCCTTGGCGCGGGCGTCCCGCTCCAGGCCCTCGGCGCGGCTGCGGGCCTCACCGACGATCTTGTTGGCCTCGGAACGGGCCTCGGCGATCGCCTGGTCGGCGGTCTGCTGCGCGAGCGAGAGCACGCGCGCGGCGCTGTCGCCGCCCGGGCCCTGGCCCGGCTGCGGCAGCTGCGGGCCGCCGGGGCCGCCCATCGGACCGCCCATGGGGCCACCCTGACCCATCGGGCCACCCTGACCCATGGGACCGCCCTGCATCGGACCCGGTCCGCCCTGGCCCATGGGACCGCCCTGACCCATCGGGCCACCCTGACCCATGGGACCGCCCTGCATCGGACCCGGTCCGCCCTGGCCCATCGGGCCTGCCGGCAGCTGCGGGGCACCGCCCGGAAGTTGGGGCGGGCCACCCATCTGCTGCTGGCCGGGCGGCACGGGCTGCGGTCCGGATATGGCGGCGGGCACAGGGGCGCCGGGTCGCTCCTGCTGTTCCGGCGGTTTACGCATGTTCTGCTGCTGACTCTGCGCGGCGGCACGGGTCGCGGCGGCCAGCTTGGCGCGCAGATCCTCGTTCTCCCGCAGCAGCCGGGTCAGTTCGGCTTCGACCTCATCGAGGAAGGCATCGACCTCGTCCTCGTCATAGCCTTCTCGGAGGCGGACGGTCGTGAACTGCTTGTTCCGCACGTCCTCGGGGGTCAACGGCATCTCTAACTCACCTCAACGTAGTCGTCGGCAATCGGCAAGACCGTATCGTTCACACGCTGCTCGCAAAATTGCGGACGACGGTGATCAAGATCCAGACGATGATCATCAGAACGAAGAAGGACAGGTCGAGCGCCACACCCCCGAGACGCAACGGCGGGATGAACCGCCGCAAGAGCTTCAGCGGCGGATCGGTGACAGTGTAGGCGGCCTCCAGGATGACCACCATCGCCTTGCCGGGTTGCCACGAGCGGGCGAACTGGAAGACGTAGTCCATCACCAGCCGGAAGATCAGCACGATCAGGAAGCAATACAGCGCGATGTAGATCACCTGCAGTGCGATGCCCATCCCGCTGTGTCCCTCTCCCCTTGCGTGCTCGGCCGTACGGCCTGTTGATGACTCGGTGTTGCCGTGTTGCGTCTCAGCTTTGGTTGAAGAACCCGCCCTCTGCGATACGGGCCTTGTCCTCCGCCGTGACATCGACGTTAGCAGGAGACAACAGAAACACCTTCTGAGTCACCCGCTCAATGCTCCCATGGAGGCCGAACACGAGTCCGGCCGCAAAGTCGACAAGTCGCTTTGCATCCGTGTCGTCCATCTCCGTGAGGTTCATGATCACCGGGGTGCCCTCACGGAAGTGTTCCCCGATAGTACGGGCCTCGTTGTAGGTCCTGGGGTGCAGCGTCGTGATGCGGTACGGCTCTCGCTCGGACACGACCTTGGGCATGATCACCGGCGCGTTCTTCTCCAAGTTCTGACGTTCAGGTGTGATGGATGCCACGGGGGCGATTCGCGCGGGTCGCCCGGTTTCCGGTACGAGCGGGGCGGGTTCACGCTGCGCCGGGGGATGGACGACTCGTACAGATTCGCCCCTCTCCGACCGCGGCTCGGTTTCCGTCACCTGATGCCTGCGACGATCCCGCTCGGGCTCCGGCTCGGGCTCGAACTCGTCGTCGGGGTCGAATCCCCGGCCGTCGTACCCATCGTCCTCCACGAGGCCGAGGTAGACCGCCATCTTGCGCATAGCGCCGGCCATTCTCTGCGTCCTCCGCTCTGTGGTGGATCGGCTCCGCCACCGGATGCCTTGGATCCACGCGGCCTGCCCGCCTTTTGGCGGTAATGACCATATTTTGTGCTGTGGTCCGACTTCTTCGCGACGTTACCGGAGCCTGGGTCGGACTCCGAGCACCGCCGTGCCGACGCGCACATGTGTCGCCCCGGCGGCCACCGCGTCCTCGAGATCCGAGCTCATCCCCGCCGAGACCATGTTCGCAGCAGGATGGGCCGCGCGCAGGCTGGATGAGATTTCCATCAGCCGATCGAAGGCGGCCCGCGGCCGCCCCGCATATGGTCCGGCCAGCGGAGCGACCGTCATCAGACCGTCCAGCCGCAGCCCTTGAGCCTCCACCACCGCGTCGCCAAGAGCCTCCACCCCGTCCGGCGCGACACCTCCCCGTTCTCCCTGTTGACCCGACTCCGCGTCGAGCGCCACCTGAATCAGACAGCCCAGTTCACGACCGGCCCCCACCGCCGCACGCGACAGCGCGTCAACCAGCCGCTTGCGATCGACGGATTGCACCATATCGGCGTAACTAGCCACCGATCGCACCTTATTGGTCTGCAATTGCCCAACGAAGTGCCAAATCAACGGAAGATCGGCACATTCGGCGGCTTTGGGCGCGGCGTCCTGATCGCGGTTCTCCGCCACGTGATGAACGCCGAGTTCCGCCAGGAGCCGGACATCGCTCGCCGGGTAGGTCTTGGTCACCACAATCAACGTGACTTCTTCACGTTTGCGGTCGGCAGCCGCACAAGCCGCGGAGATACGTTCCTCCACGCGCGCAAGATTTTCGGCCAGTTCCGTTCTGCGATCCGTCACAGCTCAGCCGCCCAACCAGACATAGCTCGCGAGCCGCCCCGTGGTGCGCTCGCGCCGGTACGAGAAGTGGTCCGTTGATTCCAGCGTGCAGATGTGGGAGTGCTCTTCCATCTTCACGCCCGCGTGGGCGAGCTGGGAACGCACGCCGGCGGTCACATCCACCGCCGCGGTGCCCCAACTGGTCTCGGCCCACGCCGCGGGCACGGTCTTCGCGACCTCGGCGCGCATCTCCTCGGGGACCTCGTAGCAGCGACCGCAGACCGAGGGGCCCGTACGGGCGAGGATCCGGGCGGGGTCCGCGCCCAGTTCGGTCATCGCCCGCACCACCGCGGGCACGACCCCGGCGACCAGGCCCGGCCGCCCGGCGTGCGCGGCCCCGGCGACCCCGGCCACCGGATCGGCCAGCAGCACCGGGGTGCAGTCGGCGGTCAGGACGGCGAGGGCGAGCCCGCGACGGGCCGTCACCACCGCGTCGACCGCCGGGACCTCGCGGTCTCCCCACGGTCCGTCGACCACGGCCACGTCCCGGCCGTGCACCTGGTTCATCCAGACGACCTCGGCCGGGTCCAGGCCCAGCGCCTTGGCCGCCAGTTCGCGGTTGGTCCGTACGGCCGCGGAGTCGTCGCCGACCGCGCCGCCGAGGTTGAGCTCGTCATACGGAGCGGCGCTCACTCCGCCCCACCGGTCGGTGAAGGCGAAGTGCGCGCCGCTCGCGTCGTGCTGTTGCGCTATCACTTCTGGATCGCTTCAGGATCGCCGTGGAGCCATGTCGGCACGGCTCACTTGAGGAAGTCCGGCACGTCCAGCTCCTCGGCCTGGCTGTCCTGGTACGGACGGGCCGGCGGGACCTGGGGGGCGGGGATCGGGGCGGGCGGCGGGACCTCGGCGACGGGAGCCGGCTCGGGCCTGGACTCCTCCTCGCGCGGGGTGACGCTGCCGAGCCCGCCGAACGACGGCCGGCTGCCGGTGTCGGAGGACGACCGGCCGGCGCCGGCGCCGACCGGGCCAAGGCCCTCGTCGCGGCTGCCGCCGCCGTAGGAGCCGAGCACCTTGTCGCGGTTCTTGGCCGGCGGCTGACCGCCGTCGAAGCCGGCCGCGATCACGGTGACCCGGACCTCGTCGCCGAGCGCGTCGTCGATCACCGCGCCGAAGATGATGTTGGCCTCGGGGTGCGCGGCCTCGCTCACCAGCTGGGCGGCCTCGTTGATCTCGAACAGGCCGAGGTCGGAGCCGCCGGAGATGGAGAGCAGCACACCGCGCGCACCGTCGATGGAGGCCTCAAGCAGCGGCGAGGAGATCGCCATCTCGGCGGCGGCCACCGCGCGGTCGTCGCCGCGGGCCGAGCCGATGCCCATGAGCGCCGAGCCCGCCTCGGACATCACGGACTTGACGTCCGCGAAGTCGAGGTTGATCAGGCCCGGGGTGGTGATCAGGTCGGTGATGCCCTGGACGCCCGACAGCAGCACCTGGTCCGCGGACTTGAACGCGTCGAGCACGCTCACCTGACGGTCCGAAATGGACAGCAGCCGGTCGTTCGGAATCACGATGAGGGTGTCGACCTCGTCGCGCAGCCCCGCGATGCCGTCCTCGGCCTGATTGGCGCGGCGGCGGCCCTCGAAGGTGAACGGACGGGTGACCACGCCGATCGTCAGCGCGCCCAGCGAGCGGGCGATGTTGGCGACGACGGGCGCGCCGCCGGTGCCGGTGCCGCCGCCCTCGCCCGCGGTGACGAAGACCATGTCGGCCCCCTTGAGGACCTCCTCGATCTCCTCGCGGTGGTCCTCGGCGGCCTTCCGGCCGACGTCGGGATTGGCGCCGGCGCCGAGGCCGCGGGTGAGCTCACGGCCGACGTCGAGTTTGACGTCCGCGTCACTCATCAGCAGGGCCTGCGCATCGGTATTGATCGCGATGAACTCGACGCCCTTGAGCCCGACCTCGATCATCCGGTTGATGGCATTCACGCCACCGCCGCCGATGCCGACGACCTTGATGACTGCGAGGTAGTTCTGCGGTGCTGCCACGTCGAAGGCCTCTCGCCTCGAGTTACGTGTCGCCACCCCGCCGTTGTTGCGGTGCGCCGACTGATGCCGAATGGGACGGTTCCGATCGCCGACCCCAACCCTAACGCTGAAGTTTAGGGTTACCAGTGCCTATGTTTCCCGGAGTCTTCGGAACAGGACACTAAGTCGACAAGTGGCGCGCGTTCAACGAACACGCCGAACCTCCCGTTTTTCTTTTCACCCTATGTGATCACCCAGCGGACAAGCCAACCAGGGTCCTGGCCTCCTGCTATTTACGTCAACTATGCGTCACCGCGGGGGCGGTCGGCGCACTGACGTCGTAGCGCTCCGCGTCCGGTACGGCCTTCATAAGCGCGGTGAGGGTCTTCGCCTTCGCCGCCCCGCGTTCGGAGCTGCCCCATACGACCGTGCGGCCGCGGGTCAGCCCGAGCGCGATCGAGTCATAGGAGCGGACCCGGACGGAAAGCGTGTCCGCCCGGACCTTCTCGGGCAGTTGGGCGATCACGGCGACCGCCTCGCGGCGCAGCCTGGTCGCGCCGAAATGGCGGGAACTCGGCGACCGGTCCGCCTCCACTTGCAGCAGTGGAACGCCCTTCGGCGCCTGCGGAACAGTCGCGAACAGCACGCCTTCCTCGTCCACTTCGAGGAACTTGCCGGCTTTCTCGACGATCGCCTCGGGCCTGCGCTCGGTCACCCGTACGGCGATGGTGTCCGGCCAGGACCGCGAGACATCCACCTCCGCTATCCGCGACAGCCGCGTCCGCAGCCTGTGCTCGACGGAGTCGGTGTCCACCGCCGCCAGCGGCTCGTTCAGCGGGACGGCCGCGGCCTCGCGCACCTCGCCCGGGGTGAGGGCGGCCGTGCCGCTGACGGCCACATGCTCGACCCGCAGCCAGCTCGACCCGTACAGCAGCCAGGTGACGCCGGAGCCGAGGAGCGCCGTCGCCACCCCCGTCACCAGCAGCGTGCGGCGGCGGGGCAGCCGGAGGCGGCGGCGCGCCTTGAGGGCGGGCGGGGGCGGGCCGGGCGGCGGCGTCCTGCGGGCACCGCCCTTGGCGGTCGTCGCTCCGGCCACGCTTGCCCACCTTCTTCCTTCCGGTCCGGAGGGGTCCTCGAGGTCGCCCTCCGGACCGGACCGGCCTCACATCTGGCGGCGCGCCGCGATTGCCTCGTACACCATGCCGACCAGCAGCTCGTCGGCGTCCCGGCGGCCGAACTCGGCGGCGCGCCGGGACATGTCGTACAGCCGGTGCGGGTCGCCGAGCACGGGGAGCACATTGGCCTGCACCCACTCGGGGGTCAGCTCCGCGTCGTCGACCAGCAGCCCACCGCCGGCCTTGACCAACGGCTGGGCGTTGAGCCGCTGCTCTCCGTTGCCGATGGGCAGCGGGACGTAGGCGGCCGGCAGCCCGACAGCGGACAGCTCGGCGACGGTCATCGCGCCCGCGCGGCAGAGCATCATGTCCGCCGCGGCGTACGCGAGGTCCATCCGATCCACGTACGGTACCGGCACATAGGGCGGCATACCGGGCATGTTGTCCACGCGTGGCAGTTCGTTTTTCGGTCCGACCGCGTGCAGGATCTGGATTCCGGCCCGCTGCAGGAACGGGGCGACCGCCTGGACCACCTCGTTCAGCCGGCGCGCGCCCTGCGAGCCGCCGGAGACCAGGAGCGTCGGCAGGTTCTGGTCGAGGCCGAAGGCGGCGCGCGCCTCGGGGCGGACCGCCGCCCGGTCCAGGGTGGCGATGGTGCGGCGCAGCGGGATGCCGATGTAGCGGGCGCTGCGCAGCTTGCTGTCCGGGGTGGAGACCGCGACGAACTTGGCGTAGCGGGAGCCGATCTTGTTGGCGAGGCCCGGCCGGGCGTTGGCCTCGTGGACGATGATGGGCACCCCACGCCGCTTGGCCGCCAGATAGCCCGGCAGCGCCACATAGCCGCCGAAGCCGACCACACAGTCGGCCTTGGTGCGCTCCAGGATCTGCTCGGCGGCCTTGATCGTGCCGCGCAGCCGCCCGGGGACGGTGATCAGCTCGGGGGTGGGCTTACGCGGCAGCGGAACGGCGGGGATCAGCCCCAGTTCGTAACCCCGCTCGGGCACGAGCCGGGTCTCGAGCCCCCGCTCCGTGCCGAGCGCTGTGATCCCCACGGTCGGATCCTGCCTGCGCAGGGCGTCCGCGAGGGCGAGCGCGGGCTCGATGTGGCCGGCGGTCCCCCCACCGGCGAGTACGACATGCACCGAAATTCACCGCTCTCCGGACGGCCGCTTCTTGACGCGCCGTCTCATCGTCTTCCGTCTTACCCGAGCCAGCTTCTTCCACAAAGCAGGCTGCCGCGTCGCCAGTGCCGCCCGCGCGCTCGGCTCCGCCCGCGCGAAGGCGATCAGCAGGCCGATCGCGAACATGGTCGGCAGCAGGGCGGACCCTCCGTAGGAGAACAGCGGGAGCGGGACCCCGGCGATCGGCAGCAGACCGAGCACCGCGCCGATATTGACCACGGCCTGGGCCGTGATCCAGGTGGTCACGCCTCCCGCGGCATACCTCACGAAGTGGTCCTCCGTGCGTCCGGCCACGCGGATACCCGCATAGCCTAGAGCCGCGAAGAGTACGAGCACCGACAGCGTCCCCGCGAGGCCGAGTTCCTCCCCGGTAATGGCGAAGATGAAGTCGGTGTGCGGTTCAGGTAGTTCGCCCCATTTTTCCATACTTGCGCCCAGTCCGGAACCGAACCAGCCGCCATTGGCCAGGGCGTAGATCCCGTGCACCGCCTGCCAGCACTGATCATTGTGGCCTGGCTCGGTGGCCCCGATACAGGCGAGCCGGGACATCCGGTTGGCGCTGGTCTTGATCAGCAGCGCGCCGATCGCCACGGCGAACGCGAGCACCCCGGCAAAGAGCCGGGTGGGGGCGCCGGCCAGCCACAGCAGGCCGAAGAGAATGGCGGTGAGGATGATCGCGGTGCCCATGTCGCCGCCCAGCATGATCAGGCCGAGCAGCATGCCCGCCGCGGGCACCAGCGGGACCAGCAGGTGCTTCCACTGGTTCAGCAGCCGCTTGTCCTGCTTGCGGGCCAGCAGATCGGCCCCCCACAGCACCAGCGCGAGCTTGCCGAATTCCGAGGGCTGCAGCAGGAACGGGCCGCCGAAGGAGATCCAGTTCTGGTTGCCGTTGACCGCCACCCCTATCCCCGGCACCTGGACCAGGCACATCAGGAAGACCGACCCCGCCAGGAGCGGATAGGCGAAGGCGCGGTGCAGTTTGATGGGCATGCGCACGGCGAGCAGCAGCAGTACGCCGCCCAGCGCGGCGGCGAACAGCTGCTTGCGGAAGAAGTAGGAGGGGGCCAGGCCCGACTGCAGCGCCTTGATCTGGGAGGCGGAGTAGACCATCACCAGGCCGAGCACGATGATCAGCAGGCTGCCGCCCATGATCAGGTAGTACGCGGTCAGCGGCCGGTCCCAGGCCTTTCTGAGCCGCGTCTGCGCTCGGCGCAGCGCGGCCGGCACACTTCCGCCGGTGGGGCGGCGGGGTGAGCGGGGGGCGCCCGGACCGCGCTCGGGCCGGGCGAAGCGCAGAGCCCGCTCGCGCGCGGCCGTCCGCTCCCGGGGGGCCGCCGCCTTGTTCGCGGCCGTCCCTTCGCGCCCCGCCACGCGCTTACGCCCCGCCGCGCCCTGACGCGCGGCGCCGCTCTGCCGCGCCGCGCCGCCCTGGCGCCCGGCCGTCCGCTCCGGCGTGGCCGCCCGCTCCCGGGCGCCCGCGCGCTCCCGCGAGCCGGCCTGGGCGCGCGGGGGCGTCCGGTCCCGCGGGGTCGCCTGCGCCCGCGGGGTCGCCCGGTCCCGGGAAGCCGCCCGGTCCCGTGGCGCGCCGCGGCCGGTGCCCGGGCGGCCGGGCTTCCAGGGTCGCGGCGCGGCGGGCTGGTCAGCCGTCATGTCGTATCCCCTCCAAGGTCCCCGCGCGAGCGGTCCGCGCGGGGGACCGGCGGGCTACTGATCGTCCGGGACCCGGCCGGAGGCCAGATCGTGAACCGCCGCGGCGAAGGCGTCGCCCCGCTTGTTGTAGTTGACGAACATGTCCATCGAGGCACAGGCCGGAGCCAACAGGACCGTATCGCCCGGCCGGGCGAGCCGGGCCGCTTCCCGGACAGCCGCCGCCATCGCCCCAGTGTCGGTCCGGTCGAGGTCCACGACCGGGACATCTGCCGCGTGTCGCGTGAGCGCTTCGCCGATCAGGGCGCGGTCCGCGCCGATCAGCACGACCCCGCGCAGCCGCTTCGCCGAGGCGACCACCAGCTCGTCGAAAGTGGCGCCCTTGGCCAGGCCGCCCGCGATCCACACGATGTGCTCGAAGCTGTCCAACGACGCCTGGGCCGCGTGGGTGTTGGTGGCCTTGGAGTCGTCCACGTACGCCACCTGGGCCACGTCCGCGACATGCTCGACGCGGTGCGGATCGGGCCGGAAGGCGCGCAGCCCGTCCCGTACGGCGGCGGGCGGGACACCGAAGGCGCGGGCCAGGGCAGCCGCCGCGAGGGCGTTGGCGATGTTGTGCGGGGCCGGCGGGTTCACATCGGAGACCTCGGCGAGCTCCTGGGCCTGCTTCTGCCGGTTCGCCACGAAGGCCCGGTCGACCAGGATGTTCTCGACGACGCCGAGCTGGGACGGGCCGGGCGTGCCGAGGGTGAAGCCGATCGCCCGGCAGCCCTCCTCGACATCGGCCGCGCGCACCAGGTCCTCGGTGGCCGGGTCGGCGGCGTTGTAGACGCAGGCGACCTGGTTGCCCTCGTAGATACGGCCCTTGTCGGCCGCGTACGCCGCCATCGAGCCGTGCCAGTCGAGGTGGTCGGGCGCGAGGTTGAGCACGGCGCCGGAGTGGGCGCGCAGCGACGGCGCCCAGTGCAGCTGGTAGCTGGAGAGCTCGACGGCCAGTACGTCGTACGGCTCGTCGCCGAGCACCACGTCCAGCAGCGAGACGCCGATGTTGCCGACCGCGGCGGTGCGCAGCCCGGCCGCCTCCAGGATGGCGGCCAGCATGCGCACGGTGGTGGTCTTGCCGTTGGTGCCGGTGACCGCGAGCCACGGCGGCGCGTCGGCCTTCCTGAGCCGCCACGCCAGCTCCACATCCCCCCACACCGGCACACCGGCCTCGGCGGCCGCCAGGAACAGCGGGCTGCTCGGCTTCCAGCCGGGCGTGGTGACGATCAGCTCCGTGCCCTGGGGCAGGGTGTCCCCGTCGCCGAGCCGGACCGTGACGCCGCCCAGCGACTCCAGTTCGGCCGCCTCGGCGCGCTGCCGCTCGCCGTCGACGCCGTTGACGACGGTCACCGTGGCCCCGAGGCCCCGCAGCGCACGCGCCGCGGGGACCCCGGAGACGCCGAGTCCGGCGACGGTGACATGCCGCCCGGCGAGGTCGGAGACGTCCAGTGTCACTGGGCTCGCCATCCCCCGTAGAAGAGGCCGAGTCCGACGATCACGCACATGCCCTGGATGATCCAGAACCGGACCACCACAAGGACCTCGCTCCACCCCTTGAGTTCGAAGTGGTGCTGTAGTGGCGCCATCCGGAAGACGCGCCGCCCGGTGAGCCGGAAGGAGCCGACCTGGATGACCACGGACATGGTGATCAGGACGAACAGACCGCCGAGGATGGCCATCAGCAGCTCGGTGCGGGAGCAGATGGCCAGGCCGGCGAGCGCGCCGCCGAGCGCGAGGGAGCCGGTGTCACCCATGAAGATCTTCGCGGGCGAGGTGTTCCACCACAGGAAGCCGAAGCAGGCGCCCATCAGCGCGGAGGCGACGACCGCGAGATCGAGCGGGTCACGGACCTCGAAACAGGACGAGGGGTTGGTGAGGGTCTGCGCGTTGGCGCAGGACTCCTGGTACTGCCAGACGCCGATGAACGTGTAGGCGCCGAAGACCATCACGGAGGCGCCGGTGGCCAGGCCGTCGAGGCCGTCGGTGAGGTTCACGCCGTTCGACATCGCCAGGATCATGAACAGCGCCCAGATCGCGAAGATCACCGGGCCGAAGGACCAGCCGAAGTCCTGGACGAAAGAGAGCCGGTCGGAGGCGGGGGTCTGCTGCCGGGAGTCGGCGAAGTTCAGCGAGAGGATCGCGAAGGCGACGCCGACGATCAGCTGGCCGAGCATCTTGGCCTTGGCCCGCAGACCCAGGCTCCGCTGCTTGACGATCTTGATGTAGTCGTCCAGGAAGCCGACCAGGCCCATACCGGCGAACAGGAAGAGCACCAGCACACCGGAGAAGGTGGGCTCGCTGCCGGTGATCACCTTCGTCAGGGCGTAGGCGATCAGCGTGGCCAGGATGAAGGAGATACCGCCCATGGTGGGCGTCCCCTTCTTGCTGCCGTGGGAGCGCGGGCCGTCGTCCCGGATGAACTGGCCGTAGCCCTTGCGCGCCAGCAGCTTGATCAGCAGCGGGGTGCCGATCAGGGTCAGAAAGAGCCCGATGGCTCCCGAGAAGAGGATCTGCCTCATGCCACCCATCAGCGGACGACCTCACCCTCGCCCTCGAGCAACGCCTGCGCGACCCGCTCCAGCCCCACCGACCTGGATGCCTTCACCAACACGACGTCCCCCGGTCGCAGCTCGCTGCGCAACAGATCGACCGCCGCCCGCACGTCGGACACGTGCACCGACTCCTCACCCCACGAACCCTCGTTCTTGGCGCCCATGTCGAGCCATGCGGCCTCCTGGCCGCCGACCGCCACGAGCTTGCTGACGTTGAGCCTGACGGCCAGCCGCCCGACCGCGTCGTGCTCGGCCAGTGACTCCTCGCCGAGCTCGGCCATCGGGCCCAGCACCGCCCACGTGCGCCCCCCTTCCGCCTGGCCGGCCGCGCCCATCGCGACCAGCGCGCGGAGCGCGGCTCGCATGGACTCGGGGTTCGCGTTGTAGGCGTCGTTGACGACCGTCACGCCGTCCCGGCGCTCGGTGACCTCCATCCGCCAGCGGGAGAGCTGTCCCGCCTCGGAGAGCGCCACGGCGATCTCGTCGACGGACATGCCCAACTCATGGGCGACGGCGGCCGCGGCAAGCGCGTTCGACACGTGGTGCTCACCGTACAGGCGCATGGTCACTTCGCTGCACCCGGTAGGGGTGTGAAGGGTGAAGGACGGCCGACCGCCGTCGGCGAGCCGGACATTCTCGGCACGTACGTCGGCGTCGGCGGCCTCACCGAACAGCACCGTACGGGCCTTGGTGCGGGTCGCCATGGCGCGTACGAGCGGGTCGTCGGCGTTGAGCAGCGCGACCCCGCCCTCCGCGGCGGCGGGCAGGGCCTCGACGAGCTCGCCCTTGGCCTCGGCGATCGCCTCACGGCCGCCGAACTCGCCGATGTGGGCGGTGCCGACGTTGAGGACCAGGCCGAGCCGGGGCGGGGTGAGGTCGGTCAGGTACCGGATATGGCCCTTGCCCCGGGCGCCCATCTCCAGCACCAGGTGCCGGGTCGCCTCGTCGGCGCTCATCGCGGTCAGCGGCAGGCCGAGCTCGTTGTTGAGCGAGCCCGGCGTCCACACGGTGGGGCCGTGCCGCCGCAGCAGCTGCGCGATCAGGTCCTTGGTGCTGGTCTTGCCCGCCGAGCCGGTGAGCGCGACCACGGTGGCGTCCAGGCGCTGTACGACGGCGCGGGCCAGCGCCCCCAGGGCGGCCTGGACGTCGGGCACGACGATGGACGGTACGGGCGCGGCGTCCGCGGCGGCGGCCGGGACGGGCCGGGCGGCCAGCACCGCCACCGCGCCCTCCTCGACCGCACGGGCCGCGAAGTCGTGCCCGTCCACCCGCTCGCCGGGGAGCGCCGCGAAGAGGCCGCCCGGGCGCACCTCGCGGGAGTCGATCACGACGGGGCCGGTGACCTTCAGGTCCGTGTCCGGTATGTCGTGCGGCTGCCCGCCGACGATGCCGATGATCTCGGCGAGGGACAGGGCGATCACTGATCACCTCCGGCCGTACGGGGAAGCTGCCGTGAGGGGGCTGGTGCGCGCATGGCGGTCTGTCATCCCTGGTTGTCTTGGCGTTTGATGGCGAGCTCGATGGCTTCGCGCAGTACCTGGCGGTCGTCGAAGGGGCGGACCACCCCGGCGATGTCCTGGCCCAGCTCATGGCCCTTGCCCGCGACCAGCACGGTGTCGCCGGGCTCGGCGCGGGCGACGGCGGCGGCGATGGCCTGCGCCCGGTCGGCGTCGACCAGCACATCGCCGCGTTCGTGAGCGGGCACCTCGGCGGCGCCCGCGAGCATGGTGGCCAGGATCGCCAGCGGGTCCTCGGAGCGGGGGTTGTCGGAGGTCAGCACGGCGGTGTCGGCGTAACGGGCGACGGCGGCGCCCATAGGGCCGCGTTTTTGCTGGTCCCGGTCGCCGCCGCAGCCGAGGACGGCGTGCAGTTTGCCCTCGGTGACCTTGCGCAGGGCGCGCAGGACCGACTCGACGGCGTCCGTCTTGTGTGCGTAGTCCACAACAGCGAGATACGGCTGTCCGGCGTCCACGCGCTCAAGCCGGCCGGGTACGCCCGGGACGGCCGCGACACCGTCGGCGGCGGTCTGCGGGTCGATCCCGGCGACGGCGAGCGACACGACGGCGGCGAGCGTGTTGGCGACGTTGAAGGCGCCCGGGAGGGGCGCGGCGGCGGTCACGGACTCGCCGTTCGGGCCGAGGATGGTGAACTCGGAGCCGAGCGGGCCCACGGTCACGTCGGCCGCGCGCCAGTGGGCGTCGGGGTGGCCCTCGGCGGAGAAGGTGGTGACCGGGACCTCGGAGAGGTCCACCAGGCGCTTGCCGTACTCGTCGTCCAGGTTGATCACCGCGGCGCGGCTGCGCGCCTTGGTGAACAGCTGGGCCTTCGCCTGGAAGTAGTCCTCCATATCGGAGTGGAACTCCATGTGCTCCGGGCTGAGGTTGTTGAAGACGGCGACGTCGAAGACGCAGCCGTCGACCCGGCCGAGCACCAGGGCGTGGCTGGAGACCTCCATGGCCAGCGAGCCGACCCCGCGCTCGCGCATCACCGCGAAGAGGGCCTGCAGATCCGTGGCCTCGGGGGTGGTGCGCTCGGATTTGATCCGCTCGTCGCCGATCCGCGACTCGACGGTGCCGATGAGGCCGGTGAGCGAGCCGTCGCCCTTGGCGGCGGCCGCCTTCAGCCCGCCCTCGACGAGGTACGCGGTCGTGGTCTTGCCCGAAGTGCCGGTGATGCCGATCTGCAGCAGGTCCCGGCCCGGCTCGCCGTAGATCGTGGCGGCCAGCGCGCCCATCCGGCCGCGCGGGTTCTCGACGGCCAGGACCGGCAGCCCGGTGGCCGCCGCGCGGTCGGCGCCGCCCGGGTCGGTGAGCACGGCGACCGCGCCGAGGTCGGCGGCCTGGGCGGCGAAGTCCGCGCCGTGCAGGCGGGCGCCGGGCAGGGCCGCGTAGACGTCGCCGGGGCGTACGGCCCGCGAGTCGTGGGTGATACCCATGACGGCCGCCTCCTCGGGGGCCTTGGGGGCGTCGGGCGCCTTGGGGGCGTCGATGCCCAGCTGATCGGCCAGCTCCCGGAGCGGGATCGCGCGGACCTGCAGAGGCCGGGGCGCTCCCGGGTAGCTCGACGGGCCACCCTTGGGGGAGAGCTGCGAGGGCTGGGAGGTTTGAGACTGATCAGCTTGGGGCACGGCGTGAGACTACCCGCCGCACCCGCTCCCCCGCGAAATGAGGGGGGTCCGTGCGCGGATGCGGAGTGATCGGGGTCACGGCTTGACGATCATCGACCGGGGCTGTAGCTGACGGGCAGCCGCGCCGCCCGTTTTCCGGACGGGGCCACCTGCAGCGTCTTCAGTGAGAACTCCATGACCTGTTTGAAGACCGGCCCGCAGACCTGGCCGCCGAAGTAGCTGCCCTTGGTCGGGTTCTGGACGGCGCAGTACACGGTCACCCGGGGCTGGTCGGCGGGCGCGAAGCCCGCGAACGAGGCGGTGTAGCCGTGGTAGCGGCCGGTCTTGGGGTCCACCCGGTTGGACGTGCCGGTCTTGCCCGCGACGCGGTAGCCGGGGATCTTCGCCTTGGTCCCGGTGCCCTGCTGGTCGTCGATGACGGATTCGAGCATCGAGGTGAGCGTCTTCGCGGTCTTCTCGCTGACCACCCGGGTCCGCTTGGGGTGCGGCGCGGCCGAGAAGCGGTCTCCGGAGCCCTGGGTGCCGCGTACCAGGGACGGCTGGACGCGTTCGCCGCCGTTGGCGATGGTGGAGTAGACGGAGGCCGCCTGTACGGCGTTGAGCGAGAGCCCCTGGCCGAAGGGGATCGTGTACTGCTGTGAGGCGCTCCAGTCCTCCGGTTTGGCCAGGATGCCCCGGGTCTCGCCGGGGAAGCCGAGCCCGGTGTAACTGCCGATCCCGAACTTCCGCAGATAGGAATAGAGAATCCGGTCGGCCTGCTTCTGGTTCTTCCCCAGCTGCTCGGTGGCGAGGATCGTGCCGATGTTGCTGGACTTGGCGAGCACCCCGTTGAGGGTGAGGTACCAGGTGGGGTGGTCGATGTCGTCCGCGAAGGCGCGGTCCGCGCGCGGCAGCCGGTTGGGGACCACCACATGGGTGTCCCAGGTGGCGGCGCCCTCCTCCAGGACGGCGGCCATCGACATCAGCTTGCTGACGCTGCCCGGTTCGTACGCGTCCGAGAGCGCGGCGTTGCCCATGGCGTCGGCGTTCGCGCCGGAGATGTCGTTCGGGTCGAACCCCGGGGCGTTGGCCAGGGCCAGGATCTCGCCGGTGCGGGTGTCCTGGACGACCACATAGCCGCTGTCCGCCTTGGACGCCTTCACCTGCTCGCTGATGGCGTTCTGCGCGGCCCACTGGATGTCGCGGTCGATCGTCAGCTCGACATCGCTGCCGGGCACCGCGGGCTGCTCCTTGACGTCTCCGGTGGGCACCTGACGGCCGCCGGACTGGGCGTAGACCCGCTTTCCGTCCTTGCCCGCGAGCTGCTTGTTCAGCTCCCGCTCGACGCCGGCCGCGCCGTGCCCCTCCACGTCCACGAAGCCGAGCACTCCGGCGGCGAGGTTCCCGTTCGGGTAGACCCGCTTGCTGTGCGCCTCGCGGTTGACCCCGGCCAGGACGTTCACGCCCTTGCCCTTGGCCGCCGCGCCGTCCAGCGCGTTCTTGAGGTCCTTGATCTGCTTCCACACCTGCGGGGACTGCTGGCGGGCCAGCACCACGTACTGCGACTTCGGATTGGCGGTGAGCTTCCGCTCCAGCTCCGCCTGCTCCGCGCCGAGGATCGGCGCGAGCAGCGCGGCGGCCTGGCGCGGCGCGTCGTCGATCCTGGCCGTCTTGGGGGTGAGGAGGTCGGGGGCGGCGGTGATGTCGTACGCGTCCACGGTGGTGGCCAGGTCGACGCCGTGGCGGTCGGTGATCGAGCCGCGCTCTGCGGCCAGCGTGACCGGGATGTAGCGGTTCACATTGGCCTTCGCCGCGTACGCACCCGCGTCGACGGCCTGCACCTGGAGCAGCCGTACGACGAAGACCAGCATGATCAGGGTGAGGCCGAGGCTGATCAGCCGCAGCCGGGGACGCGGACTGCCCAGCCGCAGCGGCGGGGCGGCGTTCCCGGCGCTCCCGGCGTTCCCCGGCCGGGCGGGCCCGCCGGGCCGCCGTGGGGCGGGGCGCGGGTCGCCCGATCGGCGCGGCGCGCCCTGTCGCGGGCGGCCGTCGCCCCGCGGCGGTCCGGCGGGTCCTGGCAGGCGGCGGGGGTCGCGCGGGGCCGTCATGCCGCCGCCCCGGGAGCGGCCTTGGCGCGGGCGGTCCTGGCGCGGGCAGAGGGTCGCGTCACCGTGTCACCTACCGAGGGGCGGGGGTGGAGTTCGCGGACGGGGCGGCGCCGGGCGCGGTGGCCGTCGCGGTGCTGTCGGCGGCCGGCGCCGCCGAGGGCGCCGGGGATGCCTCGGCGTCGTCGGCCACCGCGCCCGGCGACGCCGCCGTGGGCCCGGGGGCGGAGGCCTGAGCCGAGGGCGACGCGGCGGGCAGGGGCGCCCCGGGGGCGCGGTACACCGAGGGACCGCCGGAGGCGGCGGGGGCGGGCGCGCCGCTGACGCTGCCGTCCGGGTTCAGAAACGCCGGACTGCCGCCCGGCACCATCCCGAGCTCCCGGGCCCGCCGCTCCAGCGCGTCCGGCGCGGAGAGCCGGTCCACTTCCTGCTGCAGCGCCTGCCGCTCGTCGGAGAGCTCGTCGGTCTGCTTCTCCAGCCTGCTGAGCTCGAAGGACCCTTGGTTGAGGGAGGAGTTGAGCAGCAGCAACGCGATCAGCCCGGACCCCAGCAACACCACGACCAACAACACAAACGGCGTCCGCCGCGCCACCCGCGGCCCCCCAGCCATCACCGTGTCCCCCTGTCCCCATCGACGACGCGTTCGTTTCTCCGTCCGCGCCGCGAGGCCACAGGTGCCGCCCCGGCGACGGCGTGCGCGCCGCTCACGGTGCGACCTCCTCGCGGATGCGCTCCGCGCCCCTCAGTCGGGCGGGGGCGGCGCGGCGGTTTTCGGCGATCTCTTCTTCCGTGGGGAGCTCCGCGCCGCGGGTGAGCAGCTTGAGGCGGGGCTGGTAGCGCTCGGGGACGACCGGCAGACCGGGGGGTGCGGTGGTCTCCGCGCCGGCTCCGAGTACGTGCTTGACCAGGCGGTCCTCGAGCGAGTGGTAGGAGAGGACGGCGATCCGGCCGCCGACCGCGAGCGCCGCGACCGCGGCCGGGATCGCGCGCTCCAGGACCGTGAGCTCGCCGTTGACCTCGATCCGCAGCGCCTGGAAGGTGCGCTTGGCGGGGTTGCCGCCGGTGCGCTTGGCGGCCTGCGGCAGGGCTTCACGGATTAGTTCGACAAGCCGGGCGCTGTTACGGAAGGGCTCCTTCGCCCGCTCGCGCACCACCGCGTCCACGATCTTCCTGGCGAACTTCTCCTCGCCGTACGTCCGCAGGATCCGCACCAGTTCACCCGGCGGGTAGGTGTTGAGCACCTCGGCCGCGCTGATCCCGGTCGTCTGGTCCATCCGCATGTCCAGCGGCGCGTCCTGCGCGTACGCGAAACCCCGCTCGGCCTCGTCCAGTTGCATGGACGACACGCCGAGGTCGAAGAGGATCCCCTGGACGCGCGGGGTGCCGAGCCGGGCCAGGACCTCGGGGAGCTCGTCGTAGACGGCGTGTACGAGGGTCGCCCGGTCGCCGTAGGGGGCCAGCCGCGCGCCGGAGAGTTCGAGCGCCGCCGGGTCGCGGTCCAGGGCGACCAGCCGGGCCTCGGGGAAGGTGCGCAGCAGCGCCTCGCTGTGGCCGCCGAGGCCCAGGGTGCAGTCCACCACGACCGCTCCGGGCCGCTCCAGGGCGGGGGCGAGCATGTCCAGGCAGCGCTGGAGCATGACGGGGACGTGGAGAGCGTTGCTGCTCATGCGCTGCTCGTGCGCCCTTCTGAGGGTCGGGCGAGGAGGGCACGCACCGCCGGGTCCCCACCCGCTCTGAAGGGGAAGTGACCTACTGGCGCCGGGGAAGTGACGTCAGGCGGCCGGAGCGGGAGGAGGCCGAGTGGTACGTACGCACCGCGCTCACGCGAAATTCCGGGATCCTTGGGGAGCGTCGGGCCTCCCACTTCGCGCCACTTTAGTCCACTCGTCCCTTCGGTCAACCAACCGGCCAGCGTGCCCGCCGCGGGTGTCAAAACACCTCAAGCGGGCGGGCGCGCGCACTCAGGCGCGGGCGCCACCCGTGTGGGGTCGCTCACACGAAAGGCCGCGCGCCTGTCGATACACCCGTTTGCCCTATCTAAAGAAAAGACAAAATCCCCTGGTGGAAGGTAGTGTCCCAGCCATGTCGATATCCGCGCCGCAGCCGCTGCCCCGCCCCTCCGACAGCGCGGCCAGCTCCGACAGCGCCGCCCGCACGGGAGGCACGGTCACCGATCGCCTCGTAGAGGCCAACAACCGTTACGCCGCCGAGTTCCAGGACCCCGGCATGGACGCGCGCCCCGTGCTGCGCGTCGCCGTGGTCGCCTGTATGGACGCGCGTCTCGACCTGCACGAGGCGCTCGGCCTGGACCTGGGCGACTGCCACACCATCCGCAACGCGGGCGGTGTGGTCACCGACGACGTCATCCGTTCCCTGACCATCAGCCAGCGCGCGCTGGGCACCCGCAGCATCGTGCTCATCCATCACACGGGCTGCGGTCTGCTGAATCTGACCGAGGACTTCCGGCACGACCTGGAGGCCGAGGTCGGCCAGCGGCCGTCGTGGGCGGTCGAGGCGTTCAAGGACCTCGACACCGACGTACGCCAGTCGATGCAGCGGGTGCGGACTTCCCCGTTCCTGCTCCACAAGGATGATGTGCGCGGCTTCGTCTTCGACGTGACGACGGGTCTGCTGCGCGAGGTGACGCCACGCGGGTGAGCCCGTTTTAACTCCTCAAAACCCTCCAGTCCCGACAAATCACTCCGGGTTATCCACAGCCGAGTGACGAGATGAGGCCGGGACCGCAAGAATGCGTATGTGACATCGCCCCCCGCGGTCTGCGGGGGGCCGATGTCAGCGTGTTGCGGTGGGCCGGTCCGTTCCGAGGGCATCGGCCCGAGATCGGGCCGAGGAGGGCCGGGTGACGACCTATGACGAGCGAGCGAGCCTCAGCGATCTGACCACCACAGCGGAGCGGATCCGCAGGTCGGTGGAGGGTGTGATCGAGGGCAAGCCCGAGGTCGTGCGGCTTTCGCTGACCGTACTGCTCGCTGAGGGACATCTACTGCTGGAGGATGTCCCGGGCGTGGGAAAGACCATGCTTGCCAAGGCGCTCGCGAAGTCCATCGACTGCTCGGTGCGCCGTATCCAGTTCACGCCGGACCTGCTGCCGTCGGACATCACCGGCGTGAGCGTGTACGACCAGCAGCAGAAGGATTTCGAGTTCAAGCCGGGTGCGATCTTTTCCCAGATCGTCATCGGCGACGAGATCAACCGGGCCTCGCCCAAGACCCAGTCGGCGCTGCTGGAGTCGATGGAGGAGCGGCAGGTCACCATCGACGGGCAGACCTACGAGCTGCCGACCCCCTTCATGGTCGTGGCCACGCAGAACCCGATCGAGATGGAGGGCACGTACCCGCTGCCCGAGGCGCAGCGCGACCGCTTCATGGCGCGCGTGTCGATCGGCTATCCGAGCCCGCAGGCCGAGCTCCAGATGCTGGACGTCCATGGCGGGGTCTCCCCGCTGGACGATCTGCAGCCGGTGGCCCACGCCCATGAGATCGCCAAGCTCATCGAGGCGGTCCGCGAGGTCCATGTGGCCGAGGCGGTCCGGCGGTATGCGGTCGACCTGGTCTCCGCCACGCGGAACCACCCCGATCTGCGGCTGGGCGCGTCCCCTCGGGCGACGCTGCATCTGCTGCGGGCGGCGAAGGCGGCCGCGGCGCTGACCGGGCGGGACTTCGCCCTGCCCGACGATGTGCAGTCGCTCGCGGTGGCCGTGCTGGCCCACCGGCTGCTGCCGACCGCGCAGGCCCAGCTGAACCGGCGCACCGCGGAGCAGGTGGTCGCGGACATACTGCAGCGCACCCCGGTGCCCAGCGCCGCCCCGCGCGGCGCGGGGCAGCAGGTGCCGCCCGGCGCGGCCCCCATGCCACCGCCCGGGGCGCCGCTGCCGCCCGGTGCCGGTCCGGTGCCCCCGGGCGCCGGTCCGATGCCGCCCGTGCCGCCCGCGCCCCCGGTTGAGTACGGTCAGCAGCCGCCGGGCGCGCGGAGGCTGTGATGACGGCAGGGGGGATGCCCATGGCCCCCGGAGACGGCGACGGCGACGGCGACGGCCGCGAGGACCGGGGCGGGTTGCGCGCGGCGCTCGCCGGCCTGACCACCCGCGGCCGTTCGTTCCTGGCGGCCGGGGTGGCGGCCGCGGTGTGCAGCTATGTCCTGGGGCAGGCGGATCTGCTGCGGGTGGGGCTGCTGCTCGCGGTGCTGCCCCTGGTGTGTGTGGCCGTGGTCCATCGCACCCGTTACCGGGTGGCGGGCAGCCGGCGGCTGTCGCCCGCGCGGGTCCCGGCGGGCTCCGAGGCCCGGGTGCATCTGCGGATCGACAATGTCTCGCGGCTGCCCACCGGCCTGCTGATGCTGCAGGACCGCGTGCCCTATGTGCTCGGGCCGCGGCCCCGCTTCGTGCTGGACCGGGTGGAGCCGGGCGGGCGCCGCGAGGTGTCCTATCGGGTCCGCTCGGATCTGCGCGGCCGCTATCCGCTCGGCCCGCTGCAGCTGCGGTTGAACGACCCGTTCGGGATGTGCGAGCTCACCCGCTCCTTCAGCGCGTACGACACGCTGACAGTGGTGCCGCGGGTCGAGCCGCTGCCCCTGGTGCGCTTCGCGGGCGAGGCCATGGGCTACGGCGACGGGCGGCACCGGTCGCTCGCGCTCGCGGGCGAGGACGATGTCATCCCGCGCGGCTACCGCCACGGCGACGATCTGCGCCGGGTCCACTGGCGGTCCACCGCGCGCTACGGCGAGCTGATGGTCCGCCGTGAGGAGCAGCCGCAGCGCGCCAGCTGCACGGTGCTGCTGGACACCCGGCGCGTGGCCCACCAGGGCTCCGGGCCGGACTCGGCGTTCGAGTGGGCGGTCTCCGGAGCGGCCTCGGCCGCGGTGCATCTGCTGGAGCGGGGCTACGGGGTCCGGCTGCTGACCGACACCGGCAGCTCGGTGCCGGGCCCGGACAGCGGGGGCGGCTTCACCGGCTCGGGCCATGACTCGGCGGACACGGCCGGGCTGATGCTCGACACCCTCGCGGTGGTGGACCACTCCGAGGAGGCCGGGCTCTCCCGGGCCTACGAGGCGCTGCGCGGAGGGAACGAGGGACTGCTGGTGGCGTTCCTCGGCGATCTGGACGAGGAGCAGGCGACGATGGTCGGCCGGATGCGGCACCGCACCGGGACGGCGGTGGCGTTCGTCCTGGACGGCGGCGCCTGGTCCCGGGGCGCGTGGGCGCCGGACCCGCAGGGCCTGGAGGAGCGGCTGCGGATGCTGCGGGAGTCGGGGTGGACGGCGCTGCCGGTCACCCCAGGCACCACGCTGGCGCAGCTGTGGCGGCAGGCCGACGCCCAGGGCGGCGTCCAGACCGACGCCGGGCGGCCGCTGGCGGGCGGCGGTATGACAGGGGGCTGGGCATGAGCGGAAGCGTGCGACTGGCGATATGCGCCGCGCTGGCGACGATGGCGGCGGCCTGTGCGCTGCTGCCGCTGGTCAACAAGCCCGGCTGGCTGGTGCAGGCCGCACTGCTGCTGGCGATCCAGAGCACGGTGGGCGCGCTGGCCCGCCGGGTGCCACTGGCGCGCCCGCTGACGCTGGCGGCGCAGGCCGTGGTGGGCCTGCTGCTGCTCACGATCACCTTTGCCCGCCACGAGGCGCTGGCCGGGGTGCTCCCGAGCCCGCAGGCGTTCCAGGCGCTCGGGCGTCTGCTGCAGCAGGGCACGGTCGACGTGGGGCAGTACGCGATCCCGGCGCCGGTCACCGACGGCATCAAGCTGATGCTGGTCGGCGGGGTGCTGGTGATAGGTCTCGTGGTCGACGCGCTGGCGGTGACCTACCGCAGCGCCGCCCCCGCCGGGCTGCCGCTGCTCGCGCTGTACTCGGTCGCGGCGGGCCTGTCCGACGGCGGCGACGACTGGGTGTGGTTCCTGGTGGCGGCGGCCGGCTATCTGCTGTTGCTGCTGGCCGAGGGGCGGGACCGGCTGTCCCAGTGGGGCCGGGTGTTCAGCGGCGGCGCCCCGCGCCCGTACGGGATGGGGCCCTCGGGCCTGGCCGCGGTGGGCGGCAGCCCGGCGCTGGCCCCGGTCCGCACCGGCCGCAGGATCGGCGTGCTGGCGCTGGGCATCGCCTTGGCGGTGCCCGCGGTGCTGCCGTCCCTGGACGGCGGCCTGCTGGACCAGAAGAACGGCGGCGGTGGCGGGGGCGGGGGGAACGGCACGATCTCGGCGGTGAATCCGCTGGTGTCGCTGCAGGACAGCCTGAACCAGCCGCAGAACCGCGAGGTGCTGCGGTACCGCACCTCCTCCCAGACCACCCAGGACATGTATCTGCGGATCGTCGCGCTGGACAAGTTCGACGGGGCTGCGTGGAAGTCCTCGGAGCGGCATGTCCAGGACGTGCCGGACAATCTGCCCACCCCGGCCGGTCTCGGCCCCTCCGTCCGTCTCTCCTCGATCGACACCTCGATCCAGGCCGCCGACTGGTACGCGCAGAACTGGCTGCCCCTCCCCTACCCCGCCATGAAGGTCGACATCGACGGCCGCTGGCGCTACGAGCCGGAGGGCCGGACGCTGGTCGGCGACCGCGGCCAGACCACCCGCGGGATGCGGTACCAGGTCAACAGCCTGGTCGTGGAGCCGACCGCGGCGCAGCTGGCCGCCGCGCCGCAGCCGCCGGCGAAGCTGCTGCGGGAGTACACCAAGGTGCCGGACTCGCTGCCGTCCATGGTCGCCCGCACGGCGCGCCAGGTGACCGCGGGCGCTTCGAACGCGTATGAGCAGGCGGTGAAGCTGCAGGACTGGTTCGCCGTGAACGGCGGGTTCCGCTACGACACCAAGGTGCAGTCGGGCAGCGGCTCGGCCGCCATCGTCAAGTTCCTCCAGCAGAAGGAGGGCTTCTGCGTCCACTTCTCCTTCTCCATGGCGGCCATGGCCCGCACGCTGGGCATCCCGGCCCGGGTGGCCGTCGGGTTCACTCCCGGCACCGCGCAGGCGGACGGCTCGGTGTCGGTCGGGCTCAAGGACGCCCACGCCTGGCCCGAGCTGTACTTCGAGGGCGTCGGCTGGACCCGTTTCGAGCCCACCCCCAGCCGCGGCACCCAGCCCGACTACACGATGGAGCAGACGCCGTCCGGCGACTCCACCGATGACCCGACGCAGGCGCCGACCGCGTCCGAAGAGCCGTCGGCCGCGCCGTCGGCGTCGGACAGCTGCGCGCAGGACATGAAGAAGCTCGGCGAGTGCGGCGGGGCCCCGGGCGAGCAGCCCGACCAGCCCTCCTCGGGCGGCGGCTGGTCGGTCAGCAAGCAGATCGGCTGGAGTTCGCTCGCGGTGCTGCTGCTGGTGATCCCCCTGCTGCCGATGCTGTGGCGGCAGCGGCTGCGGGCCCGCAGACTCAGCGGCTCGGCCGGGCGCACCGAGCAGGACGCCGCCGACCGGATCCTGGCGGCCTGGCGGGAACTGCTCGACACCGCCTGGGACTTCGGGATCGTGCCGGACGACTCCCAGACCTCGCGCAACGCGGTGGCCCGCATCGTGCGGCTGGCGGAGCTCGACCAGGAGGCGGCCGAGGCGGCGCGGCGGGTGGCCGCGGCGGTCGAGCAGGTGCTGTTCGCACCGCGGCCGCGGCCGGCGCCGGGCGTCGGCGACGAGGTGCGGCTGGTGCTGGACGGATTCCGGGCCAAGGCCGGGCGGTGGGACCGGCTGCGGGCGCTGCTGGCCCCGCGATCGGCGGTCCGGGTGGTCTGGGCGGCCTCGGCGCGCTGGTCCGCGCTGGTCGCGCGGTGGGGCGCGCCCCGGTGGGCACGGTGGATATCCGGGCTGCGCGGCGGCCCCCGCCGTCAGCAGGGCTGACGGGGACGAGGGACGCGACAGCGAAGCGAGGGGCGGCCGCCGGGTGGCGACCGCCCCTCGCTCATGTACGACCCTCGCTCATGTACGAGATGACGCGTGCGCTTGCTTCTGCGCGCTTCTGGTGCTGGATGCGCTGTGCTCGCGCCTGTACCTGTGGCCCATGTAGGTGTGGGCCATGTATGCGTGGGCCACGTATGTGTGGCCCACGCGGGCGGTCAGGGGGGCTCAGTGGCCCTGTTCATCGCGGCGGCGCTGCCACCGCTCCTCGATCCGGCTCATCATGGAGCGCCGCTGACGGCCCTGGCGACGGGCCGCGGGCCCGCCCCCGCCCGCCTGGGGCCGCTCGCCGGGCTTGGGCGCCTTGCGCCAGCCGGTCACCGCGAGCCCGGCACACCCCAGCATGACGAGGAAACCCACCACGCTGATCCAGATCTGCTGCGGAATGATCACGCCGACCATCAGGAGCGCAACGCCCACCAGAAAGCCCGCGATCGCCTGATAGACCCGTCGCCGGGTGTACGTGCGCAGGCCGCTGCCCTCAAGCGCTGTCGCGAACTTGGGGTCTTCGGCGTACAGCGCTCGCTCCATTTGCTCGAGCATGCGCTGCTCGTGCTCCGAGAGCGGCACGGAGTCCTCCTACTCGTCGGTCGCGGGGGGCGACCGGGGTGCGACCCTTTCAGGATAGGCAGGGAATCGCCCCCGTGAAACCCGCCCCTCTGCGCCAATTCGTCACCGGTACGCGCGTGGCATCAGTTGACGCTGAGACGTGCATTCCCCTCCCGCCGATCCGCCATGCCCGACGGTGTACCTCGATCATACGGGGCAAGGCGGCCGATCGGAGGGCCTGTGGCCTACTCCACCTGCGCCGTCCCTGATGCGGTCACGCAGGCCGGAGGGGCGGTAGCGGTCAGTCGCGCTCCGCGAGCACATGCAGCTGGGTGGCGACGGAGTGGAAGGCGGGCAGCTCCGCGGCGGCGGCCTCGAGTTGCAGCAGGGCGTCCAGGGCGTCCGGTTCGGTGTCGACCAGCACACCGGGCACCAGATCGGCGAAGACCCGCACCCCGTGCACCGCCCCGACCTCCAGGCCCGCCGCCGCGATCAGTCCGGTCAGCTGCTCGGGGGTGAAGCGGCGGGGCATCGGGTCGCCGGCGCCCCAGCGGCCGGCCGGATCGGCAAGCGCTTGCCGGGCCTCGGTGAAGTGGCCGGCCAGCGCCCGGGCGAGCACGGCGCCGCCGAGGCCCGCCGCGAGCACGCTGAGGGTGCCGGCCGGACGCAGGGCCGCCGCCGCGTTGCTCAGGCCCTCGGCCGGGTCGTCGACGTACTCCAGCACGCCATGGCACAGCACCACGTCATAGCCGCCGCGCTCGGCCACCTCGAACAACTCGGCGGCATCGCCCTGGACCCCGCGCACCCGGTCGGCGACACCGGCCTCGGCGGCCCGCCGCTCCAGCGCGAACAGCGCGTTGGGGCTCGGGTCGACCACCGTGACGCGGTGGCCGAGGCGGGCGACCGGCACCGCGAAGTTGCCGCTGCCGCCTCCGGTGTCGAGCACGTCCAGCACACCGGGCGCGCGGTCGCCCTCGCCGGGGCCCTGGCCCACCGCCTTGACCCGGCGGTCCAGGGCGTCTTTGAGGACCTCCCACACCACGGCGGTACGGAGGGACGCACGGGGGCGCAGCGGGTCTGACACGGCGGGTGGCTCCTCGGCGCGGTGCCGCCACCGCCTGCGGCGATGACGACGAGTTACTGACGTCGGCGCTCCCAGCCTATTGCCTCTGGCACGATGCTCCCGCAGCTACGGCTGGGAGGTGCCCCCTGCGCTGGTCCGAGGACCGCCCGCCCCTGGCGCCTACCTGCCGGGCGTCCGCACCTCCCTCCCGAGCCCCGGCGCCTCCCTGCCGGGCGTCCGGCCGGCGCTCCCGGGTACCCGGCCCGCCGCTAGGCGCCCTCCTTCTCGCCGGGCGCGGCCGGCTGCGGCAGCGCGGGCTGGAGGGCCAGCATCCGCTCGACCAGGCGCAGGAACATCGAGACGGCGCGCAGCAGATCGTCGGCGTCCCGGCAGTTGGCCGCGCCGGGTATGCCCGCCTCGGCACGGGCCCTGCGGTCGGCGCCCGAGGCGAACAGGGCGCTCCACTCGGTCAGTTCGGGGGCGACTTCGGGCAGCACTTCCCAGGCGCTGCGGATCCGCGCGCGGCGGCGCGCGGTGAGCTCGGGGCGGCCGCGCACGGCGAGCACGGCGGCCGCGGTGCGCAGGGCGGCGAGGTGGGCGGTGGCGAAGCGCTCATTGGCGGTCTCCAGCCCGGCGGCCTCTTCCAGGCCGTGATGGGCCTGGGTGAGCAGGTCGAGGGCGGCGGGCGGCGCGGACGCGCGGCGCAGCACGGGGTGGACATCACTCGCGGGACCGGTCAACGAAGGGGCAGGGGCGGCGGCGGCACGGTGCCGGCGCGCTGCGGCGGTACTGGCCATGACGAACCTCCTGTCGTCGCGTGGCGGCCGGTCATGTGGTAGAGCGACCGCCGTATGGCCCCATCGTGGGGCACACCACTGACAATCGGCTCTGACCTGCGCGAACATCCCGGAATGGCGTTCGATTGGCGAGCCGTTCCGACGATGCGTCTCGCCGCCACGGCCGAGTCCGGTCAGGTCGGTGAGGCGGCTGCCACCCGGAGCTGAACCTATGATCGTCTCGGGAACGGGCCTGTGAGCGGGACCACTTGGGCAGCGGGCACAATCAGCGCCATGGACAGCAGCAGCACGCGTCGCCAGGCCACCCGGCAGAAGCTTTTCGAGGCAGCGGTCACCCTCATCGCGGAGCAGGGGTTCTCCTCCACCACCGTGGACGAGATCGCCGAACGGGCCGGAGTGGCCAAGGGCACGGTCTACTACAACTTCGCGAGCAAGACCGTGCTCTTCGAGGAACTGCTGCGGCACGGCGTCGAGCTGCTGACCGCCTCGCTCCAGAGCGCCGCCGACGAGACCGCCGACCGCGGCGGCAGCCATGTCGACGCGCTGGACGCGATGGTCCGCGCGGGCCTGCACTTCATCGCCCGCCACCCCTCGCTGACCCAGCTGTACGTAGCCGAGCTGTGGCGCACCAACCGGGCCTGGCAGCCCACGCTGATGGTGGTGCGGCGGCAGGCCATAGCGGTGATCGAGTCGGTGCTGCGGGAGGGCGTGGCCGCACGCGAGCTGAGCGAGGACATCGACATCCCGCTGACGGCCTCGGCGCTGTTCGGGATGGTGCTGGTGGCGGCGCTGGACTGGCAGTCGTACCAGCCGGAGCGGTCGCTGGACGATGTGCACGCCGCGCTGTCCCGGCTGCTGCAGGGCCGTGTGGGCAGAGCCCCGACCAAAGGTGTCGGAGCTCCGACTCAAGGTGTCGGAGCGCCGGCCCAGGGTGCCCGAGCACCCGCCGAGAGCGCCCGGACCCTGGGCTGAGCCTGACTGAACCAGAGAGGTGCTGTTCTGGTGCGGTTCGAACCCCGATCGATCCGCACCAGAACAGGGGGCGCCCCCAGCGATGGCTGGGAGAAACCTCCCCGTCCCCTGTGTTCCCCCGGGGGACTCCCTCCACTCGGTCAGGTCGCCACGCCGTTCCGCCGCCCCGTGTCGGCGGTCCGGCGCCGCGCCCCTTCCGCGTCCACCACTCTCCCGTCCACGCAGGTCATGACCCATCCGCGCGGCTACTCATCTGTCCGCCTAGGTACCCGTACTCAAGCCCTGGGCGGTTGTCCCCAGGCCGCGGTGCCCGGGGTGCCCGGGTGTCAGTGGTGGCGGATAAAGTCGCGGTCATGGCACGGATTGCGGTGATCGGCGCTGGGATGGGCGCCATGGCGGCCGCCGCCCGGCTGGCCGTCGCGGGCCACCAGGTGGCGGTGTACGAGCGCGGGCAGACTCATGGCGGCGGGGTCGGACGCTTCGAGCGGGACGGCTTCGCCTTCGACACCGGCCCCGGGCTGCTCCATCTGCCCGCCGTCTATCGCGATCTGTTTGTGAAGACCGGCAAGGAGACCCTGGAGCAGTGCGTCGAGCTGACCCAGGTCGACCCCGCCAGCAGGCATGTCTTCGCCGACGGCACGGATGTCCCGCTGCCCAACGCCTCGCGGGCGGGGGTCGTCCGGGCGCTGGACGACGCGTTCGGCGCGGGCGCGGGCGAGCGCTGGAGCGACCTGGTCAACCGGGCGCGCGAGGCATGGGACGCCACCCGCAGACCGCTGCTCGAGGAGCCGCTGCGCGCGGACTGGCAGACCCTGGGCCGCGACCCGTATCCGGCGCCGGTCCGGCGCGGGGTCTCCGGGTGGTTCCGGCGGGACGGTGGAGCCGCCCGGAGACCCGCCGCGCTCGCCGATGTGGCGCGCCGTGAGCTGAAGGACCCCAGGGCCGTCGCCCTGCTGGAGAGCCACGCACTCGCGCACAGCCTCGATCCGCGCACCGCTCCGGCCAGTGCCGCGGTGCTGCCCTATCTGGAGCAGACCTTCGGCACCTGGTACGCGCGCGGCGGCATACGGGCGCTGGCAGACGCGGTGTACGAGCGCTGCCGGGCCCGGAAGGTGCGGTTCAGCTTCGGCGCCGAGGTCGTCGGCATCGTCGAGAAGGACGGGCGCGCGGCGGGCGTGGAGCTGGCCGACGGCTCGGTGGCGGAGGCGGACGCGGTGGTGGCCGGCATCGACCCGGCGCTGCTGCCCTCGCTCCTCGGCGGCGCCGAGCCCTGGCACGACGGCGATGTGCGCCCCGGCGGCGGGGCGCTCGGCAGTGGGCCCGGCGATGGGGCGGCGGGGCGGCTCACGGTGTTCCTCGCGCTGCGCGGCGCGCGCCCCGAGGACACGGCGCACCGCACGGTGGTGCACGCCCCGGATCGCGACGCCGAGCTGGCGGCGGTCTTCGGCGAGGCAGCCGGGCCCGGCGGGGCCGGCGGACCCGGTGCCGGTCTCGGGACGCGCGCGCCGTGCCCCCGCCCGACGGTGACCGTGCTGCGCCCGGACGACCCCACGACCCGCCCCGACGAGGACCACGAGGCGGTCACGCTCACCGCGACCGTCGCCCCGCACGGGCCGGTCGACTGGATCGACGGCACGGCCGCCGAGGAGGACGCGGACCGGCTCCTGGCGGTCGCCGAGGCGGCGATACCGGGGCTGCGCGACCGGCTCCTGTGGCGCGAGGTGCGTACCCCCGCCGACACCGCCGCGGACACCGGCGCCACGGGCGGCGCCGTGCCCGGACCCGCGCTGGCCGGCGCGGAGGGCCGCTTTCTGCGCCCCGCGAACGCGACCCGGCTGCCGGGCCTGTATCTGGCGGGCGGCTGGGCGCATCCGGGCGGCGGGCTGGCCCATGCCGGGATGTCCGGCACGATGGTGGCCGGCCTGATCGTCGGCGGCGCGGACTGGCGCGGCTCGGAGTGAACGCAGCGACCGCAGCGACCACTGCGGCGGTACGGCGCTGATACGGCGATGCTGCGGCGGTGACGCGGTGGCGACGAGAGCCGTCGGCGCTCAGCCGTGAGTCAGTAGCTCAATAGCGGTACCGCTCGTCGTAGCCGCCGTTGTTGTAGTCCTGCTGCTGGTACGGGTACTGCGACTGGTCCTGGGGAAGCCCGCCGTCGCCGTCGCGCTGCTGGGGGACCCATCCCCCGCCGGGCTGCATCCCGGCGTCGGGGGCGTACTGCTGCTGCCCGCCGTAGGAGGGCTCCGCGGCGTAGTGGTCGCTGAGGGCGTCGCCGCCGCCGTACTGGTCCTGCCCGTAGGCGGCGTACTGGTCGGCGTACTGCTGGTGCTGGTCGCCGTACTGCTGACCGCCCTGCTGGTCGTACCCCGGCTGCTGGGAGCCGCCGTACGGGTCGGTGTAGCCCGCGTACGCCCCGGCGCCGTAGCCGTACTGCCCGGCGTCCGCGTAGACGTCCTGGCCGTTGCTGTGGCCCTGGGCCGCGTCCGCGTAGACGTCACGGCCGTCCGTGGTGCCGTAGCCGCCGTACGTCTCATAGCCGCCGTAGCCGCCGACCCCCGCGCCCGGCGCGCTCTGTGCGGCGTGCGCGGCGGAGTCGCCGTAGACGCCGTACTCGCCCGTGTCGTCCGGCAGCGGCTCCGGCTGGTAGGCGAGCGGCTCCGGCTGGTACGCGGGCGGCTCCGGTGCGGCCATCGGGACCGCCTCCAGGTCGGAGACCTGGAGCGTCGGGTCGGCGTCCACCGGGGGCGGGGCGTCCTCGTCCTCCCCGCGGCTGAGGCCGGGCACTCCGCGCAGCGCCCATCCGGCGGCGAAGCCGCGCCGGAAGGACAGCGTGACGTACGTCTGGCCGACCGCGAAGGTGATCGCACCCGCGCCGATCACCGGCACGGACGGGATGAGCACCCCGGCCACCACACCGAGGAAACCGGTGAAGGCGAGGAGCCGCCAGCGCAGCCGCGCCTTGTACTGCAGCAGCACCTCTCCCAGCAGCCACAGCGCGACCACGCCGAACGCGATGTAGAGGACCGCCCAGCCCATGCCCGCCCCTCTCGTGCGGCCGCCCCTCGGCTGCCGTCCTCAGGACCGCTGATGCAGTCCCAGATTCTCGTAGATCTCCAGCGTCGCCGGGGAGTGGTTCAGCGTAATGAAGTGAAGTCCGGGGATCTCCTCGGCCATCAACCGCGCGCACAGTTCCGTGGCGTAGTCGATTCCGATCGAGCGTACAGCCGCCGCGTCGTCCTTCACCGCCAGGATCCGCTCCGCGAGGTCGGGCGGGAAGGCGGCATTGCTCAGCTGCGCGAAGCGCTCGATCTGCTTCACGTTTGTGACGGGCATGATTTCAGGGATGATCGGCGTCGTACAGCCCGTGGCGGCGACCCGGTCGCGCAGCCGCAGATAGTCCTCGGCGTAGAAGAACATCTGGGTGATCGCGAAGTCCGCGCCCGCGCGGCACTTGTCGACGAAGTGGCGGACGTCGGTGTCCCAGTCCGCCGAGCGCGGGTGCATCTCGGGGAAGGCCGCGACGCCGACGCAGAAGTCGCCCGACTCCTTGATCAGCTCGACCAGTTCGGCGGCGTAGCCGACGCCGTCGGGGTGGCGGACCCACTCGCCCATCGGGTCGCCGGGCGGGTCGCCGCGCAGCGCCAGCATGTTGCGGATCCCGGCGCCCGCGTACTGCCCGATGACGTTGCGGAGCTCGGCGCGGGAGTGGTTGACGGCGGTGAGGTGGGCGACCGGGGTCAGCGTGGTGTCGGTCGCGATGCGCTCGGTGACGCGCACGGTCCCCTCACGGGAGGAGCCGCCCGCTCCGTAGGTCACGGAGACGAAGGTCGGCGAGACGGCTTCGAGCCGACGGATGGCGTTCCACAGCGTCTGTTCTCCCTTCTCCGTCTTCGGGGCGAAGAATTCGAAGGAGTACGACTGCTCGCCTGATGCGAGCAGATCACGCACCGTCCGCGCGCGATCTGTCCTGGTGGAGGCTGTGCCAAGGGCCATACGGGAAGGTTAGCCAGCGGTGCGGCACACGGACAGCGGGCGGGGGTGTTATGCCCCTTTCGCCGGGTCTTGGTCCGTACTGCGGACACTTTGCCGACGACGAGACGACGCCGGGCCGACGACGGGCAGAGCCACACACCCCTCACAGGTCGCGAGCGCGCACCCGCTTGGCCAGCTCGGCGGTGGCCGCGCCGGGGTCCTCGGCCTCGGTGATCGCCCGCACCACGACGATCCGCCGCGCGCCCGCCTCCAGCACCTCGTCCAGGTTCGAGGCGTCGATTCCGCCGATGGCGAACCAGGGCCGAGCGGGCTTCAGGGCGGCCGTGTGGCGCACCAGCGACAGGCCCGGGGCGGTCCGCCCCGGCTTGGTGGGGGTGGGCCAGCAGGGCCCGGTGCAGAAGTAGTCGACGCCCGGCTCGGCGGCCGCGGCCTCCGCCTCGGCCGGTGCGTGGGTGGACCGCCCGATCAGCACATCCGCGCCGAGGATCGCGCGCGCCGCCGGGACCGGCAGATCGCCCTGGCCCAGGTGCAGCACATCGGAGCCGATGGCATGGGCGACGTCCGCCCGGTCGTTGACCGCCAGCAGCTTGCCGTGGCGGCGGCAGGCGTCGGCGAACACCGCGAGACGGTCAAGCTCCTCGCGGGCCTCCAAACCCTTGTCGCGCAGCTGGACGATGTCCACCCCCGACTCCAGGACGGCGTCCAGGAACTCCGGCAGATCGCCCTGGCGCCGGCGGGCGTCAGTGCACAGATAGAGCCGGGCATCGGCAAGCTGCTCGCGGGCGGTGGCGGTGGCAGTGGCGGCGGCCATTGGGACGGCTTTCCCCCTGGATCGGCGGCGTTCCGGCCGCGTGTGGGCGGCGTACGGACCGGATGCGGCCGGCCCGTACGCCGCGGGTGGTGATTCAGACGATGACGGTACGGATGGTGCGGTGGGTCAGCGGCGGCTCAGCCGCCGCTCAGACGGCGAGCGCCTGGGCGCGGCGCTTGACCTCCGTGCCGCGATTCTCGTGCAGGGCCTGCGCCGGGGTGCCGGGCAGGCTCGGGTCCGGGGTGAAGAGCCACTCCAGCATCTCCTCGTCGCTGAAGCCGTCGTCCCTCAGCAGCGTCAGGGTGCCCACCAGGCCCTTGACGACCTTTCCGTCACCGATGAACTCGGCGGGCACCTGGAGCACTCGATTCTCGCCACGGCGCACCGCGATCAGCTGACCCTCCTTGACCAGCTGCCGCACGCGCGTCACCTCGACACCGAGCCGTTCGGCGATGTCGGGGAGGGTGAGCCAGGCGGGGACGAGAGCATCGATCTTTGCGTCAATCTCGGTCACGGGACAAGCCTGCCATCTGGGACTGACAGTGGGTAGTCGGGCACCGGGCAAGCCGCCGTCAACACCGCCGTCGACCGCGCCGCTGCCAAGGTCGCCGCGGGGGCGCGCCGAGGGTCACAGGACGGCCGACTTGAGCGGCACCGACGGGTCCGCGGCGAGGGCGCGGTCCAGCCGGGAGCCCTGCTCGATCAGCTTGCGGCCCTGGGCCAGATCGCGCGGACGGCCGACGGCCAGCAGGGCGACCAGCGCCCCGTCGCGCAGCCAGCACACCGACCAGGCCGCGCCCTCCGGGTCGCCGCGCCAGACGAGTTCGTCGGCGGCGGCGTGGTGGCCCACGTACTGCACGAAGCGGCCGAACTGCTCGGACCAGAAATACGGCACCGGGTCGTAGACCGAACCGGTGAAATGCGCGGTCCTGCTGCCGACCACATTGGCGGCGACGGTGCGCGGCCCCTGGAGGGCGTTGTCCCAGTGGTGCACCAGCAGCCGCTCGCCGTAGCGCGCGGAGGGGAACGACGCGCAGTCACCGACGGCGTACACGTCGGGCGCCGAGGTGCGCAGCTGTTCGTCGGCGGCGACGGACCGGTCCGGGGCCAGCTCGACGCCCGAGCCCGCCAGCCAGCCCGTGGCGGGCCGCGCCCCGATGCCGACGACCACCGCGTCCGCGCTCAGCCGGGTGCCGTCCTGGAGCAGCACCCCCTGCTCGTCCACGGAGGCCACCTGCGCGCCGGTGACCAGTTCGACGCCGTAGTCGGCGTACCAGCCGGCCATGGGGGCGGCGACCTCGGCCGGGAGGGCGCCCGCCAGCGGGCGGTCGGCGGCCTCCACGACGGTCACGGCGCAGCCCGCCTCGCGCGCCGCCGTGGCGAACTCCGCGCCGATCCAGCCCGCCCCGACCACCACGATCTCGCGCTGCCCGGCGAGCACCGGACGCAGCCGCTCCGCGTCGTCGAGCGTGCGCAGCAGATGCACACCGGGCACGCCCTCGCCGCCGGGCAGGGTGATCGGCTCGGCGCCGGTGGCGATCACCAGGACGTCGTACGACACCGGGCCCGACGCGGTCTCCAGCCGCCGCGCGCCGGTGTCCAGGCCGGTCACCGACACCCCGAGCCGCAGCTCGACGCCGAGCGCGGCGAAGTCCACGTCGAAGGCGGAGCCCTCGGCCTTGCCGAGCAGCACGGCCTTGGACAGCGGCGGCCGGTCGTACGGCTGGTGCGCCTCGGCGCCGAGCAGCAGAATGCCCCCGGTCCAGCCCTGGTCGCGCAGCGCGACAGCGGTCTGCACCCCGGCCATTCCCGCGCCGACGATCACCACTTGCTGCCCGGTGCCCCCCGGGGACGCCGACTTCGTCGTCTCATCGCTCACACGATCACTGTAGGACGGCGCACGGGGCGCACCGGAGAACCGACTGACGAGATCTCGGGCACAGGAGCGTCTTCCGGGCGGTTCCGGCCGCGTACTAGGGTTGGCGGGACGAAGCACTCGCGGGAGCCCGACGCAGCGGGCTGAGAGGGAGGCTGAAGCGGCCTCCGACCGTACGAACCTGATCCGGGTCATGCCGGCGAAGGGAGGGGCGTTACGCCCATGCACGCATCTCGCACACCCCCATGTACGGGGTCGGAGGGGCCGCCGGGCCGGCCGTACGACGCGCTGGTCGTCGGCGGCGGCATCATCGGCCTGGTCACGGCGTGGCGGGCGGCCCAGCGGGGCCTGCGCACCGCCGTCGCCGACCCGGCGCCGGGCGGCGGCGCGGCCCAGGTGGCGGCCGGAATGCTCGCGGCCGTCACCGAGCTCCACTACGGCGAGCAGACGCTGCTCGCCCTCAACCTCGCCTCCGCGCGCCGCTATCCGGAGTTCGTGGCCGAGCTGGAGGAGGCGAGCGGCCAGGGCGTCGGCTTCCGCGCCTGCGGCACGCTCGCCGTGGCCTTCGACCCCGACGACCGCGCCCACCTGCGCGAACTCCATGACTTCCAGCGGCGGCTCGGGCTGGAGTCGCAGTGGCTCACGGGGCGCGAATGCCGGCGCCTGGAGCCGATGCTCGCGCCGGGCGTACGCGGGGGCCTGCGCGTCGACGGGGACCACCAGGTCGACCCGCGGCGGCTGGCGGCGGCGCTGCTGACCGCGTGCGAGCGGGCCGGCGTGGTCTTCCACCGCGGCCGCGCGGAACGGCTCACGCTCGCGGCGGACCGCGCCACCGGCGTCGAACTCGCCGACGGCACACGGCTGACCGCCGACCAAACCGTACTGGCCGCGGGCAGCTTCAGCGGGCGGCTCGCGGGCGCCCCCGAGGGCGCGCTGCCTCCCGTACGCCCCGTCAAGGGCCAGGTGCTGCGGCTGCGCGTACCGCCCGCGTACGCGCCGTTCCTGTCCCGGACCGTACGGGCCGAGGTGCGCGGCGGACATGTCTATCTGGTGCCGCGCGAGAACGGCGAGCTGGTCGTCGGCGCCACCTCGGAAGAGCTCGGCTGGGACACCACGGTCACCGCGGGCGGCGTCTACGAACTGCTGCGCGACGCGCATGAGCTGGTGCCCGGCATCACCGAGCTGCCGCTCGTCGAGACCCGCGCCGGGCTGCGCCCCGGCTCCCCCGACAACGCGCCGCTGCTCGGCCCGAGCGCGCTGCCCGGCCTGCTCGTGGCCACCGGCCACTACCGCAACGGCGTCCTCCTCACGCCCGTCACGGGCGACATCATGGCCGAGGTGCTGACGCGCGGCGAACTCCCGGACGAGGCCCGGCCGTTCTCCCCGCTGCGCTTCCCGGCCGCCCACCCCGGCATCCACGTACCGCAGGAGCAGCCCGTATGAGCGCCCCCATGACCGTCTCCGTGAACGGTGAGCCCCGCCGGCTCCCCGGCGGCACCACTCTCGACCTGCTGGTCGCGGAGCTGACCCCCGCGCGCTCGGGGGTCGCCGCGGCCGTCAACGAACAGGTCGTCCCGCGCGGCCAGTGGCCCGCCACCCCGCTCGACGACGGAGACCGGGTCGAAGTCCTCACCGCGGTCCAAGGAGGCTGAACCCCAGATGGCCGAGACGATGCACAGCACCATGCCCGACACGACGTACGCCACGGTCCGCCCCGAACAGGCCCCGGACCCCGATCCGGACCCGCTCACCATCGCGGGGACCGCCTTCTCCTCCCGCCTGATCATGGGCACCGGCGGCGCGCCCAGCCTGGAGGTCATGGAGCGCTCGCTGCTCGCCTCCGGTACGGAGCTGACCACCGTCGCGATGCGCCGCCTGGACCCCACCGTCCAGGGCTCGGTCCTGTCGGTGCTCCACCGGCACGGCATCCGCGTGCTGCCCAACACCGCCGGGTGCTTCACGGCCGGTGAGGCGGTGCTGACCGCCCGGCTGGCGCGGGAGGCGCTGGGCACCGACTGGGTCAAGCTGGAGGTGGTGGCCGACGAGCGCACCCTGCTCCCCGACCCGGTCGAGCTGCTGGACGCCGCCGAGACGCTGGTCGACGACGGCTTCACCGTCCTGCCGTACACCAATGACGACCCGGTCCTGGCCCGCAAGCTGGAGGACGCGGGCTGCGCCGCGATCATGCCGCTGGGCTCCCCCATCGGCTCCGGCCTCGGCATCCGCAATCCGCACAACTTCCAGCTGATCGTCGAGCGCGCCACGGTCCCGGTGATCCTGGACGCGGGGGCGGGCACCGCGTCGGACGCCGCGCTCGCCATGGAGCTGGGCTGCGCGGCGGTGATGCTCGCGTCCGCCGTCACCCGTGCCCAGGAGCCCGTCCTGATGGCCGAGGCCATGCGGTACGCGGTCCGGGCCGGCCGGCTGGCCCACCGCGCCGGCCGTATCCCGCGCCGCCATTTCGCCCATGCCTCCTCACCCGGGGAGGGGCTGGCCGCGCTGGACCCGGAGCGCCCGGCGTTCGGGTAGGGCGATGAGCGGTTAGCGTGGTGACATGGGTGGCATGGTGGCCGACCGGATCGAGCGCGAGGTGTACGTCCAAGCGCCCGTCGACCGCGTATGGCGGGTGCTGACGACCCCCGAGCACATCCGCGTCTGGTACGCGTTCGAGGGGTGCGAAGTCGACCCGCGCCCCGGCGGGACGCTCCGCTTCCGGTGGGATGAGCAGGGGGAGTTCCACGGCAGGGTGGAGAAGTCGGTGCCGGACGCGCTGTTCCGCTTCCGGCTCGCCAGCGAACCGGACCGCGCTCTGGGCGCGGAACCGGGCGACTCGACCCTGGTGGAGTTCGCGCTCTCCGCCGAGGGCCCCGGCACCCGGCTCCGGCTGACCGAGAGCGGCATCCAGGAGCTCGCGGTGCCGGACGCCGCGAAGGCCAAGCACGCGGAGTACGCCGCCGCGACCTGGGCCACCGCACTGGAGGAGCTGTCCGCGCTGGCCGCCGCGTCGCACAACTAGGACCGACCCGCCGCCGCGCCGCCAAGACCGCGGCGCCCGGTGTCACCGTTCGGCACCAGTCCCGTGCCCGGGCCTGGCAGGTGACGTTGCGTGTCGTGTCGGCTCGTAGACTGCTCTCTCGTGGATACGACCCTGCATGACCCCTTGGTCGGACAGCTGCTCGACGGCCGCTATCGCGTCGAGGCGCGCATCGCCGTGGGCGGCATGGCGACGGTCTACCGCGCCGTCGACACGCGGCTCGACCGCGTGCTGGCCCTCAAGGTGATGCATCAGTCGCTCGCCACCGACGACGCCTTCGTCGAGCGCTTCATCCGCGAGGCGAAGTCCGTGGCCAGGCTCGCCCACCCCAATGTGGTCGGCGTTTTCGACCAGGGCACCGACGGCTCCCATGTCTATCTCGCGATGGAGTACGTCGCCGGGTGCACGCTGCGCGATGTGCTGCGCGAGCGCGGCGCGCTGCAGCCGCGGGCCACGCTGGACATCCTGGAGCCGGTGCTTGCCGCGCTCGGGGCGGCGCACCGCGCGGGGTTCGTCCACCGGGACATGAAGCCGGAGAACGTGCTGATCGGCGACGACGGCCGGGTGAAGGTCGCCGACTTCGGGCTGGTCCGGGCCGTGGACACCAACACCAACGCCTCCACCGGCACCCTGCTTGGCACCGTCTCCTATCTCGCGCCCGAGCAGATCGAGCACGGCACGGCCGACACCCGCGCCGATGTCTACGCCTGCGGCGTGATGCTCTACGAGATGCTGACCGGCGCCAAGCCGCACACCGGCACCGTCCCGGCGCAGGTCCTCTACCAGCGGCTGAACGAGGACGTGCCCGCGCCGTCCGCCCTCGCGCCGGGGGTCGCCCCGCAGCTGGACGCGCTGGTCGCCGCGGCCACCGCGCGCGAGCTCGGGCAGCGCCCCGCCGACGCGGTCGAACTGCTCGGCCTCGCGCGGGCCGCGCGCGCCGCGCTGACCGACGAACAGCTCGACGCCGTGCCTCCGCAGGCCAAGGCGGACGCGCACGACGGCTCCGAGGACCGTACGAGCGTGATCCCGCGCCCGGTCGGCGGTATCGGGGGGCCGGTGCCCGCCGATGAGCAGCAGCTCAATCTCACCACCAGGCTGGAGCTGCCGCCGCAGCCGCCGCAGACCGGTCCTCCCCGGCGGTCCGCCGGCCGCGGCCGGCTGCCGCGCCGCGGGATCGTGACGATCGTGGTCGGGCTGGTGCTCGCGCTCGGCGTCGGGGTGGGCATCTGGTACATCAATTCCGGCCAGTTCACCAAGGTGCCCTATGTGCTGGGCAAGTCCGAGGCGGACGCCCGGAAGAAGCTGAAGGACGCCGGGCTCGAGGTGAAGATCACCCGGGAGTTCAGCGATGTCGTGGACAAGGGCGAGGTCATCAAGACCGACCCGGGCGGCGGCAAGCAGATCCGCAACACCGGCACGGTGACGATCCACGTCTCCGACGGGCCGCCGCGTACACAGGTGCCCAATGTGGTGGGCATGCCGCTCAAGGAGGCGAAGCAGCAGATCTCGGACGCGAATCTGTCCGTCGGCGAGGTGACCGAGACCTTCAGCGACGAGACGCCGCAGGGCGTGGTGCGCAGCACCGACCCGGCAGCCGGCACCACCCGCCGGCCGAACACCCGCGTGGGGATCGAGGTCAGCAGGGGCCCCAAGATCGAGATCCCCGATGTGATCGGCGAGTCCGAGGTCGACGCCCGGGCCGAGCTGACCGAGGCGGGGTTCACGGTGGAGATCGCGTCGGAGCGGGTCTTCTCCGACGAGGACAAGGGCTCGGTCGCGGACCAGTCCCCGCCTTCGGGCAATGGCGCTGTGGGCGCCAAGGGCGACAAGGTGACGCTGACCCTGTCCAAGGGTCAGGAGATGATCGAGGTGCCGGACGTCACGGGCCTGTCCGAGGACGACGCCAAGCAGACCCTGGAGGCGGCGGGCTTCGAGGTCGACGTGGACAAGCCGCTGCTGTTCCCCGGTGACACGGTCACCGACCAGTCGGTGGACGGCGGGGACGAGGCGCCCAAGGGCAGCTCCATCACGATCAAGTTCAAGGGCGTCTTCTGAGAGCCTTGAAGGGATGCCCCCGGGCCCGGCGCACGGCCGTCGGGCCCGGACTGGCACCCTGGCCTCGTGAGTACGTCCAAGAACCGCGCCCGCACCCGCAATCCGGTCGGCGGCCATATCCGCGTGGCCGGCGGCCTGGCCACCATCGGCCTGCCGTACGCCCGCGACATCGGCGCCGAGACCGTCCAGGTCTTCGTCGCCAACCCGCGCGGCTGGGCCACCCCGCACGGTGTGGCGGCGGAGGACGAGAAGTTCCGCGCGGCGTGTGCCGACGAGTCGATCACGGCGTACGTCCACGCCCCCTACCTGATCAACTTCGGCTCGCACAGCGCCGAGACGGCCGAGCGGTCGGTCGACTCGCTGCGCCACTCACTGCGGCGGGGCCGCGCCATCGGTGCGCTGGGCGTCGTCGTCCACACGGGCTCCGCCACCGGCGGCCGGCCGCGGCCCAAGGCGCTCGCCCAGGTACGGGAGCGCGTCCTGCCGCTGCTCGACGAGCTCACCCACGACGACGGCCCCTTTCTGCTGCTGGAGCCGACGGCCGGCCAGGGCGCCTCGCTGTGTTCGCTGGTCGAGGACCTGGGCCCGTACTTCGACGCACTGGACCGCCATCCCAGGCTTGGCGTCTGCCTGGACACCTGCCATGTCTTCGCCGCCGGTCACGATCTGGCGGCCCCGGGCGGGATGAAGAAGACCCTCGACGAGCTGGTCGCGGTCACGGGCAAAGGTCGGCTGAAACTGATCCATGCCAATGACTCCAAGGACGTCGTCGGGGCCCATAAGGACCGCCACGAGAACATCGGCACGGGCCATATCGGCGCCGATCCGTTCCGGGAGCTGTTCCGGCATCCGGCGACGAAGGGGGTGCCGCTGGTGATCGAGACTCCGGGCGGCAAGGAGGGGCATGCGACGGATGTGGCGCGGCTCAAGGAGCTCCGCGACGGCTGACGCCGACAGGCATCGGGAGGCATCGGGAGGCATCGGGAATACCCCGGTGGGGTATCTGGTTCACCGAAGGAAACGACGGCAGGAACACCATCACCCACCGGAGAGTGAGCCCGATGGAGCAGCAGGACGACGTCCACTCCGGACATGAGCACCACCAGCACGGCGACACCCCCGACCGCACAGGTCACACCGACCACGCCGCACATGCCGGCCACACCGACCACGCCGGGCACGCCGACCACTCCGGCCACGCCCCGGCGAGCTGGGCCATGGCCGCCCAGGCCACGCTGCACTGCCTCACCGGCTGCGCCATCGGCGAGATCCTGGGCATGGCCATCGGCACCGCGCTCGGCTGGCACAACGCCCCGACCATGATCCTGGCGATCGTGCTCGCCTTCGTCTTCGGCTACTCGCTCACCATGCGCGGCGTGCTGCGCGCCGGTCTTGATCTGCGTACGGCCCTCCGGGTCGCGCTCGCCGCGGACACCGTCTCGATCCTCGTGATGGAGCTCGCAGACAACGCGACCATCGTGGTCTTCCCGGGGGCGATGGACGCGACGCTGGCCGACGCGCTGTTCTGGCTGAGCCTCGCGCTGTCCTTCGTGGTCGCCTTCGCCGTGACCACCCCCGTCAACCGGTGGATGATCGGCCGCGGCAAGGGCCACGCCGTGGTGCACCAGTACCACTAACGCTTCAACGAGGCGCTGCTACAGCTCCGGGCCGTCCCCCGGCTGCTCCTGGTAGGAGTAGCGCTGCTCCTGCCAGGGGTCGCCGATGTTGTGATAGCCGCGCTCTTCCCAGAAGCCACGGCGGTCGGCGGTCATGTACTCCACACCCCGGACCCATTTGGGCCCCTTCCAGGCATAGAGATGGGGGACGATCAGCCGGACCGGAAATCCGTGCTCGGCCGTCAGCAGCTCGCCGTCCTTGTGCGTGGCGAAGATGGTCTTCTCGGCGGCGAAATCCGAGAGCCGCAGATTCGAGCTGAAGCCGTACTCCGCCCACACCATCACATGCGTGACCTCGGGAGCGGGCGGCGCGAGTTCCACGATCCGACGCGCCGCCACGCCGCCCCATTCCGCGCCCAGCATGCTGAACTTCGTCACGCAGTGCAGATCGGCCACGACGGTGGAGTACGGCAGCGCCGAGAACTCGTCGTGCGTCCAGACGTGCTTTTCCCCGTCGGCGGTGGCGCCGAAGACCCGGAACTCCCAGCGGTCCGGCTTGAACTTGGGGACCGGCCCATAGTGCGTAACCGGCCAACCGCGCTGCAGCCGCTGCCCCGGGGGCAGCGGTCCGAGCTCCCCCTCGTGGCTTTCCGACTGACCCATGGGCTCCATGGTGTCAGACCTTGGAGGGTGGTCGTGACCAGGGCAGCAGCTATCCGGGCAACTCATACTAAGCGTGCACTTACTGGACGCTCTCGACGGGGCGGTGCGACGATGCGCACAACCCGCCATCCCGTTCGGATTGGAAGGAGCCCCTTCGATGCAGGGCGACCCCGAGGTCCTCGAGTTTCTCAACGAACAACTGACCGGCGAGCTGACCGCGATCAATCAGTACTTCCTGCATTCGAAGATGCAGGAGAACTTCGGCTGGACGAAGCTCGCGACATACACCCGGGCGGAATCGTTCGACGAGATGAAGCACGCGGAGATGATCACCGATCGGATCCTTCTCCTGGACGGACTGCCCAATTATCAGCGGCTGTTCCATGTCCGCGTGGGCCAGACGGTCACCGAGATGTTCCAGGCGGACCGGCAGGTGGAAATCGAGGCCATCGACCGCCTCAAGCGCGGCATCGAGGTCATGCGGACCAAGGGCGACATCACCTCGGCCAATATCTTCGAGGACATCCTCGCCGACGAAGAACACCACATCGACTATCTCGACACCCAGCTCCAGCTGATCGACAAGCTCGGCGAGGCGCTTTACATCGCCCAGCAGATCAAACAGCCGGACAGCTGACCGGAGAACCGGCCGGAGCGGTTACGCGGCTTCCGCGACCTGGGGCTCGGACCCCGCCGCGACGGCGGGCACATCGGCCGGACCGAGGCTGTCCAGGGACTCGCGCCGCGGGCACGCCCCGCGGCCCAGCAGCGCCTGGATGCGCCGCACGCAGGAGCCGCAGTCCGTACCGGCCTTGCAGGCGCCCGCGATCTGGCGGGGGGTGCAGGCACCGGACTCGGCGTGCTCACGCACCTGCTTCTCGGTGATGCCGAAGCATGAGCAGACGTACACGCGGCTCTCCAGATCGATCAGTGAGGTAACCCTTACCTTACCTTCCCCTCCCGAGGGCCGACAACGCCGATGGGGCGCGGATCGTGTGATCCGCGCCCCATCGCACCGTTCAGTCCCGGTATGTCACCGGACTCCGTACGTCACCGTCCCCGTACGTCACTGGTCCCGGTACATCTCCGCGACCAGGAACGCCAGGTCCAGCGACTGGCTGCGGTTGAGCCGCGGGTCGCAGGCCGTCTCGTAGCGCTGGTGCAGATCGTCGACGAAGATCTCGTCGCCGCCGCCCACGCACTCGGTGACATCGTCGCCGGTCAGCTCCATGTGGATACCGCCCGGGTGGGTGCCGAGCCCCTTGTGGACCTCGAAGAAGCCCTTGACCTCGTCCAGCACATCGTCGAAGCGCCGGGTCTTGTGCCCGGACGCCGCCTCGAAGGTGTTGCCGTGCATCGGGTCGCAGATCCAGGCCACCTGGGCGCCGGAGGCCGTGACCTTCTCCACCAGGTCGGGCAGCTTGTCGCGGACCTTGTCCGCGCCCATCCGGGTGATGAAGGTGAGCCGGCCGGGCTCGCGGTTCGGGTCGATCCGGTCGATCAGCGACAGCGCCTCTTCGGGCGTCGTCGTCGGGCCGAGCTTCACGCCGACGGGGTTACTGATCCGCGCGGCGAACTCGACATGCGCCCCGTCCAGCTGGCGGGTGCGCTCGCCGATCCACACCATGTGGCCGGACACGTCGTACAGCTGGCCCGTACGGGAGTCCGTACGCGTCAGCGCCGACTCGTAGTCCAGGATCAGGGCCTCGTGCGAGGAGTAGAACTCGACGGTCTTGAACTCCTCCGGGTCCACCCCGCAGGCGTTCATGAAGTTCAGCGCCCGGTCGATCTCGCGCGCCAGCGCCTCGTAGCGCTGGCCCGCGGGGGACGACTTCACGAAGTCCTGGTTCCAGGCGTGCACCTGGCGCAGGTCCGCGTAGCCGCCGGTGGTGAAGGCGCGCACCAGGTTCAGCGTCGAGGCCGAGGCCTGGTACATCCGCTTGAGCCGCTGCGGGTCCGGGATCCGGGCCTTCTCGGTGAACTCGAAGCCGTTGACCGAGTCGCCCCGGTAGGTCGGCAGGGTCACCCCGTCGCGGGTCTCGGTCGGCTTGGAGCGCGGCTTGCTGTACTGGCCGGCGATGCGCCCGACCTTCACCACCGGGACCTGCCCGGCGTAGGTCAGCACGGCGCCCATCTGCAGCAGCGTCTTCAGCTTGTTGCGGATCTGGTCCGCGCCGATGGCGTCGAACGCCTCGGCGCAGTCGCCGCCCTGCAGCAGGAACGCTTCACCCCGGGCCACGGCACCCAGGCGGTCGCGCAGCTGGTCGCACTCGCCCGCGAAGACGAGTGGCGGATAGGACTCGAGCTCGGCGATCACCTCGCGCAGAGCCGCTTGGTCCGGCCAGTCGGGCTGCTGCGCCGCGGGAAGGGACTTCCAGGTGTGGCCACCGGTGTGGGATTCAGCGTTCAGGGTCACGCCAGCAAGGTTACGGGGTCCACCGAGCCGTCCAGCCCCCTGCCCACCAGATGAGACACCTGCCACCCCGCGCCCCTCCCGCACCACCGCGTACGCGGAGAGAGCGGAGAGATGCGGTAGGGTCCGGGCCATGTTCGCGCGACTGACCATGACCTGGTGGTGGACCGCTCATCCGGCGGCCCACTGATCGCGCGTACTCACCGACATCGCGAAGGCCGCCCGAGGGGCGGCCTTCGGCGTTTCCGCGGGTCGTTCCTCCCTCCCGGAAGGAACCACCGCAATGCACAGTGATCCGCGCCACGACCCGGACGCGATCGTCCAGCGGCTGCTGGCCGCCGACTGCCCGCCCTTCGCCCTGCTGCACCGCCGTACGCCGGGCCACGCCCCCGACACCGTCGAGGTGCTGCTCGGCCCGGTCACCGAGGTGGCGCGGCTGACCGACATCCCGCTGCCGACCGGGGCGCCGGCCACCCGCGCGCCCGTGCGCGACGCGCTGGCGCTGGTGCCGTTCCGGCAGATCCGCGAGCGCGGGTTCGACGTACGGGACGACGGGACGCCGCTGGCCGTGCTGCGGCCCGAGGAGACGTACGAGCTGCCGCTGGGCGAGGTGCTGGACGCGCTGCCCGCGCACCAGGTGCGGGTCGAGGGCGGGGCCTTCGACGTGGCCGACGACGACTACGCGGCGATCGTCGAGCGGGTCGTCGAGGACGAGATCGGGACCGGCGAGGGCGCGAACTTCGTGATCCGCAGGACGTTCCGGGGCGAGATCCCCGGCTTCGACCGCGCCGACGCGCTCGCGCTGTTCCGCCGGCTGCTGGCCGGGGAGCGCGGCGCGTACTGGACGTATGTCGTCCGGCTGGCGGACGGCCGGACGCTGGTGGGCGCCAGCCCCGAGGTGCATGTGCGGATGTCCGGCGGGACGGTCGTGATGAACCCGATCAGCGGGACGTACCGCTATCCCCGGGACGGGGCCCGGCTGGACGGGCTGCTGGAGTTTCTGCACGACCGCAAGGAGGTGGAGGAGCTGTCCATGGTCGTGGACGAGGAGCTGAAGATGATGTGCACCGTCGGCGACATGGGCGGCGTGGTGGTCGGCCCCCGCCTCAAGGAGATGGCACACCTCGCGCACACCGAGTACGAGCTGCGCGGCCGCTCCTCCCTCGACGTCCGGGAGGTGCTGCGGGAGACGATGTTCGCGGCGACGGTGACCGGCTCGCCGGTGCAGAACGCCTGCCGGGTGATCGAGCGGTACGAGCCCGCCGGGCCGGACGGCGCGGGGCGCGGCTACTACGCGGGGGCGCTCGCGCTCATCGGGCGGGACGCCGGCGGCGCGCAGACCCTGGACTCGCCGATCCTGATCCGCACCGCCGACATCGACGGCGCCGGCGCGCTGCGGGTGCCGGTCGGGGCGACGCTCGTACGCCACTCCGACCCGCGCGGCGAGGTCGCCGAGACCCACGCCAAGGCGGCCGGGGTGCTCACCGCCCTCGGCGTGCGCCCCGCGCCCGCGGGGCGGGCCGGCGGCCCCGCGCTCCCCCGCCTGGCGGACGACCCCCGGGTACGGGCGGCGCTGGACGCCCGGCGGGCCGACCTGGCCCCGTTCTGGCTGCGGATGCACACGCCCGAGACCGCGCCCCCGGCGCCGACCGGGCACGCTCTGGTGGTCGACGGCGAGGACACCTTCACCGCGATGCTGGCCCATCTGCTGCGGACCACCGGGCTGACGGTGACCGTGCGGCGGTTCGACGAGCCGGGGGTACGGGAGGCGGCGCTGGCCCATGACGGGCCGGTGGTGCTCGGCCCGGGGCCGGGCGACCCGTCGGATATGACCGACCCGAAGATGCGGTTCCTGCGCGAGCTGACGGCGGACCTGGTGCGCGGGCACCGACACGGGCTGCTGGGCGTGTGCCTGGGGCACGAGCTGCTGGCGGCCGAGCTGGGTCTTGAGGTCGTACGGAAGGACGTGCCGTTCCAGGGCGCGCAGGAGCGGATCGGCTTCTTCGGACGCGAGGAGACCGTCGGCTTCTACAACACCTTCACCGCCCGGTGCGACGAGTCGGCCGCGGCCGAGCTCGCGATGCACCAGGTGGAGGTGAGCCACGACCCGGCGACCGGGGAGGTGCACGCCCTGCGCGGCCCGAACTTCGCGGGCGTGCAGTTCCACCCCGAGTCCGTACTGACACTCAATGGCGCGACGATTGTCGCCGAGCTCCTGGCAGCCGTCCTCGTCTGACAGCCCTCGGCCGCCCGGGACGCAGCCCCGGGCGGCCGAGGCACTTCAGCCGAAGAAGACCTCGGCCTCGGCGTACAGGGAGAGGTCCACGGTCTTCAGCCGTGCGGTGGCCTCCGTGAGGGGGACGCGGACGATGTCGGTGCCGCGAAGCGCGACCATCTTGCCGTAGTCCTCGTCCCGGACGGCGTCGATGGCGTGCAGCCCGAAGCGGGTGGCGAGCCAGCGGTCGAAGGCGCTGGGGGTGCCGCCGCGCTGGACGTGGCCGAGGACGGTGGTGCGGGCCTCCTTGCCGGTGCGCTTCTCGATCTCCTTGGCCAGCCACTCGCCGATACCGGAGAGCCGGACATGGCCGAAGGAGTCGAGCGTCCCGTCCTTGAGCACCGCGTCGCCGCCCTTGGGCATGGCGCCCTCCGCGACGACGACGATCGGGGCGTAACGGATCTTGAAGCGGGACTCGACCCAGGCGCAGATCTGGTCCACGTCGAAGCGCTGCTCGGGGATGAGGATGACGTTGGCGCCGCCGGCCAGCCCGGAGTGAAGGGCGATCCAGCCCGCGTGACGGCCCATCACCTCCACGACGAGGACGCGCATATGCGATTCGGCCGTGGTGTGGAGGCGGTCGATGGCCTCGGTGGCGATGTTGACGGCGGTGTCGAAACCGAAGGTGTAGTCGGTGGCGGACAGGTCGTTGTCGATGGTCTTGGGGACGCCGACACAGCGGATCCCGTACTCACTGGACAGCCGCGCGGCCACGCCGAGCGTGTCCTCGCCGCCGATCGCGATGAGCGCGTCCACTTCCTCCTTGGCGAGGTTTTCCTTGACCCGGCGGATGCCGTCCTGACTCTTGAGGGGGTTGGTGCGGGAGGACCCGAGAATCGTGCCGCCGCGCGGCAGGATGCCGCGCACGGCCTGGATGTCGAGGGTCACGGTGTCGCCCTCGAGTGGACCGCGCCAGCCGTCCCGGAAGCCGACGAAGTCGTAGCCGTATCCCTGCACGCCCTTGCGGACGACGGCGCGGATGACCGCGTTGAGCCCGGGGCAGTCACCGCCACCGGTCAGCACTCCGACCCGCATCGTTTTTCCCTTCTCCCATGAAAACGCGTGAATGACCCGATACGGGAAGCCACGCTAACGGTGATCCAGGTCACACGGGATAGGGCGGGGAGTGAATCCCCTGTGCGCAGGGGCAGTTGACGGCCAACTTCACTCGAACGAGCGGTGTTGACCGGTGACGCGTCCCCCTTTTTTACGGATCGGTTCTCCCCCAGCTACCGCTGGGAGGTGCCCCCAGGGGGCGCTACAGCCCCTGTCGACGGTCGACCACGCGGCGGTAGCCGCATATCGACAGCAGCCTCGGCCACTCGTACCTCGCGGCCTCCGCGCGCTCTCCCTTTCACAGTGACATCAGCGCCTCCGGCGCGGGCGGCCACGCCCCTTCGGCTCACTCGCCGGCGCCGGTGTCCAGGCCGCGTTCGATCGCGTATCGCACCAGCTCGACGCGGTTGTGCAACTGCAGCTTGCCGAGGGTGTTCTGGACGTGGTTCTGCACCGTGCGATGCGAGATGACCAGCCGCTCGGCGATCTGCTTGTACGACAGCCCCTTGGCCACCAGCCGCAGCACCTCCTTCTCCCGCTCGGTCAGCCGGGGGGCGACGGGGCGGTCGGGCGCGGCGGGGGCGGGGTCGGTCGCCAGTCGGCGGTACTCGCCGAGCACCAGACCCGCGAGGCCGGGGGTGAACACCGGCTCCCCGGCGGCGGTCCGGCGCACCGCGTCCAGCAGATCCTCCGTGCTGGCCGATTTGAGCAGATAGCCGGTCGCGCCGGACTTCACCGCCTCAAGGACGTCCGCGTGCTCCCCGCTCGCGGACAGGACGAGTACGCGCGGGCCGGACGGGCCCGACTCGCCGCCCACGAGCTGCTTGCAGACCTCGACCCCGGGCAGCCCGGGGAGGTTGAGGTCGAGCACCAGGACGTCGGGGTTCGCGGCCTTGGCGCGGCGTACGGCCTGGGGGCCGTCCCCCGCCGTGGCCACCACCGCGAACCCGGCCTCGGACAGATCGCGGGCGACGGCGTCGCGCCACATCGGGTGGTCGTCGACCACCATCACGGTCACGGGCCGCTCCTCGCCCCCGCCGCCCTGCCCGCCGGCCGGTGTGCCGCCCTGTCCGCTGTCCTGCCGCTCGGTCATCGTCCGGTCTCCCCCTGTCGCGGAACGCTCAACTCAACCTCGGTGCCCTGCCCGGGGGCCGAGATCCACTCGGCGCTGCCGCCCAGATCGCGCAGGCGCCCCCGGATGGACAGCGCCACACCGAGCCGCCCCTCGCGCTCGGCGTCGGCCAGCCGCCCCTCGGGGATGCCGGGCCCGTCGTCGCGGACGGTCACCGTGACCACGTCCGGCTCGTCCTCGACCAGGATCCAGGTGTGCGCGTCCTCCCCCGCGTGCACCCGTACATTGTCCAGGGCCGCACCGACAGCGGCCGCGAGTTCGGCGGCGGCCTCGGCGGGGAGCGGTACGGCGGTGCCGGGCCCGGAGAAGGTGACGCGGGAGCCGGCGTGCCGGGCCAACAGGGCCAGCAGATCGGACTGTTCGCCTTCGGCCGCCCCCTCCGCGGTGGGCGCGTCGGCCGCGACCTTCAGCAGTACGGCCCCGGCCGGCTCCACCGACTCCGCAGCGCCGGCCGTGGCGGCCACCGGCCCGGTCGCCGGCCCGGTGGAGATCAGCGTGCGCAGCGCGATCTCCTGTTCCCCCGCCATCTGTCCCAGCTCGGCCGCCTCCCCGCCGATCGCGGCGCCCCGCCGCTGCACCATGGCGAGGACCTGCAGCACGCTGTCGTGGATATCGCGGGCCAGCCGCTCCCGTTCGCGCGTGGCCGCCTCGATCCGCAGCGCGCGGGCCAGGGTGCGCTCACTGGCGCGGGCCACCTCGACCACATAGCCGATCGCCACGCTCGCCACCCACACCAGCATGAGCATATGGACGGCGTCCTGGGCGAATCCGCCGCGCTCGATGATGTTGGCCGCGCAGACGACGGTGGAGGCCCAGGCGGCCCACCGCCAGCCGCCCTTGATCGCGAAGCCGAGCACGGCTCCGGCCGTCCATATCGACGGCAGGGTGGGCGTGCCTTCGGCGATGCGGTCGTGGGTGTCGACGAGCGGGGTGAGCAGGATGCCGACCACCGCGACGGTCAGATCACCGGCCAGGAAGCGCAGGGTGCACCGCTCGGCCGAGGAGACCATGCGGACGGTGAGCGCGGTCCACAGGGTCAGCACGGCCATATAGGCGCCCGCGCCGAGCGGGTGGTCGTAGTTGTCGTAGGCGTACGCGTAGAGGGTGAGCGCGTACAGCAGCGTGAGCACCCGATAGGCGGTCAGCGCCCGCCAGAGGGGCTGCTCCACCGACATGCGCACGACACGCTCGCCCTTGGGACGCTGCGCCACTTCCCCACCCCCGCGCCGGACGCGGTTACGCGCCGGCCTTGTCCCCGCCCTGATCCCCGGTCTGGTCCCCGGACTTGTCGTCGCGTTTACGGGCCGCCTCGGCATCCGCGAGCTGCCGCTTGGCGACGGTCGCGTAGATGTCGACGTACTCCTGCCCGGACAGCTTCATGATCTCGTACATGACCTCGTCGGTCACCGAGCGCAGGATGAAGCGGTCGTTGTCCATGCCGTGGTAGCGGCTGAAGTCCAGCGGCTTGCCGATACGGATGCCCGGGCGCATCAGCTTGGGCATGACCTTGCCCGGTGGCTGGATCTTCTCGGTGTCGATCATCGCGACCGGGAGCACCGGGGCGCCCGTTGCCAGCGCCACCCGCGCCAGACCGCCCGGTTTACCGCGGTAAAGCCGCCCGTCCGGTGAACGCGTGCCCTCCGGGTAGATGCCGAACAGCTCACCGCGCTCCAGCACCTCGATACCGCTCTTGATCGCGGCCTCGCTCGCACCGCGCCCGCCCGAGCGGTCCACCGGCAACTGCCCGACGCCCTTGAAGAACGCGGCGGTCAGCTTGCCCTTCACGCCCGGGGTGGTGAAGTACTCCTGCTTGGCGATGAAGGTGACCTTGCGATCGAGCATCGCGGGGAGGAAGAAGGAGTCGGAGAACGACAGATGGTTGCTGGCGAGAATGGCCGGCCCCTCGGCGGGGACGTTCTCCAGTCCCTCCACCCAGGGCCGGAAGGCAAGCTTCAACGCTCCGCCGACCGACAGCTTCATGGCGCCGTAGAACAACCGAGGACCTCGCCTGTATCCGACCTGTACCCGACGAGGAGACCTTAACGTGCCTACCCCCTGTGCGGCGCGCCGCGTACGCTGAGATCCCGGGCCGCCCGGCCCCGTTATGCGACTGCCAGTTACACCGACTGCCCGTTACACCGACCGCCCGTTACATCGAACGGAGATCCGCGGTGCCGCTCCTCCCCGGGGCCCAGCCGTTCCGCCACGACGGCGGAGAGATCGGCGTCCTCGTCTGTCATGGCTTCACCGGCTCGCCCCAATCGGTCCGCCCCTGGGCCGAGCACCTTGCGGGGCAGGGCCTGACGGTGTCTCTGCCGCTGCTGCCCGGCCACGGCACCCGCTGGCAGGAGCTCGCGATCACCAGCCGGGAGGACTGGTACGCCGAACTGGACCGGGAGCTGCGCGGGCTCGCCGAGCGGTGCCGTCAGGTGTTCGTCTGCGGTCTTTCCATGGGCGGCGCGCTCGCCCTGAGGCTGGCCGCCCGGCACGGGGCGCGGGTCAGCGGGGTCGCCCTGGTGAACCCGGCCCACAAGATGCACGACCGGGCGGCCCCGGCGCTGCCCCTGCTGCGCCATCTGGTCCCCTCCGTCAAGGGCATCGTGAGCGATATCGCGAAGCCGGGCACGCCGGAGTCGGGCTATGACCGGGTGCCGCTGAACGGCGCGTACCAGCTGCGCCGGCTGCTCCAGGAAGTGGACGCCGAACTGCCGCGGGTGACCCAGCCGCTGCTGTTGATGCACAGCGCGCAGGACCATGTGGTGCCGCCGGTCGACTCGGCGCGCATCCTGAGCCGGATCTCCTCCGCGGACGTCACCGAGCTGGTGCTGGAGCGCAGCTACCACGTGGCGACGCTGGACCACGACGCGGAGCTGATCTTCGCCGAGACCCACGCGTTCATCAGCAGGCTGACGCGGGGTATCGATCAGGACAGCGGGGATGTTGTCCCAGGGACGGAAACGCGACTTGGGAAGGGGGTGGCGGCCAGTGGCGGAGCGTGAGCCGAACGAGAACGAGGCCGGCGCGCGGGACGACGACGCCGCGTTCGCCGAGATCGTCGCGGCGTACGACAAGGAGACCCGGGACCCGGAGGGCCCGGCACCGTGGCCCGAGGCCGAAGATCTCCCCGCCGACGCGCAGCGCGCGGGCGGCGAGGACGACGCGGCGGCGGATGCGGACGACGCGGCCGACGGGGACGAAGGGCGCGGCAAAGGCAGCCCGGCGGCGGGGGCCGGTCCGGTGGACGTGGCCAAGCCCGATAAGCCCCTGGGCAGCTTCATCGTGTACGCGCCGGGCGTCGGCCCGCGCGACTGGGAGCCCGCCGAGCCGTCCGACGACGACTTCGACGAGACCGACGAAGGCCACTTCGTCCCGCCCGAGCCACCGCCGCTCCCCGAGTCCGACACCACCTCCCGCTTCGCCTGGCTGGGCGTCCTGGGCGGCCCGCTGTTGCTGCTCGGTGTGGTGCTGTTCCAGGTGGAGCTGACCTGGTGGATCACCACGCTCGGGGTGGGCGGCTTCCTGGGCGGCTTCACCACGCTGGTGCTGCGGATGAAGGACGACGACGAGGAAGAGGACGAGGACCCGGGGCGCGGCGCGGTCGTCTGACCGAAGCGACGGGGGCCATCCCGCAGCGACCCTGATTTGCGGTGAGTACGGGACAGCGACACGCCGACGTTACGGCGTGTCGCTGTCCCGTACTCACCGCAAAGTCACTGGCCTGGGAAGCCTGAGGGCCGCGAGGACCGGGAGGTGGTCCGAGGCCGCCCTCAGGTCCGCCTCGGTGACCCCGGGCAGCCCGGTCGGCACCCCGCAGCCGAGGATCTCCACACCCTCGGTCGCGAACAGCCCGTCGATACGCTCACGCGGCTGCTCCGGCGGATACGTCAGCTCGCTCCCCCAGGGCTCGGTCGCCCAGGCGTCGCGCAGCGATCCGGCCAGCCGCCGGAAGGCGCGGCCCTCGGGCGGATCGTTGATGTCACCGGCCAGGACGGTGTACGGGACGTCGAGCCGGGCGAGGTGGTCCAGGACCATCCCCGCCTGGTCGTGGCGCTGGGCCTCGGCCAGGCTCAGATGGCAGCTGACCACGCCGAGCCTGATGCCGTTGGCACCCCGGTGCCCGCCCCCGAAGCGCAGCACGGCGGTGGCCAGGCCGCGCCGGTGCAGCCCGGGGACGTGGGGCAGCAGGATGTCCTCGGTCCGCTCCACATGGGCGCGCAGCGAGGTCAGCAGCATCGGGCCGGTGGCGGTGGCGCCGCCGGTGGTGTGGACCAGGCCGGTCTCGCGGGCCAGCCAGGAGGCGGCCTTGCGCCAGCGGAAGAAGCGCGGCGCCTCCTGGACGCACAGCACGTCGGGGGCGCAGGCCCGGACCACCCGGACCAGCGCCTCACGGTCGTCGCGCATCGAGCGGATGTTGTAGCTGAGCACCCGCACCACCGCCGCGTCCTGGTCGGTGGCCGATGCCGGCAGGTCCGCGAGCACCATGTGTCGTCCCCCCGGCCCCGTCAGCCCTGGCGGGCCAGGTCGGCGGCGCCGACGAGCCCGGCCTTGCCGCCGAGCTGGGCGGCGAGCACCTGGGCGTGCGGACGCCACTGATTGCCGACCAGCCAGCGGCGGAAGGACTTGCGGATCGGCTCGAGGACCAGATCGCCCTCGTCGGAGACGCCGCCGCCGACGATGAACGCCGAGGGGTCGAAGAGCGAGGCGAGGTCGGCGAGGCCGGCGCCGGCCCAGCGGGCCAGCTCGCGGAAGGAGTCGATGGCGACCGGGTCGCCCTGGCGGGCCGCGTCGCTGATGTGCTTGCCCTGGATGCCCTCGGGGGTGCCGTCGCCGAGGCCGAGCAGCACCTCGGCGCTCTCCGGGGTGGCGTTGGCGCGCTGCTTGGCGTAGCGGACCAGGGCGCGGCCGGAAGCGTACTGCTCCCAGCAGCCCTGGCTGCCGCAGCCGCACAGCAGCCCGTCCGGGACCACGCGGATATGGCCGAACTCGGCGGCCACGCCGAAGCGGCCGCGGTGCAGCTTGCCGCCGATGATGATGCCGCCGCCGAGGCCGGTGCCGAGTGTGATGCACACGACGTCGTCATGGCCCTGGCCGGCGCCGAAGCGGTACTCGCCCCACGCCGCGGCGTTCGCGTCGTTCTCGACGACGACGGGGAGGCCCACCCGCTGCTCGACCTTGTCCTTGAGCGCTTCATGGCGCCAGTTGATGTTGGGCGCGAAGAGCACCGTGGCGCGCTTGTCGTCCACGTAACCGGCCGCGCCGATGCCGACGGCCTCGATGTCATGGCCGGTGCTGACCTCACGCACCGCGCCCGCGATGGCGTCGACGACCCCCTCGGGAGTCTGCGGGGTCGATACCTTGCACGTCTCGAGAATCGAGCCCTCTTCGTCGACCACGCCAGCTGCGATCTTCGTGCCGCCGATGTCGACGCCGATGGTGAGTCCCATGTGTCCCTCAGTTATTTGGTCGAACCCCGCCGAGCACAACGGTACCGGAGGATGGGGCTCAGTCGAGGTCGATGTGTTCACTACTCGAAGACTCATTGCCGTTGTCCGGGCCCTTTTCCGGCTTATCGGCGCGGTCGTCGGCCTCGGTGGCGCCGCCGTCGTCGCCACGCGTCCAGCGCTGCTCCTGGCCCTGGACGGCGGCTCGATAAGCGGCAAGGAGCTCGGTGCCGGCGGAGGCGAGGTGATCGAAGACCTCAGGGTTCCGTTCGATGACCGGTTCGACAGCTGCCTTCGCCTGTGCGATCAAGTGTTGTACGGCGCCCTGTACGGCCGTCCCGGCCAGCGGGGCCTGGGCCCCGGCCAGCCTGTCGGCGATGGCCTCGGCCAGTTTGCGCAGCTCCTCGGCCGCGCTGCCCGGCTCATGGCCGCTCTCGCGGGCCCGGCGGCGGGCCCGCTCCGCGGCAAGGTCCTCGGCACAGGCCCGCTCCCAGGCGTCGGGGTCGATGTCGGTGACCGGTACGTCGTCGACCGGTACGTCGGTGACCGGGGATTCGGCGGGGCGCTCGGTGGCGTCGTCGCTCATGGCGGGCTCCTGCGGCGGAGGGACTGGCGGCCCGGGGGTGTTCATCCGGGCTTGCTCTCGACGTTACCGGAATGACAAGGCGAGAAAAGGGGCATGGGGCGTCACAGGCCCCTCGGCCACAGCTCGGGGTCCGGGGCGAAGCGGACGCTCAGGCGGCCGTCGCGCAGCCCGGCGCCGGACACGGTGCAGCGGCGCAGGGCGGACGGCAGCGGCAGCACCCGGTGGAACGGGCCGACGGTGACGATCAGTTCATCGCCGCGGCGCACCAGGCCGAGGGCGTCGCGGTCGGCGCCGGGCAGCGGCAGCCGCCACACCAGCTCCCCCTCGTCGGCGAGGCGGTCCTCGACCGTCCACGGCTCGGCGGCCGGGCGGTCGGGACGCGGCTCGGGGGCACCGACGGAGGCGACGAGGGCGGCGAGCCCGCCCGCCTGTGGCGCACCGCCCGGGCCGGCGGAGTCCCGCGGGGCGTCGGGGCCCTGCGGGGCGTCGGAGTCCCGTGGGGCGTCGGGGTCCCGTGGGCCGTTCGCCTCGATCGGGTCGCGGCCCAGGTGGGGCAGTTCGCGGACGGGGACGTCGGGCGCCCACTCCCCGTGCAGCTCCTTGAGCGCGGCCTGCTGCTGCCCGGACAGCGCCGCGAGCCAGGGCTCGGCGGTGCCGGTGGGCAGCAGCCGGTTGGCGACCACGGCCTCCACCCGGCAGCCGTACAGCGCGAGCCCGGCGCGCGCGGTGCGCAGCGCCCGGTCGGCGAGCGGCCCCGGGTCCACCACCAGCCGTACGGTAGTGGCCTCGGACTCGATCAGGGCCTGCACACCGGCCAGTTCGCGCTCCCAGCGCTCGGCCGTCTCGTACAGCTTCTGGGCGGGCATCGGCACCCCGGCGAGCTGCGCCAGCATCGGCCGCAGGGCGCGCGCCGCCTGCCGCTCGGCGGGCAGCAGCCGGCGCAGATAGCGGCGCAGCTGCTCGGGCAGCGCGAGGACCGCGACCGTATCGGGGGCGGGCGGCATGTCGACGACCAGGACGTCCCAGCCGGCGGCAGCCGGATCCGTGTCGTGGACCGCGCGCAGCGCGCGCAGCACCGCGAAGGCCTCCGTGCCCGGCAGGCCCGTCAGCTCCTCCGGGTCGAGCGGCGTGGCGCCGAGCATGCCCAGCGCGCCGCTCCCCCGCTCCTGGAGGGAGGTCAGCTCGCCGCGGAACCAGTCGTCGGCGGCGATGCGCGCGGCCCACATGCCGGGGGCGGCCTCGACCGGCGGGGACCACGGCAGCCGCTCGGCCGATGTCGCGGCGGCGGGCCGGGGCGCGGGGAGGCCGAGCAGCGCCTCCGGGGTGCCGTCGCGGTCGGCCGTGAGCAGCAGGGCGCGCCCCCCCTCGCGGGCGGCGGCCAGCGCGGTCGCGGCGGCGACGGTGGTGCGGCCCGCGCCGCCGGTACCGGTGACGAGGACCGTACGCATGAAAAGGAGCCTCCGGGCAGGGTGGAGCTGGGACGGGCTTCCCGACCGTAGCGGGATCAGCGGCGCTCGCGGTCGCGCCCGCGCCGGGCGGGGGCCCAAGGGCCCGGACCGGACCTAGTCGGCGCTCTCCACCCGCTTCTTCAGACCGGCCAGCGCACGGTCGATGATGACCTTCTCGGCCTTGCGCTTGATCATGCCGAGCATCGGGATCTTGACGTCGACGGTGAGCTGGTACGTGACCTCGGTGCGCTTGCCGCTGTCGACCGGGGCCAGCAGGTACGAGCCGTCGAGGGAGCGCAGCATCTGGGACTTGACCAGGGACCAGCTGACCTGGTTGTCACCTGTCCAGGTGTACTCGAGGGTGTAGTCGTCCTTGATCGCCCCGGCGTCGAGCAGCATCCGCACCTTCTCGGCGCGCCCCCGGTCGTCCTTGGTGAGGATGTCGGCCTCCTTCACCTCTCCGGACCACTCCGGGTAACGGTCGAAGTCGGCGATCACCTCCATCACGTCGGCCGGTGCCGCCTCGATCGTGATGCTCGAGCTGGTGTGTTCCGCCATCGCCGTGGTTCCTTCGGTGAGGTGTTGGTCCGCTGATCCGCCGCCTGGGCCCTATGCCGCTGAAGGCTACCGCGCGCGGACTACCACTCCAGGCTCCAGGGGGTGCCGGTCGAGGCGAAGTGTCCGACGTTGACACACTCGGTGGCGCCGATGCGCATCCGGCGGGCGAGCGGCTGGTGGACATGGCCGAAGACCGCGTACTTGGGCCGCACCTCGCGGATGGCGTCGAGGAGGGCGGCGCTGCCGCGTTCGAAGCGGCGGGCGACGGTGTCGTAGCACAGCTCGGGGACGTCGGGCGGGATATGGGTGCACAACACGTCGACCTCGCCGAGTGCGGCGATCTTCGCGGCGTAGACCTCGTCGTCGATCTCGTACGGCGTGCGCATCGCGGTGCGCAGCCCGCCGCCGACGAAGCCGAAGACCCGGCCGCCGATCTCGACCCGCTCACCGTCGAGGACGGTGATACCGGACCCGGCGTACTCGGGCCACAGCCTCGGTATGTCGACATTGCCGAAGGTGGCGTAGGTGGGGGTGGGGAAGGCTGCGAAGAGCTCGGCGTACTGGCGGCGTACCGCGGACTCTATGGCGGCGTTGCGGTCCACCCCGTCCCACAGCCGGTTGCCGAATTCACGGGCCTCCTCGAACCGGCGGGCGGTGCGCAGTTCCACGATGCGGTCGGCGTTCTCGACGCCGAACAGGTCGGGGAAGATACCGCGGGAGTGATCGGCGTAGTCGAGGAAGAGCACCAGGTCGCCGAGGCAGATCAGGGCGTCCGCGCCCTCGCCCGCCCGCTTCAGATCCCGGCTGTTGCCGTGCACGTCGCTGACCACGTGAACTCGCATGCAGGTCAGCCTAAGTCCTGCTGCCTCGGGCCGTCAGGCGCGGGCCCCCAGCGCCCCGCCGCCACCTGCTGTTACTTCCGGGTCCCGGGCGGGGTCTACTAGTCTGCGACGCATACGAGAACGGGGTGTGACGCATCAAACATCTGGGAGGGCCCCCTATCCCAGATGCCATACCCATCGGTAACGTCCGGGCAGTCCACCATCCCCCTAGCCCGCAGGGATTGCCCGTAGCGGCGCCGGCGCCCGACGAGGAGCAGCAGTCTTGCGCGAGTTCAGCCTTCCGGCCCTGTACGAGGTTCCGGCCGACGGGAATCTGACCGACCTCATCCGGCGCAACGCCGCCCATCACCCCGATGTCGCGGTGGTCGGCCGGAAGGTCGGCGGTGAGTGGCAGGACGTCACCGCGGCCGAATTCCTCGCCGAGGTGCGGGCCATGGCCAAGGGCCTGATCGCCGCCGGAGTGGAGCCCGGCGACCGGGTCGGGCTGATGTCGCGCACCCGCTATGAGTGGACGCTGCTGGACTTCGCCATCTGGAGCGCGGGCGCGGTCACGGTGCCGGTCTACGAGACGAGTTCGGCCGAGCAGACCCAGTGGATCCTCGGCGACTCGGGCGCGGTCGCCTGCGTGGTGGAGTCCGCCGCGCACGAGGCCGCCGTCGAGTCCGTACGCGACCACCTGCCCGCGCTGAAGAGCCTGTGGCGGATCGAGGGCGGCGGGGCGATCGAGACGCTGCGGAAGCTGGGCGCGGACATCGGGGACGGGGTGGTCGACGAGCGCAGCGCGATCGCGAACGCCGACTCCCCGGCCACGATCGTCTACACCTCGGGCACCACCGGCCGCCCCAAGGGCTGTGTGCTCTCCCACCGCAGCTTCTTCGCCGAATGCGGCAATGTCGTGGCCCGCCTCAAGCCGATCTTCGTGACCGGTGAGTCGTCGGTGCTGCTCTTCATCCCCGAGGCGCATGTCCTCGGGCGGCTGGTGGAGATCGCGGCGGTGCTGGCGCCGATCAAGCTCGGACATGTCGCGGACATCAAGACGCTCACCGACGAACTCGCCTCCTTCCGGCCGACGTTGGTGCTGGGCGTGCCGCGCGTCTTCGAGAAGGTCTACAACGCGGCGCGGGCGAAGGCCCAGGCCGACGGCAAGGGCAAGATCTTCGACAGGGCCGCCACGACCGCCATCGCCTACAGCGAGGCGCTGGACACCCCCGCCGGGCCGTCCTTCGGCCTCAAGGTCAAGCACAAGGTCTTCGACCGGCTGGTCTACGGCAAGCTGCGCGCCGCCCTGGGCGGCCGGGCCACCCACGCGATCTCCGGCGGCGCCCCGCTGGGCGCCCGGCTCGGCCACTTCTACCGGGGCATCGGCTTCACGGTGCTCGAGGGGTACGGCCTGACGGAGTCCTGCGCGGCGACCACCTTCAACCCGTGGGACCGGCAGAAGCTCGGCACGGTCGGCCAGCCGATGCCGGGCACGGTGGTCCGGATCGCGGACGACGGCGAGGTGCTGCTCCACGGCGACCACCTGTTCACCGGCTACTGGAACAACGAGGCGGCGACGGTGGAGGCGCTGGCCGACGGCTGGTTCCACACCGGCGATGTGGGCACCCTCGACGAGGACGGCTATCTCACCATCACCGGCCGCAAGAAGGAGATCATCATCACCGCGGGCGGCAAGAACGTGGCCCCGGCGGTGATCGAGGACCGGATCAGGGCGCACGCCCTGATCGCCGAGTGCATGGTGGTCGGCGACGGCCGCCCCTTCGTCGGCGCGCTGATCACCGTCGACCAGGAGTTCCTGCCGCGCTGGCTGGCCGAGCACGGCAAGCCGGACGACGCCACGGTGGCCGAACTGCGGGAGGACCCCGAGCTGCTGGCCGAGATCCAGCGCGCGGTGGACGACGGGAACGCGGCGGTCTCCAGGGCGGAGTCGGTGCGCAAGTTCCGGATCCTGACCGCCCAGTTCACCGAGGACTCCGGGCATGTCACGCCGTCCCTGAAGCTCAAGCGGAGCGTGGTGGTCAAGGACTTCGCGGGCGAGATCGAGGCGCTGTACCAGCGCTGAGGCGGCACGAGCGCGGCGGTGGGCCCACGTACGGCTTCCGTACGTGGGCCCACCGCCGCGTCCAGTCGGATCAGCTGGATCAGCCCTCGAGCAGGCCCTCCAGCCGCTCGGCGAGCAGGTCCCAGCGCCAGCGCTCCTCGACCCAGGCGCGCCCCCGCTCCCCCATCCGCCGCCGCAGCTCGGGGTCCTGGAGCAGCGCGACGATCCGCTCGGCCGCCTGCTCGGCGGAGCCGCCCCGCACCACCCAGCCCGTCTCGCCCTCGAGGACCGCGTCCGGCGCGCCGCCGGAGTCCCCGGCGACGACGGGCAGGCCGGTCGCGGAGGCCTCCAGGTAGACGATGCCCAGGCCCTCGACGTCCAGGCCGCCGCGCCGGGTGCGGCAGGGCATGGCGAACACGTCGCCCGCGCCGTAGTGGGCGGGCAGCTCCTCCCAGGGGACCGCGCCGGTGAAGCGTACGGAGTCGGCGACGCCGGTGGTCTCGGCCAGCCGGTGCAGCTCCTTGGTGTACGGGCCGCCGCCGACGATCAGCAGCACGGCGTCCGGGACCTCCGCCAGGATCCGCGGCATGGCCTGGATGAGGGTGTCCTGTCCCTTGCGCGGCACCAGCCGGGAGACACAGACGACGACGGGGCGGTCGGCGAGCCCGAGCCTGGCCCGGACCTCGGCGCCGCCCGAGTCGGGGTGGAAGCCCTTCTCGTCCACGCCGGGCGTCAGTTGGACCATGCGCGCCGCGGCCTCGGGCCCGATCGCGGCGGCGATCCGCGAGCGGGTGTACTCGCCGAGGTAGGTGAGGGTGTCGGTGGACTGGCCGATCCGGCGCAGCAGCCCGCGGGAGGCGGGGAGCTGGGCCCAGGCGGCCTCGTGCCCGTGGGTGGTCGCCACCAGCCGCCGGGCGCCCGCCGCGCGCAGCGCCGGGGCCATCAGCCCGAGCGGGGCGGCGGCCCCGAACCACACCGCGGTGCAGCCGTGCGCGCGCAGCAGCTCGGTGGCGCGCCGGGTCACCCGCGGGGTGGGCAGCAGCATGGTCGTACGGTCCCGTACGACGCGGAACGGCTGCTCGGCGTCGAACCGGGCGGTGGCCTCGGCACCCTCCCGGCCGCGCTTCCAGGTGGAGGCGTAGACGACGACCTGCCGCGGGTCCAGGCGCAGCGCGATGTTGTGCAGGAACGCCTGGATGCCGCCGGGCCGGGGCGGGAAGTCGTTGGTGACGATCAGGGTCTTGTCCATCCCAGCCGACAGTACCGGGTGCGGGCCTTGCGGACGGGCTACGGTCAGGGCGCCCGGACCCGTTCCGCGGCCCGGCGGGCGGGGGCCCGTGGCGTGGCGAAGCGGCGGGAGAGGGCCAGCGCGGCCAGGCACTGGAGGGCCGCGGCCAGGGCCATGGCCGCGCACACCCCGGGCAGCCCGAGGCCGGACAGGCCGTAGGCCAGCGGCAGTTGGACGGCCGTACCGGCGAGGGTGACGCGCAGCATCAGCGGGCTGCCCCCGGCCCCCTCGAACACGCCGCCGAGCGCGATGAAGCAGCCCAGCAGGGCCAGATACGGGCCCACGCAGCGCAGAAACGCCGTACCGGCCGCGGCGACGTCCGGCCGCGCGCCGAACGCCCGCATCACCCATGGCGCGGCGGCCAGCAGCACCAGGGCGGCGAGCGCGCCGAGCGCGGCGCCGAGCAGCGCGGCCTGGCGGGCGATGGCGGCCCGCTGGTCGCGGCCGGCGCCGAGGTTGTGGGCGGTGTGGATGGCGGCGGCCTGCCGTACCGCGTAGAAGGACATGGTCGCCACGTACATCGCCTTGGTTGCGATGGCGTACGCGGCGACAGACGCCACCCCGATCCGCGCCACGACGGCCACCAGCAGCAGGGAACCGGCCATCCTGGCCGTGAAGTCGGCGGCCATCGGCAGCCCGGTGGCGGCGGTGGCGCGCAGGGCGGCGAAGCAGCCGCTCAGGGTGCGCCCGGCGGGGCGGGCGGCGGCGGCCTGGCGCAGCAGGCGGTTGTGGCGCAGCGCCACCAGTCCGGCGGCGAGGGCGGCCGAACGCCCGGCGACGGTGGCCCAGGCGGCGCCGGTCACGCCGAGCCGGGGCAGCCCGCACAGCCCGAAGACGAACAGCGGGTCGAGGACGAGGATCAGCGCGTTGGCGAGGAAGGCGAGGCGCATGGGGGTGCGGGTGTCCCCGGCGCCCTTGAGGACGCCGTCGAGGAGGTTCTGCGCGAAGAAGACGGCGAGGCCGGGCAGGGAGACGGCGAAGTAGCCGACGGCGAGGCGGAGGGCCTGTCCGTCGCCGCCGAGCACCAGACGGGCCAGGGGCTCGCGCAGCGCCCAGCCGCCGACCGCGACGGGCGGGATGAGCAGCGCGCACAGCGCCCAGCCGCCGCGTACGGCGGTGCGCAGGGCCGCCTGGTCGCCCGCGCCGCGGGCACGGGCGACCAGGACGGTGGTGCCGCTGCCGGCCATCAGGATCAGGCCGAGGGCCAGGTTCTCGACGTTGGTGGCGACGGCCACGGCGGCGACGGCCGGTCCGCCGAGGCGGGCCACCCACACCATGTTGACGATCCCGGCGACCACACCGGCCAGCAGCTCGCCGTAGACCGGGCACGCCAGGCCCACGAGTCTGCGGCGGTGTTCCCTCGGCAGCGACACTACGTCCCCTCTCAGCGCCACATACCTCTAATCGAGGTATCGCGATGAGAGGTACCATGACGCAGGCGAGTGGGCAAGTGAAAGGACGTCACCCAAGGTGCTCGAGCTGTCGATCCTCGGCTTCCTGTACGACCAGCCGCTGCACGGCTACGAGCTCAAGGAGCGCATCAAGGCCCTGAGCGGCCATGTCCGCCCGGTGAGCGACGGCGCGCTCTACCCGGCGATCACCCGGCTGACCAAGGCCGGTCTGCTGGACCAGCGCACCGAACCGGGCGCGAGCGCCGCCCCGCGCCGGGTGCTGTCCCTCACCGACGCGGGCCGCGCCGAGCTGCTGTCCCGGCTGCGTACACCCAAGGACGTGGAGATCACCGACGGCCAGCGGTTCTTCACGCTGCTCGCGTTCCTCCGCCAGCTGCCGGACCCGGCCGAGCAGGCGGCCGTGCTGCGGCGCCGCCAGGCGTTCCTGGACACCCCGTCGAGCTTCTTCTACGAGGGCGGCGAGCCGGTGCGCGCGGAGCGGGCCGGGGATGTCTTCCGCGAGGGGATGCTGCGGATCGCCCGCGCGACCGCCGCGGAGGAGCGGCGGTGGCTGGCGGATGCCCTGGACCGGCTGGAGAAGACGCGCTAGCCCAGCTGCACGGCCAGGTACTTGCGCCACAGGTCGGTGAACTCGGCCAGGTTCGTGCCCAGCACCTCGCGCAGCGCGGACTCCACCGCCCCCTTGCGGTCCGGGCTCCCGCCCACCGCGCGGTAGAACTCGACCAGCTTCCCCTGGCCCCACTTCTCCGCGATCAGCCGGCAGGCCAGCCAGCCCTCCTCGTACGCCTGGGACAGGACGTCCGCGCTGCCGCCGAAGCCGAAGGCCTTGTCGTCCGGGAGGGCGTCCGGGAGGCGGCCGGACGCGACGGAGCGGGCCAGTTCGGGGGCCACCTCGCGGGGGGTGCGGCCGGTGCCGAGGTAGCCCGTCCAGTCGGCGAAGCCCTCGGAGAGCCACATCGGGGTGGCGGGGCTGGTGGCGGTGCGGGTGGCCACATGGGCCGTCTCGTGGGTGATCACGACGCGCCGGCCGAAGTCGCCGAGGACCTGGTACGCCTCGGGGTTGACGATGACGCGGTCGGCGGCCTCGCGGTGGCCGCCCCCCGCCTCGCCGGTGGTGACGGCCGCGATACCGCGGTAGCCGCTCGCGGTCGAGCCCAGCAGGGCGGCCATCCGGTCCAGGGAGGCGGGGACCTGCACCACCACCCGCCCGGCCCAGGGGTGCGGCCACGTCTTCCGCAGGACGGCCACCGCCCGGTCCGCGCCGTCCGCCAGTTCGCGCAGCCGCCGCCGGTCCTGGCCCACGCCGAGGACGAGGCTGTGCGCGCCGCGTACGGCGGTCACCGCGCCCTGGTCCCACAGCTGCACGGAGGTGTGCCGGCCGTCCTCCTCGCCGTCGTCGGAGGCCACGTACCAGCGCCCGTTCCGCTGGGCGAGGGTCAGATACTCCTCGGCGACGACTGGCACGGTGTCGTATCCGGAGAGCCGGTAGCGCAGCTCGACCTGGGCGGCGAGGCGGCGGCCCTCGCCCAGCGCGGGGTCGAAACCGCCGGTGTCCACCAGGTGGTAGGTCCAGGAGCGCACCGGTACGGCGGCCAGGTTCGTGAACATCCGGCGCTGCTCGGCCAGATACCGGGCGGAGCGCCGGTCGACGGTGGCGAGGAAGGCGCTCGCGTCGCGCTCCCGGACCGCCGCGGCCCGCCGGTCGAGCAGCTGCTGGACGGCCTGCCCGTCCCGCCCCGCGGCGTCGTCGGGGCCCTGGGCGGTGCCGCAACCGGTGAGCGCGACGGCCACCAGGGCGCACAGCGCGGCCAGGCACAGCGCCGCCCATCGCCCGGAACGCCGCCCGGCACACCGTCTGTCCGCCCGCCGTCCGCCCGGCCACCGCCTACCCACCACGTCGTAGATCGTACGAGGCTCGCGGTTGGTAATCAGGTGCGCTAATCAGACACGTGTGGTGGCATCAGACACGTGTGATGGCCGAAATCGGCATCATCCCGACCGGGTCGTAGCGCACCCGCGCCCCCGGGTGGGGCGCGTGGATCACCTGGCCGTTGCCCGCGTAGATCCCGACGTGACCCGCGTCGGAGCGGTAGACCACCAGATCGCCGGGGCGGATATGGCTCAGCGACACCGGGTGTCCGGCGGACGCCTGCTGCTGCGAGGTGCGCGGGATCGCCACCCCGGCCCGCCCGTACGCCCACTGGGTCAGCCCGGAGCAGTCGAAGGCGGTGGGCCCGGCCTGCCCCCACGCGTACGGCTGGCCCACCGCCCGGCGCGCGGCCTCGAGCGCGGCGGCGGCGCGCGGCGAGGACGGCGGCAGCTCGGGCACGCCCACCGCCTGGGACATCCCGGGCGAGCCCTGCAGATAGGCCGCGCGCTGGGCGGCCGGCAGGGCGTTGAACAGCCGGCGCGCCGTGGCGAGCTTGTGCCGTACGGCCCGCTTGTGGCGGATGACGACCTTGCGGCTGTGCTCCAGCCGGGCGAGCCTGGCCGCCGCCTCCGCGCGCTGCTGGCGCAGCGTCCGCTGGGCGCTCTCGAAGACCCGTAGCTGCCCGGCCTGCCGCTTGCCGATCCGCTGGAGGGTGGCGGCCTTGTCGAGGTAGTTGGCGGGGTCCTCGGAGAGGATCAGGGCGAGGCCGGGGTCGACCCCGCCGGACCGGTACTGCCCGCCCGCGAGGGCGCCGAGCGCCACCCGCATCCGGTTCAGCCGCTCCTGGCCACGGGCGACGCGGTCCTGGAGCTGGTCGACCTGGCGGCGCAGCCCTCGGGCGTGCGCCTCGGCCGCGTTGTAGCGCTCGGTCGCCCGCTCCGCCTGCGCGTACAGCAGCTCCACCGCGCCGACGGTGGCGTGCGGAGCCGTGGCATGCGGAGCCGCGGTGTCCGCGGCGGGGTCGTGCGGCTCGGCGCTGGCCGGCACCGCCGACAGCGCGGCCGCCGAGGCCACGGCGGCCGAGGCGGCGGCCAGCACGGTCAGGGAACCGGACCGCGAGGAACCGGACCGCGAGGAACCGGAGCGAGAGGAACCGGACCGAGGGGAACGGCGACAAGACGCCATGGGAAGCCGCACTCCCTTCCGCTGTATCGGGAAGTCCGCTATGTCGGAACTGCGCGCAGACAGTAGCCGTACGAACACGCGCGGTCCAAGAAGCGTGGCGGGTACACAAGGCGACGCCCCGCCGGAGACGCAGGTCACCGGCGGGGCGGACGCTCAGCGGAAGCTGTCGGGCTTCCCCGAATTCCCCCGAACGGACGGTTCGGGTACGGCGGGGATCAGACCCGGACGCCGAACATGAACGGCATGTTGTCCATCGACTCGTAGCGCACATTGGCCCCGGGCTTGGGGGCGTGCAGCACCTGGCCGTTGCCCGCGTACAGCCCTATGTGGTGCAGGTCGCTGTAGAAGAGCACCAGGTCGCCCGGCTTGAGCTGGCTGCGGCTTATGCGGGTGCCGGCGTTGGCCTGGTCCTGCGAGATACGCGGCAGGGAGACGCCGGCCTGCTTGTACGCCCAGCCGGTGAGGCCGGAGCAGTCGAAGGAGGACGGTCCGGTCGCGGCCCACACATACGGCGCGCCGATCTTCGTCTTGGCGGCGGCCAGCGCGGCGGCGGCGCGCTGCGAGTCGGGGACGTCGTTGCCGAGGTCGACCCGCTCGTTGGAGCGGTTGGCGCGCTCCTGCTCCTTGGCGGCGAGCGCGGCCCGCTCCTGGGCGGTGAGGGTGTTCAGGAGCTGCTGGGCCTTGGAGAGCTTGCCCTGGATCTCCTTCTTCTTCTCGCCCAGCGCCTTACGGGTGTCCTCGAGGTCCTGCAGCTTCGTGGACGCCTCCTGGCGCTGCTGCTTGAGCGTGCGCTGCTTGTCGGCGATCTTGCGCAGCGACTCGGCCTGCTTACCGCTCAACTGGCTGAGCGTGGAGGCCTTGTCGAGGTAGGTGTCCGGATCGGAGGAGAGCAGCAGCTGCACGGAGGGGTCGATGCCGCCGGAGCGGTACTGCGCGGTGGCCATCGAACCGAGGCCGTTGCGGAGCTTGTTCAGATCCTCCTGGCCGCGGGCCACCTTGTCCTGGAGCTCGCCGACCTGCTTCTCCAGCTTTTCCTTCTTCTCCTTGGCGCCGTTGTACTTCTCGGTCGCCCCCTCCGCCTCCTCGTAGAGCTTGTCGACCTGCTCCTTGACGTCCTTCTTGTCCGCCTTGGGCGCGGCCTGCGCGGCCTGGGAGGTGAGGGCTACGGCCGCAGCGGCGGTCGCGGTGAGGACGGTTACCCGAGTGCGGCTCGGCTGCTTGGGTCGACGGTGGGACGCCACGGGGGCGAGCTCCTTCTTCCTCGAGCCGCCTACCGGGTGAGTGGGGGTCAAGACCCCGGCTCCGCGGAATGCAGCGCACGCGGACTCGGCGGTACCCCCGCTGATATCCCCGATGGATGATCAACCGCGCGGAGGTTCGAGCCGACCTTAGTGACCTCGTCGTGATCCGTTCAAATCCCACTGACAAAAAAGTCGGTCTTCGAGCGCATCTTTTACAAACATCACACATACCGTAACGGTCGGTTGACGCTCCGCAGGCGACAACGGGCATATCAACGCCGCCCGACGCGTCGTACGGAATCACTTAAGTACGCGCGAGCCGCTTGAGCAACAGCGCGGACGAGACCGGTCGTGCCCCGGCCTTGGCCACCCCGTCGGCCACCTCGCGGTCCGTCGAGACCACGACCACCGGCCGGCCCGGCGGCTCGGCCCGCACCAGCTGCCTGATCAGCTCGTCCGCGGTCACCCCCGGCTTGCTGAACAGCACCCGCACCCCGCGCGGCGGCGCCAGCAGCACCGGCGCCGCCAGCTCCGCCCCGTCGAAGACACAGGTCATCTCGGCGCCGGACTGGGCCGCCAGCACCGCGAGACCGCCCAACAGCCGCAGCCGCTGCTTGTCCAGCGGCATCGTCGGATAGCCGGTCTTGGTGACGTTGTAGCCGTCCACCACCAAATGGGCCTGGGGCAGCGCCAGCAGCTGGTCCAGCAGCGCGGGGTCCATCTCCGACAGCGCCCTGGTCGCTATGTCCCGCGGTGTCATCTTGCCCGGCTGCACCGCGTCCACCGCGTCCGCCGGGCGGATCGACGCGGGCGGCAGCGCCAGTTCGCGCCGCAGCCCCTGCGCCGCCTCCAGCACCGTGTCCAACAGCAGCCGCACCCGCATGTCCTCGACGCTGCGCCCCTCGCGGGCCGCCCGCCGGCTGGCCTCCAGCGCCGACTCCGTCTCCGCGAGCCGGGCCCGCAGCCGCCGCGCCTCGCCCTCCGCCGTGGCCTGCCGCACCGCGGCCGCCGACCGTACGGACTCCAGCTCGGAGGCGGCCTTGCGCAGCGCCGCCTCGCCGCGCTTGACGTCGCTGAGCGCGCTGCGCAGCTTCCGGTGCAGCGCGTCCGACTCCTTACGGGCCGCCTCCAGCTCGCCGCGGGACCGCTCGACCTCCGTACGCGCCGTCGCCCTCACCTCGGCCAGCTCCTCGCGCAGCCGCCGCAGTTCGCGCTCCGCCTCCTCGCCGGCCCGCTCGGCGGAGGCCCGCTGCGCCTCCTCGCCCGCGGCCTCGACCAGCTTGACCCAGCCGGCCGGCCGCAGCACGAAGGCCAGCGCCGCGACGTCCTCCGGATCGGCGGCGGCCGGCGGCGAACCGCCCTCGACGGCCTCGGCGAGCTCCTGCTGCGTCTCCCGCAGCCGCCCCGCGATCCGCTGCCGGAAGACCGGATCGGACTCCACGGCGGCGGCCATCGCATTGCCCGCGAACTTCGCCCGGCGGGTCGGGGTGAAGCGGGCGTACTGCCGCAGCTGGGCGGGCAGCTCGGTGACCGTCAGCCCTCCGAAGGCATCCGCCACCAGGGACACGACCCGGCGCCTGACCCCCTCCGGCAGGGGGCGGTCGAGCGTCTCGGCGACGCCCTCGGCGTCACCGGCCGACGCGGGGTCGCCCGTCCGCTCCACCACCTGTCATCGCTCCGTTCTCAGGCGCTCGCGCTCGCACCCGGACGGTCGACCAGCTCGATCTGGTCGACCGCGTTGCACCAACGGCAGCGCACCGACTCAATGGTCTCACTGACCACCTCGCGCTCCTCGATCCTCGGCTCCCCGCCCAGGTCGAGATGGACGTACTCGACAGCCTTCGTCGAACGCGTCACATCGAACCGGGTCAGGTTGCCGCACAGGGTGCAGCGCCAGCGAGTCTCGGCTGTCGGCAGGGGCACGGCCATTGCGTCATCGTCCTCACTGTCTTGGTCGCCTTGCTTCCACTCTGGCACTCGGCGTGCTGTAACCCTACGGCCTGAGCCCTGCCCCGCGCCGGGGCCGGTGCGCTCCCCGGTCCCGCCCCAGCGGCGGCGAGGCACTCTGGGCAGGTTGAGCCCGGTACGGGATGATCTGCCCATGATCGAGACGTCGGAGGGGCCCGGCCGCCGCCCCCTGATGACTTACGCCCTCATCGCGTCCTGCTGCCTGATCTTCGCCTTCGGACCGGCGTCCGGTCTCAACCCCGACTACGGCACGGGAGGCGAGCTGCTGCGGGCCCAGACGGGCTACTTCGAACGGTGGGGGGTGGTGCCCAGCGCGCTGTGGAGCGGCGCGCCCGCCGAACCGCTGACCCCGCTCACCGCGCTGTTCGTCCACGGCAACTGGCTGCACCTGCTCGGCAACATGCTGTTTCTCTACGTCTTCGGGGCGATGGCCGAGGAGCGCATGGGGCGGATCCAGTTCGCGCTCTTCTACCTCGCCACCGGCTATCTGGCGCTGCTCGGCTACGCCGCGGCGCACGCCGACTCCACCCAGACCCTGGTCGGCGCCTCCGGGTCCATCTCCGGGGTCCTGGGCGCCTTTCTGTGGCTGTTCCCCCGGGCCCGGGTGACCAGTCTCTTCCCGTTTCTGTTCTTCCTGCCGCTGCGCTTCCCCGCCTGGGTGGTGCTGATCTTCTGGTTCGCGCTCCAGTGGCTGGCCGCCCGCGGAGCCGACGACCGCCCCGGCGTCGCCTACCTCGCCCACCTCGTGGGGTTCAGCCTCGGGTTCCTCTACGCGTGGGCCCGCTTCGGGCGGACGACTAGAGTGAGCAGCGCAGTCAGGTCCAGCGAGGGAGAAAGCCAGCCGTGATCACTTCGATCGTGCTCATCAAGACCAGCGTGGACCAGATCCCCGAGATCGCCGAGCAGATCGCCGCGCTCGACGGTGTGAGCGAGGTCTACTCGGTCACCGGAGCGCACGATCTGATCGCGATGGTGCGGGTGGCCCGGCACGACGACCTCGCGGACGTCATCCCGGGCCGGATCAGCAAGGTGCCGGGCGTGGCCTCCACCGAGACCCATATCGCCTTCCGCACCTACTCCCAGCACGACCTCGAGGCCGCCTTCGCGATCGGCCTCGACGGCTGAGCCCTCTCGCGGGACGTCACCCGCGGTCCGGGACGCAGCGCCCGTCCTCGGTGCGGTAGCGCCACTTCGCACCGTCCCGGACCAGTTCCTTCACCGCGCCGACGAACCGCTCGACGTGCTCGTCCGGGGTGCCCGCGCCGAAGCTGACCCGGATCGCGTTCAGCGACCGCTCCCCCGGCGCGGCCTCCGGGGCCCCGCACTCGCCCGCCTCCCCGGGCTCGCCGCCCAGCAGCGTGCGCACCAGCGGATGCGCGCAGAACAGGCCGTCGCGCACGCCGATGCCGTACTCCGCGGAGAGCGCGGCCGCGAAATGCGAGCTGTTCCAGCCCTCCACGACGAACGAGATGACGCCCACCCGGGGCGCGTCATCCCCGAACAGCGACAGCACCCGCACCTCGGGCACCTCCGCCAGCCCCGCGCGGACCTTGCCGATCAGCTCCCGCTCCCGCGCCACCAGGGACTCGAACCCGGCCTCGGTCAGCGCCTTGCAGGCCGAGGCGATCGCGTACGCCCCGATGACATTCGGCGAACCGGCCTCGTGCCGGGCCTCGGTGGTGTGCCACTCCACGTCCACCCCGCCGTGATCCTGACGGGCCACCTTGCGGCTGGCGCCCCCGCCCGCCAGATACGGCCGGGCCTCCCGCAGCCAGTCCGCCCGCCCCGCGAGCACCCCGGCCCCGAAGGGCGCGTACAGCTTGTGCCCGGAGAACGCGACCCAGTCGACGTCCAAGGCCGCGATGTCCACGGGGTGATGCGGGGCCAGCTGCGCGGCGTCCAGCACGATCCGGGCGCCGTACGCATGGGCCACCTCCGCCAGTTCCCGCACCGGCCACAGCTCACCGGTCACATTCGAAGCACCGGTCACACACACCAGCGCGGCACCCCCCGCGGCCCCGTCCGCCGCCTGCTCCTTCGCCCGCCAGCCGGCCAGCGCCCGCTCCAGCGTCTGAGCGGCCTGCCTCGGGGAGCGCGGCGCGCTCAGATAGCCGACCTCGACGTCTTCCCGCTGCTGCCACGGCAGCAGCGAGGCGTGGTGCTCCGTCTCGAACACGAACACCCGGGTGCCCCCGGGGAGGGCGGCGGCGAGGAGGTTGAGCGAGTCGGTGGTGGCGCGGGTGAAGATCACCTGGTCGTCGGGGCGGCAGCCGAGGAAGGCGGCGACATCCCTGCGGCTGTTCTCGAACAGATCGGTGGACAGCTGCGAGAGATACCCGGCCCCGCGGTGCACGCTGCCGTAGTACGGGGCGTAGGCCGCGATGTCGTCCCACACCCGCTGCAGGGCGGGGGCGCTGGCGGCGTAGTCCAGCGCGGCGTAGCTGACCTCGCCGCCGGTCACGAGCGGGACGAGGACATCGCGGCCGAGGACGGGCAGCGGGGAGGTGGTGGCGGAGGCGGCGGAAGCGGCGGAGGCAGCAGCGGTCACGGACATGGCGAAGTCTCCCGGGAGGGCGAAGAGGTGAATGCGTCACGCGCACGCGGGCAGCAGCCCGCCGCAGGGCACGTGGAAAAGAAACTCACCGCACGGACGAGAACCGCGCGAGGTGAGAAGAACCGAAGAAAGAAGCGGGCCGTCGGCCCTAGCGCATTCGCTGCATCACGGAAGAACTCCCTCGACGACCAGGACCCCTGGGTTCCGCGAGGGGTCCGCGCTTGCCGCAGACCTCGTTGCCTGCGACCCGGTCATCACCCGGGGCACCCCGCCACGGACGGAGGGTTGCCGGACAGCGGGCCGGGGCCGTAGTCGCTGTCACTCGTGACCTGCGCAGGAGTATGCCACGCCCCGTCACGGACCGAGACCCCTGTCCGCGATACGGACAGGGGTCCCGTGGGGTCGCTCGAGAATCGGGGCTACGCGTTCGTGGCCAGTACCCAGCGCTCCAGCGAGGCCCGAGCCGCGCCCGAGTCGATGGATTCGGCCGCCTTCTCGATGCCGACCGCGATGCGCTCCGAGAGGGGCTTGCCGCCCGGCCCGCCCTCCAGGGCGACCAGGGCGGCCGCCGAGTTGAGCAGTACCGCGTCGCGGACCGGGCCGCGCTCCCCGGCCAGGAGGCGCCGGGCGACGTCCGCGTTGTACGAGGGGTCGGCGCCGCGCAGGGCGTCCACCGGGACGAAGTCGATGCCGACGTCGCGCGGGTCGAAGGTCTCCTGGCGTACGGTGCCGCCCTCGACCACCCATACCTGGGAGGTCGAGGTGACGGTCAGCTCGTCGAGGCCGTCGTCGCCGCGGACGACCAGCGCGGAGGTGCCGCGCTCGGCGAGCACACCGGCCATGATGGGCGCCATCCGGGCGTCCGCGACCCCGGTGGCCTGGGCGCGTACTCGGGCCGGGTTGGTGAGCGGGCCGAGGAAGTTGAAGATGGTGGCGATGCCGAGTTCGCTGCGCGCGGTGCCGACATGGCGCAGCGAGGGGTGGAACTTCACCGCGAAGCAGAAGGTGATGCCGGCCTCTTCCGCCACCTCGGCCACCCGCCGCGGGCTCAGGTCCAGGTTGACGCCGAGCTTGGCGAGGACGTCGGAGGAGCCGCTGGCGGAGGACGCGGCGCGGTTGCCGTGCTTGACGACCTTCGCTCCGGTGCCCGCCACCACGAGGGCCGACATGGTGGAGATGTTGACGGTCTTGGCCCGGTCGCCTCCGGTGCCGACGATGTCGACCGTCTCCCCGGGGACCTCGATCACGTTCGCGTGCTCGTACATCGTGCGGACCAGACCGGACACCTCCGCCACGGTCGCGCCCTTGGCGCGCAGCGCGACCGCGAAGCCGGCGATCTGTGCGTCGCTGGCCTCGCCGCGCATGATCCGGTCCATGACCCAGGCGGTGTCGTCGGCAGTGAGGTCGTGGCCGAGCAGCAGCGAGTCGAGTACGTCCGGCCAGGTGCGGGCCGTCGCGCGGTTGTCGCCTCCGGCTGGGGTCACAACGTCCATGGTCCGCTCCTGGATCTCGGCTGGGCAGGGATGGGTCCGCGCAGTTCCGTGCAGTTCAGCTGTGCAGCGGCTGGCCCCTGGCAAGCCTATCGGCGCGCGCGGGACACGCGGTCCCGTGCCCGGGTCCCGGACAGCCGAACAAAACCCAGGGCCCCGGGCCGGACCGTGTGGTCCGGGCCGGGGCCCTGGTGTGTGGCGTACAGCTGAGGTGTTCGCTCAGAGATCAGTGGTGGCCGTGGCCGCTGGTGATCTCCTTGTACTCCTCGGTGGTCGGCTTGGGGATCACGTTGTCCTCGCCGTAGTAGCCCTTGGACAGCTTGGCCCGGAGCTTCTGCGAACCCTTTATCTTCCGGCGGACACCGTTCTCGTCCACCGCGGGGCCGACCTCGTACGGCTCGGGCTGCTCATGCTGGGTGAGCTTGTGCAGATCCTCCTGCGACAGCGGCTGGTGCACCTCGATGAACTCGCCGTGCGGCAGCCGCTTGATGATGCCGGTCTCGCGGCCGTGCAGCACCTTGTCCTTGTCGCGCCGCTGCAGACCCAGGCAGATCCGCTTGGTGACGATGAAGGCCAGCACCGGTCCGGCGAAGAAGCCGATCCGGACGAACCAGGTGATCGAGTTGATCGACAGGTGGAAGTGGGTGGCCCACAGGTCGTTTCCACCACCGACCAGCATCACCAGGTAGGCGGTCAGCCAGGCGACACCGAAGGCGGTCCGGGTCGGGACGTTGCGCGGGCGGTCCAGGATGTGGTGCTCGCGCTTGTCGCCGGTGATCCAGGACTCGATGAAGGGGTAGACCCCGATCGCGAAGAGGACCAGCGGGAAGAGCACGATCGGGATGAACACACCCAGGACGAGCGTGTGGCCCCAGGCGTTGATCTCCCAGCCGGGCATCACCCGGACCAGACCCTCGGCGAAGCCCATGTACCAGTCGGGCTGGGCGCCGGTGGACACCTGATCAGGCCGGTACGGTCCGATGGCCCAGATCGGGTTGATCGTGGCGACCGCGGAGAGGATCGCGATCACGCCGAAGACCAGGAAGAAGAAGCCGCCCGCCTTGGCCATGTAGACCGGCAGCAGGGGCATGCCGACCACGTTCTTCTCGGTCTTGCCGGGGCCCGGGTACTGCGTGTGCTTGTGGTAGAAGACCAGGATCAGGTGCGCGACCAGCAGGCCGAGCATGATGCCCGGGAGCAGCAGGACGTGGACCGGGTAGAGCCTGGGGATCAGGTCCATGCCGGGGAACTCGCCGCCGAACACGAACATCGAGATGTAGGTGCCGACGACCGGGATCGACAGGAACACACCCTCGATGAACCGCAGACCGGTGCCGGAGAGCAGGTCGTCGGGGAGCGAGTAGCCGGTGAAGCCGGTCAGCATGCCGAGGAAGAACAGCAGGAAGCCGAACAGCCAGTTGATCTCGCGCGGCTTGCGGAACGCGCCGGTGAAGAAGACGCGCATCATGTGCACGAGCATCGCGGCGAGGAAGATCAGCGCGGCCCAGTGGTGGATCTGCCGGATCAGCAGACCGCCGCGCACCTCGAAGCTGATGTCGAGCGTCGAGGCGAACGCCTCGGACATCCGCACGCCCTGCATCGGGACGTACGGGCCGTGGTACGTGACCTCTTCCATGCTGGGGTGGAAGAACAGCGTCAGATACACACCCGTGAGGATGATGATGATGAAGCTGTAGAGCGCGACCTCACCCAGCATGAAGGACCAGTGGTCCGGGAAGATCTTGCGCATATTGGCCTTGGCCAGGCTGTAGATGCCCAGCCGGCCGTCGGCCCAGTCGGCGACGCGCTCGCCCGCGGGGGCCTTGCGGCCGCGCTGCGTTTCAGTTGCAGTACTCATCCGCGCTCCCAGAATGCAGGACCGACGGGCTCCGCGAAGTCGCCCTTGGCTTCGAGGTAACCGTCCTTGTTGACGCCGATCCGCAGCTGCGGCAGGGCGTGCCCGGCCGGGCCGAAGATCACGCGGCCACCGTCGGAGAGGTCGAACGTCGACTGGTGGCACGGGCACAGGACGTGGTGCGTCTGCTGCTCGTACAGGTTGATCGGACAGCCGACGTGGGTGCAGATCTTCGAGAACGCGACGATGCCGTCGTGCGACCAGTCCAGCTCGCGCTTGTCCTTGATGTTCTCCGGCTGCAGCCGGACCAGCATCAGGGCCGCCTTGGCGATCTGTGTCTGGAAGTCGTGGTCCGACTCCTCCATGCCTTCGGGCATGGCGAAGGTGAGCGAGCCGACCGCGATGTCCTCGGGGCGCAGCGCCAGCATGGTGTTGTAGTTCATCAGGCGCTTGCCCTTGGCCCACTTGGTGTGCCGGAGCTTGTCCTGCGGCAGCGGACCGAGGTCGCGCAGCAGCACCAGGCCGGCCAGCGGCACCAGGGTCAGCGCGCCGAAGAGGGTGTTCCGGGCCAGCTTGCGCCGGCCGAAGCCGGACTCGGCGGCGCCGGCCGCGAAGTCCTCCAGGACCTTGGCCTTGACCTCGGGCGCGGCCTCGATCGGGTGACGCTCGTCGGCGATCTCCACATCGGACATCAGGGTGCGGGCCCAGTGGACCGCGCCCGCGCCGATGGTGAACAGAGCGATGCCGAGGGTCAGGCCGAGCGAGAAGTTCAGCGCGCTGATGTGGCCGAGCGGGAAGACATAGATGATCCTGTCGACCGGGAAGGCCACATACGAGGCGATGAAGGCGACCGTCGCCAGCATCGAGATCGTGAACAGCAGCGCGATCGTGCGCTCGGACCGCTTCGCGGCGCGCTCGTCGATGTCCTGCTGACGGTGCTCGTGCGGGGGCAGACCCGGGTCGGCGAACGGATTGCCGGCCGCCTCTACCTCGCCACCCCTTTCCTGCTCGTGTGGCAGGTTTTCGTCTGGTTGTGAAATGTCGTGGCTACTCATGACTTCTTGGCCTTTGCGGTCCGGGCGGCGACCCAGATGGTCAGGACGATCATGGCACCCATACCGAAGACCCAGCCGAACAGACCCTCACTGACCGGGCCCAGGCCGCCGATCTCCATACCGCCGGGGGTCTTGGTCTTGTCGCTGTTGACCGTGTCCAGGTAGGCGATGATGGCCTTCTTCTTCTCCTCCGGCATCACGGTGTCCGGGAAGGAGGGCATGTTCTGCGGGCCCGTCTGCATGGCCTCGTAGAGGTGCTTGGGGGACACACCCTCGAGGGACGGCGCGTACTTGCCGTTGGTCAGAGCGCCGCCCTTGCCGACGAAGTTGTGGCACTGCGCGCAGTTGGTCCGGAAGAGCTCACCGCCCTCGGCGATGTCCGCGCCCGCCGGGTTGTACTGCTCCTTGGTCGGCGTCACCGGGCCGGGGCCGAGCGAGGCGATGTACGCGGACAGCTGCTCGATCTGGGCGTTCGAGTAGATGTTCTTCTTCTTCGGCACCTGGGCGCCGGGCTGCTGCGCGGGCATACGGCCGCTGCTGACCTGGAAGTCCACGGCGGCGGAGCCGACGCCGACCAGGCTCGGACCGTCGGTCGTACCCTGACCGCCGGTGCCGTGGCAACTGGCACAGCCGACGGCGTAGAGCTTCTTGCCCTCCTCGATGGCGAGGGACTGGGCGGAGCTGTCATCGGCCTTCGCCTCGCTCGGCGAGAACGCGGCGTACAGCCCCCCAGTGACCGCCAGCGCGAAGAGTAGGACGACGAGCGCAGCCAGCGGATGGCGCCGTCGTGCGGAGAGCTTTTTCACGGATTACCCCGGTGTCAGGATCTTCTGCGTCGATGCTTTAGGACGTGGTGCCGGTGCGGCGACCGGATTACTTGATCATGTAGATCGTGGCGAAGAGGCCGATCCAGACGACGTCGACGAAGTGCCAGTAGTAAGACACCACGATGGCCGCCGTCGCCTGCTGGTGAGTGAACCTCTTGGCCGCGTACGTCCTGCCCAGGACCAGCAGGAAGGCGATGAGTCCGCCTGTCACATGCATGCCGTGGAAGCCGGTGGTCAGATAGAACACCGAGCCGTACGGGTCGGACGAGAGCGACAGACCCTCGTGCTTGACCAGTTCGGTGTATTCGAAGATCTGCCCGCCGACGAAGATCGCGCCCATGATGAAGGTGATCACGAACCAGGCGCGCAGCTTCTTCACGTCACCGCGCTCGGCAGCAAAGACACCGAGCTGGCAGGTGAGAGAGGAGAGCACCAGGATCGTGGTGTTGGTCGCGGAGAACGGGAAGTTCAGCGCGGACGCCATTTCCTTCCAGTGCTCTGCGCCGGTCACCGATCGCAGGGTGAAGTACATCGCGAAGAGGGCCGCGAAGAACATCAGCTCGGAACTCAGCCAGATGATGGTTCCGACGCTGGTGAGGTTCGGCCGGTTGACCGACGGGTGCGCGTGCCCGGTATCTACTGCTGTTGCTGTCGCCACGACCGACATTATGTCGGTCGCTTATCCAGCCCTCACCTCCGGGGGTACCGTTCGGAGTGTCAAGGGCATCGATGCTGCTCGTACGGCCCGTTGCGAGCGGGGATCCGGCAGTTGTCGAGCACTTGCCGGCCGGTCCCTCGAAGGAAGGACGGGGTTGCACGCCCCCTCCTCCCCAGAGCTCTACCGGAGTAGCATCCGCGCCAGAAGTCCAACCACGTAACGCGGAGGAACGATGCAGCCGACCGCCACGGTGCTGGTCTACAGCGATGACGCGGGCACCCGCCAGCAGGTCCGGCTCGCGGCCGGGCGGCGGCCCGCCCCCGACGTCCCGCCCGTGGAGTTCGTGGAGTGCGCGACCCTCCCCGCCGTCCTCTCGGCGCTGGAGGACGGCGGTATCGACGTCTGCGTACTCGACGGTGAGGCGGTGCCCGCGGGCGGTATGGGGGTCTGCCGGCAGATCAAGGACGAGATCTTCCGCTGCCCTCCGGTTCTGCTGCTCATCGGCCGCCCGCAGGACGCCTGGCTGGCCACGTGGAGCCGGGCCGAGGCCGCGGTCACCCATCCGGTGGACCCGGTGGCCCTCGCGGACGCGCTGGCCGGGCTGTTGCGCGATCAGCTCGCCGTGGACGCCTGACGCGTCACCCTCCTCCTGCACCTGGGCTCCTCCTACACCTGGGGCCGCAGTCTGGCCGACTCGGCCGTGGTGCCGCCGTCGGCCCGTGCTGAGGCCACGGCGCTGCCCGCGCGCCACTTGTCCCAGGCCATGTTCCAGTCGCCGAATCCGTTGTCGAACGTCGTCATCATCGCGCCGTGGCTGTTCACGACCTTGACGATGTCGCCGAGGCGCACGGTGTCGAAGAACCAGCGCGCGTTCTCGTTGCTCATCCCGGTGCAGCCATGGCTGACGTTGGCCGCGCCCTGCGAGCCGACGGACCAGGGCGCCGCGTGGACGTACTCACCGCTCCATGTCACCCGTGCGGCCCAGTGGACCAGCAGGTCGTAGGAGTTGCCGAGGCCGATGCTGGCGCCGGTCATCCGTACGGAGGACTCCTTGGCGAGGATGACCTTGATGCCGTTGCGGGTGTCGAAGCCGGGCATGCCGGTGGTGATCGGGATGGTACGGATCGCCTGGCCGTTCTTGAGCACCGTCATCTGGTGGGTGCCGGAGTCGGTGATGGCCTCCAGTCGGTCGGCGGTGTGCAGCCGCAGCGGCTTGGAGGCGGCGCCGTACAGGCCGTTCGCGACCCGGATGCCCTTGAGGTTGGCGTGCACGTCGATCGTGGCGTGCGCGGGCCAGTAGTCGCGCGGACGGTAGTGCAGGGTCCGGTCGTCCACCCAGTGCCAGACGCCGTCCACCGCGGGCTGTGAGTCCACCTTCAGGGCGCGTTCGACGACGGCCCGTGCCGAGGCGTCCTTGACGGGCGCGCTGAGCGAGGCGGTGACGGGCTGCCCCACCCCGTAGGTGCCGGCGTCGGGGCCGAAGGTGACCCGCAGCTTGCTCTCGGCCCCCGTGGTGTCGAAGCCGATGGTCCGGCGCCCGGGCGCCCCGTCGGCGTCCTCGGTGCTCACCCGCAGCGTGTAGTGGGTTCCCGCGGCCAGGGGCACGGTGCTGCGCCAGCGCTTGCCGTCGGGCGTGAGCTCCCCGCGTACGTACCGCCCCGCGGAGTCGGTCGCCGTGACGTCGGTGATGCGGCTGTCGTCGCCCTTGGCCGTGACCTCAAGTGGCTTGTCGGGGTCGGCCTTGTGGGAGCCGCCCACGCCGCTGAAGGCGACCTGGTCGGCCGCGTCGTACGGCTTGGCCGCCAACGGGTCCGAGGAGGGGCCGCCGCATCCGGTGAGCCCCGTCGCTATCAGGGGTGCCAGCAGCAGAGCGCAGCCGAGCACCGTCCGGGATCGGGGTGATCGAGGTGTGTGGCTCATGGTCACAAGCTAAGAAGACCGGTCCCGGACGGCTCGCGGGATGTGGCAGTCGGGTGAACCAGAGGACTGGGGAGCCGGGAGGGGACGACGAAGCGGGGCCCGGACACCTGGAGAAGGTGTCCGGGCCCCGCTGGGACCCGGTTCACCGGGGCCCGCTAAGCCGAGTTCCGGTGAACCGGGTTCCGGTGGCTGACCGGTTACTGGTTCTGGTTCTCACCGCGGTAGTACTCGAACACCCAGCCGAAGAGGCCGATCATGATGATCGGGGCCGAGAAGTACAGCAGCCACCAGCCGAAGATCACGCCCATGAAGGCCAGGGCGCCACCGATCGCCAGGGAGAGCGGCTGCCAGCTGTGCGGGGAGAAGAAGCCCAGCTCACCGGCGTCGTCCGCGACATCGGCGTCCTTGTTGTCCTGCGCCCCGACATCCACCCGGCGGGCGGTGAAGGCGAGGTAGTAGCCGATCATCACGCTCAGCCCGAAGGCCAGGAAGAGCGCGGTGGTGCCGGCCGGCTCCTTCGACCACACGCCATAGACGATCGCCATGACGAGGATGAAGACGGCGAGCCAGATGAAAAGTCGGCCTTGGACCTTCACTTGCCGGCCTCCTTGCCACCCACGAGGGCCTTGTCATCATCAGACGCGGCAGCCCCGTGGTTCTCGAGCTGGTCGAGGGCCGCGATCTCCGGGTGGTGCAGGTCGAACGCCGGGGATTCGGAGCGGATGCGGGGCAGCGTGACGAAGTTGTGCCGCGGCGGCGGGCAGGAGGTCGCCCACTCCAGCGAGCGGCCGTAGCCCCACGGGTCGTCGACCTCGACCTTCTTGCCGTACTTGGCGGTCTTCCAGACGTTGTAGAAGAACGGCAGGATCGACAGACCGAGCAGGAACGAGGCGATGGTCGAGATGGTGTTCAGCGTGGTGAAGCCGTCGGCCGCCAGGTAGTCGGCGTACCGGCGCGGCATGCCCTCGGCACCGAGCCAGTGCTGGACCAGGAACGTGCCGTGGAAGCCGATGAACAGCGTCCAGAAGGTGATCTTGCCCAGGCGCTCGTCCAGCATCTTGCCGGTGAACTTCGGCCACCAGAAGTGGAATCCGGCGAACATCGCGAACACGACCGTGCCGAAGACAACATAGTGGAAGTGGGCCACCACGAAGTACGAGTCCGAGACGTGGAAGTCCATCGGCGGCGAGGCCAGGATGACACCGGTCAGACCGCCGAAGACAAACGTGATCAGGAAGCCGATCGTCCACAGCATCGGGGTCTCGAAGCTCAGCGACCCCTTCCACATGGTGCCGAGCCAGTTGAAGAACTTGATACCGGTCGGCACCGCGATCAGGAATGTCATGAACGAGAAGAACGGCAATAGCACGCCGCCTGTGACGTACATGTGGTGCGCCCACACCGTCACCGAAAGGCCCGCGATCGAAATCGTCGCGCCGATCAGGGAGATGTAACCGAACATCGGCTTACGCGAGAAGACCGGAATGATCTCGGAGACGATTCCGAAGAACGGCAGCGCGATGATGTACACCTCTGGATGGCCGAAGAACCAGAAGAGGTGTTGCCAGAGCAATGCGCCGCCATTGGCCGCGTCGAAGATATGTGCCCCGAACTTACGGTCCGCCTCCAGGGCGA
>NZ_NCSM01000081.1 GCF_002224125.1 Streptomyces sp. NBS 14/10
GCGGGCCGCGGCGAGCCGCGAGAGGCCGTCGAGCCCTGCTTCCAGGCTACGTCCCCGCGGCTGGGTCACAAGACGCGCGACCAGCCGCTCGGTGGCCGGATTGACCCGGCCGCCCAGCAGCTCGCGCACCAAGGCGACCTTCGCCGCGGTGGTGGCGACCCGGTCGGTCAGCGCGGACCGCAGCTCGGTGGACGAGGAGATGATCCGGCCGAACCGGAACAGCTCGTCCTCCACGTCGTCGAGGGCGCCGGCCCGCTGGGCCGCCACGAGGTCGGCGGCGGACGCCAGCTCCTCGATGGAGTCCACCAGGTCGCGCGAGCGCGACCAGCGGGACCGGACCATGCCGGAGACCAGGTCGATGGCCTCGCCGCCGACCTGGCCGGACAGCAGGCGCGCGGCCAGCTCGGCCTTGGCCTCGCCGGGCTGCGCCGGGTCGGTGAGGACCCGGCGCAGCGAGACCTCACGGTCGAGCAGCGCGGTGACGGCGGCCAGCTCGTCCGCGAGCTTCGCGGCGTCGACGGAGGTGCTGTCCGTCAGCGCGTCGAAGCGCTCGCGCGCTGCGGCCAGTGCCTCGCGGCTCGCTCCGTTCATCGGCCGGCCTCGGCCTTCGTCTCGGCCGCGGCGTCAGCCTTCGTCTCGAGCTCATCGAGGAACCGGTCGATCACGCGGCTCTGCCGGGCGGTGTCCTCCAGGGACTCGCCGACGAGCTTGCCGGCCAGGTCGGTGGCGAGCTTGCCCACGTCCTGGCGCAGCGTCTGCGCCGCCTGCTTGCGGTCGGCCTCGATCTGGGCGTGGCCCGCGGCGATGATCTCCTCACGCTGCCGCTGACCCTCCGCGCGCATCTCGGCGATGAGCGCGGCGCCCTGCTCCTGCGCCTCCTGGCGCAGCCGCGCGGCCTCGTGACGAGCGTCGGCGAGCTGAGCGCGGTAGTCCTCGAGGACCTGCTGGGCCTCGGCCTTACGGGCCTCGGCCTCCTCCATGCCGCCCTCGATCGCCGTACGGCGCTCGTCCAGAACCCGGTTGATGTTCGGGAGGAGCTTCTTGGCGAAGAAGAAGAAGACGATGGCGAAGGCGATGAGGCCGATGACGAGCTCTGGGATCGGCGGGATGAGCGGGTTCTCCGGCTCGTCAGCCGCCAGGAATGTCAAGGCGTTCACATCATTGCCTTTCGTCCGTTGGACCGGTCGTTCGCCGCGGTCACTTGGTCGGGTAGACGAACGGCATAACCAGACCGATCAGGGCGAGCGCCTCACAGAGCACGAAGCCGAGGATCTGGTTGGCGCGGATCAGACCAGCCGCCTCGGGCTGACGGGCCAGCGCCTGGGTGCCGTTGCCGAAGATGATGCCGACGCCGACGCCGGGGCCGATGGCCGCGAGGCCGTAGCCGATCGAGCCGAGGTTGCCCTTGAGCTCGACAGCGGCGAGGGTCGTCTGGAGAGCGGACATGCCGATTCTTCCTTCTCTTTCACGGACCGGTGGGGGTTGGCCACCGGACGCCTTTTAGGGCGGGGCTGGCTGGTTCTCAGTGGTGCTCGGCGAGAGCGCCCTGGATGTAGGCGCAGGCCAGCAGGACGAAGACGTAGGCCTGAAGGGCCTGGATGAAGAGCTCGAAGACGGTCAGCAGGATGACCATCACAAACGAGATGCTCGCGTAGGCGATACCGATGCCGTTCAGCAGATACCAGCTGGCGATCGTGAAGATCAGCAGCAGCACGTGGCCCGCGAACATGTTCGCGAAGAGCCGGACGGCGTGGGTGAACGGCCGGATGACGAGGTTGGAGAGCAGCTCCAGAGCCATGACCAGCGGCAGCACCGGGCCCAGCGACTTGTCGTAGCCGCTGATGTTCTTCCAGCCGCCGACGAAGCCGTGCTTCCTGAAGGTGAGGCTCACCCACAGGATGTAGACGATCGCGGCGAGGCCGGCCGGGAAGGCGATGATCGACGTCACCGGGAACTGGGCGACCGGAATGACCGACCAGAGGTTCATGATCCACACGAAGAAGAACAGCGAGACCATGAGGGGGACGTACTTGTCGCCCTCCTTCTTGCCCAGGGCCTCGTAGACGACACCGCGGCGCACGAAGTCGTAGCCCGCCTCGCCGACCATCTGCAGCTTGCCGGGCACGACCTTGGCCCGGCCGAAGGCGACCCAGAAGAAGACCACCACGACCACGCTGCCCAGCAGCGCCAGCAGCATCGGCTTGTTGATCTCGAAGCCGCCGATGGTGGCGATCGGCTCGAACGTGAACGAGTGAAGCCCTGGGGCCGGGAAGCCGCACCCGTCGAAGATGTGGCAATCGGTCTCGAAGGCGAGCGTCTGGTCAGGACTCACCGCGAGCTCCTTCAGCGTGGCGCATGGGTACGGCAACCTCGTTGTGTCGGCGCGGCGCATGGCCGCGGAACGGCACTGGACTGGTCTTGCGAATGTGGGGGCGGCTTGTCGGCACAAGTCCGGTGTGGTCGGTGGGCAACAGCTGCATGGGCCGCCGATTCCGTCCCGTGGAATCCGGGGGTTCAGCCACCTGCGCCCGCTGTGCCTCAGATGGCACCGGACGATAGCAGGTGAGCGGACGTGCCCTTATACCGGCCCTACAGATCACGATGGGGACCCGGCGGGAGAAACCTTCTTCTCCCCCGCCGGGGTCCGTTCGTCTTCGGACTCCGGCTGCACATAGAAGATCTTGGCCTTCATATGCGCACGGGTCTGCGCGGTGATCCACATCAAGGTCGCGGCGAGCAGCGAGAAGGCGAAGGCCCTGGTGTTGAACAGGGTGGTGTCCTTGAAGATGCCGAGGAACACCGCCATCAGCAGGAACTGCACGGCGTAGAGCGCGAGACCCATCATCTGGAAGATCTGCGGAAGCTTGTTGGCGGTCCGCATCAACACGATCAGGTCGATCGTCATCAGCGCGATCACCAGAATCGCCCCGACCGCGGCCCCCAACGCGCCCTTGCCACCGGCGAGTACGGCGCCGACAGCGATGGCGGCGGCGCCGACGACTGCGGTGGGCACGGCACACTGCAGGAGCGTTCGGGCGTCGTTGGACTGCATGAAGGGTTCTCCGGCAAGAGTCGGAAGCAACGGTTCGTCGTTGACGAGCGTATCCCCGGGGATCAAAGGAACCTCACGACGAAGGACAGTCGCACTACGGCCCTTCGGCTCTGGCACCGGGTTTTCGTGAACGGTATCACAAACTATTTGATGAGGTCTTTACCTGCCGGATGTGCTGCACGTCACACGGGAGGGTTAAGGAGCATATCTCACATTGACGGCGATGGCCGCCGAATAAGCCCACTACCGAGAGCTACGGATCTTCCTCTCCCAGCTACCGCCGGGAGTTGTCCCCTGCTGGGTGAACCGGGAGCGGTCGCCGATCGCGGTGGCCCCATTGACCCCGGCCGGGACCCGGCCCACCGGCTCGGCCGCCGCATCACACCCCGGCGCTCCGACCGTTGCCTCCGGTGCGGCCTCCCGCGCGGCCGCGGCGATCCGGTTCCGACGGCGGCGGTACCGAGGCGGAACGAAGCCCTCCGCCCAGTGCGGCACCCGCGGGGTGAACCGCGGCAGGAGCAGCAGGACCAGGCCCACCGCGCTCAGCCCCACGATCGAGAGCACGAACCACATGCTGACCGAGTTCACCGAGTACGCCACGGCGCCGAACGCGATCAGCGCCGACCAGAAGTACATGATCAGCACCGCGCGGCTGTGCGAGTGGCCGATCTCCAGCAGCCGGTGGTGCAGATGGCCGCGGTCCGCGGCGAACGGCGACTGGCCCCGCCAGGTACGGCGGACGATGGCCAGCACCAGATCGGCGAACGGCACCGCGATCACGGTCAGCGGCAGCAGCAGCGGAATGTAGACCGGGACGGTGGCGTGCACCGCGGCGGTCTCGGAGCCGGCGAACAGCTTCATCGCGTCCGGGTCCACCTGACCGGTGATCGAGATCGCGCCGGCCGCCAGCACCAGGCCGATGAGCATCGATCCGGAGTCGCCCATGAAGATCCGGGCCGGGTGGATGTTGTGCGGCAGAAAGCCCAGGCACATCCCCATCAGAATGGCGGCGAACAGGGTCGCGGGGGCGGCCGCCTCCAGGCCGTAGCCGTACCAGATGCGGTACGCGTACATGAAGAACGCCGCGGCCGCGATGCACACCATGCCCGAGGCCAGTCCGTCCAGGCCGTCCACGAAGTTCACCGCGTTGATGGTGATCACCACGAGCGCGACCGTGAGCAGGGTGCCCTGCCAGGGGGTCAGCGAGACCGGGCCCACCCCGGGCACCGGCAGCCACAGGATGGTGAGGCCCTGGAGCACCATCACGCCCGCGGCGATCATCTGGCCGCCCAGCTTGATCAGCGCGTCCACGCCCCACTTGTCGTCCAGCACACCCAGCAGCCAGATCAGCCCGGCCCCGGACAGCAGCGCGCGCGGCTCGTTGGAGAGCTCGAAAACGCCCTTGAGGTTTGTGAGATGGGCGGCGACCAGCAACCCCGCGCACAGCCCGCCGAACATCGCGATACCGCCGAGCCGCGGGGTGGGCTCCCGGTGCACATCGCGCGCGCGGATCTCCGGCATCGCGCCCGCCACGATGGCGAACTTCCGAACCGGCCCGGTCAGCAGATAGGTGACCGCGGCCGTGATGCACAGAGTCAGCAGATATTCACGCACAGACTGCCCCACAGATGTCGCTGGCCATCTCAGCAACACACACTAGCCCCCTCCGACCAGTGAGACGGGCCATCGACGAGGACGTTGTCCGTCCTTGAGTCGGTTCCGCCCAGTCCGGCTCCGCAATCTCGATCGGAGCAATCAGTCGAGCAATCAGTCGAGCAATCAGTCGAGCAATCAGTCGGAGTAAGGCGCGAACGCCGTCGCCAACTCCCTGACCTCGGCCCGCAGTTCCCGCAGCCGCTGCGGGGTCTCCTTCTCCCGCAGCGCCACCATGAGCAGCTGGGCGATGCGCGCCATCTCGTCCGTCCCCATCCCCTGGGTGGTCACCGCCGCGGTGCCCAGCCGGATGCCCTTGACGCAGCCGCCCGGCTCGGTCGCGGACGCCACGGCGCAGCTGTCCAGCACGATGCCCGCCGCGGCGGAGCGGGCCCGGGCGGCGGGGCCGTCCAGGCCCAGGGGGGCGGGGTCGGCGATGATCAGATGGGTGTCGGTGCCGCCGGTGATCACCGGGATGCCCTCAGCGGCCAGGGCGTCGACCAGCGCATGGGCGTTGCCGACGACCCGGTGGGCGTACGCGGTGAACGCGGGCTGCGCGGCCTCGGCGAACGCGACGGCCTTCGCGGCGACGGTGTGCATCTGCGCGCCGCCCTGCGAGAACGGGAAGACCGCGCGGTCGACCCGCTCGGCGAGGTCCGCACCGCACAGCACCATCCCGCCGCGCGGCCCGCGCAGCACCTTGTGCGTGGTCGCGCACACCACGTCGGCGTACGGCACCGGATTGGGCGCCGCCTTCCCGGCCACCAGGCCGATGGGGTGGGCGGCGTCCGCGATCAGATACGCGCCGACCTCGTCGGCGATCTCCCGGAACGCCGCGTAGTCCAGGTGGCGGGGGTAGGAGATCGAGCCGCAGACGATCGCCTTGGGGCGGTGGGCCCGCGCCAGGTCGCGGAGCTGGTCGTAGTCGATCAGTCCGGTGTGCGGGTCGACGCCGTAGCCGATGAAGTCGAACCAGCGGCCGGAGAAGTTGGCCGGGGAGCCATGGGTGAGATGTCCGCCGTGTGCCAGCGCCATCGCCATCACCGTGTCACCGGGCCGCAGCAGCGCGGCGTACGCGGCGAGCACCGCGGAGGAGCCCGAGTGCGGCTGCACATTGGCGTGCTCCGCGCCGAACAGGGCCTTCGCCCGGTCCATGGCGATCCGCTCGGCGACGTCGACCAGTTCGCATCCGCCGTGGAAGCGGGCGCCCGGGTAGCCCTCGGCGTACTTGTTGGCCAGCGGCGAGGCCAGGGCAGTGAGCACGGCGCGGGAGGTGAAGTTCTCCGCGGCGATCAGCTGCAGCCCGCCCCTGACGCGGTCCAGCTCGCCCAGGACGATCCCGGCGATATCGGGGTCCTGTCGGCGCAGCGCGTCGAAGTCGGGTTCCCAGGAAGCATTGGCCGTACGGATCACACCGGCCTGACCGGTGCGGCCGGCGTGACCGGTCTGCCCGGCCGGGTTGCCGCGCGGCGGCGCGGGGGTAGCGGCCATCGCTAGCTCACAGCCTCAGGTAGAACAGGCCCGGGTGGTGCGGGAGGGCGAGCGTTGTTGCGTCCTCCCAATGTAGGCCCGGGCCCGGCCTGGGGCTACGCGGGAGCGGGCACCCCCGTCAGGGCCGTCACCACCGGCTCCAGGGCCTCGTGGATCTCGTCGCCGATGGAGCGGAAGAAGGTGATCGGCGCACCGTACGGATCGTGCACCTCGTCCGCCTCCTCGGTCGGCGCCAGCAGCCAGCCGCGCAGCGCGGCGGCCGCCTGGACCAGGGCGCGGGCCCGGTCGACCACGCCACCCGCCTCCTCCGGGTCGGGCAGCGTCGCCGGGTCTATGGCCCGTACCAGCCGGGTGAACTCCTTGAGCGTGAAGGTGCGCAGCCCCGCCGAATGTCCCATGGAGATGACCTGGGCGCGGTGGTCGCGGGTGGCGGTGAGGACGAGGTCGGCGCGGATGACGTGCTCGTCGAGCAGTTCACGGCCGAGGAAGCCGGCCGGGTCGGCGCCGAAGTCGGTCAGGACGGTGGCGGCGTGCGCCTCCATGGGCGCGCCCTCGTGGCCCCAGGTCCCGGCGCTCTCCACGATCAGCCCGCTGGTGCGCTCGCTGCCCAGACGGTGCGCGAGGGCATGCCGGGTCAGCCGCTCGGTGATCGGCGAGCGGCAGACGTTGCCGGTGCTGACGTGGAGGATGCGGAAGCTGTGTTCGGCGCTGTGGTGACGGTGTTCCGCTATGCCACGCCCCTCAGGGGCTGTCAATTGGCCACCTCGAGGTCGGGTACGACCTCCCGCAGCTGCTCGGCGCTCAGGGCGCCCGCGCGCAGCAGGACCGGCACCTTACTGGTCACATCGACGATGGAGGACGGGACGGCCGCGGGGGTCGGCCCGCCGTCGAGATAGACCGAGACCGAGTCGCCGAGCATGTCCTGGGCAGCGTCGCAGTCCTGCGGGGAGGGGTGGCCGGTGAGGTTGGCGCTGGAGACCGCCATCGGGCCGAAGTCGTTCAGCAGCTCGATCGCGACCGGGTGCAGCGGCATCCGGACCGCGACGGTGCCGCGGGTCTCCCCCAGGTCCCAGGTGAGCGATGGCTGGTGCCGGGCGACCAGGGTGAGCGCGCCCGGCCAGAAGGCGTCCACGAGCTCCCATGCCTGCTCGGACAGGTCGGTGACCAGGCCGTGCAGGGTGTTCGGGGAGCCGACGAGGACGGGGGTCGGCATATTGCGGCCACGGCCCTTGGCCTCCAGCAGATCGCCGACGGCCTCGGCGTTGAAGGCGTCCGCACCGATGCCGTAGACGGTGTCGGTGGGCAGCACGACCAGCTCGCCGCGGCGGACGGCGGACGCGGCCTCACGCAGGCCGGTCTTGCGGTCGGTCGGGTCGCCGCAGTCGTATCGCCGTGCCATCATTTCTCCTTCGCTGGGTGTCCGGTCACGGCATGGCCTTCCGCGCCGTAGCGAACCGGGGCCGCTTGTTCAGATCGGGGTGGTCGGCGGCGTCCGCCCAGCCACGCTCCTCGGTGAAGATCCACGGCACCTGGCCGCCCTGGGTGTCGGCGTGCTCGATGACCACGACCCCGCCGTGGCGCAGCAGCCGGTGGGCGGTGCGCTCCAGGCCGCGGATCACATCGAGGCCGTCCTCGCCGGAGAACAGTGCCAGCTGCGGGTCGTGGTCGCGGGCCTCGGGCGCGACGTACTCCCACTCGGTCAGCGGGATGTACGGCGGGTTGCTGATCACCAGGTCCACCTGTCCGTCGAGCTCGGGCAGGGCCGTCAGCGCGTCCCCCTGGTGGAGAACGACGCGGGACCCCTCGACGTTCTTACGGGCCCACCGCAGGGCGCCCTCGTCCAGCTCCACGGCGTGCACCCGCGACCGCGGGACCTCCTGGGCCAGCGCGAGGGCGATCGCCCCGGAGCCCGAGCACAGGTCGACGATCAGCGGTTCGACGACGTCCATGGCGCGTACCGCGTCTATGGCCCAGCCGACGACCGACTCGGTCTCCGGGCGGGGCACGAAGACGCCGGGGCCGACCTGGAGCTCCAGATAGCGGAAGAAGGCGCGCCCGGTGATGTGCTGCAGGGGCTCGCGGGCCTCCCGGCGGGCTACGGCCTCCCAGTAGCGGGCGTCGAAGTCGGCGTCGGCGACGCCGTGCAGCTCACCCCGCTTGACGCCGTGCACAAAGGCGGCCAGCTCCTCCGCGTCGAAACGCGGAGACGGCACGCCGGCGTCGGCCAGCCGCTGAGTGGCCTGCGCCACCTCGGCGAGCAGCACATTCACTGAATTCCTCCAGCCGGTCCGGACAAAGGCTAAGGCTACGGGCCTTCCCCTTGGGGTGTGACCTTCCCTGGGGGTGTGGCCTTCCCTTGGGGTGTGGCCCTACTGCGCGGCCGCGAGCTTCGCGGCGGCGTCGGCGTCGACGCACGCCTGGATGACCGGATCGAGTTCGCCGTCGAGCACCTGGTCCAAGTTGTACGCCTTGAAGCCGACCCGGTGGTCCGAGATCCGGTTTTCCGGAAAGTTGTAGGTACGGATGCGTTCGGACCGGTCCACCGTGCGGACCTGGCTGCGCCGCGCGTCCGACGCCTCCCGCTCGGCCTCCTCCTGGGCCGCGGCCAGCAGCCGCGAGCGCAGGATGCGCAGCGCCTGCTCCTTGTTCTGGAGCTGGCTCTTCTCGTTCTGGCAGGAGACCACGATGCCGGTGGGCAGATGCGTGATGCGTACCGCGGAGTCGGTGGTGTTGACCGACTGGCCGCCGGGGCCCGAGGAGCGGTAGACGTCGATCCGCAGGTCGTTCTGGCTGATCTCGACCTCGACCTCCTCGGCCTCCGGGGTGACCAGCACACCGGCGGCGGAGGTGTGGATACGGCCCTGCGACTCGGTGGCGGGCACCCGCTGTACGCGGTGCACCCCGCCCTCGTACTTCAGCCGGGCCCACACCCCCTGGCCGGGCTCCGCGTTGCTCTTGGCCTTCACCGCGACCTGGACGTCCTTGTAGCCGCCGAGGTCGGACTCGTTGGCGTCGATGATCTCGGTCTTCCAGCCGACGCGCTCGGCGTAGCGCAGATACATCCGCAGCAGATCGCCCGCGAACAGCGCGGACTCCTCGCCGCCCTCGCCGGCCTTGACCTCGAGGATCACGTCCTTGTCGTCGCTGGGGTCGCGCGGGACCAGCAGCAGCCGCAGCCGGTCGGTCAGCTCCTCGCGCCGCGCCTCGAGATCCTTGACCTCATCGGCGAAGTCCGCGTCGAGCTGGGCCAGCTCGCGGGCGGTCTCGATGTCCTCCCCGGTCCGCTTCCAGGAGCGGTACGTGCCGACGATCGGGGTCAGCTCGGCGTAGCGCTTGTTGAGCCGCATCGCCTCGCGCTGGTCGGCGTGGACCGCGGGGTCGGCGAGCCGCTTCTCGAGGTCGGCGTGTTCGCCGATCAGTTCCTCGACCGCCTCGAACATCAAGGGCTCCTGGTTGCGTGGAATGGGCTGCGTGTGGGGGTGGGGTGCCGTAAGGCCATGACGACCGGCCGTACGACCAGCCGTAATGACAGGCCGTGACGAGAAGCCGTGACGACAAAACGCCGGTCCGGCCGCCCCAGGGAAGGGGCGACCTGAGACCGGCGCCGTGCGGGTCGCTACTTCTTGGCGGACCCGGCGTTCTTGCCGAAGCGGGCCTCGAACCGCGCCACGCGGCCACCGGTGTCGAGGATCTTCTGCTTGCCCGTGTAGAACGGGTGGCACTCGGAGCAGATGTCGGCACGGATGGTGCCGCCCGCCACGGTGCTACGGGTCGTGAAGGAGGCGCCGCAGGTGCAGCTGACCTGCGTCTCGACGTACTCCGGGTGAATGTCGCGCTTCAAGGGATTCTCCTAGGTTCGGGAGGGCACCGGGTCGACAGGCGGGTTGCCTGACGTGAACCGGGGCCGACGAACCAGTCTGCCAGGACTGGCCGCATCCCCCAAAACCGGGGGTAGGGCCCAGATATTCCCAGGGCTGGAACGAGGGTCAAAGGGCCCGTATGCGGGTGTCAGGGATATGCGGGTGTCAGGGATATGCGGGTGTCAGGGATATGCGGGTGTCAGGGATTCTGGACGACCTTGCCGGCGTCGCCGGTCGCATCCCCCGCCGAGCCCTTGGTCGCGGACGCCGGAATCGGCTTGTCCCAGCGCAGCGCCCGCCAGACCTGCCGGGCCTTGGTGTCGATCGGCAGCACGCGGTTGGGGTCGTTCGGGTCGTACTTCACGGGCAGCGTCACCATGTGCATGTCCTTGGAGTCGATGCCCTTCAGATCCTCGGCGAAGCCGCGCAGCTTGTTGACGGAGGCCAGCTCGGAGTCGGTGGTCAGCGCCTTGGTGGAGGTGTCGGCGAGGTCGTAGAGCTTCTTCGGGCTGCTGAACAGGTCCACGGACTTGATCTGGTCGATCAGCGCCTTGATGAACGCCTGCTGGAGCTTGATCCGGCCGAGGTCGCTGCCGTCGCCGACGGCGTGCCGGGTGCGCACCAGGCCGAGGGACTGCTCGCCGTTGAGGGTGTGCTGTCCGGGCTCCAGGTCGAGGTGGCTCTTGGCGTCGTGGATCGGCTGGGTGGTGGTGATGTCCACGCCGCCGAGCTGGTCTATGAGGTGCTTGAAGCCGGAGAAGTCGACCTCGAGGTAGTGGTCCATGCGGATGCCGGTCATCGACTCGACGGTCTTGACGGCGCAGGCCGGGCCGCCGACCTCGTACGCGGAGTTGAACATCGCAAGACGCTGCGCGGGGACCGTCTCGCCGTCCTTGGTGCAGACGGGGCGGCGGATCAGGGTGTCCCGCGGGATGCTGACGACGCTGGCCTTCTTACGGCCCTTGTAGACGTGCACGACCATCGCGGTGTCGGAGCGGGAGGTGCCCTCGTCGGTGCCGTACTTGGAGTTCTTGCCGGCGCGCGAGTCGGAGCCGAGGACCAATATGTCCATGGAGCCGTTGTCGACGTTCTTGGGGCGGTCGGAGCCGAGGGCGCCGTTGATGTTGACGCTGGTGATATTGCCGTTGAGCTTGTAGTACAGATAACCAGCACCCGCACCGCCCAGGACCAGCACGGTCGCCAGCGTCCACACCGTGCCCATCAGCGCCTTGCGGCGTCCGCTGCGGGGCGCCGAGGCCGAATTCCGCGGTGTGCGCTTCCTGTGATCAGCCATGCCCTCTTCAGTCCTCGCTGTCCGGTTACCCCCACCATCACGGTTCGGCGTGGTCTCGCCGTGATTCGACCTGACAGACGACAGGTCGTCCGCCAGGGTTGCATATGGAGGTCTCCCGTTCCGGAACCGAGCGCGGCACCTGCGCCTCGCTCCGGCCAACCGGGCTCGCGCGGCTGACCTGGAGTTTCGTCGCGTACGACGGAGATCGCGCAGGTCGGCGGGGGTGGCGGCCGATGTGGCCCAGATCTCATCCAGCGGCTGAGCCAAAGGGCGCGCCGCTGTCGAAAGGGGTGAGGAGGAGGGAGCGAGGCACGAGCGACCGTGCGACGAGGCCCGTCGATAGCGGACCCGAGCGCCCGGAGGCGAAGCCGCTCCGAAAAAGGGGACGAGGGCCTTCCCGCCGTAGCGGAAAGGCCCTCGTCTTTTGTCAGAAGCGCCGCTGATCAGTCGCCGTTGCCCGGGGTGGGCGTGGTCTTGGCGATCTGCATCAGGAACTCGGCGTTCGACTTCGTCTGCTTCATCTTGTCCAGAAGCAGCTCGATCGCCTGCTGCGAGTCGAGCGCGTGCAGCACCCGGCGCAGCTTCCAGACGATGCTCAGCTCCTCCGGCGCGAGAAGGATCTCCTCCTTGCGGGTGCTGGAGGCGTCGACGTCGACCGCCGGGAAGATGCGCTTGTCGGCGAGCTTCCGGTCGAGCCTGAGCTCCATGTTGCCGGTGCCCTTGAACTCCTCGAAGATCACCTCGTCCATCCGCGACCCGGTCTCGACCAGCGCGGTGGCCAGGATGGTCAGCGAGCCGCCGTCCTCGATATTGCGCGCGGCGCCGAAGAACTTCTTCGGCGGGTAGAGCGCGGTCGAGTCGACACCACCGGACAGAATGCGGCCGGAGGCGGGCGCCGCGAGGTTGTACGCGCGGCCCAGGCGGGTGATCGAGTCCAGCAGGACGACCACGTCATGACCCAGCTCGACCAGGCGCTTGGCCCGCTCGATCGCCAGCTCGGCGACGGTGGTGTGGTCCTCGGCCGGGCGGTCGAAGGTCGAGGAGATGACCTCGCCCTTGACCGACCGCTGCATATCGGTGACCTCTTCCGGCCGCTCGTCGACGAGGACGACCATCAGATGGCACTCGGGGCTGTTGCGGGTGATCGCGTTGGCGATCGCCTGCATGATCATGGTCTTACCGGTCTTCGGCGGGGCCACGATCAGACCGCGCTGGCCCTTACCGATCGGCGCGACCAGGTCGATGATGCGGTTCGTCAGCCCGTTGGCCTCGGTCTCCAGACGCAGCCGGTCCTGCGGGTAGAGCGGAGTCAGCTTGCCGAACTCCGGCCGCCCGCGGCCGGTTTCGGGCGCCATGCCGTTGACCGAGTCGAGGCGGACCAGCGCGTTGAACTTCTCACGGCGCTCGCCCTCGCGCGGCTGGCGGACCGCGCCGGTGACGTGGTCGCCCTTGCGCAGACCGTTCTTGCGGACCTGGGCGAGCGAGACGTACACATCGTTCGGGCCCGGCAGATAGCCGGAGGTCCGGATGAACGCGTAGTTGTCGAGGATGTCGAGGATGCCCGCGACCGGGATCAGGACGTCGTCCTCGGACACCTGCGGCTCGTTGCCGAAGGCGTCGTCGCGGCCACGGCGGCCACGGCGGTCGCGGTAGCGGCCACGGCGCCCGCGGCGCCCGCCGTCGAAATCGTCGTCCATGTCGTCGGCGCCGGGGCGCTGCTGGCCCTGGCCACGGCTGTCGCGCTGCTGACGGCCGCCGCCCTGCGCGGCGCCGTCCTCGCCCTTGCCGCCGCGGCGGTCACGGCTGTCACGGCCGTCGCGGCCCTCACGGCCGTCGCGGCCCTCACGGCCGTCCCGCTCGCGCTGGCCGCCGCGCTCCCGGCGGTCGCCCTTCTGGCCGCGCTCGGCGCGCTCGGCCCGGTCCTGGCCCTTTGCGCCCTTGCCCTCGACGGTGTCAACGGCGGCCTCGGCCTTGGCGTCGGCCCGGGACTCGGTCTTGGTGGCGGCCTCGGCCTTGGTCTCCGTCTTGGTCTCGACGGCGGTGGCGGTGGCGGCCGTGTCGGTGGTGGTGACCGGCGCGGTGGCCCGCCGGCGGCGGCGCCCGTCGGCCGGCTGCTCGTCGGCGGCGGGCTCGCCCGGCTGGCCCGGGATCTCGATCTGCTGCTGAGCGGTGGCCTTCTCCGCCTTGGCGGCCGCTTCGTCCTTGGCGCCGGCGGCCTTGGTGGCCGTCGTCTTGGCCGCGGCCGGCTCGCTGTCCTCGCCCGTACGGGCCTTGGAGGTCGTACGGCGCTTGGGCTTTGTCACCCCCTCGGCGGCGGGGGCGGCCTCGGCGGACTTGGCGGAGGCGCCGGAGCCGGAGGCCTGCTTCTCCTTGATGACCTCGATCAGCTGGCTCTTGCGCATCCGCGCGGTGCCCCTGATGCCGAGGCTCGAGGCGAGCTGCTGCAGCTCGGCCAGGACCATGGCGTCGAGGCCGGTGCCCGAGCGGCGTCGCCGCGGGGCAGTGCCAGTGGCAGCACCGGTGGCAGGCGCGGCGGGAGCGTCCGTGGCGGGCGCGGCATTGCCGACACCGCTGTCGGAGGTGCCGGAGGCGTTCACGCCCATCAGATCGGTGGTGTCGCTCACGAAGGGTCCTTCCCTGGAGCGGGCGTCGGCCTGTCTGGCTCGGCGACCGGTTGTGCTGTCCGGCTGTGTCCTTCTCGTGCGGACCGGCCGGGGCGGTGGTCCGCCAGGTATGGCGGAGAGATCAATTCATTGGTTCCGACGCGACGGAGGCTTCGCCTGGATCCATCACGCCATTTCCGGAGCTCCGGAGCGTGCTCGGAACTGCTCAGGCAGGCTGCTCAGGCAGTTTGGGAGGCTCCCGGAAGAAGGGTGGTCCCGGATGGGGACACTGAGCACTGCGCCTCCCCGCCCGGCGATCACTCCGAGCATGAGGCATCAAGTGCAGACTTGAGGTTAACACTACCGGATCCAACAAACATTCCCCCTCTCCAAGACCGGCTATCAAGTTTTTCGCGACTCCCGAGGCCCGCCTGGGCGGCATCGGGCGTCCGCGGTGTCAGGTGAGCGGCAGTACGCTCGCCCCCCCGGCGTCGAGAGCCAGCCGGTTGGCCGCCCACCCCTCGCCCGCCAGCCGTGCGACCTTGTCGGCCGCACCGTCTTCGACCAGCGCGAGCACCGTGGGGCCCGCGCCCGAGATGACCGCGGGGACGCCGTCCGCCCGCAGTCGGTTCACCAGCGCCACGCTCTCGGGCATCGCCGGCGCGCGGTACTCCTGGTGCAGCCGGTCCTCCGTCGCGGCGAGCAGCAGCTCGGGACGCCTGGTCAGGGCCTCCACCAGCAGCGCGGCGCGCCCCGCGTTGGCCGCGGCGTCCACATGCGGGACGGTGCGCGGCAGCAGCCCCCGGGCGGTGGCCGTGAGCACCGGCCGACCGGGCACGAAGACCACCGGAACGATGGATTCGGAAGGGTCCATTCTGATCGCCCGGGCCGCTCCCGCGTCCGTCCAGGCGAGGGTGAAACCGCCGAGCAGACAGGCGGCGACATTGTCGGGGTGACCCTCGATCTCGGTGGCCAGCTCCAGCAGCGCCGCGTCGTCGAGCCGCTCGGCGCCGCCTATGGTCACCGCGCGGGCGGCCACTATCCCGGCGCAGATGGCGGCCGAGGAGGAGCCCAGACCCCGCCCGTGCGGAATCCGGTTGGCGCAGACGACCTCGAGGCCGCGCGGCTGTCCGCCCAGCAGGTCGAAGGCGGTGCGCAGGGAGCGTACGAGCAGATGGTCCTCGTCGCGCGGCAGCGTCTCGGCGCCCTCACCCGCGATGTCGATGTGCAGACCGGAGTCGGCGACCCGGACCACCACGTCGTCATACAGCCCGAGGGCCAGGCCAAGGGCGTCGAAGCCGGGACCGAGGTTGGCGCTTGTGGCGGGCACGCGCACTCGGACGGCGGCGGCGCGGAACGCTGGACCGGCCATCGCTCGATGACTCTCCTTGTGTGACTGGGATTGCTCGAAGAAGTACGGAACACCGCGGGGGGCCGTGACGGGAGGTACGGCAACGCCGCGCAGAGGCAGCTGCTCTGCGTCGGGGCGGATTCAGTACAGCCTATCGAAGGAAGGTTCTGTGGCGACATAGGGCGCACGGGAGGCGCACGGTGCGTGTCGCGCTCCCTCTCGTCGTCCGCGCCCACTCTACTGGAGCGTTCCGCGCGCCCTCCTTGCTCCTGGGCTTCTCCGCCCGCACTCTAGTGGATCTTGAGCCACGGCGCCGGGCAACGGGCCGGGGGCGTACCCCCGGCGCCGCCCGGCGCCGCGTGAACGAGGGCTGGTGGGGCCGGAAATCAGGCCAGCCCGAGCCGCTCGGCGGCCGTGTCCGCGTCCACCGGCACCGTGACCGGCTGCGGCGCGCCCGCCACCGCCCAGTCCGGGTCCTTGAGGCCGTTTCCGGTCACCGTGCACACGATGCGCTGGCCGGGGTCGACCAGACCCTGCTCGGCGGCCTTCAGCAGACCCGCGACACTCGCCGCGGAGGCCGGCTCGACGAAAACGCCCTCCTGGGAGGCGAGCAGCCGGTAGGCGGCGAGGATTTGACGGTCGGTCACCTCGTCGATGAGGCCGCCGGACTCGTCGCGCGCCTGCTCGGCGAAGGCCCAGGAGGCGGGGTTGCCGATGCGGATCGCGGTGGCGATGGTGCTCGGGTTCCTGACCGGCTCACCGCGCACGATGGGCGCCGCGCCGGAGGCCTGGAACCCCCACATCCGGGGCGTACGGGAGGCGGGCGCGCCGAGCGGGCCGTGGGTCGCGTACTCCTTGTAGCCCTTCCAGTAGGCCGTGATGTTGCCCGCGTTGCCGACCGGCAGCACATGGATGTCGGGCGCGTCGCCGAGCATGTCGACGATCTCGAACGACGCGGTCTTCTGCCCTTCGATACGGGCCGGGTTGACCGAATTGACCAGCGCCACCGGGTACTTCTCGGACAGCCCGCGGGCCAGCTCCAGGCAGTCGTCGAAGTTGCCGTCGACCTGGAGGATCTTGGAGCCGTGGACCAGGGCCTGGCCCATCTTGCCCAGCGCGATCTTGCCCTGCGGGACGAGGACGGCGCAGACCATTCCGGCCCGTACCGCGTAGGCGGCCGCGGAGGCCGAGGTGTTGCCGGTGGAGGCGCAGATGACGGCCTGGGCGCCGGCCTCCTTGGCCATGCTGATGGCCATGGTCATGCCGCGGTCCTTGAAGGACCCGGTGGGGTTGGCGCCCTCGACCTTGAGGTGCACCTCGCAGCCGGTGCGCTCGGAGAGCACCTGGGCGGGGACCAGCGGGGTGCCGCCCTCGCGCAGGGTGACGACGGGGGTCGTCTCGCTGACCGGCAGCCGGTCGCGGTACTCCTCGATGATGCCCCGCCAGCCCTGCCAGCGGCGGGTGCCGGACATCGCGGGCCCGGCGTCAGCGATTGTGTTCATGATCTTCCTTTACTCCCCTACTCACCCTCTACTCGCCCTCTACTCGCCCTCGACCCGCATGATGCTGGCGACATCACGGACGGTGTCCAGCCTGCGCAGCGCCTCGACGGTGGCAGTCAGGGCCGCGTCGCTCGCCTGGTGGGTGACCACGACGAGGGACGCCTCGCCGTCCTTCCCCTGCTGGCGGACCGTATCGATGGATACGCCATGCTCGGAGAAGACCGTGGCGACCTGCGCAAGAACTCCCGGTTTGTCGGCGACGTCCAGACTGATGTGATAGCGCGTGATCACATCGCCCATGGGGCTCACGGGCAGCCGGGTGTACGCGGACTCGCCCGGTCCGGTGGTCTGGCCGAGCCGGTTACGGCAGGCGGCGACCAGGTCGCCGAGGACCGCCGAGGCGGTCGGCGAACCGCCGGCCCCGGGCCCGTAGAACATCAGCCGGCCGGCCGCCTCTGCCTCGACGAAGACCGCGTTGTACGCCTCGCGGACGGAGGCGAGCGGATGGCTCAGCGGAATCATCGCCGGGTGCACCCGGGCGGTGACCGACTGCCCGTCCTCGGCGCGCTCGCAGATCGCCAGCAGCTTGACCGTACAGCCCATGCGCTTGGCGGAGGCGATATCGGAGGCGGTGACCTCGGTGATGCCCTCGCGGTGCACATCGTCGAGCGTGACGCGGGTATGGAAGGCGATCCCGGCCAGGATCGCGGCCTTCGCGGCGGCGTCGAAGCCCTCCACGTCGGCGGTCGGGTCGGCCTCGGCGTACCCGAGGGCGGTGGCCTCGTCCAGCGCCTCGCTGTAGCCGGCGCCGCTGGTGTCCATCCGGTCGAGGATGAAGTTGGTGGTGCCGTTGACGATGCCGAGCACCCGGTTGACCTTGTCGCCGGCCAGGGATTCGCGCAGCGGCCGCACCAGCGGGATCGCGCCCGCGACGGCGGCCTCGTAGTACAGGTCGACGCCGCGCTCGAGCGCGGCCGCGTGCAGGGCCGCGCCGTCCTGCGCGACCAGCGCCTTGTTCGCCGACACCACGCTGGCGCCGTGCTCGAAGGCGGTGGTGATGAGGGTACGGGCGGGTTCGATGCCACCAATCACCTCAACGACAACATCGATGTCGCCGCGTTTGACCAGTGCGGTCGCGTCGGTGGTCACCAGCTCGGCCGGGATCCCCTCGCGCACCCGGTTGGGGCGGCGCACGGCGATCCCGGCCAGTTCGACCGGGGCGCCGATGCGCGCCGTGAGGTCCGCCGCGTGCGTCGTCATGATGCGCGCCACCTCTGAGCCGACCACTCCACAGCCCAGCAGCGCCACTTTCAGCGGACGCGTACGCATCATCCGACCTCGCTTCTCATCCATCTAAGTAGTGCACCAGTCTCACTCACTGGACGGGACTTTCTATCCCCGGTCCAGTATCCGAGATGTGTTTCTCGCCAGCCGAGCCAGTACTCGCTTGCTGGACTAACCGACATCGAGCCGCAGAAGATCTTCCTCCGTCTCACGCCGGACGATCTCGCGCGCCTCCCCGTCCCGCACGGCGACGACGGGCGGACGGAGCGCGTGGTTGTAGTTGCTCGCCATGGAGCGGCAGTACGCGCCGGTGGCCGGGACCGCGATCAGATCCCCGGGCGCCACATCGGCGGGGAGGAAGGCGTCCCGTACGACGATGTCGCCGGACTCGCAGTGCTTGCCGACGACGCGGGAGAGCATCGGCTCGGCGGTGGAGGTACGCGAGACCAGTGCCACCGAGTACTCGGCGTCGTACAGCGCGGTACGGATGTTGTCGGACATCCCGCCATCGACACTGACGTACGTACGCAGCGCCGGCAGCTCCTTGACCGTCCCCACCTCGTACAGCGTGAACGTGGTCGGCCCGGCGATCGCCCGCCCCGGCTCCACCGACAGCCGCGGCACCGCGAGCCCGGCCGACTCGCACTCCCGGTGGACGATGTCGCGCAGCGCCTTGGCGATCTGATGCGGCTCGCTGGGGTCGTCCTCGGAGGTGTACGCGATGCCGAGGCCGCCGCCGAGGTCGATCTCGGGCAGCTCGATCCCGTGCTCGTCCCGGATCTCCTTGAGCAGCCCCACCACCCGGTGGGCGGCCACCTCGAAACCGGAGGTGTCGAAGATCTGCGACCCGATGTGCGAGTGGACGCCGATCAGCTCAAGACCGTCGAGCTTGAGCGCCCGCCGCACGGCCTCCGCGGCCAGCCCGCCGGCCAGCGGAATGCCGAACTTCTGGTCCTCGTGGGCGGTCGCGATGAACTCGTGCGTATGCGCCTCGACGCCCACGGTCACGCGGATCTGGACGCGCTGCCGCTTGCCCAGCCGCTCGGCGATATGCGCGACCCGCACGATCTCCTGGAACGAGTCGAGCACGATCCGCCCCACCCCGGCCTCGACGGCCCGGCGGATCTCCGCCTCGCTCTTGTTGTTCCCGTGCAGCGCGATGCGCTCGGCCGGCATCCCGGCGGCCAGCGCGGTCGCCAGCTCCCCGGCGGAGCACACGTCGAGGTTCAGCCCCTCCTCGTTCAGCCAGCGCACGACGGCGCGGCACAGGAAGGCCTTCCCGGCGTAGAACACATCGGCATCCGCCCCGAACGCCTCCCGCCAGGCCCGGCAGCGGGCCCGGAAGTCGCTCTCGTCGAGGAAGTACCCGGGCGTCCCGAACTCCTCGGCCAGCGTCTTGACGTCCACCCCGCCGACGGTGACCACCCCGTCGGCGTCACGGCCGACCGTACGGGCCCATACGCGCGCGTCCAGGGCGTTGAGGTCGGTGGGCGGTGCGGTGTAGTGCCCCTCGGGCAGCACATCGGCGTAGCGGGGCCCGGCGGGGTGTGCGGAACGGCTCATGGCGTCTCTCTCAGGTGTCTCACAGATGTTCCGGTGCGCTGATGCCGAGCAGATGCAGGCCACCGGCAAGCACCGTCCCGGCGGCCTCGGCAAGGGCCAGCCGGGAACGGTGGGCGGCCAAGGGTTTCTGCTCGCCGCGCGGCAGGGGCGGGCACGCGTCGTGGAAGCGGAAGAAGGCGTCGGCGGTGGCCTCGAGGTGCCGGGCGAGCCGGTCGGGGGCGCGGTGGCGGGCGGCGGATTCGAGGAGGCGGGGGTAGTCGCCGAGGAGGGAGATGAGGGCGAGGGCGGTGGGATGGTGGTAAGCACTGTCGGCTCCGATGCCATCTGAGCCGTACCCCACCCCAAGATCGACCCCATTCCTGAGGAGGCCGCGAACCCGGGCATGGGCGTACCGCACGCGGAACAGCGGATTGCTCTCGCGCTGGGCGAGGAGCCGACCGGGATCGAGATCGGGCAGATCGTGCAAGGCGGCCCGCAGCAACGCCCAACGGCCGGCGTCACCCCCGAGCCGCCCCACCAGCTCCTCAGCGCTGACCCCAGCAGGCCGCACAGCAAGCACCTCACCCCCGCCGGCGACCTCGCACTCACCCCCACAAACGCCCACAAGCCGCCCCACGACGGCCCCGACCAACGCCGCACGCACCTCCCGCGCGGGCGCGAGCCGCACCAAGGTCCCGACCAGAACATCCGAGCGCCCGTAGTCCGTGCCGCGCTCCAGCACGTCGCGTACAAGCGCGGCATGCCCGCCGGGATCGACGGTGATGTTCAAAAACCCGGGCCCGGCGATCTCCACCCCGGCGATCCCAGGCGTAACCACCAGCCGCCGCCGCAACACCTCGGCCACCCGCAAGGCGACCGCGGGCCCCCCGCCATCGACACCCCGGGCAAGCTGAAGCGCCACATTGGTCGCGTAATCCCCACACCCCGCCCGCGGCGGAGCCTGCACCTTCACCCGCTCCGGCAGCACAGCCACCCGCAGCTCGTCGGCCTCGACGGCACGGCGCACGGTCTGCAGCACGGTGCGGGAGAGCTGGGCGGGTGTCACGGCACAAGCGTATGGGAGGAGGGGGGCGTCCCCGCGAATGGGTTTCGCCCCTCGGACGGCGAGGACGCGCCCTGACGGCCCCGGGAAACACAACCGGAGCAGCCACAAGCACACACCCGCCCACCCCAAACCGACCCGGCCCCGACCCGACAACCGGCCGCGGGAACCGGAACAGCGGGAACCCAAGACAGGAGAACCCGGACAGCGGGAACCGAGACAGGGGACAGCCCGCCCCGGCCCCCACCGCCAGGCCCACGGACTCAGCCCGTGGGCCCCACAACGGGCTCCGCATCCCCAGGCGCCGCAGCCGCGGCGCCTGGCGTCATCAACCGACGCACCAGCTTTACCAGCGCGGCAGGCTCAAAGGGTTTCGCAAGGAACGCATCCACCCCCGCGGCCCTGCCGCTATCCACTTCGTACTGCGTACACGCGCTGATGATCGCGACGGGCACATGACACGTACGCGCATCGGCACGTAACCGGGACGCCGTATGCAGCCCATCCAGTCTGGGCATCACGACATCGAGAGTGATCACATCGGGCCGCACCTGGTGAACGATCTCCAGGCACTCGGCACCATCGGCCGCGGTCACGACCTCGAAGCCCTCAAGCTCGAGGTTGACCCTGATCAGCTGCCGGATGACCTTGTTGTCGTCGACGACAAGGACCCGGCCGGACAACCCAGGCACATCTCGAAGGGTAGGCGCGCACCCAGCGCTGCGTCCGGGTTTTGCCCACTTCCGCCACGTGCGTGGGACCTTTCCTCAAGACCCCACCACCAAGCCCCCGAATGCGGTATACCCCCCTCCGCTCCCCGCCCCGCCCCACCCCCTCACACCCGCCGAGCACCCCCACCCCCTACCCCGCCGAGCACCCCAATCGGCCACCCGCCTGCCACCCCCGAAAAGCGTTCATGACCACCCCGAGCAAGCTGGTAGGGTTCTACCCGTCGCCACAAACAACAGCGACACCGCCCCCGTAGCTCAGGGGATAGAGCAACGGCCTCCGGAGCCGTGTGCGCAGGTTCGAATCCTGCCGGGGGCACCTTGATTCAGGTGCCCAAGACCCCGTCACCAGCGGAAACGCTGAGGTCGGGGTCTTCGCGTATGTGCAGGCGTGTGCGGCCCGGAGCGGCCGTGTGTCGGGGTCCGTGGACTATTCGTGGACAGAATCTCGGTGCGTCTTCCCAGGTCAGCCAGCACATGTGAGGCCGACAGCCGTCACCCGGCATCCGGCCATTGCTCAGGGAACCGGGGTGGCTCCAAGCCAGCCTGCCGTTCGGCTCGTCGCGCGTTCTCACCGCGGAGCGAGGTCAACCACGGCCAGAGATCCGGGAGCGGCTGTGCCGAGCACGCCAACCGGTGCTCGACACGGCACCGCTGATAAGGGTCTGGCGGGCATACTCCGTAGACGGCCACTCGCCCATCTGACAGCTCGATCCACCGATGCTCCGCCGGCACCGTGTGGGCCAGCGGGTTCATGTCCGGCTCCAGCAACACCCAGTCCTGCTCAAGCGTCGCCACTCGGTCTTGCAACAGGCCACAGTACGGACACCGCGACTGCCCGCCGCGCAGCCGGCGTGGCTCCTCCTCCGAATACCCCATACGGTGAGGGTCGACAGCCCTGCGGCATATTCGTAGAGATGAATTGGACGGAACCTCTGAGCCGTCCGATCATCAGTGATACGAAAAGCGACGCGGCAGGTGCACTCAGCATCTACCGGCCGCCGGTATACGGCTGATACACGACAATGCCCTCCGCTCGTGTAAGCGGAGGGAATTGGTGGGCTTGCTTGGTCATTCGTATTCGCGCAACAGATCCTCGATCTTGCGGTTGGCGATCTCCTGCCGTCCGTCGATGCACTTGGCGTAACGGCTCAGCAGCACCTCAACACTGTTGCCCGCGCGCTCGGCCACTTCGGTCGGGTCCACCCCGGAGTTGAGCCATGTCGACAGCGCCGAGTGCCGCAGATCGTACGGCCGCGCGGCAAGCGGTGAGGCGACCGCGGCCGGCGGAAGCGCCAGCGCACGGGCCTCCTGCCAGACGCGGTAGTACGTCGAAGAGCCGACCACTCCCCCGCGCTCATTGGCGAACAGCCGCCCGTCCTCGGCGGTGCCGAAGATATCGAGATGCTGCCGAAGGATGGCGACGAGCTGGGACGGGATCGGTACGAGCCGGACCTCCTCCGTCGGCCGGTTCTTCAGGCCCCGGTCGTCGTGGGTCTCGCCAGAGTCCGTCCATCGCTTGCCGACACTGGGACGCGTCCTGTTCAGGAGGACCGTCCCCCAGCCAACCTCGGGGAGCTTCACGTCCGCGGCGGTAAGGCCGACGGCCTCAGCCGGGCGCAGAGCACCGTAGTACATGCAAGCGAACAGGCCGACGAGTCGGCGGCCGCGCGCACGGTCGTACCCACCGACATACGAGACCGCGGTCAGCAGGGAACGAGCCTGCTCAGGATTGGCGACCACCCGAGGATCGACCTCCCCGGCGACCTTCGGCTTCTTCCAGCGGATACCCGTGATCGGGTTCTCCTTGAACTCCCCGAGATCAACCGCGTAATGCAGAGCGTTGACCAGTGTCCGTCGCTTACGTCGAACGGTCTCTGCAGCGGCCGGCGTCCCATCGAGCTTCAGCTTGAGCGAGTCCAGGACGGCCCTGCCGATCGCGGCGTCACCGAGGTCCGAGAGCGGGCGCGACGCTTTTGCCACCCAGTGCAAGGCATTCGTGATCTCGGCCGGTACTTCGCGCTCCTCCGGACCAGGAAGGACAAAGGCCCAGTTACGGAGCGCCTTCCTGATCAGGTCCTCGAACGGCCGGCCCGGACGCGCGTCGAGAAGAGCCATGGTCACAGCGGTCAGCGACTCGTTGATCCCGTTGCGCGTATTGGGCGCCGCGTGCGGCCACTTCATGGCCAGATACTTCAGCGCGAAGGCGTACCAGGTCATCGAGGCCGCCTTTTCGACCATGGATTCGGGTAGTCCCGTCACCGTGTCGAACTCTTCTCCGGCGTGGGCGGCGCGGAGCAGCTTGGAACGGTAATGGTCCGCCAGTCCTTTGGTGCGGAACTGCTCGGAGAACACGTTCCCGGCGACAGTCCATCGGACGTCATAGGAGGACTTCTTGGTGTTCCGCTTTCGGACGCCCCACACCTTCACGTCGAGAGACTTCATGCCGCCTCCTCCAACTGCCCAAGCCAAGCGGTGAAGTCACTCCGCCACACACGGAGTTCACCGTTGGGCAGCTTGAAAGCAGCCGGCCCCTGCCCCAACTCGCGCCACCGGTAGAAAGTACGGCGGGACACCCCGCCCAGTTCCGCAAGGATCTGCGGGACGGTCATCAGTTCGTCGCGGCGGCGGTCCATGTCGGTTCTCCTTCCGTTCCGGGGGCGGGTTCGAGGGATGCGGCAAGCCAGGCTTCGGTGTCGGACAGGCCGGTGCCAGCGAAGACCCAGTGGGCGAGGACGTACGTCGTCTCGGTCTCCGCTCGGTTGGCTGCTGCGGCTTGTGCTCGGCTCCATTGGGCTCGGGCATCGCGGAGGGCGCCGAGGGTGGTGGAGTAGCGGCGGGACTTGGTGGAGAAGTGGCCGCGGAAGCCGAGCATGTGGGCCCAGGCGCGCAGGCGGAGGTGTTCCAGGTCCTTGCGGGCGCCGAGGGTCCAGGCGGTTCGGATGAGGCGGCGGGCGTGGTCGCTGATGTCGAGCTGGGCGAGTTCGGCCGCGAACTTCAGCGGGCGGTCGAGTGCGCCCGTCGCGGTCTCTGCGCCCTTGGTGGCGTACTTGGCGATGTACGCCGCTACGGCCCGCTCGGTCAGCTCCTGGCCGCCGTTGAAGTCGGCCGAGCGGATCGTGCGGACGTCGAGCTGGCGGCCGAAGGTGAAGGTGTGGGCGCGGCCGTCGATCACCCGACCGTCGACGCGGGTCTTGGCGGCGGCAGCCTCGATGGCGTCGGTGAGCAGTTCGGCAGTGGCCCAGGCCGGGGGCGGGGTGTCGCCGCCGCTGGGGCCGTCGAGGCGGATCACGGCGTGGAAGTGGACGGCGCCGCGCTTCTGGTACTCGGCGACCTTGGCGAAGGAGACGCGGGCGTGTTCACGGAAGCGGCGCTGTGACAGGCCCGCACGCTTGGCGATCTCCCGGCGCAAGTGGATGGAGAAGCGGCGCCAGAGGAGACCGGCGTGGGCGTTCCACAGCACGGCTACTTCGTAGTCGTACGTGTCGGGATCGAGCGGTGTGCCAAGGGCGTGGTCGTCCTGGCCGTGGTGGGTGCCGCAGCGGCAGGGGCGGCCGTCGGTGCGGCGGTTGTGGACCGGGCCGAAGCCGGGGGCGGTGAAGGTGGCGAAGACGCGGGGGTGGGCGGCGACCTGTTCCGGGGTGCCCTTGCCGCCGCGCAGTCCGGCGGTGATGAGGTGGAAGGTGTCGCGGCGGTAGACCTCAGCGCAGGCGGGGCAGCGGGTGGTGCGGCGGTTGTTGCAGCGGACGAGCAGCTGGCCGGCCGGGAGGGTGGTCGAGTCGAAGTGCTGGAGAACGCGGCCGATCTCACCCGTGGTGGTGTCGACGTCGTACTCGGTGCGGTGGCCGTCGAGGCGGATCGGGTTGGTGCAGCCGCCGAGTCCGGAGAGCTGGCGAAGGATACCGGGCAGGGTGCCGTGAGCGGCGAGGTTGCTGAGTTCCGGGAGCGGGGGCGGGGCGGTGCGGGTGAAGATGGCGGTGCTCCTTCTGACGGGTGTTGTCGGGAGGAATGGGCCGCCGGGGCGGCGGATGCTTGGCCGTGTCGCGCCGCCCCGGAGGTCAGGGAGTGTCAGCGCCGGTTGTGCTCGCGGAGGAGTGAGCGAAGGACCACGGCGGCGATGGCCACGGAGACGGTCGTGACGGCGACGGCGGCCAGGAGCGCGGTGAGGACGACGCCACCGACGAGCACGGCCGCGACCGTCTTCTGATCGACGGAGAGGGACGGGAGGCCGCGCCGGACGGGCGCCGGGTCGGTCGGGGCGTGGGTGTGGACGGGCGGCGGGGTCGGGTTGTCCGGGTACTTGGGCTGGAACACAGTCACCTTCTCCTCATCTACTCGTCTAGTCATGTGAGCCGTTTACGACGCCCACGCCGGTCCGCGTGCCGGACTCGATGGCGGGGGCCAGGAAGCTGTGCGAGAGCCAGAAACCGAACAAGGCGATGAGGACGACGATCCAGGGGCGGACGCCGAGGAACTTGATTGCTCCCCAGGCGAAGAAGCCGAGGACGACGACGAGCGGCAGGCTGACGGTCACTGTGGTCCGGGTCCTTTCAGCGGATGGGGCAGCGGTGGGTGCGGGCGGCCAGTTCGGCGGCGGCGCGGCTGTCGTAGTCGGCGGAGAAGCCGCAGCGCGGGGCAGTGCAGGCGGCGGTGTGCTTCTCACGGCCCCGGTTGTCGTAGGCGGTTCCGACCTGGACGGGGCCGATGCGGGTGACGTTGCGGAAGTTCCGGTTGGCGGTCACGGCGGTCTCCCTCTCAGATGTGTGTGGCGATGGCTTCGGCCATGGGGGCCGGGACGCCGAGGCGGGTGCGGAGGGTTGGGGTGTCGATAGGGGCGCCGGTACGGGCGTGATGTTCGGCGGCGACCTTGCGGGCGTGTTCGACCAGGGCGGATGGGACCGGTACTGGTGGGGCCTGTGTCGGTGCCTCGATGGCCGGTTGGACAGGCGGCTCGGGCGTGGTTTCGGGCTCGTCCTCCTGGTCCTCGACGACCTCCGTACCGGGGTCTGTCTCGGGCGCGGTGTGGGCGAGGAGGGTTCCGCCAAGGAAGGCGACGGCAGGCCAGCCCGCGACGAGGATGCGCAGCCAGGCCGGGACATTGCCGAGGTCAAGAAGGCCGGCGGTGGCGACGTTGGCGCCGAGGGATGCGGCGAGTGCGGTGGCGAACCAGCACCAGGCCGCCGCTTTGGTCGTACCGGAGCGCAGTCGGCGCCAGGCGGCGACCAGCAGCAGATCGACGGAGACGGGATAGGCCCAGGCTTTCCACCCGTCCTGTCCGGCCGCCATGGCAAGGTCGTGGAGGTGGGCGAAGGACAGCGCGGCGGCGATGAGCGCTTGGACGAGTACCGCGTCGACGCGGGCCAGGCGGGCGCGCATGATGCGGCTCCTTCCGGAGTCGGGCGGGGAAGGTCAGTCGGTAACCGGGTGGGGCAGGACGACGGGTGCCGCGGCCTCGACCGGGCGCACGGGCACGTCCGACCGGAAGGGCTTCAGCGCGGCCAGGTCGGGCACCATGTGCGCCGATTCCTGGCAGGTCTCGGCGGCGTCGCCCAGGGAGAGAAACGGGGTCCGGATGCGGGACCAGCCGCCGGAGGTGTCGCCCGCCACGGCCAGGCCGGGGCGTTCGGGGGCGATGGAGCAGGCCGCATGCACCGCTTCGGGTGCGATGTCGCCGAGCGCCATCTTGGCGGAGGCTTCGTCATTGACGCGGTGGCACACGCGGCCGGTGAGCTGGGCGCGGAGCATGGTGGCGCCCTTGCCGAGTTCGGCGCCGAAGCGCTGTCCGCAGACTTCCAGGTAGATGCCGGCGGCTCGCCCGAGCTGGGCGAGCCGGATGAGCTGGGTGACCATCTCGTCCCGGCGTTCCTCGTCCTTTTTGGTGGCCACGAGGAACAGCTCTGCCACCTCGTCCACGAAGAGCACGACGGGCACCGGGCGTTCGTCCTCGGGTAGTCCCCAGATGTCGGAGGTGATCTCCTCGTCCGGGGTTTCCGGGGCTATGCCCTGCCGGGCCCTGATCAGGTCGTATCGGTCCTCCATCTCCTTGACCAGCGTGGGCAGCAGTTCGGCGGCCTGGTCCGGGTCCGTGGCGAGCGCCGAAAGCCGGGGTGCGAAGGGAGCCAGTTCGACACCGCGCTTGCAGTCGATGCCGACCAGGGCGACCGGCTGCCGGGCGAGTCCGGCGATCAGGTGGCGCAGGTACATGGACTTGCCGGACAGGGTGGCGCCGAGGGTGAGTTGGTGCGGGATGGTGCGGTAGTCGCGTATGAACGGCGTCGCGTCCTCTCGCAGCGCGACCGGCACCTTGAGGAAGCCGCCCACGGCCTTGTGTGGCATACGCACCCGCCGTAAGACGTCGTAGCCCACGAGCCTCAGCTCGACGACCCCCGGCTTGACGGTGGTGACGTACGCGGAATGAACGCCCCAGGCGTGCCGCAGCCGTTCGGCGGACGCGGCGATGTCGGCGGGTTCCTGGCCGGGCGCCAGGCGAAGGCGAAGCTTCAACCCGGTCAGAGTGGGGCGGATGATGCCCCGGTGCGGCGGTACGGGCCGCACCTCGCGCTGCGTCATGGCCTTCATAGCGAGGACCCGCAGTCGGGAGGGCGCCACGGTCAGGCCGCACGCTTCCATGACCGAGCCGTACGAGCTGAGCAGCCGGACCGTGGACACCGGGAGGCCGATCGTGGACCAGTAAGCCGCCGGGTGCTTGGCCCGGGCGTAGGCGGCCCCGCCGCCGAGTACGGCAACAGGACCACCCACTTCGAGAAGCGTCGTCAGGTCGGACATCAGGCAGCGACCCCGGTGGCGGCCGGGAAGGCGGCAGGAGTGACGGCGGCGGCGCGGTAGGCGATGCCGTGGCGCTGCTGGCCGTTGAAGACGGACTCCCACGGCCGGGCGACGAGGCCGGGCAGCGAGACCGGCGCCCCGAGAGTCAGCCCCTCGGAGATGCCGCCTTCCGGAACGGTGACCTTGATGAGCGACGACTCGCCGTCCTCGATGTAGACGACGCCGATGGTCATCAGCGCCTCGCCGCTGTTGGCGTCCTTGGCGATCTCGCCGGTCTGCCGGTCGCGGACCTTCGGCTCAGGGGCCTCGGTGAGGAGGATCGTCGCGGCCGAGGTCTCCACACGGATGGTGCGCAAGACGCACTCCTATCTACTCGTCTATACAAGATGGGTCCTGCGAGCCCCTTGGTCGGGATCGCGGGATTACCTTGCCACACAACTCGCCCACTCGTCTATACGAGTTGGCGTGTTGGGGTGTACGAGTTCGGGAGAACGTCCCCGCGCACCACCGCAAACCATGACGATCAGGTCGCCGGGAGCTGGTACGACAGTACGTACGCGTCCGCCGCCATCACCGTGTCGCAGACCTCGACCGCCCGTCCCTCCGTGTCGAAGGCGGTCCGGACGAGATGGATAACCGGCACGCCGGCCGCCAGCCGAAGCGTCTTCACCTCGGTCGGGGAGGGCATTCGGGCACGGATCTCCTCCTCGAAGTGGTCGAGGTGGTGGCCCAGTTCTTCGAGGCGGGCGTAGATGCCGCCGGGGCCCGGGTTCGGTTCCGCGATGGGGGTCCCGCGGGCGATGTCGAGCGGGAGGTAGGAGGTGGCGAACTCGACCGGCTTCCCGTCGAGCAGATACCGGCGCCGACGCGCGAGAACCCGCCGGACGGACCCGAGCCGAGTGGAGATGTCCTGGCTGGCCTTCTCCTCCTTGACCCCCAGGCTGTCCACCTGTGGGTGACTGCCGGCCGCGTCGGCTTCCACGATGAACGCAGACTTGCCCTGCTCCCGGTGTCGTCGGGCGAAGCGGTCCGAGGCGAGCCGTCGCACAGGCGGTCGTGGTCGTACGAAGACTCCCCTGCCGTGCTCGGCGTGCACCAGGCCCTCACCCTGGAGGATGGAGAACGCGTTGCGGACCGTCATCCGGGAGACGCCGAAGTGCTCGACAAGGTCGGCTTCGGAGGGCAGCTTCTCGCCCTCCCGGAATCGCCCACGGTCGATGGCCTCGCGCAGCTGATCGGCGATCTGCCGGAAGACCGCACGATCGCTCGTGGGGTCGAGATCACCGAGCAGGCCCGAAGGGAGAGGGCTCACGAGTACTCCTTTAGGTATCTAGACGAGTGGGCGAGTCATGTTGCTACGGTGGAGAGCCTAGCCAGCCGAGAGGGCCGAGGAACGTGAGCACAGAACGCCCGCACTCCGTGAGCGTCGCCGGGGTCGTCGTGGACGACCAAGGCCGGGCCCTCCTGATCCAGCGCCGGGACAACGGCCACTGGGAGCCCCCGGGCGGTGTCCTCGAAAAGGAGGAGACCATCCCGGAAGCCCTCCAGCGCGAAGTCCTCGAAGAGACCGGCGTCAAGATCGCACTCCCGGCGACCCTGACCGGCGTCTACAAGAACATGAAGGGCTTGATCGTCTCTCTGGTCTTCCGCTGCGAGGCCGCCGACGGCACGCCCACCACCGGTGACGAGACCCGCGCGCTGCGCTGGGCCACTCGTGAAGAGGTCACCGAGCTTGCCGACGAGGCGTACGCGATCCGCGTCCTTGACGCACTCGACGCGGCGTCCCCGCCGGCCATTCGCGCCCACGACGGCGTGAAACTCGTCTAGCCCGAACCCGCTGCACATGGCGGCCTACCAGCACGAAGGAACTTGTATGCACGAGTATACGAGTACGGCCCGGGTCTGGGGGCTGAGTTGCCCAGGATTCCCGGAAGAAGTGAGCCGAGCCCGCCGGTGGACCCGTGACATCCTGCGTGGTTCCCCTTTGGCGGACGACGCCGCACTCATCGTGAGCGAGCTGAGCACCAACGCGATCCGTCACACGGCGAGCGGCTTGGACTCAGGCATCTTCCACCTGGCCGTCGCGGTCTCGGCTCGGATCGTCGCGGTCTCGGTCACGGACGACGGTGGTACGGGCTCGGCTCCGAAGATCGAGCACCAGGACCACGACGCGGAGCACGGCCGCGGCCTGGACATGGTCAGCCTCATCGCCCACCGGGTGGTCGTCCACAGCAGCGACCAGGGCTACACAGTCACCGCGGAGCTGTACGCGGACCCTCGACTGGGAGGACGCTCGTGCTGAAACGAGGCTTCTGGTGTGAGTGCTGGACCGAGGACCTGGCCGAGCAGCAGCGGCCGGCACTCCTGGCATCGTTCGACGCCTACTCGGCACCGCAGGCAGACCGTTGGGTGTCCGTCGCCCTCCGGACGATCTCCCCGGCGCTGGACGCGGACGCCTCGGACGAAGCGCGGGAGTGGCTGTACGAGGGCCGCATCGAGACCCGACGAGCCCTGTTGCGGGCGGAACCGTGCACGGTGTCAGTGACCCACGCCAACACTCGGATCACGTGGACGATCCGACCAGCGCTCTTCCTGCCACTCGCTCACCGCCAGGGCGCTGAACTTCCCACTTGCGCATACGACTTCAAGCCCCACCGGACAGAGTGAGTTACAACTTTCTCTACTGGTTCAAGGCGGCTCGCTCCGCTCACCGCGCGCGGCCCGGGCGCCGGCCGGGCCTGCGCTCCTAATGGGGACGCAAGGGGTTGTGGATGGTCGGCAGATGGTGAGCCGTAACCGCTCCGGAGGCGCTGACCTCTTAAGACAGAGCCGGCCGCTGTCCTTGCTGGCCGTCCCAGCTCCCTTGTTCTGCTCGCGCGGCCCGGCTCCGTCCTGCTCGACCCGACCCCGCCGGGCCGCGCGACCACCAGACGCCACAGGCGTTAAGCGTCGTGGTCCAAGCCACCCGCAGGAATCACCTCTCACCGCTCCGGGAACCCAGAGTTCCCCAAACGACCGAGGGCCCTGAGGGTCGCTGGGATTGCGAACGGCTGATCGGATGACGGGCCTCAGAGCCCTTCCATTAGGGAGCCGCGCATCCTGCACGGCTATGACCAGCACAGATGCGTCATGGACGAGAAAGAGAGACCTATGCCCCGCGTATTCTGCGGGATCGACTGGGCCAGCGATCACCACGATGTGGCCCTGATCGACCAGGACGGAGCTCTGTTAGCCAAGCTCCGCATCGACGACAATCCTGCCGGACTGGCACGCCTGCTGAACCTGCTGGCCGAACACGGCGACACCCACGACACCCTCATCCCGGTGGCCATCGAGACCTCCCACGGTCTCCTGGTGGCCTGCCTACGCTCAACTGGTCGCCCCGTCTACGCCATCAACCCTCTGGCCGCCGCCCGCTACCGGGACCGCTATGCGCTGACCCGCAAGAAATCCGACCATCTGGACGCCAAGGTCCTGGCCAACATCTTGCGCACCGACATCGCAGAGCACCGGCAACTGCCCGCGGACAGCGAGCTCGCCCAGGCCATCACCGTCCTGGCCCGCGCTCAGCAAGACGCTGTCTGGGACCGCGTCCAAGCCGGGAACCGACTCCGCTCTCACCTGCGGGAGTACTTCCCCGGCTTCCTGCCCGTCTTCGCTCACTTCCGCGAAGGCATCGCCTCACCTGTGGTCCGCACCCTGCTGGCCGCCGCCCCCACCCCGACCGAAGCCGCACAACTGTCCCGCACCCAACTGCGCGGCCTGCTCAAGAAGGCCGGCCGCCAACGCGAGATCGGACCCGAGGTCGAACGCCTCCACCATCTGCTGCGCGAACCTCAGATGCAGCAACCACCCCTCGTCGAACAGGCCATGGGCGCCAAGGCCCGAGCACTATTGAGGCAGTTTGACGCGGCCTGCGCCAGCGCGGACGAGCTCGAGGCCGCCACCATCAGCTCTTTTGAAGCACACCCGGACGCCGAGATCATCACCAGCTTTCCAGGGCTCGGGTCACTCACCGGCGCCCGGGTGCTCGCCGAACTCGGCGATGACCGCTCCCGGTTCGCCGACGCTCGGGCCGTCAAAGCCTACGCCGGGGCCGCCCCCATCACCCGAGCCTCGGGAAAGAAGACAACGGTGCTGGCCAGACACGTCAAGAACCAGCGCCTGGCCGCCGTCGGCTACCTATGGGCCTTCGCCGCCCTCACAGCCTCACCCGGAGCCCGAGCCCACTACGACCGCCGCCGAGCAGGCGAGGAACACCACACCGCCGCCCAGCGCAACCTCTTCAACCGCATGCTCGGCTGCCTCCACCACTGCCTCACCAAACACATCCTCTACGACGAGACAACGGCCTTCCCCACCCCACCGCAACGATCAGCCGCCATCGCGGCTTGACTGATCAACCGCATCGGATGTCTGTCTCCGCCCCGCTCCAGCCCGGCCGGCGCCCGTGCCGCGCTCATGGCAATCAGTCGCCTGATGCCAGAGATGGGGTCCGTCGTGGCTGAGGCGGTCGGCTCCACGGCTTTAGCCACCTCCCCGGTCCGGGTCCCGCGTCGAGCAAGACCAGGGGGCCACTCGTGCACATTACGGGCAGGTCCAAAGCCTGCCCGAGTTGCCAGCCAGCGTACGGCCCCCTGGTCATGCTCGACCCCAGACCGGGCAGGCCACCGGCCAAACCCGCTCCGCCGACCTCAAGTCTTCATCAGACTCAATTCTGGCGAGGCCTCCACTTTCGTTACGCTCTCGACAGCAACTTGCAAGTCATTTTGAACATCGTCCGTCGACTGTTCGAGGGCTTCAGCCAGTACATAACGAGCTACATCACGCGCGAAGTCATCGAGCTTCGATTCCAAATTGGTTCCGGAGTTTTTATCCACTCGATAGGACAGGATGTCCTCGTAGATGACAGCACCGAACCGATTGGTGAATTTCCTTTCCTGCCACCGAACGAACTGCAGGTTAGGAAGCCCCTCAGCCAGAGAGGCCACGATTTCGGAATTTGAGAACGAGACGCCGCGCACTCTGGATTCCCGACCGACAACGAGAACGATGTTCCCGGCCCCGAATGCCAATCTCTCCATCTCGCTGAGCGCTTGCATCATGTCAACGCAGTACTGGATTACCGTGAGAAACCGGTTCTGGCGATTCTTACGGTTGGATCCAATTTCCGTCCTCGCGGCAGGCAGGACGTTCCACCCAATCTTTTCTACCGCAGGGCGGTAGTTTTGGTGGTAGTTGAACACGTTGATATACGGCGGAGATGTGACCACTAGACCAGCGCACCCGTCATCAAGGGGGACACTGCGGGCATCACCAGGAATCACACGCGAAGAGACCGGGCTCGACGGGAAATCTGCGATCAGATCACGGACTTGATTCCATGACTTGTGTACCTTCTTCCCGTCCGTCTCCTTCTTATCCCCCATGGCCAGCAGCAGGGTAGTGGCGAAAACACGCTCCAGTTCCTTGTCGGCAGCGCCGCGATGTCCATCGAGCAGGTACCCGACAAAGTCTTCGATTTCATCCGCGCTGCCAAAAAGAGCGTCTTGCCCTGCCGTCGAAACCTTGTCCAAGTAGGACGATGCTTCCATGACGATCTGTAGACGCCTCTCACGAGGCAGTGACGCGAGCTCCAGGATCCCGGATAGCTCCAACGCCGCAGGGTTGATTTCGACGCCGGCCGACGGGATGCCCTTCCGAATGCATTCCAGGACGGTAGTGCCACTACCCAGGAACGGGTCAACTACTACACCGGAGCCGGGATAGTAGACGTCGAGAAGCTTACTCACAAGACCCGGAGTGAATTGACCGCGCCACGGGAGCGCACTACGCCGCTCCCGGACGAGCACATCCAGATCGGCCTGACCAATAAAGCTGCGGTCAAACTCACGCTTACGGACTGAGCTAAAGATCTCCTCGACGTCCATGCTCCTACTTTCTAGAAATATCCCTTGGCGACAACGTCTTCTTCGTTCGGATCTTTAGCCTCGAAGAGCGACCTCAAGTGGTCAACGAATCGCTGGACGACATCATACCTGATCGGGTTACTCTCGAGGAAATCTAGATATTCCGACCTTAGTATCTTCCTTTTCGCGGCCGCCGAATACTCTTTCCTCTTATGGGAACCCAATCTCTTCCCACGCAGGATCAACACCTCGTCAATATCCGTCCCGGCCGTACTAATGGGAGTCATGTCAAGGTATTCGCAGATCAAATAGTAGCGAGCGGCCGGAACTGCAACCTTTAGGTCATGGGAGGTCGCACTCGCCTCCTGGAACATGGTTTTGTCCAGGTTGGTTTTACACTCGGCAGCCACGTAAGCCAGCCACAGATCCATACTGGACGAAGCCGCGGCCGGAAAGTCGGGCTTGAATGACGCCTTCAAGTAGGCGCGCCTGCTTAGCGTAAAATCCTGATCCTTACGCCTGACCTGCATGGAAATAGCACTGGACGGTGCCGTAAGCGAGCTTGAAAAGTAGGCAGCCGCAAAAGCTCCGGCCGGTCCAGCGTACAGGTCCTGCTTTACCAGGGCGGGAATCACTCGCGGATCAATAAGCCAGGGCAGGAACTCTTCAATTATAGAGTTATCGATCTTCAGTTGCCCACGCTGCCTGAACAGGAAATCTTTTTCGCTGTCCCAGATTAGATCAAGCTCCACACATTTTTTATAGTCATTAGCCAAGTCGACCAATTGCCGCACCAGCTCATTACCGGTTGCGTCGATACTCGCCATGGCATCAATCCATGCCTCATACCGCTCTATCGATTCTTCGACTGAAAACCGGTCTTCCTCGGGAAGCTTTGAGTTCCTCAGCAGTTCAACAAGCTTAGATTTGTGGGGCGTTGGACGTACGCGCCCCGGTGCCTCTGCGCTAACGGCCGCCAGCGACTCCCCTCCGGCAGGCTTCGCTGGCTCTGCTGCAGATGGTTCAATGGACGCAAAAAGGGTCTCATCGCTGCTCATGCCAGGGAGCCTAGCGGCAGCTGCGGGAACTTCGGAGTCACTCCCGGCAGTTGCCTTGCTCCACCGCCCAGCCTGCTGCAGGCCCGGCCTCAGTCGGTCGCGGCTTGCCCGAGACATGCCTGCGCCCGCTGACTGGCGCCGGAGCAGTCTCAGCTTATGCACTTGAGCAACGTCCCAGGGCGCCGATTGCCTGAGCACGCAACGGCGTGGACAGTATGTGGACTGGACTCGCCCCGAGGGCCAGCCGTGTGCCCCTCAGCTGCGGTTTCGAGCGCTCGATGAACGCCCTCCGGAACCGTGTGCGCTGGTTCGAACAGCACGGGCACGGTTCTTCTGCCTACGCACCGATGGCCTACCGGGCCAGCCGGACGGCCGTCTGGATCACCAGCTCGCCGCCCACCAACGGCTCGGTTCGCCCCCATGTACTGGGTCCCCCGCCGGGCACTCGAGCCTGCGGGAAGCGCCTGACGACAGCGGTCGGCCTGTGCCATACGACGATTCCCGACCGGTCGTTGAACGTCCCCTCCGGTCGTACGGGAGCGGGTTTCGGGGGCCAGCTGTGGATTCACAGACCGTGCTGGGCGAGGAGGCGCATCAGGTTGCGTTTGCGCTTCTGGTCGGCGCGCAGGGCGGTGAGGTACGTGGTGAACTCGTCCGGGGTACCCAGGCGGCGGTGGCAGTCGCGGATGCTCAGCAGCAGGCTGGTCAGCTGCTCGTAGATCGCGTTGCCCGTCTGCTTCGTGAGGGGTTCGGCCAGCCGCCGGTAGACGGCGAGCGCGTCGGCGGGGCGGGTGGGGCGGGCCTGGTCGGCGAGCGTGAGCCACTGTTGGTCGTGGGCGCCGGTCTCGGTGGCGGCTTGCCAGGCCGCGTCGGTGTCCTTGTCGTCGAGCAGGGCGTCGATCAGGGCCGGGCCGCCGTACCGAGAGTGCTGTTGCTGCTCTGCGTCGGCACGCAGTAGGGACAGCGCTCCCTCACGTTCGGCCGGCCAGCGGTCCGCGGCCCGGGCGGCGGCTCGCAGCTGCTGGTACGCCAGCAGGGTGCGGCGGGCGCCGAAGTGGTCACGGCGCAGGGCGACGGCATCGGGGAGCCGGCCCGCCTGCGTGTAGCGGTCGCAGAGGTAGTCGACGAGGGCGGCGTCGACTGCGGAGGGGTCGCGGGCGTCCTCGATGCCGCGTTCCGCCCAGCGCAGGGCCTCGTCGGGGCGCCGGGCGGTGTCCAGCTCGTGGGCGATGACCAGGTGCGTGTGGCCGTTGGGTGAGAGGTCGGCCGCATGCACGGCGATCACCGCGTCGATGTCGCCTCCCGCCTTGGCCAGCCGCTCCATCAGGTACTTCTCCGCCCAGCCGCGGCGGTTGCCCCGCCACGCCTCAACCGCCAGCTTCCGCAGGACGGCCATCCCCTCGTCGCCAAGGATGTCCTCGTAGTCGAGCGGATCGATGTCCGTAAGGCCGTCGTCCAGGTCGCCGAGCGCATGGCCGGCCAGCCAGCGCGCGAGCTCCTCGGGGTCGGGGCGCGCCGCGCGGCACGCTTCGAGGTGGGCGTCGGCGAGGTCTGCGCCGACCTGCCCGAGCCAGCCGTCGGAGTCGTCGACGCTCTCCACCGCGTCGGCGAGCAGCTTCATCGCCTCCCGCGCCAGGGCGATCGCATCGTCGGCCCGGCCGGATCCGGTGAGCGCGCCGATCGCGGACACCGCCTGCCCGGCCTGGTCGGCGTAAGCGCGGGCATCGGCGTACTCGACGTACCCGTACTGGGCGAAGGGGGTGATGTCGAGGAGATCGCGGATACGGGCCCGGACCGCGGCAAGGTCCCCGCGGGCGCTCGCGGCCCGCAGCTCCAGACGGCGGCGCAACTGACGGTCCTCGGTGATCTGTTCGCGTACGAGAGCGAGCAACTCGTCCTTGGACAGGCCGGACAGCCAGCCGTCAAGGTCCTGCGCACGGTCCCGGGCCGCCTGTCGCTGCCGCGGCAGGCTCTCCCGCCGAGCGAGTACGGTCAGGCCGAGGGCGACCAGATGCTTACAGAAGTTGCCCTCCATGCCGTACGGGCAGTCGCACTCGCCGGACACCCCGCCAGGCCCGTCCAGCGCCAACTCCACCTCGTACCGCTCCGTGCCGTGGACACTCGCGGTGACCCAGCCGTCACCGACCTCCACCCCGGACACCGCGTCCAGGTAGCCCCGTCCCCGTTCGAAGGAGCGCGGACCGGCCAACGCCCGCAGAGTCGACTCGCTGAACCCTTCCAATGGTCTTCCTCTGCTCTCGTGCCGTCAGCTGCGCCAGGTATCCGCTTTCCCCAGCGCTTGCCCGCCTCTTCCCCGGTTACTGCCACGCGCGGACCAGGTCCTCCGGGCCCCAGTGCGCCGCGAGCGGCAGTCCGTCCTCGATGCCGCAGCGGGAGACGGCGACGAGCGGGGTGTCCGGTTCGGCGCCGGGCACCGCGAGCATGTCCCGGGCCAGGGCGTCGTACTCGCGTCGGCCGAAGGGATGGGACTCCAGCCACTTGATGGAGCCGATGAAGTGCACCGCCCCCGCCACCGGTTCGCGGTCGACGCCGATCAGGTCGATCTCCGGGTTGTTCTGCCGGTTCCACCAGCCGCCGACCGCTTCTGTGTGAGGCCATCTGTCATCGGGGAGCAGGCGCAGCAGCGACTCGCGGATGACCGGCTCGACCGCACGTCCTCGCCAGGTGGTCCACGACCGCTCGATGCGCTCCAGGGCGAGATCCCCGCGGCCGCGTTCGATGAGCGGGATTCCGCGCTGTATGAAGGCCAGCCAGAACCTGAGATACGGGTCGGCGATCCGGTAGCGCTTGTTCTTGGTGTCTGCCTTGGTGGAGAGCGGGAGGTCGGTGGCCAGGATCCGCTTGGTCTGCAGGGTATGGAGGAGCGGGGAGAGGGTCCCGGAGGGCAGGGCGCCGGCGCCGCCGGCCTGCGCGGCGATGGTGGAGAAGGTCCGCTCGCCGCTGCCTACCGCCTCCAGCACCGCCCGCGAGTGTGAGGCTTCGGGGAACTCCCCCAGGAGTGACAGTTCGCCCGCCACGAGCAGGGGCGACAGGGGGTTGGCCACCGCCTCGCGCAGGAAGTCCGTACGGCCCGTTCCCGGTCGCCACGACTGGACGATCTCGGGGAAGCCCCCAGTGATCAAGAGCGCGTCCACCGCGTCCGCCGCGCCCAGAGAGGTCATGACCTGCACATCGGCCAGGTGCAGCGGACGTACGGTCATCTTCGCGGCCCGGCCGAAGAACGGACGGCCATAGGACTGCAGCGCCTCCATCACCGACATGTCGCTGCCCACCAGGATCAGCAGCACCGGCTTGGCGGACAGGTGGCGGTCCCAGACCGTCTGCAGCGCCCCTTCGAATTCCCGGTCCTGCTCCACCAGCCACGGCACTTCGTCGATCACCGCGACGCTCGGGGCATCGTCCGGGACCGCGACGGCCAGGGAACGCAGCGCCTGGTTCCAGTCCGCGGCGTGCAGCCCGGCCACCAGTTCCGCCCCGGGCAGCGCGGACTGCGCGAGCGCCGCGGAGAAGTCCGCCCGCTCAGCGACGGCGTTACGGCCCCGGCTCGCCTGGAAGACCACGTACGGAACGCCGGACCGGTCACAGAACTCCTGAACCAGACGAGACTTCCCCACCCGGCGGCGCCCCGTCATGATCACAGCCTGGCCCCGGGTGGCTCCCGCGCCCCTGGTGACGACGCCCAGTTGCCTGGTCAGGAGATCGAGGTCAGCGACCCTGCCCTTGAACTCCATCCATGCTCCGCCCCTCGGCATCAAACATAGTTTCGATCTTACGTAGATTGAATCTTACTTAGATGGTAGCTCCCTTTCTTGGGTAACGCAGGCGATTCCGGAAAGGCCGACACGTCTGCCTACGCGCGGGTGCGCTTTCCCGCAGGTCAGCCCTCGACCTCCCAGCCGTCTACACGTTTCGCGTAGATCTTGAGCAGCACCTCGACCGAGTGTCCGGCCCGCGCAGCTGATCGGCCATCGCCCAGAGAAGGAACCGGACGAGAAAATGATGGGAACTCAGACGCCGAGTGCCCGCCGGAACACGTCCGCGTGTGCGGCGCACCAGGTGGCGAAGGTGCGTGGCTTGCGGGCGAGGAGTTTCTCGACGGTGTCCGTCCGGAGTCCGGCGGTGTCGGCGCGCATGAGGGTGAACCCTTCCACCAAGGCCTCGGCGAGGGCCGGCGGTGCTCCGTGGGGGAAGCGGGACCGTACGGCCTCGGCGGCTGTGGCCACCTCGCGGATCTCGATGGCGGTCCCGATCGTTTCCGTGAGAATGCGGACCTGGTCGGCGACGGTGAGCGTTTCCGCGCCGGTGAGGACGTATTCCTCGCCCTGATGGCCGTCCTGGGTCAGGGCGAGGGCGGCCACCGCGGCGATGTCCGCGGGGTCGATGGGCGCGTAGCGGCCGGGGCCGATGGGGTCGAGGACGTAGCGGGCTTCGCGGAGGGTGGGCAGCCAGTCCAGGGCGTTGGTCATGAAGCCGCCGGGGCGCAGAAAGGTGGCCGGGATGCCGGAGGCGCGGACGAGGTTTTCGCGTTCGTGGTGCCAGCGGCCCATGGCGGGCATGGGGTCGCCCAGGACGTTGAAGGAGGACAGGTGCACGATGTGGCGCACTCCGGCGGCCCGGGCGGCGGCGACGGCGTGTGCTGTGTGGGCGGTGCCGATGCCCGGGGTGAGCAGGAACAGGCGGTCTGCGCCGTGGAAGGCGGAGGTGAGTGTCGTCGGTTTGTCCAGGTCGGCCACGACGCGCTCGGCTCGCTGGGGCAGGTCGGCGGCGCGGGCGGGGTCGCGCAGGAGGATGCGGAATTCGGCGCCTTGTGCGTCGAGTTGGCGGACGAGTTCGCGGCCGATGTTTCCGGTGGCTCCGGTGAGCAGTAGCATGGCACTCCTTCGATCATTTGCCGGTTAATGAGTCCATCGGGCCGGACGTTAGCCGGGAAATGATTAGCCGTCAAACGATCGGCTGGCGGCGTCGGGTGCCTCGTCCCGTCCCGTCCCGTACGTCGCCTCACCGAAAGGCCGCGATGCCCGAGTTCCTGGACTTGCACAGCAAGACATCGAAGACCCTGCGGGCCCTGGCCGAGCGCGGCATGCGGGAGCACGGCCTCCACCTCGGCCAGAACCACCTCCTCGCGGCCCTCTGGGAACACGACGGCCGCACCCCGGGCGAGATCGCCTCCGCGCTCCACGTCACCACCCCCACCGTCACCAAGATGGCCACCCGCATGGCCGCCACCGGCCTGCTCACCCGGCGCCCCGACGACCGGGACAGCCGCCTCGTCAGGCTGTGGCTCACCGACGCCGGACGCGCCCTGCAACAACCGGTCGAGCAGGAACGCCGACGCATGGAGGAAGCCGTGACCGCGGACCTCACCGACGCCGAGCGGCAGCACCTGCTCAGCGCGCTGACAAAGGTCCACCGCGCCGCGAGCGACCTCCTGGACACACCAGGCCCCCGAGAAAACGGCTCGATCACCACCTGACGCGACGGAGCCCGCAAAACCCCGTACAGCCACAGCCAAGCGCAAACCGCCAGCTCACCCGACCGGGGAGCAACGACGTCACGCCAAAGGCGCACATCGCACATGTACGGCGGTGCAGATCCGGCCGGGTGCAGGTGCGAAGGGCCACTGTTCCCGCTCCAGGTGGCCACGGTGCGGGACATTCTCGCGGACTGCCAGGGTGTCGTGCGGTGGGGGGCGTCCGGTTCGGCTGGGGCCGCTTCGGCGACCTGGCTTTGCGCGGCCGGGCACTCATGCGGTCGGGAACACGGCTGTAGAGCGAACGCGACGGCGCGACCAAGACCCGTAACGGCTGCGCCCCCGTATCGGCTCCGGACGTGTCTGGACAAGCCACATGCCACATGCCACGACATGCAGGGCGGATTCCAGGCTGCTCCGCGTCCCGGTGCACTACTACAACACGGAGGAACAAGTGCTGGCCGCCGACTCGGAGGGCTGTTCGGCGAAAAGCGACGCCGGCCCGTTTCGGTTGAGGTTTCGCCTCTGTCTCACCGAGCACTCCCATCGCAATGGGAGCGCTCCCATTCGCTCCCATTGCCCATCGGCGCAATCCCCCCACGGACGATGGAGATCGCCATGAATTGTCATGATCACAGCAATCCCTTACGTTGGGCGCTCCGCGCCCTCGGCTTGCTGTCCACCACGCTGCTCACCCTGATCCCGTGGACCGGCACCGCCTCCGCCCACGGGTCGGTCATCGACCCCGCGTCCCGCAACTACGGCTGCTGGCTGCGCTGGGCGGACGACTTTCAGAACCCCGAGATGGCACAGAAAGACCCCATGTGCTGGCAGGCATGGCAGGACAACCCGAACGCCATGTGGAACTGGAACGGCCTGTACCGCAACGGCCCGGCCGGCAACTTCCCGGCGGTCGTCCCCGACGGCCAGCTGTGCAGCGGCGGACACACCGAAGGCAACCGCTACAACTCGCTGGACACCGTGGGCGCATGGCAGACGACGAACATCGGCAACAAGTTCACGGTGAAGCTGTACGACCAGGCCAGCCACGGCGCGGACTACTTCCTGGTCTATGTCAGCCGGCAGGGCTACGACCCCACCACGCAGCCGCTGAAGTGGAGCGACCTGCAGCAGGTGGCCAAGACCGGCAAGTACGGCCCCAGCCAGAACTACTCGATCGACGTCAGCACCTCGGGCTACACCGGGCGCCACGTCGTCTACACCATCTGGCAGGCCTCGCACATGGACCAGGCGTATTTCCTGTGCAGTGACGTGAACTTCACCTGAGCCACCCACCACCAGCAGCAGCGCACGAAGGGCGGCCCGCCGAGAGTCTGGCGGGCCGCTTTGGCTTGCGGCGGCATCCCCGCGTCCCCGGGTGAACGTTTCCCGGCGTTGCTCCGTCATCAGGGAAACGAGGAGGGACCGCGGATGGCCGGATGGCGCAGAGCAAGATCGGTCAGCCCGGACGAGTCGTCGCCGCTGACCGAGCCGGAGTACGTCAAGCGGGTGCGCGCGATGCTCGTCCTGGGTGGTGTGCCCTGGGACCAGCTCGACGACGGGGTTCAGCAAGTGAGGCTGAAACTGCTGGAGGAGCAGGCCAAGCCGGGGCAGCCGGTGATCCGCGAACCGATGGCGTGGCTCACGGCGGTCGCATCCCGGGTCGCGGTCGACTGGCACCGGGCCAGGACCAGGGACGCGGGCCTGCGCGAGCGGCTGGCCGCGCGCTGGTCGCGGCGTCCTCCGGCGGAGCATCCCGAAGAGCATCGCGTCCTGGCGCTGACGGTGGCCCGTGGGCTGGAAGGGCTGTCAGCCGTGCAGCGGCAGGTGCTGACACTGCGTTATTACGCGGATCTGCCCGTGCGCGATATCGCGGTGCTGCTGGACGTACCGGAGGGCACGGTCAAAAGCCGACTTCACAGCGCCGTTGCCGCGCTGCGGAAACAACTCCACGACATGGAGGTGATCTGAGATGGCCGACACCGCTGATGTGACGGAGCCGACGGAATCGGAAGAGAACGATCTGCGGCTGGCGCTGCGAATGATCGGCGAAGAGGCCGGCCGGGCCGACGTACCGCCACGACCCGCTCCTCGCACCATGTGGTGGCGGCGCCGGGGCACGGTCGGGGGTGTCCTCGTGGCCGCGGCGGCGTTGAGCGTCGGGGCGCTGTTCTTCTGGCTGGTGGACGGCCGCTCGGTCCGGTCGTCCGGCGGCGCCGACGGGCGGGGGCTGACGAACGTCCAGGAGGTCGCCTGTGCCCGGATCGCCGCCGAGGGCGAGGTGGTCTCGGTACGCGACGCCTCGCGGCCCCACCAGGTCGTCGTGACCCTGGCCGTGCAGAACTGGATCAAACCCGAGCGGGGAGCGAAGGAGATCGAAATCAACACCGTCGACCCCGAGTGGCTGGAGGAAGAGCCCTTCAAGGCGGGCCAACATCTGCTGATCGTTGACATGGGCCGTCCCGACGGCGAGGTCAACTACTACCAGGGCCGCCATGCCAAGTGGGAGCGAGAGGTGTTCAAGCGCTACCTTCCCAAGGCGGCGAAGACGGAGTGCCCGGCCTTCTGGCGGGAGCGGGACGATGGCGGCGCTGTGCCGCCGGACAGCTGACCGGCTGTCGACGCGAGCCGACGGATCGTACGGCGGCGCCGGACAGGCCGTCAGTGCGCTCCGTCTCTCACGCTCGCACCTGCCTGGATGGCCCGCTACGAGCGTGCGGACGACGGCGTTAGCGGGACGTTAGTGGAGCGTTAGTCGGGCGGCAGCGGCGCGGCAGCGGGCGGGATCAATGTGGTTGTCGTACCGATCAGACTTCTCCGGCGCCCGCCCCTCAGGAGATCCGCCATGCGACCCCTCACCCTCGCCGAATGCCGTGCCCACGCCGTGCAGATCACCGCCGTCGCCCTGACCACGGTGGCCGCGCTGACCGTGGTCGTCTGCGGGAGTGTGGACGCTACGGGGCTGCGTACGGAGGGGAACGCGGATCACAGCCGTGGGACGCAGACGGTCACCGTCGACCCCGTACGGGCCTCGCTCGTCGCTGACACCACCCAACCCATGGGGCGGTAGGGGCTCACCCCTGCGGGCAGGGGGCGCCCGGGGCGGAGCGGTTCGGGGAGCAGGGCACCAGCGCCAGGGACAGGAATGACGTGCGGCCGACGTAGAAGCCGACGGACACATCGCCCCCGTGCGTCAGCGTGTCCGCGGCCGTGGCGACCAGGCGGGACAGCCGGGCCGTGTCCGCCTGCTGCTGGGAGTGGAAGCCCGGGGCGTGTTCGGTGAGCTGTCCGCCCAGCCAGGCGGCGGCGTCCTTGGGCTCCTCGAAAGTCTCCCGGATGAGGCCGGGCGTCTTGAGCAGCCAGTGTGCGGTCTCTGTCGGGGGCAGCTCCGAGCGTCTGAAGGCGTCGACCTGCTGGCGGTGGTGCTCCTGGTCCTCCGGGGTGACCGGGGGCCTGGGGCGGTCCGGTGGGCGGCGGAGTGCGTCCCGGTCGAACAGTTCCTTCTCGCCCAGCCAGGAATACGCGTGGATGTGCACGCGACAGCTGTTCCCGCCGTCGCGCCGTCCGTTTCTCTCAGTCGGCCTCCTTCACCGAGATGTCGGCAACGGTGTCGTAGAACGACAGGTGGTCCTTGATCTCGGCCACGGAGTCGATCGGGTCCGGGTAGGCCCACACCACATCGGGCCGCGGGCCGCCGCCGCCCTCCGTGCCCAGATACGTCCAGTACGCCGCCTCGCCCTTGAACGGGCAGGTGGTGTGCGTATCGGTCGGCTCGAAGAGGGACAGGTTCACGTCCTGCGGGGGCAGGTAGTAGCGGACGGGCAGGCCGGTCTCGGAGAGGAGCAGCGGGCGGCGCGACTCCGCGACGACCCGGCCGTCGATCGTGACCGTGACGTGCTGGGTGCCGCGGGTCACCTCCACGCGGTGGCCTGTGCCTGTGCCTGTGCCTTTGCCGGTGCCGGGGTGCTGGGTCGTCATGGGGATCCTCCTGCGGTGGGCGTTCCGAGCGGTTCCTCATGTACGTCAACGCAGACCCCGGGCCGGCGATTCCGCCCCTCCCTCAGCTGTCCGTGACCTCGATGAAGATCGGATTGGTGTAGCACCAGGTGTCCGCCCACGGGTCGCCGTCGCCCGGCTTGTGCGGGATCGGGCCGTGCGGGTCCACGGCCGCGCCCAGCAGGCCCGTGCCGTGGCGGTTGCCGTCGCTGCCGCGGAGCCGGAGGTAGCCGGACTCCTCGGCCCTGGCCAGGGGGATCCGCAGGGTGTACGTACCGGTGCGGCCGGATACGTCCGCCGTATGTACGACGCGGGTGTCCGGGGCGTGCCATGCGTCGCGGTCGCGCGCCGGGCCGCGGACCGCGCCGCGGATCACGTCGAGGTGGGCCAGGCGCGGCAGGACGCCGTGGAAGTTGGGGCGGGAGGCGGTGGTGACCGTGACCGTCAGGGTCAGCCGCTCGCCGCGGCGGACCCGGAGCCGGCCGCCCAGGGTGACCCCGCGGCCCCTGCCGCCCCTGCCGCCCTGGCCGTCGCGGTCGTCGCTCTCGCGGTGCAGCCGTACGTCCAGGGCGTCGATCAGCTGCCCGTGGTCCACCCACACCCGCCCGGCCCGCAGCCCGGCCATCACCTGCCGGTAGCCGTACGCCGTCACGCCCACATGCGTACGGCTGAACTGCCCCGGCCAGAAGTCACTGCCCGGCTGCTCCTTGTCGGTGTTGACCGGGTCGGGCAGCCTGCCCGTGTTGTCGAAGTTCTGGCCGGGCTGCCAGTCGCCGTTGCGCCAGGTGTCGTGGACGGTCCGGTGGTTGTCGGAGTTCGTGGTGATCGAAAACAGCCGGCCCTCGGACAGCATCGCGTCCCACAGCCCGCCCACCGTCGCGGTCATCCAGTCGAAGCCGCCGTACGTGACGTATGCCTCGGCCGGATAGCCGGGCCAGGACTGGGCGGACGGCTTGTTCTCGTACTCCCCGCGGATGGCGGTGGGGCCGCCCCACCCCGGCAGAGCCGCGCCCTGGGCGCCCGGGGCACCCTCCGCTCCGATCATGACCTCGGGCGCGGCGTCCCGCCAGGCCCGCAGCTCATGCGGGGAGTCGATACCCAGCCGCAGCGGGTGGTTGGCGAGGACCAGCACATCGTCGACGTAACCGCTCTTGCGCTGCTCTGCGAGCCACTTGATGCCCGCGACCGCCAGCGCCTCGTTCTCGGCGGTGCTGTCGGTGCGGCCCAGCAGCTTGCCGTCGTAGCGGAGCTCGAAGGTGCGCAGCACATCGGCCTCGTGGGGGCCGGGCGGCGAGAAGACGGTGCCGTGCTCGGCGCCCGGGATGTACCACTCCAGACCCTGGAAAATCAGCATCCGCGGGTTCTCGGCGCGGGCCTTCAGTACGTCGTCGTGTTCGGCGAGCGCCCCGCCCGCGTTGGCGTGGCCGAAGTTGCTGTGCTCGGTGAAGACCATCCAGTCCAGGCCGAACTGCGCGGCGCGCTGGGCCTGCTGGGACGCGGTGTACTTCGCGTCGTGGCTGTAGACCGAGTGCACATGGTGGTCGCCTACCAGGTAGACGAGGTCCGGGTCGCCGGCCGCGCCGCCGTCGGAGGTTGTCGCGGGCGCCTCGGCGGCCGACGCCGCCGTGGGCGCCAGCGCCATGCCGCCCGCGAAGCCCGCGCCGTACAGGCCCGCGCGGCGCAGCAGCCCGCGCCGTGAGACGCCCTGCGCGTCCAGCGAGCGGGCCGGTACCTCGGGGTCGGCCCAGCGGGGGAGGGACGGAAGCGGGTCGGTCGGGCGTGGCATTGGCGCATCTCCTCGTTCGGGCCGGCCGGGCCGGTCTGTTCCGTTCCGTTTCCGGACCGGTGCCGGGTGACCGTACGAGGGGGTGGCCACGGGCGCCCCAGCGGCGGGCGTACGGAGGGTGAACAACCCCCCGGGGCCCCGGCCACGGGGCCTTGGCCCTCGCGCGTGCTACGCGTCCTGCGCGTTCTCCGGGCGCGGCCACGTACGTCCCTCGTCCGCCTCCACCTCGCGGTTGAACCGCGTCAGCGCGTCCTCGAACCGCCTCACCTCATCGGGCGTCCAGCCCGCCAGCACCCGCTCCAGCTTCGCGCGGCGGCGCTCCCGGTCGGCGGCCAGGCGCTCGGCGCCGAGGGTGGTGGCGCGCAGTTTGCGGGCGAGGCCGCCCTTCGGGTCCGGGATGCGTTCGAGCAGGCCCGCGCGGAGCAGCGCGCCGGTCTGCCGGTTGACGGTCGAGACGTCGAGGCCCAAGGCGTCGGCGAGTTGGCCGATGGACAACGCGCCCTCGGTCTCCAGGGAGGAGAGGAGGAAGTACGCGGAGCGGTCGAGGCGGGCCTCCCCAGCGCCCGAGCATTGACCGGTCTGGTCGGTCTGGCCGCTCTGGGCGGTCCGGTCGGTCTGGTCGGTCTGCGTCTGGGCGGTCCGGTCGGTCTGCGTCTGGCCGGTCTGCGTCTGGGCGGTCTGGTCGCCGGGCTGGTTGCCGGATTGGTTGCCCGGCTGGCCGGCCTGGCCCTTACGGTCCCTCGGCGTCAGCAGATTGCACCTGGCGACCAGCATCAGCTCGCGTTCCAGCTTCTCCAGCACGCTTCCTCCTCGTCGCCCAGCCGCTCGTCCCGGGAAATGTGCACGATACACATCGTGTGTAGGATGCACATCTCATCATTCCTTATGCCTTTCATATCGAAGGTCATCCGGTCATTCACCAGCACACCCACCCGGAGGCGGCAGCCGTATGTCCCCGTCAGCTCCAGCAGCCCGCGTCGAGCCCCTGAGCTCGGCGCCGCCCGGCCAGAAGCAGCTCCCGCGGGAGATGGGCGCCGGCTTCGTGGCCGTGCTCGCGTTCTGCGGTATCGCCGTCTCGGTGATGCAGACGCTGGTCGTTCCGCTGGTGACCGAGCTGCCGCAGCTGCTGCACACCTCCAGCTCCAACGCCTCCTGGGTGATCACCGCCACCCTCCTCGCGGGCGCCGTGTCCACCCCGGTCATGGGGCGGCTCGGCGATATGTTCGGCAAGCGCAGGATGCTGGTGGTGGCCCTCGGGCTGCTGGTCGTCGGCTCGCTGGTGTGTGCCGTCACCTCCGACCTGGTCGTCATGGTGATCGGCCGGGCCATCCAGGGCGGCGCGATGGGCGCGATACCGCTCGGCATCAGCATCATGCGCGACGAGCTGCCGCCCAAGAAGCTGGGCTCCGCGATGGCCCTGATGAGCTCGTCGCTGGGCATCGGCGGCGCGTTCGGCCTCCCGGCCGCCGCGTTCGTCGCCCAGCACACCAACTGGCATGTGCTGTTCTACGGCGCCGCCGGGCTCGGTGTGCTCGCGCTCGCCCTCGTGCTCGTCGTCGTCCCCGAGTCGGCCGTACGGACCCCCAGCCGCTTCGACGCCATCGGCGCGATCGGACTCTCGGCCGGTCTGGTCTGTCTGCTGCTGCCCATCACCAAGGGCGGCGACTGGGGCTGGTCCAGCGGCACCACCCTCGGGCTGTTCGGCGCGTCCGCGCTGATCCTGCTGGTCTGGGGGTTCGTGGAGCTGCGGACCGCCGAGCCGCTGGTGGACCTGCGGACCACCGCGCGCCGTCAGGTGCTGCTGACGAACCTCGCCTCGATCATGGTCGGGTTCTCCTTCTACGCGATGTCGCTGATCCTCCCCCAGCTGCTGGAGCTGCCGAAGGCCACCGGCTACGGCCTCGGCCAGTCCATGGTCATGGCGGGTCTGTACGTCGCGCCGATGGGTGTGGCGATGATGCTGGTCTCGCCGCTGTCCGCGCGGATCAACGCCACGAGCGGGCCGAAGGTCTCGCTGCTCCTGGGTCTGGTCGTGATCGGCGCCACGTACGGCAGCGGCATCGTGATGATGGACCACGTCTGGCAGGTCGTCGTGCTCTCGACCGGCCTCGGCGTCGGCGTCGGGATCGCGTACTCGGCGATGCCGACCCTGATCATCAGCGCCGTACCGGCCGCCGAGACGGGCGCGGCGAACGGGCTGAACACCCTGATGCGGTCCATCGGCATGTCCACCTCCAGCGCGGTGGTCGGGGTGATCCTCGCCCACCAGACCACGAACTTCGGGCGGCTCGCGCTGCCCAACACGGACGGGTTCAAGATCTCGTTCGCCGTCGCATGCGGGGCCGCCGCCCTGGGTCTGCTGATCACCCTGTTCCTGCCCAACCGACGCCGTACGCCCGTGACGGGCCAGCCACAGACGGCCCAGGCGCAGGCGGCCCAGGCGTCTGTCGACCAGGCGCCGGCAGACCAGGAAGCCGCCCCGGCCACTGAGCCCGCCCCTGCCGCTGAGCCCCTTGCCGGCGGCGGCGGTGTCCAGGGCCGGGTGCTCGGGTCCGGCGAGGTCCCGCTGGCTGGTGCCGCCGTCACCCTCATCGACAACACCGGCCGCCAGCTCGGCCGTACGGTCAGCGGTCCGGACGGCCGGTACTCCCTGGCCGCCCCCGACGCCGGCAGCTTCGTCCTGATCGGCTCGGCCCCTGGCCACCAGCCGCAGGCGGCCACGCTGCTGCTCTCCGACGCCCCCGTCACCTGCGATGTGCGGCTGGCCGGAGGCGGCGGGCCCACCGGGACCGTACGGACCTTCGGCGGCGAGCCACTGGCCGGGGCGACGGCCATCGCGATCAGCCCCGACGGTGCGGTCGCCGCCACGGCCACCGCCGACGAGAAGGGCGACTTCACGCTGCCCGAGCTCACCCCCGGCTCGTACACGCTGACCATCAGCGCCGAGGGCCACCGTCCGCACGCCGCACAGCTGGAGATCACCGGCACCGGGCAGCCCCCGCGGATCGACGCCGAGCTGCGGCCCGCGGCCAAGGTCCGCGGCACCGTGCGCGCCCAGGGCGGGCGGCCGGTGGAGGACGCGCGGGTGGCGCTGCTGGACTCGGCGGGCGATGTCGTCGGGCAGTGTGTGACCGGCGCGGACGGGGCGTTCCACTTCGAGGGGCTGACCGACGAGCACTACACGGTGGTGGCCAGCGGTTACGCACCGGCGACGATGCCGGTCACGCTCGGTGGCGCCAAGGGCTCCGGGGGTTCCGTGGGCTCCGAGGCGCGGAACGTCGACTTCCTGCTGAGCCACGGCTGAGCCAAAGCTGAGAGAGCTGGTCCTGCTCCGGTGCCAAACCCGGGTACTGGAGCAGGGCGAGGGCGCCTACAGCGAGCGCGCGCCCCTGGAATGCTCCTATTCCTCCATGGCGCCCTCCTCGTCCGGAAGGCTCTCCCCCTCCGGAAGGCTCTCCTCCTCCGGAAGGCTCTCCTCCTCCGGAAGGCTCTCCCATGCCTCCCCCCTCCTGAACAGCTCGTACCCGTCCTCCTCCGCGATCGTCTCCGCCTCGGCGCGGCTGTGGAGGGGGACCTCATAGGTGTGGCTGTTGACCGTCGCGTGGACGCCTTCGCCGTCGGTGATCGTTTCGATCGCGTGCGTCTCGTAGATGACGCGCCCCGGCTCGGCCGTGCTCCAGACCACGTGCATGCTCACTGCCATCGGACACTCCGGAAGGACGAGCCCCCTGGTATCAGGGTCTCACCTGCCGACCTGGTCTTCACCGATCTTCCGGCGCGCCACCCGGACCATTGGGGCAGCACCTAGACCCTTGGCCGACGCAAGCTCGGAAACAGGGGTCTGTGCAAGGGTATTGACGAAAGGATGTTGACGACGGGCCGGGACCGCACCTTCCCCAGGAACCGGCAGGGGTAGAGGAAGGAAGCACGACGATGACGAGCATCGCTGCGGATGCCGAGGCGTGGATCAGGCGGTACGAGAAGTCCCCGGACAGCGCGTTACGGCTGGTGTGCCTGCCGTACGCCGGCGGGTCGGCCAGCTACTTCTTCCCGGTGGCGAAGGCGCTGGCGCCCTCGATCGAGGTGCTCGCCATCCAGTACCCCGGCCGCCAGGACCGGCACCGTGAGCCCTGCATCGACGACATCGGCAAGCTCGCCGACGCCGTCGTCGGGGCGCTGGAGGGGCTGGACGACAAGCCGCTCGCGCTGTTCGGCCACAGCATGGGCGCCACGCTGTCGTACGAGGTGGCGCTGCGGCTGGAGAAGCGGAAGGTGATGCCCGTCCGGCTGTTCGTCTCCGGGCGGCGGGCGCCGTCCCGGGTGCGGGAGGAGTCCGTGCACCAGCGGGACGACGCGGGGGTGCTGGCAGAGCTGCGCATGCTGAACGGCACGAACGGCGAGGTGCTGGAGAACGAGGAGCTGCTGCGGATGGCGCTCCCGGCGATCCGCGGCGACTACCGGGCCATCGAGTCGTACCGCTGCGAGCCGGGGCGGCGGATCAGCTGCCCGATCACCGCGCTGACGGGGGATGCCGACCCGAGGGCGTCGGTCGACGAAGTGCGCGACTGGGAGAAGCACACCACCGCGGAGATGGATCTCACCGTGCTCAGCGGCGGGCACTTCTTCCTCAATGACCATGTGCCTCAGGTCCTCAAGATCATCTCGGAGCGGCTGCTGCCGGTCACCCGCTCCTGAGCATGACGATGCCCAGGTCCAGGCCCGGGGCACCGTCGTGCCCCGGGCCTCCCTTTCAGCGCCGATTTGCGACCGCGACATTCACCAGCGCCAGTACCGCGAGCGCGCCGCCGAACCACATCACACTCGACACCGCGATCCCGTCCGCCGCCCGCCCGCCGAGCAGCGCGCCCAGGGATATCGCCACGTTGAACACCCCGACGAACAGCGCCGAGGCCGCCTCCCGCGCCTCCGGCTCCGGCACCGCCTGGAGCACCCACGTCTGCGAGGTGACCGACACCCCTCCGTACGCCAGTCCCCACAGCGTCAGCAGCACCGTGGCCCCCGGCGTCGTCCCGCCGGCCACCGGCATCAGCAGCACCGCGGCCGCGAGCAGGGCGAAGATGACCATGAGGGTGCGGCGCGGATCGCGGTGGGCGGTGACGCCGGCCAGGAAGTTCCCGGCGATGCCCGCCACGCCGTACGCGAGCAGCAGCGTGCTGATCAGCCCCGCCCCGACCGCCGAGCCCTCCTCCAGCACCGGGCGTACGTAGGTGTACGCGCCGAAGTGGCCGGTCACCAGCAGCAGGGTCGTGATCAGGCCGGTGCGCAGCCGGGCGTTGCGGAACAGGCCGGGCACCTCGCTCAGCCGGATCGCGCGGTCGGCGGGCAGCGGCGGCAGTGTGACGGCCAGCGCGGCCGCGACCGCCAGCGAGAGCGCCCCCACCACCGCGAACGCGGCGCGCCAGTGCACCACATCGCCGATGAGCGTCCCGACCGGCACGCCCACGACCGACGCCACCGCGATGCCGCTGAAGACGACCGACGTGGCGTGGCCGACGGACTTCTCCGGCACCAGTCTGGCCGCCAGCCCCGCCGCGATGGACCACACGCCGCCGATGCTCACCCCCACCAGAATCCGGGCGAACAGCAGAACGGCGAAGCCGGGCGCGAGCGCCGACAGCAGGTTGGCGGCGGCCAGCAGCCCCATCAGGCCGATGAGCAGCAGCCGCCGGTCGAGCCCGCCGACGGTGGCGGCCAGCAGCGGCGCCGCGACGGCGGCGACGAGGCCGGGCACGGTCATGGCCAGGCCGGCCGTACCGGCCGAGACCCCGAGCGCGGAGCCGACCGAGGTGAGCAGGCCGACCGGCAGCATCTCGGTGGTGACGACCGCGAAGGTGCCGACCGCCACGGCGGCGACGGCGAGCCAGTTTCCGAGCGGCGAGCGCACGGATCCGGCCCCGGACCCGGATTTGCCCGCCGGGGTGGTGAGTTCCGTGGTATTGGACATGTCTCAAGCGAACAGCCCGGATCGGCCGGGAACAACGGCGTTTCCCTCAGGCTTCGATGAGCAGCCCTCGGCCTTCGTTGAGCAGCCCTCGGCCCCCAGCCCCTCTCAACCCCCACTCAACCCCCACTCAGCCCTCAGCCGGGAACCGTCAGCGCACCTCGCGCCGCATGCAGACCCGCGGCCACCGGTCAAGACCGTGCGCCGCTTCGCTCTGCCGGATCTCCCGGAGTCCGGGGGTCAGTTCGTCCTCCCCCAGGGTCCGGAACCCGCACCGCGCCGCGTAGTACGGGGCGTTCCACGCCACATCGACGAACGTGGTCAGCGTCAGCGCCGACGCCCCCTCGGCCGCCGCCCGCCCCGCCGCATGCTCGATCAGCGCCCGGCCCAGGCCGCGCCGCGCGCTGTCGGGGTGCACCGAGACCTGCTCAATATGCATGTTCCCGTCCACCGGGTCGGTGATCAGATACGCCACGGCCCGGTTCTCGCCGTTCGCCGCGACCCAGGCCCGCCCGGCGCGCTGGTACGTCCCCAGCTCGTCCAGGCTCAGCGGCTCGTCGTCGGCGATCTCGTCCATGCCGATGTCCCGGAAGCACAGGCCCGCGGCCCGCTCGATGTCCTGTAGGACGGGAAGCTCTTCGATGGTGCTCAGTCTTATCCGCACGCGCCCATCATCCACGCGCCCGTCGTCCACGCGACCATCAGCTACGCGACCACCAGCTACGCGCCCGTCAGCTACGCGCCGGGCGCACCGGCTGCCGCAGAATCGTGTGCATCTTCGCCGGATCGCTCTCGCGGACGTCGGAGAGATAGATCTCGTGGTGCAGCCCTGCCCGCTCCAGGCCCTGCTCGGTCATGTACTCGTCCAGCAGGGCCAAAGAGACGGGCTCGTCGGCGTAGTGGCCATGGTGGGTCAGCTGCACGCACCGCCCCTCGGTGAAGGTGACCAACTGCACCCGGTCCACCGCGAGGCCCGACGGCCGGGCGTCCTCACGCGCCCGGTCGGCCACGGCCGGATCCAGGTCGTCCGGCAGCCGCAGGAACAGGTGCCAGCGCCACTGGTCGCGCGGCACCTCCAGATACGAGCGCGGGTCCTCGACCCACCAGCGGCCTTCCAGCGGCGAGGGGTGGGGCGAGGGCAGCGCGGCGGCGACGGCGTACAGGGCCGAGACGCAGATGCCGTACTCCTCCCCGCCCGGTTCGCCCTGCCCGGTCACCCCCAGGCCGTGGACCGGCCCGAACGTCACGAGCTCGGGCTTGTCGGCAGCTCTGTACCAAGCGTCCAGGTCGTTCATGGTGTCTCCTCCAGGGGGATCAGCAACTGGGTGACCAGCTGGTCGGGGGCCGTGACGGCGGGGTCGTTGAGGTAGAGCTCCCGGATGGGCCCGCTGGGCGTATGGCCGCGTTCGACGCACCAGGCCACCAGCGCGTGGCCGGTGAGGGAGATCTGGTCGTACGGGCCCGTGTGGGTCGCACAGGCGAACGTGCCGCCGGGGAGCAGGTCCGCCGTGGTGCCCTGCGGCGCCGGGCGGCCCTCCGGGAGCGCGGCCGTCATGGTGATGGGGATGTACTCGCCCAGGTCGACAGGGAAGAGCCCGACCAGCCGGAGTCCGTCCGCCCCCTCCTCCGGTTTCCCGTGCTCCCCCGCCGCCAGCAGCGCCAGCAGCCTGCCCACGCACGCCCCCGTGACCCGCCCGATGTCCTCGGGCGAGTCGGCCACATCGCGGACGACGGCCACCCGCTGCGGCTCCTCCCGCCGCAGGGTCACCTCGGCGGTGGGCAGACCGCCGGCCAGGATGCGCTCCAGGGCGGCGAGGGACCGGCGGCGCCGGGCGAGCTCGTCGTCCAGCCGGTCGCGTACGTCGCCCAGGACGCGGGCGGGGTCCTGGGTGGAGAGCACGTCCTTGATGGCGGCCAGCGGTACGTCCAGCGAACGCAACAGGCCGATGGACATGGCGTCCCGCGCCTGATCCGCGCGGTAGTAGCGGTATCCGGTGTCGGGATCCACCCAGGCGGGTGGCAGCAGGCCGAGTTCGGCGTAGTGGCGCAGCTGTTTGACGCTGAGCCGTACGAGACGGGCGAACTGGCCGATGGACAGGGGGTCGTCGTTCACGCGCCCCAGCATGGCCTCTCCCACGGGGGGAGAGTCCAGCCGCCCGCCCCTCCGTCAGCGGGTCAGGCCCAGCGCCTTGAGCAGGCCGTCGCTGAGGGCCACGCGGTTGTGCGGTCCGGGCTCGGCGCGGCCGGCCTCGATCCCGTACGAGCCCTGAATGGTGTTCACCAGGACGTACTTCCCATCGTCCACGCGGGCCAGCAGCAGGACGTACTCGTGCCGGACGGTGAGTTCGGGTCCTGAGGGCAGCGCGGCGCCCGGGGTGGGGTACGCGGCGTACATCGTACGGCCGGGGGGCTTGCCCTTGCCCGTCGCCACCACCCTCACCGTGGCGATGGTCTCCGGGAACCCGTCCTGGTCGGTCTCACGGGTGGCGTCGACGCGGGCGCGGACGACGACATCGGCGTGCCGCTCCAGGTCGCCGGTGGTCCTGTAGTACGGCTCGTCGGCGGCGGGGGGTTCGGCCGGGCGGCCACCGGAGCCACCGCCCTGCGAGCCGTACACGGTGACGAGGGTGACGACAACGGCAACGGCGACCGCGAGGGCGGCCACGGCCCCACTCAGGACCATCCCGCGCCGATGCACACGCCGTCCTCCGGACGGCCTCACCGGCTCTGCCGGAACCGGATTGGCCTGCTGCATCAGGGATTTCACACGGATCATGCGGACTCCAAGGGCGAGGGGGCCGGGGCCCGGTAAATGTCGCGAAACGCCTTGCGCGCACGGTGCAGCCGCACCCACACGGCCGGTGCGCCACACCCCAGGACGGCCCCGGCCTCGGCCGCGCTCAGCCCGTCCCAGTAGCTCAGCACCAGCACCTCGCGGTGGTGGGCGGGCAGGCGGTCGAGCGTGTCGAGCACCGCCGAGTCCTGGCCGGTGGCCGCCGTACGGCCCTGCTCCTCGGCGATGCGCCGGTGCAGCTCGCTCAGCCGGGCCTCGGCGCGGTAGTGGTTGCGTACGAGATTGCGGGCGGTGACGAACAGCCAGCCGGCCGCGATCTCGCCCCTGTCCTCGAGGATGTGCTCCCACGCGATACGGAACACCTCCGCCGCAAGCTCCTCGGCCGCGCCGCGGTCGCCCACCCTCCGGTGCACAAAGGCGACGATGCGCGGGTGCTCGCGCGCGTACACCTTGGTGAACCGCGCCGAGCGCCCGCGCCCGTCCCCCGTTTGAATCGTCTTCACGCCCCCTACATGTCTCGCGCGCCCGACATCCTTACCGGCCCCCGACATCCTTACCGGGCCGCACCCAGGACGCGCCGCAGCCCCACGAACTCGAACTCCCCGAACACCGCCACCGCCACCGCCCCGACAGCCATGAACCCCCTCCCCAGCCCCGTGAGCTCCACCACGTCCGTGCATGCGAGCACCACAAGCCCCACGCACGACAGCGTGTTGACCACGAGCACGGCCGCCGCCAACCGCGCCGGGATCTGCTCGTACCCGGCGATCAGCGCGAGCACGGCGGCCCCGCCCAGCATGGCGATCCCGAACGCGACCGACCAGCTCACCGGCAGCCCCAGCAGACCGTCGAACCACTTCGCACCGGCGAGCATGACGACACTGAAGGCGCCGGTGAACCAGCTGTCGACGCGCAGCGTGGCGCGCAGCAGATCCGGTGTGGTCGACCGGGTCATGGCCTGAGTGCTCATACGGGTCCCCTCGCTATCCGGGCCAGGGGCCTCGCCCGGTCCCTGGTCCGCGGAAACGGTGACACCGCGCGGTCATGGACTCAATGACCTCCGAGGTCATGGCCGCCATGATCGACCGACGGCTACGCTCGCGGTCATGGATGTCGTTCAGCCGTCCCGGGTGGGCGCCCTGCTCCGCGAGTGGCGCCGGCGCCGCAGGCTCAGCCAGCTCGAACTCGCCCTCCTCGCGGACAGCTCCGCGCGCCACCTCTCCTGCGTGGAAACCGGCCGCGCCCGCCCCAGCCGGACGATGGTGCTGCGGCTGGCCGCCGCCCTGGACGTCCCCCTGCGCGAACGCAATACGCTGCTGATGGCCGCCGACTACGGCGGCGTACCGGGAGAGCAGCCTCGACGACGAGGACATGGCGTCCGTGCGCGCCGCGCTCGACATGATGCTGACCTCCCACGAGCCGTATCCGGCCGTCGTGGTCGACCGGGTGTGGAATGTGCTGACCGGCAACCGCGCCATGTCCGTCCTCACGGACGACATCCCGCCCCATCTGCTCACCCCGCGCCCCAACGTCTACCGGCTGACCCTGCACCCGGACGGCCTGGCCCCCCGCCTGGCCAACCTCGGCGAGGTCCGGGCCCTCTTCCTCGAACGGCTGCGCCGCCAGGCCGACGCCACCGGCGAAGGCACTGCGGGCGCTGGGGGGCGCTGGGGGGCGACGCGGGAGCCGCCCCCGCAATCGGGTGAATCCGGCGCACTCCCGCCGCGTACAGCGATCCGCTCCACCGTGAATCACTCAAGGTGGTTGTCCTGACGTCGGAGTGATCGGAGTCCACCGTGCGTCGACCGCGTCTGCTGACCACCTGCGCCGCCACCCTGATCGGCCTCTCCCCCACGACACTCGGCTCTGCCTCAGCGGCACCGTCCCCGGCCGCCACGCCCGAGCGGGTGACCGGGACGATCAGCCTGTGGTCGGCCGACTACAAGGGCGCCGGAAGTTACGTCGACTGCCCGAGGATGGACCACCCCGTCGACATCACGCTCGTCCTGGACACTCCCCCCCTGGAGCGGCAGTACATGGACCGCTGCAACGACACGATGCGCATCGAGTGGTCCGTCAGCTACCGGTACACCGGCCCGACCCAGAATTCCAACTTGGCCTCCCCAAGCGGAAACCAGGTCAACGTCCATGTGCGCGGAGTTCTGTACGAAGGCGAATCCGAGCAGACGATGAGCAAGAAGGGCGAGACCGAAAGGGACTTCTCCGTTGCGCCCGGCCGCCCACTGCAGCAGACGGTCGAGCTTCTGAACCAGGCGGACGCCAGCCCCAACGACGCGAGAATGACCGACAGGGCCTGGGCCCAGTTCGACCTCAAGGACGACGATCCGCTCTCGCAGCCCCAAGGGGAGTCCCCACTCGCCCCGCTGAAGCTGGACAAGCTGGACACCCTGAACAAGCTGCCCGGCCTGGGCAAGCTGGGCAGTGGGGGCGGGCTGCTGGACGGCTTGGGCGGCCTGGGCGGGAAGCCCCTCTCCATCCCGTAGGCCCCGTGGCGGGAGCCGCCATCGGCCCCCGTGATGTGCGCGCGGGCGCCGGTCCGGGCGTCAGGACAGCGCCGCCACCCACGCGGGCAGCGGCTCCCGCCGTCCCAGCCAGGCGGCCGGGACGGCCGATACGCCCGTGCCCGCTCCTACGACGCCGCCCACGATCGCGCAGGTCGTGTCGACGTCGCCCAGGCCCTCCGCCGTGGCCCATAAGGCGGCGATCAGGTCGTCCTGATGGCGGGCGGCGCACCAGAGGGCGAAGGGGACCGTGTCGTCGGCCCGGATGCGGCGGCCGCTGCCGAGCAGGTCGGCGGCCTGGCGCGGGCTGGTGGTGGGTGGGAGCTCGGTGGCGTGGATCAGGCCGTCGCGGACCGGGCCCGGCGGGGTGCGGTCGGCGACCTTGGCGAGGAGATCCGGGGTCGGGTCCGGGGCCGGTTCCGGGATCGGTCCCGGGATCGGGGCGCTGCCGTCCGGAGGCGGTCCCGGAGCCCGTTCAGGGGTCTGGACGCGGCCGGCGGTGAGGGACGCCGCTACGGCGACCGCGACCGCGCCGGCGATGCCCTGGGGGTGGGCGTGGGTGACCTCGGCCGAGCGGCGGGCCTGTTCGGCGGCGCGGTCCGGGTCCGCGCTGAACCACGCGCCCAGCGGCGCGACCCGCATCGCCGCGCCGTTGCCGAGGCTGCCCTCGCCGCCGAACAGGGCGCGGGTGGCGGACGGCCAGGAGGTGGGGGCGGCGGCGAGTGACGGCAGGAGTTCATGCATACCGCTGCCGTAACCGCGCCCGGGGTCGGACAGGAAGGTGTCGGCCAGGGTTTGCGCCAGCCGCGGTTGGTCGACCTCCCCGTGGTCGTTCAGCACGCTCAGTACGCCGAGCGCCATCGCCGTATCGTCCGTCCACGGCCACGGCGACTCCTCCGGGACCGCCCGCGCCCGGATCTCGTCGTACGCCCGTCGCCGGTCGCGGAAGAGCGGGAACCAGCGTTCGCCGAAGGCGTCGCCGAGGGCCAGGGCCTCGATACTGCGGCGGGCGGCCGACGGGTTCGGAGTTGGGGTCGCGGTCATGGTGCGCATCGTGCCAGTGGGGGGATGTGCGCCGCACCGCGGTTTTTCGGCGCGCCGAGACGCCGTTCGTCTCTTACGCGCGTCCGCGGATGAAGTGGGCCTCGACCGTGATCGCGGTCTGGCCCTTCATCATGCCGAGCTTGTTCCAGGTGAGCCCGAAGTCGGCCGGGTCGATGGACAGTTCGGCGGTCAGGGTGACCCCGTCCGCGGTGGCGCCCGGTGCGGTGGCGGTGAAGGCCAGCGGGCGGGTGGTGCCGCGGACCGTCAGCTCGCCGGCGATCTCCACCGCGCCCCGGGGGTCGGGGGTGGCGCGGTGGGCGGTGAAGACGAGGGAGGCGTGGCGGTCGGTGTCGAAGAAGTCCGCGCTGCGCAGATGGGCGTCGCGCTTGGCGTGGCCCGTGTCCACGGAGGCCGCGTCGATGGTCAGGGTGCCGCTCGCGGAGCCGTCGGGCAGGACCTCGCCCTCGCCGTCGACGCCGGTGAAGCCGCCCTTCACCGTGACCATTCCCCACATGGTCTTGTGCTGGAGGCGGACCCGCGTGCGTGCCGGGTCGAGGACCCAGGCGCCTGGCTGGACGGCGGGGAGGGGCGTGGTGGCAGCGGGTTCGGGCATGGCGGAGGGCCTTTCGTACGGGCAGGTCGGGCGAACCATTTAAGTAGCCAGATATTAAGTAGCTAGTTAGACAGTAGCTGGCATTGATACCCTGGGCAAGACCGGTCGACAGCGCGAAAGGGGTGCGAGACGTGGCGGAATGCCCGGAGACGGCCCACGTGGGCGAAGGGGACGGCCCCCGGTGCCCCACCTCGGAGGATCACGCGCTGCTCGGGCAGTGGGACGTCCTGCAGTCGGGGATGCGCCGGCTCACCGATCAGCTCCTCGACGACGTCGAGACGAAGACCGGCCTGGCGCCCTCGTCGTTCCAGGTGCTGTGGTTCCTGCTCACCGCCCCTGAGAACGCCGCGCCCATGAACCAGCTCGCCGCCACCCTCGGCTTCACCACGGCCGGCACCACCAAGGTCGCCGACCGGCTGGCCGAGGCCGGGCTGCTCGAGCGCCACCCCTCGCCGTGCGACCGCCGGGTCATCCTCGCCCGGCTGACCGAGCCGGGCCTGACCGCCGCCGTCACCGCCGCCCTCACCCTGGCCGACGCCCTGCGCAAGCGCGTCGTCGGGCCGCTGGGCGCGCAGAGCTTCGGCTCGCTCGTGGACGGGGTCGGCGCGGTCGACCCCGCCCCGAGGCCCCGGGACAGCTGCGGCTGAGGCCCCCAGCCACCCCTCAGCCGTCACCCGTCCGCCGCCAGCCGCCCGCCCACCCTCAGCCGTCCGCCGCGCCCTCGGCGATCGCCGCCGCCACCTCCCCCGTACGCGCCGCCTCCTCCGCCCTGAAGCGCCGCGCGTCGAGCCGGTCGGCCAGCTCCTCGTCCTGGGCCATCAGCTGGTCGAGGTCGCCGTCGCCCAGCTCCAGCACGCCCAGGTCGACATACGCCCGCCGCAGCCGCGCGCCCCACAGCCCGATGTCCTTCACACACGGCACGATCCGGCTGAACAGCAGCTTGCGGAAGATCTGGAGCTGCGGCGCGCGTTCGGTGTACTCGTGGGCCTCGGCGCTGGAGATGCCGAGGTTCTCCAGGACCTCGACCCCGCGCAGCCGGTCGCGCATCAAGTAGCAGCCCTCGATGACGAATTCCTCGCGCTCGCGCAGCTCCGCGTCCGTGAGCTGCCGGTAGTAGTCGCGCAGCGCCATCCGTCCGAAGGCGACATGGCGGGCCTCGTCCTGCATGACGTACGTGAGGATCTGGCGGGGCAGCGGCTTGTCCGTGGTGTCGCGGATGAGCCCGAACGCGGCCAGCGCCAGGCCCTCGATGAGCACCTGCATGCCCAGGTACGGCATGTCCCAGCGGGAGTCGCGGAGGGTGTCGCCGAGCAGCGCGGCCAGGTTGTCGTTGATCGGGTAGAGGGTGCCTAGCTTGTCGCGGAGAAACCGGCTGTAGATCTCGGCGTGCCGCGCCTCGTCCATGGTCTGGGTGGCGGAGTAGAACTTGGCGTCCAGGTCGGGGACCGACTCCACGATCCGCGCCGCGCACACCATGGCGCCCTGTTCACCGTGCAGGAACTGGCTGAACTGCCAGGCGGCGAAGTGGTGCCGCAGCTCGCCCTTGTCCCGTTCGGTCATCTTGCCCCAGTGCCGGGTGCCGTGGAGGGGCAGGGCATCGTCGGGGGTGCCCAGCGGGTCGTACGGGTCCACCTCCTGGTCCCAGTCGATCCGCTTCACGGCGTCCCACTGCTTGTCCTTGCCCTTCTGGTAGAGGGCGAGCAGTCGTTCGCGGCCTTGGCCGTAGTCCCAGCTGAAGCGGGCCGCCCCGGTGGCGGGCACCTGCCACTTCGGATCCCCGGGGTCCATCGCGTAGAGCTCCTGCGTCGACATTCGACGCCTCCTTCGCCTTGCTCGCTCCCCCGTATACGAATGGGAAAACGCGGGCTCACACGTCTAGTACGACCGAGCCATATGCCGCTCGAGGATCGGTCGAGCGTATCCGGCGGCCCGCTCTCCGGGCGGGCTTGACGCGGCCGTACGCAGGGGATTGACGTGCTTGCTGACACAGCGTCTCATAAGACGTATCCGCCGGTAACCCTCCCGGCGGCCCCGCCATGACCGAGGTGCCAAGCATGACGACCACGATCCGACCCACCGCGCCACGCGATGCGCTCGGGCTGCTCAAGGACCGCGAGGCGGTGGCCGAACGGCTGCTGAAGTCCTCCGCCCGGCACTCCTTCGACCCGGACACCGAGCTCGACTGGGACGCCCCCTACGAGGAGGGCATGTGGTTCTGGCCGCCGGAGCTGCTGTCCCTGTACGACACGCCCATGTGGCGGCGGATGTCCGAGGAGCAGCGCATCCTGCTGTCCCGGCACGAGTTCGCCGCGCTGCTCTCGCTCGGCATATGGCTCGAGGTCATCCTGATCCAGCTGCTCACCCGCCATATCTACGACAAGCCCTCGACCAGCGCGCATGTGCGCTACGCGCTCACCGAAATCGCCGACGAGTGCCGTCACTCGAAGATGTTCGCCCGGCTGATCGCCAAGGGCGGCACCCCCGCCTATCCGCCCGCCCCGCTGCACCACAACCTCGGCCGGTTCTTCAAGACGGCCTCCACGACCCCCGGCTCCTTCACCGCGACCCTGCTCGGCGAGGAGATCCTGGACTGGATGCAGCGGCTGACCTTCCCCGACGAGCGGATCCAGCCGCTGGTGCGCGGCGCGACGCGGATCCATGTGGTGGAGGAGGCGCGCCATGTGCGGTACGCGCGGGAGGAGTTGCGCCGCCAGATGGTGTCGGCGTCCCCGTGGAAGGCGGAGGTGACCCGGCTCGGCTCGGGCGAGTTCGCCCGGGTGTTCGCGCGCGCCTTCGTCAACCCGCAGGTGTACGCGGACGTCGGGCTCGACCGGCGCGCGGCGGTCGAGCAGGTGCGGGCGAGCGCCCATCGGCGCGAGGTGATGCGTACGGGCGCGAAGCGGCTGACCGACTTCCTCGACGACATCGGCGTGCTGCGTGGCGCGGGGCGCCGGTTGTGGCACAGCTCGGGCCTGCTGGCGTAATCGCACGCAGGGCCGGTTACGCTGCCAGGCATGACGACAGGCAGCGGCACCGCCCCGGCGCAACCGGCGGCGACAACGACGCGTGCCGCGGCGTCGCCCGCGGCACCCGCCACACCGGCACCCGCCACACCGGCGGCCACCGCGCCGACTTCCGACACGCCGGAGGCCGACGCCGCCCCGGCGGCCGCGGCGCGCCGCGCCACGCGTCCCGCGTATCGCAGGCTCAGCGTGGAGGAGCGGCGGGCTCAGCTGATCGCCGCCGCGCTCGGGCTGTTCGCCCATCGCGCGCCCGAGGACGTCTCGCTGGACGACGTGGCCACCGCCGCCGGGGCCTCCCGGCCGCTGGTCTACCGCTACTTTCCCGGTGGCAAGCAGCAGTTGTACGAGGCGGCGCTGCGCAGCGCCGCCGATGAGCTGGAACTGTGCTTCGCCGAGCCCCGGAGCGGCCCGCTCACCGTACGGCTGCGCCGGGGGCTCGACCGCTATCTCGCCTTCGTGGACGAGCGCGACGCCGGGTTCAGCGCGCTGCTGCAGGGCGGCAGCGTCGCCGACACCTCGCGGACCAACGCGATCGTGGACGAGGTGCGGCGCGCCGCGGCCGATCAGATCCTGCTCCATCTGGAGGTGGCGGAACCGAGCCCGCGGCTGCGGATGATGGTGCGCACCTGGATCACCGCGGTCGAGGCCGCCTCGCTGATGTGGCTGGACGAAGGCAAGCAGCCGCCGATGGCGCAGCTGCGCGACTGGCTCGTGGACCACTTCGTCGCGCTGATGGCCGCCACGAGCGCGAGCGACCCGCAGACGGCGCGGGTGCTGCGCGCGGCGCTGGCGCTGGAGACGGCGGAGGGGCAGGCCGGGGCGCTGGCCCGGCGCGTGATGCCGGTGCTCGGCGACGCCTCCCACCTGCTGTGAGACTGGGCCGGTGAGAAGCGAGGAGACGCCCTTCGTGGGCGGGCCGCTGGACGGCCGGGTGCTGCCGGTGCTGGTCGGGATGACCGGGCAGCCGCCGAAGACGTACGAGGTGCCGGTGCCGGACGAGGGCGGCGGCCCGCCGACGGTGTACGTCTACCGCCGGGTGCCGGCCGCCACATCGCGGCGGCTGGGGCTGGTGCGCGGGTGGCGGTACGAGTACGACCCGGAGGGCAAGGCGCAGGGCGGGCTGAAATGGCCCTGGTCAAAGCCCGGCTGACGGCACGCCAACAGCTACGGCCGCACCGCCCGATGCCACCACCGCTCGTACAGGCATACGACGGAACGGGCGCGCGGATCGACCGCCGGACGGGTGACCGTATTGACCCGACTCGCGGATAATTTCCTGAATATACGACTGGCCATGTCACGATCGCCCCGAGGTCGACTCGTCGAGCCCGGAGGTGAACCCGTGTCAGGACGCATCGTGCGATCTGTCTGCGCGGCGGCGCTGACCGCGGCCACCGCGCTGGCCGCGCCCGTCCCGTCGGCGCCGGCCGCCGCCGCGCCCGTGCCCGCCCCCGCCCCCGCCCCCGCGCCCGCCGAGCAGTCGGTCGCGGAGCTGCTGACGCAGCTCAAGACGCTGTACCGCAAGGCCGAGGAAGCGAGCGAGGCGTACAACGCCACCGAGGAGAAGCTGCGCAAGCAGCGCGCCAAGACCCGGGCGCTGACCGCCGCCCTCGTCCGTACCCGCGCCCACCTCGCCATCAGCCACGACGAGGCGGGGCAGCTGGCCCGCGAGCAGTACCAGGGCCGCACCCAGCTCTCCTCGTACCACTTCCTGATGGCGCTGCTGTCCCGGAGCCCGGACCAGGTCACCGAGCAGACGCGCGAGCTCGGCCGGGCCGCCGACCGCCAGGCGATCCTCGTCGAGCGGCTGACCAGAGGGGAGGCACATGCGGAAAGGCTCGCCAAGCAGGGCCGGGCCGCGCTGAAGAAACAGCTGTCCCTCGCGGCCAAACGGAAGAAACAGCGGGACAAGGTCGAAAAACGCCTCACCGCCATCGAACGGACCCTGGCCTCATTGACCCTCCGCCAGCTGCGCGAGCTGCAGGAGCGGGAGTACGAGGAGACCGAGCGGGCACAGCGGGAACTGCTCGCCTCCGGGGTCCTCGACCCGCCGGTGGACGACACCACGGGCGACCCATGGGATATCGACACCGGCGGCCGCACCAACCGCGGCAGAGCCCCCGACCCCAAGGCCGAAGACATCCCGTCGGACACGCCACCCGTTACCCCGTCCGATGCTCCCTCCGACACCCCGCCGGACGCCGCCGCGGACCCCGAGGACACCGGCACCGCCCCGGAGCCAAAACCAGAGCCAAAGCCGGAGCAGGAACCCGAGCCGGAGCCGGAGGAGAGCGAGGAACCGCCCACGCAGGGCAAGGAGCCCCCTCGTAAGACGCCCGGCCACCGCCGCACACCCCACCGCCCCTCCGCCTCCGTGATGGCCGGGCAGCGGGCGCTGAAGTATGCGCTGAACCAGATCGGCAAACCGTATGTCTGGGGCGCGGAGGGGCCGGGCTCCTTCGACTGCTCGGGGCTGACCTACCAGGCGTGGGCGCACGCCGGACGGTCCATTCCGCGCACCAGCCAGGAGCAGTGGCGCCGCCTGCCTCGGGTGAAACTCAACGAGCTGCGCCCCGGCGACCTGGTGGTCTACTTCAAGGGCGCCAGCCATGTGGCCATCTACGCGGGCAACGGCATGGTGGTGCAGGCCCCGCGCCCGGGCGGCCGGGTCAAGCTGTCCCCGCTCGCCTCCAATCCGCTGCGCGGCGCCGTACGCCCGACAGCGCGCGGCAAGACCAAGGGCTGACTCAGCCGACCTGCTCAGCGGCCTCGCTGGCCGCGTCAAGCGCATCGGCCGTATCAACCGCGTCGGCCGCATCGGCTCCCGCGTCCTCGGCGCCCCCGGCGTCCTCGGCCTCCTCGGCGGCACCCGCCGCCTCCGCCTCCGCCTCCTCCGCCTGCTCCAGGTACGCCGCGGTCTTGTCCGGCTCGTAGAAGAAGTTCTCGAAGTCGGCCGGGTCGTCGAAGCCGTTGGCGAAGCGGTGGGCGACCGCGGGCAGTTGGCCCGCCGCGCCCAGGAGGCGCACGATGTGGTCGGGTGGCGGGGCCAGCATCGCGTTCGTCCACTTGGTCACATGCCGCGCCGTCGCCCAGAACCGCGCGAAGGTCCCCCGCATCCAGGCCTCGTCGAAGGGCCGGTCGCCGTGTTCGACGATGCTCGCGAGATACGAGGCGGCGCATTTGGCCGCGGAGTTGGAGCCCTGCCCCGTGAGCGGGTCGTTGGTGACCACGACATCGGCCACCCCGAGGACGAGCCCGCCGCCCGGCAGCCGGCCGATGGGGTCGCGGACGGTCGGGGTGTAGCGCCCGGACAGCGTGCCGCCCGCGTCCGTCAGCTCGACCCGGGTGGCCCGCCCGTACTCCCAGGGCGTGAACCACTCCATCAGCTCCAGGGTCAGGGCCAGATGCTCGGAGGGGTCGGTGACGCCGTCGAAGACATCGGCGGGGCCGCCGGGGATGGCCTCCCAGAACAGGATGTCGGCCCGCCCGGAGGTGGTGAGGGCGGGCATCACGTACAGCTCGCCCACGTCGGGCACCAGATTGCAGCGCACCGCTTCGAGGTCGGGGTGTTCCAGCCGGGGGGCGAGGCCGTGGACATAGGCGACGGCGAGGGCGCGCTGCGGGGAGGTGTACGGGGAGCGGGCGGCGTCCCGGCCGAAGAGGGAGCCCAGTTCGCCCTTGCCCGCCGCGACCAGCACCAAGTCGTACCGCTCCGCGAGGAAGTCGACGTCGGAGACGGCCGCGCCGTGGATGACCAGCCGGCCGCCGCGCCGCTCGAAGGCGTCCATCCAGCCGGCCATCTTCAGCCGCTGGTCGACGGACTGGGCGTAGCCGTCCAGCTCGCCGACCCAGTCGACCAGGCGTGGATGTCCCAGCGGGGTGACGGGGCCGGCGACCGAGACGCCCAGGCCCTGGATGCGCGGGGCCTGCTCCTCCCAGAAGTTGATCTCCAGATCGCGCTCATGCTGCAGCGCGGTGTGGAACATGCACTGGGTGGACATCACGCGGCCGACGCGGATCTCGTCGGCCGTGCGGTTGGACATCAAGGTGACCTCGTACCCCTGGGCCTGGAGCCCCAGGGCGAGTTGGAGCCCGGACTGACCGGCCCCGACGATGAGCATCCTGCGCATGGCGGGGCCGGGTCACTCGGGCGAGATGTCCACGGCGAACCTCACCAGCGCCAGCAGTGCGTCGACCGTCGAGATGCGATTGCGGGCATCCATGATCACCACGGGCACCTTCGCCGGCACGGACAGCGCGTCCCGCACGTCCTCCGGCTCGTACACCGGGGTCCCCTGGAAGTGGTTGACCGCGATGACGTACGGCAGCCCGCAGCTCTCGAAGTAGTCCAGCGCCGGGAAGCTGTCCTCCAGGCGGCGGGTGTCGACCATCACCACGGCGCCGATCGCGCCGCGCATCAGGTCGTCCCACATGAACCAGAACCGCTGCTGGCCCGGTGTGCCGAAGAGATACAGCACCAGGTCGGAGTCGAGCGTGATCCGGCCGAAGTCCATCGCGACCGTCGTGGTCAGCTTCTGCGGGGTCGCGGCGAGATCGTCCACGTTCTCGCTGGCCCGCGTCATCAGCGCCTCGGTCTGCAGCGGTGTGATCTCCGAGACCGAACTCACGAATGTCGTCTTGCCGACACCGAAACCCCCCGCGATGACGATCTTGGTGGCGATGGGCGCCCGCGAACGGTCGTCCTGCCACCCCTGGAGCGCCTCGTCGGCCCCCGGTATCTTCGGCACCCGTGTCGGTGCCGCCGTCATCGTCGTCTCAGAGTCTGCGAAGTCCACTGAGCACCCTTTCGAGCAACGCGCGATCCGGCTGTCCGGGGCCACGCCCCGTGCCGTACACGCGGATCTTTCCCTGGTCCGCGAGGTCGCTGAGCAACACGCGCACCACACCGAGCGGAATCTTGAGCAGCGCGGAGACCTCCGCGACCGAACGCATCCGACGGCAGAGGTCGATGATGGCCCGGATCTCCGGCACCATCCGGGAGGCCGGCCCGCTGAGCGCGGGCTCGACCGCCCCGTCCGGGGTCTCCAGCGTGGCCACGAAGGTCTCGACCAGCAGCACATGGCCGGACCGGGTCCGGCCGCCGGTGAGCGAGTACGGACGTACGCGGGCGGCCTTGTAGGACGCCGACGTCACTGCGCGGACTCCAGGGACCGGCGCAGTTCGGTACGGAGTTCGGGGGTGAGCACATGCCCGGCCCGGCCGACGAACAGCGCCATGTGGTACGCGACCACGGTCATATCGCAGTCCGGTGTGGCGTGCACACCCAGCAGCGAGCCGTCGCTGATGGACATGACGAACAGACTGCCCTGGTCCATCGCGACCATCGTCTGCTTGACGACCCCGCCGTCCATCAGCTTGGCCGCGCCCAGCGTGAGGCTGCCGAGGCCGGAGACGATGGTGGCCAGGTCGGCGCTCGACCCCTTGGGGCCGTCCTGAGCCGTCGGGTCGGCGGCCGCCGCGGCGTGCCGCGCGTCCGAGGACAGCAGCATCAGCCCGTCGGAGGAGACGACGGCGACCGAACGGACGCCGGGGACCTCCTCGACCAGGTTCGACAGCAGCCAATGCAGATTACGGGCCTCGGAACTCAACCCATACGTGCTACTGGGCGCATTCACCTGCGTGCCTCCTCAACCGTGCCACCCTCGTCCTGCGCCCCCGATTGTCCCCGCTGCCGCTCCCCCGCCGCGCCGCGACTCGCGATTTCGGCCTCGGCATCGCGGCGTCCCTGGCGCGCGCCCTTCTGGAAACCGCCGAGCCTGCGCCGCAGTTCCTCGGCGTTCACCGCGCCCGTGCGCTCCTGGGGGTCGGTGTCCGGCAGAACCACGTTCTTCGGGGTGCGCTTGGGAAGTCCCTTGTCGGTGAGGCGCCTTCCGGGCGCCTCCGCCGCTTCTGCCGCTCCGACCGCTCCTGCCGCTTCCGGGGTTCGCTGGCCGGGCACTCCGGACAGCGCGGCCCCAGACCCGTCCGGGGTCGGCTGCCCGTCGTCGCCGGGACGGGTGTGCTCGGCGGGCTCGACCAGATACGCGCCGGTGACCGATCGCGTGGAGTCCGTGGGCTCGGCCGGTGCCGAACCCTCGACGGGCCCCCAGGCGTCGGCGCCGACGGGGCGGATGCCATGGCCGCCGATCGTGTCGCCGCCGCTCCGCTGGACCGGCCGGCGCGGGTCGGGGACCTGCTCGCCCCGGTGCCCGGAGAGCTGGATGGTCCGCTCGGCGGCCTCAACCAGGGGGTCCGGGGCCTGCTTCGGGGCGCGCCGCGGAAGCATGGGCAGCGTGCCGCCGTCCGACGGGCCCGGGGCCGGGTGGCCGCGCGGCGGGGTCGGATCGGGGGCCATCTCAAGGCCAGGGCCCGTCTCGACGCCACGGCCCGTCTCCAGGCCGGGGACGGCCGTCGCGGCGGAGTCCGCGGTCCGGGCGCGCGGCTCCTGGGCCGGGTGGTCGTCGGCCGGCGAGCCGGGCAGCGCCCCCACCGACGGTCCGAGCGCCGGGGTGGCCGACGATCCGGCTGCCGAGCCGACCGGCGATCCGGTCGGGGTCCCCTGGGGGTTCGCCGTCGTACGGGCCGGGCCGCCGGAGCCGTTCTCCGCGCCCGGGCGCGGCAGCCCCAGGCGCCCGCCGCGCCGGTGCGAGAGCGTCCGGGGCGACTCCAGATCGGCGGCGGAGGTCCCGGAGGCGGAGGCCCCGGCGAAGGCCGGACGGGACTGCCCCTGAAGGGTGTTGGAGTTGGCCTCGGCCACCGAGCCCGGAAAGCCCGGGAAGGCTGACAGCGAGGTGCCGCCGTACGAGGACCCCGCGGGGGCTGCGGGCGGCAGCCCGGTGCCGGGCGGACCGGCGGGCAGGATCTTCGTCGGGAGGACCACCACGGCCGCGACCCCGCCCGGCTTCTGCTCGCGCAGCTGCACCCGTACGCCGTGCCGCGCGGCCAGCCGGGTCACCACGTACAGGCCGAGCCCCAGCGGGTCCTCGGGCTGCGGGCCCTGGCAGTACTCCGGCACCGGGTCGGACAGCCGGTTGTTGAGCTCGACGAAGCGCTCGGGCGTCATGCCGATGCCCTCGTCCTGGACGGAGAGCATGACCTCGCCGCTCTCCAGCAGCCAGCCGGAGATCTGCACCAGGGTGTCCGGCGGCGAGAACGTCGTTGCGTTCTCCAGCAGCTCGGCGATCAGGTGGCTGATGCTGTCCGCCGCGTACCCGGCGACCTGGGCGTGCTGCGGCAGGGCCTGGATCTGCACCCGGTCGTACCGCTCGACCTCGCTGATCGAGGCGCGCAGCACATCCAGCAGCGGCACCGGCCCCGGATGCGCGGCCTTGTTCTCGGAGCCCGCGATGACCAGCAGGTTCTCGCCGTAGCGGCGCATTCCGGTGGCCAGGTGGTCGAGCTGGAAGAGGGTCTGGAGGCGGTCCGGGTCCTGCTCGCGCTCCTCCATCTCCTCGATGATGGTCAGCTGGCGCTCGATCAGGCCGAGGGTGCGCAGCGCCAGGCTGACGAAGCTGCCGTGGACGCGGGCGCGCAGACCGTCGAGGCGGGTGGAGACCTCGTCCCGCTCGCGGCGCAGCTCGGACCGCTCGTCGGCGAGCCGCCGCCGCTCGTCGACCAGGCGGGCCCGGTCGGCCTCCAGCTTCACGGCGCGCTCGTGCTCGCGCACCGCGGCCTGGTGCATCTGGTTGACGGCCCGTACGGCGTCCGCGAACTCGTCGTTGCGGCCCTTGAAGGCGATCGGCTCCTCGGCCACCGGGTCGCCGGCCACCCGCCGCGCGCCGAGCCGCAGCGCGGCCAGCGGCCGGGTCAGCGAACGGGCGGCCTGGATGCTCATGCCGATGGCCAGCAGCAGACAGGCGCCGAGGATGCCGATGCCCACCTCGAGGTCGGTGACCTCGTCGTCGCGCAGCTTCTCCAGATGCTCGATCTCGGCGGTGGCCAGCGAGGACTCGACGCCGCGCATCCGGTCGATACGGGCGGACAGGCTGGCCTCGACGCGCTCGTCGCCCAGGAACAGATCGGTGTCGGAGAGCTGGGGCTGGTCGGTGAGGCGGGCGATATAGCGCTCGGCGGCGGTGACCTCGGTGCCGTTGACGGTGCGGGCGTAGCGGTCGCGGACGGAGGCGGGCGCGAGCTGGTTGAAGTCGGAGAGCGCGGACTGCTCGCGGACGTTGGTCCGCTGGGCCGCCGAGGTGAGCTTGGGCTGGGCGCCGCCCGCGGCGAGCGCGCCGAGCAGCAGCCCGCGGGTGGCGGACGCCTCTTCCGTGGCGCGGCCGAGGGGGGCCAGCGCGGCCGCGGAGCCGTCGTCGGCGCCGTCCCGGAGCTTGCGGGCCAGGGTGTCGGCGAGGCCGCCGAGGGCCTGGATGGTCTCGGTGTAGCTCTCGTACACATCCAGCGCCGAGCCGCTGCCGGTCAGCGCCTGCTGCCGGACCTTGGGCAGCGCGTCCAGCAGCCGCCGCACCTCGGCCGGGGTGCCCGGACCGACCTCCTTGACCTGTCGGTCCACCCGGGCCCGCTGGCTCTCGGAGACACCGGCGCCGGAGGCGGAGTTACGGCCGGCCGCGACGTACTCGATCATGGCGTCGCGCTCATCGGCGAGGGCGTGGGCGAGGGTCACCGCGCCGCGGTTGGTCTCGGCGAGGTCGACGAGCTCCTGGGCGTCGGTGGTGTCGTCCAGTGCGCTGAGGACAGCAGGGGCTCCAGCGCCGAGGACGGCCAGCGAGACGACGGCGACGGACACGGCCAGCCGGTTACGGACCCGTGCGGTGCTGCGCTGCGGCGACGCCTCCTGCTGGTCCTGCCGGGGTGGCTCGCCGCCCTGCTCATGGTTGCTGCCCCGAAGCCGCTTCTTCCGCACCGGTGCTCACAATCTCTTCTCGCCCGACCCACTGTGGTTCAGAGGTGACGACGGTTCAACAATTGTGTGTTTCCCCACCTCTGGTAGGGGTTCCGACCCTTTCAGGACGACTTAGGGACGGGCATACATCACCCACCCCACCGCCCGAACGAGTGAACCGCATTGCGTAGTTGACCACCAAACTTCGGTCGCGGGCCATACCCTCCTTCAACCTTTCACGGGTTGGAAATCACCAGACCTCCTGGGAAGATGCTCCCTCACAGATTCCCGCAACCGTCAATTCCGGCCAAGCCCGGACAAGCGGGGCGACTCGGGGGTGACGGACCCCGATCCGGCAGACTGGCCGGATGCGCATCGAACTCGCCACCGCCCCCGGTGATCCCCGTATCCCCAACGAGGACTACGCGTCAGTAGCGTTGCCCGCGTCAGGCCAGGGTGGGGTGCTGGTGGTACTGGACGGGGTGACACCACCCGAGGAGGACTACGGCTGCGTCCACGGCGTGCCCTGGTTCACCGCCCGGCTGGGCGGGGCACTGCTCGAACTGTCCGGATCGCACCGGGATATACCGCTGGCGGATTGCCTCTCCCGCGCGATCGAACGTACGGCCGAGGCGCACGGCTCAGAATGTGACCTTTCTCACGTTAGAACGCCTCAGGCGACAGTAGTCGCGGTGCGGTGGGACGCGGAGCGGGTCGAGCATCTGGTGCTCTCCGACTCCGCGTTGCTGATCGAGCGTACGGACGGCGCGGTCACGCCCGTACTCGACGACCGTATCGACCAGCTGATCGCCGCGGGACGCCGGCCCCTTGCCCCGCTGCGCAATGTCGAGGGCGGCTTCTTCACCGCCGCCGCCGACCCGGCGGTCGCGCGGCGGGCCGTGACCGGCACCTCCCCGCGCGCGGGGATACGGGCGGTGGCGGCACTCACCGACGGGGCGGCGCGGTGGGTGGAGGTGTTCCACGAGGGCGACTGGGCCGAGTGGATCGCGCTGCTGCGAAAGGAGGGCCCGCAGTCGCTGATCGACCGGGTGCGGGCGGCGGAGGACGCCGACCCGGACCGCATCGCGTTCCGGCGGGGCAAGACGCATGACGACGCGGCGGTCGTCTTCGCGGAGTTCTGAGCGGTCGTCTTCGCTGAGTTCTCAGAGGTTCCAGCGGAGTTCGTCCCCCGAACGCCACACCCGCGTCGCCGGGTCGGCGGACCTTGCTGATCCTGGCGTACATGAGAGGCCTACTCCTGCGGCGCCGCTGCGTCCTGCCCGGGCTCCTCGGTGACCTGCACGGAGTTCAGCCGATGCAGCAGCCGGGCGAGTTCGGCCACCTCGCTGCGCTCCCACGCCGCGAGGCGGCGCGCATACCGCGCCCGCCGGGCCACTCGCACCCGACGGAACCGGGCGCGCCCCTCATCCGTCAACTGAACCAGGAAGGCCCGGCCGTCGGCGGGGTCGGGGGTCCGGGCCACCAGCCCGAGGTCCTCCAGTGCCCGCAGTTGGCGGCTCATCGTCGCCTTGCCGACGCCGAAGTAGGCCGCGAGATCCGTGGCCCGCTGCTGTCCGGCGTCTTCCAGCCGCATCAGCAGTCCATACGCGGCGGATTCCAGTTCGGGGTGGACTTCCCGTGCCAATTCACCCGAAGAGGCGCGGGCGCGGCGAAGGAAAACCGCCAATTCGCGTTCCAGAGCCAGGAATGCATGGTCTACACCAATTCCGCCCATGGTGCGTCCCTCACCCCCCTCGGGGGGCATTGCCCCGTTGTTGTGCACGTCAGAGCCCTCTCCGGATTTTCACGGCGTGAAATTTTCTTTCAGACGCGGCCGTCGCCGCAGCTCCGTCAGTATTTCGCAGGATTAGACCAACGGCAGCAACCCAGCCCCCTTCCGCGCCGCGTATCTACGCCCGTAGCGTCCTGTCCTACCTGACATGGCCATACCAATGACACGTGCACCTCTCCCCACACGAGGCCTTCGGAGGCACGCCATGCCCAAGCACAGACCTGGTACGACCCGGCGCACCCTGACCGCGCTCATCGGCATTCTCGCCGGTCTCCTCGCGATGAGCTTCACGCTCTCCGGTACGGCTTCGGCCGCCCAGGGCAAGAGCGGAAAGGCCATCCCCCACCCCGAGGACGACTGGGCCGGCTCACAGATACTCAAGCACGAAGGCGGATCCACGACCGGTGAGGAGCCCAAAGGGCTGCTCGCCACCGTCGAAGGCGTGGACGTCAGCAGCCACCAGGGCAACGTCGCATGGGCGACGCTCTGGAGCAGCGGAGTCCGCTTCGCCTACGTCAAGGCGACGGAAGGCACCACGTACACGAACCCGTACTTCTCTCAGCAGTACAACGGTTCGTACAACGTCGGCATGATCCGCGGCTCGTACCACTTCGCCCTGCCGGACAACTCCAGCGGCGCGGCGCAGGCCACGTACTTCGTCAACCACGGCGGTGGCTGGTCGAAGGACGGCAAGACGCTCCCCGGCGCGCTCGACATGGAGTACAACCCCTACGGCGCGACCTGCTACGGCAAGAGCGCGAGCGCGATGGTCAGCTGGATCAAGGACTTCAGCAACACCTACAAGTCGCTCACCGGCCGCGACCCGGTGATCTACACCTCGACGAGCTGGTGGAAGAGCTGCACCGGCAACTCCAGCGCCTTCGGCGGCGTCAACCCGCTGTGGATCCCGCGCTACGGCTCCTCCGTCGGTGAACTCCCGGCCGGCTGGGGCTTCCACACCATCTGGCAGTACACCTCGTCGGGTGCGACGGTCGGCGACCACAACAAGTTCAACGGCGCGATCGACCGGGTCCAGGCCCTCGCCAACGGCTGACGTCCCCCCGCGTCAGCCCTTGAGCCCTTCGGCTCTTCGGCCAAGACGCGGATGGCCCGGAACCCCCGTGCGAACGGGAGTTCCGGGCCACCGCACCGGTGGCGTCCGTCACGCCGCCACCGGAACCTCCGGGGCGGCCGGGGTGGTGGCCGCCGGGGTGAGGGCCAGTTCCAGGACGCGGCGGACGTCCGAGACCGGGTGGACGTCGAGCTTGTCCAGGATCTCGGCGGGGACGTCGTCGAGGTCGGGCTCGTTGCGCTTGGGGATGATCACGGTGGTCACCCCGGCCCGGTGCGCCGCCAGCAGCTTCTGCTTGACGCCGCCGATGGGCAGCACCCGTCCGGTCAGCGAGACCTCACCCGTCATCGCCACGTCCGGGCGCACCTGGCGGCCGGAGAGCAGCGAGGCCAGGGCCGTGGTCATCGTGATGCCCGCGCTCGGGCCGTCCTTGGGCACCGCGCCCGCCGGGACGTGCAGGTGGATACCGCGATCCTTCAGGTCACCGACCGGAAGCTCCAGCTCCGCGCCGTGCGAGCGCAGGAACGAGAGCGCGATCTGGGCGGACTCCTTCATCACGTCGCCCAGCTGACCGGTGAGGGTCAGCCCCGCGCCGCCCGTCTCCGGGTCGGCCAGCGACGCCTCGACGAACAGCACGTCCCCGCCCGCGCCGGTGACCGCGAGCCCGGTCGACACGCCCGGCACGGCGGTGCGCCGCTCGGCCGGGTCCTGGGCGGACTCGGGGGTGTGGTGCGGGCGGCCGATCAGCGGCCGCAGCTCGTCGGTGCCGATCGTGACGGGCAGCTTCCGCTCGCCCAGCTCGTGCTGGGCCGCCACCTTGCGCAGCAGCCGCGCGATGGACCGCTCCAGGGTCCGTACGCCCGCCTCGCGGGTGTACTCGGCGGCCAGCTTCCGCAGCGCGTCGTCCGCCAGCGCCACCTCGCCCGGCTCCAGACCGGCCCGCTCCAGCTGCCGGGGCAGCAGGTGGTCACGGGCGATGGTGACCTTCTCGTCCTCGGTGTAGCCGTCCAGGCGGACCAGCTCCATGCGGTCGAGCAGGGCCTCGGGGATGGCCTCCAGGACGTTGGCCGTGGCGAGGAAGACCACGTCGCTCAGGTCGAGTTCGACCTCCAGGTAGTGGTCGCGGAAGGTGTGGTTCTGCGCCGGGTCCAGGACCTCGAGCAGGGCCGCGGCGGGGTCGCCGCGGTAGTCGGAGCCGACCTTGTCGATCTCGTCGAGGAGGACGACCGGGTTCATCGAACCCGCCTCCTTGACAGCCCGTACGATCCGGCCGGGCAGCGCCCCGACGTACGTACGCCGGTGGCCGCGGATCTCCGCCTCGTCGCGGACGCCGCCGAGCGCGACGCGCACGAACTTGCGCCCCATCGCGCGGGCGACCGACTCGCCGAGCGAGGTCTTCCCGACGCCGGGCGGGCCCACCAGGGCCAGCACCGCGCCGCCCCGCCGGCCGCCGACCACGCCAAGTCCCCGGTCGGCGCGGCGCTTGCGCACCGCCAGATACTCGGTGATCCGCTCCTTGACGTCCTCCAGGCCCGCGTGGTCGGCGTCGAGCACGGCCTTGGCGCCGGCGATGTCGTACGCGTCCTCGGTGCGCTCGTTCCAGGGCAGCTCCAGGACGGTGTCCAGCCAGGTGCGGATCCAGCTGCCCTCGGGGCTCTGGTCGGAGGAGCGCTCCAGCTTGTCGACCTCCTTGAGGGCCGCCTCGCGCACCTTCTCCGGAAGGTCGGCGGCCTCCACCCGGGCCCGGTAGTCGTCGGACTCGTCCTCCGGGTCCCCGTTGAGCTCGGCCAGCTCCTTACGGACGGCCTCCAGCTGCCGCCGCAGCAGGAACTCGCGCTGCTGCTTGTCGACGCCCTCCTGGACGTCCTTGGCGATCGACTCGGCGACGTCCTGCTCGGCGAGGTGCTCGCTCAGCCAGCCCACGGCCAGCTTCAGACGCGCCACCGGGTCGGCCGTCTCCAGCAGCTCCACGCGCTGCTGGACGGACAGGAACGGCGAGTAGCCGGAGTTGTCGGCCAGCTGGCCGACGTCGTCGATCTGCTCCACCCGGTCCACGACCTGCCAGGCGCCGCGCTTGCGCAGCCAGCTGGTGGCCAGCGCCTTGTACTCCTTGACCAGTTCGGTGACGGCACCGGGCAGCGGATCCGGAACGATCTCCTCGACCTGGGTGCCTTCCACCCACAGAGCGGCGCCGGGACCGGTCGTCCCCGCGCCTATGCGCACCCGGCGCACACCGCGGATGAGCGCGCCCGGGTCGCCGTCGGAGAGCCGGCCCACCTGTTCGACGGTGCCGAGCGTGCCCATGCCCGCGTACGTTCCGTCGACGCGCGGCACGAGCAGGACGCGCGGCTTGCCGCCGCCGCTGCCGCTTGATCGCGCGGCGGCCTGGGCGGCCTCCACCGCGGCTCGTACCTCGGTGTCGGACAGGTCCAGCGGCACCACCATGCCGGGCAGCACGACCTCGTCATCGAGCGGCAGCACGGGCAGGGTGAGCGGTGTGGACGTCGAAGCCATGATCTCCCCTTCGGCAGGCAAGTTGAGCTATGCAGACTCAATGCGCGAAGGCCCGCCGATGTTCCCGGCCCCGTGTTCGCTCTGAGCGATCACCCCGTCCTGCGGTGCGGCAGCGGAAATGAACCGCCATCGCTTCAGTAAGCGATAGAGAGGCGTGAAACTGTTCCGCCCTGTGGGGGCAGACCGAAGCGACGGGGAGTTGCTGCGAGCCGTCGCGCGGGGAGACGCGCAGGCGCTCGCCGCGCTCTACGACCGGCACGCCGGCTGGCTGCACGCGCGCCTCACGCGCCGCTGCCAGGACCCCGAGACCGTACGCGAGGTCCTGCAGGACACCTTCGTCACGGCCTGGCGCACGGCCGACGCGCACCGCGGCGGCGAGGCGGGCGGCTGGCTGTGGACCATCGCGGCCCGCCGCCTCGTCGACGCCCAGCGCGCCGCCGCCCGCGCCGCCCGGGCCCAGGCCGCCCACGCCCGCCACCAGCCGGACCCGGCCCGCGCCACGGCCCCCTCCGCGGAGGAGCGGGCGCTCGACGCGCTGGAGTACGGGGACGTCGGCGCCGCCCTCGACCGCCTCTCCCCCGAACTGCGCGCCGTCCTGCGCGCCACGGTCGTCGACGGCCTCACCACCCGCGAGGCCGCGCAGCTCCTCGGCATCCCCGAGGGCACCGTCAAAACCCGCGCCCAACGCGCCCGCAGAGAACTCCGCGCCGCCCTCACCGAGCGGCGCTCCACACCCCCGCACCTCCTGGACGCTCTCGGAGGCACCGCATGACGCTCCGACGACTGATCAAGCGCGGCGGCCCCGCCGCTGCCTGGCATGTGACCCCCGCCCACGCGGCGTCGTACGCCGACGGCTCACTGCCGGAGACCGACGCATGGTCGGTCGAGAAGCACGTCGAGTCCTGCACCGCCTGCGCGGAACGCGTCTCGACCGCGGTCCGCGCGGGCACGGCGGCCCCCGCGCTGGCGGACATCCGCGCGGCGGTGCTGGCCCTCGCGGAGGCGAGGGTGGGGGCGGAGGCGGCGGGGGAGGCCCCCGCGGCGCCCGTCGCCCCCGCGGCCACGGGCGCGGGGGAGGCGGCGGGGACGTGCGGAACCGCCGGGACAGAAGCCCCGGCCCTCGTCGCGGCCCGGGACACAGCCCCGAGCGCGCCCCACCACCTGGCGGCACCCGCCTTCGCGGCGGCCACGCCGCCGACGGCGGTGGGCTCGGCGGGCCCGGCGAACGCGGCGCGGGATACGGCGGCCGCGGCGGCGCCCCCCGCAGCGCCCGCCGCTGTCAGCGGCACGGCCGCGGGCGCGGGCGGGGCCGCCGGGGCGCAGACCCCAGACCTCGTCACGGCCCGGGACACCGCCCCGGGCACGCCCCACCACCCGGCACCGCCCGCCTTCGCGGCGGCCACGGCCCGGCACACCGAGCAGGCCGCCGCGGTAGCGGAGGCTGCGGGGAGCGCGGCGGGGGCGGCGTCCACGGCGCGGGATACGGCGGGCGCGGCGGCGCCCCCCGCGGCGCCCGCCGCCCCCCGGCCCGCCGCTGTCAGCGGCACGACCGCAGGGGCGGGCGGGGCCGCCGGGGCGCAGACCCCGGACCTCGTCACGGCCCGGGACACCGCCCCGGGCACGCCCCACCACCCGGCGCCGCCCGCCTTCGCGGCGGCCACGGCCCGGCACACCGAGCAAGCCGCCGCGCGGCAGGCTTCCGGGGGCGCCCTCGGGGCCGCCCCGCAGGGGAGGGCGGCGGCCGACGGCCCTCAGGGGGCCGCGTCCCTGGGCGGAACGGCAGGTGCCGCCCAAGGCAGCATCGCCATGCGGCCCGCCGCCGAGGCGGCGGCCTCCGGCCTCGCCCTCGTCCGGCGCGGCCAGGAAGCAGCCGCGACCGCCGCCGGCAGCCGCGACCCCCGGCCGCGGCGCCTCGGGCTCGGGGCGGTCCGACGGTCCCGGGGGTGGGTGGCGTGGGCCGCTGGGCCCGCGGTGCGGGGGCCTTGGCTGGTGGCGCTGCTGGTGACGGGGGTCGTCGCGGCCGGGGTCGCGCGGGTCGCGGGGGTTTCCGGGGTGCGGCCGCTGTTGCTGGCGCTCGCGCCCGTACTGCCGTCCGCCGGGGTGGCCGTCTCGTACGGGCGGCACGCCGACCCGATGCATGAGCTCGCCGCGTCCACGCCGTCCGGCGGGCTGCGGCTGCTGCTGACCCGTACGGCGGCCGTGCTCGCCGTGTCCGTGCCGCTGCTGACCCTCGTCGGACTGCTGCTGCCCGCGGCCGCCGGGGCGCCCGCCGCCTCGGCCTGGCTGTTGCCGGGGCTCGCGCTCACGCTCGCCGCGCTCGCCCTCGCCTCGTACGTCGGCTGCCGGATCGCCACCTGCGCGGTCACCGCGGGCTGGCTGCTGGCCGTCGGGGCCCCGGCGCTCCTCGCGGGCCCGGCCGACGGTGAACGCGTCACCCTCGCGGAGGCCGTGTCCGACTCCCTCGCCGCCGTCCTCTCCGGCCCCGCCGCCCAGAGCTGCTGGGCAGCGGCAGCGGCCGTATGCGCGGGGCTGCTGGCCCTGCGCCGTACCTCCTTCGATCACCAGGAGCGCATGTGAACAGCGCCGTCTCCGTGCACGGGCTCACGGTCCGGCACCGCAGGACCACCGCCCTCGACGCCGTCGACCTCGCCTTCGGCACCGGCGTACACGGCCTGCTCGGACCCAATGGCGCGGGCAAGACCTCCCTGATCCGCGTCCTCGCGACCGTCGCCCCGCCCACCTCCGGGCGGGTGGAACTGCTCGGCGGCGATGTCTCGGCGCCCGCGCACCGCACCGCCGTACGCCGCAGGCTGGGCTATCTGCCGCAGGAGTTCGGCTACTACCCGGGCTTCACGGTGCGCGAATTCGTCGCGTACGTGGCGTGGTTGAAGGAGATGGAGCGCGCCGCCGCGCCCGCCGCCGTGGAGCGCGCGGTCGCGCGGGTCGGGCTGACCGACCGTATCGACGCCAAGATCCGCACGCTGTCGGGCGGCATGGTGCGCCGCGTCGGCATCGCCCAGGCGATCGTCAACGACCCCGATCTGCTGCTTCTCGACGAGCCGACGGCCGGGCTCGACCCGGAGCAGCGGGTGGACTTCCGGGCGCTGCTGCGGGAGCTGGGCCGCGAGGCGACGGTGATCGTCTCGACCCATCTGGTCGAGGACGTCGCCGCGGCCTGTACGGAGGTCACGCTCATCGGCGCGGGCCGGGTGGCCTACCGCGGCACGCCGTACGCCCTGGCCGCGCTCGGCGAGGAGGCGGGGGCGGAGGACTTCGGCGACAACCCGATCGAGCGCGGCTACGCCGTGGCCCTGCGGCGCCACCGGTCCGGCGCCACCGCCACGGCTTCCGGATGGTCGGTGACCCGATGAGCCGGACCACCAACCACCCCCTGCGCGCCGAACTCCGCCGCGGCGTCGGTCTGCCGGCCGGGGCCGCCACGCTGGCAGCCCTGCTGTTCGCCATGTACGACCGGGCCGACGGCTGGCTGACCGGCTGGACCGACACGACCGACATGCTGCGCAGCGCCGGGGTGATCGTCGGCGCCCCACTGGCGGCCGCGGCCGCGTGCTGGCAGGGCGGCCGGGAGCGGCGGCGGGGGACCGAGGAACTGCTGGCCACGGTGTCGCGGGCCCGCCTGCGGCGGACCCTGCTGGCCGCGGCGCCCACCGTTCTGTGGCCGGTGGTCGGGTATCTGCTCACGGCCGCCGTGTGCCTGGCCGTGACCTGGCGGTACGCGAGCGATGTCGGCGGCCCGTACGCCTCGATGCTCGCGGCGGACGCGACGGCGATCGGTTCGCTCGCCGTGCTCGGGTTTCTCGTCGGCCGGCTCGTGCCGTGGCGGCTGGCCCCTCCCGTGGTGGCCTTCGTCGTCTTCGCTGTCGACCCCTTTGTCGCCAATCAGGACTCCCCCATCGCCTGGCTGAGCCCCGGCAAGGAGCATGTGTACGCCTGGGACCGGCCGGTGTGGTGGTTCGGCCCCGTCTCGATGGTGTGGCTGGCCGGGCCGGCCGCGGCGGCGCTGCTGGTCTACGCCACCCGCCGCCGCGCCCGCGCGCTGGCGCTCGCGCCGCTCGCCGCCGCGGCCACCGCGGCCGTGCTGATCGTGCAGACGGGCGACGGCGTATGGCGCCCGGACCCGGCGAGCGCGGCGCTGGTCTGCGACGACGGCGCGCCGCGCGTCTGCGCGTCGCGGACGCACGGCCGGATGCTGCCGGACGCGTCCGCGGCGCTGGCCGGGCTGAGCGCGAAACTGCGCGCCATCCCGAACGCCCCCACCCGCATCATCGAGAGCCGGGGCGATGGCCACCGGGCGCGCCGCACCGACGCGACGGTGTTCGGCTGGGACTACTACTTCCGGCGCAACCGGATCGTCGAGCCGGAGATGTTCGCGGCCAATGCCGCCCTCGGCGCGACGGCGCCGTCCTGCCCGGGCGTCTCGGACGCGGAGCGCTACAACGACCTCGGCCAGGCCGTCGCCGAATGGCTGGCGCCGATGCCCCGGCCCGAGCCGCCCGTCGGCCAGGACGCACCGGCCTACACCCGCGCGCTGGCGAAGATCAAGGCCATGCCCGACGCCGAACGCACCCGCTGGCTCGGCAGCTACTTCGCCGCCGTACGCTCCTGCCACCCCGAGCGGGTGACGGCCCTGTGAGCCCCATGAACACGAATCTGCTGCTGTACGCGCGCTCGCGCGCCCTGCCCGTGACGATCGCCGTCCTGATCGCCGCCGCGCCCGCCACCGCCTGGTTCGCGGACTGGCTCGTCTCGGGGTCCGGCCTCGGGCCGCGGGCCCGCCTGCCGGTGGTCGTCCTCGCGCCGCTGCTGGTCTCCGCCGCGATCGGGGCGAGCCTGTACACCCACAGCGAGGAGCTGGACCGGACCGCCGTACGCCCCTGGTGGCCGCGGCGCGGCTGCCAGCTGCTGCTGCTCACGGCGGTGGCGGCGGGGCTGCTGGCGCTGGCCGTCCCGGGCGAGTCGCAGGTGTACGGGGCGTACGCCATGGCCCGTAACGTCCTGGGCTCCGTGGGGGTCACCGCGCTGGCCGCCGCGCTCATCGGCGCCCGGCTGAGCTGGCTTCCGATGCTCGTGCACACCGGCGCCGTCTACTTCACCGCGCGGGCCGAACCGGGTGGCTCCGGCGCGGTCTGGGCCTGGTCGGTCCAGCCGGGGCCGCAGCGGGCGGCGTGGTGGACGGCGGCCGCGCTGTTCGCCGCGGGCAGCTGCCTCTACGCGCTGCGCGGCGCCCGTCCGGAGGGCCCCGGCTCGCGCCGCTGAAGCTCGCGCCGCTGAACGGTCCGCCGCACATACGGCCAGCACAGGACGCCGGTCGTCAGGGCGAGCAGATGGCCCCAGTCGGTGAGCGGATCGGCGAACTCCAGCAGGTCCAGGACGAGCACCAGCGTGATCCCGCCGAGCAGCGTCCAGCGCAGCCGGGGCCACAGCAGCCCGGCGAGCGCGCCGGTGCACGCGAGCAGCCCGTAACTGATGCCGTAGTCGAGCCGGCGCAGCGAGCTGTCGGGCAGCTGCCCGGCGGCGACCGAGGCGGCCACGGGCAGCTCGGTCAGCAGCGTCGCCAGCACATGCCCGGCCAGAAACACCCCGGCGGTCCGCCAGCCGCCCAGCCGCCGCTCCAGCGCGCCCACCACGAGGAGGAAGGCCAGGATGTACGGCATCAGCACCCCGCCCGCGACCCACACCGCGCTGGCGACCAGCACCAGCACGGGCCGATCGGCGAGGTTCACGACATCGGTGCTGGAGTGGGTCAGTACGTCGTGCACGAGGTCCGGGTCCGCGAGCCGGGCGAACAGCCCGGTGACGACCAGGACCACGGCGTAACCGAGCGTGAACGGCGTCCGCGCCGGACTGGGCACGGCCCGCGCCCATGTACGTACGGTGCGCGCGGCCGGGGCCGGGGCCGGGGAGAGCTGTGGTGTGGCGGCGTCGGGGGCCGCTGGGCCGGAGAGGGGGGCCGTGGCCGCGCGGCGGGCGGTGGCGCGGCAACGCTTCGGCGGGCGCAGAGCCCGGTGCGGTTGACCGGCCGCCGTACCGACCGCTTGCGTCTCCGTCACGCCGACGCTCCTTCCTCTTGCCGTCCCGGCTCTCTCCACGCCATCTCGTCACAACAACGGCCGGGCCGCATTTCATGTCACCAGCCCCGCAGTTGTGAACGCCGCCACATAGGTAGATTCGGCCCCAGCAGCCCCGAAGCCCCGGCAGCCCCCGGAAGGATCTTGCCCACCGTGCACCCGCCGTACGACACCGCAGCCGACCCCGACCGCCCCGTGACACTCGACCGTCGCGAGGGCCCGTACGGCGAGGTGGTGCTGCGCCGGCGCGGCGCGAGGGACCCCGGCCCCGACACCGACACCGCACAGCCCGTCTTCGAGATCATCGCCAACGGGTGCTTCCTGATGGACACCTCCGACGGCCGCTCCGAACGCCTTCTGATCCGCGCCGCGCTGAACGCCCTGCCCGCCGGCCGCCAGGCGCCCGCGCTGCTGATCGGCGGCCTGGGCGTCGGGTTCTCACTGGCCGAGGCGGCGGCCGAGCCGCGGTGGGGCCGGATCGCGGTGGTGGAGCGCGAGGAGGCGGTCATCGACTGGCACCGCACCGGCCCGCTGGGCCGGATCTCCGCCGCCGCGCTCGCCGATCCCCGTACCGAGGTCATCAAGGCCGATCTGGTCGCCCATCTGCACTCGGGCACGACAGCGGCGTCCGAGCCCTACGACGCGCTGTGCCTGGACATCGACAACGGCCCCGACTGGACGGTCACCGAGGACAACGACGGCCTCTACTCCCCCGCGGGTCTCGCCGCCTGCCGTACCCGCCTCGCCCCGGGCGGAGTGCTCGCGGTATGGTCCGCCCAGCCCTCGTCCGCCTTCGAGGAGGCTCTCCGGAATGCCGGTTTCACGGGGGTGCGGACCGAAGAGATCAGTGTTGCCCGAGGTGTCCCGGACGTGGTTCACCTCGCGATTCGAGGCGCGTAGCCGAGCCGCGTAGGCTGCCTTTACGCTGCTTGCCAGCGCGCGCGGCCGGGCAATTGACCAGCCAGGAGCCGCGGTTTCACGGAACAACGCAGGGGCGGGCGCATGGAGCAGACTCACAGCAGCCACAACGGAGCCGCCACGACCACGCCGGGAGCACAGCGCCGGGTCCTGGTCGTCGAGGACGATCCGACCATAGTGGACGCCATCGCGGCCCGGCTGCGCGCCGAGGGGTTCCAGGTGCAGACGGCCGGGGACGGCCCGGCGGCCGTCGATACGGCCGAGGCGTGGCAGCCGGATCTGCTGGTGCTCGATGTGATGCTGCCCGGGTTCGACGGCCTTGAGGTCTGCCGCCGGGTGCAGGCCAGGCGCCCGGTACCGGTGCTGATGCTGACCGCGCGCGACGACGAGACCGACATGCTGGTGGGCCTGGGCGTCGGCGCCGACGACTACATGACCAAGCCGTTCTCCATGCGCGAACTGGCCGCGCGGGTGCATGTGCTGCTCAGACGCGTCGAGCGAGCGGCGCTTGCCGCGCACACCCCGCGCAGCGGCATTCTGCGCCTGGGCGAGCTGGAGATCGACCACGCGCAGCGCCGGGTGCGGGTGCGCAACGTGGATGTGCACCTCACCCCGACCGAGTTCGATCTGCTGGTCTGTCTGGCCAACACGCCGCGCGCGGTGCTCTCCCGGGAGCAGCTGCTCGCGGAGGTCTGGGACTGGGCGGACGCCTCGGGCACCCGGACCGTGGACAGCCATATCAAGGCGCTGCGCCGGAAGATCGGCGCGGAGCGGATCCGTACGGTGCACGGCGTGGGATACGCCCTGGAGACCCCGGCGGCATGAGGCCCTCGGGCCGCCGGACGGCCGTCTGGAGCCGCATAACCTGGCGCCGCGAGACCTGGCGCCGCATGACCTCGCGCCGCGAGGCCCGGCGCCGCGAGACCTGGCGCCACACCTGGCGTGAGACCTGGCGTGAGACCTGGCGCGCCGCCTGGGGCCGCAAGTGGGACCGGCTGTGGGACCGGCTGTGGGAGGCCCTGAAGCCGTTCGACCCGTACCGGTCGGTGAAGGCCGCGCTGGGCGCGCTGGTCATCGGCTCGGTGATCATCACCACGCTGCTGGTGTTCGCCGCGATGCACTCGGACACCGAGCTGCGCATCATCACCATCTTCTCGATCATCGCCTCGCTGCTGATCACCCAGTTCGTGGCGCACGGCCTGACCGCCCCGCTGGACGAGATGACCGAGGTCACCCGGGCGATGGCGCACGGCGACTACACCCGCCGGGTGAGCGCGGCCCAGCGGGGGGACGAGTTCGGCGCCCTGGCGACCTCCTTCAACCGGATGGCCGCCGACCTGGAGGCGGTGGACACCCAGCGCAAGGAGATGGTCGCGAACGTCTCCCATGAGCTGCGCACCCCGATCGCGGCGCTGCGCGCGGTCCTGGAGAACGTCGTGGACGGGGTCTCGGAGGCCGACCCGGAGACGATGCGCATCGCGCTGCGCCAGACCGAGCGGCTGGGCCGGCTGGTCGAGCAGCTGCTCGACCTGTCCCGGCTGGACAAGGGTGTGGTGCCGCTGTACGCGCGGCGCTTCGAGGTCTGGCCGTATCTGGCCGGGATCCTCAAGGAGGCCAGCATGGCCAAGAGCGCGTACGCGGCCGGCAGCTCGGGCGCGCACGCCCGCAAGGACGTCCACCTCAACCTGGACGTCTTCCCGTCCGATCTGGCCGGGCACGCCGATGTGGAGCGGCTGCACCAGGTCGTGGCGAATCTCATCGACAACGCCGTGAAGCACTCCCCGGCGCACGGCCGCGTCACCGTACGGGCGCGGCGCGGCGAGGGGCCGGAGAGCCTGGAGCTGGAGGTCCTGGACGAGGGCCCGGGGATCCCGGAGGCCGAGCGCCACCGGGTCTTCGAGCGCTTCAACCGGGGCGGCCCGTCCGCGCAGGGCGGAAAGCCGGGCGCGCCGCGCGGACCGGGGCAGGGCAGCGACGGCGGTACGGGTCTCGGTCTGGCCATCGCGCGGTGGGCGGTGGATCTGCACGGGGGGCGGATAGGCGTGGCCGAGTCGCCCCGGGGCTGCCGGATCAAGGTCAGCCTGCCGGGGACCCTCTCCAAAGAGCCCTGACCGCTAACGGGCCCCGAGACCACTGACGCGCCGCCGGTCTCTGGCAGATCTTCTGGACGAACCCGAGCCCCACAGAGATCAAAATTGACGTAAAGTCGTCAACGGCGGCGCACATGCGTCGACGGTCGCGCACATCCGAGCGGGTGTGGGCGCATTTTCGCGTTCCCGTCGCGCACGAGAACCAGCGGTGATTCCCGCCATCTCAGGCCCCGAAACCAGCCGATCAATGTGACTTGCGCGACGATGACCAGTGCGGCCTGCACGTAAGGGGCTGAGGGGCGTAGCCTTTATTCCCGCTGTCCACCACCTTTAGGAAGCGGAAGAGGGCGGTTGCCGCCGTGTCGCCACAGTCCCCCAACAGTTCGAGCGTCTCGACCGACCAGCAGGACGGTCAGGGGAGTAACCCTGCCGCCGCGTTCGGCCCCAACGAGTGGCTCGTCGACGAGATCTACCAGCAGTACCTCCAGGACCCGAACTCGGTCGACCGAGCCTGGTGGGACTTCTTCGCCGACTACAAGCCGGGCCAGGACACCAGCTCCGCGGTGTCGGGGTCCCCGGCGGCTCCGACGGCCCCGCCGGCCCCGGCCGCTGCGGGGGCGGCCGGTACCGGCGCCGCCGCGCCGGCCCCGGTGAGCAACGGTGCCGCCCCGGCTCCGGCGAAGCCCGCCGCCCAGGCCGCCCCGGCCCCTGCTCCGGTCAAGCCCGCGGCTCCGGCCCCGGTCGCCGCACCGGCGAAGGCCGCGCCCGCGCCCGCGAAGGCCGCAGCCGCGCCCGCCGCCAAGGCCGCCGAACCGGCCGCCCCGGGCGCCGGTCCGGAGTACGTCACGCTGCGTGGCCCCTCGGCCGCCGTCGCGAAGAACATGAACGCCAGCCTCCAGCTGCCGACGGCCACCTCCGTGCGCGCCGTCCCGGTCAAGCTGCTGTTCGACAACCGCATCGTCATCAACAACCACCTCAAGCGCGCCCGCGGCGGCAAGGTGTCCTTCACGCACCTGATCGGCTACGCCATGGTGCAGGCGCTGAAGGCGATGCCCTCGATGAACCACTCGTTCACCGAGAAGGACGGCAAGCCGACCCTGGTCAAGCCCGAGCACGTCAACCTCGGCCTCGCCATCGACCTGGTCAAGCCCAACGGCGACCGCCAGCTCGTCGTCGCGGCGATCAAGAAGGCCGAGACGCTGAACTTCTTCGAGTTCTGGCAGGCCTACGAGGACATCGTCCGCCGCGCCCGCGCGAACAAGCTGACGATGGAGGACTTCACCGGCGTCACGGCCTCCCTGACCAACCCGGGCGGCATCGGCACCGTGCACTCCGTGCCGCGGCTGATGCCCGGACAGGGCCTGATCATCGGCGTCGGCGCCATGGAGTACCCGGCCGAGTTCCAGGGCACGTCGCAGGACACCCTGAACAAGCTGGGCATCTCCAAGGTCATGACGCTGACCAGCACCTATGACCACCGGGTGATCCAGGGCGCCGCCTCCGGCGAGTTCCTGCGGATCATGAGCCAGCTGCTGCTCGGCGAGAACGACTTCTACGACGAGATCTTCAAGGCGCTGCGGATCCCGTACGAGCCGGTCCGCTGGCTGCGCGACATCGACGTCTCGCACGACGACGACGTCACCAAGGCCGCGCGCGTCTTCGACCTGATCCACTCCTACCGGGTCCGCGGCCATGTCATGGCCGACACCGACCCGCTGGAGTACCGCCAGCGCAAGCACCCCGACCTGGACATCATCGAGCACGGCCTCACCCTGTGGGACCTGGAGCGCGAGTTCGCGGTCGGCGGCTTCGCCGGCAAGACGATGATGAACCTGCGCGACATCCTGGGCGTGCTGCGCGACTCGTACTGCCGCACCACCGGCATCGAGTTCATGCACATCCAGGACCCGAAGCAGCGCAAGTGGATCCAGGACCGGGTGGAGCGTCCGCACGCCAAGCCGGAGCGCGACGAGCAGCTGCGGATCCTGCGCCGGCTCAACGCGGCCGAGGCGTTCGAGACCTTCCTTCAGACGAAGTACGTCGGCCAGAAGCGCTTCTCGCTGGAGGGCGGCGAGTCCGTCATCCCGCTGCTCGACGCCGTGCTGGACGCGGCCGCCGAGTCGCGCCTGGACGAGGTCGTCATCGGCATGGCCCACCGCGGCCGGCTCAACGTCCTCGCCAACATCGTCGGCAAGTCGTACGCGCAGATCTTCCGCGAGTTCGAGGGCAACCTCGACCCGAAGTCGATGCACGGCTCCGGCGACGTGAAGTACCACCTGGGCGCCGAGGGCACCTTCACCGGCCTGGACGGCGAGCAGATCGCCGTCTCGCTGACCGCCAACCCCTCCCACCTGGAGGCGGTGGACCCGGTCCTGGAGGGCGTGGTCCGCGCCAAGCAGGACATCATCGGCAAGGCCGGCACCGACTTCACCGTCCTGCCCGTCGCCCTGCACGGCGACGCCGCCTTCGCGGGCCAGGGCGTCGTGGCCGAGACGCTGAACATGTCGCAGCTGCGCGGCTACCGCACCGGCGGCACCGTGCACATCGTCATCAACAACCAGGTCGGCTTCACCGCCGCCCCGGCCGCGTCCCGCTCCTCGATGTACGCCACGGACGTCGCGCGCATGATCGAGGCGCCGATCTTCCACGTCAACGGCGACGACCCGGAGGCCGTGGTGCGCGTCGCGCGCCTCGCCTTCGAGTTCCGCCAGGCGTTCAACAAGGACGTGGTCATCGACCTCATCTGCTACCGCCGCCGCGGTCACAACGAGACCGACAACCCCGGCTTCACCCAGCCGCTGATGTACGACCTGATCGACAAGAAGCGCTCGGTGCGCAAGCTCTACACCGAGTCGCTGATCGGTCGCGGCGACATCACCCTGGAAGAGGCCGAGCAGGCGCTGCAGGACTTCCAGGGCCAGCTGGAGAAGGTCTTCACCGAGGTCCGCGACGCCACCTCGCACCCGGCCCCGACCGCGGTCCCCGAGCCTCAGCCGGAGTTCCCTGTGGCGGTCTCCACGGCCGTCAGCCAGGAGGTCGTCAAGCGGATCGCCGAGTCCCAGGTCAACATCCCCGACCGGATCACCGTCCACCCGCGGCTGTACCCGCAGCTCCAGCGGCGCGCGGCGATGATCGAGGACGACACGATCGACTGGGGCATGGGCGAGACCCTGGCCATCGGCTCGCTGCTGATGGAGGGCACCCCCGTCCGGCTGGCCGGCCAGGACTCCCGCCGCGGCACCTTCGGCCAGCGCCACGCGGTGCTGGTGGACCGGGAGACCGGCGAGGACTACACCCCGCTGCTCTACCTCACCGACGAGCAGGCCCGCTACAACGTCTACGACTCGCTGCTCAGCGAGTACGCGGCGATGGGCTTCGAGTACGGCTACTCGCTGGCCCGGCCGGACGCGCTGGTCATGTGGGAGGCCCAGTTCGGTGACTTCGTCAACGGCGCGCAGACGATCGTCGACGAGTTCATCAGCTCGGCCGAGCAGAAGTGGGGCCAGACCTCCGGCGTCACGCTGCTGCTCCCGCACGGCTACGAGGGCCAGGGCCCGGACCACTCCTCGGCCCGTATCGAGCGCTTCCTCCAGCTGTGCGGGCAGAACAACATGACGGTCGCCGCGCCGACGCTGCCGTCGAACTACTTCCACCTGCTGCGCTGGCAGGTCCACAACCCGCACCACAAGCCGCTGGTCGTCTTCACCCCGAAGTCGATGCTGCGTCTGAAGGCGGCGGCCTCCAAGACCGAGGAGTTCCTGAACGGCGCCTTCCGCCCGGTCATCGGCGACGAGACGGTCGACCCGGCCGCGGTCCGCAAGGTCGTCTTCACCTCGGGCAAGGTCTACTACGACCTGGCCGCCGAGCGGGACAAGCGCGGGCTGACGGACACGGCCATCATCCGGCTGGAGCGGCTGTACCCGCTGCCGGGCGCCGAGCTGCAGGCCGAGATCGCCAAGTACTCCGGCGTCCAGAAGTTCGTCTGGGCGCAGGAGGAGCCGGCGAACCAGGGCGCGTGGCCGTTCGTCGCGCTCAACCTGATCGACCACCTGGAGCTCTCGGTGGGCGCTGATCTGCCGGCCTCCGAGCGGCTCGTCCGGGTGTCCCGGCCGCACTCCTCCTCCCCGGCGGTGGGGTCGAACAAGCGGCACCAGGCGGAGCAGCAGGCGCTGGCCAGCGAGGTCTTCGAGATCTGACCTGCCCTGAGGCTGTCAGCTGTAGCTGTACGGAAGGCCCGGCTCCCGCGCGATGCGGGAGCCGGGCCTTCCGGCTTCCGGACCGGCGCCGAGATGTGACGGACCGGGCTCAGGCCGAGGATGGGAGCAGAGGTGCGCCCATGAACTACTTCGCCGCCGCAGGGCCGGTTCGCCGTTCGGCGGCCGCCGTCTCCGCTCGCCTGGAGCCGTCCCTCCTCGCCGTCACGACAGCTGCTCTGACGGCCGGCGGTGTGGCCTGGGCCGTCGGTGCCGGCAGCCTCGCGGACCTGTTGTGGGGCCTGGGGACCGTGTCCGCCATTGTCCCGGCGGTGGGGTGGGTCGTGGCCGCGTTGCGGCGCGGTCGCGCGGGCGTGGACCTGATCGCGGTTCTGGCCCTCGGCGGCACTCTGGCCGTGCACGAGTACCTGGCCGGCGCGCTGATCGCGCTGATGCTGGCCACCGGCCGCACTCTCGAAGCCGCGGCGGGGCGGCGCGCCTCCCGCGATGTACGGGCCCTTGTGGAACGCGCGCCGCGCACGGCCCGGCGCCTCACCGACGCCAGGGCGCGCACGGTGCCCCTTGCCGAGGTGGAAGTCGGTGACCTGCTCGTGGTGGGCCCAGGGGAAGTGGTCCCGGTCGACGGCCGCGTGGAGAGCGCCATCGCCGTGTTGGACGAGTCGGTGCTCACCGGGGAGGCCCTGCACATCGAGCGACCGAGGGACGAAGCCGTACGCAGCGGGGTGGTCAACGCGGGCGGCGCCTTCAGTCTGAGGGCCACCGCCACCGAGCAGGACAGCGCTTATGCCGAGATCGTGAGGCTGGCCCGGCAGGCCGGCGCGGAGTCCGCTCCCGTGGTTCGCCTGGCCGACCGGTACGCGGCCTGGTTCCTGCCGCTGTCCCTGGCGGTGGCCGGGCTGGCCTGGCTGCTGAGCGGCTCCGCGGTACGGGCGGTGGCGGTCCTGGTGGTCGCCACCCCGTGCCCGCTGCTGCTGGCCGCGCCGGTCGCGATCGTCTCCGGCCTGTCCCGCGCCTCACGCCTGGGTGTGGTGATCCGCGGTGGCGGCGCGCTGGAGAACCTCGGCCGAGCCCGCACCGTGCTGCTGGACAAGACCGGCACCCTCACCGGCGGCCGTCCTCGTGTCCTTGACGTCGCCGCCGCACCGGGGTGGAAGCCGGCGCAGGTGCTGCGCCTGGCGGCTTCAGCCGACCAGTACTCCCCGCATGTGCTGGCCCATGCCATCGTCGACGCCGCCCGGGAACGCGGACTGGAGCTGCCCGTGGCGGCGGACGTCACCGAGGACCCCGGCCGGGGCGCCTCGGGCACCGTGGACGGGCATCGGGCGTCCATCGGCCGGATCGACACCGCGGGTGCCGCACCGGCCTGGGCCAGAGGCGTGGACAACCGCGCACTGCTCGACGGTGCGGCCGTCGCCTGGCTGACCGTCGACGGGCACGTGGCCGGCGCCGTCCTCCTGCGCGATCCGATACGTTCCGACGCCCCCAGAACCCTGCGCCACCTGCGGACGGCGGGCATCGAGCGGATCATGATGCTCACGGGTGACCGGGCCGAGCCCGCGCACGAGGTCGCCGCCGTCCTCGGTCTCGACGGCGTACGGGCCGAGCTCGGCCCCGCGGACAAGGTCGCCGCGGTCCGCGCCGAACGCGACCGCGCCGTCACCGTCATGGTCGGCGACGGCGTCAACGACGCCCCCGCGCTCGCCGCGGCGGACATCGGGGTGGCCATGGGCGCCCGTGGCTCCACCGCCTCCTCCGAAGCCGCCGACATCGTCCTGACCACCGACCGCGTGGACCGCCTCGCCGATGCCGTCGCCATCGCCGAACGCGCCCGGCGCATCGCCGTGCAGAGCGCGCTGGGCGGCATGCTGATGTCGCTCGCCGCCATGGCCGCGGCCGCCGCCGGTCTGCTCCCGCCCGCCGCCGGTGCCCTGCTCCAGGAGGGCATCGACGTCGCGGTCATCCTCAACGCCCTGCGGGCCCTGCGCGTCGACCAGGCGGCGCGACCAGCTCTCACCCCGGCCGCCGAAGCGCTCATCCACCGCTTCGCGGCCGAACACGATGATCTCCAGGACGTCCTCGAGGCGGTACGCGCCGCCGCCGACCGCCTCTCCGACAGCCCCGGCCCGAAGGCACTCGCCGCCGTCGAGGAGACGCACCGGCTTTTGGCCGAACGGCTCCTCCCGCACGAGTACGCCGAGGAGCACCAGCTCTACCCCGCGCTCGCTTCCACGCTCGGCGGTCCCGAGACCACCGCCACCATGAGCCGCGCCCATATCGAGATCGAGCGTCTTTCCCGGCGTATCGCCACACACCTGCACCTGGCCCACGCCCGCGGCGGCCTGGACGCCGGACAACTCGACGATCTGCGCTCCTGTCTCTACGGACTGCACACCGTCCTGCGACTGCATTTCTCCCAGGAAGAGGAGAGCTACTTCTCCTTGGCCCCATGACTGCTCCATACGCGCGCACGCCCTCCGCACGTCGACACATCTGCCACACAATGCCCGAAGCAACGGATATGTGACCGAACGCGCCTTGTGCGTACCTGCCGGAGGAGATCCCGTGAATGTCGGGCTGATCAACGGCCTTCCCGGCCATCCCCTCTTCGTCCACGGCGCGGCGGTGCTGGTCCCGCTGACGGCGTTGGCGCTGGTGATCTGTGCGCTGTGGCCTCCGGCGGCGCGCAGGCTCGGCGTGGTGCTGCCGCTGCTGGGGCTGGTCACCCTCGGTCTGGTCGTGCTGACCACCGAGTCCGGCGAGTGGCTGGAAGACCGAGTGCGGGAGAGTTCACTGGTCGAGGAGCACGCCGAGATGGGGCCCGGTCTCACTCCATGGGCGATCGCCCTGTTCGTGCTGACGGTCGTCGTATGGCTGCTCGGCCACGTCGGCCGGCGGCAGGAACGGGCACGCGGCGGCGAGGGCGAGACGACCCCCAGCGAGGGCGGGGCGTCCACGGTGGCCCGGGCGGCCTCTTCCCTGTCGGTGCGTGTCGTCGTGCTGGTGATCGCCCTGGTCGTGGCCGCCGGTGCGGTCATCCAGGTGTACCGGATCGGTGATTCGGGCGCGCGGGCGGCCTGGCACGGCCGTTTCTCGACCAGTCCGTCCGAGGCCGGACGGTGACAGGGCGGCAGGCGGGCGGGCCGCCTCCCGTGCGTGGTGTGCGGGCGCTCAGCCGATTCCGCCGAGGCGGTCAGCCCAGCTTGTCGAGCGCCCTCCGGAAGGCCGCCGCGTGCTTGGCTTCGTCGGCCGCCGTGTCGCGGAAGAAGCGGGCGGCGGTGGTGTCCCCGACGGCGGCGGCCCGCTTGGCGAAGCCCGGGTAGACGACGGTGGCTTCGTTGTGCTCACCGGTGATGGCCTTGCGCAGGTTCGTCTTCGTGGTGCGGACCAGACCGGCCAGGACCGCCTCGCCGGCGAAGTGCTCGTGCAGTTCGACGTCGGCGGTGCCGCCGAACAGACGGGCCAGCGCGGTGTTCCCAGTCTGCCGCGCGTGGGCGGCGAAGAGCCGGTACTTGGCATAGGCGAGTGCCTCACCGTGCATCGCGGTGTCGAGGTTGGCCTTCGTCCGGGCGGCCTTCACCTTCGGCGGCCCCGCGGGAACCGGCACCACGTCGGCCTTCGGCGGGGCCGGGATGGTGCCGTGGCCGGTGGTCACGACCTTGAGCGCGGCGCGGTAGGCGTCGCGGTGGCGGCCTTCGTCCGCGGCGATCTCGGTGAACAGCTCGGCGGCCGCCAGGTCTCCGTCCGCACGGGCCTGGGCCGCGAAGCCGCGGTACATGACCTGGTGCTCGTACGTCTCGCCTTTGATGGACTCGCTCAGGTTGGCCGCGTTCGAGCCGACGGTTCCGGCCAGGGTGGCGGCCTGGCGCAGGTGCTCGTTCAGCTCGGTCCGCGCCGTGCCGCGGAAGAGCTTGCCGACGGCCGGGTATGCCTGACGGTCGGCTTCGACGGCGAAGAGGCTGTAGGAGGCGTAGGCGAACGCCTCCCCCTTCATGGCGGTGGCCAGGTCGGAGAGAGTCCGCGGGTGCACGGCCCGGGCGGCAGTGTGCGTGCCCTGCCGGTGACCGACCTCCATCGCCAGGGCCACGGGCGTGGCAGCGGGCGCGGCCGCTGTCAGCGTGCACAGGCCGACCACAAGCGTGCGTATCGAGTGGCGGAACATGACGTCCTCCTTCGGGGCGCTTCTGGGTGCGGGTGCCCCCTCCTCATGCCACTCGCACAGCCGCACCACCGCTCATCAGCCACCCTTACGACTGAATACGCACCGTCATCGTGTGCCTTTCACCGATGCGCTCCGCTCGCCTCAGCAGGCCGCGTTCCTGCCGGAGCCCCCGCTTCCCACGCCCGCGCCGCCTCAGGTCGCGGCTCGTTGTCTCCTGCTCTTGCGGAACAGCAGCAGGCCCCACGTCACCAGCAGCACACCGCCGCC
>NZ_NCSM01000082.1 GCF_002224125.1 Streptomyces sp. NBS 14/10
GATGACATTTCCGGCAAGCGCACTGCTGGGCGGCTGGCATGTGCCGGCGAAGTCGTCGGTGTTCCGGGCTCGGCAGCGGCTGGGCTGTGAGCCGCTGCGGGTGCTGTTCGCCGCGACGGCCAAGCCGATGGCCACCGAGGCGACACCCGGCGCGTTCTGGCGGGGCTTGCGGCTGCTGGCGGTGGACGGGACCTGCTGGGACGTCGCGGACTGCGAAGCCAACGAGGCCGCCTTCGGACGTCCGGGCAACGGCCGCGGACCGGGCAAGAGCGCGTTCCCGCAGGTGCGGATGGCTGCTTTGGTGGAGGTGGGCAGCCACGCGGTACTGGACGCGGAACTCGCCGGCTGCCGCACCGGGGAAGTCACCCTGGTCGGCCGCCTGCCACGTTCACTCGGCCCGGGCCAGCTCGTCCTGGCCGACCGTGAGTTCCTCGGCGTCCCGTTGTGGCAGGCCTTCACCGCCACCGGCGCCGATCTGCTCTGGCGAGTGCCCGCCAACCGCGTCCTGCCGGTCATCAAACAGTTCCGTGACGGCTCATGGCTCTCACAGATCCGGGCAAGCAGCGGCCCCGCCCGGCATGAGCCGGTCACCATCCGGGTCCTGGCCTACCAGCTCAAGGGCCAGGTCAGTAAGGACACAGCTGACGACTACCGCCTGGTCACCACCCTGCTCGACGCCCGCCACCATCCGGCCCGGCAACTGGCCGCGCTCTACCGCGAACGCTGGGAGGTCGAGTCAGTCTTCGCCGAGATCAAGACTTATCAGCGCGGCGCCCGTGTCGTACTCAGCAGCAAGACTCCCGATGGTGTCCGTCAGCAGATCTGGGCACACCTGCTGGTCCACCACGCCCTGCGCGAACTCATGCTGAGAACCGCCGCCACCCGTGGCCTGGATCCAGACCGGGTCTCCTTCACCGAAACCCTGCGCTCCGCCCGGCGCAGCGTGACTGTCACGCCGGGCAGCTTTTCCCCCTGACCTCCTGGTCAGAGCCTTGGTGATGCTCCAGCAAGACCTCCTGGAACGGCTCCTGCCCGCCAGACGCATGCGCAGCCAGCCCCGCGTCGTGAAACGCAAGATGTCCAACTACCGGCTCAAACGCGCTGAACACCATGCGTGGCCACAACCCACCCGCACCGGCACGCAAGCCATCCTCATCACAAGACCCCAACCCGCAGACCCGTAACGCAACGGCATTGCCTTTAGGGATGGACCGCCCACGCCCCTCGGGTAGTTGCCTTTGAGCTGTGTATCTGCCGGCTCAGGACCTAAAGTGAACTGCCTCGATCATCTCGATTCCCGAGAGGGGACAGCGAGCTCCGTAGCGCTGAAAGACCCGCAGCTTGAAACGGCGCTGGCTGGGGTGTTCGCAAACCTTTCGCTGGCTGCTCCGGCTTCGGTTACCCGTCAGAGAAAAGACTGCTCGTCGGAATGATCCTCGGTCAGGAGGTGCTCCGGCCTGCCGTCTCCGAAGCTGGCTACGAAGACCCTGGAGGAGCGGTGAGCTCTTTCAGGGTCGCCTCTCCAGGGTGAGGACGGCCTTGACGATAACAGTCATGCGGTTGGGGCTGATGCGGGATCTGCGGGAATCTCGCGGTCATGCTCGCCGACGGCGGCGAGGCGATAGCGGACCTGGCCCTTGAGAGCGGGCGGCGGAGCCGCTCACGATCGGCCTCGGCGGCCAGGGGAAGAACCCCGTCAGGACTTGGAGCTGGGCCGACCGGGAATGTGACTGAGAATGGACTTGGAGAAACCCCCATCGACGCAGACATCTTGGCCGGTGACATATCCTGCCAGCGGGCTGACAAGAAACTCGATCACGTTCGCGATATCCATCGGGTCGCCAATTTTCGACAACGGGATGATTTTTTCCCTTGCCTTCTTGACTTCGGGATCGAGGTACATTTGTTCAGTCATCTGCGTGCGAGTCATGCCCGGGGATACCACGTTCACGCGGATTCCGTCAGGTGCCCATTCCAGTGCGAGTGTCTGAGCCAACAGCGTGAGCGCAGCCTTGGTCGGACTGTATGCACCTGACCCGGCATGTGGAAGCTGGCCGGACATTGAAGAGGTGAAACAGGCGGACCCGCGACTGTCCTTCAGGTGCGGGTAACTTGCTTTGGCAAGTAGCCACGCCCCGCGGAGGTTGACGGAGAACATGCTGTCCCAGTCCTCGAGGGAGAGATCCTTGAGTGCGCCAGGGTTGGCGATTCCTGCATTTGCCACCAGCGCGTCCAAGCCGCCGAACTCGTCGACCACAGCGGTTACCAGCTGACCGGGCACGTCGGGATCACCCAGGTCTCCTGTCAATGCAATGGCTTTGCCGCCCATCGACTGGATCGACCGGACGACCTCGTCTTGTCGCGCGTTCGCAGTAAGGCCTGCTACCGCGATCATCGGCTGTTCGCCACGGGCAAGCGCTGCCTCTGCGAGCCTCAGGCTTGCAGCCGCGCCGATGCCGCTGCTTCCGCCACTGACCAGAACTCTCATTGCACACTCTCCTTGTATATTTCCAGCGGGCATACTCAGCAGGCCACGCAAGTCGTGACATCATTATCTGATGCGTTTCGAAGCACTTCGACTCACGCCGGTGATCGAGAACTGTCACCTTCTTCGATGACCCTCGGAGTCACTCTGAATCCCGAGGCGCTGAAATCACTATCCGAGATTCCAACCCTCTTCACTGAGGTCAAGCATCGCCTTCGCGAATTCTTCAAGGGTGTTCTCTTCGCGGATGACTTCGAGCACGACGTTGTCTACCCCAATTGTTTCTTGGACTGCTTTACCCAGCCCGTTCCAATCGATCACCCCAGTGCCGATGGGGTCGTGACCCCATGTTTCCGTACCCGTGTCGGAGATATGCATGAGTGCAACCGATCCGTGGTGTGAGCGCAGACTCGATACGGGATCCTCCCCGATGTAAGCAGCGTTCGCGACGTCGTACACGATTTTTAGTGCATCATCATTGACCGTACCGACGATATCCGCCAGTTCCCCAATCGTCGGAGCAAAGCAGTAGGGGGTGTTCTCGAAGAGGAGTCGTTTTCCCGCCCGCTTGGCCAGCGGGATCATCTCTTCCAGGCTTTCGTGCATCCACCCGTGGACATTTTCGAGTGAGGGGGAGATCATAGGGCGCCGTGTGCCGGGTGAGATCACAATTTCCGGGACATTCCAAGCTACCGCAAGATCGATCACCGACGTGATGTGCTCGATGCTCTTCCGGCGCATGCTGGCACCAGGACTGGCCAGATTGATGTCGTATCCGCCGGCATTCAAGGATCGGATCTTGGCGCCGTTCTCGTTGAGCGTCGCCAGGATTGCCGAATGCTCGGAGCTGGAGATCTCTTCCGGCCAGCAATGTGGAGAGCTGATGGGAACCTCGAAGGTATTGTACCCATTCTGGATCAACTCAGATATCGCATCGATCGCCGTTGTCGACCAAAGATATGAAAAAGTGTTGATGATCATATGAATTTCCGTTCGATCTTGAGGTGCCCCCATCGCGCGCTCGGGAGCAGGGGCGGCTACGACCGGGAGCCCTTGTACTGTTCAGCGGCTGAACTGGCAGCAGTGGACGAGTTCTCGCTCATGGCGACGGCGATGGTGTCGGTCTCGGAAACGATCTCCCGCGGGGCACGGCTGCCGGTCTCCGGGAGCGTGAAGTAGACGATGAGGCACAGGGCGACGATGACGATCATGTAGATCGCCACGTACATGGGCCGTCCGGCGCCGACGAACGCGGCTGCGATGAGGGGTGCGGTGCCGCCGAAGAGGGCGATGACGATCTGATGGGCGAATCCGATTCCGGAGACGCGGACCGAGGCGGGGAACAGCTCAGCCTGGATGGTGGGGTAGACGGCTTGCCAGATTCCGAGGACAACCCATCCGGAGGCGGCGACGATGACGTAGACACCGAAGCCGGGCACCTGCAGGAGGAGAAGGAGCGGATAGAACAGGACGATCATTCCGATGGCGCCGATGATGGGGAAGATCTTCCGGCGACCGAGACGGTCGGAGAGGTAGCCGCTGGCGGGGACGACGACAACCAGCAGGGCCAGGCCGATCGTGCTGCCGGCAAGGGTGGAGGACAGGTCTCGGCCCGAGGTGAGGTTGGCGTAGGTGGGCAGGAACGTCGCCCAGGTGTAGTAGGCCACGGCGGGAGCGGAAAGGGCAGCAGTCTGCAGGAGCGCCTTGGGGTGCTCGCGGAGCAGCTGGAGGAGCTTCGTCGGTGCGGACTTCTGCTCGACGAGCGTGCTGGCTTCGAACTCCGGAGACTCATCCGAGCGGGCGCGGAGGATGAGTCCAGCGACGCCGATCACACCACCGATGATGAAAGGGATCCTCCATCCGTAAGACGACAGGGCGTCGGCGGTGAAAACAGAGGTGACGGTGGCTGCGGCGCCCGTTGCGGCGAGGGTTGCCAGCCCGCTGGCCATGTTGGTGAAGGAGCCGAAAAGTCCGCGCCGGTTGGCTGGAGCGTGTTCCACCATGAACGCGATGGCGCTCTGCCCCTCGGCGCCGGCGGAGATGCCCTGGAGGATGCGGGCGACGACGAACAGGATCGGCGCGAAGTAGCCGATGGTCGCGTACGGGGGTGTAAACCCGATGATCAACGCGCCGAGAGCCATCCCCGAGACCGCAAGAGACAGGACGCGTCGGCGCCCGTACCGGTCGGCAAGCGGGGAGATGATGATGCCGCTCAGAGGCCGCACGATGAACCCGATGGCGTAAGTGAGGAACGAGGCGATGAGGGACGCGAACTGGGAGCCCGAGGGGAAGATCTGCGCGGAGAAGGCAGCGGCGAGAAGACCGTATAGATACCAGTCGTACCACTCGACAAAGTGCCCGACGGTCCCGGCGAGCAGGTTACGGGCCTGTCTCTTACGCGGGACAGGATCTGCGCTGTCGGGGGTGTATGCGCTGGGCGCGCGACGTGGAGCCGTCATTGGCTTATCCTTTGCATTTGGTCGCGAGTGAGCATCCCAACGCCCCGGGCCGAGGGTCGCTGGACCTGTTGAAGGGGTGTCTGCCTGGCTAGGCGGAGAGTTCCTCGTCTGCGACGAGGTAGGCATAGCTCGGCCAGCTCCGGGAGATGTCAGCCGCGGCCGCGAGCAGGGGCGGCGACAACTCGGCCATGCGCGCTCGGGTCATCCGCACGGAGGGGCCCGCGATGCTGATCGTCCCGGTGGCCTCCCGGCCCGGTCCGGCTCCGTGAATGGCGGCCGCCACGGCACTGATACCGAGGTCCATCTCCTCAATCGTCGTGGCGTACCCGCGGTGACGAACCTCGTCGAGCTCGGCCTGGAGAGCGGACCGATCGAGGGGGGATCTGGGGGTGACGTCGAGACGGCTCGCGTGCGCCAGCACAGTCGCGACTCGGTCCGGAGAAAGAGTGGCGAGCCACGCTTTCCCGGATGCAGTGGCGTGGGGGACCGCGTCCTGGCCCATGACGGGGTCGATGCGGAGGGACGAGTTCGCCCCCTGGGCTTTGGCGATCCACTTCAAGGAGTCGTTGGTGGCTACCGCCAGGCGAACGAGCTCTTTACACTCCGCCGCGAGCGAGTCCAGGCTTCGCTGAGCCCACGTTTCCACTGCTGACGAGGACAGCTGGCGGAGCCCCAGGGCGCCGAGGCTGTGAGTGGCGAAGTAGCTGGAGGTGCGGGGATCCTGATTCACATAGCCCGCATCGGCCAAGGCGGCGAGGAGGCGATGAGCGATGGCCTTGTTGACGCCCAGGCGCTCGGCGATCTCCGTGACGCGTCGGCCTTCGGGATGCGGCGCCAGCAGTTCGAGCACACGCATCGCATTTGTGACGTCATCGGCTAGTGCCATGTCCTCGTCTCCTCGCCATCGTGGAGTAACAGCGTTACTTGTAACGCTGTTACGAAAAGTCACACGCGTCCGCCCTCGCTGTCAAGACCCAGCGGTCATCCTGGTCGTCAGACCCGAGAACGCAGCGGTCAGATCTGCTGCACCAGCTCACGCAGACGCGTGAACGCCGACTCGTCATCGTTCACGACGACGTCGTGCTCGCCGGTGTTCCAGCGGCACTCGAGTGCACCGAATCGCTCCCAGTAGACGTCCCATCCGGCGAGCTTGACCCGGTCCCGCTCGCTGCCGCGCTCGATCAACCGTTGCCGCACGACCTCGGGCGAGGTGCGCACGTGGATCACTCGGATGCGAGCGGCGGGCCAGTCTGCATTCTCGGTCGAGCAACGCAGGAAATCGGGGTCTCCGAGGTACGCCACGAACGGTGCATCGAGGACGACGGAGTGGCCGAGTTGCAGATTCCGGCCAGCGGTCGCGAAGAGCGTCTCGTACTCGGCTGGCATGACCTTCCGCAGGTACAGCTCGTTCGATTCCCGATCGGAGGGATCCTGCCCGAACGCCTCGAGAGCCACTTGCACCAGGGGCCCGGCGAGCGTGTCCTTGTCGAGATACGCCGCGCCCGTGAGGGAGCTGAGGTGTCTCGACAGGGTCGACTTACCCGACCCCGCCCCGCCGAGCGTGATGTAGGCGACGGGCAGGGCTTGGACGTCGGATGTCACCGCTTCACTCGCTCGACCGCGGCCACGAACTCCTTCGCCGCTGCGGTGACCTTGCCCATATCGCCGTCGGGGCGGCCGGCCTTGGTGATGGCGCTGCCCACTCCGACCGCCGCGACGCCTGCGGCGAACCAGTCGCCGACGTTGGCGGTGGTGACGCCACCCGCCGGAAGAATCGGGACGTGTGCGAGCGGCGCCAGGACCGCCTTAGCGTAAGGGATGCCGCCGGCTTCGGTGGGGAAGAGCTTGACGATGTCCGCCCCGGCCTCGGCCGTATCGAGGATCTCGGTCGGCGTGTAGGCACCACTGATGGTGGCGATCTGGTAGCGGTTGGCGACGCGGATCATCTCGGGGTTGAGGTTCGGGCTGACGAGGAACTGCGCGCCGGCCTGAATGCTCGACCAGGCGGCGTGCCCGTCGAGGACGGTGCCCGCGCCGAAGGCCACGTCTTCACCGGCGAAGCGCTCGGTCAGGCGCTCGATCACGGTGAGGGCGCCGGGGATCGACAAGGTGATCTCGAGGGCGCGGATGCCGCCGGCGACGGCTGCCGAGGCGACCTCGAACGCCTCCTCGGCGGTGTCGAGGCGGACGATGAGGACGTTGCCGGAATCGCGGATGGTCTCTATGACGTCGAGTTTCTGGAGCATGACGTTGATGGTTACACCACTTTTTCGCGCTTCGCGAGCCGCGACCCGGATGCGTTGACGAATCGCGGCGAGGCGTAGCATCCTGGGTTGCAATCGATCTCAGCAATCGTTCTCATTCGCGAGGCGACTGATGCGCCGGGATCCTCATCGAAGCGAAGGAGTCGACGGCGGTGGATCATTCCTCTTCGGCCCCTCGGCCCTCGGCCGTGGTGCTGGGTGCGTCCCACTGGCACGCGCCGCTGTACCGTGCCGGGCTCGCTCGACAATTCCGCGTGACGGCGGTGCAGGACCCCAACCCCGCGGTCTCTCGGGCATTCGCCGAGCCCTTGGGCGCACCAGTCGCGGCGAGCGTCGACGAGGCTCTGGACCAGGACGGCATCGAGGTGGCGTTCGTGTTCTGCCCGCACCACGAGATGCTCGCGGTCGGCCGAGAGCTCATCGACCGCGGCATCCCGTTCGTGATCGAGAAGCCTGCCGGTGCGAGCCTCGACGACCTTCGGACGATCGAGGAGGAGGCGCGCTCGGCCGCCGTGCCGGCGACCGTGCCGCTCGTCCAGCGCGGCGCCCCGATCGACAATTGGCTGCGACAGGCCGGCGACATTGTCTACGAGCGGATGGCGTTCGTCGCCGGTCCGCCCTCGCGGTACCGGCAGAACGGCAACCCGTGGATGCTCGAACCCGCCCTCTCGGGCGGCGGCAGCCTAATGAACCTCGGCCCGCACTTCGTCGACCTGGCGATTCGCCACCTCGGACACCCCGTCGACGTCGTCCAGAAGCTCTCCACCACGCTGCACGGCGAGGCGGTCGACGACCACTCCACGATGGTCCTGACCACCGTCACGGGCCGCGAGGCAATCGTCGAGGTCGGCTACGCGTTCCCCAACTCACCGCTGAAGCGATACTGCAGCTTCACCGCGGCCGGGACCAACGGGTTCGCCACCGTCGACACCACCGGCGACGCGACGTTCACCGACCAATCCGGCATCACCAAGAGCGCCGTCCTCGAGGTCGACAGCGACCTGCTGTACGACGTGTTCGTCACCGGCGTCGCCGACACGCTCACGACCGGGTTCGCGGGCCTGCCGACGCTCACCGAGCTTGTGACCACTATGGAGCTCATCTGGTCGCCGCACCTGGAGAGGACGGCGCGTCGTGGCTGAGGTAAGCATCGACGACGTCGCCGAAGCGGCCGGCGTCCACCGCTCGACCGTGTCACGCGCGTTCTCGAAGCCGGATGCCGTGCGCGCGGCGACCCGGGAACACGTGCTGCGTGTCGCAGCCGAGCTCGGGTACTCGATGAACCCCCTCGCGCAGGCTCTCCGCCGCGGCTCGAGCAACCTCATCCCGCTGATCGTTCCGGATATGACCAACCCGTTCTTCGCCGAGCTGGCGCGCACGACCGCCGCCGCCGCCGAAGCACACGGCTACCAGCTGATGCTCTGCATCACCAACGGCGACACCGGGCAAACCGCCGACTACGTGAGCGCGATGCACTCCATGTACTCCCCCTTCGGAATTGTCGCCCCCTCAACCCGGGTCAACCTCGAGGCGCTCCGCCGGTACGCGTTTCCGAACCGGGTCGTCGTCATCGACCGGGTCGAAGACGACCCCGCCGTGCCCACCGTCACTGTCGACAGCGCCCGGGGCGTCGACCTCGCCTTCGACCACCTCCTTGGTCTCGGCCACGCGAACATCGCCTACGCCCCGGGGATCGTCGGCACGTACACCGCCCAGGATCGCTGGGACGCCTACCACCACGCCGCCGAGCGTCACGCCATCCCGCCCGTCGTCCTGGAGGCGCCGCCCGGCGCCGAACCGGGGCCGGGGATCGTGGACCACTGGATGCGGGAACCGATCCGCCCGACGGCGGTGATCGCCTCCAACGACCTCATCGCGTTCGCCATGATCTCCGAGCTCGGCTCGCGCGGACTGACCGTGCCCGCCGACCTGTCGGTGGTCGGCTTCGACGGCCTCGACCTCGGCGCCCAGTTCAACCCCCGGTTGACCAGTGTCCGGCAACCAATCACCGACCTCGGACGGATCGCCATCGAACTCGGCGAGGCCCTCCTCGCCGGCGGCCCGCCCGACCATGTCGTGCTCGAGCCATCGCTTCTCATCCGCTCCTCCACCCAGGAACTCCGCTCATGAATCCGAACCCCGGTCGCCTTCCCGGTCTGCAATACGTGGACCACGTGGCCTTCACCGTCCCCGACCTCGACGACGCCACCCGCCTGTTCACCGTCCTTCTCGGCGCCGAGGAGCTGTATCGCTCCACCCGCGGACCCGATGCCGCGGTCATGCCGGAGCACTTCGGCGTGCCCGCGGACGCGCACCTGGAGCTGCGCATGCTCCGGCTTCCGCCGAATCTGAACGTGGAGCTGTTCCAGTGGTGGAGCGAGGACCGCTCCCCCGTGTTCCCGCGCGCCAGCGATGCGGGCGGGCACCACCTCTGCTTCGTCGTCGACGACGTCGACGACGTCGTCGACGCGGTCGCCGACCTCCGGGGCATCGAGATCCTCGGTGCGCGCAAGGAGGTCGCTGGCGACAGCCCCGCTGTCGCCGGGAACCGGTGGGTGTACGCCCGCACCTCTTGGGGGCTCATCCTCGAGTTCGTCGACCGCTCGCGGGTCGTCGATCCCCCGCGTCTCGTCGGCCCTCACGACTGGCACACCCACTCGACCTCGAAGACCTCGGAGACGCCCTCGTGAAGATCGCCGGCCACACCCTCGGCACTCCCGACCACACCGTTCCCGAAGCGCTTAAACTCTTCGCCCGAGCCGGCCTGGATGCCGCCGAGGTGATCTACCAGGACGACTACACGAGCGGTCTGCCCATCGGCGGTGCCGCGGCAGCGGCGGAAGCGGCACGCGTCGCCGACGGCGAAGGCATCCCCGTCATCGGGCTCACCCCGTACACGACCGCCATCAACGCGACCGACGAGCGCATGCGCCGAGAAGCCGTCGACGAGCTGCGGTCGGCCATCGACATCGCCCACGCGGTCGGCGCGAACCGCATCCGCGTCTATTCCGGCGCGTGGCAGCCGGGCCAGCAGGACCACGCCGCGCACTGGACGCAGCTCGTCCGATCGTTCCAGGAGCTCTCCGGCCCGGCGGCGGACGCAGGCGTCGTGCTCTGCGCCGAGAACCACTTCGGCACCATGACGCAGACCGCGCGCGACACCGCCAAGCTCATCCGCGCGGTCGACTCGCCCGCCGTCCGCGTGCTCTATGACCAGGCGAACCTCACCTTCACCCACGACGAGGACGTCGACGACGCCTTCGCCGTCCAGGGCGATCTCATCGGCCACGTGCACGTCAAGGACCTTGTCTTCAAGGACTCGAACGCCCCATTCGTCGCGTCCGAGACGGCGCGCGTGCGCGCCGAGGAACGCGCCGTCATCTCGCGCGTCGTCGGCGACGGCGCCCTCGCCTGGTCGCCCATCCTCCGGCGCCTCCGCGAGGTCGGCTACGACGACGTGCTCTCGCTCGAATACGAGTACCGGTGGCATCCGCAGGATCTCGACGCCCCCGAGATCGGATTCCGTCGCGGCGCCGAACACCTCCGTACGCTGCTGCGGCAGCTCGATCTCGAGGCGAACGGCCAGGACGCCGAGGTCCGCTCGTGACCGCACTGCGCGTCGGCGTGGTTGGCGCCGGCAACATCGCCAGCATCGCGCAGCTGCCCACCCTTGTTCAGCGCGACGACGTCGAGCTGCGCGCCCTGGTGTCGCGGCGCGAGGACCCGAGCCCGCTGCAGCGTCGGTGGGGGTTTGCGAACGTGTACCGCACGGTCGACGCGATGCTCGACGCCGAAGAGCTCGACGCCGTCTTCGTGCTCACTCCCCGTTCCGAGCACGTCGCGGCCGTCGAGAGCGCCCTTCGCGCCGGCATCGACGTGTTCTGCGAGAAGCCCCTCGCCACCTCGACCTCCGACTCGGTCCGCCTCGCGGAGCTCGCCGACGAGCACGGCCGCATCCTGATGGTCGGCCTGAACCGGCGGTTCGCGCCCGTGTACGTCGCTGCGCGGGAAGCGTTCGGTGCGGCCGGAGCGTCGTTCTGCGTCGCGCAGAAGAACCGCGCCGGCTCCGAGTACCGGGCCACGTTCGAGAACGCGATCCACATGGTGGACCTCCTCCGCTGGTTCTGCGGCGGAGACGTCGTCGAGGTCACCAGCGCGGCCGCCGGAACCGACCCCTGGGAGGAGGACGGCGCAGCCGCCCTCATCCGGTTCTCGACCGGGAACACGGGCCTGCTGGTCGCGGCCCGAGCCGCCGGCGCGTGGGGTGAGAAGCTCGACGCGTACGGGCAGCTGCGCTCGGCGGAGGTCATCGCCCCCGACACCGTCGCCGTGACAGCGGACGGCGTCCGCACCGTCCGGTCGATGAGCCCGGAGGCGTTCGGCTGGGCGACCGCGACCGAGACCTTCGGCTTCGCCGACGCGGTCCGCCACTTCCTCGACCGCGTTCAGGACCGGCAGCAGCCGCTGACCTCCGGATGGGAAGCGGTCAAGACCCAGCAGCTACTCGACAAGATCCTCGCGGCGGCAGGCCTGCCCACCGAGGAGCAGGAGGGACGCGCATGGTCCAGCAAAGCAGTGCAGTAGCGCCGCTGCCCCAGGTCGCCCTGGTCACCGGCTCCAGCGGCGGCATCGGCGCGGCCGTCGTCGACGCGCTGCAGGCGCGCGGGGACATCGTCGTCGGGGCGGACCTCGCACCGCTCGACGGGCAGGACGTCGCCGGCTTCTCCGAGCTCGACGTCACCGACGAGCAGCAGACCGCCGAAGTGGTGCGCCGGATCGTCGCCGAGCACGGCCGCATCGACGTCCTCGTCCACGCCGCGGGGGTACTCGGCGGCACCCCCGATCCGCTGGCGACCACGACCGAGGAGTTCGAGCGCACCATGCGCATCAACGCCACGGGCACGTTCACCATCACGCGCGAGGTCGCGAACCTCATGCGGGGCAGCGGCACGAAGGGCACCATTCTGCTGCTGTCGTCGGTCGCGGCCAAGGAAGCGCGGATCGACTACCTGCCGTACAACGCTAGCAAGATCGCCGTGCTGCACATCATGTGGTCGATGGCGAAGATCCTCGGACCGGACGGGATCTCGGTCAACGCCGTCAACCCCGGACCGGTGAACACGCCGATGTGGACACTGCTCGCCGACCAGTCCGGCGCCGCGCAGGCAGCACGCGACGCTCGCGCCGCGCAGCTCCCCATGCGACGCTTCGCCGAACCGGCCGAGGTCGCCAACGCGATCGGCTTCCTCACGGACCGGGCCAACCGGTACATCACCGGCGTCTCTCTCGACGTCGCCGGTGGAGCGCATCTCGGTATGGGGTCCTAGATCCGAAACGGTTTGGGTTCTGGGCCGTTGGTGGTGTGTGAGCGATCCGGTGGGGGACGCGCGGCATCTGTCGCCGTCGGCGCAGGAGGCCTTGCGGTTGCGGGCGGTGGCCGCGTTGGTGGCGGGGCGGGACCGTGAGGATGTGGCGGCGGTCTTCGGGGTGTCGCTGAAGGCGGTCGAGAAGTGGTGGGCGAAGTGGCAGGCCGGCGGGCGGGAAGCTCTGGTCATGCGTCCTCGCGGAAAGCCGGTCGGTGTGCACCAGGTGCTCGGGGAGGCCGAGCACGGCCTGCCGCGGTGCGGCAGGCCGTGCTCGATCATCGGCCTTGTGATGTGGGGCTTTCCGGGCAGTTGTGGACGCGGCGGCTGGTGGGCGAGCTGATCGCGAAGCTGTACCGGGTGCGGCTGACCGAGGTGGGGGTGGGCAAGTACCTCAAGCGGTGGGGACTGTCCTTCCAACGCCCTGACAAGCGGGCCGTCGAGCAGGACCCGGAGGCAGTGCGGCGTTGGCACGAGGAGACCTGGCCGGCGATCCGGGCGAAGGCGAAGAGTGAAGCTTCCCCTTGTGACTGGACACCTGGAGACTGGAACATGAGGTTCCGGAGGAAGTAGTGCCAGGTGGGTAGTCAGTACTCGAAGCGGTATTCGGAGGAGTTCAAGCGGGACGCGATCGCGTTGGCCCGTTCCTCCAGCAAGACGATCACGGAGGTCGCGCGGGATCTGGGGGTGAGCCCTGAGAGCCTGCGCGGCTGGGTCAAGCGTGACCGGATCGACCGTGGTGAGGGCGGGGCGGGTGAGCTGACCAGCGCCGAGCGCGAGGAGCTCAAGCAGTTGCGCAGGCAGAATGTCGAGCAGCAGAAGACGATCGAGATCCTGAAAAAAGTATTCATGGCGCTTCCGCCTGCCTGCTCGGGGGAGGATTCATATCTCAGCCGCGGCCTTCTTCGCCCAGGACAGCGACCGGTGAACGAGGTCTACCGGTTCATCGCTGCGGAGAAGGCCACGTATCCGGTGGCCCTGCTGTGCCGTGTCCTGGCTGTGGCCGCTCCTCTTTTTATGCCTGGCTGGAGGCTGAGGAGGCGCGGCAGGAACGCGAGCGCGCGGATGAGGCCCTGGCCCACGAGATCACAGTGATCCACCTCGCATCGAAGGGTGCTTACGGTGTCCCGCGCGTGCACGCCGAGCTGCGGCGACTGGGCCGGACCATCAACCGCAAGCGGGTTGAGCGGATCATGCGCGAACGCCGGATCACCGGTGTCACGCGCCGGAAACGCCGCTCGCTGACCCGCCCCGACCGGAAGGCACGGCCGGCCCCGGACCTGATCGGGCGTGATTTCACCGCCGCCCGGCCAGGCACCCGGCTGGTCGGGGACATCACGTACCTGCCCACGCGTGAGGGCTGGCTGTACCTGGCCTGCTGGCTGGACCTGGCTACGCGCGAGGTGGTCGGCTACGCGATGGCCGACCACCACCGCGCCTCCCTGGTGGTCGACGCGCTGCGGATGGCCCACGGCCGGGGCGACCTGGAACCCGGCTGCATCATGCACAGCGACCGCGCTAGCGAATACACCTCGGCTGAATTCCAAGCCGAGATAAGCAGGTTGGGACTTCGGCAAAGCACCGGCCGGACCGGCTCATGCTTTGACAACGCCGCAGCCGAGAGCTTCTGGGCCGTACTCAAGGAAGAGATCGGCATCCGGCTCTGGCCCGACCGGGCCACCGCCCGCGCCGAGGCCTTCGCCTTCATCGAGACCTTCTACAACCGGCGCCGCCTCCGCAAGCACCCTCTCTTCGGGTACCTCACACCCCACGAGACGCGACAGCGGTTCCGTAACGACCAAGTACTCGCAGCGTAGAAGAAGAGTGTCCAGGATCACGGGGAAACTTCAGGCGGGGATTAGCCCTTGATCGTGGACACCCTGATCATTGGATCGTGAGGATCCATAGGACACGAGTTCCCGTTGGGGACGTCGAAGTACTCGCCTGAGTTTCGGGCTGATGCCGTCGCGTTGTACCGGGCCACCCCGGGTGGGACGTATGCGTCGGTGGCCAAGGACTTGGGTGTCAATACGAGACGCTGCGCACGTGGGTGCGGGATGCCGGGCAGGCTGCCCGGCCTGGGGCCGGTGAGGCCGGCGCGTTGGAGAGGGAGAACCGGCAGCTGCGGGCGCGGGTGAAGGAACTCGAGCCCGAGCGGGAGATCCTGCGCAGGGCCGCGAAGTATTTTGCGGGCGAGACAAGCTGGTGAGCCGCTTCCAGTTCGTTGACGATCATCGTGGCGCCTTCGGCGTCAAGCGGCTGTGCCGGATGCTTGAGGTCTCCCGTTCCGGCCTCTACCGGTGGCTGGCCGGCGCGGATGCCCGGGCTGAGCGGGCTCGGGCCGAGGCTGAGCTCGCGGAGCGGATCACCAGGATCCACTCTGAGTCGGACGGCACTTACGGGGCCCCGCGCGTCACCGCTGAGCTGCACGACGCCGGGGTGCGGGTCAACCATAAGCGCGTCGCTCGTGTCATGCGCGCGTGGGGCATCGTCGGGCTGCACCTGCGCAAGAAGGTCCGCGCCACGATCCCCGACCCGTCGGCGACGCCGGTGCCGGATCTGCTGCGGCGTGACTTCACCGCGGCCGAGCCGAACACGAAATACGTGGGCGACATAACTTATCTGCCCGTCGGTGGCGGCCAATTCCTCTATCTGGCCACGGTTTTGGATCTGTGCTCGAAGCGCCTGGCGGGCTGGTCGATCGCCGATCACATGCGCACCGAGCTGGTCATCGACGCGCTCAAGGCCGCAGCCGCGACCCGGGGTGCCAGTGGCCTGCGTGGGGCGGTCTTCCACAGCGATAACGGGGCGCAATATGCCTCGAAGGACTTCGCGAAGGTCTGCGCGGATCTCGGTGTGATCAGATCGCGCGGCGCGGTGGGCACGAGCGCGGACAACGCTGCCGCCGAATCGTTCAACGCGACCATGAAACGCGAGACGCTCCAAGGCAAGAGACGCTGGTCAGGAGCGCGCGAGGCCCGTCTCGCGGTCTTCCGATGGGCCACCCGCTACAACACCAGAAAAAGACACTCCAGCATCGGGCAGACCAGCCCGATCGCCTACGAACAACGATCAGTTACCCTGACCACCGCCGCATGACGACCGGTGTCCACGATCCAGGGTCAAGCCCCCCGGTCAGCTGGGCATCGTGGGTGCGGGGGAAGACAGGTTCCCCGACAAGCCGCCACGAGGCCGCCTCGGGCAGTCGCCCGGCACGAGATCGACATCGCCGTCATCCGGCCGAGCGCACCGGTGCGCGGTCTGCGCGTGCGGCCCTGGCGGCACGACCAGTTCGTGATCGCGCTGCCGGAAGGTCATTCGCAGGCCGGGGACGCCTCGGACCCGGTCGACCTCGCACGGTTTGCGGACGAGCCGTGGGTGTGGCTGCGCCGCGAGGCTTCCCCGGACTACCACGACCAGCTCATGGCGACCTGCCGCAAAGCCGGGTTCACCCCCGACGCGCGCCACATCGCCAACTCCATCCTGACCCAACTGGCGATGGTGGCATGCGGCCTGGGCGTCACCCTCGTACCGAACGTGGCGGTCCGCTCGATCCAGGGTCCCCTCGCCTACCGGCCCCTCACCGACTCCGCAGACATCGTGGAACTGTCCCTCGTCTCCCGGGCCGGCACGCACGAGCCCCTGGTGGAGGAGTTCCTGCGGCACGCGGCGACGGACCGGCAGGAGACTGACTAGGCGCGCCCTCGTGACTCACCGGCCCGGGCCAGGACACCCCGCGCGCGTTCGAGTACCGGCCGGTCGACCATCTGCCCGTCGACCGTGGTGACCGAGTCACCGGCGTCGAGGACGCTGTGCGCCCAGCGCAGTTCGTCGGCCGTGGGTGCGAACCCGTTGGCGACGGGCCGTACTTGAGCGGGGTGGATGCAGAGCTTGCCGGTGAACCCGAGGCGCCGGGCGTGCGCGATGTCGGCGCCGAGCGCGTCTGGATCTCGTACGGCTGTGGTGACGCCGTCGAGGGGCGGGTGGGCGCCGGCCGCCGCGGAGGCGAGGACCAGTCGGGAGCGGGCGTGGGTGAGGGCGAGGTGGTCGTCGTGGGCGACGCCGAGCTGGGTGGCCAGGTCGACGTTGCCGAAGGCGGCGCGCACGACACCGGGCACGGCGCACACCTCGTGGGCCCGCTCGATGCCGAGAGCGGTCTCGACCAACGGGATCAGCGGGCAGCGTCCGGCTGTGCGGGCTGCGATCTCCGCGAGGACGTACGGGTCCTCGGCCTTGGGGATGATGATCGGGCAGCCGTGGTCGGCCGCCCGAGCCAGATCCGCCTCGAACCACGGTGTACCGGGCGGATTGACGCGCACGACGGCTGTGTTGCCGAGGTCCAGCCAGGTCTCGGCGTTGTCGCGGGCGCGGTCCTTGTCGTCGGCGGCGACGGCGTCTTCGAGGTCGATGATGACGAGGTCGGTGCCGGAGGCGGCGGCCTTGCCGAAGCGGTCGGGCCGGTGGCCGGGGACGAAGAGCAGGGTTCGTGCTGCGGCGATGCGGGCGGTTTCCGGGGGGCTCGGAGTCGAGGTCGGGGCCGGGCTCGGGCTCATGCGAAGGTCACCTCAGCGGTGGCGTGGCGTGCCTCGCGGTGGGTGGCGAGGTGCAGCCGGGCGTGGTCGTCGGTGGGTGTGCCGTCGGCGAGGAGGCGCTCGCCGAGGAACGCCGGGCGGTGCAGCCGGTAGGACAGCGAGCGCACCTGCCGCTCCGGGGCGTTCCGGCGGATCGGCTCCAGCATCAGCAGGGCCAGCAGCGGGCCGTGGACGACGAGGCCGGGGTAGCCCTCCACATCACGGCAGTACGGGGTGTCGTAGTGGATGCGGTGGGCGTTCGCGGTGAGGGCGCTGAACCGGAACAGCAGGGTCTCGGTCGGGTGGAGGCGCAGCTGCCACGGTCCCTCGGGCTCCGGTTCGGCCGATGTGTCGAGTGTGGCCGGGTGCCGGGGCGCGGAGCCGTCGCCCGACCGGTAGACGATGTCCTGCTCCTCCACCAGACACAGACGGCCGTTCTGCCGGAACTCCTGGCGTTCGGTGACGAACAGCAGCTCACCGCTGCGGCCCTGCTTGGGGGTGACGGCGGCCAGGCTGCCGATCCGCTCGGTCGGCTCACCGAGCCGCAGCGGCTCGGTGATCTCGCAGCGCCCGCCCGCGAACATGCGCCTGCGCTCGGGGATGGGCGGCAGGAAGCGGGCGTCGCGCAGATGCCCGTCGGGGCCGAGGGCCCGCTGGGGCGCCCAGTGCAGGAAGTAGAGCCACTGCCAGAGCGGCGGCAGCGGATCGCCTGACTCGGCGGCGGGCTCGGCGAGGTCCAGCAGTGCCGACAGTGCCGCCGTCGGAGCGGGCGGCAGGGCGTCCTCGTCGGTGACCGGTTCGGGACGCCATGACTCCACATGGGAGGCGAGAGAGGCGGGCATGGGCTTGTTCCTTGCGTGATGGAGTCAGGTCGGACGGAGTCAGGTCAGCGGGGCGGTGGTGGTCTGCGGGGCGGGTGTCGGGGATTCCAGCAGGGAGGTGCGGGACGGTTCGCGTACGACAAGCGTGGCCAGGAAGGTCAGGCCGATGCACGCGGTGACGTACCAGAAGAAGACGGTCTCGTGGCCGCCCTTCTTCAGGGCCAGCGCGATCGGCTCGGTCAGGCCGCCGAAAGTGGCGGTGACCAGGGCGTGCGGCAGGCCGACGCCCAGGGCCCGGACCTTGGTGGGGAACATCTCGGCCTTGATGATGGCGGCCAGGGCCGAGTAGCCGCTGAGGAAGGTCAACGCCGCGGTCATCAGGAGGAACGCGAGCCACGGGCTGCTCGTGTGGCCGAGAACGGTCATGATCGGGACCGTCAGGAGCATGCCGCAGATCGAGAAGGCGAACATGATCGGGCGGCGGCCGTAGCGGTCGGAGAGCGCACCGGCGACCGGCTGCAACAGCATGTAGACGAAGAGCGCGGCGAAGCCGATGACGGAGACCGTGGACTTCGGGATGCCGGCGGTGTTCACCAGGTACTTCTGGAGGTACGTGGTGTAGGTGTAGAAGGCGACGGTGCCGCCGATGGCCAGGCCGAAGACGGCCAGCAGCTGACGCGGGTACTCCGTGAACAGGGCGTGCAGGCCCTTGCGTTCCTGCGTCGCGGCGGCGGCCTTCGCCTTCTCCTGCTGGAAGTGCTGCGACTCCTCCATGGTGCGGCGCAGGTACATCACGACCAGTCCGGCCGCTGCGCCGATCACGAAGGGGACGCGCCAGCCCCAGCTCTCCAGCTGGCCCTCGGTGAGCAGGTTCTGCAGGACGATCGCAACGAGCAGGGCGGCGAGCTGGCCGAGCACGATGGAGACGTACTGGAAGCTGGAGTAGAAGCCACGCCGTCCGGGCGGGGCGACCTCGGCGAGGTAAGAGGCGCTGGAGCCGAACTCGCCGCCGACGGAGAGCCCTTGGAGCAGACGTGCCAGGACCAGCAGGACGGGCGCTCAGAGCCCGATGGTCTGGTGACCCGGGGCGAGGGCGATGGTGAGTGAGCCGACGCTCATGAGCGTGACCGACAGGGTCAGGGCGCGGCGGCGGCCGTACTTGTCGGCATAGGCACCGAGCAGCCAGCCACCGAGCGGGCGCATCAGGAACCCGACGGCGAACACGACCGCCGTGGACAGGAGTTGGGCCGTCTGGTTGCCCTCCGGGAAGAAGGCGGCGGCGAAGTAGATGCTGAACGTGGCGTAGGCGAACCAGTCGTACCACTCGATGAGGTTGCCGAGACAGCCGCGTACGACGTTGGCGGTCACGTGGGAGCGTGCGGGGACGGAAATGCGGCTCTGCGACATGGGAAGCTCCGTTGCTCGTGTCGCGGTGGGGAAGGGTGCGCGCGGTTTTCTTCGGCGGAGGACGAATTCAACGGAAAACGAATTCAGCGAAGGACGAAGGGGTTGCCGGTGGGGGCGCCGGTGTTGATCCAGACGCTCTTGTCCTCCAGGTAGGAGGCGAGGGCGCCGATGCCGTTCTCGCGGCCGATGCCGGAGTCCTTGAAGCCGCCGAAGGGAGCCAGGTAGCTCACCGCGCGGTAGGTGTTGACCCAGACGGTGCCGGAGCGGATCCGGTCGGCCATGCGGAAGGCGCGGCCGATGTCGCCGGTCCAGACACCGGCGCCGAGGCCGTATCGGCTGTCGTTGGCGAGGGCGACGGCTTCGTCCTCGTCCTTGAACGGGATGACCGCGAGGACGGGCCCGAAGACCTCCTCCTGGGCGATGCGCATGCTGTTGCGCACGCCCGTGAAGACGGTCGGTTCGACGAACCAGCCCCTGTCGCCCACGGGCTTTCCGCCGAGGGCGAGCCGGGCGCCTTCCCACTGCGCGATGTCGATGTAGTCGAGCACCTTGGCGTACTGGGCGGGCGTGGTGATGGGCCCGACCTGGGTGGCCTCGTCCATCGGGTCGCCCATACGGGCCGTGCGCGCGAGGTCGACCAGACGGCCCACGACCTCGTCGTGGACGCTCTCCTGGACCAGCAGCCGGGACCCGGCGATGCAGGTCTGCCCGGTGGCGGCGAAGATGCCGGAGACGGCGCCGTTCACGGCTGCTTCGAGGTCGGCGTCGGCGAAGACGATGTTCGGTGACTTGCCGCCGAGTTCGAGGCTGACGTGCTTGAAGTCGCGGGCGGCGGCCTGGTTGATGTGCCGCCCCGTGGCGTCCGAGCCGGTGAAGGTGACCTTGCGGACCAGCGGGTGCTCGACAAGAGCGGCGCCGACGTCCCGGCCGAACCCGGTGACCACGTTGACCACCCCGGGCGGCAGCCCCGCCTCGTGGAACAGCCGGACCAGTTCGAGCGTCGACACGGAGGTGAACTCCGACGGCTTGATCACCACCGTGCAGCCTGCCGCGAGCGCCGGGGTGATCTTCCAGGCCAGCAGCAACAGCGGGGAGTTCCACGGCGTGATGACCGCCACGACCCCGACGGGCTCCTTCTTCGTGTAGACGAAGTAGCCCTTCTTGTCCAACGGCGGGACGGTGCCCTCGACCTTGTCCGCGAGCCCGCCGTAGTAGTGGAACCACTGGGGGACGTAGCCGACCTGGCCGTGCATCTCGGTGAAGAGCTTGCCGTTGTCGCGGACCTCGGTCTCGGCGAGGTGGCGGGCGTTCGCGGCGATGGTGTCACCGAGCCGCCGCAGCAGAGCGCCCCGCGCGCTCGCGGTCAGCTCGGCCCAGGGGCCGGTGTGCAGGGCACGGTGGGCGGCTCGCACCGCGTCGTCCACGTCCTGCTCGGTGCCCTTGGCGATCTCGGCCCAGGACGTGCCCAGGTAGGGGTTGTCGGTGGGGAACCACTCACCGCCGGCGGCCTTGCGGCTCTCGCCGTCGATGAACATCTCGTAGCGCTGCATCGGAGCCCCGTCCGCTAGAAGGTGCCGAGGCCGAGGGCGGCGCGGAAGGCGTTCTTGTTGGCGACGCCGTCGCGGGGCGGCAGGGCGCGCGGGGGCTCGGAGGTGTCGATGAGCACCTGGGCGTACGTGGTCGCCGCGCGCGCCGTGATGCGCGTGGCGAGGCCATCGACCTGGGCGAGGTCGGTGATCCGTTCGGTGTCGCGGATACCGAAACCCCGGGCGACCGCGATGAGATCGGTGCCCAGGCCAGTGTGGCTGGGCTGCATGCCGGTCTCGCCGAAGTGGGCGTTGTCGAGGACGACGAGGCTGAGGTTGGGCGGGAGCTGGGCTCCGATAGTGGCCAACGTACCGATGCTCATGAGGTGTTCGCCGTCGCCGGTGATCGCGACGACCGGGCGGTCCGGCTGGGCGAGAGCGAGTCCGAGGGCGAGGGGTGCGGCGGCTCCCATCGCGCCCCAGAGGTAGAAGTTGGTGGGCCGGTCACCGGCGGCGAACACGTCGTAGCTGGGGGAGCCGAGGCCTGTGACGACGAGCGCGTCCTCCGGGAGCCGGGAGATCAGGTCGGCGACGAAGCGACGGCGGTCGAGGCGGGCCGGGGTGTCGACGGTGGTCATCAGTTGCGCTCCCACTTCTTGCGGCCGATCAGCTTCTGTCCGAGGAGCACGGCGACGCGTTCGCCGGCCTCGAACACCGAGTCCAGGGCGGCCTCGACGGTCTCCTCGACGTCCTCGGGGTTGTCGGCGCGCAGGACGGTGATGCCCATGAGTTCCAGGGCCTGCTGGGTGGTGCGGCCCATGGGGCTCTGCCAGGGGTTGAACTCGGCGTACTCGCCGCGCATCGTCACCAGCGTCAGGAAGGGGAACCGGCACATCTCCAGCAGGGAGAACATGTTGACGCAGTTGCCGACGCCGCTGCTCTGCATCAGCAGAGCCGCGCGCTGACCACCCAGCCAGGCCCCGGCGACCACACCGACGCCCTCCTCCTCGGTGGTCAGCACCACGTCGTGGATCGCGGGGTCGCGTTGCGCCTCGACGATGGTGTGGGAGTGGCCGGCGTCGGGGACGTAGGCGATCTGCTGGATGCCGCACTTCTTCAGGGCGGCGAAGACGTCCTCCTGCCAGGAGGGTGGCGCGGGAGCGGGTGTCTCGTTCATGCCGTTCATCATGGGTTCTGATGGATGAGGCTGGACAATAGAAAGTCGTGATGCCCGCATGCGCCGCTCGCATAGCGAGCGGCTGTGGCCCTGGCCATGCGACTGCGCGCCGCTACGGCCCGTCGTTGAGGAAGGCCGAGACGAGGGCGCTGGCATCGGTGCGGCATTCCTCGAAGTACGCATGCCGGGCGCCCGGGAAGACGTGGCTGGTGGTGCGGGGGATGCGGGTGGCGAGCAGTGGGAGGTTGTCCGGCGGTGTGAGCCGGTCCTGGTCGCCGTGCAGCAGTAGCGTCGGTGCCATGATGTCGGGGAGCGCGTCCCAGGCGTCGTGGCGGTTGCTCGCCGCGAGGTGGCCGTGGCGGGCGTGTGGGGGCATGTCCGGGTCGCCGAGGGTCGCGTACGGGCCGGGGTGGTCGGCTAGCCAGGCGGGGCTGTACATCAGGTCGATCAGTGCCCGGCGGGCGGCTTCCGGGTCGGCCTGGGCCAGGGCCCGTCGTACGGAGGCGTCCCGCTCGACGGCGTGCGGACCGCCGGGGGAGGTGCAGCCCAGGACGAGGCGCCGCACGCGGGCCGGGTGGCGGGCAGCCACCCATTGGGCTACTCGCCCGCCCATGGAGGTCCCATAGACATCGGCACGCTCGACACCCAGGTGATCGAGCACCGCGATCACGTCGTCGGCGAACTGCTGCGTGGAGTACGGCCCTTGGGGCTTGCCGCTCTCGCCGGTGCCGCGCATGTCGACGGTGATGGTGGAGTGGGTGGCGTGGAAGTCCGCGCGGACAGCGTCCCACCAGTGGTGGTTGTTCGCCTGCCCGGCCAGGAGGATCAGCGGATGCCCGTCTCCCATGCGTTGGCAGGCCAGCGCCGTGCCGTCCTGGGCGTGGGCGATGGTGGTGTACGGGTCTCCGGTGTCGGTCATGCGATGTCCCGGGGTTCTTGGATGGTCTGCTCGGAGGGCTGAGTCGGCGTGTGAGTCACGTGCTCTCGGTGTCGGTGTCGGTGTCGGTGTCGGTGCCGGATCCGTGGACCTGGGCGGAGGGCCATCTACCCTGCCGTACGGCCGCGTTGACCTGACGGACCAGCTCGCGTGCGACGACCTCCACGGCAGGCGGCGTGCGTCCGTGCCGCGGTGTGCCGAGGACGATCGAGCGCCACACGTCGGGTTCGCTCAGCGGCGCGGCGCTCAGCGTGCCCCGCGCGACGTCCTCGGCGATGCCCACGCCGGGCAGGACGGTCCAGCCGTGCCCCGCTTGGACGAGCTGTTTCTGCACGCGCATGGAGTTGGTCTGGACGACGACGTCCATGGCGGCTCCGGCACGCGCCGCCGCCGCGTCGATCAGGCGGCGCAAGGCGTGGCCCGAGGCGGGCATGACGAGAGGGTGCCGGGCCGCTTCCGTGAACGGAACGGGGCGGTCGGCGCGGAGGCCGTCGGATGCGGGAGCAACCGCCCACAGATGTTCCCGCACCAGCGGGTGGGCGTTGAGGGAGGGGGTGCTGTCGAGGTTGTAGAGCAGGGTCAGGTCGAGGTCGCCGGCGTCGAGCCACTGCTGCAGATGGCCGGAGTAGGCGGTCATCAGGCGAAGCTCGACGCCGGGGTGGTCGTGGGCGACAGCGGTCACCAGCGGCTCGGCCAGCAGATCGCTCGTGCTCTCCAGCAGCCCGACGGTGACGATGCCCGTCACCACACCCGGGCTCGGCTGCACCTCGGCGCGCGCCCGCTCCAGTTCGTCGAGGGCACGCCGGGCGCGGTCGACCATGATCGCTCCGGCATCCGTGGGCCGCATCCCCTGCCTGGTCCGCTCGAAGAGGTCGATGCCGAGCTCCTGCTCCAGGGTGCGGATCTGTCGGGTGACCGCGGGCTGCACCAGGTGCAGCAGCTCCGCGGCGCGCGTGACACTGCCCACCTCGGCGACCGTGACGATCGCCTTGAGCTGCTTGATGTCCAAGGGGTCCTTCCTTCCGCGGCCACACCTCCCAGGCGGTGCGCGAGTCATCCGCACCGCGCATGGGGGCATTACATATTGCTATTTCCTCTACTGCGTCATGAGCATTGATGATGGTACTCCCGGTGCGGGACCCGGGATCCGCACCCTCCTGGAGGCCGCCTCATGACCGAGCACCCCGAAGAACCGCCGCTGGCGGGCATCACCGTCGTCAGCATCGAGCAGGCGGTGGCCGCTCCCTTCGCCACCCGCCAGCTGGCCGATCTCGGTGCCCGGGTCATCAAGGTGGAGCGGCCCGGCGGGGGCGACTTCGCCCGCCGGTACGACACCACGGTGCACGGCGAGTCCAGCTACTTCGTGTGGCTCAACCGGTCGAAGGAATCCGTCACGCTCGACCTGAAGTCGGACGTGGGCAGCAGGATCCTGGACCAACTGCTCGCCGGAGCCGACGTGTTCGTGCAGAACCTGGCGCCGGGCGCGGCCGTGAGGATGGGCCTGGGCACCGAAGCGCTCGCCGAGCGCTTCCCTTCGCTGATCCCCTGTTCCGTCTCCGGCTACGGAACCAGCGGCCCCTGGGCCGACCGCAAGGCGTACGACCTCCTGATCCAGTGCCAGACCGGCCTGGTCTCGCTGACCGGCAACGAACACGGGGCGGCTCGTGTCGGGATATCGATCGCCGACATCGCCGCGGGCATGTACGCCTACTCCGGCATCCTCACCGCCCTGTTCACCCGGGCGACCACGGGCGCCGTACGGGCCGTGGAGGTGTCGCTGTTCGAAGCACTCGCCGAGTGGCTGAGCCAGCCCGCCTACTACACCCGCTTCGGCGGCACCCGGCCCCCGCGCATCGGCACCCAGCACGCCACCATCGCCCCCTACGGCGCCTACCCCTGCGCCGACGGCAAGGACGTGCTGTTCTCCGTCCAGAACGAGCGCGAATGGGCGGCCTTGTGCGAGCGGTTCCTGGGTCAGCCGGGGCTCGTTACGGACCCGCGGTTCGCCACCGGCTCGGCCCGCGTCGGCCACCGTGCGGAGCTGAACGCGATCGTGGCCGAACGGTTCGGCGAGCTGAACAGCGACGCGGTGACGAAGCTGCTGGATGAGGCCGGCATCGCCAACGCGGGGGTCAACGACATCCAGGAGTTCCTGACCCACCCGGTGCTGAGCGAACGAGGCCGCTGGCGCGACGTGCGGATCCCCGGAGAGGCCGTGGTGCCCGCGCTGCTGCCGCCGGTCGACCTGGCGGGCACCGCCCCGCGCATGGACCCGGTGCCCGCACCCGGCGAGCACACCGCGACCGTCCTGGCCGAACTGGGATATGGCAGCACCGACATCGACCGCCTAAGGGCCGACAGCGTCATCTGAACCACATCTGACCGCATTTAGACCACTTCGGGACTGCAAGGAGTTCCCCATGAGCACCCTCGACATCCTCGCCGAGGACGAGCAGTTCATCGTCCGTACGGTGCGCGACTTCGTCGACAAGGAGGTGAAGCCGGTCGTACAGGAACTGGAACACGCCAACACCTACCCAGCAGCCCTGATCGAGCAGATGAAGACGCTCGGCATCTTCGGCCTCGCCGTCCCCGAGGAGTACGGCGGCACCCCGGTCTCCACCCCTTGCTACGTCCTGATCACCGAGGAACTCGCCCGAGGCTGGATGAGCCTGGCCGGCGCGATGGGCGGCCACACCGTCGTCGCCAAGCTGCTGCTGCACTTCGGCACGGAGGAGCAGAAGCGCCACTACCTGCCGAGGATGGCCACCGGCGAGATCCGCGCGACCATGGCCCTCACCGAGCCCGGCGGCGGCTCCGACCTCCAGGCCATGCGCACCGTCGCCCGCAAGGACGCCGACGGCCATCTGGTGAACGGCGCCAAGACATGGATCACCAACTCCCGCCGCTCCGGCCTGATCGCCCTGCTGTGCAAGACCGACCCCGAAGCCACGCCCGCTCACCAGGGCATCTCGATCCTCCTCGTCGAGCACGGGCCGGGCCTGACCGTGTCCCGCGACCTCCCCAAGCTCGGCTACAAGGGCGTAGAGAGCTGCGAGTTGTCCTTCGAGGACTACCGGGCGCCCGCGGACGCCGTCCTCGGCGGCGCGGAGGGCAAGGGCTTCGCCCAGATGATGAAGGGCCTGGAGACCGGCCGCCTCCAGGTCGCGGCCCGCGCGCTCGGCGTCGGCCGGGCGGCCTTCGAGGACGCGCTCGCCTACGCCCAGGAGCGCGAGTCGTTCGGCAAGCCGATCTGGAAGCACCAGTCCATCGGCAACTACCTCGCCGACATGGCGACTTCACTCACCGCCGCCCGCCAGCTCACCCTGTACGCCGCCCGCGAGGCGGACGCGGGCCGCCGCGTGGACATGGAGGCCGGTATGGCGAAACTCTTCGCGTCCGAGACGGCCATGCAGATCGCCCTCAACGCCGTCCGTATCCACGGCGGTTACGGCTACTCCACCGAATTCGACGTCGAGCGCTACTTCCGGGACGCCCCGCTGATGATCGTCGGCGAGGGCACCAACGAGATTCAGCGCAACGTCATCGCAAGCCAGTTGGTCAAGCGCGGAGGTCTGGACGCATGAGGATCGTTGTCACTGTGAAGTACGTGCCCGACGCCAGTGGCGACCGGCACTTCGCCGATGACCTGACCGTCGACCGGGACGACGTGGACGGCCTGCTCTCCGAGCTGGACGAATACGCGGTCGAGCAGGCGCTGCAGATCGCCGAGAACTCCGACGACGACGTGGAGATCACCGTTCTCACGGTGGGCCCGGAGGACGCCAAGGACGCGCTGCGCAAGGCGCTGTCCATGGGCGCCGACAAGGCCGTCCACGTGGAGGACGACGATCTGCACGGCACCGACGCCCTGGGTACCTCACTGGTGCTGGCAAAGGCGATTGAGAAGGCCGGCTTCGACCTGGTGATCTCCGGCATGGCGTCGACGGACGGTGCGATGGGTGTCGTACCGGCGCTGCTCGCGGAGCGCCTGGGGGTCCCGCAGGCGACCTTGTTGTCCGAGGTGTCGGTCGAGGACGGCGTGGTCAAGGGCTGCCGGGACGGCGACGCCGCGTCCGAGCGGCTGGTGGCGTCGCTGCCGGCCGTGGTGTCGGTGACCGACCAGTCGGGCGAGGCGCGCTACCCGTCCTTCAAGGGCATCATGGCGGCGAAGAAGAAGCCGGTGACCTCCTGGGATCTGTCGGACCTCGACATCGAGGCCGAGAAGGTCGGCCGGGAAGGCGCCTACACCGCGGTCGAGGCGGCGGCTCCGCGTCCAGCCCGTGCGGCGGGCGTGATCGTCAAGGACGAGGGCGAGGGCGGGAAGCAACTCGCTGAGTTCCTCGCGGGCCAGAAGTTCGTCTGATCGAGTTGGAGTTGCTGCCCCATGGCTGAAGTTCTCGTCTACGTCGATCACGTGGACGGTGCCGTCCGCAAGCCCACCCTGGAGCTGCTGACCCTGGCCCGTCGCGTCGGCGAGCCGGTCGCCGTCGCGCTGGGCAACGGCGCCGGTGACACCGCCGCCACCCTCGCCGAGCACGGCGCCGTCAAGGTCCTCACCCACGAGGCCGCCGAGTACGCCGACTACCTGGTCGTCCCGAAGGTCGACGCCCTCCAGGCCGCCGTCGAGGCCGTCTCCCCGGCCGCCGTCCTCGTCCCCTCCTCCGCCGAGGGCAAGGAGATCGCCGCGCGTCTGGCGCTGCGCATCGGCTCCGGCATCATCACCGACGCCGTCGACCTCGAGGCCGGCGACGAGGGCCCGGTCGCGACCCAGTCGGTGTTCGCCGCGTCCTTCACCACCAAGTCCCGTGTCGCCAAGGGCACCCCGGTCATCACGGTCAAGCCGAACAGCGCGGCCGTGGAGCCGGCCGTGGCCGCCGGTGCGGTCGAGGCCCTGTCGGTGACCTTCTCCGAGAAGGCGACCTGCACGAAGATCACCAGCCGTACCGCCCGTGAGTCGACGGGCCGCCCGGAGCTGACCGAGGCCGCGATCGTGGTCTCCGGTGGCCGTGGCGTCAACAGCGCGGAGAACTTCTCGATCATCGAGGCGCTCGCCGACTCCCTCGGTGCGGCCGTGGGTGCCTCGCGTGCCGCGGTGGATGCGGGCTGGTACCCGCACACCAACCAGGTCGGCCAAACCGGCAAGAGCATCTCCCCGCAGCTGTACATCGCCTCCGGCATCTCCGGCGCCATCCAGCACCGGGCCGGTATGCAGACCTCGAAGACGATCGTGGCGATCAACAAGGACGCCGAGGCCCCGATCTTCGACCTGGTCGACTACGGCGTCGTCGGCGACCTTTTCGACGTCGTCCCGGCCCTCACCGATGAGATCAAGACCCGCAAGGGCTGACCAAGGCAGCACCGGGCGCCTCGCCCACCTGCCTTTTCATGGATCGTCCGGTCATCCGCGGGGGATGACTGGACAGGTCCGATGTCCATATGCGGTGAGCGAGGAAGGGGGAGATGCCCTGGGGGGAGGTCACCGACCCGGCCGCCGAGAAGCTGCTCGCCCCCACCGGCTGGACAAGGCCCGATGTGACCTCTTACCCGTCCGGTGGTGACTGGGCCGAGCAGTACCTGGAGCCGCTCGCCGGCGCCCTCGGCGACACGGTCCGCTTCGGCGCCACGGTCACCGGTGTCTCCCGGGCCGGCCGCGACCGGATCGTCGATGCCGACCGCCAGGCCCAACCCTTTGTCGTGCACGTCGCCTAAGCCGACCGACGTGAGGAGCGGATCTTCGCCCGCGCGGTGATCGATGCCTCCGGGACCTGGACCACCCCGTCCCCGGCGGGCGGCAGCGGCCTGCCCGCGCTCGGCGAGAAGGCCGCGGCCGACCGCATCACCTACCGGGTCCCCGACCTGAAGGACCCTGCTGTGCGGGCCCGGTATGCGGGCAAGCGCACGGCCGTCATCGGTTCGGGTGCCTCCGCCTTCACTGCCCTGGCCTACCTGGCCGATCTGGCCACATCCGATGGCGGTGCGGGGACGAAAGCGGTGTGGGTCCTGCGCCGGGGCATCTCCGGGGCCACTTTCGGTGGCGGCGCGGCCGACCAGCTGCCCGCCCGCGGCGCCCTGGGCCCTGGCAGCGAAGGCCGCCGTGGACGACGGGCACGCCAACGCGGTCACCGGCTTCCGCACCGAGGCGATCGAGCGCGAGGGCGACGGCCGCCTGGTCCTGGTGGCCGAGGACGGGCGGCGGCTGGAGGCGGTGGATGAAGTGATCGTGCTGACCGGCTTCCGCCCGCAGCTGTCCTTCCTGTCCGAGGTGCGCCTGAACCTGGACGAGCGCCTCCAGGCCCCGGTCGAGCTGGCCCGCTCATCGATCCCAATGTCCACTCCTGCGGCACTGTCTACCCGCACGGCCACCGCGAACTGGCCCACCCCGAGTCCGGTATCTACCTGGTCGGCATGAAGTCCACGGCCGCGCCCCCACGTTCCTGGCGATGACCAGCTACTAGCAGGTCCGCTCGGTCGCCGCGGCCCTCGCCGGTGACCTGGAAGCAGCCGACCGCGTCGAACTCACCCTGCCGGAGACCGGGGTGTGCGGCGGCGCCGGACTCTTCGACGCACCCGAAGCCGAGCAGACCTCCACTGGAGGCTGCTGCGCCGCTCCCGAGCCGCAGCTCGTCCAGCTCGCCACACCGGCGCCGTCTGCGACCGCCGCCAAGGACGCGCCGGCAGGGCTGCTGCGGCTCGTGACCGACCTGAACACCCGTGCAGACGGGGCGGCGACCGGGACCGGGGACCGGTCGCGGCCCCACGCAACCCTGCCCGCCCGTGCGCCACACGGATCACCATCTGGGGCACTACTCCAGGGTGATCCAGCCATCCGGGATCCAGCCGCCCACATACCCCTGAAGGAACAGGCCCAGATCCGCGACCCCCAAGTCCGCCACGTGCTCGGCGACTTGGGCGTATGGGAGCCAGACAAGCGGCACAGCGGCGCCGGGCAGCCCGCCCGGCGAGGTGACATGCCCGGTGAAGATGCGCCGCTCGCCTTGCTCTGGCCTGAGCGAGTTGCCGGGGGCGGGGGCTGGGATGCGGCCGGTGACCGCGCCGAGGCGGATGGCTCCCGCGGGGGCCATCATGCGGGCAAGGCGCCGCGCAGCCCGCCGGTACGGCTCGCCCTTCCCGCGCCGCACTGACGGCAGGGCCCACAGTCGGCCGGTGTCCGGTGCCCCGGCATGGAGCAGGGCAACCTGGTGCCGCCGGTCGAAGCAGGCAAGGAGAACATCGCCCCCAACTGGTGCATACATGCACACGTCGTGAGCGTAGAGGCGGGCGGGGCGTCGCGCGCGTCCAGGCCGGCAGGCGGGGGATGCGGCACGCCGGTCCGCACCCCTACCCGGCGGGGGAAGGCGGAGGCAGTGCTCCGGGCCCGGGCCAGACCTGGAAGCCGAAGGCAGCCTCCAGTCGGGCCAGGGTGCCCAGGTCGGGCATCACCTTGCCGTTGATGACACGGCTGATGGTGGAGTGGTTGACCCCTGTCACCTCGGCAAGCGTCCGCAGGCTGTATCCGCTGACAGAGAGGGCGTTCTCCAGGTTGCGGGCGAGCGCCTGGCCGTAGTGGGCACTGACCGGGGCGTCGGGCGCGAGAGCGGCATGCGGCCAGGCATCGTCGACGACATAGTCGCGCGGCACCTTGTCGTTACTGCTCCGGGGCATGCCCGGATCATCCCACGCACCCGTCATCCGCTGACCCTCCTCCTTGCACTCCGGCAGCCACCCACCGGCACAGTGGTGCATACATGCACCATTTCGGGCTGTTGCGGCGCAACCCCACCCGCACTGCGGCGCCCCACCCCGGCCCTTTCCGCCCACGCCACACGGGCCCCCGGGGCTTCGGGCGCCTCCGCCGGGCATGCGGGATCCGGCCAGGCTTCCCCGCGCTTGCGCGGGCGCCGTTTCACTCTGCGGGTGCCGATAAATCATC
>NZ_NCSM01000083.1 GCF_002224125.1 Streptomyces sp. NBS 14/10
CCTGTCCAACGCCCTCGACTAACCCGTCCGACTAACCCACCCAGCTGACGACCGGCCGACCAACCCGGCCCACAGACTCGGGGAGCCGACTCCCCCCGGCTTCCCGCCCCGATGGCCCCCGCCCCCGCGGGGGCCATCGGCGTTGCGGGTGAGACATCAGGTGGGATCTTCCGGCGGTAGCTAGGGGAGCACGGGGCAGGGGATGGTCGGGCGGGTCCGGTTCGCGCTGCACGCGACCACGTGGGCGGAGGCGAATCCGGTGCCCCGCAGGTACCAGCCGCCTACGACGTCCCCGCCCCAGCTGAGCCGGTCTTCGGCGGCGGCGAAGCGTTCGGCTTGTCGGGTGGGGTTCTTGTCGTGGTCGGTCATGAAGGTGGAGGTCAGTTGGGTGACCTGGTCTCGGTACCAGGCTGAGGCTTTTCGCGGTTCCTGGAAGGTGGCTTTGATCGTTCTGGCTGGTCGTAGCAGCCAGTGCGCTACCTCCAGGGGTGGTACGTCGCTGGCCATGAAGGCGGGGCTTGCGGCTGCGATCTGCTTCCACTCCTGGGGTGGGATGTTGTGGGTGATGAGGTGGGGTGGTCGGCGTGTGGATTCGTCGTCGTAGGTTCGGCGTTCTCCGATCCAGCGGTAGCAGTGCCAGTGATCAGGTGTGGGCGGTGCTGTCATGGTGGCTCCTGCGTGTTGGGAGCGGCCCCGCCCACGGCGGGGGCGGTCTGAGGACGCGGCCGCGGTCTGGCTAGTGCGCGTACTGGCGTCCGTCGTCGGAGTCGCCGGGCGTCTGGCCGCCGGATGTCGGGGTGTCGGTGTCAGGCATGGTGTCGCCGTCGTCCGGGTCGTGGCGGGTGGCGTGCTGTAATCGCACTGGGCCTCCTGTGAGTTGGGGTGTCATCGCGCGGTTGCGCGGTCCTCGTCCCGGCCCACTGGCCTGCAAGCGGGAGGCCGGGACGAGGGGTCTGTGGGGTTTGCCACCAGCGGCCCACCGGTCTATGTGGCGTCCGCCTTGTGGCAGTCGCAGTCACAGCGGACGGTGAGGATGAGCGCGCCAACAGTCGCGGGCGGTATGGGTGCCGCGCGTACCTCGCCGGGCCCTTTGCAGAATGCGTGGATCTCGGCGGGTGTGGTGTCGGGCTCGGCGGTGTACAGCGCGCAGTACGGCGACAGACGCCGAGCGCCGACCGGGACGGTCACGTCGCGTGCCTCTCGCGCTGCAGGGTGACGAGCACGGCGTACAGGTCGGCATCGGGGTGCGGCCGTCGGCGGTAGCACTCCGGGCACAGGTGCCGCAGACACCCGGGCCCGGACGCCGACGCGCGCAGCACGGTGATCGGTTCGCGGGTGGGCTTATCGCAGCGATAGCAGCACTCGGTCACCGGCGGGCCCCCTCGCGTGGGCCCAGCGCCGCGCTGGTGGCGATCTTCAGCGCGGCGAGGAGAACCGTCGGGTCGGTGAGGTGTCGGCCGTACCGGAGCGGTACGCGCCAGCGGACGCCAGGCCCGGTCGTGCGAGCCACCGGTGGCACCTCGATGTAGGCGGTCGCTCCCCACACCTGGACGGCGGGCAGCAGGCTCATGTCCCATGCGACGGCGGCGCCCGGCTTGATCAGCCAGTACAGCACCCGGTCGATCGGATTCTCGATGGCCGCGCCCGTCGTCGCCCCCAGTAAGTCGAGGGCGCGTTCGCCGATGCCGATCGAGAGAGGGACGCGCACGACGTCCCATGACGTGCCAGCGGGCTGCAGCTGCGCGTTCTGCCCGCTGGGCGGCGTCCATTGCAGGACGCGGTGGTTGTTCGTTGTCTCCACGGAATTCCCCGGCATCATCGGCGAAGGGGCTGGCACACATCGAGATTGGCTGCCTGACAGCGATTACGGGATGACCGGCAAGGGTTACCGAGGCGGTAATACGCTCGTTCTTGGTTTGGCACAGCGGTTTACTCGCCGACCATCAACCCGGAAGCCAGGCCCATGGATGCCACCACCCCCGGCCCACTCGCCTCAGGCGTTCTCGACAGGGACGACCTGCGTCGAGCCCTGGATGAGCACGACTTCGCCGCAGCGTTCTCCCTGATCAAAAAGTGGGGCGGCTTATCACAGAACCGGATCGCCGCAGCCTGCCAACTCACCCCTGGCAAAGTCTCCACGATCATGAACGGAACCAGCCGCGTGACCTCCATGGAGGTCATCCGCCGGATCTCTGACGGGCTACGCATCCCAGGGCACCTGGTTGGCCTCGCGCCTCGCTTATGGGAGAGCGCGAGCGACACACAACCACCAGATGCAGCGCCGCTTTCCGACACCGGGCGCTCGGACGACGACGCCGTACCGTGGAGACCGGCCGTCACCACCGGCATGGCCGCCGAACTCACCGGGAGCGATCTGATGGACCGCCGATCCGTGACGCGCGCCTTCGCAGGTATTGTCACCGGGGCGCCACTGCTTGATGCCCTCGACGGGTGGCGCACACCCGTTGCTACCGATGACCGGTCACGTCGCCCAGGGCGCCTGGGCGCACACGAGGTGGAAGAGCTGGAGACCACCGCACGGGCCTTCCGCCAGTGGGGCCGCAGCGGTGGAGGCGGCCTCTACAGAAGGGCTGTCGCGGGACAACTCGCCGACGTGGCGGCAGCCCTCGATGAGCACCAGGCCCCGGACATTGAGGGGCGCCTGTACACCGTCATGGCCGAGCTGGCTGGAACAGCGGCCTCCATGGCTTGGGATATCGGCCAGCAGCGCCGCGCCCAGGAGTACTACAAGTTGGCGCTTCGTGCGGCTCACACAGCTGGTGACCTTCCATTCGGTGCCAACGTCCTTGCGGGCATGGCGCGCCAGATGCTCTACCAGGACCGTCCACATGACGCTCTCGAACTGGTGCGCCTCGCTCAGGACGGCGTCAGGCACACAGCCGGGCCCAGGCTGCGAGCAATGCTGCACACCCGCGAGGCGTGGGCCCTGGCCAGCATGGACCGGCCTTCCGGCTTCCGGCGTGCGACCGAGCAGGCTGCCGAGGCGCTCAGCGCCGCTGACCGACGGGAGACCGAGCCGCACTGGATCGGCTACTTCGACGACGCCGAGCTTGCCGGAGTCACCGGCGGCAGGCTCCTGGAGATGGCCCGCTCACAACCTCGTGCCTACGCGGTCAAGGCTGCCGATCACATTCGGGCAGCGTTGGACCAGCGTGGCCCGGAGGCTGGACGCAGCCACGCCCTGGACTGGATCGGTCTCGCTGAAACCGCGTTCCTGCTCGGCGATCTGCAAAGTGCGGCTGACTACTCGCGGCGCGCTGTCGATGTTGCGTCCCGTCTCCGCTCGGGGCGTGTGCGCGCGCAGTTGGCCCAGCTGTACCCGTACACGGTGGGGAACGGCGTGCCCCGGGCCGTAGCCGATGTTCGCGGTAGCATCCGGAGCTTGCTGACCGCATGACGAGGTGGATGCGATGACGACGATCGCCGTGACCGGACACATGGACCTCACCGAGGACTCGGTGCCGCTGGTGCGCGGGGAACTGGACAAGCTCCTCGCCGCGTACGAACCCTCCAACCTCGTCGGCATGTCGTGCATCGCGCGGGGCAGCGACAGCCTGTTCGCGGATGCCGTCCTGGCCGTGGGCGGGCGGCTGGTCGTGGTGGTTCCGTCGCGGGATTACCGGGAGGCCAAGGTGAAGCCGGACCACGCCGCGACCTTCGACCGGCTCATGGACGCGGCGAATGAGGTGCTGGTGATGCCGCATGCCACGGCGAACCGCGAGGCGTACGAAGCGGCGAACGCCGTACTGCTGGAGCGGGCGGACCGTCTGGTGGCCGTGTGGAACGGGCAGCCGCCGACCGGCAAGGGCGGGGGCACGGCGGACGTGGTGTACGAGGCGCGTGAGGCGGGGCTGCCCGTGGACGTCGTATGGCCGGACGGGGCGTCCCGCCAGGCATGACGAAAGCCTGCCCCGGATACCCGGAGTAGCTAGGCGGATTGGCCTTGCTCCTGCGGAATGCGGTGGCGGGGGAGCCAGGTTGCACCGGGGTATGAAGGCTATTGGTGTTTACGACTTCGGCGGTCCGGAAGCGCTGCGTGTCCTGGAGTTGCCCGAACCGCAGGCGGGCCCCGGTGAGGTCCGCATCCGTGTGCACGCGGCGGCTGTGAATCCGACCGATGTCATGTTGCGGACCGGTGGCCATGCCGTGCGCATGTCCGACCGTCGGCCCCCGTTCGTGCCCGGCATGGACGCCGCCGGCGTCATCGACCAGCTCGGCCCCGGGGCTGATGACCGCCTCGCCGTGGGCCAACCGGTGGTCGCGATGGTGCTGTTCACCAGCGCGCACGGCGGAGCCTACGCCGAGCAGATCGTGGTGCCCGCCGCCTCGGTGGTGCCGGCGCCCGAGGGGGTGGACTTCCCCGCCGCGTCCACTCTGCTCATGAACGCCATGACCGCACGCCTCGCCCTGGACGTGCTGGCCGTACCGCCTGGCGGAACCGTCGCCGTGACCGGTGCGGCCGGTGCCGTCGGCGGGTACGCGGTGGAGCTGGCCAAGGCCGACGGGCTGACCGTCATCGCGGACGCCGCCCCGTACGACACCGACCGGGTGCGCGGGTTCGGCGCCGACCACGTTGTCGAGCGCGGCACCGATGTCGCCGCTCGCATTCGCGCGCTGGCACCGGACGGTGTTCCCGGCCTCGTGGATGGCTCGATACAGACCACGGAGATTGTGCCCGCCATCGCCGACGGCGGGGCCTTGGCCGAGCTGCGGGGCTGGTCCGGCCCGGCCGAGCGCGGCATCCGCGTGTGCCCGGTGATGGTGGCGTCCGCTATCACCGACACCGAGCGGCTGGACACGCTGCGCCGCCAGGCCGAGGACGGCACTCTGACGCTGCATGTCGCCGACGTGCTTCCCGCCGAGGAGGCGGCCAAGGCCCACCGCCTCCTGGAGGCCGGCGGCCTGCGTGGCCGGTTGGTGCTGGACTTCTCCTGACGGTCTCGTATGCGAACGGTCTCGTGTGCGACTTCAACTGATCGTTCCAGGATGAGTTCGCACACCGCGTGAGCACGGGGGCGAGCCCTCTCCCGGACGGCTTACCCGATGGCTTCCAGCACCGTCGCGTTCGCGAGCCCGCCCGCCTCGCACATGGTCTGCAGCGCATACCGCGCGCCGCGCTCGCGCATGGCTCCGACCAGGGTGGTCATCAGCCGGGCGCCGCTGGCGCCGAGGGGGTGGCCGAGGGCGATGGCGCCGCCGTTGACGTTGACCTTCTCCGGATCCGCGCCCGTTTCCTGCTGCCAGGCCAGGACCACGCTGGCGAATGCCTCGTTGACCTCGAACAGGTCGATGTCCGTGAGGTCGAGCCCGGCGCGGCGCAGCACCTTCTCGGTGGCGGGGATGACGCCGGTGAGCATCAGCAGGGGATCCGAGCCGGTGACGGCGAAGCTGTGGAGCCGGGCCCTGGGGCGGAGACCGAGGCGGGCCGCGGTTTCGCTGGTGGTGATGAGGAGCGCGGCGGCGCCGTCGTTGACCGGGCTGCTGTTGCCCGCCGTCACCGACCACTGGATCTGCGGAAACCGCTCGGCGAACCCGGGGTCGGCGAAGGCCGGCCGTAGTCCGGCCAGGACCTCGGGCGTGGTGGCGGGCCGGATGGACTCGTCCGTGTCCACCGTGCGCCCGCCCACCCGTACAGGGGCGAGCTCGGCGGCGAGCCGGCCTTCGGCGGTCGCGCGGGCCGCCTTCTGGTGGGACGCGGTGGCGAACTCGTCCATCTGGTCGCGCGTCAGGGACCACTTGGCGGCGATCAGCTCGGCGCTGATCCCCTGGGGCACCAGGCCCTCGGGGTAGCGGGCCGCGATCCCGGGCCCGAACGGATCGACGCCCGCGGGCACGTTCGACCACATGGGCACCCGGCTCATGGACTCCACCCCACAGGCCACCACCAGGTCATACGCCCCGGAGATCACCCCCTGCGCGGCGAAGTGCACGGCCTGCTGCGAGGACCCGCACTGCCGGTCCACGGTGGTCGCCGGGACCGTATCGGGGAAACCGGCGGAGAGCCATGCGTACCGGGTGAGGTTCATGGCCTGCTCGCCCACCTGGTCGACGCAGCCGCCGATGACGTCGTCGACCAGGGCCGGGTCCACCCCGCTCCGCTCGACGAGGGCGCCCAGCGTATGCGCCAGCAGCTCCACCGGATGCACCCCGGCGAGCGCGCCGCCGGGCTTGCCCTTGCCGATGGGGGTGCGGACGGCTTCGACGATGACGGCGTCGCGCATGGCGATCGCCTCCTCTTTCAGCGGGTCCGTAAGTTTGTTTTTCCAACGCTCCTTGCTACCGCAGAGTAGCAAGGGGGTCGCGGCGCCACAACCCTCGTCCTCCACAGGGGAGTGCCACGACATACGCCGGGCTGCCCAGCTCGGCGTGGATCAGGAATCTCGCGGACCGCTTTTCCTTGCCGGGCAGCTCGCCCGAGCCGTCGGCGCCCTCGGCCGTACGAGCCCAATCGGCTTGTCAGATCGGATGGTTACGGTCAGGCAACGCGAGGGTGAGCCCCCGGGAAACCGGGGGAGGATGTATCCGTGAGCGTGGCGCATCGAGCCATGGAGCGATTGCGGGACTGGCCGGACCTCGACGTGGGCCCGGCCTGTTGTGGCATGGGCCGGGCGGTGCGGACGGCGGAGTGCGAGATTGTGCACTTCCACTCCGACCGCGACGCTGACCTGCACCTTACCGAACCGGCCATCCGGCATCTGGCCGTCCACCTGGGGCGGTCGACGGCGATCCGGCTGGTGCCGGACTCGCAGTGGGTGACCGTGCACCTGGACAACGAGCGGGACGCGGATGTGCTGTTGTGCCTGGTCAGCGTCGCGCTGAGGGAGCATGCGCGATGTGCGGGGGCCGCGCCGCACCGGTGCAATCTCAACCGGGTGACGTTCCCGGACCGGCGGGACTACGCGGATGTGCTGACGTAGGGCCGCCGGACTCGCTGGCCGGATGTGCTGACGTGGGGCGGTCGGACGACACGTAGTCGTCCGACCGTCCGATCGTCCGGCCGTCGGCCCTCAGCGGATCTCGATCTTGCCGCCCCCGGTCCCGCCACTCTTCTCCGCATCGCCGTCGGGCGAACCCAGGTTGCGCCGTACCGAGTCCAGGATCGTCAGGCCCTGTCCGACCAGGCCCGCCGCGATCTCGCCCAGTCCGTCGGCGCCGTTGAGGACGTTGACATTGGCTCCGGAGAGGCCGGAGGCGGCCTCCTTGACGATCTGCGGCAGTTGGTCGATGAGCATGCGGTCCAGTGCGACCCGGCCGTGCGAGGCCGCGGCTTCGGCCTGGATGCGCATCCGCTCCGCCTCGGCCAGCGCCAGCACCCGGATCCGCTCGGCCTCGGCTTCGGCGGGCTTGACGATCTCGGCTACGAGCTGCTGCTGGCGCAGGTCGGCGGCGCGCTGGGCCAGTTCGGTCCGGGCGGCGAGCACCTCTTGCTGTGCGTGGGCCTCCGCCAGCGGTCCGGCCTGCGAGGACTGGGCCTGGACGCGGTCCACCTCCGCCGAGTACTCGGCCTGGACCACGGCGGTCTGCCGGGCGTATTCGGCCTGCTTCCGGGCGGCGGCCTGCTCCGCCTCGGCCGCGGCCTGGGCGGCCTGGGCCTGGGCGATCTGGGCCTGGCGCTGGATGGCGGCCTTGTGCGGGGCCGACATCGCCGCGATGTAGCCGGTGTCGCCGTCGTCGATGGACTGGATCTGCAGCGAGTCCACGGTCAGACCGATCTTCGCCATCTCGGTCTTGGAGGTGTCCAGGACCTCGGTGGCGAGCTTCTGCCGCTCGGTGATGATCTCCTCGACGGTCATCGAGCCGATGATGGCGCGCAGATGCCCGGCGAAGATCCGGCCGGTCAGTACGGACATCTGGTCCTGGTCGGAGAGGAATCGCTGGCCCGCGTTGACGATGCTCTCGGTGTCATTGCCGACCTTGAAGGCGATCACGGCGCGGACCGTCAGAACGATGCCCTGCTTGGTGACACACCTCTCGGCGACCTCCGCCTCGCACATCGCCAGCGTGAGGAACCGGGTCTTGCGGAAGACCGGGAGTACGAACTTGCCGTGCCCGGTCACCACACGGAACGGCGCACCCCCCTGGCCTCGCCTGCCACCGGATATGAGCATCGCCTCGTCGGGGGCGGGAACGCGGTAACCGAACATTTTCGTCTCCTCAGCCGGCGTTGCCGGCCTCGCCGGCCAACGCGTTCAACGGATCAGCCCACTCGACGACATCGACCTGGCGGGTGCCGCGGCAGTCGATCACGAGCACGGACGCCCCCTCGGGCAAGGGCTTGTCGGACCAGGCGAGAAAGGTTTCCGAGCCGCCTCTGATCCGTACCAGGACCTCTCCGGGGCCCGCGGGGCCACGCGTGCCGATGACCAGCACACCCGTGCAGCCGCGTACGGCATCGTCCGTCGCCATGGATGGCCACGCCCCCCTCGTCCTGCTGATGTCGAGGCTGGGACACTACGCCCGTGGCGTCAACGCCACTGACTGGGGTCGTATCGAGGTTGTTGAGGTTGTTGACGTTCAGGTACGCGCCAGGTCGGTGTGGTCCGGGTCGTGCGGCCGGGTGCACAGATCCACGAGGCGGGCGCGGTGTTCCGGGTGGTTCGAGAGCCAGCGGCCGAGCTGGTGGTCGGCGCCGTCCAGGACCACCTTGGAGAACCGGGATTTCGTCCGGAGCGCCTGCTCGATCCCGGCCGTGACCTCGGGCGGGATGACCTCGTCGCGCTCGGGTACGACCAGGACGGAGCGGCCGGTGAAGGCGCCGAGCGCGTCGAAGACCGTACGGGGGCGCCAGCTCCCGGGCCGGCGGATCAGCTCGGTGAAGCCGTCCCCGAACGGCACCGGCCACGCCTCGGGTCCGTACGCCGCCGGTGCGCACAGGCAGATCGCCTCGACCCGGCCGCCGAGGTGCGAGGCCAGATCGGCGACGGTCTGGCCGCTCATGCTGAAGCCGACCAGCGCCAGCGGGCCGCCGCCGGGGGCGAACGCCTCGATGACGCCGACCGCCTGACGGAACCTCCGCTCCAGGCTCAGCTCCGCCAGCTTTCCGGAGCTGTCCCCGTGTCCGGAGAAGTCGAACGCGAGGGAGGGGTGGCCCGCCGCGGCGAAGTCGCGGGCGAGCGGGATGCTCCGCTCCTTGCTGCCGATTCCGGCCCCGTGCATGATCACCACGCCGGCGCTGGCAGACGAGGCGGATGGAGCGGGCTCGAAGGAGGCGCAGCTCAGGGCCTCGCCGTCGGTGTGGTGGATGAATTCCACGGGCCCTCCCGCTGGTTGGATGCGGCGGCATCGTTGTCTCGGCGGCAGCGTAACCGCCCCGTAAGGCGAGCGGGCCCCGCCGACCGTGTTCGGTCGACGGGGCCCGCTGAGGCGAGTCGGGGCTCAGGCCTTCGCGGCGCCGGCTTCCTTCGTCAGGCGGGCGAGCACGTGGGTCAGCTGCTCGGTGACCTCGGCGTCGTCCGACGGGTGCTGCTCGGCGAAGCGGGTCAGGGAGCCGGGGATGGAGAGCTTGATGTCCTCGACAACGGTGCCGCCGGCGATGCCCACGGACTTACGGGCGTCGTCGTGCGCCCACAGACCGCCGTACTGGCCGAAGGCGGTGCCGACGACGGCAACCGGCTTGCCGGAGATCGCGCCGGCGCCGTACGGGCGGGACAGCCAGTCGATCGCGTTCTTCAGGACGCCCGGCATGGTGCCGTTGTACTCGGGCGAGAAGAACAGGAGGGCGTCGGCCTCGCCGGCTTCGGCGCGCAGCTTGGCGGCCGCGGCGGGTACGGACCCCTCGACGTCGATGTCCTCGTTGTAGAAGGGGATCTCGGCCAGGCCCTCGTAGATCGTGATCTCGACGCCCTCGGGGGCGAGCTTCACGGCGGTGTCGGCGAGCTGGCGGTTGGTCGAGCCGGCACGGAGGCTGCCGACCAGGGCGAGGATGCGAACAGACATGAGTTCTCCAAGATCGATAGGCGCCCGCGGTGCGGACCTCACTAGTTGAAGGTTGTACCAGATAATCGGACCGCGGTCCACTTTAGCTTAAGCGGACCGCGGTCCGCTACGATGGCCCATCATGAACCCGTCAGCGCCGTCCCAGCCCCCTCCCCCTCCCGCCACGTCATCCGCATCCGCATCCGTATCCGCTGACGTGGCCGGACGGCCGCTGCTGCCCATGGCCGGACAGGCGCCCCCGATGCGGGCCGACGCCGTACGCAACCGGGCCCGGCTGCTGGAGGCGGCTGTGCGACTGGTGGCCGAGCAGGGGGTGGAGAAGCTGACCATGGAGGCGGTCGCCTGCGCCGCGTCGGTCGGCAAGGGGACGGTCTTCCGGCGCTTCGGCGACCGCACCGGGCTGCTCCAGGCCCTGCTCGACCACTCCGAGCAGGCCTACCAGCAGGCGTTTCTCACCGGCCCGCCCCCGCTGGGACCCGGCGCCCCGGCCGCGGAGCGGCTGGCGGCGTTCGGGGTGACCACCCTCCGGCACATGTTCGCGTATCTCGACCTCTACCTGGCCGGGGATCCGCCCGCCGGCCGCCGCCTGGCCGTGGCCCCGCGCCAGGTCCGGCTCACCCACATCACCATGCTGCTGCGCGAGGCGCGGGCCGAGGGTGATGTGGAACTGCTGGCGGAGACGCTGATGGGCTACCTGGAGCCCGCGCTCATCCACCATCTGATCCGGCAGCGCGGGATGGCGCTGGAGCGGCTGGAGGCGGGCTGGCGCGATCTCGTCGCCCGTACGGTTGGGCCCGCCGGGTGAATGGCCTGGTGGCTCAGGCTTCTTGAGTGTCTACTACGGCCAGCATCAGCCACAGCCCGGGCAGACCGGCCACCCCCGCCATGATCACCGCGGCCGCGGTCAGCTCGCCGCGCGCCAAGAGCGGGGCGGCGAGCACGGAGCCGAGCGGCGGCGTGGCCTGCATGATCGTACGCAGCGCGGTGAAGGCCCGGCCGTGCAGCGCGGGCGGGATACGGCGCATCCGCATCGACTGGGCCCATACGGTCATGGGCGCGCTCAGCGCGCCCACCGCGAAGTACCCGGCGCCGACCACCAGGGCGCTGGGCGCCCCCAGTACGGCCAGGAAGGCCGGTCCGGCGGCAGCCTGGCACAGCCCGATCAGCCGCGGCGAAGCCCGTCCCGGCCGCCCGCGCCCGGCGAGCGCCGCGCCCACCACTTCCCCGGCCGCCAGCGCGGCGGTCAGCGCGCCGAGGGTCGAGGCCCCGCCGCCTAGCTGGTGCCTGGCCAGCCATGGGCCGACCACCAGCAGCAGCATCCCCTCGGCGATGTTGAAGAGCATGAAGGCCGCCGTCGTGGCCACGATGACCCGGTCACCGGCCACGCTCCTCAGGGACGGCTTCGCCCGCGCCGGGTTCCCGGTGCGCGCGGGCGGGGACAGTGGCTGCCGTACGGTCGCGGCCAGGGCCGCGAGGACGAGGTACGAGGCGGCGTCGACGAGCAGTACGTCGGCCGCGCCGATCGCGCCGATCAGGACACCGGCCAGGGCCGGGCCGACGACGGTCGAGACGCTGAAGGCCAGCGACTCCAGTGCGTTCGCGGTGTCCAGGTTCTCGTCGTCGACGAGTTGCGGTATCGCCGCGGGGAAACCCGCCAACGGAACCATCTTGAGCAGCCCGTAGACCACCGCCACGACGAACGGCAGGGCGGCCGGCATGCCACCGAAGGCGGCCGTGAGCGGCACCGACGCCACGCACACCGCCCGGAACACGCTGTCGGCGATCAGCAGCGTCCGCTTGTCGTACCGGTCCAGCAGCAGCCCTGTCGCGGGCCCGCCGACCACGACGGGCGCGGTGAAGCAGACGCCCAGCAGCCCGAGCCGGCCGGCGCCGCCCTCGTCCAGCACCAGCCACGCCAGGGCCAGGAACGTCATTCCGTCGCCCAGCAGCGACACGGTGGTGCCCAGCCACAGCCGGCCGAACCCGCCCGGCCGCACCAGGACCTGCGCGTACGCCCTCACCGGACACCGCTTCCGCTCTCGTGGGCGAGTAGCCATCGCTTGGCGTCCAGGCCGTAGTAGTAGTTGCCCAGGGTGCCGTCCGACCGGCGTACGCGGTGGCAGGGCACGACCAGGGGCACCAGGTTGTACGCGCAGGCGGCTCCCGCTGCCCGCGCGGCGGCGGGGCTTCCCGCGCGGGCCGCCAGCTCCTGGTAGCTGATGGTGGCTCCGGGCCTCACCCGGCGCATTTCCCGCCAGGCCGCGAGCCGGAAGTCACTGCCGGAACAGACGACGGGGAGCGCGTCGAGCGCCGTCAACTCGCCGTCGAAATAGGCCGTCACGGCGGAGGTGTACGGCTCCACCGCCGCGCCGCCCGGGGCCGGTCGGTGCTTCCGCAGCGGCTGGGGGAGCTCGGCGAGGAGGACGGCGGGGTCCTCGGTGAACCCCGCGGCGAGGATGCCCTCCGGGGCGGTCACCAGGGTGAAGGGGCCGAGCGGGGTCGGCACCGTCGCGGCGTACATGGTCGTGTCCCGTTCTGCTGGTTGGTGTGAGGCATGGGGAGCCCGCACCCGGGCGTCGCGCGCGTCGGGCGGCGAGTCGGCAGGGCGGCCAGGTGGTGAGGTGGTGGGGCGGCGTGGTCAGGCGGTGTGGTCTGGCGGCGCGGACCACAGGTGCATGGCGGCGTACGAGCGCCACGGCCGCCAGCCACGGGCGCGCCGGGCCAGCCCCGCGGGGGCCGTTCGGCCGGCCACTCGGCGGAGCCCCGGGTCCTCGGGGGAGAAGGCGTCGGGGTCTCCCAGCGCATGCGCCGCGATGCGCTGGACGGCCCAGGGGGCGATCCCGGGCAGGGCGAGCAGCCGGGCCGTGGCCTCCTCCCGGTCCGCGTCCCGGCCCAGCCGCAGCGTCCCGCCGTCCATGGCGCGGGCCAGGGCCCGTACGGCGGCGGCCGGTTGGTCGCCGAGGCCGAGCGCGGTGAGGTCGGCGGCAGCGAGCGCGGCGGCGGAGGGGAACAGCCGGGTGGGTCCCGCCGCCGGGCCGGCCTCGGCCGCCGCACCGACCGTCGCCGGACCGACCGGCTCGCCGTAGCCGGCAGCCAGCCGTCCGCACAGCCGACGGGCCTCGTCCAGCGGGGCGTACTGCTCGACGACGACACGTACGGCGAGCTCGAACCCCTCCGCGCAGCCCGGCACCCGCAGGCCGGGCGCGGCCCGGACCAGGGGACCGAGCAGCGGGTCCGGACCCAGGGCGTCAGCGACGGCGGCGGGGTCGGCGTCCAGGTCGAGCAGGTCGCGGCAGCGCCGTACGGCGGCCGTGATGTCGCGGAGGTCGTCCAGGGACAGCCGCAGCCGCACCTGGTGCCCGAGGTCGTGGCCGCCGAGCACGGCGGCGCCCAGATCCAGTTCGGCGATCCCGGCGCCCCGGGGCAGGCGCAGCGTACGGCGGTAGCAGCCGCCGTCGGTCTCCGACACCTTCTCCACACCTGGGACGGCGCGCTCGCGCAGCCAGGTCAGGAGCGCCGCGCCGTTCAGCGGGGGCCGGTACCGCAGCCGCAGCGCCAGCGGCTCGGACCACCGGTCCGGGCGGCCGTCGTGCGGCGTCCGGGCTCCGCCGCCTTTGCGCAGTTCGCTCGGCGAGCGGCCGAACGCGGTGCGGATGCCGTCGTTGAACTGCCGGATGCTGGAGTATCCGGCGGCCAGCGCCACATCCGCCAGGGGCAGGACGCCGGCCTCGATGAGCAGCCGCGCGGTCTGGGCGCGGCGGTTCAGCGCCAGGGCGAGCGGCCCCACGCCCACCTCCGCGACCAGCTGCCGGTGCAGATGGCGCTCGCTGACCGCGAGCTGCCGGGCCACCCCGGCCACGCCCGCCTCGTCGACGGCGCCGCTCGCGATGAGCCGCAGCGCGCGGGCCACCAGGTCGCCGCGGACGTTCCACTCCGGCGACGAGGGTCCGGCCTCCGGGCGGCACCGCCGGCACGCCCGGAACCCCGCCGCCTCTGCCGCCGCGCCTACCCGGAAGAACCGGACGTTCTCCCGCTTGGGGGTGCGCGAGCCGCACACCGGGCGGCAGTAGACGCCGGTCGAGGTCACCGCCACAAAGAAGAGGCCGTCGAACCGCGCGTCGCGGCTGGCCATGGCCCGGTAGCAGATGTCGAAATCGAGCACGCGGCCATTGTTGACCGCCGGTCCTGCGGCTGTCTGGCGGTCATCGGACCAGGTGATGGACCGGCCGCGGACCGCTTGTCGTCGCGCGCGGCAGTGAACCGTACGCGGCCGACCGCCCGTCCTCCAGGGTGGCGCGGACATGCCGGGAGCGAACCAGGGCCGAACGGCCCGCCGCAGGGCCTACCATGACGCGCTGTCGAACGTGCCGAAGGTGCCGAGAGCGTCAAGAGGATCGAGAACGCCGTTGAGTGGTACTACGCCGGGCCGGGGTGGGCCGATGGGGGTGGAGGGGGCACCTCCCAGCGGTAGCTGGGGGACCGACCAGGGGGCCCATGCCGCGCAGCGCTGGTCGGCACGGCTGTCCCTGGCCGCCGCCGCGCTGGGCGCACTGCTGCCGATGATCTTCGCCGGGACCGCCAGCCTGATCCTGTTGGTGGTCGGCCTCGGCGGCATGGCGGTGACCGCGGCCTCCGTGTGGTGGGTGCTGACCCGTCGTGGCGTGATCCGGATCGCGGCGGCCGTCCTGGCGGTGGCGGCGCCGCTGACCGTGATCGGGTTCTACGACGCGCGGAACCTGCTGTGGGTGGTCATGGTCGCCCTGGGGCTGTGGGGGGTGGCGGTCTGGGCGGGGCGGGCCGCGATCCGCAGCACCGGTCATGGCGCCGTACCGGTGCCGGAGTACGAGACCCCCGCGCCGCGGAACCCCTTCCTGATCATGAACCCGCGCTCCGGCGGCGGAAAGGTGGGGCGGTTCGGGCTGAAGGAGAAGGCCGAACGGCTGGGCGCGCGCGTGGTGTTGCTCGACCCGGACCATCCGCAGGACGTGGCCGCCCTGGCCCGGGATGCGGCGGACGCGGGCGCCGATCTGCTGGGCGTGGCGGGCGGCGACGGTACGCAGGCGCTGGTCGCGGCCGTCGCGGTGGAGCGCGGACTCCCCTTCCTGGTGATCTCCGCGGGCACCCGCAACCACTTCGCGCTGGACCTCGGCCTGGACCGCGAGGACCCGTCGACCTGCCTGGACGCGCTCACCGACGGCGTGGAACTCCGCGTCGACCTCGGCTACGCGAACGAGCATCCCTTCGTCAACAACGCGTCCTTCGGCGCGTACGCGGCGGTCGTCCAGAGCCCCGCCTACCGCGACGACAAGGTGCGCACCACCCTGGAGCTGCTGCCCGACCTGCTGACCCGCCAGCGCGGCCCCCGCATGATCGCGCAGGCCGACGGGGTCAAGATCCCCGCTCCCCAGGCCCTGCTGGTCAGCAACAACCCGTACCGCACCGGCGACACGGCCGGGCTCGGCCGCCGCGAGCTGCTGAACTCCGGCAGGCTCGGCGTCCTCGGCATCAAGGTCGACAACGCCGCCCAGGCCGCCGGGCTGCTGCGCGGCCGGAAGGCCGCGGGCCTGACGGTGCGGACCGCCCAGGAGGTGCTGGTGGACGCCGACCGCGAGGAGATCGAGGTCGGCGTGGACGGCGAGGCGCTGATGGTGTCGGTCCCGGTGCGCTGCCGTATCGCGCCTGGCGCGCTGCGGGTACGGGTCCCCCGGGCCCGGCCCGGCGTCCCGGCGGTGAAGCCGCCCATGGACTGGCGGCGGCTGCGCAAGCTGGGCGCGGTGGTGGGGCGTACGGCGGTCGGCGGGCGCGGGTTCTGAGCGCTCCGGCCCCGTAGGACGGTCTCATTTCCCGCCGGGGCCGAACTGGTCGGCGAGCCAGTTGGTGAACGCTTCGACGCGCGGGCGGTGGCGGGTGTTGTGGAAGGCGCGGATCAGCCAGCGGCCGTCGGTGCCGCGCGTCATGACGTACGTCTGTACCGACATGGCCCGCGCGGAGGGCGTGGTGCGCTTGCCCTTGAGGACGGCGCCGCGCGAGTGGATCAGGGCGGTGTCGGGGGCGGGGAAGGACAGGGAGTCGATCTCGGCGTAGAGCCGGGAGCCCTTCAGCACGCCCTCGAAGAGGCCACGGTGTCCGTCGGCGATGCCGGCGCGGCCGGTCATGCGACCGCCGAAGAAGGTCACGTAGTCGGCGTCCTCGGTGAAGGTATCGGCGAACGCCTCGGTGTCGCCCCAGGCCCGGCTGTTGGCCTCGAAGAGGGCGCGGACGGCGGCGGTGTCGGTGGTCGCGGTGTCTTCGGTGGTGGCGGTGGTCATGGGTGTTCCTCTCCCGTGCTGGTAAACTTGCTTGCGTGCATGCAATATATGCAGGCGTGCATGAAGTTGGCAAGAGGGCGTGACACGACATGACGGAAGAGAGGCGCGACACCATGGCCGACCAGGAACGCAGCCAGGAACGCGGGCCGCTGCTCGGGGAGTTGGCGGGCGTCTACCGGAGCTATCTCACCGCCGTCGTACTGCACGGACAGGCGGCCGCCGACGCCCTGGGGCAGAACCCCACCGACCTGTACGCCCGGAACGCCCTCGAACTCGCGGGCCCGCTCACCACCGGCGTGCTGGCCGAGCGGATCGGACTGTCGCAGAGCGCCACCACCCGCCTCGTCGACCGGCTGGAGCGGGCGGGCTGGGTGCGCCGCGGGCCGGACCCGGTGGACCGGCGGCGGGTCGTGGTGGCCGCCGTGCCCGTGCCGGAGGAGGCGGACGAGAAGGCGTTCGGACCGGCCCGCCGCCGTATGGCCGAGGTCTTCGACGGGTTCGGTGACGACGAACTGCGGGTGCTGCGCCGCTACTTCGAACGGGCGGCGCCCGCCCTGCGCGCGGCGACCGCCGAGACGAAGGGGCTGGAGCCGGTCGAGCCCTGACCGTACGGCGGCGACGACCGTACGGCGGTGACGACCGTATGACAGCGACGACCGTACGGCGACGACGACCGTACGGCGGCGACGACTCGCTGACCGGCCCATCCGCCGACTGGCTAATCTGACCCGGTGACCACCGAGCTGACCCTGCTGTCGCGGGTCTCGTGCCGCGGCCGCGAGATAACCGGGCCCCGGCTGCGCGGCCTGCTCGCGCTTCTCGCGGGTGAGCCGCGCACCGGCTGCGGCACCGCCAGGCTGGTGAACGGGCTCTGGCCGGAGGACCGACCGGAGGACCGGCCGGAGAACCCGACCAAGGCGCTCCAGATCCTGGTCTCCCGCGCCCGCTCCCAGCTGGGCGCCGATGTGATCGCCAGCACCCCCACCGGCTACCGCCTCGCCCTGCCCGAGGACCAGGTCGACAGCTCCGCCGTCCTGCTCAGCGCGGCCGCGAGCGCGCGGCACGCGCGCGCCGGCGACCACGCCGCCGCGCTCGCGCACGCCGAGGCCGGCCTCGCGCTGTGGGAGGGCGACCCGGGCGGCGAGGCGGACGGCGCGGCGCGGGGCGGCGCGGCCGAGGACCCGGTGGCCGCCCTGCGCGCGGAGCGCGCCGCGACGTACCGGACGCTGGCGCGCGCCCGCGCGCTGGCCCTGTCCCGGCTCGGCCGCCGGGCCGAGGCGGCCGAGCCGCTGGACGGCCTGGCCCGCGAGCGGCCGCGGGACGAGGAGGTGCTGCTGGAGCTGTTGCGCTGCGAGGCGGCCACGCTCGGCCCGTCCGCGGCGCTGGCCAGGTACGACACATACCGCCGCGCGCTGCGCGACGAGCTCGGCACCGACCCCGGCCCGGCGCTCCAGGCCGTCCATGAGGAACTGCTGCGGGGCGAGGCGCCGGTGGTGCGGCACGGCGTCCCGTACGAGCCCAATGCTTTGCTCGGCCGCGACGAGGACATCGCCGCGGTGGCGGAGCTGCTGCACGCCTCCCGGGTCGCCTCGGTCGTCGGCCCCGGCGGGCTGGGCAAGACGCGGCTGGCGCACGCCGTGAGCCGCCGGGCCGAGCGGCGCGCCGTGTACTTCGTCGGGCTCGCGGGCGTCACCTCCGACGAGGACGTGGTCAGAGAGGTCGCGTCGGCGCTCGGCGTCGGTGAGGCCCCGCCCGGCGCGGTCGGCCATCTGGGCCTGCCGACGGACGTCCTCAGCGGCATCCTGGCCGCCCTCGGTTCCGGGCCCGTGCTGCTGGTGCTGGACAACTGCGAGCACGTCATCCGCGCCGCCGCCGAGCTGGTGCACCACCTGGTGTCCATGACGCAGGACCTGCGGGTGCTCACCACGAGCCGGGCGCCGCTCGGCCTGTCCTCCGAGGCCGTGTATCTGCTGCCCGAGCTGAGCCGGGCGACGACGGTCGAGCTGTTCGAGCAGCGGGCGCGGGCGGTACGGCCCGGCGCCGATCTGCCCGCCGACGCCGTCGAGGAGCTGTGCCGCCACCTGGACGGGCTGCCGCTCGCGGTGGAGCTGGCGGCCGCGCGGGTCCGGGTCATGTCGGTCGCGGAGATCGCCCGCCGCCTGGAGGACCGGTTCACCCTGCTGCGCGGCGGCGCGCGGGACGCGCCCAGCCGCCACCGTACGCTGCACGCCGTCGTCGACTGGAGCTGGAACCTGCTGGATCCGGCCGGACAGGCGGCGCTGCGGGCGCTGTCCGTCTTCCCGGGCGGATTCACGGCGGACGCCGCCTGTCATCTCCTCGCGGAAGAGGACGACGCCCTCGGGGTGCTCGCGGACCTGGCCGACCAGTCGCTGCTCAAGGTCGCCGACACCCCGGCGGGGGCGCGTTTCCGGATGCTGGAGACCGTACGGGAGTTCAGCACCGCCCACCGGGAGGCGGCCGGGGAGACGGACCGCGTGATCGGCCGTTTCCTCGCGTGGGCCCGTGACTTCGGCGTGGCGCACCACGACTCGCCCCATGAACGCGACTTCTTCGCGCCCCTCTACCGGATCCGGGCCGAGCAGGACAACCTCGTCCACGCCCTGCGGTACGGGCTGGCGCGAGACGACGGCCCGGCGGTCGCGGCGACGTCCGCCGTACTCGCGTCCCTGTGGACGGTCGAGGGCAACTACACGCGCGTCGCCGCACTGGCCGAGCAGAGCAGCCGGCTGCTGTCGCACTACCGGCCCGAGCGGGGGTCCGACCCGGAGCTCGTCGAGGTCACCCGGACCGCCGCGGCGCTGTTCACCGCGAACACCTTCACCGTCGTCGGGCTGCGCGCCGGCCGCCCGCTGGTCACCCTGCGCCGGCTGCCGCCCGCCCCGCCCGACACCCTCGTACGGGCCATCGCGACCGTGATGGCCGCCGCGCCCGAGGTGCTGGGGCCGGATCCCGCCCCGCTGCGCGCGCTCTGCGACAGCGACGAACCGCTGCTGGCGGTCGTCGCCAACTCCCTCGCGAGCTATGTCCTGGAGCGGCAGGGCGACGTGGACGGCGCGATCCGGGCGGCCGAGGGCATGCTGGACGCGTTCCGGGGCCGGGGCGCCGACTGGGTCGAGGTCATGGCCCGCACCCGGATCAGCGAACTGTCCCTGCAGGCCGAACGGGGCGAGGAGAGCCGGCGCCATCTGGCCGCGGCGCTGCGGCTGATGGAGGGGAGCATGCCGTGGGGGGACATCACCGGCGTCAAGGCGGCCCTGATCCTCGCCAATCTGCAACTCGGCGCCGTCGACGAGGCGGAGCGATTGCTGCCGCTGACGACGCCCGAACAGCAGCAGGAGGAGGTGGAGGCGGAGACGGTCGGCGCGTTCGCCTTCGGCCTCGGCATGCGGGCGGAGCTGCTGCTCGCGCGCGGCGAGGTCGAGACCGGCTGCCGCGAGTGGCGGCGGGCCGTCGGGGCGTCGGACGGCGGCGAGCGCGCGTTCTACCGCACCGACCCGCCCGGTCTGGAGCCCTGGACCCTGGAGATCGAGGCCGCCGCCGTGGTCGCCCACGCGCACCACGGTCGGCTCGACCTGATCGCGGAGACCGTCGGCGAACTTCCCCACAAGCTGTGGACAATGCTCAGCCACCCCGTGGAGAAGCCCCCGGCCTATCTGATGGACCTCCCGGTGTGCGGTGCGCTGCTGCTGGCCCTGGCCATGGTGGAACTCGACCGCGCGGAGCGCACCGGGGACGCGGCGGCCCGTACGGCCGGCGCCCGGCTGATCGCCCTGGCGGAGCGGTTCCGCTTCCTGCGCGGCTTCCAGCCGACCATGGCCTCCGCCCGCGCCCGCCACGCGGCCGAACAGGCCGACAGGGCGGCGTACGAGGACGCGGTGTCCTCGTACGCCGCCCTGGGGCGGGAAGAACTGCTGGCCACGGCCCTGACGGCGATCGAGCCCCTGACGCCTGCGCCGCGGGAGTACGGCGGGTACGGCAGGCACGGCGAGCACTGCCGGGCCCGCTAGCGCCGGGGCTCCCGCTTGAACATCGCCCGCGCCCAGAGGAAGCCGACCAGGGTGAGCCCCACGCACCAGGCCACCGCGATGACGCCGCTGTTCCCGATCTCCGTGCCCATCAGCAGCCCACGCAGTGTCTCGATGATCGGGGTGTAGGGCTGGTACTCGGCGAACCAGCGCAGCCCGGTCGGCATCGAGTCCGTGGGGACGATGGCGCTGCCGAGGAACGGCAGGAACTGCAGCGGCATGGGCGCGTTGCTCGCGGTCTCGGGGCTCCGGCACGCCATCCCCATGGCGGCCGAGAGCCAGGTGAGCGCGACGGTGACCAGGACCAGGAGGCCGAAGGTGGCAAGCCACTCGACGGCGGTGGCGTTCGGCCGGAACCCCATGGCCAGCGCGAGCCCGGTGACCAGAGCGATGGCGACCAGCGTCTGGAGGACACAGCCGACCACGTGTCCGATGAGCACCGAGGACCGCGAGATCGCCATGGTGCGGAACCGGTTGATGATGCCCGCGGTCATGTCGACGGAGATGGCCACCGCCATCGCCAGCGATCCGGAGGTCGCCGCCATCAGAATGATTCCGGGGGCGGCGTAGTCGATGTAGTCCGTGTCGCCGCCGCCCGACCCGCCCATCGGGCCGACCCCGGTGCCCAGCGCGCCACCGAAGACGTACACGAACAGCAGCAGCATGACGATCGGCATCGCGGCGACGGAGATCGTCATGGCGGGGTAGCGCAGCGCGTGCCGGAGGTTGCGCCGCAGCATCGTCATGGAATCGCTCAGAGGACGGGACAGGGTGCTGCTCATCACGCGTTCACCTTCTGTGTGGTGGTGGTCCGGTCGATCGGGTTGCCGGGCTTTTCGGTGAGGGCGAAGAAGACGTCGTCGAGGTCGGGGGTGTGTACGGACAGCTCCTCGGCGTCGATCGACTCGGCGTCCAGCCAGTCGAGCAGGGACCTCAGCTCCCGTACGCTCCCGTCGCTCGGCACCTGGAGGGTGAGCGCTTCGTCGTCGCGCGAGACCTCGCCGAAGGCGCGGGCGGCCCGTTCGAGATCGCCGGGCACGGCGAACCGCAGCCGGACATGCCCCCCGGGAATCCGCCGCTTGAGCTCTTCCGCGGTCCCCTCCGCGACCAGCTTCCCGCCGTTGAGCACCGCGATCCGGTCCGCGAGCTGATCGGCCTCATCCAGGTACTGCGTGGTCAGGAACACCGTGACCCCGTCCGCCACCAGGTCCCGGACGATCTGCCACATGGTGTGCCGGCTGCGCGGGTCGAGGCCGGTGGTCGGCTCGTCGAGGAAGATGATGCGCGGCTGCCCGACCAGGGTCATCGCGATGTCGAGCCGCCGCTGCATCCCGCCCGAGTAGGTGGCGGGCGTCCTCTTGGCCGCGTCGACCAGGTCGAACCGTTCCAGCAACTCGGCGGCGCGCCGCCGCCCCTCGCGTCGGCCCAGGTAGTTCAGGTCGGCCATCAGGAGCAGGTTCTCCTCGCCGGTGAGCAGCTGGTCCACCGCCGAGAACTGTCCGGTCACCCCGATCGCGGACCGTACCGCGTCGGGGTCCTTGGCCGGATCGTGCCCGGCGACGCGGATGTCACCGCCGTCGGCGCCGATCAGCGTGGACAGGATCTGGACCATGGTGGTCTTGCCGGCGCCGTTGGGCCCGAGCAGCGAGAAGACCGTGCCCTCGGCGATGTCCAGATCGATGCCGTCGAGCACCACCTGCTCGCCGTACGCCTTGCGCAGTCCGGTCGCCGTGATGGCCCGGGGGGATCGGGAAGTCGTCATGCGGTAGAGCGTGCGGGCGGCCGGGTTCACGGCGGTTTCACGGCGGTTTCACGGGCTCCGGGGCCAGTGCGCACGGAGGTCGCGTGGCTTGCCACCGGCTGTGCCACAGCTCTCGCCCTGGCCAAGCTCGCGCAGGGTTTCGGCTCCTGGCCCTTGCCGCGGGACGCCGAGGGCGAGCCGTCCCCCGACTGGGACGCGGTGCGCTGCCTGGTCGCTGAGGGCGTAGGGTCGCAGGTCGGGGTCCGGGGGCCAGGGCCGGATCCGCCTCGTTTTCGCGGACCGGACCCTGGAGGACCTCTGGGGG
>NZ_NCSM01000084.1:0-573 GCF_002224125.1 Streptomyces sp. NBS 14/10
ACGGCCTGCGCCGTGCCCTGCCGGCCGGCGTCGTCTGCGTGCAGAACGCCTACAGCCTCGTCTCCCGCGACGACGAGGACATGCTGCAGTTGTGCGCGGCCGAGAGCATCGCCTGGGTGCCATTCTTCCCGCTCGGCGGGGCCTTCCCCGGCCTGCCCAAAGCGACCGACGAGCCGGCGGTGCACGCCGTGGCCGAGTCCCTCGGCGCCACGCCCTCCCAGGTCGGCCTCGCCTGGCTGCTGCACCACGCCCCGAACGTGCTGCTCATCCCCGGCACCGCCAACGCCGCCCACCTGGAGGCCAACATCGCGGTCAGCGAGATCACCCTCGACGCCGCGACCCTCGCCACCCTCGATGCCATCGAGTCCCGCTCCAACCACGTCCCCATCGGCTGACCGGAACCAACGCGACCCGGCTCGCGACCACGCCACACGCCGGACACCCTGACGAACCACCAGGCCACGCCGGGAAACCCCGCTCTACCAGGCTCCAAGGACGGATCATGAAGGCCATCATCTACCGCGACAACGGCGCCCCCGACGTTCTGCAGTTCGTCGACCGTGACCTGCCGGC
>NZ_NCSM01000084.1:652-859 GCF_002224125.1 Streptomyces sp. NBS 14/10
TCACCCCGCACCTCGACGGCGCCGGCACGATCGACGCCGTCGGTGAGGGCGTCGACCAGAGCCGGGTCGGTCAGCGGGTCTGGCTGTTCATGGCCGCCGCCGGGCGGCCCACCGGCACCGCCGCCGAGTTCACCGTCGTGCCCGCCGAACAGGCCGTGCCGCTGCCCGACGAGGCCGGCTTCGACGTCGGCGCCTCACTCGGCGTCC
>NZ_NCSM01000084.1:871-1442 GCF_002224125.1 Streptomyces sp. NBS 14/10
GTCACCGAGGACGGTCCGCGCCGACTGCGGCCCGGGGCACTCGACGGGAGGGTGGTGCTCGCCGCGGGCGGGGCCGGAGCGGTCGGGCACGCGGTGATCCAGCTCGCCCGATGGGCCGGCGCCACCGTGATCAGCACGATCAGCAGCCCGGAGAAAGCCCGGCTGGCCACCGCCGCCGGAGCCCACCACGTGATCAACTACCGCGAGGGCGACCCGGCCACCGAGATCCGCAAGATCGCCCCGGACGGCGTCGACATCGTCGCCGAGGTGGCCCTGGGCACGAACCTCGCACTGGACCTGGCCGTGCTGCGAACCCGCGGCACGATCTCGACCTACGCCAACGACGGTGGCAAGCCAGTCGAACTGAACGTGCTGCAGAACATGGTGCTGAACACACGCTTCCAGTTCCTGGTGCTCTACACGGCCGGCCCGGAGGCACGCGCCGCGGCCGTCCAGGACATCGTCGTCGCAGTCCGCGACGGCGCCCTGCCGGTCGGCCACGAACACGGCCTGCCGCTGATCCGCTTTCCCCTCGACCGCACCGCCGACGCGCACCGAGCGATCGAGAGCC
>NZ_NCSM01000085.1 GCF_002224125.1 Streptomyces sp. NBS 14/10
TCGCGACGCTGTCACGCTTCCGTGGTGACTTCTACGACTGCCTGAACGGGCGCGGTGACGCGCTGTTCGAGCTCGCCGATGCCCTGCTGTGTACGGAGGGGCCGGTCAGGACACTGGTCGACCTCGCGCTCGCGCCGGAACACCGTCGTGGTCACGGTGCCTTGTACGGCGCATTGAACAAGGGGCGCCTGGACGTGGAGCGGCTGCGGCGGACGATCGCCGGGCTTCCGCTGCCGAAGGCGGCCGACGGCCGCCTGGTCCTGGCGGTCGACGTCTCACCGTGGCTGCGGCCGGACGCCGCCACCTGCCCGGACCGCTCCTTCTGCCACACCTACGGCCGGGGCGATGCCAAGCACCAGATGATCCCGGGCTGGCCGTACTCGGTCGTGGCCGCACTGGAAACCGGCCGCACCTCCTGGACCGCGGTGCTGGATGCGATCCGCCTCCAGCCCGGCGCCGACCTTGCCGCCGTCACCACCGCCCAGCTGCGCGAGGTCGTCGAGCGGCTCATCGCCGCCGGGCAGTGGCACGAGGGAGACCCGCACATCCTGGTGGTACTCGACTCCGGATACGACGCCCCCCGTATCGCGCACCTGCTGGCCGGGCTGCCCGTCGAGAGCCTCGGTCGGCTGCGCTCGGACCGGGTGATGCGCCGGCCGACGCCACCGCGCGTCTACGCCCCCAAGGGCGGCCGGCCGCCCAAGTACGGCGGCGAGTTCGTCTTCGGCGATCCGGCCACCTGCGGTGATGAGCAGGCCTGGACGGTCACCGACACCCGCCTTTACGGAAAGGCCACCGCGCAGGCGTGGGACCGGCTGCACCCACGGCTGACCCGACGGGCCGCCTGGAGCGACTATGAGGGGCCGCTGCCCATCATCGAGGGAACCGTCATCCGCCTGGTCGTCGAGCACCTGCCATCGGGCGGGGTGAACAGGCCGGTGTGGCTGTGGTGGTCGGGCACGGGCGCCACCAGGGCTGATGCCGACCGCTGCTGGCAGTCCTTCCTCCGGCGCTTCGACGTCGAGCACACATTTCGCCTGTTCAAGCAGAC
>NZ_NCSM01000086.1 GCF_002224125.1 Streptomyces sp. NBS 14/10
AGGCTCTCGCGCTTGTTGCGCAGCGAGCGCAGGCCCTTGACGATGTGGCGGCGGGTGTCGGACGGCATGATCACCGCGTCGACGTAGCCGCGTTCGGCGGCGGTGTACGGGTTGAGGAGCATGTCCTCGTAGTCGGCGATCAGCTCGGCGCGGGTCGCCTCGGGGTCGTCGGCGGCGGCGATGGTCCGCCGGTGCAGGATGTTGACCGCGCCCTGGGCGCCCATGACCGCGATCTGCGCGGTCGGCCAGGCCAGGTTGAGGTCCGCGCCCAGGTGCTTGGAGCCCATGACGTCGTACGCGCCGCCGAAGGCCTTGCGGGTGATGACGGTGATCAGCGGGACGGTCGCCTCCGCGTAGGCGAAGATCAGCTTGGCGCCGCGCCGGATGATGCCGTTGTACTCCTGGTCGGTGCCGGGCAGGAAGCCGGGCACGTCCACGAAGGTCAGCACCGGGACGTTGAAGGCGTCGCAGGTGCGCACGAAGCGGGCGGCCTTCTCCGAGGCGTCGATGTCCAGGCAGCCCGCGAACTGCAGCGGCTGGTTGGCGACGATGCCCACCGGGTGGCCCTCGACCCGCCCGAAGCCGGTGATGATGTTCGGCGCGAAGAGCGGCTGGGTCTCCAGGAACTCGCCGTCGTCCAGGACGTGCTCGATCGCCTTGTGCATGTCGTACGGCTGGTTCGCCGAGTCCGGGATCAGCTCGTCCAGCTCCCGGTCCTCGTCGCTGACCTCCAGGTCGGCGTCGTCGGGGAAGGCCGGGGGCTCGGAGAGGTTGTTGGACGGGAGGTAGGACAGCAGCGCCTTGACGTACTCGAAGGCGTCCTTCTCGTCGCCGGCCATGTAGTGGGCCACGCCTGAGGTGGTGTTGTCTTGATCACGTCCGGTCCGGTGATGAACATGTGCGAGGTCTGGTCGACCATCACCGTGAAGTCGGTGATCGCGGGGGAGTAGACGGCCCCGCCCGCGCACGGCCCGACGATCAGGCTGATCTGCGGGATGACGCCCGATGCGTGAACGTTTCGCCGGAAGATCTCGGCGAACAGGCCGAGGGCGACCACGCCCTCCTGGATCCGGGCGCCGCCGCCGTCGTTGATGCCGATGATCGGGCAGCCGGTCTTCAGGGCGAAGTCCATGACCTTGACGATCTTCTCGCCGTAGACCTCGCCGAGCGAGCCGCCGAAGATCGTGAAGTCCTGGGAGTAGACGCAGACCGGACGGCCGTCCACCGTGCCGTAGCCGGTCACCACGCCGTCGCCGTACGGGCGGTTCTTCTCGATGCCGAAGTTGGTCGAGCGGTGCCGCGCGAACTCGTCGAGTTCGGTGAACGAGCCCTCGTCGAGGAGCAGGCCGATCCGCTCGCGCGCGGTCAGCTTGCCCTTGGCGTGCTGCTTCTCCACCGCTCGCGCCGAGCCCGCGTGCGTGGCCTCGTCAATGCGGCGCTG
>NZ_NCSM01000087.1 GCF_002224125.1 Streptomyces sp. NBS 14/10
TCGCCCTGGAGGCGGACCGTAAATTCGGGGCGCACATCTTCGACGCGGCCAACGGAGGGGCGCTGCTGTGGCAGCACCTGTTCTGGTTCTTCGGCCACCCCGAGGTGTACATCATCGCGCTGCCGTTCTTCGGGATCATCTCCGAGGTCATTCCGGTCTTCTCGCGCAAGCCGATGTTCGGCTACATCGGGCTGATCGGCGCGACGATCTCGATCGCGGGCCTCTCGGTGACCGTGTGGGCGCACCACATGTACGTCACAGGCGGTGTGCTGCTGCCGTTCTTCTCCTTCATGACCTTCCTGATCGCGGTGCCGACCGGGGTGAAGTTCTTCAACTGGATCGGCACGATGTGGAAGGGGTCGCTGAGCTTCGAGACGCCGATGCTGTGGGCGGTCGGCTTCCTGATCACGTTTGTCTTCGGTGGTCTGACCGGTGTCATCCTGGCCTCGCCGCCGATGGACTTCCATGTCTCGGACACCTACTTCGTGGTGGCCCACTTCCACTACGTGATCTTCGGTACGGTCGTGTTCGCGATGTTCGCCGGATTCCACTTCTGGTGGCCGAAGTTCACCGGCAAGATGCTGGACGAGCGCCTGGGCAAGATCACCTTCTGGACGCTGTTCATCGGCTTCCACGGCACCTTCCTCGTCCAGCACTGGCTGGGGACGGAAGGAATGATCCGCAGGATCCCGGACTATCTCGCCGCCGACGGCTTCACCACGCTGAACACCGTCTCGACGATCTTCTCCTTCGTGCTCGGCCTGTCGATCCTGCCGTTCTTCTACAACATCTGGAAGACCGCCAAGTACGGCGAGAAGATCGAGGTCGACGACCCGTGGGGCTACGGCCGCTCACTGGAGTGGGCCACCTCCTGCCCGCCACCGCGGCACAACTTCACCTCGCTGCCCCAGATCCGGTCGGAATCCCCGGCGTTCGATCTGCACCACCCGGAGGTCGCCGAGCGGGAGCGCCAGATATGAGCGTGTCTTGGCGCGCTGTGCGGGCTGGACTGAGGAGCCGCGCAGCGACGGAGGAGCGAGCAGTGACGAGGGAAGCCCGCGCGTTGGAGCGCGCCAAGACTGAGCGGGGGAGAGGGGCATGAGCGCCCCGTGGCCCGGCGATATCGCCATGGGCGTCAGCCAACTGGAGGGCTATCTGCTGCTCCAGGCGGAACGCGAGCGGGCCTGCGACCGTGCGCGCCGGTTCGTGGGTCGGCTGGACTGGCTGACCGTCGCCCAGCGCGAGGAGGTCGAACGCCTCTACGCGCAGGACCAGTGGGACCTCACCGAACAGAACCTGCGCAAGGTGGCGCGGCGCGCCGAGGAACTGCGCGCGGAGTACCAGGGGATCTACCGCCGGCTGCGGCTCCGGCTGCTGGTGGCCGCCTTGCTCGGCGGGGTCGCGCTGACCGTCGTCGCCACCACGCTCGCGGCGGGGTAGCGGCGGCGGGTACGCGGGGAGGGCCGAGCCCTCGAAGCCTCCCTCGGCGGCACGCCCCCGACGTGCCGCCGTGAGGGGGCTATTTGACGAAGTCCGGCAGCACTCTGGCCGGCCAGGTGCCGACCGTCAGCATGCCCGCCGAGTAGGCGCGGGACACCAGGGCCGCTCGGTTGGGCGCCTTGAGCTTCCGTAGCATCGAGCTCACGTGGTACTCGATGCCCTGCCTGCTCAGATAGAGCTTGGAGGCCAGCTGTACGGTCGAGGCGCCGGTGGCCACCCCTTCGAGTATCTGGGCCTCCAGCGGGGAGAGCAACAGCCGCCGCAGCGTGGAGGCTTCGTCGAGGACCGCCTCGTCGTCCGGTTTGACCAGTACGACGATGGCGGACAGCTGATCCGAGGGGCCCTCGATGGCCGTACCGGTCAGATCGCCGGAGAACACCTGGCCGTCCGTGCGGCATCCGACGACGCGCTCGGTGAACCGGGTGCGCCGCCCGTCGTGCAGACGCGAGAAGTGTTCGCGCAGTACGGCAGGGGCGCTGGGGTGCAGCAGATCGAACAAATCGCGGCCGCACAGCTCCGCCGACGAACCGCCGAAGTGGCGGAAGAAGTCGTCGTCACCCGCGAGGATCCGCAGGTCGGAGGTGAGCGTGGCCATACCGGTGGCGTACCGGCCGCCCCCTTGGGAGGCTTTGGGGTGATCGGGGGTGACCTGGGCGGTGTGGGGGTGGGCAGCCAAGGGTAGTCACCACTTTCTGTCGTATCGGGAACGGCTGTGGACTCTGGTGACGGGTGTTTAGATCCGCTTCAAGGTGTATACCAATGTCGCGCCCCATTGCCACTGACCGTTTCCGAAAGACTTGCGCCCGTTTCTGCCCGAGTGGAGTTTTGCCTGGAGTTCAGCCGTGTGTGGACAACTCCGCGCCGCATACGGCCGCCTGGGCCCGTGCGGCGAGGCTCCGCCGGTCGTCCACGCCCGGCAGGGCCGACAGCGGCTGGTGTATCCGCATCCGCACGGTCAGCCCGGTGGCGCGCAGGACGCGCCGTACGGAGCTGCCGAAGTCGTCCTCGCCGACGAAGGCGGCCACCGTGGTCGGCGCTCCATGCTGAAGGTAGTCCAGGGTCACCGGCCGGATCGGCGCCCCCGCGTCGATCGCCGCCTGGAAGGTGGCCCGCCGGAAGTTGCCGCCCGTTCCGGCACACCAGGTGACGCCCTGCGGGAAGACCATGACCGAACGGCCGGAACGCAACTGCCCGGACACCATCGCGACGGTGTCCGGCAGCCCGCGCAGGGTGGACCGGTCGATGAACAGCGTCCCCGCCCGCCGCACCAGCGAGCCGGCCACCGGCCACTCCCCGACCTCGCGCTTGGCCAGCATCGTCACCGGCTCCACGGCGAGCAGGGAGATGATGTCCAGCCACGAGATGTGGTTGGCGACGACCAGCGTGCCCGTACGGCCCGGTACGCTCAGCGGCCCGCCGTGCACCTCCAGCCGGATGTCCAGTGCGTCCAGCATCGCCGCGGCGCGGGCCCGCAGCGTATCGGGCTTGGCGAGCCGCTTGCTGCGCAGCAGCACGCCCGCCGCCACCCGGGCGAAGGACGCGGCGCGCCCGGCCACCCGCGAGGCCGGCACCCGCGCGGCGGCGTGCGCCACACAGCGGGTGGTACTACACGGTGACCAGGCGGTCCACGGGGACCCGGCGGCCCCCGTATCCCGTATGTCTCTCGGCGCCCCCGCAGGCGAGGGCGCCGGCACCGGCAGGGTCACCGGGACTCGCCCAGGAAGTAGCGCCGATAGCAGTCGTTCATCTTCTCCGTGTCCAGCAGCACGAAGAAGTCGGCGTCGTCGAAGTCCCGCTCGTGCTGCGGCGCCCCGCACATCCAGGCCCCGACCCGCAGATAGCCGCGCAGCAGCGGCGGTAGCGCGGCGTAGCCCGGCTCGGCGACCAGCGCCCGGGTGGGCATCCACGGGTCGCGCGGGAGCACCCGCACATCGGCGGGCGCGGCGTGCCGGGTGGTGCCCAGCAGCCAGGCGTCCGCGGCGGCCTGCCCGCCGTCGGCCAGCGGTACCGAGGCGCAGCCCGCGAGATAGCGGTGGCCGGACAGCAGCACATACCGGGCCAGCCCGGCCCACATCAGATTGATCACCGCGCCCGAGCGGTGGTCGGGGTGGACACAGGCCCGGCCCGCCTCGACCATCGAGAGACGTATCTCGTCCGGGAGTCCGCGCAGATCGAACTCGGTCTCCGAGTACAGCCGCTCGCTGCGCCCGGGCGGCAGCAGCCGGTAGGTGCCGACCACGGTGTCCGTCGAGGTGTCCGTGACGATCAGATGGTCCATGACCTCGTCGAACTCGTCCACGTCCCGGTCGTCGACGGTGTGCAGCCGGGCTCCCTTTTCCTGCCCGAAGACCTGGTAGCGCAGCCGCTGGGCGGCGTGGATCTGCTCTTCGGTGTCCGCGATCGAGGTGACGTAGGAGCGGGCGTCCGCCGGAACCGAAGGTGTCGAGAGCACATGCATTCCTGTTCTCCGTTCAGGGGAGTCGAGCGCCAGCGAAGGCTTGGAATGGCTTCGCAAGTGTTGCCCCGGCACGAGAACGCGGCAGTGTCCGGACGGTGATTCGACGACTGCCGGACGATGACGAACGTGTGCCGCCACGGGTGCCACATGTGGTGTCCACCCGGGGGACGCCCATGCGTCGTCGGAGACGGGGTTTACCGCTCGGTCGGGCCCGGCAGCGGGAAGCCGAGCGCGCGGGCCGCGTCGGCGGGGGTGGGCTGGGACCACAGCTCGGCGACGGAGCGCGCCGAGGCGAGCGAGCGGGTCTCGGCCCGGTCGAGGTAGAGCGTGCCGTCGAGGTGGTCGGTCTCGTGCTGGGCGATACGCGCGGGCCACCCCGCGAACTCCTCGTCGAGCTCACGCCCCCGCTGGTCCTGGCCCCGCAGCCGGATCCGCTCGGGGCGGGCGACCACGGCCTGCCACCCGGGCACGCTGAGACAGCCCTCGAAGAACGCCGCCCGGCGGCCGGGGTCGCCCACCGGCTCGTACGAGGGGTTGACGAGCACCCGGAAGGGCAGCGGCACCCGCCCGCGCGCATCCCGCACGTCCGCGCTCACCTCGGCCGGATCCTCGATGACCGCGATCCGCAGCGGAATGCCGATCTGCGGGGCGGCCAGGCCGACCCCCGGGGCGGCCTGCATGGTCTCCCGCATGGCCCGCACCAGCCGGTCCAGTTGCCCGGCGGACAGCTGCCCCTCGTACGGAAGGGCGGGCCGGCGCAGGACCGGGACTCCCGCCGCGACGATCGGCAACGGGCGGGGGCCGGCGAGGAGTTCGTCGATGAGCTCGGGCAGCGGGGCGGTCGGCATGGGGACAGCCTGGCAAGGGCCGGGCCGCCGCGGCAAACCGAATGTGGTGGAAGGCTGAACAATACGGGGCCCGGGTCCGTACTCCCCGGCAGAGCCTCCGGGGAACCCACGCCTCCGGAGGCTCTCCCGGGTCGCGCCGACCCGGGCCGGCTGCCGCTCCGCGGTGACTCTCCCCGTTGTGCGCCGCGGGGCGGCAGCCTCGCACCCCGGACGGTGGGGAGTGCACCCCCAGGCGGTGGGGAGTGGCGTCAGCCCTTCAGGCCGGCCATCCACGCCTCGACCTCGTCCGCCTGCCGGGGCAGGCCGGCCGACAGGTTCTCGGTGCCGTCGTCGGTGACGAGGATGTCGTCCTCGATCCGCACCCCGATACCGCGGTACTCCTCGGGCACGGTCAGATCGTCGGGCTGGAAGTACAGCCCGGGCTCGACGGTGAACACCATCCCGGGCTCCAGCGTGCCGTTGACGTACATCTCGGTACGGGCCGCTGCGCAGTCGTGGACGTCGAGGCCGAGCATGTGGCCGGTGCCGTGCAGGGTCCAGCGGCGCTGCATACCGAGCTCGAGGGCCTTGTCCACCGACAGGTCGCCGAGCAGGCCCCAGTCCACCAGGCGCTCGGTGAGCACCCGCTGGGCGGCCTCGTGGAAGTCGCGGTAGCCGGCGCCGGGCTTGACGGCGGCGATTCCGGCCTCCTGCGCGTCGTACACCGCGTCATAGATCTTGCGCTGGATCGGGGTGAAGCGGCCGTCGATGGGCAGGGTGCGGGTCACATCCGCGGTGTAGAGGTTGCGGGTCTCCACGCCCGCGTCGAGCAGCAGCAGTTCACCGGGGCGGACCGGGCCGTCGTTGCGCACCCAGTGGATGGTGGTGGTGTGCGGGCCGGCGGCGCAGATGGAGGCGTAGCCGACGTGGTTGCCCTCGACGCGGGCGCGCAGGAAGAACGTGCCCTCGATATAGCGCTCGGAGGTGGCCTCGGCCTTGTCGAGGACCTTGACCACATCCTCGAAGCCGCGCGCGGTGGCCTCGCAGGCGAAGCGCAGATCGGCGATCTCGAACTCGTCCTTCACCCGGCGCATCTCGGAGAGGAAGACGCGGAACTCCTCGTCGCGCTCGGCGGTCACCTTGTCGTGCAACGCGCCCTCGACACCGGCGTCGTAGCCGCGCAGCACCCGGACCGGGCCGGTGGCTTCCTTCAGCCCGTCGGCCAGCTCGCGGACGTCCTTGCAGGGCAGGCCGAGAAGCTTCTCGTTCTCGGTGAGGCTGTTGCGCCGGCCGTCCCACAGCTCGCCCTGCGCCGAGAGCCAGAACTCGCCGTTCTCACGGTCGGAGCGGGGCAGCAGATACGCGGTGGCCGCATGGCCGCCCTGGCTCCGGGGCTCCAGCACCAGAACGCCGTCAGCGCATTCAGCGGGCCGGTCGCCGGTCAGATAGACGTAGTCGGAGGAGGGGCGGAAGGGGTAGTCCGTGTCATTGGCGCGGACCTTCAGCCGGCCGGCCGGAATCACCAGGCGTTCGCCGGGGAAACGGGCGGAGAGTGCGGCGCGGCGGCGGGCGGTGTGCGCGGCCTGGGGGATGGGTTCGAGGTCGTGCCGCTCGGTGTCGGCCCAGCCCTGCTTCATGTTCTCGGCGAGCTCGTCGCTCACGCCTCGCCCCAGGCCGTTCTTGCGCTGGCGTAAGGTCTCGGACTGCTCGCCCTCCGGGCCCTCCGGGGCCTGGAGCTCCCGCTCGGGCCCCTGGCTCTCGGACGTCCGCTCGGTCACGACTGCCTCCTCGGTCGAATCGGTCACGGCCGCCTCCCCATGGCCAACCGGGTGACGGCCCGCCTATTATGACGATTCGCTGTATTGAGCGGGCGGAACGGGGGAACAGGGTTCGACACGGTCGGTGCGGAACAATTCGTTCCTGAACCGGTGGCGTTCCTTGAGTTTTCCGGATCGCGAGCGTCAGTAATTTTCGGAATGGCCGTTTCACACTGACGGGGGCAGGGTGTCCGAAGGCACAGCGAGCTTGAATTCCGGGCTCGGGTCCTATTTCCGATTGCTACGGGCGCCCGGCGCCGGCGCGCTGGCGTTCTGGGGGATGGTCGGTCGATTCCCCATCGCCATGCGGTCCCTGAGCTGCGTGCTGCTGATCTCCTCGGTCACCGGGTCACTGGCGGACGCCGGCACGGTGGCCGCGGCCATGCTCGTCTCGCAGGGCGTGGCCAGCCCGGTGCTGGGGCGGCTGGCCGACCGGCTCAGCCAGCGGCGGGTGCTGCTCACCGCGTGCCTGGCGCATGCGGTGGGGATGGCACTGCTGCTGGTGTCGATCCTGCTGGAGGCCCCGCTGTGGCTGCTGATCGTCCCGGCGGTGGCCACCGGATGCGCCGCGGTCTCGTTCACCTCGTTCATGCGGGCGCGGTGGGCGGCGATGGCCGACCGGGGAGCGCTGCGGACGGCCTACGCCCTGGAATCCATGCTGGACGAGACGATTTTCCTGCTGGGGCCGCTGCTGGCCACCGCCCTGGCCTCGGCGGTGCACCCGGCCGCGGGCCTGATCGCCTGCGCGGTGCTGACCTTGACCGGCTCCATCGCCCTGGCGCTGCACCGCCGGTCCGAGCCGGTGCCCGAGCCGACCCCCGGCCGCGGCCCCGAGCGGGCGATCGCGGTGCCCGGGGTGCGGGTGCTGATGGTCTCCTACGCGGGGATGGGATTTCTGCTCGGCGCGGTCGACGTCACGATGATCGCGTTCGCCCAGGAGCGGTCGGCCTCCGGGCTTGCCGGAGTGTTCCTGTCGCTGACGGCGGTGGGCAGCCTGATCGCCGGCGCGGTCTACGGGGCGGTGAACTGGCGGCTGTCACAGGCCCGGCTGCTCTCGATCACCACCTCCGTGCTGACCCTCGGCGTGATCCCCCTGGCCTTCGCGGACTCCCTCCTGGTGATGGGCCTCCTCGCCGTCGTCGCGGGCGTGGCGATCTCCCCGGGGCTGATCGCGGGCAGCACACTGCTGGAGTCACTGGCCCCCAAGGGCTCCTTGTCGGAGGGGTTCTCGTGGCTCACCAGCGCCGGGGCCCTCGGCATCGCCCTGGGCACGGCCGTGGGCGGGCGGCTGGCCGATCCGGGCGGCTTCGAGCAGGCGGCGTGGGCGGCGGTCGGCGGCGGAATCCTCGCCATGGGGCTGAGCCTCGTAGGACAGTCGGCGCTTCTGCGGACGAGGCCGGCCCCGGAAGCGGCTTCGGGAACCACCGTTTGAGAACAATGACGTTACGACAGCGTGAGGACTGAGTTGTGAGCACAGCGCATGGCGTGTCCGAGCGGAAGGGACTCGGGGGATTACCGGTTCCCCGTCTCTCGTTCGACGAGTTCATGGCCTTCGGACGGCGGGCCCTCATCCGGGCGGATGTCCCCGTGGTGATCGATTTACCGAAAGGCGCCCGGGGCCTCGGCAGGGAAGGCGTGGCCGAGCGCCTTGGAAACATGAAGGTGACCCTCTTCACCGAGCCGAGCGACAAGCGGAATTCACGGCGGTGGACCACCAAGGAGATCCGGCTCCGCGAGTTCTTCGACGACGACCGTTACCAGACCGACCCCGGCACCTGGAACCGTATCGTGTCGAACATCCGCAACAGCCCGGCCGATGTCGACGCGATCCTCGGCTTCGACGCCGGGGAGCTGTTCGACTACCGACGCTCGTTGAACGCCGCCAACCTGTGGATCAGCCACCGCGGAGTGTTCACCCAAAGCCACTTCGACGAGCTGGAGAACTTCAACATAGCGCTGGAAGGCCGTAAGCGGTTCGTGCTGGCACCTCCGGGATTCCTGGAGTACTACCCCAGGTCGATCGCGCGCGGGTTCGGCGACAAGTCCCGGGCCTTCGACTTCGACGAGGTCGACCGGCGGCGCTTCCCCAGGCTCGTCTCCAAGCTGGCCGAGCGCCGGGAGCTGATCCTGGAGCCCGGACAGATGCTCTACCTCCCGCTCGGCTGGTGGCACCAGGCCGAATCACTGGACGAGATGAACATCAACATGAACTTCTGGCTGCGCGACCCGAAGATCCTCCGCAGACCGTATGTGCTCGGCGTCGCGCTCTACACGGCCGCCTACCGCAAGCTCAAGGGCGTCTACAACTACCAGCCCGCCGAGGCGGCGTCATGAGCGGGCGCGAAACCATCGGGCGCACATCCATCGAGCCCACGCACCGCTACCGCAACAACGACAAGGCCGTCGGCGTCGGAAACGCCTTCTGGGACCTGTCCGAGCGCAACGGCCTCGCCGGGATCGTGGCCGAACTCGACGAAGGCAACCCCGGTGTGCTGCACACCGAGGACGGCCACGAGTTCACCAACTTCACCTGCTGCTCCTATCTGGACCTGGACTCACACCCCAAGGTCATCGAGGGCGCGGTCGCCGCGCTGCGCCGGTTCGGCGTGCTGGACCACTGCATTCCGCGCAGCCGGGTGCAGATCCCGGCGCTGCTTGAACTGGAGGCATCGCTCGGCGAACTGTTCGGCGCCGACGTGGTGGCCGCGATCTCGGCGGGCGTGGCCAGCGCCGGACTGCTGCCGCTGATCGCCTCCGGACATCTGGGCAATGGGATCCGACCGCTGATGGTGTTCGACAAGAACTGCCATGTGTCCATGGCCGGGGCCAAACCCGCCTGCGCCGACGAGACGGAGGTGGTCAGCTGCGGCCACCACGACCTCGGGTTCCTCGAGGACATGTGCAAGCGGTACGAGCGGGTCGCCTACGTCGTGGACGGCTCGGACAGCCTGGGCGGATACGCGCCGGTGCGGGAACTGGCGGAGTTGCAGGAGAAGTACGGCCTGCTGGTGTACTACGACGACTCGCACTCCCTCTCGGCGTACGGGGAGCGCGGCATCGGCTACATACGCACGCACTGCCCCGTGCTGGACGAGCGGACGATCACCGTCGCGACCCTCAACAAGGCGTTCGGGACCAGCGGCGCGGCCATCCTGCTCGACGGCTACCCGAAGGACACGCTGCGCGTGGTCGAGCGGTTCGCGGGTGCCCTCAGCTACTCGCAGCCGATGAACACCGCCGCGGTCGGGGCCTCGCTGGCCTCGGCGGAGATCCACCGCACCGAGGAGCTGACCGAGCTCCAGGGGCGGCTGCGGGCCAATATCGCGCTGTTCGACAGCCACATCAAGACCGAGCAGACCGGGACGACGTTCCCGATCCGTCTCGTGCCGATGAGCGACGAGACGGTCATCGAGGCGGGCCGCCGGGTGTACCGGGCCGGGTTCTACGTGTCCCCGGTGTTCTTCCCGATCGTCCCCCGCGGCACCGCGGGCCTGCGGGTGATGCTCCGCGCGGGCCAGACCGAGGAGCAGATCCGCGGGCTGTGCGCGTCCCTGGCCGAGGTGGGCGTCCCGCAGGCGGCCTCTGTGCCGGAAGAGGGGGCGGTGCCGGAGGAGGCATCCGTGCCGGAGGAGGGGGCCAGATGACGGGCACCGCCCGGGCGATCCCGCGCTCCATCCTGTACACGCCCGCGCTGTCGCTCGACCGGGTCGTGGGGGCGTGGTCCTACGACGCGGATGTGCATCTGGTCGACCTGGAGGACGCCGTTCCGCCACCGGAGAAGGCCGCGGCGCGCAGGGTGTGCCGGGCGGCGCTGGAGAAGGCGCCGGAGCCCGCGAACGCCGCCGTACGCGTCAACGAGTTGGGCACCATCGAAGCCGTGCACGACATCGTGATGCTCGCCGAATGCCCGGTCAAACCCGGCTTCATCGTGATGACGATGGTGAAATCCGCGGTCGAGGTGGCGCTGATGCGCGACACCCTCGCCTCGGCGGGGGCCCGCCCGCAGATCTATGTGACCGTGGAGACCCCGGCCGCCGTCGCCGACGTCGACGCCATCGCGGCGGCTGCCGACGGGCTGATCCTCGGTTCGGCGGACCTGGCCGCCGCCCTGGGCATCGAGATCAGCTGGGCGGGGCTGCTCGCCGCCCGCCAGGCGATGGCCCTGGCCGGCGCCCGGCACGGCACCGCCCTGATCGACACCGCCAACTTCCGGCTGGCCGAGCCGGAAACGCTGGCCGAGGAGATCGACCGGGTGCGCGAGCTGGGCTTCCACGGCAAGGTGACCGTGCACCCCAGCGAACTGGCCGCGATCAACCGGGCCCTGCGCCCCGACCCGGCCGGGCTGCGGCTGGCCCGGCGGGTGACCGAGGCCGTACGGGCGGCGGACGGCGGAATCGCGGTCCTGGACGGGAACATGGTCGGCCCGCCGTTCGCCCGGATGGCGCGCGCGACGGTGGCGCGCGGGGACGCCTGGGCCGAGCGGTTCGGGAGCGGCGGCACCGGCGATGCGGGTGGTGTCGGCGACGACGGCGGGGAGGCGGGCCATGACCGTCGCTGAGCGCGCCACCGCAGGGCCCGCCACCGTCCCGCCCATCACCGTCGCCGTCATCGGCACCGGGGTCATCGGCCGGGACCTGGTCGGCAAGGTCCACCGCTCCACCGTGCTGGACTGCGGCCTGGTGGCCGGGCGCAACCCCGAGTCCGAGGGGTTACGGTACGCCGCCGGGCTCGGCTGTCCGACCACGGCGGAGGGCATCGACGCTATCCTCGCGGCCCCGCGCCCGTACGACGTGGTGTTCGACGCCACCAACGCGATGTCGCACGCCGAACACTGGCGGCTGCTCCAGCGGCTGGACACGCTGCTGATCGACCTGACCCCCAGCCGGGTCGGCCGGATGGTGGTGCCCACGGTGACCGGGACCCGCCCGCCGGCCGAGCGCAACGTCAGCCTCATCAGCTGTGGCGGACAGGCGTCGATCCCGATCGCCCACGCCCTCGCCCAGCGGTTCGAGGTGGCGTACATCGAGGCCGTCTCCACCGTGGCCGGCACCATCGCCGGCCGGGCCACCCGGCTCAACCTCGACGAGTACATCGCCACCACCCAGCACGCCCTCACCACGCTCGCAGGCGTGCCCGACACCAAGGCGATCCTCAACATCAGCCCGGCCGTGCCCCCGGCCACCTTCCGGACCGCCGTCCACGCGATCGTCCCCGGGGCCGACGCCGAGGCGGTGCGCGCCCTGGTCGACGACGCCGCCGAGCGGGTGCGGGCGCACCAGCCCGGGTACGAGGTCATCGCCTGCACGGTGACCGGAGACCGGGTCGTGGTCTCCCTGGAGGTCACCGCGGACAGCGACGTACTGCCCCGGTACGCCGGAAACCTGGACATCATCAACTCGGCCGCCATCCTGGTCGCCGAGCAGCACGCGGCCCGGCTCGCCCAAGCCGCCCGGACGGCGGTGGGCCGATGAGGTCCGTGGTGATGTACGACCCCACGTTGCGCGACGGCCAGCACGCGGTGCGGCACCAACTCGGCGTGGCGGCGTTGCGGGGATACGCCGAGGCGGCCGACGCGGCCGGGATCCCGGTGGTGGAGGTGGGCCACGGCAACGGCCTGGGCGCGTCCTCCCTCCAGGTGGGACGCGCCGCCGTCAGTGACGACGAGATGCTGTCGACCGTGCGGGAAGCCCTGCGGCACAGCAAAATGGGGGTGTTCATGCTGCCCGGCTGGGGCACCTCCGACGATCTGCGCAAGGCCGTGGCGCATGGCGCCGATGTGATCCGTATCGGTGTGCACTGCACCGAGACCTCGCTGGCCGAGCGCCACCTCGGGCTGCTGGCGGAGCAGGGTGCGGAGGCGCACTGCGTGCTGATGATGAGCCATATGGCCACCCCCGCCGAACTGGCCGAGCACGCCACGCGGGCGGTCGGGTACGGGGCACGGGCGGTGGGCATCATGGACTCCGCGGGCCACTTTCTGCCGCAGGACGTCACCGACCGGATCGGCGCGATGGTCGAGGCCGTCGGGCCGTTGGGCGTACCGGTGATCTTCCATGGCCACAACAACCTCGGCATGGCCGTCGCCAACTCCGTGGCCGCCGCCGAGGCGGGGGCCGGGATCATCGACGGCTGCGCGCGCGGCTTCGGCGCCGGGGCGGGGAACACCCAGCTCGAGGTGGTGGTGCCGGTGCTGGAGCGCACCGGGTTCACCACCGGTATCGATCTGTACGCGCTGCTCGACGCCGCCGAGTTCGCCGAGCGGGAGCTGATGCCCGCGCCTCCGGTCACCGGCTCGCTGTCCATCGTCAGCGGTCTGGCCGGAGTGTTCTCCGGGTTCAAACACCAGGTGCTCGACCACTCCGGGCGGGCCGGAGTCGATCCGCGCGATGTGTTCTTCGAGCTCGGCAGACGGCAGGCCATCGCCGGGCAGGAGGATCTGATCGTCGATGTGGTGGCCGAGCTGAGCGCCCGGAAGGCCACCCCTATGAGCGTGTCTTGGCGCGCTGTGCGGGCTGGACTGAGGAGCCGCGGAGCGACGGAGGAGCGAGCAGTGACGAGGGAAGCCCGCGCGTGGAAGCGCGCCGAGACTGAGCGGGAGGGAGGGGCCGGGCCGGTGACCATTGGGGCGCAGGACATGGCGGGCCGGGACCGGCTGGTGCGGGTGATCGACGCGCTGGCCGAGGTGTTCGCCGATCTTTCGGCGGGCCGGACGCGGTCCCCGGCCCGCACGATCATCGAGCACGGCACTCATGGTGAACATGGCGATCCCGGTCCGCGGCGGCAGTTGCTGGCCGGTACGGCGGTGTGGGAGCGGCGCGGGGTGGGCAGTGTCAAGATCACCACGCTCACCCCGGACAACCCGGACCGCGGACTGCCGCTGATCCACGGCGTGGTCGTGCTGACCGACCTGGACACCGGCCGGATCACCGCGCTGCTGGACGGCGCCGAGCTGACCGCCGTCCGGACCGGCGCGGTGGCCGGCCTGGCGACCCGGCTGTGCGCCCCCGAGGACGCCGAGGACCTGGCCGTCCTCGGCGCCGGGGTACAGGCGCGGGCTCTGGTGCGGGCCGTGTCCGCCGTACGCCCGATCCGTTCGGTCCGGGTGTTCTCCCGCACCCGGGCCCGTACGGAGACGTTCGCGGAGTGGATCCGCGCCACAGCGGGCCACCCGGACCGCCCGGTTGAGGTCTCGGTGTGCGACACCGCGAAGGACGCCGTCGCCGACGCCGCCGTCATCTGCACAGCCACCTCGACCGACGACCCGACACCGCTGGTGGCGGCCGACTGGGTGGCCCCCGGAGCGCATATCAACGTGATCGGCGGCACCCACGAGGACGCGATCGAGGTCGACCCGGCGCTGCTCGCGTCCGCGTTCGTCGTCGTGGAGGAGCGGGCAGCCGCGCTCGAGGACGCGGGCGAGGTACGGGCCGCGCTGGCCGCCGGGCTGATCGGCGTGGCCGAACTGCATGAACTGGGCGCGCTGGTGACCGGAGTGACCGGGGCGAGCGCGGCGGGCGGCCGGACCTCGGTGTTCCGTGGGGTGGGCATGGCCATCGAGGACACCGCCGCCGCGGCCGCGCTCCACGAGGCCGCCAGCGGGAAGCCGGGGTGAGTCAGTCCGCCTCGCGGCAGCGCACCATGAAGGACCGCTCGAAGACGATGACGGTCTCCCCGGTCGACTTGGCGCCGGTGGTCTCCACCGTGATGATCCCCTGCCCCGGCCGGGACTTGGACCGCCGCTTGCCGAGGATCCGGCTGATCGCGTAGAGCGTGTCGCCGACGAACACCGGCTCCTTCAAGCGGACCTTGTCCCAGCCGAGGTTGGCCACCGCCCGCGCGGACAGCGCCTGCACGGTCATACCACCGACCAGACACAGCGTGATCCCGCTGTTGACCAGCACCCGCCCGTACTCGGCGCTCTCCCCGTAGGCCCGGTCGAAGTGCAGCGGGTGCTGGTTCATGGTCAGCAGGGTCAGCCAGGTGTTGTCGGTCTCGGTGATGGTCCGGCCCGGCCAGTGCCTGATCACCATGCCGGGCTCGAAGTCCTCGTAGTCCCCACCGTGCTCTTCGACGTACTCGTTGTCCCGGACCCGGCGCAGCGTCATGCCACCAAGGGTAACCGCGCCGACTATGCTGACGTTCGGCCAATTCGCGGCCGACGAAGGCGAATTGAGATCGTCTGGGATTCGGGGGAAGCCGGATGGACGCGCTCGAGGACATCGGCACACCGGGGGCGTCGGGACACCCGTGGTTCGGCCGCCACCGGCTGAAGCCCGCCGCGTCCGCGGACACCATCCGGGAGATGCTGCGCACCGAGATCCGGGACACCGGCTGGCCGTATCAGCCGCTGCTGCCCGCCGCCCCGATCGCGCTGCCGCGCGCGTCGTACGCCGAGCTGTTCCGCGCCACCGCCGCGCTGCTCGACCTGGTGCGCCGTACCGCCCTGGAGTCCGCGCCCACTACGGACGGCAGGCTGGCGGCGTACCGTATGCCGGCGAGCGAACACCAGCTGTTCGTGGCCGACCAGTTCGTCGAGGAGCGCTACGCGGACTGTGTGACCCGGCCGGACATCGTGATCGGGCCGGACGGGCCGCGTTTTCTGGAGTTCAATGTCAGCGGCGCGCTCGGCGGCCCGGTGGAGACACACTGCCGCCTGGAGGTGTGGCGCAAGCTCTATGCCGACGACGTGGGCCGGGTGCCGTTCGGCTGCCAGGACCCGTTCGCCGTGCGTGCCGAGATGTTCCGGGCGCTGTGTGCGGAGCTGGCCGTGGCGCCCCGGGTGGCCATGGTGGGCAGCGCCCGCGACCAGGGCGTGGAGTCCACCCGGTACTTCGACGTGGAGGCGGACTACTTCAACAGCCATGGCCTGACGGCGCGTTTCTTCGAGCCCGAGGATCTGCACGAAGCATGGGACTGTCCGCCGCGGCTGCGCTATCCGCTGGGACTGCGGAACTTCACCATCCCGGACTGGGTCGAGCTGGGCATCGACACCGCGCCCGTACAGGCCGCGCTGGACCACGGCTGTCTGCTGGTGGGGACCCAGACCTCCACGTTTCTGTCCAGCAAGCTGACCATGGGCCTGCTGTCGGAGGGGCGGCCGTGGATGAGCGCGGCGGAGCGGGCCCTGGTCGACCGATATCTGCCGTGGACCCGGGTCCTGTCCCACCGCTGGACGGACCGGGGCGGACGGAAGGTCGACCTCGTCCCCTTCGCCGTGGACAACCGCGAGCTGCTGGTGCTCAAGGAGAGCATCGGGATGAGCGGCAAACAGGTCGTCATCGGCCGGGAGACCGGCCAGGCGGAGTGGGAGGCGGCGGTGGCCGCGGCCGCCGGGACGGGCACCAGCGTGGTGCAGGAGTACGTGGCGCCGCGCGGCTGCCGGCTGGCGATGGTCGCCGACGGCGCCGAGGAGCCGCATGACGTCGAGGTGGCCCCGGTGTTCGGGCCGCTGCTGTTCGGCGGGCGTCCGGCGGGCATGTTCTCCCGGTTCTTCGGCGATGGCACCGCCGGGATCGTCAGTGTCCTGGGCACCAACAGCTCCGACGACTGCGTGGTGGCCGTCTGAGCGCGTGGCCGCGCCCATGCCGCCCCCAGCGGTCCTCAGTTGCCCGAGGGGCGGGCCCGTACGTGCATCCGCTCGCCCTGAGTCCCGAAGATGCTCAGCACCTCGACGGGCTGGTCTCCCGCGGCGGCGAAGCCGTGGGGTACACGGGTGTCGAACTCGGCGGCCTCGCCCGCGGTCAGGACCAGGTCGTGCTCGCCCAGCGCGAGCCGCAGCCGCCCGGCGAGCACATACAGCCACTCGTACCCTTCGTGCACCTTCTGCTCGAGCCGAGTGCCCTCGGACTCGGGTATCTGCCCGGCGGGCAGGATCATCTTGTAGGCGTGCAACCCGCCGAGGTGGCGGGTCAGCGGTACGAAGACCCTTCCGTGCCGGGTGAAGGGCCGGGGATGGACGCGAGGATCACCGGTGGCGGGCGCGCCGACCAACTCGTCCAGCGGCACCTGATAGGCCTTGGCCAGGGGCAGCAGCAACTCCAGGGTCGGCTTGCGCTGCCCCGACTCCAGGCGCGAGAGAGTGCTCACGGAGATCCCGGTCGTCTCGCCCAACTGGGACAGCGTGGCGCCACGCGCCTGGCGCAGCGACCTCAGCCGCGGCCCGACACCCGTCAGCACATGCGAGAAATCCTCATCCGTCACCCTTCTATTTGCCGGTCCGGCAACTGGCTTTGTCAAGTCAGCGAAATCTCGCTGCGCCGCCCACCCACCGGATGTGACGATGGCGTCATGGCCGATATACGCACCGCACACACCCTTGACCTGGATCCCGCCACCCGCAAAGCGGCGCGCGCCCTCCTCGACGACGTCTTCGAGGACATGACCGACCACGACTGGGACCACGCCCTGGGCGGCATCCACGCCCTGGCCTGGGAGGACGGCGAGCTGATCGGCCATGCGTCGGTGGTGCAGCGGCGGCTGCTGCACACCGGGCGGGCGCTGCGCGCGGGCTATGTGGAGGGCGTGGCGGTACGGGCGGACCGGCGTGGCCGCGGACACGGCGCCGCCATGATGGCGGAGCTGGAGCGGGTGGTGCGCGGCGCCTATGACCTCGGCGCGCTGGGCTCCAGCGATGAGGCGCGGGACTTCTACGCGGCGCGCGGCTGGCAGCGGTGGCAGGGGCCCACCTCGGCGCTCACCCCCGAGGGCGTCCGGCGCACCGCGGAGGAGGACGGCGGGATCTTCGTCCTCCCGGCCGCGGTCCCGCTGGATGTGTCCGCCGAGCTGATCTGCGACTGGCGCGACGGCGACGTCTGGTAGTACGCGGGCTGGTCGGTCGGTGGCGCGCGGGCCGGGCGGTCGGTGGCGCGCGGGCCCGGCTGTTTCCTCCGCTCCCGCCTGGGCACCCCGGTAAGCCGGGAACCATCCTGTCGCCCAGGAAGAGAGCAACCATGAAAGCTGTCGTATGGCACTCCGTAGGCGACATCCGCCTCGAAGACGTGCACCAACCCAAGATCCAGGACGCGTACGACGCGATCGTACGGATCACCACCTCGGCGATCTGCGGCACCGATCTGCACTTCGTACGCGGCACGATGACGGGCATGCGGGAGGGGCGGATCCTCGGGCACGAGGCCGTGGGCATCGTCGAGGAGGTGGCGGGCGGGGTGCGCGACTTCCGCCCCGGCGACCGGGTGGTGATCCCCTCCACCGTCGCCTGCGGGGTGTGCAGCTACTGCCGGGCCGGCTACCACGCCCAGTGCGACCGGGCCAACCCCCACGGCCCCCTGGCGGGCAGCACCTTCTTCGGCGGCCCCGAGTCCGCCGGGGGACTTGACGGGCTGCAGGCGGAGTACGCCCGGGTCCCGTACGCGCACACCGGGCTCGTACCGCTGCCCGACACCGTGGACGACGCCCAGGCCATCCTGCTCTCGGACATCTACCCCACCGCCTGGTTCGGCGCCAAGCTCGCCGAGATCGGCACCGGCGACACGGTCGTCGTGCTCGGCGCGGGCCCCGTCGGGCAGGCCGCGATCGCCTGCGCCCGGCTGTGCGGTGCGGGCCGGGTCATCGTCGTCGACGGGGTCGTCGACCGGCTCGAACTGGCCCGGCGGCAGCACGCCGAGACCGTCGACTTCAACGCCGAGGAGCCGGTGTCCGCCGTCCGCGAGCTGACCGGTGGCATCGGCGCGGACCGGGTCATCGACGCCGTCGGCATCGATGCCGCATGCCCCGACCACGGCCCCGCGGCCGACACCCTGGCCGGGCAGCGCGAGGAGTTCGCCCACGAGGTGCGGGAGACCGCGCCCGAGCAGAACCCCGACGACCAGGGCACCTGGCGGCCCGGCGACGCCCCGTCGCTGGCCACCCGCTGGGGCATCCGGATGGCCGCCAAGGCCGGGACACTGGGGATCGTCGGCGTCTACCCGCCGCAGGCGCAACACTTCCCGATCGGCGAGGCGTTCCAGAAGAACCTCACCATCAAGATGGGCAACTGCCACCACCGCCGCTATCTGCCCCGTCTGGTCTCGCTGGTCGCCTCCGGCGAGCTCGACCCCTCCCCGCTGATCACCCACTGGTCGGGCACCCAGGACGTCATCGAGGCGTACCGCGCCTTCGACCGCCGCGAACAGGGCTGGACCAAGGTGGCCCTGGGCATCGGCGGACCCGGCAGCGTGGCCCCGGGCCGAGGACACGCGGCGGGCACGGGCGCGGCCACCACGGCGGGCGCCCACGCCCAGTAGGCCCGTTGGTTTGCCCGTTGGTTTGCCTGTGGGTTATCAGCAGGCCTGTTCAGCGGGTCACCTCCGCCAACAGCCGCTCCCAGTCGTCCAGGAAGCGCCCCAGCCCGTACCGCTCGAGCGCCGCGCGGCGGGCCCGCGCCCCGTCCTCGGCCGCCGCCACCGGCTCCCGCAGATAGGTCCGCGCGGCGCGGGCGAGGACATCGGGGCGGGTGGAGAGCACACCGGCCCCCTCAGGCACCGCCTCGACCGCCTCGGTGGTGGCCAGGCCGACGACGGGCATGCCCAGATGCATGGCCTCCAGGAGGGACAGCCCCAGCGAGGTCCAGCGCACGGGGTGCAGATACAGACGGCGGCGTGCCATCTCGGCGTGCAGCCGGCCCTGCGGCAGCTCCGCGCGGCGCAGCCGGTCCCCGGACAGGCCCAGATATGCGGCGAGCCCTTCCGTGCGCAGGCCGAAAACGTCCAGCGGCGCCGCCCGGCTCAGCGCGGGCAGCAGATCGGTGCCGGTGGCGCGGCCGCGCGGGACCGGGTCGTTGACGACGACCGCGGCACGGTCCAGCTCCCCGGTGTACAGATGGCCCGGGTCGACGACGCCGTGTTCGACGACGGTGGTGGGGGCGGTGCCGCTGTCCCAGAAGAGCTGGTTGAAGTGGGTGACGTGCACCAGGGTCACACCGCGCAAATCGTCCCGGTCGGCGCACGGGTGGCGGGTGAGGGGGACGTGTCCGTCCGGCGTGTTGTGCTCCACGTAGACGGCGGGCAGATCGCGCCCGGGGCGGCGTCCGCCCAGCCAGCACTCGGCGAGCGCCGCCTCGTGCGGCCGCTGGAGGACCACGAGGTCGACCGGGGCGTCCCGCAGCAGCACGGGGCTCAGCTCGGTGACCGAGGCGGGCCAGGTGAACGTGCGCCCGCGGCCGAGGCCGTCGGGCCCGCGGTCGGGCAGGGCCGGCAGCAGATAGCGGTGCGGGCCTTGGACGAACGCCTTGGTCCATGAGCCGTGCACATGCCAGATCAGGATGTTCATGCGCTCACCTTCCCTACCGGCCTTCTTCGCCCCCTCGGCTCTCGAAGGCCCGCGCCTCGGGCAGCAGCTCCCGGATATCGCCCGGCAGCGCCTTGTACAGCCGATCCATCAGCTCCGGACTCACCGCGGAGTCCAGCACCTCGAAGAACACGCTCGCCTCCCGGATCGCCTCGTCCTCCGACGTCCGGGCGCGCCAGGCGATCCGCCCCGCGAAACCCGTGAGGTCGAACCGCTCGCCGTGGTCGCGCCGGTAGGCCCGCTGCGCGGGTGAGGCCTCGTGGGACGCGGCCACCCGCCGCATGGAGTCGGCGGCCTCGGGCGGCAGCTGCGCCGCCATGTGGTCGGCCAGACCGTCCGGGATCCGCTCGGCAAGCGTTTCGAGGGTGGCGCGTACCGCCCGCTCCGCCGACCGCCGGTCGGGTAGCTGCGCCAGTGCCTGGACCTGGCCCGTCAGCTCTTCGTAGCGCATGATCAGCACCCCCAGCGTCGCGCTGTCGGCATCGTCGGTCGAGTGCCCACGGCCGCCCCCACGAACCGCCGATGGCGGGCCGCCGTACGCCCCTTGTTAACGTCGGACGAGCCGAACACGAGGGCAGAACCGAAGAGGGAGAAGAGGGGCAGAGCATGGCCCGAGCGCCGCGCATAGAACTGGACTCACCGTTACCCGAAACGGTGGACGGCCGTCAGATCAGAGCCGTCGCCTTCCAGACCAGCCGCCTGGAGTACGTGGACAAAACCCTGCGGAGCGTCGGCCTGACCGCGGCCGGGAGCCGGGCCCTGGTGGTGGGGAGCGGCCGCGGACTGCTGGCCCGCGGTCTGGCCGGGCTGGGATTCGACGTTGTCGCCGTCGACCCGTCCGCCTCCGCGACGGCGATCGCGCGCGAGACGGACGCGCGAGAGGCGAACGAGCGGGAGCGAGTCGCGGTCCGGTACGAAACCGCGCCGCCGGAGGAGCTGGGTGTCGCCGATGCCGCGTTCGACCTCGTCTACTACGCGGACACCTTCGAGGTCACCCCGGCCCTCGACCCGGTCCTGGCGGAGGGGGCCCGGGCGCTCGCACCGGACGGTGTGCTGATCTACGACACCGTGAACCGCACCCCGGTGTCCCGGCTGATCTACCTCATCGCCTTCCAGCGCCTGCCCATGACCCGGATCATGCCGCCCGGCCGCTACGCCGCGGAGCGGCTGCGCACCCCCGCCGAAATGACGGAGGCGCTGCGCCGCCACGGGCTGCGCAACGAGGACATCTGCGACTTCAAGCCCCGTGATCCGCGCAGCTTGGTCAAGGCCACCATGGACCGTCGCCGCGGGCGGATCACCGACGAGGAGATCCCGCCCATCGTCGACTTCGTCCTGGCCCCCGACACCCGGCCCCAGGTCACCTACCTCGGCCACGCCCGCAAGGCCTGATGGGCCACGGCGGCGGACCGGGCGGGCGCAGCGCACACTGGGCACCGTGACGGCAAAACGAAGCGCCGGAATCCTGCTGGTCCGCGGGGCGGAGGCGAAGGAGTCGGAGGCGAAGGGGGCGGAGGCGGCGGACCCGGCGGCGGTGGGCCGGGCGGGGACCGGCCCGGTCTCCGCCCCGCAGGTCCTCCTCGCCCACATGGGCGGGCCTTTCTGGGCGCGCAAGGACGAGCGCGCGTGGTCCATCCCCAAGGGCGAGTACGAACCGGACGAGGCCCCGGAGGCCGCGGCGCGCCGGGAGTTCCAGGAGGAGCTGGGCCTGCCGCCGCCCCCGGGCGACCTCCTTGCGCTCGGCTCCGTCCAGCAGACCGGGGGCAAGGTCGTCACGGTCTGGGCGCTGGCGGGAGATCTCGATCCGCGGCAGATCGTCCCGGGCACATTCGAGATGGAGTGGCCCAGGGGGTCCGGGCGGCTTCAGGCCTTCCCCGAGATCGACCGGGTGGCCTGGCTGGATCTCGCGCAGGCGCGCACGAAGATCGTGGCGAGGCAGGAGATCTTCCTGGACCGCCTTGAGGAGCGGCTGCGCGGCTGAGCGATCTCGCGCCTTCGGCGCAAGGACGGCGGGCTGTCCCGGCCCATGGGGTGGGCCGGGACGGCACGCGTCAGGCCGAGCCGCAGCGCACTGTCGCCGCCCCCCAATCCGCATGGTCGTGGGCGTTCCCGTCGCCTCCGTCGGTGACCCGCAGGCGTAGCACCTGGGCGCCCTCGACCTTGGCCTCGATCGGCACGGCGGCGTCCGCGCCGGTGACGACGTACCAGTCCGCGGGGACATCGGCCGCGACAGTGTGCCACTCCCCGTCCCCGTAGACGAATCCTCGAGGGCGGTCGGACATGTGGATCTTCCAGGAGCCGTCGAGTGACTTGGTCCAGGGGGGTGTCCTGGCCGCCCTTGAGCGCGCCCGCGGTGTTGTCGTACGGCGTCAGCGGCGCGTGGGCCGGCTCCTGCCCGACCGCGGTGACCTCGGGGTCCTCAAGGAGCTTGTACACGTCCGCGGGCGGCGCCGAGGGGCTTGCCGAACCAATCCGAAATCAACAGGGCCGAACATTAACCAACGCGCCCTTTCGCGCCAAGACTCCGGACAGCATTCGCCGCCCGCGGTGCGCGGCTACCGTAAGGAGAGGGAGGCACCGGTGGGCATGGGCAGCGCGAAGAGCGCCAGGAATCTGCCTCGGCTGCAGCTCGACGAGTTGCTGGACGAGCTGCAGCTGCGCATCGACGCGGTGCGGGGGACACAGGACCGGGTGCACAGCCTGCTGGAGGCCGTGCTCTCGGTCGGCCGGGAGCTGGATCTGCCGCAGGTGCTGCGGCGGATCGTCGAGGCGGCCGTGGTGCTGGTGGACGCCGAGTACGGCGCCCTGGGCGTGATCGGTGAGGACCGGCGGCTCGCGGAGTTTCTGACCGTGGGCGTCGACGAGGGGCAGACCGCGGCGATCGGGGCGCTGCCGTGCGGCCACGGCATCCTGGGCGAGCTCATCCGCCACCCCGAGCCGCTGCGGCTGGCCGAGCTGTCCGAGCACCCGGCCTCGTACGGCTTTCCGGCGGGGCATCCGCCCATGCACTCGTTCCTGGGGGTGCCCATCCGGGTGCGGGACGAGGTCTTCGGCAATCTGTATCTGACGGAGAAGCGCAGCGGTGCGGAGTTCGACGGCGAGGACGAGACGGTGCTGTCCACCCTCGCCGTGGCGGCCGGCGTGGCCATCGAGAACGCCCGGCTGTACGAGGAGGCCCGGCACCGCCAGCGCTGGCTGGAGGCGAACGCGGAGGTCACCCAGGGCCTGCTGTCCGGGGTGGACGAGACCCGGGTGCTCGGGCTGATCGTCGGACACGCCCGGCGCCTCCTCGCGGCCGACCTGGGGGTGCTCGCGCTGCCGGTCGAGGGGAGCGCCGACCTCCAGATGGCGCTCGCGGACGGCACCGACGCCGAGGCGCACCGCGGTCTGGTGCTGCCCTGTCGAGGCTCGTTCGCCGGCGCCGCCTTCCTCGCGTCCGAGGCTGTCACCAGCGTCGATGTCGAGAACGACCCACGGATCACGCTGGGCCCCACGCGCTGGACGGGCCTCGGCCCGGCGGTGGCGGTCCCGATGCGGACCGGCGAGGGGGTCCAGGGGGTGCTGTCGCTGGCCCGGGCGGCGGGCAGTGCGCCCTTCACCCCGGTGGAGACGGATATGCTGCTCGGCTTCGCCGGTCAGGCGGCGATCGCCATGAAGCTGGCCGAGCGGCGGCGCGACGCCGAGCAGTTGGCGCTGCTCGAGGACCGCGACCGGATCGCCCGCGATCTGCACGACCTGGCCATCCAGCGGCTGTTCGCCGCGGGGATGTCGCTGCAGTCCACCATGCGCTTCGTCCACCACCCGGAGGGCTCCGAGCGGCTGTTGCGGGTGGTGGACGACCTGGACGACACCATCAAGATCATTCGGTCGACGATCTTCGGTCTCCGGTCGCACGAGGCGGGTCCGGCCGCCCAGGGGCTTCGGCTGCGTACGGCCAGGACGGTCGAGGAGGCCGTGCCCGCGCTGGGGTTCACGCCCTCGCTGCGTACGGAGGGGCTGGTCGACACCGATGTGCCGTACGAGGTCGCGGACGACGTGGTCGCGGTCCTGGCCGAGGCGCTGTCCAACGTCGCCCGCCATGCGCGGGCCGGTGGCGCGGAGATCTCCCTGGTCGTCGGGTCCGGTCGGCTGAGCCTCACGGTCACCGACGACGGGGTGGGCATTCCGGAGGGCGGGCGGCGCAGCGGGCTGCGGAACCTCGGCGAGCGCGCCGCGCAGCGCGGCGGTGAGCTGGCGCTTGAGGTGCCGCGGGGCGGCGGCACGCGGCTGGTGTGGAGCGTTCCGCTCCGGCACGACGGGTGATGCCTGACGCCTGACGGTGTCAGGGGGCGGCGTCCGGCCGGGGGGAGTGGCCGCCGGGGTGCCGCGGTTCCGCGTGAGTGGCGATCACGGCCGCCTGGACGCGGCGTTCGACGCCGAGCTTGGACAACAGACGGGAGATGTGGTTCTTCACCGTCTTCTCGGACAGATAGAGCCGCTTGCCGATCTCCCGGTTCGTCATCCCCTCGCCGATCAGGGTCAGGATCTCCCGCTCCCGGGTGGAAAGACCGGCCAGCGACTCGTCCCGCGGCTGCGGCTCGGCGCTCTCCCCGCGCAGGGCGCTCATCAGCCGGGTGGTGGTCGCCGGGTCGAGCATCGACTGGCCGGACGCGACCGTGCGTACGGCGGAGACCAGGTCGGAGCCCTTGATCTGCTTGAGGACGTACCCCGCGGCCCCCGCCATGATCGCGTCCAGCAGCGCATCGTCGTCGTCGAACGACGTCAGCATCAGACAGGCCAGCTCGGGCATGGTGGACCGCAGTTCGCGGCAGACGGCGACCCCGTTCCCGTCCGGCAGCCGTACGTCCAGGATCGCGACATCGGGCCGCAGCGCGGGGCCCCGGGCGAGCGCCTGGACGACGGTTCCGGCGTCGCCGACCACCTCGATGTCCGGCTCGGCGTCGAGGAGGTCGTGCAGCCCGCGCCGTACGACCTCGTGGTCGTCCAGCAAGAACACCCTAATTGGGCTGCTCGGGCTGCTCGGGGTGCTGGAACTGCCCGGACTGATCGGAGTCGACGGGGTGTGGTGTGGTGAGTCGGTCATGGCGGCCTTCCGTCCGCACGGCTGTCGTGGCCCGGCCCTCTAAGACCGATCATGGCGCGCCCCGGCAGGCCGCGCCAGGGCCGAACGGACCCCGCGGTCGGGCGGCGGGGCCGATGGTCCCCACCGCCGGGTCTGCCCGGCCCTCGCCCTCGCGGCCCGCGCGTGGCAAGGTCGACACAGGGAGCCCTTGCGCTGCCGGGCGGGTTTCCGCCGAGCAGCACGCGACAGCACCGACAGGGGGTGCGGCGATGAGCGCGAAGGCGCGGGGGCGGCTGTGGTGGAGGTGGCGGCGCAACCCGCTCAAGCGGCGTTCGGACGTCGTGGAGGCGTGGGTCGCGCTGGTGGCCGGCCTGGTGATGGCGGTCGGCGGCACGACCGCCGGTGTGGTCACCGCCGCCGCCGTGGAACAACCCCTGCTGGCGCAGCGCGCCGAGCGGCACAGCGTCCCGGCGCGGCTGCTGGAGGACGCCCCCGCCGCGACGCCCCGCGCCGACGGCAGCAGGGCCGACCGCGTCCCCGCCAAGGTGCGCTGGAAGGCGCCCGACGGCACGGTCCACACCGGTGTCGCCCAGGTACGCGAGGGGCGCGCGGCGGGTGCGTCGACCGTGGTGTGGATCGACGCGCGCGGCCGACTGGTCCACGAGCCGCTGACCCAGCAGGAGGCCGAGAGCCGGGCGGCCCTGACCGGCGCCACGGCGGCCACCGGCGTATGCCTGGTGACCCTGGCCGGCCGGCGCGTCGTACGGTGGCGGCTGGACCGCGGCCGTGCCGCGCAGTGGGAGCGGGCATGGGCCGAGGTCGAGCCGCGCTGGAGCAGCCGCGGCGGCTGAGCCGCCGCGGCCACCGGCTACCGGCGCGCAGGCCACGACAGCCGCAGGCACGTAGGTCACGACAGCCGCAGGGGTGCAGGACACGACAGCCGCAGGCGCGCAGGTCACGTCGGTACGTCGGCGGCCGGGGCCGTGGCGGTCACGACGGCCGGGTGACGTGGTGGACGGCGGTCAGCCGGTTGTCGAAGTCGACCACGCCCTCGACCGAGCGGATCAGCCGCGCCGCCGCCGGGATCAGGGCGGCGTCTCTGACCTGGCCGGTGAGGGTGACCACGCCCTCCCGCACGCTCACCAGCACCGGCTGCCCCGCCGAGGCCGGGAAGAGATACGACACGACCTCGCGCCGCACTTCCTCCTCGATGTCCTCGTCCGCGCGCAGAAACACCTTCAGCAGATCGGCACGGCTGACGATGCCCTCCAGCCGCCCCTCGTCGTCGACCACGGGCAGCCGTTTGACGCGCCGGTGGGTCATGATCCGGGCGGTCTCGGCCAAGGTCGCGTTCGCGTGCACCGTAATGGCGGGTGAGGTCATCAGCTCCTCGGCGGTCACCGCGCCCGCCTTCACGATGTCCGGCAGGTCGCGCAGTTGGCCGAGCCGGGTCGGATCGCTGTCCCGGAACTCCTCCTTGGGCAGCAGATCGGCCTCCGAGACCACGCCGATCACCCGCCCCTCGCCCTCCAGGACCGGCAGGGCGCTCACCTTCCACTGCTCCAGCGTCTTCACGATCTCCTTGAACGGGGCCTCGCGGCCGACGGCGACGACGGTATGAGTCATCACATCACTCACGATGTGCGAGGTCCGATGCACCGGGACCTCCTTCCTTGCCTCGGCGGCGGGTTGCGCCGCAATGGCAGACGGCGGCTCCGCCGCGGTGTCCCGCCCCGTGCTCAGCGCACGCGGATCCGGCGCCCCGTGACGCGGGTGGGGTCGATGCGCAGCCACAGGTCGCGGCTGCCGCCCGGCCAGGGTTTGCCATACGCGCGGCCGGCCAGGTGCTGTACCGCCTCCAGGTCGGTGACGCGCCGCGCCCGCCCCACCACGAGCACGCTCCAGCCCTCCCTGAGCGCCTCGTCGATGTGGTCCACCTCGAAGGCGACCTCGGACCCTGCGGCGGCGGCCGGGGAGGCGTCCGGAGCGGTGCGGAAGATCACCGCGTCGTCCACGACGCTGTAGTTGACCGGGAGGATGGTCGGCCCCCGGGAAGTGGACACCGAGATCCTGCCCACGCCATGGGTCGAGAGCCGGTCGTAGCACTCCCGGGGGCTCAGCTCCACCAGATCCGGGTGCTCGGGTTCCCGGCCGGGGCCCGGGCCGGGGGGCCCGGCCGCACCTCGGCCCTGGAGCTCGACAGCGGTGGTGTCCAGGGCCGCGGCCAGCCGCAGCAGGAAGCCCGGGTCGGGGGTGGTGGGGGACTCCTCCAGATGCTTCACATAGTCCGGCGCCGTGCCCGCCCGCGCGGCCACCTCCTCCCGGCTCAACCCCAGCCGCTCGCGCCGCTGGGCCACGCGCCGTCCGACGTCACCGCCGCCGCTGCCGCCGCCGACGGTCGGCCGTGAGGTGGCCGGGTCCCGCCCTGTTGGTTCGGGCATGGCCGATCACTTCTCTCCGTTCGTCTCGGTGGGCACCAGCGGCCTGGTGGGCACCCCGAGCGCGACCTTGAGCGCACCGGTGTCGGCCGCCCGCGAGAAGACGTCGTACGCCTCCTCCATCTGGTCGAGTTCGAAGGTGTGGGTGATGAGCGACGCCGCGGCGGGCAGCCGCCCGGTGGTCAGCATGGACAGCAGCGTGGGCGTGGTGCGGGTGTCGACGAGACCGGTGGTGATCGTCAGATTCCGCATCCACAGGTCCTCCAGATGCAGTGTCACGGGCCGTCCGTGCACACCGATGTTGGCGATCCGCCCGCCGGGCCGCGCCATACGCGTGCACGCCTCGAAGCTCTCGGGGGTGCCCACCGCCTCGATCACCACATCGGCGCCGAGGCCCCCGGTGAGGTCGTCGACCAGCGGCTCGGGTCCCTCCGTGGTCTGCACCACCGCGTCGGCGCCCAGCCGCTTGGCCGCCTCGAGCCGGCTGGACAGCAGATCGACGGCGATGATCCGGGCGGGGGAGAAGAGCTCCGCGGTGGCGATCGCGGCGAGCCCGACCGGCCCGGTGCCGACGACCGCGACCGTGTCCCCGGGCCGCACCCCCGCGTTCAACACCCCCACCTCGTAGGCGGTGGGGAAGACATCGGCCAGCAGCACGGCTTCGAGGGTGTCGGCCGCGCCGGTCAGCGGGTGCAGGGACAGATCGGCGAAGGGCACCCGGACGTACTCGGCCTGGGTGCCGTCGATCAGCCGCCCCAGGACCCAGCCCCCGCCGCCGTGGCACTGACCGTATGCCTGCTCCCGGCAGAACCGGCAGCGGCCGCACGGCGAGACGCAGGAGACCAGCACCCGGTCCCCGGGGCGTACGGTGCGCACGTCGTCGCCGGTCTCGACGACCTCGCCGACGGCCTCGTGGCCGAGGACCGTACCGGACCGGACGTCCGGCACATTGCCGCTGAGAATATGCAGATCGGTGCCGCAGATGGTGGTGGTGTCGACACGGACGATCGCGTCGGCGGGCTCCTGGAGGCCAGGGTCGGGAACGTCCTCCCAGGAGGGGCGCCCGGGTCCGTGGAAGACGAGTGCTTTCATAACCGCTTCCCCTCGGATATGCCCCCTACGTCTTGATATACCCAATTGTCCTCGCTGGGCACGTACCGTGCATGGCCTCTCCCGCCCCGGTCGGCCCTACTCGGGTCGGATCTCAGTCGGGCCGGTCGATCGGGACGAGCACCACCGGGCAGTGGGAGTGGTGCAGCACCGCGTGGGTGACCGGGCCGAGCTGCATGCCAAGCCGGGCCGCACGGCGGTGGACGGGCAGGACCACGACGTCCGCCGCGCGCGAGGCCTCCACCAGGGCGGGCGCCGGGGCGCCGTGGGTCGTGTGCTCCCGCACCCACACCTGCTCGAACTCCTCGCCCAGCGCCGCGACCACCTGGTGCGCGCCGGTCTGCTCCCGCTCGGCCCGCGCCGCCGGATCCTCCCGCGAGGGCAGCGGATGATCGCCGCCGAACAGCTGCGAGCGCGCCCCCGCGTACAGCACACGCAGCCGTGCGCCGCGGCGCGCCGCCTCCTCGAACGCGTACCGCGCCGCGGCCTCGTCCGCGTCCGTCTCGACCCCGACCAGGACCTTGCCGTGGCCCTCGGGCCCGTACGCGGCCGGGATGTCGCCCCGCACCACCAGCAGCGGGCGCGAGGTGTGCGCGGCCAGCCGCAGCCCCACCGAGCCGAGCAGCAGCCCGGTGAAACCCCCCAGGCCGCGGGTGCCGATGACGGTCAGCGCCGCGTCCTTGCCGATGCGCAGCAGCTCCGGCACCGCGTCCTGTGCCGTGAGGGTGGGCACCACCCGCAGCTCCGGGGCCTGCTCGGCGACCCGCGCCACCGCCAGCCGCAGCACCGTTCTGGCGATCTCCACCGGGGTCTGCGCCTCGGAGGCCACGCCGAAGGCGACCGGGTCGGTCTGCGCCCACGGCCAGGCGTGCACGATCTCCAGCGTCGACTGGCGGCGCCGGGCCTCGCCGATCGCTCGGTCCAGCGCGACCCACGCGCTGTCGGAGCCGTCCAGGCCCACCACGACCCGGCCGTTGAGCGGCGAGGTGCCGGAACGCATCATGGGTCGCGACCTCCCGTCCTCACCCGGGCCCGGCCTGGGGCGGCGGAGTCCGCCCGCGCAGAACGGCCAGCCGGGTCCGGTACTCGTCCTCGTCGATCTCGCCGCGGGCGAACCGCTCGGAGAGCACCCGTTCCGCCGGGGACCAGGGGACGCGCAGACCGTGCAGGCCGTGCTCCGCCTGCCGGAACAGGGCCACCGCCACCAGGGCCACCAGGGCCCACAGCGCGAGCATGATCAGGGCCAGCAAGGCGTAGCCCCAGCCGCTCGCCGCGTGGTCGTACCACCAGTACATGCCGGACCTCCTTCACCTGCTCGAGCCCGGCCCGCCGTTCCGCCCCCGCCCCCGGTCCGCCGCCTGGCCCTGGTCCGTCGCCGGCCCCTTGTCCGCCGCGGGTGCGCCGCTGAGCGGTGCCGCGTCGTCGACGCGGTAGGTGAGGCGGTCGACGACGGCCACCACCCCGTCCACCTGGCCGGCCATCCGCACCGCGATGGGCACCTCGCTGTGCCGCTCCAACTGCCCCTCCAGCCGCACCACCCCGTCGGTCACCGTGACGTCGACCGCGTGCGGCAGCAGCCACAGGGAGCGGACCAGCACCTCGTCGATCACCTCGGCGCGGATCTCGTGGTCCGGGCGGAGGAAGACCCCCAGCAGATCGCGCCGGGTGACGATGCCGATCAGCCGGTCCTCCTCGTCGATCACCGGCAGCCGCTCCACACCGTGCCGCGCCATGGTCCGCGCGGCGTCGACCACGCTGTCCTGCGGGCGCACGGTGATCGCGGGCCGCGACATCAGCTGCCCGGCGGTGCGGGCTCCGGACCCCGCTCGTAGATCGGCCCCCGAGACCACGCCGACGACCTTCTCGTCCTCGTCCACCACGGGCAGCCCGCCGATGCGATGCCGCGCGAGCAGTTCCATGACCTCGTGGGGCGAGGCACCGGAGCCGACCCGTACGACCTCGTCGGTCATCACATTGCCGATCTTGCGGTGCTTCATCGCGGGCCCCTTCTCCGCCCCTTACGACCAGCCTCCCGCGGCGGGACCCCAGGCCGTATGGGCTGCCTGGGGTCCGGATGAGGGACCTTCGGCCCACCTGATCCCGACCGGGGCCCTCGTCACCCCACCGGGAAGAGCCGGTCCAGGTACGGATTGCGGAACTTCCCCGCCGGGTCGTACTCGTGCAGCAACCGCCCGAAGTCCGCGGCCCGTTCATAGCCCGCCACCACGTCCCCGGGCGCGGCCGCGGTCAGCTTGCCCCAGTGCGGGCGCGCCCCCAGCGGCAGCAGCTCCTCCTCCATCGCGGCGACGACCTTCAGCACCGCGGCGCGGTCCGGCGCCCAGGTGAAGTGGAGGGCGACGCTGTCACGGCCGTACGCCGGGCTCAGCCACAGGTCGTCGGCGGCGATCGTACGGACCTCGGACACCAGCACCACCGGTGCGATCCGGGAGCCCAGCCGGCGCAGCGCCGCGAATGCCTCGGGCGCGGCGTCGCGCGGGAGGATGAGCTCCGACTGCAGCTCCTCGCCGCTGCTGGGCGTGAAGTCCGGCCGGAAGTGCGGCAGCCGCTCATGCCACGGCCCGGGCACGCCCGCCTGCTGGGTGCAGTGCGCGGGCGGCATACCGGGCACCGGGTGGCGCGGGCCGTCGGCCGGGCGGGCGCCCAGCCAGGGCTGGTCCGGCCGGGGCGGACCGGGCCGGTCGGCGCGGCACTTGCGCCACACCACCCCGTCCCCGGAGTGCCAGTCGGTGAACACGCTCACGCTGTACGCGGCGCCGGACACCTCGTCGAACCGGTCGGCCAGCCGGTCCAGGGGCAGCCCGTCGTAGACCCACTGGGCCACCTCGTACGTCGGCTCGATGTCCAGGGTGACGCCGGTGACGATGCCGAGGCCGCCCAGCGAGACCACCGCCCCGGCCAGCCGGTCCCCGTCCGCCTCCCGGCTCAGCCGCGTCAGGTCCCCCTCCGGGCCGACGATCTCAAGGCCCGCCACCGCCGCCGCGAGGCTCCGCTGTGCGTTGCCGGAGCCGTGGGTGCCGGTCGCGCAGGCCCCCGCGACCGTGATGTGCGGCAGCGAGGCGAGGTTGGCCAGCGCGTACCCGGCCGCCTGCAGGGCCTCGGCGACCTGCGCGTACCGCATGCCCGCGGCGACGGTCACCCGCGAGCCGTCGGGGTCGATCTCGACCCGGTGCGGCAGCCGGTCGAGGCGGATCAGATCGCCGCTGGTGTCGGCTATGCGATTGAAGGAGTGGCCGGTGCCGAGCGCGCGGACGCGTTCGGCGGAGCCGACGATCCGTCGCAGCTCGGCGACCGAGGCCGGGTGGTGCACCCGCGCCGCGCCGAAGGTGATGTTGCCGGCCCAGTTCATGGGGGCTGCGCTTGTCGGCATCCGCGTTCCTGATCCTGTCTCACGAAAGTGTTCGGAGTGTTCGGCTCCGGTGAAAGCGATCGGCCGCAGAGGCGGCCACGACCGTAGTACAGGGCCGCCCACCTCCCCGTACAGCCCTGAGCGCCGTGACGTTGCCCCGATCGGCTCAGCTGCGCGGGCCGATGGGACCCGGCCCGACCACGATGGTCGTCAAAGCGCCGGAGACGGGTGGCCCCCATGAGCGAGCAGAAGCGAGAAGCGCACCGGACGGGGCTGATCGGCGAGCTGTCCGCGGAGTTCGTCGGCACCATGGTCCTCATCCTCTTCGGCTGCGGCGTGGTCGCACAGGTCGTCGCGGGCGGGCTCGGCGACCACGACAGCATCGCCTGGGCCTGGGGGCTCGGCGTCACGTTCGGGGTGTACGTCGCGGCCCGGCTCAGCGGCGGCCACCTCAACCCCGCCGTCACCCTCTCCCTGGCGGCGTTCAAGGGCTTCCCGTGGAACAAGGTCCTGCCGTACGCGATCGCGCAGACCGCCGGGGCGTTCGTGGCGGCCCTGCTGGTGCGCTGGAACTACACCGAGGTGCTGGCCAAGGCCGATCCGGGGCACACCCTCAAAACCCAGTTCGTCTTCTCCACCCTGCCCGGCAACGGTGTGCTTCCGGTCAGCGAGTGGGGTGCGCTGCGCGACCAGGTCATCGGCACCGCGATCCTGATGCTGCTGGTCTTCGCGGTCACCGACCTGCTGAACACGCCCCCGGGCGCCAACCTCGCCGCCGTGGTCATCGGGCTCATCGTGGTCGCCATCGGCATGGCCTGGGGCACCGACGCGGGTTACGCCATCAACCCGGCCCGTGATTTCGGCCCCCGCCTCGCCAGCTTCATCACCGGCTATGGCACCGCCTGGCGGGATCAGTACGGAAACTTCTACTTCTGGGTGCCCATCGTCGGCCCTCTTGTCGGCGGCCTGGTCGGCGCGGCCCTTTACCGGATCCTGGTCAGCCCCTTCCTCCCGGTGCCGGGGCCCGGGCCGCAGGAGGTGGGACAGACCCCGTCCCCCGAGACCTGAGCCGAACCCCGAACCCCGAACCCCGAGCCACGAGTGAGAGGCGGCAGGATGCCGGAATTCGTCGGTGCGGTGGACCAGGGAACCACCAGCACCCGTTTTATGATCTTCGACCACGACGGTGCGGAAGTGGCGAAGTACCAGCTGGAACACCGCCAGATCCTGCCGCGCTCCGGATGGGTCGAACACGACCCGGTGGAGATCTGGGAGCGCACCAACTCGGTGATGCAGAACGCGATCCGGGCCAGCGGGTTGGCCCCCACCGACCTGGCCGCGATCGGCATCACCAATCAGCGGGAGACCACCGTCGTCTGGGATCCGCGCAACGGGATGCCGTACTACAACGCCATCGTCTGGCAGGACACCCGCACCGACTCCATCGCCGCCGCCCTGGAGCGCGACGGCCGCGGCGAGGTCATCCGCCGCAAGGCCGGTCTGCCGCCGGCCACCTACTTCTCCGGCGCGAAGATCCAGTGGATCCTGGAGAACGTCGACGGTGTCCGCGAGGCCGCAGAGCGTGGCCACGCCCTCTTCGGGAACACCGACAGCTGGGTGCTGTGGAACCTCACCGGCGGCCCCGGCGGCGGTGTCCACGCCACCGATGTGACCAACGCCAGCCGCACCATGCTGATGAACCTGGAGACCCTGGACTGGGACGACGAACTGCTGGAGATCTTCGGCGTGCCGCGGGCGATGCTGCCGACGATCAACCCCTCGGCCCACCCCGAGGCGTTCGGCCACACCCGCACCACCCGCCCGCTGAGCACCGCCATCCCCGTCACCGGTGTGCTCGGTGACCAGCAGGCGGCCACCGTGGGCCAGGTCTGCTTCGCGCCCGGCGAGGCGAAGAACACCTACGGCACCGGCAACTTCCTGCTGCTCAACACGGGCACCGAACTCGTCCGTTCCCACAACGGGCTGCTCACCACCGTGGCGTACCGGTTCGGCGACGGCCCCACCGTCTACGCCCTGGAGGGCTCCATCGCGGTGACCGGCTCGGCCGTGCAGTGGCTGCGCGACCAGCTGAAGGTCATCGACGACGCGGCCGCGAGCGAGCGGCTGGCCCGCACGGTCGAGGACAGCGGCGGGATCTACTTCGTCCCGGCCTTCTCCGGGCTGTTCGCCCCGTACTGGCGGTCCGACGCGCGCGGCGCGATCGTCGGCCTGTCCCGCTACCACAGCGGCGGCCATCTGGCGCGGGCCACGCTGGAGGCCATCTGCTACCAGAGCCGGGACGTGGTGGAGGCCATGGACCAGGATTCCGGTGTCCACCTCGATGTGCTGAAGGTGGACGGCGGGGTCACCGCGAACGACCTGTGCATGCAGATCCAGGCCGATGTCCTCGGCGTCCCGGTCAGCCGCCCCCGAATCGCCGAGACCACCGCGCTGGGCGCCGCCTACGCCGCGGGCCTGGCCATCGGGTTCTGGCGCGACACCGATGAGCTGCGCTCGCATTGGCAGGAGTCCAGGCGGTGGGAACCGCAGTGGAGCCGGGAGCGGCGGGAAGAGGGCTACGCGGGCTGGAAGCGGGCCGTGGAACGCACGCTTGACTGGGTGAAGGTTCAATAACCCATCCCCCTCGCTCCGGAGTGCCCCACGATGCGATCTACTGGGCCGAATGCACCATACTGGGTCATATATCCACAAAGTGCGCTCACCTGACAGGGGAGGTATGGGCGGATGACGAACAACGGAGAGGTGGCGCTCGCCTTCACCAGCGGCTATCTCCTCGGGCGCGGCCACCGGATGCGGTCGGCGCTCGCCCTCGCCGGCGTGACGGCCGGCAGGCGGCTTGTGTCGGGCCGGGGATTGCCGGGCCCGGTGCCGGGGACTTCCGAGCTCGGCAAGCTCGGCCATGAAGTCCGCGACCAGCTGATGGCCGCGGGACGCTCGGCGGCCATGTCGGCGGCCAGCCACCGCATCGACGCGCTGAGTGACCGGCTGGAGCAGCGCGCAGATGCGCTGCGCCACGGCTCCGACGGCCACGAGGGAGCCAAGGAGACCAAGGCCAAAGAGGCCAAGGCGGCCAAGGAGACCGAGGAGACCGAGGAAACCGACAAGGCCAAGGAGACCAGGGAAACCGGCGAGGCCAGGCGCAAGAGCACGACCGACCGTCCGGAGCGGCCCAGGAAGAAGGCCGGTGCCGGAGGGACCGAGCGGCGAAGCCGAGGGTGAGAAACCATGGCTGAACGAGCGGACGGGCAGCGGCATCTGGGTGCCCTCTCCACGCTGACCGAGGAACTGCCCACCGAGCGGCTGATGAAGGAGACACAGAACCTGCTCACCGCCCTCGGCGAGCGGGCCCTGAGTACGGTCAGCCACCTCGGGGACGGCGGCGGCCTCGGGCTCAAGGTACCGGTGAAGCCGATGCTCAAGATGGGCGCGAAGCAGGTCGCGGAGAAGGCGAAGGAGAAGGCCAAGGAGGTCATCCCGGGCCTCGGCGGAGGCGGTGGCGGCGGCAAGGGCAAGAAGCTCAAGGTCACCAACATCGTCGAGCAGATCGACGTCGGCGTCCCCGTCTCGGTCGCCTACAACCAGTGGTCGCAGTTCGAGGACTTCCCCAGTTTCATGAAGAAGGTGGAGGACGTCGAGCAGACGAGCGACGAGGAGACCGACTGGAAGGCGCAGATCTTCCTCTCGCACCGCGAGTGGCACGCCGAGATCATCGACCAGGTGCCCGACCAGCACATCGTCTGGCGGTCCCGGGGCCAGAAGGGCCACGTGGACGGCGCGGTCACCTTCCACGAGATCGCCCCTCACCTCACCCGGATCCTGCTGGTCCTCCAGTACCACCCGCAGGGCTTGTTCGAGCACACCGGCAACCTGTGGCGGGCCCAGGGCCGCCGGGCGCGCCTGGAGCTCAAGCACTACCGCCGCCATGTCATGTCCGAGGTGCTTCTGCACCCCGACGAGGTCCAGGGCTGGCGCGGCGAGATCCATGACGGCGAGGTCGCCCCCGCGACGGGTGAGGACCGCGAGGGCGAGGACCGCGAGGGCGAGGACCGCGAGGGCGAGGAGCCCAGGGACGAGTACGAGGAAGAGGACCAGTACGACGAAGGCGACGAGTACGACGACGAGGAGCGCGGCGCCCGGGGCGGCGAGGACGAGTATGTCGAAGAGGCGGACGAGGAAGGCGATTACGGGGAGGACGCGGACGAGGAGGGGGCCGAGGAGCCCCGGCGGCGCTCGCGCCGCTGACGAACCCCTGTCCCGGAACGGGTGAGCGTGGTGACCGTAGCAAGGCAGCAGGGCGGCTATCTGGACCGTCCGTCGTCCAGCGGCCTCGCCGACGTGGTCGGCGTGATCCTGGACAAGGGACTGGTCATCGACGTCTACGTCCGGGTGTCGCTGGTCGGCATCGAGCTGCTGACGGTGGACGCCCGCATCGTCGTCGCCAGCGTCGATACGTATCTCAAGTTCGCCGAGGCGACGAGCCGGCTCGACATCGCCCGCAGTGGGACCGAGACCCGCGGCCTGCCGGGTCTGATGGAGGAGCTGCACGAGGGCGGCGCACGGAAGAAGACCAAGGGTGCGCTCGAGGGCGTCACGGAGAAGGTCAGCGACCTCCTGCATCCCGCCGGCGACGAGGACGACGAGGAAGGTGAAGAGGAGAGAGAAGAGGCGCCGCGCCGACGCGACGCCCAGGACAGGCCCCGGCGCAGGACGAGCCGGCCGAGTGACAGGGAGCGCGAGCGGTGACGGCCGAGGACGGACACGCCTGCTACGTGTACGGGGTGGTCCCCGACGAGAAGGGCGCACAGGGTGAACGGGCCGATCAGGCGGTCAAGGACCTGCCCGCCGTCGGCACCGTCAAAGACCAGGAGTCCCCGATCACGTTCATCAGGCACGGCGGGCTGGCCGCGGTGGTGAGCGAGGTGCCCACGAGCAAGCCGCTCGGCACCCCCGAGGATCTGCGCGCACATGCCGCGGTGCTGGACACGCTGGCCGCCTCGGGCATGCCCGTACTGCCGTTGCGGTTCGGCACGGTGGTGCGGGACCCGAGGGCGGTGGCCGATGAACTGCTGACCGAGGGCCAGGACGATTTCGGCTGGGCTCTCGACCGGCTCCGGGGCAGCGCGCAGTTCACCCTCAGGGCGCGCTACGTCCAGGACGAGGTGTTGCGCGAGGTGCTGGAGGAACACGTCGAGGCCAGGCGGCTGCGCGAGGAGCTGGAAGGGCTGCCGGAGGCCGCCGGATACGACCTGCGCATCCAGCTGGGACAGCTGGTCGTGGAGGCCGTCGGCGCCAAGCGCGAGGCGGACGCCCGGGAGATCGAGCACCGGCTGGCGCCGTTCGCGCTCGCGGTGGCGACCTCGGAGCCGGCGTCCGCCGAAGGGGTCGTGAACGCCGCCTTCCTGATCGAGGACAAGCGGCGCGAGGCGTTCGAGCAGGCCGCGGAGGAGTTGGCCCGGCAGTGGCACGGCCGGGTCCGGCTGCGGCTGCTGGGGCCGCTGGCCCCGTACGACTTCGTGGCCGACGCGCTGCGCCAAGGGGACGAAGGCGGCTAGCCATGGGCCTGATCACCGGATTGCTGACCCTTCCGCTCGCACCGGTGCGCGGCGTGGCGTGGATCGCCGAGCAACTGCGGCAGGAGGCGCTGCGGGAGCTGTACGACCCCACGGTGATCCACCAGCGACTGGAGGAGGTCGCGGAGGCCCGCGAGTCCGGCGAACTGTCCGACGAGGAGGCGGCGGAGCTGGAGAGCGAACTGGTCGACCGGCTGATGCGGGGCTCGCAGTCGGCCGGGGGCCTGGAGGTGTGAGCCGTGTCCCGTGCGGAACGGGACGACCGCGGCGACGAGCGGGGCCGCCGGTACGACGAGCGGGACCGGGACCGCGCTCGTCGTGAGGACCGTGGGCAAGAACGCCCCCGGCGGCGGCCCATGGACGCCCGCGGGGCCGCGGTGAGCGCCGTACGTCAGGTGTGGGAGCTGACCGGGGAGGAGCCCGAGGGCGTGGTCTCGCTGGAGCGCGGCGAGGAGGGCTGGACCGTCGGCGTCGAGGTGGTGGAGATCCACCGGGTGCCGGACACCACGGACGTCCTCGCCCTCTACCGGGTCACGGTGGACGACCACGGCGAACTCGTCTCCTACCGCCGAGGCAAGCGCTACTCCCGGGGCGGGTCGGAGGAGGGCTGATGAGCGAGAACTTCGGTCAGGACCGCGGGTTCGTGCCGAGTCGGCGGGTGGGCGCCACCCGCGAGCCCGCCCGTCACGAACCCGCGAACCTGGCCGACATCCTCGAGCGCGTACTCGACAAGGGGATCGTGATCGCGGGGGACATCCGGATCAATCTGCTGGACATCGAACTGCTCACGATCAAGATCCGGCTGCTGGTGGCCTCCGTCGACCGGGCCCGTGAGATGGGCATCGACTGGTGGGAGCACGACCCCACGCTCTCCTCCGGCGCCCGGGACGTCCTGGAGGAGAACGAAGCGCTGCGGCGGCGGATCGGCGAGTTGGAGAGCGGCCGCGGCGAGCGTCGGGACCGGCAGCGGGAACGGGGCGAAGGAGAGGGGCAAGGGTGACCGGGCCCGAGTCCACGTGGCTGTACGCGGTGACATCCGCCGACGTGGCCGACGCGGGTGTGCCCGCGGGCCTCACCGGCGTGGCGGACGAGCCGGTGCGTGTGGTCGAGGGCGGGGGACTGGCGGCCGTGGTCGGTTCCGTACCGCGGAGCGACTTCGACGAGCGGGCGCTGCGCGAGCACTTGGAGGATCTGCGCTGGCTGGAGCGGGCGGCCCGCGCCCACCACCGGGTCATCGACGCCGCCGCCGGCCGGCGCCATGTCGTCCCGCTGCGCTTCGCGACGCTGTACCACGACGACGAACGGGTCCGCGCCATGCTGGCGGAACGGCAAGCGGACTTCGCGGCCGCGCTGCGGCGGGTGGCCGGGCGGACCGAGTGGGGCGTAAAGGCCTATGTCGATCCCCGGGCCTTCCTCCCGGACCCCGCCGAGGACGCGGCCGAGGGCGGCGGGCGGCCCGGCGCCGCCTATCTCGCGCGCCGCCGCACCCAGCGCCAGGAGCAGGAGACGGCCCATCTGCGCGCCACCGAGCGGGCGGAGGAGGTCCACGCGACCCTGGCCGAACTGGCGGTCGCCACCGCCGAACACCCGCCGCAGGACGCGGCGCTCGCCGCGTACGAGGGGTGGATGGTCCTCAACAACTCCTATCTGGTGCCGGATGACCGCACCGACGCGTTCGCCGCCGCCGTGACCGCGCTCGGGGAGCGCTTCCCCGAGGTCGGCCTGGAGCTCAGCGGCCCATGGCCGCCGTACTCGTTCACGGCCCTGCCGCGGCCGGAGGCGGAGGAGCCGTGACGGGCGCGGTCGAACGGCGTGAGGTGGCCCTGGTGGACCTGCTCGACCGGGTGCTGGCGGGAGGGGTCGTGATCAGCGGGGAGATCACCTTGTGCATCGCAGACATCGATCTCGTACGCATCTCCCTTCGGGCACTGATCGCTTCCGTACGAGTGGAAGCCGGGACGGAAGCCGGAGTGGAAGCCGAAGATGACCACCGACCGCACCCCTGACGACCGGCACCCCGATCACCACGACCGGCGCCCCGAGCACCGCTTCCACGACGAGCGCCGTCCCGGCGACCCGCGGCGCATCACCGTGGACCCCGAGTCGGTGCGGCACAGCCTGGCCGGCCTGGTGCTGACCATCGTGGAGCTGCTGCGCCAGCTGATGGAGCGTCAAGCGCTGCGCCGGGTCGACCAGGGCGACCTCAGCGACGAGCAGATCGAGGAACTGGGGCTGACCCTGATGGCCCTGGAGAAGAACATGGACGAGCTGCGCGAGCACTTCGGCCTGACCCAGGACGACCTGAACATCGACCTCGGCCCGCTGGGCCCGCTGCTTCCCCGCGACTAGCCCGTCACGGCAACCCCGGCCTCTTCCCGCTCTCTCATATCTGGGATACATTCCCGGTTATGAGAGAGAAGGTGTTGGTGGACGAGGGGGCGTCGCCCGGCCCCGAGCCCCTGGAGTCCCGGCTCGCGGTTCGTCTCGCCGCACTGCGGGTGGAGCGCGGCTGGTCCCTGGACGAGCTGGCGCGGCGTACGGGCGTCAGCCGCTCCACGCTGTCCCGGCTGGAGCGGGCGGAGATCAGCCCGACCGCGGCGCTGCTGGGCAAGTTGTGCGCGGCGTACGAGCGGACCATGTCCCGGCTGCTCGCCGAGGTGGAGCAGGAGCCGCCCCGGGTGGTCCGGGCCGACCGGCAGGCGGTGTGGCGGGACGAGAAGTCGGGCTTCACCCGGCGGTCGGTGTCCCCGCCCCACCCCGGGCTGCGCGGTGAGCTCGTCGAGGGGATTCTGCGGCCGGGCGCCGACATCTCGTACGACACCCCGCCCGTACCTGGCCTGGAGCAGCACATCTGGGTGCTGGACGGGGCCCTCGAGGTCACCGTGGGCGGCGCGGCGCATGAGCTGCGGGCGGGGGACTGTCTGCGCTTCCGGCTGTGGGACCGGTCGCGGTTCCGCTGTCCGGGGCCCGATCCGGTGCGCTACGCCGTGGTGGTCGTCCCGCCGTGAGCGTACGCCCAGGTACGCCGTGAACATGCGTCCCCGGCACGCCGTGGGCGTCCGCCCCCGGCTGCCGCGCCGCCTTCCGCCCCCGGCGCGCCGCGCCCCTGTCCGCCCCCCACTCAGCGCCGAGCGAAGGAAGCACGTCTTGCACACCATCACCCGGCTGTCCGCCGACACGTTCCACGACAGCGTCAAAAGCCTGGCCGACCTGCTGGTCGACACCGTTCGCGGCGGCTTCTCCCTCGGCTTCCTCGCCTCCTTCGACCAGAGCGCGGCGGTGGACTGGTGGCGCGCCCGGCAGTCCGCGGTGGCCGATGGCAGCCTCGCCGTCTGGGTCGCCCAGGGTCCCGACGGCATCTCGGGTACCGTCAGCCTGGCCCTGGAGGGCAAGCCCAACGGCCGCCACCGCGCCGAGGTTCTGAAGCTCATCGTGCACCGCGAGGCCCGTGGTCAGGGCCTGGGCCGCGCGCTCCTCGCCACCGCGGAACGGGCCGCCGCCGAGGCCGGGGCCACCCTCCTGATGCTGGACACCGAGACCGACAGCGTCGCGGACCACCTCTATGGCGCGGCCGGCTGGACCCGCTATGGCATCGTCCCCGGGTACGCCGCGGATCCGGCCGGCACCCTCCAGGACTGCAGTTTCTATTACAAAGAGCTTGCATAACAGGCCGGTTGAACGCCTACTGAACATGCACGCGTCATCTTCTGGACGGTTGCCGTTAAGGGTCCGTCCCAGGTGGCCCTGAAAACGTCACGTCCGGTCGCCATGACCCATCGCTTGACGGACGAGAGGGACCGCCATGCCTGGACAGGCCGAAGCACAGCCATCCGACAGACGCCCATCCGACAGACGTCGATTCCTCGCCGCCGCCGGCGCCGCGGCCGTCGGCGCGGCAACCGTGGGCCAGTTGGCCCTCGCGGGCACCGCGCGCGCCGCGGATCCCGCGCTCCCCAGCGGCGTTTTCACCCTGGGCGTGGCCTCGGGTGACCCGCTGCCCGACGGGGTGGTGCTGTGGACCCGCCTCGCCCCCGACCCGCTGAACGGCGGCGGCATGCCCGACCGGGCCGTCGACGTCGCCTGGCAGGTGGCCGAGGACCCGCGCTTCCGGCGCACCGTCAGGCAGGGGACCGCACAGGCCCTGCCCGCCCTCGGACACAGCGTCCACGTGGACGTACGCGGTCTGCGGCCGCACCGCGAGTACTGGTACCGGTTCCGCGCCGCCGACCAGATATCCCCGGCCGGCCGCACCCGCACCGCCCCCTCGCCGCACGTCGCCACCCCGCTGCGGCTGGCCCTGGCCTCGTGCCAGAACTGGCAGCACGGCTACTTCACGCCGTACGCCGACATGGCCGAACAGGACCCGGACGCCGTGCTGTTCATCGGCGACTACATCTACGAGAGCACGCCCGCCGCCACCGGCGCACGCCGCCACGAGGGCAAGGGCGAGCCGTACTCGCTCGTCCAGTACCGCAACCGCTACGCCCAGTACCACACCGACCCCGACCTCGCCCGGATGCACGCTCAGGCGCCCTGGATCGTCACCTTCGACGACCACGAGGTGGACAACGACTGGGCGGGCGAGATCCCCCAGGACCCGGACAAGCAGTCGCACGACGCGTTCGTCGCCCGGCTCACCGCCGCCTACCAGGCGTACTACGAGCACATGCCGGTGCGCGCCACCGCGGTGCCCAACGGCCCGCACATCAAGATGTACCGCAGCCTGGACTTCGGCAGCCTGGCCCGGCTGCAGGTGCTGGACACCCGGCAGTACCGCAGCGACCAGGTCACCACACAGGAGGCCGCGCAGAACCCGCTGCTGACGATGCTCGGCGCCGAGCAGAAGCAGTGGCTGCTGGACGGGCTGCGCCGCTCGCCCGCCCGCTGGAACCTGATCGGTTCACAGATCATGATGGCCGAGACCGACCGGCTCGCGGGCCCCGGCAAGCTCTGGTTCTACGACGCCTGGGACGGCTACCAGGCGGAGCGCAATGAGCTGATGGCCGAGTTCGCCCAGGTCCGCAACCCGGTGGTGCTCTCCGGGGACCGCCATCTGACCATGATCAGCGACCTCAAGCGGGACTTCGCCGACCCCGCCTCGCAGGTGGTGGGGGCCGAGTTCGTGGGCACGTCCATCTCCTCGAACGGGGACCAGGACCAAGTCGCCTTCCACGCCGAGTTCGACCCGCTGGTGCCCGACAACCCGCACTGGAAGCTCCTCGACGCCCACCGCGGATACCACCTCTTCGACATCGACCGCGGCGGTATCGACGCCCAGGTACGGATCGTGGACACCGTGGTCCAGCCTCAGTCGGCGGCGCGGACCCTGGCGCGGCTGCGGGTGGAGAACGGACGGCCCGGGGTCGAGCTCGCCTGACCCCAGGCCCGCACCACCGCCACTGCCGCCAGGGCCCTGACGCCACTGCCGCCAGGGCCCTTAACAGGGACGGGGCTCAGCCCTGGCGTACCGGCCGCGGTCCGGCCGGTACGCCGGCGGCGGTGGCGGAGGGCCGGTCCGCGCCCTTCCCCGGTATCAGCGCGGCGATCAGCAGCGCCACCACCGCACCGCCGGCGCCCATGGCGAAGGCGGTGCGGAAACCGTTCTCGGAGGGCACCGCCAACGGGCCGAGACGGGTGGTCATATGGGCGAGGACCACGCCGACCACCGCGCTGGAGGTCGAGGTGCCGATGGCCCGCATCAGGGTGTTCAGGCCGTTGGCCGCGCCCGTTTCGGACACCGGCACCGCGGACATGATCAGCGCCGGCATGGCGGCGTACGCGAAGCCGATCCCGGCGCCGATGACACAGGAGACCAGGACGATCTGCCAGACCTCGGCCATGAGGACGATGGCCAGCAGATAGCCGACGGCGATCACCGCGGAGCCGAGCAGCAGCGAGACCTTGGGCCCCCAGGTGGCGGTGATCCGCGCGGAGACCGGCGACACGGCCATCATCACCAGCCCGGAGGGGCCCAGGCACAGACCCGCCGTCATCATCGACTGGCCCAGGCCATAGCCGGTGACCTCCGGCAGCTGGAGCAACTGCGGCAGCGCCAGCGACATGCCGTACATCGCGAAGCCGATCACGATCGAGGCGAGATTGGTCAGCAGCACCTGCCGGCGCGCCGTGGTGCGCAGATCCACCAGCGGCGCTCCGGTGCGCAGCTCCCACCGCCCCCACAGCAGCAGGATCACCACCGCCGCGCTGAACAGCCCGTCGGTGAGCGCGCTGGTCCACCCCCAGTCCGCGCCCTTGGAGACCGCCAGCAGCAGACACAGCAGTCCGGCCGAAAGACCGATCGCCCCCACCACGTCGAATCTGCCGCCGCCGTGGACAGGGGACTCCGGCACCACCGCCAGCACCAGCGCGATCACCACCACGCCGGCGGCCGCCGACACCCAGAACAGCACATGCCAGTCGGCGTGTTCGGCCAGGGCCGCGGCGCCGGGCAGCCCCAGCGCGCCGCCCACGCCCAGCGATGAACTCATCAGCGCCATGGCCGAGCCCAGCCGCTCGGCCGGGAGTTCGTCGCGCATGATGCTGATGCCCAGCGGGATGACACCCGACGAGAAGCCCTGCAGCGTACGGCCGACGACCATGGGCGCCAGCGAGTCGCTGAGCGCGCACACCACCGACCCGGCCACCAGCATCCCCAGGCTGATCAGCAGCATCCGCCGCTTGCCGTACATGTCCCCGAGCCGCCCCAGCACGGGGGTGGCCACCGCGCCCGCCAGCAGCGTGGCGGTGATCGCCCACGAGGCGTCCGAGGCCGAGGTGTGCAGCAGCCCCGGGAGGTCCGGGACCAGCGGTACCACGAGCGTCTGCATCAGGGCGACCACGATCCCGCCGAAGGCGAGCACCGCGACCACCGGTCCGGTGCGTGGCGGGTGGGTGTCCGCCGTCGTCTCGGCGGTATGGGGCGCTTGGGCCACGGGTGTCCTCCGGAGTGCCGACGACACGGAACGCGCCGTGCCGCCGCTGCTGTATGACGTCCCCTCAGGGGAGCGGCGGCAAGTGTCGCATATTTTTGTGTAACGCGTACGTCAAATCTGGGCGGGGTCGGCGACCTCGCCCAAGTAGGCGTATTTCTCCCGGAGTTCACGCTTGAGGATCTTGCCGCTCGGGTTCTTCGGCAGCGACTCGGCGAAGACCATGTACTTGGGCACCTTGAAGCCCGCCAGCCCCTTCCGGCAGTGCGCGATCAGCTCCTCGGCCGTCGGCCGACTGCCGGGCCCGGTCACCACCACCGCCGTCACCGCCTCGATCCAGTACGGGTGCGGCACGCCGAACACCGCGGCCTCCGTGACCGCCGGATGGGCGTGGATGACCTCCTCCACCTCGCGCCCCGAGACGTTCTCCCCACCGCTGTTGACCATGTCCTTCTTGCGGTCGACGATCGTCAGATATCCCTCCTCGTCGAAGACGCCGAGGTCGCCGCTGTGGAACCAGCCGCCCCGGAACGCCTCCGCCGTCCGCTCCGGGTCTCGCCAGTAGCCCGGTGTGACGTGCGGGCCGCGGTGTACGATCTCGCCGACCGTCCCCGGAGCCACCGGGCGGTCCCGCTCATCGACGAGCCGGGTCTCCACATGCAGACCGGGCCGCCCCGCCGAACCCGCCTTGCGCTCCTGGTCGGCCGGGCCCAGCACGGTCGCGATCGGCGACATCTCGGTCTGCCCGTAGAAGTTGTACAGCGCCAGGCCCGGCAGCCGCCGGCGCAGCTCGGCCAGTACGGGCACCGGCATGGCCGCGGCGCCGTAGTAGCCCTTGCGCAGCGAGGACAGGTCATGGCGGTCGAACTCCGGGTGGCGCAGCAGCGAGATCCACACGGTCGGCGGCGCGAACAGCTTGGTCGCCCGCTCGGCCGCCACCGCCGCGAGCAGCGCCGCCGGATCCGGGCCGGGGAGGACGACCGAGGTGGCGCCGAGGTAGACGTCCGGGGTGAGAAAGGCGTGCAGCTGGGCGCAGTGGTACAGCGGCAGCGCGTGGACCTCCACATCGTCGCCCGACATGCCGCCGTCGACGATCGCCGTCTGGTACTGGGAGATGAGACCGCGGCTGGTCATGATGGCGCCCTTGGGCCGCGACTCGGTGCCCGAGGTGTACATCAGCTGTACGGGCTCGTCGTCGGCCACCACCGGGTCGGGCACCGGATGGCCCTCCTCCGCGCCCAGCGCCGCCAGGTCCTCCCAGCCGGCCCGCCCCTCCGGCCCGCCGATCGCGGCCCGCAGCGCGATCCGCGGCGGCGCGGCCTCGGCCAAGGCGGTGTCCGCGGCGCCGATCAGGTCGGCGCCCGCGATGACGCCGACGGCGCCGGAGTGGCGCAGTACGTACGCGACCTCCGGCGGCGTCAGCATGAAGTTGACCGGCACCGACACCGCCCCCAGCCGGGCGAGCGCGAAGTAGGCCACCACGAAACCGTGCGAGTTGCGGGCGTACAACACGACCCGGTCGCCCTGGGCGACCCCCCGGGCCGCGAACGCCCCCGCGGTCCGGCTCACCAGCGCGTCCAGCTCCGCGTACGTCTGACGGAGCGCGCCGAACACGACCGCCGTCCTGGCGGGCACCCGCGCCGCGGTCCGCGACAGCAGGTCGGCGATGCCATGGCGGCGGGCGCGCGCGACGTCCGCGGGCAGGGAAGGTGCGGTCACCGGAGATCTCCCGAGGTGAGGGGGCGGGACATAACGCTCGCCACGCTGACACGGCCCGCGGGGCCCGGCAAGGGACGCGACACGGGCACCGCGCCCGGGCCGTAGCCTTGACCCCCGGTGCCCGCGTCGGCGGGCGGGGGACGGACGGAAGAGGGATGCACCGGATGGCGCAGCAGGCGGACGGGACGGCCCGCAGGGGAAGGGGGCGTCCGCCGCGTCTGTCGCGCGATCAGATCGTCCGCGCCGCCGCGGAACTGGCGGCGCGTGAGCCCGGGGGCGTGCTGACGATCAAACGGGTCGCCGAGGCCGTGGACTCCGCCCCCATGGCCCTCTACCGCTACTTCCCGGACCGCGACGATCTGCTGCAGGCCGTCGCCGACCGGATCATCGCGGACGCGGAGCACACCGAACCGCCCGGTGACACCTGGCAGGACCAGCTGGGCGCCTGGATGCACACCAGCCGCGAGCGCCTGCGGCCCTACCGGCAGCTGCTCTCCTATATGGCCGCGACCGAACAGCCCGCGTGGGTGCCCGCGCTGGTCACCCTCACCCGTGTGCTGCGCCCGCTGCGGCTGGGCGAGGACGAACTCGCCCTGGCCGTCACCCTCGTCTGCTCCACCGTCATCGGCCATGCCGTGTACGAGACCCACCGGCGCCCCGCCGAGCAGAAGATGGCCGGGCTGCTGGAGGCCCTGGCGCTGCGCCCCCAGGAGGAGCAGGAGGCCGTGGCCCCGCTGCTGCCCAGGCTGCCGGACGCCCAGCGCCGGCTGTACGACGTGGTGGTCGACCGCACCATTGCGGCGGTGGAGGCCCTGGCCACGGGGTGAATCGCGGGGCTCAGCGCCCCGCGGGGGTTCATCCCTCGGGCGGGGTCCAGTCCGCGATCAGGCCGAGCAGCCCGGGAAACCGCGCCTGAAGATCGTCGATACGCACATGGCTGCGGCGCTCCAGCCCGTACTGGCGCTGCCGGATCAGCCCTGCGTCGCGCAGGGCGCGGAAGTGGTGGGTGAGCGAGGACTTCGGGCGGTCGATGCCGAACCAGCCGCACGGGTGGTCGTACGCCTCCGACTCCAGCAGCAGCGTGCGGACCACGCCCATGCGCAGAGGGTCGCTCAGCGCGCCCATCACCACCTCGAGGCGCAGCTCGTCGCGGGCGGGCTCGGGCAGGGGTTCCGGCAGGTCCGCGGGGGCGGGGCAGGGGGCGGCGAACCTGTGGGCCGTGGCGGTCTGCGGCATCCACGTCACCTCCATTGAGACAGCGCAACCATCAGTACGAGTTGAATCGTACAGGAGTTTATGTTCGACTCTTCTCGTACTAGTGGTTCGACTTTTCTCGTACAGCCTGCTGTGCGGTTTGGAGGAGGCTCCATGGGGAGCGCAACGAGCGCCCGGCACACCGAAACCCCGGTGACGCCGCGCCGGGAAGTCTGGTTCGCGGCGTGGCCGGTGACCGCCGTGTTCATCCTGTCCAACACGGCGACCCCGCTCTACGTCCTGTGGCGGCAGGAGCTCGGGTTCTCCTCCGGGATGCTGACCGTCGTCTTCGCCTGTTACATCGTGGGTCTGATCGCGGCCCTGCTGGTGGCCGGGGTGGTGTCGGACCGGGTCGGCCGCAAGCCGGTGCTGCTGCCGGCGCTCGCGCTGGGGATCGTGGCCAGTGTGCTGTTCGCGACGGCCGGTTCGATCGTGGCGCTCGCGCTCGCCCGGCTGCTGAGCGGGGTGGCGGTCGGCTCCATCGTCTCGGCGGGCATGGCAGCCGTGACCGATGTCGCGGGACCGGATCGCAAGCGGCTCGCCGCGCTGCTGGCCTCCACGGCCATGGTCCTGGGCGCGGGGCTCGGCCCGCTGCTGGCCGGGATCCTGTCGGAGACCCTGCCCGGCCCCACGGTCACCGTGTTCCTGGTGGAGATCGCGCTGCTGGTCCTGGCGGTGCTGGCCGTGCTGCGTATGCCGCTGCGCCGCCCCGCCGCCGCGCCCCGCCCCGCCACCGGGCCCCGGCCCGGCGCCTGGGTCCGGGTGCCGTCCGTACCGCGCGCCAACCGTGTCCATCTCCTGCTGGGCATCGTGGTGTTCGCCCCCGGTATCACCTCCACCTCCTTCGTCCTCTCGCTCGGCCCCTCACTGCTGGCGGAACTGCTCGGCACCACCAGCCGGGTGGTGGCCGGAGCCACCGCCTTCGTGATGTTCACGGCGGCGACCGCCGTCCAGTTCGCCGTGCGTCGGCTGAGGGTGGGCGCCATCCTGACGGCCGGGGCCGCGTCGACCGCCCTGGCCATGGCCTCGCTGGCGCTGGCCGTCCAGCTGTCCTCCGCCCCGCTGCTGGCCCTTGCGGCGGTCCTGGCCGGCGCGGGGCAGGGGATGGGGCAGTTGGGCGGGCTCACGCTGATCAGCGCCCAGGTGCCGGCCGCCCGGCTGGCCGAGGCCAACGCGGCGCTGAACGTCGGCGGTTACGTGCCCGCCGGGCTGCTGCCGGTCGCGGTCGGATACCTCAGCGACGCGGTCGGGCTGTCCCGTGGCACCACCGTCTTCAGCGCCGTCGTCGCGGCCGCCGCGCTCGCCGGAGGCGCCGTCGTGCTGGCCAACCGCCGTACCACCCCCTGAACCCGGCTGAACTCAGGTGACCAGCATCTGGACGATGGCCACCGTGCCGACCGTGACGATGAGGGTCCGCAGGACCACGGGGCGCAGCCGACGGCCGGCCCTGGCGCCGAGTTGGCCGCCGATCGCGGAACCGACCGCGATGAGCGCGACGGCCGTCCAGTCGAACTCCGCGACGAAGAGGAAGAAGAGTGCGGCGACCGTGTTGACGAGGGCGGCGAGGACGTTCTTGGTGGCGTTGAGGCGTTGCAGGGGCTCGTCGAGCAGGATGCCCATCAAGGACATGTAGATGATCCCCTGCGCGGCGGCGAAGTAGCCGCCGTAGACGCTGGCCAGCATCAGGCCGATGAACAGCAGCGGGCCGCCGTCGCGGCGGGCGGTCCGCCCGGCCTTCTCACGGCGGCTGCGCACCTTCGCGCTGATCACGGGCTGGAGCGCCACCATCAGGAGGGCGAGCCCGACCAGCACGGGGACGATCGTCTCGAACGCCGACGCGGGCAGGGCCAGCAGCAGCGTGGCGCCGGTCAGGCTGCCCAGCAGGGCGCCGACACCGAACTTCAGGATGCGCCGGCGCTGGCCGCTGAGCTCGCTCCGATAGCCGATGGCTCCGCTGATGGAGCCGGGGATCAGGCCCAGTGCGTTGGACACCGTGGCGGTGACGGGTGGCAGGCCCGTCGCGAGCAGCACCGGGAAGGTGATCAGGGTCCCCGAACCGACGACCGTGTTGATGGCGCCGGCACTGGTGCCCGCCACGAAGACGGCGACCATCTCGCCCGGCGTCATTCGGTGTCCTCTTGTGGAATGTACATGCGCATGGCACAGACACTAAAGGGCCGATGTTTCGGTGTTCACCGAACCCTGCCCCTGCGCCGAACCCTGCCCGGGCATCTCGGGCAGGCCGTCGAGCAGGGTGCCGAGCGCCACCATGACCAGCGCGCACACCTCGTCCGGATCGGCGTCGGCCAGCGGCTCCTTGCCGACGACCACCCGCATCATGCCGATGCCGAGCATCCAGGACAACGCCAGATCCGCGCGCAGCGCACGGTTGTCGGCGCTGCTCAGGGACGCCAGCACCCGGGCGTAGTCGTCGCTGATCGAACGTACCGCCGTACCGATCTCGTCACCGCTGCCGACGGAGCGCAGCAGGGTCGCCAGCGCGCGGCTGCCCGGCTCTCTTCCGCGGTGGGCGAGCATCCCGCGCAGCGCGGCCTGGAGCAGTTCATCGGGCGGGGTGCTGCGCATCTGTTCCTCCCCGTCGTGCGCCACCACCTCGCCGAACAGCGCTCGTTTCGAGCCGAAATAGCGGAAGAGCAGCGCCTGGTTCGCCCCGGCCCGGTCCGCGATATCGCGGACCGTCGTCCGCTCGTAACCCCGCTCGGCGAACAGCGCGGACGCGGCCTCGAGCAACCGCCGCCGAGTGCCCTGCGCATCCCGTCGCCGCCCCTCTGACGTGGTCGTACCCACCGCGACACTCCTCTCGTCCGCTCTCCGCGGTCCCCCCGTAGGACCTGCGGATCAACGGCGCAATCGGGCCGTTGACCGTACCAAGGCGCGGCCCCTACGTTTGTAAGCACGTGCTTACGCAAGGGAGGTCACGGTGACCACAGCGGAGACGACCGTGCGGTCGGAAGCGATCGCCTATCCCTTCAACTCCTCCGAGGGCCTGGGGCTCAGCCAGGCGTACCAGGAAGCCAGGAACCGCCCGGGGTTAGTGCGGGTGCGCATGGCGTACGGCGAACCCGCCTGGCTCGTCACGCGCTATGCGGAGGCCCGGCTGGTGCTCGGCGACCGGCGCTTCAGCCGCGCCGCGGCGCTCCACCACGACGAGCCCCGGCAGTCCGAGGGCCGGCGCAACAGCGGCATCCTGACCATGGACCCGCCCGATCACACCCGGCTGCGCACCCTCGTCGCCAAGGCGTTCACCGTCCACCAGGTGGAGAAACTACGGCCGTCGGTGCGGCAGTTGACCGATGAACTCCTCGACGAGCTGGAGGCCGCCGGGCCGCCCGCCGACCTGGTCGACCGCTACGCCCTGCCCATCCCGGTCGGGGTCATCTGCCGGCTGCTCGGTGTGCCGGAGGAGGACCGGCCCAAGTTCCGGGCCTGGAGCGATGCCGCGCTGTCCACCAGCTCCCTGAGCGCCGAGGAGTTCGACCGCAACCGCGACGAACTGCGCGCCTATATGGCCGGGCTGATCGAGATCCACCGCGCCGCGCCCCAGGACGACCTCATGACCTCGCTGATCGAGGCCCGGGACGCCGGCGACCGGCTGTCCGAGCTCGAACTCGTCGACCTGTGCGTGGGCATTCTGGTGGCAGGACACGAGACCACCGCCACCCAGATCCCCAACTTCGTGCTGACACTCCTGGACCACCCTGACGAACTGCGCCGCCTGCGCGAGGAACCCGCCCTGCTGAACGGCGCGGTCGAGGAGCTGCTGCGCTTCGTACCGCTGGGCAAGGGCGCCTCCCAGCCCCGCTACGCGACCGAGGACATCGAGGTGGGCGGCCAACTGGTGCGCGCCGGAGAGCCCGTCCTCGTCGCTGTCGGCTCCGCCAACCGGGACGCGCTGCGCTTCGACGAGCCGGGCAAACTCAACGTGGCCCGGCCCGCCACCCAGCACCTGGGCTTCGGCCACGGTGTGCACCACTGCCTCGGGGCGCCCCTGGCCCGGCTTGAGCTCCAGGAAGCGCTCGGCGCGCTGATCACCCGCTTCCCGGGGCTGCGCCTGACCGGGGACGTGGTGTGGAAGGACCAGATGCTGGTCCGCGGACCACGCGTGATGCCGGTCGGGTGGTGAGCGGGATGACCTGGAAGGCCGAGATCGACGGGGGCCGGTGCATGGCGTCCGGTATGTGTGCCGGAATCGCTCCCGATCTGTTCGCCCTCGACGCGGAACACGCCCGTCCACTGGCCGACGAGGTCCCGGAGGAGGAGCGGGTACTGGACGCGGCCGACTCCTGTCCCGCGGCGGCGATCACCGTACGGGACGGGGCCACGACGGTCGGGCCGCGCCCCTGACCTCCGGGCCCGTACGCCGGGCGCTACGCCGTACGCCGGGCGCTGAGGCCCGTACGCCGGGCGCTACAGGGCCGACGGATCCCCCTGGTCGACCAGGCTGTCCCCCAGCCCCAGCGCCAGCCCCAGCGCGCCGTCGTCGAGCGCCGCCGTACCGCCCAGGGCCTGCTCGGCCCAGATGACCTTGCCGTCGGCGGTGTAGCGGGTGCCCCAGCGCTGGGCGAACTGGGAGACCAGGAACAAGCCGCGACCGCCTTCGTCGGTGGCCCTGGCCCGCCGCAGATGGGGGGAGGTGCTGCTGCCGTCGGAGACCTCGAAGGTCAGATCGCGGCCGCGGAGCAGCCGTAGCCGCACGGGCGGGGCACCGTAGCGCAGGGCATTCGTGATCAGTTCGCTGATGATCAACTCGGCGGCGAAGTCGGCCTCCTCCAGACCCCACGACCGTATCTGCTGGGCGGCCGCGGCGCGGATCGGGGCCACCGCCGCCGGGTCCAGCGGCACCTCCCACTCGGCCACGTCCTTGGGGTCGAGCACGCGGGTGCGGGCCACCAGCAGCGCGATGTCATCGCTCTGGCGGGCCGGGCGCACGGTGTCGAGCAGGGTCTGGCAGGTCTCCTCGGGGCCGAGGTCCGGGCTGTCGGCGAGGGCGCGGCGCAGTGGGTCGAGGCCGGTGTCGGGGGCGCCGTCGTGGCCGTCGAGGAGCCCGTTGGTGTACAGCACCAGACGAGTCCCTTCGGCCAGCGGGAGCTCGGCCACCTCGAAGGGCTCCCCGCCAAGACCCAGGGGCGGGGACACCGGTACGGCGGGGGTGTGCACGGTGCCGTCCGGGCCGATCAGCACGGGCGCCGGGTGGCCCGCCCTGGCCACGGTGCACAGGCCGCGCACCGAGTCGTAGATCGCGTACAGGCAGGTGGCTCCGGTGATCCGCGCGCCGTCCGGGTCGGTGTCCTGCTCCAGGTCGAGCCGGGCGACCAGCTCGTCCAGCAGGGAGAGAAGTTCATCGGGAGGCAGGTCCAGGGCCGAGAAGTTCTGCACCGCGATACGCAGCCGGCCCATCGTGGCCGCGGCGTGCAGGCCCTGCCCGGCCACCTTCCCGACGACCAGGGCGACCCGGTGTCCGGGCAGCGGGATGACATCGAACCAGCTGCCGCTCGTCCCGCCCTGCGCGGGCAGATAGCGCGTGGCCACCTCCGTGGCGTCCTGCTCGGGCAGGCTGCCGGGCAGCAGATTGCGCTGCAGGGTGGTGACCATGGCGTGTTCGCGGGCGTAGCGGCGTGCGTTGTCGACACAGATGGCGGTGCGCCCGGACAGCTCCCCGGCGATCGCCAGGTCCTCTTCCTCGAACGGCTCGCTCCGCCGCGTCCGCCAGAAGTTGGCCAGCCCCAGGGTGACGCCGCGATAGCGCAGCGGAACCGTGATCAGCGACTGGACGCCGTGGTCGGGGCCGTGTTCGGCGTGGGCGCCGAGTCCGGTGGCGTCGCCGCCCGCGGTCTGGTCGTCGCCCGCGGTCTGGTCGCTCACCGCGGCCTGAAGGACGGCGTGGCCGGTCCGCAGGGCCTGGCTCTGGGGTGCGGTGGGACGGTAGACGGCCCGCTCACCCGGGCGGAAGAGGGGGTGTGCGGTGGTGTCGCCACCCTCGCTGCCCTCGCCGCCCATCGCCGTGCGGTGCAGCACCTCGTACGGTGGCTCCGGCTCCTCGCCCTGGAGTACGGGGTCCAGCAGCTCGACGGTGACGATATCGGCGAACCGGGGGACGGCCACCTCCACCAGCTTCTCGGTGGTTTCGGTCAGCTCCAGGGTCGAGCCGATCCGCACCCCGGCGTCGTACAGCAGCTCCAGCCGCTCGCGGGCCGCCGCGGCCCGGCCGGACAGCGCCTGCAGCTCGGTGGTGTCCCTGAGCGTGGCCACGCTTCCGGCGGGGCCGCCGCTACGGTCCGTGGGCCGGAGATTGACCGCCAGTAGCCGGTTGCCGCACGGGTACACCTCGTCCGTGACGGAGCGCCCCGACACCAGCAGCTCCGTCAGCTGCGGCTCGAGGCCGAGCTCGGCGATGTGCCGCCCCTCGGCGTCCGGGGCGAGGCCGAGCAGTGCCCGAGCCTCGCTGTTGACCAGCAGCAGCCGCCCGTCCGCGGCCAGGACCAGCACGCCTTCCCGGACCGAGTGCAACACCGCGTCGTGGTGCTCGTACATCCGCGTCATCTCGGTGGCGCCCAGGCCGTGGGTCTGCCGCCGCACCCGCCTGCTGATCAGCGCGGTGCCGCCGGTGGTCAGGGCCAGCGCCCCGGTGGCGCTGCCGAGCAGCAGCGGCAGCCGCTGCGTCATCACGCTGTTGACGCTCTCGACCTTGACCCCGACCGACACCCCGCCGAGGACGCTGCCGTCGGGCTTGAGGACGGGGACGGCCGAGACCACGGACAGGCCCTGGCTCGCGTGAAATGTCTCCGAGATCGTCTTTCCGGCCAGCTCCTCCCGCACCAGCTTGGCGGGGCCGATGATCCGCTTGCCGATCAACGTCGTATCGGGGTGGGTGAGACGCAGGCCACGACGGTCGAACACCACGACGCTGTCGACGCCGGAGCCCTTCCGTGCCGCTTCGGCGGAGTCCCGGAGCAGCGCGGTCGGGTGGTTGCTGGCCATGGCCTGGGCCACCCCGGGGGCGTTCGCCATGGTCCCGGCGACCGCGAGAGAGCGCCGTCGGGCGTCCGTCATGCCCTGGCTCCGCGCCTGGAGCGCCAGGCCCACGACCGCGCCGACGACCAGGAGCAGGACCAGCAGCAGCTGCAGGATGAACACCTGCCCGGCGACGCTCCGGGCACGCGAGAGGGGCCCCAGCCGTCTCCAGCGGGATGTGAGGGGCGCTTCGGACCCGGATCGGGGCCGATGCCGCCGCCAGGACATACGAGCATGTGTGCTCATGTCCGCATTTATAACATTCCATTCGGTGCGACCGACAGGGCTCGGGTGGCTCCGTTTGAAAGATCAAAATGGCGGGGGGTTAGCATATGAGCGCCGCCTAGCTCGAAAGATAAATTTGTGACTGTCAACGAGGACTCGTTCACCAACTGGAAGCAGCGCGAGGAGATCGCGGAGTCGATGATTCCGATCATCGGGAAGCTGCAGCGCGAGCGGGACGTCACGGTCCTGCTCCACAGCCGCTCCTTGGTGAACAAGTCAGTGGTCAGCATCCTCAAGACCCACCGATTCGCCCGGCAGATCGCCGGTTCGGAACTCTCCGTCACCGACACCATGCCGTTCCTGCGGGCCCTCACCGTGCTCGACCTCGGCCCCTCCCAGATCGACATCGGCATGCTGGCCGCGATGTACAAGACGGACGACCGCGGTCTTCCGGTGGAGGAGTTCACCGCCGAGGCCGTCGCCGGCGCCACGGGTGCCAACAAGATCGAGTGCCGTGAGCCGCGTGACGTCGTCCTCTACGGATTCGGCCGCATCGGCCGCCTCATCGCCCGCCTCCTCATCGAGAAGGCCGGCTCCGGCAACGGCCTGCGGCTGCGCGCCATCGTCGTCCGCAAGGGCGCGGGTCAGGACCTCGTCAAGCGCGCCTCGCTGCTGCGCCGTGACTCCATCCACGGCCAGTTCCACGGCACCATCACCGTCGACGAGGCCAACAGCACGATCATCGCCAACGGCAATGAGATCAAGGTCGTCTACTCCGACGACCCGACGTCGGTGGACTACACGGCGTACGGCATCAAGAACGCCATCCTCATCGACAACACCGGCAAGTGGCGCGACCGCGAGGGCCTGTCCCAGCACCTTCAGCCCGGGATCGACAAGGTCGTCCTGACCGCCCCGGGCAAGGGCGACGTCCCCAACGTCGTCCACGGCGTCAACCACGACATGATCAAGCCGGATGAGCAGATCCTGTCCTGCGCCTCCTGCACCACCAACGCGATCGTCCCGCCGCTGAAGGCGATGGCGGACGAGTACGGCGTGCTCCGCGGCCATGTGGAGACCGTCCACTCGTTCACCAACGACCAGAACCTGCTGGACAACTACCACAAGTCGGACCGCCGCGGCCGCTCGGCCCCGCTCAACATGGTCATCACCGAGACCGGCGCGGCCTCCGCCGTCGCCAAGGCGCTGCCCGACCTCGAGGCGACCATCACCGGCAGCTCGATCCGGGTCCCGGTCCCGGACGTGTCGATCGCGATCCTCAGCCTGCGGCTCGGCCGCGAGACCAACCGCGAGGAAGTCCTCGACTACCTCCGCGAGGTGTCGCTGACCTCGCCGCTCAAGCGCCAGATCGACTTCACCAGCGCCCCGGACGCGGTCTCCAGCGACTTCATCGGCTCGCGCCACGCCTCGATCGTCGACGCCGGCGCCACCAAGGTCGACGGGGACAACGCGATCCTCTACCTCTGGTACGACAACGAGTTCGGCTACTCCTGCCAGGTCATCCGCGTCGTCCAGCATGTCTCCGGGGTGGAGTACCCGACCTACCCGGCCACGCTGGTCTGAGCCCGGCGCCGGAACCCTGGGCAGCGCCCCTGCGTTGGGTGTGACATGGGCGAACTGGTTCCCGGCGGAAACACCTTGCTCCCGGACGGCATGCTGTTCATCCGGGTGCAGGGCCCCTTCGACCTGTCCGTGCTGATCACCGGAGAAGACGGAAAGGTCGCGTGGGACGGCGACTTCGTCTTCTTCAACCAGCCCACCGCCCCCGGCGTCCTGCTGCAGGGCGACACCGTCACCCTCCGGCCGGGGCAGCTGCGGCGGGGCGCGAGCCGCGTCACGGTGGTGATCAGTCCCGCCGACCCCGGCACACCGCTCGGCAGGCTGCCCGCCCCCACCATGAGGGTCAGGGGGGCGGGCGGGGGGCAGGAGATCCTGTTCACCCCGCCGCGCCCGACCGAGGAGACGGTGCTGCTGCTCGCCGAGATCTATCGGCGCGGCGTCCGGTGGAAGATACGGGCCCTGGGGCAGGGGTACGCGGAGGGGCTGGCCGGGGTGGCGCGGGACTTCGGCGTCGACGTCACGGACGACGGCGAGCAGCCGCCACCCGCACCACCCTTTCCGCCACCTGCACCGCCGTATCCGCCGTCGGCTCCGTCGGCTCCGTCGTTTCCGGCGTCCGCACCGTCGTCTGCCACGTCCCCGGCCGGCGCCGCCCATGACCCCGACGGTTTTCTCGGCCTGGTCAACGGCGTACGGTCGCGGACCGGGGCCCCGGCCGTCGCCCTCGACGCCCGGCTGAGCACAGCCGCCCGGGCCCACGCCGAAGCCATGGCCGCACAGGGCAGCCTCGGCCTGGAGAGCCCCGACGGGACATCGGTCTTCCACCGGATCGCCACCGCCGGTTACTCCTGTCTGACCATCGCCGAGCACATCGTCTCCGGGCCCCGTACGGCGGCCGAGTTCGTGGACTACTGCCTCGGGGACGGTGAGCGCGGCGCGCCCTTCCGGGATGCCTCGGTCGCCCATGTCGGGCTGGGCCGGGCCGTCGGCGGCCGCTCGGGCGAGGTCTACTGGACCGCGCTGTGGGCCCAGCCGTTCACGGCCGCGGGCCTGGCCCGTACGGCGGAGGCCGTCCGCGCGCTCACCAACGCGGAGCGGGCCGCGGCCGGACTGCCGCCGCTCGCCCCCGACCCGAACCTGACCGTGGCCGCGCAGCGGCACAGTGAGGACATGGTCGCCCGCGACTTCTACTCCCACACCGCCCCCGAGGGCAGCCAGCCATGGGACCGGGCGGCGGCGGCCGGCTGCCGGCACCGCGGCATCGGCGAGAACATCGCATGCGGTCAGCGGACTCCCTCGGAGGTGGTCCGAGGCTGGATGGACAGCCCAGGACACCGTGCGAACATCCTGAAGCCGGAGTTCAGCCACATCGGGATCGGCTACGCGACGGGGAGCCGGGCGGGCACCTACTGGACGCAGCTGTTCGGCAGCGTATGACCCACCGGGGCGGATGAGCAGTTGTGCGTACGCCGGCGTACTGAAGGGGAGAGGCACCCACTCGCGACCCCTTCGACGCCGGAGGTACCCACCGTGGCCACCGTCAAAGCCGCCCCGCCCCCGGTCGACCGCCGTGCCGCGGACGACCGCCGGGGTGCGGGCGATCGTCGGGGCGGGCGGCTGGATTCGTCGCTCGTCCTGATCATGCTGCTGGTCCTGGCGGTGGCGGCGCAGGGGCCGGTGCGCCGGGCGCTGTCCGCGCCGGTGATGCAGAGCTGGATGACCGTGTTCGTCGCGGTGGTCGTGCAGGCCCTGCCCTTCCTGGTCCTCGGTGTGCTGCTGTCGGCGCTCATCGCGGTGTTCGTTCCGCCGTCGTTCTTCGCCCGCGCCCTGCCGCGCCGCCCCGCCCTGGCGGTGCCGGTCGCCGGGGCGGCCGGGGCGGTGCTGCCCGGTTGCGAATGCGCCTCGGTGCCGGTGGCCGGGGCGCTGGTGCGCCGGGGTGTCGCACCCGCGGCGGCGCTGGCGTTTCTGCTGTCGGCCCCGGCGATCAACCCGATCGTGCTGACCGCCACCGCCGTCGCGTTCCCCGGCGAACCGCGGATGGTCCTCGCCCGGTTCGTCGCGAGTCTGCTCGTGGCCTGTGTGATGGGCTGGCTGTGGCAGCGGCTGGGCCGCGCCGACTGGCTGCGCCCACCGGCCCGTCCGGCGCACGACGGCCAGGGCAAGGGGGCCGCGTTCTGGGGGTCCGTACGCCACGATGTGATGCACGCCGGCGGTTTCCTCGTCGTCGGCGCGATGGCCGCGGCCACGCTCAAGGCCATGGTGCCGGCGCGTTGGCTGCACACCGCGGCCGGCGACCCCGTGGTGTCGATCCTCGCGCTCGCGGTCCTCGCGGTGCTGCTGTCGATCTGCTCGGAGGCCGACGCGTTCGTGGCCGCGTCCCTGTCGCAGTTCTCGCTCACCGCCCGGCTGACGTTCCTCGTCGTCGGACCGATGATCGATCTGAAACTCTTCGCGATGCAGGCCGGCACCTTCGGCCGAACCTTCGCGCTGCGCTTCGCCCCCGCCACCTTCGCCCTGGCGGTCCTGGTGTCGGCCCTGGTCGGGGCGGTCCTGCTGTGAACCGGAAGGCACAGGCGGTGGTCCTGTTCCTCGTCGGAGTGGCGATGCTGCGGGCGGGCTGCACCGATCTCTACCTCCGTTACGTCAAGGCCGGATTGCGCCCGCTGCTGCTGGCCTCCGGGGGTGTGCTGGTCGTGGCGGCCGTCGCCACCGTCTGGTACGAACTGCGCGGCCCGAAGACACCTCCCGACCACGACCCGGAGGGCGGAAGCGCCGAACACGGCGGCCACGCCCACCGCGAACCACGCGTGTCCTGGCTGCTCGTCCTGCCCCTCTTCGCACTCATCCTCGTCGCCCCGCCCGCGCTCGGCTCCTACAGCGCCATGCACACCGGCACGGCCCTGCAACGCCCCTGGGGCTTCCCCGACCTCCCGGCCAAGGATCCGCTTCCGCTCAGCGTGGCCGACTACGCCGGTCGCGCGGTCTACGACCACGGACACTCCCTGCGGCATCGGCGGATCAGAATCACCGGTTTCCTCGCGCTCGACCGCGACGGCTCGCCCTATCTCGTCCGCATGGCCCTCAACTGCTGCGCCGCCGACGCCCAGCCGGTCAAGATCGGGCTGACCGGGCGGATCCCTCCCGTCGTACAACCCGACACCTGGCTGGAGGTCACCGGCAGCTACACCGGCAAACGGACCAAGGATCCGCTCAACGGCGGCCCCATCCCGTTTATCGAGGTCAGCCGCGCCAGGCCGGTCGCGACCCCGCGCGACCCGTACGACGAGAGCTGGAACGGCTGACCCCCTTCGCCCAGCGCGGTGTCATCGCTTCGTGGCCGGCCGCCAGCTCGTTGAGATACGTCTCGACGTGGGTGTAGCCGGTGGCGTCGGTGGCCTTGGCGTCGGACGGGTCGGCGGGGTTCAGCCCGTGCCCGCGTTCCCAGGCGTCCGGCATACCGTCGCGGTCGCCGTCGGCAGGCGGGGTGCCGCCGCGCAGGGTGCCGAAACCGCCCACGCTCTCCGGATCGCTGATGATGGCCCCGGTCTGGTGGACCACATCGTTGACCAGGCGGGTGTCGATGGCGTCACGGGGGTGCGAGGCGCCCGCGCTCGCCAGCACGCGCTGGTACGCCTGCCCCGCTGGTTCCACGGTGACCGGCGGAAACGCGAAGGGCTGGCTCTCGACGGTGGCGGGCCCGAGGTCCGCCGCCGTGGTCTCCCGGCCGTCGAGCTGCCCGTCGACGTCTCCGTCGTAGAGGTTCCCGGAGGCGTAGATGTGGTAGTTCGCGTTGGCGCGCGAGAACGGACCGCCGGAGGACGAGAGGCCCTTGACGAAGTAGTTGCCCACGGCGTTGGCGTTGCTGATGCCCGCCGAGTCGCCCAGGATGTAGGCGTCCGACCCCCAGTCGTAGATCACGCTGTTGACGTACTGCAGCCGCCCCTTCGACTTGGGGTTGCGGGTCTTGTTGTGCAGATACAGGTTGTGGCTCAGCGTCACGCCGTCGCTCTGCACGAGGCCGCCGCAGGAGTGCGGCGACAGACCCTCGGCGATGATCGAGTACTGGACGGTGACGTTCGTGCTCGAGTTGATGGAGAAGTTCTCGTCACGCCCCCATGAGGTGGAGACATGGTCGAAGATCATGTTGCTGCCGCTGTCGATGCCCACGGCGTCCCGGTTCTGGTTCGGCGTGAGCCCATGGCGGAACCGCATGTACCGCACGATGACGTTGTCGGAGTCCGACGCGGAGATCTGGTAGCCCCGGGTGGACACCCCGTCGCCCGGGGCGGTCTGCCCGGCGACGGTGATGTCGCTCGCGATGTGCAGCGGCGAGGCGAGCGTGATGTAGCCGCCCACGTCGAAGACGACGATACGCGGCCCTCGGCTCACCGCGTCCCGGAAGGAACCGGGACCTGAGTCGTTCAGGGTGGTGACGTGATACACCTCGCCACCCCTTCCCCCGGTGGCCTGCGCCCCGAACCCTTCCGCGCCCGGGAAGGCGGCGGGGGCCGCGGCCGTACTGCCCGTCGCCGTACTGCCCGCGGCGACCGCCACCGGAGCTTCCCCCGCCGTCAGGGGCGTCAGCGGGCCGGACACGGCGGCAAGCGCGACCGCGGCCAGGGCGGTCATCCATCGGCGTGACACGAGCGGCACTCCTTTCCGTGGGCGGGGCCGCCGCGGCCCGTGCGGGATCCGCGGCGGCCCCGGTGGTGGTCGGTCAGCAGGTGGAGTTGGTCTGGGTGAGCAGGCCGAGCCGCCATGGCAGGGTGTTGTAGTCGCCGCTGGCGTTGGGGTTCATGCCCTGGTACAGGTACTGCATCTTGCAGGGGTTGATGGTGAGGGTCTGGTCGTACCCGGCGCGGATCAGTTCGCCGTGGCTGATGTCCTTCGTCCAGGCTCCCGCGGGGAAGGTGGTGTTGCTGGCGCGGGCGAACGGGTTGTTCTCGGAGGCGGCCAGCTGGGT
>NZ_NCSM01000088.1 GCF_002224125.1 Streptomyces sp. NBS 14/10
TGCTCACCCTCACCCTGCGCCACCTGGAACGCGACGGCATCGTCACCCGCACCGTCCGCCGCGCGTCGAATACGAGCTGACCGCGCTCGGGGAGAGCCTGCGCGGAACGGTCTACGCCCTCGCCCGGTGGGTCACCGACCACAACGACGAGATCGAAACCGCGCGCCACCACTACGACGCGCGCTGACCCGGACTACCGATGAAGCGGGTCGGCCGCCACACCGGCCGTCACCGGGGTGTGATGCCGCTGAAAGCGATGTCGAGGAGGCGCGCGCCCGCCTCGGGGGCCGACTCGGCCGCGGTCGCGATGGCGTTGGCCATGATGAACAGTTCGGCCGGTTTCACGTCCGCTCGGGCGGCGCCACCGAGTGTTCCGACGTCGGCGGAGTACACCTCGACCAGCAGGGCGTCGCGGGTGGGGAAGTGCCGGTAGAGGGTGGCGTTGCCGACGCCCGCGCGGCGTGCGATGTCGCCCAACGGGACGTCCGGACCGTGCTCGGAGACTGCTTCGCGGGCGACGGCCACCAGCTACGCCGCCGGAGTCGACAAGAAGGACCCCGAGCTGCTGCTGTCCGCGTTCCACCCCGACGGGCGGCTGAGCGACCCGTACAACGACGCCACACAGGTCGGACACGACCAGATCCGGGGCGTTCTCGGCATGCTGGCGAAGTTCGTGACGACGTACCACATCGTCGGAAACACCCGCTACGACATCGACGGCGACACAGCCACCGGCGAGGCCTACTGCCTCGCGCACAAGATCCTGCCGGACGCGCAGGCCATCGTGGGCGCCGTCCGCTACCAGGACAAGTACAGCCGCCGCAACGGCGAATGGCGGCTCGACGACCGCACCGTGATCATCGACTGGACCCGCACCGACACCGTGAGCCTGAACGCGGCCGGCACCGAGATCGTCGGCGCCTGAGCGCGGGCCGAGACCGCTTCGCGGGCGGCTGCCACCAGCAGCCCGCGGTCGCGGCGGGTGTCGACTCGCAGCACAGGCCCCGCGCGCCCGGAAGGCCGCTTACGCGCGACCTTCACCAACTGATCGGGGAATCCTCCGCACAGGCCTGCCGTCGAGCCAACCGGAGATTCCCCGATCTCCTCTCACACATCGTGATGACCAAGGAGCCATCAATGACGATGCAGCGCCTCAACCACGCCGTGCGAGCGATTCGGCGCGGACACCCTGGGCGGAATCGGCGTCTCCGTGCCGGTAGCGCGCTGAACAGGCGGGACAGGCCCCCAGAGTCATCTATACACCGCGTTTATACCCGCCGTGTATAGTCCGAGCCGTTCAAGACCACCCGGCACTGCCGGCAGCACGTCAGAAAGGCTCGTCCATGTACGCCAAGGCCTTAGCTCCCGAGTACCAAGGCGCCCTCAGCTCCCTCTCGGTGAACTCCTCCCTGACCGACGTCCTCGCCGAGGGGACCGACCGGCTGCGCGCCGCCGAACAGGCGGGCTCCCAGCGGGAGGCCGCGCGCTCGGGGCTCGCCGTGGCGGAGGCGCACCGGCGGCTGGGCCATGTCGAGGAGGCCGACCGCGCCTGGAAGGCGAGCTACCGCGCCGCCCGCTCGGCCGGTGACGTCGGCGCGATGGCGTGGGCGGTGTGGAGCGGCGGCACCCTCGCCCGGCAGCGGGGCTCGCTCGCCCTGGCCCGCCGGCTGCTCGCCCTCGCCGCCGAGCTGGGCAAGCGCGGCGACGACGTGGTGGCCCGGGGCTACTCGCTGGCCGGGCTCGCGGAGACCGGCCGCATCCAGGGCGACTACGAGGCCGTGCACGCCCTCCACGAGCAGCTGCTCGCCGAGGCCCGCAAGCGCGGCGAGGCCCGGCACACCGTCTGGGCGTTGGAGGGCATCGCCCAGATCCACCGGAACACCGGCTCGTACGACACCGCCTTCGCGATGTTCGAGGAGGCCGCCACCATCGCCGCGCAGGCCGACGACCAGCGCGGCCGGGCGTGGGCGCTGCGCGGCATGGCCGACATCGTGTCCCTGCGGGACAAGGACGTGGACCGGGCCCTGGCGCTGCTGTCCGAGGCGGAGCTCGTCTGCCGCGAGATGAAGCTGACCAGCGCGCTGGCCTACAACCTCAAGATGCGCGGCAACGTCCTCTTCCGCGCCGCACGTTACGTACCCGCCCGGGAGTGCTACGAGACGGCGCTGGCCGAATTCCGCGCCATGAGCGAGCCGCGCGGCACCGCGCTGTCCCGTCTGGGGCTGGCCAAGACGCTCGCCCGACTGGGGCAGGACCCGGCGCGCACCGCCGCGGAACTGGACGACCTGCGGGGAGAGCTGGACCGCATCGGGCTGCGGCACGCCCGCGAGATGGTCGACGCGGCGTACGAGGAGCTGGGCATATCGCGAACCGGTGCGCAACCCGCACCCGCCATACCCGGCGCGCGAAAGGCCCAAGAGGCGGTGGGCGTCCGATGACCGCGCCCACGCCCCTGCTCCCGCGCCCGACCACCACCCCACCCGTCCCCGCTTCCGCGGCGCAGACCCTCGCCCGCTGCCGGAGCCTCGTACTCCCCGCGCTGACCGCGGCCGTGGACCGGCTCCATCCGTACCCGGGCGAGATGGCCGCCTTCTCCTTCGGCTGGTGCGAGGTGGGCGGCACCCCGGCCGCCGGACGGCCCGGCGCCGACAAGAGCGGCGGCAAAGGCGGCGGCAAAGGCGTACGCCAGGCCCTGGCCGTGCTCGGCGCGGAGGCGGCGGGCGCGCCCGGGGCGACCGCGGTCGCCGGGGCGGTCGCCGTCGAGCTGATCCACGCCTTCTCACTTCTGCACGACGACATCATGGACGGCGACGAGACCCGGCGCCGGCGCGCTTCCGTATGGAAGGCGTACGGCACCGGCCCCGCCGTGCTGGCCGGGGACGCGCTGTTCGCCCTCGCGGTGCAGACGCTCGCCGAGTCGCACGGCCCGCACGGCGGCGCGGCGATCCGGCAGCTGTCGGGGGCGCTGGGCGACCTGGTGCGCGGTCAGGCGGAGGACCTGCTGTTCGAGTCCCGCCCCTGGACCGGGCCCGACGCGGTCCGCACCGCCGAATACCGTGCGATGGCCGAGGGGAAGACCGGGGCGCTGCTGGGCTGCGCCGCGGCCCTCGGCGCCCAGCTCGCGGGCGCTCCGGAGCCGGTCGTCACCGCGCTGGACCGGGCCGGGCGCCACGTCGGGGTGGCCTTCCAGGCCGTGGACGATCTGCTCGGCATATGGGGCGATCCACGGGTCACGGGCAAGCCCGTGCACGGTGATCTGCGCCGGAGGAAGAAGACGCTGCCCGTACTGGCGGCCCTGGCCGCGGACGGCCCGGCCGCCCGCGAACTCGCCACGCTCCTCACCGGCAACCTGGACGCCGATGCCCCGGACGCCGACGCCCCGGACGACGCGGCCGTCCACCGCGCCGCCGAACTCGTCGAGGAGGCGGGCGGGCGCGCCGCCACCCTCGCCGAGGCCCACCACCACCTGGACGCCGCCCGCGCCCAGCTGGCCTCCGTCCCGCTGGCCCCGACCGCGGCCGCCGAACTCCTGGCCCTGCTGCCGTTCCTCGTCGACCGCGCGCTGTAACGGTCCGGTGTGACGGACCGCCACCCCTTTGGCCCGCTGTGCGCGCGGCGCCGGGCCGCCTCACCCATGCTGGCCGGGAGAAGGCCGCTGAGCTGGTGTGGAAGGACTGGTGTGGAAGGGACGGGGCCCGATGAGGCTTGTCGTCGATCTCAACCGATGCCAGGGGTACGCCCAGTGCGTCTTTCTGGCGCCGGACGTGTTCTCCCTGAAAGGGGAGGAGGCACTGCGGTACACCCCTTACGTCGACGACGCGCGCCGTGAGCAGGTGGCCGCCGCGGTGGCCGCCTGCCCGGTCCAGGCGATCCTGACGGACGACGTGATCGACGACGCGATGGACGACGTGGGCGACGTGGACGACGTGGGCGACGACATGACGGGCGACCCGCTCCCGGCGGCCTTCGATGTCCACCACTGACGAACGCGCCGCGAGCCCCGCCCGCCGCCCCGACGACAGCCTGGCGCGGCTGCGCCGCGAGGGGCGGATCGTGATCGTCGGCGCCTCCCTGGCCGGGCTGCGGGCCGCGGAGACCCTGCGCGAGGAGGGCTTCGCCGGTTCGCTCACGATCATCGGCGACGAGCCCGACCGGCCGTACGACCGGCCGCCGCTGTCCAAGCAGGTGCTGGTGGGCGGCGCGGCCGCGGACCGCACCACGCTGCCCCGGCGCCGGGCGATCCGGGCCCACTGGCGGCTGCGGACCGCCGCCACCGGTCTTGACCTGACGGCCCGCCGGGTGCGCCTGGCCGACGGCGACGAGGTGCCGTACGACCGGCTGCTGATCACCACCGGGGCCCGCTCCCGCCCCTGGCCGCACCCCGCCGAGGCCGAGCTCGACGGCGTCTTCGTACTGCGTACCCGCCGGGACGCGGAACGGCTGGGGCGGCGGCTGATGGCCGGGCCCCGGCGGGTGCTGGTCATCGGCGCGGGCTTCACCGGTTCGGAGATCGCGTCCGCCTGCCGGGAGCTGGGGCTGCCCGTCACCGTCGCCGAACGCGGCCCGGCACCGCTGGTGGGCGCCCTGGGCGGGGTGATCGGCCAGGTCGCGGCGGAGCTGCAGCGGGAGCACGGCGTCGATCTGCGCTGCTCGGTCATGGTCACCGCGCTGGAGGGCGACGCGGCGGGGCGGCTGCGGCGCGCCCATCTGTCCGACGGCACCGCCCTCGACGTGGACCTGGCCGTGGTCGCGCTCGGCGCCGTACGCAACACCGAGTGGCTGGACGGGTCGGGGCTCGGCGCCGGACCCCGGGGCGTCGCATGCGACGCGGGGTGCCGGGCGTTCGACGTCCGGGGCCTGGTCACCGACGACGTGTTCGTGGCCGGGGACGTCGCCCGGTCCCCGCATCCGCTCTTCGGCTATCAGTTCCTGTCCCTCGACCACTGGGGCAACGCCGTCGCGCAGGCCGAGGTCGCGGCGCACAACATGATCAGCCCCGGCCCGGACCGCCGCCCCCACCTGTGGGTCCCCGCCTTCTGGTCGTCGCAGTTCGGGGTGAACATCAAGTCGATCGGGGTGCCCTCGATGGGGGAGGAAATCCTCATCGCCCAGGGGTCGCTGGCCGAGCACAGCTTCGCCGGCGTCTACGGCTGCCAGGGCCGCGTCGTCGCCGCCGTCACCTTCGACCAGACCAAGTGGCTGGACTTCTACCGGCAGCAGATCGAGACGGCCGCGCCCTTCCCGCCGCCCTTCCGCTCCGTGGACCGCCGGCCCGACGGACTGCGCCCGGTGCCCGCCGAATTCCCCGACCCCTCCCTGCCGTCCCACGGACCGACCGTGACCCTCAGCGGCTACTCGCCGACCGAACGGCGGATCGTCTTCACCCCCGCCCGGGCCTGACGGGCCCCAGCCCGGGCCTGACGGGCCCGCCACCCGGAAGGACTCTCCGTCATGACGTACGGCACCTATCTGCGGAAGATCACCGACCCCGCCAACCGCGCCGACCCCTACCCCCTCTACGCCGAGCTGCGGAAGACGCCCGTGCTGCGGGACGAGGGCGGCCCGTACCTCGTCAGCACGTACTGGGAGATCCACGGCCTGCTGCACGACCCGCGGCTCAGCTCCGACCCCCGTAACCTCGACCCGGACGCCGCCGCCGCGCTCGCCGCGACCGAGGAGGCGGACGACCCGACCCTGCCGCCGAGCTTTCTGCGGCTCGACCCGCCCGAGCACGACCGGCTGCGCCGGATCGCGACGTACCCCTTCGGGCCGCCGCACACCCCGCGGCGGATCCACGACATGCGCGGCGAGCTCGCCCGGATCGTCACCGACCTCATCGACGACTTCGAGGGCCGGGGCGAACGGGTCGACCTGGTCGACGACTTCGCGTACCCCTTCCCGGTGACCGTGATCTGCCGGCTGCTGGGGGTGCCCCGCGCGGACGAACCGCTCTTCCACGCCTGGGCCGACACCATGCTCACCAGCCTCGACCCCGCCGCCGCGGACGCGAACATCGCCGACCGGCGCCGGGCCGTCCGGCAGGCCCGTGTCGAACTGGGCATGTACCTGTCCGAGCTGATCGAGGACCGCCGCCGCGCACCGGGCGAGGACATGCTCTCCTCACTCATCCACGGGGACGGCCCCGACGGCCGGATGAGCCACGCCGAACTGGTCAGCACCGCCGTACTGCTGCTGATCGCCGGGCACGAGACGACCGTCAACCTGATCGCCAACGGAATGCTCACCCTGCTGCGCCACCAGGACGTCCTCAAGCGGCTGCACGACGACTCACGCCTCGCCGTCCCGCTGGTGGAGGAGGTCCTGCGCTACGAGCCCCCGGTCCAACTGCTGCCGCAGCGCACCCCGCTCACCGATATCGACATCGCGGGCGTCACCATCCCCAAGGGCGCGGCCATCTGGCTGGTCCTGGCCTCCGGCAACCGCGACCCGAAGCGCTTCCCCGACCCCGACCGGTTCGACCCGGACCGCAAGGACAACCAGCACCTGGGCTTCGGCAGCGGCATCCACATCTGCTACGGCGCGCCGCTGGCCCGGCTGGAAGGCCAGATCGCGCTGGCCGAACTCGCCCGCCGGCTGGAGAACCCCCGGCTGCTGGAGGACCCGCCCCCGTACCGCCACAACGCGGTGCTGCGCGGTCCGCGCCACCTGCCCGTCGGCTTCGACGGCGTACGCCCGGCCCGGGAGCCCTGAACGCGGCGCTGGCGCACGCGGATGCGGACGCGGCCGCGGATGGGGTTCAGCCGCGGCCGCGTCTGAAGCGGTCCGCCGCCTCGGCGAGGTCCACGATCGGGTCGGGGTACGCGAGGGCGGCGCGGTCCGGACCGGGCAGCCGCCAGGGACGGTGCACGGCCGGGCCCTGGACGGCGGCGAGTTCGGGCACCCAGCGGCGTACGTACTCCCCTTCGGGGTCGTGGCGCAGCGCCTGGGTCAGCGGGTTGAGAATCCGGTTGGGGCGGGTGTCGGTGCCGGTGCCGGCCACCCACTGCCAGTTGAGCTGGTTGTTCGCGATATCGCCGTCCACCAGCAGGGCGAGGAAGTGCCGGGCACCGGTGCGCCAGTCGATGTACAGGGTCTTCGCCAGAAAGCTCGCCGCCACCAGCCGCGCCCGGCCCGGCATCCAGCCCTCCCGCATCAGCTGGCGCATCGCCGCGTCCACCACCGGATAGCCGGTCAGCCCCGCGCACCAGGCCGCGACCTCGTCCGCGTCATGGCGCCAGCGGTCGTGCCGCGGGCGGTAGTCGCGGTGGGCGGCGTCCGGGCGCGCGGCCAGCACCTGGTGGTGGAAGTCCCGCCAGGCCAGCTGACGTACGAACGCCTCGGCCCCCGGACCGCCCGCGTCCAGCGCCCGGCGCGCCACCTCCACCGGCGACAGACAGCCGAAGTGCAGATAGGGGGAGAGCCGGGAGGTGGCGTCCCCGGCCAGGTCGTCCTGCCGCCCGGCGTAGTCCGCCAGCGGCCCCGCCGCCCACCGCCGCAACCTGCGACGGGCCGCCGTCTCACCCCCGGCGGGCAGATCGGGGGAGGCCGCACCCGGGGCCAGGGACGCCGCGGTGGGCAGGGCGACGGACCGGACCGAGGGCACGCGAACCACGCGCGGCGCGCGGAGCGGGGCGCGCCACGGCTCGCTGCGCCAGCGGCGGTAGTACGGCGTGAACACCGCGAAGTGGTCCTTGCGCGGGGCTCCGCCCGAGGTGCCGTGGTCCTCGGCCGACTCGCTGTGGCCCTGGCCCGGCCGGCCGGGGCCCTTGCTGGGCTTGCCGTGGTCCTGGCCCGGCCGGCCGGGGTCCTTGCTTGGCCGGCCGCGGCCCTCGCTTGGCTGGCCGTGGTCCTGGCCCGGCCGGCCGTGGCCCTTGTCCGGCTGGCCGTGGTCCTGGCCCGGCTGGTCGGGGCCCTTGTCCGGCTGGCCGGGGCGCCCGCCCCACGTGCCGTGGTCTCCGCCCGACGTGCCCGACTCGCCCGACTCGCCCGACTCGCCCGACTCGCCCGACGTGCCGTAATCCCTGCCCGACCCGCTGTGCCCCTTGCCGGACGTGCCGTAGTCCTCATCCGGCTTGCCCCGGCCATGGCCCGACACGCCGTGGCCATAGCCCGGTTTGCGACGCCCCTCGCCCGTCCTGCCTCGGCCCTCACCCAACTCGCCGCGCCCCTCACTCGACGTACGGCGGCCCTCGCCCGACTCACCCCGGCCATCGCCCGGCAGGCGACGCCCCTCGCCCAACTCGCCACGCCCAACGCCCGACGCACCGCGGCCGCTGCCCGAGGGCACGAGCACACCGGGCGCGACCACCGTCACCGCGCCCTCGTGCACCCGCAGCTCGCGCCGCTCGCGCGCCAGCGCCGCGCGCAGTCGCGCCTCGCGCCGCGCCGCGTAAGCGCTCGCGCCGCCCGCCACGTGCACCGCCCCGGCCCCGACGCGCGCCGCGACCCGGCAGGTCTCCTGGACCACCTCGCCCCGCCGGACCACGAGCCGTCCGCCGCGCGCCCGCAGCGCCGCGTCGAGGTCGGCGAGGCAGTCGGCGAGAAAGGCGGCCCTGTTGGGCACGACGAAATCCGCGTCCCGTATCCCGGAATCGATGACGAACAGCGGCACCACGCTCTCCGCCTCCCGCAGCGCGCCGTCCAGCACGGGGTTGTCGTGCACCCGCAGATCCGCTGTGAACAGGGCGACGCTCACGCGCACCGGCACTCACCACCCCGCTCAACCGGCCGCTCAGCCGGGCACGGCCGCGTGCGCCTCGGCCCGGGCGGCGACGTTCCGGGCCATGCCGTCGAAGACCAGACCGCCGCAGGCCGCGCCGCCCCAGCCGCAGAGTCGGCCGGTCAGCCCGTGCGGCTCGAAGACGGCGTGCTGCCGGTACACCGCGCCGCCCGCCCCGTCCTCGCCCACCGAGATCTCCAGCCAGGCCGGTCCGGGCAGCGGCAGTTCGGACCGCAGCCGCAGCCGCCGCCGCGGCTCCACCTCCTCGACCCGCCAGAAACGCAGCCGGTCCCCGGCCCGCAGCGGGGCGGCCTCCCGGCGGCCCAGGTGCAGACCCACCCGGCCGACCACCGTGTCCAGCCAGCCGCACAGCGCCCAGGCGGGCGGCAGGGACTGCCAGCGTTCCCCGCGCGCGATTCCCTCCACCGTCTGCCAAAGTTCCTCCGGTGCCGCGTCCACCACCCGCTCGCGGTGGTCGACGCGGCGGCTGCCGCCCGCCCAGGGCGGGTCCGTCGGCAGCGGATCGCTCGGCTCGGGCATCGGCTCGGGCTGCGCCGCATGCGACCGCAGTGCCAGCCGTAGCGCCTGGTCCAGGGGGAGCGGACCGTTCGAAGGGCAGTCCAGCAGGCTGGCCGAAGGACCGGCCGAAGGCATCGGCACATAGCGAGCGATATCCCCCTCCCCGCAGACCACTTCATGCCGTAGCGACTCCACCAACGGGCGGGCGAGGGCGCCCGGTACGGGCGTGACCAGGCCGACCCACAGACTGGAGAGGCGTGGGGTGAGCACCGGCACGGGGATCACCAGCCGCCGCGGCAGCCCGGCGACGGCCGCGTACCGCCGCATCATGTCGCGGTAGGTGACCACGTCCGGCCCGCCGATGTCGAAGGCGCGGTTCACCTCGTACGGCAGTCGGGCGCAGCCCACCAGCAGCCGGAGCACATCGCGGACGGCGATCGGCTGGGTCCGGGTGCGCACCCAGCGCGGGGTGACCATCACCGGGAGCCGTTCGGTCAGATGGCGCAGCATCTCGAACGAAGCCGAACCCGAGCCGATGATCACACCGGCCCGCAGTACGGCCGTGGGCACCCCCGACGCCAGCAGCACACGGCCCACCTCGGCCCGCGAGCGCAGATGGGGCGAGAGGTCACGCTCGGGCACCTCGGACGGGGTCAGCCCGCCGAGGTAGACGATCCGCCGGACCCCGGCGGCGCGCGCCTGTTCCCCGAAGTTCCGGGCCGCCCGGCGGTCGGTCTCCTCGAAGCCGGGGCCGGTCCCGAGCGAGTGCACCAGGTAGTACGCGACGTCCACGCCCTCCATCGCCGCCCGTACGGACCGCGCGTCCAGGACGTCCCCGCGCGCCTGCCCCACCCGCTCCGCCCAGGGCTGCCGGCGCAGCTTGTCGGGCGAGCGGACCAGACAGCGCACCGGATGCCCGGCCGCCAGCAGTTCGGGCACCAGTCTGCTGCCGATGTAGCCGGTCGCCCCGGTGACCAGGCAGCGCGGCGGCGGGGACGAGGGATGCGACGCGGACGACGCGGACGACGGGTCGAGATTGCGGTGATCTGCCATGCCGGACTCCGTGACTACAAGACTCCGTGACCGGTGCCTCCCCCAAGCCATGCTCCGGGCCTCCGCCGGGCGGCGCAACCGCCGGGCGCGTGGAGTGGCCGCCCGCCGAAGGGCGTCGGAGGATGAGAGCAAGCGATGTTTGGAGGGCACGGTGTTCGAGGCCGATGACATCCGAAAATGGCGCGACCATGACGTGGTGGACAGCTCCAGCCGCAAGATCGGCACGTTGGAGTCGATTTACGTGGACACCGCCACCGATGAACCCGCCTTCGCGACGATCACGGTCGGCATGCCGACCCGACGGCGGCTGGTGTTCGTACCGCTCGACGGCGCGAAGGTGGGCCCGGACTATCTCAAGGTCACGTATCCCAAGAACCTGGTGCGGGACGCCCCGTCCATCGGAACCGATGACGTGCTGCCCGCCACCGAGGAAGAGGCGGTCTTCAAGCACTACGAGCTGAGCTATCAGCCGGGCGCCGGCGGTGAGCGACGGCTGGCCCGTCCCTGACCACTGTGCCCAGGAGAGGGTGAGATGGCGCTGTTCCTGCTGCTGCTCCTGGTGGCCGTCGCCCTGGGGATCACCGGCGCGGTCGTCAACGGGCTGCTCTATCTGCTGATCATCGGCGCGGTCGTCTTCCTCGCCGACATGGTCTTCCTCGGCACACAGCTACGGCACAGCGGCAGGCGCCCGGTCCGCTGACGCTTTTCGCTGGTCTCACTGAGCCGACCCCGGGCACGACAAAACCTGCGAGGTGGGCTCCCTTCGCCGGCATTGTCCGGATCAGGTTGTTGGAGGTCGCCTTCCGGTCTCCCCGACCTTCCGGCCTCTCAGCCCGACCATCTAGGACGCGCCCTCTCCGGAGAACCTCTCCGTTCCGAAGAACCGAAGTCCTTCTTCCTGAAGTACCGACGTTCTCTTTCCTGAACGTGTCTCCGGTCGAGCTCCCTCGCTCGCCCCGCAGGCTGTTATTTACGTTACTCCCGCACCTTCTGCGCGACTAGTCCCGGTCAAACATTTTTTCCTGATTTGCCGACTTTTTCGCTCCACTGTCCCCCTCGGGGCGCCCCCAGGAACGGCCCCGGCATGGGCGCGGAGCGGGCGACAGCCATCCGGCACTCCCGCGCCTTGGCTGCGCCGGGTGCCGCTTGCCCGGTAGGCTTTCCGTGTGATCTTCAAGCGCATCGGAAACGGTCGGCCGTACCCCGACCACGGCCGGGAAAGCACCCGCCAGTGGGCGGATGTCGCCCCACGCCCGGTACGTCTTGACCAGTTGGTCACCACGAAGCAGCAGCTCGACCTCGAGACGCTGCTCGCGGAGGACTCGACGTTCTATGGGGATCTCTTCGCCCATGTCGTGAAGTGGCAGGGCGATCTGTATCTCGAGGACGGGCTGCACCGTGCCGTGCGCGCCGCGCTCCAGCAGCGCCAGGTGCTGCACGCGCGCGTCCTGGAACTCGGCTGACCGGCCGACGACCGCACGACGCCGCCCACTCGCCGCACACCTGTCCGACGGGTCCGTTGGCCCTTTCGGGTTGGGCTGTGTGGCAACCATTGATCATTTAGTAGGCATCGTCACCAAGCGGCACTACGCTGCGGCTATGAGCATGCTCACCCCTCCCGGCATGGGCGGAAAGTACCGCATCACGGGCAACCGTTACCCGCGTATGCGCCGACCCCGAGGCCGCCGTCGGCTCGTATTCGCCGCGATGGGTACGGTCGTCGCCCTCGGCCTGGTCGGCTGGGGAACGCTCCAGCTCATCGACGTGTTCTCGGGCGGCGACGACGACAAGACGGTGCGTGCGGCGCGGGGCACGGCGGACTGCAAACGCGAGCCCGCCAAGGGCCAGGGCCAGAACAAGGCCGACAAGGCTGACAAGACCGGCAAGGCCTCGCGTACGGCCCAGCAGGCCCCGAAGTCGCTGCCCAAGCCCGCCGAGATCACCGTCAACGTCTACAACGCCACCCCGCGCACCGGGCTGGCCAAGGACACCGCCGACGAGCTGCGGAAACGCGGCTTCAAAATCGGCAAGGTGGGCAACGCGCCCGCCGCGTACGACAAGAAGGTCAAGGCCCCCGGCATACTGCTCGGCGCTCCGGCGGCCACGGACGGGCCCTTCGACGTACTCGCCACACAGCTCGACGGCGCCCAGACCAAGAACGACGCGCGCTCGGGCAAGGACGTCGACCTGATCATCGGGACCGCGTTCAAGGATCTGGTCAAGGAGAAGGACGCCGTCAAGGCGATGGCCGCCCTGGCCACACCGAAGCCGTCGTCCTCAGCCCCGACCTGCTGACGCCTCCCGGCCCGCCGCTCCGGCCCGCCGTTCAAAAGGCTCATCGGCGGGCCGCGCCGCTCAGAGGCCACTGAGGCCGCTCAGGCAACTGAGGCCGCTCAGCCGGCCGTCCCGTACATCCGGTCCCCGGCGTCGCCGAGCCCGGGGACGATGTATCCGCTCTCGTTCAGCCGCTCGTCGACCGACGCGGTGACCACCGTGACGGGCGCGCCCGCCAGCTCGCGCTCCATGGTCTCCACGCCCTCGGGCGCGGCCAGCAGACACAGGGCGGTGACATCGTCGGCGCCACGGGCTATCAGCTCCCGGATCGCCGCGACGAGCGTCCCGCCGGTCGCCAGCATCGGGTCCAGCACATACACCTGACGGCCGGAGAGGTCCTCGGGCATCCGCGTCGCATACGTCGACGCCTGCAGCGTCTCCTCGTCGCGGATCATGCCCAGGAAGCCGACCTCGGCGGTCGGCAGCAGCCGCACCATGCCGTCCAGCATCCCCAGGCCCGCCCGCAGGATCGGCACCACCATGGGGCGCGGATAGGACAGCCGCACCCCGGTCGTCGCCGTCACCGGGGTCTCGATGTCGACCTGGTCGGTGCGCACGTCCCGGGTCGCCTCGTAGGCGAGCAGGGTGACCAGTTCGTCGGCGAGCCGCCGGAAGGTGGGGGAATCGGTGCGCTTGTCGCGCAGCGTGGTGAGTTTGTGCGCCACCAGCGGGTGGTCGACGACATGGATCCGCATGGCATCGACAGTAACCGAGCGCCCCGACACCCACGCCGCCCGGCCGCGCTTCCGGCCCCTCCCCGGCTCCTCCCGGCGGCATGTCGGACAACCCCCCGGCGGTATGCCGGCCAACCCGGATGCACCAAGTGCCACACCTGCGAACCTTCCGCTGGTGAGGCCCGTAACAGTCCCCCTACCGGTCCGTTTCGGTCCGCGTGAGTTACATCTCTTTGGACTGGTGCACGACGCAGCGCGGAAGACCTCTCGCGAAGCGAAGGTTTCTGTCACGATGCCGATTGGGGTGGGGCACTGTCCCGCCCGCCCCAGCACGCCTATGACCAGTGGGAGAGTCACGGTGTACTTCGCCGCATTGCTCGCGCGCACCGCAGAAGGGTGGGAAGCGAGCGACACAGAGCTCGATGACGTGGAGACCCTGACAGATCTGATCGAGCTGGCCCGTGAGGCCTCAGACGACGACACGGTGCTGGCCTTCATCGAGCACGAAGACGCGTGGTTCGGCGTCGTCCGTGTGGACGGCGAGGAGGACCCGCACATCTATGTATCGGACGCCGCCGCGGCCGCCCGCAGCTCGTACGGCCAGATGCTCACTGACGAGCTGCTCGGCCGGGGCGCCGACGAGGACCTGGACAGCCTCGTCGACCTGGACGGCACCGAGGACGGTGAGCCCGACGCGAACGACGACGAGGACGCCGACCCGGACGCGCCGGTCCCGGCGGGCCCGCTCGGCGACGCCGACATCCTCGCCGACCTCGGCATGAGCGAGAAGGAGCTGAAGGGCCTGGACGGGGACGCGCTCGAATCCATCGCCGACATGCTGGGCTGCAGTATGGAGGGGCTGGAGGCGGTGCGCTGACCGCTCCGTCGCCCACACTGGTGCCATGACCGATCCGCTGTCCGGCCTCCTCTCCGGTCCCGCCCCCGACCCCCTCCGCGACCCCTGGCGCGCACCGATGCGCCTCGCGCTGGAGGAGGCGGCGCGGGCGCCGGAGACGGGCGACGTACCGGTCGGCGCCGTCGTGCTGGGCCCGGACGGCTCCCCCCTCGGTCACGGCCGCAACGAGCGCGAGGCCCACGGCGACCCCACAGCTCACGCCGAGGTCCTCGCGCTCCGCGACGCCGCCGGCCGCCTCGGCAGCTGGCGCCTGACCGGCTGCACCCTCGTGGTCACCCTCGAGCCCTGCACCATGTGCGCGGGCGCGATCGTCCTGTCCCGCGTGGACCGCGTGGTCTACGGCGCCACCGACGACAAGGCCGGCGCCGTCGGCTCCCTCTGGGACGTCGTCCGCGACCGCCGCCTCAACCACCGCCCCGAGGTCGTCCCCGGCGTCCTCGCAGACCAGTGCGCCGCCCTCCTCACCGCCTTCTTCCGCGCCCCCCGCCCCTAACCGATTTCGGAGCACGGCCAACCGTCCGCTAAGCTCTCTCTCGGTAGCGTGTCCGAGCGGCCTAAGGAGCACGCCTCGAAAGCGTGTGAGGGGGCAACTCCTCCGTGGGTTCAAATCCCACCGCTACCGCTCTGAAGTACAAAGACAAGGGCCCCGACCTGATCAGGTCGGGGCCCTTGTCGCGCTCCGGGTCGTTTTCCGTCTCGTCTTCCGGGTCGTTTTCCGTCCCGATACCGTCCCATTACCGTCGCAGTCCGGGCCCCGCGAGCCGTTCACCGGCCGCGACGGGGTGTCTCCTCCTACGCTGTGGCCACCGCCACATCACGCTTCTGGGGGGACTGATGTTTCGACAAGCGGTACCGACACCTGGGATCACTGAAGAGAGGGCGGCGACTGCCCGCCCCCCACGGACGCGCCGACTGCTCGCCTGGGCGTTGGATTTCGCCCTGGTCGTGGCAGTGGCCGTGCTGCTCGGCTGGTTCACCTTCCACCGGATCAGCGCCGAAGTGAGCGATGTGACGAGCCTTGCCGAAACCAGCGCTTGGCAGGTCATCACCTCGAACGGCGACTTGGCGGGGGCGGGCCAGGAAGTCGGGGAGTCGCTGTGGCGGCATGCGGTGACGGCCGTCCAGCAGGGCTTTGCCGCGCTGGTCGGGTTCACCTTCGCCTACCACTTCCTCTCGCTGGCCGTGCTGGGCCGCACCCCGGGCCAGGCGCTGACGGCCCTGTGCGTCGTCCGGCGCCGTGACGGCGGGCGGCCCGGGCGGGGCCAGGCCGGGGTGCGCGCCGCCGTGACCGCGCTGGTCGATGTCGGCTGGTACGCGCTGGCCTGTTGCCTGCTGGCCGGGGGCGCGGTCGCGCTCTCGGTGCTGTGCTGGGTCGTCGCCGTGGCCTTCTTCGCGCTCAACGCGGCGCTGGCGCTCATGGGCTCCCGGAGGTCGCTGGCCGACCGGCTGGGTGGCGTCACGGTCACCAGCGCCTGGCAGGTCCGCGCCGCGCTCAGCCGACTCGGCGGTGCGGTGCGGCGGCGCGGCCAGCCGGGGTTTTAGCCGCCGCCCTGCCCTCGACACGCGGCTCAGGTGCTACGCCGCGGGCCAGTCGTCGGGGCCGCCGCCGTGCCACTCGATGAGCTGCGGGTCGTCGATGGGGGCGTCCTCCGTGATCAGGCCCGCGCGGCGCAGTACGCCGCGCAGTTCATCGGCGCTGACGACGACCCCGACGTCAGCGCCGTCGATCATGACGCGGCGGCGCCCGTCGAGCGGCTCGTCCACCACCACCCGGGGCCGGTCCCTGGTCTTGTCCTCCATAGGACCAGCGTCGCCATGACTGGCGCCGTCCGCACCTCGAACCCCAGGAGCGTTAGCCCACCCGGGCTCGGTCCTTGTCGAAGTCCAGGTCGAGCATCCGGATCGCGTTGCCCCGGAGGATCTTGTAGACGGTCTCCGGCGGCAGCCCGGCCACATGGTCGGCCGCGACCCGCTTGGTGTGCGGCCAGGTCGAGTCGACGTGCGGATAGTCGGTCTCGAAGGTCGCGTTGTCCACGCCGACGGTGTCCAGCGAGGCGACGCCGTGCTTGTCGCGGAAGAAGCAGCAGAAGATCTGCCGGTAGTAGTACGTGGACGGCGGCTCCGGGATCAGATCGCGCACCCCGCCCCAGGCCCGGTGCTCCTCCCAGACGTCGTCCGCGCGCTCCAGGGCGTACGGAATCCAGCCCATCTGGCCCTCGGCGTATGCGAGCTTCAGCCGCGGGAAGCGCACCAGGACGCCGCTGAAGAGGAAGTCCATCATCGACGCCATGGCGTTGTTGAAGCTCAGGGCCGCCTGGACGGCCGGCGGGGCGTCCGGTGAGGCGGCGGGCATCTGGGAGGACGACCCGATGTGCATGCACACGACCGTGCCCGTCGCCTCGCACTCGGCGAAGAACGGGTCCCAGTAGCCGCTGTGGATGCTCGGCAGCCCCAGGTAGGTGGGGATCTCGCTGAACGTCACGGCGCGCACGCCCCGCGCCGCGTTCCGGCGGATCTCCTGGACCGCCAGCTCCACGTCCCACAGTGGGATCAGGCACAGCGGGATCAGCCGCCCGCCGCTGTCCCCGCACCACTCCTCCACCATCCAGTCGTTGTACGCCCGGACGCAGGCCAGGCCGACCTCCTTGTCCTCGGCTTCGGCGAAGGTCTGGCCGCAGAAGCGCGGGAAGGTCGGGAAGCACAGCGAGGCCTCCACATGGTTCATCTCCATGTCCGCGAGCCTGGCCTTGGGTTCCCAGCAGCCGCGCCGCATCTGGTCGCGGGTGATGCCTTCGAGGGTCATCTCGTCGCGCGAGAAGCCGACCGCCGCGATGATCCGCTTGTACGGGAAGAGCAGCCCCTCGTACCGCCACCAGTCGGTCGGCGGGCCGTCCGGGTCGGTGGTGATCCGGTACTTGCCGCCGATATAGGCCAGCTCGCCGATTCCGGCGGTCATGGGCTTGGGGCCGCGGTCCCGGTACTTGGCGGGCAGCCAGGTGTCGAAGAGGTGCGCGGGCTCGATCACATGGTCGTCCACGCTGATGACCATGGGCAGTTCGGTTGCGCCGTTCGTCTCGCCAGTCATGCCGTCCTCTCCCCTGGTGTCCGGGCGGGGCCGGACACCCACTCATCTGACGGTCCGTCAGCTGGAGGGTACGGAGTAAGGCATCAACCAGCAAGAGAAACAGCGGCTCGCTGCTTACGGCTCACCGCATACGGGGCTCGCCGCTTACGGCTCGCTGCATTCGGCTCGCCTTACGACTCGCCGCCGGTGATCTCGACGTGGCGGGGCTTGGTGGCCTCCGCCTTCGGGACGGTCAGGCCGAGGATTCCGTCGGCCAGCTTGGCGCTCACCTTGCCGGTGTTCACATCGCCGGGCAGCGTCATACGGAACTCGAACCGCCCGGTGCGGCGCGTGCTGCGGCGCAGCACCCCGGGGCGCTCCGGCTCCTTCAGCTCACCGGAGACGGTCAGCACGCGCTCGCGGACCTGGATGCCGATGTCCTCCCGGCGGGCGCCGGGCAGCTCGAGCTCGACCGTGTAGGCGTCGCCGCCCTCGGCCACCTCGACCGGCGGCATCCACGCCCGTTCCGCCGCGGCGGGCGGCGCGGCACCACCGACGGTGGATTCCAGCAGCGTGCCCATCTGGTCGAAGAGCTCGTCGAACTCCGCCATCGGGTTCCGCCATCTGGAGAGCCGATGTTCGACCGGCAAACCGGCTCGCCCTCGTCGTACGGGCACGCTCATCCCCGGTCACCTTCCCTTCTCGGCCCACTACTACGGACATTTGCCTCATATCTAGACTAAGTGAGGTGGCAGGAAGGAGTCCCGATGAGTGGCGGCGGCCCCGTTGTGGCCGGAGTCGACGGTTCCGAGCCCAGCCTGGCGGCGGCGGAGTGGGCCGCCCGGGAAGCGCTGGACCGAGCGGTTCCGCTGCTGCTCCTGCACGCCTCCCCGCCGCTTCCGCCCCGGATCTCCCCGGTGCCGGGCGAGGACGCCTGGGGATACGTCGGCGAGCAGATGATCCGGCAGGCCGCGGCGGACCTCGCCGAGCGCCGTCCGGGCCTGGAGGTGACCGGCGAGCACGTCGCCACGGCCGCGGACGAGGCCCTGCTCACGGCGGCGGGGAGCGCCGGGCTCTTGGTCGTGGGGGCGCGCGGCTGGGGCGGCTTCGACGGGCTCGCGGTGGGGTCCGTGGCGCTGCGGGTGGCGACGGCCGCCGACTGCCCGGTGGTGACGGTTCGGGAAGGTCCCACGGACAGGGAAACAGACCGGGAAGCGGAGGTCGTGGCCGCCCTCGACGTGCAGGGCCAGTTGGCCGAAACCGCCGACTTCGCCTTCCGCGCCGCCCTGGCGCACAGGGCCCGGCTGCGCGTGGTGCATGCGTGGGCCCTGCCCGCCGCCGCCCCCTCCGCCTGGATGATCGGCGTCCTCGAAGAGGACCGCGGCAGGTGGGAGGACCAGGAGAGCCAGGCGATGTCCGACGCCCTGCGGCCCTGGCGTACGAGATATCCGCAGGTCGAGGTCTTCCCGGACATCGTTCTGCTCAACCCGGCGCAGGCGCTGGTCAGATCGTCCGCGCGGGCGCTGCTGCTGGTCGTCGGCCGCCGTACGGCCGACCGGGTCGCCGAGCGGCACCTGGGGCCGATCGCCCACGCCGTACTGCACCACGCCCACTGCCCGGTCGCGGTGGTCCCGCACGCGCCTCTTTGAGGGCTCGGTTCTCCCCCAGCTACCGCTGGGAGGTGCCCCCGGGGGCGCTACAGCCCCTGTCGACGGTCGACCGTGCTCGGCCCTTCGCGCGGCGGAGCCGACTGTATCGATCTGCGGCTCCGCCGCGTGGCGATTGCAGCCTCAGGGCCTCCGCGCGCTCTCCACTTTCACAGTGACATCAGCGCCTCCGGCGCGGGCGGCCGCGCCCCTTCGGCTCACTCGCCAGGGCTGGCCAGCAGAACGCCGGCATCAGCCGAAGAAGACGCCGAACTCCGCGTAGAGGGCCGGGTCCACGCCCTTGGTCCCCACCGTGACCTCGGACAGCGGCACGCGCACGATGTCCGTGCCGCGCAGCGCGACCATCGTGCCGAAGTCCCGCTCGCACACCGCGTCGATCGCGCGCAGCCCGAACCGCGTCGCCAGCCAGCGGTCGAAGGCGCTGGGGGTGCCGCCGCGCTGGATGTGTCCGAGGACCGTGGTGCGGGCCTCCTTGCCCGTGCGCTCGGAGATCTCCCGCGCCAGCCACTCCCCGATGCCGGACAGCCGCACATGGCCGAACTCGTCGAGCGAGGAGTCCTTCACCACCATCTGCCCCTCCTTCGGGACCGCCCCCTCGGCCACCACGACGATCGGGGCGTACCGGATCTTGAAGCGGTTCTCCACCCATTCGCAGACCTGGTTCACGTCGAACGGCTGCTCGGGGATGAGGATGACGTTGGCTCCGCCCGCGATGCCCGAGTGCAGCGCGATCCAGCCCGCGTGCCGGCCCATCACCTCGACGACCAGCGTCCGGGTGTGCGACTCGGCGGTGGTGTGCAGCCGGTCGATGGCCTCGGTCGCGATGTTGACCGCGGTGTCGAAGCCAAAGGTGTAGTCGGTACCGGCGACGTCGTTGTCGATGGTCTTGGGCACGCCGACCATGTCGATCCCCTCGCCCGCCAGCACCGCGCCGACCCCGAGCGTGTCCTCGCCGCCGATCGCGATGAGCGCGTCGACCCCGTACGCCTCCAGGTTCTCCCGCACCCGGGCCGCCCCGTCCTCGCTCTTGAGCGGATTGGTCCGGGAGGAGCCGAGGATGGTCCCGCCGCGCGGGAGGATGCCGCGTACGGCGGGGATGTCCAGCGGCACGATCCCGCCCTCCAGGGCGCCGCGCCAGCCGTCCCGTACGCCGACGAATTCGAAGCCGCACTCCTGTACGCCCTTGCGGACGATCGCGCGGATCGCCGCGTTGAGGCCCGGGCAGTCGCCACCGCCGGTCAGCACGCCGACCCTCATCTGAGCCCCCTTCCCCTTCGCTGCCCTTCTCTTTCCAGAATCCACCTTTATGCCGGAGACACGAATCGATTAGTAGGACTGATGAGACCACTGCGCCAAACGTGTGGATAGACTCACGCGACTGCACAGGGGCCGCAGGGGAGGCAGCACGAGATGGCACAGGCGAAGAAGGTCGCGCTCTACATGCTCATCGTCTTCGTGCTGTATACGATCATCAACAGCCCAGCTCGCGCGGCCGACCTGGTCCAGGTGGGCTTTGAGGGGATATCCGACGCCGCCAAGAGTGTCGGCGAGTTCATGACAGAACTGGTCAACTGACCGACGGACCCATCCAGCCCCCTCTCACCCACACCCCCCTTCGAACACCCGGCAACCCCACCACCAACACGTAGTAATGCGGTGCTTGCACACAGTGCACATGTCTTGTGATGCTATGACCGCTTTGCCGGGTGAGTACATCGTGAAGGGGTGGCGTGACCGTGTCGGCCCGTACCGCGCCAAGAACGCCGCCCCAGGGCGACGGCGGCAGCGACAGCGGCAGAAGCCGCGGGGCGGACGCCAGGGCGCTCACCCAGGTGCTGTTCGCCGAGCTCTCCTGCCTGACGCCCGGCACCCCCGAACACGCGCGCGTACGGGATGCGCTGATCGAGGCCAATCTGCCGCTGGTGCGCTACGCCGCGGCCCGGTTCCGCAGCCGCAACGAGCCGATGGAGGACGTGGTCCAGGTCGGCACGATCGGCCTGATCAACGCGATCGACCGGTTCGACCCGGAGCGCGGCGTGCAGTTCCCGACCTTCGCCATGCCGACCGTGGTCGGCGAGATCAAGCGCTACTTCCGCGACAACGTCCGCACCGTCCATGTGCCGCGCCGGCTGCATGAGCTGTGGGTGCAGGTCAACGGCGCGACCGAGGATCTGACGGTGCTGCACGGCAGATCCCCCACCACGGCCGAGATCGCCGAACGGCTCGGCCTCGGCGAGGACGAGGTGCTGGCCTGCATCGAGGCCGGGCGCTCGTACCACGCGACCTCACTGGAGGCCGCCCAGGAGGGCGACGGGCTGCCGGGGCTGGTCGACCGGCTCGGCTACGAGGATCCGGCGCTCGCCGGAGTCGAACACCGCGATCTGGTGCGGCACCTCCTCGTCCAACTGCCGGAGCGCGAGCAGCGCATCCTTTTGCTCCGTTACTACAGCAATCTGACTCAATCTCAGATCAGCGCCGAGCTCGGCGTCTCGCAGATGCATGTCTCCCGGCTGCTGTCCCGCAGCTTTGCCAGGCTCAGGTCCGCAAACCGGATCGAGTCATAACCGGGACGGGGGACCCTTCCCTCACTCCTTCCGGGCAGTAATGTCGACATGGCGCTACAGCGTGTTGCCGACATGTGACATTCTGCAGGAACCGCGTTTGCCGCGGCCTCACCTCCGGTATTCAGGGGGAGGCTGCGTTCGACGCGACGAGCGCAGCCGGGATCCGTCCGCGACCCAAAGGGGGTGGCATGTCCGTAGAACTGGGCAGCTCGAAGGTGCTCACCAACGACGCACCGCACGTGCTCGACGACGGCGACGCCATCGACACCCGCACCCTCTCCCGCTCCCTGTTTCTGCGGCTCGCCGCGCTCGACCGGGACAGCGTGGAGCACACCTACGTACGTGACACCCTCATCGAGCTGAACCTCCCGCTGGTGCGCTATGCGGCGGCCCGCTTCCGCAGCCGCAACGAGCCGATGGAGGACATCGTCCAGGTCGGCACGATCGGTCTGATCAAGGCGATCGACCGGTTCGACTGCGAGCGGGGCGTGGAGTTCCCGACCTTCGCCATGCCGACCGTCGTGGGCGAGATCAAGCGCTTCTTCCGCGACACCAGCTGGTCGGTGCGGGTGCCGCGGCGGCTCCAGGAGCTGCGCCTCGCCCTCACCAAGACCAGCGACGAGCTGTCCCAGAAGCTCGACCGCTCCCCGACCGTCACCGAGCTCGCCACCGCGCTCGGCGTCTCGGAGGAGGACGTGGTCGACGGGCTGGCGGTGGGCAACGCCTACACCGCCTCCTCGCTCGACTCCCCGTCCCCCGAGGACGACGGCGGCGAGGGGTCGCTGGCCGACCGGCTCGGCTACGAGGACAGCGCGCTCGAGGGCGTGGAGTACCGGGAGTCCCTGAAGCCGCTGCTGGCCAAACTCCCGCCGCGCGAGCGCCAGATCATCATGCTCCGCTTCTTCGCCAATATGACGCAGTCGCAAATCGGCGAAGAGGTCGGGATCTCCCAGATGCATGTCTCACGGCTGCTGACGCGGACTCTGGCGCAGCTGCGGGAAGGGCTCATCGCCGACTGAGACGCCGGTAACGCGTCAGCGGTGACGCACCGCTGACGCGCCGTCATCGGGCCGGTGCCCGGCTGTCGCATGACCCTGTACATCTGATGGGTCGTCAGCCACACTGGCCCGATGCGATACGCGTGGAGCCGGACAACGGGCCGCCGGGGCACGGCGATCGCCTCCTCGGCGGCCGCGCTGTGCCTGGGCGCGCTGCTCAGTGGCTGCGCCGGCGGCGACGACGGATATCTCGCGGCCGAAGCGGCCGGGCCGAACGAACCCAGTGCCACGTCCACACCGTCCGGGGGCGGCGTGAAGCTGGTGCCGCTCGACGGCGACGGCAGGGCACAGGGCTCCGGCCGCGACGGGGAGCGGCGCTCTTCCGGGTCCGGGGACACGAAGACCTCGGGCGCGCCGGACGCCTCGTCCGGGCGGGACGGGGCCGCCGCGACGGGTAGGCCCGGCAAGTCCCCGGGGAGAACGCCGGGGCGGACCGGCGCCGACGGCGGCGACCGAACCGGCGGCACCCATGACGGCACCGGCGGCGGAAGCGGCTCAGGCGGCTCCGGGCCCGCCGGCGGCTCTGGCGGCTCAGGCGGCTCGGGAAGTACGGACGACCCTCAGTCCACGCCCGGCTCACCCTCCACCCCGAGCGGCCCCGCCGTGCTGAAGATCGGCGATCTGGTGCGCGCGGCGGCCGACGACCGCTGGTGCGAGAAGGTGACCGTCGAGTTCCGCAACACCGGGGGCACCCCTGTGACCTCGGGAACGATCACCTTCGCGACCCACATCATCGACATCCTCGGCATCGACTGGGCGACGATCGAGTCGAAGCGCAGCCTGCCGGTGCCGATTCTGGCGGGCGGGAAGAAGGAGAAGACCTGGGAAGTGTGCGTGGACGACTGGCGGGTGCCGATCGGCATGCACATCGAGACCCAGGACGCCTCCGTGACCTGGCCCAAGAACCAAGCCGGGGACCAAGCCAAGGACTAGGCCCGGGACCAGGTCGAGGATTAGGCCAGGGCCAGCCAGGCGACCCCGGCGACGACGGCGATCGCGACGATCACGCCGACGATCACACCGATGCGCGGGCCGCCGGAGGAAGAGGGAGCGGCCGCTCGCTGCTGCTGCCGCCGCCCGCCCTCGTCATCGACAAAGGCCCGGAACATCTGGGTCGAGCCGGCCGGGTCGTAGTTGCCCTCAGGACCTTGGGGGTTGTTCGCCATGGCCCAGGACCCTAGCGAATGAGCGCATTCCCGCACACCCCCGGGCCCCACCGCTCCCAAACAGCCCGCCCGCACCACCGGCGGGCCGCTTGACCGCCCCCTGGGTGAGCCTTTGCGGGCAATTTACTCTGCGAAGCCCGATTTAATTTGCCTGCAGCAACTAACCAACCTATGGTTGCCCTAAGCAACTGATAGTTCCCGACAGTCCTGGAGTCGCCATGGCCGCACAGAGTCAGTACGAGGAGCTGGCACGGCAACTCAGCGCCATCGGCACCGTCAAACGTGGGCTGTCGCGCGTCCTCCCTCCTGACTGCGCTGCCGGCTCGGCCATCGTCCTGATGTTGCTCAACCGCTTCGGCGAAATGCGCATGAGCAAACTGGCCGAGCTGCTCGACATCGATATGTCGGTCACGAGCCGCCATGTCGCACACGCCGCCGAGCGCGGCTGGATCGACCGGAAGCCGGATCCACAGGACCGGCGGTCCCGGCTGCTGAGCCTCAACGCCAGCGGCGAGAAGCTGCTCAACGAGGTTTCCGAGCGCTATACGCAGGCACTCGCCGCCTGTCTGAGCGACTGGTCCGACGACGACGTCGGCCGCCTCAACGAACTACTCGCCCGGCTGCGGACGAGCTTCGGCGACACCAGGTCCCGGGTTCCCCAGCTCCTGGACGAGAGCACTACCCGTACACCAACGCAACGATAGGAACTCCATGGCAACGACCACACCGGACGGCGGTGTGCGGGGACCCGCGGGGCACCCCGCCCACGCCAAGCACGGCGGCGGAGGCCACCGTGGTCACCAGGGCCACGGCTCCGACTCGACGGCTCCGATGACCCACCGGCAGATCATGGAGGCGCTGTCCGGGCTGCTGCTCGGCATGTTCGTCGCGATCCTCTCCTCGACGATCGTCTCGAACGCCCTCCCCGAGATCATCGCCGACCTGCACGGCAGCCAGTCCTCGTACACCTGGGTGGTCACCGCCGCCCTGCTGTCGATGACCGCCACCACCCCGCTGTGGGGCAAGCTCTCCGACCTGTTCAGCAAGAAGCTCCTCGTCCAGATATCGCTGGTCATCTATGTGGCCGGCTCCGTGGTCGCGGGACTCTCGCAGAGCGCGGGCATGCTGATCGCCTGCCGTGTGGTGCAGGGCATCGGAGTGGGCGGTCTGTCGGCCCTCGCCCAGATCGTGATGGCCGCGATGATCTCCCCGCGCGAGCGCGGCCGCTACAGCGGCTACCTCGGCGCGACCTTCGCGGTGGCGACCGTCGGCGGTCCGCTGCTGGGCGGCGTGATCACCGACACCTCCTGGCTCGGCTGGCGCTGGTGCTTCTACGTCGGTGTGCCGTTCGCCGTCATCGCGCTGATCGTGCTGCAGAAGACCCTGAAGCTGCCGGTCGTCAAGCGTGAGGTCAAGGTCGACTGGGGCGGTGCCTTCTTCATCAGCGCCGCGGTCTCGCTGCTGCTGATCTGGGTCACCTTCGCGGGTGACAAGTACGACTGGGTCTCCTGGCAGACGTACGCCATGGTCGGCGGCGCCATCGCCCTCGGACTGATCTTCATCCTGATCGAGAGCAAGGCCAGCGAGCCGATCATCCCGCTGCGGCTGTTCCGCAACAAGACGATCGCCCTGGCATCGCTCGCCTCGCTGTTCGTCGGTATCGCGATGTTCGCCGGGACCGTCTTCTTCAGCCAGTACTTCCAGCTGGCGCGGGACAAGACGCCGACCATGTCCGGTGTGCTGACCATCCCGATGATCGGTGGTCTGTTCGTCTCCTCGACCGTCTCGGGCCAGGTCATCACCAAGACAGGCCGCTGGAAGGCGTGGCTGGTCACCGGCGGTGTGCTGGTGACCGCGGGCCTGGGGCTGCTGGGCACCATGCGGTACGACACGCCCTACTGGCACCTGGCCATCTTCATGGCGCTCATGGGCCTCGGCATCGGCATGATGATGCAGAACCTGGTCCTGGCCACCCAGAACCAGGTGGCCCCGCAGGACCTGGGCTCGGCCAGTGCCGTCGTCACCTTCTTCCGCTCCCTGGGCGGTGCCGTCGGCGTCTCGGCGCTCGGCGCGGTGCTCGGCAACCGCGTCACCGACTACGTCAAGGACGGCCTGACCGAGCTCGGCCCCAAGGGCAAGGCACTGGCCCAGAACGGCGCCGGTGGCGGCGCGATCCCCGACCCGGACAAGCTCCCGGAGCCGCTGCGCACCATCATGGAGAGCGCGTACGGACACGGCATCGCGGATGTCTTCCTGTACGCCTCGGGGGCCGCGCTGCTGGCCTTCTTCGTCACGCTGTTCATCAAGGAGGTTCCGCTGAAGACCCGGTCGGGTGCCCAGGCTTCTTCCGACGAGGCCGCCCAGGCCGCGGCCCCGGCGGACCAGGACCTGGCGGCGAGCGCCGCGGGCGCCACCAGCCCCGCGGCAGCCATCGAGCAGCTCGAACCCGCCCTCGTGGGCGCGCCGGCCGCTGATTCGTCCGACATATCGTCGGAGTACGCCCTGGCGGACGCGGCCGCCACGCAGCGGCTTGCCGCGTACGCCTCCGCCGGAGACGGCGGCGCCGGCCACCACCCCCGGCAGGGCGTGCACGGCTTCGTCCGGAACGCCGACCGCAGCGCGGTCGCGCGCGCCGCGGTCACGCTGATCTCGCTGAACGGGCGGCAGCTGGGCCGTTCCGTGGCCCATGTGGACGGCTCGTACGCCCTGGACGCACCGGGCTCCGGCACCTACGTCCTGATCGCGGCCGCCGACGGCCACCAGCCGCAGGCGTCGACCGTGGTGGTCGGCGACGAACCGCTCGCCTTCGACGTCGTACTGGCGGCGACCAGCGGCCTGGCGGGCAGCGTGCGCGGCGCCGCCGACGGACTGCCGGTCGAGGCGGCGATGGTCGTGGTCACGGATGTCCGCGGCGAGGTGCTGGCCACCGGGAAGACCGGTGAACAGGGCGACTTCAGCTTCGAGGAGCTGGTCCCCGGGACCTTCACGGTCGCGGTGAACGCCGCCGGCTTCCGGCCCGCCGCGCTGCCCGTCGAGGTCGGCGCCCAGGGCCTGACCCGGGTCGAGATCGCGCTGCAGGCCGGTGCGCGGGTGCAGGGCGTGGTACGGGCCGGAGCCGACCGGCGGCCGCTGCCCGACGCGCGGGTCACGCTGGTGGACGCCGCCGGGAACGTGGTCGCCACCGCGACCACCGGGGAGGACGGGGCGTACGCCTTCACCGACCTGAACGCGGGCGACTACACGGTCATCGCGAGCGGCTACCCGCCGGTCGCGGGCGCGCTGACGGTCCAGGGGCAGGGAGTCGACGGACACGACGTCGAGCTCGCCCATCCTGTCGACTAGAGGGCCTGAAAGACCCCCGGAGCCGGGGCGCGGCAGAGCGGAGACGCGCCCCGGCCCCGGCCGGGACGGCGCCGGAGCGCCGGTCCTGGAACCCGGATCCCGGCGGCGGTGTATAGCAGGTGAGAGCGAGCCTGCCAGGCAGGGGACGGCCTGACACCGCCGTCCGGGGTCCGGCGCACGACCACACACACGACCAAGCCACAGACGCACAAGCCACAAACGCAGACGGCACAGACGAGACAGCCCCGACAGAAACGGGAGCGGGAGCGGGAGCGAGAGGCGGCATGACGACCACTGCAGCAGAAACGGGCGGAAGCGCGAGCGGAGGGCTGCGCGCCCGGATCCGTACGCGCGACGGCTGGGCGGTGCAGCACGCCGTTCTGACCGTCACGGATATGACGGGCGCTCAGGTGCTGCGCGCCCAGGCCGACGAGGACGGCGCGGTGCGCACCCACGAGCCGCTGACACCCGGGCCGTACACGGTCATCGCCACCGCCGTGGGCTATGCCCCCGCCGCCTCGACCGCGATCGTCACGGCCTCGGGCCGCGTCGAGCTCGGCACGGTGGTGCTGGCCCGGCAGGGCGGGGTGGAGCTGCCGCCGCCCGGCGCGTGGACGATCGACCCGGCGCATTCGACGGTGGGGGCCGTCGCACAGCATCTGGGCATCTCCAGCGTGCACGGCCGGTTCACGGAGTTCAGCGGGCGTATCGACATAGCCGAGGACATCGAGAAGTCCGGTGTCGAGGCGGTCATCCAGGCCGCGAGCATCGACACGGGAAACGGTATGCGGGACGGCCATCTGAAGTCGGCCGACTTCCTGGATGTGGAGCGCTTCCCGGTCCTGACGTACCAGAGCACGGGGCTGACCCCGGCCGGCGCCGACCGCTGGACGGTGCACGGCAAGCTGTCCCTGCACGGCGTGATACGGGAGGTCGACCTGGACCTGACGTATCTGGGGACGGGCCCCGACCCATGGGGCGGGGTGCGGGCGGCCTTCCGCGCGACGGCGCAGCTGCGGCGCGAGGACTTCGCGATGAACTACAACCAGGTGGTCGCGGCGGGCATCGCCGCCATCGGCACGACGCTGCGGGTGGAACTCGACATACAAGCAATTCAAGGGGGCCAGGCCGTACAGGGCACGGAGCTGCCGAGCGCCTGAGGCGCCAGCCTCAGTCCTCGCCGTCTCCGCCGTCGCGGAGGGCCTCGATGCCGGCGATCGCACAGTCCAGGGCGAAGGTGAAATCCCGCTCGCGCATCTCCTGGACGGTGCCGCCGCATCGGGCCTCCATGAGCGCCCGTGATTCGTCGAACTCCGGACGGCCCTCGATGGCCGCCATCGTCTCGGCGAAGAGCTCGTCCTGGCTCATGCCCACGGCCCGGGAGCGGGCGGCGAAGCGGCCCTCGATGGTGCTGAAGCCGTAGACGAACTGGAAGACGAGGGCCAGCGCGCCCGGCACCTGTGACGCGGGCAGGCCGCTGTCGCGCACCACGCGCTGCACGGCGGTGGAGAAGACCATGGCGTTCGGCCCGATGTTCATGTACTCGCCCATCAGCGGGGACAGCCAGGGGTGGACGACCAGCAGCCTGCGGTATTCGGACGCGATCTGGCGCAGCTGATCGCGCCAGTCCCGTGCTCCGGTCTCCAGGTGCTCATAGCCCTCGACGGGCCCGAGGCTCCCCGCGGGGAGCGACATCTCGCCCATCGCCGCGTCAAGGGCGAGTTCGAGCAGTTGGTCCTTGGTCTCGACGTACCAGTAGACCGACATGGCGGTGACCTCCAGCTCGGCCGCCAGCCGGCGCATCGAGAACCCGGCCAGCCCCTCGGCGTCCAGCAGCCGGACCGTGGCCGCGACGATCTTCACATGGTCGAGCCCGGCCGGCTGCTGCTCCGCCTTGCGCTTCGGGGCCTTGCGTTCGGAGAGCCAGATGCTGGTCCGCGGACGGATGACACGGCTGCCTGTTGCCATGGCGCGCTCTCCTTCTTCCCTGCACCAGGGCCGCGCGGCTGGAGACGCGCGGCCGGTGGCGTCTTACGTACCCGATGCTATGCCGCCACCCCGGCCTCCTGTGATCGTTCGGCCCGGCGCAGCAGCACCGCAGTCAGCACACCGCCCGCCAGCACGGCCGCCGAGCCGACCAGCTGGCTGGTCTGCACACCGGAGGCGAAGGCGTCCGCGACGGAGGCCCGGTCCGCGTCGGTGTGCGCGGCGGCGTAGGCGGCCGGGAGCGAGCCGGCCCCGGCGGCGGCCGCGGGCAGCAGGGCGCCGAACCGGGAGTTGAGGATGGCGCCGAGGACGGCCACACCCAGGCCGTTGCCGAACTCGGTGAGCGTGCCGTTGACGCCCGCGCCGACCCCCGCCTTCTCCGGCGGGATCGCCGACATGATGGCCGTGGCCATCGCGGGCATGGAGACCGCGATGCCCGCCCCCATCACGACCAGTCCGAGGAACATCCCGCCGTAGCCGTCCGCGCCGAGCGTCGCGATGAGGGCAAGTCCCGCCGCCAGCAGACCCATTCCGCAGAGGATGGTGGCCGGGGTGCCGAACTTGGTCAGCAGCCGGGCGCCGACGCCCGAAAGGTTCAGCACGACGATCACCACCGCGAGCGGGGCGGTGCGCAGGCCCGCGCCCAACGCGTCGTATCCGAGCACGAACTGCAGATGCTGGGTGAGCAGGAAGAGCGAGCCGCCCATGCCGAAGGCGACGAGGATGCCGCCCCCGACGGCCCCCACGAAGCGGCGGTCGCGGAAGAAGTGCATATCCAGCATCGGGTACGGGATCCGGCGCTCCCACAGCGCGAAGCCGGTCAGCACCACCACGCCCACGAAGGCCGACAGCAGCACCCGCTGGGACGTCCAGCCGTGCTCGGGCCCCGAGATGATCGCGAAGACGACGCCGGTCATGCCGATCGTGGACAGCAGCGCGCCGAGCAGATCGGGCCGGTCGCCGGTCGGGTTCTTCGACTCCGGCACCAGCCAGACGACGGCGGCGAGGCCGAGCAGCGCCACCGGGAGGTTGATCAGGAAGATCGAGCCCCACCAGAAGTGTTCGAGGAGCGTGCCGCCGATCAGCGGGCCCGCCGCGAACCCGAGCGAGCTGACCGCGCCCCATACGCCGATGGCCTTGGGGCGTTCGCCCTCGTCGAAGACCTGCACGACCACGGCGAGCGTGGTGGTCATCAGCAGCGCCCCGCCGATCCCCATGCCCGCGCGGGCGGCGATCAGCTGCTGCGGCCCCTGCGCCAGCGAACCGGCCAGTGAGCCGATCCCGAACAGGGCGAGCCCCGCGACGAGCATCTTCTTCCGGCCGTAGCGGTCAGCGGCGTTGCCCGCGGTGAGCAGCAGCCCGGACTGGACGAGCGAATAGGCGTTGATCATCCACTGGATGTCGGCCGTGGAGGCGTCCATCTCCTCGGTGAGGGAGGGGATCGCGACGTTGAGGATGGTGTTGTCGAGGAGCACGGTGAGCTGGGCGAGGCAGATGACGCCGAGGATCAGCCAGCGCTGGGGGTGTCCGCCGGTCTGCCGGCTGGGCGGGGTATCGGACGTGGGGTCGGCGGTCTGCGCCGTCATGACTCTCCTTGCGCGCTTATACGGTGTACGGGCCCGGGGCGTCGTACACCGTACAGCGCTTCCCCTACGGCGTACAGGAGATTTCCGGAGAGGGAACGCGAACGGGCCGACGGCAGAGGGAAATCCTCCGCCACCGGCCCGTTGACCTGCGACATTCAGCCGATCATCTGGGTGTCTTGATCACTTCGACGCCTTCTGGGTCAGGTCGTAGAGGGTGGTGCCGTCGACCGTCACCTTCTTGAAGCTGGCCTGGACCCACGAGCTGATCTTGGACGAGGTGCCGTTCCCGCCACCGGGGCCGCCCATGCCGCCGCCCATACCGCCCGAGCTGATGAAGTAGTGGATCTTCCCCTGCTTCACATATGCCTTGAACTGCGCGAGGGTCGGGGACGGGTCGCTGCCGTTGAAGCCGCCGATGGCCATCACCGGGTCCTCGGTGGCGAGTTGGTAACCCGCGGCGTTCTGCGAGCCGATCGCCGCGGCCACCCAGGTGTAAGAGTCGGCGTTCTTCTCCAGCGCGGCCTTGACCTTGGAACTGACGCTCGGGCCGTCCAGCAGCCCGCCCATGCCGCCCCCGCGCCGGCCGCCTTCGCCCATGCCGCCGGGCATCATGCCCTGCCGGTTGCCCTGCTGGCCCTGGCTTCCGCCGTTCTGCTGGGACTGGCCGCCACCCGGGAAGCCACCGCCGGGGAAGCCACCGTTCTGACCGCCGTTCCGGCCGCCCTGCTGGCCGCCGCCGGGGATCACGCCCTGCTGGCCGTTCTGCCCCGTACCGTTCTGCCCCGTGCCCGTGCCGTTCTGGCCCTGGGGGTTGCCGTTCCGCATCCCCGGCGGGCCGCCGTTGGCGCCGCCCGGGAAGCCGCCCGGGAAGCCGCCCGGACGGCCGCCGCCGGGGCCGCCCATGCCGCCCGACACCGCGGGACCGGCCGTGACGATCGAGCCGCCGTGCGGTGTGTCGACCGTGCTGAGCGTGTACGCGATGGGCCCGGCCAGCGACGCCGCGAGGCCGAGGCCCGCCACGCCCAGCGCCAGCCGCCCGCCCAGCCGCGCCGCGACCAGCAGCCCGGCCGCCGCGGCGAGCCCGGCGATCAGCACCGCCCAGCGCAGCCAGGGGTGCCAGTCGGAGGAGCGGTTCAGCAGCACGTACGACCAGATGGCCGTCACCGCGACCGTGGCGGCGAGCACCATCGACGCCGCGGCGGTGGACCGCCGCTCCCACAGCATCGCCGCGCCCATGCCCACGATGGCCGCGATATACGGCGCGAGCGCGATGTTGTAGTACTGGTGGAAGATCCCGGACATGAAGCTGAAGGTGGCGAAGGTCATCAGCAGCGCCCCGCCCCACACCAGGAACGCCGAACGCTGGGTGTCCGTGCGCCTGGCCCGCCAGGTCAGCCAGATCCCCGCGAGCAGCAGGATGAAGGCCGCGGGCAGCAGCCAGGCGATCTGACCGCCCATATCGGAGCTGAAGAGCCGGTCGATACCGGTCTCGCCCCACTGGCCGCCGCCGTTCCGGCCGCCGCCGCCACCGCCGACGCTGCCGGTCTCGTTGCCGTTGATCCGGCCCAGGCCGTTGTAGCCGAAGGTGAGCTCCAGGAAGCTGTTGTCCTGTGAACCGCCGATGTACGGGCGCGAGGACTTCGGCCACAGCTCGACGATCGCCACCCACCAGCCGCCGGCGACGACCATCGCGAGCCCGCCGAGCAGCAGTTGGCCGATCCGCTTCCCGAGCTTCGCGGGCGCGCACACCGCGTACACCAGCGCCAGCGGCGGCAGGATCAGCCACGCCTGCAGCGTCTTGGTCAGAAACCCGAGCCCGAACCAGACCCCGGCCAGCACCAGCCACTTGGTGCGGGCGTCCTCCAGCGCGCGCAGCACGCAGTAGACCGCCGAGACCATCAGCAGGCACAGCAGCGCGTCGGGGTTGTTGAACCGGAACATCAGCGCCGCGACCGGGGTCACCGCCAGCGTCGCCGCGGCGATGAGACCGGCGGCCGCGCTGAACCGGCGCCGTACCGCCGCGTAGAGCACAGCGACCGTCGCCACACCCATCAGCGCCTCGGGGACCAGGATCGCCCAGGAGCTGAGGCCGAACACCCGCACCGACAGGGCCATCGGCCACAGCGCGGCCGGGGGCTTGTCGACGGTGATGGAGTTCCCGGCGTCGGAGGAGCCGAAGAAGAACGCCTTCCAGCTCTCGCTGCCCGCCTGCACGGCGGCCGAGTAGAACTGGTTCGCATAGCCGGACGCGCCCAGGCTCCACAGATAGAGCACGGTGGTGACGGCCAGCAGACCCCACAGGGCGGGCCGCGCCCAGCGCGGGTCCTCGGGCCGGCCGCGCCACGCCCGGGCCAGGCGCGAGCCCTCCGGGGCCGCCGGCCGCGCGGGGGTCGCGGCCGGGAGAGCCGGGGGCGGCGGCCCCGCTGCGCGGAAGCCCTGGTCGTACGTCGTCATCGGGTGTTCCTAGAGTCGTGGTCGGTCAGGTTGAGGTCGCTCAGGGCGAGGTCGGTGGCGGTCCCGTGCTCCCCGTCCTGCTGGCTCTCCGACGGGAAGACCCAGGCCCGGAAGAGCAGGAAGCGCAGGACGGTCGCGGCGAGGTTGGCCGCGATCAGGACGGCGAGTTCGGTGCTGTGCGCCGGGGTGCCGGAGGCGGCGGCGTCCAGCGCGGCCAGGGAGCCGCTGGTCAGGGCGAGGCCGATGCCGAACACCACAAGACCCTGGGCCTGGTGACGCATCGCCCGGTCCCGGCCGCGTACGCCGAAGGTGAGCCTCCGGTTGGCCGCGGTGTTGCCGAGCGCCGACAGCAGCAGGGCCAGCGCGTTGGCGAACTGCGGGCCCGTGCCCAGCCGGAAGAGGGAGTAGAGCAGCAGATAGACGAGCGTGCTGAGCGCGCCCACCACGCAGAAGCCGACCAGCTGCCGGGCCAGTCCGCCCGGGACCCCGCTCAGCCCGCGGTCGCGCGGATCGTCCCCGAAGGGGCGGCGCAGCCGGTCCAGCGGCAGCGCGCCGGTGGCCAGCGCGCGCCCCACCCGCCAGACGCCCTTGAGGTCTTCGGTGGCCGTCTTCACGATGTGGACCGTGCTGTTGGGGTCGTCGACCCAGTCCACCGGCACCTCGTGGATGCGCAGCCCGGCCCGCTCGGCCAGCACCAGCATCTCGGTGTCGAAGAACCACCCGGTGTCCTCGACCAGCGGCAGCAGCCGCTCGGCGACGTCCTTGCGGATCGCCTTGAAGCCGCACTGGGCGTCGGAGAAGCGGGCGGCCAGGCTGCCGCGCAGGATGAGGTTGTACGCGCGCGAGATGAACTCCCGCTTGGTGCCGCGCACCACGCGCGAGCTGCGCGCCAGCCGCGATCCGATCGCCAGGTCGGAGTGGCCGGAGATGAGCGGGGCCACCAGCGGCAGCAGCGCGTTCAGGTCCGTGGACAGATCGACGTCCATGTACGCCAGCACCGGCGCCTGCGACATCGACCAGACCGTGCGCAGCGCGCGCCCGCGGCCCTTCTGCTCCAGCCGGACCGCGATGACCTCGTCGATGGCGTCGTCGAGGTAGGCGGAGATCTCCGGGGTGCGGTCCGTACTGGCGTTGTCCGCGATGGTGATGCGGAAGGCGTACGGGAAGGTGCGGGCCAGGTGGTCGTGCAGCCGCCGCACGCACCGCTCGAGGTCGGCCTCCTCGTTGTACACGGGGACCACGACGTCGAGCACCGGCTGGCTCCGGCCGACCGTCACATGCGCGCGAGCGGGCAAGGTCTGCAGGGGTGTCTCGGGCGGTGCCTCGAGAGGTGTGTGAGTTCGCATGGGGACGACATTCGCGAGCGGCGCTGTCATGGCTGTGTGGTCAGCCTGTGGCGTGGCTGTGAATGGGTTACGGAGTGGTGAACGGCCTGGTGGACGGGTTGGTGGCCGGGCTGGGGGCCGGACCGGTTGCCGAACTGGTGGACCGGCTGCTGCCCGGCCTGGCCGACGGGCAGGTGGACGCCGAAGACGGTGTGGCCCGGCACGCTGTCCACCGTCACCTGGCCGCCGTGCGCCATGACCACGGCATGCACGATGGCAAGGCCGAGCCCCGTGCTCCCGGCGCCACGCGCACGCGAGGCGTCGCCGCGGGCGAAGCGTTCGAAGACATGCGGCAGCAGGTGCGGCGGAATACCCGGCCCGTCGTCCTCGACCTCCAGGGACACACAGGGCGCGGCATACGGAGCAGCCGCGTACGGGCCGCGCCACAGCACGCGCGCGGTGACGGTCGTCCCGGGGGGAGTGTGCGTACGGGCGTTGGCGAGCAGGTTGACCAGGACCTGGCGCAGCCTGGCGTCGTCGCCGTATACGACCGCGGGGTCGTCGGGCAGTTCCAGGCGCCACTTGTGGTCCGGCCCGGCCGCCCGGGCGTCGCTGACCGCGTCGACGACCACGGGCGACAGATCCACCTCCGCGCGCTCGACGGGACGGCCCGCGTCGAGGCGCGCCAGCAGCAGCAGGTCCTCGACCAGGCCGGTCATCCGCGCCGCCTCGGACTCGACCCGGCCGAGGGCGTGGCGGGTGTCGGGCCCGATCTCCTCGCGGCCGCGTCTGGTCAGCTCGGCGTAGCCGCGGATCGAGGCGAGCGGGGTACGCAGCTCATGGCTGGCGTCGGCGACGAACTGGCGTACCCGCGTCTCGCTCTCCTGGCGGGCCGCGAGCGCCGACTCGACGTGCCCGAGCATGCGGTTCAGGGCCGCGCCGACCTGGCCGACCTCGGTGCGCGGATCGGCCTCGGACGTCGGCACCCGTTCGTGCAGGGCCACCTCGCCGCTGTGCAGCGGAAGTTCGGAGACGCGGGTGGCGGTGGCCGCCACCCGGCGCAGCGGGCGCAGCGAGATGCCGACCATGGCGGCGCCGGCGATCCCGGCGGCGACCAGCCCGGCTGCGGTGACGCAGATCTCGGCGAGGATGAGGGTGTCGACGGTGTTCTGCGCCTCGGCCGTCGAAATGCCGACGAGGAAGTCGCCATGGCCTCCGATGACGTACTTGACGCGGTACTCGCCCTTGCCGGGGATGTCGACCGTGTGCTCGCCCCCGTCCCGCGCGACCTCACCCAGCACCTTCAGTTGAGCGGCCGTCAGATAGCTGCCGGAGATCTTGGGCTCGCCCGTGCTCGACTCGTGCTGACGGCTGATCGCGCCGTCGCTCAGGACGCCGCCCTCGACCTCCGCGGCGACGGTCCCCATCGGCTGGCCCGGCCCGGCGACGACATCGCGGATGTCCTCCCGCCCCTGGCCGCCGAGGCGCGGACCCTTGATGTCGTCGAAGGGCGGGCCGGCTATGCGCATGGCGACGCCGGAGAGCTGCTTGTCCACCTGGTCGTACAGATAGGTGTGGAGGGCGATCGTGGTGACCGCGCCGATGACGGCGCAGACGACGGCGATCAGCGCGACCGCGGAGACGACCAGCCGGGTACGCAGCGACCACGGCCTGCGGCGACGGCGCGCGGACCGCCGACCGGACGGCGAAGGCGCGGGCGATGACTGAGGCACGGGGGACGGCTGAGGCACGGCGGGCACACCGGCGGCAGGGGAGAACGCCACGATCCGGCTCGCCTACTCGCCCGGCTTGATCAGATACCCCGCGCCGCGCCGGGTGTGGATCATCGGGCTGCGCCCCGCGTCGATCTTCCGGCGCAGATAGGAGATATAGAGCTCGACGACGTTGGCCTGGCCACCGAAGTCATAGCTCCACACCCGGTCGAGGATCTGGGCCTTGCTGAGCACACGGCGCGGATTGCGCATCAGATAGCGCAGCAGCTCGAACTCGGTCGCGGTCAGATGGATCTCCTGACCGGCCCGCGAGACCTCGTGGCTGTCCTCGTCCAGGACCAGGTCGCCGACGGTCAGCAGCGACTCGCTGCGCGCCGCCGCGGCCCCCGACCTGCGCAGCAGACCGCGCAGCCGGGCGACGACCTCCTCCAGGCTGAAGGGCTTGGTGACGTAGTCGTCGCCGCCCGCGGTCAGCCCGGCGATCCGGTCCTCGACCGCGTCCTTCGCGGTCAGAAAGAGCACCGGCACCTCGGGAAGCTCGTTGCGGACCCGCCCCAGCAGCGTGAGCCCGTCCATGTCGGGCAGCATGATGTCCAGGAGGACGGCGTCCGGGCGCAGCTCGCGGGTGATCCGCAGCGCCTCCGCGCCGTTCCCGGCCGTCCGCACCTCCCAGCCCTCGTAGCGCAGCGCCATCGAGAGCAGGTCGGCGAGGGCCGACTCGTCGTCCACAACCAGCACCCGGACGGGGCTCCCGTCGGGTCGGAGCAGTTCGGAACGCCCATGGGGCGAGGTCGCCTTCATGGTTCTCACCCTCGGGCGGGCGCCTGAGAGCTCCCTTTCGGCTGTCTGTGAATAGCCTGAGAATCCTGTGTGGTCCCCGTACGGCCGGTGAGGCCGCATCGGACCCCCGCTCAGACCCGCTCAGGTGAGAATCCCGTGCCGAATCGACGTACGGCCGCGCGGCGAGGAACAACCGGATGCCACCTCCGGTTGAATGCCTCCATGGCCTCTCACGACGCACAAGGCAATACGCCCGGGACGACGTCAAGCACGCCGCCCAGCACCACGCCCGGCACGCCCGGCAGAGCGCTCGCCACCACACTGGGCAGGACGGGCATCTGGACCGGCGCCCTCCGCACCACCGACCCCGCCGACCACGGCGCGATCAGGGACGCCGCGGCCGAGGTGGACGAGCTGGGGTACGGAGCGCTGTGGCTCGGCGGCAGCCCCTCGCCGGACCAGGCCGCCTTCCTCCTGGAGGCGACCTCCCGGACCACGGTCGCGACCGGCATCCTCAGCATCTGGAGCCATGAGGCGGCCTATGTGGCCGAGCGCCACGCCGCCCTCGACGCGGCTCACGGCGGCCGCTTCCTGCTCGGCCTCGGGGTGAGCCACGGTCACATGGTCAAGCAGTACGCCCGCCCGTACACGGCGATGCGGGAGTACCTGGACGGCCTCGACGCCGCGCCGACCCCGGTCCCGGCCTCCCGACGGGTGCTGGCCGCCCTCGGCCCGAAGATGCTGCGGCTGTCCCGCGACCGCGCGGCCGGTGCCCATCCATACCTGGTCACACCCGAGTTCACCGCCGAGGCCCGCGAAATCCTGGGCGCCGGCCCCCTCCTCGCCCCGGATCTCAAGGTCGTCCTCGAACCGGACCTCGACCGCGCCCGAGCCACCGCCCGCGGCTATCTCTCCGTCTACCTCCCGATGCCCAACTACACCAATAACCTCCTTCGCTTGGGCTTCACCGAGGACGACTTCCGCGACGGCGGAAGCGACCACCTCGTCTCGTCCGTCTTCGCCCTGGGCGACGCCGAGGCGATCCGCCGCCGCGTCGACGAGTACCTGGCGGCGGGCGCGGACCACCTGGCGGTCCAGGTCGTGACCGACGACCCCATGAACAACATCCCACTGGCCGAGTGGCGCACCCTGGCCGAGGCCCTGCCGCTCGGCCACGGCGGCTGATCCCCGGCACGTCCCCGGCTTTTCGGCTCGCGGTCGGGGCGGGCCCACCCCCGTCGGGCCCGCCCCGGCCGCCGCCAGGTCAGTGACGACCACTGTGCAAACAGCATGGCACCCCCCACTGACAATCGCCCTGACCTGCCACTTCGCCACCCCCAAGGCTCAGTTGGCAAACCCCGGACACCCGGGCGGCGCGCGTCACGGCCCCGTCTCAGGCTCGCTGCGGGTTGGCATCGGCACCCAAGACGTCTTTTGTCGCGACCATGATGATCTGCAATACAAGATCACCGCGTTCTTCTCGACGACGAACCGCGGCCGGCAATCGACCACCGCAAAGGGACCGTCCACGTGCTCAACCGCTCCGCCCTACCTCCCCGCCTCGCCGCCCTCGCCTGCGCGGCCGGCCTCGCCCTCCTCGCCATCGGCTGCGAGGACGACGACGCCCCCGGGGAGGGCGCCGGGCGCGGGCCGGGCCCCGCGACTTCGGCGGACGGGGCGCTGAACGGCGACGGCGGCAGGGCCCTCGCGCTCGGCAGGGCCACCGCGATCACGTACAAGGGCGGCTCGGACAACGTCCGGGGCACCCTGAAGGTCGCGGCGGAAAGCGTGGTGAAGGGCTCCCGGGCGGATCTGCCCAAGGCTTCGCTCCAGGGCGCGGAGCGGCAACTCCAGCCGTACTACGTGACCATGACCTTCAAGAACATCGGCGACGCCGCCATCCATTACCCCTTCCTGAACACCCCCACCAGCCTGGAGGACGGCGGCGGCGCGCCCCAGGAGGTCCTGATCACCGAGGACGACGGGGTGAAGCGGTGCTCCGGCAAGGACCCCGACGACTTCGGGACGGGCGACACCGCGACCCTGTGCAAGGTCTTCCTGCTGCCCAAGGGCGCCACCCCGGCCACCGTCACGTACGCCACGGGGGGCGGCACCGAGAGGCCGGCGTCCTGGCAGGTCCCGCAGTCATCCGCTCGGTCGTGAACGGCCGAGGGCCCGGCACTGATGTGCCGGGCCCTCGTATGAGTAGCGGGGACAGGATTTGAACCTGCGACCTCTGGGTTATGAGCCCAGCGAGCTACCGAGCTGCTCCACCCCGCGTCGGTAGGTGTAACTCTACGTCATTCCGAGCGGCCAGGGAAATCCGTTACCTCCGCCGGTTACTTTGCAACGGCGTGGTCTCAGCCTCGCTTCGAGTGGATCATCACCTCTGGCCTGGCGCTTTGTCGCGGCCATGATGTGTGCACGGCACAACGAGGGCCTGGCGTATCCGGCCCGCCACGACGACATCAGCTCAGACGAACTCAGACGATTTCAACTCAACGGGGACCGATTTATGCGTATCCGATCCACGCGTAACCGCACCGCCGTCGCCGCTCTGTGTGCGGCCGGCTTCGCTCTCGTCGCGACCGGCTGCAACGACAACCTCGCCCAGGACGGCGGCAGCACCGAAGCGCCCTCCAAGGCCCCGAAGAAGCCGTCCGCCACCCCCAGCAAGGCGCTCGACTCCGACGCGGGCAAGACCCTCGCCCTCGGGGAGTCCACCCCGATCACATACAAGCGCTCGGACAAGACGGGCGCCTTGAGGATCACGGCGAAGAGCGTGGTGAAGGGCGCCCAGTCCGACCTGGACAAGGTCGCCCTCAAGGCCGAGGAGCGGAAGCTGCAGCCTTACTACGTGACGATGAGCTTCAAGAACATCGGCAAGGACTCGATCCACTACCCCTTCCTGATCAGCCCCACCAACCTGCGGGACAGCCGCGGCGAGGACGGGAAGTCCCTCGTCACCCTGGACGGCGACGTCGCCAAGTGCCCCGGCGAGGACCCGGACGACTTCAACGCGAACGACACCGCCACGCTCTGCAAGGTCTTCCTGCTGCCCTCGGGTGAGACGCCGTCGGTCGTCTCGTACACGGGCGACTTCGACAAGGAGCCGGTGTTCTGGAGGGCGAAGGAGGACTGACGGGCGCAGCGACTCCGAACCCGTGGGAGGGCCGGCTCCGGACACCGGAACGAGCCCTCCCGCACGCCACGAGCAGCACGGGTAACGCCCGTATCAGGGCACCATCAGCACCCGGCCGAGCTGAGCCCGCTCCTCGATCATCCGGTGGGCCGCGGCCGCCTCGGCGAGCGGGAATCGCGCGTGTACGACGGTGCGCAGCCGCCCCGCCGCGAAATGTCCGGCCACCTCCGCCATATCCTCACGCGCCAGCTCGGGGCGGGCCGCCCGCCAGGCCAGCAGGGAGAACCCGGCCACCTGCTTCAGCGCGACCAGCGCCATGACCCCGACCTCCCCCAGATCCCCGCTCGCCGCCCCGTATTCGACGTCCCGGCCCAACGGGGCCAGCAGTTCGACGGTCTGATGCAGGATCGGCCCGCCGACCGACCCCACGGCCAGGTCCACACCGCCCGGTACGGCCTTCCGTACCTGGTCCGGCCAGTCGTCGTCGGTGTAGTCGACGACGACATCGGCGCCCAGCTCCCGGACGAAGTCGAATTTGGCGGGTGAGCCCACGGTGGCGACGACCGTGCCGGCCCCCAGCACCCGCGCGAGCTGTACGGCGAGATGGCCGATGCCGCCGGCGGCCGAGTGCACCAGCACGCTCTCGCCCTCCGCGAGCCGCCCCAGGCGCAGCACCCGCAGGGCCACCGGCGCCCCCATCGGCAGCATGCTGGCCGCCCCCGCATCAAGCCCCTCGGGCACCGGGGCCAGCCAGGCCGCGTCGGCGACGACCTGCTCCGCGAACGCGTCCTCGACGAGCGTCGCCACCCGCTCTCCCACCCGCCCCTCGTCGACCCCGGGCCCCACGGCCGCGACCCTGCCCACCACGTCCCCGGTGACCGTGCCGGGCAGCGGCCACGTGAAGATCCCCTCTCCTCCGCGCCGGAACTTGGTGTCGACGAAGTTGGCACCGATCGCCTCGACGCGGATGAGCACCTGTCCCTCACCCGGAGCGGGAGTGTCCGCTTCCTCGATCCGCAGCACCTCGGGACCGCCGTACTCGTAATAACGCACACGTCGCATGCTGAAGCCCTCCCCAGAGAACTGGACCGCTGGTCAACTTATCCAGCATCGCGACCGTACTGGACCATCGGTCCAGTTGTCCACGCGGGACACGTGACACCATGCGGGACAGGCCGGAAACACGGCCGTGCGAGAGGAGAGGACTCAATGACCGGGGGCCGTCGTGAACGCGCGGACGCCGCACGGAACCGGCGGGCCATCCTGTGCGCGACCGAAGAGCTGCTGGACCGGTACCGGCCCGAGCAGATCTCCATGGAGCAGGTCGCCGCCGCGGCGGGCGTCGGCAAAGGCACTGTGTTCCACCGATTCGGCAACCGCATGGGCCTCATGCGCGCCCTCATGGAGGAACGCGCTCTCACCCTCGGCGAGTCCGTCGCCACAGGCCCGCCGCCCCTGGGTCCGGGCGCACCCCCGCGCGAGCGCCTGCTGGCCTTCCTCGACGCCATGGTCGACGTCGTCACCCGTAACAAGGGCCTCATCGCCGCGCTCGACCACGCCATGACCACCGCACCCAAGCCCGCCGAGGACTCCCCGGCCGACCAGGACGCACACCCCGTCTACACCGCCTGGCACCGCCACATCAGCACCCTCATCGCCGAGGAACGCGCCGACCTGGACGCCGAGCTCCTGGCCCACATCCTGCTGAGCGCCCTGCACAGCGACCCGATCCTGGCCCTCCTGCGCCGGGGCGAAGGCCACCGCCTCACCGCGAGCCTCCACACCCTGGCCTCGGCCGCCCTGGACGCCGCGCTCCCCGAGCCCCCGGGATAATCCCCGCATGACCGCCCCAGCGTCGCCCGCCCAGGCCCTGATCGTCGTGGATGTCCAATCGGCCTTCGTCTCAGGCCCGGCCGCGGTGCCCGACGCGCCGCGGGTGCTTGAGCGCATCGAGGACCTGACAGCCAGGGCACGTACGGCGGGCGCGCTCGTCGTCCACCTTCAGAACGACGGACCGGCAGGCGCGGCCGACGAGCCGATGACACCGGGCTGGGAGCTGTGTCTGCCGGTCCGCGAGGGCCAACGGGAGGTCGTGATCCGCAAGTCGGAGGACGACGGCTTCGAGGACACACCCCTCGGCGAACTGCTCACCGGCATGGGGATACAAGCCCTGGCCGTATGCGGGGTGATGTCGGAGATGTGCGTCAGCGCGACCGCGCGTACGGCGCTGGTGCTGGGATACCGCGTGGTCCTCCCGCACGACGCCCATGCGACGTATGACATCCCGGCGGCGGCGGGCATCAGCGATGTGGTTCCGGCCGCGATGGTGTCGCGGGTCGCCGAATGGGCCTTGGGCGATGAGGTCGAGATCGTCCCGCGCGCCGCCGACGTCGCGTTCGAGCGCCCCGCGCGCGAGCGCGCGGCCTCACTGAGCCCGGTACACCAGCAGATACCGCCAGAACAGCAGCCGGCGCAGCGTTGAACCCGGCAGCAGGCGGGCGGATTCGCGGCGGGTCTCGGCGTACGTCAGCGGGGGCGGCCAGACCATCGGGATCCGCACGGACGGGGCGGGGTGGCGCCTGTCGAGGAGTCGGTTCACCTTGAGGATGGACATCGCGGGAAAGGCCCATACGGCGTCGGCCGCCGATCTGATCGGGTAGAGCCCCAGCACCGCCAGCACACCCCGGGGCGCGAGGGCCTTCCGTAACGTCAGCACGGAGTCGAACGGCATGTGGTGGAGGCTGGCGATGCACGAGATGAAGTCGTAACGCGCCTCGGGTAATTGCGCCTCGCGCACATCGACCTGCCGGTACCACGGCCCACCCCCGGCCGCCCGCGCCGCCTCGACGACATCTGCGTCGGCGTCTACCCCCTCGACATCCAGCCCCCTCTTCGCGAGCGACCGCGCGAACCGCCCCGTCCCACACCCGACATCCAGTGCCGCCCGCGCCCCGCTGGGCACTTGTTTCAGCAGCAGCGGGTGGTAGTGATCGTTGTAGTTCACATTCATACGGCTCACTCCCTCATCGGACGCCCCTGCGAACCGAAGCGGCTCACCCCCACCTCCATCCCCGCCCCCGGCAGACCGGAACCCGTTGAGGCGCGGCCCGACCGGGTGACGCCGCGCCCGCGAACGGGTGATTCGGGTGGTTTTCTCGTTGTCGGGTGGAAGGAAAAAGGTGGCATTCATGCGCGAACAGGACGCATGAGCACCAGGGAGGAAAGATGCCGATACACGCGAGCGCATTCGTGCGCGGCGGCGCCGTCCTGGCCACCGCCGCGGCGACCGTCGCCATGCTGGCCACCCCTGCCCAAACCACCGAAGCCGGAGCCCACGGAGGGGGGACGGGCGGCGGGAAAGAGGCCGAGACCAAGCAGATCGCGTCCTCGGTCCTGGACGCGGACGAGAACATCAAGTTCACCCTGACCGCGATCCGGTCCGCCAAGGACCCGCTGAGGGCCTCCGTCCGTCTGAAGGCGTTCGTCCGGGAGCACGGCCAACTCGTGCTGTCGGACGAGGTACGGGTCGGTGAGGTGGACGGCTGGTTCTGGTTCCCGGTCACCGGCCCGCACGCGATCTGCGAGTTCTCTACGGCGAGCACCAACCCCGCGCCCATCACCACCAGCCTGCTGATCACCCCGGCGATCGGCTGCTCACCGCCCCAGCACTTCGAGCTGGAGGACGGCAAGTTCGAATCCGACGACCACGGCACACGGACCCCGCACGGCGGCGTACGCACCGGCGCCGGCGGCATGGCCGAACGCCCTGCCGCCCACCTGAGCCAAGGCGCGTCGGGCCGCTGAACCGAGGTCCGGCTCGGCAGCTCCTTTTCCCCCGAGCCGGACCTCGTCCGCACCCGACCGGCTCAAAGCTCCGGGAAGGGCCGCGGATTCTCCATGACCCACAACAACTTCCGCGCTGCTTGAGCCTCTTCCGGCCGTACGGATGAGGCAATGCCCTCGACGACCGGCCGTCCCGCGCACACCGCTGCCCTGGCGGCCTTCTCCCAGCCGGGCTGTTCCTGGAAGCTCGTACTCTTCGGGCCGCGCACCGCCGCGGCGGCGGAGTGCCATTGCTCCGTGCGGCAGATGCTCTCCAGCAGATCCAACAGCTCGGCCTTGCACGGCACATACGGAGCCCCGGCCAGTTCAAGGAGAAAAGGGACCGTCGCGGCCGTCGCCTCACCCACGACGAACCCCAAAGCACAGACGAGGTCACCGAGTTCGTCGATCGCGAGACGGGCGGTGTCCTCACCTCCGTACGCAATCCGTGAGAGCAACGGCGGAATACCGACGGCGGGCCTCTGCTGTGCGTCGCTCAATTCCCCCCAGCGGACCCCCGAGACCCCTTTCAGGACACTTCCCATGCGCCGCCCCCTGTCGCCCCGATCCACCCGGCTGGGCTAAATCATACCCACCCACGCCTGTCCTCTTTCAGTAAATCGCCATTGCACTCGATTAGCGTGTCGGGCAACGCCGCCAAGGTCACCCTCCTGTTACTCTGCGGCTCCCAGAGATCGCCCATAAAGGATTGAATACGCCAGATGGCAGACAGGATTTTCCTTGGCTGAATGCTGGCGTGGCCCCGGTCGGGAGGACACGGACTGTGCAGGATTTTCCTCGTCGCGGACTTCTCAAGGCGACGGCGGCCGCCGGCGTCGGCGCCGTCGTTCTTCCAGGCATTACGGCCGCAGAAGCCCCGAGCGCGAGCGCCGCAGCCAAAGGAATCACCGGCACGAAATGCAAGCCGGCCAAACTGACCGGCCGCATCGTCCGCCCCAACGACCCCGGGTACGCCGACGCGAGCCTCGGCTGGGACGAGCTCTTCGTTCACTATCCGCTGGTCATCGTCTACGCCCAGAACACCCGGGACGTGGTCAACGCCCTCACATGGGCGCGCCAGCACGATGTCGCGCTGCGGGTACGGAGCGGCGGCCACAGCCTTGAGGGCTGGTCGAATGTGGACAACGGCATCGTGATCGACGTCAGCGAGTTGAAGTCGACCCACATCGATACCGGTTCGTGTACCGCGACCGTCGGCGCCGGGCTCAACCAGTTGGAAGCGGTGACCACGCTCGCGAAGAAGGACCTCGCCGTAACGACCGGAACGGAGGGCAGCGTAGGCCTGTCCGGCGCGACGCTCGGCGGCGGCTTCGGCTTCCTCACCCGCTATCTCGGCATGGCCTGTGACAGCCTGATGGGGGCCGAGATCGTTGTCCCGTCGGGTGCCGACTGCGCCAAGGTGATCCATGCGGACCTGCACAACCACTCGGATCTCCTCTGGGCACTCCGCGGGGCGGGAAACGGCAACTTCGGGATCGTCACCTCACTCACCTATAAGGTGGCTACGCTGAAGAGCGTCGCTTATGTGACGGCAACATGGGACGGCCTCAAGGACCTGCAGAGGATCTTCGACGCATGGCAGCGTACGGGGCCGAGCGCCGATAACCGCCTCGGAACCCAGCTCGAGATCCACCGAAACCAGATCCTGTTGTTCGGGGTTCTCGCGGACGGCTCGGCGGCAAAAGCGAAGGAGCTGCTGGCCCCGATCCTGAAGATCGGCAAGCCCGAGGTCTCGGTGCAGGTCGGTAACTGGGGCGACGTATATGCGGGATTCCAGATTCCGACCGAGGATGAGCCCGCCAACTGGAAGTTCTTCTCACAGTTCACCACCGAGCCGTTCCCGAAGAAGGCGATCAGCCTGATTTGCTCATTCATGCGCGACGCCCCCACGGATGACAGCAACTTCTTCACCCAGGCATTCGGCGGAGCGGTGAAGAAAGAGCCCCGCGGCGGCACGGCGTTCCCGCATCGCAACGCACTTTTCTATTCAGAGCCCGGTGCGGGCTGGGGAACTCGTGGAGAGCCGGGCAGCGGCGACAAGCTCACCCCGGTGGCCCAGGCATGGATCGCCGAGTTCAGCCAGGCGCTGCGGCCGTACGTGAACGGCGCCTACGTCAACGTGCCGAACATCGGAATGCAGGATTGGGAAACCGCCTACTGGGGATCCAACTTCGACCGACTGCGCAAGATCAAGGCGAAGTACGACCCGCACAACGTCTTCCAGTACGAGCAGAGCATCCCGCCCGCGTCACGCTGACCGACACTCTGCCGCGACTTCACCCACCCCAGAGGCCCCTTCCGCTGCCCGGAAGGGGCCTCTGGGCTGGGGCGCGCTCGGCGGCCAGTCTGACATCGGACGTTAGGGGGACGTTAGTCATACAGCGGCAGATCATCAGCGGCGGCCGACAACCTTGTTCTCACGCACCTGAAGCACCACGTCGAGAAACGGGGAAGAACATGTCGCACCGCACCACCCTCCGCCACGCCCGCAAGGCCGCCGCCGCCATGTTGATCGCCGTCGCCGCGTTCGGGCTCACCGCCTGCCAGGACGGCGACACCGGCAACTCATCCTCACCCTCCGCCTCCGCGAGCGCCCCGCAGTCCCCCGGCACTCCGTCGGGCACCCCGTCGGGCACCCCCAAGAAGCCCGACACGAAGTGCACGGATCAGATCAACTACGCGGGAGACCCCAGGTCCAACGCCGACATCAACTCCATCGGCGAGGAGACCGGCTACTGCCCGCCGGTCCAGCCTCAGTGACTTCTCGCAGTGCCTGCATGCAGACACCGCATGGCCGAGTCACGCATCCGGCTCTGCCTGACGTGCGCCGCCTCATCCAGTCCGGTTTCGTAATGGTTGGCAACTTTCTGTGACCGTCGTGAGGCCGCAGGACGGCCGCACGACGCCGAGGAGGTACGACCTGATGAGGCTTGTTTCCGCTTCGCGTCTCGCGGCAGTGGCCGTGGCCGCAGCGACAGCGATCATGACGGTGGGCCAGACGGCATCCGCCTGGTCGGCGGACAGGGACGGAAGACCGTTCCTCAAGCCGCTGCACACCGTCTCGACCGTCGCTTCGACGGTTCCGGCCAACGGCGACCTGAACCCGTACGGCACCGCCCTGGTCAAGAAGAGCACCGGTGACCTGCGGCGCGGCAACGTACTGGTCAGCAATTTCAACAACGCCGCGAACGAGCAGGGCACGGGGACCACTCTCGTGCAGGTCAGCCCCAAAGGCAGGACCAAACTGTTCGCCGAGATCGACCCGGACAACCTCCCTGGGCCGTGCCCGGGCGGCGTGGGGCTGACCACCGCACTGTCCATCCTGCCGGGCGGCTGGGTGGTGGTAGGCAGCCTGCCCACGGCCGACGGCACATCCGACACGGCGCAGGCCGGGTGCCTGATCGTGCTGGACAGCGACGGAGATGTCCGGGAGACCTTCAGCGGCCAGGGGATCAACGGCCCCTGGGACATGACCGCGAAGAGCCACGGCAAGAAGACCGATCTGTTCGTCACCAACGTGCTCAACGGCACGGTCGCCGGCGGCGGCGACATCGTGCGGCGCGGCACCGTGCTGCGGATCACCCTGCGCACCCACGACAAGCGGCCGCCGACCCGGATCGCCACGACCAAGATCGGTTCGGGCTTCGCCGAGAAGACCGACCCGGCGGCCCTCGTGATCGGACCGACGGGCGTCGGCCTGCGCGACGGCACGCTCTACGTGGCGGACACCGTCGACAACCGCATCACCGCGATCCCGGACGCCCTGACCCGCGACACCAGCGCCGGCACCGGCCGAGTGGTCACCACCGACGAGCACCTCAACGGCCCGCTCGGCATGGCGATCACCCCGAAGGGCAACATCCTCACCACCAACGGCGGCGACGGCAACATCGTGGAGACCACCCCTCGCGGCGACCAGGTGGCCGTCCGCACCCTCGACACCAGCGGCAACCCGCCGGGCGCGGGCGCACTGTTCGGCCTCGCGATCGCCAAGGACCCCGACCGGGTCTACTTCGTCAACGACGCAACCAACACCCTGAACCTGCTGAGCCGGCCCTGACCCACTTGCGCGGGGCTGCTCCAGCCCCGCGCAAGCCCAGGCTCACCGCTCGGCAGGACTGATGTCAGCACACACGTCAGAGGCCCCTTCCGATGACCGGAAGGGGCCTCTGAACTGGGGCGCGCTCGACAGGATTCGAACCTGCAACCTCTTGACCCGTAGGTTCGGGCAGGCGCCCGGTGCAGTTCGGGACGACCCTCTGATGTGGTGCTCAGCGCGAGCTGTCAGCGGACGTTGTGTGCCGCCGCTGATGTCAGTACTGATGTCAGTACTGATGTCACCATCCGCTGTCCGATCCGCCAGCAATCGCCATGGCTCCTACGCTGTCCCTGGGACACGCGGTCAGCCGGACCCCTAGCATCTTCGCCATGCAGATCGGCGAAGCAAGCGGGCTTGTGGAAGAAGCGCCATACGTACGGTTCCAGAGCACAGCCCAAAATGGGCGCGGATACTTCACCGGCGTATTTGGACTGGTCAATGGCCTGGCAAGGGACGGGAAGCTGACCGCTGAGCAGGAGCGCTTCAGACGGACCAACAATGACTGGTACGACGCGGCCTATCCTGACCCCTCCTCCGTCGATCCGACGGTCTACGACCGTGAGCTTCACCCCGGGGCCGCTGCCTGGTTCAAGTGCACCTCGCGGGACCTGATCAAGCGAGTAGACGGCTACTTGGAGATCCTTGCCGCTCACGGGATCGGGTGCCGCATGATGCGATCGTCGGATCCAGGAAGGATCGTCTACGAGGACGAGTACCAAATCGTCGTCGTTCCGCATGGGGCTGGACCGATCCAGCCGAGTCCGTCGGCCATACACGACGGGTATGCGTAGCGAGCGTGCGGCTCATAGCCCCCGTCCCGGCTGCTGATCTGCAATCGCCTGCTCTGCCATGAGGCGCACGTATAGACCATGCGGCTGCACACCAACCAGCCGGAACCCACTGGGGACCAGCTCCGGCCCCACCGCGCTCGCTGTGGTCGGCCTCGATGACGGCGAAGTCCTCGGCACGTCGATGATCACGCGGTCGACAGCATCGGCAAGCAACTGGGCCGCTTCGTTTGCGCCGCCCTCAATCAGCACCGAACGTGCGCCTGCATCGACCAAGGTGCCCAGTGCCTTGCCAGGGACGTCTCCGAGCGGTCCGCTGGGCGCGCGGAAAACCTCTGTCCCATGGCCTCCTGGCACGCCTTCCTCAATCGTCCCGTCTCGCCGTATCGCCAGCTCGTGCGTGCGGCGGAGCTCGGTCAAGACCTGCACGCCGTGGTCCTCGTCGGCGTCAACGGTGTACGCCCACGTGATGTGCGGCCTTCCCGTGCGCAGCGAGTGCAGCCACGGGCCGAGCACAAGCAACGCTTCCTGCTCAAGAACGCCCCGCGCCACCTCGATGCCGGCATGTTCCAGCACCGCCGCGCCACCCTCCCCACGTGACATGGGGTCCATGACGGCCATCAGGACGCGGGACACCTTCGCGTCGATCAGTGCCTGTCGGCACGCGGCGGGGTCCGACCGTGTTGGTTGCACGGCTCCAGCGTCACGACGGCCGTTCCGCCCTCGGCCCGCTCCCCCGCTGCGGTGAGCGCGTTCACCTCCGCGTGGTGGTTTCCCTTGCGGAGGTGGTATCCCTCGCCGACAGGTACGCCGTCGCCGTCACGGTCGAGGATCACGCATCCAGCGGGCGGGTCCTGTCAGCGTGAGGCTGGCTGCATGAGGACCACGTCGCCGGCTGGCGGGCCGCCCAGGGTGGCTTTCGGCGGCTTGTGTGTGCCGTCGTTGCCGTCGAGATTGCCGTCGTCTCCGAGCCGCAGGCATCACCTGCAAGCGATGGTTGCGCGAGACGAGACCCACGCCTGACCGGTCTCGTTTCCACACCCCTCGCACCCGCCACCACAGTGAGGGCAGCCGTGAGTTCTCGAATGCCCGCCATGTAGGCAGCGCCATACGGCTGAACCGCACCCGACACGACGCCCGTCACCCCAGCGGTGAGCGGACGACGTGGATAACTGGGTTCGCCAAACAATCACATGAGTCACCCGCCCTCATATTGTGGCCTCGACACGTGCCCGGCGCGCCGGGGGCGCGGGGAGGTCGCGACAGCCCGCACGCGGGTGGGGTTTGTCTCGGACGCCGCCGTCACCAGGCGTCCGAACGGGTCGGCTCACCGACCCGTTCGGAGGTTTGATGCACGTATCCCGTGCCTTGCGTTCGATCGTTGCCGTCGCCTCGGTGGGAGCGGCGTTGCTGGCCTCCCCGGCGTGGTCCACCACGCCCACCGCCAGAGCGGTACTGAAGACGGTCGACCACACGCAGGCCACTCGGTCCCCTGACTCCGGCCCCGCGGTGCACCATGACACCTCGCCACCGTTGCGTGAGCTGTCGCAAAGACCCAGACAGCTCCGGCGCGCTTCCGACCCCACGCCCCCCGGAAAGGGACCGCACCCGCCCTCCACCAAGGCCGCCGGACCCGACCGGGTGGTGCAGAAGCGCAACGGGAGCCGGGGGCGGATCCGGCTGGGCGTCAGTTTCGAGGGGATCCGGAAGGGCGGGGGTACCCCTCCTGACCCCAATTCCTCGGTAGGCTCTCGCCAGATCGTAGAGATCACCAACTTCAAACTCGCGGTGTACTCCAAGTCCGGCGCCACGCTACTGGGACCGCTGACGACCCAGACCCTGTTCAGCGGGTTCGGCGGACCGTGCGAGACCGCTTCGACCGCCTCCCTCGGGGACCCCGAAGTCCGCTGGGACTCCCTGGCCCACCGCTGGATCATCAACCAGTTCGCCAGCGACCCCGTAAGCAATACGAATCGACTGTGCGTGGGTGTCTCCCGCACTGCGGATGCCACCGGCGAGTACTACCGCTACGACTTCGGATATCAGAACCTCCCCGACCACCCGAAGTTCGCGGTGTGGCCGGACGCCTACTACGTGACCGCCACCGCCGCCGGGTCGCTCTTCGAGGCGTGCGCCTGGGACCGGCACAGGATGCTGCGCGGAGCCGACGCCGACCAGCAGTGCTACACCCTCCCGGCAGCGACCATCCCGCTCGGCTCGGACCTCGACGGCAAGACCCCACCCCCGCCAGGCGAGCCCAACCTGCTGATCAACCTCGGCCCCACCGACGACACGCTGCAGTACTGGCGGTTCCACGTCGACTGGACAGACCAGACCCGCACCACCCTCACGGGCCCGCAGGAGCTGAAGGTCGCCCCCTACACCCGGGCCTGCGAGAGTACCGATCCCACCCGCTGCGTCCCCCAGGCCGGCACCACCCAGAAACTGGATTCGCTCTCCTACTCTCCTATGTACCGGTTCGCCTACCGCAACTTCGGCGACCACCAGTCCCTGGTCGTCAACCACGCGGTCGACGCCCGCGGCGGCGTGGGCGTGCGCTGGTACGAACTGCGGCTGCGCCACGGCCGACCGGTCGTCCACCAGCAGAGCACCTACGCTCCGGACTCCACGTACCGGTGGATGGGCTCCGCAGCCCAGAACAAGAGGGGCGACATCGCCCTGGGATACTCACAGTCGTCCTCCCGGACCCATCCCTCGATCCGCGTAACCGGACGCCTGGCGCACGACCCACGGGACCTGATGACGTTCCACGAAACCACCGTGTGGACCGGCGCAGGCTCCCAGACCGGGAGCAACCGCTGGGGTGACTACACCTCCATGGCGATCGACCCGGTGGACGACTGTACGTTCTGGTACACCAACCAATACCAACCGGCCAATGGCACCGGAAACTGGAACACCCGTATCGCCTCCTTCCAGCTCTCCGACTGCCACGCCCACCATCACCGCCAAGGCCACAGCCGCCGGCACGGCCACCACCGTCACGGGTGACACCCGGGGCGGACGGCGCACCACCGTCCGCCCCGGACCCGCCGGCTGCGCTTGCCCCTTGACGACGTCGACCTCCCAGGGCTCCTTGCCGGGGCAGTGGACCCAGACCTTGTCCTGATCGCGGCCATTCGATGCAAGGTTGTGCGCTGGATCGAAAAACGTCAATATAGAAGCATGTCGAAACAAGCGCTTGTGGTGCTCGGTGAAGATGGCGTTGACGAGTGCTGCCCAGGACTGCTGACCGCCCCGCTGGACGAAGCGCAGTCCGTCGAACTGGCGAAGGTGTTCAAGGCACTGGGTGATCCGGTCCGCCTACGTCTGCTGTCGATGATCGCCTCTCGGGCGGGAGGTGAGGTGTGCGTATGCGACCTGACCCCCGCCTTCGACCTGTCGCAGCCGACGATCTCGCATCACCTGAAACTGCTTCGGCAGGCCGGGCTGATCGACTGCGAGCGTCGCGGCACGTGGGTTTACTACTGGCTGCTGCCGGAGATGACGGACCGGCTTTCCGGGATCCTCACCCGCCCCGCCGGTCAGCCGCTGCCGGAGCATACGGGGACCCCGGGAGACGCCTCATGACTGCCGAGCCCTCAACCACACCGGTCGCCGCGCGACTGTCGTTCGTCGATCGCTTCCTCGCGGTGTGGATCCTGCTCGCGATGGCCGCCGGCCTGGGCCTGGGGCGGCTCGTTCCCGGCCTGGGCGATGCCCTGGCGAAGGTGACCGTCACCGGTGTCTCCCTGCCGATCGCGCTCGGCCTGCTGGTGATGATGTACCCCGTGCTGGCCAAGGTCCGTTATGACCGCCTCGACACGGTCACCCGGGACCAGCGTCTGCTGATCCCCTCGCTCGTGCTGAACTGGGTCCTCGGCCCGATGATCATGTTCGCGCTCGCCTGGCTGCTCCTGCCGGACCTGCCGGAGTACCGGACGGGCCTGATCATCGTCGGCCTGGCCCGTTGCATCGCGATGGTCATCATCTGGAACGACCTGGCCTGCGGCGACCGCGAAGCCGCTGCCGTCCTCGTCGCCCTCAACTCCGTCTTCCAGGTGATCGCCTTCTCCGCACTCGGCTGGTTCTACCTCACGGTGCTGCCCGGCTGGCTCGGCCTGGAACAGACCGATCTTGATTTCAGCGTGTGGGAGATCGCCCGTAGCGTGCTGATCTTCCTGGGTATCCCCCTGGTGGCAGGCTTCCTCTCTCGGCGCCTCGGCGAGAGGGCTAGGGGCCGGGAATGGTACGAGACGAAGCTCATCCCGCGCATCGGTCCCTTCGCCCTCTACGGGCTGCTGTTCACGATCGTCGTCCTGTTCGCCCTCCAAGGCGACGCGATCACCTCTCAGCCCATGGACGTGGCGCGGATCGCGGTGCCCCTGCTGGTGTACTTCGCCGTGATGTGGACCGGGTCCATGGCACTGGGCAAGGCCGTGGGCCTGGACTATTCGCGCTCGACCACGCTGGCGTTCACGGCTGCGGGCAACAACTTCGAGCTTGCCATCGCCGTCGCCGTCGCCACCTTCGGCGCCTCCTCCGGGCAAGCCCTGGCTGGAGTCGTCGGCCCGCTGATCGAGGTTCCCGTGCTGATCGGGCTCGTCTACGTAGCCCTGGCCGCCCGTCGCTACTTCTCCCAACCCACTGCCATCGCTGCCCAGAGCACACCCGCCGAGGAAGATTCCGCCCGTGTCTGATCCCGAGAAGCCGTCCGTGTTGTTCGTCTGCGTCCACAACGCGGGCCGCTCCCAGATGGCCGCGGCTTTCCTCACCCACATCGCGGGCGACCGCATCGAAGTCCGCTCCGCCGGTTCGGCACCCGCCGAGCACGTCAACCCCGCCGTAGTGGAAGCAATGGCGGAAGTCGATGTCGACATCGCGGCAGAGATCCCGAAGGCGCTGACGGCCGAAGCCGTGCAGACGTCGGACGTGGTCATCACCATGGGCTGCGGCGATGCCTGTCCGTACTTCCCCGGCAAGACCTACCTGGACTGGAAGCTCGATGATCCAGCCGGGCAAGGCGTCGCGGCGGTGCGGCCGATCCGGGACGAGATCCGGACCCGCGTTCAGAGCCTCGTCAGCCAACTGACTGGCCCTGCTGATCGCCGGCAATGAGGCTCGACGCTGGTTGACGAGACGCGTGAGTACGGTACGTGGGCGGATTGGCTGAGGGCGCCGTGATCGCTCAGGGTCGGGACTACCGCGAAACGTTCCAAGTCTTCCGCCCCGGTTTGATCCGTCCGAAGAGCGGGAGAAGCGGGCTCAGGCCGGCCAGCCCGAGCACTTTGATGACAGCGATCTGTACGCGGATGTCCGTCCGACGCTGACGGCGCGACGGGATGCCGTTCTATGGGTGGGCATCGCGGACAGCGAGACCGTAGCCGAGTTGCCGGACCTGGTTGCCAAGCGGCAACAGTCCGGACGACGTTGACGGCCCGAGCGGCGCCCTGGTCGCCGTCTGATCGAAGCGCATGGCGGTTGCCGTCAACCACCGCCGTCAACCGGTAACGCCAGAGGCCCCTTCCATCACTGGAAGGGGCCTCTGAGCTGGGGCGCTCGGCAGGATTCGAACCTGCAACCTCTTGATCCGTAGGTTCGGGCAGGGGCCTGGTGCGGTTCTCGATGGCGGCCCGGCCTGGTGTTCGCGGTGAGCCGTTGATAGGCGCCGTGAGCCGTCGTTGATGTCAGTGTTGATGTCAGGAGACTGTCCCCCCTAGTACTCCAGCTGTAGATCGCGATCTTGCTGGTTGGGGCTGGTCCGGGAACAGGTGCGGCCACCGTTGATCATCGGTGTGTGAAGACAGAAGATCAGTCGGTGGCCGCAGGTCACAGCATAGATCCTGGCCGCTGGCAGGAAGCGTTCGAGGTCCTGATGGGTCGTATCGCGGGACGGTTCGGTCGGGTGGAACCCCGACGCCGAGTACGGGCGTTCGTGCTGGGGCTGCTGTCGGACCTGCCGCGCAAGAACTGCTGGACGCTCGCCGAGCATGCCGGGGACGCGAGCCCGTACGGTCTGCAGCACCTGCTGTCGAGGGCCAGATGGGATGCCGACGCAGTACGCGACGACGTCCGCGGCTTCGTCGTCGAGAACCTGCACCACCAGGACGCGGTGCTGGTCGTGGACGAGACCGATGACCTGAAGAAGGGCACGCACACCGTGGGCGTGCAGCGCCAGTACACCGGCACCGCCGGACGCATCGAGAACAGTCAGGTCGCCGTCTACCTCGCCTACTCCACCCCGCACGGGCACGCGGCGATCGACCGCGAGCTGTATGTCCCGCGTTCCTGGACCGAGGATGCGGCCCGTTGCCGGGCAGCCGGGATCCCCGACGCCGTCGGCTTCGCCACGAAACCCACCCTCGCCGCCCGCATGATCGGCCGTGCACTGGACGCCGGTGCCCTCGTGTCCTGGGTGGCCGGCGACGAGGTCTACGGAGGTAACCCCGCTTGCGAACCGACCTGGAGAGACGCAAGATCGGCTACGTACTCGCCGTCGCCTGCGACCACCAGATTCCCACCGGCGCGGGCAAGCTCCGCGCCGACGCCCTGGTCAAGAAGCTGCCGAAGCGGGCCTGGCAGAAACTCTCCGCCGGCGCCGGAGCCAAAGGGCACCGCCTCTACGACTGGGCCCTGGCCGACATCGCCGACGACGGACCCGGCCACCGCCAGTTGCTCGTCCGCCGCAACCGGCGCACCCGTGAACTCGCCTTCTACCGCTGTTACTCAGCCACCCCGGTTCCGCTGTCCACCTTGGTGCGGGTCGCTGGGCGCAGATGGACGGTCGAGGAGACGTTCGAGGCCAGCAAAGGCTTGGCCGGTCTGGATGAGCACCAGGTCCGCCGTTGGACTTCCTGGCACCGTTGGGTCACCCTCGCCATGCTCGCGCACGCCTTCCTCGCCGTGACCGCAGCCGTCGAACGCCGAGACCACCCAGCGGCCGAGGACCTGATCCCCCTGAGCGGCAACGAAATCCAGCATCTGTTTGCGGCACTGATCAACCCGGTCCACGACCTCGCGCACCGACTTCGCTGGTCGCGGTGGCGACGTCGCCATCAGGCCCGCGCCCGCACCTCCCACTACCGACGACAAGCAACCACTCAACTGTGACCTGCCGCAGAGTCATGAGGTGAGGGCGAGGCGCTACGGGAGTGGTGCCGTCGCGTCAGGCCACCCGGTACGATCGGTGGCGGCCTGGTGCAGCCGGCCGCTCGCGCCTCTCAGGGTTGGGTGAATGCACCGTGGGTCGCCTCGCCTCGGCTCACTGAACGCGGCACCGGCCGACAACGCGAGCATCGGCAGGACGGGCCGCGTGGAAAGCCGACGCGATGACGTCCCCTACCACTGACCACGCCAAGAAACTCGCCAGACTCCTGCGCGAGGACCTCGCCACAGCGGGAATCGAGATCCCGCACAGCCTCGCACTCGAACTGATCGCCCACCAGCTCGGCACCAAGGACTGGAACGTGCTCGCCGCCCTGACGAGCCGCGCAGGACGCCCTGCCGCACCGGACATCAGCCCAGGTGTGCCGATCCTGCGCGTCATGTCCGTCGCGCAGGCACTGCCGTTCTACCGTGACTTTCTGGGCTTCGCCCTGGACTGGGAGCACCGGTTTGAGCCCGGGATGCCGCTGTATGTGCAGGTATCGCGCTCAGCAGCCGTGCTGCACCTCTCCGAACACCACGGCGACGGCACCCCCAACAGCGTGGTCTGGATCCCGGTGCGCGATGTCTCCGCCCTGCACAAGGAATTGCTCGCCCGACCGAACGCGCCCGTTCGTCCCGGAATCGATCTGGACGCCCCCGGAGGGCCGACACTGCAGGTCATCGACCCATACGGCAACATCCTGAGATTCGCGCAGCCGCCATCCGCACAGTAGTCGCCCCCGGCAGAGCGCGCCGCAGCACGCCGTGCGCTCTGCCGACACGATCCTTCACACGGAAATTCCGCAAAGCGACGGCAGCAAGATCGGGATCTACAGCTGGAGTATTAGCATGGTTTCGAAATGATCTCTGAATGCTGTGGCCGAGGCTCGCGGCTATGAGCCGATCAATCCGATGGGCGCTGGACCGGCTGGCTGATTCGGTGTTCGGCGACTCTGGGAGCCGTATCACCTCTGCCAAGACTCTTGGCTGACAAGTTCTCTAAATGGCTCGACTGCCCCTGTGTGGTCTGGCTTTGTTGTACCCGGAGGTTTATCCGGATACGTGCCCTACGGCGACGTTGGATGTCGAGTCAGGCATGCCCTCGGCAGTGCAAGTCTAGGCGCCTCGGATGCGCGCCGCTAAGCTGTGCCGGATCGTCAACGCCCCTTGCTGTAGTGGCAGTTGGCACGAGAAGCACGGGGGTATCGCCATGGATAAACCGCTTGTCACGATCTCGCAGCTCGCGCTAGCGCACAACCTAGGCACGACTTCCAAGACAAAGGGCAGCACCACGACATACACCACTACCTTCGCCATGCACCCGATCCCGGCAGACCGCCCAACATCCGGATCGGTGACCGTGAAAGTTCCCTGCGGCACCTGCGGCGAAACCGCCCTAGTCAAGATCGATGACGCGAAAACCACTGAGGTTACGCTCGGAAAGAAGAAAGGCCAATACACCGGATGTACGGCTCTGGGCAGTCTTCTAATCATGGGTGCCCTGCCCGCGATGTTTGGTTCCGTCGTGCTGGGCTTTCTCTTGATCCTGGCGAGTATCGCGGTCTTTGCGGTGGCTGGTCCGGGATCGTCCTACAGCGGCCTAGAGGTGGTCGGCACCGAATCAGGCACAGGACGGAAAGCTCATTCGATACGGCATCGAGCTAACAACCGATAGCTTCACTACTGAACCCGCTACGGCGGGGCCTTTCCCATGCCCAGAGAGGAACACCAACAGCGACCGAACAGATACCGCGTGTCTCGGGCTCCCGGACTGGCCAACGGCCATCCGGTTGGTACGAGCGTCCCAGCGGCCGTCAAGGGATGCTTTCAGAATGCTGG
>NZ_NCSM01000089.1:0-310 GCF_002224125.1 Streptomyces sp. NBS 14/10
AGCGCTTCGACCTCACCGACGCCGCGAAGAAGCCCGCCTCCACCTACTCCGGCGGCATGAAACGCCGCCTGGACATCGCCATGACCCTCGTCGGCAACCCTCGCATCATCTTCCTCGACGAACCCACCACCGGCCTCGACCCACGCTCCCGGCACAACATGTGGCAGATCATCCGCGAACTCGTCACCGGCGGCGTCACCGTCTTCCTCACCACCCAATACCTCGACGAAGCCGACGAACTCGCCGACCGCATCGCCCTGCTCAACAACGGCAAAATCGCCGCCGAAGGCACCGCCGACGAACTGAAGCG
>NZ_NCSM01000089.1:412-11539 GCF_002224125.1 Streptomyces sp. NBS 14/10
CGCCACCACACTGCGCGAAGCCACCCGGGACGACGAAGCCCTGTCCCTGCAGATCCCCAGCGACGGCAGCCAGCGCGAACTGCGCTCCATCCTCGACTGGCTCGACACCGCCGGCATCGAAGCCGACGAACTCACCGTCCACACCCCCGACCTCGACGACGTGTTCTTCGCCCTGACCGGCCCGGCCGACGTCCCCAACCAGTCCAAGGAGAACGTCCGATGAGCGCCCTCTCCCTCGCCGTACGCGACTCGAACACGATGCTGCGCCGCAATCTGCTGCACGCGTGGCGCTACCCGTCCGGAACCCTGAACCTGCTGCTCACACCGATCATGATGCTGCTGCTCTTCGTCTACATCTTCGGCGACGTGATGAGCGCGGGCATCGGTGGCGGCGGCGCGGACCGCTCCGAGTACATCGCCTATATCGTCCCGGGCATCCTGATGATGACCATCGGCAGCACCGTGATCGGGGCCGCGGTGTACATCTCGATGGACATGGCCGAGGGCCTCATCGCCCGCTTCCGTACGATGGCGGTCTACCGCGGCTCTGTGATCATCGGGCATGTCGTCGGCAGCGTGCTGCAGTCGATCGCCAGCGTGGTCCTCGTCGGTGCCGTCGGCGTGGCCATCGGCTTCCGCTCCACGGATGCCACCGCCCTGGAATGGATCGCCGCCTTCGGACTCCTCGCGCTGTTCGCCCTGGCGCTCACCTGGATCGCGGTCGGGATGGGCATGGCCAGCCCGAACCCCGAGGCGGCCAGCAACGCGGCCATGCCGCTGATCCTCCTGCCGCTCGTCTCGAGCGCCTTCATCCCGGCCGACACGATGCCGGGCTGGTTCCGGCCGATCGCCGAGTACCAGCCGTTCACCCCGGCCATCGAGACGCTGCGCGGGCTGCTGCTGGGCACCGAGATCGGCCATAACGGGTGGCTGGCCGTCGCCTGGTGCGTGGGGCTGACCTTGCTCGGCTACTTCTGGTCCATGGCGCTGTTCAACCGCGACCCGAAGTAGCCGATGCGCACCAGGCCCCGCCTGCGGAGTGGTTCATTGGCCCTTGTCGGTGATCATGTTGATCAGGTCGTGCGCTGTGTTCTTGTCGGAGTCGATCCCCTGGACCTCGGCACCTTCGAACGTGGCGGCCTCGGTGCTACGGGGGAACATGGCCCGCTCGTACTCGGTGAGCGCGGCCTCGATGTCGTCGGGGTGCGCGGCGAGGGCCTTGCCGAGTTCGGCGCCGTCGAGCATGGCCAGGTTGGCGCCTTCGCCGTTCGGGGCCGCGAGGTGGGCGGCGTCGCCGAGCAGGGTGACCCCCGGCGCCCGGTCCCACCGGTGTTCGGTCGGCAGGGCGTAGTGGGGGCGTAGGACCGGCGCGGTGTCGCCTTCGGTGATCAGCGCGGTGAGTTCGGGTGCCCAGCCGGCGAACTCTCGCGCGATGCGGGCGGCGGCCGCGGTGGTATCGGTGAAGTCGATGGCGGCGAACCAGTCCTGTGGCTTGGACAGCGCCACGTAGGTGTGCAGGGTGTCGCCGCTTTCCCGGTGAGCGAAGATCTCCTTGCCCAGCGAGGGCGCGATCATCGACCCGCCGCCGACCGCCTTCGCGGCGGCCGGGTGCCGGGTGTCGGCGTCGAACAGGTAGGTCTCGACGAACGACGTACCGGCGTACTCGGGTGTGGCGGGGGAGAGCAGCGGCCGGACCCGTGACCACGCGCCGTCCGCGCCGACCAGCAGGCTGGTGACGACGGTGCCGCCGTCGGCGAACGCCACCTCGTAGCGGCCCTCGCCGAGGGCACGGACGCCGCTGACCTTGTGCCCCCACCGGACGGTGCCGACTGGGAGCGAGTCGAGCAGGATCTGCCGCAGCTCACCACGCTGCACCTCGGGGCGCCCGCCCGTGCCGTCGTCGGCCTTGTCGAGCACGACGGTGCCGTCCGGGTCGAGGACCCGCATCGTCTGGCGGCCCTCCAGGATGATGGCGTGGAACTCGTCCATCAGACCGGCCGCCGCGAGGGCGAGCTGCCCGTTGTAGTCGTGGATGTCGAGCATCCCGCCCTGTGTACGCGCCGACGGGGAGGGCTCGGCCTCGTAGACCGTGGCCGGGATGCCGTGGACGTGCAGGACGCGGGCCAGCGTGAGACCGCCGAGTCCGGCGCCGATGATCGTGACGGGGGTGTGCATGATGACTCCTCGGGATCGGGCCGCCCGGTGAGTTCCGGCGGGCCGTCTCCGGAAAGGTGCCGGACCCCGCCGATGAGCCACCGACATCCGACCGACGGCCCTCTATGGGCGACCGACGGCCCCCGATGGGCCACTTCCCCTCCATCGACGGTTGGGCCCAATCGTGGGTTTTCGCCAGGAGTGGTTGTCAGTGCCCGGTTCTAGGGTGTCCCGCATGGGGACATTCCGATCCGGCTTCACACTCTGGCGCATGGTCGAGGCGGCACGGGAACTCACTGAGCACGCAGGCGTGCTGGAGCGCATCGACGCGGTGCTGCACATCATGGATGGATACCGCGGAACGTACGGCAAGGGCAGACCGTTGGTGGACGCCTTGGAGGAGGTAGCTCAAGCGGCCATCCTCCATGAGGACTTCGGGCTCGCTCAGCGCTTTCAGCGTTTCGCCGCCTACGCCGGAGGCGAGCTGTTTCTCGAGATCCTGGAAAACTACTACGACGACGAAGCGAGGCAGCGCAGCGAGGAACAGATGCGGCGGATGGTCGCCATGGGTGCCGACCGAGCGGTCGCTGCCCTGGACGTCCTGTGCCGGGACAAGCCTGACGCCACCGCCACTGATGCCCGTGACCTCTTTCGCGGCATTGCTCAGTCCGCGGACTACCTGGGCCTCGGGAGCGGCGAGGGCGGGATGCAGTTGTCCACCAAGGAAGTGAGGCGGCTCCAAGAGTACGGGCACATGGAGATACTGCTTCGGAGCCTGCCCCGGCCGGCCTCCGTCGAGGCCGTACGGATGATGAGCGACGTCCTGGCCGACGCCGATGCGGGGCTGTTGGCCCAACTGCTCGAACTGAACGCCAGGCGGGCCGCCCTCGTGGCCCTGCGTGCCGCGGTGGAGGACCCGAACAGCTCCGAAAGTGCCCTCCACACCTGTCTGAAGAACCAAGAGTGGATCTTCGGCGGAGCATATGTGGCCGAGCTGGCGCGCCGTCAGTACACCGCGGACACCATCCTCGACATCCCGCTGCTCCGTGCTGACGGGTCCCTGCACGTGGTGGAACTCAAACGCGCCAATGTCAAGGATCTGGTCATCCGACGCAGCGGCCACCTCATGCTGGGCGCTCCGCCGCATCACGCGGTTTCCCAGGCGCAGAATTATCTCCGGGCCATGGACGAGAACCGGCGGACCATCCTCGCGGATCACGGCGTCGATACCCGTAGGGCCTCGGCGACCGTCGTTATCGGGCATTCACGGTATGTGAGCGGCGGTATCACACCCCAGGAGGTCGCGGAGACTCTACGCACATACAACACGCATGCAGCGCGCATAGAAGTGATCACGTTCGAGACCCTTCTGGATTCGGCGACCCGGATGCTGGCACTCTCCTCATCACGGCGGGACTCCGATTCGACCGAGGAGCCCGCGGCATGAACAACACCCGTCCTGAGATCGAACCGCTCCTGGCCGGTCTGTGCGGTGGTGCCATTACGGCCAAGGACTATGTCGGTTATTTCCAGAACGAGCACGGTGAGGAGCTCGTCTTCGCTCAACGCCGGGGCGAGAAGACCGCGCGGCTCTGGCACAGCGACGCGGATTGGCAGGTGTTCCGCGTGGGCGACCACTCGATACGGGTCGGCGGCATGGTGGACGGGATGATTACCGTCGGCGACCTGATCATCAATCGCACGGAAGCAACGTGGCTGTCCTCCTGCCTGGCCGCTTCTCGTCACCTGCGCCCGGGGCGTGCCTGACGAACTCCTCACTCCGCTCAGCGTGGTTAGGACGTCGGGATCGGGCGTACGGCTGGGTTACACAACAATGACATTCAGGCGTACAACCGGAGACCTGCCTTCCTTGTCGGACTGTGCGGGGGCGCGGCGCGTGCCGTGTTGAACTCGACCACTCTGAGAGGCAGTTGTATGTCCCGAGCAGGACACAGGATCCGTACCGAACGGCTGGGCGCGCCCCTGGCCGCCGCGGTGCTGCTCGCCGGAGGGCTCAGCGCCTGGGCCCTCACCGGGGCTTCGGCCCAGGCCGCCCCCGCGTCGGTGGACGCCCAGGACGACTTCAATGGCGACGGCTACGCCGACCTCGTCATCGGGGCGCCGAACGCCACGGTGTCCGACAAGGCGAAGGCCGGCTACGTGGCCATCACGTACGGTTCGGCGAGCGGACTGTCCACCGCCAACAAGAAGATCGTGAGCCGGTCGACCAGCGGGATTCCCGGCTCCGCGACCGCGGGCGAGCGCTTCGGGCTGACCTTCACCAAGGGCGACCTGGACGGCGACGGCTACGGCGACCTCGTGATCGCGGGCGGTCCCGGGGGCTCCGTCGTGCTGTGGGGCTCCGCCTCCGGGCTCACCGGCGGTACGAACCTCGCCGGGTACGGGCAGGCCCCGCAGGCCGGTGACTTCGACGGGGACGGTAAGACCGACCTCGCGCTGTTCGCCCACAGCACCGTCGCGGGTGACGACCCGCCGAGCGCCAAGGCCGCCCTGTGGAAGGGCCCGATCTCCCGGACCGGCACGCCCGCCGCCGTGCTCAACATCCTCGACAAGTCCGAGTGGTGGGGCTACGACGAGGACGACGCCTCCTGCGCCACGGGTGGCGGCTGCGAGGAGGACGGCGACTCGATCAGCGGGCCCATCGTCAACGGCCATGTCGGCGACGTCAACGGCGACGGCAAGGACGACATCGTCCAGTGGGTCTACACCGGTGACGGAACCTGGGGCAACCGGCTGCTGATCGGCGGCGCGTCGGGCTTCACCAAGTCCTGGGTCCCCGGCGAAGGCGCGAGCAGCGACGTCTCGGGCACCGGCGTGGGCGACGTGAACGGTGACGGCTTCGACGACGTGGTGGTCGGTGGCGACGGCTGGGACAGCAAGGTCCGCGTCGCCTACGGCTCGGCCTCCGGCCTGTCCGACGCGAACACGAAGTCGTTCGACCAGAGCCTGCCCGGCCTCTACGGCGCGGAGGAGGAGGGTGACGGCCTCGGCACGGCGATCTCCGTGGACGACGTGAACGGCGACGGCTACGCCGACATCGCCCTCGGCATCCCCGGCGAGGACTTCAGCGGCCTCACCGACGCCGGTTCGTTCGCCCTGGTCCCCGGCAGTGCCTCCGGCTTCACCGGCACCGGCAGCCAGGTCTTCCACCAGAACACCCCCGGGGTGCCCGGCGTGGCCGAATCGGGCGACAAGTTCGGCGCCACCACCGCGCTCCTCGACGTCAACGGAGACGGCCACCGCGACATCGCCGTCGCCTCCACCACCGAGAACGGCGACAACGGCGCGGTCTGGCTGCTCCGCGGCACGTCCACCGGCCTGACCACGGACTCCGCCCTCGCCTTCGGCCCCGACGACCTGTCCGCGCCCGCCACGAAGGCGCAGTTCGGGACCAGCCTGCGCTGACCGTCCGGACCGAGTGACGGCACGGCCCGTACGGCCCGTACGGCCGGCCTCACTCACGTGGCCCCTGGCTTCCCGCCAGGGGCCACGGCTCGGCGTCATGGCCGCGGGAAGAGAGTCGCGGCCACGTGGTGGGTGTCGGCGTATTCGACGACGGAGACGATCTTGCCGTCCCGCACTGTGTAGATGCCGAGGCAGCGGTTGTCGTAGGTGCCGCCATGGACGGTCTTGGCCTTGGAGGTCCATTCGGCCACCACGCGCTCGCCCTCGGCGATCGTGCTGACCAGTTCGATCTCCAGGGTGCCGGGGACGAAGACCGTTCCCATGCCGCCGAGGAACTCGTTGATGATCGCGTCGCGGCCCTGCCACACCTTGGAGACGGGCAGGCTGCCCGGGTAGTGCCAGGTCGCGTCCGCGGCGAAGCTGTCGTGGATGACGTCGGCGTCACCGTCGCGTACGGCCTCGACGTAGCGGATGACGACGGCTCTGGGGTCGGCGGTGGTGGTCATGGTCTTGCTCCTTCGGTCGTTCTGGCGTGGTTCAGGAGAGGGTGAGGACGGCCTTGCCACGGATGCGGCGGTCGCGCAGGTCGGTGAGGGTGGTCGCGGTATCGGCCCAGTCCGTGACACGGCCGATCTCGGGGTGCAGACGGCCTTCGGCGGTCAGCCGGACGAGTGCTGCCAGGTCGTCGTCGAGGCGGGTGTCGGCGTCGAGATAGTGGAAGTGGCGGATGACAGCCGATTCGGGCCCGGCGAAGAAGTCGAAGAAGTCGAGCGTCGCCGGTGTGCGGCTGGCCTGCCCGAACCAGATGAGCGTGCCGCGCCTGGCGAGCCGCGCGAGCGCGAGGGGGAGGGCCTGGCCGCCGGTCGACTCCAGCACGAGGTCGTACCGGCCTCGGGCGTCGGCGACATCGTGGAGGATCTCGGCGGCGCCGAGTTCGGCAAGCCGGGCGCCGCGTTCGGCGTCCCTGGTCACGGCGGTGACCTCGGCCCCGGCGGCGGCCGCGAGTTCGGTGACGAAGTGGCCCACGCCTCCGGAAGCACCGGTCAGCAGTACCCGCCGGCCCGCCACCGGTCCGGCGGCGCGCAGCAGCCGCAGCGCGGTGAGACCGGCCAGCGGCAGCGCCGCGCCCTGGAGCACGGAGACGCTCTCCGGCAGCTCGGCGAGCGCGGTGGTCGGCACCGCCACGTACTCCGCCCAGCCGCCCGACATGGGGTGGCCGACGACCCGCGTGATCCCGGACGGCCCGCTGCCGTCGGCGGCCGGCTGCACCACCAGGCCCGCGATGTCCTTGCCAGGGCGCTCGCCGGGGGCCGGCTTCTCCAGCTTGAACGTCTCGCCCCGGTTGACCGAGAACGCCTCGACCTTCACCAGCACCTCGTCGGGGCGCGGCGTCGGCTCGGCGACGTCGGCGAGCACGACCGGCTCGGCGGGATCTCCGGTCGGTACGAAGCCCTTCATTGTGGTCATCTCCTCAGTGGCCTCGGGCCATCCTTTGGCGCGGTTTCCGGTGGTACGGCTTCCGGGACCATCTGACCGCGTGCTGTGGCGCGCCGGCCAACAACCAAGCCGTCTGACCGACAACGTGCGGTTGTCGCTTGGGGTCAGCGGCATGGACCTTGATCTCGTCCTGGTCCGCGCCTTTGTCGCGACCGCCGGGACACTGCATTTCGGGCGGGCCGCCGAGGAGCTGAACACCAGCCAGCAGGCGCTGTCCAAGCGCATCGCGCGGCTGGAGGAACTGCTGGGCGTGCGGCTCTTCGAGCGCCAGGGCGGCACCCGGCTGAGCGAGGCGGGGCAGCGGTTCCTGCCGGCCGCGCGCGAGGCGCTTGCGGCGGGCGAGCGGGCGGTCGCAGCGGTGACGGGCGCCGGTCCGGTCGTACGGATCGACACATGGGGCCATCTGTACGCGCCGTGCGGGACGCGGAACTCACCCAGCGCCTGGTGCGGCTGGAACCCGTCGACGTGGTGGTCGGCCCGTCTCACCTGTTGGCCGGCGCCGACGCACTGCGCCCGGCCGACCTGCGCGAGAGTGTCCTGTGGCGCCCGGCTGAACTGAACCGCCTGGACTTCCTGCGCCGCTTCGCCGACGAGTTCCGGATCACGCGCCGCCACGACGGCCCCAATCTGGGCCAGGACCATCTCCTCCAACACCTCCGCACCGACCCCGAGGGCTTCACCGAAGCCGGCCGTACCCGGCGCTGGCTGGAGGACCAACCGCAACGCGACTGGCTCCCCGACACCGACCGTCCGAAACTCGTGGCCCGTTAGGCGTTCAGGAAACAGCGTCGCCCGACATTGGGATGGCGTACGGCGGCGGCCGGGTGGCAGGATCACGGGAATGACCAGCCATGACGAGCTGTGGCTGCGGATGGTCGGCAAATCCGCGCGCTGGACGACCGCCATGGCCGCGCTGGCCGCGGTGGCGGCGGGAATTGCGGCAAGCCTCGGAGCTCCGGACGCCGAGAAGTTGGGGATCCTTTCGGGGACCGTGGGTGTGGCGGCCGTCGGATTCGCGGTCGGGGGGCTCAGACGACGAGTGGAGGCGGGCCCGGACGGGCTGCGGATCCGCGAGATACTGCGGTGGCGGCGGTTGGGGTGGGACGAGATCGTCCGCCTGGAAGACCTGTGGATAGCCGCCGACCCCCGGGCCCGCAGTGGCCAGCGGCTGCGCGTCGCGGCCAGACTGCGTGACGACTCCCTGGTCTGGCTGCCAGTGCCATTCGTCGGCGCCGTCGACGTGGCAGGCTTCGAGAGGGAGCTGGCCCAGCTGCGTGCCCTGCACCGCCGATACACGCGCGGCACCCAGGGGTCGTAGCTCCCGCGCCCGGTCACAGAACCAACACTGGTCGCCGCGCGACGTGCCCGCCCGCCCGCGTGCGTGGTGTGACCGGTTGAGTTGCGTGGGCCGGGGCGGGATGCTGGAGGAGTGCCCGTGATGGCTGGCGCAGTGCCGCGCCGGGCGCGGCAGGTACGAGGTCGGAATACACCATGGACAACGAGCCCTACACGACCATGGGAGCAGAGGGCGCGGTAGCACCCAAAGACTTCGCGGTCGTCATCGACGCCCGCGGAGCCCTCATGGCGTGGAGCGCCGGGGCCGGTCGACTTCTCGGGTACGAGTCGGAGGAGGTGGTGGGCCGGCCGGCCTCTGACCTGCTCGCCGCGGAGCCGGCTGTCTCCGTGCAGCGCCGTATGACCGCCGGAAAGCCGTGGGGGAGTGAGGTGGCGCTACGGCACCGGGACGGAAGCCGGGTCGTTGCGCAGCTCCGAGGAACGCCGCTGGTGAACGCGGATGGCAGGACCCTGTGGCTCGTCACCGACAGGACGGGGACGCTCCTTTCCGCGCCGACCGCCCCGGGAGCGGCGGAGCTGTGGGACTGGACGCTCGCGCAGCTCCCGCAGCCCGTGGCGATCTACGATCGCGAAGCGCGGTTTGTGGCGGCCAACGAGTTGATGATCCAGGCATTGGGCAGGACCCAGGAGGAGCTGAGAGGGCTCACCCTGTGGGAGATCGAGCCCCACCCGCCCTTCGAAGAGATCGACCGTCTCCAGCGGCAGGTCCTGCGCAGCGGGGAGACGCTTTTCCACGAGTACGCCGCGAAGGCCCCCGGTGAGACCCGCGCACGTGCCAGGTCGATGTTCCTTTTCCCCTTGAGGGATGGGAGCGGCGTGGCGCAGGGTGTGTCGGCGCTGGTGATCGACACCACCGAGCAGTACTGGGCCCGGCGCCGCCTGGCGGTGCTCAACGACGCCAGTCTGCGCATCGGCAGCAGCCTGAACGTGACCCGGACAGTCGAGGAACTGGCCGAGGTGGCGGTGGACGGGTTCGCCGACTTCGCCGCCGTCGACCTGCTGGAGCCCGTCCTCCGGGGCGACGAGCCGGAACTGCTACCGCCCACCGGGCCGGTCGTCTTCCGCCGCGCCGCGCAGCGGTCGGTGCTCCCGGACTGCCCGGAGTCCGTGCTCACGCCGGGCGAGGTGGACGTCTGCCCCCAGGACTCGCCCCCGGTCCGGGCCCTGGTCACCGGTCGGGGCAGCCGGTACCAGGCGGGTGACCCCTTGCTGCGGGGGTGGGGGGCGGTTTCCCCGGCCCGGCCCGGGGCCCTGGGCCGGTGCATGATTCACACGGTGATGGTGGTGCCGCTGCGTGCCCGCAGGGTGACCCTGGGCGTGGTGTACCTCCTACGGCACCGGACGGTGGAAGCCTTCAGCGAGGAAGACCTGCTGCTCGCTGAGGAGATCGCCGCCAGGGCCGCGGTGAGCATCGACAACGCCCGCCGCTACACCCTCGAGCGTCGGACCGCACTCGCCCTCCAGCGCAATCTGCTGCCCGAGCGGCTGCCGGAGCTGGCGGCGGTGGACCTCGCCTACCGCTACCTCCCTGCCGGCTCGGGGGACGGGATCGGCGGAGACTGGTTCGACGTCATCGCGCTGTCCGGGGGACGGGTCGCGCTGGTGGTGGGCGACGTCGTGGGCCATGGCGTGCACGCCTCGGCCACGATGGGCCGCCTGCGCACCGCGGTACGGACCCTCGCCGACGCCGACTTCGCGCCCGATGAACTGCTCACCCGGCTGGACGACCTGGTCATCCGCCTGGACCGAGAGGAAGGCCCGGACGTGCGACGGCAGACGGAGGGGGCTTGGGGAGAGGTCGGGGCCACCTGCCTCTACGCCGTCTACGACCCGGTCGCCGGTCTGTGCGACCTGGCACGGGCCGGGCACCCGCCGCCCGTCCTGGTGAACTCCGACGGCACCGTACAAGTCCTGGACCTGCCCGCCGGGCCACCGCTCGGCCTGGGCGGACTGCCCTTCGAGGCCGCGCGGATCGAAGTGGGCGAGGGCAGCCTGCTCGCCCTCTACACCGACGGCCTGATCGAGGCCCCCGGTCGCGATATCGACATCGGACTGGAGCTGCTGACCGAAGCGCTTCACCGCCCGGCCGCCGACCTGGAGGAAGCCTGCGACGAAGTGCTGCGCAAGGTGCGGCCCGACCCGCCTGCCGACGACATCGTCCTGCTTCTGGCCCACACCACCGGTCTCGGCGCGGATCAGGTGCGCACCTGGCAGCTGCCCGTGGATCCGGCGGCCGTCGCCGGGGCCCGCCGCATGGCGAGCGAACAGCTGGCCGCCTGGGGCCTGGCCGAGCTTGAGTTCTCCACCGAGCTGATCGTGAGCGAGCTGGTCACCAACGCCATCCGTTACGGCGACGCCCCCATTGAGCTGCGGCTCATCGACGCCGACGCACTCATCTGCGAGGTCTCTGACGGCAGCAGCACCGCCCCACACCTGCGGCGGGCCCGCGTCTTCGACGAGGGCGGACGCGGACTGCTGCTCGTCGCCCAGGTCGCCGAGCGCTGGGGCAGCCGCCAGACCTCCGTCGGCAAGACGATCTGGGCCGAGCAACCTCTGTCGGATTGACCGTCTCGGCGAGCGCGACAGCCGACAGGGTCGCGGGTGCTGAGGGCGTAGGGTCGCAGGTCGGGGTCCGGGGGCCAGGGCCGGATCCGCCTCGTTTTCGCGGACCAGACCCTGGAGGACCTCTGGGGG
>NZ_NCSM01000009.1 GCF_002224125.1 Streptomyces sp. NBS 14/10
GCGGCCAGCGGTTGCGGGCCGCCGTGGCCTCTCGCGGCAAAGTACGCAAGCCAGTCGTCACTGTGCCGTTGAAGGTATTCCGCCATGGGCTGCAGTACACCCTGTCCGACGTGTCCCGTGCACCTCCATTACTGCTTCCCTCCGGGTATCGCGGGGTCAGCCAGGTCTGTCGAGGGTGAGGCCGGGCGCAGGACCAGAGCGCGGATCGACCGGATGGTGCGGGGGCGTCCGCGTCGCCTGGGTACGCAGGTCGCGGCATGGCGTCGCCTGAGCAGTTCACGATGCCAGCAACACTGTGTCGGGGCGGACCAGCAGCAGAAGGTGCCGCAGTCTGTCTTTGGGGAGGTGGTGGACCCGACGCTTGCCGGATGGGCGCGGGGCGGACGGGCTTCCAGGCTGGAGGCATGACACACCGTGCGCGACACAACGAGCGCGAGGACTTCCTCGGATCATCGGCTGACGTACCGGACCGCGACACCGCACCTGGCAGGGGCGAGTTTCTGGAGTTGCTCGGTCTGACGCCGGCGGCGGGTGCCTTCGTCCTGTTCGTCGTCCGCCCTGAGGTATCCGAAGCGTTGGTGCACACCTCGCCACGGGCACAGCCGGACTCGTCCACTGACCCGAAACATGCTCACGTGACCCGAAGCATGCTCACGCCCTGGTGTGCCGGACCGCTGATGCGGTGCCCGGCACACTGCAGAAGAAAGGAATGTTGTGAACACCGCATCCGCCCCGACGACGGATGATACGTCCCTGTCCGCCCGAGAGACGGTCAAGGCACTGCGCGCTTATGTCCGGCCGCACCGGTGGGCCGTCGCTCTCGGGCTGCTGTGCGCCCTGGTCGGGGCCGCCGGGGGACTGCTGCAGCCGCTGGCCACCAAGGCACTCGTGGACCGGCTCGCGACAGGTGAGACCATCGCCGGGATCCTGATCGCGCTCACCGCGCTGGTGGTGCTGGGCACGGCGGTCGAGACGTTCGGCGCGTATGTGCTGGAGCGGACGGCGGAGTCGGTGGTCCTGGCCGCGCGGCGCACTCTGGTGGGGCGGCTGCTGCGGCTGCGGCTCGCGGAATGGGAGCGGATCCCGCCGGGTGATCTGATGTCCCGAGTCACCTCGGACACGACGCTGCTGCGGGCGGTCAGCACCCAGGCGGTCGTCTCCGCGGCCACCGGCGCGGTGGCCTTCGTGGCGGCGATCGTGATGATGGCGTACCTGGACGTCGTGCTGCTGGGTGTGACGCTCGGGGTGGTCGTGCTGGTCGGCGGGGCCGTCGCCATGGTGATGCCGAGGATCGCGCGGGCCACCGAGCGGTCGCAGGAGGCGGTCGGGGAGATCTCCGTCGCGCTGGAGCGGTCTCTCGGGGCGTTTCGCACGGTGAAGGCATCCGGCGCCGAGGAGCGGGAGACCGCCCGGGTGGAGGCGGCGGCGCGGCGGGCGTGGCGGCACGGCGTGAAGAGCGCGAAGTGGGAGTCCGTGGCGGGCTCGGCCGACGAACTCGCCGTCCAGCTGGCCTTCCTCGCCGTGCTCGCGGTCGGCGGGGCGCGCGTGGCGTCCGGGGAGATCCCCGTGTCCACCCTCATCGCCTTCCTGCTGTACCTCTTCTACCTGATAGAGCCGGTGTCCAGGCTCGTCGACGCCGTCTCCCAGTACCAGGAAGGGGCCGCCGCGATCTCCCGGATCGCGCAGGCGGAACGCCTGCCGACGGAGCCGGCGGCCCGGCAGAAGAGCGCCCTGCCCAGGCAGGAGGCAGCGGTATCGGGCCCGGTGTCGGTCCGCTTCGAGGACGTGTCCTTCCGCTACCGTCCGGGCCTGCCGTACGTCCACCGGCAGGTGAGCTTCGAGGTTCCGGACACCGGGATGACGGCTTTCGTGGGCCCCTCCGGTGCGGGCAAGTCGACGGTGTTCGCGCTCATCGAGCGGTTCTACGAGGCGACCGGCGGCCGGGTCCTGGTCGACGGCGAGGACGTACGGGACTGGTCCCTGTTCGAGCTTCGGTCTGTCATCGGCTATGTGGAGCAGGACGCTCCGGTGCTGGCCGGCACGCTGCGGGAGAATCTGGTGTTCGCGGCGCCCGGCGCGACGGACGACGACATCCGCGACGTCCTGGCCCGGACGGGGCTCGACACCCTCGTCGAGCGTCTGCCCCACGGCCTGGACACCCCGGTCGGACACCGAGGTTCGAAGCTGTCGGGCGGCGAGCGGCAGCGCATCGCCATCGCCCGCGCCCTGCTGCGCAGGCCCCGGCTGCTGCTCCTGGACGAGGCGACCTCCCAGCTCGACGCCGTCAACGAGCTGGCGCTGCGGGACGTCATCACGGAGGTGGCCCGCGAGACCACCGTACTGGTGGTGGCCCACCGCCTGTCGACGGTGACAGACGCGGACCGGATCGTCGTCATGGACGGCGGACGGGTCCGCTCGGTGGGCACCCATGAGGAACTGGTGGCCCAGGACCAGCTGTACGCGCGGCTGGCGGCCACCCAGCTCCTGGCCCCCGCGCGATGACCCACCACACGCAGGGTTGTCCGGTCGTCCATTGCCCAACTCCCGACCGGACAACCCCACGCACCGACACCCACGGAAACCAAGACCGCGAAAGGCCCCTTATGCGCGCCGAGTCCGCCATCCGTTACAGACGTGCGGTGTGGGACTGGCCGGCGCAGCCGACTGCGCTGTTCGGCGGCGTGTACGGGCTCCTGGTGTCGAGTTCGGCCGTCGCCGCGCTCACCCAGGTCGGCGAGGTGACCCGGGCGGAGCGCAGGGACGACGCTGTGTGGGTCCTGTTCACGGCCCTCGCCTCGGTCCTGGCTCATGGCTATGCCCACCAGATCGCCCACCGCGATGCGCAGAGCCGTCCCGGCGTACGGGGTGTGGTGCGTGCCGTGCTCGCCGAATGGCCGCTGGTGCTGGCGGCGCTGCCCACCTCACTGCTGCTGTGCGGGGCGGGCCTTGGCTGGTGGCGCTCCACAGGCATCGAGTACGTCGCCTTCGGTATCAACACCGGCCGTCGCTTTGGTCAGCACCCTGCTGAAGTGACGCGGCCACTTGTCAGCGGGGCCGATGTCGCTGATTCGCATATCGGCCCCGTCCGGTCTCCGTCAGGCCACTGAGGGAGACCAAAGGCGTCGGTGAGCCCGCCAGCCCCCCTATCCCGTTGCTGGCCGCGGACCACGAGTGGGCCTCGTGAGCCGGCGCAAACCGACAGAACAGCATGAGGGGTCGGTCAGTCCGCGCTGAGGGGAATCCGCAGCCGCACCCGGTAGCCGCCCTCCGTGGTCGGGCCCGCCACCAGGGTGCCGTGCAGGATGTCGGCCCGTTCCCGCAGACCGACCAGGCCCTGCTGTGAACCGGGGAGGGAGAGGGAGGGTCGCGTGGGCGGGGTGTTGGTGACGGTCACTCCGACGTCGTCGCCGTCGTGCCACAGCTCGACGCAGGCCGTGGCGCCGGGGGCGTGCTTGCGGACGTTGGTCAGCGCCTCTTGGACCGTGCGATAGACGGCCCGTTGGGCGGGTGTGCCCACGGTGGGCGGCAGCTCACCCGTCAGCTCCGCGTGAGTGCCGCTTGAATCCACCAGTTTGCGCAGGTCGGCCAGGGTGGGCTGAGGGGTCAGCTCCGTGGCGTGGCCGCCGGAGGCGCGCAGCAGGCTGACCATGGTGCGCAGTTCGTCGAGTGTGGTGACGCTCAGCGAACGGATCGTGCGGGCGGCCTCCTTGGCGTCCGCGTCCTTGGTGGCGACCTGGAGGGCTCCGGCCCGTACGGCGATCAGGCTGACCTGGTGGGAGACCACGTCGTGCATCTCGCGGGCCAGTTGGGCGCGTTCGCGGGCGATCACGGCCTGGGCGTGCAGGGCCCGCTCGTGTTCCCTGGCCTCCTCGATCTCGGCCAGCCGCCCCGCCAGGTCCCGTTGCGCCTGGAGAAGCTGGCCGAAGAGGACCGGGGCCGCGGCGGTCGCCAGGCCGTACACGAAGAAGACCAGTGTCATGGTCCGGTCGACCTCGGCCAGGGGCCACGGAGTACTGCTCGCGACGGCGGACAGGGCGACGCACACCGCGAGGAGACGGCGGTTGCGGGAGCGTTCGGCCAGCGTGAACAGCGCCACGAGCACAGCGACGGCGACATCCTGCATCAGCGCGATGGGCAGGGTGAGCAGGAACACGCCGAGCGGGAACCGGCGCCGGAACGCCAACGCGGCGCAGCCGAGCGCGGCCAGCGCGACACCAAGGCGTGTGTGCTCCCACATGTTCAGCCATACGTCCACGGCCGCCACCGCCACCAGGACGAGGTCGATGACCGGCGCGGGAACCCGCTGCCAGAGTTCGCGTGCGCGGCTCATCGTCCGGCCTCCGACCGCGGATGCTCGTCGAGCAGTCCAGCCCGCTGCGCCAGCAGCGCGGCCTGCACCCGGCTCGTCACCCGCAGCTTCGTGAGGATCGCGCTGACGTGGTCCTTGACCGTGCCGGCCCCCAGGTGGATGCGCGCCCCGATGTCGGCGTTCGACAGCCCCTCCGCCACCAGGACGAGGACGTCACGCTCCCGCGCGGTGAGCAGCCGGACCCGTGCCGCGTCCTCGTCGACGGCGGCCTCGGTGCCGGGGTGACTGTGCAGCAGGGTCCGCGACGCCTTGGGGGAGAGCACCACGCCGCCCGCGGTCAGGGTGCGCACCAGGTGGGCGAGCTGTTCCGGCTCGGTGTCCTTGAGCAGGAAACCGGCCGCGCCTGAGTTCAATGCGGTCAGGATGTACTCGTCGGTGTCGAACGTCGTCAGCATCGCCACCACAGGAGCGTTTGGCATCGTGCGCAGCTCTCGCAGGACGGTGAGCCCGTCGACGTCCGGCATCCGGATGTCCAGCAGCACCACGTCCGGCCGCTCCCGGCGGACGGTCTCCACGGCGTCGCCCCCGCTCGCGGTCGCGACGACCTCGATGTCGTCGGACGCGCCCAGAATGAGTTCGAAGCCCGAGCGGACCAGTGCCTCGTCGTCCACCACCACTACCCGGATCACGTGCGCTCCGTCTCACCTTTGTCCTGCAGTCCGGCCCATGCCGACTAGACCCTAAAGCCCCGCAGAGCCCCGGCGGCCCGGCGAGCGGCAGCTCCAGCCACACGGCGGGGTAGCACCCCCCGGTCGGCAGGGGCATCGCAGCCTTCTGCCGGATAGTCCACGATCGGCCCGGTCTCCAGCCTGACGGCATGACACGTCACCCGGACTCCCCGCCTCTCCCGGCCGACGCGCCGTCCCCTGCACGCGAGCGCAGTGAGCCCTCGACGGGCGCGCCAGGCGTGGGCCGACTGATCGGGCTGGACCTGGCCCGCGGCCTGGCCGTCTTCGGCATGTACGCGGTCCACGTGGGGCCCGCCCCGAGCCAAGGCGGTGTCATCGGCTTCCTGATGGAGCTGGCGCAAGGCCGCTCCTCCGCCCTGTTCGCCGTCCTGGCCGGCTTCGCGGTCGCCCTCATCACCGGGCGCCGCACACCGAAGACCGGCCTGGCCGGCCGTCAGGCCGCCGCCAAGGTCGTCATCCGGGCCGTGATCCTGCTGGCCCTGGGCACCGCCCTGACCATGACCGGCACCCCGGTCGTGCCGATCCTCGCCTTCTACGGACTGTTCTTCCTGCTCGTGCTGCCGCTGCACCGGCTGGGCGCCAAACCGCTGGCGCTGATCGCCGCAGGATGGGCCCTGGTGGGCCCGCAGCTGCTGTACCTGCTGAAGCCGGTGGTCGGCGACCGAGCGTTTCCCACCGTCGGCCAGGCCGACGGCATCGTCTCGCTGCTCTTCACCGGCGGATACCCGGCCCTGACCTGGGTCCCGTTCGTCGTCGCCGGGATGGCCCTCGCCCGCCTCGACCTGGCCGCCACCGCCGTCCGGACACGCCTCACCCTCACCGGCGTCGCCCTCGCCGTCACCGGCTACGGAGGCTCCTGGCTGGCACTGCGTCTCGTGTCCGGTGCCGCCGAAGCCATCCGGGAAACCGCAGGACGACCGGGCATGTCATCCATGTCGTCCGCACCGCCCGGCAGCGAGGGCATCTTCGGCGACACCCCCGCCGGGATGCTGGTCGCCTCCCCGCACAGCGAGGCGACCCTGTCCATCGTGGGCAACACCGGTGTGGCGATCCTGGTGATCACCGCGTGCCTGGCCGCCATGGACGCCTTCCCCCGGCTGCGCCGCCTGGCCAAGCCCGTCATCGCGGTCGGCTCGATGTCACTGACGGCGTACGTCTACCACATCGTCGCCATCTGGCTGCTGGACACCGAGGAACTGACCGTCCAGCCGCTGTACATCCTGCTCGGCTTCATCGTCTCCGTCACCCTCCTCGCCACCCTCTGGTCCCGCTTCTTCCAGCGAGGGCCGCTCGAATGGCTTATGGGCAGGGCGACCGGACTGGCCCGACGCATTCGATGAGACGCATCCGAAGAAGCGCGACCGGACCGCCAATCGCAATCAGTGCGGTACAAACACCGCGGACAGTGAGGATCACCACGCCTGGCTGAGGTGGCGGGCCAGCGTGCCCGGAGCCCCGCCTCTTCCCAGCGCCGCGAGTGGCCTCCAGCCTCCAGGGGCTGTTTCAGAGGTGACCGAAGCAGAGGCTGTGGCCAGATGCGTTCGGGGTCATCGGGCCTGGTGGGCCATGACGAGGTCCGAGAGGGTGCCGTCGGCTTCGGTGACCGCGCCGGTGAGCCCCGGGAGCGTCCGAGCCCGTGGTCGTCGGGCTCGGTGAAGACACCACCGGGCGGCTCGATCTGCAGGTCCCCTTTTTGCGGGCACCGGCCGCATGCTGGTGGGCGCGGGTGATGGTCGAGTCCACCGAGGCGTCCCAGGTGATCAGTCCTTCGGCGTCGGCTCGGGCCTGCAGTTGCTTGAGGATGCGGTGCCAGGTGCCGTTTGGGCACGTCCCGCCACGGAGCACCGGCGCGGGTGCGCCAGCGTATACGTCTCCTGCCGCTTGGCGCGTATCGGCAATCGTCCGGACTTCTTCCCAGCGGGGAGCAGGGGCTCCAGCTTCGCCCACTTCGCATTCGTCGGATCGTGCCTCCCCATGAACAGGCCCGGGTCCGACGCCTGCGGCCGGGCCCCGGATCTGACGGACCGCACACGGAAGTGGCCACCGGGCCTGGGAGAAGCCGACCAAGATCTTCTCCCAGGCTTCCCCCAAACGATCTCCAGGAACCGCTCAGGGGCCTGATCCACTCACTGGATCAGGCCCCCGACCTGGTCCTTCACTGTCCAGGCGGCGGGATTTGAACCCACGACCTCTTCGTCCCGAATGGGGATCGGTCAAGACTGTCGACTGCGGATCTCTTGGTGCTGTCCCTCGTCAGCTCCAGGGAGATGCGGTGACCCAACTGGCGTCCTGGGCCCACGACCTCGTGGAGTCCCAGGCGTTGGAGCCGCCGTTGCCGGCGATGTAGGCCGTGTAATTGTAGTGGCGGATGTATTTGGTCGGGAAGTTGAGGGACTGGAAGGAGGTGCCGCTCCCGCTGTTGCCCGTGGTGGGGCAGAAGGTGGCGTCCTTCGCGAACGAGCTGCCGCCGGTGTCGGTGTTCAGGTAGAGCTGGTAGTTGGAGTGGCGCAGGAACTGGCCGGGGTCGTTGGCGGATTCGAAGCTCAGGCAGGAGGTGTTGGCCAGGCCGGCGCGGACGATCCAGGTGGCGTCGGCCTTGTCGGTGGCCGCGCTGGCGGAGTTGATGGGGGAGATGACGACCTTGGTGTCGGCGTCGTTGTGGCGGAGGTAGTGGGATGTGCAGCAGGGCGAGGTGGTGGCCTTCAGGGAGATCCGGGAGCCGGGGGTCAGTGAGCCGGTGCTGGTCGAGCCACTGTTGTAGCCGGCGGCGGTGATGTTGGCCTGTACGGCGTTCTCGGTGGCGTCCGAGGGGTAGCCCGAGGTCATGACGCCTTCGTAGAAGGTGCCGGCGCCGGTGTTGCTGTTGTCGCCTCCGATGCCGAGGATGATCGCGCCTTGCTTCTTCATCGGGTTGTAGCCGGTGGCGTTGGGGCGTACCCCGTTGTAGTAGGTGGACAGGCTGCCCGACTGGGCGTTGCCGCCGCGGATGGCCCACTGGTTGTGGCTGCCTTTGAGTATGGCGGTCAGGAACCGGTGGCTGACGGAGGGAATGTCGTTGAAGCGGGTGTTGACCCCGGAGAACAGGCCGTTCTCCATGTCGGCCATGACCCAGGGTCCGGGGCCGCTGCCGTAGCCCCAGCCCTTGCTGTTGCCGAAGTAGAGGGCCTCCATGGTGCCGTTGCCGTCGTCGTTGCCGGTCGTCTCAGCGTTGCCGTAGTCGAAGCAGCAGCCGCCGTTGTAGTGGGTGCCGTCGAAGATCGCGTACATGCCCTCGGGCTGGTCGCCGGTGGCGATGCCGTTGGTGTTGTTGTTGCGGTAGCCGGTGCCGGGGGCGACGTAGACGCCGTACGCCTTGTGGCCGCCAACGGTGACCGGTGCTTCGAAGGCGTTGGCCAGGTTGTCGTTTCCGCCCTCGGCCGGTCCGGGCCAGTGGCCCCTGAGCGCCTGGGTGAGCTTGTTGCCCTTGCCGGACTGGTCGTAGATGACGGTGATGACGCAGCTGGTGTTCGCGCAGAAGGATTCCTGCGCGGCGGCGTCGGCGACACCTCCGGTGTTCAGCGGGAGGATGTCCTTCGTCGTGTTGTCGGAGACGCGCTTGACCTGGTACAGCGGGCCGTTGTACGCCCCGTACAGGGCGCGGGTGGTGCTGTGCGCGGCGACGCAGGGGGTGCCGCCCGCGGCGTAGATGTCGCATGGCCCCTGAGTGGCGGCCTGCGAGGTGGTGGCCGTGGCGGTGAGCAGGCCGGCGGCGAGCGCGGCGGTGGCACCGGCCGCGAGGAGCGCGCGTCTGACGCGGCGTATCCACGGTGGCTTGATCATGAAGGACTCCTTCACCAGGTGGGTTGTGAGGGGTGAGCGTCGACGAACCCCTGGCGTCCGGCGGTGCGGACGCCGAGGGTTGTCTCAACACTTCGGGACCCGGTGCCGGATTCGGCTCTCTTCGGCACCGGACCCGGGGCTGGTTGCTCGTCAGCTCCAGGGGAGGCGGCGAGCCAGTTGGTGTCATGGCCCACGACGTCGGGTTGTCGCAGGCGCATGTCCGGCAGCGGACCGGCCCCGTGCACGGACATCAGCGGGGCTCCGTCGACCCGGCCGCCGCGGGCGTACTCCAGGAAGCGCTGCCGCTCGTCCGCTGAGCGCACCGGGGGGCGGCAGTTGCATCCCCGTGTCCGTCAGCGCGTCCCACGAGCGAGCGGACGATCTCCGAAATGACCGGCTGCGCGAACTGTCTCCAGTCCGGTTCCGTCAGGATGAGGGCCATGGCGTCGGCCCGCGGCCCGGCCAGCGACCGGGCCGCAGGGTTGGGCACGTACCCCAGCTCCTCGATGGCTCGCCGCACGGCCCGCCCTGTCGACTCCTTGACACCGGCCGCGTCATTGATGATTCGGGAGACCGTGTTCTTCGCCACCCATCCTCCGCGGACAGCGGCGCAATCCGTCAGCGCCGAATGTGAGACAGGCCGGCATTCCTGATGGCCCCGGGTCGAAGCCAACCGACGCTTCCTCCTCTGTGCGGGCCCTCGTGGCGTGTTGCGTCAGTACCAGAGGGAGAACGTGGCGTCGGCTTTGCCGACGGCGGTGGTGATGGGGGCGATGCGCAGTACGTAGTCGTAGTGCCGGATGTAGCGGTCCGGGTAGTTGTGAGAGCGGAACGACGACCAGGACGGGTCGGCGAGCCCGGCGGTCTTGTGGAAGGTGGCGTCATTGGCGAACTTCGTGGTGCCGTCGTTGACGTCCAGTCGCAGCTGGTAGTAGGAGTGCCGCAGATAGCGGGTGGGTTGGTTGACGGACTGGAAGGAGACGCCGGAGGAGTCGGCCAGCCCCGGCACCAACTTCCATTGCGAGTCGGTGTACGGGTCGAAGGGGTACGGGTCGATGCGTCCGATGGAGTCGGCGTGCCGCCAGTATCTGTCCGGGAAGTTGTAGGACTTCAGCCGGTTCCAGGCGGGCTTGCCCCACTTGGCGACCATGTTGTCGTACACCGTCTCGGGGATCGGCTGGATGGTGGCGTGTTTGGAGTTCAGCGGCTGGGTGTAGACGCGCCGGTCGGTGGCGGTCCAGGTGCCGGTGGAGAGGTCGCTGGTCTGCCAGGTGTAGAACAGCGCGTTGGCGTCGCCCCACAGGTACCAGGTGCCGGAAGCCTGGGCGAGGATCGGGCCCTCGATGCCTCCTTGCGGCGCCAGGCCCGAGGTGAAGACGGTGAAGCTGCCGGGGTCGAGGGAGGTGGACCTCGCCCCCACGAGGCTGTTGCGGGCCTTGAAGTACAGGTAGTTGACGCCGTTCACGTCCTTGGCCAGGGAGCCGTCGATGACGTCGTAGCCCGGGTCGAAGAAGACCTGCGGCGACGTCACCGTCTGGAAGTCCGTGGTGTAGTTGACCATGATCACGTTGTGTCCGCTGCCGTTGACGGACGAGTAGATGATGGCGTATTGGCCGCGGGAGGCGTCCCAGAAGGCTTCGGGCGCCCAGCTGTGGGTGGCCATCGAGTGCAGTTTCAGCAGGCGGTAGTTGTCGAAGGAGCGCAGGTCGGCGGAGTCCCAGACGTGGATGTACTGGCTCTGCTTGGTCCAGTCGGTACCCTTCAGGTCGGTGGCCATGACGACGAAGGTGCCGTCCTGCTTGGGCAGGATGAAGGGGTCGCGCAGACCACCGTCGCCCCCGGTCGGGGTCACGACGGGGTTGTTCTGATTCAGCGGCATCCACTGCAGCCCGTCGGTGCTGACCGCGAGGTGCAGGCCGTAGTCCGTGCCAAGGCCTCTGCGGGATTCGGTGAAGTAGCCCATGGCAAACGGGGAGCCCGTCGCGGCGCTCACGGACTGGCTACCGATGGTGAGCGCGCCGGTCACGGACAGCGGCACGGCCGCGGCCATGCCGAGGAACCGCCGGCGCGAGGGGAGGGGGGTGGCGTTCATCTGGTGCCTCCGAGGCGTATGGAAAGCCGGGGACACGGCTTCGGCTCCTTCGACGGTGCCGGTAGCGATGGGCCGGCCGGCTTGGGGTGTGGGGCCGTCGTGCGGCTGGTCGAGGTGGCCGGTGAGGCAGCGGTGGCAAGCGACGACGGCGTCGTAGCCAGGACGGGGCAGGGGTTCGTGGGCGGCCGCCCGAGCATGTCGTGGGCGGCTCGGTCGGCCGGGCCTGCGAGGAGGGTGGTCAGGTGGGTCGCGGCCCGGTCCCGGGTTCGTGCCTGCCAGGTGTGTGGAAAACGTGGGCGGCGGTCGGGGGGCATTCGGCGATGCGGACGAAGCCGAGCAGGAGGGCGTTCGGTGGCGGATGCCAGGAGATGCCGGCGTTCTCGCTGGAGGCGCCGGCATCCCTGTCGGTGTCGGGTCAGCTGGTCACGCGGAAGGTGGCGTCGCTGCGTCCTGTCGCGGTGGTGATCGGGTCGAGGCGGAGTTGGTAGGCGTAGTGACGGATGTAGCGGTCCGGGTGGTTGTAGGACTGGAACGACGACCAGGTGGAGTCGGCGAGACCGGTGACCTTGCGGAAGGTGGCGTCCGCGGCGAACTGGCCGCTGCCGTCGTTGTAGGCGAGCTGGAAGTCGTAGTTGGCGTGCCGAAGGAAGTAGCCGGGGTAGTTGACCGACTCGAAGGAGACGGTGTCAGTGCCTGTCAGGCCGGGCCGCAGCCGGAACTGGGCGTCGTCGGCGGGGCTGACGTCGGGGTCGACGCGCACGTCGAAGTTGGTGTGGCGCACGTACCGGTCCTGGAAGTTGTAAGACTGGAGCCGCTGGGCAGGGGTGTTGGGCCAGCGGGCGATCACGCTGCTCTCCTCGGCGGCCGTGAGGGTCATGATCGCGCCGTGGCGCTTCGGGGTGCCGCCCATGTCGTAGCTTGCCGCATCCTGAAGCCGGTAGGAGCTGACGCTGAACGGGTTGGTCGTCAGAATGGGCCTGTATTCGCGTACGCCTTGCGGGTTGTTGTAGTCGATGTAGAGGGCCCACTCGTCGCGGTCTCGGAACTTCATCCAGACCGGGCCTTCGACCACGTTGCCGGTGAGGCCGATGCTGGAGAGGTTGCCGAGGTCGGTCCACGTCCCCAGGATCGAGTTGCTGCCCTCGACCGTGTTCTGGCCGTCGCCGGAGACCCGCACGTAGCGGAAGTTGCCGACACCGGCGGGCACCTCGGTCATCTGGGTGTCGACGACCGGCGTGCTGCCGGGAGGGTCGATCCAGATCTGCGGGGTGGTGATGGTGCGGAAGTCCTTGGTGCGGGCGTAGTAGATGCGGTACTTGAACACGCCGTTCACCGTGGCGTTCGTCGCCCAGTACAGGACGTAGTCGTTGGTCTCGGGGTTCCAGATCGCCTCCGGCGCCCACGCGTTACGCCCGCCGGGGATCAGTCCGGCGGCGCTGAGCAGCCACGGCTTCGACCAGGTCACCAGGTCGGTCGACTCCCACACCACGAAGTTGGGGCTGCCGTTCTCGTACGTCGAGCCGCAGCGGACACACAGGTCGGTCGCGATGATCCAGTACTTGCTCCCGTCGGGAGAGCGCACCAGTGCGGGGTCGCGCACCCCCTTCGTGCCGATCTTGGAGTTCAGGACCGGCGCTCCGCCGTTGAGGTCGTTCCAGTGCAGGCCGTCCGTGCTGTGTGCGAGGTACAACATCTGACCGGTCGCGGAATCGCCGGTGAAGTGCACCATCAGGTAGCCGGGGTCGGCGGCGGCCGCCCGCTGGGGTGTGGTCAGGGCCTGGCCTGTGAAGAGGAGGCAGACGGCGAGCACTGTCACCGTCAGCCGGGCGCGAAGCGCGGACATGTGGATCTCCTGTCGGTGTGCAGGTGCCACCGTCGGGCGAAGGGGGGAGAGAGCGGGGCGGCGGGGAAGCTCGGTCTCGGCGTGGGCGGGACAGGATGGTTACCGATCCGGGTAACGGTGTGTCTCCCGTGTGCGGTACCAATCGCTGTGGTGACGGCGTCCACGGGCACACGAGCCGGTGCATCGGTGGTGTGACGGCTTCTGCGGCGAAGTCACGACTGCCCGGGTGGGGGCTGTCGTGGTGCGGGCCGGACGGACGGTTTGTGGTGTTTCGGTTTTGGCACCCATGAAGGCGCTTGAGGTGGGCGACGCTTCGGCATCCTGTTCTCAGGGGCTCCTGTTCTCTGGTCCAGGCTCGGCGGGCAAGGCCTTCGAAGTGCGGCGATGTCAGTGGTTGGGTCACCGGCTCTCCGCCTCTTGGTGCCGACCGCTGTTGCTCCCGGCGGCGTTCCGTCCCATTGCTCGGCAGGGGGCAGACTTCGTAGCCAACGCACCGTCAGATCAGGTAATTTGTGCGGCATATCGAACACTGTTCGCGAGGTCGGACAGACGATAAGTCCGGGAAACAGAGTGCGTCAATACATCCGACATGCGTATCCCGTTGGATGGTCTGTCCAGCCAACCTGTAACTCGGTGGCGTGAGTTGGCGCGGACGGCTTTTCGTCGCGAGCGTCAGTCGACTCGATGGATGTGTCTGTACGGAAGCATTGACTCCGGCAGGTGCGGAACCTATGTTCTGGTCGAATTCGCGAACAGCGTTCGATATACCGACAAGATGTGAACGGGCGGTATCGCCGCACACCAGCACCAGAGGGAGTACTCCGTGAGACCTGCACTCACCCGTCGAACGGTCCTCGGCATGATCGCCGGCTCGGCCGCCGCCACCGTCGCCGGTGTCTCGGCCGGTACCGCCCACGCCGCCGTGCCCGCCTCCCCCGGTGTGACGTACACGAACACGATCGCCGAGCAGCGGGCCGACCCGCACATCTTCAAGCACACGGACGGCTTCTACTACTTCACCGCCACGGTTCCGGCGTACGACCGGATCGTGCTGCGCCGGGCCACCACGATCCAGGGGCTCACGTCGGCCGCCGAGGCGACCATCTGGACGAAGCACGCCACCGGTACGATGGGCGGCTACATCTGGGCCCCGGAGATCCACTTCACCGACGGCAAGTGGTACATCTACTTCGCCGCCGGTGACGCCGACAACGTCTGGCACATCCGGCCCTACGTACTGGAGTGCACGGCCGCGAACCCGATCACGGGGAGCTGGACGGAGAAGGGGCGTATCGCCCTGCCGCTGGACACCTTCTCCCTGGACGCGACGACCTTCGCCGTCAACGGCACCCGCTACCTCGCCTGGGCGCAGAACGACCCGGCCGTCGGCGTCGGCACCAACCTCTACATCGCGCAGATGTCCAGCCCGTGGACCATCACCGGCACACCGGTCATGATCAGCCGGCCGACCGCCGCGTGGGAGACCGGTGGAGGCGCGACGGTCAACGAGGGCCCGGCTGTGATCCAGCGGGGCGGCAAGGTCTTCATGACCTTCTCGGCCAGCGCCACCAATGCCAACTACTGCATGGGCATGCTGACCGCCTCGGCGTCGGCCGACCTGCTCAGCGCCTCGTCATGGAGCAAGAACGCGAACCCGGTCTTTGCGAGCAACGCCGCCACCAGCCAGTACGGTCCCGGGCACAACCAGTTCACGGTTTCCGAGGACGGCAAGTCGGACATCCTCGTCTACCACGACCGCAGCTACAAGGACATCAGCGGCGACCCCCTCAAGGACCCCAACCGCCGCACCCGCGTCCAGAAGATCTACTGGAAGGCCGACGGCACACCCGACTTCGGCATCCCGGTCGCCGACGGCCTCACCCCGATCCGGCTCTCCTCGTACAACTACCCCGACCGGTTCATCCGGCACTGGGCGTACCGCGCCAAGATCGAGGCGAACCTCTCCCCGCTGGCCGACTCGCAGTTCCGTGTCGTCACCGGTCTCGCCGGCACCGGCACAGTCTCCCTGGAGTCGGCGAACTTCCCCGGCTACTTCCTGCGCCACAAGAACAACGAGGTGTGGGTGGAGAAGAACGACGGGACGTCGCTGTTCGCCGGCGACGCCTCCTTCACCGCCCGGGCCGGCCTTGCGGACTCCGCCGGAGTCTCGTACGAGTCGTTCAACCTCCCGGGCCGCTACCTCCGCCACTACAACTACCTGCTGTACGTCCAGGCTCTCAGTACGACGACCGACCGGGCAGACGCCACCTTCTACACCCAGTGAGCCACTGCGGCCCGTTACTCCTCGGGCAGCTCCGACCCGCCGGCCGGAACTGTCCGAGCGCCCCGGCCCATCTCCCACACCGCTCGCGTGGAGTTCGGCGTTCGCGTCCGTCGTCTGCACGAGCTGAGCCCCCACTGTCGTCGACGAGCCGGACACCGCGGGCAGCTTGCCGCTGTTCACGTTCTTGATGTTGTAGTAGCCGTTTCCTGCGGCGATCAGTGTCCAGTGCCGGCTCCCACGTTGTTGTCGGTCTGCTGGATGATGGTCGCGCCGTCCGCGGTGGACCCGCTGGTGACATCCGGCAGCAGACCGCTGTTCTGGTTTGCGATCTCGTAGCTGCCGTCACCCACCGCGACCCACCGCCAGTGCTGGTTCTGCGCTCCGGTGTCGTTCCACTGGATGATGTTGGCTCCGGCGGATGTCGACGCACCTGAGACATCGATCGCCTTGGTACTCCTCTTGTTGAGAATCTTGTAGTTGGCGTTCGTGGCGGGAAACGAGATGGAGGCGAACGCGTCCAGCGCGCCGTTCCGGCACACACGACCTTGATCGTGTGGGGACCCGCCGCGGGATCCGTCTTCTCGAACAGCGGCACCTGCTTCGTCACCGTCGAGGCGCAGGCGTCGATGCCCGGCTGCGCCAGGGCGCCGTCGACGACGGGCCAGGTGCCCGCCGGCGGCACGCCCGGACTGCCGGTCGACGCGCTGCCCCGTGGTGACCAGCGACCTGTTCACCGACACCCGCCTGGGGCCGCAGTGGGAGTGGTGCTGCCAACCGCGCGCGGACCACTGGTCGTTGACCGAACGCCCCGGCTACCGGCGGTTGAAGGCGTTCGCACCGCTGGCGGCCGACAACCTGACCGAGGTGGGGAGCACCCTCCCTCAACGGGTGCTGCGCACGGCGGGCGGTGCGACGGTGACCGTCCGCCTCGAACTGGCCGGCATCGCCGACGGCCAGCACGCCGGGCTGTGCCACTACGCGGCCACCTACCCCGCACCGGGCCACGCGGTCCGAGGCAGACGTCCTGCACACCGGCCCCGACAACGAGAGCGCTCAATTGGCGAAGCCGTGGGGCCCGGCCGTATCCGGCAAGAGCGTGAGCACTGCCGGTACCGGACCGTCACCACGAAGAGATCGACCGACCGTGCCTTCGGGGCCAGACGTTCAGGCCCATCCGGTCGTCGCGGGCGCGTATCGCGCGGGTCTCCGTGGAGACGGCCTCGCCGACCCACCGTACGAAATCGGTGGTCCAGGTCGCGCCGAGGCCGACCGCCTGGGCGAAAACGGTGGCCTGGATGCGCTTCGCGAACGGCAGCTGGGTGTGCAGACACATGGGATTACCTTGAGGTGGAGCGGAGGGTGCTTTCGATGCGCTTCGATGCCTGTCAGGGAACGAGGAGAGCGCCGAAAGATCAACATCGTTCAGCGAGCAGGACACTTGGTGAGCCTGCTCCAGTGCCTCGGAGGAATCTTTGAGGCGACCCTTGTGCGCCCATGGGCGTTCACTTAACCTCACAGCAACATCGAAGCGCTTCGACTACGCATTACGTCACAGTAATGGGATGTCCGCTCTCAGCTCAGCCGGTTCCAGTCACGCCACCGCAGCCGACGGCCCACGGCCGGGTGTCCAGGTGCGCCATGAAGGGTTGACGCAATGACGCCGAACGCCGCCTCCATCTCCTCAGGACCGAATTGGAGAAGCTTCCTCGCCTCCACGGCGGTCGCCACCGCAGCCGTGGCCGGTGGGATGCCGCTGCTCACCGCTTGCGGCCAGCCGAAGGTCACCGACGGGGTGACCCTCGGCCGCTACGGCGTGGCGGTGCTCCGGCCATGACCACGATCGACGGGACCGTCCACGGCACCTGGGAGCCGCACCCGCCCGCCCGCTGGGAGGACGGTTCCCTGAGCGGCAACGGCCCCCACGCGCCCTCGTGTTCGGAGAGCCGGACGCCGAGCAGGTCGACGTCACGCATCACACCTTGGTACGGCCGGGCGGCGACCAGCCCCGCTGGTTCAGCAATCACTTGTAAAAGAGAGGAAACTCCATGAGAAAGTCTTGGATTCTCCCCCTGATCACACTTGTCGCCGCCGCGCTCGGGGTGACAGTGGCAGGTGTGGCCCCTGCCGCCGCCGCCTCCGACACGCCGTTGCGGGTCATGCCGTTGGGCGACTCGATAACCTGGGGTGTGGGAAGCAGTACAGGCAACGGCTACCGGGGCCCGTTGTGGGACAAGGTCGCCGCGGACGGCCATCCGCTGGACTTCGTGGGTACGTTGCGGGGCGGTTCGATGTCCGACCCCGACAACGAAGGCCACTCCGGATACCGCATCGACCAGATCGCCGCACTCGCCGACGCCTCGCTGACCCGCTACCGGCCCAACGTCGTGACGCTGCATATCGGTACCAACGACCTCCAAGGGGCCTCCGGGCCCGACGCCGCCATCGCCGGGCTGAAGTCGCTGGTCAACCAGATCACCCGCGACGTCCCCGACGCAACCGTCCTCGTCGCCTCCCTGGTCGTGTCCACCAGCAGCTCGGAGGAGCAGTACCGGGGCGCGTACAACCAGGCCATCCCCCAAATCGTCAGCGACGCACAGGCCGCGGGCAAACGCGTCGCATACGTCGACATGAGCAGTCTGACCACGGCCGACCTGGCCGACCCCCTGCATCCCAACGACGCGGGCTACCAGAAGATGGCCGACGCCTTCCACCGCGGTATCCAGGCCGCGGACAGCGCCGGGTGGCTGAAGAACCCCGCCCCCGCCCCCGCACGCGTACAGTCCGGCATCGCGGGCAAGTGCGTGGATGTCAACGGCGCCGGCACGGCCGACGGGACCGCCGTCCAGATCTGGGGCTGCGGCGACAGTGCCAACCAGCTCTGGTCCGCCTACACCGACGGCACCTTGCGCTCCATGGGCAAGTGCCTCGACGCCGCCGGCGGGAGCACCGCCAACGGCACCAAGGTGCAGCTCTGGGCCTGCCACGGCGGCGCCAACCAGGTCTGGCAGCCCTACAACGGCGGCTACCGCAACCAAGCCTCCGGCCGCTGCCTCGACGATCCGGGCTCCTCCACGACCGACGGCACGCAGCTCGTGCTGTGGGACTGCAACGGCGGCTCCAACCAGAAGTGGACCACTCTGACCGCCGGATGACCCCCGCTCCCGGGACCTGAGCCCTCTCCGGGCTCAGATCGCGGGAGAACATCGGTGCCGGGCACCGAGAGGGGACGGCAGCCGCTGTGGTTGGTTCATACATGGCAGGACGGCGAGGACAAGCATCGTACGGCTTTGCGCAGAGTCGATCTCGGCGCGCTTGACCAGGTAGGCGTCGAGTCTCTGCCAGGCGCCGTCGGCCGGGCGGACCTCGACGGTGAACGCAGTGTTGAGCGGGACGTCTCTGGGCAGTTCGAGACGCAGGTCCCGTCCGAGCTGCTCCCCGACGGCTCGCCATGGGTGTCGTTCCGCTTCGGGCCCACCGTCCTCGCGACCGAGGGCGACAAGCGGGCCTTGTGCACGGCGATCGCCTCGTGGACCAGGGCGCGGGCCTCGTACTTGTCGCCGGTGGGGGCGTGGAAGCTGTTGGGGTTGATGCTGTAGACGATCGGACGGCCGGTGGCGCGCAGGGCGTCACGCATGATGGTGAACTGTGCGATCCGCTCGCTGAGGGTGCCGCTGCCGGAGCACCAGTCGTACTTGAGGTAGTCCACGCCCCATGAGGCGAAAATGGCGGCGTCCTGGGCCTCATGCCCCTTGCTGCCCGTGGCGCCCGGGTAGGTGCCCACGCCCTGCGCGCAGGTGACCTCGTTGGGCGCCTGGTAGATGCCGAACTTCAGGCCCTTGCTGTGGATGTAGTCCCCGAGCGCCTTCATGCCGCCGGGGAACTTGGTCGGGTTGGCCCGGAGGTTGCCGGCCGCGTCGCGCTGCGGGTCGAACCAGCAGTCGTCGACGACGTACTGGTAGCCCGCGTCCTTCATACCCGAGGACACCATCGCGTCGGCGGCCTCGCGGACCTGCGCCTCGGTGATCCCGCAGCCGAAGCTGTTCCAGCTGTTCCAGCCCATCGGCGGGGTGAGCGCGGGGCCGGGACCATGGGGGGTTCCTTCCTGGCCCGCAAAGCGGAAGCTGCTTTGCGGGCCTGATCGGCGGGGTCATGAGCTTGTGATCATGTGCGCGCGGGTCAGCGCTGCAGGGTGAGGACGCCCGGCCGGTACGGCAGTTGCAGGTAGGGGGTGCCGTCGGATGTGGGGGTCCTGCCCTGGTAGAGGAACTGCAGGTTGCAGGGGTCGATGGTCATGGTCTGGTCGGGGTTGTCGCGGACCAGGTCACCGTGGCTGATGTCGTTGGTCCAGGTGGCACCGCTGTTGGCCTTGCCCGCGAAGGGGCTGCTCTCGCTGCCGGCCTGGAGGGTCCACGGACCGTTCAGGCTGGAGGCGGTGAACGAGCGGAAGTAGCGGCCGTTCGCGCCGATCGCCTCAACGATCATGAGGTATTGGTTCTGGCCCTGGAGCTTGTAGACCTCCGGCGCCTCGAACAGTTTTTCCTTCGTGTCCTTCATGACCGTGGTGTACGACGAGCCGAAGCTGCCGGGGAAGTTCCCGATCGGTATGGTCGACTTGTAGATGCCGCCATTGTCATCGGCGAAGAACAGGTACATGTTCTGGTCGTCGGCGATCATGGTCGGGTCGATCGGGCCGCCTTCCGGGAGGCTGCCGGTGAACAGTGGCTGCGGCGCGGACCAGCTGTTGGGGTTGGTGGGGTCGCTGGACGTGCGGTAGGTGAAGGGCCAGGCGGTACCCCACCCGTTTGAGGTCAGCACCCAGATGTTCTTGGGCGCGAAGTAGAACAGCTTGGGTGCCACCGCGCCCTGGCTCATCCCGGTCTGGCCGGCCGTCGTCATGTCCGACCAGTTCGTGAAGGGACTGAACGCCATCGTGCCCCACGACGATCCGTCAGAGGTGGTCGCGTAGACCAGGTGCTTGCCGTTGTACGTCACGGTGGTGAAGTCCTTCAGCGCGAGCCAGCCGTTCGCCGGCTGCGCCAACGGGCCAGTCGACGTCCACCGGTATGTCGACGGAAGAGCACACGTGCCGCCCGGTGGCGCGGACAGGCCGGTCCACTTCTGGTTGTTGCCGCCGTTGCAGTTCCAGAGCTGCACCGCCGTGCCGTTGGCCGTGGCGCCGCCGCTGACGTCCAGGCACAGCCCGGACTCCACGGCGACGATCGTGCCGTCGGAGTTCACCCGCCACTGCTGGTTCGTACCGCCGTTACAGGCCCAGATCACCGGCCGGGTGCCGGCCGTGGTGGCGTGGCCTGGTACATCCAGGCACTTGTTGCCGTACACGGTCAGCTGGTTGTTGTCCGTCAGCGTCCACTGCTGGTTGGTCCCGCCCGTGCAGTCCCAGATGTGCAGGTTCGTGCCGTCGCTCTGGCTGGCGTTCGGCACATCGAGACACCGGTCGGAACCGACACCGCGCACGGCGCCGGTGGTGGCCGCCTGAGCCGGGTTGGCGACGAGCGTCGCCGCCGAGGCGACCAGGGCCGCGAGCACCACAGACAGATGTCTGCGGCTGAAACCACGTCTGCGCATGGGGGTCTCATTCCTTGTAGAAAGCGGTTCCGGTTGGCCCCGTCAGAGGCTGTCCGGACTGTTGATGCGCTACGGCCCGACCTTGATGTTCGTCATGTCGAACGAGGGTCGAAGTGCCGGGCAAACGGAAGGGTGGAGAGCGACCACAATCTGCTTCCGGCGAGAGCCTCAGTTCCTCACGATGCGCCATCGGTTGTCGGCGGTGCCGTTGTCCGAGTCCTGGACCGCGAACGCGCCCACAGCGGTGGAGTTGTCCGCGATGGCGAGCAACTTGCCGCTGTTCTCGTTGCGGATCTTGTAGGTCCCGTCTCCCTGATCGAGCAGCATCCATCTGTGGTCGGCGGTGCCGTTGTCCGACCACTGCAGGACGGTCGCGTTGTCCGTCGTGGACATGTTCAGGACTCCGAGCACCTTGCCGCTGTGGGCATTGCGGAAGCGGACCGCGTCTCCGTCGGTGATCATTTGCCAGTTGTGGTCGGCGGTGCCGTTGTCCGACCACTGCAGAGCGCGGCCACCGTCGGCCGTGGACATGTTCTGGATGCCCAGCACGAGACCACTGCCCACGTTGGCGAGACGGACGGTATTGCCGGCGGCGTTCCAGTAGACGGTGTAGTTGAAGCCGTGCGCGTCGTGGAACGGGCCCAGGTTGACGGTGGAGCCGTTGGCGGTGGCGGTGAAGGCGAGTGAACTGCTGCTGGTCCGGGTGATCGAGGACGTGTTCAGCGACGGGAGGGAACTGACCTCGGAGTTGCCGTAGTTGCCGGACAGGACCACCGGGCCGTAGGTGATCGCGGCGACGTTCGCGTTGTCGTTGGCCGCTCGCATGACGATCCGCATGGGCAGGCGGACGGTGACCGTGTCGCCGGAGGTCCACGAGCGGCTCAGGGTGGCGTAGCTGCCGGGGGTGGTGGTGATGTTCTGCGCCGTGCCATTGACGCTGACGGTGGCGCCGGTGGTCCAGCTCGGGATGCGGATGCGCATCGCCCAGGTTCCGCTGACGTTGCCGGTGACCTGCAGGGTCGTGGTGTCGCTGACGGGGTATGACGTGGTCTGGGTGACCGTGATTCCGCGCTCCGACCAGTTGAGCACCGAGGGCACGAACAGGTTCACGATCAGGGTGTTGTCACTGCGGAAGTAGATCGAGTCCATCAGCCTGGTGTGCATCTCCAGGCCCGTCCCCTGGCAGCACCAGAAGGTGCCGTAGTCGGTGCTCCAGGTGCCGCCGCCCCACGCCGGGCCCACCCCGCGGCGGCCTCCTGGGTTGAGCGGGGTGAAGTAGGTGACGTGGCCGTGGTTGTCGGCCGGGTTCTGCTGGCCGATCATCTGGTTCAGCCACGCCTGCTCGTAGTAGTCGAACAGCGCGGCCCGGTTCGGGTCCAGCGCGAACAGTTCCCGGGTGAGGGTGAGCATGTTGATGGTGTTGCAGCTTTCGCACGTGTCCTTGTTCAGGTAGCCGGCGATGGCGTTCGGGGCGCGGAAGTGCTCCGCCTGGCTGTTGCCGCCGATGGCATAGGTGTGCGAGGTGACGCAGAAGTTCCAGGCGTTGGTGGCGATGTCCCGGTAGCGGGTCGTGCCGGTGGCCTTGTACTCCCGGGCGGCCCCGATCCACTTGGGAACCTGGGTGTTGGCATGCAGCCCGCTGAGCTGGTCCTGGTTGGACGCCAGAGGGTCGAACACCACGGCGTGGTCGAACCGCTGGGCGACGGTGAGCCACCGCGCGTCGCCTGTCTGCTGGTAGAGATCGGTCAGCACGGCGTTCATACCGCCGAACTCGGTCTGCAGCATGGCCTGCATCTGCTGGCTGCTCAGCCGGCCGGTGCGCCAGTCGACCCATCCCGCCAGGGCGAGCAGCACGTCACGCGCTTGCGTGCTGCCGATGTGGCGCCATACGTCCAGCAGGCCGGCGAGGGTCTTGTGGATGGTGTAGTACGGCACGTTGCCGTTGCTCAGGGTCCGCTGTTCGAGAGCGGTGAAGTCGGCCTCGGGGTAGCCGGAGAGGTACCCGGTGTTGAAGCCGGCGGCGCTGTTGTTGGCCTGGCATTTGGCCAGCTCCGCGACCATGTGGGTTGCCTTGTCCCGGCAGGTGGTGTCCCCGGTCACGGCGTACAGCTGTGCCCATGCTGTGAGGAAGTGCCCTTGGACGTGGGTGCGGAAGGGGAACGTCGGCTCGTCCCAGCCGCCGTTGGCGGCGGCGCCGTTGGTGGACAGCCGGTGGTTGGCGCGGAAGTTGTACAGCAGCCGGTCGACATCGACGAACCGCAGGTAGTTCTGCGTGCGGTCCTGGTTGTCCAGCCACCGGCTCGTGGTGAGCCGGACCTGGCCCAGTTCGAAGGGGTGCGCAGAGACTCCCATGTCGTTCCTCGCGGGAGGGACGGCCGCGTGGGCGGGAGATGCGCCGATGAAGGATCCAGTGGCAGAGGCGGCGGCGGTGGCCCCGGCTACTTGCAGCAGGCGCCGTCTGCTGACGGAGGAAGACATCTTGTACCTTTCGGTGAGGGGAGAGTGACTGCTTGGTCGTCAGTGCGTTCGCTCGCATGTCCCACGGTCGGGTGCAGCACGTCGCGGGCTTGTCTGCTGCCGATGTGGAGCCATACCTGGCAGGCGACGACATCACAGCGGAGCCGTTGGTGGCGGCTACCGTCCCGGTCGCCATGCCGGCGAGAACCGATGCGCGTGAGAGTCCCCGGCACTGCGGTTGGTGCTGTTCGCTCGTCCGAACTCTGCCCGGAGTCGGCGACTGTGGGCCAGGCGGCAGCCCTGCTGGACAACGAGGCCGGGGATTCATAGGGGTCTCGGTCCCATCAGTCCTCTCCACTGATACATGGGATGGATTAACGGATACGAACGTTGCCTCTGTCTAGTCTTGCGGCACGAAAGACTTGGCTACGTGCGGATGTGCGCCCGGCCCGCACGCTGACGCCGAGCCAAACATTGGAGTACCGAGAGGAGTGTGAGGAGTGCGAGAGCTGGATAACGTCAGCTTGAACCGTCGACGGGGCTCCCGCCCCGCCTGCGCCGCTTCAGATGAACGCGCGGATACCGACATCAGCCCGTGCCCGCGCGGACCATGTGCCCGGGCACTCGAGTCGAACCGAGGAATCCCCCTTGTCCTACAGTGTCCGTGCAGGTGGCCTGGAACGGCGCACCGCCGAAGAGATCCTCCGCATCGAGCCCTGGGGACCGGACGCCGTCCGGGTCCGGGCCTCATCGGGGACCATCGACCCCACCGTCCCGGGCGCGCTGGAGAGCCCCCCTCGCCCTCCCCGCAGGCCGAAGTGTCCGTATCGGACGACGGCTGTGCCCGTCTGTTCAACGGCCGCCTCATCGTCGAGGCCTCGGCCGACGGTCGGCTGAGGTTCTGCCACGCCGTCTCGGGCCGTGAACTCCTCGCAGACAAGGACCCCTACACGCATCACGCCGGCCCTCGCGTCCACGCGGCGGGCGGCCGCACGGAGCAGCACTTCGAGGCGTACGACGGGGAGCGGCTGCACGGCCTCGGACAGCACCTGCACGGACGCCTGGACCAGAAGGGCTGCGTGATCGACCTCGTCCAGGGCAACACCGTGGCCGCCATCCCCTTCCTGCACTCCTCGCGCGGCTACGGACTGCTGTGGAACAACCCCGCCACCGGCCGCGTCGAACTCGGCGCCGATACCACCCGGTGGACCGCCGACGCCGGCGGGCGAGTCGACTACTGGATCACCGCCGGCGACACCCCGGCCCAGATCCTCGATGCTTACACCCTGGTCACCGGACGCCCGCCCCTCCTTCCCGAGTGGGCGTCCGGTTTCTGGCAGTCGAAGCTGCGCTACCGCACCCAGGACGAACTTCTCGCGGTGGCACGGGAGTACAAGGAGCGGGGGCTGCCGCTGTCCGTCATCGTCTGCGACTTCTTCCACTGGCCGAAGATGGGCGATTGGCGGTTCGAGGAGAGCGAGTGGCCCGATCCCGCCGCCATGACCGAGGAGTTGGACGGCCTCGGGGTGAAGCTCGCCGTCTCGGTGTGGCCGACCGTCGAACCCGGCAGCGACACCTACGACGAGCTGCGCACCTCCGGACACCTGGTGCGGAACGCGGACGGCGGTCTGCTCACCTTCTCGTGGCCGTCCCGGGAGGCCGAGGAGGCGCTGACGCTCCCGATGGCGTACTACGACGCCACCCACACCGGAGCACGCGCCGCGCTGTGGCAGCGGCTGAACGACAACTACCACTCGCTGGGCGTGGGTTGCTTCTGGCTGGACGCTTGCGAGCCCGATCTGCCCCGGGAGGTCGCCGACCGCGCCGTCTACGCGGCCGGACCGGCCGCCGAGGTCGCGAACCTCTACCCCCTGTTGCACACCCGCGCGGTGGCCGACGGCCTGCGCGCGGCGGGCGAGGACCGGCCGCTTTCGCTGGTCCGCTCCGCGTGGGCGGGCAGCCAGCGTCACGGGGCCCTGCTGTGGTCCGGTGACATCCCCACCACCTTCGACTCCCTCGCACGCCAGATCAGGGCCGGGTTGAACGTCGCGATGAGCGGCATCCCCTGGTGGAACACCGACATCGGCGGCTTCGGCGGCGGCGACCCGGACGACCCGGCGTACCGCGAGCTGCTGATCCGGTGGTTCCAGTACGGCACCTTCAGCCCCGTCATGCGGCTGCACGGGGAGCGGAAGCCCAACCACCCCACGTTCTCCGCGGACATGACCGGCGGTCCGAACGAAGTCTGGTCCTACGGGGAAGAGGCGTACGGCATCCTCCGCGGCCACCTGATGCTCCGCGAGCGGCTGCGCCCGTATCTGATGCGGCTGTCCGAGGAGGCTCACGCCACCGGCGCCCCGGCGATGCGTCCGCTGTTCTTCGACTTCCCCGAGGACGAACAGGCATGGGACGTGGACGACCAGTTCCTGCTCGGACCCGATGTGCTGGTGGCACCCGTGTACGTGGCGGGCGTGCGGACCCGCCAGGTGTATCTGCCAGTCGGCACGCAGTGGCTCGACGCGGTCACTGGGCGCGTGCTGGAGGGCGGTACGCGGCTGGACGCGGAGACCCCACTGGAACGGATCCCCGTGTTCATACGGGAAGGGGCCGACGTCGCAGCCTGGCTCAGCTGACCTCCTTCGAGTACGGGCGATCTGCGGTTCGTCGCGCGGCCGGCCCAGGCCGGGAATCACCAGCCTCGACACGCGCGGACGACCGCCGCAGCTCCTTCGACCAGATGATGCCGCGAGCGGCATTCCGCCGCCGACTCGGTGTTGTGCCCGCTCCCGCGCTTCCACGGCCGATGGCACTGCCGTCATCCATGGTCCGGGTCGTGCCGGCGTACGCCCGGTCCCCGGTGCGGGCGTACGCCTGCGACAGCGTGATCAGCAAGTTCGCCATACTCAGTGGGATGGTGCCGGTTCCAGTCACCGGCACCATCCCGGGAGTCCTTCGCCGCCGTCAGCCTTTTCGCCTCACCGGCAGCAGCAACCTGATGCGCCTGAGCGGGGTGTGCGGCTCGCGGCGGCTGACGGAATCAGTCCGCGTTCACCGCCTGCCATAGCTGGCTGTCGGCGTTGGTGTCCGTCGTCTGCACGAGCTGAGCGCCTGCTGTCGTCGACGAGCCGGAGACCGCGAGCAGCTTGCCGCTGTTCACATTCTTGATCTTGTAGTAGCCGTTTCCGCGGGCGACCAGTGTCCAGTGCTGGTTCGCCGCGTTGTTGTCGGGCTGCTGGATGATGGTCGCGCCGTCCGTGGTGGACCCGCTGGTGACGTCCAGCAGCTGACCGCTGTTCTGGTTGACGATCTCGTAGCTGCCGTCACCCACCGCGACCCACCGCCAGTGCTGGTTCTGCGCTCCGGTGTCGTTCCACTGGATGATGTTCGCCCCGGTGGAGGTCGATCCGCCCGAGACGTCGATCGTCTTGCCGCTGTTCTTGTTGAGGATCTTGTAGAACGCGTTCGTGGCGGGGAAGGGGATGGAGGCGAACGCGTCCAGTGCACAGACGGTGTTGGAGGAGGCCGCGTTCTTCGTTCCGGCGCACACGACCTTGATCGTGTGGGGACCCGCAGCGAGATCCGTCTTCTCGAACAGCGGCACCTGCTTCGTCACCGTCGAGGCATAGGCGTCGATGCCCGACTGCGCCAGGGCGCCGTCGATGTAGACGTCGACCTTCCCCATGTTCGGCTGCGTCATGCTGAGATACCGAACGCCCGAGCCGGTGAACGAGTACTGAACGTAGTCGCCCGCCCTGCTCGTGTACTTCTCGGATCCCTTGAAGTCCTGCGAGTCGTTCCAGTTCGACCAGCCGGAGGAGTAGGTGAGACCGGAGTCCTTGTCGTCGACGTAGGCCCATCGCTGCCGTACGAGCGACTTCGACGCGGGGGATGCGTTCCCCTGGGCGTCCACGACGTAGAGGCGGTAGTCGCCGGCCGTCGGCGGGACAGCGATGGTCGTCGCGGTTCCGGCTGCCTTCGTCATGGTGGGGCCGACGGCGAACGTCGTCGTACCGGAGGGAGCCAGCCAGAGAGTCCTGGTCGCGTCACCGATGGTGCGGACGGGGATGGACGACACGCCCTTGCCGGTGAACGTGCTCGCGGGCAGGGCGTAGTCCTGCGGGCCCACGTTGCTCCGGGGGACGATGTCCTTGTAGGCGTCCTCCAGACCGGAGTCCACGGCGATGTTGTACGCCTGCGACGGCCACACGTTGTCCGCGTACGCGCGCACGTTCTGGATGGTGCTGTTCGGGACGTTCTTGTTGGCGATCTTGTTGACGGTGCCGTAGGTGTTGGTGATGCTCAGGTCGTGCTGCCGGCCCCAGGTGCCGGAGTTGATGGTGTAGGCCAGGTTCGGGTCGACGTCGAGCACGTTGTCGTGCTCGTTGATGTAGGCGGAGCCTTCATCAGGGTGGAGTCCGTACTTGTGGCCGGCCGGAACGCCCTGGATGTAGTTGTTGCTGATCTCGGTTTCCGGCTGGCTGCCCAACGTATAGATGGGAGCGGAGTCGCCGAGCACCTGCATCGTGTCGACGAGCTGGTTGTAGCTGATGGTGTTGTTCTTCGCTGTGGCGGTCGGCACACCCGGTCGGATCGAGTTCGCCGAACCGTCGAAGTTCCACCACCCCCAGCCGAGGGTGATGCCCGCCCACGGGGACTTCTCGATCCGGTTGTGCTGCACGGACAGGGAATCGGTGAAGTACGCCGACACGGGGCTGGACCCCTGGAACAACACCGCGCTGTCGTAGAGGTAGTTGTCCGTGATCGAGATGTTCTTGCAGACTCCCTCGACGTCGACCGGGTACTTCTCGTGGTTGGTCGAGGTGTAGTCCCCGACGTACACGTGCTGGGGGTGTCCCACGGTGATGGCGGATCCGGCTACGTCATTCGTGATGTTGCCGGTCAACTGTGAGTCCGTCACGTCGTTGACCATGTTGATTCCGTCGGCGCCGGTGTGCTGCACCGTGTTGCGCCGCAGGTTGATCCCGTCGGCGTTCTCGATCTGGATGATCCCCGGCGGCAGGTCGACGTTGCGGTAGGTGTACGCGTGGAAGTTCTGCTTCGCGTACACGGTCGAGCTGGCGTTGCCCTGCTGGCCCTGCCGGAAGACGGAGCCTGCGACATTGACCAGGTTCCAGTCGGAGTGTTCGACCGTGAGCCCGGAGAACGTGATGTTCCGCGCGTGATCGGTCCTGGACGTGCCGGCGATCTTGATGAGGGTGGACACGTTGTTCGGCGCGAAGACCTGCGCCGACCTCATGTCCTCCGAGCCGGACTTGTAGTAGTACAGCGTGTGGTTCGTCTTGTCGAAATAGAACTCGCCTGGCTGGTCCAGGAATTCGTACGCGTTCATGAATGTGTGGGTGCCGCCGGCGTTGAACTTGCCGTTCGGCGGTCCCTGGGCAATGGCCGCACCCGGCTGCTGGAACAGGGCCACGCGATTGGCGCCGTCCGAGCTCGTGGTGATCTGGCGGACTCCCACGATGGCCGTGGTCCAGGTCGTCGCCGACTTGATTTCGACGTCGTCCTGGTTGGAGGCGACGGCAGGCAGATCGGAGAGGCTGTACTTGGCTCCGTCGCACTGCGAACCCGACTCCCAGGCCCAGGGAGCCTGGCCGGCCGTGACGGTGTAGGTCCCGTAGCATCCGGCCGAGTTGATCGTCTTCGAGGCCATCTGGGCGCGCTTGCCGTTGACGTAGATCGCACGGAGCTTGTTGTCGCGGTTCAGCGGGGCCTTCCAGATGTTCCCGCTATGCTGTGTCCAGCCGGTCACCTTGACGCCTCCGTTCAGCACCGGCTTCTCGTGCCGGTAGGCGGCGTACACGACTTGGTGGCCGTTCGTTCCGGAGTCGGCCGGCGTGAAGTTGATGGTGCTGCTCACCGGGTAGTTGCCGCCGCGGAGATAGACGTTGATGTCTCCGGTCATGTTGCTGTTGACCGTGCGCACGACGTCCCGTGCATGCTGCAGGGTCTCGAACGGCGCCGTGATCGTCCCGGCGTTGGCGTCGTCGCCGTCGGGGGCGACGTAGTAGGTCGCCTGGGTCGCGGCCGAGGCCGGGGTCGGCGTGGTGAGGGATGTCAGCAGCACCGCGGAGAGAGCCATCGAAAGCACTGCTGACAACGTGCCGATGGTGGAAGTGACGGGCTTCATCGTCTGCCCCTCCTGCTGGTGCGGACGGTCGGGAAAGCGTTCATGTGGCGGCTCCGGGAGTGTTGTCAGTGCGGTTGACGTGGATCTTCATCGCCCCGGCCCTTGCGCGTCCCGAGGGCTCAGGAGCGTCGGTGAGCGGCACAACGTCGCGGATCGGGGGCGACTTCGCAGCGACAGAATCGGTGCGGGCTTCCCTTGCGACGGACGCGGCGTGGCCTGTGCAGTCGGTCGACGGCAGAAGGCGGTCGTGGCGCCGGCGGGGAGCGCGTGGATCGTGTCCTTTACGAGCTCGTGGAGCAGTTCGTCCACGGTGGCCGCCCCGTGATGGTCGCCCTTGTCGATCAGCGGCATCGGGAACTTCCCCCGCGAGTGCCGTCATCATGTGCCGCGGACCGTCCATCGGGCGCGGGGCGGTCGGCCGTGCCCTGGATACCGCTGGTGGTAAGGACGTCGGGTCTGATCAGCCCCTGGCACCGGAGGTCGTCCCAGAGTGCCCGGGGTACGGCGCTTCGCTGGAGTTCCACGTTCTGCGTCACTTGTGCGCGGTCGCGCATGCCGAGCGTGACATTGACGGTGCTGGGGTGGGTGGTCGGGAAGGCGATGGCGGCGGCGGGAAGGCTGCTGCCGTGCCCCTCGCAGACCTTTGCGATCGCCCGTGCGCGGGCGACCAGTTCCGATGGGGCGTCCTGGTAGTCGTACTTCATGCCTTCGGCGGGCCACTCACGAGAGAGCAAGCCGGAGTTGAAGACGCCGACGGCGACGACACTCTTGCCCGATTCCCGTGCGGCGGGCAGGACATCGTCCAGCGCCGACTGGTCGAGGAGGGTGTAGCGCCCGGCCAGCATCACCACGTCGGCGGCAGTCTCGCGCAGGAAGCGGGCGAGCATCGCCGACTGGTTCATGCCGGCGCCGATGGCCCCGATCACGCCCTGGTCGCGTAGTTCCGCGAGCGTGGGCATGGCCTCCTCGGCCGCCTGCCGCCAGTGGTCGTCGGGGTCGTGCAGGTAGACGATGTCGAGCCGGTCCAGGCCGGTGCGGCGCAGGGAGTCCTCGATGGACCGGAGCACGCCGTCGCGGCTGAAGTCCCACTGCCGGCGCAGATCGTCCCGTACGATGAAGCCTTCACTGTCGACGCCCTGTGGACGTTCGTTGGGGACGAGGAGTCGGCCGACCTTGGAGGAGACGACGTACTCATCCCGAGGGCGCTGCCGCAGGGCCGCCCCGAGGCGCTGTTCGGAGAGCCCGAGGCCGTAGTGCGGTGCGGTGTCGAAGTACCGGATGCCCGCGTCCCAGGCCGCGTCGACGGCGGCCGACGCGTCGGCCGCCGAGGTGGTCCGGTAGAGGTTGCCGATCACCGACGCGCCGAATCCGAGTTCGGTGAGTTCGACGGAGGTGTTGTGGATGTTCCGGCTTTGCATGACGTCCTCCTCGTGGATGTCGATCGGCGTGCGTCAGCGCCGCACGTGGACCGAGCCGCCCGCCATGAGCGCTTCGACCTCGGCGAGCGTGGCCATGGAGACGTCGCCGGGCGTGGTCATGGTGAGGGCGCCGTGGGCGGTGCCGTAGGCCAGAGCCTGCTCCAGGCCGGTGCCGGTGAGCAATCCGTGGATCAGGCCGGCGGCGAAGGCGTCGCCGGAGCCGATGCGGTCCAGGACGTGCAGAGCGGGCATCCGGGGGCCGGTGACGAAGCCGGTTTCGGGTGACCAGGCGGCCGAGGTCCAGTCGTTGACTCCGGCTGAGGGCACTGCGCGCAGGGTTGTCGCCAGTACTGTGGCGGCGGGCAGTCGGCTCGCGATCTCGGCGAGTGCGTCGGGCACTTCGTCGGCGGCGACGCGCTGTGCGCCCGGGTGTGGTCCGGTCAGGCCGAGGGCACCCACCACGACGTCGGCGTGCCGGGCGAGGCGCGGGTCGGTCTCGCGGGGCCCGGTCCGGGCCGCCTCGGCCGGCCCAGAGGCTGGGGCGGTAGTCGGGGTCGTAGGAGACGATGACGCCGTGGCGGCGGGCGGCGGCCATGGCTTCGTCGGCGACGTCGACGGTGGTGTCGGACAGGCCGGCGAAGATGCCGCCGGTGTGGAAACAGCGCACGCCGGCCGAGAAAACGGCCTTCCAGCCGATGTCGCCTTTGCGGATTTGGGAGATGGCGGTGTGGACGCGGTCGCTGACGCCGAGGGCGCCGCGGATGCCGTAGCCGCGTTCGACGAAGTTCAGGCCGTTGCGGGCGGTGCGGCCGATGCCGTCGTCGGGCACCCAGCGGATCAGCGAGGTGTCGACGCCGCCCTGGAGGATCAAGTCCTCGAGGAGTCGGCCGACCGCGTTGTCGGCGAGGGCGGTGACGATGGCCGTGCGCAGGCCGAAGCAGTGGCGCAGTCCGCGTACGACGTTGTACTCGCCGCCGCCCTCCCGGACCGGGAAGGAGCGGGCGGTGCGGATCCGTCCCTCGCCCGGGTCGAAGCGGAGCATCACCTCGCCGAGGGCCACCACGTCGATCACGTCATGCTCCTCTCCACCGCGTCGGCGGTCAGCCGGCGGATCTCCTCGTAGGCGCCCCGCCGAAGATGGTCGGCGGCGGCCATCCAGCTGCCGCCGACGGCGAGGACCGACGGGTGGGCGAGGTAGGCGGCCAGGCGGGAGGCGCCGATCTCGCCGGTCGGCACGGAGCGCACCCGGGGGAAGGGAGCCGCGAGCGCTTGCAGCGTCCGCACACCGCCGAGCGGCTCGGCGGGGAAGAGCTTCGCCGTGTCGACGCCCGCCTTCAGGGCGCGCATCGGCTCGGTCGCGGTGGCGATGCCCGGCACCACGGGCACCCCCCAGCTCTCGGCACTTCGCGACGACCTCCTCGTCGAAGCCGGGCGAGACCACGAAGCGGGCCCCGGCCGCCGCGGCCCGCTCCGCCTGCTCGGGCGTGAGGACCGTGCCGGCGCCGACGGCCAGGCCCGCGTGGGCGGCCATCGTCTTGAGCACCCCTTCGGCATCGCCGGTCATCGGCCGAGCCATCCGCCGTCGACGGGCAGGACGACGCCGTGGACGTAGGCGGCGGCGTCCGAGGCGAGGAAGACCGTGGCGCCTGCCAGGTCGTCGGCGTCGCCCCAGCGGCCGGCCGGGATACGGTCCAGGATCGCTTTGCTGCGGGCCGGGTCGTCCTGGAGGGCCTGGGTGTTGTCGGTGGCGATGTAGCCGGGCGCGATGGCGTTGACGTTCACCCCCCGTGGGGCCCACTCGTTGGCCAGCGCCTTGGCCAGACCGGCGATGCCGTGCTTGGCGGCGGTGTAGCCGGGGACGGTGATGCCGCCCTGGAAGCTGAGCAGCGAGGCCGTGAAGATGACCTTGCCCTGGCCGCGGGCCACCATCGCCCCGCCGACGGCCCGGCTCAGCGCGAACTGCGCGTTGAGGTTGACCTGGAGCACCAGCTCCCAGTCGGTGTCGGTGTGTTCGGCGGCCGGGGCGCGGCGGATCGTGCCCGCGTTGTTGACCAGGATGTCCACCGGCCGCTCCCGCCCGGCGAGGTCCGCCCCGAGGGCCCGTACGGCGTCGGGGTCGGCGAAGTCGGTGCGGATCGCCTCGAACGTTCGGCCCGCGGCACGCACGTCCTTCTCTACGTCGCTGCCGGAGGTCTCCAGGTTCGCGCTGACGCCGATGACGTCGGCGCCAGCCTCGGCGAGGGCACGGGCCATGGCCCGGCCGATGCCGCGCCGCGCTCCCGTGACGACGGCGAGCTTTCCCGTGAGGTCGAAGGCCGTCATACGGTGGCTCCCTGGGCGTCGTCGGTGCAGTCCACGAGGATCTTCATCACGTCACCGCCGCCCTCCAGGGCCTCGAACGCGGCGGGCGCCTGCATGAGGGGGACGACCTTGCTGATCAGCCGCTCGGCCGGGATCGTGCCGTCCGCCACCAGGGCCACCGCGCGCTCGAAGTCGGACCGGTCATACAATCGGGCCCCCACCAGGGTCAGTTCGCGCCAGAAGAAACGGTGCAGATTGATCTCCCGGGGCCGGGGGTGGATGGCCACCAGGCACAGCCGCCCGCGCACACCGAGGACGTCCACCGCCGTGTCCACGCCGGCCGCCGCGCCCGACACCTCGAACGCGACGTCCGCGCCTGCCTCCCCGGTCCACTCCTGCACCAGCTCGGGCACATCAGCGGCCATTGGATCCCATGTAACCAGCCCCAACTCATCGGCGAGCAGCCGTCGGTGGGCGCTGAGCTCCACCACCCGGACATCGGCTCCGACCGCCCGCGCGACCAGTGCGATGAGGATGCCGACGGGGCCGCCGCCGACCACGACCACCTTCTCGCCGGCGCACACGGCGGCCCGGCCCACGTCGTGCACGGCGACGGCCGTCGGCTCGACGAGCGCGGCACGGTCCAGGGCCAGTGCGTCGGGCAGGCGGACGAGGGTGGAGGCAGGCACCGTCCAGCGCTGTTGCATCGCGCCGGGGGAGTCGATACCGATGAAGTCCAGGTGCTGACAGACGTGTTGATGGCCCCTGAGGCAAGCGGGGCAGGTGTTGTCCCACCTCAGGGGCATCACGGTCACCGCGTCGCCGGGCGCCCAGCCCTCCACATCCGCGCCGACGCGTATGACACGGCCGGACATCTCGTGCCCCAGGACGGCGGGCATGCGTACCCGGGCGTCCATGTCGCCGTGGAAGATGTGCAGATCGGTGCCGCAGATACCGACATAGGCGGGGGCCAGCTCCACCTCACCCGGACCGGGCGGCGAAGTGAGTGCGGGAGCTGTGTCCAGGGTGCGGGCGGTCGTGTAACGGACGGCGAGTGTCATCGTGTTCTCCAGAGTTCCTTCAGCACGAGCGCCGACGGTCAGCTGCAGCCGGGAAGGCGGTAGAAGGCGGTCGCGGTGCCGGCGAGGAGCGCGTGGATCTCGTTCTCGGCACAGCCGGTGAGCAGTTCGTCCACGGTGGCGGCCCAGCGGTTCCAGCCGCCGGCGAGGTTGGCGACCGGCCAGTCGGAGCCGAACATCAGGCGGTCGGGGCCGAAGGCGGTGAGCAGGATGTCCCAGACCGGGCGGATGTCGGCGGTGGTCCAGCTGTCGTGATCCGCCTCGGTGATCAGTCCCGACAGCTTGCAGACCACCTGCTGGTGTGCGGCCAGCCGTTGCACCTGACGTCCCCAGTCCGCCAGTTCGCGTCGGGCGATGTCCGGCTTGCCTGCGTGGTTGAGTACCTGGGGCAGGTCGGGGAAGCGTTCGGCCAGGTTGACCGCCTGGTTGAGCTGGTGGCTGCGGACCAGTACGTCGTAGGAGAGCCCGCGGTCCCTGGCCACCGCCAACCCCCGTTCAGCCGCCGGGCGTTGCAGCCAGTCCGGGTCCGTCTCGCCCTGGACGAGATGGCGCAGGGAGCGCAGATACGCGCCGCCCGGTCCGGCGAGCAGTCGGTCCAGCACCTCGCCGATCGTCGGCGACGTCAGGTCTGCCCAGCCGACCACCGCCTCGATCAGAGGCTCCTGCTCCGCGAGGGCGAGCAGGTCCTCGGTCTCGGGCACGTCCGGCATGCACTGCACGGCCACCGTGCTGTGCAGGTGACGGCCCGCGATGGGATGGGTCGCGGTGGAGCGCAGGTCGCCGGGGGTGAAGGTACGGCTGATCGATGCCAGGTCGGGGTCGTCGAGCCAGGGCTGCGGGCGCCGGTCGAGGTCCCACAGATGGTGGTGCGCATCGATGAGGACGGGGGCGCGGGCGGTGGTCATGGCGGGTTCCAAGTCGGGTCGGTCTTGCGTGGGCCGCGTCAGACGGTGACGTCTTCGCCGGGCGGGTCGAGGTGCCAGATCTCGGTCAGTTCCGTCCACTGGCGGGAGTCGCCCCGGTCGGGCCAGGGTTCCTGGCAGGGGTCGGTGAGTTTCCACCATTCCTGGGTTTCGGGGTCGGCTTCGAGGACGGCCAGGTCGGTCTCGAAGTCGTCGCCGTGATACTCGAAGTAGGCGAACAGCGCATCACCGTGGAGGAAGATGCTGTAGTTGCGGATGTTCGACCGGTGCAGGGCGGCTTGGACGCCGGGCCAGACGGCCGAGTGGAGTTCGAGGTACTCCTCGCGGTGCTCGGGTCGGAGCCTGATCGTCTGGGCGATGCGTTTCATGGGGTTTCTCCTTCCGCGCCCGGGGAGGGCCGGCCCGCAGGGGCGTCGAACGGTGAGCGGTAGCTGGGGGTGTTGGCGCGCAGCTGGAGGTGCAGGGTCAGCCGGATGCGGGTGGACGCCGGCAGCCGGACGGTCAGGAAGGCGCTTTGGCGGACCTGCTCCGTCTCGGTGACGGCCGGCTCGGTGTGGCCGTAGTCGTACATGTCCCCGATCCAGGTGTCGTCCTGGCAGGTGGTGTACCGGACGGCGGTGATGGTGTGCTCGGCGAAGGCGCCCGCCTGGACGATCACCGTGTGCTCGGCTTCGAGGGAGAGGTTCACCAGCTCGACGGTGGTCGCCTCGGGGTCGATGGAGGTGACCAGCGCGGCCACGTCCGGCGGCAGGCCGGCGCGGCGGGCCTCGGCGTCGTGGTAGCGCAGCCGGGCCTGCTGCAGGCCGCCGTTGTAGAGCACCTGGGGGCCGCCCCAGGTCAGCTGGACGAGGGCTTCGGTGACCACGGGGTTGGACTGCTGCCACACGTGGATGTCGGCCTCGTTCACGTCCAGGTCGCGGTAGCGGTCGATACGCCGCAGTCGGTGGCGGACCTGGGCCTGGGCGGTGGCGAGGATGCGCTCGGGGTAGTCGGGGTCGTCGCCGGCGAGGAAGGCGAACCAGGCCTTCTCGTGCCCGGACTCCTCCTTGGCGCGGAACGGCCGGACGGTGCGCCAGTCGATGCCGTCGGCTTCGCGCAGCTCCTCCAGCCGAGTGCGGTCGGCGTCGGAGGCCGTGTGGTGCCACAGGGCCACCGGGACCGGCGGGGTGGCCGGGTTGTAGTCGAACCAGCCCGAGTCGTTGTGGCGGAAGGGGAGGTGGAGCGTGGGTGTGTGGATATCGGGGCCGAGCTCGACCGCCCACTTGGAGGGGAGGCTGGAGTCCGCCTCGGTGTGGGGCATCACCTTGGCGCGGCCGATGAGGGTGTCGAGGGAAGTCGCGACCATGGAGAGGTAGCCGTCGTCCCCGGTGACCGTGGCCGCCGCCAGCGCCGCCACACAGGCCGCGTGGCCCACACTGTGCCAGCCGTGCGGCCAGGACCAGCCGTAGTGGCCGCCGTACCAGCGGCCCTCCAGCAGGCTGCCGACGACGCCGTCCGGGCCGGCGTTGTCCGGGATGAGACCGTCGTTCGCCTCGGTGCGCTCCCGCCACGCGCCGACGTACTCGACGATCCAGTCGCGGTAGCGGTCCTCGCCGGACAGGATCCAGGCGTTGAGGACCAGTCCGGCCGCGGCGAGGTTGACCGCGGTGTCGCCGACACCCATCCTGTCCCGCATCTGCACGCCGAGACGCGGGTCCGCGGAGAGCGGGTACGGGCCGCCGTCGGCCTCGGGGATCCAGTCGAGCGGGAAGCCGTACGTCTGCGCTTCCTTCGCCAGCCAGGGGTAGACGCCGCCGTCGAACAGACCCGTTCGGTCGGGGTCGCTGCCGTTGTGCGGGCGGGTGATGACGCGGTGCTCGGGGTCGTAGTTGCCCTTGGCCGGGTCGACGTACAACTCGGCGAAACGCAGGGCGCGCTCACGCCAGCGGTCGGGGGCGGCCATGCACAGGAAATAGAGCAGGAGCAGGCTCTCGCCTTGGTGGAACCAGTCGTAGCCACGCTCGAACTCGTCGTGCAGCATGCCCAGGTCGGTGAGCTGGCGGGTCACGCCCTCCCAGTGCTGCTCACTGGCGGGCAGCAGGTCGTCGGCGCCGCCGAGGAGGTACAGCTGGGGCCAGTTGAAGAACACCTCGTAGAAGTCGTCCACACCGTCACGGGTGGTGAGTGCGCCGGTGTAGTTCAGCCGTCCGTCCGGGCCGGTGAAGTCGCGGGCGAAGCGCCGCCAGGCGTGGTCGAGCAGGTCGAACAAGGCGCGTTGGGCCACGGCCCAGCCGGGTGGCTCGAGCAGTGGCACCCCCGCCTCGATCTCGGGTGGCGGGACCGGGTGGTCGCGGGGGGCGTCCTCGGCCGGGGTGCGGTCGGCGGAGCTGTGGGGCATGGGAGATCTCCGTTCGGGGGACGGCGGGACGGCGCACGCCGGGGACGACGGCAGGAACGGGCCGCTATTCCTTGGTGGCGCCGGCGAGCATCCCGCTGACAAGGAAGCGCTGGGCGACGAGGAAGACGATCAGCACGGGCATGATGGCCACGAGTGTCGCCAGAGCCAGCTGCGGGCGCTGGATCGCCAGGTCACCGACGGCCGGATTGAAGGACGGCACGTTGCTGAGCAGGGTTCCGACCCCCACCTGGATGGGCATCTGGCTGCTCTCGGGGAGCAGGACGTACGGCAGGAAGTAGTTGGTCCAGTTGGCGACGAAGCTGAAGAAGCCCACGAGCGCGATGACCGGGGTCGCCAGCGGCAGCGCGATGTGCCAGAAGACGCGGAACTCCGAGCAGCCGTCCATCCGGGCCGCCGCCAGCAGGTCCTTCGGCACGGCGGTGGTGAAGTAGATGTACGTCAGGTACACGCCGAACGGGTAGAACGAGTACGGCAGGATGATCGACCACATGGTGCCGATCAGATGCACCGCGTTGATCTCCAGGAACAACGGCACCACCAGCGTGGCGTTCGGCATGAGCATCACGACCAGCGTCGAGACCAGCAGGGTGTGCCGGCCACGGAACTCGGTCATGGCCAGGGCGTATCCCGCGGGAATGGCGACACCTAGGGTGATGACCAGCGAGATCACCGCGTAGAGGGCCGAGTTGCCCAGCCACTGCATGATCGCGTTGTCCTGGAACGCCGTGAGCGCGTCCCAGTTGGCCTTCAGCGCGTGGAAGGAGCCGAAGGAGAGTGGGTTGTCGTGGACCAGCTGCTGGTCGGTCTTGGTCGCCGCGAGGACGAGCCACAGCACCGGCAGCACGAAGAAGGCGAGGAAAGCGGCCAGCACGGAGCCGGACAGCAGCTGGGAGGGCAGGTGCCGTACGGGTCGGCGGCGGTGCGGCGGCCGGGGGTGAGATCGGCTCATCAGGGGCGCCTCCCGTTCCGAGCTCGCTGTGCCGGCGACTCGACTGCCAGAGGTTTTAGTCGGCATCGAAGAACCCCGACCGTGCGACGAAGAGGGCGGCGGCCGACACGCTGACGACCAGGAGCTCCACCGAGACCGCGGCGGCGCCGTTGATGTTGTTCATCTGGAAGGCGAAGTCGTACGTCAGCTGGTTCAGCGAGTAGTCGCGTCCGGCCACGCCAACACTGGCGAGGGAGAGCAACTGCGGCTCGACGAAGAGCTGGGCGCCGCCCGCGAAAGCCAGGATCACCATGTACACGATCCACTTGCGGAGCATCGGGATCTGCACGTGCCAGGCGGTCTGCCAGGCGCCCGCGCCATCGATGCGCGCGGCTTCCATCACGTCCGTGGGGATGTTGTTGAGCGCGCCGTACATGACGACGATCCAGCCGCCCGCGCCGGTCCAGAACGCGATGACCGTGAACAGCAGGGGCAGGTTGCCGGGCGCGATCACCTCGCCGAAGGTGTCGAACCCCAGCGCGCCCAGCAGCGCACTGACCGGGCTCACCGTCGGGTCGAGCATGAACAGCCACACCAGCACACTCGCGGCGCCGGCGAGCGCTCCGGGGATGTAGTAGAGGAAGCGCAGCGCCTTGCTGACGGTCCCGGAGGCCAGGCGGTGCAGCACCAGCGCCAGGCCGACCACGAAGACCACCAGAGACGCAAGCCAGAAGACGAGGTAGACCGCGACATGGCTCACGGCGTCCAGGAAGCGGAAGTCCTGCGCCGTGGTGACGAAGTTGGAAAAGCCGGTGAACCTTCCCCCGGCTTCGGTAAAGGCGAAGTAGACCGCGTAAGCGGTCGGAAGGACGCCGAAGGCGATCAGCAGGAGCACGTAGGCGGCGACGAAGGCCATACCGGCCCGGCTCTGCCGGGCGGCGCCGCGACGGCGCCGGTGGGCAGAGCCGGCCGTGGAGTGGGTGAGGGTCACTGGGAGACCTTGTATCCGGTGGACTTGGCGTACTTGACGATGGAGTCCTGCCAGGCCGGCAGCATCGACTCGACGGTCTTGCCCTGGGTCAGGCCGGGCTTGACGGTGGCGGCCCAGATCGCCTCCTGGCTGAACTGCCCCGAGCCCCAGCCCGGCCAGACCTGGGAGGCCGCGTCCTTGAGCGCGCTCAGGTCGCCGGCGAAGTATCCGGAGGCGTCCTGCCCCTTCAGCCACGTCTCGGCCGCCGACGCGTACGCGGGGAAGCCCGGCGCCTTCTCACCCTGGTAGGCGTTGTCGGTGGTGACCCACTTCAGGAAGTCGGTGGCCGCCTTGATGTGCGCGGAGTGCTGGGACAGCAGCCAGGTGCCGCCGCCGACGTTGCCGGTGGACGGCGAGGTCTCCCCCTGCCACTGCGGGATGGGCGCTGCCGCGATCTGCTTGGCCGGCGTCTTGAGGGTGTCCTTGAACACCGCGCCGCCGTACCAGGCGGGGCCGGGCATGAGCAGGACCTTGTCGGCCTTGTTCTTGCCGAAGTCGGTGCTGAAGACCCCGCTGATGGACAGGGACTTGTTCTTGATCAGCACATCCAGGAGCCTGGCCATCTTGGTGCAGGCCTCGCTGGTGGTGTTCACCGACACGGCCTTGGGGCCGGTGATGTGGTTGGCGCCGCACTTGCTCGCCCACAGGTAGATCTCGGGGGTGAAGGAGTCGCCCGCGTCGCCCACGAGATAACCCGGGTGCTCCTTGGCCACCTTCTCGCCAAGCTTCTGGTACTCCTCCCAGGTCGTCGGAACCTGGTAGCCGAACTTCTTCAGCAGTGGCGCGTTGTACCACAGCACCGCCTGGGAGAGGTCGTTGCGCAGACAGTAGACGGTGCCGTTGACGGTGCAGACGTCGTTGGCGCCGCTGGCGAAATTGGCCAGGGTTGCCGACGGGATCAGGCCCTTGTTGAGCGGCGCGGCGAAGCCCGCGTCGACCGCCCAGGAGGCCTCGTTGTTCTGGGAGCTGAAGACCACGTCCGGCCAGCCCTTGCCGGTACGGTTGAAGAGCTGGACCTTGGTCTGGAGGTAGTTCGAGCCATTGGCGTCGCCGTCGTAGCTGACGATGTCCAGCTTCACGTCCGGGTGCTGCTGCTGGTACAGCTTCGCGGCCTCCATACGGGTCGCGTCCACCCAGACGGTCAGCGCACCGTCCTTCTGCGGCACCTGAGCGAAGCCGTCCTTGGTCGTCGTACCCGTGGCGCCGCCACCACAGGCGGTCAGGGTCAGCGCCGCGGTGGCCGCGCAGCCGGCCAGCAAAGCCGCACGCCTCTTGCTGGACGCTCTCTCCCGGCCGGACGAAGGCTTGTTGACGGTCATGTGCGACTCCACTGGTTTCACAGGGCGCCCCGAGCAGATGGGCAGGTGGCGCGAGGATGGGGCGACGCCGGCCGTACCGGTCGGGCGCCGGGGACTGCGGACGGCCGTCCCGTTTGCCGTCGCGGAAGAAATTAGCCGCCTTATTGAGGGGCCCGTCAAGAGTTTGTGCAGCCTTCTTCCCCGTGATTTACGGGTGGCGCTGCAACGCAGGGGCAAGTAATTTCCAATAAGTTGCTATATGTATCGGTTAGTGCTCACGTTTTATGGTGTGGATCCACCCGCACAATGAGTACGACTCATTGATGCTTGAGATACGATGAGCGCGGCTCCACAGCGATCAGCCGCCCCAGTTGCGTTAGCCAGGAGGCAGGACAGATGAACGACACGCCCGCGGCCCGGGCGGCCATGCCGACGCAGGCACCTCCGGTTGTGACGGCAGCGGTGAACGGCGCGGACGCGCGGCGTGACTACCGGCCCGGCTACGAGGTCGTGGCGGAGCGGATTCTCGAGTTCATCGCCGAGGCCCGTCTGGTGGCAGGTGATCGGCTGCCGACGGAGAATGATCTGGCCCAGAGGCTGAACACCAGCAGGGCGGTGGTGCGGGAGGCCGTGAAGATCCTTTCGGCGCTCGGCCGGGTCCGGGCGCACAAGGGGCGCGGACTGTTCGTCGCGGACGACGAGGGCATGCTGATCACCAGCCGCTGGGGCGGCTTCTTCCGCCCCGTCGACCTCGATCACGTGCTTATGCTGTTCGAGTTCCGCAGGGTTCAGGAGATGGCCGCGAGCAGTCTGGCCGCCACCCGTGCCACGCCCGCCGAGCTGCGGACCATCGAGGTGGCCATGCAGCAGTGTCGGCACGGGTTCGTCCACGGTCAGGTCGACGAGTTCAACCAGGCGGACGAGGACTTCCACATGGGCGTCGCGGTCGCCTCGCACAACACCTTCCTCGTCAGCGCCGTGCGAGATGCGCGACGACTGCAGCGACAGTCGAGTGCGATCGGGATCCACGACAAACTGGGCGAGGGCACCGAGTCGGCCGTTGAGGAGCACGAGGCGATCTACCGGGCCATCCGAGACGGCCTTCCGGACGAAGCGGCCCAGGCCACGGCGGCGCATCTCGACAGGACGCTCGAGGACTACCGGCGAGAGATCCAGCGGCGCCTGTTCGGTTAGGTGACTGACATGATCGTGGGGCAGTGACTACAGCCCCGAATGGCCCGAGCCGTTTCGAGATCACCGATCTCGACATCGTGGTGTCCAGGAGGCCGTCATGCCCGTGTTGATCTCCCGGCTCTCCGGGCAGGACTACCGGCACGAGGGCGATCTGGGGATTCGGGGACGTAGGACGTGGGTCGCGGCCTCAGTGACTGACGCTGTCGGGGATCTTCGGGCGCCCTCTGGGAGATCATCGTCCCAGGTCAGACGGCTGGTTGAGCCGTGAGACGGTCACTGTGCGGAGTCGACGTCCGCTTCCTCGTGGGCTCGGCTGGTGAGGAAGTTCAGGATGTCACCGACGGACAGTCCGGTCTCCGCCAGGCGCCGCAACGGTATGTCGAGGTTGACGGTGTACTGGTTGCGGTGGCCGACTCAGCCATCCACGCTGATCGAAGCCCTTTCCTGCCCGGTGCCGGTGACGTGCTTGCGGTGCCGTTCCCGGCCGCATCAGCACGATGCGGGGTGCCTGAGTCGGTAGGCTCGGCAAGGTCCGGGCAGGTGTCTCCTGGCGGGACAGGTTGGGAGGCCGTCGTGGCAGGTAGTCCCTCGGTTGAGACGGCCGGCGTGGGCCGTGGTGTGGTGGCCGGGTCAGCGGCGAGATGGACTATGTGACCGGTCCTGACCTGTGGGAACAGTTCAGCGAGGTGCTTTCCGGCAGCGCCGGGTTCGTCGCTGGATCTGTCGAGTGTGTCGTTCTGCGATTCGGCCGGGCTGACCCTGCTGCTCAGGGCCTCCCGGCGGGCCGCGTCGGGCGATATTGAGCTGGTGCCGGCGTGCTGGGGCTAGGTGGGGGTCACCACCTTGATCGCCTGGACATCTTGTGGAGCGACGGCAGCAGGTCGCGGTACTGGGGATACTGGATTCGCCTGAGGGCCACCAGTTCCGGGCTTTTCATCGGTGTGGCGCAGAACTGGTCCGATGGCGCCAATTTCCACCCTCAGCAGCACCTCATAGCCGAGTCGGACCAACGGGAACATCCCTCCTGGCCAGTTTTTATCCCACGGGGTCCGTAGCCGCCTGTCAAGGATGAAAACAGAGACTGTCGGACGATCTACTCAAGTCCTGGATCAGCGAAGAGCCCTGTCTCCGCAAGGCCCTGGTCTTGGCCGCCGGACTGACAGTCGGCACGGCACTGGCTCTGGTCGGCCTGGCCGGCGCCGCCCATGCGGCCTCCGGCACGCTGGGCGCGGCTGCACCGTCAAGGCGTGCATGACGTCGCCCGGTGCACCGGTATCACGGTGTGGGGAGTCGGGGACAGCGACTCGTGGCGGGCGGGGGAGAACTCGCCCCCGGACCGCTTGGGACACCGGTTGGGGCACCCGGACGGCGACCGTCGCCGGACGCGGGTTCCGGCATGCCTTCATGCCGGTCTGGTCAGGGTGAAACATGGGATGGATCGAGTTTCTGATCGGCGAGACGCCTCTATTGACAGTGCGATAAGCCTGTGGGATCACTGTGGCATGGGATGTCTGGGTGTTCCCTGTGGGCGGTCTCGGGCCCGCTGACGGGAGCGGTCGACGCCCCTTCTGAACATCCTGTGGCAGGCACGGCGCTCTCTGTCCCCTTCCCCCCGCATATGCGAGGAACAGAATGCAGCCTTCATCCGTTCCGCCCCGGAGCCCCGCGGCTCATGGACCACGCTTACCGGCTGCCGTCGTATGCGTGACAGCACTGCTGACCCTGTCGCTGGCGACCGCGCCGACATGGTCGGCGTCAGCGTCAGCGGCACCCCTGGTGAGTTCGGCGTCGGGGCGGTGCCTGGACGTCAAGGGCAACGTCGACACGCCGGGAACGACGTTGGACATCTGGGACTGCAACGGCCAGGTCAATCAGGCGTTCGAGTTCACCTCGGCGGGTGAGCTGAGGACGATGAACGGCACCCGGTGTGTGGACGCCTACGACGACCGGACGGCTCCGGGAGCCCCGGTGGTCATCCGGTCGTGCGACGGGCGGGCGACGCAGGTGTGGCGGCAGAACTCCGACGGGTCCGTCACCGGTGTCCGGTCCGGATTCTGCCTGGACGGCAACGGGGCGGGCACGGCCAATGGCACCGCGGTCATCCTGTGGACCTGCAACGGCCAGAGCAACCAGAAGTGGAGCAGCCCGACAGCTCCGCCCAGCGGGTCGGGCCCGTGCGACATCTACGCCGCGGGCGGCACGCCGTGCGTGGCCGCGCACAGCACGGTGCGGGCACTCTACGGTTCGTACAACGGCTCCCTCTACCAGGTCAGGCGCACCTCGGACAACGCCACCAGGGACATCGGCGTGTCGGCGCCCGGCGGTTTCGTCGACGCGGCGGTGCAGGACTCGTTCTGCGCGGGCACCTCGTGCGTGATCACGGTCGTCCGCGACCAGTCCGGACACGGCAACGACCTGTGGTACCAGGGATCGGCCCAGGTCCCAGGGTCGAGTCAGAGCAGCCCCGCGAAGGCGACCTCCGAGTCGCTGACCGCCGGGGGCACCAAGGCGTACTCGCTGTACATCAACCCGGGGAACAGCTACTGGCGGGACGGTCACCTGACGGGCGTACCGACCGGTGCCGCACCCGAAGGGGCGTACATGGTCACCAGTGGCACCCACGTCAACAACGGCTGCTGCTTCGACTACGGCAACAGTGAGACGAGCCGGAAGGCCGACGCCGCCGGGGCGATGGACGCGATCAACTTCGGCACCGAGTGCTGGTTCGGCGGCTGCGCCGGCAGCGGTCCCTGGGTGCAGGCCGATCTCGAATGGGGTCTGTACTCCGGAGGCAGCCAGTCCTGGAACCCCAACCAGCGGGCGTTTCCCAGCAAGTTCGTCACCGCGATGCTGAAGAACAACGGGACGTCGCAGTTCGCCCTCAAGGGCGGCAACGCGCAGTCCGGCGGCCTGACCACCCTGTGGGACGGCGGCCTTCCCGGCGGATACAGCCCCATGAAGAAACAAGGCGCCATCGTCCTGGGCAGCGGCGGCGACTGCTGCAAGCCCGGCGGCGGCGCCAACCTGAGCGCCGGCACCTTCTACGAAGGAGCGATCGTCGCCGGCTACCCCTCCGATGCGACCGACAACGCGGTGCAGGCCAACATCATCGCTGCCGGTTACCGCTGAACACCGCTCTGCTTCCCCAACTCGGTTCAGGAATCGATGACTTATGCCCACGACCACTGCGAGAGCCAGGCGCCTCAAGCCGCTGCCCCCGCTGCCGTCCCTGCGCAGGACCCTGGCACTCATGTTCTCGGTCGCGCTGCCCGCCATAGCCACCCCCCTCCTCGCCCTCGGCACGGCGCAGCCCGCCGCCGCGCTGGGCAACGGGCTCGCGCTGACCCCGCAGATGGGTTTCAACGACTGGAACGCGTACGGCTGCAATGTCTCCGAGTCGCTGATCAAGTCCACGGCCCAGGCGATGCACACCAACGGCATGCAGGCGGCGGGCTACTCGTACGTCAACATCGACGACTGCTGGATGACCCACAGCCGCGATTCCGGCGGCCACCTGGTGCCGGACCCGGCCAAGTTCCCCGACGGCATCAAAGGCACCGCGGACTACGTGCACTCGCTGGGGCTGAAGCTTGGGATCTACGAGGACGCGGGCACCGCGACCTGTGCGGGGTATCCGGGCAGTCTGGGGCACGAGACCACGGACGCGCAGTCCTTCGCGGCGTGGGGCGTGGACTATCTGAAGTACGACAACTGCAACAACACCGGCGTGCCGGCGCGGACCCGGTACACCGCGATGCGTGACGCCCTGGCGGCCACCGGCCGGCCGATCCTGTTCAGCCTGTGCAACTGGGGCCAGGAGAAGGTGTGGACGTGGGGCGCGGACGTGGGCAACAGCTGGCGCACCACCGGGGACATCAACGCGAGTTTCTCCAGCATGCTGTCGATCTTCCACAGCAACGTGGGCCTGGCCTCCTACGCCGGCCCCGGGCACTGGAACGACCCGGACATGCTGGAGGTCGGCAACGGCTCGCTGACGGCCACCGAGAGCCGCAGTGAGTTCAGCCTGTGGGCGGAGATGGCCGCACCGCTGATCGCGGGCACCAACATCCCCTCGGCCAGTGCGGACACCCTGTCCACGCTGACCAACTCCCGGGTGATCGCGGTCGACCAGGACCCCCTGGGCAAGCAGGGCACCATGGTCTCCTCCTCAAGCGGTCTGGACGTGCTGGCCAAGCCGCTGGCGGGCGGCGACGTGTCCGTGGCGCTGTTCAACGAGACGAGTTCGACGGCGACCATCAGCACCACCGCGGCCGCGATCGGGAAGACCGGGGCGTCCGCCTACACCCTGACCGATCTGTGGTCGGGGGCCTCCTCGACCACCTCGGGCACGATCAGCGCCTCGGTGCCGGCACACGGCACGGTGATGTACCGGGTCGCGGGCGGTACCAGCGGCGGCGGCACCAGCGTGACCGGTGAGCTGCGCGCGGTGGGTGCGGGCAAGTGCGTGGACGTGCCGAACTCGACCAGGACCGCCGGCGCCCAGGGGGAGATCTGGAGCTGCAACGGCGGCGCCAACCAGACATGGACGCTGGGATGACCCTCCTTCCTCTCGGCCACTGGCAGCTTCGGTGCCGCCGTGTGGCGGAACCGCCACACAGGAGGTCTCCGTGATCGGATCAGCAACCGATCACTGCCGAAGGCGATTCCCGGCATTGCCACACAGCCATCGGTCCCGCGGCGGGACCGGCCACCACCGGCCACGGGACACCCCCGACCTGCGAAAGGAACCCAGCGTGTCAGCATTCAGACGGCTGTTACGGCGCCTGCGCGCCTCAACGGCCGTGCTCGTGGGCCTCCTCCTGACCGCCGGCGGCATCGTGACCACGACCGCCGTGCCGGCCCAGGCCGCCACCTCCGTCACGATCAACGGCGCGTCCGGCGGCCGGACCTTCGACGGCGTCGGCGCGATCAGCGGCGGGGGCGGCAACAGCAGACTCCTGATCGACTATCCCGAGCCCGAGCGCGGCCAGATCCTCGACTACCTGTTCCGGCCCGGCTACGGTGCCTCCCTGCAGATCCTCAAAGCGGAGATCGGCGGTGACACCAACTCCACCTCGGGGGCCGAGCCGAGCCACCAGCACACCCGGTCCGACCTGAACTGCGACCGGGGCTACGAATGGTGGCTGATGGAGCAGGCCAAAGCGCGCAACCCGGACATCAAGCTGTACGGGCTCGCCTGGGGCGCGCCCGGCTGGATCGGCGGCGGGAACTTCTGGTCCACCGACATGGTCAACTATGCGCTCTCGTGGCTTGGCTGCGCCAAGCAGCACGGGCTGAGCATCGACTATCTCGGCGGGTGGAACGAGCGAGGCTACAACGTCTCCTGGTACCAGCAGCTTCGCGCCGCGCTCAACAGCAACGGCTACGGCGACGTCAAGATCGTCGCGGCTGACTCGGACTGGTCCGTGGCGGGCGACATCAACTCCAACCCGGCGTTCGCCTCCTCAGTGAGCGCCATCGGCACGCACTATCCCTGCGGCTACCGGTCGTCACAGTCCAACTGCTCAGTGCCGTCGGCCGCCATATCGTCCGGCAAGCCGTTGTGGGCGAGCGAGAACGGCTCGGACGACTACAACGGGGGAGCGCAGGCCATGGCCCGCGGCATCAACCGCGGATACATCGACGGACGGATGACCGCGTACCTCAACTGGCCGGTGGTCGCCGCGCTCACACCCAACCTGCCGTACCCCACCATGGGTCTCGCCCTGGCCTCGCAGCCGTGGTCCGGCTCCTACTCGATCGGCAAGAACACCTGGGTGATGGCACACACCAGCCAGTTCACCGCCCCGGGGTGGCGGTACCTCGATGCCTCCAGCGGCTACATCGGCGGCAACCGCAACAACGGGAGCTACGTCTCCCTCAAATCCACCAACAACTCCGACTACTCCATGGTCATCGAGACGATGGACGCCGGCAGCGCCCAGACGCTGAACTTCAACGTCACCGGCGGGCTGTCCGCCGGAACCGTCCACGTCTGGTCCACCGACATCACCTCCGGCAACCCGGCCGACCACTTCGTGCACACCACGGACATCACCCCGTCCGGCAGCGGGTTCAGCCTGACCGTACAGCCCGGCCACCTGTACACCCTGACCACCACGACCGGACAGGGCAAGGGCACCGCCACCGGCCCCGCCCGGGGCGCCCTGAAGCTGCCGTACAGCGACTCCTTCGACGGCGTCGCCACCGGACGCGAGGCGAAGTACCTCATGGACTGGCAGGGCGCCTTCGAGGCGGTGGACTGCGGCGGCGGCCGCAGCGGCAAGTGCGTGCGCCAGATGAGCCCGCAGAAGCCGATCACCTGGGACACGCTGACCGACCCGCACGCCTTGCTCGGTGACGTGAACTGGAGCAACTACACCGTCTCGTCGGACGTGATGCTCGAACAGTCCGGATACGCCGAGCTGATCGGCCGCGCGGGCGGGCACGACTACGACCGCACCGGAGGGCAGAACGCCTACCGCCTGCGGGTGAGCGACACCGGGGCCTGGTCGATCCTGAACACGAACACAGGCGGCAACGTCTCCACCCTGGCCCGCGGCACGACCGGGGCGCTGGGCACCAACCGGTGGCACACCCTGGCCCTCACCTTCTCCGGCACCACGATCACCGCCGTCATCGACGGTGCCACGGTCGGTTCCGTGAACGACCGGACCTGGGCCGGCGGGCAGATCGGCTACGGGACCAGCCAGGGCGAGACGGCTCAGTTCGACAACCTGTCCATCACCCCCGGCAACGGCGGAAACGACGGCGGCACGACCGGCACGATCGCCGGGGTCGCCTCCGGCCGCTGCGTGGACGTGCCGAACCAGTCGCAGACGGCCGGCACCCAGGTGGAGCTGTGGGACTGTAACGGCGGCAGCAACCAGCAGTGGACGGACACCTCGGCCGGTGAACTGCGGGTCTACGGCAGCGACTGCCTGGACGCCGCGGGCCAGGGCACCAGCCCCGGCACCAAGGTGGACATCTGGGACTGCAACGGCGGCAGCAACCAGAAGTGGACGCTCCACGCCGACGGCACGATCACCGGTGTCCAGTCCGGCCTGTGCCTGGACGCCACCGGCGCGGGAACGGCCAACGGCACCCTGCTGCAGCTGTGGACCTGCAACGGCAGCAGCAACCAGAAGTGGACACGCGGCTGATCCAGGTGACCGGCTGACGATCACCGGCTACCGCCCCACCTCCGTCAACTCCCCCGAGAGGCCCCACATGTCCTCATCTTCCCAGCCGCTCAGCAGGCGCAGACTGCTGGCGGCGGCCGGCGCGACCACGGCCTTCGGCCTGCTGCGGTTCGCCCCCGAGGCCGGTGCGACCGACGGGCCCGGTAGCTACACCCCGAGCTGGTCCTCCGTGGACCAGCACCCCCCGGCCCCGGCCTGGTTCCAGGACGCCAAGTTCGGCATCTACTACCACTGGGGCGTCTTCAGCGTTCCCGCGTTCGGGAACGAGTGGTATCCGCGGAACATGTACATTGGCGGATCGGCCGAGAACCGGCACCACATCGCCACCTACGGCGACCCCTCGGTATGGCCGTACAACAACTTCATCGACGGCGCCCGCGACAAGGCCGGCAACCACGTGCAGTTCGCGCCCAAGCTCGCCTCCCAGGGCGGCAACTGGGACCCGGAGGCCTGGGCGCGGCTGTTCAAGGCCGCGGGCGCGAGGTTCGCCGGACCGGTCGCCGAGCACCACGACGGCTACTCCATGTGGAACAGCCGCTCCAACCCGTGGAACTCGGTCCAGCACGGCCCCCGACTCGACCTCGTGGGGCTGCACGCCCAGGCCATCCGCGGGCAGGGGCTGAAGTTCATGGCCTCGCTGCACCACGCCTACCACTTCAACGGCTTCTACGACCACGTACCGTCCCAGTCGGACCCGACGCTCCGCGTCCTCTACGGCCAGCAGGGCCCGGCCGCGGAGAACAAGCTCTGGTACGACAAGCTGATCGAGATCATCGACGGCTATCGGCCGGACCTCGTCTGGCAGGACTTCGACCTGCACCTGGTGCAGGAGTCCTACCGGCTCCAGTTCCTCGCGCACTACTACAACCAGGCGGTCGCGTGGAACAAGGACGTGGTCGCGACCTACAAGGACGGCCTGAACAACAAGGGTGAGGTCTTCGACTTCGAGCGTGGCGGCCCGGCGGGGCTGCTCACCCCCTACTGGCTGACCGACGACAGTATCTCCTCATCCAGTTGGTGCTACACGGTGGGCATCGGCTACTACTCGACGCAGGCGCTGCTCCACTCGCTGATCGACCGGGTCAGCAAGGGCGGCAGCATGCTGCTGAACATCGCTCCGATGGCCGACGGCACCATCCCCTCCGGCCAGCAGTCCATCCTGCTCGCCATGGGCGACTGGCTCGGCCGCTTCGGAGAGGCGGTCTACAACACCCGCTCCTGGGCCAGTTACGGCGAGGGCCCCACCAAGATGGGCGGAGGTTCGTTCAGCGGACCGGTGGCCGGCAAGCCGCAGGACATCCGGTTCACCCGCAGCCGGGACAACAAGGTCCTCTACGCCACCGCGCTGGGCTGGCAGGGCGGCACGATGACCATCACGACGCTGAACTCGAACCGGATCAACCTCAGCAGCCTGACAGGCGCCAAACTGCTGAACAACACAGCCGGCACCTACATCGACCTGCCCGCACCGACCCAGGACGCTTCCGGCCTGCACCTCGCCATGCCCTCGTCCAACCCGCCTTTCAGCGCGCTGGCGTACACGGTCAGGCTCACCTTCTCCGGTGAGATCCCCGTCCTGGGCGCGCCGGGCGGCTCCACGACCTGGGTGAAGATTGCCAACGTGACCAGCGGACTGGCGCTCGACAGCGGGGGGAACGTCGCCTCCGGATCCAGCCTCAAGCAGTGGAACTACGACGGGAGCGCCAACCTGCAGTGGCAACTGATCGACCTCGGCAACGGCTACTACCGCATCATGAACCGCACCAACGGCATGGTCGCCGACAGTTGGGGCGATTCCGCCAACGGCGCTCCCGCCCGCCAGCAGGCGTGGAACGGCGGCGACAACCAGCAGTGGTCCCTCAACAGCCTCGGCGGCAACCGCTACCAGATCGTCAATCGGAGCACCGGAACCGCCCTTGACGGCGGCGGCACCACCACGGTCGGCTCCACCACGGTCATGTGGACGCCGAACACCAGCACCAACAACGAATGGACCATCACCGCCGTCTGAACCACACGGCACCCCTGCCCGGTCGACCGGCGCTCCCTGCCCACCCTGGATTACGGAAGAAGGAGTGCATGAAACGCAAACCGCTCTTAATGTCCATCGCGGCCGCCATACTTCTCGTCCTGGCAGACGCGGGCATCGCGTTCAGCAACGGCCTCGGCGCGCCCACGTCGGCCACGGACACCCGCGCCATCCGGGCGAGCGCCGGCTGCGGCAAGGCCCCCACGCTGACGAGTGGTACACACACGATTCAGAGCGGCGGCCAGACGCGCAGTTACATCCTGCGAGTTCCTGCCGGCTACGACATCAACCACCCCTACCGGCTGATCTTCGGTTTCCACTGGCGGGGCGGCACGGCGGGCGACGTCGACTCGGGCGGAACGGACGGGTACAACTGGTCCTACTACGGCCTCCGGCGCCTGGCGGACAACGCGAGCAACAGCACGATCTTCGTCGCCCCCCAGGGCATCGGCAACGGCTGGGCCAACTCCGGCGGCCAGGACGTGGCCTTCGTCGACGCCATGGTCAGCCAGATCGAATCAGGTCTGTGCGTCGACACCACCCAGTTGTTCTCCGCCGGCTTCAGCTACGGCGGCGCGATGTCGTACGCCCTCGCCTGCTCCCGGGCGACGGTCTTCCGCGCGGTCGCGGTCTACTCCGGCGCGAACCTCAGCGGGTGCAACGGTGGCACTCAGCCCGTCGCCTACATGGGTCTGCACGGCATCAGGGACAACGTGCTGCCCATCTCGTCGGGACGGGAACTGCGCGACACCTTCGTCCGGGCGAACGGCTGCACCCGGCAGAACCCGCCCGAGCCGGCCTACGGAAGCCTGACTCACATCATCACCACCTACTCCGGATGCGGGTCCGGATACCCTGTCGTCTGGGGCGCGTTCGACGGAGCGGGCCACGACCCCGGTCCCATAGACGGTTCTACCGGTGGCGGCTGGCGCACCTGGACGTCGGCAGTGGTGTGGCAGTTCTTCACACAGTTCGACTAGAACTCGCCACCGTCCTCCGGCAACCAGGAGATCGTAGGGCAGCAGTCCGGGCGCTGCCTCGACATCAACAACTCCACCACGGCCAACGGCACGCAGGTACAACTGTGGGACCGCAACGGTGGTTCCAACCAACGGTGGACCTACACCGGCGGAGAGATGGTTGTCTACGGCCCCGCCAACGGGACGAAAGTCCAGATATGGAGTTGCACGGGCGGTGCTAACCAGCACTGGTGCCTGGTGAACTGACAAACCGGGGCCGGGCGCGGCACCGTCCGGGCCCGGCCCTACAGACCCCGGCGCACGCCAAGCCGGATCGAACCGTGACGCCGCCGAACTCGCCCTCGGCGTACTCCTGGACAGCGGGATCATGCTGCCCGGTGGCCGCGTCTCGGACTACCGGGCCCGGCCCGAGGCACAGCGGTGGCTGCGCATGCTGCCGCGACGGGGACCGTTGGTTCGTCGGGGCTTTCAGGCGCGGCGGCGCCACCATCAGCTACCCGACCACGTTCCTCGGCTCCGGCACCTGGCACGCGGAGATCACCACCGACGGCTCCGACGGTCTGACCCGCACCGGCAAGGTCATCCAGGCCGGTGACACACTGAGCGTCCCGGCGGTCGCAGGCGGCGGCCATGTGGTCAGGCTGACCAAGGTCCCGGCCATCCCGACCGGGAACCGCGCGGTGGCCATCGCCGGCAGCAGCCACGTACTCGACGTGAAGAGCAGAAGCCTCGCGAACGACGCCGAGATCATCCGCTGGACCAGTACCGGCGGCACCAACCAGCGCTTCGCGTTCGTGCCCCTCGGGGACGGATACACGCGGATCGTCAACCAGGCCAGGGGCAAGGACGTCGTCATCATGCGGGCCTCCCGCGACGCGGGCACGAAGGCCGTCCAGTACCCGTACGACTGCCATTCGGCAGTACAGCACGGGGGCAGAACCCTTCGCCGGGGCCGTGGTCGAGGGCCACGGCCCCGGCGAAGGCGAAGGCTCGTGGCGGCGGCGGTGACCACGGCGTCCGGGCCCGTCAGCCGGTGCCGGTGCCGGTGCAGCGCGGCGATGAGGGAGCCCTGCTCGAGAGCGCAAAACCCCCTTCAGCGCCCCTAGCCGGTGACGCGGTTGAAGGTCCATCGCTGGTTGGAGCTGCCGACGTCGCGGTACTGGATCAGCGCGGCACCGTCGGCCGTACTGCCTCCCTTGACGTCGAGCACCTTGCCGCTGTTGCGGTTGACCAGGGCGAATTCGCCGCCAGTCTGCGGGCGCAGCTGCCACTGCTGGCTCGTTCGGCCGTCAGCGGTCGTCTGCACGACCGGCGCGCCGTCCGCCGTGGCGGACCCTGCCACGTCGAGCACCTTGCCGCTATGGACGCAGGTGATGGTGTGGTAGCCGTCCCCGGCGGACTGGAAGGCCCAGTGCTGGTTCGATTGGCCTGTGTCGGGCCACTGGATCACGGCGGCGCCGTCGGCGTTCGACGCACGGTAGACGTCGGCGGCCTTGCCGCTGCGCAGGCTGACGCACGTGTAGGCCCGGGTGGGTGCGATGGTGTACTGGACCGAATCGACGTCGACGTGGCCGGTGCCGTTGGGGTTGTAGGTGTAGATGCCGACCCGGTCACCGCGGTAACCGCCCCAGGCGAGCTGGTAGGTGCCACCGGCCTGGGTGAACGTGGTCCCGTTGAGGCTGTAGGAGAACCGGCTGACCCCGTTCACGTCCCACGAGGTGCGCAGCCACACGGCGTTCTGCGCGATCGCCGGGCCGTAGGTCAGGGTGCCGCCGACGTTGTGCGCGATCGTGGTGGTGGTCCCCGAACGCCGGACGCCCAACCCCGCGTAGGTGGCCGCGTAGTGGCACAGTCCTGCTTGCTGGCCGTCGTCGAGGCCGGCCAGTTCGAGGCGGACGGTCACCGTCGCGCCGCCCGCCGTGCGCAGCACGCGTTGGGTGAGGGTGTTGCCAACCTTGGTCAGGTTGTCGGCGACCAGCGGTGCGAATGCCTTCAACCGCAGGTGGCCGGGGCGTTCGGTCAGCGACCAATGGTCCGCGCGCGGCTGGTAGTGCCACTCCCACTGCGGCTTGAGCCGGGTGTCGGTGAACAGGTCGCTGGTCACCACGGGGGGCAGCGCATCGACCGGCATGCCGGGCGTGCCGCCGGCGGGCACCCGGCCGGTCCACACCATGTTGCCGATGCCGTCCGCGCCCACCTCACCCAGGATCGGCCAGCCGTCCACCCACGTCACCGGCAGCAGGGACAGCACTCGCCCCTCCCAGCCGCCGTGGCCGTGGTGGGTCACGAAGTACCAGGCGCCGTCCGGAGTCTGCACCAGCCCGCCCTGGTTGGGCTCGCGGTCCACCGAAGCGTTGACGTGCTCCAGCTGCCGGGTCTCGAACGGGCCGTAGAGGCTGGTGCCGCGGTTCATCATGAGCACCCGGCCCTCGGGCTTCACCTCGCTGTAGAGGTGGTAGTAGACACCGTTGAACTTGTACAGCTTGCTGGCCTCGCTGCCCGACGACTGGTGGATGACCGTGGACGGGCCGACCAGCGACTTCCCGTCCTCGGACAGCTTGAACAGATGTATTTTGTAGCCGTCCGAGAAGTGCGTGGTGACCAGGTAGCCCTGGCCGTCGTCGTCCCAGAACGGGCACACGTCGTTCCAGCCGGAGGCCCGCCAGAGCGCGTGCAACGGCTCCCACGGCCCGGTCGGCGACGGAGCCGACGTCGTGAAGAAGCCTTCGTCGGGCGTGTTGAAGTACAGCCAGTACCGCCCCGCGTGATGGCGGATGGAGCCGGCCCACACGCCACGGCCGTAGCGGTTCATCCGGTCCCAGTTCAGCTCGGGTCCGATACGAGTGACATCGTCGACCGCGCCGCCGAGTGTCCGCCAGTTGACCAGATCCTTCGAGTGCAGGACGGCCATGCCGGGCGAGTATCCGAACGTGCTGGTGATGCCGTAGTAGTCGGCGCCGACCCGGATGCAGTCCCAGTCGCTGAAGTCGCCCGGGAGGATGGGGTTGACGTAGGTGCCGTCGCCCTGGTCACCCCACACCCCGGCCGCAGGTGTGGCCGCCGCCGCCCTGCTTGCCGGCAGCAGGCCCGGCAACACGAGCACCCCGGCGCCGGCCACGGCGAGCCGGCCGAGCTGTCGTCTGGTGATGTCCACGGTCTGTCCTTTGTCAGAAGTCATGGCATGTATGGGCGGTCTTCCGTGGTCCACGCCAGTAAAGCCACTTCCTGCCCGTGCGGGCGCCTATGCCGACGAGCCGGCACGCTTCCCGATTGCTGTAGCCCTGCGCGCGGCCGTCCCGGCTTGGCGGAACACGCCTCAGGGCCCGTCGTCGGTTGGCTTTCGTGGGACCGTGTCGAATGACGGGAGCGGTCCGGATGCCTCGGTGAAGGCGTCAACCGTCGTCGGGATCGTCAGAGGGCGATGATCTGCCATTGCTGCCGTGTCAGTGACGCGTACGGCTGTTGCTCGATGTCGGCGCCGTCGGCGGTGCTGCCCCCGTCGACGGCGAGACAGAGCCCGCTGTAGTGGTTGATGAGAAAGAAGTAGCCGTCACCGGTGGGCGTGACGGCCCAGTGCTGTTGGGGGGCGCTGGCGTCCGACCAGATGCCGACGTTGCCGCCGTCGGCGCGGGAGAGACCCGCGACCTCCAGGAGCTTGCCGCTGCCCACACCCTTGATCTTGTAGTAGCCGTCGTCGGCCTTGGTGAAGGTCCACTTCTGGTTCGCCTTGTTGAGCCATGGCCACTGAAGGACGTTGGTGTTGTTGGCGGTGGCCCCACCTTTCACGTCGGCGACCTTGCCGCTGTGCCTGGCGACCAGCCGGTAGGCGGTGTCGTCGCCGGGCAGGGTGGTGGACACCAGGGCCGGCTTGGCCGTCCGGCCGCCGATCCTGACGCCGCCCATGTTGACGTAGCCCCCGGTGGCCGCGTTGGCCCGGATCCGTATGAAGCCGACGTTCCGGGCCTGCCATTCGGCCACCTTGGTGGCGCGGTCGCCGGCCCAGGTGCCGGTGGCGACCTGGGTGAAGTTCGTACCGTCGGTGCTGGTGGAGATGGTGTACGAGGTGATGTCGCCGTCGGCGGTGTTGGAGCGGTTCCACTGCTTGGGCAGGTACTCCAGGGTGGAGACATCGCTCCACACCCCGCCCAGATCGATCGTGATCGAGTGAGGCAGGGCCGAGGACAGTCCCCACGTGGACCAGCAGGTCTCGTAGTTCCTGTCGCTCAACCCGTCGATGGCGTGGAGCGGTCCCTCGCGGTCGCGGAAACCGGTCGCGTAGGCGCTGACGGGCGTCACGGGGTGCTCGGCACGCGGCATTTGCCTCGGCAGTGGTGGCCTGGAGGTGTTGGGGCTCCATGCCGCCCCGACTTCGGCGAGCCGGTTGACGATGTTGGTGTCCAGCCTGCCGTTGCGGTTGGGCGGGCAGTTGAGGATGAACGAGGTGTACTTCGGCTCCAGGTCCGCCAGGTGGGACAGGATCGCCTCCCTGCTCATCAGGCTGTCCGTCGGCGTGGACGGATGCCAGAACCACCCTCTGCTGATCGTCTGTCCCTGGGTGGCGGCGTAGGTGTTTCCGGCCGGCGCGGTGATGCCGCCCGGCTCCTCGAAGTAGATCGCATCGCCGATGAAGGGTTCCGCGATACCGCCGTGGTCGATCATGACGACGTCCGGCTGGAGCGACTTCACGTGCTCACGGATCCGCTGGTAGGAGACGGCCTGCTGGCCCATCTGCCACGCGTAACCGTCGGTGACGAACATGTCGATGGTGCCGTAGTTGGTGAGCAGCTCGGTGATCTGGCCGAGGATGAAGGTCATGTCGCCGGGCTGGATGGCATCGGTGATCTCTAACCCGGAAACCTTGTGCCGGCTCTCCCACGCCTCGACGCCGAAGGTGCGGTCCCATATCGAGTAGTAGAACCCGACCCTCAGCCCCCTCGCCCGGAAGGCGTCACAATACGCCTTCACCACGTCCTGCTTGTAGGAGCTGTTCGCGACGTTCTGGGTGCCATGGGCGCTCGGCCACAGGGCGAAGCCGTCATGGTGCTTGGTCGTCAGGATGCCGTAACTCATCTTCGCCGCCGCGGCGGCGGCGGCCCACTGGGCACAGTCCACGGCCGTGGGGGCGAACAGAGCGGGGTTCTGGTTGGGGGCGGCCCACTCCTGGTCGGTGAACGTGCCCAGGCTGAAGTGATTGAACATGCCGAACCGCATGTTCACCAGGTTTTCCAGGTTGGTCTGGGGGTCCGCGGCGGCCGCCTCGGCCAGCAGAGGCGACAACGCGGGGATCACGGGCAGCGCGGTCGCGGCCACGACGGCGCCCGCGGCACCCAGCAGCGTGCGACGGGACAGTGTTCCTGACGACACGGGCTCACTCCTACGTCCAGAGGGATTCGGCGCCCACACCCACGGGAAGCCGCCTCATTCGTTCGTGGGGGGAAGCCGCATGCCCCACGACTTGGGCACGAGGGCGTCCCTTGACGGGGAGAACCCACGAGTGGCGCGGTACTCCGGGTGCCGGGTGCCGGGTGCCGGGTGCCGGGTGCCGGATGTCACTCATGAAGTTCGGCCATGTAACCCGTCCGTGTCAACGGGTATGCAGGGATGAATGCTTCCGGCAGCAAGTCAGTTTGCCCGTCAAAAGAAGCAATAATGCGATTCGCTCGTCGCTAGACATGGTATGTCTAGCGAGTCCACCCACCCGGACAACCTGGCCAGCCGGAGCACGGGCGAAAACCGACAGCGCCGAGGCGATGATCTGGTGGTCGATGAGCATGGTCATGAGCCGTCGCCTGGTCCGCACTCTGATCACCGTGGCCGGGGAACGACGCGGCAAAGGGCCGGCGAGGTGAACGCCCGCGCGCCGGGCCGGGGACGGCTACTGCGGCGAAGGTGCGGCCAGGCATTGCGCATAGGTATACGTTTACCCAAGCTGAGGGAGCAGCCATACGGAGTCCTGATTGCGCCGCCCACCGCGATCGGAAGCCCACCGTGGAGTTCATCGGGACGTAGGGGTGGCTCTGCCTCGTCCACAGCTCCCGTCTCATACCCCCAGCCTCGGCTCCCGTGACATCACAAGGAAGCCGGCTCCTCCAGTCCACCACGCGGGAAGAGGCTCATACTCCCTCGCACCGTCAAAGCCGTCGTCAACCTCGACCTGCCCGGCCCCGGCATCAGCCGCCACCTCGATGGTCACTTCGCCGAACACCTGGCCGCTGCAGCTACGGCGGCTGGGCAGTTGGGTGTTTCGCCGACGAGTACGGCAACGCCGAGGACAACAGCCACTTCGGCACTCACCAGTACATGCAGCTGTGCGAACTTATGGGCGTCGACCCGTATATCGACGGCGACATGGGCAGCGGCACCGTCAAGGAGATGAGCGACTGGGCCACGTACCCGACCCGGGACGGTGACAGTCCGATGGCGCGGCTGCGCCGGCAGAACGGCCGCGACCGGCCATGGCGGGTGCCATTCCAGGGTATCGGCAACGAGACGTGGGTCTGCGGCAGCAACGGCAGCGCGCTCCCCCATCGCCTCCAGCGCCCCGGGCGACGTGTCCACCCGACTACCTGTGGAGCGCACCGGACAACGGATCGGGCCGTGCGCTGCTGCGGGTCGAGGTCACCCCGGTCGGCGACTGGAACATGCCACTACCCCGCGTCGAACTGGACATCGTTCTGCCCGCGGCACCGACGACACTCACCTGGTACGGCGATGGCCCGGGCGAGGCGTATCCCGACACGTGCGCCGCCGCCCGGATCGGACGTTTCACCGCCCGCGTCGAGGAGCTTCAGACCCCCCTATCTCTTCCCGCAGGAGAACGGCAGCAGGACAGGTGTGCGGTGGGCCGAGCTGCACGGCGGACCGGCCGGCAGCAGTCTGCGGGTGAGCGGTCCGGAACCCTTCTCGCTCGCGGTGCGACCCTGGTCCGCCGCAGCACTGGACCTGGCCGGGCACACTGGGGACCTGCGTCCTGACGGGCACCTGTACCTGGCGCTCGACGCGGCACAGCACGGCATCGGCAGCGCTTCCCGCGGGCCCGGCGTACGGCCCGCCCATCGGCTCGCTGCAGGACCGATGTCCTTCGCCGTGGAGTTGCTCGCCGGTTGACCGTGTCTCAGGTCGGCTCGACAGATGGCGGTGCGACCGACTCCCGCGCCATGAGATGGGTTCCCAGCACGACGTAGTCGAGGTCCTGGCGCGCCGCGGGGTCCAGTTCCATGACGTGTCGGACGGCGGCCCGGCCGAGCTCCCGGTAGGGAACGTGCACGGTGGTCAGCCGGGGGGTCATGTCGATCGCCATCGGGATGTCGTCGTAGCCGACCACGGAGACGTCCTCGGGAACCTTCCTGCCCTGCTCACGCAGGACCTGCATGCATCCTGCCGCGGTCATGTCGGAGGCGGCGAAGACTGCGGTGAACGCGAGCCGGCGGGCGAGGACCTCCCGCATCGCGCGCACGCTTGCCGCGCGGCTGAAGTCGACGACCACCTGCAACGCCGGGTCGGGTTCGATGCCGAAGGAGGTCAGCGCCCGCAGGTACCCGGCGAACCGTGCCTCCGAGGTGGTGTATCCCTCTCCCTTGCCGACGAAGAGAATCCGCCGGTGGCCCTGCGAGAGCAGATGGGCGGTGGCCGCGTAGGCGCCCGCCTCGTTGTCGTAGTCGATGACGGTCACCGGCAGCGGCTCCCTGGGCGGTGGGCAGCCGCACAGCACCAGTCGGGAGCCGGCCGCGGCAAGGGACCGGGCGTAGGTCACCAGTCGGCCGTGCGACTCCTCGTCGTTGTCGGCCCCGCCGATGAGGATCACCGCCTCGGCACCCTGTGCACGCATGAGGTCGATGACCTTCGACTGGCGCTCCTGGCTGCCATTCGTGGTGCAGACGACGCACAGCCGGCCGTGGCGGGCGGCCTCCTCCTCGACTCCGGCCGCGGCCTCGGCGAAGGACGGCCCGGTGATGTCGTGCAGGACGAAGGCGATGGTGCGACTGGCACCCGCCTGCAGGGCCCGGGCCTGGGCGTTGACGACGTAGTCAAGCTGGCGGACCGCGCGCATCACCCGGTTCTTCGTGGTCACGGAGACCGGGTAGTTGCCGGCGAGGACACGTGAGACGGTGGCGTTCGACACGCCCGCCATCTGCGATACGTCGCTCAGGGTCGCGCGGCGCCGCGGCCCCTCCTTCGCCACGGGGAACGTTTTCTTCGCACCCTTTCCACCGCGGCTCGTCTTGCCGGACCGCTCGCGGTCACCGTCGCTGTTTGTCTTCGTCACACTCCGAAAGTACTGCACACCAAGCGCCCTCGATCAGTGCGGCCGTAATCCGGCCGGGGACGGGGGGCCGCCCTGGGGGGGGCGGGGGCGGCCGGCGCTGGACGGCGAGTGACGGCTGTCCGAGGGAACCGGCGGCATGCTTGCCAGCTCGTTCCGGGTTCCGTAGTCTCGGGCCGTAGCAATCGCTTTCTATCTGACGTCTCCCTGGCATGTGATTTTCTGAGAGAAAACGTTAACTCATGACTCTGCAGCAACGCCGTCGAGCCACCTCGGACATCCGCTGCACCCTCGCGATGTCACCCCCTGGCCTGGCCGACCATCTCTTTCCCGATGCCGTCCGGCGCCGCCTGGAAAGGGCCGTGAAGGTGTCCTCGCAGATCCTCACCGAGTTCACCTCCCCATCCTCGCGCGCCGAACTCGCCGACACCGACGTCCTGCTCACCGGGTGGGGGAGCCCCCCGCTGGACGCCGACGCCCTCGCCTGCGCTCCTCGGCTCGCTGCGGTGGTCAGCGCCGCAGGCTCCGCCCTGCCGCCGCTGCATGCCGATCCGGTGCTCACCAGACGGCTGCGCTTCGCCAACGCCGGTGCCGCCAACGCTGTTCCGGTAGCCGAGTACAGCGTTGCCATGATCCTGCTGGCCGGAAAGCGGATCTTCGAATCCGCCAGGCTGTACCGCGCGCGCAGGGACTTTATCGACCGCGAGGCGGTCTTCCCCGACGCGGGCAACTACCGGCGGACGGTGGGGCTGATCGGTGCCTCACGCATCGGGCGGCTCGTCATCGAGCGCCTGCGGCGGAGCACCGACCTCAGGATCGTCGTGGCAGACCCGTACCTGTCCGTCGAGGAGGCCGCACTTCTCGGCGTACACCTGGTCGGCCTTCCCGAACTCATGCGGTCGGTCGACGTCGTATCGGTGCATGCTCCGCTGCTGCCCGAGACGAGAGGCATGATCACGGCCGAGCTGCTGGCGCTGCTGCCGGACGGTGCGACGGTCATCAACAGCGCCCGGGGGGCGGTGATCGACCAGGACGCGCTGCTCGCCGAACTCGCCGCAGGGCGCCTCAACGCGATCCTCGATGTCACTCACCCCGAGGTACTGCCCGCCGACCACCCGCTCTACGACTTGGACAACGTCTTCCTCACTCCGCACATGGCCGGTTCCGTCGGCAACGAACTGCGCCGGATGGGAGAGCACGTGGTCGACGAGGTGATCAGGTTCGCACGCGGTGAGGACTTCGCGAACCCGGAGCACCCGCACTCCGCTGGCGCTCCGATACCGGCGGCCGAGTGACGCCGCCGACGACTGAAGAAAGGGCAGGCTGTGATCGAGAAATGAGGTAAACGGCGCCCTTTGACGGCGGGCAGCAGGCAGGTGCGGATCGGGAACGTCTCGTCGTTCGTGCTGGGCGGCGTGGCCTCGCTGCTGGGCGCCCGTACCCGGTGGCAGCACCGGGTCTCGCTGTTCCGTGCCGCGAACCCGTGGAGCGGGGAGTACCGCTGGGAGGGGACGCCGACCGGGGCGGGACTGGTGGACGTCGGGATGACCCGCTTCGGGCAGACCGGCTCCAAGACCGCCTCGCGCCGGCCGGCACCGGGTCGTGGCCGTCGTCCGAGTTGCTGCCCATGGCGTGGCTGGAGGGCCCGGCCGGCGTGCTCGCCTGGCAGATCGACCACAACGGCTCCTGGCGCGCGGAGCCGGCCGACCGGTACGACAACCGGTACGTCCTGCTCGCCGGCCACCGACCGCGAGCACCAGTGGTCGCGGTCGCGGGCCCTGGGGGAGGCGTTCGGCTCGGTCACCGCCATGGTGGCCGTCACGGCCGACCGCGACACCGCACTGGCGGCGCTGCCCCGCACCGCCGCACGGTCCGGCGCCCGCATAGCGACAACGCGGAACTGCCGTTCGTCTTCAACGACTTCATGAACGGTCTGATGGGCGACCCGAGCGCTGGTGCGCTGCTACCCCCGGTCGCCGCCGGGTGAGCTATCTGGGCCGGGTGCAGGGGCTTTCCACCAGCGCCCAGCCCATCAGCGGCTTTGTCCGCGCCGAGAGCGAGCACCAGGTCTTCGGCACACATGTCGTCGTCCGGGACTCCATCCGGACCTCCGGCCGATGACCCGCCCGGCCGATGACCCGCCCGGCCTGCGCGAGGCGTGCGGAATCCTGTATCGATTCATAGTAAGCGATCTCTTCAGAAGCTTGCTTCGGGCCCCGTCTTCATGGATGCAGCCTTGGTCCAACGCGGGGCGGTCTGCCTCTTAACAGAGGATTTTCCTGCCTGACATCTTGCTTCGGGAGGCGACGAGCACCTAGCTTCCGTAGAGAGCGATTTCTGCGATGGTTTCCGCTCTGGCACGCACGGCCGGGCAGCCGATCGGGTCGTCATTCATGCCCGGACTCCTGGGAGGGTTTTCATGAACCGCAAGAAGGTCGTACTGGCCTCCGCCACCGCGATGGCGCTGTCCGCGACCCTGGTCGCCTGCGGCGGTGGCGGTACCGACTCCGGCGCAAAGGGCCCGGTCACCATCAAGTGGTGGACCTCGGAGGAGCCCAAGGCCACCGAGCCGATGGCCGCCAAGTTCAACGCGACCCACAAGGACATCAAGCTCCAGGTGGTCAAGCAGGCCGACGGCCCGGGAACGATGGCCAACCTCCGCAACGCCGTCGCCTCGGGCAAGGACGTCCCGTGTCTGGTCAAGAACGGCGCGGAGGTCCCGGGTCTGGTCGGTGAGGGACTGCTCGCCGACATCACCGAGTACCTGGAGCCTTACGTCAAGAAGGGGCTCTTCATCCCGGCAGCGGTTCCCGCCGTCCGGGCCGGGGGCAGGGACTACGCGATCCCGACCGGCTTCAACCCCTCGTTCATGGTGATCAACCGGAAGGTCTACGACAAGTACGGCATCAAGCCCCCCAAGACCTGGGACGACGTCATCGCGGCCGGCAAGAAGTTCAAGAAGCACGGCATCTACGTGATGAACCTGGCCGGCGAAGACCCGTCGACCCTGGTCAACCTGGTCCAGCAGGCCGGCGGCTCCTGGTACAAGCAGGACGGGGACAAGTGGAAGGTGGACTTCCTGTCCCCTGAGTCTCTCAAGTCCGCCAACATCGTCCAGCAGCTGGTGGACAACGGCATCGTCGCCAACCAGACGTACACCGACCGGCCGGCGCTCATCAGCTACTTCGACTCCGGCAAGATGGTCTCCCTGCCGACCCAGACCTGGCAGCTGGCCAACTACGAACTGAACTACAAGAAGACGCTTGGGGACTGGGAGCCGATCGACTACCCGCAGTTCTCCGACGCGACATCGTTCACCACACAGGCGCACAACGCCAACAGCGGCATGCTCGTACCGAAGGGCTGCGCCCACCTGAAGGAGGCCACGGAGGCCGGTGTCTGGCTGAACACCTCCAAGGACGCGATCAACGCCTCGTACCGGAAGGACATCAAGCAGTACATCTGGCCCGGCGCGATCCCCGACCCGTCGCCGTGGGTGGACGCCGCCGTCCCGCCCAAGCTCTTCGGGCCGCACCGGTCCAAGGCGAAGCCCGTGATACTCAAGGCGGTCGCCAGTGCCAAGGACTCCTGGGTGGTCGGGCCGAACTACACTGGCGTGTTCGCCGAACTCCAGGACCAGTGGGCGAAGATCGTCACCAAGAAGATCACAGTCCGGCAGGCGCTTGAGCACATGCAGAAGTACACCGTCGCCGACCTGAAGTCCAAGAACATCAACGTCGAGGGCTGACAAACATGACCGTCGTCGAGCAGCAGCCGCCCCGCGCGTCGCGTCTGCGCTGGCGCAGAGTGATGGCGCTCAAGGGCGCCTCCCTCACCGTGCCGTTCTTCCTCGGGTTCGGGCTCTTCACCGTGACGCCGATCGTCATGGCGATCAAGAAGAGCCTGTACCGGGAGCAGAGCTCAGGACTGGGATTCGGGGGCAAGACCGTCGAGTTCGTCGGAATCGACAACTTTACGAAGGGGCTCCAGGACACCCATTTCTGGGGCGCTATGGGCCGGGTCGCCCTCTTCGCAGCGATCAGCATCCCGCTGATCCAACTGGCCGCCGTGGGACTCGCGCTGCTCCTCGACGCGGCGTCGCAAAGAGTCGCCAACCGATTCCGGATCGCACTCCTCATCCCCTACATGATCCCCGGCATCGTCGCGACGCTCATCTGGATCTACATCTACAGCCCGACTGTGGGACCGCTGACACCATTCTTCAAACTCCTCGGAATCAGCGCCGACTTCTACAGCGGCTCCATGATCTGGATCTCCATCGGCAATCTGGTCGCATGGAGCAGCATCGGCTTCAACATGCTCATCGTGTACTCCGCGCTGCGGGCGCTGCCGACCGAGATCTATGACAGCGCCCGCATCGACGGGGCGTCGGAGTGGCGTATCGCCTGGTCGATCAAGGTGCCGCTGATCCGCAGATCCCTGGTGCTGACCAGTGTGCTCAGCATCATCGGAACCCTGCAGATATTCAGCGATCCCGTGCTGTTCCGGTCGATGACGCCTGAAACAGTCACCCGTGACTTCACCCCGATCATGGACATCTACGACTGGGCCTTCAACCAGGGCGAGTTCCACTACGCATCCGCCCTGTCGATCATCCTCGCGGTCGTCGTCGGCACCACCTCGGCGATCTTCTACCGGCTCACAAACAAGGCGCCCACCTCATGACCACGACCATGAACAGGACGAACGGCCGTGCCGTCGCACCGAAGCCGGCCGCCAGGGGGCCGGTCCGGCGGCGCAGCGAGGGCAGTCAGCCCCCCCAGGCCACCCGTACCAAAGTACTCGTCATCACCGGCCTGGTTCTCTTCCTGATCTACTCGCTTGCCCCTGTCTGGTGGCTGATCGTCTCGGCGACCAAGAGCCAGCGGGACCTCTACACCACCAACGGCCTGTGGTTCTCGAACATCCATTTCTGGAGCAACCTGCGGCAGCTGTTCACCTACCAGGACGGCATCTTCCTCACCTGGATGCGGAACACGCTGATCTACGGGTTCGTGGGCACTGCCGGTATGACCCTGATCTGTGTGGCCTGCGGCTACGCCCTTGCCATGTACGACTTCAAGGGCCGCGGATTCCTGATGGGCTGCATCATCGGGTCGTTCCTGATCCCGGGCGCCCTGCTCACCATTCCCTCGTTCCTGCTCTTCACCGACCTGAGCCTCGTCGACACCCCGTCGGCGATCATCCTCCCGAGCTTCTTCAACGCCTTTTCCGTCTACCTCGCCAAGGTGTACGCGGAGGGAGCCATCCCGCCCGAGCTGCTGGAGGCGGCACGTATCGACGGCGCGGGGGAGTACCGGATCTTCTTCACGATCGGCGCCCGCCTGATGTCCACCGGGGCGGCGACCATCTTCATCCTCGGCTTCGTCGGCATGTGGAACTCGTTCTTCGGGCCACTGGTCTTCCTGCGCAGCAGCACCAAGTGGACGGTCATGCTCGGCCTGTATTCCTGGCTGAAGGTGAAGACGGACAGCTCGGTCGACCTCACTGGCATGGTGGTGGTCGGATCGATCATCTCGCTGATCCCGATGGTGATCCTTATGGTCTCGATGCAGCGCTACTGGCGTTCGGGAGTCACGCTCGGCAGCCTCAAGTGACCCCGCGTCCGCCCGGCGCACATAACGGCAGGCCCTTGGTTCCCTGGTGAGGGTGCGGCACGGGTGTCCGTGCCGACGGTTTCCAAGGTGGTCCACAGTCGGGAGGACGTCGCACTGGACACCCGCCGCCGCGTGACCGAGGCACCGGTGGGTGCACAGGCTCGCCGCGCGCGGATCCTCCGGTGTGTTCGACCTCGCCGGGCCGGCTGCATCCCGGTACCCATGCCTCGAACGGCAGAACATCCCCTTCGTGATGGTCGATCCGTTACTTGATCCTTCGCCGCACGTGCCGACGCGTTAAATCTCCCGCCCGAGCAAGAAGGTGCTCCTTGTGAATCCGACTCCAGCCGCCGCAGGCGCTCGCGTCCGACGACTCGGCGCGTTCGCCGCAACGCTCCTGCTCATCACCGGACTCCTCTTCACGGTAGGCCGGCCGGCCGCCGCGCAGGATCTCGGCACGTGTGCCGTGACGTTCAAGTCCACCGTCAGCGCGCAGGGGTTTTCCCACCCCGGAGTCGGCCTGACAAAGCCGACCCTGGAGAATGCCCGCCGGCAGATCGCCGCGGGCGCCGAACCCTGGACCTCGTCCTTCCACGCGATGCAGCGGTCGTCAGCGGCCGGGACCAATGTGACGTCGTCGAACCGGAGCAGCGCCGACCCGAGCAAGCCTGCCTCCGACGCGTTCAACAGCCAGAGCTTCAACGGCCGCTTCATCGCCGACGGCCTCAAGTCCTACACGCAGGCGCTCCTTTACGTGCTCACCGGTGAGGAGGTCTACCGCAAGAACGCGCTCGACGTCATCCGCATCTGGGAGCAGATGGACCCCGCCAAGTACGAGTACTTCACCGACTCGCACATCCACACCGGCATCCCCCTCAACCGCATGGTCTCCGCTGCCGAGCTGCTGCGCTACACCTCGTGCGCCGACGAGGCGTACCCCTGGACCGACGCGGACACGCGGGCGTTCACCGACAACCTTGTCGTCCCGGTCATCAAGACCTTCCAGAACGACAACAACCACTTCATGAACCAGCACAGCTATCCGCTCATGGGCGCGATGGCCGGAGCCATCTTCATGGACGACGCCGACCTCTACAAGCGGTCGGTGGAATGGTTCACCGTCAACGCCACCGCGAAGGACCAGGGCTTCAACGGCTCGGTCTCGCGGCTGTTCCGATGGGTCGACACCAACGACGCCACCGGCAAGCCGATCAAGAACCCGCACGTCCAGCACACCGAGATGGGACGCGACCAGGCCCACGGCGGCGGCGACCTCACCAACGCGGCGATCATCTCCCGCATGCTCCTGGCGCAGCAGACGAAGGTCGACCCCGTCGACGGCACCATCTCCAAGGCCGCGAACGCAGTCGGTCCCTACGAGTTCCTCGACAACCGGATCCTCGCCGCGGCCAACTACTTCTGGCGATACATGCTCGGCCATGACACCCCGTGGACTCCGATGGCCTACGCCATTTCGCCTGACGGCACCATCCGCGACACCTACAACCACATCTCGTACGCCTACCGCGGGCGCTACAACACCGCGAGCTTCTGGGACATCTACTACTACTACGCGTTCACCCGCGGCGAGGACGTCAAGAAACTGGCGCCGTACTTCGCCGAGGCGTACGCCAAGCGCAACGGCCCCCTCTTCTACTACGGCGGCAGCCTCAGCAACGCATGGGACAACGTGGACGGCGGCGGCGACTCCTGGCTCTTCGCGCCCGCCTCGGCGGCCGGGCAAACCGTCCCGCCGCTGCCTGACAGCCCGACCGTCCTCGAGGTCGAGAAGAAGTACACCAGCCTGTCCGGCGACGTCGAGCACAGAACCGACGGCGACACCGGCTACGTGCGGATGTCGGCCGCGGGCCACGGCTCCGAGATCGCCTACCTCAGCGGCTCGAGTAAAAAGCAGCTCCTCGCCTTCCGGGTCCGCACTGACGGCGAGGTCCGGCTGCGCCTCGACCGCCACGACGACCGCACGATCCTCGTGCCGGACACCGGCGGCAAATGGCGGTACGTCATGTACCCCCAGTCCATCGGCGACATCCTGTTCATCAAGGCCACCGGCAACGGGACCATCGACATCGATCACATCAACACCAACGCCGCCGACGAACTGACACCCCCGGCCTTCGACGACACCTCCACCGCGCGCATCGTCGACTGGAAGGGCGCGACCGCCACCGCCGACCTCTCCGCGCACTACAAGGGCACCGGCAATCTCGCCTACACGGCCAAGGGACTGCCCACCGGGGCGACCCTCGACGCCTCCACCGGCCAACTGACCTGGAAGCCCGCCGAGGCCGGCTCCACCACCATCAGCGTGACAGTCTCCGACGGCACCGCGGTGGCGAGCCACCACGTCGTACTCGCCGCCGCCCGCAACCGCTCCGACGCGCTCGGGCTCGCCCAGCAAGGCCACGACGCCGACGCCGAGTACGTCTCCGAGACCCAGACCGCCTACGACCAGGCGCTTACCGCTGCCGAGGCCTTGCGCACGAAGGGAACGGACGACAAGTACCTCGAGGCGCTGGCCCACCTCGTGACGGCGGTCGACGGTCTCACCCTCGTCTCCCCGCACACGGCCGTGGACGGCAGCCTCGACTACCCCTCGCTCGTGGCCACCTCCACGGCCGGGGCCAACATCGGCAATCTCGTCGACGGTGACAACCAGTCGGGGACCTCGTACCCCCAGGCGGTCAACCTCTCCCACACCTTCGACTTCGGGCCCGACTTCCGGGTCTCGGCGACCCGCTTCGGATTCCAGAGCAACATCTTCGCCGACCGGCTCGCGAACTCCGCCGTCTACGGCTCCAACGACGGCAAGGACTGGACCCGGCTGACCCCGGGCGTGACCAAGTTCACCCAGGACTTCAACACGCTTGACGTCGACCCGGCTCTGCGCGACGCGCAATTCCGCTTCTTCAAGGTCCAGATGCTCAAACAGCTGCCCGACGTGCTCTACGGCATCGTCCGCAACGTGTTCGAGATGACGGAGTTCCACATCTATGGCGAACGGCACGAGATCGGCAACCTGGTCAAGGCCACCTCGATCGCCTCATCCCAGGCCATTGCGGGCAAGATCATGACGGGCGACACCGTCGACGTCTCGGTCACCGCGAAGAAGCCGATCCAACAGGTCACCGTCACTGTCCAAGGTGTGACGGCGAAGGCGAACTCGGCGGACGGCGTCAACTGGACCGCAGCGGTCAAACTCGACAACGTGTCATCAGGTGACATCCAGGTCGCGGTCGACTACCTCGACGCCGACGGCAAGGCCGGGCAGACCGTCTACGGCACCACAGACGGATCGAAGCTCTATATCGCGGGCGATCCCGCGCACTTCATCGATGTGGCCAAGCTGGCCACCGTCACCGCCTCCGACAAACAGTGGCCGGGCAACGGAAAGGGCGCCGACGAGGTCGGCTACCTGCTCTTCGACCGCGACGCCGCCACGTACGGCGACCTGAACAGCGGAACAGGCGCGTACTACGTCATCGACTTCGGCGCGCACGCCACCGTACGGCCCGAGGAGGTTCTGCTCCTGCCTCGGGCCAGCCACCCGCAGCGGGCCAACGGCATTGTCGTGCAGGGGTCGAACGACGCCCAGACCTGGACCGACCTCACCAAGCCGCTCACCGGGGCCGTCGCAAACGCATGGAGCGACCAGTCCATCTCGGGCGGAGACCACTACCGGTACCTGCGGATCCACAACCCCACAAGCTGGTACGGCGACCTCTCCGAGGTCGAACTCTACGGCGACATCAAGTACGACGCGTGATTCGAAGGCCCGCATGACCGAGACGCGAAACTGCTCGAACTCGCGCAGGGCATGGAGGAGGTGTCTCGGATCATGAATCGTGCCCGGCAGCCGAGGTCTTCGAGGTCACCAGGTTCTTCACCGTTTGCGCTACCCAGGTTGCGGTCGGATGTGTGGTGACGCGGGTCCGGCGACTGCCGTGTTCGATCACCTCGACGCGCCGCCCAGGGTGGCGGCCTGCACGGCGCCTGGGGTCGCAGGATCAAATCCTGTCGTCCCGACGGTGCAGAGGGTTCTCACAGGTCAATACCTGTGAGGGCCCTCTTTTCGCGCTTCGGATCAAGGTCAAGGTCCGGTCCAGGAGCTCGTGTCTGCAGGTCTGCACCCACCTTTCCGTGATCGAGTTCATTCTCGGCATCTGGCTGATGGCGCAGAGCCAAGATTTCCGCATCCTTGGCCCGGCCGCCCAGCGCAGACGCGACACCGCGAACGCGTCCGTCACACTCACGTAAGCCAGTCGCAGCAGCACGATTGATCATCATGGCGCGTGGACCACCGGCTACGCGAGACGACCGACTCGAGCGACCGAGGCCAACGACCGTGAGGCCCGGTGCAGGCCATTGACCGGGGCGGATGACATTCTCGGCAAGCGCAGGGTGATGCCGGTCACCCGGTGACACCTGCCGAGCGCGTCGCCTGCCGGCGCTTGTCCGGCGTTCCGCCCGGCCGGGTTGCCCGGTGACGGTCCAGGTGTCGTTGCCGGTGAGCAGCGCGGGCAGGTCGCCCTTGCCGTGCTGGTGGACGGCGGTGTCGCGCTGGTCGGCCAGGAGTGTGTCGTAGACCGGGCGCTCGACGCTGCGGAAGACGCCGATCGGGGTGTGGTGGAGGGTGGCCGGGTCGGCGAGACGGGAGAGCGCGAAGGCGGTGGTGGGGGACGCGGCGGCCGCGTCATGCACCAGGATGTCCGCCTCGTTCTCCGCGGTGACGGTGACGAGCAAGAACTGCTGGACGCTGGCCGAGCGGGCCGGCGAGGCCCGGCCGTGGTGGAGCACTTGGCCGAGTCGGACGCGGTGCTGGTCGTGGACGAGACCGGGGATCCGAAGAAGGGCAAAGCCACGGTGGGTGTGCAGCGTCAGTACACCGGCACCGCTCGCTGGATCGAGCATTGCAGGTCGCTGTCTATCTCGCCTACACGACCCGCTCCGCGCACGCGCTGATCGCCCGGAGCTGTATCTGCCGCTGCCGTGTTCCTGGGCCCAGGACGCGGCCCGGTGCCGGGCGGCGGCGGTGCCGAAGGGAACCGGCTTCGCCACCAAGCCGCAACTGGCCGCGGCGATGGTCGCCCGGGCTCTGGATGTGGGGATACCCGCCCGCTGGTGACCGGGACGAGGTCTACGGGGGCGATCCGCACCTGCGCGCCGCGCTGGAGCGACGGCAGGTCGGGTACGCGCCGGCCGTCTCGTGCCGCCATCGCATCCCGACCGGGCCCGGCCGTTTCCGTGCCGACGCCCTGGCCGCCCGCGTTCCGCGAACCGTCTGGCAGAAGATCTCCGCAGGCGGCGGCGTCAAGGGGCACCGACCCCGCCCTCGAGTCCGGATTGCCCGCTCCCTCACCACGACGAGTGCCGCACTCGTGCGCCAGTTCGCACACGACCCGATCATGAAAAGCGCGAAACACGAAGGCACCACACGCCGCACGCACTTCGCCGACTCAAAGTCGATCACCCTCTGCGCTCAGCGAAGACGTGCACACGCCGTCGGGGAATCGAGCGACGGAGTCACACAGGTCCACATCTACGGATGTTGGATTGGTGTCGACTCTGCCTATGTCATGACGCCGCGTCGGCCGCGGCGCTGTCGCGCAGGAATCCCGCGAAGGCTTGTGCGGCGGGGGTGAGGGCGTGGTCGCTCATGCGGACGAGGAGGATGCGGCGCACGGGGGCGGGGGGTTGCAGTGGCAGGACGCTGACGCCACCTCGGATGCCTTCCAGGGCCAAGGTGGGGGCGAGGGCGACGCCGATGCCGGCGGCGACCATGGCCTGGGCCTCCTGGTAGTCGTGGGCCTCGTAGGCGATCTGTGGCTCGAATCCGGCCGCGTGGCAGCTGCGGGCGAGGGCCTCGGCCACCGGGTGGTTCTCGGCGCGGGTGATCCAGGGGTCGTTCGCGAAATGGGCGAGGGCGGCCGAGGGGCGGTCGGCGAGGGGGTGGTCCTTGCTGACGAGGAGGGCCGGGGGGTCGTCGACGAGTGAGGTGACGACGATGTCCTCGCGGTCGATGCGGTTCCAGTCGTAGTCCCACATCAGGGACATCTCGATTTCCCGGTTCTCCAGCATCGCCCACAGGCCGGCGATGCGGGCGCTGCGCACCGTCAGTCGTACGTCGGGGTGTGCTTCCCGGAAGGCGATCACGGCCCGGGGGAGGAGGGAAGCGCCGACGGTGGGGAAGGTTCCGATGCGGAGGGTGCCCGCGCGCAGTCCCGCGAAGTCGGCGAGCTCGTTCTCCGCGGCCGTCAACTCGCGCTCGATCCGCTGCCCGCGCTCGGCTAGAGCGCGTCCCGCGTCGGTGAGTGTGACACCCCGCGCATGGCGCTCGAGCAGGGGCTGCCCGGCCTCCGCCTCCAAGCGGCTGACCTGCTGGGACACCGCTGACGGTGTGTAGTTGAGGGCCCGCGCGGTGGCGGTGACCGAGCCCCGTCGGGCGACCTCGGTGAAGAGCAGGATGCGCCGGACGTCGAGCACCGCACCACCTCCAGCATTAACTTCAGCTTAATCCCCATGCAGATTTCCGAGATTGTACTTCACTCTCTCCGCGCCCACTGTGGATCACACCACGCACGGAAGTGCCGTCGGGGTTTCCACGAGGAGTCTGTTGTGTTGCGTCTGCAGGGCGAGATGATCCGCGGAGGAACCAGCAAGTGCTGGATCTTCGACCACCACGACGTGGTGGCGACCGGCCTGGACGCCGACGCCCTGCTGCTCGCCGCCTACAACGCCGCCGACCCCCGCCAGATCGACGGTGTCGGCGGTGCCTCCTCCACCACCTCCAAGGCCGCGATCGTCCAGACGTCCTCCGCGTCGGGCGTCGATGTCGAGTACGCCTTCGCGCAGGTCGGCATCGGTGTCGAGCGAGTGGAGTGGACCAGTAACTGCGGCAACTGCGCCACCGCCGTCGCCCTGTACGCCGTCCACAACGGCCTGGTGCCGATCACCTCGGACTCCACCACGGTTCGGATGCTCAACGTCAACACCGGGGCCCGCCTCACCGGCACCATCCCCACCCCGGGCGGCACGGCCCCCGACGAGGGTGGGGCCGCGGTGCCGGGCACCGCCGCACTCGGTGTGCCGGTCCTGCTCGGTTTCGAGGACCCCGCCGGCACGACCACCGGCCGGGCCCTGCCGACCGGCCGCGCCCTGGACACCCTGACCGGGCCCAACGGTCCCGTCGAGGCGTCACTCGTCGACGCCGGCGCCCCGGCCGCGTTGTTCGAGGCCAAGGCGTTCGGCCTCGACGGCACCGAGTCCCTCGTCGAGTTCGCCGCGGCGGTGCCCGCGCTCACGGCGCTGCGCCGTCAGGCCGCCCTTGCCATGGGTCTGGCCAAGGAGAGCGACCCTGTCAGCCACGCGGTGCCGAAAGTCGGCGTCGTCGCACGACCTGTCGCGTACCGCACCACCGATGGCACCCTGGTCGCACAGGACGAGTACGACCTGGCCGTGCGCATGGTCTCCATGCACGCACCCCACCCGGCGATCGGTCTCACCTCGGCCGTCGCCCTGACCACCGCAGCCGCCACCCCCGGCACCCTCGCCCACCGCGTCGCCCGGCAGACCGCCGACGGCACGCTGCGCCTGGGCACCCCGGCAGGTGTCATCACCGCCCGAGCCGTCCCCGCTTCGGACGGCACGTCCCCCACGGTGCTGCTGCACCGAGCCGCCCGCCGCATCGCCCGAGCCGAACTTCTCGTTCCCGTCCTGGAAGGACGCCCCGCATGAGCCGCAACGACGCTGCCCCGGGTACCGCCGCCGCGCCGCCGCGCCGCCGCATCCGCCGGCCCCTGTCCCTGCTCTACGTCCAGTGTCTGATCGGCGTCCTCGCGGGGGCCGCCGTCGGCTGGCTGTGGCCGTCCTTCGGAGCTGAGCTCAAACCCCTGGGCGACGGCTTCATCGCCCTGGTCCGCATGATGATCGCGCCGGTCATCTTCTGCACCGTCGTCCACGGCATCGCCTCCATGGGCAACGCGCGCGCCGTCGGCCGGGTCAGCCTCAAGGCACTCATCTACTTCGAGGTGCTGACCACCGTCGCCATGGTGATCGGCCTGATCGTCGTCAACGTCGTCCAGCCCGGCAGCGGACTGCACGTCGACCCCTCCACCCTCTCCACCAAGGGACTGCCACCGGAGGCGACCGAGAGCCACGAGAGCTTCTCCGCGTTCGTCCTCGCGATGATCCCGGACACCCTGCTCAGCGCGCTGACGGGCCACGAGATCCTGCCGGTGCTGCTGGTCTCGGTGCTGTTCGGCTTCGGCCTCAACGCCAGCGGCGACGCGGGGGCGGGGATCACCCAGGGCATCGAGAAACTGTCCCGGATCCTGTTCACGCTCATCCGCTGGATCATGCGGCTGGCCCCGATCGGCGCCTTCGGCTCCATGGCCTTCACCATCGGCAACTACGGTCTGGACACCCTGCGCCACCTCTTCCTGCTGGTCGGCTCGTTCTGGCTCACCGCGCTGTTCTTCGTCCTGGTCGTCCTCGGTGCCGTCATGCGCATCAACGGTCTGCGTCTGCTGCCCTTCCTCCGCTACATGAAGGAAGAGCTGCTGATCGTCCTGGGCACCTCGTCGAGCGAGCCGGTGCTGCCGCGCATGATGGCCAAGCTGCAGCACGCCGGCGCCTCCAAGCCGGTGGTCGGCATCACGCTGCCCGCCGGGTACTCCTTCAACCTCGACGGCACCGCGATCTACCTGACCATGGGCTCGGTCTTCCTCGCCCAAGCCCTCGGCATCGACCTCAGCCTCACCCAGCAGCTGTCGATGCTCGCCGTCATGCTGCTCACCTCCAAGGGCGCCGCCGGAGTCACCGGCTCCGGCTTCATCGCCCTGGCCGCCACCCTCAGCGCCGTCCCCCACGTCCCCGTCGCCGCCCTGGCGCTCATCTTCGGCATCGACCGCTTCATGTCCGAGGCACGCGCCCTGACCAGTGTGGTCGGCAACGGCGTCGCCACCCTGGCGGTGGCCAAATGGGAGGGACAGCTCGACGAGGAACGCGCCAAAGCCGTCCTCCGTGGCGAGATCCCGTACTGCGCTGCTCCCGGGGCCGACGACACCCCCGAGCCGCAGGCCGGCTCCGCACCCGGCACGAAGCCCGTGGAGGCGGATTCGGCGGCAGAGACCGGAACGGACCGTGACCCCGTGGCCGCCGTCGGCTGAGACCCGCACACGCCGGTCCGGAGGACGTTCTCCGGACCGGCCCCTACTTCCCGCAATTCGGATCAGGCTGCTGAGCTGGGGACCGTGCGCAGGTGGCGTTCGCCGGTGATGAGGATTCGGTCGGTGCATTCTGCGCGGGCTGTGCGGCGGAGTCAGGTTGACGGCTGTGCCGTTGCCGGCGAAGACGGCGTCGAACGCGGCGATGAACTTGCTGTCCCGGTCACGGATGGGGAACCGGAAGCCACCGATGCGCCGGTGGGACGTGCGGTGCCGCCCAGGACGTGGACGCGCCGGGTGGCGATCTCCATGACGAAGAAGACATAGAGCCGCCCCGGAAGGCGGTAATGCAGGCGCTTCGCGTCGTTCTCGTTGCGTGCGGAGTACATCACTTCCATCTCGACCGCTCCGCACACAGCCAGTACGCCATCCTCGTGGAGCGGGTCGAGAACCTCCGCCACCTTCGGCTTGCGCCATCGCTGGAGAGCGGAGTTGTCGATCAGGAAGCGCTCACTCACGCCATGTTCCTGCTGTCGGGCTCCGTCCGGCTGTCGTAGGTCAGGTCCAGGTCACCGGACTTGATCGCGTCGATACCCTCCTGCCGCAGGCGACGCTTGACGGCCTCCTCCATGGCCATGCGCACAGCCTTCGCCTTCGTCTTCACGCCGTACAGGCGCATGGCGTGTTCCACCATCTCATCGTCGAGATCGATCATGGTGCGCGACATCGAAAGCTCCTCTCGCCGGGCGCAGCGGCACTCAAAATGAGAGCATTCTCAGGCGCTGAAGTGGTGTCGTTTTGGGGTCGATGGTCGTCCGGGTGCCGATACAGCCGAGCGCGGACAGTGAAACCCGGCAACTACCCGGAGACCAGCCTGTGCCGCTCGAAAAGTCGTCGCTGCACGTCACGCGGCGTATCGGTACTCGCTGATGAGGCCGCCGAGGATCCGGGTTCGCAGCAGTCGGTGAGCGTGCGTTGGGGTCCGTTGCGGCAGGCTGACTCTGGGCATCGGGGGGAGCTGGGTGCGCGTGCGAGCCCTGGTGGGGCCGGTGCTCGTGGCGCGCTGGGGACTCCGCCCTGGCTGTCGGGTTCAGGCCGGGTACGGCAGGTCGGCCTCCGAGGTGCCGGCGGGCTGGGTGTGCACGGTTGCGTTCGGGCCGCCGATCCGCAGCCGCCACGGGTGCGGGCTGTCGGTGGTCACGTGCAGGTGGCCGCCCCGGCGGCGCAGGTGGAAGCGGGCCGTCTCACCGGGGCCGTCGGTGTTGGGGATCACCACGGTGTGCTCGGCGCCGTCGGCGAAGGCGTGCACGCGCAGTTCGACGCCGTCCGCCCAGGCGGAGACCGGGTGCTGATCGTCGGCGGCCAGCGCGATGACCGAGTCCGGGCGGGCCAGCAGCGGCAGGGTGTGGAAGCCGTGCTGCTCACGGGTCCAGCGCGGACCGGTGACCTGAGCGCCCGTCAGCACATTGGTCCAGGTGCCTTCCGGCACGTAGTACTCGACTGTGCCGTCGTCGGTGAAGACCGGGGCGACGAGCAGGTCGTCGCCGAGCATGTACTGCCGGTCGAGGGTGGCGGCGGCCGGGTCGTCGGGGAACTCCAGCACCATGGCGCGCATCACCGGGACACCGGTGGTGTGCGCGTGCTGCGCGGCGCGCTGGAGGTACGGGGCGAGGCGGTGCTTGAGCAGGGTGAACTCGCGGGTGACGTCGACGGCCTCCTCGCCGTAGTCCCACGGCACGCGGTACGACTTGCTGCCGTGCAGGCGGCTGTGCGAGGAGAGCAGCCCGAACTGCACCCAGCGCTTGAAGGTGGCCGGGGTCGGGGTGCCCTCGAAGCCGCCGATGTCATGGCTCCAGAAACCGAAGCCGGACAGGCCGAGGGAGAGTCCGCCGCGCAGCGACTCGGCCATGGCGTTGAAGTGGGACTCGCAGTCGCCGCCCCAGTGGACCGGGTACTGCTGGCCGCCGGCGGTGGCGGACCGGGCGAAGAGCAGCGCCTCGCCCTCGCCTCGCTCGGCGCGCAGCAGGTCGAAGACGGCCTGGTTGAAGAGGTGGGTGTAGTAGTTGTGCATCCGCTCGGGGTCGGAGCCGTCGTGCCAGAGGACGTCGGTGGGGATGCGCTCGCCGAAGTCGGTCTTGAAGCAGTCCACGCCCTGGTCGAGCAGCGTCTTCAGTTTGCCGGTGTACCAGTCGCGGGCAGCCGGGTTGGTGAAGTCCACCAGGGCCATGCCGGGCTGCCACAGGTCCCACTGCCACACGCTGCCGTCCGGGCGCCGCACCAGGTAGCCCTCGCGCATGCCCTCTTCGAACATCGCCGACTTCTGTGCGATGTACGGGTTGATCCAGGCGGAGATCCGCAGTCCCTGCTGCTTGAGCCTGTTCAGCATGCCGGCCGGGTCGGGGAAGGTCTCCGGGTCCCATACGAAGTCGCACCACTGGTAGGCGCGCATCCAGAAGCAGTCGAAGTGGAAGACGCTCAGCGGGATGCCGCGCTCGGCCATGCCGTCGATGAAGCGGCCCACCGTGGCCTCGTCGTAGTCGGTGGTGAAGGACGTGGTCAGCCACAGGCCCAGTGCCCAGGCGGGCGGCAGGGCCGGGCGGCCGGTGAGCGCGGTGTAGCGTTCCAGGATCTGCTTCGGGGTCGGGCCGTGGACGACGAAGTACTCCAGCGACTGGTCCTCGACGCTGAACTGGACCTGGCCGACCGATTCGGAGCCGACCTCGTAGCTGACCTTGCCGGGGTGGTTCACGAAGACGCCGTATCCACGGTTGGTCAGGTGGAACGGGATGTTCTTGTAGGCCTGTTCGCTGCTGGTGCCGCCGTCGGCTTGCCAGATGTCGACGGTCTGCCCGTTCTTGACGAACGGGGTGAAACGCTCCCCCAGGCCGTAGACCAGCTCTCCGACGTCCAAGGAGAGCTGGCCGAGCATGTAGTGGCGGCCCTCGGCGTCGGTGACGAAACCGGTGCCGCGCTCGCCAGCGGAGGTCAGCACCCGTCCGTCGGCGATGAACTCCAGCAGCCACGGCTGTTCCGTGTCCACCCGCAGCGTCAGTTCGCCGGAGGACAGCTCCAGCACCGCTCCGTCCCGGCGTACCTTGCCGGCGTCCGCACCGGCGCCGGGCAACGCGAACTCCGGTCCCCAGCGCACCGATCCGGCATGGTGGGTGGTCCGCACGCCGATGATCCCCTCGGCCGGGGACCAGCACTCCACCGTCAGCAGCGGGCTGTTGAGGGTCTGCCCTCGTCGGCTCACGTGTTTCACGGGTGCGTACAGCGTCATCCGGTGGTCATCGGCGTGGATGTCGGCGACCTCGGTGGCATAGCGGGCGGTGCGGCCCGGACGCATCAGCCAGTAGCCGTCCGTGAACTTCATCGGGCACGTTCCTCCGTCCGCGCGTGGTGCGCGGTGATCAGGCCCCGGTACCAGTGGTAGCTGTCCTTGGGGGTGTGGTTCAGGGTGTCGTAATCGATGTGGGCCAGGCCGAATCGCTGGTCACGGCCTGGCGCCTACACCGTGCACATGGGGTCGATGCGGACCTCAGACGGAGAAGGTGACGCGCGCGAGCCGCACCGGGCCACGCAGTCCGAGGCGGACGTCGTGCACACCGGCCGCCACGACGACGGGGGCGCTCACCGTGGTGTAGTCGTAGGGCCCGGCCGTACCTGGGGACAGCGTGAGCACTGCCAGGACCGGACCGTCATCCAGCGAGAGTTCGACCGTGCCCTCACCCGCGGCCTCCACCGTGATTCCGGCAGCCCCGTTGCCGAAGTCACAGTCACGGAACACCAACTCGCCGCCCCGGCCGGCCACAGGGGCGACGGAGTCACCGGACGTCTTCGCGCGGTCCACGATCTCCGTGGCGCTCTGGTCGTCGAAGTCCACCGCCTCCAGGCCGCCCACCATCACCGGCCGGGGGGCGGACGGCTCGCCGTCGAGGTCGATGGTCTGGATCAGGCGGATGTCCTCGCTGGACGCTCCGACGAGGATCTCGTGGAGGCCCGGCGCCACCCGCTGACGTCCCTGCGCCACGTCCCAGAACGCGAACGCCGACATCGGCACCCGGAAGGCGATCTCCGTGACCTCGCCTGGCGCGAGCGTCACGCGCTGGTGCGCTGCCAGTTCCCTGCGGGGCCGCGGCACCGACGGCTCCATGGCCCGGGTATAGAGCTGGGCGACCTCGTCCGCGGTGACGTCACCGGTGTTGGAGACCGTGAAGGACACGTGCAGTGTCCCGTCCTCGACGCGAGTCGTGAGGCCTTCGTAGGAGAAGGACGCGTACGACAGGCCGTGGCCGAACGGGAAGAGAGGCGTGCCCTCGAAGTAGAGGTAGGTCTGGCGGCCGCCGATCACGTCGTAGTCGAGGAGGTCGGGCAGGTCGGCGTCGTCGGCGTACCAGGTCTGCGGGAGGCGGCCGGCGGGGGAGACGTCGCCGGCCAGGATCCGGGCCAGGGCGCTGCCGGCCGCCTGGCCGCCGTGGGCCGTCCACAGCAGCGCCGGCACCTCCGCGTGATCGACCGCGTACGGGTACGCCGACGCCAGTGCCAGCACCGTGTTCGGGTTGGCCCCGCGGGCCGCGCGCAGGAGGCGCTCCTGGTGGCCGGGGAGGGCCAGGGTGTTGCGGTCCTCGGTCTCGCGTCCGTTGATGTGCGGATCGTTACCCGCGACCACCAGGACCACGTCCGCCTGTGAAGCGACTCGGCTCACCGCGTCCTCGCCGCTTTCGACGACGACGACCTCGAAGATCTCCCCGGTCCCGTCGGCAGCCTTGACGCCGTCGGCGGCGACGGAGACGGGGTGACCCGTACCGAGGTGCCGGAGAAGGTGCCCGTTGTCGTGCGGTTCCAGGCGGAACGTCTCCTGGACGATCCAGCCTCCGGGCTGGTCGGCGGAGGCTCGGACATGACCGTCCTCGGCGACGGAGAGATAGCGGCCGTCGGGGGCGCGCAGGGTCAGCACGCCCTCGCCCCAGTCGATGAGGGAGAGCTCGGTGCCGGTCGCGTCGGTGGTGAGCGGGGGCAGGTCCGTCCGGCCCGCGAGCAGGGCCGGGTCGAGGGCGCCTTCGGCGCCGCGGACCTCGTCGTCGGCGTCCGCCTCGGGCACATGCAGGAAGGTGCCGGCTGAGGTCTTCAGCAGAATCCGGTCCACGCCCTCCGCGAACCGCACACGCTCCGCGCCGAACCGCTCGCGCAGGCCCGCGAGCGGGGTGGAGCGGTGGATGAGTGTGCCGCTGTACCAGTCGAGTTTGCACTCGTCGGCGAGCGGGCCGACCACGGCGAGCCGGGTGTCCGGGGCGAGCGGCAGCAGGCCGCCGTCGTTCTTGAGCAGCACGACCGCCTGCTCGGCGGCCTCCTGGGCGAGGGCGCGGTGGGCCGGGGTGTCGAAATCCGTGGTGTGCGCGTGCGGGTCGTACTCCGGGTCGAACTCGCCGAGGCGGAAGCGGACCGAGAGCTGGCGGCGGACCGCCGCGTCGATGTCCGACTTGGTCAGCAGGCCCTTGTCGAGAGCGCCGCGTACCCGTGCGGTGATCTTCGAGCTGTCGGTGCCGTGGTCGGTGAAGCTGTCGACGCCGGCCCGCAGCGCGGCGGCCGTCGCCTCCTCGTGGGTGTCGAAGTAGTGCTCGGAGTCGACCAGGTTGGAGGGCGCGCCCGCGTCCGAGCAGACCAGCAGGTCCTCGTCGGTCCAGGTGCGCAGATGCTCGCGCAGATAGGGCGAGACATGGTTCGGGCGGCCGTTGACCAGGTTGTACGCCGGCATCACACCGGCCACGGCGCCCGCCTCGACCGCCTCGCGGAAGGCGCGCAGGTCGTATTCGTGCAGGACGCGCGGGCGGACCGAGGAGGACGTGACGTCGCGTCCCGTCTCGTTGTTGTGGGCCAGCCAGTGCTTGAGGACGGGCGCGGTGCGCCAGTACGTCGGGTGCTCACCGCGCAGGCCGCGGGTGTAGGCGGTGGCGATGGCCGAGGTGAGCTTCGGGTCCTCCGAGTAGCCCTCCTCGTTGCGGCCCCACAGAGGGTGGCGCAGCAGGTTCACGGTCGGCGCCCAGACGTTCAGGCCCACGCGGTCGTCGCGGGCGCGCATCGCCCGGACCTCCTTGGACACCGCCTCGCCGACCCGTCGTACGAGATCCGTGTTCCAGGTCGCACCCAGGCCCACCGCCTGCGGGAAGACGGTGGCCGGACCCATCCAGGCCACGCCGTGCAGGGCCTCCTGGCCGGTGCGGAACGCGTCGACGCCGAGCCGCTCCACGGCGGGCGCGCACTGGTGCAGGAATCCGATCTTCTCGTCGAGGGTGAGCCGCGAGAGAAGGTCCTCGGCGCGCTTCGCGAACGGCAGTTGCCGATCGCGGAAAGGCGGAACTGGCGGCGTGTGTGCGGTCACTTGGGGGTCCCCTTGCGGTGGAGCGGTGGAAACGCTTTCGAAGCGCTTCGATGCTCAATCGACCCGGGGGTGGGTGTCAAGACACCCCGGCGCAATATCTTCGACTCCTGACCGTTATTCAGGTGAGATATGAGTGCGGCCAGTCCTCCACAGCTCGGAGGAATCCTGGAATCGACCCTTGTGCGCCCCCACACCTTCACTTAACCTCGCAGCAACATCGAAGCGCTTCGACTGCGAGGCCGCCCACTTGTGGGTTGGGTGCCCCTCGGTAGTGGTCGGAGGACTGCTTCAGCTCAGCCAACTCCACCAAGGACACTACAGCCGACGGCCCACCGCCGAGTGTCCGGGTGCGCCATGAAGGGTTGACGCAATGACGCCGAATGCCGCCTCCATCTCCTCAGGACCCAGCCGGAGAAGCTTCCTCGCTTCCACGGCGGTCGCCACCGCAGCGGTGGCCGGCGGGATGCCGCTGCTCACCGCCTGCGGCGGTTCGGACAGCGGATCGCGAGAGGGTGCCACGTCGGGCAAGGCAGCGGACAAGCTGCTCCCGGCGTACGTCGCCAGCACGATCGCCAAGCCGGACCTTCCGTCGAAGAACGGTTCGTCGGCCGGCTACACCGGCAAGATCGACCTCGCGGACCTCGCCACCTCGGTTCCGGACAAGCTCGGCACCGGCGCCCCCTTCAAGATCATGTCCCCGTTCTGGGGCACCCCGCCGAAGCCCGGGTGCGCCTACTACACGGCGCTCGACGCCGCGGCGGGCACCAAGATCACCTGGCAGAACCAGGACGGCATCACCTACGGCGAGAAGCTCGGCGCCGTCCTCGCCTCCAGCTCCATACCCGACATGGTGGTCGTGCCCAGCTGGGAGCTGGTCGGCAAGCTCTCGAGCGCGGTGACCGCGAAGTTCATGGACCTCGGCCCGTATCTGGCGGGCGACAAGGTCAAGAAGTACCCGAACCTGGCCGCGATCCCGTCCGACTCCTGGCGCATGTCCATCTTCGGCGGCGCGCTGCGCGGCATCCCGATGCCCGCCGCCCCCGTGCCCGGCATCGTGCCCTACTACCGCAAGGACATCTTCGACAAGAAGGGCTACACCGTCCCCAAGTCGGCCGACGAGTTCCTCAGCTGGGCCAAGGAGGCCACCAGCTCCAAGGCCAAGGTGTGGGCCTGTGGTGACATGAGGTGGTCGGCGGCAGGCTTCTTTGGTGTCCTGCCCGCCGGGTCGCTCGGCTGGAACATCGGGGACGACGGCAAGCTGACGTACCGCATCGAGCACCCCGAGTACCTCGAACACCTGGAGTGGGTCCGCAAGCTGTTCGACGCCGGCGTGGTTCATCCCGACGACAAGGCAAACACGGGCGACGCCGGCCAGCGGTTCACCGCCGGGCAGATCCTGGTCTACAACCAGAACGCGTCCGACTGGTACGGCAGGACCGCCGAACAGGCCAAGTCCAACCCGGACTTCGTGATCGAGGGCATGGACTACTTCGGCGCCGACGGCGGCAACCCGACGCTGTACGCCGGCCAGCCGGCCAGCATCTGGTCGATGATCCGCAAGGGCGCCTCGAAGGAGACGATCGAGAACGCGCTGGCCGCCGCCAACTTCGCGGCAGCGCCCTACGGCACCAAGGAGCGGATGCTCGTCGACTACGGCGTCGAGGGCACCCACTACACGGTCGAGAACGGCGTCCCGGTCAAGAACGACAAGGGCAACTCCGAGGTGATCAACGCCTGGCCGATGCTGGCGGCCCCGGCTCCCTACACGGCCCACCCCGACTTGCCCGAGATCGCCCGCAAGCAGGTCGAGTGGCAGCAGCGGCAGGGCGCCTTCATGAAGAAGACATCCACCTACGGCATGAACATCATCGAACCGGCCCGCTACGCGACCCTCTCCAGCCAGTTCGAGCAGATGGAGATGGACTTCGTGCGCGGCCACAAGAAGCTGTCCGATGTGCAGCAGGCGATCTCCACCTGGAAGTCCTCCGGTGGCGACAAGCTGCGTGACTGGTACAAGAAGCTTCTCGAGAAGAACGGCAGCGGCAACTGATGTCGCTCACGGCCGGGAGCCGTCCCGACGGGACCCGTCCCCCCGCGGCCGTCGAGGAGCCGACGGCCGCGGTCGCCACCGCGGCGGCGAAGGACCGGGCGCCACACAAGACGAGCAAGGCGAGTAAGGCCGGTAAGGCGGGCAAGGTCCCCTGGCGGGTCCGGCTGCGCCGGGACCGCGCGCTCATCCTGATGACCTTGCCCGTCATCACCCTGCTCCTGATCTTCAACTACGTCCCGCTGCTCGGCAACGTCGTCGCGTTCCAGGAATACGACCCGTACGTCTCCAGCAACGGCATGACGGCGATCCTCCACAGTCCCTGGGTGGGCGTGGAGCAGTTCTCGCGGATGTTCGACGACCCGCTGTTCTGGAGCGCCACGAAGAACACCATCGTCCTGTTCGTGCTCCAACTGGTGCTGTTCTTCCCGGTGCCCATCGTCCTCGCGCTGGTCATCAACAGCGTGATCCGGCCCCGGGTGCGGGCCGTGGCGCAGGCGATCATGTATCTGCCGCACTTCTTCTCCTGGGTCCTCGTGGTCACCGTCTTCCAGCAGATCCTCGGTGGCGCGGGCATCATCGCGCAGACCCTGGAGAAGCACGGGTGGACCGGCTTCGACCTGATGACCAACGCGGACCTCTTCAAGTACCTGGTCATCGGACAGTCCGTGTGGAAGGACGCCGGCTGGGGGATCATCGTCTTCCTCGCGGCCCTGTCCGCCGTCAGCACCGATCTGTACGAGGCCGCCGCCATGGACGGCGCGGGGCGCTGGCGACGCATGTGGCATGTCACCCTGCCCGCGCTGCGCCCGGTGATCGCGCTGCTGCTGGTCCTGCGGGTGGGCGACGCGCTGAGCGTGGGATTCGAGCAGTTCCTGCTCCAGCGGTACGCGGTCGGTGCGGGGGCCAGCGAGGTCCTCGACACCTACGTGTGGAACGTGGGTATCCAGAACGGCGACTTCAGCTATGCGGCCGCGGTCGGCCTCGTCAAGGGAGCCATCGGAGTGTGTCTCGTCCTGGGTGCGAACAAGGTCGCGCACCTGCTCGGCGAGCAGGGGGTGTACAAGAAGTGAGCCTCAACACGCAGCTCATCCGCAGCCTGAAGGCTCCCCCCCGCCCTTCGTGGGAGGAGCCGCCGAGCAAGATCGGACTTACCGCCAAAAGCGGCTTCCTCCTGCTCTGCTGCCTGGGGGTGCTCGGTCCGCTGTGGATCGTGATCGTCACCAGCCTCTCTCCCAAACCCGTGATCGACCGGGTCGGCGGCCTCGTCGTGATCCCCGAGGGCATCACCTTCATCAACTACACCGAACTGCTCAGCGGCGGCCAGGTCAGTCGCGCGATCATGGTCTCGGTCGGTGTGACGCTCTTCGGCACGCTGTTCTCGATGACGGTGTCGGTGTTCGCGGCCTACGGGCTGTCCCGGCCGGGCAGTCTTGGGCACCGGTTCTTCCTGATGACCATGATGGCGACCATGTTCTTCGGAGCCGGGCTCATTCCGACGTACCTTCTGGTGCAGTCACTGGGCCTCACCGACAGCTATCTGTCGCTGGTCCTGCCGAGCGCGGTCAGTGTCTTCAACATCCTCGTCCTGCGGGCCTTCTTCATGGGGATCTCCCCCGAGCTCACCGAATCCGCCCGCATCGACGGCGCCAGTGACCTGCGCATCCTGCTGACCATCATCATGCCGCTGTCGCGGGCTGTGCTGGCCGTCATCTCCCTGTTCTACGCGGTCGGCTACTGGAGCGCCTGGTTCAACGCCTCCATCTACCTCACCGACCAGCAGATGATGCCGCTGCAGAACGTGCTCATCCAGCTGGTCCAGAAGAACACTCAGGCCCCGACCGGCCTCCAGCAGGCAGTCCACACCGGACAACTCTCCGCCCTGGGACTGCAGATGGCCGTCATGGTCCTCGCGCTGATCCCCGTCGCTGTCGCCTCCCCCTTCGTGCAGCGGCACTTCAAGAAGGGCATGCTCACCGGAGCCATCAAGGGCTGAAGTCCTTGGTCCGCGTCCCGCGGCAGGGCCGCCGTCGTGTGACGTCGGCGGCCCTGCCGCGGCTGGACGCGCAGGTCCCGGACTCCCTGACCCTTGCTCAACTTCACCCTTCGTCAAGACGAGGTATGTCATGAGCACGTTCCACCTCAGCAGGCGTTCCGTTCTCGCCGGTTCCGCTGCCGCCGCCGCGGTCGCCTCCCTGCCGACGGTATCGGGGCAGGCGCGGGCCGCGACTCCCGCGGCCGTTGCCCAGAGCGGCTACCGGTGGCGCAACGTCGTCATAGGCGGCACCGGGTTCGTCACCGGGGTGCTGTTCCACCCGTCGGTGCGCGGCCTCGCCTACGCCCGCACCGACATCGGGGGCGCCTACCGCTGGGACGACCTGGCCGACTGCTGGATCCCGCTGACCGACCACCTCGGCTGGGACGACTGGAACCTCCTCGGCGTCGAGGCCATGGCCGTAGACCCGGCCCACCCGGACCGGGTCTACCTGGCCCTCGGCACGTACACGCAGTCGTGGGCCGGCAACGGGGCCGTGCTGCGGTCCGAGGACCGGGGTGCCACCTGGAAGCGCACCGACCTCACCGTGAAGCTGGGCGGCAACGAGGACGGGCGTGGATGTGGTGAGCGCCTGCTGGTCGACCCGCGGAACGCCGACACCCTGTGGCTCGGCACCCGGCACGATGGTCTGCTCAAGTCCACCGACCGGGGCGCCACCTGGAACGCGGTGAGCTTCCCGGCCTCCCCGAGCGCCACCGGCCAGGGCGTCACCCTCCTCGTCGCCGCGGACCGTACCGTCTACGCGGGCTGGGGCGACTCCGACGGCACGGCGGGCAAGCCCAACCTGTACCGCACAGCCGACGGGAAGACCTGGGAGCCCGTCCCCGGGCAGCCCAGCGGCACCGCCGCCAAGGTGCCGATCCGCGCCGCGTACGACCGCCACACGCGCGAGCTGTACGTGACGTACGCCAACGCCCCCGGCCCCAACGGGCAGTCGGACGGCAGCGTGCACAAACTGCGCACCGTCGACGGCAAGTGGACCGATGTCACCCCGGTGAAGCCGGGCGGAACCGCGACAGACGGGTCCGCCGACACCTTCGGCTACGGCGGTGTCGCCGTCGACGCCCGTCGGCCCGGGACCCTCGTCGTGTCCACCAACAACCGCTGGGCGGAGATCGACACCGTCTTCCGCTCCACCGACGGCGGCCGCACCTGGAAGTCCCTGAAGGACGACGCCGTCCTCGACGTCTCCGAGACCCCCTACCTCAAGTGGGGTGGCGACGAGGCCAAGTTCGGCTGGTGGATCCAGGCCGTCGGCCTCGACCCCTTCGACTCCGGGCACGTCGTCTACGGCACCGGCGCCACCCTGTACAGCACCCGCGACCTCAAGCACTGGGCTCCGCAGATCCGGGGCCTGGAGGAGACGGCCGCACTCCAGCTGCTCTCCCCGCCGACCGGGGAGGCACACCTGATCAGCGGCAACGGGGACATCGGCGTGCTGTACCACGACCGGCTCACGGCGTCGCCGTCGCGCGGTATGGCCGCCAATCCCGTGTCCAGCACGACCACCGGGCTCGCGCTGGCCGCGGCCAAGCCGTCGTACGTCGTGCGGACCGGCTGGAGCAGCAGCGCCAACGGCGCCTGGTCGGACGACGGCGGCCAGACCTGGGAGCCCTTCGAGACGCAGCCGGCCGCCGCCAAGGACGCCCCGGGGCCGATCGTCACCAACGCCGACGGCAGTGTGGTGCTGTGGTCCTTCGGCACCTCCCCCGCGGCCCACCGCTCGGCGGACAACGGCGCCACCTGGTCCGAGGTCAGCTCCCTGCCGAAGGGCGCCGTCCTGGTCGCGGACCCCCTGGACCCGACGTGCTTCTATGCCTTCGACACCGCCACCGGCACGCTCCACGCCAGCACCGACAGCGGCCTGACCTTCACCGCGCGGGCCACCGGTCTGAGTTCGGGCGACACGGAGTTCCGGCTGACCGCGGCCCCGGGCCGCTCCGGCGACCTGTGGCTGAGCCTCAAGGAGAACGGGCTGTACCGCTCCACCGACGGCGGCAGGACCGTCACCAAGATCAGCAGCTGCACCGTCTCGTACACCCTCGGCTTCGGCAAGGCCGCCGAGGGCGCCTCCTACCCGGCGATCTACATGGCGGGCTCCACCGAGACGATCATGGGCGTGTACCGCTCGGACGACGAGGCGAAGACCTGGGTGCGGATCAACGACGACCAACACCAGTGGGGCTGGATCGGCCGGGCCGTCACCGGCGACCCGCGCGTCTACGGCCGCGTGTACGTCGCCACCAACGGGCGCGGCGTGCAGTACGGGGAGCTCGCCTGATGCCCGACCTCGGTGACGCGGCACGGGGCCGCCTGCTCTTCGGCGGGGACTACAACCCCGAGCAGTGGCCCGAGGAGACCTGGCACGAGGACGTCCGGCTGATGAAGGCGGCCGGAGTCAACTCGGTCACCCTCGGCGTCTTCTCCTGGTCGACGCTGGAACCGGAGCCCGGTGCCCGGGAGTTCGGCTGGCTGGACACGCTGATGGACCTGATGCACGAGAGCGGTATCGGCGTCGTCCTGGCCACTCCCACCTCCTCGCCCCCGCCCTGGATGGGCCGGCTGCACCCCGACACCCTGCCCGTCACCGAGGACGGCCGCACCGAGTGGTGGGGCGGCCGGCAGCACTTCTCGCACTCCAGCGCCACCTACCGGCGCTACGCCGCCGCCATCACCGAGGACCTCGCCGCCCGCTACGGCGGCCACCCCGCCCTCACCATGTGGCACATCAACAACGAGTACTGCACCTTCGACTACGGCGACCAGGCCGCGGCCGCCTTCCGCCGCTGGCTGCGCGAGAAGTACGGCACCCCCGACGCCCTCAACGAGGCCTGGGGCACCGCCTTCTGGAGCCAGGGCTACGACACCTGGGACGGCATCCTGCCGCCCCGCCTGCCCCACTACATGCGCAACCCCACCCAGGTGCTGGACTTCCGGCGCTTCACCTCCGACATGCTCCTGGAGTGCTACCTCGCCGAGCGCGACATCGTCCGCCGCCACACCCCGCACCTGCCGGTCACCAGCAACTTCATGCCGCTGTGGGTCGGCCAGGACGCCTGGCGCTGGTCGCAGGAGGAGGATGTCGTCTCCGTCGACATCTACCCCGACCCGCGCGACCCGCTGGGCGCCCAGAGCGGCGCCCTCGTCCAGGACATGACCCGCTCCCAGGCACGCGGGCCGTGGATGCTCATGGAACAGGCGGCCGGGCCCGTCAACTGGCGGGGCGTGAACCACCCCAAGCCACGCGGCCTCAACCGGCTCTGGTCCCTCCAGGCCGTGGCCCGGGGCGCCGACGCCGTCTGCTACTTCCAGTGGCGGCAGTCCCGGCAGGGCGCGGAGAAGTTCCACTCCGGCATGGTCAGCCATGCCGGGGAGGAGGGCCGGACCTATCAGGAGGTCAAGCAGCTCGGCGCGGACCTCGCGCGGATCGCCCAGGACGTCTCGGGCCGGCACGGCACCGCCGACATCGCTGTCCTGCACGACTGGAACTCCTGGTGGGCCGGCGCCCAGGACGGCCGGCTGTCCACCCAGGCGGACTACCCGGACATCCTGCGCGCCTGGCACCGAGCCCTCTGGCAGGCCCACCTCACCACCGACTTCGCCCACCCCGAGCACGACCTGACGCCGTACCCGGTGGTCGTGGTGCCGCAGCTGTACGCGCTCACCGACGCGGCGATCGACAACCTCCTCGGCTACGTCCGCGGTGGCGGCACCCTCGTGTGCGGCTTCCAGACCGGCGTCGCCGACGAGGACGACCGGGTCCGCCCCGGCGGCATGGACGCCCGGCTGCGCGAGCTGTTCGGCATCCGCACCCTGCACGAGTGGTGGCCGCTGGACGCCGGGGAGACCGTCACCTGCGAGGGCTTCCGGGCGTCCCTGTGGTCCGAGGAGCTGGAGGCCGACGGCACCGCCGAGGAGAGCGTGCCGTACCAAGGCGGTGAACTCGACGGACTGCCCGCCGTCCTGCGCAAGGGCCGGGCCTGGTACCTCTCCACGCTCCCGGAGCCGGAGGCGCTGCGCGACCTGCTGGCCCGGATCGCCTCCGGCGCGGGCGTCCGGCCGGTGCTCGACGGCCTCCCCGAGCAGGTCGAGGCCGTACGCCGGGGCGAGGCGCTGTTCGTGCTCAACCACGGCCGGGAGCCGGTGACCGTGGAGGTGCCCGGCACCCACCACGACCTGCTGACCGGGGAGACCGTCACCGACCGGGTGACCCTCGGCCGCTACGGCGTGGCGGTGCTCCGGCCATGACCGCGATCAACGGGCCCGTCCACGGCACCTGGGAGCCGCACCCGGCCGCCCGCTGGGAGGACGGCTTCCTGAGCGGCAACGGCCATCACGGGGCCCTTGTGTTCGGGGAACCGGACGCCGAGCGGGTCGTCGTCACGCATCACACCCTGGTACGGCCGGGCGGCGACGGCGAGCACCGCCGGCCCCCTCGGCTCGCCGCCGATCTCCCCGCGCTCCAAGACCGCCTCCTGGCAGGCGACCGCACCGCCGCGGAGAGCTTCACCGACGGCCGTCCGATGCAGTGGGTACGGCCCTTCCACCCCGCCTTCCAGGTCCGTCTGGCCCGCCCCGTCGCCGGCTGCCACGGCTACCGCCGCGACGTCGACTTCACGACGGGCGTCGTACGGGCGACCTGCGGCGGCTGGAGAAGCCGGGTCTTCGTCTCCCGCGCCGACGACGTGATCGTCCAGCACATCACGGCGCCCGGCCTGACCCTCGACATCTCCCTGGACCACCGCCTTCCCGGCGCCCCAGACCACCTGGCCGTCGGCCACGGAGCCGTCATCACCCCCGAGGGCGCCCTGCTGAGCCTGCGCGCCCGCTACCCCGACAGCGACCTCGCCTTCACCGGGGTCACCCTGGCCGTCGTCACCGGCGGCACGACGACCCTCGCCCCGCCTCGCGCGCACGTCGAGGGCGCCCGGTCCGTCACTCTCCTCACCCGGGTCCGGCGGCACACCGGCGAACTCGACGTGACCGCGGAAGGCCGGGCCCTGCGCGACCTGCCGACGGCGTACGACGAGCTTCTCGAACGCCATGTCGCCCTTCACCGCACCGCCTACCAGCGAGTCACCCTGGACCTCGCCGCCGATGCCGCCGAACGGGAACTGCCCGGCTCGGAGTTGCTGAAGAGACCGCGCGAGGCCGCCCTGCTGGAGCGCCTCTTCGCGGCCGGCCGCTACCACCTGCTGTCCGCCGGCGGCCTCTTCCCGCCGCGCCTGACCGGCCTGTGGACCGGCGACTGGAACACCGCTTGGTCAGGGGCGTTCACCAACGACGCCAACCTCAACCTCCAGACCGCCTCCGCCGCGGCCGCCGCCCTCCCCGAGGTCACCGAGGCCCACGCCGCGCTGATCCACCGTCAGCTCCCCGACTGGCGCGACAACGCCCGCGCGGTGTTCGGCGCCCGGGGCGTGGTCGCCCCCGCACACACCGACGGCGAGTCTGGCCACTCGTACCACTTCAACCGCGAGTACCCCCTGCACCTGTGGACCGCGGGCGCCGACTGGCTGCTCAAGCCGCTCGTCGACCACGACGAGACCCACGGAACCCGCGACCCGCGCACCGCATCCGCCCTCGCCGAAGTCGCCCTGTTCTACGAGGACTTCCTCACCCGCACCGACGACGACGGCCGCCTCGTCGTCGTCCCCTCCTACTCACCCGAGAACCGCCCCGCAGGCGCGAGCTGGGGCACGATCAACGCCGCCATGGACCTCTCAGCGGCCCGCCACGCCCTGCTCACCGCGGCCGACTACCACCCGGGCACCCCGGAAGCCGACCGCTGGCAAGCTCTCGCCGAGCGGCTCCCGCCGCATCGGATCAACGAGGACGGCGCCCTCGCCGAATGGGCCTGGCCCGGCCTCGTGGACTCCTACGACCACCGTCACCTCAGCCACCTCTACGGCGTCTGGCCGCTCGACGAGGTCACCCCCTACGACACCCCCGACCTCGCGGCCGCCGCCCACCGCGCCCTCGAACTGCGCGGTGCCGAGAACGACTCCGCGCACGGCCACCTCCACCACGCGCTCATCGCCGCCCGGCTCCGCGACGGCGAACGCGTCGCCCATGCCCTCGGCCAGGTCCTGGACGGCGACTTCTTCCACACCTCCCTGATGAGCGCCCACTACCCGAACCGCCACGTCTACAACGCGGACGCCGCGCACACCCTGCCCGCCGTACTGATCGAGATGTTTCTCCAGTCGACCCCCCACCGACTGGCCCTCCTGCCCGCGCTGCCGCCCGCTCTCCCGGCGGGCCGACTCACGGGCGTGCGCACGCGATTCGGCGCCGAGGCCGAACTGACCTGGGGGGCCGACGGGGCGACGGCGGTCCTGAGGCCGACTCGCACCGTCCGAATCGAAGTCAGAACTTCTTCCGGCGACGCGGAGCTGATCGATCTCGTCGCCGGAGAGGACCACGTCCTCAGCATGGGGGCGTGGTAGCACCCCCACAATTCCCCCCACCCATGGAAGGGACACCATGGTCAACAGCAGAACACGCAAGATCACCATGGCGGTGCTCGCGCCGGCGATGGCTCTCGGCGCCACCGTCGGCCTCGCCTCCGCCCCCGCTTCGGCCGCGGCAGTCTGGAACTCCTGCGACCAGTGGGGCAGCACCAGCCTCGACGGCTACAAGCTCTACAACAACATCTGGGGCTCCGGCGCGGGCAGCCAGTGCACCTGGGCCAACTCCGGTACCGGCTGGGGCGTGTGGGCCGACCATCCCAACACCGGCGGCATCAAGTCCTACCCCAACTCAACCAAAACGATCAACAAGACGATCGACTCCCTCACCTGGCTCACCAGCGACTACAACGTCAGCGTCCCGTCGTCCGGCGCGTACAACACGTCGTACGACATCTGGGACACCGACCACCAGTACGAGATCATGCTGTGGGTCAACCACAACGGAGCCGTAGGCCCGATCGGCACCTGGCAGGCCAACGTCACGCTCGGCGGCCACAACTGGGACGTCTACAAGGGCACCAACGGGTCGAACCAGGTGTTCTCGTTCCTGCGGACGTCCAACTCCAACGCCGGCACCGTGGACGCCAAGCCGATCCTCAACTGGATCGCGTACACCAAGGGCTGGATGCCCGGCAACGAGACCATCGGCGACGTCCAGTTCGGCTATGAGATCACCTCGTCGTCCGGCGGACTCAACTTCACCACCAACAACCTGACCGTCAGCGGCGGCTGACCGGAATCAGGGCCGAGGTCGGTCCGCGCCCTTCCTCAGGCGCGGTCGACCTCGGCCCGCAGCGCGTTGTAGCGGCGCGTCTCCGGGTTGCGAGCTGGGAGCGGGACCGCGCGCCGTCCGCGCCGCCGGGGCCCGGTGGCGCCCTCGAGGCCGGCCGTGCGGGGCGGCGCGACAGATGGTCCGGAAGCGGGCGGGAGCCCGTTCAGGGTGTGAGCGGTTCGTAGTCGAACCAGTCGAAGTGGACGGTGCCTTCGGCGGCGTACATCCCGATGACCCGGCCCGTGAATCCGCCGGCCACTTCGGTCGACAGGTAGCGGCCGTCGAGCGTCGCCAGAGCGGTGGACGTGCCGTCCGCCTCCTCGATGCCGAAGGAGACGACGTCGGGGCCGGTGCGCGAGTCGTGCGGAGCCGGCGGTTCGGTGACCCTGACCCAGAGCACCACCACCACCCCGGTGGGCAGGGGATGGGAAGCCACGACGGTGCTCAGTGAGCCGACGCGCGCGATCACCCGGACGTCCGTGGCGGATGCCTCGATCTCGTAGTGATGCCGCTCGTCGAGGCGGACGGCGAGGCCGCCACGTCCCGACGCCGCGTCGACCAGGGTGCGTGCCCGGCACGTCAGGTGCTGCTGGCGGCGGCCGGCGAACACGACGTCCGGCTCGTCCAGCGAGCCGCCGCGAGCCCGCAGCGTCAGCCAGCCGGGGCGCTCCTTGGTGCTGTAGTGCTCGGCGGGGCGGTCCCGAAGGGAGATCCACTGCGGCCGCAGCTCGTTGACGTCGAAGTCGTCCCGTTGCTCCTCGACGGGCCCGGGGGAAAGCTGCCAGCCGGGCGCGGACGCCTCCAGCGACACCTCGCCGACGACCGGCCAGCCGTCCACCCAGGTCACGGGCGCCAGGAACGTTTCGCGGCCGAGCACGTGCCAGCCCGGGGTGCCGCCGCCCGGCCGGACGCCGAGCAGCACCATCCACCAGGAGCCGTCGGGGGCCTGTACGAGATCGGCGTGGCCGGTGTTCTGGATGGGGTGGTCGATGCCGCGGTGGGTGAGGATCGGGTTGTCCGGGCACGGCTCGAACGGGCCGCCCGGCGTGCGGCTGCGGGCGATCGACACGCCGTGGCCGCGCTCGGTGCCGCCTTCGGCGATGAGCAGGTACCAGTAGTCGCCGATCCGGTACAGATGCGGCGCCTCCGGGGCCTTGGCGCCGGGCCCGCCGGACCAGAGCCTGCGCGGTGCGCCGTACGTCTCGCCGGTGGACGGGTCGAGACGGACCTGCGCCACCCCGGCGACCGTGCACCAGCACGTGCCGTCCTCATCCCAGACCAGGTCGGGATCGATGCCGTGCACGCCCGGCGCCCAGATGGGATCGGACCAAGGGCCGGTGGGGTCGGTGGCCGTGACGATCAGATTGCCCCTGCCCTCGGCCACATTGGTGACGATCAGCCAGAAGCGGCCGTCGTGGTGGCGCAGGGTGGGGGCGTAGATGCCGCCTGAGGACGGCATGTCGGCCGGCAGAGACAACTGCTCCGGTCGGTCCAGGGCGTTGCCGATCTGTCGCCAGTGCACCAGGTCGCGGCTGTGGAAGAGGGGTACGCCGGGGAAGTACTCGAAACTGGAGCAGGCGAGGTAATAGTCGTCGCCGACCCGGCAGATGCTGGGGTCGGGGTGGAAGCCGGGAATCACGGGATTGGCGAACGTGTTGTCCGCCTGGTGCTGGTGGGGCACCTGCTGTGTCCTTTCGTTGGGTGAGGCGTTGTGCCGGCAGCTCATGACGCGTCCGGCACGATGGGGGCGATACGGAGAGCATGGCCCTGCCGAAGAGCTGAGCGGGCCGGGGAAGAGCCCCGGGTGCCGGGGTCGGCACCCGGGGCGAGGGACCGTCAGCCGACGGTGCCGGTCACCGAGGATCCGGACTTCGTCACGCGGTACGTCACGGTGGCTCCGCTCCAGAAGTGGAAGACCAGCGTCGCCTCCGTGTTGTCACGCAGTGAGTCGACGAACGCGGAGGTGAGGAGAAGACCGTTGCCCGGGTAGTCGGGAGAGAAGGCCTCGTTGAACTCCTGGTACCGAGTCCAGTCGGTCGGGCCGGCGTTGCTGCCGTCGGCGTACGTGGCCTCCATGGTGGCAAGCTGGTCACCGCGGAACTGGGTGGGGATGGTGAGACCGCTGGTGTCGCCGGTCGCGTTGGAGAGCACCGGCTTGTCATACGTGGTCACGAAGATCTTCCAGGGCAGCCCCCGGGAGAAACGGGCCTCGATCGTCGCGTTGATCCCGTAGGCGCGGTCGCCGGCGAGCCGGGTCAGCGCGGTGGCTGTGAGCGTGAGCTGGTTGCCGGAGACGGTGTAGTCCCGGCCCTGGACGAGCTTTTTGCCGCCCTGCCAAACGCCCCGGAACGAGGTGCCGTTCGGGTTCAGGGTGAGTGTCCTGGCGGTGATCGCACTCGACTTCGCCAGGAAGACACGGTCCGAGGAGGCGGTGCCCGAGCGGGTGGTCCAGCTCGACTTGATCTGGTTGATCAGCTCGGGATCACGCCACTGCAGCGTGGAGCGGTTCAGGAAGTTGTAGGCGTCCCACAGGGCCGTGGTCACCCCTGAGATGCGGGCCTCGTAGCCCAGCATCTCGAAGTACTTCAGTGCCTCGCCCCGTTCGACACGTGGCGTGGGCTGGAAGTAGTCGGGGTACTTCAACAGGCCGTACTCGCCCAGGTAGACGGGGATTCCCTTGGAGACAAGGGTGTCGCTGATCCGGGCGAAGTTGTCGGTCAGGTCCTTCTGCGCGGTTTCGTCGAACCGGGTGCCGCCGGCGATGTTCACGCTGAACGGGTACCAGCTGTAGTAGTGCACCGTGGCCACGAGGTTGCGGTCGTTCAGCGACTTCATCTGGCTGACCAGGGCGTCCAGGAAGACCTGGCCGGAATTGGTGTGCAGGCTGGGCAGGACGAGCAGTCGGGTCGCGTTGTTGCCGCCGGACTGGCGCACCACGGTGTGGAACGCGGTGTTCAGTTCGTCGTTGTACTGGATGCCCTGGGCGTCGGTGGTGTTTTTGAACTGCGGCTCGTTGTTGCTCTCGAAGAGCAGGCTCTTCGGGGAGTCCTTGAACTTGGCGGCGATCTGGGTCCAGGTGGCCTTGAAACGGGCCAGGACGTTGTCGTGGTCGGTGGGCATGTCGGCGATCCACTGCCACGAGTCGTGATGCACGTTGATCACGACGTAGAGACCGTCGGCCAGCGCCCAGTCGACCACCTGCTTGACGCGGTTCATCCACGTCTCGTCGATCGTGTAGGGGGCGGTGGAGGACTGGTGGTCGGTCCAGGTGACGGGAATGCGGACACTGCGGAAGCCCTGGGACTTGATGGTGTCCAACAGGGCCTTGGTGGCCTTCGGGTTGCCCCAGGACGTCTCGTCGGGGATGGCGTCCAGGGTGTTGCCCAGGTTCCAGCTGGGCTGCATCGCGGCCACCGCGTCCATCGGGCCGGCGGCAGTCCGGGCCTTCCCTGTTGAGGACGCGTCCTTGTGGCCCGGTACGGCGAAGGCCGTGGCGCTGGTCAGCCCGATCGCGGCGACCAGCGCCAGGAAGAGGCTGAGCACACGGCCGGGGCCGCGACTGCGGCGGCCGGTGGGTCGTTGCGTTCCCTTCATCTCTGCCCTTTCTCTGTTGGCAGGGCGGGGGTTCCGCCCGTGGGGGATGAAGCGGCAGATGGCCACCGGAGGGGCCCGTCGTCTCAGGGCGCGTCGGGCACCGTGGGGGCGAGGCGGAGCAGCACGGCGGACGGAGCCGTGGGCAGCGTCAGCGTGAGGTCGGCGGTCTCGGGGTCCCAGGAGGTAACGGCCTGGCTCGCGGTGGGGTAGAGGACGTCGACGCGAGCCGCGGAGCCGTGGAGGTGGGGCAGGGGGAGAGTGGCGGTGGCCTCGGCGCCGGGGCGGCGCCAGACGGTGAGGAACGTGGTGGCGGGGGTGTGCAGGGCCAGCGCGAGCCACGGGTCGTCCCAGGCCGGCAGACCGAGCGGCCACGCGGGGACGGCCTGCGCCAGGTCGGTACGGATGGCCTTGTACACACCGATGGCCTCGTGGACCAGGGCCCGGTCCTCGGGGCGCAGGTCCGCAAGCATCCCCGACAGGTGAATGCGGCCGAGGAGGGCGTTGGCCATGGTGAAGGCCACCTCGTCCGAGGAGTCCTCCGGTCGCGGGTAGGCCCAGACGGCGCCCTGCTCGGGGGTGACCGCGGTGGGCGCGGAGGCGGCGATGGGAGCGTACAGCTGGAGGTTCTGCTGGTCGCTTGTGGACTGCAACTGGAGCCGTGACAGCATCGCGTAGTCCCAGCGCATGCCGCCGGAGGAGCAGTTCTCCACCACGAGGTGCGGATAGCGGTCCAGGACGCCGTCGAGCCAGTCGAGGTGGGCGCGGTTGTGGCCGAGCAGGCCGGCGCCCGGGGTCTCGCCGGGGTGGGCGCTGGTGCCGGAGCCGGGATCGATGTTGTGGTCGAGCTTGAGGTAGCCGACGCCCCACTCGCCGACCAGGCGGTCCACGACCTGGTCCAGGTGGGCCCGGGCAGCGGGGTGGCGCAGATCCAGGTGGTGGCGGCCGGTCTCGGTGACGCGGACGCCGTCGCGGCGGAAGAACGCCTCGTCGGGCAGGGACTTGGCCATGGGGCTGCGTACGCCGATCACTTCCGGCTCCAGCCACAGGCCGGGGACCATACCGCGCTCCCGGATGCGGTCCAGCACCTCGTGGATCCCGCGGTCCCCGGGGAAGCGGGAGGCGGCCGGCTCCCAGGCGCCGACGCTGTCCCACCAGCCGCCGGTGTCGCCGTCGTACCAGCCGGCGTCGATCACGAAGTACTCCGCGCCCGCCTCGGCCGCCGCGTCGATCAGGGGCAGCAGCTTCTCGGTGGTGGGGTCCCCCATCAGGCAGTTCATGTAGTCGTTGAAGATGACGGGAAGGTGCTGGTGGTCGGGGTGCGGGCGGCGGATCGCACGGCGGTAGCGGGTGAGCGCGGCGAACGCGTCGTCCGGGCCGCCGTCGGAGCTGAAGGCGAGGGCGACGGGGACGGTGCGGAACTCGTCGCCGGGCTCCAGATGGTGGCGCCAGCCGTGGTGGGTGTCGTTGGGGCCGAGCAGGGCTACGTAGGCCAACTCGTCGCGTTCGCCGCACTCCCAGTGCCAGCCGCCGCCGTTGTGCTCGATCTGCCACAGCCAGGTGCGGCCGGTGCGGCGGTCGGCCAGGCCGCCCATGGGCAGTCGGCCGCAACTGGACCACACGCCTCGCCCGGTCTGGGTGAACTCCCCCTTGCCGTTGTGGTAGACGACGTGGTCGTTCAGGACGGGGGAGGTCACGCGCATCGGCTTGCGCTGCCAACGGCATTCGGCGACCCAGTCGTTCTCCGCCCACAGCAGGTCCGCGTCCCCGATGGCTTCCGGACCGTCCGCGAGGCAGCCGACCACGAGGGAGGAGACCGACTCCAGGTGCAGCGTGGCCTGCCCTTCGTTGCGCAGGACCACACCGCCGCGCAGTACGGGCACGGCGTCCGGCGAGCGGTAGACGACCTCGGCCACGAGCCCGGTCTCGGAATCGTGGAGTTCGACCGTCAGCACGTGCCAGTCACCGTCGCGGGTCGCTCGGTGGGCGCGGTAGCGCAGTCGCCCGCCGAGGGTCGTGTCGATGAGGCGACCGCCCGACCAGGCGCGGCCGTGGCCCGCGGCCGTCACTTCCACCAGGGGCAGTGGGCGCCAGGAGCGCCGCTCGAGGGGTTTGCCACCGGGGAGGCCGATCCGCGTAAGGCGGGCGGTGCCGTCGTCGTCGACGCCGATCTCGACCTCAAGAGCCGAGTGGCCCCATCGGAGCGTCTGCGGTGCGCTGGTCATGGTGGCGGCCTTCCCCTTCATTTCATCGAAGCGCTTGGCGGCGAAACGTTAATGACAGGTTTCTCGCGAAACAAGAGGTAGAAGGCTAAGAAACTTTCCTCTCTGTGGCCATTGACAGTCCGTGAAACGAGTGGCAGCGTCGAAGCGCTTCGACACCGTAACCACAGCATGTTGAGAGGGTTTAACCTCGTGGGTTCTCCGTCGCTGTCCACCGCCGGTCGGCTTCCGTTCCGTGACCCTGCACTGCCGATCGACAAGCGCGTCGACGACCTTCTCGGGCGGCTCACGCTCGACGAGCGGATCGCGCTGCTGCACCAGTACGCGCCGGCCGTGGAGCGCCTCGGCCTCGCCTCGTTCCGCACCGGCACGGAGGCGCTGCACGGCGTGTCATGGCTGGGGGAGGCGACCGCCTTTCCGCAGGCCGTGGGGCTCGGCGCGACCTGGGACGAGGACCTTGTCCATGAGGTCGCCGAGGCCGTCTCGGTCGAACTGCGCGCCTTCCACTACCACCGCCCGACGGCGAACGGCGTCGGCATCAACAGCCTCCACGCCTGGGCACCCGTGGTGAACCTGCTGCGCGACCCGCGCTGGGGCCGGAACGAAGAGGGCTACTCCGAGGACCCGGTGCACACCGCCCGGCTGGGCACCGCCTACGGCCGGGGGCTGTCCGGCGACCATCCGACCTACCTGCGCGCGGCTCCGGTGCTCAAGCACTTCCTCGCCTACAACAACGAGGACGACCGCTGCGTCACCTCATCCGGCCTGCGCCCCCGCGTCCTCCAGGAGTACGACCTGGCCGCCTTCCGACCCATCGTCGCCTCGGGCGCGGCGACCGGCGCGATGGCCGCGTACAACCTGGTCAACGGCCGCCCCTGCCACGTCAGCCCGCTCCTCGAGACCGAGCTGCGGACCTGGGCCCGGACCACCGGCCACGAACTGTTCGTGGTCAGCGATGAGCAAGCGCCGTCCAACCTGGTGGAAATGGAGCACTACTTCGAGGACCACGCGGCATCCCATGCCGCCGCGCTGAAAGCCGGCATCGACAGTTTCACCCAGGATCGCGAGGACAGTTCGATCACGGTCGGCCGGCTGCGCGAGGCTCTGGAGCGCCGCCTGATCGACGAGGCGGACATCGACCGCGCGGCCCGGCGGCACTTGCAAGTCCGCTTTCGGCTGGGTGAGTTCGACCCGGACCTCGACCCGTATGCCGGTATCGGCCCGGAGGTCGTCGACTGCCCCGAGCACCGCGCCCTCGCCCTGCGCGCCGCGACCGAGTCGGTGGTGCTGCTCAAGAACCAGGGCCTGCTGCCCCTCCAGGCGGAGCGGGCGCCGCGCGTCGCCGTCATCGGCCCGCTCGCCGACACCCTGTACGAGGACTGGTACAGCGGCACCCTGCCCTACCAGGTCGGCATCGCGTCCGGGCTGCGTGCCGCGCTCGGCGAGGGCGGCGGCGATGTCGTCACGGTGGAAGGCGCCGACCGGATCGCGCTGCGCTCCCGCACCTCGGGCGAACGGCTCGGCGGGACCGCGTACGACGTCTGCGAGTGGGGCGACGGTGTGCTGACCCTGCGCGACGCCGAAACCGGCCGCTACCTCAGCCGCAAGGACGACGACTCGCTCGCCGCGGAGCGGGATGTCATCAAGACCTGGTTCATCAACGAAACTTTCCTTCTGGAGCCTGACCCGGCGGGCAACGCCGACACGGTGCTCCTGCGCAACGTCTTCACCGGCCGCTATGCCGTCGTCGACGCAGCCGACGGCCGGGTCACCGTCACCGCCGAAACCCCGCAGGCCGCCGAGCGCTGGCAGCGCGAGCTGCTCCGGGACGGCACGGCCGAAGCACGCGCCGCTGCCGAGGCGGCCGACGCAGCGATTGTCGTCCTCGGCAACCACCCGCTCATCAACGGCCGCGAAACAGAGGACCGTACGGGCACCGCACTACCCGCGACCCAGGAGGCGCTGCTGCGCGCGGTCGCCGCGGTCCGTCCGCAGACCGCGCTCGTCGTCATGAGCAGCTACCCCTACGCCCTCGACTGGGCGGACGAGCACCTGCCCGCCGTGGTGTGGACATCCCACGGCGGGCAGGAGACGGGCGGGGCGCTGGCCGCCGTACTGCTCGGCGAGGCCGACCCGTCGGGCCGTCTGCCGCAGACCTGGTACCGCGGCGACGACGACCTTCCGCACCCGCTCGACTATGACGTCATCAAGGCCGGCTGGACCTACCAGTACCACCGCGGCGCACCCCTGTACGCCTTCGGCCACGGCTTGTCCTACACCGACTTCGCCTACAGCGACCTGCGGCTGTCCACGCCGTCCGTGCCGCAGGACGGTGCGCTCGACGTCACGGTGACGCTGTCCAACACCGGAGCGCGACCCGGCAGCGAGGTGGTCCAGCTCTACGTCCGTGCCCTGGACGCGCGTTACGAGGCGCCCCGGCTGAAGCTCGCCGACTTCCGCAAGGTACGGCTGGAGCCCGAGGAGAGCCGGGAGGTGACCTTCCGGCTGCCCGCCGTGCAGTTCGCCCACTGGGACGTGGCCACCGGGGTCTTCACCGTGGATCCGGGCGCCTACGAGATCCTCGTCGCCCGTTCCGCGGAACACGTCGTCCTGAGCGCCCCGCTGACGGTGACCGGCACGCCCCCCGCACCCCGCGTGGTCGTCGGGCGACGCACCCTGGCCGCCGACTTCGACGACTACACGGACGTCACCCTCGTCGACGCCACCCGCACCGCCGGCGACGCGGTCACCCCGGCCGATCCCGCGCTCCCCGCAACCCTGCTGTACCGGTCCGTCGACGTGTCCGGAGCCGCCCGCTTCGAGGCGAGGGTCGCACGCGAGAGTGCGGGGTCGGGTGAGGCCCGGCTGGAGGTCCGGGCCGGCGACCGGCTCCTGGCGCAGATCGCCGTACCGGTCACCGGCAGCCGCTACACCTGGACGACAGTGACCGCCGACGCGGCAGCGCATGGCGATGGCGTCCACGATCTGCGGCTGACCCTGCACGGTGACTTCCGCCTGGCCTCCTTCGTCTTCGGCGCCTGAGAACAGAGCCACATGAACAGCCCCGCGTTCCACGGTGCTGCCCCCGGGATCCCGTTTCGGCGCCGCCACCGCCGCCTACCAGATCGAGGGCGCCCACGACGAGGACGGCCGCGGCCCTCGAGGGCGGGGCGCGGTGATTCCCGTCGCCGAGCCCGGCGCCAGCGTGACCGAGACCTTGACGACCGACCTCGGCCTCGTGCAGTGGGGTACGGGAATGGGGCACTGCCGACTGCGCACCCCTGAAGGTGTCACCCGGGCCCAGGCGGTCCGCTGTGGACAGCGCGTCGACGTGGAGACGGTCGGGCCGGCTCCGGTGCGCAGCGTTGCCTTCCCGCCCGCCGCGGACACGGCGCCGCCCGACGAGGTGGTGGTCAACGGCGGGCGGTTCACTCTCACCACCGTCGCCGGAGTACCGACAGCGTCGGGGCGAACCGAGTGACGAAGCACGCGCCGAACGCGTCAGCGGCCGCCCGTTGTTCCAAGCCGTGCATGCTGCCTTTCCGGTGGCCGTGATCACGGCGGCCCCGCTGACGGGGCTGGCCCGGCAGTCGGGCATGAGCATCCGCGCCGTGCTCCTCCTGTGCGCCGCGGCCCTGCTCGGTTCCGTCCTGCCCCTCTTGGGACCGGCGGCCAAGGACCACGCGTGGCGCCGCGCCGACCGCGGTGGCCCTGCGGCGCCGCACTGGCGGTCGGCCTGGTTCTGGGGCGCGGCGATCGGTGTGCTGGGTGGGTGCGTGCTCGTGGTGGAGAACGCCGTCGAGCAATGGTCGGTGCTTCTGCTGGAGGAGGACAAGGGCGCCTCCGTCGTACGGACGGGCGCGGGCGCGCAGAGCGAACCATCTGATCGGGGTCGAGGAGGCCGTCCGCGACCTGGGGGACCGCGGACGGGCGGCCGACGAGGGCAGTCAGCCGAGTTCGACCACTTCGGCATCGTAGGCGCCGAGAGTGAGCCCGCCGTCGTAGCGCGTTTCACGGAGGACACCGGTCGCCTTGCCCTGCAAAACGATCGATTTGGGTTCGGCGTCGAGGTTGAGGTAGAGCACATGGCGGTCGTCGACGGCGCGGGCCATCACCCCCGGCGGGACCGATGGGCCCGGGTCGATGCCCAGGCGGGTGATCTCGGATTCGAGCAGCGGGTCGAGGACCTCGCGCCGCGCCGGGAGCGCGATGTAGACCGCGCGTCCGGCCCCGTACCGGTTGGCGGTGATGAGCGGGCGGTCCCCGTCGAGTCCGGCGGCGCGGGCGAGGACGTCGGCCGTGACCGGCTCCACCACGTCGAACCGCGGGGTCGCTGCGGCGATGGCGCGGCCGTCGAACTCGAGGTCGAGCCCCTCGTGTCCGGTGCGGCCGTGCGCGAGTTCGTTCAGCATCGCGGTTTCCTCGTAGGAGCCGACGCGGATGCCGAAGACGTCGTCGAGTCGGCCCGGCCGGGTGGTGGCGAACGCCTGCCCGTCGGCGTCGAGCGTCGCTGAGTACGAGGTCATGATCGCGGTCCCGCCGCGTTCGACGAACGCGCGGATGCGGGAGGCGGCCGCCTCGTCGAGGACCAGCACGCCGGGGATGAGGAGCAGCTTGTAGTCGAGCTCGCTGCGGGCGAGGTCGACCAGGCGGGCGTCGAGGTTGCGGTCGATGACGGCTTCGAACGCGGTCTGCGCCTGGGCGTCGTGGCGCTCGGGGAGGACCGCGCTCGCGATCTGGCTCGGGAAGTCGAGCGCCACCGCGATCTCGGGTCGGGGCCGGTAGGGGAAGCCGCGGCCTTCGAGCTTGGCGAACTCGGCGGCGATCTGCCGGTACTCGTCGAGTTTGCGGTTGGGGCGGCCGTCCCAGTCGACCATGCCCTGGAGGAACTGCTCCTCGCCGGCGTGCATGGTTTGCCAGGTCCAGCCGCACACGAGCTGGTTGCCGAGTATGAGGGACGCGTACGCGGACTTGCGGATCGAGCCGGGGACCGCAGTCATCGTGGTGAACTCGGTGCACCAGAACGGGGTGGTGTTCTCGTACTGGATGCGGGCCATGCCGAACAGGGCGGCGCGGAGGCCGCCGTTGTCGATGATCGAGCCGCCCGGGTAGAAGCCGTTTCCGGCGCGGGTGATCCGTCCGGTGTAGGCGAGCGGGGCGTAGTCGAAGTGCCTGCCGTGGCTGTAGTACCACATGTTGCCGGTGGTGAGGACGCCCGGCGCGTTCGTCTCGACGATGTCGAGGAGCTCGGCGAGGTAGGTCTCGACCTCATGGGAGACGAAGCGGCGGAAGTCGAGTACGCGCTCGGGGGCGCCGGAGTAGTGCCCGGACTTGGGGAGACCGACCTCGGCGAAGTCGCCGATCCGGCGGGACCACCGGTGGCCGGCCCAGGCGGCGTTCAGCGCCTCGGTGGTGCCGTACTTGGCTTCCAGCCAGGCGATGAAGCGCGACCTGACGGTCTCGGAGTAGGAGATCGGGCCGTCGCCGGGCTCGTTGTCGATGCCGAAGGCGGTCAGCGCGGGATGCCCGGCGTAGCGCTTGGTCAGCGCGTCGGCGAAGCGCATCGCATGCCACCGGAACGCGGGGTCGCCGATGTCCTCCATGTAGCGGTGGTTGGCGTAGAGCCGGTTGCCGTTCGCGTCGGTGATGTCGATGGACGGGTGCTTGCGGTGGAGCCACAGCGGCGCGGGCCGGACGGCGATGTCGAGGATGACGCCGATCCCGTTGTCCTGCATGAGGTCCATGACCTCGTCGAACCAGTCGAAGCGGAACTCACCGTCGCTCGGTTCGAAGGTGTCCCAGGCGAGGTGGCCCAGGCGCACCATGCGGATGCCGGCCTCGCGCATCATCGTGGCGTCGCGCCGCCAGGTGGCGGGGTCGGAGTCGTGCGGGTGGTAGTTGGCGCCGACGATGAGGTCGGGCAGGTCCTGGCCTGCGGCGGAGCGGTTCACGGGGTTCCTCTGGTTCAGGTCGGTGGCGAGTGGGCGAGGGCGGTTCAGTAGACCCGGATCGCTTCGACGTCGAGTGGCTGCTCCGGGAAGGACAGCCGCACGGCCTTGGCGAGGCGGAGCGCGTCGCAGCGGGCGGCCCTGTTCACCGCTCCTATTCGGGCAGGGCGATGGCCACGGTCTCGTAGCCTGGCGCGGTGACGCGGACGGCTTCGGGCCGGTCGGCGATCACGACGAGCTTGTCGCCGCTCGCCCAGGTCCGGTACCAGTTGTCGGCCTCGGCGGACACGGTGACTTCAGCGTCACCCGGGAACCGCCGGTCGGTGGTGTACGGCATCACCCCGGTCATCCACGCGGCCGCGCCTTCGAGAGTGCGGACCTGGACGTCGGGGATGCGGCCGGAGGCATCGGGTCCGACGTTGAGCAGCAGTCGGCCACCACGGGAGACCACGTCCGCGTAGTGCTTCGCCAGCTTGCGGGGGCTGAGGGTGAACGATTCGTCCTCGACCCGGTTGTAGCCGAAGGAGGATCCGAGTCCGCGGTTGTGCTCCCAGCCGGTGCCGGTCTCGTGGTCGGCGTGCATCGAGTACTCGCTCGTGCGGTAGTCCCAGACGTCGGCGCCCCAGCGGTCGTTCACGATCCCGTCGGGGACCGCGTCGCGGTAGTAGGCGATCAGGTCGACGAGCGAGCCGTCTTCCTTGCCCGCCTCGGGCCATTCGATGTCGTTCCAGAGCACGGAGGGCGCGTAGCGGTCGATCAGGTCCCGGACGTGCGCGGTGGCGTAGGCGGCGTAGGCGGCGTCGTTGGGGCGGAACCGCCAGATGTCGGCGGCCTCCACGATCGGCGGGTTGTCGGTGATCGACCAGTCGAGGCCGCCGGAGTAGTAGACGCCGAAGCGCATCCCCTCCGCACGCACGGCCTCCGCGAGCGGGCCGAGCAGGTCGCGCTTCGGGCCGCGGTCGACGGTGTTGAAGCCCTCGCTGCCGGGGGCGTCCCACAGCGTCACCCCGTCGTGGTGCTTCGTGACGGGCACGACGTAGTCCGCCCCGAGTGCCCGGAACAGCCGCGCCCATGCGGCGGGGTCGTAAGCTTCGGCCTTCCACTGGTCGAGGAAGTCCTCGTAAGGCGCCGACCCGTAGACCTCGGCATGGTGCGCCGCCGCCGGCGACCCTTCGATGCGGATGGTGTTCGCGTACCACTCGGCATAGGAGGAGTGCTTGAACCACCCGCCTTCGGGCTCGGGCTCGCCTGCCACGTGTTCCGGCTCGGCCCAGGCGGGAACCGCGTACGGTCCCCAGTGGATGAAGATGCCGAGGCTCGCCTCCTTCGCCCATCCGGGCAGGCTCTCGCGGTGCGTTCCGGTCATGATCGGTTCTCCCTCACGCGGTATTCGATTCAGTCAGGCCGGATGTGGCTGCCGGCGCCGGCCTTCGGCTTGGAGGCCGCCCCGCGTCGCGCGGGGCGGCCTGCTTCGTCAGTCGGCGATGATGATCAGTTCCCGGTCATCAAGTACGGGCATCCCAAGGACCGCCGTACCGATCTGAAGCAGATCCAGGCCGGGATCGCGGCCACTGGCGACGGCGGGATCCCCGTGCACGCCCGGGTCTTCGACGGTGGGGCGGCCGAGGTCAGCCAGGTGGTCGACGCGATGAAGGACCTGCGGAAACTTGCCGGTGAGCAGGGGTTCTTGATGGTCGCGGACGCCAAGCTGGCGTCCTATGCGAACATCGCGGCCCTGCTCGAAGCCGAGGTCCCGTTCATCGCTCCGGTGCCGGCAGCCCAGATCAAGGACGGGGTCTACGCCGCCCTCGACCTGGAGCAGGCGGCCGTCGTGGACTGGGTCCCGGCGCGGGATACGGGCAAGAACCCGGCCGGGCGGGAGGTCCACCGGGTGCTGGAGGACGTCCACACCCTGGCGGGCCCGCGCAAGCGCGATCCGGTGCTCACCCTGCGGCGGATCCTGGTCCACTCCACCGCGAATGCGGTCGGCCAGGAGGCGGCCCGGGCCAAACGCCTGGCCAAGGCGGCCGAGGACCTGGACCCGCTCACACGCGCCGCGGGCGGGCGGCACTACAAGACCGCCGAGAAGGTCGCCGCCCGCGCCGGGGTGATCGACGCCAAACGCCGCGTGACCGCCTGCCTGCGCTGGCACGTGCACCAGGACGACGCCGGCCTGCCATCGCTGGAATGGGGCTTCGACCAGGACGTCCTCGTCGCCGAAGCCAAGGCCGACGGCTGGTACGCGCTGCTCACCCCGCTCCAGGCCCTGATCCAGTACAAAGGCCGGGGCGCGGTCGAGCGCCGCTACGCGGACTTCAAGGACCCGCTCGCGATCACCCCGGTCTTCGTCCAGTACAACCGCCACGCTGCCGCCTTGATCCAGATCATCTGCCTGGCACTGCTGGTCTTCTGCTTGATCGAACGCCAGGTCGGACAGGCCCTGAGGCCGGAGCAGACCATGGCCGGGCTCTACCCGGACAACCGCCGGATACGGCCCACCGGCCGGATGATCCTCTACCACCTCGGCGAGCTGACGCTTCGGATCGGGAACGTGACGGACCCGCCGACCGTGCAGATCACCCGCGGCGTCCAACTCCACCTTCTTGAACTCCTCGGCATCGAAGTCACACAAACCCGCTGGCCTCAAACCTGAATCGGTGACCTGCGAAGTACGGGCCTAGATGAGTGAGTCCGCCCCAGCGAGGCGTTGATGGCGCCGATGAGCATGCCCTTCTTGAAGTGCCGCTGGACGAAAGGGGAGAGGACGGCGACGGGCAGCAGCGCGCGGATCATCACGGCGGTCTGTACGGCGAGGCTGGGCACCTGGCCGCTGGCGATCATCTCGGACATGCCGGCGGGTCACTGGCGGCGTACCACGATCTGGTAGGGCACGTTCTGCAGCGGCAGCTTCTCCAACCTCTCCCGCTTGGCCCGGTGCGTGGGTTCGGCATGACGTCAGCGACCCTCCATGGCTCTGCTTCATTGCAAGATCCAAGATCCAAGATCCCCAGATACCTAAGATGAATAATCGAATCATCGAAGCGCTTCGATGCCTGGCTGAGGTTAAGAGCCCTCAGCGGAGCGCACAAGCCTTGCGGTAGAAGTTCGAGCGTGATTGGCAACGTTACCGAAGGGTCAGGTGCGACTACTGGCCGAATGGCCCGACGGCGAGGACAAACCAACCCGCTTCTGGCTCTCCGACCTGCCCGACGACACCCCGGTCCCGGAGCTGGTCCGACTGGCAAAGATCCGCTGGCGCATCGAGCACGACTACCGCGAACTCAAGCACGGTCTGGGCCTTGACCACTTCGAAGGCCGCTCCTGGAGGGGCTGGCGCCACCACGCCACCCTGGTCACCGCCGCCCACGCCTTCCTCACCGAGCAACGGCTGGCCCCAAAAGCCGATACAGCGGACTCACTCTCTACCAGATCCTCGACACCCTCCAGGACCTGCTGAACTGCTGGACCGGCACCTGCGCCACCTGCCACCAACCCCTGCCCAGCAGAACCACACCAAGATCAAGACAGACCTAACGGAGTCCTACTCGTGCCCGCCGCCATGTTCGAGGAGGCCCGTGAGGTCACCATTCCGCTGCATGTCCTGCTGCAGTGGGACGACGAAGGGAACGACCGGCAGGCGGCCCTGGACCTGTTCGACGCCTTCGGCTCCAAGGAGAAGACCCTGCACACCAATCTCGGCGGGCACACCGGCGTCCCGCAGTTCGAGCTCGACGCCGGCGCCCGGTTCTTCGCCCGGCACCTGAAGTGAGGCCGGGCCGTCAGGCCACCAGCGGACAGTAAGCCGTGTTGGCCAGGATGCTGCTCGTCGAGGGCAGGTCCCGGCGCTCCTCTGCTGTTCATGCCGCGGGCCCCTGCCAACTCGGCAGGGCCCGCGCTGCCCGAAGCCATGAACTGTTCGACTTCCGCAGTGCTTCGGGTGCCGCCCAATCTCGTGTCCAGGTGCTGTCGGCTCTCGGGTTCTGGCTCAGGTTTTGTGGTGGGTGACGCTCTGTCATTGCTCGACATCGAACAGCGGGATGGACGGTGATGGCGGAGCAAGGACTGTGCGAAGGCGGTTGAGGTTGGATTGCCACTGCTTCCAGTCCTCCAGGTCGACCCGGTTCGAGGCTGGTCCGGCCTCGTCGCTGATGATGCGAGCGAGGGCCATATCCGCGAGCGTCCGGAGATTGTCAGGGAAGGCGGGCATGGGTTCTTCAGGGCCGTAAGGTGTGTCGATTGGGTCGCCGCCAGAACATTGCGCCGCAATCAGTGCGGCTGCGGCCACCGCTTCTTCTCCTTCGGTGAGCCAGCCGGCGGCGTCGCCGGGATCCTCGCATCAGCCGCTGACATTGCGATCACTGTGCGAGCAGTACGCGCTTCCGCAGAAGGGCGAAGTCAGCACGCCCGAGCATCTGGCGTTTGAGCATCTTAAAAGTTACGTGGAATCTAGCGGGTGATCATGTCTCCCCGGTGTAGCCACGGTCTTGGGAGATGACTTGAGCCGCACGACGGTGCTGACGGAGAAGTGGCCGGTGCTGGGCCGGCATGAGCAGGCGGCGGCCTGGCTGACGATCTGGATGGATCTCGGACGTGCACCGCGCACGATCGATGCCTACGCCCGTGGGCCGGCCGAGTATCTGCTGATGTGCGAGCGCGAGGATGTCGACTCGGTCACTGCGAATCGAGCCCGTATTCCGTCTGCGTACGGGAGTTGACCCGCGGCCGCACCGCCGTGGCGCGAACGTGATCTCGATCGACGATGGAACATGTCAAGCAACCCAGGACCGCCCACAAAGACCGTCGCGTACGTTTCGGCCACCGGACTGCTCGGGCGCTCAGCCGCTACCTGCGGGTTCGTGCCAGACACAACGGCGCGACGCTGCCGGACCTGTGGCTTGCCGACTGCGGTGGTCGGCCACTGGGCCCCAACGGTATCAAGATCATGGTCAGGAGACGTGTGGATGGGTTGACTCGGATGTCTTGGCGTGCTGCCGTTCGGTGGGGACCATGAGGGAGTCAGTGGCGTCCGAGCCATCGGCGCGGCTGTTGCCACACGGATGGCTGGCAATAGGGAGGGCTCTGGCGGACGCCTAGCGCTGATAGGCCGCCGCGATCCGTTCCCGGAACGGGCGGCGGCGTACCGCCTGCGCCACTTCGGTCAGCAGGTCCGCCAGCGGCATGGAAAGTTCCGCGTCCAGTTCCGCCATCGCAGCCACCGTCGCGTCCCACTCCGCCTGGATCCGCGGCAGCAGGGCGTGGGCCTTGGGGGTGAGCTCGATCAGGCGGCGGCGGGCGTCTCGCGGGTCGGAGGTCTGGGTGACCAGGCCCGCGCGGGCCATCTGGGCCGCCGTCTGGCTTGCCGCCGAGTGCGTGACGCCGACTGCCGCGGCCAGGTCGCGGACCGACAGCGGGCCTTCGGCCCGCAGGGCCCGTACCACTGGGGAGAAGCGGGGTCGGTACTCGGACAGGCCCTGCTCCTGGTAGACCTTGGCCACGTCTGCGTCGAGCAGCTCCAGCACGTGGCGGAGCAGCGTGCCGACAGCGGCCGGATCCGGGTGATTCCGCATACTGCTAATCTAACAGCACTGTCACATTTCAGGGAGGGCGTCTCACATGGCCGGGCTCTATCCCCCCGTCGAGCCGTACGAGCACGGCATGCTGGACGTCGGCGACGGCAACCATGTGTACTGGGAGACCTGCGGAAATCCGGCGGGCAAGCCGGCCCTCGTCCTGCACGGCGGGCCGGGGTCCGGCGCGGGGCCGTTCTGGCGCCGGCTGTTCGATCCCGCGGCGTACCGCATCGTGCTCTTCGACCAGCGCGGGTGCGGGCGCAGCACCCCGGACGCGGCAGATCCGCAGACCTCGCTCGCCGCCAACACCACCCCGCATCTGATAGCCGACATCGAACTGCTGCGCCTGCACCTCGGCATCGACAACTGGCTGGTCATGGGCGGTTCCTGGGGCGTGACCCTGGCGCTGGCCTACGCCGAGCAGCACCCCGGACACGTCTCGGAGCTGGTGCTGTTCAGCGTCACCAACACCACCCGCCGCGAGGTGGAGTGGGTCACCTGGGACATGGGGCGGATCTTCCCCGAGGAATGGGCCCGGTTCCGCAACGCCGTACCGGAACCGGAGCGAGACGGCAGTCTGGCGGAGGCATACGCCCGGATGCTCGCCGACCCAAATCCCGCCGTGCGGGAGCGCGCGGCGCGGGAGTGGTGCCGGTGGGAGGACGTGCACGTGTCCACCCACCCCGGCCACCGGCCCGATCCCCGTTACGAGGACCCGCACTTCCGGATGCGCTTCGCCCGCCTCGTCACGCACTACTGGCGGCACGCCGGCTTTCTGGCGGACGGGGCGCTGCTGCGCGATGCCCCGAAGCTCGCTGGCATTCGCGGCGTGATGATCCACGGGCGGATGGACATCAGCGGGCCCCCGGACATCGCATGGCACCTGGCCCAGGTGTGGCCGGACGCGGAGCTTGTGCTGATCGGCGACGAGGGGCACGGGCTGTCAGGGGACGCCACGATCGACGCCATCGTCACGGCCACGGACCGATTCCGACCGGTTTAGGAAGAGAGGGCCGTCCGTGGCCTGAGCCATGACCACGTGGTTGTCCATGGTTTCATCTCCCCATACCGGTTGAGTGCTCGGCGCATACGGCCAGTTCTCGGGTGCCGTCATCACGCGTCCCGACCGCGGGCCACCTTACGCAGAAGGAGGAACATGCCGTTCCAACAGCCTTTGGTACCGCCTGGGCTGCATGTGGCCGACCCCCTCGATCTTCCGCTGCGGGACCACGGCGAGGGCGGACTGCGCCAGGTGACGCGCGCCGGGGTGACCGCACGCCGGGAGAACGGCTGGGAGCTGGAGGTTGCGGGGAGTACCGACGAGGCGCTCTTCGCCGAGGTGGCCGCGGCCTCCACCCCGTGCCATCCGCGTGGGCTCTCGGCATATGGGTCTCCACCGGATACGCCACGGAGGACGGTGGCGGCGTCGAGCCGGCGGCGTCCCAGGAGCGTGCTCCAGCTCGCCCGGGCCATCCGAGGGCGCGATATCCCGTGCGATGTACTGCACATCGACAATCCCGGCGGTCCGCCGGGTCCGGTGGACGCGCCACCTGGTCGGCCGACCTGGCCTATCTGCTGGGGCTACGTCAAGGCGGGCACCAGGCTTTCGAAGATTCCCCTGTTCGTCAGGGCGGGGGCGCGGTGATTCCCGTCGCCGAGCCCGGTGTCACCGTGACCGAGACCTTGACGACCGACCTCGGCCTCGTGCAGTGGGGTACGGGAACGGGGCACTGCCGACTGCGCACCCCTGAAGGTGTCACCCGGGCCCAGGCGGTCCGCTGTGGACAGCGCGTCGACGTGGAGACGGCCGGGCCGGCTCCGGTGCGCAGCGTTGCCTTCCCGCCCGCCGCGGACACGGCGCCGCCCGACGAGGTGGTGGTCAACGGCGGGCGGTTCACTCTCACCACCGTCGCCGGAGTACCGACAGCGTCGGGGTGAACCGAGTGACGAAGCCCGCGCCGAAGAGCCCCCGTTTCGCCCTGGTGGTGGTCAGCGGAGCCTGGGGGGCGTTCTGGGGCACCTGGTCGGCTCTGCTCCCCGCTGTGCTGGAGCGTGCCGACGCCACTCCCGGCGAGCTCGGCCTCGTCCTCACCGCGGTCCCTGTGGGAGCGATGCCGGCGATGGGGCTGGCCGGCAGGATCGCCGTCGGCCGTGAGCACCGGATGTTGCTGCTCACGACCGCAGCCCTGGCCCTCGGCATTGTGACGCTGAGCGGGATCAGCGGTCTCGGCGGCCTCGGAATCGCGCTCTTCCTGGTGGGTGCCACCAGCGGAGCGCTGGACGTATGCCTCAACGCGGCGACAGCACGCGCCGAACGCGTCAGCGGCCGCCCGTTGTTCCAAGCCGTGCATGCTGCCTTTCCGGTGGCCGTGATCACGGCGGCCCCGCTGACGGGGCTGGCCCGGCAGTCGGGCATGAGCATCCGCGCCGTGCTCCTCCTGTGCGCCGCGGCCCTGCTCGGTTCCGTCCTGCCCCTCTTGGGACCGGCGGCCAAGGACCACGCGCGGGGCCGCGCCGACCCCGGGGGCCCCGCGGGCCCGCACTGGCGGTCGGCCTGGTTCTGGGGCGCGGCGATCGGTGTGCTGGGCGGGTGCATGCTCGTCGTGGAGAACGCCGTCGAGCAATGGTCGGTGCTTCTGCTGGAGGAGGACAAGGGTGCCTCCGCCGTACTGGCGAGCGCCGCTCCGGCGGTGTACATGTCGGCGCTGACGGTCTCGCGTCTGGTGGTGCAACGGCTGCCGCGGCTCCGCATCCGCGATCTCGGTGTGCTCGCCGCGGTGGGCGGGTGCGGGGGCTTCGCCTGGGCCGCTATGGCCTCCACGGCCGAGTTGTCCCTCGCCGGGTTCGCCGTCTCAGGGCTCGCCTTCGGTCCTTTGATGCCGGCGCTGCTCAGCCATGCGGGGCAGCAGGACGCGAGCGGTTACACGGTCTCGGTGGTCTCGACGGTCTCGTACGGCGCCTTCCTGGTCAGCCCGCTGCTCGTGGGCTCCCTCACCAACTGGATGTCGCTGCCGAGCGCCCTGTCCTGTCTGGCCTTCATGGCGGTGCCGCTGCTCGGTGCGGCGGTGGGGGCACGTGTACGGCCCGGCTGGGGACAGCCACACGGGCAACGCGAAGCTTCACGCGGCGAGAGCCGGCGCTGATCACCGTCGGGACATGACGGGAGGGGGCGGGGCGTGTTCGCCCCGCCCCCTGCTTCAGGCGTCGGTCACCGGTTGGACGCCTGAGCTCGTCGCGGCGTCAGAAGCCCACGGCGCCCCAGGAGTGAGCGGTGTAGTCGCCCGGCCCGAATTCCCAGCCGGCCATGACGCTGTTGAGATAGTGGTCTTTGGTGTAGAAGCCCCTGCCCAGGCCGTAGTTGAAGAACGGGGTGAGGCTGCCGGACCACCAGCCGGACTTGTTCCTGTCCAGGAAGCTGAGGGTGTGGGCACCGTCCGGCCAGGTGTACTCGTAGACGTCCCAGGCGCGGCCGCCCAGGCCGACGTTGGTCGCGGCCGGGACCGCGTTGCCGTTCCCGTCGTAGTGGTCGGCCAGCGGCTTGGTGTTGTACCAGTTGAGCCAGATCATGATCTCGGTCTTGGAGTTGCGGTCGGTCGGCGCCGGGTACGGGTCGATGAAGATGTCGTACGCGGCGTCGTAGTACGAGCCGGACTTCGGGTACGCCGACTGGCTGAACCACGTGTTGTTGTTCGGGTTGACGTCGCCGATCTTCTTGGGGAGCGTGGTCACCGGGGACGACCAGCCCCAGTCCTTGCCGTTGACCATGGCGACGAAGCCGGTGCCGGTCGAGGAGTTCACACCCCAGTTGGCGTCGTCGCTGTACCACGTCGAGGCGTTGCCGCCGGTCGCGTAGTACTTGAACCAGTACGTCTGTGACGCTGCCGCTGCCGAGTTCGGCAAGGTGAAGACGAGAGCCAGAGCCGCGAGAAGCGCGGCCCAGCCGATGCGCAATTTCATTAGCCCTCCTGAAGCAGTGTGCTGAGTGGGGGGATCACACGGGAGAGGAGGATTCGGTGGCCCTGCGCTGGTGGCAGGGCCACGTCGGTCTCCCCTTCGGGACAGCGGCTGCGGACCGCGGTGACCTGGAGTCGAACCTCACTTGGGGTCGCCGTAGATGACTCCGCGTCCGTTGGTCCCGAAGTAGATGCGGCCGTAGACCCGGGGGTCTCCGGTCATGGTGTTGCCGGTCCAGGCGTACTGGTGGCGGTCGTCGTTGATGCGGATCCAGGTCCGGCCCGCGTCGTCGGACCGGAAGATGCCGCGTACGCCGTGGATCTTGGAGCTGGTGTAGACGGCGGGATACGTGGCACCGGGCGCCGCCTTGCCGAATCCGACGACGTCGCCCTCGTCCACCGCCTTGAACCGGGTGAAGGACGCTCCGGAGTCGGTCGACCGCCACATCCCGTAGGGCGTGTCATCGGTGGCCTTGCTGCTGCCGCCGGCCAGCCAGATGTCGCCCTCGTGGCCCGGTGCCGGCTTGAAGCGAACGTTGCCCGCGGTGGGCAGACCGGTCGCCGCCGTGGCCTTGAAGCTCTTGCCACCGTCCGTGCTGAGGTAGAAGACGCCGGAGCCGTAGGCGTAGAACTTCGCCGGGTTCACCCGGTCGGAGCGCACCGATACCCCGGTCGGCAGCCCCTTCGAAGCCGTCCAGGTGGCTCCGTGGTCGTCGGACCAGCTGGCCGGCGCTCCGGCCGGTGACCACACGATCCGCCGGCCGTCGGCGCTGACGGCGACGGCCTGGTCATCGATTCCGGGCCCGGTGACGCCGGACGGCTCACTGCGCGAGGGGGTCCAGGTGTCGCCGCTGTCGGTGGAGATGGCGAAGTGCTGGGTCCAGCCGCTGGTGGGGTAGCCGACCCGCACGATGGTGTGGGGCGCCAGCTCCGCGAAGTCCAGGGCCGGGGTGGCGCCGAAGGTCGGGTTGTCGTACATCTTCGGCGCCTTGTTCAGGTCCGTGTGCCGGAAGCCGCCGACATCACCCACGCCCGAGAAGACATGAGCGGGACCGACGGGCGGGCTGATCACGCAGCCGACGGAGGTCTCCTCCAGGCCCTGGGCCCGCACGGAGATGTGCACCGTGCCTCCGCTGTCCCAGTCGGTCAGGTTGTTCGCGCCGTAGATCGTCGCGCCGGTTCCGTACATGAAGTGGTCGGAGTCGAAGGGGTCGATCTGGACGGACTCCATCATCCAGCCCAGCTTGGGGGTCATCTCGGGCAGCGACGGCGAGGCGTTCCAGGTCAGCCAGGGGGCGGCGGAGATGTCGATGTCGTAGCGCAGGGTGCGCTGGGAATCCGCGTCCATGTCCCAGGCCTGGGTCCAGCTCGCGCCGCCGTCGGTGGAGCGGAAGAGGAGGCAGTCGGGGTACCACTTGACCTGGGTGGACACCATCAGGGTGTCCGGGTTCCGCCGGTCGATGGTCAGGCCGCTGTAACCGTAGTTGTTGTCGTCGCTGGTGGACGGGACCGGGCTGATGCGGGTCCAGGTGTCGGTGGCGGTGTCCAGCTTCCACACGTCGCCCTTGGACCCGTCGTAGGGGCCGGCGGTGTTGCTGGTCGCCAGGTACAGGTAGCCGCCGACGTGGTCGAAGACCGCGTGGTGCGGGATGTAGCCGGTGGGCTGCCCGGGTACGCGTTCCCAGGTCGCTCCCGCGTCGGTGGACCGGTAGAGGATGTTGTCCTTGTCGGCCACGGTGACGTAGATGGTCCGGGTGGCCTTCCCCGGTCTGCCGGTGCGCTTGTCGAAGACGACTTGCAGCACACCCAGGTTGTCGCCGTTCGGGCCGTTGGGGTCATTGGGGTCGGGGACGAAGTTGCCCGGGTTGGGGAAGCCGGCCACCTTCGCGAAGGTCTTGCCGTGGTCGGTGCTGCGCCACAGCCCGTGGCCCCCGCGCACGCCCAGGTAGAGGATCTTGTTGCGGTTGGGGTCGATCACCAGCCGCTCGCCGATGCCCCGGCCGGGCATGTTGCCGCCCAGCCGGAACGGCAGGGCAGTGGTCTTCCAGGTGCGGCCGCGGTCGGTCGAGCGCAGGATCGCCGCCATGGACGGGTCCCAGTCGGGCATGGGGTAGGTGCCCGCCGCCAGGTAGACGCGGTCGGGGTCGACCTCGTCGGTGGCGACGCTGATGATGCCGGTGTGTCCGTACTTGTCCCAGCCGACCCAGTCGGTGAGGGGAATCCACCGCCGGGTCGCCGTGTCGAGGCGGTAGGCGCCGCCGATGTCGGTCCGGGCGTACACCAGTCCGCGTTCGCTCTGGTTGAAGACGATGCCGGTGACGAAGCCGCCGCCGACTATCTCCGCGTTGCGGAAGGTGTAAGGCGTGGAGCCGGCCGCGCGGGCGGAGCTGGACGTTCCGGCCGGGCGGGCGGCCGCGGCGGAGGGGGCGAGCAGGGGGAGCGCGGCCGTGGCCGCCCCGGCGGCGAGTAGTCCTCGGCGGGAGAGGTGCGGGGCAGGGGACATGGCGGGTTCTTGCCTTTCTGGTGCGGGTCTGCACGGGCCGCGCAGGGGCAGCGGGCCCAGCGGCTCTGGACGGTGGTCGGGGAGGGGGACGGTGTCAGCCCTGGCGCAGCACCGCCGCGCCACGGGCGGGCAGCGTCAGCCCGTGGTGGCCGACCGGCTCGTCCGTGAGCAGGTCGTGGCCGGTGACCGGGAGGCGCTGGTCGGTATCCGAGTGGTTGAGCAGGAACAGCCAGCTGCGGCCGTCGTCGGCGTGGCGGCGTACCGCCTCGACGCCCGGCGGCGCATCGGCGATCTCGGGGCCGACTCCGGCGGCGGCGAGTACCTGGCCGAGCAGCGCGGCGTAGGCGTCCTCCTCCAGCCGCGTCGACAGGTACCAGGCGCTGCCCTTCCCGAACTGATGGCGTGTCACCGCCGCCTGTCCCGCGAGCATGCCGGAGGTCCAGGAGGCGACCGGGGTGGCGCCCTCCAGGCGCAGCACTTCGCTCCAGTGCGTGCCCCTCGTGCCGTCGGAGAGCTCCAGTGCCTGTGCGGCCGCCAGCGGGCGGTACTCCTCCACGCGGATGCCGAGGGCCTCGCGCAGCGGCGCGACCGGATACCCCCCGAGCCGGGCATGGTGGTGTTCGTCGACCGCGCCGGCGAAGCACTCGACGAGGAGGGTGCCGCCTTGTGCGACGTACTGGCGCAGTGCGGCGGCCGAGGCGTCCGACAGGAGGTAGAGGCTGGGGGCGAGGACGACGGGGTAGCGTGCCAGGTCGTCCGCCGAGTGCGCGAAGTCGGTGGTCACGCCGGCGTTCCACAGCGCGCGGTGGGCCCGGCGCAGGCTGTCGTGGTGGTCGGACCCGGTGCGGGGCAGACCGCGAGTGTCCAGCGCCCACCAGACGTCCGCGTCGTGCAGCACCGCCGCCCGGGCCCGTACGGTGGAGCCCGCGAGTTCGCCCAGCCGGGCCACGGCGGAGCCGGTGGCGGACGCCTCGCGGAAGATGCGGGTGTCCGGGCCGGCGTGCGGGACGATCGCCGAGTGCCACAGTTCGGCACCTGCCTTGGACTGGCGCCACTGGAAGAACAACGCGCCTTCCGAACCGCGCGCGATGTGCCCCACGGTGTGCCGCAGGATGTCGCCGGGCTCCTTGCCCAGCGTGCCGTCGGATGTGTACACGGTGTTGGTGCCCTGCTCGATCAGCAGCCAGGGCTTTCCCGCCCCGAAGGAGCGGGCGCGGTCCCCGCCGAAGGCGATGTCGGCGGCGGCGTCGACACCCGGCGCGGCCGGATAGTGGTCGATGCCGACGAAGTCGACCTCGCGGCCGAACTTCCACAGGTCGAGCACCTGGTACGCGGGCACCATCAGGTTGGTGGTCACCGGCCGGTCGCTGTGCGCGCGGATCGCGTCGCGCTGCTCGCGGTAGGCGGCGAGCGTCTCGTCGGAGAAGAAGCGGCGCCAGTCCAGGGTGTGCCCCGGGTTGTGGTGCCACTGGGTGGCGCGGGGCGGCAGGATCTGTTCCCAGGAGCCGTAGCGCTGGCTCCAGAAGGCGGTTCCCCAGGCCTCGTTGAGCGCGTCGAGCGTGCGGTACTTGTGGCGCAGCCAGACGCGGAACGCGGCTGCCGCCCGGTCGCAGTGGCACACCGTCGCGTACTCGTTGTGCACATGCCACATGCACACCGCGGGATGGTCCCCGTAGCGCTCGGCCAAAGCGCCGGCGATCCGGGTGGCGGCGCGCCGGTAGGCCGGTGCCGCCAGGCAGTACGTGTCACGGCTGCCGTGGGTGAGCCGGATGCCGTCGGCGGTGACCGTCAGCGCCTCGGGGTGGGCGAGGGTGAACCAGGGCGGTGGCGAGGCGGTGGGGGTGGCCAGGTCCACGGCGACACCGGCCGCGTGCAGGCGGTCCAGGTGGGCGTCGAGCCAGTCGAAGTCGTAGGAGCCCTCCTCGGGCTCGAGCAGCGCCCACGAGAACACGCCGACCGTGACGAGATTGACCCGGGCCTCGCGCATCAGCAGGTCGTCCTCCTGCCAGACGTGCCTGTCCCACTGCTCGGGGTTGTAGTCGCCCCCGAAGGCGAGGCCGCCGAGGCGTTCGGTGATGCGGTGAACCATGTGCGTTCCTCAATCTTTGATCGCGCCCCGTCTGCCCGGACACGTTGCAGCCGTGTCCGGGCAGAGGGTGCACGGCACGATTCCTTCACCGTGGTGACCGGCTCGTCGGGAAGCCGAGGTAACCCGGCCCTGCGAAATGGGTCTGTCGATGCGCTTCGACGTTTCGACGACACTAACGACGTGTTTCCGAATGCGACAACGGGCCGTTCAGGTCACTTTTGGGTAACAGGCGCCGTTGTGGATCACCTTCGGAGATGTCCGTCCGCGTTGGAAGAGCGGCTTGCGTCAGTTTGGCGACCCGTGATTGACCCGTGATTCAGTGCCATTCCGACGTCGAAGCGCTTCGACACGTCCTGCCGGCCCCATGCCTTGACGCACGTGGTCCGCGCGGATCTATCCTCTGCCTGACCATGGGGCGCCCGCACTCCTCCGCGCGTCACCCGCGAGACGTGCCGGGCCCGCCGACGTACCGGAGGAGAGCCGAGGCGGGTATGCGACAGACCGCACGCCATGACGTCGTCTTCATCGCCGGCACCGCCGGAGAGCATGAACTGACCTGGTCGCAGAAGGCCCATGACCGCGAAGAGTGCCAGCCCCATCTGGACGGCACCCGCAACAGGAACGTCCGGATGGCGCGGGCACTGGACGGCCGGCCCGACATGGCTGCGGTGCTGCATGCCTTCGCCGCGGTCGTGGCCCGCTGCGAGGCGCTGCGCACGCTGTACCCACGTGACGCGGACGGGCGCCCACGCGCGGTCATCGTGGCTTCCGGGGTTCTTCAGGTCGACGAGTACGGGTTCGAAGCCCCGGCGAACAAGGGCGAGGTGGAGGCCCTGGCCCACCGACTGGCCCAGCTCGGATTCGCCTCGGACGACCTGCCGTTGCGGGCCGCAGTCGTCACCGTGGACGGCCGGCCCACCCAGATCGTGCTGTCGTTGCACCACTTCTCGGCGGACACGACGGCTGCCCGGATCGTGGCCGAACACATAGCCCGGCTGGCCGCCGATCCGGGCGCCGACCTGGGCTCGGGGTGGCAGCCACGGCAGATCGCGAGCTTCGAAGCCAGTCCGTCGGGGCTGCGTCACGCTCATCGTGTCGACACCCATGACCGGGCCATGCTCCGTCAGTCCGCCATGCCCGAACTCCAGGAGCCGGCGAGCCTCGACGGGGACGCCGTCTACAACTTCGTACGCCTCGACTCGGCGGCGGTCGCACTCGCCGCAACCAGTCTGGCGAAGCAGTACCGGACCTCCGTGGCCGCCGTCCTCCAAGCCGCATATGCGTGCACACTCGCCGAGCACCTGTCCATCGGCGCCTGCGTGTTCAACACCGTGACGGCCAACCGGCGGAGGGCTGCAGCCCGCGAGGCGGTGGCCCACATCGCCGGCAGGGTCCTCGTCCCGGTCGACACGTCCCTGGGCGGCGACCGGTTCCCGGCGCTGTGCCGGGCGCTCGACGCGACACTCGCCCGATCCGCCTCCGTCAGCCTGCGTGAGCCCGAGCGCTACGCCAGGGCCCTGGACGAGGCCTCCGCCGAGCTGGGCCGCTCCGCCCTCAATCCGTACATGGTCAACATCCGCCCCATAGCGCCCCGAACACTGATCCGGGCTCGTTCGAACAGGGCACAGGACATCGAGCGAGCGATGGCATCCAGCCGATACCAACGCTTGCCCGGACCCGTCGAGGCGTACTCCGGAAAGCTCACGTTCGATGTGTGGAGCCTGTCCGAGACAGCCGGAATCAGTCTCGGGACGGATGCGGCGTCATTCGACGCGGCAGATCTTGAACAGATACTGCTGCGCTTCGAGAGGCGGCTGGTCGGGGCCGCGATCGGCGGGCACGCCGGACGGAGCAGGGCCTTCGCCGACGGGTGACGTCGCCCATGGCTCAGATTCCGTCGCGCGGGCCGGACCTGGCGGGCTCATTCGACGGATGTCGCGAGTGCTTCGCCCGCTCTCTCGTGTCCGGCCGCACGTACCTGACGAGGGCTCGCTCCGAGTTCGCGGCGGCAGGCCTTGTTGAAGGCCTGGAGGTCGGCAATGCCCACGGCCGCGGCGATGGCGGTGATGGACAGGGTGGACGACAACAGGAGGTGGCGGGCGCGTTGAAGGCGTCGGCGCCGGATGTACGACACGACCGTGAGGCCGGTCTCGGCACGGAACATGCGCGTCAGGTGTGTGTGGGAGATTCCGACGGCGCGAGCGACGTCCGGTACGGACAGCGGGCCGGCCAGGTGCTCCTCGATGCAGGCCTGTGCGGCGGCGACGAAGGGGTGGTGTCGCCCGGCTCCATCGGCCCTCGGCAACTCGGCGATGCGCCACAGGGCGGCCCAGACCTCGGCGGAGGCCCGGGAGGGAGAAGCCGGCATGGCCGTCACGGCGTGTCGGAGCAGATCGGCCAGGCACGTGCTCTCCGCCGCGGCGTCCTGCATCACCGGTATCACCCGCGGGGTTCCGCCGTCGTGAAGCCGTAGATGAACGTAGAAATGCTCCGATCTGCCCCGGTAGTGAAAGTGCACCTCCGTGTTCGGCGGTACCAGGCTGACATGACCGGGCCGGATGGCGTGGACCGACTGCCCGACGGAGAGTTCGCCCGCGTAGTTGTAGAGGTGCAGCTGCCACAGGTCGGGCAGCCGGAAGACGTCGTGCGCGGTGGAGACACCGTGTACTCCGATGCCGGCACTGACCACGGTGGGCGGCTCGTCGAGCCGTAGTGTTGCGAGGTTCACGAGGACGGAAATTTACCAGCAGTGGAGCATTTCAGCCCACGACTCAGCCCGACGGGGCACGTACGTTCGTCGCATGCCAACCAGCAAGCAACTCCTGACATCGGTTCAGGTGGCGCGCTTCGTCGCGCAGGGATTTCTGCGCCTGGACGGAGTGGTGCCGCAAAAGATCAATGAACGGGCCGTCGCCACCTTGACCGAGGGCATACCAGAAGTGTCCTACGGCACTCCGCTGGGCGAGGCGTTCGCGCAGGACACCTTTGTCCATGAGCTGCTCGCCCTGCCGGTCGTCGCCGGCGCCGTGGAGAGCCTGGTCGGCCCCGAGCCGACCGTGGACCACCATGCGGTGCATGTGCGCGAGCCGCACGAGGGACAGGCGCAGCCGCTCCACGGAGACGCGATCATCGACGTACGGCCGGATGCCTTCGACATCCAGCTCATGTACTACCCCCACGAGGTGACCGCCGAGATGGGCGGCACGCTCAGCGTGCCCGGAAGCCATCTGCGAAAGATCAACGAGACGGACATCGGCCGTGTCCAGAACCTCAGCGGGCAGACGCGGCTGACCTGCCCGGCAGGCACGGTCGTCCTCGTGCACCACGGCATCTGGCACGGTGGCCGCCGCAACGACACCGCGCGCCGTCGTTACATGTACAAACTCCGCCTCAATCCGACCGTGCCGCAGGTACGCCTGTGGGACACCTCCGACCTGCACGACCCGGCCGTGACCGCGGAACTCAACGCGTACCTCCCCTGGTACGAGCAGGCCACCGCCCGACTGGAAATCTACAACCGGGTCCTCCTGTGGCGGGCCCTGACCGGCGACCACTCGTTCGACATCGATTACTGGGTCACGCGCGTCACCAACCGGCCGACCCTGGGGAGCCACCCATGAGACAGCAGATCCTGGTCCTCTACCTCTCGACGTCGGCGCTCGACTCCCACGTCGTGGGCTGGTCCCAATACGACGGGACCGGCCGAACCAATCCGACGACCGGCGACAGCGACGAGCCCCCCTACCCCACCGGGCTCGCCGCGCTGCACGACGGGTGGCGTCTGTTCCAGGCCTCCCAACTGCTGCCGCCGCAGTCAGGCCACGAGTACGACGTCTCCTTCCTCAAGCACGAGTTCTTCTTCGAGAAACTGGAGGAGAGCTCCCGCCCTTGACCCGGTACGGCAACCGCGCCCGAGCGGCCCGGCCGGAGGCGTCCAGTCACGTCCTGCCGCCGGGACGTGGCGGACGGTGCCCGTGGCCCGGTGGCGGTGCGGGGATGAACCGGGCCACGGGAGTCCTGGATCAGTAGCCGTAGATCATCTTGTAGGCGACCTCGGGGAGGAACTGTCCGGCCGAGGAGCCGGCTCCGACGCCGCAGTTGCCGTCGGACTCGCCCGGGGCCTTGATCCACAAGAGCATTTCGGCGCCTCCGCCCAGCTGGGTGGGGGTGCCGATACGGCGGCCTGAGGGGTTGCACCACTGGCCGTTGGAGCCGTTGCCGTTGCGGCTGCTGTCCACGACGAACGGCTTGGTGTAGCCGTAGCGGGCGTTGAGTTCCCTGTTGACGGCGTTGCCGTAGGCGGTGTTCTCGGCCGTGGTGAAGTAGTTGGAGACGTTGAGCGAGAAGCCGTGGGCCTGGCGGAGGCCGGCTTCGTGGAGGCGCTGGGCCATGGTCGCCGCGTCCGCCCAGCCCGGGTTGCCGGCGTCGAGGTAGACCCAGGTGTTGGGGGCCTGGCGGCTGAACTGGGTGAGGGCGCCGGTGAGCATGGACTCGCGTTCGTCGATCTGGGCCTGGGTCATGCAGCCGTAGTCCCCGAGCGAGTCCGGTTCGAGGATGACGACGGCCGGGCGGTTGGCTATCCCGCCGGCGAACTGGGCGATCCAGGTCGCGTAGGCGGACGGCGAAGCGGCTCCGCCCGCGGAGTGCCCGCCGCAGTAGTCGCGGTTGTAGATGTTGTAGGCGACGAAGATGGGCAGTTTGTCCCTGGAGTCCGCGGCGCCCGCGTACGCGCCGGTGGCGGTGCCGATGGCGCCGCTCCAGGAGCCGAACCAGCGGGCCATCGGGGTATTGGCGAGGGAGGCGTTGATCGCGGACGCCCGGCCGTCGCCGGGGTTGGCGGCGACCCACCTCTTCGCGCTGGAGTCGGGGTCCACGTAGAACCCGTTGGTCATAGTGGTCGGGTCGGCCGCGTGGGCGGACGGTGCGATGGCGAGCGCCAGTGGCAGAGTGAAGAGGGCTGCCACCAGGACGCGGAGTCTGCGGCGCATGACTGTACCTCGGTTTCCTGACAGGGATGCGTCGCGCGCTCTTCTCCCGAGCGTGCGACGCGCTGAGGAAGTGCGGTGGTACGACGTCCCTTGTGCCGGCGACTCTCCGGCAGGAACGACACGTCCGAAGATCGGCAGAGCATTGGGAGCGCTCCCACTGGAAGCGGTCCCAACAGCGCCGAGAACCTTTGGGGTGTGGTCGGTATCGTGTTGCGGGCTGGTGAAGCTGTCAAGGGTCGACGTACAACCCGTCCTTCACATGGCGAGGACAAAGCTCTACAGTCCACAACTGGAAGCGCTCCCAGCCCTCCACGCTTCCCGTCCGGTCGAGCGGGAAAGGCTCATGGCTCATGGCAAAAGATGCGCCGCGTCGACAGCCGACGCTCGAGGAGGTGACCGAACTCGCCGGTGTCTCCCGCTCCGTGGCCTCCCGCGCCCTCAACAACGCACCGCACGTCAGCCGCGCAAAACGCGAGGCGGTCGAGCGGGCCGTCCGGCAACTCGGTTACGTGCCCAATCCGACCGCCCGCGCTCTGGCCACCCGCCAGACGGGAGCGGCCGCCCTGGTCGTCTCGGGAGAGGACCCGTCCATCTTCGCGGATCCGTTCTTCGCCCAGGTGATCGTGGGGGCGTCGGCCGCTCTGGAGGAGGCCGATCTGCACCTGATGCTGTGCCTGGCCGCTTCCGACCGGGGCCGCAAGCGGGTGGCGGAGCTCCTTCGCTCCAAGGGCGCCGACGGCGCGATGCTGATGGCGCTGCGTGAGAACGACCCGCTGGTCCGCATGGCCGAGGAGGCGGTGATGCCCGTCGTGTTCGGCGGCCGCCCGGTTGGTTCGGCTCCCCGGTGGTACGTGGACGTCGACAACGTCGGTGGAGCGCGCGAGGCGACCGAGTACCTGGTCTCGCGCGGTCGGACGCGCGTAGCCGCGATCTGCGGGCGTATGGACACCGAGGCCGGGCGCGCCCGGTACCGCGGCTACCGGGACGCCATGCTGGCCACCGGCCTCGATCCGTTCCCGCCGCAGGAGGGTGACTTCACCGAGCCCAGCGGAGCCGCGGCCATGGCCGCACTGCTGGCGAAACACCCCGATCTGGACGGGGTGTTCGCCGCCAACGACAACATGGGGGCGGGAGCGCTGCGCACGTTGCGCGAGACCGGCCGACTGGTCCCCGCCGATGTGGCAGTGGTCGGCTTCGACGACCTGGCCGTCGCCCAGATCGCCGATCCGCCGCTCACCACCGTCCATCAGCCCATAGCGGCTTTGGGACGGGAGATGGCGCGCATGCTCGTCGCCCTCATCAACGGACAGGACCCCACCCCGCTGATCCTGCCCACCCGCCTGGTCACCCGCTTCAGCGCCTGACGGCTGCGCCTTGGCCTCCTTCGCCTACTGCCGCGGGGCCAGACCGCGTTCGCGCAGCCACTTCAGCTGCACCGCGGTGTTCCGGCCGAAGCCGCCGCCGTGGTCGGCGAAGGGCCATACGGTCATGGTCCGGTCCGCCCCCGCGTAGTGGTTGAAGGCGGCGTACACGGTGGAGGGCGGGCAGATCGGGTCCATGAGGCCGACGCTGATCAGTGCCGGGGCCGTCGCCCGGCGGGCGAAGTGGACACCGTCGAAGTAGTCGAGTGTGGCGAAGGTCGGCTCGACGCGGTGCGGACTGTGCCAGCGCAGGTACCTGGTGAGTTCCAGGTACGGGCCGTCATCGCTGATCTGCGCCGCCTGACGGAAGTGGCACAGAAACGGGAGGTCCGAAAGCACTGCCGCCACCCGGTCCGGGGCGAGTCCGGCGACCGCGAGAGCCAGGCCGCCACCCTGGCTGCCGCCCGCGGCAACGACCCGTCCGGCATCCAGCCCGGGCAGTTCGTCGATCGCGTCCACGGCGCGTACGCAGTCCGTCATGAGGCGGCGGTAGTAGTAGTGGTCAGGTGAGTCGACGCCGCGGGTCATGAAGCCTTCGGCCCATTGCGTGCCGTCGCCCTCGCCGCGGTCCGGGGTGTCGTGGCCCTGTCCGCGGCTGTCGACGACGAGCTGGGCGTAACCGGCCGCTGACCACAGCAGGTGGTCGGTAGGAAGCCCGCGGCCGCCGGAGTACCCCATGTAGGTGACGACGACCGGCAGCGGGGCTTCGGCGCCGCGCGGGCGCAGCAGCCAGGCGGCCACAGGTTCGCCGTTCCAGCCGGGGAAGCGCACGTCGTCCACCTCGACCGTGCTCAGCAGGTGCCGGTCGGTGACCCGCTCAGCCTTCACCGCTCCGCCTCGGGCGCGGGCTTCGGTCAGGGTCCGCTCCCAGAAGGCGTCGAAGTCCTCCGGTACGGACAGCTCCGGCCGGTAGGCGAGGAGTTCGTCAGCACGTTGATCAAACAGCGTCATGGTGGTCCTTCTCATGAGGGGCAGGAACGGAAGCAGCGTGGCGGAGCCTCGGGCGCGGGGGAGCCAACTCGACGCCGGAAACGGCGCCGGGCCGCGACGGGCAGGCGAGGCGGGACGCGGGGCTGATCGAAGGTGTCAGAATGGCGGCGGCAGTAGTCGAGGGATGGGGAAAGGCGACCGTGCCGGACAACCGATCGGGAAGACCTTCGGCGGACGAACACAGTGAGCGTGGCTCGGGACCCGCATCGGTGACGATCGCGTACATCGCCGAGTCCGCAGGCGTCTCCATTCCCACCGTGTCGAAAGTGCTCAACGGCCGTTCCGGGGTGTCGGACGAGACCCGGGCCCGGGTCGAGCAGCTGATCCACGAGTACGGTTACCGCAAGCCTCCCAGGGGCCGGAGCAATCTCGTGGAGCTGGTGTTCCGCGAGCTGGAGCACATGTGGTCCGTGGAGATCATCCGCGGTGTCGAGCGCGTGGCCCGCAGGAACGGGGTCGGGGTGCTGGTGTCGGAGTTCGGCCTTCCGGAGGCGGAGGGAAGGACCATCGGCGATACGGTGGGGCGGCGACCGCAGGCCGTACTGTCGGTGGCCCAGCTCTCCGAGGCGGAGCGGGAGCAACTGACCGCGCAGGGCATCCCCTTCGTTGTCTTTGATCCGATCGACGAGTTGCCCGACGGCGTGCCGTTCGTGGGAGCGACGAACTGGAGAGGTGGTCAGGCGGCGACCCGGCATCTGGTCGAATTGGGGCACCGGCGCATCGCTATGGTCAGCGGGCCGGACCACGACTTCTGCCGCGCTCGGCTCTCCGGTTACGTCGCCGCGCTCGCGGAGGCGGGTCTGCCGACGGACCCCGGTCTGCTGGTGAAAACACAGCTCACGCGTGAACACGGGTACGTGGCGGCGCGGGAGCTGCTGTCCCGCCCCGATCGTCCCACCGCCGTGTTCACCGCCAACGACATGCAGGCGGTCGGTGTCTATCAGGCCGCGCGGGAGCTGGGCCTGGGTATCCCGCATGACCTGAGCGTGGTGGGTTTCGACGACGTGCCGGCCGTGGCCTGGATGGATCCGCCGCTGACCACTGTCCATCAGCCGCTGGCCGAGATGGCGACGGCCGCCACCGAGTTGGCCCTCGCGCTCGGCCGGGGTGAGGCGGTGCCCCAGGTGGGGCTGGAGATCGTGACCACCCTCACCGTCCGGGAGAGCACGGCTCCGCCGAAGGAGGAGTGAGCTCGCGGGGAACGGACCTCAGTGCCTGGCTGCCCGGGGGAGGGGGCGGCCAGAGCGAAGGCCAGGCCGCCCAGGCGGTCGCTGATGCGCTCCGCTGTCATGACGGCTCCTTGGGCGGAGAGGGTTGGGTGTTACTGCTCTGGCGGATGGTCAGAGTCGGCTGCAGAAGGACCCGTTCGTCTGTCGGCGGCTCGCCTCGCCGCGCGGCGGTCAGCCGCCGGATCATCTGGCTGACCGCCACGCGGCCCAGTTCCTGCGCGGAGCCGGACACGGTGGTGAGGGCGGGTGTGTGCTGCTCGGCGAGTTGCTCCGGGCAGAGGGCGACCACTGAGGTGTCCTCGGGAACGGACCGTCCAGTGGTCTGCAGCAGGCCGAGCAGCGGGCCGATCGCCGCCTCGTTCTGGACCACGAAGCCCGTGGTGCCGGGTCGGTCGGCGAGGATCCGGGTCAGGGTCCAGGCGGTGGATTCGTATGTGCCCTCGCAGGGCCGGTGCAGGAAGCGCATCCGCCGCTGCTCCGCCCGTTCGCGGAAGCCTACGAGGGTGCGTTCGGCGTATCCCGCGTGTCGCTTGTAGACGCCCCCGTCGTAGCCGATGAAACCCACCTCCCGGTGGCCGAGGTCCGCCAGATGGTCCGCGCACAGGGCGCCGGCGGCGGCGAAGTCGTGGTCGACGCAGGACAGTTGGCGCGGGTCGTCCGGTAGGCCGATCAGCACGACCTGTGTGCCCCGGGCGCGCAGCGCGGGGATGCGAGGGTCGCCCAGTTCGACGTCCATGAGGATCACGCCCTCGGCCAGCCCGCTCGCCGCGACGCGCCGCACCCCCTCGGGGCCCTCCTCGTCGGTGACGAGCAGAACGTCGTACCCGTGCCGCCGTGCCTCGGTCGTGACCGAGACGGCGATCTCCATCATGACCGGGACGTACATGTCCGTCCGCAGCGGCATCACCAGCGCGATGATGCGGGAGTGGCGGCCGGCCAGCGTCCTGGCCCCGGCGTTGGGGTGGAAGCCGAGTTCGGCCACGGAGCGCAGGACACGGCCGCGGGTCGCCTCGGAGATTCGGCGGGCGTCGTTCAGGACGTAGCTGACCGTGGTGGACGAGACACCCGCGTGTCTCGCCACGTCGGCGATGGTCACCATGATGGTGTGCCGACGTCCTTCAACCCGGGGACTTGGGCGGGCAGCGCCGCGTTCAGACCCGACTTCGTGTTCGTGCTTGTCTTGTGCTGTCCGTCATCCCCGCAGGCGGACAGCAACGGTGCCAGTGCGGCCGCTCCCGCGACCGTGGCTGCTGCGCCGGCGAAGCTTCTGCGGTTCAACTCGTGCGTCATGGTCGGGGCCCTTCCCCCTGGAGCGTGTCGAAGCGCTTCACTTGGCACGGGAAAGATAGCGGGCTTGTTTCTCGCGAAACAAGGGTCGAGATCCAGGGAAAGTTTCTCAGCTTGGCCCATTGACAGCCCGGGCGGGCACTGGCAGCGTCGATGCGCTTCGACAACTGACGCTCAAGCGGTCGTCCATCTCCGCCTGCAGAGGGCCGTCTTTTTAGCTGGTTCATCAACGAAACTTTCCAGTCCGGCGTAGCGGGTCATTCAGTGAAGGAGGCACGGATGAAGGGCATGCATATGACATTCAGTGTGTCGTGGCGGAGAGGCGTGACGCGAACGACGGTGCTCACCGTGGTGACCGCCCTTTGGCTGGCGCTCCTGGCCGGATTGGGCGCCGCCGACACGGCGCACGGCACCAACCAGCAGTGGCAACTGGTCCCCGCGACGGGAGTGCTGGCGCAGGTGCACACCGCCGGGCGGGTGAAGGACGCCGGAAACACGGTGCAGTACAGCTGGCCCGGCGTGTACTTCGAGGGCACCGTCAGAGGCACCGGCGTGGGCATCGTGCTCAACGACTCGGCCGCCGACTACGACGTCCAGGTCGACGGAGCCACCGTCGCCACGCTTGTCACGCCCGGCCGGACCACGCACTGGATCAACGGCCTGCAGGACCGCGCGCACACGGTCCGGCTCGTCAAGCGCAACGACAGCCCAGGGGACACCAGCACGTTCGGAGGCTTCGTCGCCGCGCCCGGCGGTGCCGTGCTGAGCAAACCGACGGCCCGCAACCGCCAGATCGAGTTCATCGGGGACTCCCTCACGGTGGGCTACGGCAACCTCTCGACCTCGCGCGACTGCCCCGGGGACCAGGTCAGGCGGACCACCAACGCCGATGTGAGCTACGGCGCCCTCACCGCCCGGAAACTGAACGCCGACTACCAGATCAACGGCTATTCGGGCCTCGGTATGGTGCGCAACTACAACGGCGGCTCTCCGGACGTCACCTACCGGACCTTCTACGACCGTGCCCTGCTGAACGTGTCCGGCGACGTCTGGCAGAACCCGGGCACCTGGCACCCTCAGCTGGTGGTGGTCAACCTCGGCACCAACGACTTCTCGACCGCCATCAACCCCGGTGAGCCGTGGACGCCCGACAGCCTCGCGGCCGCCTACCGCACCGCCTACGGCGACTTCCTCCAGAAGCTGCGGACGCGCTACGGGGCCACGACCACCATCGTGGCCGTCGGCGCCGGCCAGTTCGCCGGCCATGTCCAGCAGGTGGTCAAGGCACGCAACGACGCCGGTGACAGCCGGGTACGCTCCTGGTTCCTCGACGACTCGGGGCTGGACTTCCTGGGCTGTGACTGGCACTACTCGGCGCACGACGACCGACTCATCTCCGACCGGCTCACGTCGTTCATCACCGGTCTGCCGATGGGCTGGTGACGGCACCGACCACCCAAGAGCGCCCTTGCACTGGTGTCGTAGCACGGCGCTTTTCCGCATACGCGCAGGCACGCAGCTCTTGACGGCAGGGCGGCCGACCGCCTTGACTACGTAGTCAAACGAGGTTTGCGCAGCCATTCCGGACGGCGACCAACCCATGTTCCACTCCGTGAGGGAGGATCATGCCCGACGGTTCCACCCCGCTCCGGTCCGCGTCCGGTGCGGGGCCGCGGCCCCGCACCGGACGCGGACCGGGCATGCACGACGTGGCGAGGGCCGCGGGGGTGTCCCAGAAGACGGTCTCGCGTGTGGTCAACGGCGAGCCGCACGTCAGCGACGATGTCCGGGCGCGCGTGCAGCAAGCGATCGATGCGCTCGGATACCGGCCCAACACCGCCGCCCGCGCGCTCATTCGGGGACGCTACGGGCGGCTGGGCGTGGTGTCGGTCGGCGTCGAACTGTACGGGCCCGCCGCGCAACTCGTCGCCCTCCAGCGGGCGGCGCGCTCCCGCGGCTACGCGGTGGCGTCGGAAGGCGTTCCGGACAGCCTGCCCGACGGGCAGGCGGAGGCGATCGACTCCTTGCTCGCCCAGGGCGTCGACGGCATCGTGGTGCTCAACCCGGTCGGCGACGGCGCGCCGATCCACGAGATGGGCGATGTACCGGTGGTCAGCCTGGCCCTGGCCCGCGAGGACGGGGTCGCGCCCGCCCGTGCGGTGACCGAGCACCTGCTGGCTCTGGGCCATCACACCGTGTGGCACCTGCCCGGACCGCAGGACTGGTGGTCCGCCCGCGACCGGCTCCTGGGCTGGCGGGAGGCCCTGGCCGGGGCGGGTGTGCCGGAGCCGCCGCTGCCCAAAGCCGGCGACTGGACCGCCGCCTCGGGCTACGCGGCCGGGCTCGAACTGGCCCGCGTACGAGGGCTCACCGCGGTGTTCGCCGCCAACGACGACATGGCCATCGGCGCGATGCGGGCCTTCGCGGAGGCGGGCCTGGGCGTGCCGGGGCAGGTGAGCGTCATGGGATACGACGACATCCCGCTATCGGCATACGTCACCCCGCAGTTGAGCACCGTAAGACAGGATTTCGCGGCTGTCGCCGAGCGGGCGGTCGATCTGCTGCTCACCCGGGTCGAGCACCATCCGGACCCCCCGGCCCTCGCCCGCATCCCGGTCGAGCTGGTCCTCAGGGAATCCACCGCGCGGCCGCGGGCCCGGCACTGACGGCCCACCGGAAGGCGGGCGCTACAGAAGTGGAGCAACACGTGTACGAGCCTGCCGAGCGGGTCCTTTTCGGCGCCGCTTACTACCACGAGTACCAGCCGCACGACCGGCTCAAGGAGGACCTGGACCTGATGGCCGAGGCCCGGTTCTCGGTGATCCGGGTCGGGGAGTCCGTGTGGTCGACCTGGGAACCGGAGAACGGCCGGTTCGCGCTGGAGTGGCTGCGCCCGGTGCTGGACGGCGCGCACGCGCGTGGGATAGGAGTGATCATCGGCACTCCCACCTACGCGGTTCCACCGTGGCTTGCCAGGCAGTACCCCGAGATCGCGGGGGAGCGGCGCACCGGGGAGCGCATCCCGTGGGGCCACCGGCAGGAGGTCGACTTCACCCACCCGGCGTTCCGCTTCCACGCCGAGCGAGTCATCCGCAAGATCGTGGAACACTACGCCGGCCACCCCGCGGTCGTCGGCTTCCAGGTCGACAATGAGCCGGGCGTGGCGCTTCTGCACAACCACGGGGTCTTCCAGAGGTTCGTCGACGACCTGCGCCACCGCTACCAGGATGTCGAGACGCTCAACCGGGAATGGGGCCTGGTGTACTGGTCGCACCGGCTCAGCGACTGGGCTGACCTGTGGCGCCCCGACGGCAACGCGCAGCCGCAGTACGACCTGGCCTGGCGGCGCTTCCAGGCCCGCCAGACCACCGAGTTCATCGCCTGGCAGGCCGGCCTCGTACGGGAGTACGCCAGGCCGGGGCAGTTCGTCACCACGTGCATCTCCTACGACCGGGTGGCCGCCGAGGACGCCGAACTGACGAAGGCGCTGGATGTCACCGCCGGGAACCCGTACTACGCCATGCAGGACGGTCTGGCGCTGCCGGACCGGGACACCGCTCCCCAGGGGTGGGCGAGCCGCGGGACCTGGGCCCTGTACCAGAGCGCCGATCGGATGTACGCCTCCCGGCAGGAGCCGTTCCTGGTCACCGAGACCGACGCCCAGGCCATCGGCGGCCCCGAGATGAACTACCCGGCCTACGACGGCCAGTGGCGCCAGGCGGCGTGGGCATTGGTCTCCCGCGGCGCGTCCATGATCGAGTACTGGCACTGGCACACCCTGCACTTCGGCACCGAGACCTTCTGGGGCGGGATCCTCCCGCACAGCGGCCGCCCGGGCCGCATCTACCGGGAACTGGCGCGGCTGGGAGAGGAGTTGGACGAGGCGGGTGGTCTCGTCGCGGGCCTGCGCCCGGACGCCGACGCGGCCTTCCTCTTCGACCACCCCAGCATGTGGGCGCTGCAGCACCAGCCGCCACTTTCCACCCCCGACGGCAGTCCCGACACCGGCTCCTACGGGCGCCTGTTCGGCGCCTTCTACCGCGGCGCCTTCGACGCGGGACTGCAGGCACGCATCGTCCAGCCGGGCCAGCTGGAGACCGCCGACCTGCCGCCGCTGCTGGTCGCCTCCGGCTACTACATCGCCGAGGACCAGGTCCTGGACCGGCTGCTGGCGTACGCGCAAGCCGGCGGCCACCTCCTGCTCGGTCCGCGCACCGGCTATGCCGACCACGAGGCCAGGGCGCGTTCCGACGTGCAGCCCGCACGCCTGGCCGCGGCGGCCGGCGTCGCTTACCAGGAGTTTTCCAACCTGGCGTCGGCGCTGCCGGTCACCGGTACGGACGCGATGCCGCTGCCGTCGGCCGCGCGCGCGACGGCCTGGGCCGACGCGCTGTCCCCCACCGAGGCCGAGGTACTGGCGGCTTACGAACACCCGCACTTCGCCCGGTGGCCCGCTGTGACCACCCACCGTTACGGAGCCGGGCGGATCACCTGCGTGGGTACCGTCCCGGACCAGACCCTGGCCCGCGCGCTGTTCCAGTGGGCCGCCACCGGCACGGACCCGTGGCGCCCCGGCCACCCGTCGATCACCTCCACCGGGGCCACCGCCAGGGACGGCAGCCGGCTGCGCTTCGTGCACAACTGGTCATGGGACCAGGCCGCCCTCCCGCTGCCGAGCCCGGTCCGCGACGTCCTCACCGGCCGGCGGTACGCGGCCGGCGAGACCTTGCGTCTGGGCCCGTGGGACGTGCGGGTGTGTGTCGAGGAAGCCGCGCCGCCGGCCGACCCGGGCGCCGACGCGATCGCGTAGCCGGAGTGGCAGGGCCCCGGCGCTGTCGAGGCGCTCGCGTGTTCGCCGGCCGGGGCCCGTTCTGTCCAAGCCGAATCGCCTACGTCAGGGCCGCTTGCCAGGAGGTGCCGCCGCTGGTGGCGTCGGATCGCAGGCGGTCGCGAGCGGCGGTGTCGCCGTACAGGCTCCAGCGGAACCAGTCCAGGAAGGTGTTCTTCGTCTGGGCGTAGTACCGGTAGTCCGGGACCAGGTACTGGCCGTGGTCCGCCCCGACGTGGGTGAGGAACGCTTTGGGCGACGGGAGTTCCGCGTACGCGGCGCGCGCCGAGTTGTAGTCGCAGGTCGGGTCGTGGTCACCGTGGATGAACAGCACGTTGGCGTGGAGGCCGGCCGGGTTGCCCATGTCCACGCAGGCGACCGGAACGGCGGCGACGATGCGGTTGTCCGGCCAGGCGGTGAGCAGGCCGTGGGTGGTCATACCGCCCATCGAGTGGCCGGACACGCCGACACCGGCTCGGGTGTCGATGTGCCCGGCGAACGGATCGCCCGTGGTGTTGTTCAGCGCCAGTGTCCGGGTGAGGACCTCGGAGACGTCCTTCGACCAATTGCCGTTGTAGACGCTGCCGATGTTGGTGTTGTCGGAGAACGAGGGAGCGGGGCAGATGAAGCCCGCGGAAGCCAGGTCGTGGGTCTGCGAGGAATAGCAGTCGGAGTTGCACCCCATGCCGTGGCTCCATTCGGCGATGGGGAAGGTGCCGCCTGCGATGGGCGCGTTCGGGATGGGGTTGCCGCCCGCGGTGCCGGAGGCCGGATAGAAGATCTTCGTGGTCAGTTGGCGGTTGCCGCGGAACCAGTTGAACTGGCGGACGCCGATGGCGAACTGCGCGGTGGGCGCCTGCCGCGGTGAGGACATCCGTGGTGTCAGGGTGCCGGCGGCCGCGCTGCTGCCGAGCAGGGACATGCCCACGCCCGTCGCCGCTGCCGCGCCGAGGCCCAGTAAGGTGCGCCGTTGCACTGACATTGATGACTCCTTGTTGTGGGGGTGAGGCGGGCCACACAGACGCGGTGCATCAGTGTGGTGGGTCCCGCAGTAGTTGCTCATGGCGTCGGGACGCTCAGCAGCTGTCGTTGGTCTGGGTGAGCAGGCCCAGGCGATAGGGGAGCTGGGAGTAGTCGCCGCTCGACGAGGGATCCCTGCCCTGGTAGAGGAACTGCAGACGGCACCCGTTGATGGTCATGGTCTGGTCGTTGCCGGTGCGGATCAGCTCTCCGTGGCTGATGTCCTTGGTCCAGGCGCCGGAGGGGAAGGTCACGTTGTTGGCACGGGCGAAGGGATTGGATTCGCCGGCCGCGAGAGGCTGCCACTGGCCGTTGAGGCCGCCCGCGGTGAAGGAGCGGTAGTAGCGGTTTCCGTCGCTGCCGATGGCTTCCATCATCAGCAGGTAGGTGTTGGTGCCCTGTACGCGGTAGACGGCTTCGCCCTCGAACAGCGCGAACTGCGAGTCCTGCAGGACGACCTTGTTGTTGCCGAAGCCGTTCGGGAAGTTGCCGACGGTGGTCTCCGACCGGTACAGCTTGCCGTCGTCGCCCGAGGAGAACAGGTAGCACATACTGCTGTCGCAGATGACCCAGTAGTCGAGCGCACCGCCGAAGTTGCTGGTCTGGAAGTCTTTGGGTGCGGACCAACTCCACGGGTTGCCGGGGTCGTTGCTGGTGGAGTACGAGGGGCGGCCGGTCTGGTAGACGAGGTACCACTGGTTCTTCGGCGCGAAGTAGAACACCTGCGGCGCGGCGCGGTAGCCGGTGCCGATATTGGGGTTGGTGTCCAGGTAGGTGAGCGGCGCCGAGGAAGCCTGCGACCAGTCGGAGAAGCTCGTGTAGGCCATACTCCAGCCACGCGCTGTGTTCGCGGTCGTCATGAAGACGTGCCACTTGCCGTTCGCGTACACCACCGACGGGTCCTTGACCGCGACGACGTTATGGCTCGCGTCGGGCTTGGGGGTGATCAACTGGCCGCTGGAGGACCACTGGAAGCTGTTGGGCAGCGTCTGAATGTCGGCTGCGGCGGTCGGCGATGCGGGGGCGGCCCCGGCAGGAGAGGCGAACAGCGCCATCGCCGGCCCGAGCAGCAGAGTTACGGCAGCGCGAAGGTATCGCGAGCGCGGTCGGCGTCCTGGATGCATGGGAAGCTCCATGGTCGGCCGGCGGCCCGTCACACGAATGTCGCGTGTGTTCTCGATAACCAGCACAGCGGCAACGCGTGGGGCCCTTACCGGTACGGATGGTGCGGGTGCTGCGCCACAGCATTCGGACGACAATCCCGCGGCGTGGCGGCGGCAGGGGAGGTCAGACATCACATGACGTCGACGAGTTCACCCCCGCAGGATCAACTCCGGTCGGCCCGGCGCCCACCATCCGGCTGCGCCACCTGCGCCTGGTGCGGTGACGTGCACCGGGTCGGGCTTGCCACGCGCCGGAATCGTGGGTCTGGAACTAATCACTGGCGCCGGGGGTGAACTGCCACCAGTTCACGTTGACCAGGTAGCCGCTGCCGCCGGTGAACCGCAGATAGAGGTCCTGGGTTCCCGTCGCCCCGCTGACCGGGCAGGACACCGTCGTCCAGGTTTGCCAGCCGCCGGTGTTCGGTACTGTGCACCGGGCCGCGACCGTCCCGTTCGGGCCGCCCAGTCGGACTTCGACGGTGCCGCCGCCGGTGGCTGAGGCCACGCGGGTGGTGAAGGAAGACGCGCCCGTGCCAAAGGCCACGCCCTTGACCTTGATGTAGTCGCCGTTCTCGAGCCATCCGAGGTTCATCCCGCCCTCACTCGACGGCTCGGTTTCGATCCCGGAGCCCCAGGCGATGGTCTCGGCCTCCTGGCGTACGTACGGGTTGAGCGTGCCGACCTGCGGCGCACCCGTGCCGGTCATGGTGATGGTCGGGATCGTGCCGTCGGCGTTGTAGGAGAACTTCTCCACGGCGACCGAGCGGGTGTAGCCGCCGCCTCCCGGAAGGGCGCCGTTGTGGTAGAAGAAGTATGAGTTGCCCTTGAAGTCGATGACGCCCGGGTGGTTGGTGAAACTGCTGCCCTGTGTGGGCATGACCGTCCCGCGGTAGGTCCACGGCCCGGTCGGGCCGGGCGCCGTGGAGTAGGCGATGAACTCCGAGCAGCACTTGGCCGCGAACACCATGTAATACAGGCCTCCTCGCTTGTAGACCCAGGGCGCTTCCTCGAACAGCGTGGGCCGGTTGGGGTCGCCGGTGCGGGTGCCGAAGCCCGCGGTGGTGAGCGGGATTTTGGTCGGGCCCCCCGAGTACGAGGTCATGTCGGCGTTCAGCTTGACGTACCAGAGGTTCGGGTTGCCCCAGTACAGGTAGGCCTGGCCGTCGTCGTCGACGAAGACGGTGGGGTCGATCTCGCCGTTCTCCACCAGGGGGTGGCCGATGGCGTCATGGAACGGTCCGGTGGGGCTGTCCGCCACCGCCACGCCGATGGCCATCCGGCCGGTCGCCCGGTTCGTCACCGGCACGTACCAGTAGAACTTGCCGTTGCGGTAGGTGGTCTGCCCTGCCCACGCGTTGGAGGACGCCCAGCTGAAGGTGGCCAGGTTCAGAGGCGAGCCGTGGTCGGTCCAGTTGACCATGTCGTCGGAGGACCACACCCGCCACTCCTTCATGGTGAAGTTGGTGGAGCCGTCCTCGTCGTGCCCGGTGTAGAGGTAGACCCGGCCGTTGTGGACCAGCGGGGCGGGGTCGGCGGTGTAGATGTGCTGCACGATCGGGTTGTCCGCCCTGGCCACCGTGGGCTGCAGCGCGGCGGGGACGACGGCGAACGCCAGGACGAGGGCCACCACCCAGGCCACGGCTCGGCCGAGCCTCGCGTGGGGTGGTACGGGCCGGGCGGGGAGCATCGTGGCCTCCACGGGGGGCTGGTCGACGAGTGATGTTCGACGGCCGCGGGGGCGGACACCGCCGCGATCGGGCCTCATGCGCGGCTCCATTTCTGGCCGGCCCGGCCGTCGCAGGTCCACAGGACGAGCGGGGTTCCGCCTGCGGTGCCGGCTTGGTCGACGTCCAGGCACAGACCGGCGTGCGCGTTGCGGATCGACCCGTCGGAGTTCACGGTCCACTTCTGGTTGTCCTGCCCGTTGCAGGGCCAGGTGATGACACGGGTGCCGTTGGTGGTGCCCTGGTCGTAGGCGTCCAGGCACTTGTCGCCGAACACACGGACCTCGCCGCCGGCCCACGTGGTCCACAGCTGGTTGGCGGCCGTGTGGCAATCCCAGATCAGTACCGTGGCCCCGGCGGCAGTGGAGGCGTTGTCCACGTCCAGGCAGCGGCCCGACCCGTTGCCGCGCAGGCGGGAGGTGGTGGCGGCGAGCGGGGTGCCGCCAGTCACCCGGAACGTGGCGACGCCGTGTGCGGGCACGCTCGCCGAGATCTGGCCGGACGTGCTCGACGTGCCGCCGGTCCACAGATCGGTGAGGGTGAACGACCCGCCGGACAGACCGACCTGGGCCGCCGTGGTGGTGACGGTCGTCGTGCTGTTCCCCCGGTTGAACAGGCCCACGGCGACCGAGCCGTCGGACAGGGGCTTGGCGAACACCTCGGTGTTTCCGTCGTCACGCACCCGGCGCCCGCCCGCGCCCAGGGGGTCCTGGTTCACGGCCAGCAGGCGCGGGTTGCGCAGGATCGCGCTCACGTCGGTCGACATGGTGCGGATGTCGTTGCCCGCCATGAGCGGCGCGGCCATCAGCGCCCACAGGGCGAAGTGGGAGCGGGACTCGGTCAGCGACAGGCCGGGTCGGCCGACGACGAGCATGTCGGGGTCGTTCCAGTGTCCCGGGCCCGACTGAGCGGCCAGCGGCGCGGTGACGTCCAGGACGTTGCCCACGCCCATCGGGTAGCTGTTGGTGTTGCCGTTCTGCCAGATGTCGAGCAGATCCTCGGTCGTCCGCCACAGGTCGGCGACCTCGCCCCAGTTGTACCTGTCGCCGGTGATGGCGTGGAAGCTGTTCGGGTTGATGCTGTAGACGATCGGGCGCCCGGTGGCGCGCAGGGCATCGCGCATGAGTGTGAACCGCGCGACCTGCTCGTCCCGGGTGCCGGCGGAGGAGCACCAGTCGTACTTGAGGTAGTCCACGCCCCACGAGGCGAACGTGCGGGCGTCCTGCGCCTCGTGGCCCTTGCTGCCGGTGGACCCCGGATAGCCGCCTGTGCCCTGCGCGCATGTGCGCTCGTTGGGCACCTGGTAGATGCCGAACTTCAAGCCTTTCTGGTGGATGTAGTCCCCGAGTGCCTTCATCCCGCTGGGGAACTTGTTCGGGTTGGCCCGCAGGTTGCCCGCAGCGTCGCGCTGCGGGTCGAACCAGCAGTCGTCGACCACCACGTACTGGTAACCGGCGTCCCGCATGCCCGAGGACACCATCGCATCGGCGGCCTGGCGGACCTGTGCCTCGGTGACCCCGCACCCGAAGCTGTTCCAGCTGTTCCAGCCCAGCGGCGGGGTGAGCGCCGGGCTGCCCGGCGCTGCCTGAGCTGCCGAGTGGACCGAGGCCGTGGTGAACGCGGTGACCGACAGGGCGGCGGCCATGAGGAGGCGGAGCAGTCGTCCGCGTGGTCGTATGGGCACCGTGGTTCCTTTCCCGGAGGGGTGCCGCAGCGGCGTCACTGGTGGGCACCCGCCTGTGTGCTGGATGTAGTGACCGGGTCGTTCCGGAGGGACCTCGGCGCGGTACGCGTCCCGGGGGGCTGGTGTCCGCGCCGAGGCCGGGTGTCTCCGGGTCGGTCAGCAGGTGGAGTTGGTCTGGGTGAGCAGGCCGAGCCGCCATGGCAGGGTGTTGTAGTCGCCGCTGGCGCCCGGGTTCATGCCTTGGTAGAGGTACTGCATCTTGCAGGGGTTGATGGTGAGGGTCTGGTCGTATCCGGCGCGGACCAGCTCCCCGTGGCTGATGTCCTTCGTCCAGGCTCCCGCGGGGAAGGTGGTGTTGCTGGCGCGGGCGAACGGGTTGCTCTCGGAGGCGGCCAGCTGGGT
>NZ_NCSM01000090.1 GCF_002224125.1 Streptomyces sp. NBS 14/10
TGGCCTCGTCAATGCGGCGCTGAAGGTCCGCGAGCTTCCCCGCGGTCGTGTGGATGTCGGCGTCGGCCGGCTGCGCGGGCTCGGTGCTCACTGCCTGGCTCCCTTCTGAGCGTTGGCGCTGGTGGCGTGCCAGGTGCTGAACGAGGGCCCGGTTGCCGAGGCAGCTGTGAATGGGTTTCCGAGCGGGAACGGCACTGCCCTCCGCGCCGGGGAACCCGGAATGGGAGTGGTCGGTCGGTGAAGCGGGGCCGTCGGACCGGCGCCTGGGGGCACCGTTACGTCATCGCGTCCCAGCGTTCTCGGCAGGAACGAATCGGTCGGCATTGGGGGGCGGAGTGGCAGGCGGCAGCCACGAGGGATCATTGGAGGCACTCCAGAGGTGATGGGCAATGGCCTGCGGGGGCGAACTCGAGGTCAGAGGGTGTCGTGGGGGACGTACACAGCCCAGACGTCGCTGGAGCACATGGGCGTGCTGCCTCGTCGTTCATCGCGACGGAGGTTGCGGAGGCTCGCAGAGGCGGAAGAGGAGTCCCTGAGGGCCGGACTCGATGCCTTCCGCCAGACACACCGGGGCCCCGACTCGCACGATGAGCGGTGGCACGCCGATGACCCTGGAGCACAGCCAGAATCCCTCGTTCACGTTGATGGTGGCGAGTGCGCACTGTCTCCCGGGACTCCGGCGCACGGTCAGGACATGACGGATGACCCCGGTGCCGCAACTGAGCTCCCAGGCGAAATCGGTGGAGGCACAGACGGGACACAACAGATGGCGGAAGACTGCGGTCCGACACCAGCGGCAGCGCTGGAAGTACAGCTCTCCACCCCCCACCCCACCCAGCGGCACCTGCGTGGGGCAGTCCGCCTCCGGGAGTGGGCTCGCACTTGGATCGACCTCCCGTTCGACGGGGGCGCTGTCCGTGGTTTCGATCGCTGCATGGAGCACGGTGTCTCTCCCCGTCCCCGGCCTGAAACGACCCGTGACGGGAGGTGGCGGCTCACCGGTCACGGCTGGGGCACGTCGCACCGCTGTGGTGGCGTGCAGAGCCAAGCTATGGCACTGAGTTCCGTAAGTAAAGTACTCAGTTCCAAACGGGGTGTGGGTGCTGGACGTGGTGGTGTGCCGACGCGGCGGTTCCTTGTGGTGGCAGGCGAAGACGTCCCTGGTCGGGTGCGGGGGAGTGGCGAGCTCGCTCCTTGCGGGGAAGCCGCGCCGCGCCACTCGGCGCCCGATGCCCGAGGATTCGGTACTCAGTCCCATCGAGACGAGGCAAGTGGCGTCCGCGCGGTAAGGCGGGGAAGGATGGGGGAATCATGAGCAAGCTACCTGCACGGATCCGACTGGCAGATGCCGCGTTCGCGCTCTTCGACGAGCGCGGATACGAGCAGACGACCGTCGAAGACATCGCTGAGCGAGCGGGGCTCGGGCGCACGACGTTCTTCCGCAACTACCGTTCCAAGGAAGACGTCATCTTTCCGGACCACGACCGGCTCCTGGCGTTGATCAGAGATCGGCTGGCGACCTCGAGCCACAGCACCGCCCTGGTCGCCGTGTCGGACGCGGTTCGACTCGTACTGCTGCACTACGTGGATGAGGGCGACCTGGCGAGGCGGCGATACGCCCTCACGAGCAAGGTGGCTGCCCTGCGTGACCGGGAGATCGCCAGTGTGGGCCGCTACCAGCGACTGTTCCGGGAGTTCATCGCGGACTGGATGGGGGGTCCGACGGAATCGGCGTCGCTGAGGGCCGAACTCATGGCCGCCGCGGTGGTCGCCGCTCACAACCACGTGCTGCGTCGCTGGCTTCGGGGCGAGTCGTCCGACCCGGTCGCCGAGGTGGACGAGGCGATGCGTGAGGTGCTCGCCCTCTTTCGGGCGCCCGGCTCCTCACCGGAGCCCGGCGCTGGTACCACCGTCGTCGCGTTCAGGACCGGGCAGGACCTCGAAGCCCTGCTTCCCTCCCTGCGGCGTCTCGTCGAGGACGGCGCCGAGCACTGAAGCCGGCTCCGCGTGAACGAGTGGTGCCGCGCACAACGGAGACCAGGGCGCGCTGTGGCGTGTTGGCTTCCGGTCGTGGCTTCCCCGGTGAAGGGTGTCTTTATTGGCGTATGGTGGTTGATCTGGGGCTTTGCGATCGTCCAAGTATGGGCATGATCGGTGATCGTGGGTATGCGACTGCTCTACCTGATCTTCTGCCGACTGCTTGGTTGCTTTCTCTTACTGGGCCGGTCTGCCCCCGCGAACAACGCCAAGATCCTCGCTCTCCGTCATGAGGTCGCTGTGCTGCGCCGGCAGATCGAGCGCCCGCGGCTCTCATGGGCTGATCGTGCCGTGCTCTCCGCTCTCGCACGGCACCTGCCATCCGCCCTCCGCCGCCATCGGCTGGTCACTCCAGGCACGCTGCTGGCCTGGCACCGTCGTCTGGTGCGTTGGAAGTGGCGCCAGACGGCGGTCGGACCCGGTCGTCCGCCATTGCCGGAAGAGACAGTTGCGCTCATCCAGAGCCTGGCGCGAGAGAACCCGACCTGGGGGTACGTCAGAATCCAAGGCGTGCTCCGACGGCTTGGTCATCGGGTTGCCGCCGCTACGGTCCGGCGCGTCCTGCGCCGTTCTGGTCTACCGCCCGCACCGCAGCGAGCCTCCCAGCAGACCTGACGCTCGTTCCTGCGCTCACAGGCCCACATCGCTGCTTGCCTGCGACTTCATGCACGTGGAGACGGTCTTCCTCAAGCGTCTCTACGTCTTCTTCGTCATGGAGATTGCCATCCGGCGCGTCCATGTCCTGGGCGTCAGCGCACGCCCTACCGGCGCATGGGTCACCCAACTCGCCCGCGATCTGCTCATGGACCTCGGCGACAGGGCCGAGTGTTTCCGGTTCCTCATCCGTGACCGGGACAGCAAGTTCACCGCCGCGTTCGACGCCGTCTTCGCCGACAATGGCACAGCCGTCATCCCAACACCGCCTCAGAGCCCCCGGTCAAACGCGTTCGCCGAACGATGGATACGCACAGCCCGCACTGAGTGCACCGACCGACTCCTGATCACCGGCGAACGACATCTGAGCACCGTCCTCACCACGTATGCCGAGCACTACAACGTGGGACGGCCCCACCGCAGCCTGGACCTACGAGCCCCAGACGACGACCCGAACATCATCCCCCTACCTGCTGGCACAATCAGGCGCCGCCAGGTACTCGGTGGACTGCTCAACGAGTACCACACCACGCCACTCCGATTGCCTCACCATCGACAAGGAATGCCCAGCTCAGCAGCCTGATCGGAATATTGACACCCTTCAGGACTGCGGGGCGGTCTTCAGGGTTTCGATGTCCTCGGCTTCGAAGACCGCGTCGAAGGACTCGGTGTATTTGCTGTCCCGGTCGCGGCTCAAGAAGCGCAGTGACTCCAGGGGCATTCCCTCGTGGAGGGCAAGGTTGCGGGCTTGCTGGGCTGTCCACTGTGCGGTCGGATGTGCGGTCACCCCGGCGACGTGGAGGCGGCGTGTACCGTGCTCGAGGAAGACCAGCGCGTAGACCCGCCGAAGATCCACCAAGTCGATGTGCAGGAAGTCGCAGGCGATGATGGCGCCGGCCTGAGCCGTAAGGAACTCGCGCCATGTCGGCCCGCTGCGGCGAGGAGCAGGGTCGACACCGGGCGTCGTCAAGATCTTCCAGACCGCGGAGGCGCCGACTCTGTGGCCCAGCCGGGCGAGCTCACCCTGGATTCTGCGGCAGCCCCAGCGCGGGTTCTCCTGCGCCAGCCGGAGCACCAACCTCTTCACAGCTTCCGCTGTCGGCGGCCGGCCCGGCTTGCTCCGGCGCTCACTGTAGTCCCACCTGCGTGCAACGAGACGTCGATGCCAGCCGAGCAACGTCCCCGGCGTCACGCGGAAACCCGTGCCCAGCGCGGCCGGGGTATCAGCGAGGACAGTGCCACGAACCACAGCCGGTCCGCCCACTCGTACCGCACAGGACCCGCGAGTTGCCTGCGTAGCACCACGTTCTCATGCCGAAGCACCAGCAGTTCGGCGTCCTCGCCTACCTGCCTGCGTAACAGCACCGCCGGAACGGAGAGCAGCCTCCGCGTCACCTGATACACCAGTGAGACGATCACCCAGACATGATCCCAGCGTGCCCACGAGGCCACCAGACAGCCTAGGAACTGCAGCGACGCATTTCTGAACGGCACAGGATGACCTTCGAGCCGGCCTGGAGCTCCTGGCCAAAGACCTCAAGGACTCGCGCAACCCTCGGACGTGGTGCTCACCCTGCTGGCCGCACTGTCCGACCACAGCAGGCACAGGTCACCTGGTGAGCCAGATCCCCTCATGCAGCCTCTCGACTGCAAGGCTCCGGCATCCTCAAGCTCCCCGGCACCCTGCGACATCCGCGGCCGAATCCTGCATCTGCTCCAGATGACCCCCGAGCAGGACCATCGGCCGAGTAGCCGGGGCATGTGCCCAGTGCGGTGCCACCGATGGCCTGCGCGACGGCGGGATTACGTACAGGTGACACGACCGCGGGGGAGGCTCCGGCGGCGCTGCTGATGCCCCCCGCGTTCCGGCCCACCGCCGGCCCCACCGTCAAGGCCGCCTGGAAAGGGCGGCGAACGTCTGCCATGACTGCCCAGCAGATCCCGGGCTGCACGAGGTCCGACGGAAGTGAATACGACTGTACGAAAAAACAACGTAGGTGGATTTCGCGCCTCAGTGCATCAATATGTGCCAGTTCCGCCTTCACCGGGACGGGTGGCGACTGCTGTAATTCCTTGAAAACAATTGACAGGGGGGATTCCTGCGCGGGGCCGTGAAACCACGTCGAGCCGCGCGGAAGGAGTTCACATGTCACTCCCCGCCTCACCACCCCAAGAGACCACACTCGCGAGCCGGACCTCATCCACGGAACCGCCCGCCCCCTACACCGTCCCGCTGACGCAGATACCCGTAGGCCACGGCCCCATCGGTATCGCCATGGCACCCGACAGCACGCACGCCTACGTCACCAACTTCGGCTCCGGCACCGTCAGCGTCATCAACACCCCCACCAAGACCACGGCCGCCACCGTCCCCACCGGGGCCGGCCCCTGGGGAATCGCGGTCTCCCCTGACAGCACCCGCGCCTACGTCGCCAACTTCGGAGACAACACGGTCAGCGTCCTCGACACCACGACGAACACCGTCCCCGACACCATCCCCGGGATCACCAGCCCCATCGGCGTAGCCTTCGCCCCCAACGGACGGTTCGCCTACGTCGTCAGCCAGGGAACCAACGCCGTCGTGCGAATCGACACCACCACCCACACAGCCCTCGCGACCGTGCCCGTCGGCACCAGGCCGTACAACGTCCTCATCACCCCCGACAGCACCCGCGCCTACGTCACCAACTTCGGCGAAGACACAGTCAGCGTCATCGACACCACCACCGACACCGTCCTGACCACTATCCCCGGCTTCAACCTCCCCCGCGCCCTGGCCCTCACCCCCAACGGCCTGCGCCTGTACGTGACCGACTACGGCGGCAACACAGTGTCCGTCGTCAGCACCTCGAGCAACTCCATCACGCACACGATCAGCGGCCTGTCCATCCCGTTCTACGTCGCCATCGCCCCCAACGGCGGATACGCCTATGTGAGCGTGGACGGCACCAGCGCGGTGCAGGTCCTCAACCCCGCCACCGGCACCGTCACGGCCACCGTGCCCGGCTTCAACGTGCCCAACTGGCTCGCGGTCACCCCGGACAGCCGGTTCGTGTATGTGGTCAACAACGGCGGCGACTCGGTCAGCATGTTCCGGTCCCCCCGCGGCATCGTGCCCGGCCAGGGCCCGATCGGAGGCGGGACCACGGTGACCATCACCGGCCAGAACCTCACCGGTGCCACCGCTGTGACGTTCGGCTCACGGGCGGCCAGGAACTTCACCGTCCTGGACGACAACACGATCACAGCAGAGACCCCAGCAGGAACCGGCGCCGTACAGGTGACCGTGACCACCCCCGGCGGGACCGGAGTCCTCGGCCACTTCTACTACATCCCCCCACCCCGCCTCACCAGCCTGATGCCCTCCAGCGGCCCGGCGGAAGGCGGCAACATCGTAGGCATCAGCGGCATCTATCTCAGCACCGCCACCGAGGTGAGGCTCGGAACCACACGCCTGATCCCCACCGTGGACTCCGACAGCCAGATCACCGTGACCGCCCCAGCAGAACCTGGACCAGGAAACATTCCGGTCCAGGTGATCACCCCAGGAGGCCCCTCCGACACCCTCACCTACACCTACACGTAGACAAGGGAGCCACCCGGCACGCCGCCCCTGACGTGTGAGGAACCACCGCTTGGAGCGACAGAGCGGTCGATGCCCTGACGCGAACCTTCAGAAACAGCTTCTGAAGCGCATCGCCACCCACTGGCCGGACATGCTCCGGGTTGCCGGATCCCTGATCACGAACCAGGTCAGGGCGTACGACCTGCTGCGGATGTTCGGCCGCGAGGGCCACCCCACCCCGCTGGGGGCGGCGTTCGCCGAGTACGGGCGCATCGACAAAACCATGCACCTGCTCGCCCTGGTCGACCCGGTCGACGACACCTACCGGCGGCTGATGAACCGGCAGCTCACCGTGCAGGAGTCCCGCCACCGCCTCGCCCGTGCGATCTGTCACGGCGGCCGGGGCCAGATCCGGCAGGCGTACCGCGACGGCCAGGAGGACCAGCTCGCCGCCCTCGGCCTGGTCCTCAACGCCATCGTGCTGTGGAACACCCGCTACCTGGACGCCGCCGTCGCGAAGCTCCGCGCCGAGGGCCGCGACATCAAGGACGAGGACGTCGCCCGCCTCCCCCCTCTCAAGGATTGGCACATCAACTTCCTGGGCCGCTACCTGTTCAACATCAAGGCCACCGGCACCGGCCAGAGCCTGCGCCCCTTCCGCGACCCGGACGCCGTCGAGGACGATGAGAACGAGGACTGACGGCGGTGCACTCGACAACCTGCACGAGTACCGGCACTTGGGGCTCACGGGCCTCGACGAGGGTGGGGCCCACCGCGGCAATGCCGGGCCCCAGTGTGGGATTCGCGGGCAGTCGTTTTTCGGGTTGGGTGCAGTCGCCACCCCGCCGGTTCACAGCCGGCGATGTTGGCGTCAGTCCGCGTGCTGCTCGGCCGGGCGCAGTCCCGCGGTCCACTTCTCCTCGATGCGGCCAAGCTTCCATACCGCCAGGGGGAAGATCTGAGCTGCGTCAGGCCGTCGTTCGAGGTTGTCCGGCTCAACGGCTCGGGTCGAGCAGCAGCTTGCCGGAGGTGCGGCGCGATTCGATGTCGGCGTGGGCCTGCTCGGCGGCGCCCAGGGGATAGCGCTCGCTGATGTCGATCTGCAGCTTGCCCTCGCGGATCTTGTCGAAGAGGTCTCCGGTGTGCTGGAGCAGCAGCTCCCGGTTGTGGATGTGGTCGGCGAACACCGCGTAGGTGAGTTTGATGCTCTTGGGCAGGTCGAACAGCCGCACCGTGGGGATGTCGCCGATCAGCGGGCCGTAGTAGACCAGGGTCCCGACCCGTCGCAGTACCTCGGCCGAGGACCAGAACGTGGCGGCGCCGCCGCCGTCGAAGACCGCGTGGACTCCCTCGCCGTCGGTCAGGTCCTTGACCCGATCCACGAAGTCACCGCCCGAGGAGACGAGGACCTCGTCCGCGCCCGCCGCCTTCGCGGCCTGGACCTTCTCCTCGCGGGAGACCAGGCCGATCACGCGCGCGCCGCGCAGCTTGAGCAGTTGGGTCACGATGCGCCCGACCCCGCCGGCGGCGGAGTGCACGAGCGCGGTCTCGCCCTCGGCCAGGGGCGCGGACTCGGTGACGAAGTGGTGCGCAGTGAGTCCCTGCATCATCGTCGCGGCGGCGATGTCGCTGGGGATGTCGTCCGGGACGGGGACGAGCTGGGCGGCGGGGACCGCGATCCTCTCGGCGTAGCTGCCGTGGACGTAGGCCCAGGCCACCCGGTCGCCGATTGCGAAGCCGCTGACGCCCTCGCCGATGGCGGTGACCCGTCCGGCGCCCTCGACCCCGGGGACGAAGGGTGGGTTGCCGGGCACCGAAAATCCGGAGCGGGTGCCGGTGTCCATGAAGTTGATACCGGAGAAGTCGATGTCCACCACCAGTTCTCCCGGCCCTGGTGCGGGGTCGGGGCATTCCTTCAGCTGGAGCACTTCCGGTCCGCCCAGCTCTTCCACTACTACGGCGCGCATGGCGCATACCCTCTTTCTCTCGGTTCTGTCGGTACGCCTGCCGGACGGTCGGCACGCGTCAAAGGAATGGCGGAGCGGCCCGCTCAAGCCTGCAACAACGTGGACGCGTAGGCGGGGTTGGTGTAGTCGCGCCAAGCCGCGATCCTGCCGTCGCGGAGCTCGTAGATCGCCATGTTCATCACCGGGGCGAGCTTCCCGCCGGGCAGGGCGAGCCCGTGGATCTGCTCGGCGATGACGATGTCACCGTTCACCGCCTGGTGCACGGTCTCGAACTTGATCTGTGCGAAGTTCGCGAAGACGCCCTTCCACAGGGCGACCACCGCGTCGCGCCCCTCGACCGGGGAGTCGCCGTAGGCGGTGAAGACGACGTCATCGGCAAGGAAGGGGGCAAGGGCATCGGCGTCCTGAGCGTTGAAGGCGTTCACGAAGTCGCGGACGAGTGTGTCGTTGTGGGTGGCAGGCATGTCGAGGGTCTCCCTGTGGGTCGGTGCATGTGTGTGTTCGGTTGTCGCCGAGCGCAGGACGAATCTTCTGGACTAGCAAGTCCGGAAAATCGCTCCACATGATGCGCCCGCGTCTATGCCGGAACCGGCGTCGGTGGCGACAGGGGCGGGCGCGGCTGGGCTGTTGCGCCGCGGAAGACGGTCATGTCCCGGGGGGACTCGGCCGTACCGCGGTCGGACAGCACCCGGTGAGGCAGCGGCACGGTGTCTGGCCTGCTGTTTCCGGGACTGGAGCAGGAGGCCCGTCGCCCGCGGGGTCAGCCACCGATCCTGCGGAAGGTCTCGACGAGGTCGGAGGTGAACGCCTCGGGGTTCTCGTAGTGGACGAAGTGGCCGCCCTTCATATGGGCATTGACGTTGACCACGTTGAAAGAACTGCGCGTGGGCCCGTTCTCGAAGAGGGCGATGCGCTCTTCGACGGTGTTGATGGCGGGCGGATAGGCGTCACCGAGCAGGAAGGTGAAGCCGGCCGGCGGCTCGACGACGGGCCGACGATCGTGGGAGGGCACCCACGGGTGACGCACCGCGTTGCGGTACATCCGGATCGAGGTGCCGATGGACTGCGTCACCCAGAAGACGGTGGCCTGGGTGAGGATGAAGTCGCGGGGGAAGTCCTCCTCGAAGTTGCCCCGCTTGTCGCTCCACTTCTTCCACCGCCGCAGCAGCCAGGCGAGCATCCCGCTGGGGGAGTCGTTCAGACCGTGGGTGAGGGTCGAGCCATCCAGCATGTGCACAGCGACGTGGGAGACATACGTGTTGACGAAGTTCTCCAAGCCCTCCCGCAGCTCCGGCGCGGCGTCCTCGGGGATCTTGCTGCCGTCGGTCAGGTCCCAGAACCGCTCGTTGGCGAACTGACCCGGAGGCATGTCGTGGCCGTAGTGCAGGCCGATGATGCTGTCGGCGTACTTGTGGCCGAGCGCACTCGTCACCAGAGCACCGTAGTCGGAACCCGCCGCCCCGTACTTCTCGTAGCCCAGCACCTCGGTCATGAGCCTGTGCAGGATGTCGGCGATCTTCCAGTAGTTCAGATCGCCTCTGACGACAGGAGTGGACCAGGCGAAGCCGGGCAGGTCCGGGATGATGACGTCGAACGAGACGGACGGGTCACCGCCATGGGCGGCGGGGTCCGTCAGCGGCCCGATGAGCCCGTAGCTGAACTCGCCGGGCCACGGCCATCCGGGGCTGATGATGAGCGGGATCGGGTTCGGGCCCTTGCCGCGCTCGTACACGAAGTGCACGGGTGCGCCGTCGATCTCGACCTTGTGCTGGTTGTAGGCGTTAAGCCGCTTCTCCTGCGCACGCCAGTCGAAGCCGTCCGCCCAGTACTCCACGAGCGGCTTCAGATAGGCGGTGCTGATGCCATAGTACTCCTCCTCGTTGTCCAGGTCGTCGAAGAAGCGGGTCTTCTGCAGGCGGTCCTTGAGGTCGTCGAGGGCGTCCTGGGAGACGTCGATGTGGTAGGGCTCCAGCGCGACGGGCTTGTTGCTGTTGCTCATGGCGATGCTGCTTTCTGTTGGATTGAAAGGGAATTTGTTGCTGAAGGGGTCACGGAAGGGGTCAGGCGGTGAAGTCCAGACGGACTCGGGTCTGCTTGAGCTCGGCGATCTGCCAGGAACCATCGATCTTGACGAAACGTGCGTGGTAGTGGCCGAAGCCGTGCATGCCCCTGAAGGGAATGGTCTCGGACACCGCGGCGCCCTCGGGACGGGTGACGATGTCCTCCATCGCGAACACGCCGTGGGCGGTGGTCTCCGAGTCGACGTCGATCTCATCGGAGAACAGGTGGTGGATCAGGGTGACGCCGGGGCCGCCGCTGGAGCCGACCGTCGCGGCGATCTCGTCCCGGCCGTTCATATGCAGCCACACCGTTCCGTCCGGCTTGTGCGGGCTGAACGTACCGTCAGGTGTGAACAGGTTCGCCAGGTCGTCCCAGCGCTGGTGATCCGCATAACGGACGTAGCGGGCCATCAGACGGCGGAGTTCCTCGGTGATGCTGAGGCGCTCAACAGCTTCCATGATCGATCTTCCTTCTTGACGTCATGCACGTGCACCGTGGGCCGGCGACCAAGCGGCCTGTGATGCGGCCACCACCGGGGTATTCCGAGCCTCTGTGGACCGTTTGGTCCATTCATCATGCGTCCCCAAAACTGGACCGGCAAGTCCAAACATGAGAGACGTCGGCCACAGGACCCGACTGGCTGCGTCATGCAGCAGCGCTCGCGCCAAGCAGGCCGCCGACAGGCGCGGCATGTGTGCCGGGCGAAGCCGCGGCAAGTCTCCGGACGGTGCAAGGTGCGCGGCGGGTCGGTATTTGAATTCCAGGTGGCGGAAGCAGTAGGCGGGGCCCATTCGGCGGAGCAGTCGACGGTGGCCGTCCAGCCCTGGAGGCGGTTCGGGGTGCCGTTACGGGCTCAAGAATGGACCAAAGAGTCCAAAAGTGTGCGATGATGTGAAGATGAAGAAGGGGCTGACTGCTAAGGGTAGGGCGACTCGACAGCGCATCGTTGTTGCCGCGGCGCTTCTGATCCGGGAGAAGGGGATCGCCGACACGTCGCTCGACGATGTACGGGCGGCCACGGCGACCAGCAAGAGCCAGCTGTTCCACTACTTTCCCGAGGGCAGGTCCGACATTCTGGCTGCCGTCACCGAGTACGAGGCCGCGCAGGTCCTGGAGGCGCAGCAGCCGTTTCTGGGCGATCTTTCGACGTGGGAGTCCTGGCAGGATTGGCAGCACGCGGTGCTCACCCACTACACGGAACTGGGGCGGCGCTGCCCCCTCGGCAGCCTCACCGCGGAGCTGGGCAAATCCTCCCCGCAGACTCGCGCAGTCGTCTCCTCTCTCTACGACAAGTGGGAGGCGGCGCTCGTGCGCGGTGTGGAGACGGTGACGTCCGCTGGGCGCGACGCGGCACTCGGTCGTGCGCGCAGCATCCTGACCGCCGTCCAGGGCGGGGTCGTGATGCTCCAGACGACCGGGCGCACGGACTATCTGGAAGCAGCGCTGACCGAGGCAATCAGCCCGCTACGACCCGTGGGTACTCAGGTCGTGTCGGTGTGAGGGATTTCCCTGCGAGGTCTGCGGAGGCAGCCGACTCGCGGGCCTGCAGCCCATATGGACTCTTCCACAGCAGACCGATACAACTGCGGCAACAGGGCCTTCCGGTGACCAGTGGCGTAGACACCCTCTGTGCTACCGAGAGGCCCTGTCTTCATGCCTCCGCGCGGCCACAATCACCTCAACAGCACGCCCGTACGGAACCCCCAGCCCCACACTCGGTTTTGAGAAGGCCTCTGAAGTCAACCGCGCTGCTCTCCGGGCGGCCTGAGCGCCTGACCGATCTTCAAGAAACCTTCGTTTTCTGAAGATCGCTCTGCGGGACCGCCCGGAGCCCACAGGGCCTTCAAAAACCCCTTCAAAAACCTGGGGCATTCAACAACCCGAGACCACCGTTTTCTGACATGAGCCGGGGTCATGACCGCCCCCGAACCGGCCGACGGGCTGGACCTGTGGGGCTCGGATATTCATCGCTGCTGGTCAAAAGGCCACGGCCGCCGCGTAGTACTGCGATCCTGGTTGGATGGTCGTGTCGCTTCTCTACCGGATGACTCGATGTCTTCTCTCTGTTCCAGCAGTGCTCCTACGGCGGGACACCTCGAAGGAGGCTGAGCTTCTCGTCCTGCGGCACGAAAACGCTGTGCTACGACGCCAGCTGCGGGGGCGGGTACGGTACGAGCCTGCGGACCGTTTCTGGTTCGCAGCCCTGTCCGCGCTGATCCCCCGCCGCCGCTGGGCCAAGGTCTTCCCGGTCACGCCGAGCACGCTGCTGGCCCTGGCACCGCAGGCTCGTCGCCCGCCGATGGGACCACTCCCGACGACGCCGAGGTCCCGGACGGCCGCCCACGCAGGCCGCCATCAAGAAGCTCGTGTTGCGCCTTGCCCGTGAGAACAGCCGATGGGGCCATCGCCGGATCCAGGGTGAACTGGCCCGGCTCGGACAGCCGATCGCCGCCTCCACCGTCTGGCAGATCCTCCAC
>NZ_NCSM01000091.1:0-7401 GCF_002224125.1 Streptomyces sp. NBS 14/10
GTCAGATAAACGACAAGCTGAGAGGGGCCGGGTTCATGGGGTGGTTGCAACACCTCAGCTCAGCGAGGTGTTCATGGCCCGTCGACGGCCTCCTTTGCCCAAGTCGTTCCGTGTTCCTTTCTGGGAAGCCGTTCGGCGGGGTCTGACCGTGACCGCGGCCTCCAAAGCGGCTGGGGTGTCGGAGGTGACCGGTGCGAAGTGGTTCAGGGAAGCTGGCGGGGTGTGCCCGCCCCCGCCGCCCTCCCGGCCCTCACGCAGCCTGTCCTTCCCCGAGCGGGAGGAGATCGCTTTGGGCCTGGCCCGGGGCGCACCATCGCCGCCACGCTGGGCCCGAGGAGGTTGGTCCCGGTCGCTGTCAAAGGTCGGTGGGCGTCGTATTCGGACAAGCCGTCGAGTTTCCAGAGCAGCGCCTTGCGGTCCTGCCGCAGTCTCTCGTGCAGGTTGTCTTTCGCGAATTCGTCGATCATGCGGCGTGAGCCTGCCGTGGGCTGCTCGTGGTCTCAAGATCCGTACGTGGTCCGCAACGACTGGCAGAGCCGAGGCCTGGCCATGGCCGCCGCCCTGACCCGCTACAAGAAGCTCGCGAAACTTGCCACGTGAGACAACCTCTCAGCCGCCTTTCCCCCGGCGCCGCAGGAACATTACTCCTCCGCAACGCAAAGTGGCACGGCCGTTCAAGCCTGCCTTGACCGTTGAGGACACTGACCGCGAGAACGGCCATGCCTACCAGCGCGAGTCGGACCGCTTTGGTGCCGAAGCGACCGAAAGGCACGGAAGCCAGATCGACGGATTGCAGCCCGACGGTGGTCTGCGTGATGATAGGGATGGTGGAAAGAACCAGTTGCGCGTCAGGAGTTACACTAATGCTTATCGGCAATCGATTGGAACTTCTCAAGCTTGCCAAGGCTATGCGGGAATCATTGCGGATCCGTTCATGGCCAGACTAGAAGATGGGCGACATTTATGAAATCGGTCGCGAAGTACTGCACAAATCCAGTTCACCACGTCACATTCGGTGCTCGCCTATGTTGTGCTGGAGTCGATAGTAATACGCCGCTCATCCCTACCAACGGCAAGTGGCGCGAGGCGAAGGTGAAGGCCACACAAGAGGTCGGCGAGCGCCCCAACACCTCAGCTGCCGCGTTGCTCCCTAGCGGAACCCGTATTCTCGGCGTGGTGGCGCGAGACATGCACAACCCGTTCTTCGCGGAAGTCGTCGACGGAATTCGTGAGGCGGCACATAATGCTGGATATCGCATTCTCATCACTACCGGGCTGCGGCGACCAGAAGTCGAGGTCGAATCAATCGAGACCTTTCGCGAACTCAGCGTAGATGGGATCATAATTGCCTCCCCGCTGGTGGCTGACACCCAACTCGACTCCATTGGTGAGACTATTCCAATGGTTGCCGTCGGTCGGGAACTCGAATCGACCGTTTTGGATTCGGTGCACACCGACGAGTACCTTGGTGCTCGGCTAGCTGTGGAGCACCTCCAAAGTCTTGGCCATAGAGATATTGCGCACATTGATATGACCGAGGGCGCAGAGAACACCAGCACTATCCGTCGGCGCGCCGGTTACTGCGACGCCATGCGCGACGCTGGGCTAACCGCATTCATACGTAGTGCACGAGCAGGTCCGGAGCATGACGGCGGTGCTGCTTTTCGACGCATCCTCGACGAAGGCCGGGTGCCTACCGCGCTTTTCGTCTACAACGACGTAGCGGCACTCGCAGCGCAAAACCAGTGTGTGCGCTCTGGATTTCAGATTCCCGAGGATATATCACTCGTCGGCTACGATAATACATTTCTCGCCGATCTCGAACACGTGTCACTCACGTCTGTTGACCAGCAGGCTCGCTATATGGGTCGTCTTGCTGTCCAATTCATACTCGAGCGTTTCAAGGGGCGAACGAGCCCTCGCCACGAGATCGTCACCCCGACCCTCGTCGCTCGCGACAGCACGGCCCGACACTCTATCCGTGAGCGGAGGGCTGCCCTCACACTGCAGCACAGTCTGCTGCCACGTGGGCTGGCAGCCGGGGCAGCGTTGGCTGTGGTCTCGCGCTACCTGCCAGCGAACGCCCCGAGCTCCGTAGGGGGAGACTGGTTCGATGTGATCCCCCTGTCCGGAGCTCGCGTCGCCCTTGCTGTGGGGGACGTGGTCGGCCACGGTACCAATGCAGCTGCTGCCATGGGCCTGCTCCGGACGGCGGTGCGTACACTGGCCGCTTTGGATCTTCCTCCTGATGAACTTCTGGCCCATCTGGACGACCTGGTCATCAGTCTTGGCGAGCAGAGAAGTGCGGAGAGGGCGGTCGAAAGCGAGCAGCACGTTGTAGGCACGAATATCCTGGGAGCCACCTGCCTGTACGCCATCTACGACCCTGTCACCGAGTCCTGTACTTTGGCCAGGGCTGGCCACCCACCGCCGGCTATTGTTGCTACCGACGGCACTGTCACTTTCCTCGATCTGCCAGCCGGGCCACCGCTCGGGCTAGGATTTTTGCCCTTCGGATCCGTCGAGCTGGAACTACCCGAGGGCGCACTGCTCGCTCTCTTCACCATTGGCCTTGTCCGGGCTGCTGAGTGGGAAATCGACGTTGGACTTTCACGCCTTGCCGAAGCCCTGGCCTGCCCCGGCCCGACCCTGGACGACGTGTGCGACAATGTCGTCTCTACCATGATGAGTGGTTCACCTCCGCACGACGCCGCGCTGCTCGTAGCTCGTGCCCGCGGCCTGAATTCCTCGCAGGTCGCCACTTGGGACTTGATCAGCGACCCGACTATCGTCGCGAGTGCCCGTGGCTTGACTAGCCGTAAGCTCACCGAATGGGGCCTAGAAGAGCTGCAGTTCACCACCGAATTGATCGTCAGTGAACTCGTCACGAATGCCATCCGCTACGGCAGCGCACCTATCCGTCTACGGCTGATCCATCAACACTCCCTGATCTGTGAAGTCTCCGACGCCAGCAGCACCTCGCCCCGAATGCGTCATGCCCGCACCACTGATGAGGGCGGCAGAGGCCTGCTCATAGTTGCACGGCTCACCCAGAGGTGGGGCACTCGATACACCGCGACCGGAAAGATCGTCTGGGCAGAGTGTGCGATGGAGGCATCTTGATGTATTCCCGGCACAGAGCCGGAGGGAGTTCGGAGATTATTTCTGGACTGGAAGACCCTGCTGCAACTCCCCAGTGAGGTCTTCCCTCAACGCGCCCTACCCGGAAGTCACTGAGATCTCTCAGTGAGGCCGCCGATCGGGAGACAGCAACCTTGGCCACAACGCACAAGGTTCCCGCGCCGTTGAGGGAGGTGTTTCGAATTCTCAACACATCGGCGCAGCGGCCTTGTTGGTTCCTCATCCTGTTGCACTCAAAAGGCGGATGTGCTCTTGTCCCAATTCGAGAACGTGCCTGTGGTGGCGGGGCTCGCGCGGGACCGTCTCATACCCCTGGCCGTGATCTGCCACGACAACTTCCCCACGAGCTTCCACAACGTGGCGGGCGCTGATCTCGTCGTGTACAGCAGCGAGTGGATTAGGCGGGACGGTGAGATCTTCTATGCCCGTTATCCACGGGAGTTCCTGCGCAGGAACAGCATCGTCGTCCGGCCGCCGGTGATCGCGGCGGAGTACCGCACGGAGCCGGGCGACTGCGCGACCCTGGTCAATCTCAACTCGGACAAGGGCGGCGAGCTGTTCTGGCAGATCGCCGCATGGACCCCGGACTGGAAGTTCCTCGGCCTTGCCGGCCTTCGGATCAGACGAGGGGGCGCCAAGACGATGCGTGGCACGCAGAAGGGAGCCTGTGAGTAGTTGGCTCCTGTGGGTGACGAAGCCCTGGGCAGGCGTACGGGCAGTGCGGTCATAAGGTGACCGGTGGGACGGCGCGGAGCTCAACGGCCCGGGACCGGGCGCCCAGGCCGCGATATTATGGCGGGCCTGATGTCCACGGTTCATGATTTGGCAGGAGCGCCGCGCGTGCCTGAGGACCCCATAGCTCAGGGTGAGCTTCATGCTCTCACTCGTCGTACTGTGGCGGTCGAAGACCGTGTGGAGTCTCTGCAGGAGCAGACGAGTGGCGACTTCGTTGCCGTCGTCGAGGGTCAGGAGGCTCTCCGTCGCGAGGTACGGGACGGCTTCGCCAGGCTCGATGCTCGCTTCGATGCCCTGGAGCAGAGGATGGAACGCAACCAGGCGCAGATGATCGAGCTTCTTGCGTAGCTGGTCGGCAAGCGCCCGGATGGCATCTGAGCTCAGGACGCTGTCCTCTTCGTCTCTTCGTCGCTGGCGTCTTCTCCTCGCTGGTCTTCTTCTTGACCAGGCCTTCTTCTGGGGGCGCATTGGGTGTACTTCGGCCTTGTCGGCGCTCTTGCCGCAGGCCTCTTTCGCGGCCGCACGCTGTCCCGGAGGGTGGCCATCATCAGACCGGGAAGCCAGGACTGACCAAGGAGCCCGTGGCAACCGATACCAGCTATAGGGCCCTGCCGACGCGGTTCAAGCCCGTCGCGTCCGGGGATATGGTGCTCAACGTCGAGGAGTCCGCACTGCACGAGCTGCTACCAAGTGGATGCACATTGCGCGTCAAAGTGTGAGATCTACCCCGCTCCAGCTCGCTCACGTGCGGGAGGATGAATTCCGCCGACTGTCCCTGTCGTGAGTTGAGGTTGTACGTCATGTCTTCCAGCCCTGAGCCCGTGACTGATGCTTCAGCCACTCCGGCATACCGGGCCCGTCCGGTCCGGCTTACGCTACGTCCGGATCAGCAGCAGGCGGTTGACAGCGCAGCACGTCATCTCGTGCGTCCGCATTCGCGTGGGCATACGGTCTCGGCGTGCGGTACCGGCAAGACTGTGACTGCGTTGCGTACGGCCGAGGCCCTGACCGTCCGGCATCTTCTGGTCGCGGTGCCGAGTCTGGACCTGATCGCGCAATGGGCCCAGGCTGCCCGCAGAGACGGGCGCCGCGAGCCGATGATCGCAGTGTCCTCGCTGCGCGCGGACAAGCACCCGCTGCTCGCTGGGGCAGCCGTCACGAGTACGAACTCGGGGGAGAGGCTGGCGTCGTGGCTGGCCCGGCACGAGCACGCCACCGTCTTCGTCACCCTTGACTCGCTCCCGAAGATCGAGCAGAGCCAGCACACCCGCGCCCCGGCCCCAGTCTTCGATCTGCTGATCGTGGACGAGGCACACCGCACTGCAGGCAGCTGGGACAAAGAGTGGACAGCCCTGCATGACAACACCCGCATCCCGGCCGACCGCCGTCTCTACCTCACCGCGACCCCCTACGAGTGGGAGCCGCCGCGTCTGACAGAGCTACCCACTTCCCGCCCGGTACCGAAGCGCACCGCGGCCACGGCCCCAGAATGGGATACACCCTCGCTGGTCGCGTCCATGGCAGACATCAAGACCTTCGGCCCGCGCCTGCACACCTACTCCCACGCCCAGGCCATCGAGGACGGAGTCCTCGCGGACTACCAGCTTGTGGTCCCCAGCATCACCGACACCACGCTGCGCACCGCCCTCGCCGACCCAGACAGCCACTCCGGCTTCGCCCCGACCGCCCGCCGGACGACAGCCCTCCACCTCGCCGTCCTCAAGGCGATGGCCGAACACGAGCTCCATCACCTGATCGTCTACTTCCAGCAGATCGCCGATGCTACGGACTTCGCCCGCCAGTTCCCCCACACCCTGCGCACCCTCACCCACGAGCAGCGCCCGGACTGGGCCGACGACTTGGTCGTGCAGTCGATCAACGGCACCCACACCCCGGGCCAGCGCCACGACATCTTGACCGACTTCGCAGACGCCGACCGTGCCGTCCTCACCAACGCTCAGGTCCTGGGGGAGGGCATCGACCTGCCGGCTGTGGATGGGGTGGTATTCGCGGACCGCACCGCCAGCGTCCGCCGGATCGTCCAAGCCCTGGGCCGCGCACTGCGTAAACCCCCCACCCGCGAGACCAAGACAGCCAGTCTCATCATCCCCGCCTACATCCCACCCGGCGCCGACCCCACCGACCTGCTCGCCACCCCCTACGAAGCCTTGTGGCTGGTCACCGCAGCCCTCAGACACCATGACCAGACCATCGCCGCCCGCGCACCCCGCAAAAACCCCAACCAGCGCCTGGAGCGCGACACCCACACCCTGATCAGCCGCCGCTTCCGCTTCGACTTCACTCTCGATCCCAACACCATCGCTCACGCCATGGATCTCATCTCCTGGCCAGCTGACGGAACCGCCCTCTCCGCCCCGCGGAGAGCCGGCCTGGCCGCCGCCACCCGCTTCTACACCGAACACCAGCACCTGCGCGTTCCTGCAGACCACGAAGACGCCTACGGCTACCACCTGGGCACCTTCATCACCGGCCAGCGCACAGCCCATCAGCAAGGAACCCTCACCGCAGAGTGGATCGCTGAACTCGACGCACTCGGCATGATCTGGGACGACCACGAAGCCACCTGGCAAGGCCACCTCACGACTGTCACCGCCTACCAGACAGAGCACGGTCACCTCGCCATCCCCGCCCACCAACCCGGCGGCCAATTCCTCGTCGACCAACGCGCCCTGGCCCGAAAGAACCGCCTTGCCCCCGAACGCGACGCCGAACTCACCGCCCTCGACCCCGACTGGACCCTTCCGTACGGCCCCGACTGGCACCGCAAGTACCACCTCCTCAAACACCATCTCGAAGCTGGCCACAACCCCGCAACACTGCGCCGTGACACGGTGATTGAGGGAGTGAAGGCCGGGAGCTGGCTGCACCGTCAGCACACCTCCTGGGACCAGTTGACCCCTGGGCAGCGCGACCTCCTCACCCGCATCAAGCTGACCCCCAACCAGACCCCGCTCCCCACAGGGAAGATGGTCGACATGGCGTCGAAGCGGACTCGCCGCCGTACCTTCCGGCAGACCGCGGAGATCCTCCGGCTGTTCGTGGAACGCTGGGGCCGTCCGCCCAGCGCTCGGGAATGGATCGAAGCCGACGGCGACCGGATCATGATCGGCCCGTGGCTCTGCAAGGTCCGAACCAAACAGAACACCGGTCAACTCACCCAACAACAAGATCAGTTGATGGAAGAGATCCTTCAAAGCAACTGGCGCGACACCGACCCCGCACCTCCTGAAGAGGGGGACACCCGTATCTCGAATCTTCCATAGTTTTCTGCTTCTATGGAAGCAGCAGAAGGCACGCGGAGCCAGCCAGCAACTCAGAAACCCGGCAGGACGCAAAGACCCCGACCCATGAGTCGACTCCTCCCTGAGCTAGCGCCACGAGAGCCCCATCCCAGCCAGCCCAGAGGTGACCGCGGAGCGGGCACCTCTCTAACCACCTAGCCACAAACAGAGTTGCAGGAAACGAACAGGCGCGGTGCTCGGATCGCTCCGCGATCCGAGCACC
>NZ_NCSM01000091.1:7427-7586 GCF_002224125.1 Streptomyces sp. NBS 14/10
CCGCCTCGACGGCCCACCCATGATCCGCGGAGCGGATCACCCGGCTGCGGAGCAGCCGGCAGGCCACCGGAGGTGGCCGCATCTTGACGACCCGTAGGGTCGTGCGTCGTTCCTCCGGAGGAGGACGCGCGCAACCATGTCGCGAATCTGCGAGCCGTG
>NZ_NCSM01000092.1 GCF_002224125.1 Streptomyces sp. NBS 14/10
AGACGGCTTCGTGCACGCCGAGCGAGTACGGGCTGATCGCTCCGCGGCAGAGGAACTTGAAGGCGAACCGGACCGGGGAACGAACACCGAGTTCTTCCGTCAATTCCCGGGCGGCCGCGGCCTCGTAGGTTTCACCCGCGTCCACCGTGCCACCGAGTAGGTGATCAGTGCGCTACTTTGTGGCTGGGCCGGGGCTCGGGCGTGAGTTCGGAGGCTCGCAGGATACTGCGGACGGTGGTTGTGCTGATGGCGTGGTCGAGGTGGTGTAGCTCGCCGTGCACGCGGCGGAAGCGCCGTAGCGGATTCTCGGTGCACCGAGCCGGATGATCCGGATGCGGACGTCTTCGGATACTGGCGGGCGCTCTGGGGAGGGTTGGGTTCACTTCTTCTTCACCGGGCGCTGCTGCCAGGCGAGCGGGTGCGTGGGGTGACGATGCGGTGGCTGCGGACGGCATGGAGTGGGAGCCGCGCGAGTGCGGCGAGCAGCGCTCGGTCCGGCCGGTTGGGGTTCGGGACGGGCGGAGAGATCGCCGGGTTGGTCTGGTCTCTGACCTGTCCCGGTCGGCGGTCTGTTTCAGCACCTGGCGGGTGGGTGCTGAGGTCTGGTGTGCGGGCCAGGGGAGACTTGGGGACAGGCAGCGGATGGGCGACCATCGGGGAGGGCCGGCCACATGGACGGGATACAGAGACTGTCGGACTGGCTGGCGCCGACACAGGAGATCATCCTGTGGCACGGCTACGGCCTCTCTCATATCGGCGGGAGCAAGCGCACGTGAGATCCTCGGCCATGTCCTGTTCGGGCAGCCGCTCGCGCTGCGAGACCTCGACCTCTGTCTGGTCCGCCGCGACACCGTCCGCCTGCGGGACCTTCGCGCGCTCTGCGACGGCGTACGTGAGCGGGGCTTGGCACGCATCGGCCCGCTGAGGCCCAAACGGCGGGCCAGTCCCGCGCTGCCCGCCCACGCCTGCTACCAATACCTCGCCGGTTACGGAGTCCATCTGTTCACGCCCGGGCAGCCGATTCTCAGCCTCGGCGTGCTTCACTACGAGAGCGACCTGGCCCTCAACGGCCTCTTCGACATCGATGCCGTCTTGCTGGTCGTTGACAACAACCAGCCCCTGAGCGCTTACGCGGACCGGCTCGTACGCGACGGCTTCGGCGCCGACCTGGTGGTCGACCCGTACGACGGCTACGGCGCCTGGCGGTCGGAGGTCACCGGCGATCGTGCACTGGACGGAAGTGGAACGCTGTTTCGTCCGCAGCGCCTACCGAATCGTCCGAAGCCTGGCCAAGGTCCCCATGCTGCGTCTGCCGGACGAACTGCGGGGCGAATACCGCAGCCGCTGCCCCGCGTCGGTCGCCGTCGGCGATGTCTCTGAGCTTCACCGGGACTTCCTCAAAGTGCTTGGCGACGCCCACTGGGCGGAAGAGCTTGGCATGCTGGCCCAACTCGGAGCCCTCAAATCGCTTTGGCCGCCCCTCCAGACGGAGATGGAACAGTCGACACCTGATGGACTGCGCCGGGCGGTTCCGTCCCCGCCGGGCGCGAGTTCCAGCGAACTCTCCTGCCTCCGGGCGCGCGCCCTGTGCAAGGACCCGGCGATCCTGGAAGCCGTCCTGTCCGTCGCACCGCTTGTCTTTGGAGCCGAATAGTGTGCGCTTTCGCCACACTTGAGGAGGCGTCGGCCTACCTCGCCCCGCTGCTCGACCAGCCCGTCACGGCTGAACACGTGGAGTTGACCCCGCATATCGAGTTCCGCGCTGAACCGGTGGGGCTGGGCGGCGACATCTTCACCAACTCGTACACGGTCAGCTGGAGTTCTGCCGCAGCCTCGGAGATCTTTGTGGCCGGGCCGCCGATGTGCACAGCCGAGTACGCCCGGCAGCGCGACGCCGTCGTCACGGCCACTGGCGGATTCTTCTTCCTGGCCGACCGCTGCCGCTACCGCCCGCGGACCCTGAGCCTCAACCTGGCGGTCCGGGACGGGAAGGTGCTCAGCCTGCCCGCGGCCGACCAGGACGCACTGGTCGACGACGGTGGCACGCTGTCCGTCGTCGAGGTGCCCGCCCGCGGCGAGCTGTCACTGGACGGCCACACTCTGCGCTGGTCGGGCACGCGCACCGGGGCGGAGGCCGACTGCCACGCGTACGGGAACGCCCATTGCGTCATCGAGCACGAGCCGGACGCGCACACCGGCAAGGTCCGCACCTTCGGGAGGAGTCCCGTCTCACCCCCGAGATCACCGGTCAGCACTGGAGCGACCTCGGGTTCACCACCGCCCGCGGCGGCTGTTTCGAGGCTACGGCACGCAGCGATCACGGGCGGCTCGACATCTTCGACCATGACATCGTCCTGCGCTGCCCCAGACGCCTCGCCCGGGTCGGGGCAGTGCTGGAACTGCGGACGATCGGGCCGCTCACCCTCCGCCCGTCCTTGCGCGGCGCGATATCCGTGGGCCCGTCCCTGTCGCACCCCGACCCGAAGGCCCACCCGCTCAACGCCGACCGCTCGCTGGGAAGCTTCCCGCTGCTCAAGGACCGCCCGTCAACCCGTCTGGTCTTCTACGGGACGGGCGACGGCCGGCGGCATCTGCGGCTGTTCGACGGGCGCCCCGGAAGCCCGACCTCCCTGGAGTCGGCCTCGACCAGGCGATCTCCCTCGTCCTGGCAGGCGGTGGCGTGACCGCGGGGTGCCTGCTCGACTCCGGCCACTCCTGCAGGCTCAACGTCCGGCGAGGTGGCAACGTCACGAGCTTCGGCAACCGCCACTATCTGCGCTGGCCCACAGAGCGCGACCCGCGTTTCGTCTGGAACCCGGACCACGGGTGGCAGGTGGCCAGCCTGATCGCCCTGCGCTGATGGGGAGATCTACCGCCGACGTGGCATGGGTATGAGGGCGTCAGAGACGCTCAGCGCGGTTTGGCGGTGACCAGTACAGATATTCGCGGCGCCCGTGCCGGCAGTCCCGTTACGATCGGCCGTCCGTGCATCAGTGGACAGACCCGTCCCCTGCGGGCGTTGGAGGGGTGTATCCATGAAGCAGACTCTGAAACCGCAGACAGGCAATCCTGAGCGGCTCGAACAGGGACACCCGTTCCGCCAGTGGAAGACCTGGAAGATACCAGGCACCAAGTTCACCCTCACCGGCTATTCACGTGCGAACGATAAGACGTTCTTCCATATACCCGAGTTGCGGTGCAGCCTCGACGCGGGTCTGTGTGAAGCGCGTCAGGTCGACACGGTGCTGCTCACCCACACCCATCACGACCACGTGAAGGATCTGGACTTCCTTGCCTCTCGCGCGGGTACCGACATCTATCTGCCCGCTGAAGCTGTGCCCTACGTGCAGTCTTTTCTGCGGGCATCGGCAGAGCTGAACCATGGGGCGGGGTACGACCCGGATCTTGCCGGTGGCTACCGGTTGCATGGGGTTCGGCAGGACGACGAGTTCACATTCGGCCGACAGGCGCATCATGTGCGGGTGGTGGAGTGCGAGCACAAGGTGCCCTGCGTGGGGTACGCCGTCTCCGAGGTCGGCAAGGCACTGCTGCCCCCATACGAGGAACTTCGCCACGCGCTCGTCGAGGAGGGGCGTGGCGGCGAGTTCGGCCGGATCATGGCGCGACGGCGCAAGGAGGGTATCGAGATAGAACAGGAGGTGCGGCGGCCGCTCTTTGCTTACCTCGGCGACACTCACGTCAGTGTGTTCGAACGGAATCCGTGGTTGTTCACGTACCCGGTGGTCATCACTGAGTGTACGTTCCTGTACGACAGCGAGCTGGATCGGGCAGACCGCGTCGGGCATACCGTCTGGAGCCGACTCAGGCCAGTGGTCGAGGCACATCCCGAGACCCTGTTCGTTCTGACCCATTTCAGCCTGCGCCACTCGGATCAGGACGTCCTCGACTTCTTCGGCAGGGAAGGCAGGGATTCCGGTGGGGGCCACCCGGAGAACGTCCTGCTGTGGGTGCACCCGGCGAGCCTGCTCCCCGAACAGCACCAGCACAGCAGCACTTAATTGCGAGGGGCCTGCCGAGTGTCTCGCGGAACCCCCGCCAGACCAATCAGGCCGACACTGTCGTCACCGACCTCGATCGCCCCGTCCGCCAGGGCGGTCTCAAAGTAGTGGTGATCAAGTGTCTGTGCTGGCCACTACGGTGTGACGTTGTTCTGGTGGGTCACTACGTACGCAACGAAGCTCCGGTTGACATCGGCCGGTTTGCGTATCGTCCCGCTCCAGTCGGTGCACGCCGCCCCTCAAGAAGGCCGTGCGCCCGGCCACCGCGCCGCCCGGTTGGGCGTCCGGGCCGAGAAGCTGGAGTGGCAGGCGGCCTCCGAGGTGGTCCCCGGTCCGCTTGTCGGCTGCCTTCGCGGCCTCGTGGCCCGGAATCACCACGGCTGCGGCGCCGACCGGGAGGGAACGGCAGCATGATTCTGGTCCTCGGTGAACGCGACTGCCTCCGTGCCGTCGTGGATTGCGTCCTGGTAGGTGTCTCCGGGCGCTCGGACGGCGCCCTGACCGTCGGGGCTCTGGCTGCCGGGGCGGGCGTGGGCGGGGTTGGGTCGGTAGAGGTTGGGTGGTTGTGTGGAGGGTGACAGAGCCGGTTTTCTTGTGGTGTCGAGTGGGTTCTTGAGTGGGAGATGGGTGTGTTTCGGCAGGTTCGCTCGAGGGGGTTGTTGGTGGCGTGTGACGGAAGTTCCGGTGGAAGCAGATCCGGCTCCGGCAGCCCGTGCCCCTCTTTCGGCGTGAGATTGATGGTCGCGTGGCTGTCTGGTGTGGGCTCGTGTCCGTTCCAGGCGCAGAACCAGCAGGGGTTATCTGACGTGGTGTGCCGGGCCAGGACGTCACACAGCGCTGCCAACGTGGCTGGAGGCAGCGTGCCTGGTTCGGGCTCTTCCCTCCCATGGCTTCGCCGCTCGCACATCCGACGCAGGAGTGGGGAGCGTCTGGAGCTGTGCTGGAGGGTGTACCACGCTGCCTGACCGTGCGGCCATCTCCGCCCGCGCCGCGGGGTTTTCGTCAGATGCCGATGCCGGGTACAGAATCCGGGCGTGCGCCTCGATTTCGTGCAGTACGAGAGCACCCACGCCGGACCCGAACGGCCCGATCTGCGTGACCGCCCAGTCGGCCGTTGCCACATCTAACCGCCCGGAGTCGTGAGCGCCGAGCCATGTTCTGCGCCTCCTGGATTCGTCATCTCGGCCTGGTCCGAAGGCGTCACCGGTAAGAGCACCTCCACCGGCAGCGGGCTCGCTGAGACCTCCGCCTGCGGGTGGACTTACGGCCCGGGAGGGGAGTGGCAGGAACTGTGGTTTCGACGTGATGCTGTGCGTTGTGAGTGGCTGGGCTGCGCACCGGCCCGATCCCCGGCACTCTTTCAGCCGTCCACCGGAGCGGACGGGAGCTTGGCGTGCGAGCTGACACGGATGTTCCTGAACCGCGAGATCGAGCGGGCCGCTGGAACCGCCGTCCAGCAGGGCGGCATGTGCGAACACCTCCGCCAGCGCACTGCTGCCTTGCTCCTGGCATCGTATGGTTCGCGGGCCCCTGAGTCCTGTCCGCGTCGGACGGGTGCGGCCTGGTCCGGGGTGAGGCGTGGCCGGTGTCCGCCGGCCATGGTCACGAAGTCCTGACTGCGTAGTTGGAGGGTTGGATGCTTCACCGGCTGCGGTACTGCGCGCTGACGCACGACGCGGAGGGAGGCACGTCCACGCCGATGCTGCTGACCCACTCCCGCCACGTGTGGTGGTCCTTGGAGTGGTACGTGCGACCCGGCGTCGGGGGGGTTGCCCGGTATGTCGCCGAACGCGACCCTGCCGCCCGCCGTTGAGGTTGGTCACAGCGGCCTACGGCATATTTCCGGCGTATTCCGGAGCCGATGCGAATCGTATCTGATGCGGCACTAGGCGCATGCTGTGCCGCGTTGGTCGGATGTGGCGTGCCTCATCGTCACCCGCGGGAGCCGGCTGTGGCGAACCGTGCGGGTGTATCCGGGAGGTCCGGGAGGCCGAACAGCGTGTCGTGGTTGCAGCGATCGGGGTCAGGGGGGCTTTCCTGGGTGGCTGTGGCGGCGGGTGGCTGGAGGTTACGTTGGCCTGCGCTGCGGCATCGCCTTCGAGGTCCGGCGCTTTCGGTCAGAGGTACTGGTGACCGGTTCCCTGATGCGCACCTGGGAGCTGAGCGACGCCGGCCGCCCCGGTCATCCCGGCCGCCCCGGTCATCCCGGCCATCCCGGTCATCCCGGCCACGTGGCTGTCGGGCAGGGGCGCAGCCTGCGCGGTCTATCCGGGCGCAATGAGCCTCTACGTCCACCCGGAGCTCGCCGGCCCCGGGGGCCTTGCGCGGTGTACGAGGTGTGGTTCGCCGAGGTGCCAGACGCCGGCTGCCGCGTTGGCATCATCGCGGTCTTCGACCGCAATGTGGCGGGCGGTGGCGGAGCGCCGCAGCCGGCCGGGCACCGGTGCCGGTGTGGGGGCTGGGACCCGGGGGCGGTTCGCCGTCGTCGGGGTGGCAGGCGGGTTGGCGTTGGGGCGGCCGGTGGAGGTGTGCAAGGTGGTCCGGTGCCTGGGCGGGTGTGAGGCAGGGCGGGGCCGTGGCGGCCCTGCCCCCGCGTCGCGTGGCCCGCTTACCTTTGCCAGACGCGTACGTAGTCGACCGACTTCTGTGCCGAGACTGTCGCGGGGTTCGGGTCAGAGCCGGGGCGGGAGTAGACGTACAGGTCCTCGATGATGTTCGTGTTCCCCGAGGGGGTACCCGCCGCGGTGCACACCAGCTGGCCGTCGATGTAGAACTTTGTGCCGGTGGGCGAGATGTCCGCACCGTAGGTGTGGAAGCCGTCGCCCGGGTCGAAGTCCAGCGTCGGCTGGCAGCCGCCGCCGGAGCCTGCGTGCGAGGTCAGGTGGAGTTTGCGTGGGTTGTCGCTGTACTGCTCGTAGGCATCGGTCTCCTGCCAGGAGTTCACGCCGTCCGCCTGCCAGGTCCAAAAGGCGGGCCAGAAGCCGCGCGTGTCGGAGACAGGGTTGCCGTTCGCGTCCTTGACATTGTATGTCAGTTTGGCGCGTGACTCGATGAAGGCGTGCTTGAAGGTGTAGCCGCTGGAGCCGGTCGAGGTGAGCAGGCAGGATGTCCAGCTGTAGCCCGTGCCCGAGGGAGAGGTGTGGTTCTCCCGCTTCGCGGTGATGGTGACCGCGCCGTTTCTCTCCTGGCAGTTGCGATCGAGGTTGTACTCCAGCTGCTGGTTGTCCTTGTTGCCGCGGCCGTTGTCGGCGAGGGAGCTGGAGTTGCCGCGCCACTTGGTGCCCCAGTCGACGGAGGTGCCGTTGAACTCGTCCCACCACTGGAGGTTCCAGCCGGTGCCGCCGCCCTGCGGCTGCACCCCGGTCGGCGGGTTCTCGCCACCGGACGAGGACTCGGTGACAGTGAACATCTGCGCCGGATTCGGGGCCAGGTTCGTCCAGGTGGTGCCCTGACGGTAGGCCATCCAGATCGTGAATGTGCCGGCCGGGAACGACCGCGAGGCGGTGAACGCCTGCGCCGTCGTGCCAAGCTGGACGTTCGTACGGTGCCCGAAGTCGAGGTGCGCGTCGGAGCTGTCCCGTACCGCGAAGACGAGCTCGTCGACCGTGATGGCCCTGTCTGCCGCCAGCTTCGCGGTGAAGGTGCCGGTCTGGCCGGCGGTCGAGTACTCGACGTCGCGCTTGAACTCCTGTACCGCCACGGTCGCGGCGGCCCGCCGGCTGCCGCCTCCCAGCGGATTGGCGAGGGCGGATCCCTGGGTGCTGAGGAGTGTTCCCAACGCAACGGGGATGAGTACCGCCCGCCAGAGCCGACGCATGTCCAACCTCCTTGTGGCTGCCGAATGATCAACACAATGGAGCCGGTCTCAGCACGCGTCAACTTGGGTGCACAAGCTCATGGAATCACTGCCGCAACAGGTGTCGCCGAGGAGGGGCCGTACCAACATCGCGAGCGCACGCCACCGAGTCAGAATGGGTGCCACATGCGCGTTCGTGTCACCGGAGCGGCCGGAAAAGTTGCCGCGCAAGCTTCCCCCCTCCCCCCCCCCGGGATTCAAGGGCCTGCACGAGCTCAGCCTGATTGATCTGCCCGACGGCGACCTGCGGGATGCGGACTTCGCCCAGCGGGTAGCCAGGAGAGTCGACGCGGTCGTGCACCTGGCGGCGTGTCCCGACCCGTAGGCCGGGCTGGAAGCAGTTGCACGGTGCGAACCTGCAACTGCTCACCAGCATGCTCGAAGCGGCCGGCCCGGCCCGTATCTTTACTCGCCGGCTCGGCGCACACCATGGGGCAGTACCGCAGGCACCCGGTCGAACCGCACTGCTGCGCCCGTACTTCCCGAGGGGCACCGACCTGTCGCGATTGGAATGCCGATGAACTCGCGGCAGTGGCCCTTGCGCTCGACAGCAGGCTCCGCAAAGACCCCCAGTGGGACGCGCATCTGCTATCAGTCCAGGAAGCCAGTGCTGTGACGACCGGTTGAATCCGGGCTGGGCGCCGTGGTCGGTGTTTGCTCGCGACGCAGGCGGCAGGAGTGTCCCTGAGCCTGCCTCAGCTCTTCGAGCCCCCGGGAGGCAATACCTGTACCGTGCGCACACTGGCCGCGCACGCCTGGTTCTGGACTGCAAACGCCGGCGCTGGCTGGACCGAGTGGAGGCAGGTTTCCGGGTTTTCGGCGCCGTGCTGGCGGTTACAGGTATCACTGGTGTCTTCGGGCTGACGAAGTACCTGGTCGACCACGACGCCCCGGCCTACGCAGCCGGTGTCTTCGGCGCCAGCATCGCCGCATTCGCTGGACTGGTACTAAGACGCGAACGCCGACCCTCATCACCGCGCTCCCCTTCCGAATCGTCGTCAGCCGGAACGCCACGCATTTCGCTGCGCGCTGCTGGCGGCGTCCCGCATGATGCTGTCCCACGAGGCGCTGTTTCGCTCGGTCGAGGGGCTGGTTCGGCTGTTGTTGTTGTTTCCGGGCTGGCGTGGTTTGTGCCGGGGGTGGGCTGGAGGGTCGGTTACGGGCTGGGGGTGTTCGCGCGGGACGCGGGTCCGGGCGGCGGCGCCATTTTCCGCCACGATGGCGCCACAGTTGGCTCGGTGGCGCTGATGTGCAGCGCACCTGACGGCGGCAGGACCTGACAGATGGGCTGAACGATGTGGACGACGCCGGCCTGTCCATGGCAGCGGTGTTCCACAGCACTCAGCATCGCTTGTCAACGAGGTGTTGTGCGTGGGCCGGTCCGGCTCAGCCGGCGGGCTGAACACTTGTGTCCCGCCCGTTTCGAGGGCCGGGCCCCCCTTTTTTTCGGTGATGCGTCAGGCGGGACGCGAACCGGGGCCGCGCCATGCCGGACGGGCTCGGCGTGGCCCGTCCGCCTGTTCGGCCGTGGTGTGGCTGCCGCCGCGCCCGCGCCCGGGGCGCACGGTGTGCTGAGCAGACGCTGAACGGGGTCATGATCGGGCGGGCGGCGGCATCCGTCGGCGTGACGGTCAAAGCGGTGCGGCATGACCCAAAACCCGGCCTGGCCGAGGAGCCGGGGACGCGACAGCTGTGGCTGCTGGCGGTACGGATCGGCCGGGCTGCTGCGGCATCGTGCAGGTCCGGCCGCCGGCCGACGCCGGGGTGCGGCTGGCCGGGACCGGGCCCCTGCCCGACGCCGGCGCCCAGCAGTTCCCTGCTGTCCTCGCTGCTCCCCTTGCCGACGTCGGGCGGCAGCTCACTGAACGGATTGCAGACCTGATCGCGCGCCGCGACACGCTGCACCGGCTCACCGGCGGCGACCGGGCCCTGCTGCCCGGCCGCGCCTGCGCGATCCTGGATCGGATGCCCGGCCTCGGCTTCAGCCCCGACTGCGTGGCCGCGCAACGCGAGGTGCTGGTGCTGGAAGGCTTCGGCGGCTTCCTGGCCCGGCTCGAACACTGGCTCGAGGGCCCCGGGCACATCGGCCTGACCAGGCACAGCTGGGAGGCCGGACCTGGGAACCGGACGACCCGAGGATCGAGGAACTCGCAACCGCCATGGCCGGCCACCACCTCGCCCACCCCACACTGCTGGGGAATCCCGCCAGCCCGCGGGCCTGGACCAGCGCTTCCACCCAGTCCAGGCTGACCAACCACCACCGAAAGGGGACCAGGGACCGATCTCAGCCCGGCTGGCCGCGCTCACCGAGACCTTCACCCCGCTCCGCCGGCGTACACCTCCCACACCAATGACGACAGCCCAGCGGCACATTGGCCCCGCGTCCGGCGACGCTCGTCGAGCGCCGGCTGACGACCACACAGCGCGATCACCCATCGGCACAACCGCGCCTTCAGCCGCAGCCGTGCCGGCGCTTTTGTAAGTCGTGGCGGCGGTAGGCGCTGGTCCTGGGTTGTGATCTGCGGCCTGGACGGGTCGCGTCCGTGCGGGGCCTGCTCCACACCACGTCGGGGAAAGATCTTCCGGGTGCCTGTCACATCGTGGTCGGCCGGTCCGTCAGTGCAGTGAAGTCGCCGATCAGGCCGATGCGAAGGAGCGCAGTTATGACGAATACCTCGATCTCCCGGATGCCGAACCCGGGCGAGTTCGTACCGGAGCTGAACGACATCAGCGCTGCTCTGTTCAGGGCCACGGGCAACCGGTCGGTGCCGCGCACCACGATGAGCCTCGTCCACTTGCGTGCTGGGCAGATCGTGGGCAATACCTACCTGACGATCCTGAACACGGGCTTCCTGCGGAAGGCCGGGGAGTCCGAGGAGCGCATCACCGCCGTCTCCTCCTGGCAGGACGCTCCGTATTTCAGCGACGCCGAACGTGCCGCCCTCGCCTTGGTGGAGGCCACTGTCCAGCCCGCTCCGCACGGCAGGGAACGTGTTTCCGACGAACTGTATGCCGAGGCGGCGAAGCACTACGACCAAAAGGCGCTGGCCACCCTCACCATCGCGATCGGCCAGATCAGCTTCTTCATCGCCCTGGCCGTCATCGGCAAGCCGCAGCCGGTCAGCTCTCTCACGGATCAGCAGTGGGACTGACCTGATCCCTCAGCCCCGCAGGTGCTGCAAGCTGGCGATGTGCCGGTTTCGTGTCAGTGGGCTGGCATCGGCGACGGCATGTCAGGTTGCTGTGTTTGCACTAGTGGTGACGTGTTGGGAGATCAGGTCACTGACGTGAGGTGTTGTACGCGGGGGTGTTGCTGCCACGGGGCGGCACACCCCGACCCGGACCGCTGCTGTGGGAACGGCACTTCCCATTCTGCGTGGCGGCACGGTGGTCGGTGTCGGTGTCCGCCGGGGGAAGGGGTGCGGGGTGGGGGAGCCGGGTGCGTGGGGTGAGGTTTCGGCGGGGTTGAGGACGCCCGGGCCGGTGCTGGTGGCGTGGCTGCTGGAGCTCGATGTGGCCGGGGCGTTGACCACGGCGCATGTGCGTGCGAGTGCCCAGATCAGCGGAGTGAATGTGCGGACGGTGTGGCGCCGGCTGGCGGCGGCGCGGACCGAGGGCCGTGTGGAGCGCAGGTCGCGGACCCGGCCGGAGCTGTCCGGCCAGGCGTGGGAGGTGCTGGCGCAGGCGGGCGGGAACGTGTCGGTGCGCTGCACCGGCACCTGAAGGCTGCAGGGGAGAGGCGCCTTCGCCGGCGTCGTTGTACGGGGTGGTACGCCGGGACCTGGAGGCCGGCAGGACCCTGCCGGATCGCGCGGTGGTGGGGCAGGAGCGGGAGGAGCAGTAAACGCGGCAGGCACTGGCTGGACTTGCCCTGGCCGGGCCGCGTGTGGGTGACGCGGAGAGGGGGGGGCTGCGCTCGGGTCGCTGCGCTCCGTGTCGATGGCGGCGTCCGCAGTCCCGCTGTCGAGGGAGAGCGTGCGGCGGCGGGTGTGACGTTGCCGACGGGAGCGCAACTGGTGCGGACGTCGTCGGTGCGGGCGGTGGCCGAGGCGGCCGGGCAGGCGATGGCGGCGGAGGGCGCGGTGTGTGTGACAAATCCACGAAGGATCA
>NZ_NCSM01000093.1:0-2392 GCF_002224125.1 Streptomyces sp. NBS 14/10
CGGCGTGAACGCCGGGGCTTTCTGCAAGAGTCCCGGTAAATGTGTCGCGTGGTGCTGAGGGTGCCGGGATACTGCCTCGGTGATCCTTACTGCGCTGCCTGAACTGCTTCGTCCTCGTGCGCTGAGGTCCGGAGATCTCGTCGTTATCGCATCGCTGTCCGGGCCGCTCCATGCCGTTTACGAGCCCGACCTTGAGCAGGCGGTGGTCGTGCTGGAGCGGATGGGGTTCCGCGTGCGTCGGGCGCCGCTCCTCGAAGCGGGACGGCACCGTTGGTGGAGTGCAGCTCGGCCGGCGGAGATCGCCGAAGAGCTCAATGCTCTTCTGCGGGATCCCGAAGTGCGCGCGGTTATCGCGCATGACGGCGGCCAGACGGTGCTCGGTTACCTCGACCTGATCGATGTCGAGGCGATCGTGGCCGACCCCAAGCCGATCCTCGGCTACAGCGACATCTCGCTGCTGCATCTGGTGCTCTACGCGCGCACGGGTCTGGTCGGCTTCCATGCCGACGTGGCCACCCCTGGAATCGGCGGGCATTGGCAGCGCGCGAGCGCAGCACGTAAGGCGGAACTCGAAAAGCTCTACTCGACGCTGCTGACAGGTACGGAGCCGATCGGTGCGCTGCCGGCCACTCCGTCGTGGGAGTGCTGGCGTGCTGGTCGCACCGAGGGCCGGCTGATCGGAGGGGTGATCAACCGCATCGTGCTGGCGCAGGCGACGCCCTACGCGCTGCCGCCCGAATGGTTCGACGGCGCGGTGCTGTTCTGGGAGGAGATCGGCGGCCAGGCAGCGTACGTGTGGAGCTATCTGCAGGTACTGCGGCACGCGGGCATCCTCGATCGGATCTCCGGCATGGTCGTGGGCATCCCGGAGGCGATCGACGGACTCGACTCGCCCGACGGGGCCCCGACCCTGCGCGAGATCGTCCTCGACGTCCTCGGCGACCGTGACATCCCGGTCCTGGGTAACGTCGAGTTCGGACATGCCGGACCGAATCTGCCGATGCCGGTCGGCATCCGCGTCGCCCTCGACGCGCAGCAGCGAACGTTGTCGCTGCTCGAACCGGCGGTACGCCCGTTCAGGGTGACCGAACCGGGCGGCTGCGCAGCGTAGACCAGCGGGCCGAAAGCCTCGGCAGCACGCGCCGCAATGCGAGTACGGCGACAGTATTGGGGAACGGCTCAGGGCTATTTCAGCCCGTTGGTCTTGTTCGCCTTGGTGCGGGCCAGTCGATAGGACTCCGTTCCGGTCTCGATCAAAGTGGCGTTGAAGGTGAGGCGGTCGACGATGGCCGCGCATAGCCGCGGGTCGGTGAACGTCTTTGACCAGCCATCTGGGGCTGGCACTTGTTCCCTCACAAGGGTTGCCGCTGCCACCTGGCCGTATCCCGGTCCTGGGGTCCTCGTTGGTTCTCGCGGTAGCACTCCAGTTTTCCAGGTGCTGCCTTGACCGTTCAGGTGCGAGGAAGGTGTGCCGGTGGCCGAGGCCAGACTCCAGGTCATCGCGGGCGGGGCCGTCCTGCAAGAGCCCCTGGCGGCGGACCCTGTGCGACTCTGTCGCCCGATTCTTGAGAATCGGCTGACCTGCGGGTTTTCGGGGTGGGATGGTGTTGGGGATCGGTCTGTTCGCGGGGAAGTGAGGAGGATCGGCGGTGTCGCTGCGTCCTGTCCCCGCTCCCGAGATCCCTGAGATGACCGCGCGGGTTGCTCGTGCGGCTTTCTCCAAGGGCTGTCTGGCGATGCGGATCCGCGATGAGCTGGGTGTGCTGTTCCAGGACGCGGACTTCGCGGCGGCGTTCCCGGTCCGGGGCGGGCCGGGTCTTGCTCCGGGGATGCTGGCCGTGGTGTCGGTCATGCAGTTCGCTGAACGGCTGACGGATCGCCAGGCTGCTGATGCCGTCCGCTCCAGGATCGACTGGAAGTACCTCCTCGGGCTGGAGCTGGAGGACGAGGGCTTCCACTTCTCCGTCCTCTCCGGCTTCCGGACACGCCTAATTGAGCACAGCCACGAGCAGGTGGTCCTGGACCGGCTGCTTACCCGGCTGTCCGGGCTGGGTTTCCTGCGCGCGGGCGGACGTGTCCGCACGGACGCCACCCATGTCCTGGCTCCGGTGCGGGATGTGAACCGGCTGGAGTTCTGCACAGCGACCCCCGCGCCCGGGGCATCGACATCCTCGGGCCACTCCCGCCCGCAAGCGACCGCCAGACCCGGGCCAACAAGGGCTTCGCGCCCACCGACTTCCAGATCCACTGGGACGAGGAGTGCGCCGTCTGCCCCAAAGGAGCCAAGAGCCGCTACTGGGGCAGCACCCGCATGGACGGCCAGCCACGGACCGTGGTCAACTTCCCCGAATGGGACTGCCGCAACTGCAAGGTCCGCACCTCGTGCACCAGC
>NZ_NCSM01000093.1:2538-7038 GCF_002224125.1 Streptomyces sp. NBS 14/10
GCGCCCTATCGGCACCACACGCCGCACCCACTTCGCCGACCTCGACCTCAACCCCCCACCCCACAGGAAAACACGCACATACCGTCCGTGAATCGAGCGACAGAGTCCTGTGCCGCTCGGAAAGTCATCGCTGCTGATCAGGCGGCATAGCGGTACTCGTTGATGAGACCGCCGAGGATGCGGGTACGCAGGACTGTGTGAGTGTTGAGGTCATGTGCCACGACAGGTTGTTCAGGGGCGTCTGATTGCGCGCTTGGTGGGGTCGGTGCTCGTTGTAGTGCCGCTCATAGGCCGCGAGGACGTGGCGGGCGTGGGCTTCGTTCATGATGAGGATGTGGTCGAGGGCTTCGCGTCGGATGCTGCCGATGATGCGTTCCCAGTGCGCGTTCATGCAGGGAGCCTTGGCGCACTCTCGAAGATCTCCATCTCCTCGGCCCGAAAGACGGCGTCGAAGGCCTCGCCGTACGTGCCGTCGCGGTCGCGCAGCAAGAAGCGCAGGGACTCGATGCGTATGCCCAGGTCGGCGGTGAGATTCCGCGCCTGCTGCACCGCCCAGTCCCGGGTCGGGTGGGCGGTGACCCCTTCGCAGCTTCGGCCGGGTCCACCCGAGGGTCTGTTTCATCAGCCTGAAGAGATGCTCAAGGAGTAAGCCGCAATGCACACATAGGTGCCCGATACCGGGAACAGCCCTGTCGTAGGGGTTGATGGCCTGCTCAACGCCGTTGCTGCGGTCCAGCAGTTGCGTCGGCGGCAGGCTGGTGGTGAGGAGGGCGGTGAGAGTCAGTGGACGGGAAAGCTGTTGCTGAGCTCCCCAGATCCCGCAGTGGGGAACGGTTCCGGAGCTGAATCGCCACCTGGTGGTGCGGCTGCTGGGAGTGCTGGCCGCGCGGATGGTGACTGCGGCGGATCCAGCCGGGCAGAGCGGGGGTGAACCCCGTGAGCACGACGGCTACGGCCCCGTGGGACCGGATTGAGGGCAAGATCCAGCCGTGGCATCGTGACCGGCTCGCGGTGATCTATGTTCGTCAGTCGACGCCCCAGCAGGTCCTCCATCATGCCGAGTCCACCCGGTTGCAGTACGGACTCACCCAGCGGGCCGTCGACCTGGGCTGGGCCGTGTCCCGGGTACTGGTCATCGACGAAGATCTGGGTCACTCCGCGTCCGGGATGGAGGCCCGGCCCGGTTTCCAGCGGCTGGTCTCCGAGGTCGGCCCGGACCACGTGGGTCTGGTGCTGGGCGTCGAGATGTCCCGGCTGGCCCGCAGCGGCCGCGAGTGGCACCAGCTCCTCGAACTGTGCGCGCTGTCGGGCGCCCTGCTGGCGGACCCGGACGGGATCTACGACCCTCCGACCACAACGACCAGATGCTGCTGGGGCTGAAGGGCACGATCAGCGAGGCGGAAACTGCATCTGATCAAGCAACGGATGTGGAACGGCCGGATCGGCAAGGCCCGCCGCGGCGAGCTGGCGGTGCCACTGCCCGTGGGCTATCTGCGGCGCCAGGACGGTGAGATCGTCCTCGACCCGGACGAACAGGTGCAGGCCGTGGTCCGCTTGGTCTTCGACCTGTTCGAAGAACTTGCCACGATCAACGCGGTACTGGCCTTTCTGGTCGACCACGGCATTCAGATGGGGATCCGCGTGCGTGAAGGGCCTGGGCGGGGCGAGCTGTCTGGCGCCGTCCCAGCCGGGCCGGGGTGCAGAACATGCTCCGCCATCCCGCCTATGCCGGGGTCTACGTCTATGGCCGCAGCCGTCTCGACCCCCGGCGGCGCCGCGTGGGACGCCCGTGCACGGGCCGGGTGAGGCAGCCCAGGGCGCCAGTTCGTCCCCGCCGGCCTCCCCTTTTTACGGGCGCCGGCGGCGTGCTGATGTGCACGGTTGACCGTCGAGTCCACCGAACCGGTCCATTCGGCCTCGCCCACCGCGTCGTTGCGGACCTGGACGTGCTCCAAGAGCTTCGCCCAGGTACCGTCCGCCTCCCAGCGGGCGAAGCGCTCGTAGACCGTCTGCCAGGGCCCGTACCGTGCAGGCAGATCCCGCCACGGCGCACCCGTGCGCAGCCGCCACAGCACCCCGTTGACCACCCGCCGGTGATCCCTCCATGGCCGTCCACACCCATCAGCCCGAGGAAGCAGCGGCTCTATCTGCTCCCACGCCGCATCCGTCAACTCGCCACGACCCGACATGACATGCATCATCCCGGACGGCGACATGGGCGCCGCCACAGAGCCCCGAAGATCATTCGTCAGATGCGGCCGAGGGCTGATAGAGACATCCCCGGAGCCTTTGTTCAGCGGTGGCTATGTGCGGGAGGCGCGGGCTGGCCGAGGGTCGCTTGCGACTCGTCGACGAGTCCGGTCAGGCGCGCGACCTCGGTCTCGGTCAACTGTTCGGCAACCTCGGAAGCTGCGATGTTGGACCGGAGGTGGTCGGTACTGCTCGTGCCGGGGATGACGGCCATGGAGGGCGAACGGCGCAGCAGCCAGGCCAGTGCGATCTGGGCAGGTGTGGCACCCAGTCGCTCTGCCGGGCCGGTTAGCTCCTGGTGGTCGCTCAGCAGCCCGGCGGCCAGCGGGAAGTAGGGGATGAAGAGGATGTCCTGGGTCTCGCAGTCGGCGAGGACCTGGACGCCGCTGCGGTCAAGCAGGTTGAAGCGGTTCTGCACCGCCGCGATGGGGGTCATCTGTTGGGCGCGGGCCAGCATCTGCGGGGACGCGCCGGACAGGCCGATGCGTCGGATCAGTCCCTGGTCTCGCAGCTCGACGAGTGCGCCGAGCGACTCCTCCAGCGGTACGTCCTGGTGCGCGCCGGGGGTGTCGCCGACGAGTCGGAGGTAGGTCAGCTCGCTCATGTCCGTTCCCATGTCGGTAAGGGCCTCGTGGACCTGCCGCCGGATCGTCTCCGGGCGGCCGTCGACGACCCAGGACTTGTCCGGACCGCGCTCTGCGCCGACCTTGTTGCCCACGATCACGCCCTCGGGGATCGGTCCCAGTGCCTGCCCGATCAGCTGGTTCACCGTTCGCGGCCCGTAGGCGTTCGCGGTGTCGAAGAAGGTCACGCCCAGTTCTACGGCCAGGCGCAGCACCCGCCGCGCCTTCTCCGTGTCGTCCGGGAATCCCCAGACTTTAGGGCCCGCGAGCTGCATGGCGCCGTATCCCACACGATTCATCGCCCCCTCCTGCCGTATCACTGCGACGGTATTTTCCGTATCACTGACCGAACCAGTGATACGCCTTATGCCGTAGCATTGCAACCGTGGATGATGCGAAGACCCGCAGTCGCCGGCAGATCTTGGAAGTGGCAGCCGAGCTCTTGGAACGGGAGGGTGCCCAGGCGCTCTCCACCCGCGCCGTCGCAGCGGCGGCAGGCATCCGTGCCGCCTCCTTGTACCAGCTCTTCGGCGACAAGGACGGGCTCCTTTCGGCGCTGGCCATCCACGCCTTCGACCTTTACTTGGCGCAGAAGCACACCTTGTCGTCGAGCGGCAACCCGGTCGACGACATGCGCCGCGGATGGGACATGCATGTCGACTTCGGCCTGAAGCACCCCGCCTTCTACCTGCTGATGTACGGCACCGACCGCCCCGGCCGCCGCCCACCTGCCGCGCGGGAGGCTCAGGAACTCCTTATGACGTTCCTCGGCCGCACCGCCTCCGACGGCCGCCTACGGGTACCGCCCGTCCTTGCTGCCCACCTCACGCTGGCAGCGGTGACCGGCGTCACGCTCTCCCTCATCGGCATCCCTGAGAGCGAACGCGACCCGGAGGTCTCACCACGCATGCGGGAAGCACTCATCGACGCCCTGACCACCGACACGAGCCCAGCCCCAGACTCCACTCTCGCCGCTCGCGCCCTCGCGCTCGATGCCACCCTCAACGGGGCGGATCCAGCTACCGTCCCGCTCCGCCCCGTCGAGATCGCACTCCTGCAGGACTGGCTCCAGCATCTCGCAAACTAGGACGAGCCGGGCACTCGAAGGCCATTTGTCAGACACGGCCTAGTAGGACTCCGTTAGGTCTGTCTTGATCTTGGTGTGGTTCTGCTGGGCAGGGGTTGGTGGCAGGTGGTGCAGGTGCCGGTCCAGCAGTTCAGCAGGTCCTGGAGGGTGTCGAGGGTCTGATAGAGAGTGAGTCCGCCGTATCGGCTTTGGGGGCCAGCCGCTGTTCGGTGAGGAAGGCGTGGGCGGCGGTGACCAGGGTGGCGTGGTGGTGCCAGCCCCTCCAGGAACGGCCTTCGAAGTGGTCAAGGCCCAGACCGTGCTTGAGTTCGCGGTAATCGTGCTCGATGCGCCAGCGGATCTTTGCCAGCCGGACCAGCTCCGGGACCGGGGTGTCGTCGGGCAGGTCGGAGAGCCAGAAGCGGGTTGGTTCGTCCTCGCCGTCGGGCCATTCGGCCAGCAGCCGCACCTCGGGCAGGACGCCGTCCCACCAGCCGTCCTCGGCCACTGCGGCTGCCTGGGCCAGCCGGCGCGAGCGCTGAAGGTGCCAGAAACCTCGTC
>NZ_NCSM01000094.1 GCF_002224125.1 Streptomyces sp. NBS 14/10
GGTCAAGGCCCAGGGAGAGGGCAAAGGCGTTACCTGTCGATAACAGCAGGGCTCAGCGACCACACCCGGGGGCAGCGACCAGTGCACCCCCCGGTCGCGCCACCGGCCGAGAGCTGCACGGTTGGGCCACGGACCGACCTGACGCCGTCCCTGGTTACTACGCACTAACGCATCCATCCCCCTCAGGGCGGGCCTTGACCGCGCCGAGGTCAGCTCGTAAGTTATTGGTCAATAACATTCGAAAGAAGGGGCGCTATGGACGTCATCGTCTTGTCCGAGGGGGACACCCCGGCCAGGCTCGCGCGTGAACACCGCTACCGGGAACTGGTCGAGGAGGTACTGCTCCCAGAGCGTGCCGACCTTGATGCCTTCGGCGGCTCTGAGGCCACGGTCTCCACCTCGGAGGTGCCCCGGCCGAACCTGAGGACTCTCACGAGCCGTAATGACAACTGGTCTGACGAGAAACAGCCCAGCGCCGCCCTCGCCAACGCGCGCACCGTCTACCACGGCCCTGCCGCCCGAGCTGCCCGCGAGGTGTGGAATGGCTGATCAAGTCCAGGGGCTGGACGCGGCTGCTTTCCGTTCGGCGTTGGCCCGCTTCCCTGCCGGCGTGACGATCGTGACGACCCGAAGTGCCGGGGGCACGCCGCATGGGTTCACCGCGAGTTCCTTCGCGTCGCTGTCGCTCGATCCGCCACTTATTCTGGTGTGCCTCGACCAAGGAGCGGACTGCTTCCCAGCTTTTATGGCGGCTGAGCAGTTCGTCGTGAACATCGTGACGCCCGCGCACGCGAAGTTGGCCATGAGGTTCGCCACGAAGGGCGAGGACAAGTTCGCACACGGGAGCTTCGAGTCCGACGAGGGCGGACACCCGATACTGCCGGACGCCGCAGCGGTCATCCGCTGCGAGCTCGAACAAGCCGTACCCGGCGGCGATCACGTCATTCTCATCGGTCGCGTGCACGACGCGCGCATAGGTAGCGGCGAGCCGGTGATGTGGTACCGCGGTGATTTCCTCCACCTCGGGCAGAGCGTTCAATGACTGACATCGGCCCCGGCTCATCAGCTGTGGTGGATCTGCGGAGAGGCCGTGCGATGGATCTGACGAATCACCCCGTGAAGATCGGGAACGTGCTGCACCCGGTGGCCGACGTCGACGCCGCCGTGCGCTTCTACACCGACACCTTTGGCCTGGCCACGAAGTTCGTCGACGGCGACCGCTACGCCGCCCTCGACGCCGGCAGTACCACGTTGGCCCTGACCGGCCCGGCCGAGGACGTCACCGGTGGGGTGCCCGCGGCGTCGTTCAAGGTCCCCGACGTGACCTCGGCGCTCACCGCCCTCGTACAAGGCGGCGGATCCGTAGTCCGGGAGCCCGAGCAGGGCCCGCATGAGGTCCGGGCCGTGGCCCGGGACCCATGGGGCAACACCGTAGTGATCTACGGGTTGCGGTAGCGGTCAGTCCGGTAGCGGGTCGGCCTCCGCCATGTCCCGGACCGAGACGTCGTCAGATGCCCTTGACACTCCTGTTCGTGTCCCTCTCCGGTCGTCGGCCAGATCCTCGACCTTTCGCGCGCCGGAACAAGCCGCGCGTCCGAGGCACCAGTACTCGCCGGCCGAGTCACCCGCCCTCGAAGCCCGGAAGGTTCCTGAGGACGGCGGGCTTCGCGGCCGCGGCCATGGCGGGAGGCGACGTCATCCGAGCGGTTGACGGCGTGGGGCAGGGGCCCCGATTCTGCTGGCTTCGGAAGTCTCCCGCACGGCTCAGTGGCCGCGTTGCGCTCATCACGGCCAATCGATCTCCTGCACCTGGGCGGCTTCCGCACGGCGTTGCAGAAGATCGTGGACCTGGCTGTCCGCTTAGGCGGGTAGCGGCTTCGACGCGGTCTTCGGCAGTCGCGCGACGGTGATCACTCCGATGAGTGCTACGGCGAGGATCCAGTAGACGGGGCTGGTTCTGCTTCCGGTACCGGCCACGAGGGCAGCGGCGACGAGTGGCGTGATGCCGCCGATGATCACTCCCAAGTTGTAGCCGATCGCGATGCCCGAGTAGCGCACGCTCGCCGGAAACAGCTCCGTGGCCAACGGCCACGTAGGCACCTGCGCCCACCCGGTGAAGAACATGAAGACCAGATAGACGGCTCCGACGGCCCAGAGGTTGGTTGCCGCGATCAGGAGTGCGAAGACCGGCCAAGCGATGACGGCGAAGATGATGTAGGACGCCAGCAGGATGGGCTTGCGGTCGTAGCGATCCGTCAACTTGCCCGCCCACGGGTAGGTGAAGGTGGCGAGGGCGATGCACAACGCTGATGTCCAGGCGACGCCTGTGGCGGAGAATCCTTCCTCCTGCAGGAAGATGGCGAAGTAGGCGACGCCGAAGTAGCCGGTGCCGTTGAACGCGACAGCCAGGCCCGCCACACGAGCAACCGACAGCGGGTGGCTGCGCAGGGCGGCCAGCATCGGGCTGCGCACGATCGCGGCCTTCTCCTTCAGCTCTTGGAATTGAGGCGACTCCTCGACCCGCAGCCGAGCCCGCAGACACACCACAGTGAGGACCAGCGAGAGGAGGAACGGAATCCGCCAGCCCCACGTTGCCATCTGGTCGGCCGGAACCAGCAGCCGGACCAGCCCCACGACGCCGGCGGCCACGGCGAACCCGAGAGTAGACCCCATGGAAACCGTCGATCCGTAGAAGCCCCGCTTGCCGGGCGGCGCCAGCTCGGCGATGTAGGTGGCAGCGCCACCGATCTCACCACCTGCAGCGAACCCTTGGGCGAGTCGCACGACGATGATTGCGATCGTCCCGGCGACTCCAATCTGTCCGTGGGTGGGCAGCAGGCCCATCACCCCGCACGCCACGCCCATCATCACGATCGTCGCGATGAGGGCCGTCCGGCGGCCGCGGCGGTCGCCGAGGCGACTGAAGAACCAGCCACCGAGCGGGCGGATGAGGTAGGACGACGCGAACACCGCCAGCGCGGACAGGGTTGAGACCGTCGGATTGTCGCTGGGGAAGAACAACGGTCCGATGGTGAGCGTCAGAAACCCATAGACACTGAAGTCGTAGTACTCAATCAGTGTCCCGACGCCGCCCGCCAGCGATGCACGCCGGGCGGACCTCAAGCTGATCGTCTTTTCGGAACGTTGTGCCGTCGTCATTGACTCTCCTTGTCACAACCAGGATGGGAGATGCGCCGTTCGGCCGCCCTCCCCGCGCGTCGGGTCAGGCTCCGAGGCACTGCGGCGAGGTCGACAGTCGCCGGTGCCCGGTGCTGCGTCAGGGGGCTGAAGCCTCAATCTCTCTGGATTCGAGCGGCGCAGCCGTCAGGGTCTACCTCGTCGGTGACTGCTGATTCGACGACTGCGGGATTGGCCATCGGATGATGGGGCGCATTGATGGAGCGCATTCATGGAGCGCCGCCGATCGCATGCCGTACCTCGTGGGTCAGCAGGAACTGCGTACGCACACACTCGATGCACTTCGCATGTGCTGACTCTGACCCGTCGTACACAGACGCGCAATGCACTGATACGACTGGACTAATTCAAATTCCACAAGCATGGATGCAGAAGAGACATGGTCTGGGAGTGGCGCGCAAGAATGGAATTAAGTCAGCATTGCCGAACGACTCAAGCCGCAGAGCGGTCCGGGGAACCGAACCGCTCGACCGGGGCAGAAGCCTGAGATGATCTGTGGTCGTCGTGCCTGTAGCGCGCTCACCGGGTCCGCGCCGCGGCCCCGGCTTGCGCTGCTCGGAGCTGTTGTCGTGTCAGATCGGGAGCCGCATGAGTCCGCCTATTGCTGTATGCGCGCCAGCAGATGTAGGAGCCACGGCCAACTCATCAAGGTTCTGCGCTAATGCGACCGCGGCCGTAGGTGGTTCGCGATCACTGTGTCGTCATTCCCGGCATACATTTCATCGATCAGCGTAGCGAATGAATTCACTACCGCGTTCCGCTTGATCTTGCCATTCGCGGTCCGCTCGCCGCGTTCGGCCTCGAGGGGCCGAGGCAGCACACGGAAGTCCTTCAGCTGTTGCGCGCGTGCGAGGTCCCTGTTGACTCGCCCGAACTCGGCTCGCAGGCGGTCTGACAGCACCGTCGAAGTGAGCGCCTTGGCCTGTGTGCTCGGCTCGAGCAGCACGGTGAGGCACGTGCGCGCGTCGCCCACGACGATTGCTTCGCTGATCAGCGAGCTCTCCTTCAGCCGGGTTTCGATCGGCTGCGGATTGATCGTTTTGCCGCCACTGGTGCTGATCACGTCCTTCTTTCGGCCGATGAGGCGGATCTCACCATGCGCGGCACACTCGATCAGGTCGCCGGTACGGAACCAACCGTCCCGCAGAACGGCATCCGTCTCTTCGGGGTTGCGCCAGTATTCGCGAAACAGCAGTGGTGCGCGGGCGAGCATTTCACCGTCATGTGCGACCTCGACCTGGAAGCGTGGGTCCGGGAATTTTCGACCAATGTATCTCGGGCGAGGAAACGCCTGGTCGAAATGAGCAACGGGGCAGCCAGCTGTTTCGGTGAGGCCATAGCGTTCGCGCAGGTCCAGCCCCCAGATCTGCCACAGCGCGATGACATTCTCGGGCGCCGCGGCAGCGGCGGTGAAAGCGACGCGAAGGCGGTCCAATCCGACGCTTGCCCGCAACGGCAGGAAGACACAGTGAAGCGCTGCGGTGTATGCGATCCGCAGCAACACCGAGGGATGACCACTGGACCAACGGCACTCGGCCATTCGGCGACCGACCCGTATCGCGCCTTTGTAGGCGTACCGGCGCACCCGGGGCCAAGCCTGCGTTCGTGCGATCAGCTCGCCGGCGACCTTCTCGTAGAAGCGCGGGGGCCACAGCAGCGCCGTCGCTCGCACGCTGCGCAACGCGTCCTCGTAGTCCTCGATGCGGCAGTACGTCACCACGAGACGTGAGAGCAGCGGAGTGAAGATCAGCAGCAGCACCGGCGCCACGTGGGCCAGCGGCAGGAAACCGACGATGTCGTGCTCACGGCTGTCGAGTTCCGGATAGAGGCCCACGACGGTCCGGACCGAGTGCTGAAGCGTACGGTGCGAGTGTGTGACGCCTTTCGGAGCCTCTGTGGAGCCCGACGTGTTGAAGAGAACGGCGGGGTCGTCGAGTCTCGTGGCAGCGACCATCTCGACCAGAGGGTCGGGTACGACGCTTGGATGCCGCGCTCGCTCTGCGCGCAGCTCCTCCCACGTTGTCCCGGTGATTGCCCCAGGCAGCGCCGACGGGCGGTGTCCATGCCGACGACGAGCCGCAGCTTGGGTGTGCGGGCTGCGATCTCCGCCACCTTGTTGAGCTCCGTGGTTGTCTCGCCCACAAAAGCCACTGCCTCGCTGTGCGCCAGGATCTGCTCGATCTCGGCGGGCGAGTTAGTCGGGTAGACGCCGACCACCACACCGCCGACACTCTGCACGGCCAGAGCGGCGAAGGCCCATTCGGGGCGTGCGCTGCTCATCACCGCGACGCGATCGCCGTGCTGCACACCGTGGTCGACAAGGCCGAGCGCGATCTCGCGTACCCGATCTCGGTACGTCCGCCATATGATCCCGTGCACGACCCCTTCGCGCCAGTGGCGCGGCGCAATGATGTCGGGCTCGGAGCGCGCACGATCAAGCAACAGCTGCGGATGCGTCCGGATCGGTTCAAAATTCATCAGATCCATCACACGGCCTCTCCGCGGATCCACCAGAGCTGACGAGCCGGGCCCGATACGTTTCATGTAACACCCTGCCCGACTCGTAGCGAGCCCCAGGGCCAGGCGGTCAAGGACATCGCCCCACCCAAGACACTGCGCGGGCGTTGCCCTGGGGAGACGCTGTTCGCGGTCCTGGACGACTTCTCCCGTCACCAACCCCCGGCCTGTATCAGGTCAGCGGCTACGCGCCGCCGGCCTTGCCGGCCCTCTTGTCAGACCGCGTCCGCGGGGATGAGTAGCGCGTTGATCGCGGCGGTGCGGATGGTCGTCGCGACGATGTCGGGATCGAGGCCGCTGTTGAACTGGGGTACCGCGTTGATCATCGAGAAGACGGCGTGTGTGAGAACGCGGGTCTGCGCGTCTGACAGGTCGGGCCGCAGCCGGGTGACCAGTCCGCTCCACTCTTCGGCGTAGAGGCGCATCATGCGCCGCATGCGATGACGCTCGTCTTCCGGGACGTTGTGTTCGTTCTTCAGGAACACCAGCGTGGACGGAACGTTCTGGAGACTGCGTTTGATGTGGTAATCGATCATCTCCTCGAGTGCCTTGCGTGGATCCGTCACCTCGGCTGCCGTCTTGCGGGCATGAGCCAGCAGTTCGCTGAGCGGATCCTCGAGCACGGCGATCAGCAACGCCTGCTTACTCGCGAAGTGCCGGTAGAGCGCGGGGCCGGTCACACCGGCACGCGCGCCGATCATCTCAGTGGTGACCGCATCGAAGGCACGCTCGTTGAACAACTCTCCGGCGACCTTGATCAGCACCTGCCGACGGGTGGCGCGGGGGGATGCGGTACGGGGGGTAGGTGAGCTCGACACATCTAAAGTCTAGTCTAGGTGAGCGGCCGATAACGTGCCCTTGCGTGTTCCGCGAGCAGGTCGGCCACCGCGGTCAGACAGGCGGAGCCCAGCTCAGACGACATGCCACGCGGATCACCGAGCACCCCGCTGGGTGCGACTGCCTTGACACCGTCAGTGAATGCGCGGGCAAGCAACGCGTCATCCATGGGCCCGGTGAAACCTGCGGCGGCGCGATCGTTCCTCACGGCGTCCGGCCGCACCGCTAGCATGATCGAACTTTCGGCCACGTCGGCATGGCCTCCGACGTGGTCGGCCAGGCCGGCGACGCGTTGAGCAGCATCGCGCCACGCGCGGAGGACCGCTGCCGAGTCTGCGAACGCGATGACATCCAGGTCGGAGGGAAGCCGCGCGGCGAGCTTCGGCTCGATGTCACTGAGCGCCGGGTAGCGTTCCGGCGAAGCCCAGGTGGTGCGAAGAGCAGCCGATCCGCACCGTCGGTAGCACCAGCGCGTCGCCAAGCCGCTCGGCGACAAGAACGCCCAGTCGATCGGCGTGATCGCTGTCGTCCGACATCGGCAGGTGCGCACCGTGCTGCTCCGTGGCGCCCAGCGGCAAGACCACCGTACGCATACCGCTCGCGATGGCACTCGCGATGTCAGGCGACGACAAACGCTCAATCCGCAACTCGCTCACGTGTGGTCACTCCTCCTCCTGCGCCTGCTCGGCCAGTACCTCGCGGATGCGTCACCACTCGACGGATGGGGAGAGGCTCGCGGTCGAGACTCACGCACGTTAATCGTAAATAACGCCTACGCCCTCTCCCTGGGCCTTGACC
>NZ_NCSM01000095.1 GCF_002224125.1 Streptomyces sp. NBS 14/10
CCAGCGGACTACTGTGGGTGTCTCACCCATCGGACACCTGACAGGGAGGGGTGGCACGTGACCACCGAACTGCGTCGTCTGCGCAACTACATCGACGGGGAATTCCGGGACGCCGCGGACGGGCGGACCACGGAGGTGGTCAACCCCGCCACGGGCGAGCCCTACGCCACCGCGCCGCTCTCCGGCCCGGCCGACGTGGACGCCGCCATGGCCGCCGCCGCGGCCGCCTTCCCCGCCTGGCGCGACCTGGTCCCGGGCGAGCGCCAGAAGGCACTGCTCAAGATCGCCGACGCCTTCGAGGCACGGGCGGAGGAGCTGGTGGCCGTCGAGTCGGAGAACACCGGCAAGCCGCTCGCTCTCACCGCGAGCGGATCCGCTTCTTCGCGGGTGCGGCGCGGATGCTGGAGGGGCGCTCGGCGGGTGAGTACATGGACGGGCTGACCTCGATCGTGCGGCGTGAGCCGATCGGGGTGTGCGCGCAGGTCGCGCCGTGGAACTACCCGATGATGATGGCGGTGTGGAAGTTCGCCCCCGCTCTGGCGGCGGGCAACACCGTCGTCCTCAAGCCCTCCGACACCACCCCCGCCTCCACCGTGCTGATCGCCGAGATCATCGGCGGGGTGCTGACGGAGCTGGGCCACCCCGGGGGTGTCTTCAACGTCATCTGCGGCGACCGCGAGACCGGTCGGCTGATGGTCGAGCACTCCGTGCCCGCCATGGCCTCCATCACCGGCTCGGTGCGGGCCGGTATGCAGGTCGCCGAGAGCGCGTCGAAGGACATCAAGCGGGTCCACCTGGAGCTCGGCGGCAAGGCGCCGGTCGTGGTCTTCGAGGACACCGACATCCCCAAGGCCGTCCAGGACATTGCGGTCGCGGGTTTCTTCAACGCCGGCCAGGACTGTACGGCGGCCACCCGCGTGCTGGTCCACGAGACGATCCACGACGAGTTCGTGGCCGCCCTGGCCAAGGCCGCCGCCGACACCAAGACCGGCGCCGCCGACGACGAGGACGTGCTCTACGGCCCGCTCAACAACGCCCACCAGCTGGCCCAGGTCAGCGGCTTCATCGACCGGCTGCCCGCCCACGCCAAGGTCGAGGCGGGCGGCCACCGCGTCGGCGAGAAGGGCTACTTCTACGCCCCCACCGTCGTCTCCGGGCTCAAGCAGGACGACGAGATCATCCAGCAGGAGGTCTTCGGCCCGGTCATCACCGTCCAGTCCTTCACCGACGAGACCCAGGCCCTGTCCTACGCCAACGGCGTCCAGTACGCACTGGCCTCATCGGTATGGACCAAGGACCACGCCCGCGCCATGCGAATGTCCAAGGCCCTGGACTTCGGCTGCGTCTGGATCAACACCCATATCCCGCTGGTCGCCGAGATGCCGCACGGCGGCTTCAAGAAGTCCGGCTACGGCAAGGACCTGTCGGC
>NZ_NCSM01000096.1:0-185 GCF_002224125.1 Streptomyces sp. NBS 14/10
CCGAAACGCCGGACCGTAGTGGTATCCGGCGCCGTCGAGGAATCCGTAGACACCATCGACGTCCAGCTCAGTGGCTCGGGCAGGCGGCCATTGTGTGAGGTCGGCAGCCGGGACAACCGACCCCGGCAACACCGTCGCCTCCGCATGCAACACCCACCCCGCATCCTCACCCACCCGCGAAAACA
>NZ_NCSM01000096.1:360-5262 GCF_002224125.1 Streptomyces sp. NBS 14/10
CCCCACCACACCCAACCCCAACGACACCGGATCACCCACACCGATCTCGCTGTCGAGCCAGTACCGCTGCCGCTGGAAGGCGTACGTGGGCAGGTCCACGCGGCGCGCACCGGTGTCCGCGAACACCGCCGACCAGTCCACGGCCACCCCGCCCATATGCGCGGTGGCCAGCGAGAGCACCATCCGGTCCCAGCCGCCTTCGTCGCGGCGCAGCGAGCCGGTGGCCACCGCCCGTACCTCGGCACGGTCGATGGACTCCTGCACGCCGACCGTCAGCACCGGGTGACTGCTGATCTCGACGAACCCGCGGAAGCCCTTGTCCAGCAGGGCCCGCACCGCGGGTTCGAACCGCACCGGTTGGCGGAGATTGCGGTACCAGTACCCGGCGTCCAGTCCTTCCGTGTCCTGCCAGCCGTCGTCCACTGTGGAGTAGAAGGGGATGTCCGCGGGGCGGGGGCGGATCGGGGCAAGGGCCTCGGCCAGGCGGTCGGCGATCTGTTCCACCTGTCCGGAGTGCGAGGCGTAGTCCACCTCGATCAGCCGGGCGCGGACGCCCTCCGCCACCAGGGCGGTGTGCAACTTCTCGACCGCGCCGGCCTCGCCGGAGACCACCACGGACGACGGTCCGTTCACCGCCGCGATCGACACGGCGTCCGCAAAGCCGCCCACCGACTCCGACTCCGGCTCCGACTCCGATCCCGCGAGTCGCCGCTCGACCTGTTCCAGCGGCTCGGGGATCGACATCATCCGGCCCTGACCGGCGAGTACTTCGGCGATGATCCTGCTGCGCAGAGCCACCACCCGGGCCCCGTCCTCGAGCGACAGCGCACCCGCCACACAGGCGGCGGCGATCTCGCCCTGGGAGTGGCCCACCACCGCGGCCGGCTCCACGCCGCAGGAGCGCCATACCGCGGCGAGCGAGACCATCACCGCCCACAGCGCCGGCTGGACCACGTCCACCCGGTCGAGCGCGTCCTGATCGTCGAGGACCGCCGGCAGCGACCAGTCCACGACCTTCGACAGCGCGTTCTCGCACGCGAGCATCGTCTGCTGGAAGACGGTGTTGGACTCCAGCAGTTCTGTCGCCATACCGGTCCACTGCGTGCCCTGGCCCGGGAACACGAACACGACCCTCGGCGCCTCGCGGGCGGCCCCGGTCACCACCCTGGTGGCGGGTGTGCCGGTGGCCAGCGCGGCGAGCCCTTGTACGAACTCCTCGCGGTCCCGGCCGACCACGGCGGCGCGGTGCTCGAACCTGGTCCGGCCGGTGACCAGCGAAAGCCCGATGTCGGCGGGTGCGGGCCCGTCGTTCCCGGACACGGTGGCCAGCAGCCGGGCGGCCTGGGCGCGCAGCGCCTCCGGTGTCCTGCCGGAGAGCACCCAGGGGACCGCCCCGGACCACTCAGGACCGGGGCTTTCGGGTTCCTCGCCAGGTGGGCTCTGCTCCAGGATCACATGCACATTGGTGCCGCTGGCCCCGAACGCGGAGACACCCGCGCGGCGCAGATGTCCCGTCTCCGGCCACGCCACCGGTTCGGTCAGCAGTTCCACCGCACCGGCCGACCAGTCGACCTGTGCGGAGGGCGCGTCCAGGTGCAGCGTACGGGGCAGGGTGCCCTGGCGCATGGCCATGACCATCTTGATCACGCCCGCGACCCCGGCGGCCGCCTGGGTGTGCCCGATGTTGGACTTGATGGAGCCCAGCAACAGCGGGTGATGGCCTTCCCGGCCCCGCCCGTAGGTCGCGAGCAGCGCCTGGGCCTCGATCGGGTCGCCCAGCGTGGTGCCGGTGCCGTGTGCCTCCACCGCGTCGACATCGGCGGCGGACAGGCCCGCGTTCGCGAGGGCCTGGCGGATCAGCCGCTGCTGCGCCGGGCCGTTCGGCGCGGTCTGTCCGCTGCTGCGGCCGTCCTGGTTGACGGCGCTGCCGCGGATCACCGCGAGCACCGGGTGGCCGTTGCGGCGCGCGTCGGACAGCCGCTCCAGGAGCAGCATCCCGGCGCCCTCCCCCCAGCCGGTGCCGTCGGCGGCGTCCGAGAAGGACTTGCAACGGCCGTCGGGTGACAGTCCGCGCTGCTGGGAGAAGACCTTGAAGAGCTGGGGGGTCGCCATCACCGTGACCCCGCCGGCGAGCGCGAGACCGCACTCCTCCCGGCGCAGCGCCTGGCAGGCCAGATGGACGGCAGCCAGCGAGGACGAACACGCGGTGTCAATCGTGACGGAGGGGCCTTCGAGCCCGAGGGTGTACGAGACGCCGCCGCTGAGCAGGCTGCCACCCGAGGTGGTGCTGACATGGTGCCCGAGTGCGTAGTCGTGGTGCATGGCCCCGGTGAACACCCCGGTGGTGGCGCCCTTCAGGGACATCGGGTCGATACCGGCGCGCTCGAGCACTTCCCACGAACACTCCAGCAGCAGCCGCTGCTGCGGGTCCATGTGCAGCGCCTCGACGGGGCTGATGCCGAACGGGGCCGGGTCGAACTCCCCGCCGTCGTGCAGAAAGCCGCCCTCGCGGGCGTAGAACTTCCCCGCCTTGCCCGGCTCCGGGTCATAGCCGCCGTCGATGTCCCAGCCACGGTCGGCCGGGAAGTCCGACACCGCGTCGACGCCGTCGGCCACCAACTGCCACAGCTCCTCGGGCGAGGTGACGTCGCCGGGGTAGCGGCAGCTCATCGCCACGATGGCCACGGGCTCCCGCGTCGCGCCGGAGAGCTTGGCGTTCTGCACCCGCAGGCGCTCGTTCTCCTTCAGCGACAGGCGAAGCGCACTGACCAGCTTCTCATCGGAGTCGGTCATGTCAGTTACCCTCTTCCCAGGTGGCACCCTCAAGGCCAAGGCTGTTGAACGCCATGTCGATCAGATCGTTCTTGTCCATCGCGTCGATCGAGCCGGGCTCGTCGGGCCCGTCCGCGTCCTCGGCCCCGTCCCGCGGCGTGGCGGTGGCTCCGCCGAGTTCCAGCAGGGTGTCCAGCAGGCCGGCGTCGCGCAGCCTGCTGAGCGGGATGCTGGTCAGTACGCGGCGCACCCGCTCCTCGTGTCCCGCGGCGTCGGTGTCGGCCGCCTCGGGTATGAGCTCCGAACCCACGAACGTGGCGATGTCCCGCGCGGTGGGGTAGTCGAAGACCAAGGTGGCGGGCAGCCGGAGTCCGGTCGCCGCGTTGAGCTGGTTGCGCAGTTCCACCGCGGTCAGCGAGTCGAGCCCGATTTCACCGAAGTTGCGGTCCGGGTCGACCGTCTCGGCCGACCCGTGTCCGAGCACCATGGCGACCTGGCCGCGCACCATGTCGGTCAGCACCCGCGCCCGTTCCGGTGCGTCCAGCCCGGACAGCTGCCGCTTGAGGCCGTCGGCGTCACCGCCGCCCGCGGCCTCCCGGCTCAGCCTGCGCGACGCCGGGACCAACCCGCGCAACAGCGCCGGGATCTCGCCCCTACGAGTACGCAGTGCAGCGGTGTCCACCCGCGAGGCCGTCACCGTCGCCGCCCCGGAAGCCAGCGCCGCGTCGAACGCCCGCAACCCCTCCGCGACCGACAGCGGTGGCAGACCCTGGCGCCGCAGCCGGGAGATGTCCACCTCGCCGAGCGCCTGACCGGCACCCGCGCCGGACCACAGGCCGAAGGCCACGGAGGTTGCGGGCAGGCCCTCCTCGTGCCGGTGCTGGGCGAGAGCGTCCAGGAACACATTCGCCGCCGCGTAATTCGCCTGCCCTGCCGCCGCCACCGAACCACCGATCGACGAGAACAACACAAACGCGCTCAGCGGCATATCCCGAGTCAGCTCATGCAAATGCCACGCCGCATCCGCCTTCGGCCGCAGCACCCCATCCCACTGCTCGGCCGTCAACGACCCGACCAGACCACTGTCACCCACACCCGCCGCATGAATCACGGCGGTCAGCGGACGCTCCGGGGGAACTGAAGCCAGCAGCTTCTCCACCGACGCCCGGTCCGCGACATCGCAGCCCGTCACGGTGACCGACGCGCCCAGCTCCACCAGCTCATCCCGCAGCACGTCCGCACCCTCCGCGGCCGGCCCCCGACGGGAGACCAGCAGCAGATGCCGTACGCCGTGCTCCTCCACCAGATGACGGGCCACCACCGCGCCGAGACCGCCAGTACCCCCCGTCACCAGCACCGTTCCCGCACCATCGCCGAACGGCGGCGCACCCGCTTCCGCTGCTTCCCGGCGCCTGAACCGCGGTACCAGCGCTTCTCCCTTGCGCCATGCCACCTCGGGTTCACCGCTGGCCACCACCGACGTCAGCACCCCCGCCACATCCTCACCCGCCGCCAGATCCAGCAGCACAAAACGCCCCGGATTCTCCGCCTCCGCAGCACGCACCAACCCCCACACCGGAGCCTGCGACACCACCACCCCCTCCCCCGACGACACCGCAACCCCACCCCGCGTCACCACCACCAACCGCGAACCACCCACCAACACACCCCGCACCGCACCCAACACCCGATCCACCACCGACCGCACCACCAACGGCATCTCGTCACCCACGACACCGCCGCAATCCAGCACGACCACCTCGGCCTCGGCACCCTCGGCCTCAGCAGCCGCCACATCCCAACCGACCCACTCCACCTCACCGCCCGGCTCCACGGCCACCGGACGCCACTCCACCTCCAACAACCCCGCGCTATCCGCCGAACCCAACTGTTCAGCCGTCACCGGACGACCCACCATCGACCCCACCGACAAAACCGGCCGACCACCCTCATCAGCCACCTCCAGCGCCAGCGCGTCCTTCCCCGGCTGCGTCAACCGCACCCGCAACCGCGTCGCACCCGACGCATGCAGCGACACCTGATTCCAGACGAAGGGCAGGAAGGTGCCCTCGCCGCTGCCGCTTCGGTCGGCGATCACCATGGGTGCGTGCATGGCCGCGTCCAGGAGCG
>NZ_NCSM01000097.1 GCF_002224125.1 Streptomyces sp. NBS 14/10
GTCAGATAAACGACAAGCTGAGGTGCTCCAGCACACCCTCCCCGTGCGAGTCCGACTCGTACGTCCCCTCGGCCAGGCGCAAGTCGAACATCTCGTACAGGGCGCGTTCCCCGGTTGCACTGTGGACGAGTCGTAGCGCAAGGCCGTCATCCCGGACCACCATGCCCTCGTCGGCCCGGGTGACCTGGGGCTGCGGGGCACTGTCTGCCGAGAACAGCTCCGGCAGCGGGACGCCGGGGACGTAGCCAGGGCCGTCAGCGTCTCCAGCGTCGGATTGCCCTGACCGCGTTCCAACTGGGCCAGCGTCGCTTTCGCCACAGAAGCCAACCTGGAGAGCTCATTCAAGGACAGCCTCCGGGCCAGCCGGGCACGGCGGATCTTGCCCCCGACCTGAGCCGTCACGCTCGCACTCGTCACAGCCACGGGGTGTACTGGTCACCCCCGAGGACTGGCAAGACGGCCGATCGGTCGCCATAACGACCGCCCTCTGGCCGGAGCCGCTCGCTCGGCGCCCGAACTCCAGAGCGACAGCACGCCCACCGCCGCTGCCTCGCCGAGTTGCACGCACCCGATCGACGACCCGAGACCAGTACCCCGAGGCCCAGCAGCACGTGCTGCCCCATGGCCGACTGCGAGAAGGTGTTCACTGGCAAGGCAGCCGGGAAGATACTGGAAGCAATTACCCACACTGATAGACCACGGGTATGTGATCCTCTTTCTCCCCGCAAAACAGCTCTCGGGCGGTTGGAGGAGATGTGCGCATGGTCGCCGCCTGCTATGGCGTCGCGACGGCCCATCAGCTGCATGCCCCGGAGTTGGAAGCCACCTTGCGTGCCTACCTGGCAGGGCTGTTGAACGCCTTCAACGGGCCCGAGGCCACGCATCCCACTTTCCACGCACTGACCCGGTACTACGTCTCCTCAACGTTCGACCTCGCCCACCGCTACTATCCCGCTGCGGTTCCCCCCGCAGCTGAACTGCCCTTGAACTTCACCGCAGCACCGGCGATCACTCCGCTGCCCGAGGGCGAACCGCGCCGGGAGGACGTCCTCCGGACGATGGGAATGGACTTCGGTAACTACACCCTCGGGCGTCTGTTCCCGGACCGCAGGAACTATGACGACTCCCATCCCGGGCACCAGGAAGCCACCGCTCTCGTCCTCGGTGTTGTCCACGAGCTGGGCTGGCGTCCCGACCTGTTCGACGAGGTGGAACACCGCATCACCTCGGCAGCCTCCCGGCAACAACACACCTCCGGCGGTCGGATCGACCGGTATGGCAAGAAGTACGGATGGATCGGCTTCCACACCATGGCGGGCATGCTGGCCGACCGCGGCCAGCCACCCGAGGACCTCGAAGTAGACATCGACCCATCCTTCCCGCAGCCCCCGCAGCCTGTCCTGGTACCGCTCGACGCGTGGACGCCGCGGACACCGGCCGACGACCTCGAATGGCTGCGCCACGGAACCGTCAACGTTGTGCTTGCCGAGAATGTCATCCGCCCTGGTCGGAGGCTTGTATGGGGACCGGCGGTCGTCGGTCTCGCCGCCCGGGTAGGCGCTCTCGCGTAGTCGGTGGTTCACGCGTCATGATGATCGACCGTGCTGCTGCGACTGGCCTACCTGGGCGTGACCAACGCGTTCGCGTTGCTGCGTCTGCTGCCGATGAGCGACCGGGACAAGGATGCGGAGATCCTGGCTCTCCGCCATCAGATCGCGGTGCTCGAACGCCAACTCGGCTGTGCCCGACTACGGTTCGCTCCGAGCGATCGGGCGCTCCTGGCTGCGCTGCTGCACCGACTGTCGTTGCCCCGCCCTGCGGCGTGTGCGACTGCTCGTGCGTCCTGACACGGTGCTGCGCTGGCATCGCGCCCTCGCCAGGCGCCGGCATGCCGCTTTGTCACGGCCCAAGCGACCCGGTCGACCTCGTGCCGTGTGCTCCATCCGGATTCTGGTGCTGCGTCTGGCGAGAGAGGATCCGAACTGGGGCTACAGGCGTCTGCACGGCGAGCTGCTCGTGCTGGGAGTGAAGGTGGCCGCGTCGACCGTCTGGAAGATCCTCAAGGATGCCGGCGTCGATCCGGCGCCCGGCCGGAGCTCCAGCACGTGGGCCGACTTCCTGCGCGGCCAGGCCGACGCCCTCCTGGCCTGTGACTTCTTTGAGACGGTCACCCTGTCCGGCGCCCGGATGTACATATTCGCGGTGATCGAGCACAGCAGCCGTCGCATCCGGGTCCTGGGCGCCACCGCACACCCGACCACATCCTGGGTAACGCAGGCGGCGAAGAACCTGGTCATGGACCTCGAGGACGTCGGCTGCCGGGCACGGTTCATGATCAGGAACAGGGATGGGAAGTTCCCCGGACTGTTCGATGACGTCCTCAAAGACGCGGGGATCGAGGTCGTCCTCACCGGCATCCAGATGCCGCGAATGAACTCGATCATGGAACGGTGGGTGCAGACCTGCAGACACGAGCTCCTG
>NZ_NCSM01000098.1 GCF_002224125.1 Streptomyces sp. NBS 14/10
GGCAGGGCACGGCGCAGGCCGTACGTCGGCCTTGAAGCGCCTCAGCAGGGCGGTGGAGCTCTCTCTGCGGGCAGGGGCTCGGTCGGCGGCGCCACGGGCCACTACCTTCCGGGCGATCTGGCGAAGGTACGTGTGTGGACCGGGGCGATGACGCCCGAGCAAGTGGCTTCGCAGATCGCGCAACCTTCGACATAGCCACTTCCGCCTTCATTCTCCACCCTTTCGCAGACCTTTGACGGTGTGCGGGCGCGTCGACGCCCGCACACGAGGAGACTTGTCATGAACCAGTTCGGGTCCGGCCTGCCCCGGATAGGCGGCACGGCACGCAGGAGAAGGTCCTGGGAGAGACGGTTCGCCGTCTTAGCGGGGTTCGCGCTGGTGCCGGGGCTGCTGTCGCCGGTCGCTTTCGCTGACGCGCCGGATCCACTCGGAAAGCCGAAGCTGAAGGCACCCCGGTCCTCAACGGTCTCCCCGCTGACCAAAAAGGCGAACGACAAGAACGCTCGCGTGGTACAAGCCTCCGAAGCCGCCGACCGAGCCGCGGCCAAGCAGGCGAGGGCGGATCAGAGCCGGTCAGTGATCTGGCCGCGGCAGGGCCAGGGGACCCTCACACTCGGCGCCGAGAAAACTGCCAAGGCGAATCCAGGCGCCCTCCCCGTGACATTGACCGAAGCGGCGCCAGGCAAGGACCGGAAGAAGGAACGCGTCGCCCGCACCGTCACGGTCAAGGTCCTGGACCAGGAGGCAGCAGGCAAACTCGGCGTCAAGGGTGTCCTGCTCACCGCCACCGGTCCCACGGGCGGGGGCACGGCCCGGCTCACCATTGATTACTCGGCCTTCGCTTCCGCCTACGGCGGTGACTGGGCCGGGCGGCTCCAGGTCGTGAAGCTTCCCGACTGCGCGCTCAAGGACCCTGCACAGTCGCACTGCCGTAGTCGCGAGACCGTGTCGTTCACCAACGACCGGGTCGGCCAAACCCTGGAAACTACCCTGGACTTCGCCACCGCACCTGCGGGTGAGTCGGTGGTGCTGGCGCTGGCAGCGGGCACCAAGTCGGGGGCTGGCGACTACAAGGCCACTCCTAGCGCGGCCCGGTGCCGCCGGGCGGACCGCCGGGTGTTGCGCAGCACGTTGGTGGCGATGCCGAAGAGCCAGGCCCGCAGGCCGTCACCGGCGTCGTCGGAGACCTCCGCGTCGGGCAGCAGCTCGCGCAGCCGCCACGCCTCAAGGAAGGTCAGCGAGACCACGTCTTCCGCGGTGCTGCGATCCTCGGTCAGTTGTACTGCGTGGCCGTATACGGCATGGGCATGATCCTCGAAGAGACAAGCGAAAGCCTGTGGGTCGCCGGCCCTTATTCGGGGACGAAGGGAGAGTTCCACGGCTCGACCTGTCCGCTCGGCAGACGGCGTCCCTGTGCCATGGGTCACAGCCCACTGCCTCCGCGACCTCACGGGGAGGAGGAGTATCCGCTGGAGGCGACCCATTGTCGGGTGAGGTGGGTGAAAGCCCGGGCGGCAGCGCTTTGGTAGGAGCCCGAGCGACAGAGCAGAGTGACAGGGCGCTCGGGCAGGGGCGGGTCGAGGGGTACGGCACGCAGATGCGGGTGATCCCGGGCGATGGCCTCGGGCAGCACAGATGCCAGAGGGGTGCGCTGGATCATTTCGGTGACGGCATTGACCGAGTTGGCTTCCATCGCGATGCGCGGTGTGGTGCGGTGCTGACCGAAGTAGGTGTCGATGTGCCTGCGGGTGGCGAAGTCGCTGCTGAGCAGGGCCAGGGGGCGGCCTTCCAGTTCTCGCACGGGTAGTGGGTCTGTCCGGTCGGCGTAGGGGTGGTGGGTGCCGACGACGAGGCTGAGGGCTTCGGTGAACAAGTCGTCCGTGGTGATGCCGGGCAGGTGGGCACCGCGAAAGGCGATCCCGAGGTCGAGGTCGTCGGCAAGGAGGGCGGACTCGATGCGGTCCTGTGTCATCTCCCTGATGCTCAGGGTGATGTCAGGATGACGGACGTGGAACTGCCCGGCGAGGGGGCCGATGAGGTAGGCGGTGAAGGTGGGGGTGACCGCCAGGCGCAGGCTGCCGCGGGAGAGGTCGGCCACGTCGTGGACGGCGCGTTCGGCAGCGGCGAGTTCCTGCAGCGCGCGACGGGCGTAGTGGACGTAGGTCTCACCGGCGTCGGTGAGGCGCACGGCACGACCCGTACGGTCCAGCAACTGCGTGCCCATCACGCGTTCCATCTGTCTGATCTGCTGGGACAGGGTCGGCTGGGAGATGTGCAGGACTTCGGCGGCGCGGGTGAAGCTGCCTTGTTCGGCGACGGCGAGCAGATAGCGCAGATGACGCAGTTCGAAGCCCATGACATCACTATAGATGTAGCTAATAGATCCTATATTCAGGGCGTCTTGGACTCTATAAGCACAGCTCATGCATGGTGGATTTCGTCAACCCGCACCAGTCGGGCACTGGCCGAAAGGAGTGATCATGCAAGACCTCGCAGAGGGAGTCGCACATTTCCAGCAGGGCGTCTTCCCTGCCAAGGCGGCGCGCTTTCAGCACCTGGCCACCACGCACCGGCCCAGCACCCTGTTCATCAGCTGCTCCGACGCCCGCGTCATACCGGAGCTGATCACACAGAGCGAGCCGGGCGAGCTGTTCGTCATCCGAACGGCCGGAAACCTGGTGCCCGCCTACACCCCGAATGCCGATGGGGTCGCGGCGAGCATCGAGTACGCCGTCGCCGTCCTGGGCGTGTCCGACATCGTCGTCTGCGGGCATTCCGCCTGTGGCGCGATGACCGCCCTGGCGGACGACCACGACCTCGCCGCCCTGCCGGCCGTCGCCCACTGGCTGCGGCATGCGGAGGCCTCCCGGGTCCGTACGGCCTGTGCCGAGCCCGGCGAGGACAAGGTGAGCGTCCTGGTACGGAACAACGTGATCGCTCAGCTGGCGAACCTGGCAACGCACCCCAGCGTCGTCCGGGCACTGGCGGCGAAGACCCTCACGCTGCGCGGCTGGGTCTACGACATCCCCACCGGCGCGGTCGACCAGCTCGACCCGGTCACGGGTTGCTCCGCCGCGCTCGCGGCCTGAGCTGCCCTGGCCCTTTCGTCCAGGCCGCCGTCCGGCGGCCTGATCCCCCGACCGTATGACTCCGCTGAGCTCGCTGTAGTGCGGGCCGGCATGTTGGAAAGGAACACCCTCATGGTGCACGCTCAGTTCGACCCTGCCGCCCGGCAGGCTCTGGCCGCTGTGGTTGTCGAGGCCAAGACGCGCAAGGACCTGACCTGGCAGGAGATCGCCGACGCCAGCGGCCTGTCGGTCGCGTTCACGACCGCCGCCCTGCTGGGTCAGCATCCGCTGCCGGAGGCCGCCGCGAGGGCGGTCGCCGAGCTGCTGGACCTGGACGAGGAGGCGGCAGTGCTGCTGCAGGCCATCCCGACCCGGGGCTCCATTCCCGGCGGCGTCCCGACCGACCCGACGATTTACCGTTTCTACGAGATCGTCCAGATCTACGGCACCACGCTCAAGGCCCTGGTCCACGAGCAGTTCGGCGACGGCATCATCAGCGCGATCAACTTCAAGCTCGACGTCAAGAAGGTCGCCGACCCCGAAGGCGGCGAGCGCGCGGTGATCACCCTGGACGGCAAGTACCTGCCCACCAAGCCCTTCTGATCCAGCCGTTCGCCGTGCCGGCGGCCGCTGCCGATGAGGCGCCCGGTGGCCTCGGCATCGGCTTCGAGTGATCGGAGTCGCCGCCGCGGGTCGCTGCCTGCGGACGTCTGATTGTCCCCCGGCCTCGTGTTCACGTAACGGGGCCAGGGGGACACCGGCGTCGCGATCGCCGTCGGCATACGGGGACGGTGACCGCGCCCCAGGAGCGCCGGGTTCCGGTGACCGCGCAATGGGCCCGTGGCCCATGTTCCGATCGCTCGTCATCTGCTCCGTGCCAGGGATCTCGCGGATGCCCGCTACTTCGAGGCACTCACTGTGGCTGACATGGCTCGGCCGCCGCGCTGTCCCCGGCCCACTTCAGCCGCTGCTTCAAGGCGGCGTTCGGCGAGTCGCCACACCAGTACCTGCTGACTCGTCGCCTGGAGCGGGCCGCCGCCCTGCTGCCTGCGACCGACTGGACGGTGGCCGCGATCGGCGTCGCCGTCGGTGCGCGGAGTATCGGTTCGTTCACGACGAGTTTCCGCAGGATGTATGGGATGACCCCGCAGACGTACCGGGCGGCGCACCCGCCCGCCGCACGTCATGTGCGCATCCCTCGCTGTGTGGCGACGGCCTGTGGACGGCCGCGGAACCACACGTTTCGAGAAGACGTGACGGACCTGTGGGTAATAGGTACGTTCACGCGATGCCCCGCCACCTGAACGCGCTTGGCTGGGACATCTCCCACACTCAGTCGAAGGGCACCGCCATGCCACCTATCCCCCCACCGCCGACCATCGTGCTTGTGCACGGGGCGTTCACCGATGCCTCATCCTGGGCGAGGGTCATCAGCCTCCTTCACGCCGCCGGACTCACCGTGCGCGCCCCGGCGAACCCACTGCGCGGCCTGGCGCAGGACGCCGCATACATCAGGAGCGTGGTGCGTGACATCGATGTCCCCGTCGTGCTGGTCGGCCACGACTACGGTGGCGCGGTCATCACACACGCCGCAACCGACACCGACAACGTCGTGGCCCTGTGCTATGTCGCGGGGTTCGGCCTCGACGCGGGCGAGTGCGTCCTGGACATCACGAACCGCTTCGCCCCCGCGCCGGTGGCTGACGCGACCTTCGCCGCCGCCCTCCCCGCACAGATTGCCGGCGGCCCGGACAGCGAGCTCTACATCAGTAAGGAGCGATTCCCGCAGGAGTACGCCGCCGACCTGCCGCCCCGCGTCACCCGTGTGATGTCCGTGACACAACGGCCGATCGCCTGCGGCGCGCTGACCGGTAGATCGGGCCCCCCGGCATGGGCCTCCACGCCGTCCTGGTACGCCATCGCGAGCGCCGACCGACTGCTCAACCCCACCGCTCAGCGCTTCATGGCACAGCGCATGGCGGCCACCGAGTACGTGCTGGACGGTTCGCACGCCGTGGTGCTGTCGCAGCCCGACGCCGTGGTCGCGATGATCCGGGAAGCCGCCGAACAGAGCACCGGTCGCGGCAGCGGTGACTGGCTTCGACAAGCCTTCTGAGCAGGTGAAGGCGCCACCGTGATCCCGGCGGCCGCGCTGCTCGTCGTCGCTCAGCGCTACGTCCCCGCCGGCGCCACCAGCGGAGCAGTCAAGCGGGGTTGCCCGCTGCCTAGCGTCGGTTGCAGACGACCGACCGAGGAGCGACCATGACGACTATCAACATCGCCAATGCGCAGTTCTGGGTGCACGACCAGGACGCGGCGCTCGACTTCTACACCGGGAAACTCGGGTGGGAGGTGCGGGCGAACGTGACGATGCCGGCATGGAGTTTCCGGTGGCTGTGCGTCGCCCCGACCGGCGGGGACGGTCCGGCGTTGGTGCTGATGCCGGTACCGGGGCAGCCGATGCTGGATGAGGTGAGCAGTGCCCAGCTGTCGGATCTGGTGGCCAAAGGCGTCGGGTGGCACGTTGTTCCTGGAGACCGACGACTGCAAGGCCGCGTATGACGAGTTGTCCGCCCGTGGTGTCGAGTTCACGATCCGCCGACGGCGCAGCCGTACGGGATCGACACGTCGTTCCGGGATCCGTCGGGCAACGACATCCGGCTCACGCAGGTGCTGGAGTTCGATCCGGAACGGCACTGACCCGAATCCGCAGGGAGTGCTTCCTTCTCTCAGCAACCATCGGGAAATGCATGACCGCCGACACTGCCGCTTCCCGAGCCTGGGCGCCACAGGTGCTCGCGCTGAGGAGGCAGAGGCCCGGGCCTGCTCCGCCACGAGATCGGCCAGTTTGGTTGAGGAACGTCGCACGTGAGCAGACCACGGCAGTGTCGCCGGGGCTCCGCAGGTTCGGCGTGTCGGCGGCCCGCGACCGGAAAGCCACGCGCCAAGGCGGTCCGTACCCGCGCCAATCATCGACGCCCCGGCTGCCGGTCAGCGTGCCGTCAACATCTCCCGCGCCCGCTCCGGACACTGAGCGAACAGGCCGCGGCGCCACACTCAGCACCTTGTGGCCGCCGCGCAGCATCACCGCCCTCGGCCAAGCGGTCCTTGCTCCCAGCCGGGCAGGGCCAGGCTGCCTCGACGAAGGACCTCACCGGGTGGTGGTACCCCCGGGGGAAACGGGAGCCGGGTTGTGAGCCAAGACGACCGCCTGCTCCGGCAGCGGCGATGCTGCCGCGTGAGCGACCGGCAGCAGGACGCGCGCGGCGTCCCTGGCGTGCCGGGCCGGCTCCGGGGACCCGGAGATGGCCGCCGTGGTCATGGCGCCCTCGGCGAGGAGGACGAGCTGGTCGGTCAGCCAAGCGGGCGCGTCTGCGGCGGCCACGAGATCGGCGAGACAGCGCCGGAAGGCGTCCTTGTGAGCCTTCGCGATATCCGCCACCTCCTGCGAGGTCGCTCCCAGCTCGCCGAAGGCGTTGATGAAGCCGCAGCCGCGGAAGTCCGGCTCGTTGAACCAGAGGAACAGCCAGTCGAAGACCGCCAGAACCCGCTGTGCGGGTGCGTCGTAGGTGTCCACGTACTCGGCCAGATTGCGGAGCCACCTTGCGTCCCGCCGCCTCAGGTACGCCTCGATCAGGGAATTCTTGGAAGGGAAGATCTGGTACAAGCGCTTGAGGGGCACGCCGGAGGCGGTGCGAATCGCATCCATTCCCACCGCCTGTATGCCTTGGCCATAGAACAGATCCTCGGCAGCGTCGAGAATCCGCTGCTCAGTCGCCTCAAGTTCCACTTTGATCACCCCATCTGAGAAAACGCCCGTTCTCACGGTACAGCGCGCCAGGCGACAAGGTGTATTCCCCCGCGCGGACCAGGTCGCCCCCCTGGCGACCTGCGCGGATCGGAGCCGGGAGGGCTGCCCGCTGCCGACTGCCCGCTCAAGCGAGCGCAAGTCCTGCCCGGGGCGCATCCGCCGGCGAGGCGGCGACGCGAAGACCGGCGCGGTCCGTCCGGCGACCCCGTTCCTCGCGTGTTTCGGTCCAGTCCGCCAGGTATTCGACGATGCCCACGCCGCGGCCGTGCTCATCATGGGCATCAGGGCGGCGAGAGTGGGGCACGGATGCCGAGGCGCCGGAGTCCCTCGATGCACACGGCTCGGCCTTCGAAGGTGAGGCTCACGATCATGTCGGCCCGGCCGTGCTGGGCCGCATTCCCCGCGAGCTCGCCGACGATCAGCAGGACGGAGTCCTGATCCTCCGGGGCAACGCCCCATCGGGCCAACAGCGACACGGCGAAGCGGCGGGCTGTGCGTACCCAGCGCTCCTCCAAGGGGAGGGCGATCACGCCGTGCCGGTGCATGTCCGTGCGAACACAGGACGGCACAGCGGCTGCGGCAGCCGCCCGGGACGACTCGCCGTACGCGCACAGGGCCCGTCGGCGGCAGTTGCGTTGCGCTTCGAGAGAGGGCATGGGAACGCACCCTTGAACTTTCCAGGCCCCGCGTCAGGAGGCTTACATTCTGTGGCTTCTTTACTCGCGGCCACAGGCTGGGCCGGTGGCCGGGCCGAGGAGGCGGTCCCGCGGCGCTCGCGGCGGCCGAACCGCCTCGGAGAGGTCGGGCTTCGCCGCATCCGGCCTCAAGCCGACCGAGTGGATGACGGCGTCGCCGAACCGACCTCGACATACGCGACGGCCTCTGCTGCGGATGCGGCCTCGTGCCCCGGCCCGCCGTGGACCCGGCCTTTGGACCGGATTCACGGCGCGGGGCAAACGGGGTGGCCCGGGCGGTCAGAGGCCGAGGTCGCTCAGGCCGGGGTGGTCGTCTACGGCGATGCGGTCGCCGTTGAAGGCCCACAGCTCCTTGATGAGCCGGTACTCCAGCTCTCGGTCCCACTTGCGGGTGAGGAAGCTGTAAATCGTTCGAGAGACCCCCTGCTCGGCTGCGGCGCACCCGGGGATCAGAGTGCGGCGTCCAGTTGGCCGAGGCGGGCGGTGAGCCTTAGGTTTTCGCTGTAGTCGACGGGGCAGGCGATGATGGAGACTCCGGGGTCGTCCAGTGCTGTTCGCAGCGTGGGCAGCAGTTCCTCCGCGTCGGCAATCCGATATCCCGTGGCGCCGAAGCTCTCCGCGTAGCGGACGATGTCGGGATTGCCGAAGGCGGTGGCGTCGTGTTCGCCGAGCGTCAGGTCCATCTTCCACTCGATGAGCCCGTAGCCGTTGTCCTCCCAGATCAGCACGGTAAGCGGGATGGCTTCGCGGACGGCAGTTTCGATCTCCTGGGAGTGCATGAGGAACGAACCGTCGCCGACCGCGGCCAGCACCTTGACGTCCGGTTCGGCCAGGGCCACGGCGAGCGCTCCGGGCAGTGCGAAGCCCATTGCGGACAGGCCGTTGGGGATCAGGCAAGTGTTGGGCGCGTATGTGGGGTACAGCCGCGCCATCCACATCTTCAGGGCGCCGGTGTCGACGAGTACGACATCGTCGCGACCCAGAGCGGCGCGGGTGTCGGCAACGATGCGCTGCGGTGCGAGCGGGTACCGGCCGTCGGCACGTCCGCGATCCAGCTCGGCTTGCACCATTTCGCGGCACCTGGTCGGGGCCGGCCCGCGGAAGCGGTCGGAGACGGCGGTCGACAGCGCGTCCAGGGACTCCGAGATGTCGCCGATGATGCCAAGGTCGATCGAGTAGTGCGCGTCGACCTCAGCGGGGAAGCGGTGCACGTGGATGATTTTCTTGTCGCGTTGGGGGTTGATCCGGGCGGAATCGAACTCCTGCAGTTCATAGCCGATGGCGATGATCAGGTCGGCCGCGTCGAAACCGAAGTTGGTGTAGTCGCGGCGCATGAAGCCGATCGAGCCCATGGAGTTGATGAGGTCGTCGGCAATGACTCCCTTGCCATGGAAGGTGGTTGCCACCGGCAGTCCGAGGGAGCCGGCGAAAGCGGTGAGCGATGTGGCCGCGGCGTTGCGGGCGGCGCCGTGGCCGGCCAGCACGATGGGGTGGCGAGCGTTGTGCAGGAGTGCTGCGGCGCGGGCGATCTGGCCCGGCGACGGTGCCTCGGCGCGCACCACGTAGCGAGGCAGCGGTTGCAGCTCGGCGGCGGCGGGCGCGGCGTCGACGTCCTCGGGTACCGCCAGGTACACCGCGCCGGGCCGCTCGGTTTCGGCGGTCTTGAACGCGCGGCGCAGCATTTCGGGGATCGCCCTGGCGCTGGGGACGCTGGCCGACCACTTGGTGATCGGAGCGAACATGTTGACCAGGTCAACGAACTGGTGGGCTTCCTTGTAGTTGCGGTTGTGGCCGACCTGCGCTGACAGGGCAACCAAGGGGGTGCTGTTGGTCATAGCGTCGGCGACACCGAGCTGAAGGTTGATGGCTCCCGGGCCGAGCGTGGCCGAGACGACCCCGGCCGCACCGGTGACCCGGCCGTACATCTCGGCCATGAACGAGGCGGCCTGTTCGTGGCGGGTCAGGATGTATCGGATGCCGGAGCGCGCCAGGGCGAAGGTCAGGTGAATGTTCTCCTCGCCGGGAAGGCCGAAGACGACGCGGACACCTTCGTTCTCCAGGCAGCGGACCAGCAGTCCCGCTGCGCTGTGCCGATCTCGGTCTGAGAATACGCTGGACCCGGTCATGGCACGCCCTCTTCCCCGGGGTCCGTATCCAAGCTACCCCTCCCCCCGGGTCCGGACCCACCGCAGTCGCGTGGGGACCGCGTCGGCTGGCCGGGGGTCACTCAGAGTCCGTCACACCGTGATCACCGGCGCCTAGAGCATGGCGCGCGAGGTGGCCGACGCGAGGCCGGCGCTGCCGCGCGCGTTCTGGTGGCTGTGGACCACCACGCTTGTCAACCGACTCGGCGGCTTCGTAGTCGTCCTCCTGTCGCTCTATCTGACGCTGGAACGGGGCCGTTCTGCACCCTTCGCCGGTTTCGTCGCCGCAGTCTACGGCGTCGGTGGCGCGGTCGTCGGTGGCGTGATCGCGGACCGCCTGGGCAGGCGGGGTGTCCCTGTTGGCCGGGCCGATAGGATCGCCGAACTCGTCGCCGAAGTGGGTACGTTATGGCACAAACGGCACCACGCCAAGCTCCCCGCCACCGCCATACGGACCTGGAATGGGAGTTCATCGAGCGCTACCTGCCGATCGGCAGGTTCGGCCCGTACCTCGAGCGGCCACGGCGGCAGTTCGAGGGGTTGCTCTGGCGGTTCAGGACGGGCGGCAGTGGCGGGAGATGCCGGGCGAGTTCGGTGCCTGGCCGACCGTCCACAACCGATTCCGGCAATGGAGAGACGCCGACGTCCTCGAAGCCCTGCTGGAGGGACTGATCGCTGAGGCCGCGAAGCGGGGTGAGATGGACTTGTCCCTGGTCACTGGTGCGACGAGGACGGGAAACCGCCCAGGAGGACCAGCTGCGGTGCGCCAGGCTCACCGGCTTCCCGGTAGAACACCCGGTATCCAGCCACGTCGATGGTGCGGAAGCTGACGCTCATGGCCATTCACTCATTGCTGTGCCATGCTCAGGCGCCGTCATGGGCGCCTTGGGACGTGCGGTGGTTTCAGGCGAGGGGGATGTCGTGCCCGGGGCCGCGCTCGCTGTCGGGGCGGGGGCCGAAGTAGCGGCGGTCTCCCTCGTTGATGGGCAGGTCGTTGATGCTGGCCTCGCGGCGGCGCATCAGACCGTTGTCGGCGAACTCCCACAGTTCGTTGCCGTAGGAGCGGAACCACTGGCCTTCGGCGTTGTGCCATTCGTACTGGAAGCGGACGGCCATCCGGTTGCCACGGAAGCCCCACAGGCTCTTGCGCAGGACGTAGCCGAGTTCGTGTTCCCACTTGGCGGTGAGGAACTCGGTGATCTCTTCGCGGCCGGTGACGAGGACATCGCGGTTACGCCAGGCGGAGTCCTCGGTGTAGGCGAGGGCGACCTGACGCGGGTCGCGGGTGTTCCAGGCGTCTTCGGCGGCTTGGACCTGGGCGAGGGCGCTGTCGATGTCGAACGGAGGGAAGAGCGGGCGGCTGTCGGTCATGGCGGGGCGGTCCTTCATTGTGCGGGGGGCTGGTCGGTCAGCGGCGGGTTGTCGGGGGCTGCGGTAACTGTGTCGGCCTGGAGCGGCAGCAGGCGGCCGGCCACGAGATGGCGGGGGGTGAAGTGGACGCGGCGGCCGGTGCGGTCGTCGTCGCCGGGGATGCCCGTGCGGGTCCATTCCAGGGCGGCCCGGCCGGACAGGTGCAGGGTGCGGCCGGTGGTGAAGTCGCAGAAGAGCAGGGCGGCAGTGGGGTCGGCCTGAAGATTACCGAGGGTGTTGAACATGTTGTTGCCCCAATAGTCGGGCCACCACAGTCGTCCGTCCTCGACGCGGACGAATCCGGGAGGACCGCCGCGGTGTGAGGCGTCGTTGCCGCGGGCGGGGTGGGTGGTGCCGATCAGGAAGGTGTCGGACCGGCGGATCAGGTCGATGTCGCTGGCGGCGAGGGTGTCGGCGCTCCGGACCGGCTCCCCGCGAGGGATACCCGCGGGCGTGGCGTGGAGTTGCCGGCTCTGGATGTACTGGGGGCAGTTGCCGTATGCCTGCTCCACATCGATGCGCAGGCCGTCGCTCCCGGTGGCTGAGAGGGTGCCGTTGATCCGCAGGCGTCTGCGGGTGGCGAACTCGACCACGATCAGCCCGACCTGCTGGGCCGCCGGTAGGTGATGCAGTGGGTCGCCTTCGGCGGGCAGTGCTCGCACGGCGAGGGCCGCCGACGAGGCGACGTGGAGGAACCCGGGCGGGCCGGTGAGTGGGGAGACCCACAGCGTGCCGTCCATGGCGCGGGCGGTGATCGCGGCGAAGGTCCGCTCGGCCAGGAATCGGGCCACGCCGCCGCGCAGCTGGGCGGGGGCCAGCATGCCGGAGAGCCGTGCCGCGTCCCTGGCTACGCCTGCCTGACGCTGGACGGCCAGCTCGCCCTTGTGGAAGCCCGCTGGGGTGCTACGCGCCGGGTCTGTCATCGTTCTTCCTTCCACGAGCGGTCGGGGATGTCGCCGACCGGCGGGCGAGGGGGCCGCCGGCCTGGCCCTGGTCGGGGGGTGGGGCCGGGCCGGCGGGGCGGGTGCGGGTCAGACCGCGGAGCGCGGTGTGACCACGGGCCAGTCGTTGTCGACCTTGGCGAGGATGTTGAAGTAGTTCGTCAGGACGTTCAGGGCCAGGTGGCCGACGACCTCGCCGATCTCGGCGTCCGAGGCGCCCGCGTCGCGCGCGGCCTGCAGGGCGCCGTCGTCGACACGGCCGTGACCGCGGGCGATGGCGTCGGACAGAGTCAGTAGTGGACCGATGGAAGAACGTCGCCGAGCTCGTTCAAGCTGTCCCCCGTTCTGCACCTCAACACTGGAGAAAGGGTCGGAAAGCCTCTACCGAGGACCAGCCTCACGTGCGCCCTGCTCACTTGCTCACTGGGTGGCACCTCGGAGGGAACGGAAGCTGGGCTGTGAGTGAAGGCGGCCGCGTGCTCAGTCAGCGGGGGCGATGCCTGTGTGAGCGGTCCGCAGCAGGGTGCGGGCGGCGTCCTTGGCGTGACGGGCGGGCTCTGGAGACCCGGAGATGGCCGCTGTGGTCATCGCGCCCTCGGCGAGGAGAACGAGCTGGTCAGTCAGCCACGCGGGCGCGTCCGCGGCGGCCACGAGATCGGCGAGATATCGCCGGAAGGCATTCTTGTGGGCTTTGGCGGAATCGGCCACAGCCGGGGAGGTCGCTCCCAGCTCCCCGAAGGAGTTGATGAAGCCGCAGCCGCGGAACCCCTGCTCGTTGAACCAGAGGAACAGCCAGTCGAAGACCGCCAGAATCCGCTGCTCGGGTGAGTCGTAGGTATCCACGTACTGGGCAAGATCGCGGAGCCACCTCGCGTCCCGCCGCCTCAGGTACGCCTCGACCAGGGAATTCTTGGAAGGGAAGATCTGGTACAGGCGCTTGAGGGGCACGCCGGAGGCGGTGCGGATCGCATCCATTCCCACCGACTGAATGCCTCGGCCGTAGAGCAGTTCCTCGGCAGCGTCGAGGATCCGCTGCTCAGTCGCTTCGAGTTCCACCTCGATCACCCATTCTCGAAAACGAACGTTCTCTTACGGTACAGCGCGCCAGGTCGCACGGCATATTCCCGGGTGCGGGCCAGCTCGTCGCCGTACGCGCCTGCCCGGATCAGGGCCGGGCGTGTTGCCCGCTGCCCACTCAAGCGAGCACAAGGTCCGCCCGGGATGCCCCGGCCGGTGCGGTGGCGACGCGCACACCGGCGCGGTCCCGTCGGCGATGCCGTTCCTCAAGCGTCTCGGTCCAGTCCGCCAGCAACTCGACGATGCCCACGCCGCGGCCGTGCTCATCATGGGCACCGGTGCAGCGAGGGTGGGGCGAGGGCGCCGTGGCGCCGGAGTCCGCAACCTCGATACGCACGGCGCGGCCTTCGAACGAGAGGCTCACGATCATGTCGGCCCGTCCGTGCTGGGCCGCGTTCCCCGCAAGCTCGCCGACGATCAGCAGGACGGAGTCCTGATCCTCCGGGACGACGTCCCATCGGGCCAGCAGGGATGCGGCGAAGTGGCGGGCGGTGTGTACCCAGCGCTCCTCGGCGGGAAGGGCGATCATGCCGTGCCGGTGCATGCCCGTACGAGCATGGGCCAGCGCCGGGGTCACGGGAGCTGTCCGGGGCTGCTCGCCGGACAAGGGCAGCGCCATCGGCGGGGGTTGCGCTGCGGTGTGCGAGAGGGTCATGGGAACGCCCATCCGAACTTTCCGAGCCCACATCAAGAGGCTCATGTTCTGCAGCTTCTTTGCCCTCGGCCCTGGACTGGACCGGCGTCAGGGCCGAGGCGGCGGTCCTGCGGCACTCGCGGCGGCCGAACTGGCAATCCGTCCGGCCAGCGGTGACAGTGTCGTGAGCCTCCAGCTGAGAACGACCGTTCTACCGATTGAGATCAGCCTATAGAACGGCCGTTCTCAGTGCAGGAAGGATGCGTTGAACTGCCGAAATCTGGAGCAATCCCCCACGCTCACCGCAGGTGAGAGGGTCTTCAAGGCCTGCGAGGGAATCCGGAGCCCAAAGCCCTCCAGGTACGCGGCGGCCCCTGCCGCAGGTACAGCCTCACGCACGAACGGCCACGCGGTGGATCCGGCGTCGGGCCCGGATCCATGGCGCGGGGGCGGCCGGTCAGAGGCCGAGGTCGCTCAGGCCGGGGTGGTCGTCGGGACGGCGCCCGAGGGGCCAGTGGAACTTGCGCTCCGACTCCTTGATGGGAAGTTCGTTGATACAGGCGTAGCGATGATGCATCAGTCCGTTGTCGTCGAACTCCCAGTTCTCGTTGCCGTAGGCACGGAACCAGTTGCCCGAATCGTCGCGGTATTCGTAGGCGAAGCGCACCGCGATGCGGTTGCCGTCGAAGGCCCACAGCTCCTTGATGAGCCGGTACTCCAGCTCCCGGTTCCACTTGCGGGTGAGGAAGGAGATGATCTCGTCACGGCCGGTGGCAAACTCCGCGCGGTTCCTCCAGCGCGAGTCCACGGTGTAGGCCAGGGCGACCTTCTGCGGGTCGCGGGTGTTCCAGCCGTCTTCCGCCAGGCGGACCTTCTGGATGGCGGTCTCCCGGGTGAACGGCGGGAACGGAGGGCGTGCTTCGTCAGTCATGTCGCTTCCTTTGGGTCTGTGCGGTATCTGCCGCCGGCGGGGTGTGGGTTCCGTTGGCGTGGGTGCACCGTCGCGAGAACGAACGTTCTCACCGACAAGCACAACCGTACGGGAACGATGGTTCTCGCGCAAGACCGACGCGACCGCGACCTGGCAGCCCTCCCCCCTGTCGGGTCATCGCGCGCAGACGCCTCGGCCGGTGGAGCGTTACTTCCGGGGCGAGCCACCGTGAACGGGGTCGCGACGAGGGAGTCGAGGGCCGGGCCCGCGAACTCGCAGTCGCCCTGCACGCCGCCCTGTACGGAAACCTGGCGCCGCTCGCCCGCGCGATGCCTGCCGCTTCCTGACCAGCCGCCTTCAGGACTCCAAGATCGTCACGTGGCGGCTTTTGGGCTCACCTTGGCTGAACCCGAGGAAATCCCCACCGGATGCTCAGTAGACGGGCAGACGTGCTCTGTTGGTCTCCCCACCTCGGATCCGGGAGTGGGGTGTGCATCGGGTCGTGGGCACGCCAACTCCCACCGTGCCGTCGACGAGGTGTTCCCCACCTCCCAGGGCGCCTGAGAGCCGGCATGACGCAGCCGCGGTCTAGTCGCCCGGATGAACGAACGGCTCGCTGGTCCGGTACGGTCGGGAGTTCGCCTCTTTGACATAGGACATAATTCTTTTGGCCTATGCCAAAGGTTATGGTCGTGGGAGGAGGTGGTGCTCGGTGCGAATCAGCGGGATGACGGCGACAGAGATCGCGAGCAGTGTGCGGGACCTGATCGCGTCGGGTCAGCTGGCGCCGCAGGACCTGCTCCCGCCGGCGCGCAAGCTGGCCGAGGAGCTGGGGGTGAACCGGAACACGGTGGCCTCGGCGTACCGCCAGCTGGTGGCTGCCGGCGAGGCGGAGACCCGCGGCCGCGGCGGGACTGTCGTGACAGGGGTGCCGCAACTGGCCAGCGAAGGCGCGTGGTTCGGCGGCCGCCTGATCGATCTGGCCAGCGGCAACCCCGACCCGGAACTGCTCCCCGATGCACTGCAGGCGCTCCGGGGTGGTGACTACCGGCCCGCACTCTACGGCGCACCGTCGGTCGATCCGGACCTCGCCGGCTGCGCGGCGGAACAGTTCGCGCCGGACGTGTCCACGGACGGCTTCCGGATTCTGGTCACGCACGGCGCGGTCGATGCCACGGAGCGGCTGCTGACCGCACATCTCACCCGGGGCGACGCGGTCGCGGTGGAGGATCCGTGTTTCCTGGCCAGTATCGGTACCCTGCGGCTGAACGGTCTGCGCACCGTCGCGGTCCCGGTCGACGAGGCAGGGATGCGGCCGGAGGCCCTGCGGGCGGCGTTGGAGGGCGGGGTGCGGGCGGTGGTGTGCACGCCGCGGGCCCACAACCCGACCGGTGTGAGCGTCACCCGCGAGCGCGCCGCCGAACTGCGGTCGGTCCTTGCGGCGCGTCCCCAGATCCTGGTCATCGAGGACGACCACTTCTGGGCCGTCTCCAACGCGCCGTACCACCGGATCACGCCGTCCGAGGTCTCCCGGTGGGCGCTGGTGCGCTCGGTGTCGAAGTTCCTCGGGCCGGATCTTCGGCTCGCGCTCGTCGCGACGGACGAGGAGAGCGCCGAGCGCCTGCAGACGCGGCTGAACACCGGGACGACGTGGGTGAGCCGGCTGCTGCAGCACGCGGTGTACCGGCTGGTGAGTGATCCGCAGGTGCACGAGCTGACCGCCCGCGCGCGCGACTCCTATGCCGAGCGCAGCGCGTTGCTGTTGGCCGAGCTGGCTGAGCGGGGCATCGGCCGTCCGCCCGGCTACCGGCCAGACGGCCTGAACGTCTGGGTGCCACTGGGCACGGAGGCCTGCCCCATCGCGGATGCACTGGCACGACGAGGGTGGGCAGTCCAGCCCGGCCACCTCTTCGCAGCCAAGGCCGGCACCAGCCAGGAGATCCGGGTAACCACCTCCACACTCACCGCGCAGCAGGCCCGCGAGTTCACCGACGACCTCGCCGCCGTCCTCCCCGTCCACCCCACCTGACCCGGCCCGGCCATGCCGTCGGCGGCATGAGCTACCGCAGCGCACCGCTCCCATCACACACAGAGACAGAGAGGCTGGCACAGTCATGCGTACCCACATCGTCGTCCACGAGGCGTTCGAGGCCCCGGGGGCCTTCGAGGACTGGGCCAGATCCCGGCGCCACTCCCTCAGCATTTCGCGGGTCTACGAGGGGGACGCGCTGCCCGCGTCCGGACAGGACATCGACCTGCTGATCGTGATGGGCGGCCCCCAGCAGCCCAGCACCACCGTCGAGGAGTGCCCGCACTTCGACGCCGCCGCGGAGAAGGCCCTCATCTCCTCCTGTATCGAGGCGGACAAGGCCGTCATCGGCATCTGCCTCGGCGCCCAGCTCGTCGGTGAGTCCCTCGGCGCCGCCTGGGCGCCCAGCCCGAACACGGAGATCGGATCCTTCCCCGTCACACTCACCGACGCCGGCCGCGAGCACCCCTTCCTCGCCGGCTTCGGGGACTCCTTCCACACCGGCCACTGGCACAACGACATGCCGGGCCTCACCGACCACGCGACTGTGCTGGCCACCAGCGCCGGATGCCCCCGCCAGATCGTCGCTTACAGCCGCTACGTGTACGCCTTCCAGTGCCACATGGAGTTCACCCCCGACTGCATCGAGGCCCTGATCGAGCACGGCGAGAAGGAACTGGCCGCGCTCACCGACCGGCCATTTGTCCAGCAGCCCGACCAGCTGCGCGCCAACGACTACACCGAGATGAACGCAAAGCTCATGACGTTCCTCGACCGGCTCGCTGCGGACTACACCGCGCGCTGACGAGCGGGCCGCTGAAACAGACCGGTGCTGCTCAGCTTGATCTTTATCCTCGCTGCTGTTTCAGGCGGACGTGTTCGGTGAGGGTTTCGACTCGTTTCACGGTCTTCCCGGGCTCGTGGCTCCTCGAAATGCGCCTCTCGGCGGCCGCCCACGACTACCACCCTTCCCTGTCGGCTCTCGGCCTTACCTGACAAATCCGAATAAATTGCGATCATGTAATGACCCTGCTGCTCCCAGGGTCGGCGGGGATGGTCCCGAGATACTGACCGGCATGGCAGAAGGCGCAGATCGCCAGCAGGACGTCATCTGGCCACGGTAGAGCTGACCAACCGGCTGATCGCGTCCCGCAATCCTGGCGCCGGAAGCTGAACCGTTCCCCTTACTGCGCCAGGCTGCGTTCCGCCGCGCGGCCGCCGCTTCTACGATGCTGTGGTGCGGAACACGAAGGCGTTCAAGGAAGCTGTTGCTCGGACGCTCGCGGAGCTGGTCTCACCGAGGCGTGACGCTGGCGCCGTCGACCGTTGAGGACGCTATCGAGAAGAACATCAACACCATGGCCGAGCGGCTCGGGATCCAGGTGCGCTCCGCCTGGCGGCATTTCGACGCCAAGGCCACAGCCGACCACCTCGCGCAGAGCCTGCCCTCCTACGAGGACAGCGGCAGCGAGAAGGGCGTGGGGCAGGCTCCGATGCCGCCGCTTGACAACCCCGAACTCGCGTTGGTCCTCGCGGGTGTCCCGGACTCCCTGGCGCAGACCAGCGGCGACCTGTATGCGGTCATCGTCAACGTGGCGGTCAACGCGTGGGTGGCCGTGCGCTTGCCGAGAATGTCATCCGCCCTGGTCGGAAGCCTGCACCTGGACTGGCGGTCGTCGGCCTCGTCGCTCGAGTCGGTGCTCTCGCGTAGCCGGTAGTCGACGCGTCATGATGATCGACCGTGCTGCTGCGACTGGCCTACCTGGGAATGACCAACGCGTTCGCGTTGCTGCGTCTGCTGCCGACGAGCGACCGGGACAAGGATGCAGAGATCCTGGCCCTCCGCCATCAGATCACAGTGCTCGAACGCCAACTCGGAGGTGCCCGAATACGGTTCACTCCAGACGATCGGGTGTTCCTGGCGGCGCTGCTGCACCGGCTGCCATTGCCCACCCTGCGGCGGGTGCGGATGCTCATGCGTCCTGACACGGTGCTGCGCTGGCACCGCGATCTCGCAAGACGCCGGCATGCCGCCCTATCGCGGCCCAAGCGACCCGGTCGCCCGCGTACCGTGCGCTCCATCCGCATTCTGGTGCTGCGTCTGGCGAGAGAGAATCCAAGCTGGGGCTACAGGCGCCTGCACGGCGAGCTGCTCGTGCTGGGGGTGAAGGTGGCCGCCTCGACCGTCTGGAAGATCCTGAAGGATGCCGGCGTCGATCGCGCCCGACCGGAGTTCCAGCACGTGGGCCGGCTTCCTGCGTTTCCAAGCCGACGCCCTCCTGGCCTGTGACTTCTTTGAGGCGGTCACCCTCTCCGGCGCGCGGATGTACGTACTCGCGGTGATCGAGCACAGCAGTCGCCGCATCCGGGTCCTGGGTGCCACCGCACACCCGATCACCTCCTGGGTGGCGCAAGCGGCGAGGAACCTGGTCATGGATCTCGAGGACGTAGGCTGCCGGGCCCGGTTCATGATCAGGGACAGGGATGGGAAGTTCCCCGGACTGTTCGATGACGTCCTCAAAGACGCGGGGATCGAGGTCATCCTCAGCGGCATCCAGATGCCGCGAATGAATTCGATCATGGAAAGGTGGGTGCAGACCTGCAGACACGAGCTCCTGGACCGGACCCTGATCTGGAACCAGCACCACCTCCTCCACGCACTCCGGGAGTTCGAGCAGTTCTACAACACTCATCGACCCCACCAGGGCATCGAGAACGCCCGGCCACTGCACCCGCTGCCCGCACCGATCACCGATCCGGACAAGTTAACCCACCTCGACATACGACGAGGCGACCGCCTCGGCAGCCTCCTCCACGAATATCACCATGCTGCCTGACCTGCATGGATGAAGTTCTCGGCAAGGACACCGTCGTGGTCGACACACTCGGCCTGCTGCTGGGCGTGATGGTCACCGCCGCGGACACCGGCGACCGCACCGCCGCCCACGTGCTGCTCGGGCAGGTCCCCAGCGTGCACCACCGGCTGGAACTCGTCTGGGCCGACGGCGGCTACACCGGCAGCCTCGTCGAGCACTGCCTGGCCGCGTTCGCGCTGGTCCTGGCGATCGTGAAACGCAGCGACGACATGCGCGGCTTCGTGGTGCTGCCCAAGCGGTGGATCGTCGAGCGCCTCTTCGCCCACCTGATGCGCACCCGCCGTCTGGTGCGCGACTTCGAACGCCGCACCGCCAGCGCCGAGGCGATTGTCTACTGGTCGATGACCCTGCTCATGACGCGCCGCCTTGCCCGGCCGGGCCCTGGGCGAGGGTGAACCGGCCCGGCAGCCGCTCGGCCAGCCAGCCCCGCGCGACCAGGCGTTTCGCCTTCGACCGCAGCGCCTCCACCTTGGCCGGCACCGCGTCCAGGCCGAACATCACAGCCAACTCCTGGCAGGTCAGCGGCCCTTGACGGAGCCGGTGCCGGTCCGCGAGGGCCTCGAGGATGCGCTGATAGTCCACCGACAGCACCGACCAGGCCAGCCCCTCACGCCACACCGGCACCTGCGACTTCGGCTTCGCCGCCTGCCTGGGCGCCGAGCACGTGTCCGCGTCCCGTGGGCCGGGGGCGGCCTCCTCATCGGCGATGTTGCCGCCGACCGGAGCCAGGACCGTGCCCACTCGCCTGCGGGCGATCGCCCACTCCTGCCATTCCTGCTCGGCCGCGGCCAGCTCGGCCTGGATGCGATCGGCTTCCTCACGTAACCCGTCGACTCGACGGCGAGCGGCGAGCTCCTGCTGTTCCAGCAGTCCGACGACCGACGGCATCCGCAACCTCCTCGGGAGCGACGACACGACACGCCACCACTCCCACCGAATCACCGCTCCTATGCCTGACCAGCGAAAACGCTGCCCTCAGATTCGGAACGACAACAGCCACTTAACTTCCCGGGCTTGCTTTAAACTCTCGCAACATCCC
>NZ_NCSM01000099.1 GCF_002224125.1 Streptomyces sp. NBS 14/10
CCCGGAAGACCGGCCGTTGTGGTTGGGGTCGGTGAAGTCGAACATCGGGCATACGCAGGCGGCGGCCGGTGTCGCCGGGGTGATCAAGATGGTGCTGTCGCTCCAGCACGACCTGTTGCCACCGAGCCTGTACACGAACACCCCAACCCCTCATGTCGATTGGTCAGCCGGGCGGGTGCGGTTGCTGAGCGAGTCGGTGTCGTGGCCGGAGAATGGGCGTCCGCGCCGGGCGGGTGTGTCGTCCTTCGGGGTCAGTGGCACCAACGCGCACATCATCCTGGAGCAGGCCCCGGACGAGGCCGTGGCGGAGAGCGAGCCCACGGACGAATCGCCGGTGTTGCCGTGGGTGGTCTCGGCGCGTTCGGAGGGCGCGCTGCGAGGGCAGGCACAGCGGTTGCGGGAGTTTGTCGCGGACCGGGAAGAGCTGCGGGATGTGGCCCGTGCGCTGGCCGGCGAACGGGCGGTGTTCGAGCGCCGGGCCGTGATCGTGGCTGAGGACCGCGATGACCTCGTACGCGGCCTGGACGCACTGGCGACTGGGGCACCGGCCGCCGGACTGGTCGAGGGGCCGCCCGGCCCGGCCGCCCATGGCAAGGTCGCGATGCTGTTCGGCGGCCAGGGCACGCAATGGGAGGGCATGACCGCCGAGCTCCTGGACACCGCACCCGTGTTCGCGGACCAGATGGCGGCCTGTGCGGAAGCCCTCGCGCCCTACGTGGACTGGTCGCTGACCGACGTGGTGCGCGGCGAGCCGGACGCCCCGCCGCTGGACCGGGCGGATGTGGTCCAGCCGGTGCTCTTCGCGGTCATGGTGTCGCTGGCGGCGCTGTGGCGGTCGTACGGTGTGCGGCCCGACGCGGTGGCCGGCCACTCCCAGGGCGAGATCGCCGCAGCGTATGTCGCCGGCGCGCTGTCGCTGGAGGACGCCGTACGGATCGTCGCACTGCGCAGCCAGGCGCTGTCCGCGCTGGCGGGGCGGGGCGCGATGCTGTCGGTCGGCATGTCCGCCCCGGAACTCGAACCGCGCCTCGCGCCATGGGCCGGGCGGCTGAGTGTCGCAGCCGACAACGGCGCGGGCTCCGCGGTGGTGTCCGGGACCCCCGAGGCCGTGGACGCGCTGCTGGCGGAGCTGGCCGCGGACGGCGTCCGGGCGCGTAAGCTCAAGGTCGACTGGGCCTCCCACTCCTCGCAGGTCGAGGCCATCCATGAGCGCCTGCTCACCCTGCTCGCCCCGATCCGCCCCCGCACCGGCGACATCCCCCTGTACTCGACCGTCACCGGCGAGCGCATGGACGGCAGCGGCCTCGACGCCGAGTACTGGTACCGCAATCTGCGCCAGATGGTGCGTTTCCAGGACGCCACCCGCGCGCTCGTCGAGGACGGCCACACGGTCTTCATCGAGTCCGGCCCGCACCCGGCCGTCTCGGTCGGTGTGCAGGAGACCCTTGACGCGCTCGGTGCCGCGGACGCCCTGGTGCTGGGCACCCTGCGGCGCGGCGAAGGGGGCCTGGCCCGCTTCCTGACGTCCGTGGCGCGGCTCTTCGTCGCCGGTGGCGCGGTGGACTGGTCCCCGGCCGTGGGGCCGGCAGCCGGCCGGCGCGGCAGTGTCGACCTCCCCACGTACGCCTTCGAACGGCACCGGTTCTGGCTGGACCCCGCGCCCGCGGGGGCGGAGGCGATGGGCGGTGGCGCGGCCCCGGGCGCCGACGAGCCGTTGTGGGCCGCTGTCCGGCGGGGCGACATCGCAGGCGTGGGGCGGTTGCTGGGGGTGGGCGAGGGGGCCTCGCTTGAGGTGCTGGTGCCGGCTCTGGAGGCGTGGCGGCAGCGATGCCACGATCGCGAGTCGGTGGACGGCCTGCGCTACCGGGAGGTGTGGCGACCGACGGGGGTCGGTGGCGCCGGGGTGCTCACGGGACGTTGGCTGGTGGTGGCCCCGGACGGGGCGCGACGGGCCGTCGTCGAGGGGCTGGAGCGGGCCGGCGCGCGGGTGGTGCGCGTACCTCCGGGGCCAGGACCGGACGACCACACGGCGCTGGTCGAACGGTTACGGGCCGAGTCGGAGTCGGAGCCGGAGCCCGCGGCCAAGGGGCTGGTGCTGGTCGTGGGTGACGAGACGTCGGAGTCGTTGCCGCAGGCTCTGGTACAGGCCTTGGGTGATTTGGACGCGGGGGCTCGGCTGTGGTGTGTGACCAGCGGGGCGGTGTCGCTCGACGGCGACGACGAGCCGAGGTCCCCGGCGTCGGCCCGGGTGTGGGACGCGGCCCGGAGGGCGAGGCTTGAGGATCCGCAGCGGTGGGGTGGGCTGATCGATGTGGCGGGCCTGCCCGACCGCAGGGTCGTCGACGGGCTCATCGGGGTCCTCCACGGCGACGAGCGCGAGTGCGCGGTGCGTACCTCGGGGGTGTTCGTACGCCGGGTGGTGCGGGCTCCGTTGGCCGGGGCGGTCGCGGAGGGGGCGTGGCGGCCCGAGGGCACCGTACTGATCGACGGCGGCGCCCTTGGGCCGGGCCCTCACACGGCCCGGTGGCTGGCCGCCCGCGGTGCCGAACACCTCCTGCTCCTCGACGAGAACGGCGACGGGTTCGGGATCGCGGACGAACTCTCCGAGGCGGGGGTCCGGGTGACGGCGGCGGCGTGCGACCCGGCCGACCGTCAGGCGCTGGCGCAACTGCTGACCGCCATCCCGGAGGAATATCCCCTGTGTGCCGTGGTGCATACGGCGCAGGGGGACGACGGCATCGCGGGGGCGTGGCATCTGCACGAGCTGACACGCGACACCGACCTTTCGGCGTTCGTGGTGTTCTCGTCGGCCGCGCCGTTCCTCGGGGCCCCGGGACACGGCGCCTGTGCCGAGGCGGCGGCCCTGGTGCGCCACCGTCGCGGCCTGGGACTGCCGGGGCTGGCCACGACCTGGGGCCCCTGGGCCGTCGACGGCACCGCAGAGAACGGAACAGCGGGCGCGGAGGTGGCTCGGCCGCGGAGCGGCGGTGGCGTGGCGGCCATGGACCCGCGGCTCGCCCTGGAAGCGCTGGGACAGGCGCTTGACCACGGCGAGACCTCCCTGACCGTCGCCGACATCGACTGGCCGCACCTGGTGGAAACCGCGACCGAGGCCGGGCTCGACCCCCTGATCAGCGAGATCCCCGAGGCGCGCGAGGCCTGGCGACTCGTCCGAGGCGACGCCGGTCGCGAGCCCGACGGTGCGCTGCGCTCGCGGCTGGCCGGACTGACCGCGGACGAGCAGCTGCGGGCGCTCGTCGAGCTGGTCCGTACACACGCGGCGGCCGTCCTCGGGCACGACGGGGCGGCGGCCGTCGAGCCGGAGCGCGCCTTCCGCGAGCTGGGCTTCGACTCGCTGACCGCCGTGGAGCTGCGCAACCGGCTGAACATCGCCACCGGTCTGCTACTGCCCGCCACCGTCGTCTTCGACCACCCCAACCCGGCCGCGCTCGCCCGCGGCATGCGCGAGCTGCTGTTCGGCGGCGGGACGGCCACCGGCTCGGCCGTGCCCGTGGCCCGCGAGGCGGTGGGGACGGACGAGCCGATCGCCGTGGTGGGGATGGCGTGCCGCTTCCCCGGCGGTGTCCGCTCCGCGGAGGAGTTCTGGCAACTGCTGGCCTCGGGCAAGGACGCCATCGCGGAGTTTCCGGGCGACCGGGGCTGGGACATGGAAACCCTCTACGACCCGGATCCGGAGCGCCCCGACACCTCGTACGTGCGAGCGGGCGGTTTCCTCTACGACGCGGCGGACTTCGACGCGGGGTTCTTCGGTATCAGCCCCCGCGAGGCACTGGCCATGGACCCGCAGCAACGCCTGCTGCTCGAGACCTCCTGGGAGGCCCTGGAGCGGGCCGGAATCGATCCGCGGTCGCTGGGCGGCAGCCGAACCGGTGTATTCGCCGGGCTCGCGCTCCAGGACTACGCCGAGGTGGTGCGGCAGGGCGGGCCGGAGCTGGCGGGGTACGCGCTGACCGGGATCTCCGGTAGCGTGCTGTCCGGCCGGCTCGCGTACACCTTCGGCTTCGAGGGCCCCGCGGTGACGGTGGACACGGCGTGTTCCTCGTCGTTGGTGGCGTTGCACCTGGCGTGTCAGTCGCTGCGGTCCGGCGAATGCTCACTGGCGCTGGCGGGCGGGGCGACAGTGATGTCCACCCCGGCCGCCTTCCTGGAGTTCTCCCGCCAGCGCGGGCTCGCGGCCGACGGCCGGTGCAAGTCGTACGCGGCCGCCGCCGACGGGGTCGGCTGGGCCGAGGGCGTGGGTGTGTTGCTGTTGGAGCGCCTTTCCGACGCGCGACGTCTGGGACACCGGGTGCTCGCAGTCGTACGCGGCAGCGCGGTCAATCAGGACGGCGCGAGCAACGGGCTCACCGCGCCCAACGGCCCCGCCCAGCAACGGGTGATCCGCCAGGCACTCGCCAACGCCGATGTCCCCGCCACCGGCATCGACGCGGTGGAGGGGCACGGTACGGGGACGACGCTGGGCGATCCGATCGAGGCGCAGGCGATCCTTGCCACGTATGGGCAGGATCGTCCGGAGGACCGGCCGTTGTGGCTGGGGTCGGTGAAGTCGAACATCGGGCATACGCAGGCGGCGGCCGGTGTCGCCGGGGTGATCAAGATGGTGCTGGCACTCCAGCACGACCTGCTGCCACCGAGCCTGTACGCCAACGACCCGTCGCCGCACGTGGACTGGTCCTCGGGCCGGGTGCGGCTGCTGAACGAGCCGGTGCCATGGCCACGGGACGGACACCCCCGGCGCGCGGGGATCTCCTCCTTCGGGGTCAGCGGCACCAACGCCCACGTCATCCTGGAACAGGCCCCCGAGGAACCCGAGCCGGAGTCTGCGCCAGAAGACGAGGAACGGAACGAGGAACGGGACGAGGGCCAGGCGGTAGCCGTTTCCGCGGTGGTGCCATGGGTGGTGTCGGCACGCTCCGAGACGGCGCTACGGGGCCAGGCACACCGGCTGCGGGAGCTCGCCGCTGAGGAGCAGGACCTGAGGCCCGTGGAGGTCGCGCGGGCGCTGATGACCGAGCGGGCGGTGTTCGAGCGCCGCGCCGTCGTCGTGGCCGAGGACCGCGAGGGTTTCGCACGCGGCCTGGACGCGCTCGCCGCCGGAGTGTCCGCCCCCGGTCTGGTGGCGGGCGCGCCACGGCCCGGAACCGACGCCGGGCTCGCGCTGCTCTTCGCGGGCCAGGGCACTCAACGCATCGGAATGGGCCTGGAGTTGGCCGACGCGTTTCCGGCGTACGCCCACGCCCTGGACGCGGTGGTCACCGAGCTGGACACCCGGCTGGACCGGCCGCTGCGCCCGCTGCTGTTCGCCGCGCCCGGTACGGACGAGGCCGCCCTGCTGGACCGTACCCGCTACGCCCAGCCGGCGCTGTTCGCGGTCGAAGTGGCGCTGTTCCGGCTGACGGAGTCCTTCGGCGTGCGTCCCGACTTCCTGATCGGCCATTCCCTCGGTGAGCTGACCGCCGCACATGTCGCCGGGGTCCTCACCCTGCCGGACGCCGCGCTGCTGGTGGCCGCGCGCGGTCGGCTCATGGATCAGCTGCCGCCCGGAGGGGCGATGGTGGCGCTGCGGACCACCGAGGACGAGGTGGCGGAGGCCCTGGCGGGACGCGAGGCGCTGGTGTCGGTGGCGGCGGTGAACGGGCCCAAGGCGGTCGTGGTCTCGGGGGAGCGGAGCGCGGTCGACGAGGTGGCTGCGGCGTTCGCCGCGCGGGGCCGCAAGACCCGGCGGCTGCGAGTCGGCCATGCGTTCCACTCCCCGCTGATGGAGCCGATGCTGGACGCGTTCCGCGAGGTCGCCGCCTCGCTGACGTATGCGGAACCGGCCATCGGCCTGGTGTCGAACCTGACCGGGGAACTCGCCCGACCCGGCGAGCTGACGGACCCGGAGTACTGGGTGAGGCACGTACGCCACGCCGTGCGGTTCAACGACGGACTGGCGTGGCTGCGGGCACAGGGCGTCAACGCCTTCCTGGAACTGGGCCCGGACGGCACGCTGTCCGCCCTCGCCCAGGACGACCCGGAAGGCGACACGGACACAGCGCACGCCCCGATGTCTGCGGCGGTGTCCGGCGTCGCGCCCGCGGCAGAGCGGATCGTGTCGGCACCAGTGCTGCGCCCGGACCGGCCCGAGGCCCACACCCTGCTCACCGCCCTCGCCCGGATCCACGTCCACGGTGTGACCGTCGACTGGCCGGCGGTCATCGGCCCCGGCCCGGCCGGGGCGGTCGGGGCGGTCGGTCGGCGCAGGGTCGAACTGCCGACGTACGCCTTCGACCGGCGCCGCTACTGGCCCAGGCCCCATGGCCAGGCGGCGGACCTGTCGGCCGCCGGCCTGAGCGCCGCCGACCACCCTCTCCTCGGCTCCGCCGTGGAACTGGCGGGATCCCAGGAACTGCTGTTCACCGGGCGGCTGTCGCTGCGTACCCACCCCTGGCTGGCCGATCACGCAATCTTCGACACCGTGCTGCTCCCGGGCACCGCGATCCTGGAGCTGGCCCTCCGCGCGGGCGACGAGGCCGGCTACGAGAGCGTGGAGGAGCTGGCGCTGCAGGTGCCCCTGGTGCTGCCGGAGCGCGGTTCGGTTGTCCTCCAACTCCTGCTCGGCGCGCCCACCACGGACGGCCGACGCCCCTTCACCCTCTCCTCCCGCCACGACGACGCACACTTGGCGGCGGATCAGTCCTGGATCTGCCACGCCACCGGGGCGCTGACCCGCGGCGGCGACCCGCTCGCGGCGGAAGCCGGAGCTGCGGACCACGAGACGGCCGAGGCATGGCCGCCACCGGACGCCGCGCCCGTGGATCTGACCACCTGGTACGCCGACCTGGCGGGCGTGGGCCTCGGCTACGGGCCCGCCTTCCAAGGGCTGCGGGCCGCATGGCGGCGCGGGGACGAGTTCTTCGCCGAGGTGGCGCTGGACGAGGAACGCGCGGTGGACGCCGCACGGTACGCGCTGCACCCGGCGCTGCTCGACGCCGCGCTGCACCCCGTCGCGCTCGGCCTGGACACCGCGCCCGGGCCGGGTGCCCAGGAGCTCGGCCGGCTGCCGTTCTCCTGGGGCGGGGTGTCGGTCGGCCTCGTCGGCGCCTCGGCGCTGCGGGTCCGGTTGACACCGGTGGCGCAGGACACCATCGCGCTGCGGGCCACGGACGGTTCGGGGCGGCTGGTGGTCCAGGCGCGGTCCCTGGCCTTCCGGCCGGTCACCGCCGAGCGGCTGCGGGCGGCGGGGACCGCCTACCACGAAGCGCTGTTCCGCCTCGAGTGGACACCGCGGTCCGCCGCCCCCACCGCCCCGGTCAGCCGGCGCCGATGGGCCCTCGTCGGGCCCGAGGTGCCGGGCCTGGCAGGGGCGCTGGACGACGCCGGGGCGGAGTGGCGGGCGTATGCCCACCTGGCCGCGCTGGGCGAGGCCGTCTCCCGGGGCGATCTGTCGCCGGACATGGTGGTGTTCTCCGGCCGGGCGCAGGAGCCCGGTCGCCAGGACCCGCCCGGGGACCGCCTCGAGCCGATCCCTCCGACCACCACCACGACCTCGATCACCGCCACCCCAGAGGCGCTGCGTCAGGCGGCCAACGGCGCGCTGGAGCTGCTGCTGAGCTGGCTCGACGACGAACGCTTCGTGGACTGTCGACTGGCCCTGGTCACGCAGGGCGCCGTCGCCGCGACACCGGCGGACGGGGTGCCGGACCTGACGTACGCCCCTGTGTGGGGGCTGGTCCGCTCGGCGCAGAGCGAGCACCCCGACCGATTCGTACTGGCGGACACCGACGGGCGGCCCGACTCCCAGCGGGCCCTGCCGGAGGCCCTGCTGGGCGGCGAGCCGCAGTTCGCGCTCCGGGACGGCACGGTCCACCTGCCGCGCGTGGGCCGCGTCGCCGTCGCCGCACCTCCCGCGGACCACTCCGAGGACCACCCTGCGCACCGCGAAGAGGCGCGGACTCCGGTGGAGACCGTCGCCCCGCGGGCCTGGGATCCCGATGGCACCGTACTGATCACCGGCGGAACAGGTGTCCTGGGCCGCCTGGTCGCCCGGCATCTCGTGACCGCTCATGGCGTACGTCACCTGCTGCTGACCGGCCGCCGTGGACCGGAGGCGGACGGCGTCCCCGAGCTGCTGGCCGAGCTGACCCGCCTGGGCGCCGACGCCACCGTCCGGGCCTGCGATATGGCGGACCGTCACGCGGTCGCCGAGTTGCTGAGCGGCGTTCCCGCCCGGCATCCGCTCCGCGCCGTGATCCACCTGGCGGGCGTGGTCGACGACGGGATCCTGACCTCGCTGACGGCCGAGCGCATGGACGCCGTACTGGGACCGAAGGCGATCGGCGCGCTGCATCTGCACGAGCTGACCCACGACGCCGGACTCGACTCCTTCGTGGTCTTCTCCTCGGCCGCGGCCAGCTTCGGCAGCCCCGGCCAGGGCAACTACACGGCCGCCAACGCCTTCCTCGACGCGCTGATGCGCCACCGGCGCGCCCTGGGCCTGCCGGGCCAGTCCCTGGCCTGGGGGATGTGGGTCCGGGACAGCGGTATGACCGGGCGCCTCGGGGCCACCGACCGCGCCCGGATGGCCCGGGGCGGCCTGGCGCCGCTGACGGACGAACAGGGGCTCGCCCTCCTGGACGCCGCCGGCACGGTCGACGAGGCCGTGCTACTGGCCACTCCGCTGGACTTCCGGGCCCTACGCGCACAGGCCGCGGCAGGCGGGCTCCCACCCATTCTGCGCGGACTGGTCCGGGCGCCCGCTCGCCGAGCGGCCACCGCCACCTCGGCCACCGAGGCCACCACGGGCGGCGAGACACCCGCCGCACTGCGCGAACGGCTCGCCGCACTGCCCGGCCCCACCGAGCGAACCGGCGCCCTCCTGGAGCTGGTACGTACCCACGCCGCCGCCGTCCTGGGGCACGACGCTGCCGAAACCATTGATGCGGGGGAGGAGTTCCGTGAACTTGGCTTCGACTCCCTCACCGCGGTGGAGCTGCGCAACCGGCTCAGCGCCGTCACCGGCCTGCGCCTCGCCACCACCCTGGTCTTCGACCACCCCAGCCCTGGCGCCCTGGCCCGCCACATGGGGGAACGACTGGACATTGCGGCCGACGAAGCCGGGCCACGGCCGACCCCGCGCCGCGCACACGGCCCAACCCGTAGTGAAGGACCCTCGGCAGACACCGTCGAGTCCCTTTTCTGGGTCGGACACGATACCGGACGCATCCACGAAGCCATGCAACTGCTGTCGGCCGCCTCGGTCTTCCGGCCCTCCTTCGGCGTCGGCTCGGGCGAGACGGCACCGAAGTTCGTACGGCTCGCCCAAGCCACGGCAGCGGAGGCCACGCCGGGAGACGAGGCAGCCGAGCCCACCCCGCCCGGGCTGATCTGCCTCCCCACCGTGGCCGCGATCTCCAGCGCGTACCAGTACTCGCGCTTCGCCTCCGCGCTCCAGGGGCTGCGCGACGTCTGGTACGCGCCCGCACCGGGCTTCCTCGTGGGCGAGCTCCTGCCGGGAGATGTAGAGGCCGTGACCCACCTGTTCGCCGAAGCCGTGCTGCGCTTCACCGACGGTGCGCCCTTCGCCCTCGCCGGGCATTCCGCGGGCGGCTGGCTCACCTACAGCGTGACCAGCCGCCTGGAGAGCCTGGGGGTACGCCCCGAGGCGGTCGTGGCCATGGACGCCTATCTGCCCGATGAGGGGATCGCACCCGTCGCCTCCGCGCTGACCAGCGAGATCTTCGACCGGGTCACCGAATTCGTCGAAGTGGACTACACCCGGCTCACCGCGATGGGCGGCTACTTCCGTATCTTCTCGGGCTGGACACCGCCGCAGATCGACACCCCGGCGCTCTTCATCCGGGGCCGGGACGGGGAACAGTCGCCGCCGGTCTGGGGGGTGCCGCATACGGTCATGGACGTGGCCGGGGACCACTTCACCATGCTGGAGGAGCACGCGGGGGCGACCGCCCGCCACGTCGATCAGTGGCTGCGGAAGACCGCAGGCTGGGGTGGATAGGGGCTTCTTGGGGGTGTTGGCGGCTTCATATCCTCATTTTCTCCGGTAGCGGCCGACGCCTGATAGGAGTTCAGCGATGCCTGCCCCTCTCCAAGTCCCCGATGTGCCGGGCTCGTGGCCGGTGCTGGGCCACCTGCCCCAACTGGCCCGGCGGCCGCTCGACTTCCTGTCCTCCCTGGCCGACCACGGAGACCTGGTCAGAATCCGGCTCGGCCGCAAGCCCGTCTACGTGGCCACCCACCCGGACCTGGTACGGACGCTGCTGGTGACCGACGCGCACGCCTACACACGAGGCGCCGGACACGCCAAGGCGCTGGCCTTCATCGGACCGATCCTCGTCGCGACGACCGGTGAGCCCCATCGGCGCCAGCGCCGCATGATGCAGCCCTGCTTCCACCGACAGCGGCTCGGCAGCTACGTGTCCGCCATGTGCTCGGCCGCCACGGAGACCGCCGACTCCTGGTCCGCCCAGGACGTGGTGGATGTGGTGCCCGTCATGACCGAGCTGGCCACAGCCATGATCGCCAAGTCGTTGTTCGTCTCCGAACGTGCCGCACACGCCGAGGCGGAACTGCGTAAAACCGGCAACGCCATCCTGACCGTGGCCAGGATGAGCGCGATCCTGCCCGGGATCTACCGACGGCTGCCGACCTCCGGCAACCGGCAACTGCCCCCGGCGCGAACCGTGATCGAGGAGACCATCGCCGCCTACCGAGCCGAAGGGCAGGACCACGGCGATATGCTCTCGACGCTCCTGCGGACGACGGACGCCACCGGTGCCGGCCTGACCGACGAGGAGATCCGCGACGAGGTCATGGGCCTGGCCATCACCGGAATCGGCGGGCCCGCCGCCATCGCGTCGTGGATCTTCTACGAGCTCGGCCAGAACCCCGACCTCGAACGACGGCTGCACGAAGAGCTCGACACGGTCCTCGACGGCCGGCCACCCAGCTCCCAGGACCTCACCCGGCTGGTCTTCACCCAGCGACTCGTCAAAGAGGCCCTGCGCAAGTACCCGGGATGGGTCGGCGCCCGGCGCACACGAGAGTCGGTGCGCCTCGGCGGCCACGAGATCCCCGCCGACGCGGAGGTCATGTACAGCGCCTACGCCCTCCAGAACGACCCCCGCTGGTACCCGGACCCCGAGCGGTTCGACCCCGACCGCTGGGACCCGCAGCAGAGCGCCACGCGGGTCAAGAAGGGTGCCTGGGTCCCCTTCTCGGGAGGTGTCTACAAGTGCATCGGAGACGCGTTCACCGAGACCGAGACCGCGGTGGCCGTCGCCGTCATCGCCTCCCGGTGGCGGTTGCGCCCGGCGGATGGGCGCGGTGTCCGAGCGAGCCACCTGGCCACCCATGTGGTCCCCCGGCCGCTCCGTATGGTCGTGGAGCCCAGGAGCCGGAACAAGGACGAGGCGGAGCGCTCACCGCACGTGGCGCCGCAGGTGAGCCGGTGACACTCCGGGTACGTCGGGTACGCGGTCGTCGGGCACGCGGTCGGGTACGCGGGCGGCGCCGGCGGTCTCAGTAGCCGGCCGTCGGACGGAAGAATTCGGGGAGCCGGTCCGGGGGAGCGCCGTCCATCAGCGAGAACAGGATGTGTGCGCCGGTGTAGAGGGCGATGCTGACATTGGCCCCGCCCACTACCGCCAGCAGCCGGACCCATGGCCTCGGGCCCTCCGGTAGGAGGGCCGCCCCGGATTCCAGACAGGTTTCGCCGCGCCGGTTGCGAAAGTGGCGCGCGGCCCCCAGGGAGGCGCCGAAAAGCGCCGAGGCCACCATCTGATACAGCGGGAACTGATACCAGTGCCCACTCCAGATGGTCAGCTCGGGCACCGCCCGCGTCCACACGGAGACGCCGGCGAAGGACACCAGCGGCTCGGCGATGTCGAGGAGCACGACGAGCAGGAAGCCGAGCGCGATCAGCCGGACCGGCCCCAGCCGTGGCCACCGGGCGGCGGCCAGACCCATGCCCTTGCCGCAGGCCACGGAGACCATCAGGGCCGTCATACAGATGCTCAGGGTCGCCAGCGGCAGCTCGGCCTCCTGGTGGGCCCCCGCCCCCTGCCAACCGGGCACATACGGCCCCCAGGAGGCCACCGCACCGAACACATTGACGTTCGACGCGAGCACCGGGTTGATCCAGTTCATCAAGGGGCTCTGCCAACTGGCCGACAGCAGCCCGATGAAGAGCAACGCGTCGAACGTCAGCCGCCTTCTGGCCCGACACGTCCGGTACAGATGCCCCGCGAGGACCACCGCTCCCACCACGGACAGCAGCGGGATCAGCACATCGGCGATCCGCTCCGAGTCCCCACCGCCCCTGGCCGGAGGCGCCTCCTCGATGCGGTAGCCGCTGTCGGCGAGCCAGGAGGCGAACACGTACACCTGAAGCCCCAGCACCAGGGCGCCGACACACGCCCACAGTGTCACGGGAAGGGTGAACACCCGCAGGCCGCGCACGGTCTCGGCCCGGCCGATGGCCTCCGGCCGGTCTTCGTCGACGAGATCGGTCATGTATCGCTCCTTACTACGAGTCCGAGCCGGGCTGGTCGCCGTGCGCCAGGCCGATGAGGGTGTCGATGTCCATCTCGTCGATCGAGCCGGGACCCTCCGCCGCGGAACGGGCGGCGGGGACGGCAGCGGCCCCGACGCTCCCAAGGCCGCTTCCGAGGCCGCTTCCGAGGTCGCCGCCGAGGTCGCCGTCGAGGCCGCCAGGGGCCTCGGCGAGATCCAGCAGCACAGACAGCAGACCGGCCTCCCGGAGCCTGCCGAGCGGAATGGACGCCACGGCGGCCCGCAGCTCCTCCTCACCGGGATCCGAGGCCGAGGTCCCGTCCACCCCGGCGCCGTTACCGTTCGCCGGCAGCAGAAGGGCGCGTACATGCTCCGCGAGCGCGGTCGGGTTCGGAAAGTCGAACGCGACCGTCGCGGGCAACCGCAGACCGGTGGCGGTGGTGAGCCGATTGCGCAGCTCGACGGCGGTCAGCGAGTCGAAGCCCAGCTCCCGGAAGGCACGCCGCTCCGCCACCCCCTCGATCCCCGCATGGCCGATCACCGCGGCGGCGTGGGACCGAACGAGACGAGTGAGGATGCCCTGCTGCTCCTTGCCTCCGCAGCGGGCCAGCCGCTCGCGGAGCGACACGCCCACGTTCGCCCCGTCCTCCCCGACCTCGCCCCGGTCTGCCGCGCCGCCGGGACGGGCGGAGGCCGGGACGAGCCCACGCAGCAGCGCCGGCACCCCGGCGGCGGTCGCCCGCGAGCGCAGCGCGCCGAGCTCGAACCGGGCCGGGACGAGGAACGGCTCCCCGGCCGCCGACGACGCGTCGAAGAGGGCAAGGGCCTCCTCGGTCGCCAGCGGCGCCATCCCGCCACGGTTGATCCGGGCGTGGTCGGTGCCGTCCAGATGGCGAGTCATCCCGCTACCCTGCGCCCAAAGCCCCCAGGCCAACGACATCGCGGGCCGCCCCTGGGCCCGGCGGTGCCGGGCCAGCGCGTCCAGTACGGCGTTGGCCGCCGCGTAGTTGCCCTGGCCCGGCGAACCGAGCACGGATGCCGCGGAGGAGAACATCACAAACGCGGCCAGGTCCGTGTCGTGTGTGAGCTCGTGCAGAAGCAGCGCCGGGACCACCTTGGCACGAAAGACGGTGTCGATCCGCTCGGGCGTCAGCGAGGGGATCGTGCCGTCGTCGAGCACCCCGGCGGCATGGACCACGGCGGTCAGCGGATGCTGTTCCGGGACGCTGCCCAGCAGGGTGGCCAGCGCCTCGCGGTCGGCGGCATCGCAGGCGGCGACGGTCACCGTCGTGCCGACCGCCTCGAGCTCGGCCGTGAGCGCCTGTACGCCCTCGGCCTGCGCACCGCGACGGCCGACCAGCAGCAGCTGCCGCACACCGTGCGCCATGACGAGGTGGCGGGCGATCAGCCCACCCAGCACTCCGGTGCCGCCAGTGATCAGCACGGTGCCCGCCGGATCGAGCGCCCATAGCGACGCGTCGGTGGTCCCATCGGCCGACCCGTCGGCCGGTGCGGGCCGATCCTGCCGTGGCATCCGCACCAGCCGCGGTACGCACACCTCTCCGTCGCGGACGGCCAGCTGCGGCTCACCGGCGGCCAGCGCCGCGGGAAGCACCTCGGCCAAGGAGCCGTGTCCATCCCAGTCGATCAGGGTGATCCGGCCCGGGTTCTCGGACTGCGCCGAGCGCACCAGGCCCCACACCGCCGCGCCCGGCAGATCCGTGACGTCGTCCTCCCGGTGGGTGGCGACCGCCCTGCGTGTCAGTACGACCAGCCGACTGTCCGCGAACCGGGCGTTGTCCAGCCAGGACTGGAGCAGGTGCAGTGCGTTATGTACGGCCGTGTGGACGGCCGCGCCGCCCGCAACGTCACTGTCCTCGTCCCCGCCACAGGGGACGACGATCACCTCCGGGGCGCCATCGGCCTCCATGGCGCTGAGCAGCGCGGTCCAGTCGTCATGGCGCTGGTAGGGGAGCCCGTACGGATCGGCACCGACGATGGCGAAGGACGAGTGATCTGAAGGAGAGCGGCCGGATGAGGAGGCGCCTGCGGCGGGCAATGTCACAGCGGGCCATTCCAAGCCGAACAGCGACTCGTGATGCTCCGAGTGGGCCGCCCGCATCTCACCCGCGGACACCGGCCGCAGCACGAGCGCCTCGACGGAGGCCACTGGCCGCCCCGATTCGTCGGTCGCCTCGATGGCCACCACTTCGCGGCCCGGCTCCGGCGAGAGCCGCACCCGTAGCACCTCACAACCCCTGCGGTGCAGCGTCACTCCGCGCCAGGCGAACGGCAACCGAGCCGCCCGCTGCCCCTCCGGCACATCGGGCTCATCACCGAGCGCCGGATCGAGGCCGAGGGTGTGCAGCGCCGCGTCCAGAAGGGCGGGATGGACGCCGAACCGGTCGGCGTCACGGGCCTGCGGTTCGGGCAGCCGCACCTCGGCGAAGATGTCCGAGCCCTCGCGCCAGGCGGCACGCAGCCCGTGGAACGCGGGCCCGTAGGCCAACTCAGCATCGGCCAGCCGCTCGTACAGCCCGTCGAGGTCCAGGGCCTCGGCCTCGCCCGGAGGCCACGCATCGGCCTTCGGGCTGGCTGTCGCGGCGGGGGGTGTGGTGGCGGTCAGCGTGCCTGTGGCGTGCCGTGTCCATCGCTGGCCCGCGCCCTCCAGACTCTCGGCGCCCTGCGCGTTCTCCGTACCTGAGACGTCGTCGTGGCTCCGTGCGTAGGCGGCGAACTCCCGCCGTCCTTCGTCGTCCGGGGCTCCGACGCTGATCTGCAGAACGGCCCCGTCACGTTGCGGGAGGAGTAGGGGCGCATGCAGGGTGAGTTCTTCGACATGTCGACACCCGACACGCTCCCCGGCCTGCAGGGCGATGTCCAGGAGCGCCGTACCGGGCACAAGCGCGACGCCGGCGAAGGCGTGGTCGGCCAGCCAGGGGTGCGTATGCAAGGAGAGCCGACCGGTGAAGAGGTGTCCGTCGCTGTCCGCAAGCGGAATCGCGGCGCCGAGCAGCGGGTGATG